>JADKKE010000001.1 GCA_016720655.1 Bacteroidota bacterium
ATTCATTGAATCGCATTTGGATCGGTTGTTCAAAGGACAGATTCACACCGGGAAGAACACCCAATTCCTTATTCATCATTTCCGCCAACTCTTCTTTGTCCTTTGCTGAGGTCCATTCTTTTTTATCCTTCAATATAATAATTAAGTCAGCGCTTTCGATCGGCATAGGATCAGTAGGCACTTCAGAAGTACCAATCTTCGAGACAACTTCCAGAACCTCCGGGAACTTTTTAAGAAGAATATTTTCTAATTCTGTTCCTGTCCGAATAGTTTGCTGAAGATTGCTTCCCTGTCGTATTGTATAATTCGTAGCGAAATCTCCCTCATCCATTTCCGGAATAAACTCACCGCCCAAAGAGTTAAACAAAAAGATGGAAGCAATCCAAATGAGTGCAGAACCCACAATGACTTTCATTTTATTTCTCAATACTCTGGATAAAAAAGGCGTATAGAATTTTAAGACCCAATGAATGAATTTATCACTCCAGCTTTCCCTATGTGTAATCTGCTTATTCAGGAATAAACTGGACATCAAAGGTACATACGTCAGCGACAAGAGCAAGGCACCGATGATTGCAAAAGACACTGTTTGTGCCATCGGCAAAAACATTTTTCCTTCAATTCCGGTCAATGCAAAAATCGGAACATACACGATCAGAATGATGATTTGTCCGAACACAGCACTTGACATGATCCCCGATGAATTTGCAATTACTTCATGATCCATTTGTTTCTGGGAAAGTGTGTTGCTGCGGTAGTTTTTAGAAAATATATGCAGCATACTTTCGACGACAATGACTGCCCCATCCACAATCAAACCGAAGTCGAGTGCTCCCATACTCATCAGGTTTGCGCTCACACCGAAGACATTCATCAAGGAGATCGCAAACAACATGGACAAAGGAATCACGGAAGCAACAATCAATCCGGCACGAAAATTGCCTAGCAACAATACCAACACAAAAATCACGATCAAAGCACCTTCAATCAGGTTTTTGCTGACACCCCGGATAAAATAAATATTCGGTCCCTTGTCAATATAACTTCCTCCGGTGTTTTCATTGTTCTTTGAGAGTGCATCGAATACTTCGGTAAGAGAAATATTCATACTCACGAGTTTCTCGGGAGCAATCGCAACTTCATATTGTTTCAGGTATCCGCCAAAACTACTTACATCCACTACACCCGGAGTCCCAACCAGCTGGCGTTTAACAATCCAATCCTGGATCGTGCGCAGTTCCATTGTCGAATACTTCTTTTCAAAACCTTTCTTCGCAGAAATTGTATATTGATAGATCTCCCCCAAGCCTGTTGTCGGCGGTACAATTTCAGGAGTACCGAATTGTTTTGGCAGATCTTCTTCCGCCATTTTTAATCGTTCGGATACTTGTTGTCTCGCAATATTTACCGGGACTTTATCTTTGAAAACAATTGTGATCACCGATAGCCCACTCCGCGAAGTGGAGCGCAATTCCACAACTTCGGGAATTGTTTTCATCTGCATCTCGATGGGATAGGTAATAAACTGCTCCACTTCCTGTGTTGCAAGATTGGGCGTCGATGTGATCACCTGAACCTGATTATTTGTGACATCGGGGAGAGCATCAATGGAAAGCTGGGTAGTAGAATATATGCCCCAGGCAACAAACAGGATCAGGAATATTCCGGTGATCAGTTTATTCCTGACGGAAAACTGAATAATTTTTTCAATCATGATTTCTGAATTTAATGAAATGCAATAAGCCTCACAGCATACATGTGCCGTGAAAAATAGCTTGCCCCTTCAGGACAATTAAAATTTCATTAAACGAGTTTTGGGGGCTGCCAGATGGAATTATTGCTGATAAAATAAAAATCGGGGCTCAACAAAACAAAATTACTGATGGAAAAATGTGCAGGAGCTTTCAATTCAACAAAAGCCAAGCCCTGAATTGCCGTGGCACAACAGGCACAACTGCAAAAAGGACTACAAAAATCGCTTTCGGATTCATGGTGATCTTGTGCTGTTTCAATCGTAACAGTAATTGAATGATCATCTGCATCACAGGAATCGTGACAAGGCATTATCAACAATGCCATCAGATAAATGACAAGGATTCGTGCAAAAAATTGATGTCGGCAACTCACATGCCAAAAGTAACAATTTTAACCAATTTGCAATCAAATTCTTCCTGATAAATCGCTTTTCTGGTTCTGAATTGAAGGGAATTCTACTTTATCAATACCAATTGAGTAGTTATTTCAGCCTCGATCCAATGCTTTACCATTGGTTCAATGATGATAAAATCCCCGGAAAATAATGGCAGCTCAATTCCATTTTCATTTCTGAAAATTATCTTGCCTTCCATGCAAATTAACAAGGCCGGTACTTTTGTGATGTGCTCGTTTAACTTCCCACCACTCAGAATTTGCAATGCTGTCGCATTTGCCTGATCACTTTTGAAAAATGAAACTGCGGATACCTCTTTTTCCGTAGTATGCAGTTCTTTTATATTCATCGTTTTGCCCCCCTATTTCTTGACCATTTCAATTGCCCACAAACCTCTTAATTCATTTTCACCATAACCAATTGCTTTATCGGATGGATAAAGTTTACGAATAGTAGCGTATGTAGTCGAACTAATATTTATATCCTTTTTTCCGTGACATTGCAGGCACATTGCCTTGGTGACAATCGGATAATAACCAATCATTCTTCCATCCACCTCTCTCAATGATGCAATTGCACTATCACCATTTATCATCCTCTTTTTTTGCTCTCCCAGATAAACTAACTCATCCTGATTGGCTTGATTCCCGGGGTTTCTGGGTTTGTCGCTGACACGCTTTATGCTTGCCATAAAAATATGCGACAAACTATCCGTAAGAGCAATCGCTTTTGTATTGCAAAACTTCAATGCATAGTCTGTCCCATTTTTACTTATTGCATCCATCAGGTTCTTTGCCAGGACAGCCTGGGATGAGTTCGCAATGGTTTTGCCCAATGCCATATAATCGATCACCGGCGGCGGAACAACCTGTTCTGTGTCCGGCAAATTAAGTTCAGCAGATTTGCTTTCTTGCTCATTGCCGGATCTGTTGCAAGCATTCAAAAGCACTATCGTAAGTACGAAAACGAATACCTGATAATTTTTCATTGGAAATATTCATTAAATTGTGCGAATGAATTTTTTACTTTCAGAAGTTGAGCCGATGCAGTGGTTTCATCCTTGGCTTCGGATAATTCTTTTACTGAATCAATGTAGGGCAACAACCATTTATGCAATTCCTCATGAGCCTTGTCTTTCATGGTGCAACTTGAAATGATCTGATCATTGTATTGCTGCAATTTCGCTGCTAAGCCCTGGTAATCGCTTAGTCCTGTGCCGGCAAAAGAATTTAGTTCGTTTTCCATACCCAGGACATGCACCATCATCTCCGTATTCACTGCCCATTTCTCACCGTTGTTCAACTCAAGAGCACTACTTACGGCTGCTTCATGGTGTTGTTCATGGACAGTGGAATCTGTTTGTACCGATGTCTTATCGTTTGTGGCGTTACCACAACTAAATAAAAATAATGTCCCTGCAATCAGAGGAAGAATTTTTGTTTTCATTTTGATGCTTTTTTTATTGATGGTATAATATGCAAGTGCTGTAAAACCCATGGTTACAGTTATCCTGAAGATCATTGCAGCGATTGTTTTTGTTTCATGAATTCCACCTTTGTAAACCCAAATCATCAATCCGAGAAATGCCACCAGCAAAATTACAGAAGCTATACTTAAAATTGAAGTCGTCCAGGCTTTGGATTTAACAAATCCATATGCTGAAAAAAGATAAATAAAGCTGGCAATAAAATTTGCCCAGACAATAAAAAGCACATAATTACCTTCCCTGGCCCGGATACCGAATAAATCAAAAATCACTGAACCGCTCAGAAACAAAGTGAGCAATCCAAAGGCGGCAAGGAGGAGGCCAATAGCGAGAGAAATATTTTTTTTCATTTCGATTTTGCTTTAATTAATGTGAGTAGTGACTGAATCATCGATTCTCCACTTTTTTTAATATCAAAACGGAAATTTGCAATCCGCCACTTGTACATGTGCAACCTGAATGCACCCATTACCATGTGTACCAATTCTGCTGTGGATATAGCCTTTGTAAAGATTCCTTTTTTTTGCCCTTCTGCAAGTACAGCATGCACATGCCTTACCTTCACCTCCATTATTTTCAGGATGGTTTCATTAATTGCCTGACTTGCTTCCATCAATCCGTCTGAAAACACAGCAACAACAAAGTGAGGGTTCTTTTTGAAAAACGAAAATTGATTCCGAAACAATTCCATGAACTTTTCTTCCACCGACAATTCAGTTGCAAGAGTTTTCGTTAAACGGGTATCCATTGTTTGGGCCAGGTAATTCAGCATTGCAATGATAATTTCCTCTTTACTTTTAAAATGTCTGTAAATCGCACTTTCCGAAAATTTCATTTCAGCAGCAAGATTTTTTATTGTCAAACCACTCACGCCGGAAGACGTTAGAATTCTCCCCGCTGCTTCAATTATTTCCAGTTGTCTTTCTGATATATCCATCTTTATTTATCTGTCCAATTAAGAATGAATCTGTTGCATTCGTATAAAACTAAATCCAAGCCAGATAACAGAAGCTGTCATTGCCAAAGCTCCAACCAGCACCAGCACAGGAGGCAAGCCAAAATATACTTCTGACAAAATACCCAGTGGCATCAGTAAACCTGTAAGTGCCAACCATGAAATTATTTTCACATGTTTCAGCTTATCCCTGAAATGCAAAAGCAGGTATCCTATCAGTATATTCAAAAACGCAAACAAGTTCCCGTGAACATGAGCCAGCCTGCTTTCAAAATGCTTTCCGATACTGTACGAATCCGCCCACTCCGCTTTTCCCGGAGCAAAGTCCCTGAGGTAAATCAATAGAAATCCATAGAACATAAATAAGCCCATGACCAGAAAACCGATTGCGATGTTGTTCTTTCCGTATATTTTTTCCATGATTTTCTATGTTAGTGAGTATTCACTTACAAAGATAGGACTATTCAAACCGGATAAGCAAGTCCATGCGAACTATATTTCAAATAACTGATGCAAATCATCTTTTGCACTAAATAAAAACACGTTTGATACCCGGAGTTCATATTCCTCTTGTTCCTGTTTTTCAAATAAATTCCAAATTATTAAGCCTGTGACTTCCGAATTACCCAATAATTCATGTTATTTGATGAATAAATCCATTTTCCAATTATGCCCCTGTCCTGGAACGAAATCCGCTCGCGTGCTATTAAATTTTCAAAAGAGTGGGAACATACTTCATCGGAAGATGCAGAAGCCAAATCCTTTCTCGATGGCTTCTTCGATGTCTTCGGAATCTCCCGCAGACGTGTAGCCACGTTTGAGCAAAGGGTCAGTAAGTTGAACCAGGCTGATGGCTTTATTGACATGCTCTGGAAAGGTCAGATTCTCGTGGAAATGAAAAGCCGGGGGAAGAACCTCGATAAAGCATACAAACAAGCCACCGACTATTTCCCCGGACTCAAAGAAGATGAACTTCCACGTTGTATCCTCATCTGTGACTTTGAGAAATTCCGGCTCTTTGACCTTGATGAAAATACACAGGTTGAATTCAGCCTCAAAGATCTTCACAAACACATCCGGCATTTTGGTTTTCTGATTGGAATGCAGCTAAAAACCTTCGCCGAACAGGATCCGGTGAATATCAAGGCTGCTGAGAAAATGGGGAAACTCCACGATCAGTTGGAAGCGATTGGTTACAGCGGACATGCTTTGGAACTCTACCTCGTTCGCCTGGTCTTTTGTCTCTTTGCCGATGATACCGGAATTTTTGAAAAAGACAGTTTTCATGATTACATAAAAAACCGGACGAATGAAGACGGCAGCAACCTCGCATCTTCCCTCTCTGAACTTTTCTATATCCTGAATACTTCCGAAGACAAGCGACTGAAAAACCTCGACGAAGACCTTGCTCATTTTCCCTATGTAAACGGAAAACTTTTTGCTGAAACCTTAGCACCGGCTGCTTTCGACAGTGGCATGCGAAAAGCCCTGCTCGAATGTTGCATTTTAAATTGGAGCCAGATCTCCCCTGCCATCTTCGGTTCACTTTTTCAAAGTGTGATGAACCCACAGGAACGCCGAAATCTTGGTGCACATTACACAAGTGAAAAGAATATCCTGAAAGTGATCAAGCCACTGTTCCTTGACGATTTGCAGGAACGTTTTGAGAAATACAAAAGCAACCGCAAAGAACTGGTAAAACTGCACGAGGAAATTTCCCTCTTGCGTTTCCTCGATCCCGCCTGTGGTTGTGGTAACTTCCTCATTGTTGCCTACCGCGAACTCCGACTTTTGGAACTTCAGATTATCACCCAACTTTTTCCGAAAGGCCAGGCTGTACTCAAACACGATCTCGATGTATTTGTAAAAGTAAATGTGGATCGTTTCTACGGAATCGAATACGAAGAATTCCCTGCTCAGATTGCACAGGTAGCCATGTGGCTCATCGATCACCAGATGAATACACTCGTAAGTGAAACTTTTGGAGAAAATTACATTCGGCTGCCTCTACAAAAAAGTGCAACCATCGCTCATGGCAATGCGCTCCGCATCGACTGGCAAAGTCTCATCGATCCATTGCCCTGGGAGAAAAAAGAACAGAAGTTTGATTTTATTTTTGGGAATCCGCCGTTTGTGGGGAAGAAAGAGCAAAATACTGTGCAGAAAGAGGACATGGATCTTGTATTTAGCGATGCAAAAGGTGTAGGTGTATTAGATTATGTAACAGCTTGGTATATAAAAGCGGCCAATATTACAAAATCAGAATACAAAGACGAAGTTTGCATTTGTTTCAACAAATTCAATTTCAGCAAGGAGAACAAGTTGGAATTTTATGGAATAATTATTCAATACTTACAAGATTAAAATACACTTTGCACATCAAACATTTAAATGGAGCAATGAAGCAAAAGGCAATGCAGCTGTTCATGTTGTAATTATTGGATTTGCGAATTACGATTCCTCAATGAAATATATTTTTGTTTACGAAGATATAAAAGGCGAACCGCTTAAAGTCAAATCAAATAATATTAACCCATTTTTAGTCGAAGGAAAGGATATGGTAGTTCAAAATCGGAAATCACCAATATGCAATTCATCTCCAATGAACTATGGAAGCATGCCTATTGATGATGGTCACTTAATATTAAGTGATCTTGAAAAAGAACAATCAATAAAAGACGATCCAACCTTGAAGAAATTCATTCGCCCATATATGGGAGGTGAGGAATTTATTAACAATAAGAAACGATGGTGTTTGTGGCTGGTTGATGCAAGTCCAGATATTTTGAAAAACTCAAAATTTATTACAGACCGGATAAATCTGACTAAAAAATTCAGGCTGTCTAGTTCAAGAGAAGCCACTAAAAAATTAGCAGAAAAACCTGCACTGTTTGGCGAAATTAGACAGCCAAGCTCATCATATATTATTATCCCAAAAGTATCTTCAGAAAATCGAAAATATATACCAATTGGTATTCTTTCTGCAAATATTATTTCAAGCGGAAGTGCACTAATTGTTCCGAAGGCATCACTATTTAACCTTGGAATTTTAACATCTATGATGCATACCGTTTGGATGAAATACACTTGCGGTAGAATGAAAAGCGATTATCAATACTCTGCAAGCATCGTCTACAACAACTTCCCCTGGCCCGAATCCCCCACCGCTAAGCAGAAGCAAACTGTAGAAGAAAAAGCGCAGCAGGTATTGGATGTAAGGAAGCAATTTCCCGGCAGCAGTCTGGCAGATCTTTACGATCCACTCACGATGCCACCTGCGCTCGTTAAAGCACATAATGAGTTGGACAAAGCTGTGGATCAATGTTACAGACCACAATCGTTTACAAGTGAGACGAAGAGGATTGAGTATTTGTTTGAGTTATATGATAAATATACGAGTGGGTTGTTTGGTGGGGAAAAGGGAAGAAGGGTAAAAAGTTTAAATAGAGTTATGAACTTAGTTCCAAGTTATGAGTTATGAGTTATGAACCACGTTCATTAGGCAAACGGATCAGAAAAAACGATTTCAAACTAAAAGAATTTAAAAAATGAAAACTGATAACGTCTATCAAATTCAGGAAAATTTTATTGACTTGTCCAAAATCAAAACCTTCAAACTTACAAAGCATTATTCAAATGATAAAGAGAAAAGGAGAATTGAAATAGAATTGAAGGACAGAATTCAATTTGTAAATGGGAAAAGAGATGATATGGAAATAATAAATGATAAAATTGAAATCATCTTTCCAAATGAAATATCTGCACAAGAAGCCTGTAATGAATTGAGTGCTGAATGGGAGAAATTCATAAGAGATCATGAATCATCTTAAAAGATGTCCGTGACTTCTGTTACAACATTTTTCCATGAAACTTAGCAAGTAGTATTTTCAAATTATAAGTGCAATGTAACAGAAGGTAAGATTTTTTGATTTAAATTGCGAGGTATGATATTCATTGGATAAATAGACATTTCTATCTAAAATTGAACTTCGAAATTATACATTTTCCCAAACTATGAAACCCATGGCAATACCATTAATGATTCTGGGCATGGCTCTGTTTTTCGCCGGACTATTTTTTTTCATTAAGAAGGAGAATGCAATGCTTAAAGCAACGGTTCAGTCTACTATAAGCAATGCGAATTTCGGAGAAAATAATCAGGAACCGGAAAAACCTGCGCGAGTAGAAACGGAAGCAGATGCAAAAGAAAAGGGCAATGCATTCGAGAAATATATCGTTCAGAAATTTGATCAAAATTATTTCCAGCTTCTGGAATGGCAGGGTGATAAAATCGTGAATGGAATTTATCCAAAGAGCACCATGCATCCGGATTTGTTGGTGCGTTTGAAAGGCAAGGATGAAGCGACTTTTGCGGTGGAATGCAAATGGAGACAAAACTATTTTAAAGGAGGAATTGAATTCGCTTCTGATGAACAGGTGAAGCGTTACAAAACCTTTATGCTGGAAAAGAAAATTCCGGTGTTCATTGTCGTCGGTCTGGGCGGGAATACAGAAGCACCGGAAAAGGTCTTTGTAATTCCGCTGGAAAAAGTGAAGAATGGTCAAATCCCTGCTTCTGACCTTACGGAATATTTGCAAAGGGAATTGCAGAATGGATTTTTCTACGATCGTACAAAGTTGAAATTATCTTTGACACATAAACGAGCCAAGTGAAATCATCCATCTCCTGAATAAGACCATATATTATTAAAATACACTTAAAATAACCAGCATTTATTAGGTTGTATTGCAATCATTTTAAATGTTTGCCTTATAATCTATTTTTATTATTTTTGTTTATTGATTTTGCTGATTCTAATGAAACCAAAGCAGAGCACAGTACAAGATTGGGGAGGGAAATGGACTGAAGTCAAACTAAATTCATTCATTGAATATGTGAGGGCTTACCTCACAATTTTGAATAAATATCCACATTATAAAAGCATTTATTTTGATGGATTTGCAGGACTTGGAGAAAAGATTACTACTAAAGCAAAAAAGACGGACTTATTTAATTTTGAAGTCAATGACAGCGAATTAACTGAACTTCATGTCTACCAGGGATCAGCTGCCCGAGTACTAAAACTTGAGCCTCCATACCAATTTGATTATTACTATTTCATTGAAACAAATGAAAAGAGTGTTGATTCACTGAACCTCCTTAGGCAATCCATTGACCACATTCCGCGTTCACAAATTATCATTCGAAAAGAAGATTGCAATTCGCAACTTGAACAACTTGCTTTAGCACTTAAGAAACCAAATTTCACAGCATTAATATTGCTGGATCCTTTTGGGATGCAAATAAACTGGTCGAGTATTTCAAATTTGCGAGGAACACATTCCGACATTTGGATTTTGATCCCTTCGGGAGTTGCAATCAACAGATTACTTGGAACAAGCGGTGAACTGATGGCATTGGATCGCCTTACTGCATTTTTTGGGCTGTCAGAAAGTGAAATCCGGGGAATATTTTATCCACCGAAAGAAGAAGAAACTTTATTTGGTACTCAGAAAACAAATAAGAAAATTGATAAGCCTATTGATAAGATAGTTGAAATTTATCAAAGACAACTAAAGACTGTCTGGAAAAATGTTAGCAATCCATTGATCCTGAAAAACTCGAAAAATAATCCGATATTTCACCTGATCTTTGCTTCTAACAATAGTACAGGATTGAAGATTGCAAATTATATTATCGACAAGAACTCTCCAAAAAATATATAATGGCACAATCAAACATCGAATGGACAGAAATGACCTGGAACCCAACAACAGGTTGCACCAAGGTTTCTGCCGGATGTAAATTTTGTTATGCTGAAGTCATGTCAAAACGTTTGCACGCAATGGGATTGCCCAAATATAAAAATGGCTTCTCCCTCGCTCTGCACCCTGAAACCCTTGAAACACCATATTCGTGGAACAAACCAAAAAAAGTTTTTGTAAATTCAATGAGTGATTTGTTTCACAAAAACGTCCCCTTGTCCTTCATCAAAAAAGTGTTTCGTGTAATGAACGAAAACCAACAGCATACATTCCAGGTTTTAACGAAAAGACCAGAATTGGTATTGAAATATGATGAGGAATTAAACTGGACACCAAATATCTGGATGGGAACTTCTGTGGAAAATGAAAAAGTTGTGGATCGAATTGATTCATTAAGAAATACACATGCAAGAATTAAGTTTCTTTCTCTTGAGCCACTAATTGGTCCGCTTCCAAATCTTAATTTAAATAACATTCATTGGGTGATTGTTGGAGGGGAATCAGGTCATCATGCGAGACCTATGAAAAAGGAATGGGTAATGGATATTAAAAAACAATGTGAAGCATCGGAAGTCTTTTTCTTTTTCAAACAATGGGGAAAGCCGGCATTCAATTCTGACCCTGAAGATCCGACTATCGATAAAAATCATCCCCAACATGCAAAAGGTGGGTGTACATTGGATGGAATGATAATCCGGAAAATGCCTGTGTAATTCCTACAAAAGATGAAAACCAGAATGTATCAATCATTACCCTGTGGCAACTGAAGAATTTAATTCAGCTGAAAAAGGTAAACGAGTACCACAGTCAGATCCCACATGCTTGCGTTTTCCAAAAATTCTATCCAGGATTTTAACAGAACCATGCTCCGTGCATCGCATCCGATAAAATATGATACCTGATGAAGCAAGCGTTAGCAAACCGATGAATACAATGGAAGCATTTATCCCAAATGAATCCGCGATCAGGCCGGTGAGAATGGCTCCGATAGCATAACCCAAATCACGCCACAGCCGAAATACTCCGAAGCTGTTCGCACGATCAACAGGATTGGTATTCACTGCAATTGTCGCGAGAAAAGTCGGATACACCATCGCTGTTCCTAATCCAAGCAAGGAAGATAGAACAACATAATGGTTCATTGATTCTGCAAAAGGAAATAAGATTAATGTTAATCCCTGAAGCAACATACCAAGAAACAATAAATCTTTTTTACAGTAATAGTCGGCCATACGTCCGGTAAACAACTGACCGATCCCCCACACTGCCGGATAAATAGCTGTGATGATCCCAATGTGTGCCAGGGAAAATCCTTTGGTGGCGAGCAGGATCGGAAACAATCCCCAGGCCATTCCGTCATTCAAATTATTCACCAATCCAGCCTGTGTTACAGAACCAAGATTTTTATTTTTCCATGTGGTATCCAGAAATGGATTTTTTAATCTTGGAATAGCGCTTTCCTTTCTCTCATGTGCGACATGTGCTCCTGTGTCTTTTACAAAAAACAAACTTGTGAAAAAACCTAAAAAGACAAGAGCTATCCCAATATAAAACGGATAAGGTCTTAAGCCGTATTCAGAGGCAATCCAACCTGTAAGAAAGGCTACGAGCGCCACGGCAAAGTATCCGGCAAATTCATTTAAACCCATTGCAAAACCTCTTTGTTTCTCTCCGACCAGATCAATCTTCATAACAACGGTAGTACTCCAGCACAAGCCCTGGTTAATCCCGAGAAAAATATTTGCAACGATGATCCAATTCCAGCTATCAGCATACATGAGCAGGAATGGAACGGGAATTCCTATCAACCAACCGGTAACAAGTAAATTTTTCCTTCCAAATTTATTCGAAAGCCTGCCGGTAAAATAATTTGTGAACGCTTTAACAATTCCGAAAACAATGATGAAGGAAAGAATGGCAGTCTTCGCTGCGATGGCGAATTCCTGATTAGCAATCTGTGGAAGAATAGAACGTTCCAATCCAACCATGCCGCCCACAAATCCGTTAATGATAACGAGTAAAGTAAACTGTCTCCAGTTTTCTTTCAGTCCGAGTTTTACTTTTTCCATTGGAAGGCAATTTTGGACTAATTGAAATCGAACTTTTTCTATCAACTTTGCGTTCTTCGCGTCTTTGCGAAAAATTGTTTCGCGCAAAGACGCGAAGAACGCAAAGATTTAAAAAGCCTCAAGAAACTCCTTCGCCTCCCGAATATCCTCATACATTACCCGATCTTCTTCCACAAACTTCACCTGCTTCCTGAATCCGGAAACGAAATCTTCAATCATATCCGAACTTTTTGCCGGCCTACGGAATTCCAAAGCTTGTGCTGCTGAAAATAATTCGATGGCAAGAATTGAATATACATTATCCACAACACGGGCTAATTTTGTAGCAGCATTCGCTCCCATACTCACATGATCTTCCTGTCCGTTCGAAGAAACGATAGAATCAATAGAAGCAGGTGTGCACAACTGTTTGTTCTGACTAACAATTGAAGCTGCTGTATACTGCGGAATCATAAACCCGGAATTCAGTCCCGGGATTCGCTACGAGGAATGGAGGTAATTCTCTTTGTCCGGAAATCAGCAAATAGGTTCTTCTCTCGGAAATACTTCCCAACTCTGCCAGAGCAATTGCCAGGAAATCCATTCCCAATGCAAGTGGTTGTCCGTGAAAATTCCCGGCCGAAATGATTTTATCATCATCGGGGAAAATGGTCGGATTATCTGTCACAGAATTTACTTCGGTAAGCAAAATATTCGCGACATAATTGATCGCGTCGCGGGAAGCGCCATGGACCTGTGGAATACAACGGAAGGAATACGGATCCTGCACATGTTCCTTCTTGCGTTTGATAAGCTGACTGCCTTTCAAAATATTCCGGATGTTTTCAGCGACATCGCTTTGTCCCTGGTGCGGACGAACTTTGTGGACAAGTTTGTCGAAAGGTTCCGGACGGCCATCAAATGCTTCGAGAGAAATCACACCGATGAAATCGGCAAGTGAAGCAAGCTGATAGCTTCTCAACAAACAATATACACCATATGCCGACATGAACTGTGTTCCATTCAACAAGGCAAGGCCTTCCTTGCTTTGCAATTCAATTGGTTTCCATTTGAATTTCTTCAGGATATCTTTTGATGCATATCGTTTTCCTTCAAAAACAACTTCACCTTCTCCAATCAAAGGCAAACACAAATGTGCCAAAGGTGCCAGATCACCGGAAGCTCCCAAAGAACCCTGCTGATAAACAACAGGCAAAATATCATGGTTAAAAAACTCGATGAGTCTTTCCACCGTTTGCAATTGAACACCGGAATTCCCAAAAGCAAGTCCCTGTATTTTCAGCAGCAACATTAGTTTCACAATTTCCTGCGGAACCATTTCACCAAGGCCGCAGGCATGTGACATCATTAAATTTGTCTGCAACTTTCCGAGATCTTTCTCCGGAATTGATTTATTATACAAAGCACCAAAGCCGGTATTGATCCCATAAATAGGTTCCTTGTGCTCCTTCAATTTCATGTCCAGGTACTTCCGACCTTTATTAATCGCAATCTTCGCATCCTCACCAAGAGCAAGTTTTACATCTTCACGAATAAGCGTTTCAATCGTATCAAAGTCGAGGCCCTTTCAGAGATATTTTGTGAGTAGTCATTTAATGCTTGAGATTTTTTTAAAAAAACTTTCCTGCTCGTTTGTAGGTATTAGATGTATCCTATTGGTTCAATTCGTATTCGTTTGTTGAGAATTTATTTAGGTAACTAAATTTTAACAAAATGTATGAACTTGTATTTATTCGCAATGTACTCAGTTGTGCGTCGGCTGTCCACGAGCAGCGCGGACCATGCATCGGCAAGAACAAAGACCATGTCCTCAAGATCGAGGAACGATGCATGGTCTGTGCTCGTGGGGTCCTTTTTTTGCTTACTTTTTTTGGACAAGCAAAAAAAGTAAGAGTAAACACCCGACCATTCTCATAACCGAAATAGTTTTCAGATCATAATGAACTTATATTTACAATTCCCAAATACACTTTGTAAGTGATTACTTTATCATATGAAGTAAAATCTCCATCGTCACCTTACTCTGTTCCCCAGTACTCATATTCTTCACAGTAATCTCCCCATTCTTCATTTCCTCTGTTCCAATGAGCGCGACAAAAGGAATTTTCTTGGCGTCAGCATACCCCATTTGCTTTTTCATTTTGGCAGCATCGGGAAATAGTTCGGCATTGATTCCATCTTCGCGGATCCGTTCTACTAATTGAAGGCAATACTTCGCTTCTTCCTCTCCAAAATTCACAAAGAGAATTTTCGTCGATACTCCGGAGAAATCCGGAAAGCCTTGAACTTCTTCAAGTACATCGTAAATCCGATCGGCACCGAAAGAAATTCCAACTCCACTTACATTTGGCAGACCAAAAATTCCCGTTAGATCATCGTAACGTCCGCCGCCGCAAATACTACTTGTGAACGAGCTGCGTTCGTCGTTCGGTTTTACTTCAATGATAGCTCCGGTGTAGTAATTGAGTCCGCGTGCGAGAGTGATATCAAGTTCAAGGTTGCGCGCAGTTCGCTTTAAGGACTGAAGTAAATTGAAAATTGTTTCAATTTCTTCAATCCCCTTCTTCCCTATTGCGGAATCTTTCAAAACATTTTTGAGTGATTCGAGTTTGTTCTCATTGGATCCTTTGAGAAGAATAATTGGTTGCAATTTTTGAACAGCAGTTTCCGAAAGTCCCTTTGATTTTAATTCTTTGTTGACTTTCTCAAGTCCGATTTTATCCAGCTTATCGATTGCGACAGTGATGTCGATAATTTTATCCGCTTCACCAATCACTTCTGCGATGCCGGAAAGAATTTTACGGTTGTTCAGTTTAATCAGGACATCGATTTTCAGTGTATCGAATACATCCTCAATGATGCGGATCAGTTCCAATTCGTTCAGCAAAGATGTGCTTCCGATTACATCTGCATCACATTGGTAAAACTCGCGGTAACGGCCTTTCTGCGGACGATCAGCTCGCCACACCGGTTGAATCTGGTAACGTTTGAAAGGGAACGAGATTTCATTTTGATGCATCACAACGTATCGGGCGAAAGGAACCGTGAGATCATATCGCAAACCTTTTTCTGTGACATCAGAATTTTTTATTTCAAGATGAGCTTGTCGGTATTTTTCAAAAGGATCACCACTGTTCAAAATCCGGAATAACAATTTATCGCCCTCTTCACCATATTTCCCTTCGAGTGTACTCAGATTTTCCATCGCCGGTGTTTCGATTTGTTCGTAGCCGTAACGTTGGTACACAGCACGAATCGTATCGAAAATAAAATTCCGTTTCAGCATTTCTGCCGGAGAAAAGTCACGGGTTCCCTTTGGGATGGATGGTTTCATAAAAGATTTTGCAGCTCAAATCAAAGTCAATTAATCCGCAATCGAATGGAAAAATGAATGATTCTCAGCTCTGCAAAAATATACAATTGTGTTGCTCTATCCCGTTTTACTTAGACAGATATTCACATTGAAAAACAAACAAAAAGTTTCATTTGTTACTGATTATCAAATGAATACAAGACTCATCCTGTACCATAGCCCTTTTCCGTATAAAAACAGCTTACCTTGAACTCAGTTCCTCGCTTAATGGCGGTGAACTCAATTTCGATCCTTTCAAGTCTTTGTAGGCTTTGTAATCAGAAAAATTAAACGATAACCATGAATGCGAATTGTACTGGTTTTCAAACTTGTTTTTTCTGAAATCCAGACGTTCCTTGAATTTTTCAAAATCCAGATTCCGTACCCATTTCACTTTGTTCAATTTATGGGCTTCGATTTGTGCATTCACCTTATCCAGATTTGAATAAATGATAGGCAAAGTTTTTTCTGACAATTGAAGATAAAAATCGATGTCCACTTCGCCTTTGTTCCAATGGTTCAAATTGTATTTTGCGATCCATGCATCCCAGTTCACAAAGCCAAGAAAAACAATTGCTGCATACACCGACCATGTATTTAAACGCACAAGAAAATAGGATGAGCGAATATCACGTATTTTAATGTACAGGGTGACCAATCCAATCATAGTGAGCAGAAGAAAAATATCTACTCCAATTCTCCGATAAGCCAATCCGTGAAAATCGATGTAATGATAAGTGCGAAGAAAGACAGAGAAACTAAGCACGATATTTTGCGCAATCCATGCATACGCCAGGATACGCAAAGCTTTATTCTTCGGATAGAAGTTCTGATTCTTTCTGAAATAATACAGCAGAATAGTAATCGACATTAAAATACTTAAGATCAGGAGTCCGGTTCCTTCGTGTACGTAGGCTTTTAAACTAAAATTCTCCGGCACCTGAAATCCGAACCAGAGGTATTGAGCGTCGAGCAGATTCTCCAGCAAGAGCAATATATTCACACTACACAGCAGAATAATTCCTGAACGGTTCTCATTTTTTAAGGCTATGGATTTGAAAGGAGGAATTGAGTTCGGATAAATTGGAGATCTTGTGATACCCGAGATTGCAGCATTTTTATTTCTGCGAATTTGTTTCACCCTTTCCAATTTGTCTGCAAAAGATAAATCCTGCAGTAGAAACACACTGACTTCCGCTCGAAATACAATTCCCGAAATCAGGATTGAACCGAACAAGAGAAAGAGAATCCTTACGAATGATACTTTTTCAAAGAGGTTTTCAAAGAGTTTGTTTATTTCCGACCACAAATCTGTAGTGTATTTCCCAAAGACCGGATTCGCTCCGCTATAGATAAGACAAAAAACTAAACTGACGAGAATGGGGATGATACTCAGGCGAAAAATCCGGAACAAAAATTTCGCCTTTGGTCGATTGCTGAGTAGTTCTTCTCTCCTGCGCAAAAAATTCCCGGGAACATTCAGGAAATGACGGATCATGTGCAGCAATGCAAAGAATACGGAACGCATATCTTTTTCATGGACAAATGCTGCAAACAATAGTAGCGAAACAATATGAGCGAATTTGGCTGCCGCTGAACCAAAGTACAGCACCATGATTCCACTAAGCGCTGTCCCGATCAAAGTCACTCTTACCGGTCCCGATTTGAAACTTTCCGGATAAGCCCATTTCATAATCATGACCAGCATTCCCGAGAATAAAAATATGTTGAGGCCCAGATTTTCCTTCCAAAAGAAAAAATTGTAGATGATAAGCAGAATGAAGAAACTGAAATTGAGGAGACGATTTCGGTTCATGGTGTGTAATTTTATTTAGCTGAACATGAAATCAACGAAATATCTCTTGCGAAATTTTATCCTAGCTAAAAAAAATAATTCGCTCAAAATTTTATTCACGAACTATGCTACTCGCCCTGTAGGTTGGATAGTTTGCGTTTTAAATTTCAAAGGCCATCACTTCGCAATCCAACCCCGGGCGCAGCGAGGAACGAGCGAAGCACGGGAAGGGCGGTGTTGAGATGAAATAAAGGTTCGTTCCAAAATTTAAAAAATATTCCATGGGGACAAAGATTGAAGCTAAAATCTGCGAACCTTTTTCTATGGGACGAAAAATAATCGGTATTTATTTTATCGTACGAGATTCTTATACCGGATCCGATGCGGTTGTGTATCTCCGAGTCTTTGCTTCTTGTTCTCTTCGTATTCACTGAAGTTTCCGTCGAAGAAATAAACTTGTGAGTCGCCTTCGAAAGCGAGGATGTGCGTGGCAACGCGATCAAGGAACCAGCGATCGTGGGAAATGATGACGGCACAACCGGCGAAGTTTTCGATACCTTCTTCGAGTGCACGGAGTGTATTGATGTCGATATCGTTCGTGGGCTCATCGAGCAACAGAACGTTAGAGCCTTCTCTCAATGCAATGGCAAGATGCACACGGTTGCGTTCTCCACCGGATAAAATTTCCAGTTTCTTGCTTTGATCGGTTCCGCTGAAATTAAATTTGGAAACGTAGGCACGGGAATTCAATGATCTTCCTCCAACAAGCATGGAATCTGTACCGCCGGAAATAATTTCGTACACACTTTTGCCGGTCACCAGATCGTCGTGCGATTGATCCACGTATGCAATCTTTACAGTATCGCCGATTTTCACAGTGCCTGTATCCGGTTGCTCCTGACCCATGATGAGTTTGAACAATGTGGTTTTACCGGCTCCGTTTGGTCCGATCACACCAACGATTCCTGCAGGAGGAAGAGAAAAAGTAAGATTTTCAAACAGCATTTTGTCACCAAAGGATTTCGATACATTGTCGAAATCAATGACGACAGAACCCAAACGCGGTCCGGGCGGAATGAAAAGCTCCAACTTGTCTTCTCTTTCTTTTGCATCTTCATTCAACATTTTATCATAGGCTGCAATCCGCGCTTTGGATTTTGTATGCCGACCTTTCGGTGACAAACGCACCCACTCCAACTCACGTTGCAATGTTTTCTGACGTTTGCTTTCCGTCTTTTCTTCCTGTGCCAATCGATTGGATTTCTGTTCGAGCCAGGAAGAATAATTTCCTTTCCATGGAATGCCTTCTCCACGGTCGAGTTCAAGGATCCATCCTGCAACATTGTCGAGGAAATAACGATCGTGAGTGACAGCGATAACTGTTCCTTTGTATTGTTGCAAATGTTGTTCAAGCCACAAAACAGATTCAGCATCGAGGTGATTCGTAGGCTCATCGAGCAACAAGACATCCGGTTCCTGGAGCAAGAGACGACACAAAGCGATCCGGCGTTTTTCTCCACCGGAAAGTGTTGCTACTGAAGATTCAGGATCAGGACAACGCAATGCATCCATTGCGATCTCTATCTTGTTATCGATTTCCCAACCTTCTGCAGCATCAATTGCATCCTGCACTTCACCCTGTCGCGCGATGAGTTTGTTCATCGCATCATCGTCCATCGGTTCAGCAAACTTGTTGTTGATCTCTTCGAATTCTTTCAGAAGATCCACAACTTTTTGTGCTCCTTCCATCACGATCTCACGTGCAGTTTTGGTAGGATCGAAATCCGGTTCCTGTGAGAGATATCCAACGGAATATCCCGGGGAAAAAACAACTTCTCCATTGAAGGATTTTTCTATCCCTGCAATGATTTTCATGAGCGTGGATTTTCCAGCTCCGTTCAATCCAAGAATCCCGATTTTTGCTCCGTAATAAAACGAGAGGTAAATGTCCTTGAGTACCTGTTTGTTCGGTGGATAGATTTTACTCAGTCCTACCATCGAAAAGATGATTTTTTTATCGTCTGCCATTGATTTTATTTTTTCTCTTCCGAAAATCTAAATATGTATATCTGATTCATTTACAGATAATTATATACATAATTGATTTACAGAGGATTAGATTGTTTTGAGTTTAAAATTAATTGTAAATGTGTTGAACTTTTGTTCAGCCCGCGAATTTCGGCAAAAATGTTTAATAATTAATACTTTATACATGCAAAACATGGCAAATTTCAGGGTGGGAATGCAACAATTAAAGCTGAACCTCTGTAAGAGCAAAGAATTACCACAGTTTGAATCAATTCCAATGAAAAAACTACTGACAATTTCTTCCGCTCTTGTGCTCTTTGTTTGCTTAGCACAGGACAGTCGGGCAGTAAAATGAACTTTTCTCTGCAAAAGCAAATGAGTCAGGCCCGGCAGACGGATCATGAAGTTGCGGTCTTTATAAAAGGAGATGTCAACGCGATTCGTTCGCTCACTGAATCACTCGGTGGAGTTTTCAAATATTCAGCAGGGGATATTTCTGCTATCCGGATTCCGCTGAGCAAAATTCCGCAGCTCGCAGCTTCCGGACAAGTGCAGCGCATCGAAAACAATGATCTGAATCTTCAGCCGATGAACAATCAGATGCTGGTGAACAATCATGTGCTTGAAGTTCAGCAGGGATTTAATCTTCCTCAGGATTATACCGGAGCAGGTGTTGTTGTTGGAATTATCGATGAAGGTATCGACTATACACATCCTGATTTCAGAGATGAATATGGAAGAACAAGAATTAAATATCTCTGGGACCAGGCGATTATCAATTACGATACGGGCACACAAGCTCAGCCCTACGGTTATGGAAAAGAATATGTAGGAAATCAAATTGATACTTCCACACAACATTATGACAGTCCTTTTAGTCATGGTTCTCACGTTGCAGGAATTGCATGTGGCAGCGGACTTGCTTTGAACAATTACAAAGGTGTTGCTCCAAATGCGGATATCATTATTGTAAAAATGAATTTGAATCGTCCGGATAATGAATTTCTTTCTTCTCTCGTTGATGCGATCAAATACATCTTCGACCGTGCCGATGATCTGGGAGAACCTGCTGTGATCAATGTGAGTTTGGGAACATACTTTGGTTCACACGATGGAAAAGACATCCAGGCGCAAGCCATCGATAATCTGATCAATGCGAAACCCGGTCGGGTCGTTGTGTGTTCTGCAGGAAATGCAGGATCGGCACCACTCCACCTTACCAACACTGTAACATCGGATACAAATTTTACCTGGTTGCAAATGAGTAGTCAGAGCATTTACATTCAGGCCTGGGGAGATTCTGCGGATTTTGAAAACATTCAGTTCTCTCTTGGAATCGATCGTGTGAATCACGGATATACTTTATTGAACAGTCTGCCCTTTCACAATGTGCTTAACAATCTCGGTGTGCTTACTTCCGACACACTTTACCAGGGTCCGAATCAGCTCGGTGTCATTCAAGGACTCAGTCAGTACTGGAATGGCAATTACTCTGTCGAGTTCCTGATTTATCCGGATTCTGTTACCAACATCACTCCCACTGATACGAGCCGTTATTTGTGGAGATTTATGACAACCGGTTCCGGGCATTATGACGGATGGAGTTACGACATGGTTTTCGATAACCTTCCGGATTCTGTTTCCTATCCTCAAATTCTGAAATATAAAAAGCCGGATACAGATCAAACGATTGTGAGTTCCTTCACATGCAGTGATAAAGTGATCACTGTTGGAAGCTACATCAATAGAAATTTTTATACCAATGCGAATTATGCGATCACGCGTGATACAAATCTTGTCGTTGGTGCTTTGTCAGGATTTTCCAGTCATGGACCGACGCGTGATGGAAGGATCAAACCCGACATCACAGCAACCGGAGAATGGTTGATCTCCTGCGGCACACAATCGGAATTGAATTTGCTCGCTGCAATTGAACCTGAAAAAGTTGCTGCAGGAAAAAAACACAAACGAAGCAGTGGTACTTCAATGTCCTCTCCTGTTGTTGCCGGTATTGCTGCATTGTATCTTCAAAAAAATCCAACAGCGCGTTGGGATGAAGTGAAGAATGCGATCATTAATTGTGCAGATAAAGATGCGTTCACCGGCAACAATTTGCCCGATAACAGATGGGGATATGGAAAAATTAATGCCTATGGAATGGTGAAAGGTTGCACCGTTGGTATTGATGAACTGGATCATTACGCGAATGTAGATTTCGGAACCTTTCCGAATCCGTTCGAAAACTCAACTACTCTGCATTATGATCTGAGCAGTATTGAGAATTTTCATTCTGCAGAAATTGTTGTGAGTGATCTTGTAGGATCCGAAATGAAAAAAATCAAGCTGAAGGATAAAGTAAACACACTCGATCTGAGCCGTGGCAACTGGGCTCCCGGAATGTACAATTGCTCCCTGTTGATTGATGGTAATCCTGTAAAAATCAACAAACTGATCATCTTGTAAATTCGGATCTCGAATGAATCCCAATAAAATGACGGCATCCAACCGTCATTTTTTATTTTAACTTTGCGGGCTTACCTGAAACCTGTGTTTAAAACAGTTCGCAATTATCTTTCTCTCGTCAAATTCAGTCATACAGTTTTTGCACTTCCATTTGCTGCGATTGGCTATACATTAGGAGCAATCCAGCCCGGCAATCATCCGGATGTGTGGTTGTTTCTGAAAGTCATACTGTGTATGATCCTTGCGCGGACAGCAGCGATGGCATTCAATCGTTGGGCGGATAGAGAAATCGATTCGAAAAATGAACGGACAAAAATCAGGGAGATTCCAGCCGGTACAATTTCTGCAAAAGCAGCTTTGACTCTTGTGATCCTGAGTTCAGTACTCTTTATGCTCACTACTTATTTTATCAACAGCATTTGCTTTTATTTATCTCCGGTGGATTTGCTTGTCATACTTGGATATTCTTACACCAAACGGTTTACCTGGCTTTGTCATATTGTGCTTGGGATCGGCTTGTCGCTCGCTCCTATCGGTGCCTACCTTGCGGTGACTGGAGTTTTTGATTGGTTACCTCTACTCTTTTCATTTACTGTCTTAACATGGGTTGGAGGATTTGATGTGATTTATGCTCTGCAAGACGAAGGTTTTGATAAATCCGAACAACTTCATTCTGTGCCGGCATATTTCGGAAAGAAAAATGCATTGATCATCTCATCCTTCCTGCATTTACTAACCATTGCTCTCGTTATTACAGCAGGTGAAGTGGGCAAATTTGGCCCTGTATTCTGGATTGGAGCAGTCCTGTTTTCAATACTCATCATTTACCAGCATACTCTTGTAAAACCGGATGATCTCAGTCGTGTAAACCTTGCTTTTGCAACCACCAATGGGATCGCTAGTATTGTTTTTGCAAGCTTTGTTATTTCGGAATTAGTGTGGAAATAAATCAGAAAAACTCTTTTAATATTTCCCTCAAGGCCTTACACTGAACAAAAACAACTGGGAGTTATTTTCGATCAAGGAATAATCTGAGGACTCTACAAGATTGTCACCTGTAACATCCGCCGGCAAATATCCGCTTGCAAAAAACTGCGAACTGTTTTCGATAGAACTGTAATCACCGGATTCAATAGTTCCGTCCTGATTTACATCTCCACTTCGAATTGCATATTTTCCGGAAGTGTGAAGTATTTCATTCGATCCATACGCTTTGGAAGCTGCAGTAGAAAAATCATAAGTGATACTTGAACTACTGAATAAAACCGGATTTGCACTCCATGTTTCAAGGCTGTTACGGTGCTGAACAACGACATAATAGCTATTTCCCAAATAAGGTCCGGTGAATACAAATGACCCGGTTCCATTGAGTCCGATTACTCCGACATTGGATGTAACAATCGAATAAGGTGATATTGAGCTTGCCAATGATACAGTAAGCGTATCGCAAACAGAAGGCGAGACTGCGCCATTCATCACACCACTATTGTTTGTGAATCCTTCGATGAAGACAGTAAGATTTAATGTTACAGATGAACTCGCGATTGTAAAATTCACATTTGAAATATCGAAAAAGATATTTCCTGCTCCTTGTACTTTCACCCGCGCCTGCGATGTGGTTGCAACCGGAACAGTGATACTCTGAGTTCCATCATTCGGAGTGTTGGCGAGCAGTGTAATAGGATAAGTATAACCTCCATCAGTAGAAAGAAGAATATTCACATTGGCACAACTGATTGGTGAGAGGTTGGTGCTCGAAACATTCCAGGTAACTGTTTGTGTGGATCCGGAATTCCAGGTCAAAGCAGTATTTGGATTTGTAACCAGGAAAGGTGTTGTGGTGTTAATTACAAAGACTCTCACCGTTGTATCCGGATGATTTACTCCTCCTCCACCTGCACGATTGTCACGCGCAGTAAATCTGAAATTAAGGGTACGTGCATAAGAAGGTAGAATTTCTCCGAGTGTCTGCGTGTTGTTCACAATGTCTTCGATTCTTGGAAAAATTCTTGTCGGATTTGATGTTGGAACAAAATCACGGAAGATTGGCGAATTCCCTGTAGGACTGTTGGGCGCACTCCCATTGGCTGTTACATCATATTCTTCCCATAAATAAGTGAGCGCATCACCATTCGCATCTGTTGCGGAGCCCGTGAGACTGAACGGTGTATTAAACGGAATCGTATAATTCGCTCCGGCACTTGTGATCACAGGAATTGAGTTTCCATTTGTCGTAGTGACCGGACATGAATTGCCGTTTCCTGTGGTACTATAAATGACTATTTCATCAAAACTTTTCGAATGAAAAATGGCATCACTGTGGTTGAATATCATCAGCAAGACAAATCCCTGCATAGGCCATTATTGTTGTGCCTGATCCTGGTTCATAAGCAGCAGAAGCTGCACGGTTTCCTCCACCACAAGAACCCGTCACACTGTTAAATGTATGATTCCCTCCGAATTGGTGCCCTATCTCATGTGCGACGTAATCAATATCAAATGCATCACCAATTGGAGAACCTCGTCCGGTAACGCCTCTGGCTTTAGAAGTTCCACACACAACACCAAGACCTGCAACACCTCCGCCTCCAGTACTGAATACATGTCCAATGTCAAAATTGGCAGAGCCAATCACAGAATTCAGTGTACTTATATTTTGCGACAACATTGTGCTGCCGGAAGAATTCGTGTACGGATCAGTATTCGGGTCCAGATAAATGAGCAAGTTATCGTTCGCAATCAATACAAAGCGAATGGACACTTCCAGTTCATACACTCCTGAAACACGATTAACGGAAGTCACCATTCCGGACATTGCGCCAGCCTGGGTTCCACCATAAGTAGCTGCGTATTCACCTGTACATGCTAGAGCCAAACGATATGTCCTTAGAGAAGCACCGTTCATTCTATAGTTTGAATTCTGAGAAGGATTTTGCTTATTGGATATTCTAAAGGTGCTATCCACTTCACAAATCCAATTGTCAGTTCTTCGGGTATCTTTCTTGTCGTATACAATATAATTTTTCGTGTTCCCGAGAACAAATGGTTCGATAAAATGCAATCCATTCGCAGACATTATCATTGCATGAAATCCAAAAAGTGTAAAATCAAATTTAGCAACAGCAGTAGGATCATCAATTCCTTGTCCGGTGAAAGTTCGGATGAATGGAAACTGAACCGCAAGTCCGGGTTCCATAACCGGTGTTTCGGTTACACGAAAACGGGATAACTTTCCATCCGACAGAGGGACTTCAACAACTGTTTGGCTTATTATTTTTTGACTTAAATCTTCCAATGGAGCCTGGAGGAGTATCGCCTGCATCGCAGCCAGATCCAAAGAAAATGTTTTGTATGCTACCGGTTTTTCTTTCCGCTCCTGGTTTCGTTCAATCGCAGATTCATCAACTTGAGTCCACAAAGCTTCGGATTTATTCTGTCCGAATGAGCTGGTGATACTTAAAATAAAAATGACCAGAATTTTAATTCCTCTTTTATAATTGACAGGAACGAATTTTATATTCATTATCGAATTAAACATGATACAGAATTATAAAATCAGCAAAAATTAAATTTTACTGAAAAAAAATGAATTGAATAAAATGTTCCGGGGGTTTGGAGCGCAGAGTGTAAAAATAACCCTGAAAGCAGGGAAAAGCAACCAAAATGGTAAATAATATTTCGTTCGAAATGAAAAACGTAGAAATACGTCAGGATTCCGCAAACGGCATGAAGTCCTTGGTTAAAAATCCAAAAAAATAATTATTCCCTGATTTTAATCAGCTTTAATGTAGAAACTGTTTTCATAGTCTCAATTTCAAGCAGGTAATAAGCAGCAGGCAAGGTTGAAATGTCCACCTCCTGTTGATTGGCAGGAAATTCAAAATCGACTTTCTTTACCATCCTGCCGGTTTCATCAAAAACTCTGATCGAATGAATAGGTAAAGTGTTATCATAAACAGTAAGAATTCCATTTGTCGGATTCGGAAAAACCAGAGATGAATAATGTGAGGCATTTTTCAAACGCGTTGAAATAACGGAATTCTCCGCACTAAGAATCCATCGCTCCGGATCAAAATAAATATTCTTCACTTCGAAATCCAGTGTACATGTAAACCGTTGCCCTGGAATACTGATGATCAAAAACAAGAATAGTATCTCTTCCATTACCGCTGAACTGGATCGGCACAGGCATTTGAAAAAAGGAAACGGATGCATCCGATTGTGTTTGTCCGATCATCAAATCAACTATACTTCCGTTTTGATTCCACTCCAACTGATAGGATGGATATCCTTGTCCGGTATACCATTGATTAAAAAAATATGTGAGATTTAATCCGGATCCAAGTTCAAGATGCGTTTTCAGATTGCTGGTTCTCGCATAGGAATAAACCAGGTTTGCATCCGAAATATAATTTCGAATTGAAGTAAAAAAAGCTGAGTCTCCCATCACCCATCGCAACATATGCAAGAGATATGCGCCTTTGCAATAGGTAAGCCTGTAATCGAAGATCCTTGAAACATCGGTGGTGTCATCACAAAACACAGAGCCATCTGGCTTGGTGGTGATGGTATTTGAAATTCCTGTAAGAAATGAATTCCAGGTCGACGGCACGATGCGCTGCCTTCCCAATCCTTGCAAATAGGTAGCAAATCCTTCGTTGAGCCAGATATCTTCCCAGCTTCCACAGGTAATTTTATCTCCGAACCACTGATGTGCTAATTCGTGGATCAGCAGGTAGGCATCAAAATTTCCAATGAAACTCATGGTCTGATGTTCCATTCCTCCACCCCATCCGAATTGTGCTTGTCCGTATTTCTCCTTACTGAATGGATACTTCCCAAACAAACTGTCAAAAAACAAAATGACCTCGTTAAAATGCTGCTCCGCGAGTTTGCTCCGTGTCCGAGCCGAATCTTGTGGATAGGTGTATTGCACAACAGGCATTGAAGTTCCATCACTCAACACGATGGTATCGGCAAAAGTCGAATAATTTGTAACTGCTACTCCGACCAAATAAGCTGCAACAGGATATTCAGAATGCCAGTGTGATACTTTAGAATTCCCTGAAATAATTTCGCTCATCAGCAATCCATTGCCTGCAACTTTATACATGGAAGCTGTGGTGACGAACACATCCAGTGTATCAATTTTATCATTTAAATCCTGATGACAAGGCCACCATTCCTTAGAACCGTAAGGTTCTGAAAGTGTCCAGAGAATGGGGCCCGTTGCATGCTGGTCAATTTCAAAAGAACCAAATCCGGAAAGTCCCGGCACTCCATGATAAACTATGGAAACCGAATCAATAACTTGAGCAGACAATGGTATTGGAAAACTGATGAGCAACTCATCTGCAGCGGAATGTTGAAATGAAATCGGCGAGCCATGATAAATTACACTGTCCACAATTAAAGCATACGAAAGATCCAATTCAATTTGGTTCATTGAACTTTGGAGTGGCCGAAAACAGGTAGTGACCTTTCCACTGATATATCGAACCTGAGGATCCAGCGTCCATTCACAACGTTCTGCAATAACATCGAAGGATGAAACGGAAGCAGTCGATTCAACTTTACCATGAAATTGTAATGCTGATTTTTTTTCCTGATCAATCAACTCATGGAACAATTCTTCAGAAGTGTGCTGACAAAAAACAGTACCGGTAAACAAAAAATGTACAGACAGGAAAATGACAACAAAATAATTATTGTTTTTCTTCCAGGAGAACATGGATATCATCAATGAGTTTATTCACTTCGGTAGAGTCTGTGCCATCATAGAATCCCCTGATTCTTCGGAGAGGATCGACCAAAGCGAAGAATTGTGTATGAACAAAATCTTCCGGTCCTCCATCTCCTTCCGTCACACTCACAAGATACGATTTTCTGGCCATGTCATACAGCTCCGATTTGTCACCTGTTAGAAACTGCCATTGCTTAGCATCGGCATGGTGCTCCCGTGCATAGGCTGCAAGCACAGGCACCGAATCTTCCAAAGGCTTGACAGAATGCGATAAAAAATGAATGCGTTCATCTCCTTTGTAGTGCTCGTATACTCTTTCCATTTGTCCTGACATAATCGGACAAATTCCCTGACAGGTGGTAAAGAAAAAGTCGGCAATGAATATTTTTCCTTTTACCGCATCTTCTGTCACTTGTTTTCCTTCCTGGTCAATAAATGAGAATGAAGAAACAGTATGATCCGTACTGTCTTCATTTTTCTCCCCATATACGGGCAACACTATGGTCTCATCTTTCTCGGGATTCATGATGGTATAAGCATACACCATAAAACCGAGTGTGATTAATCCGACGATAAAAAATCGCACAAACACCGATTGGAATAACTTCATTGCGAATTTGTTTTCTTGATAAATGATTCTTTGCAACCCGGACTACAGAATCCATAAATTTTATCATTCCGGGTAAGTGTGTCGGAAATGCCATCTTTTAAACTCATACCACAAATTGTATCCCTCAGAGAAACTAAAAGAGTCGGATCTATCTGTATCCTTTTTCCATTGCTTTCCATCATGCGTTCTATCGGCACCGGTTTATGTTCAGGTTCTCGTGCGGGCTGGGTACATGCGGTAATAAAAAACAAAAAACCAGCACTATAAATGAGGCAACTATTTCGCTTTGACATTTCCGGTTAATGAATCTTGCACAATATCGGGATGCTTCAGGGATTAACCACATTTTCGCTAAATAAAATGATTATAAATAGAGATTTGTTTACAAGGACTTCGATCCGTTGCAGGAATCCCCTCTGAAAACCAAGTTGATAAATACTGAATTCCTTTCAATCCGCTTCATTGAATCCAAATTCACCAATAAATTAAATGTTTTTTTGATGCTGGTTAGCATGAATACAAACATCCAATTTTTCCTATATTTGTGAGAACACCATAACCCGTTTCGTTTCACATGAAAGAGTCAACTGCAGGTTCTGTTAAGAGAGATCTAAGCTTTGAAGATTTCCGCAAGGAAGTATTGAATGATTACCGGATAGCTTCGGAAAGCCGGCAAGCCAGTTTGCTTGGGCGGAAAGAAGTCCTCACCGGCAAAGCAAAATTCGGAATTTTCGGTGATGGGAAAGAACTCGCCCAGATTGCAATGGCGAAACAATTTCAGAACGGAGATTTTCGCTCGGGTTACTACCGTGATCAGACGTTTATGTTTGCTATCGGACAATCAGACATCACAAAATTTTTCGCACAGATGTATGCCAATCCGGATGTTGAAGCAGAACCTTCATCTGCCGGTCGTTCCATGAACGGACATTTTTCTACTCGAAGTTTAAATCCGGATGGTTCCTGGAAGGAGCTTACGAAGATGAAAAATTCTTCTTCGGATATCTCTCCTACTGCAGGACAAATGCCACGTCTTGTCGGATTGGCATGGGCTTCTAAACTCTATCGTCAGAATCCCGGGCTCAGTCACATGAAAGGTTTTTCGATTAATGGAAATGAAGTCGCATTTGGTTCCATCGGTGATGCGAGTACCTCTGAAGGAGTATTTTTTGAAGCGATAAATGCAGCAGGAGTTTTACAGATTCCAATGGCTATCTCTGTTTGGGATGATGGATATGGAATTTCTGTTCCTGCGAAATACCAGACAACCAAACAAAATATTTCTGAAATCCTGAAAGGTTTCGAACGTAATGATAAAGGCGAAGGATATGTCATTCTTCGCGGGAAGGGATGGGATTATCCCGGACTTTGCGAGATGTATGAAAAGGGAATCAAAATATGCAGGGAAGAACACGTACCTGTGCTGTTCCATATTCAGGAAGTCACACAACCACAAGGCCACAGTACATCAGGATCCCACGAACGATACAAGACAAAAGAACGTCTTGCCTGGGAGGAAGAGTATGACGGACTGAAGAAGATGAGGGAATGGATGATCTCTTCTGCAATTTCAAGCGCCGAAGAGTGTGATGAGATCGACGCTGCGGCAAAAAAATATGCTGCGGCCTGCAGGAAGCAAGCCTGGGATGATTTCATGAATCCGATCAGGGAAGAAATAAAAACGGTAACTGCTTTGTTTCAATCCATTGCCGATCAAAGTTCAGAGGGATCGTTTATCCTGAAAGTGAAAACGGAACTGGAAAGTATGAGCGATCCTGCACGTCGGGATATTGCTGCTTCTGTTCATCGTGTACTGCGCCTTGCACGGAATGAAAACTCAGATGCAAGGGAATCACTGGTACAATGGAATAAGGAATATGCCATCCACAATTTTGATCGTTACAATTCTTATTTGCACAGTGAGACTGAAGAGTCAACATCAAAAATAAATGAAGTGCCTGCAATTTATACTTCTGATGCGCCACTCATGGATGGCAGGGAAATATTACAAGCAAATTTTGAAGTTTTATTTAACCGGGACCCAAGGCTCGTTGCTTTTGGAGAAGATCTTGGAAGAATTGGTGATGTGAATCAGGGTTTTGCCGGACTCCAGGCAAAGTTTGGAGAAATACGGATTTCGGATGCCGGCATTCGGGAAGCAACCATTGCCGGACAAGGCATCGGCCTTGCATTACGCGGACTCAGACCCATCGCTGAAATTCAATATCTCGATTATCTGCTTTATGCAATACAGATTTTAAGCGATGATTTATCCACTTTGCATTACCGAACCAAAGGCGGACAAAAGGCACCTGTCATTATAAGAACACGTGGTCACCGTCTTGAAGGAATCTGGCACAGTGGTTCGCCAATGGGAATGATCATCAATGCCCTTCGCGGCATGCACATCCTTGTGCCGAGGAACATGACACAGGCTGCAGGATTCTATAATACCTTGCTTGCAGGGGACGAACCAGGCCTCATCATTGAGTGTTTAAATGGCTACCGTTTAAAAGAAAAATTGCCATCCAACCTTGGTGATTTCAAGGTTCCGATTGGAGTGCCACAAATAATGCAGGAAGGTTCTGATGTTACCTTGGTTACTTATGGCTCTTGTGTGCGTGTCGCACAGGATGCCATGCGATCTCTCGAAGAACTCGGAATTTCAGTAGAATTAATTGATGTACAAAGTCTCCTTCCATTTGATTCCCGACATTCAATTGTTAAATCTTTACAAAAGACGAATAAATTAATTGTCCTTGATGAAGATGTCCCCGGGGGTGCAAGTGCTTATATTTTACAGCAAATACTTGAAATCCAGGATGGCTTTCGTTTTCTTGATGCTGCACCGAGAACATTAACAGCCAAATCCCATCGGCCAGCATATGGTTCCGACGGGGATTATTTCTCTAAACCTTCTGTGGAAAATATCGTAGACGTGGTGTATGAGCTAATGCAGGAAGTTGCTCCTTCCCGTTTTCCATCTTTCAGGTAAGAGATGAATTGAGTCTGAAGAGCCTGAAAATATTTTACACCTATTCCCGTTTTGAGTACTGACCTGCATGGAAGATAAGACAACTGAAAAGGATTCATCCTATACCTCACTTGAAAAAATGAGTGTGTATGATCTTTTGCGTTCCATTAATCAGGAAGATAAATCAGTCCCTCAGGTAATCGAAAAATCATTGCACCGGATCGAAACCGTCGTGGTTCTCATCAGTGAAAAATTACGACAAGGCGGTAGATTGTTTTACCTGGGAGCAGGAACCAGCGGACGATTGGCAATTGTCGATGCTTCTGAATTGCCACCTACCTATGGGCTGGAACACGGTCGTGTAATAGGATTAATTGCCGGTGGTGATGCAGCAATTCGCAAAGCTGTTGAATTCGCAGAAGATGATCCTGAACAAGGCTGGAATGACCTTCAAGGTCATGGAATTTCAAAACACGATGTCGTCATGGGTATTGCCGCTTCCGGTACAACTCCCTATGTAGTCGGAGCAGTAAAACGTTGCAAAGAACACAACATACTCACGATCGGACTCACCTGCAATCCGGATTCCCTGCTTGCAAAAAATGTGCACTACCCTATCGAAATTATTGGCGGGACTGAAGTCGTGACCGGGACGAATACCCGGATGAGTTTACTGCCCAAAAACTTGTTCTCAATATGATTTCCACCTCCGTAATGATTCAACTCGGAAGAGTAAAAGGGAATAAAATGGTTGACATGCAAATGACGAATCACAAGCTGATCAAAAGAGGAACCGGAATTCTGATGAATGAATTGAACATTACTGCTGTTGAAGCAGGCGAACTTCTCAATAAATACGGCAGTGTGCGCAAAGCACTGGACTCTGTGAAAAAGTAAATTATTTATATTTTTCTTCCTGAATCATATTTAGCATTTCTTCCCAAAATAAATTTTAAAAGAAAATTTCCGGTTTCAAATTCAGCTTCATCCTGGAAATAATATTCTTACCTTTGCGTTAATACTCAAGATCTTTTATTGCTGTGCAGGATATCGAACCATATTATAGCTGGCGTGAGCTTTATATTGCATCCGAAGATGAACTGTCACCATTCCATGGAGCTGTGTACAGTGAATTCGAATTTACAAATACTGTTTACAATTATTTCATCCACCCTCAGTGGGATGAATTTGGATCCGCTACTCTCTACCTCAAAGTTATTTATGTAGACTATGATCGGTCTTTCGCCGTCATTGAATTCATCGGAGAATGGAATGATGCCTTGTACAATGACATCATGTTTTTAAAACGCGAAGTGATTGAACCCATGATGACAGAAGGAATTAAAAAATTCATCCTCATCGGAGAAAATGTGCTTAATTTTCATGGTTCTGATGATTGTTATTATGAAGAGTGGTTCCAGGATGTGGAGGATGGATGGATTGCAGCTATTAATTTCCGTCCACACGTGGCAATTGAAATGGAACGATTTAACCTCGATTATTACATGGTATTCGGCGGGGAATTGGACGATATGAACTGACGGATGTTTGGTCCTGTCGAATTGTTTAAAAAAATCGAACACATCATTTCGCGTCGACTGAATTAAGAACTAAAAAACAGGGAACAAACTCCGACAACAATCCAGGTTTATTCGAGAGAAAGACGCCGATTATTCATCAGATTTCGCTTCCTTGCAATTCGATTTCCAAGCACATCATGCGCACCCTAAGATTGTTTTTTCTTTGTTGCCTCTCTCTGCTTTCTCTGAACTCAATGGCTCAGAAAAAGAAAGAACCGGTTGCAAATTCAGGGAAAGCATCTTTTTACCATGATAGTTTTCAAGGACAGGAAACCAGCAACGGAGAATTTTACAATAAGAATGATTTTACAGCTGTGCATAAAACACTTCCTTTTAACACTATTGTGAATGTGTATAATAAGCAAAATGGTAAAAAAGCAATTGTAAGAATTAATGACCGCGGACCTTTCGTAAGAAGCAGAATTATCGATTTGTCACGATCTGCTGCAATGAAACTTGGAATGGTTCCTTACGGTGTTTCACCGGTTTCGATCCAGGTATTGAATTTGTTTGATCACCTGGCAATGAATGACTCCACATTTATTCCCAATGATGTCTGGGATTGTTTCGGGAGAAAAACGGAATTGTGCGATGAAACAGTCTTCGTTTGGCAAACAGATTATTGGAAACATGCATTTTACATGGCCAGTCACCTTGCGCTTGATTATCACCTTCCTTCAGCGCAAATTCTCATCTCCGGAGAAATTAAAAACAGAACCTACAAAGTTTTAGTGAGCAACAGGAAGGATGAAATCGAATGCAAGGAACTCATTGATAAATTGCAAAAAGATGGATTTATCGGTGCTAAAATTTTCAAAGTGAACCGTCATCAAATCGATTCCTCAGCAAATCCGCCACATGGCGGTCGATAGGTAAGGTAAAATCTTCCGCACGAATAGTTTTTAATGAAATCATGCGAAATGATTGTGCGCCTTCTACAGCATCAAAATCAAATATTTTGTCACTAAGTTTCAGCTCCAACTTTGACAGAGGTTTCATTTTGTAGTAAATTGAAATTACCTGAATCTCCGGATTAAAGGCGCTCTGTACAAAATTATCCGTGGTATAAAAATGTTCATTGACTTCAAACACATTTCCCGTTTCTTCCATCATTTCCCTGCGTAAACAATCAATGGTTCCTTCTCCATATTCCAAGCCACCACCGGGGAATTTTGTCACATATTTTCCATAAATGTATTCATCACTTACAAGTACATCATGATTGGGATCAATATACAAACCGTAAACACGGAGGACGAAAGGGTTCTTCTTCATAAAGTGTAGAATATGCTCACTGAAATTTGTAACCAATATAGTAGAATTTAAGAAATCCGCCCGAAACGAATTTCATATCTTTATGCCCAACAACAAGCCTGCACATCAGTCAGGTTTTGTCATTGCTCATCATCCTGAATGCGTTTTACAGATATCCAAGCAGAAGTGTTGATTGCGGGTGCCGGTCCTGCCGGTGCATCCACATCTCTCTTCCTAAGCAAACATAAAATCCATCACATCATTCTTGACAAGGCTGTTTTTCCAAGAGATAAAATCTGCGGAGATGCTTTGAGTGGCAAAGTGGTACACGTACTCAATAAATTAGACCCTTCCTACATTCCTGAACTTGAATCAAAAAAAGAATTCCTTGGAAGTTATGGCGTCCAATTTGTTGCTCCCAATGGAAAAACATTAGATATTCCATTCAGTCAAAATATTGCATCGCTCAAACATGCGCCCGGTTTCATTTCCAGAAGAACGGACTTTGATGATTTTCTGTTTCGTAAACTGGATCCTTCATATGCGACTATTCTGGAAAATACCGCTATCCTGGATCTGGATTATACTCCATCCGGTGTAAGGGTTTTACTGGATAATCATGGTGAAAAATTACAAGTAGAATCAAAAATCATTGTTGGAGCGGAAGGTGACAGATCAATTGTAGCCAAAAAGTTCGCTGACTTTCAGAAAGAAAACAAACACTACTGTGCAGGATTAAGGGCTTATTACAAAGGTGTCGAAGGACTGCATGCACAAAATTTTATTGAGCTCCACTTTCTTCCCGATTTCCTTCCCGGTTATCTCTGGATTTTTCCAATGCCGGATGGGATGGCAAATGTCGGTGTTGGAATGCTCAGTGAAGTAGTGTCACGAAAGCATGTAAATCTAAAATCAGAAATGGAAAAAGCGTTACAAACCATTCCTGCCTTGAAACATCGCTTTCGAAATGCAGAAAAAACCAGTGAGCTGAAAGGCTGGGGCCTTCCTTTAGGATCTAAGAAAAGAAAGATCTCCGGCGATAATTTTTTACTCGTGGGTGATGCAGCCTCGCTTATTGATCCTTTCACAGGTGAAGGAATTGGAAATGCAATGTTAAGCGGGATGATCGCTGCAGAAAAAATTATATCCGCTGTTCGTCTTCAGCAATTTGACGCGTTATCCCTTGCTTCTTATGATGAACAAGTGTATCACGCTTTGTGGAGCGAACTGAAACTCAGTCACACCCTTCAAAAGCTGACAAATCAGGCATGGCTCTTCAATTTTGTTGTGAACAAAGCGTCTAAAAGTAAAACGTTGAGAGAAACCATTACCTGCATGTTTGAAGATCTGGACATGCGTTCACGTCTGAGAAATCCATTGTTTTATCTCAAACTCTTGTTGAACAAATGAATCTTAAGCTTGTCCGTTCTGCATTTATTCCGATACTATTGACAGTATTTGCAACGGAAGCCGATGCCTGGTTTTTGCAACCAAAAAGAAATCAGCAAATGAACGGTGTTCGTCATGGATATTGGGTCATCTATGCTGATTCAGCAAAAACAATTCTGGAAAGTCGTGGCCACTGTCGAAACGGACATGAGACCGGTACCTGGAAATATTATCATGAAAACGGGAAGCTTAGAAAAATAGAGCGGTTTTCGAAGCAAAGAATCCGGACAAAATATTTTTATGAAAACGGGAAACGAAAAAGTGCAGGCAATGCAATGCTACGAATGGAAGGAGAAAGCCTGCATTATTTTTACCAGGGTCCCTGGAAATACTACAATGAAGATGGAGTATTAAAATCCATTGTGATTTATGAACGAGGTGAGGAAATCAAGACAATTACCAAATAATTTGTAATTACCTAGATGACATTGCGTACGGATTCTCAGACATTTTCCTTTGCACTGAATAAGTTCAGGCCACACTCTACTTCCGAGGATTTGCTGCTTCAAATTCCTTGTTCAATCCTTCCAATACTTTTCCTGTAATATCAAGGCTGTCATTTGCAAAGAGAATTCCTCCGCCTTTTGAATAACCCAATACAAAATTATATTTGTTGTCTACATTCAACGACCGGATAAAAGTTGATACTTTAGAATATAGCTCTTCGGATGATTTGCTTTTCTCATCTTCCAGCTGTCCGAGTAAAAGATCTTTCTTTTCCATCAATTTTTGTTGACGGGCCATCAACTGTTCTTCTGTCTGTTGACGTTGCATATCCGACATACTTCCGGCACTTTCCTGATAGTGCGCGGCATCATTCTGCAGTTTATCGCTTTCGGCAGTCAGTTCGTTTTTAATACGATCCTGCTTATTCTCCAGCTCAATTTTTTTCTTCTTGAAATAAACATAATTATCAAGCAAGGAATCTGAATTGACAAAAACGATACCTCCCGGTACAGAAGGCAATTCCTTGGCAATCTGTTGTGCCGGAAGGTCAGCAGGCACAGCCTCTCCAGAACTTGAAAAGTGGAGGTAATACAAAATTCCCACCGCGATCAGAAGTACACAATTTAGAATTAATGATAAATTCTTCATCTTTATGAATTTGAGGAGCCAAATATAGGACAATTTCATGCCCAAAAAGCCCAAAAAAATACACTTATTATTTTTCGTTAAAGATGTAGAATTGATTACTTTTCGGGAGTAAAAATCAAGGATTTATGAAAAAATGGATATGTGGTGTTTTCGTGGTTTTATCATTCTGGACATGCAAAAACGATGCTCCTGAAATCGCAGATCCTGCAAATGCACCGGACATTTCTGCTGTGCCTGCAAGGTTTGACCAGAAAATGCTTTTGGAAGAATTTACATCTTCCCTTTGCGGACAATGTCCGAAATCGCATTTACTCAGAGACTCCTTGCGCACACAATATGCGAACAGGTTTTATTCAGTCGCAATGCACAGTGCTGATTTTATGATCGACTCTTCGATTACCAGTTTTATCACAGGTAAAAATTTTGTAGACAGTCTCTTTAATCCTTCCGGTATTTATCCTTCCGGTATCATCAACCGACAGGTAAGCAGTTCGGCTGACCTTGTTCCTGATTTCTGGGGACAAAAACTGAACGCTTTGTATGGAGCCGTTCCACGTTGCGGATTGGCAATCGATGCTAAGACGATCACAGGAACACGATTAAATCTTACCGTTCACACGGGTTTCAGCGCGGATATGTTCGGTGATTACAGAGTCCACGTGTATCTCGTACAGGATCTTATCCAGACCAACGATTCGCTTTATTCTCAATTGAATGATTTCAGCATTGAAGGACTTACTCCGGATTCAACAAGTTCATTATATCTCCTGAACGATACGATTCGGAATTACAAACACAAATACGTTTTAAAAAGAATCCTCTCCGACAATGGATTGGCTGGTGACATCATCCCTCAAACTTTGATGACCCGTGGTAATGATTTTGCAAAGACTTACGTCATCAATCTGACAGGGATCAATTATTCTGCATGCTCCATTGTTGCTTTCGTTGATAAATATGGCGACACCGATACAAACCACAGAATTGAAAATGTGCAGATGGTAAAAGTTGGAGAAGCGAAGGATTGGAATTAGCGGGTAGGTATTAGGAATTAGGGTATTAGTTATTAGTTATTAGGTATTAGGTATTAGGTATTAGGTATTAGGTATTAGGTATTAGGTAATCAGAACAGTTCTGAATTTCATTCTTTGTTTTAGGGTTAATTCAAAATTTATTTGCTTTAATTATTTCTTAATCGTCTATATCATTCCAACCTTTTCGGAAACATTTGATTTAGTTTTCATTGATGCCGGACAAAATCAACTACTCTGTTTACTACGATTTAGTTTTTGAAGCAAGCTCCCGTTCAGGTGGTTTTATCATCGCCGATAATGTCCTGTGGAGCGGGGTAAATTCTCCTGACTGAAGATGGATTGGACAAAAACACAATTTGCTTTACAGGCTTTCAACGAAAAAGTACAATCTGATCCACGGATCAAAAACGCGCTTATGCTATTCCGTGATGGCTTGATGGTTATCCGTAAAAATGAACGCTGATTAAACCTCTTCGCTTTCACTAGTCAGAAAGAAAAATCCAAATGAAAGCACAGCATTTACAATCTATCTACTCCCCGGTTTTTATCGGTTCAGAATCATGGGCACAAGAAAACTGACCACAAACCAATTGACACCAACAGAGAGACATGAAAAACCCTTTGAGGATGAAAGCCAAATTGAATCTATCTGAAGAGGGCAGCCCAAGTGAAAGCAGTATTTATCAACAAGGAGTGCCCCGAACAGTCTAATCGCGAAGAAAATGAAAAACAAAGGAAGCACAGGATAAAGAGCTTTAGGCTTTCTAAGTCCCGGAACAAATGGATAAATAATGCAAATGAAAGAGGAAAGACGAAACAAAATGATGGAAAAGAAAAAAGCAATGCATCCTCCCTGGCGTGCCAACGCCTCAGCCGGCTGATTCTACTTCAAAATAATCATTTTGCAAATGCTGAGGCATCTGCAAAGGTTGCCTCTTCTTTCAATAATTTTTACTCTGGAAAAACTTTTAACCTTTACAGGCATGAGCTCATCATCGATAATTGATTTGCGGAGTGATACACAACGAAACCTTCTCCGGAAATGCTGGACGCTATGTTCCATGCGGCGGGTAGGAGACGATGTTTTTGACGAAGACCCGGCATCCTGGAACTGGAAAAAAATCCTCTGAACTTTTTGGAAAGGAGCTGCCTTATTTGTCCCTTCCCGCACAATGGCGAATCAAATTGCAGTTAAGGTTCCGACAAATCCTCAGGGAAAGAAGTGATTTGTGATAAGCTGTCTCACATCTATTATTACGAATCGGTGGTGTTGCATTTAACTCCGGAACTTCGATGCGTCTGCTTTGTTGGAACCGGGGAGAATTACACCCTGAACAAATCCTTGACAACATCAATGACCCGAATGCTGTTTATATGTCGACGACTTCACTTGCACCGAAGTAAATACTTTGGCAAACAAAGGCGGTGGCAGCTATTACACATTGAAACAAATGGAAGACATTTCATCTGTGCAGAAAGAACAATCTTCATGTTCATCTTGATGGAGCGAGAATATTTAAGTAAATCACTGAAACCAATGATGCTCCGCATGCCATCCGGAAACTCTTTGATACGATCTCTTTTTTGTTTTTCAAAAGGATTGGGAGCACCGGTAGGTTCAATACTTCTTTCTTCTAAAGAAAAATACTAAAAGCGAGAAAAATCCGCAAGGCTCCGGGCGGAGGGAAACGGCAAGCCGGGTATCTGGCCGCTGCAGGAATTTATGCACTCGATCACAACCGGGTGAGATTAAAAGAAGATCACCTCCGCGCAAGAAAAATCGGTGGAATTTTATCTGCATTGTCATTCGTAGAAAAAGTACTTCCTGTGGATACCAATATCATTGTTTTCACAGTAAGTCCGGGTGTTGATGTAAAACATTTGCTTTCTCATTTGGCAGATCGGCAGATCAAAGTCGTACCCTTTGGCAAACAGACCAGCCAGGATGGTCACACTTCTGATATCATGAAGAGATGCTTGAAGAAATTGAAATAGAATTAAAAAAATACCGATCCGCATGCCCTACGAATACCAAGGAATGCACTAGCGTGGATATCCAACAGGTATCTGATCATGCACGAATATTATCATTCAATTTCCGGATCAGCACACTTTTCAGTTTCGACCCGGGCAATTTGTGATGCTCAACCTCCCCCTGAATTCAAAGTACTACAAAACAGAGCCTATTCGATTGCTTCTCCTCCGGCTGCCAACAATCGCATTGAACTGGTGACATCATTGAAAGCTACAGGTGAAAGGGCACTCACTTTTTGTGGGAACATGGTGAAATTGGATCTATAATTCTGGTTTCAAAAAAAGATTACAGGGAAATTTGCCTTACCTGAAAATCTGGATCGCGACTCTGTTTCATCAGTACAGGGACGGGAATTGCACCTTTACGTTCGATGCTTCTTGATCTCTTCGCTACCAATAAAGCACATGGTAGAATACATCTGATTTTTGGTAACAGATATGAGAAAGACATTCTCTACAGAAATGAATTTGAAGAGCTCCGGAAATCCCATCCTGAATTTAATTTTATTCCGGTTTTATCGAGGGAGAATCCGGGTTGGACAGGAAAGAAAGGATATGTTCATCCGGTATATGAAGAGCTGTATCAGGACAAGAAGCCTGCCTATTTTTATGTATGGATAGGGAGATGATCAAAGAAACAAGAATGCGATTGCAGGCTATGGTGTTGAGAAAGAGTTTATCCGTTTTGAGACATACGATTGACAAGTAAAAACCAAAGCAAAAAAACCGCCAATCTTACGAATGACGGGTTTATAATTTACCAACGACATACTCCCACATGTTACTGTAGTACCATCTGCGCGGTTGGGCTTAACTGCTCTGTTCGGAATGGGAAGAGGTGGACACCAACGCTAAAGTCACCATAAATGTCTTAGATAACTTTTGACATATTGGAGAAAGAAAACACAATGCTTTGTAATCGAGATTCAGGAGAGATCTAAAGCTCGCGGGCAATTAGTACTGCTCAGCTTTGACATCTCTGTCTTTACACCTGCAGCCTATCAACGTCATAGTCTCTGACGTCCCTTATATGGAAGTCTCATCTCGAGGTGGGTTTCGCGCTTAGATGCTTTCAGCGCTTATCTCAACCGTACGCAGCTACCCGGCAGTGCGGCTGGCGCCACAACCATTTCACTAGAGGGTCGTCCGACACCGGTCTCTCGTACTAATGTCAATTCCTCTCAAACTTCGCGCCCACAACAGGTAGGGATCGAGAACTTTCTTACGACGTTTCTGGACCGAGCTCGCGTGCCACAATGAGCGAACGGCCCGACCGCCTAGGACGCTTCTCCAGCCCCAGGATGTGACGAGGCCGACATCGAGTTGCCAAGACCTCCCCCGTCGATATGAGATAACGGGGAGATCAGCCTGTTATCCCCGGCGTACCTTTTATCCTTTGAGCGATGGCCCTTCCATGCGGAACCACCGGATCACTATACCCTACTTTCCGCACCTGCTCGACTTAAGTCGGTCTCGCGGTCAAGCACCTTATACTGTGCACTCCGCGCACAGTTACCAAGCGTGCTGAGGTACCTAACAAGGAAAGCCTCCGTTACTCTTTTGGAGGCGACCACTGATCGACTACCACCATGCAATGTCTCGCTGAGCGGGATTAGATCCCGAATAAATGAGGTGGTATTTCAGGTTGACTCCACGATGGCTAGCGCCACCGCTTCAAGAATCTCCACCTATCCTACACATCATTTATCCAGAATCAATGCAAGTTGTAGTAGAGGTGCCCGAGGTCTTTCCGTCCCGTTGCAGGTAAACGGCATCTTCACCGACTACTGTTTCACCGAGCTCACTTGTTGAGGATAGCGCTCAGATCGTTACACCATTCGTGCAGGTCAGAACTTACCCGACAAGGAATTTCGCTACC
>JADKKE010000002.1 GCA_016720655.1 Bacteroidota bacterium
GAAATGGAAACTTCACTATATCTTACCCAATTGTTAGATCTGAAAGCGAACTTGAAATAATAGACATGGTGGGAAATGTTTTAGTAAAATATCAGTTACCTAAAAAAACAGTAGTTATAAGCATTTAGACTTGCCAACTATTTCTTCTGGGATTTATTTAGCCAGGATAAGAAGCGAGAGTGCGACAGGAAGTGTGAAGTTTTTGGTGGAATGAATTTATTCTGGTAAGACTTGACTAAAGTGAAATAAGCTATAAAATATTAATGCACAAAACCGGATTTGTTAATTTATCTTCATGAAAACAGATCATAAATTTTTCATTTCCTAGCCTTCATGATAACTGTATTTTTCAAAATTTATCATTTTACTGAAACCTCGTTTATCATCCATTCCCGGATTCCTGTGCTTATTGGATAGTTGATGAATTTGACTCCTCATCTGGAGTCACTTCATTGAGCGCTTGAAATATCATCGATGGAGACACCACTTGTAATGGTGTGACTTATCATAAGCTTATGATTACAGGTGACTGGAATTACAATACGACTTCTTACGGATACGGAACATATTTATTTGGAATATTATGGCAAGATACTATTCTGAAGAAAGTTTATTTCTGAGATAAGTACTCAATTTCATGTTTTACATGCGATAGTTTGTTATATGCTTTTAATTTGCAAGTAGGAGATTCTGTTAGCAATAATCTTAATTTCGTTCCAACATTTAATACAATGCTTATCCATTCTATTGATTCAATTAATATCAATGGTAGCTATAGGAAAAAATATCTTATTGAGGATCTTGCACACTTTTTTAAATGGAGTAAAATAATCGAAGGGATAGGAAGTACACTCGGTGGATTTTATCAATATGACTATTTCGAGCAATACTACCGATTGAACTGTTTCAATATGGATAGTACATTCATTTATTCTTACCCTGGCATAACCTGCGCACCTATAATTGCTAATACAACTTTCAATTCACCTATTAAAATTCATTCACTATATTTCCTTCTCCGGTAGTGATAAATTTAAAATACTAAACGTCTCGAATGTAAGCGATATCAACTGATCGATTTACTCGGTATAAAACACGATTGGTTACGATACACAATAACACATAGCGGCATTGAAGTCGAATTAACAGAAAAGCCAGCAAATGGATTGTACTTTGTTCGATTTTTGGCGAATCGTAAGGTTTATAGTAAACCAATTATGATTTTGAATAATTGACAGAGATGGTTTAGCATAGAAATCGCCAAGCAAAAGGGCCGGCACAACTAAATAATTGTTTAACGGCTAATTGGAAAAACCATCACTTCATCCACCCTCAACAACATTTTCTCCCCTAAAAACCCTTCCAACTTATCACCCGGTTTCACCGGACCAACGCCTTTGGGTGTGCCGGTATAAATGAAATCTCCTTTGCGGAGTGTGATAAAACGGGAGACGTAGGAAATGATTTCTGAAAAGGAATGAATCATCAGGGAGCTATTTCCGCTTTGAATGGTTTTGCCATTGATGTTCAGATGAAAGGGAATATTTTTTTTGTCGGGGAAATCGCTGAGAGGAAGCATTTCACCAATGGGAGCGGAGTGATCAAAAGCTTTGGCGGGCTCCCAGGGTAAGCCTTTTTCTTTTTGCTTTTGCTGGATGTCTCGGGCTGTGAAATCGATGCCTACTGTGATTTGATCGATGTAACGTTCTGCAAATTCAACAGCGATGTGTTTACCGGGTTTACACACACGCAGCACCAGTTCAATTTCGTGGTGGATGTCTTTTGAAAATTCCGGGAGATAAAAACTCTGGTCTTTGGGTAATAGTGCTGTATCTGGTTTCAGGAAAAATACCGGTTCTGTTGGCACTTCGTTTTTTAATTCCAAAGCGTGCTCCACATAGTTCCTGCCGATACAGATAATTTTCATAAACAGATAAATTGCTTCCGATACTTATTTATTAAATTCCTTGAGACGAAGTGCAGTGATTACGTTTTTTGTATTCGTTGCAAAATCTCCCTTCATCATCCAGTCGTAATAGGACGGCTCTGACTTAAAAACTTCCTTCACCAGACGACCTTTGTATTTTCCGAAATTGAAAACTTCTTCTCCCTTTTCGTTGAATACAATTCTACCTGCCAGATCTACATTGCGTGTAACCGTACTGAACTGCGCGAGAAAGTCAACGTCATTTTTCAGGGATTCGTATTTATCGAGCTGGGAAAGTAACACTTCATACGTCGCTGTGGTATCCGCTTCTGCACTGTGTGCATCGATCAGATCCTTGTCGCAGTAGAATTTATAGGCAGCAGCGAGTGTCCGCTGTTCCATCTTGTGAAAGATGTTTTGTACATCAATCAGCTTGCGGTCATTCAGATCAAAATGAATTCCCACGCGGGTAAATTCTTCGATGAGCAATGGAATATCGAACTTATTGGAATTATAACCTGCCAAATCCGAACCACCAAGAAAGGCATTGATGTCTTTTGCTGCATCCTGGAATGTCGGACACTCACTTATGTCTTTGTCATAGATCCCATGAATTTTGGATGCTTCCAGCGGAATTGGGATGGTCGGATTGATTCGCATACATTTCGAATCTTTGTTTCCATTGGGATACACTTTTAAAAGTGCGATTTCCACGATGCGATCCGCACCCACATTCACTCCCGTTGTCTCGAGGTCAAGAAAGACAATCGGTTTTTTTAATTGTAATTGCATCCGTTTTTATTTAGTTGAAGTCACTGCAATCTGCTTGTTCATTTCCTTTGGTGGAAATTCATTTCTTACTGAAATGTCTTCGGTGTAAGGGGCAAAATTATAACCTTCCACACTCAGGGAATATTCTCCCGGTGCAGCGCTCAAAATAAAAGCATTCGTAGTGGTATTGGGTTTGTAAACAAGCACACTCTGGTCGGCTTTGTTTGTCAATGTAACTTTTGTCAATTCAATTCGTGTTCCGGTTGTGGAACTAACATTTCCTGTGATGAGGGTTTGAAAAGGATGATCGGTTGTATCGTTGTATTCAATTTTCCAAATATCGCGATCTCCAAATCCACCTTTCATAAGTGCTGAAAAGTAAGCAAAGCGTCCATCGCCGGTGAGAGAGAAAAAGGAATTATCATCAGCATCGTTGATCGGCATTCCAAGATTCACCGGAGCTCCCCATTTCCCTGTGGCAGGATCTTTCAGGGATTTGAACAGATCATAACCACCCATGCTGTTGTGTCCTTTGGAACTGAAGTAAAGTGTCTTTCCGTCCATTGTGAGGAAGGGAGATTCTTCATCGTATTTTGTATTGATCACTGATCCGAGATTGGTAACGGCTCCCCATTCACCACTCTTTTCTTTTTCAACTATCCACAAATCATTTCCACCCAATGCATCTTTGCGATTACTCGAAAAAATTATGACTGAACCATCGAGTGAGGTACAAGCACCACCTTCGTATTGTTTGGAATTAAAGAGTTCCGGCATCATCACCGGTTTCTGCCAGGTCTTTCCTTTGATGGAAGCAATTCCAAGATCTGCGAAAGCTTCAACATTGTCGAAATAAATAAACAACTGATCGCCCAATGCACTGAGTCCGACAGACTCTTCATCCCATTCACTGTTCACGATTCCACCCAAACCTTTTGGCTTGCTCCAGATCGTATCTTTCCATACACACCAGTACAAATCCGAAGTATAGATCCCGAGGTCTTCAATAAAACCACCGATATTCCCCTTCCTGCGGGAAGTGAAAACAAGTTCTTTATTGTCAGCAGAAACAAAAGGATTGTATTCCTCGAAAGGCGTATTGATTCCTTTCCCCATATTGGTAAAGGTCACATTGACTTTTGTTGCACTTAGCTCTTTACCATTTTTACACATTTCAATCATGCGATCCGTGGGCAGGAAATCTTTCATTGGTTTGCCTGCATTCGCTTGTTTGAAACTTTGAAATCCTTCGATGGCTGCATCCCAGTTCATCTTGTACATATTCGCAAGACCCATGTAAAATGACAGATCTTTTTTTGCGTCTTTCGATGTTTTGCCTTTATCGAGATAATCCAATGCAGCAGTCTTGTCTACATTGGTCATGAGATAACAAACACCCAAACGATAATTGTAATCGACGTTGGAAGGATCAGCCTTGACAAGATCTTTGTATCCGGCCAATGCACCTTTGTAGTCGGTGGAAATAAACAGTGTGGCCGCATCCTTCTTCACGATTTTTGCCTCATCCGTCGTGAGTACATGTCCGGCTTTGGCTTTCTGGCCAACTGAAAATTCGGGGCAAAAGAGGATTGCCACCAGGACTGATACCGCGAAAATTTTCGCGCTGAGAATTCTGGTCATTCTTGGATTCTTGCTAAGGATGTAAATAAATTATGCGCGGACAAAAGGTCTCAGAAGCCGCGGTTGATATCAAATTTTTCAAGGTAGTCTGCTATTCTTCGCAGGAAACTTCCTCCCAATGATCCATCCACCACGCGGTGATCATAGGACAATGAGAGGAACATCATGTGACGAATACCAATCGTATCACCTTCCGGTGTTTCGATTACTGCGGGTTTTTTACGGATCGCACCAACTGCAAGGATTGCAACCTGTGGTTGATTGATGATTGGTGTTCCCATTACATTTCCAAAGGTGCCCACATTTGTAATGGTGAATGTACCGTCTTGTATTTCTTCCGGTTTCAGTTTGTTGATCCGTGCTCTATTTGCCAGATCATTCACTGCTTTTGTGAGGCCAATAAGATTCAGATGATCCGCATTTTTAATCACCGGAACAATCAGATTTCCACTAGGAAGAGCAGTAGCCATTCCTATATTCATGAAATTCTTTTTGATGATGCGTGTCCCATCAACAGAAATATTCACCATCGGATAATCTTTGATGGCTTTGCAAACAGCTTCAATGAAAATAGGAGTATAGGTAATTTTTTCTTTTTCTCTTTTTTCAAATTCTGATTTTACTTTGTCTCTCCATTTCACCAGATTAGTTACATCTGCTTCAATATAAGAGGTAACGTGTGGAGAAGTTTGTTTGGACATCACCATGTGATCCGCAATCAACTTGCGCATGCGATCCATTTCGATGATTTCAAAACTACCGCCAACAGAAACCGATGGAGCTACAGAACCGGCCGGTGTAGGAATAGGAGCAGGTGCGGTTTTCGCAGGAGCTGCAACCGTAGAGCCACCTTGTCCGCGTTGTTCAAGATGATGCAGAATGTCTGTTTTCGTAACACGGTTGTTCATGCCAGAACCGGATATTGTTTCCAGTTCAGCCATCGTTATTCCTTCCTCCTTGGCGATGTTTCGAACAAGAGGAGAATAAAATCGTCCGGACGAAGAACTTTTTGAAATTGGTTCAGAACTCACAGGAGCGGCACTCACTTTTCCATTTGAAGAAACAGGAGCTGGTGTGGATGCAGCGACCGGAGCGGGAGTAGCAGGAGCGGAGACTTTTGCAACTTCGCCTTCAGCAGTAATCATTGCTATTACTTCACCAACTTTCACAACCTGGCCTTCTTCAAACATCCGTTTGGAGAGAATTCCGGCTGCAGGAGAAGGAACTTCAGAGTCTACTTTATCTGTCGCGATTTCCAATACAGGTTCATCGGCTTCAATTCGATCGCCTTCTTTTTTCAACCATTTGAGAATCGTTGCTTCTGCGACACTTTCGCCCATTTTGGGCATGATCATCTGGACCATGAATATAATTTCTGTTTTGTTGTATTAACCGAAGCGATGAAAACGCTTCTTGCACAAATTTATAAATTTATGGGTATTCAGAACCGTTCATCTACCCAAATTTCTCCACCCTTTCCACACAATGCGAAGATCCGCATAAGCTCTGTAATCTTTTGCATACAAGGTATTTAAGCGGGAAATTGTGTGTTCATCCAAGGAATGTTGTTGCAAACCGTCGATTGGGCTGAGAATTCCCGGGCGAATCTTCGGAAGAGTATTGAGAGCTTGCGCTGTTGAAGAATATCCTACCCAGGATTTTTTAGCGCCCAAAACTGAAAAAATATTTGAAAAAAATCTGCCCGGATTGTGTTGCAAGAAAACAAGCAAGGGCGACAAAGCCAGAAAGAAAATCCCCAGCACAAGATCGATGACACGTTTGTTGCGTTTATTGATCGATTTGCTGATACTGTTGATATCGATCACATACAATTCACCGGGATTATCGACCGAACTGGAACCGATGATAAACATACTTTCAGGCGGAGCTATTTTATATTCGACATCACGGTTTTGTTCAGTCGCCATGCAATTGATGATCTGATTCGAAGCGACATCTTTTCCGCAAAAAACAACTTCTTCAATACTATAAACCTCGATTATTTCACTCAACTTATCATCTGCTCCGAGATAAAATTTTGTGTATTCAGAATGATTTTTACTGGTATCCAAATTCCTGTGCGAACCATTTCCCCTGGGTTTTACAAAGCCAATGAAATTGTGTGAAGCATCCGAAAGTTTGAGCAATGACAAAACACGAATTCCTTCTTCCTCTTCACCGACGATAAGCAATCGTTTCCGTGTTGCACTTTCCATGACAATATTTTTCGAAGAAATTGCATTGAGGAAAAGGCGGGCAAGGATCATTGCAATGCTTGCCCACACGGAACCCAGTAAAATCAGGGCTCTTGAGAAACGATAGGCTTCCGGAAGCAAAGCGTAGATAACGAGAATGATTAATGTGCCTGTAAAAATTCCGCGGATGACTTTTGATAAACGAATCGGTGAATCGTAACCACCACTGAAGAATACAGAGGTAATCCAGATGAGTAAATATCCCGGAACAGCGAGTTCCATGAATTCGGATGGATAGTTTACTATCATATTTTGTCCCCAGTATTCTTTGAGGAAATACATGCCAATATACAAGAGCAAAAAATCCAGGACCGGTAGTAAAATTCTTTTTAGAAAACGGATCAACAGCGCAGCTCCGGCTCTCAGGTAAATCGCAAAGCGTATGAAAAAAGGTAAAAAGTGATGCATTCGATTTTGAGAAATGTTTTTTTGCAAAGATGATCATCGCATTGTAAAACACGAAGACATAATTGACGCTGCTTTTCTTTGTACTTTCTCCTTTGTAATGAATGATCCGCGCATCGGGGAAATAATAGTTCTTGTAACCGGCTTTGGTAATTCGATACGAAAGATCAATGTCTTCTCCATACATAAAGAAATCCTCGTCGAGCAAACCGATCTTTTGCAAGACATCTTTCCGGATCAGCATAAAAGCACCGGCAAGTACATCGACCGGGTTTATGGCATTCTGATCAAGATAACCGAGATGGTATTTTCCAAATGTTTTTGATTTTGGAAAAAGGGCCGACAAGCCAAAGATCTTGTAAAAAGCAACTGTAGGAGTGGGGAGTCCACGTTTCGATTCAGGTAAAAATTTGCCGGTGCCGTCAATCATTTTTACACCCAATCCACCGGCATCCGGATGCGCATCCATGAATTGCAGCATCTTTCGGAAAGTATCTTCTTCGACAACAGTATCCGGATTGAGTAACAATACATAGTCTCCTGTACTTTGATGAATCGCCTGGTTATTTGCTTTCGAAAAACCTTTGTTGTCAGTATTGGCAATGATTTTTACGGAAGGAAATTTCTCCCGTACCATTTCAACCGAACCATCGACTGAATTGTTATCCACCACCCATATTTCCGTCTCAATTCCTCCTGCAGCCTTCTGCACGGAATGCAGACATTGCTCAAGGAAATACTTGACATTATAATTGACAATGACGACAGAGAGCTTCACAAGCAGGGAACAAAGGATTGAATGGCAATTTTACAAATAAAAAAATCAGTACGCCAAGAAAGGGGGGAGTTCCTCATCTTCATCGTGTTGCTGAATTCTCATAAGGAACTCTGTTGAGAATAGATCTTCCAAGGGTAACTTCATCTGCATATTCCAGTTCATCACCAATGGACACTCCGCGGGCAATAGTTGAAAACCGGATCTCTTGTATTTGCAATGAAGCAATTTTTTTGAAAATAAAAAAGGAAGTTGTATCACCTTCCATAGTTGCACTCAAAGCCATGATCAGTTCTTTGACAGGATGTTCTTTCAACCTGCTGATCAGTGAATCAATTGCCAGGTCACTCGGTCCAATACCGTCCATGGGTGAAATGATACCACCAAGAACATGGTATTTGCCATGGAACTGATTTGTGTTTTCGATAGCGATCACATCCCGAATATCTTCCACAACACAAATGACACTTTCATCACGACTGGGATTGGAACAAATCGCACAAGTTTCTCTTTCCGTGATATTATGACAAATGGAACAATAGCGAATCTCCTTGCGAAGTCGAACCAATGCATTGCCCAAACGTTCAGAATCTTCCGGAGCCGACTTCAAAAGATGAAGCACCAGTCTCAGTGCAGTTCGTTTTCCAATTCCGGGCAGTCGGGAAAATTCCGCCACCGTTTCTTCTAATATCCGTGATGAATAAGTACTCAAGTGTTTGTGTTGATAAGTCTGCTCAGGTGTTTTCCCATGCAGCATGCGAAATTACTTACTTCGGCTTGGATACACAACCCAAAACCGAATGTCTCCCAACCTGATTTTAACATGCGTTGTTGCCTATTCGGCGATGCTCTTCTATGTCGTCTGGCGCACCAGCCGTCATGCTGATAACGAGTCCTTTTTCATAGGAAATAAGTCCTCCAAATGGTTCGTCGTGGCCTATGGAATGATCGGAGCATCCTTATCCGGAGTTACGTTTATGTCCGTTCCCGGCTGGGTCGGCACGACTCAGTACACCTATCTCATGGTTGTTTTTGGCTATCTGGTTGGATACACTGTCATCGCGACCATTTTATTGCCCTTGTATTATCGATTAAACCTCACATCAATCTATTCCTACCTGGAAACCCGTTTTGGATTCTGGAGTTATAAAACAGGGGCCTTTTACTTCATCCTATCACGGACTATCGGTGCATCATTCCGCTTATTTGTGGTTGTGAATGTGTTACAAACCTTTGTATTTGATAATTGGGGAGTTCCATTCTGGCTTACTGTTGCAACGTTCATTGCGCTCATTTTGTTGTATACTTTCAAAGGAGGCGTTAAAACTATCGTATGGACAGATATGTTGCAAACGACATTTATGCTCTTGTCCATGGTTTTATCGGTGATCCTGATTGCACGGCAAATGGACATGAGTTTTGGTGCGCTCATCGACAAACTGGTAAACGGTGATTACACCAAAATAGTGAATACGGAATGGCGGCCGAGAGGATTTTTCCTCAAGCAGTTTTTCGGCGGTATGTTCATCGCTATTGCCATGACCGGACTCGATCAGGAAATGATGCAGAAAAATATCAGTGTCAAAACCCTGAAAGATTCACAAAAGAACATGTTTACGTTCAGCATCATTCTCCTGTTTGTGAATATGATGTTCCTCGCACTGGGAGCTTTGTTGTATATGTATTCTGCATCCAAAGGAATTGCATTACCAACCCGCAGCAGCGACGATCTATTCCCGACAATCGCTTTGAACAGTCTGGGAACCATGTCGGCAGTCTTTTTTATCATCGGACTGATCTCAGCAGCTTATCCAAGTGCAGATGGCGCATTAACAGCGCTCACCGCATCCTTTTGTATCGATTTTCTGGGTATCAAAAAACAAGGCTGGACTGAAGAGAAACAGAAAAATGTCAGGTACAAAGTTCACATCAGTTTTGCAGTCTTGCTGTTGGTGGTAATTGTCATTTTCAGAATGATCAATGATGATGCTGTCATCAACAAACTCTTTACGGTTGCCGGGTACACCTATGGTCCTTTGTTGGGACTTTATGCTTTTGGTTTGTTTTCCAAAGCTCCCGTAAAGGACAAACTGGTTCCGCTAATTTGTCTGATTTCCCCTGTGTTTTGTTATGTTTTGAATGAGTATTCAGAAGTGCTTTTCAACGGCTACAAATTCGGTTTTGAGCTCCTCATTCTGAATGGGATGGCGACTTATGCCGGATTGGTATTGATCCGTGAGAAGCCCATCCTGGCCTGAAACTGTTGAAAACCCTGTTCATTCACTTTCCCGCCAAGGCGGCGATCACCTTGTGATTGCACTATTTTTGCAGCATGGAGCCGATAATGAAAGGGATGAGAATTCTATTGCTAGTACTCTTGATGAATCTACCAGTTATTAGCAAGGCTTTTAGTCCTGTTGATTCGATTGGTGTTGAAAATGTAAAAGGAGCAAATTTTATACGCCATCAGATTGGCGATGGTGAAGGATGGTATTCCATCGCCCGCAAGTATGGGATTTCCTATTCTGAACTTCGGCTTGCAAATAAAGAGAAAGACGATAAATTAAAAAAAGGAGAAGTCCTACGTGTTCCTGCAAAAGCGAAATCCAACGATCCACGATTCCAAAAGAATTATACTGATAAACCTACGAAGTCTGCGACACCAGAAATTCATCCACCGCTTGTGCAAGGCAAAGGTGTTCCGCGAATCCATAAAGTTGGAAAATCCGAAACACTTTTTTCGATTGCGAAAAAATACAAAGTGAGTGTTGATCAGGTGAAAGCCTGGAATAAACTTGGCGGTAACTCAATTCATCTTGGGCAACCTCTGGTGGTTGGTTATGGAAGCGGTTCCGATTCGACAGAAAATACTGTTGTTCCTGAAAAGAAAATTGTCGAAGAAAAGAAAAACAACGCGCCAAAGAATCAAAATGCCGGCAAACCCGATTCTGTTGGTCCGCCGGTGACCATCGAACCAAAAAAAGCAGAAACCGTTATCATTAAAACAGCAAGTGTTGAAAAGCCAAAACTTGAACAAAGAAAAGACGATAAGAAATACACTTTTTCAAACGGTCGTAAAGAAGTAAACGAGCAAGGTGTTGCTTCCTGGATTGAAGACGAGGAAATAAATCCGAATAAATATTATGCCTTACATCGTACGGCGCCATCCGGAACCATTATCAAAATCACCAACCGGATGAACAACAAAGCCATTTTCGTAAAAGTTGTCGGCCGCCTGCCCGACACCGGCGACAACGAAGGACTCATCATCAAAATCTCCAAAGCCAGCGCCGAAAAACTCGGTGTTCTCGATCAACGTTTTTCGGCGGAATTGATTTATGGGGTTTCGGAGAAATAATTTTTAATCCAATCAACAATCCACAATCTAAAATCAGCAATCCATAAATCAACAATCCTCAATCTAAAATCAGCAATTCATTCATCTCCATTTTTCATCCGCTCACATCCTGAACAGCCCTTTTCGCCAAAATCCTGAATCACCATTTTCCTTTTCTCTTAATTTTCTCCCTCATTTAATTTTCCGGATTTCAGCTTCGTTTATTATTTCAATCGTCTAATCACCGAACCATGAAAAAAAAATTACTCTTCTTTGCTTTTCTGAGTTGTTTCTCTCTACTGAATGCACAAACACCAATCATAACCAGCCCGAGCGGGATCGTTGATTTGTGCGGGACTACTACAACTGTAAACATCACAGCCAGTCCCTCAGGGGCAATTTCGTATGCCTGGTACCGTATGGGTTGTATATTGCCGCCTGTAGCAAGCGGACAAAGTTTCCTGGCTGAGTCAGGGGATTGGTATTGTGTAGCTACTTGGCCGGGAGGATTACAAAGTTCATCTGCTCCCCATTCGCGTAAGGGCATTGCTTGGATACAACACTGTAATCATGCCATTTCAGTCGGGTCCGGTGTGTTCCTCTACAGGAATCACTCTTACCGTAGGGCCCGGACTTTGTATGCCTGGAAATTTCTGGAATTCCTACCAATGGATGCTGAATGCAATTAATATTCCCGGGGCAACTTCGGCTTCTTACAATCCAACAGTGAGTGGCAGCTATTCTTGCAGGGTTAGCAATAGCTGTGGTTCCGTTGAAGCTTTTGGATCTCCGATCACTATCGTATCTCCGCTTACATCAACGGTTGTGTCTGTCAATGCAGCATGTGGAATTCTATCTGTTCCAAATGTCAGCACCAATTCGTATCAATGGCTGAAAAGCGGTGTTGCAATTAGCGGAGCATCGTCCTTCCAATACACAATTCCCGCAGGACAAAGCGGAAGTTATGCTTGCAGGATCAGCAATGTTTGCAATACAATTACGACAGCCGCAGTAACGGCTGCAGGAATTACTGCACTTACAATTAGTGCCAATGGATCATTGTCCTTTTGTCAGGGTGGATCAGTTGATTTAACAGCAAGTTATTCGGCAGCGAATTATACTTTTCAATGGAAAAATAACGGAGCATTGATTGCAGGAGCTACAGGACAAACATATACTGCTACGAATTCAGGATCCTATACTGTTACTGCAAGTTCTGCTTCGTGTACATTTACCTCTGCAGCTACCGTTGTTACTGTAAATCCAATTCCTCTGTAAGTTTTTCCGGTCTGGCTGCGAGCTACACCACACTAAGTCCGACTGCTACATTAACGGGTTCACCAGCTGGTGGTGCATTTTCCGGTCCGGGTATTTCTGGGAATACATTTAATCCTGCGATTGCAGGTGCTGGCGGACCGTATACAATTAACTATGCTTATACAAGTCCGGCAGGATGTAGTGCAAGCCAGTCGCAGACAACAACTGTAACGGCTGGATATAATTGTTCTGTTCCACAAACTATCACTGCTACGAATATTACAGGAACAAAGGCACTCATTGGCTGGTCAGGTTCGTCCGCTCCGCAATTCAAATTGCGATATAGAAAAAGTGGTTCATCAACTTACACCTATAAAACATTTACATGGGTACCGGGTAACAATACGTATTTACTTACAGGCTTAAAAAGAAATACAAATTACCTGGTGAGTATTCAGGCTTTGTGTACTTCCGGAAACAGTGCTTACAGTTCAGCGATCACTTTCCGGACAACTTCTGCATCTACTCGTATGAAGGAAGATGAAGATCAGGTTGAATCAATTCTTGCTGATGTGTGGACGATTTATCCGAACCCGACGCAAACTTTTCTGACGATAACGAACAAGGCAATTCCGGAAGGGCAAGAAATTCAGTATCAAGTTTATGATCTTACCGGACGAATCCAGCAAAGTGGGATTCTACGGGACAATAGTATTCAAGTTGCAGGAATGGAAAGGGGTATTTATTTGTTGAAATTGATTTACGGGAATAAGATGGAGACGATACGATTTTTGAAAGACTGATTTTAGAATGTACAAATTGGAACAACAATTTTGCAACACAATGAACACCAAGGTTGCACAAAGTTCACAAGGAGTTTTCGAAAATATCTTCGTGAACTTTGTGAAACCTTAGAGTACATTGTGATACCGGTCTGTTTAAAAATTAGTTTTTGAATTTCTCCCGTATCACGCCCAGAAACTCCTCATGCACTCCTGAATTGGAAGAAAGAATTTCTTTTCCAAAAAGAAAATTTGTTCCACCGGAAAAATCGGAAATAGTTCCACCGGCTTCTTTCACCAAGACAATTCCACCGGCAACATCCCAGGCATTCAGCCCATATTCGTAAAAAGCTTCAAAGCGTCCGCAGGCAACATAGGCAAGATCGGCGGCAGCAGAACCAAGCCGGCGAAGTCCGTGTGTGTTCCGCATGCAATAATCAAAAACTTCCATATAAGGGACCATGCGATCGTAATCATGGTACGGAAATCCCGTTGCAATCAGACTTTCTCCCAGACGTTTTTCCGGAGAGACAGAAATCTTATCTCCATTCATGTATGCTCCGCCATTCTCCCATGCATAAAAACATTCATCGAGATTCAATTCATGCACCACGCCAAGAACAAGCGTTTCTCCTTTGAGTAAACCGATACTGATACAAAAGCAGGGGAGACCATGAATAAAATTTGTTGTTCCATCGAGAGGATCAATAATCCAGTTGTAAACTTGTCCTTTCACAGAGCTGGTTTTTTCTTCAGTGATAAACCCTGATCCGGGCAGCAATTCGCTCAAACCATTTACCAGCATTTGTTCTGCAGTTTTATCAACATAAGAAACAAGATCGTTGTGACCTTTCTTCTCAACCGAACTTTGTTTAAAATGTTTGCGTTCACCACGAATGAAATCGCCTACTTCCTGTGTAAGCTGGGTAACATTTTCACAAAGTTCCTGCAATTCACTTGTGCTCATACAATAATTTATTTGAAAGAAAGAATCAGAAATAGATCTTTAAGCAATTCCTTTTTTCTCTTTTGATCTGAGATAAAAGAATCCAATCAATCCGGTGGCAAGCAATAACAAAGAGATCAATTGTGCCTGTGTAAAATCAATTCCTGCAACATGGTATTTGGAATTCACTCGTATGCTTTCAATCAGTAAACGTTCAATTCCATTAAAGATCAGATAAATTGAAAAAATCATTCCCGGCACTCTGAATCGTTTGCGCAAAGACCAGATTACAAAGAACAGTAAAATGCATGCAATACTTTCATACAAAGGAGTAGGATACACGGCATGCATTAATTCAAAACAATGCTTTCCTTCACAGCCGGGAATCTGTACACCTTCACTTACCACATTGTGCGGATACTTGAAACTCCAGAACCAGTCCGGAAGAAAACTCATCCAACCCGGTTTCGGTGCCATGTTGATGATTCCCCAGTCGCCGTCACCGGCAAGCTGACAACCGATGCGTCCGGTTCCGTAGGCGAGCATCAGTCCCGGAGCGGCAGCATCACTCAATTGAAGCGCAGGAATTCCGTGTTTTCTGCCGTACCAGATGGATGCTATCGCACCAACGATTAAGCCGCCATACATGGTCAGTCCGCTGCCACTGAAAAACATGCCAACAGGATCCGCCATAAAATCGCTCCAGTATTCGAAGATGTGAAATAATTTCGCTCCGATAAGTCCGCCAAAAGCCGCAGCCATAGTGATTTCCGGAACACGCATATACGGCGAAACCAGGATTTCTTTTTCTTTTGGCTCAGCTAATTTCTCTGCATTTTTTTCCCTGTATTTTAAATACACGAAAAGCACAGCACCGGCTAAACCACCAAACCAATTTCCCTTTGTACTCAGCAAAATTCCAGGAGGATCATTGAAAAACTGAGCACTTTCCATGAAAATGAAACCCAGTTTATACCCCAGGATAAAACCGAAAATTCCATTTCCTAAAAGTTCGGATGTACTTGCTGGTTTCCCGATGACCAGGGTTTCTTTAGAAGCAGAAAGCATTCCCAGCGATTCCTTGCGCTTCAATTCCAGTTTCATCGTCCATGCAGCAAGCAGGAAAGAAATTGCAACCATCGTTCCAAAAGTCGGAGGGAAGGACACAGCAAAATGTGTCCCGAAAAAATCGTTGAGTATATCAGATAGTCCTGCGTACATAAATTGAACGGTGAATTTTAGCAGATGTAAAAGTGCGAATAGATTCGCAAACTGGAAAATCCTTCGAGGAGAATTTAAAAGAACAGCCCCATCGGTTGATGGAGCTGTTGGGAATTGTCAATACTATGAATACTACCTGTTTATGGAGTGATTGCCGACAAGAATAATTGAGAATTATTTTCTATTAATCCATAGTCGGCAGATTCTACAAGATTATCGCCTGTTAAATCTTCAGGGAAGTATCCGGTTAAAAATACCTGGGAAGCATTTTCAATATTTGAGAAATCTGTCGATTCAATTGAACCGTCCTGATTGGAGTCACCGCTTCGGATAGAAAATGTGCCATCACCATTGGAGATCATATTATTTCCCAAGGATTGAGAATTGGCTGTAGTGAAGTCATAACCGACAGTTGTGCCAGGGAAAGGAACGATGTTTGAACTCCAGGTTTCGAGAGTATTCCTGTGGCGAACACCAACCCAATGCGGAACATTTGCTGTCGCTGCCGGAAAAGTAAATACACCAATTCCGTTTGTGCCAATTACTCCTTTAACTGTAGCATCAATAATGGTGGGGTTACCAAAATTGGCAAGAATAACAGTCACAGTATCACAAACTGTAGGTGCTGCACCCGGATCAACGACAGCAGGCATACTGCCACCGGAATAGTAACCTTCGATAAATACTTTCAGGGTAAAAGTAACAGGTGTTGAATTTACTGTAAAGCTGGAGACACTCGTTCCGGTACCACAGGCATTCGTAACTTTTATCGTTCCTGTTGTAGCCCCTGCCGGAACGGTCGCCGTGATTTGAGTTGAGTTATTAATTGTAAAGGACGCATTGGTAATATTGAACTGTACCTGGGTGACAGCGCTAAAGTTGGTTCCTGTAATTACTACCGATGTTCCGACAGTTCCATTTCCCGGACTAAATCCGGTGACCGTTGGTGTTGAATTTACTGTCATAGTGAGAGTATTCGAAACAGCAGGGCTTCCAGTTACGCAAGCAGCATTGCTGGTCATTGTACACGTGATGGTATTTCCATTCGTCAGGGCATTTTCACTGTATGTAGTGCTGTTCGTTCCCACATTGACACCATTCTTTTTCCATTGATACGCCGGAGTTGTTCCTCCATTTGTTGGTGTGGCTGTAAAAGTGACATTCGTACCTGAACAAATTGTTGTTGAAGGACTCGCTGCAATGCTTACACTGGCTGCAACATTTGGATTAACAGTCATGGTAAGTGTATTCGATGTAGCAGGACTTCCGGTTACACAATTTGCATTGCTTGTCAGCACACAGGTGATGGTATTTCCATTTGTAAGACCTGCATCGGTGTATGTTGTGCTGTTAGTGCCGACGTTTACCCCATTCTTTTTCCATTGATAAGCGGGAGTTGTACCACCATTGGTAGGAGTAGCCGTGAAGGTTACGCTGGTTCCTGAACAAATCGTAGTGGAAGGACTGGCCGCAATACTCACACTTGCTGCAACGCTTGTCGTCACAGTCATCGTGAGTGTATTGGAAGTCGCAGGACTTCCAGTTACACAAGCTGCATTGCTGGTCATCACGCAAGAGATGGTATTTCCATTGGCAAGAGCTGCGTCGGTATATGTTGTACTGTTAGTGCCGACATTTACCCCATTCTTTTTCCATTGATAGGTTGGACTTGCACCACCATTGGTAGGAGTAGCTGTGAAGGTTACGCTGGTTCCTGAACAAATCGTAGTGGAAGGACTGGCCGCAATACTCACACTTGCCGTAACGCTTGTCGTTACAGTCATCGTGAGTGTATTGGAAGTCGCAGGACTCCCCGTTACACAAGGTGCATTGCTGGTCATCACACAAGAGATGGTATTTCCATTGGCAAGAGCTGCGTCGGTATATGTTGTACTGTTAGTGCCGACATTTACACCATTCTTTTTCCATTGATATGTTGGACTTGCACCACCATTGGTAGGAGTAGCCGTGAAGGTTACGCTGGTTCCTGAGCAAATCGTAGTGGAAGGACTGGCCGCAATACTCACACTTGCTGCAACGCTTGTCGTCACAGTCATCGTGAGTGTATTAGAAGTCGCAGGACTCCCCGTTACACAAGCTGCATTGCTGGTCATCACACAAGAGATGGTATTTCCATTGGCAAGAGCTGCGTCAGTATATGTTGTACTGTTAGTGCCGACATTTACACCATTCTTTTTCCATTGATATGTTGGACTTGCACCACCATTGGTAGGAGTAGCCGTGAAGGTTACGCTGGTTCCTGAACAAATCGTAGTGGAAGGACTGGCCGCAATACTCACACTTGCTGCAACGCTCGTCGTCACAGTCATCGTGAGTGTATTGGATGTAGCAGGACTCCCCGTTACACAAGCTGCATTGCTGGTCATCACACAACTGATTGTATTTCCATTTGCAAGAGCTGCATCAGTATATGTTGTACTGTTAGTGCCGACATTTACACCATTCTTTTTCCATTGATATGTTGGACTTGCACCACCATTGGTAGGAGTAGCCGTGAATGTTACGCTGGTTCCTGAACAAATCGTCGTAGACGGACTGGCGGCTATGGATACACTTGCTGCAACTGAAGTAGTCACAATCATTGTAATCGTGTTCGATGTAGCAGGATTTCCGGTTACACATGTTGCATTGCTGGTCATCACACAAGTGATTGTATTTCCATTGGCTAGCGCAGCATCAGTATAGGTTGTGCTGTTTGTACCAACGTTCACACCATTCTTTTTCCATTGATAAGTTGGTGTTGCACCGCCATTGGTAGGTGTAGCTGTGAAAGTGACACTCGTCCCTGAACATATTGTAGCAGAAGGACTGGCCGAAATACTCACGCTTGCTGCAACGCTCGTTGTCACAGTCATCGTGAGTGTATTGGAAGTCGCAGGACTTCCAGTTACACAAGCTGCATTGCTGGTCATCACACAGGAAATTGTATTTCCATTGGCAAGTGCTGCATCAGTATATGTTGTACTGTTCGTGCCCACGTTTACTCCGTTCTTTTTCCATTGATAAACCGGCGTGGTTCCACCATTGGTCGGCGTGGCAGTGAAGGTGACACTCGTTCCGGAACAAATTGTTGTCGACGGACTTGCTGCAATGGATACACTGGCAGCTACTGATGTTGTGACCACCATTGTTATTGTATTGGATGTAGCAGGACTTCCGGTTACACAAGAAGCATTGCTGGTCATCACACAGGATATTGTATTCCCATTTGTAAGTGCAGCATCTGTATATGTGGTACTGTTAGATCCAACATTGACTCCATTTTTTTTCCATTGATAAGACGGAGAAGCACCACCATTTGTTGGTGTTGCTGTAAAAGTTACACTCGTTCCTGAACAGATCGTAGCAGAAGGACTCGGAGCAATTGAAACGCTCGCTGCAACAGCTGCACTAACGATCATGGTTAACGAATTGGAAGTTATCACCTGATTGCATCCACCTGTGACCGTCATAACACAAGTAATTACATCGCCATTCAGCCAGGATGCATTGGTATAAGTTGTACTATTCGTACCAACATTGACACCATTTTTCTTCCATTGGTATGCAGGTGTTCCGGCTGGAACCACAGGGGTTGCTGTAAATGTTACACTCGCTGTTGCACACACGCTCACTCCGGGACTTGCGGCAATGGATACACTGGCTGCAAGACTCAATGAAGTCATTGCTGTAGCAATTAATTTACATGCACCATGTGCAGCAAAACTCTTGGTCATTACAAAATTTCCACCGGCAATATCATTCACTGCACTTAATGAACGTGTATTTTGTCCGTTCGAAATGGAAAAATTCATTACTGCACCGGGAAGAATGATATGTTGTAATTGATGCGCATGTCCGAGCTCGTGAACTGTTACTGTTTCAAAATCTATCTGACTGGCGTTTGCCAATGTAGGTCCATATTGCCAGGCAAGACCTGCAGCTCCATCATCGTAAATGACATCAATTTCATTTACAGTCCACACCGTGTCTACACCACCGATACAACCGGAAAACCTGCTTGTCGCACGACCCAAAACACCGACAGGAAGAGATGGACCCACATCAAATCGAACAATGTTTACTCCGTCGGCCAAGACTGTATCCACAGCAGTATTCGCTCCAAGGATCCAATTGATATTGGTATTGCAAGTCCAGGTATTCATTGCTCTTGTAAAAGCAGCGATCGCAGGAGCATTGATAGCAAATTTAGATGCCTCCATCTGGAAAGTGAATCCACCTGTCCCGTTATCATTAATATGTTCTGTATAGAATCCTGTATTGTTGAATTCCACATTAATATGAGAATAGGTAACAGTGAGTGTACCCGCACTCACCACACTATTAGGATCATTGTTAGTAACACGAATTGTGCCTGTACCTGCAGAAGGGCCATTCGATAATGAACTACTTGGCACCCACACGGTGATTTGGGTATTCGACCAGGTTCTGTAATCAATTGCTTTTGCCTGAATATAGATTGCACCTCCATCATTCGCATTTTTGAATTCTACAAAACCTGTTCCTCTTGTTGCACCAAAATTGGTACCGTTAATTGTCAGCAAGGAACGCGTCCCAGCAGTGATCGTGGTTGGTGTGAACGAGGTAATGGTTGGTACAGCAGCAGTCGAATTTCCACCATTCTTTGGAGCTTGCAACTGTTGAATACTCTGATTTAGGATTGTATTGGTAGCCACCTGAACAAACTGATTTCCTGTATAACCTGTAATCTCAGAATATAGTTGACCTGTAATTGTTGAAAATTGGAAGAATGGTGTAGTAGCTGTGTTTTCATTTACATTGTATTCGATAAATCCCTGCTCGCTTCCATATGCATCATACAAAGTTCCAGCCCCGGTAAAGTTTACCAGTTTGTTCAATTTTGAAACATTGCAAAAGAATATCCCTTGTTTTCCGGGAGATAATACAAGGTTTGAAGTGAACTCAATTCGGTCAAGTCCGACAGTGCCACCCTCAGTGATAATGTCGAATTCCTGAAGTCCTGAACTTCCCTTGAAGATTTTATAAATTTTCAAATGATGAATTGTAAAGATCATCGTCCGCTGTGCATTCCAGAACGAAGTAGAAGACATTACTTCAGCTTCCGTTATCAAATTGGATTCCTGTGTTCTTGATTGAACAGGTATCGGCAATAACATACATTGATCTGCAGCAAATAGTTCCATTTGTGAAAACAATGCAAGCATCAAAACAATGCATAGAGCCTTTGGGTTCAATTGTGATCTGACTGATTTTTTAGGCACAATAAGTTCATGCCCTGTGTGTGTTGTGTGTTTCATGAAATGCAGGTAAATGTGGTTAAAACGTACTATTAGTAAAGGTTCTGAAGAGTTAGCAAAATAGAAAATTAGATCAAATTATACAAGAAAATTCGGAATTCAGAATTTGTACAAATGTGTGTTTTCGACTTGAAAACAGATTATGGTACACTAATTTCTACTTATACAAAAAATCAACGAATGAAAATGCTGAAAAAAATGATTTTAGAGCGCTGAAACCTGGTCCACTTCAACAGTCACAAACGGGCTGGAATCGGGAGATCCAAGAGTACATTGAATCAGTTTGTTTCGAAGCAAGGGATCGAATTGGGTTCTTACTTTGATGTAATTGTGAGTGAATCCATGATTGTATCCATCCGCTGATTCGTTTTCAAACAATACAGGAAGTTGCTTTCCTGAAAATTTTTCACAAAATGCTCTGTATTTTTTCTCTGAAAGTATTCTTAGCATTTTGTTACGTTGCTTGCGCATAGGTACAGGCACAAGCGGACGCAATTGTATTGCATCTGTATTGTCTCTTTCTGAATAGGTAAACACATGCAGGTATGAAATATCCAGCCCATTCAGGAAATTATATGTTTCCAGAAAATCGACTTCAGTTTCACCGGGAAATCCAACGATCACATCGACACCAATGCAGGCATCGGGCATCAATTCCTTAATGCGTTCAACTCTTTCAACATACAGTTCACGCTGGTATCTCCTGCGCATCAGTCCGAGAATTTTATTCGAACCGGATTGCAAGGGGATATGAAAATGAGGCACAAACTTTTTTGATCGCGCTACAAATTGAATAATCTCATCCTTCAACAAATTTGGTTCTATCGAAGAAATTCTGAAACGTTCAATACCCTGTATGGCATCGAGAGATTCTATTAAGGAAAGAAAATCCTCTGATCTATCTCCCTCTTTTTTCAGATCAATCCCGAAATCTCCGATGTTTACTCCGGTGAGCACTATTTCTTTCACACCACTTTTTGCTATACTATTCGATTGAGCCACAATATTTGCAATGGAATCACTTCTGCTTGACCCTCTGGCAAGAGGTATGGTACAATAAGAACATGTATAATCGCAACCATCCTGCACCTTTAAAAAAGCACGGGTACGGTCACCAATCGAATAGGAACTTACAAATGAATTCGCATCGGTAACTTCACAGGAGTGTATTTCTGTCTGTTCCTTCTTAGAAAAAGAATCCAGGTATTCAGTAATATTAAATTTCTCTGTTGCCCCTAAGACAAGATCAACCCCCGGGATCAATGCTATTTCCTTTGGTTTTAATTGAGCATAACAACCGATTACGGCTATAAAAGAGCCCGGATTGTACTGAAGCGCCTTTTTTACAATGCTTCTGCATTCACGGTCAGCATTCTCAGTAACTGAACAGGTATTGATAACTACCACTTCCGCTCCAAATTCGAATTCTACTTTGGAAAATCCGGCATCTTTTAACGTGCGCCCAATAGTTGAAGTCTCTGCAAAATTGAGTTTGCAACCCAGGGTATAGAAAGAAACTGTAGAAGCATTGTTCATTGGAAAGCCGAAGGTACAAAAAGCAAGAGAATAAAAATTTCAAGGCAATTCCACCCAACAGCTTATTGGATAATGGTCCGACAATTTTTCACGAATAGTTTTATACCCAAAAGACTTTATTCGCTTGTCGTGGAAGATGTAATCGATTCGGAAGGATGGAAAAGGTCCTGAATAAGTCTTTCCAAATCCACTGCCGCTTTCACGGTATGCATCCTTCAAATCATCCGCTAAAATGTGATAGGTGTAGGAGGGAGGTGTATCGTTGAAGTCTCCGCAGAGAATGATTGGATACGGACTGGCGTCCATTGTATCATGCAATATCTGCACTTGAATGGCTCGCTTTACAAAGGCTTTCCTCAGCCTCCGAAGAATCGTAAGTCCGCCTTTCACTTCGTCTTGTTCGACTTCATCATTTCCAAGATTTTGAATGAATTTATAATCTTCCCAATGAAAGCGAATGCTTTCAAGATGTGTATTGAAAACCCGAATTGTGTCTTCGCCAACTTTAATGTCTGTATAGATGAAAATATTTCCGCCTCTTTTTTGAAAATGAACCGCTTGTTTATTGACAATTGGATACTTGCTGTACGTTGCAATTCCAAAATGATCTGCTGCATGGAGCGACAATGTGTATTCAATATGAGTATAGGCAGAGAGCATCTTTCGGAGCGTGTCGTCATTTTTAAAAAATGGCGTTCCCCGATCAGAAGTAAAAAACTCCTGAAAACAAATTACATCCGGTTGCTCACTTTTGAGGAATGAAAAAATCCTTGATCGCGTATCATCGCTGTGAAACCAATTGTACAAATCAAACAGTCTGACATTAAAACTCATCACTTTTAATCTGCCTTTTTCCTTTTGATCAATGTCGTTTAGTTTCTCACTGAAAGAAGGTTGATACATTCCGAAAATTTTACCAATCCCAAGAATTGAAATAAAAAGCGAATAACGGTACTTTTTATTTTTACGAAGTATCCAAAAGATTACAAAACATAGATTGATCACTAGCAGTGTGCCATAAGCTAAACCAAACAAAGCGAGCCACCAAAGTTGAGCCGGACTGATATAAGCTGCCAGATAGGACAAGATCAAGGCAACCAAAACAATTATGTTCAGTACCCAAAAAAGCCGGTCGATAAACGGTTTCTTCATTACTTATCCTTACTTGCATTAAATAAAAAATCTCTCTCTTCAGAAGACAGGCTCCCATAGCCCGACTTGCTGATTTTATCGAGAATCAGGTCCAGCCGTTCCTGACGTCCTCTTTTTGTTGCTGCGAAATCTTCATCACTTCTTTTGCGTGAATGACTCACCTTCATTTTGGACTTTTTACTCCGAGCAAAAATATCGATGAATTTAGTCAGCCATGCGGATATGTCTGTTCCTTTTTGCAATTGACGAATATATACAAAACCAAAAAGTGCGCCTCCAAGATGTGCGATGTGTCCTCCGGCATTACTGCCACTTACATTAATCAGATCCAGAACTATTGTTACTAGTGCAATCCATTTCAATTTTACAGGTCCAAAGAAGAGCAATGGTATGGTGTAATCCGGAAGCAATGTCGCTGTGGCAACTGTTATCGCAAGTACACTTGCAGATGCTCCAAGCGCATATGCTGCACCAACAGAAGTGGCAAACAATGGAAAAACATTGTATGCAAGGATGTACATGATTCCACCACTAATTCCTCCAAGAATGTATGTGTTCAATAATTTCTTGGAACCCAGGTACTCTTGAAAAATTCGTCCCATCCAAAACAACCAAAGCATATTGAATAGTAAATGCATGAAGTCCCAATGGTAAAACATATAGGTGATCAGGGTCCATGGTTTAGTAAGCAAAACCAGAGGAGCAGCCGGAACTGCCAGCCATTTGCTTACGAATTCAAAATCAAGCAGGGGAGTGTTGTACAATTGGGTGAGACTGTTCACCAAGCGAATCACAATAAACAATACAACATTCACAATCAACAAACGTTGCAAAGTGTCTGCAGTGGTGAGTTGTCGTTTGAGATTATCTGAAAAAGATGTTGCCATAATTGCTTTAAATTCGAATCTACTGAGGCTATTAATTTGTCAGGTTTCTTTAGAAAAAATTATCATTCCGCGGTTTGTTTCTTCTCCAAAAAAGTATCAGAAGTAGTCCTGTGAACAAACCACCGAGATGGGCAAAATGAGCGACGTTATCTCCCGGAATCTGTGCAATACCACTGAACAATTCTATCGCCCCGTAAATGATTACAAAATATTTTGCTTTAATTGGAATTGGTAAAAATAACATGAACAAAAGGTTATTCGGAAACAGCATTCCATAAGCCAGAAGCAAACCAAATACCGAACCGGAAGCCCCAACTACGACCGGTGCATTCAGGATGTCGGCTTTGAACTGACTCATGTATTCCACGCTGAGATTGAGTGCTTCTTGTGAATTCGAGGCAGCCATTACAGTATAATCGTGTACAAAGGCATTATAATGTTCCATCATGTCTCTGGAAGAAAAGCTCTGAAACGCTTCTGAGTTGACGAGTGCCTGGAGCTTTTCATGACTGGGATTCGAAATATAATCGTTGAAAAATGCCATTGCGGGTTGCATCTCAAAATAAAAGATCCCATAATGTGCAACAGCTGCTCCAAGTCCTGTAAGAATGTAAAAAGTCAGAAAACGGCGGGGTCCCCACACATTTTCGATGGAAGATCCAAACATCCAAACCGCGAACATATTAAAGAAAATATGCATGAAACTTCCATGCATGAACATGTATGTAATTAATTGATAGACTCTGAATTTATCGGACTGAAAATAATGAAGTCCTAACATGTCCACAAGGTCAGCACCTCGGTTGTTCATCAACACTGTAGCGAGAAACATGATCCCGTTTATGATGAGAATGTTCTTCACCACTTCCGGAAGGAAGTTGGAAGACCGGGGACGGAAAGGTTGATAATTCATACGCTAAGGATATTTGGAATTCCGTGTTTACTGTCAACAAGACAGCAAGCCTGCAAGTTTTTCCATGGGTTGAATTTCGGAATGATTTTATTTGAATCGCTCCCTCAGATCTTCTGTTTTCAACAGACTCATACACGGTTTCCCATCCAGTCCGGAGGAGGGTTTTTCACAAAGCAGAAGGTCCTCAGTCAGTGAACGCATCTCGGAATCCGTGAGTAATTTCCCCTTTTTGATGGAAAGGCTACGCGCCATGGATTTGGCAAGACTCTCACGAATACCTGTAGAAAAGACGGAATGATAGTTCTTATATTGTTCAAGAACCTGTTCAAGGATCTCTTTTTCTCTTCCTTTTTCAATTCCGGCAGGAGTTCCATGAAGTACGAAGCTATTCCCTCCAAATTCACGGATATCAAAGCCTAGAGCACGGATATCCGGCTCCAATTCCTTTAGCAGGAGAAAATCAGAAGATGAGAAGTTGAGGGTTTGCGGGAATAAATCTTGCTGTGAACTACTGTTTTCCTTATCCAACTGGTTTAAAAACCGTTCAAACAATATCCTTTCATGCGCAGCTTGTTGGTCAATAATCAATAAACCTTCCGGTATTCTGTGAACAATAAATTCCTGATTTAATTGAAATCGGATATTTTGAGCTTGTGCTGTTAGTTCTGCAGACTCAATTTCTCCTTCCGGAATAATTGGATTCGCTTGAGAAGGAGCTACCTGAACTTCATGCAGACCATCGTACAATTTTTCCCAACCTGCACCGGAAATGGATTTCGAACGATCGCTTTGAAAAGGATTGTATCCGGTGTTCACTGTCACCATTGGCCTTTGCACAGGCTGATTTCGCAAGGAGTGCGGAACAGTAAAAGAATTTTCCTGTTCGAAGTCAAGAGCCGGTGATACACTGTACTGTCCCAAAGATCGTTTCACAGCAGCTCTCACAATCGCGTACACTGATCGTTCGTCCTCAAATTTAATTTCTGTTTTGGTTGGGTGTATATTGACATCAATTTTAGAAGGATCAATATCAATGTAAAGCCAATACGAAGCATAACTTTCTCGTGGAAGTAATTCTTGAAAGGCACTGGATACAGCATGATGCAGGTAATGATCCTTGATAAAGCGTTTGTTCACAAAGAAAAATTGTTCTCCCCGGGTCTTTTTGGAAAACTCCGGTTTCCCGATGAAGCCCGCGATGGATAATAAGGTAGTTTCTTCTTGCACCGGTACCAATCGCTCGTTGTAATGACTTCCATAAACACCAACAATTCGCTGGCGTAAATTTGTTGATGATAGCTTGAATATTTCTAAGCCATTCTGATGCAGTGACATAAAAATATCCGGATGAGCGAGGGCAACCCTTTCAAATTCGTCGATGATGTGTCGTGCTTCAACTGGGTTGGATTTAAGGAAATTCCTCCGTGCCGGAATGTTGTAGAACAGATTCTTGACAGATATGGTTGTCCCGCTGGGACTACTTACAGGCTCCTGATTTTTTACTTCGTTTCCTTCAATAATAACCAGAGTCCCTATTTCCGCATCGTGTTGTTTGGTTTTTAACTCTACCTGGGCGATGGCAGCAATGGAAGCAAGAGCTTCCCCACGGAATCCTTTCGTACGTATTGAAAACAAATCATCTGCAGTCCTGATCTTCGATGTAGCATGACGGGTGAACGAGAGTCGCGCATCTGTTGGACTCATGCCACAACCGTCATCTGTAATTTGAAGAAGTGTCTTGCCGGAATCTTTTACATACAATTCGATCTTGCTGCTTCCTGCATCAACTGCATTTTCCAACAACTCCTTAACAGCAGATGCCGGCCTTTGAATTACTTCTCCGGCAGCTATCTGGTTCGCTACAGCATCTGGCAATAATCGAATAATATCTGACATAAACTGATTATCAGCACATTATATTATTTTGTGCCAATGATGCGAATTTACGAATATTTGCCTGAAACTCATCGGCTTCAAAAGAATCCGATTTTTCTCATGTGATTGTCATTGTCGGTACAATACATTAGCTCTTTGATTTTATTACATTAGCACACTACACGTTTAAAAAATGATGAACAGAAAATTAAATAAGGCAGAAGCCGGGTATCACATGCTTCAATTACTCGCTTTTGTTGACCAGACATTCAGTGTGGATGAAGATCTGGTTATTCGGAAATACCTGGTTGAAAACTATCCATTCCATGTGAATTTGGATGGTGCAATTGAACATCTGAGCATGTTAAAACAGGAAGACTACATCTTGCATTTTCAAAAATGCATGGATGACTTTTACGAAGATTCCACACCGGATGAAAGAACGCAATTTTTAAATTTTGCCGTTCAACTTGTAAAAGCAGACAATGTAATATCCCCTGTAGAAAATGTCTATCTGAAATTACTTTTCGATACATGGGAAAGTGAGACAGCCTGAGGCGTTAAATGCTGAAATTCTTTTTCCAGCAACCACGCATCAATTAAGAATTATGAATTAAGAATTATGAATGTTGCGTGTAAACTTGACACTGCAATCCCATACTAACCACCAAGCACCAACCACTCAATTCAAATCTCTACTCTCTAATTTCTATTCTCTCTTCTCCAACCTCTCTTCCATGCCCATACGTATTTCAAAAGACGACACAGGACCTTCTGGTCCGGATAATTATCCAGGTGGTGGAAGTGGTGGTGGGGGACGTGGTCCTGGCGGAAATATTATCGGAATTATAATCGCCTTGTTGTTCCGAAATCCAAAACTAGGCTTGCTTGTACTTGCACTTGCAGGAGCTTGGTATTTTTTCGGAGGGAATTGCAGTGGTGGAGGTGGTGGAAACAATCAGTTGGCTAACCTATTTTCACTTGGAGCGAGTTTTGATCAGGAGAAATACGATGCTGTAGAGGTATACGAACCTCTTGCTGATAACAAAAAGAATCCTTTACCGGAACGGGTATCCCTTGAGCAATTTGCACCCCCAAGACTGAATCAGGGTCAGCAGGGATCATGTGTAGGCTGGGGTAGTGGGTATGCAGCGCGCAGTATTCTCTATGCCAGATCCTCACAACAAAATGCCAATGAAATTGCTTTCAGTCCGGCTTTTACATACAATCAGATCCATCTCCAGGGTTGCCAGGGCTCATACATTGAGAAGGCAATGGAGAATATGAAAAATGTAGGCGCACTTCCTTTAAGTCAGTTTCAATACACTGATGAGGACTGCTCACTCCAACCCGATGCACAGCAAATCCAGGATGCTTCACAATATAGAATCAAAGGATCACAGCGACTCACGAAAAGTGGAGACGATTACAAAGTGGATATGCTGGCCATGAAACAGAATCTTGCCCAGGGAGCGCCTGTTGTCGTTGGAATGATGATCGGAGGAAGCTTCATGCAGGATATGATGGGACAAGAGGTATGGTTTCCTACGCGCACCGATTACGCCATGAATGGATTTGGCGGACATTGCATGTGCGTGATTGGTTACGATGATTATCTTGAAGGCGGTGCATTTCAAATAATGAATAGCTGGGGTCCTGAATGGGGAAAAAACGGAATCGGCTGGATTCGTTATAAAGATTTTGATTTCTTTACGAAGGAAGCATATGGGTTGTATCCTATGGGGTCGGGAAAAGAATTTTCTCCTTCAGAATTTGAGATGACAATCGGTTTGATTGAAAATGAAACTCAAAAAACGATCCCATTGACTCCATCACAAAACGATATTTTTCAAACAACACAAGCCATTTCAAAAGGAACGAAATTTAAAATTGAAACAACAAATTCTATAGAGTGTTACACATATGTTTTCGGACAAGAAACGGATGGATCAAGTTATATACTCTTTCCATACACGCCGAAACATTCTCCCTATTGTGGAATCACAGGAACACGATTGTTTCCCAAGGATTATTCATTATTACCGGACAGTATCGGAACCAAAGATTTCATGGCTGTAGTCGTCACAAAAAAACCTATTGATTACACTGCATTGAACGATCAAATCAACAAGAGTAAACAATCCGGTTATGCCGACAAGATTCATGAAGCTTTGAGTGGACAGGAAGTTCGTAACATCCATTTTACCAGTGAAAATGGAATGGTTCGTTTTTCTACTGAAACAAAAGGAGAGAACGCTGTAGTTGTTGTGTTGGAGATTGGGAAGAAATGAGTTTTTTGCTAGTAGTTAGTTATTAAGTTATTAAGTTATTGAGTTATTAAGTTATTAAGTTATTAAGCCACCGGGCCCTTATGGATTTGTCCTATCAACTCAATAAGTTAATTACCTGCCTCCCGAATTAAAATGAAAACAACTTCAGCCTAATAACTTAATAACCTAATAACTAATAACTCACTTCCGCAAATGTTCCTTAAAAACCTTTCGGAATTTTTCAACTTTCGGGGCAACTACAAACTGGCAGTAAGGTTGATCGCCATTTTCATTGAAATAGTTTTGATGGGAGTCATCCGCTTTATAAAATACCGAACTCGGAGAGATTTCAGTAACAACGGATTTTCATAAGCTCCTGAATCATTCAGCTTTTTCTTGTACGATTCTGCAAGCTGGTGTTGATTTTCATTGTGGTAAAATATAACTGAACGGTATTGTGTTCCGATATCATTGCCCTGACGGTTTAATTGTGTTGGATCGTGTGAAGTCCAGAAAGCTTCGAGCAATTCATCATAACTAAGTTTCGTGGTATCATAGGTAACCTGAATTACTTCAGCATGTCCTGTCTGCCCGGTACATACTTCTTTGTAAGAAGGATTCTTTACGGATCCGCCAGAAAATCCTGACTGAACGCTTAGCACACCATCCAACAATTGAAATTGAGCTTCAGTGCACCAGAAACAACCACCACCAAATGTTGCAGTGTCGATTTGAGAGGAAGGTGTGTTTTGAGTCATAGGAGGAGTTTGTTGATTAGTAGATTGTGGTTGCGAACATCCCGGCAAAGTTAGCATGATGCACGCAAATAGGGACAACATTTTCATTTGTTTGAGGTTTTTTCTTTGAACTATATGGGGTTATTGAGTTATTGAGTTATTAAGTTATTAAGTTATTGGCTTGATTAATATTTCCATCCTTTATTTTTACTACAAAATGATAATTGGCAATCTTTCAGCGAATAACTTAATAACTCAATAACTTAATAACCTATTTTGCTACAAAGAGATAATTGGCAATCTTTCGTCTAATAACTTAATAACTCAATAACTTAATAACCTATTTTGCTACAAAGAGATAATTGGCAATCTTTCGTCTAATAACTCAATAACTTAATAACCTTTTTTACAAAAGATAATTGGCAATCTTTCAGCGAATAACTTAATAACTCAATAACTTAATAACCTGGTATTCTACAAAGAGATAATTGGCAATCATTCAGCGAATAACTTAATAACTCCATAACTTAATAACCTGTTATTCTACAAAGAGATAATTAGCAACTTTCGGCTAGTAACTTAATAACTCAATAACTTAATAACCTGGTATTCTACAAAGAGATAATTGGCAATCTTTCAGCGAATAACTTAATAACTCAATAACTCAATAACTTAATAACCTGTTATTCTACAAAGAGATAATTGGCAATCTTTGAGCTAATAACTTAATAACTTAATAACCCATTAACTTTCTGAATATACAAAGATACGGGGCCAATTCTCATCCGGATTCTCAAATCAAGGACAATAACAATTCTTAACTAAATATGTTCATGAGAAATTCAGGCATTCTCAAGTGCCTGCGCCAGGGACCCAAAGAGACCCAGAAAAATTCCAGCACCATCATCTGATAAATTGCCTTTGAATGCGAGTCCGAATAAATCTTCCTCCGGACTATAAATTAGCAAATGACCTTCCCCCGGACTTTCCGGAATTAAATCACCCACAACCCAAAAACGGTCGAAGTCACGCGTACTTTCATTGAGAAAACTTGCTTCGAAGGGTTCCACCAGATATTCGTCAATGGTATCCTGAAACTGTTCCGGAAAACCATAACTGTATCGTTCCTCCAATTCAGCAGCAACAATTTTCTGAATTTTCTGTTGATCCATCTTCATCCCTGCAGGTTATTGATTCGAAAATTATTTATTGATTGTAAAAGTACCTGTGGCAAGTATTTTCGTCTGATCATCAGCATTTGTTATCACTATCTTGTAATTTCCTTCATTGAAAAAATTGATAGCCGCCAACGAATAGGTGGAGGTCTTTTTACTTTAATTCCCTGTCATCAACCCATTCTTCTTTACCTGAATTTTCTTTGTAAGCTGTAAATTTTAATCTGAATTCATCAGGCAAAGCATCTGATGGAATCAATTCTGCATAAAACAAGACTTGGGTTCCTTTCTCCGGGAGCATGGTGAAAATGTCTTTGGGTGCTGCCGGTTTGGGCTTCCCATATCCAAATTTACTGGATGCTGCCAGGTTATCAGTTATTGTCAATTTAGCTACAGACTGTGAAAACACAGACTGAGCTCCAAAAAAGAGTGAAAAAATGAGAATATTTCTAATTCCTCGCATACATTTGAGATATTGATTGATGCTCTTGATGATCTGGAATTCCAACGAAATACAAGTTTAAGCCATTTTTCCTTTCAAGGCAAGGCATGAACAATTCAAAAGCTCCGCTTGTCTACCATCCGGAAGCTTTATTACTTCGGTACCGAATTTTGTATCCACCTGTTCAAAGCCGGAATTCACTAAAATTTCAGATAATCGGTTTGCATCGTACAATGAGAAATTCTCATCGACAAAAGGCAATTTCTGCATAGATGAAATATCCCTGAATCCAAGAACCATTCGCCCTCCGGGTTTTATTATTCTGATCAAATCATTGAGATAAACTTCTACTGGATTCAAAAAATAAATCACATTGATAGCGATAATAACATCATAGGAATTGTCCGGCAATTTCAACTCCATAATATCTCCTTTTAAAAAACTAGCCTTCCTGTCATGAATAAACGCGGAGTTCCTGTTCTTACAGACTTGTAACATCTCCTGACTCAATTCAACTCCTGTGTAGGAAATGTCGTTGGTCTCACGAAAGAATTCCGAAACAAAACAACCATTGCCCGGACCAATCTCCAACACATTCTCTTTTGATTTCAATGATGCATGCTTTAAACACATAGTATACATGTGCTTGTTGCTACGCTCCATGAATTCTCCGATTTGAATCGCATGAGGTCCATGAGGCGTACGCAGCTGCTTTGCGATTTCTCTATTTTCCAGAGGAAGCATGATTTGTTTTTCGGAGCAAAAAATAACCCGTCAGTCCGGCAATACATGATGATATTAGAATAACAATTTTTGCATTCAGTATATGATCCGGTTCCGAGAATGCTAACAATGATATGAATATCGACATGGTGAATCCAATGCCTCCAAGAAACCCAAGTCCAATAACTTGTTTCATATTCATTCCATAAGGGAGTTTTCCAATCTTAAACAACAAAACCAGACCAATGAATGAAACAATGCCAATTGGTTTTCCAAATATTAATCCTACACCGATACCGAGACTTTCAGGTGACAAAATCTGGTCCATGAATCCTGAATTTAGAACAATTGCTGTATTTGCCAGAGCAAACAATGGCATGATAATAAAATTGACAGGAAAGTGGAGCGAGTGTTCCAATTTCAGGAGAGGTGATTTTTCGTCTTCCTTGCGATACGGGATCGTCATGGCCAGCAACACCCCGGCAATGGCCGAATGAACTCCTGAAGAATACATAAAATACCACAGAAAAAGACCGGGAATAAGATAAAAGAGAAGTGACTTTACTCTCAGGAAATTGAAGACAGAAAGTAGAACAAGAACTCCGGCAGCTGAAAGCAAATAGAACATAGAAATTCCGGAAGAATAAAACAATGCGATTACAATCACAGCACCCAGATCATCAACAACTGCAAGTGCGGTAAGTAAAATTTTTAAGGAATCAGGAATTCTGTTTCCCAACAAAGAAAGTACACCAATGGCAAATGCAATGTCTGTCGCCATTGGAATTCCCCAACCGGAAGCCGTTTCTGTACCTGTGTTGAAAAACAAATAAAACAGCGCCGGAAAAATCATCCCACCAATAGCTGCTGCAACTGGAATAATTGCTTTTCGAACGGTAGAAAGTTCACCGCCCATCACTTCTCTTTTGATTTCCAATCCAACAAGAAGAAAAAATATAGCCATCAATCCATCATTGATGAAATGTTCAATGCTCATCGAAGTATTCGCTGAACCAGAAAATAAATCAGGTTTAAAATGATAGAATTTTAAGTAACTGTCTGAAATGAAACTATTGGCCAATAGAAGAGAAACAATTGTGCACACAATCAGCAGTACACCGGAAAATTTCTGACTTTGTATAAATTCCTTTAACGTCGCAGTAATTGTAAATCTCATAGCTGAAAGAAAGGATTTCTCTAGATCCTATAGAATATTTGCTTTAAAGATATGCAAAAGCATGTAAAAAATATGTTCAATGAATGAGATCACCGTTTACTTTCTGTAATACTGTTTCTGTTTTTTTTGCATTGTATCGAGCGGTGACCAACCTGAAATTGGCAGCTTCAAAAGTCGATTGTGCATTTTTCACTTCGACAAGGTTACTCGAACCAATTCGGTATTTTTCTTGTGCGACTACCAATACTTCACGAGCGTATACACTATTTTCTTCTTCCAGTTTCAGAATCGTTTGAGCTGTGCTGAATTCCCGAAAAGCATTCATTAATTCCGCGGATATTTCCTGTTTTGCCTGAAGATAAGCCAGCTGACTACTTTTCAGATTTAATCGCGCATTTTTTACCTGAGTGGAAAGAATAAAACCATTGAAGAGTGGAAGAGTTGCTGTTATACCATAGTTGAACCCTGCATTCTGATTTAGCAAAACCAATCCTACTTCATTGTTGACTTTGGTAAATTGATAGGCACCATTCAACATAATCTTAGGAAGGCGGGAAGCCTGGATTTCTTTCAGTCCAAAGGATGAAATGAGCTCATTTTTCTCGAAATATTTAAGTGTGTGATTCTGTTCAGTCAGGTTTTTTTGCAAATCATTATAACTTGGATTGTAAGAAATAATAATCGTATCCTCAACTTCAAACACTGTGTTCAAATCCCGTGTGATGAATTGATTTAACTGGATCCGTGCTGATTCGAGAGCTGATAACTGGTTTAACTCTGTGGAGCGCAAAGCATTCAGATCGGTTTTTGTCTGCAGGAATTCCAATCGTGAACCGGATCCATTGTTTAAACGGCGCTCTGTGAGACGGACACGCTCTTCTGCAAATTTAATTTCTTCCTTCGTTGATTTGAGCAATTGCTTTTGTTGAACGATAGAATAGTAGGCTAAAATCACAGACTGGAGAGTTGATTCCATCTGAATTTTTAACTTCTCTTCACTCTGAACATACAATTCTCCGAGCTTTTGTTTGGTTGCAAACATTTTTAATCCGTCAAAAACAGTCCAGCTCCAATGTTGCATTCGCACTCAGGTTGTCTGAACTTACGTTATCACGATTAATCTCCTGACCACTTGAATACAACTGATGCGTAGTCTGCGTAGAATTTGAAAGTGATCCATTCAGATCCAGCCGTGGCAACATCCCCGCATTTCCCGGATGATTGTTGTTTTTATTCTGCTCAGTCTCGACGTTTGCAATTCGTATATCATAATTATTGATCAAAGACAATTCAATCGCTTTGCTAAGTGTAAGCAAAGAATCCTGACATTTAAGAATAGGAGGGAAGAATAGTAAACACCAAAATAAAATGATTGGCAACGCTGGAAATATTTCTTTTCGAATGCACACATTGAATATAAATAATGGATTATTCCAAAATTTCCTGTTACTCTTCATGATGCTTTCTTCTGCTTGAAATATAAGTATACATTACCGGAATCACATACAAGGTAAGGATCAATGAAAACAACAATCCTCCGACAACAACGATTCCCATTGGAATACGGCTTTGAGCGCCGTTCCCAAGACCAATGGCAATTGGAAGTGCTCCCAGAATAGTTGCGATACTTGTCATCAGGATGGGCCGCAAACGCAGTACTGAGGCTTCAATAACAGCGTCTTTTTTCTCCAATCCATTCTCCCTTTGTTTATTTGCAAATTCAACTATCAGGATACCATTTTTTGTGACCAGTCCTATCAACATGATAATTCCGATCTGACTGAAAATGTTCAGGGTTTGATTGAAAAGCCACAAACTCAAGACTGCTCCTCACAGTGCAAGTGGCACTGTAAGCATAATGATGAAAGGATCAATAAAACTCTCGAATTGCGCGGCCAGAATTAAGTAGATAAGCACCAGAGCCAATAAAAATGCAAAAAGTATATTCGAGCTACTTTCAGAATAATCCCGGGACGGTCCGGTGAGAGCGGTTGAAAAAGATTCATCCAAAACTTTCTTGCCAATTTCATCCATGGCCTTAATTCCATCACCTATTGTTTCTCCAGGTGCTAGTCCTGCCTGAACCGTAGCCGATTTATAACGATTGAAATGGTAGAGTTGAGGAGGACTGCTCGTTTCCACAATTTTCATCACATTGTCCAATGGGATCATTTCCCCGGAGCGATTTCGAACATTCAGTGTTTTCAAATCCAAAGGCTCATCCCTGTCCGTACGATCCATCTGTCCGATCACCTGGTATTGCTTGCCACTCATCGTGAAATAGGACATCCGCTTTCCGCTATAGGCGAGTTGCAATGTCTGTGCAATATCATTTACGGAAACACCCATCGCATTTGCTCTTTCCCGATCAATCGAAATATTCAATTCAGGTTTGTTGAATTTCAAATTTACATCGACGCCTTGAAAAACAGGATTTTTGCCGACTTCCTCAATAAATTTTGGAAGATTGGTTTTGATTTTATCGAATGAAGAATTCTGAATGACATATTGTACAGGCAGCCCGTTTCTTGCACCACCACCACCTGCACTGATCGTTTGTTCCTGAATAACGAATGCCTTGCCTTCCGGGAAATTCTTAAGATTCTTTGTAATGTAATCGGCAATTTCCTGCTGGGATCGATCTCTTTGATCCGGTGTCACCAGAGCCAGTCGAACCATTCCCGAATTAACGGAACCGGATCCTGTAAATCCGGGTGCAGTAACCGTGAGCACAACCCTTTTCTCTGGAATTGAATCCACCAGAAAAGTTCCAACCTCGTCCATGTAATTATCCATGTATTGATACGCTGTTCCTTCCGGTGCACTTACAGCGAGGCGCAACCAGCTTCTGTCTTCGAGTGGAGATAATTCGGATTGTAGCAAGGACCCAACACCCCAGATGATGCCAACTGTACCAAGTAATATTACAAGTGCCCAACGTCTGTGCAACATAAAAGTAGTAAGCGAACGGCGGTAGCGTTCGATCATTCCACTGAAAAAAGGTTCTGTCGCCAGATAGAATTTTGAATGTTTGTGTGTTTTTCTCGACAACTTCACATTCAGAACGGGTGTCAGAGATAAGGAAACAAATGCGGAAATCAGAATGGCCCCGGCCATGACTATTCCAAATTCACGGAAAAGCCTCCCAACAAATCCCTGAAGAAAAATGATGGGTAGAAAAACAACCGCTAGTGTGAGTGAGGTAGAGACTACTGCAAAGAAAATTTCGTTCGACCCTTCCCGTGCAGCATCCGCAGGTTTCATTCCTGCTTCCAGTTTCTTGTAAATATTTTCCGTAACAACAATTCCGTCATCCACCACCAATCCGGTAGCAAGCACAATTGCAAGTAAGGTGAGAATATTGATCGAAAATCCTGCAACATACATGATGAAGAAAGCACCTATCAAAGAAACAGGAATATCGATCAATGGTCGAACGGCGATCAACCATTCCCGGAAGAAAAGATAAATAATCAATACGACGAGAAGGAATGCAATCAAAAGGGTTTCTTCCACTTCCAAAATGGATGACCTCACGAATTTTGTATTGTCAAGTGCAATATTCAGGATGAGATCCTTTGGTAATTCTGTCTTCAGTTGATCGTAACGTTTGTAGAATTCATCAGCAATTTCTATGTAGTTCGAACCCGGCTGCGGAACCAGAGCAAGTCCTATCATCGGTGTCCCGCTTTGCTTAAGGATCGTCTCTTCGTTTTCAGGACCAAGTCTGGCAGCACCTACATCACGTAATCGAATCGTTTGAGTACCGGAAGAAGCAATGATCAGATTATTGAAATCATCTTCCGAACTTAGCCGGCCTTTGGTATTCACAGTCAATTCCGTTGACGTTCCGGCTAACTTTCCTGCAGGCAATTCTACGTTCTCCCTGTTCAATGCATTTTCTATGTCGAGTGGTGTGAGGGAATAAGCCGTCAGCTTTGCGGGATCCATCCATATCCGCATCGCATACTTTTTCTCGCCCCAGATCTGAACAGTACTCACCCCCGGAATGGTCTGCAAGCGTTCAAGGATCACATTGGATGCATAATCACTTACCTGCAAATGATTCCTCGTATTGCTTTCTACCGTCATGGAAATGATGGCATCACTGTTCGCATCGGATTTCGTAACTACCGGTGGTGCGTCAATATCTTGTGGCAATTGACGTAGCGCCTGTGCAACTTTATCCCGCACATCATTTGCTGCTGCTTCCAGATCCACATCCAGCGTAAATTCCACAGTGATGTTACTTGTTCCGAGATTACTGGAAGAAGCGATGGATCGAATGCCGGCAATTCCATTGATTGCTTTTTCGAGTGGTTCGGTAATTTGCGATTCAATTACCTCTGCATTTGCACCGGCATAGGAGGTACGAACTGTAATTACAGGTGGATCAATTGAAGGATACTCTCGTACACCAAGAAAATTAAATCCAATCAAGCCAAACAGCGTGATGATGATGGACATCACCAGTGCAAGTACAGGGCGTTTCAGACTTATGGAAGAGAGGCTCATAGAAATTAAAAATACGCAGCTTAATGAATTTCATCTCCTGAAATGGAAATAATATTCAGACTTATTGGATATTTACTTTTACCGGCATTTGTGGTCGCATTTGCATAATTCCGGTGATCAGAACTGTATCTCCTGCATTCAATCCATCCACGATCTGAACAGTAGTGTCATTTCTCAAACCCAATTTCACTTTTACAGCACTTGCATTTCCGTCTTTCGCGATGAAAACTTTATGTCCCTTCAATTCCGGAATCAAACTTTGTGAAGGAATCATCAGGGCATTTTCCATTTTAGCAAGAGGTACTATTATTTTTGCAAACGCTCCCGGTAACAGCTCATTCTTTGGATTTGCACACCAAGCGCGAAGCGTGAGTGATCGTGTTGCAAGATCAATCTTGGGTTCGTAGGCATACACTTTCCCTTTGAATGAACCTTTGGCAGATTCTACAGTAAATTGAATTTCATCATTCTTTCCAAGCAATGAAAAATATTTTTCGGGAATTGAGAATTCCAGTTTCATTGGATCTACTTGTTGCAAAGTTGCAATTCGCGTATTGGCTGGCAAATAGGAGCCTTCGCCAATACTTCGCAATCCAATGATTCCTGAAAATGGTGCACGAATTTCTGTTTTCCCGATCTGAACCTGAAGTAGATCGACATCTGCTTTAATTCTGTTCAATGCATTTAGTGCAAGATCGTATTCCTGCTGACTGATTCCACTGATGTCCAGCAAATCTTTTTGCCGCCCTGCATTTTTATCAGCAAGATCCTTGTCGGCCTGCAATTTCTTTAGTTGAGCTTGCAAATCATCATCATCAATTTTCACCAACAACTCACCTTTCTTTACAAAGGTGCCTTCCTGAAACCCAAGATGTGTAAGACGTCCGCCAATTTCATTCCTGATTTCAACTTCATTATTTGCCATCAATGTACCGGAAGCATAAATCTGATCACTTACTGTCTGTGGACTAACAATGATTCCTGAAACTTGTAAGGGAGCTCCGGATTTGGAATTTCCTGCAACATTCTTTTGACGCGAATTTCCTGAAGAACATTTATTGACATAAATGACAACAGCAATAAGAAGTAAGGCGAGTAGAATTAGAATGCGACCTGGTTTCATACTTCGAATAAAGGTAAAGGAAAAGCCTCTGAACCCTCAGAATTTTATTGTTGCAAATTTACGAAAAAGGAAAGACTGGAGATAAAAATATTTCATTCCAGTGAATGTTAATTAATACAAAAATGATCTCGAAATTGTTTCTCACTGCCAATTAAACCAATACGGATTAATCGTTTAGAATTATTTCCATTCCGCGAGGAAGAGATTTGTATCATGCGATCCTCCATTGTTCCGATTGCTTGAAAAAACCAGCCTTTTCCCATCTCTGGAAAACACCGGAAAAGCATCAAATATTGGATCAAAAGAAATCTGTTCAAGATGTGTTCCATCGAGATCACACATCCACAAATTAAAATGATAGCCTTTCGAAACATGGTTACTCGAAAAGATAACGCGCTTGCCATCAGGACTGAAGTACGGCGCCCAATTTGCACCACCAAGCTTAGTAACTTGCTTCAATCCGGTTCCATCTACATTACAAATCATGATCTCCATATTGGTTGGCATCACCAATCCCTGAGATAACAATGTTTTGTAAGTACTGATTTCATCCTCCGATTTTGGACGACTGGCACGAAACACCAATTGCTTTCCATCCTGAGAAAAGAATGCTCCTCCGTCGTAACCCAATTCATTGGTGATTTGTCGTACATCACTGCCATCAATATTCATTGTGTACAAATCGATGTCACCATTTCGCGTGGATGTGAATACGATTTTATCTCCTGTCGGACTTACCGTTGCTTCTGCATCGTAACCGGGAGTTTCAGTAAGTTGACGAACAATATTTCCCTTCAAGTCAGCAACAAAAATGTCAAAGGAATCATACAGCGCCCATACATATTTATGATCTGCACGAGGAGCAGGTTTTGGAGGGCATTCCGTCGAGCCTATATGTGTGGATGCATACAGTACCGTAGAATCTCCGGGAAGGAAGTACGCACAAGTTGTTCTTCCTTTACCGGTGCTGACGCGTGCAGGTGCAAAATTGCTGAGTTCTGAAAAATAAATCTGATCACAGGAGACATTCCATGCCGGATTTGTAGCCTGGAACACAATTTTGGAATTGTCGAAACTGAAATACGCTTCTGCATTATCGCCTCCAAAAGTTAGTTGACGTACACTCTTAAAATGTTTCTCAGATTGGAAGTGAACTGTAGTATCCGGTGGGGCTGATGCTTTAGAATGAGGATCTTGCGTTAGACCGTTTTGTCCAAAGATCAGAACGAAAGCAATAGTAGATACTGTCAATATCCTTCCCATATTCATATTTTTTGCGAAGCTAAGAAATCCACCCAATTGCTACTGTCATACTCTTGCAAGATTTTAAGAAAGATGTCTGACTATAGAATACTGACAATCAGCCATTCAGCTCAAACAAAGCAGATTAGTTAACAATCGTTAATCCTGTTGAGAAACAGAGCATTTCATTAGCTTTGTCTCCCGAAAAATTCCTACCAATAGAATTTCTTAATTGATCAAACAAAAAATCTACAAATGAAAAAATTGGCATTACTACCAGTTGCAGTCCTTCTCATCTGGTCTTGCTCCTCGAAGAAAAGTGAAAATCAGACAAATGTCACACAGGATGATTTTCTCTGGCAATGGATTGATACAACTGTTCAACCGGGAACTGATTTTTTTAAATACGCCACAGGAAACTGGATGAAACAAAATCCGATTCCTGAAAGCGAAAGAAGATGGGGCATTGCTAATCTCGTGAGGGATGATAACTATTCGAAATTACGTCAACTAAGCGATGAAGCTGCTGCAGATAAATCCGCAGCCAAAGGATCCAATGCACAAAAGATCGGTGATTTCTGGGCAACCGGAATGGATTCAGCAAGTATCGAAGCACAGGGCATTGCTCCCTTGCAAGAGAACCTGGATAAAATCAATGCATTGAAAACAATCCAGGATGTTGTGAATTTAATTGCTGATTTTCAAATAAATGTTGGTTCGCCACTTTATTCTCCTGCGATTTTCCAGGATGAAATGAATAGCGAACGCTATGCTTTGCATTTTTATCAGGGTGGTATCGGATTGCCTGACCGCGATTATTATTTCAATACAGACAGCAGAACTACCAATATCCGAAATGAATACATTCAGCATGTTACCAAAATGTTTTTACTCCTTGGTGAAGACGGCGTTACAGCCAACCGGAGTGCTGCGGCTGTCATGAAGCTGGAAACAGATCTTGCAAAATCTTCACGGAAACTTGAAGCTCTTCGCGATCCCTACGGTAATTACAATAAAATGTCTGTTGCAGATTTTACAAAATTGACTCCATCAATTCCCTGGAAGGACCTTTTCGAAAGAATGAATCTGAAAAATATCGATACTGTTATTATTGGTCAACCGGAATTTTATGCCCAGGTTGAAAAGAGTCTCAAGTCAGTATCCATTCAGGACTGGAAAACTTACCTCCGTTGGAATCTGGTAAATAGTTTTGCTGATCAACTGAGTTCCGCTTTTGTGAAGCAGAATTTTAATTTTTATGGAACTGTTCTTTCCGGAGTTAAAGCTCAACGTCCTCGCTGGAAACGTGTTCTTGATGAGCAGGAAGGATTTTTGGGGGATGCTCTTGGACAATTGTATGTAGCGAAATATGTTCCGGAAAGTATGCGTGAACGATACAAAATTCTGGTGAAAAGTATGCTGGACACCTATGAAGAGCGGATTAAAGGTCTTGCCTGGATGGGTGATAGTACAAAACAAAAAGCCCTCAACAAACTTTCCAAAATTAACAGCAAGGTTTGCTTTCCGGATAAATGGAAAGATTATTCCAAACTCGAAATTTCCAGATCTTCATTTGTGCAAAATGTGATGAATTGCAGAGCATGGTCTTATGCTTACGAAGTGGAGAAATTATACAAGCCTGTGGATCGCACGGAATGGGAAATGACACCTCAAACTTACAATGCCTATTACAACCCTTCGAATAATGAAATCGTTTTGCCTGCAGCACAGTTTCTGATCCCGGGACTTCCGGATTCTTTGGCTGATGATGCAATCATTTACGGGTATGCTGCCGCATCAACAATCGGACATGAACTCACGCATGGATTCGATGATCAGGGACGCCAATTTGATGCAAAAGGAAATCTGGAAAACTGGTGGACTGCAGAGGACTCGATTAAGTTCATGAAACAGGCAAATATCCTTGTCAAACAATTTAGCGATTATGTCGTGTTGGATAGTTTGCATGTAAATGGAGATGCATCCCTCGGTGAAAATATTGCGGATCTTGGTGGTGTGGTCATTGGATTGGAAGCATTCAAGAAAACTGATCAATACAAAAAAGGGGAGAAGACCGATGGACTTACCCCTGTACAAAGGTATTTTCTCGGATATACTCTCGGATGGCTCGGCCATTCCCGTGAAGCATCGCTGGCTATGCAAGTGATGACAGATGTACATGCACCGAATTTCCTGCGCGTAAATGGTCCTTTCAGTAATTTACCGGAATTCTACGAGGCATTCGGAATTAAAGAAGGCGATCCAATGTGGCGTCCGGATAGTCTGAGAGTGAAAATCTGGTAGGAATATATTACACTGAATTTACAACAGGGTTGAGAGCAAAGCTTTCAACCCTGTTTGTTTTCAGGGACGCTAGAGTCGATTTAGAAAATCCGATTTCCGCATTGAATATATTTGCGTATCATCTACCTCATGATTTTTATAAATATTCTGAACGAGTATGGCTTCTTTTGTAAACCCTGCTTTTTCCAATGCTCTTGCTGAAGCTTTATTTTTTCCGAAGACTTCAGCATAAATTCTGGTGAGTTTCGTCGTTTCAAAAATGTACTCACACATTGTTTCCAAAACACTCGGGATTATTCCTTGACCCCAGTAAGGTTCCGCAAGCCAGTACCCAATTTCAGCATTGTATCTGTAAATATTTTCTTTCGGAAAAAAGCCGATACTGCCTACAGCTTCTTCATTTATTTCAATAGCAAATATGGTGACAGGATCTGAACTTGAAACAGTATTGATCAACAGCTGAGCATCTTCGAGCGTGTAGGTAGAAGGGAATCCATCGCGCAAATGCATTTCAATTTTTTCATTATTTGCATATCGGGCAAGCGCCTCAGCATCTGATTCCCGCCAGTTTCGAATTGTACACTTTTCATTTTTAAGAAACATATCGCAATTTGAAAATTATAAAGAAAAGAACAAGAGAAAAATACGATTTCTCATTTTTATTTATGACAAAAATACGGCCTTTAATTGAGCAAGATCATAGTTCAAATGCAGTGTTCAAAATACCTTCGGGTAATTCTTCAAGAAATTTAAACTAACCCATTATGAAAAAACAGCTTCTCCAAGTCTTGACTATAGCAGGATTCATCTCACTTTTTGGTGCTTGTCAAAATGCCCCTGAAGGTGAAAATGCTCAAAGTCCGGCAGAATCGACAGAACAAGCACCTGCCAGTGGTGGTCAATCAGCGATTTCCGACGATGTTTCTCAACCGAATGTTGTGAAAGTAGCGATCGGATCAAAGGATCATACGACACTCGTAAAAGCTGTTCAGGCTGCGGAATTGGTTGATGCCTTATCCAACAACGGCCCATTCACCGTATTTGCTCCAACCAATGCAGCCTTTGATGCATTGCCTCCGGGAACCGTAGAAACACTCTTGAAACCTGAAAACAAAGACAAATTGCAAAATGTTCTTTACAATCATGTTTTGGTTGGTGTTTTTAAAGCAGAGAGTTTACAGGATGGGCAAACTATAACAATGTTTGGAGGGGCTAAAGTGAAAGTGTCCTTAAAAGATGGAAAAGTATATCTCGGAAATTCGGCAATACTTGCATCTGTACCTGCTTCCAATGGATTGGTGCACGTAGTGGATGCAGTTCTACAATAAAATAGTTTTAGGGAGCAAATAATGAGTTCCTGTCCGTGGACAGGAACTTTTTATTTGATGCTATTTGAAATCAATATCCTATAATTTTCAGATTAAAATCTGTAGCCTCATCCGATAAAGCACCCTTTGTGCTGCGGGAAAGCAAAACACGATACGATCCACCACGAATGATTATTCCTTCCCAGGAACGCAAGCTGGTTGATGTGATTTCTTTCTCACCATCGAAAAACCGAAAGGTGATGCCCGGCTCATCAGTCACAAGTTCAATTTTAATTTCCTTTGTTGCGGGTAAATTGAATGTATACTCTTTCTCTATTCCGGGAGCCAGCGTTCCCATAAACCCTGACAATACTGTGCCTTCTGTGTTTTTCCCAAAAGGAACTTTCCGAAAAACACTTGTCCCGGAATTACCGCTCAGAACCATTCTTTCAATTAGAAGTGTGTCGATGTGCAGCTCGATTTTTTCAGGCTTTGAATTGATGGATGCATATGTCAAAAGAATTGAATCCATTCCGGCCAATTCCCAATTGCCATTCACTTCACTTGCAACAATGTGAAAGGTGCCATCATTCATAAAATAATAACCTGCATTATTCAGATTATTGTCAATATCCAGGCTCCACAGACCATAAATAAAGTCAAGAGCCGGATTCTTTGCTTCTGTGACCGGGACTGTCAATTTCTGTTCAGATGTTTTAGGCTGATCACAAGAAAAAAATATCATTGAACTTAGTACAATTGATAAAATTGAACGCATACGATTTCTGTATTTGTGAATTGTTATTCTACTTTATATTGCAACGAAATTTCTGCAAATTTAAAATGGCATTCGGGTAAGAGGAGAAATTCCCTGATTCGAAAATTCTTTATTCAAAAACTTATGGTAACCAGCCATTGCAATCATCGCTGCATTGTCAGTGCAATAACTGAAAGGAGGGATGAATACCTTCCAATTCAATTTCTCTTCTTGCAAAAGAAGTTCTTTTCTCAAGCCTTTATTTGCACTTACTCCTCCTGCAATAGCAATTTGTTTAATTCCTGTTTCGGTAGAAGCACGCTTAAGTTTTTCAATAAGAATCTGAACAATGGTGTGTTGAATTCCTGCTGCAATATCTTTTTTATTGTTCTCAATAAAATCCGGTTCACTTTTCACATGATCACGAATAAAATAAAGAAACGCGGTCTTTAATCCACTAAAACTAAAGTTCAGGCCAGGAACCTGTGGATGGGGAAATGCGAATCTCTTCGGATCTCCTTCACCTGCAAGTTGATCAATAAGCGGTCCACCGGGATAGGGTAGTCCCATAATTTTAGCAGCTTTATCAAAAGCTTCACCGGCAGCATCATCTTGCGTTTCCCCAAGAATTTTCATGTCGAGGAAATTCTTTACTAGCAGGATTTGTGTATGACCACCGGAAACTGTCAGACATAGAAATGGGAATGTCGGGACCGGTTTTTCGGAACCGGCGGCTTGAATAAAGTGGGCGAGAACATGGCCTTGCATATGATTCACATCAATCAATGGAATGTCCATCCCAAGGGCGAAAGATTTTGCAAATGAAACACCTACGAGTAATGCCCCCATCAAACCCGGTCCTCGGGTAAAAGCAACCGCATTCAGTTGCTTTTTGGTTATATTTGCCTGTCGGAGAGCTTCCTGTACAACCGGAATGATCTTTTGCTGATGGGCCCGGGAAGCAAGTTCAGGGACAACACCACCGTAATATTTGTGTACAAGTGTTTGATTTGCAACAACATTTGAAAGTTCAATGTCGTTCATAAGTACAGCAGCTGAGGTCTCGTCACAAGACGATTCTATGCCAAGAATATACACTGGGGTTGATTTCACGGTACGAATGTTGCAGAAATAGGAATCTTTTCAATCTTCAAAAATATCAAAAAAGCCGGTCGCATCTTATTATGGATTTTTGGAATAATACTTTTATTCCTCGGCGGCTTGTTCCTTGCTTTACAATTTGATTCTTCTCAAACATGGATTGCGCGTCGCCTGGCTTCTTATCTGTCAGGAGAATTGCATACGAAAATTACCATCGATCGGGTAAGTATTCAATTCGTTCAAAGTGTGAACCTGGAAGGGGTTTATATTGAAGACCAACAGCAAGACACATTATTATATGCAAAAAAAATAAGCCTGACGTTTAAAGACCTCAGCACAGAAAAACGCATTCTTGCAATTGACAAATTGAGTCTGGACAATACTTTTTTTCGCCTTGTTCATTACAAAGGAAAGGAACACGACAACTTGTATTTTCTGCTGTCCTATTTTTCCTCACCAACACCCGTTGTGAGCGACACTTCCCTTGTTCCCTGGAAACTGAGTATTTCTTCACTGTCCTTGAAAAATGTACGGTTCAAAAATTTGAATGAAAACGATACTGTTTCACCGGTGGGTCTTGAATTTTCGAATCTTGCCCTTGATGGCATCACTGGACAGCTCAACAAAATCTCATTTGTCAATGATTCCATTTTTGCGACAATCAATCAACTTAAATTTCATGATCACAGTGGATTTACAGTTGATGAGTTTTCGGCAATTGCAAAAGTATCTTCCAATCAAATAAGGGCTGAAAATCTGGTGATCAGGTCGCCGCACACGAATATCAAAGGAAATTTGACTTTTGATTACGACAGCTTCCCTTGTTTCGAAGAGTTCACCAAACAGATCCAGTGGAAATCAAACTTTGAAAACTCAACAGTTTCCTTTTCTGACATCGCCTACTTTGCCCACGAACTATGGGGAATGGACGACTCTGTAAAAATTGATGGAAACTTTAAGGGTAGTGTCAATCGCTTCAAAGGAAAAAACGCTACACTGCGCTGGGGTAAGAGTTCTTATTTTAAAGGAAACTTATCCATGACAGGGCTGCCGTACATCGAAGATACCTATATGGATATTCAGGCTGACGCTATACAAACCAACCAGCAAGATATCGCATCAATTCCGCTCCCTCCATTTAATGAAAATCATACCGTTGATGTTCCGGATAATTTGAAAGAACTTGGAGAAGTAGTCTTCAAAGGAAAATTTACCGGGTTCTTCAGCGACTTTGTTGCATACGGTAATATCACTACCGCACTTGGGTATATCAATTCCGATATTAATCTAAAATATGATCCTAAATCGAAAGTGTCAGTGTACAGCGGTCATCTGGCAGCACATGATTTCGATGTAGGCAGAGTTGCGATGATTAAAGATATGGGCAAAATTACCTTCAACGCAGATATAAAAGGAAAGGGCCTAAAATTGAATGATGTGGATGCGCGGATGACAGGTATGGTTGAATCACTCGAATATAAAAACTACCAATACCATTCGATTAAAGTGGATGGAGAAATTGCGAAAAAACTTTTCAATGGTGCTGTTACTGTTACTGATCCAAATGTGGAATTAAGTTTTACAGGTGCGATTGATTTCAGAGGTAAATTGCCTGCTTTTAATTTCAATGCAGACATCCGTCATGCGAGTCTGGATACACTTCATCTTGTTAATTTCCCCGGCGAAAATATTTTGCAAACAAGTATCAATTCACATTTTGTTGGCAACAAGCTCGACAATCTGGAAGGTCAGTTGGAAATTAAAAACACCTTCCTGTTGGTTGATAAAAAGATGTATCGTATCGGAAACATTTACCTGAATGCGCAGAAAACTCCAAATGGAGAAAAGAAAATTGATCTGACCTCCGATTTCCTGGATGCGGAAATTGCAGGAAAATATGAGCTTGCAACCATCGGAGATGCTTTTAAACAGATCCTGCCACGCTATTTACCTTCTGTAATTCTACCTCTGAAAAAAGGACCAGATACTCAGAATTTCACTTTTGACTTGAAATTGAAAAATACATCGGTGATCACTGAAAATTTTCTTCCATCGTGGACGATTGATCCCCAAACCATTTTGAGCGGCAGTTTGAACACGATGAATGGAACTTTTCGACTTGATTTCTCGAGCCCGGATATTCGTTACGGTGGAATACATTTCCTTCAAAATGGAATCAATCTGAATGGAGATGCACAAACTTTATCCATGGACGTCAATGCAGGACGAGTTAATCTTGCCGATAGCAGTTATATTCTTGGATTAAATCTGAGTTCGAAAACAAGCAACAACCATATTTCTTATCTCTTGCGTTTGGCCGACAATGATACTTTGCACAATAGAGGAAAGTTCAAAGGATCATTTGATTTTTATTCTGCATCACATTTTGATATGCATTTTGATTCGTCTCAGATCATTATTCAAAATCAGCCCTGGTCATTGGACCCTGAAAACAAAATCACTTTTGACAGTTCTGCTATCACTATTCACCATTTAAATTTCAGCAACAGGGGAGAAGCGATTAAGATAGAAGGAGTGATTGGAGATTCCATCTCTCAAAACCTTGCAATAGAATTTTCTTCCTTCAAGCTGGACAATCTGAATCCATTTCTTCACCAGAGCAATCTGGTTTTGGGTGGTGTAATCGATGGAAATGCATACCTCAGTAATGTCAGGAAAAATGCTCAAATGGAAACAGATTTGCACATCACTGATTTAAGTGTTAATTCCGATACCTTGGGTGTTGCCGCCATCATTTCGAGATACAATTCAGAGCAAAAAATTGTTGTAGCGAATATTGGAGTCACCAGAGGTTCGGCTAAAGTGATCGATATCCGTGGAAATTATTATGCAGCCCGCGAAAATGATAATCTTGATTTTACAGTGAAGCTCAACAATTTTTACCTGCACACTCTGGAAAGATACCTTTCAGGAATTATGTCTGAACTTAATGGGAAAGTGTCGACAGACTTAACCTTAACCGGAACTTTAGCCAAACCTGTTTTCGAAGGAACAGTCGATTTCTCCAGGGCTTCCTGCATTGTGGATTATCTTAATACGCGATACAGTTTCACCAGTCAGGTGAAAGTGAGAAAAAATGTATTCGATCTTTCCGGAATGAAAATTGTTGATACATATAACAATGAAGCAGATGTTAGTGGTAAAATCACCCATGAATATTTTTCGAAATTTCTCTTTGATGTAGTGATCAGGCCACGAAAGTTACAAATGCTCCACACCAATGCGGCACAGAACTCTCTGTATTACGGGAACGCTTATGTTTCCGGTTATGCACATTTCTACGGAGCCATCGAGAACATGAACATGGATATTAATTTAAGTCCGGAAAAAGGAACAATACTAAATATCCCGCTCAATAGCACCAGTGATGTGAGTCAAAGTGATTTTATCACTTTCATTGATAAATCAAGGAAAACTGATGACGAGGAAGTGGATGTACAGCGTCTGGTAAATTTATCCGGCGTTCGACTGAACATGAATCTGGATATGAATCCTAATGCCGTAATCAATATCATTTTCGATGAAAAAATTGGTGACGTTATTTCCGGATCCGGAACAGGAAGTATCCGGATGGATATCAATACTGCGGGAGATTTCAATATGTATGGAACGTATATCATTGAGAAAGGAGAATATTTGTTTACTCTCCAAAACCTCATTAATAAGAAATTCATTGTAGATCCGGGGAGCAGGATTACCTGGGCCGGAAATCCATACGATGCGACAGTTGATCTCTCAGCAATTTACGTAGTGTACACTTCTTCATTGTACAAGATAATTCCCGATAGCACTTACAAAAGAAGAATTCCGGTGGATATGCGATTGTTGCTCACCAATAAACTGATGAACCCGACAATAAATTATGAAATTAATGTGCGTGGAGTAGATGCAACAGAACAAACGTATATCCGAAGCATTCTTAATTCTGAACAGGAAGTAAGCAAACAAATGTTCGGACTCCTCGTTTTTAATCAATTCATTCCAACAGCAGGCACTGGAGGCTTTGATGCCGGATCAGGAGCCGGCGCAAGTGCAAGCGAATTGTTGAGCAACCAGGTGAGCAACTGGCTTTCCCAAGTCAGTAAAGATGTCAATATTGGTTTTAATTACCGGGCAAAAGATACCTATAGCAGAGAGGAAATTCAGTTGATGTTTTCAAAATCTCTTTTCAACGACCGACTGACTGTCGAAGGGAACATCGGTTACACAAATAATGTTGCTACGCAAAGCAACAGCAATGTTGTTGGTGATTTTTATGCAGAATATAAAGTGAGTGAAGATGGTCGTTTCCGACTGAAAGGTTTCAATCGTTCCAACAATGACAACCTCATTAACTATACATCACCATATACTCAGGGATTCGGAGTTTTTTTTCGTCAGGAATTTAATTCACTCACTGATCTCCTGATGCATTTGCACCTCAAGCGAAGACCAAAATCGGTAGAAACACCGGTGGAATAGTTGTTAGTTATTAGTGCATAGTGGTTAGTGGTTAGTGGTTAGTATGGGTACGCGTTATCAAGCTTAACCACAACATTCATAATTCATAATTCATAATTCGCAACTCAACTCATAACTCATAACTCATAACTCATAACTCATAACTCTCTAAAAAACAAAACCGCGCCTTACGGGGCGCGGATTCTGTTGATTTCAACCGATTCGGTTATCCATCAGTGTTTAACCATCGTGTACAGTTTAGAGGTTTTTTTTGTTTGTGTTTACTGAACAATGATAAGCACAAGGACTACATGCGTGTTTTAAGATTTCTGGATTTTCTTACAAAAAATCTGTATTCACTGGTTATCAATATTTTGTTTTTGAAAAAGAAGAATCAAAAATGCTGTGCTGAGAATTATTCTGCATTGCGAATTTCTATTTTTGAAAATACAATCGTCTGATGGTAATTTTTCCGATGCTCAATGAAGGATGGCACTTGAAAAATTGAGTTGAACCGCACCGGTTTTTCTAAATAAATGGCAAGCAAGAAAAAATCAAAATTTTATTCCAACAACACGAACATTCGAAGGTATATAGAATGAACAAACGCCGCCAAGCCTTACGGGGCTTGAGCGGCGTTTGAATTCAACCTTACGGGGTTGAGAGTTAAACCATACGCTTGTTTAGGGAGGTTTATGAATCAATTATACAGCGATATTGAAGAATAGGGTGAGCACAAATTTGAGCAATCTTACAGACGTAAGAAATTCAACAATCGTTTTGATATTGCTTGACACAAATCTTTAATTCAGCGTTTAATTGCAGCCTCGTTCACTCAATTTCCGCTAAATCGCTATATCGTCTTGAAAGATTTACGTTTTTACCTGCAATTCGGGACATTCCGTTAAACTTTCGTAAATTTGCACCGAATTTATATTCATTCTTATGTTCAATTTAAATACGATTGAAGAGGCAATACAGGATCTCAAGGAAGGGAAAGTGATCATTGTCGTTGATGATGCAAACAGGGAAAATGAGGGAGATTTCATCACTGCTGCAGAAAATGTAACACCGGAGGTGATCAATTTCATGGCCACCCATGGGAAAGGACTCATTTGCGTAGCACTTACTGAAAAACGCTGCCTTGAATTGGATCTTCAACTCATGGTTACTAAGAATACGGCTTCACACGAAACTCAATTTACTGTGTCCGTTGATTTGCTGGGACATGGTACAACGACTGGAATTTCTGCAAGCGACAGATCAAAAACCATACAGGCACTGATAAACCCGGACACACAAGCGCATGACCTGGCCAGACCCGGACATATTTTCCCTTTGAGGGCTAAAGAAGGTGGTGTTTTGAGAAGGGCCGGGCACACTGAAGCAACAATCGATCTCGCAATCATGGCAGGTATGCAACCCGCAGGAGCCCTTGTAGAAATCATGAATGCAGATGGTACCATGGCCAGGCTTCCGGACCTGATCTTAATTGCAGAAAAATTCGGGCTTAAAATTATTTCGATCGAAGATCTGATTGCATTCAAATTAAAATCAGAAAGTCTTATCGAGAAACAAGTAGATGTGAAATTACCTACTGTACATGGTGATTTTGAATTGTATGCTTACAAACAAATTAGCAACGGTCAGGAACATCTTGCATTGGTAAAAGGTACATGGAATAAAAATGAACCCGTGTTGGTACGGGTACATTCTTCTTGTCTTACCGGTGATATTTTTGGTTCTTGTCGGTGCGATTGTGGACCACAGTTGCACAGTGCAATGGAAATGATAGAAAAAGAAGGCAGGGGAGTGATCGTTTACATGAATCAGGAAGGACGAGGTATCGGTTTATTGAATAAACTAAAAGCATATAAATTGCAGGAACAAGGACGCGATACAGTAGAAGCAAATCTCGAGTTGGGTTTTGAAAGTGATGAACGGGATTATGGTGTAGGTGCCCAAATTCTACGCGACCTGGGTGTTTCGAAAATGCGATTGATGACTAACAATCCTAAAAAAAGAGCCGGCTTAGTCGGTTATGGACTGGAAATTGTCGAAGTAGTTCAAATTGGAATCAAGTCGAATAAGCACAATAAACTCTACCTCATCACAAAACGTGATAAGATGGGCCATTCCATTAAAATCGACAATGATTGATGAAAAGGATTTTTTAGTGCTTCTGACTGTAAAACTCTATTAACTTTTTTCCGATACTCAGGTTGGAATAATCCTTTTCAACCAATTCCCTGGCCGACTTGCCAATTGAAAAACAGTAAGCAGGATCGGCCTTACACTTTTTCACTGCTTTTAAAAATTCCATCGGTGAATCTGCGAGTAAAATATTCTTGCCATTCTCAACATGAATTCCTTCTGCACCAATCGTCGTTGAAATAATTGTTTTACCCAATGCCATCCCTTGCACAATTTTTACTCTCATTCCGCTTCCCGACAACAATGGAACGATCATAATCTGTTTATCGGCCATATAAGCATTCGCATTTTCAATTCTTCCCTCACAGATAACTCCTTTGTGATTTGCATTAGAAATGCTTTCCGGAAAATTTCGCCCGGCTAAAAATAATTTCAAATCAGAAAACTTTTCGTGAATGGCAGGCCAGCAACTCTTCAGGAACCATTCTACACCTTCTACATTGGGAAGCCAATCCATGGATCCAAGATGAAAAGGGACAATTCTTTTTCTGAAGGTGGCTTGTACGGATAATCATTCAGATCCACACCAAGAGGTAAACTCAATGCTGGTTTGGTGTAACCCATTTGTCGGAATATCCGCTCATCCACAGTGGTAATCGGTACCAGGAAATCAATTTCATTCAAAACTTCCAATTCAACTTTTTTTAATCTTGCTGAGAGAAATTTCAGATATTTTTTACGAAAAATATTTTTATCGGAGGCAGCAAGTCTTTCCCAAATGATATGTTCAGCATTGTGGGCCCGGAGACAAATCGACGCCTTACTGTGTTTTCGGATAGTGGAAATATACGGTGAAGTGAAAAGGGTTTCCAATTGTACCACATCGAATTGTTCTTCTTCCAGAATTTTTATCAGTCTCAATTCAACTTCGCGGGAATAAAATCGAATCACATTGTAGGATCCGGAAGTAAATAAATTCCGCATTGCTCCCTGAATTGTTACGCGGGTATCTATCGTTTCGCAATTAAAATGCAATGCATCCCGTAAGGATGTCGGAAACATATCCGGTGGAAGGAAATGCTTACGTGTATTGAGTGCGAACATATGCACTTCAGCCCCACCAGCAGCCAGAGACTTGGCCATGTTTAACATCGCTATATTTCCTCCATCAATCGGAGGGTAGGGGACGCGGTGACATATCTGCAGAATTTTCACAGGCGGAGGAAGGGAAATCAGGATTTCTTTCGCAGGAGCTTTTTAAAGAACCTCGAATAAGATGTCCGGTCGAACAAGGATGAATCAGTGGTTGCTTTATACGTCAGGAAAATTCCAATTGGCAGAAGAACAATGGACGAAAGCCACATTCCTTTATAGGCGGGGATGACTCCTTCCCTGGCAAATTTTTCACCGGAAATGGAAATCACATGATAGGTTACAAAAAAGAGAATTGAAATTACAACAGGCATGCCCAGGCCTCCTTTTCGAATGATTGCACCCAATGGAGCACCGATGAAAAAAAGTATCAGACAGGCAAAAGACAGTGTAAATTTTCGATTCCATTCAATTTCATGCTTGGCAAGATTTCGTGATTTGATATCGATGTCCTGGCCGGCATCGTCAGCCATACTTTTTACATTTCTTGCCGCATACAATGCTGATGATGAGATCATGCTTCTTCTTGACTCAGCAAAATTCTGGAGCAGTTCCTCTTGTTTAAAATTTTGTTTTCCCGGCTGTAGATATGCTTTCACAGTTGTATCGACATTTAATGCTGCAGAGAGACGTTCGAAATTCTCTTTTTTTCGTGAGCGGATTTTTATTTGCAAACTATCTGCCGCTGAAGACAACTGATCCAGATTTAACATCTGGTAATTGTCTTTGAACAATTGTTCATTCGTTCTTGTCAGCCTGAAAGAACTTAGATCAAAACGAATCCGTTCTTCCTCGTACTCTGTTCGCATTAGAGGATGAGCAGAGCGACCCCGTTCACTTTCCTGTTCTTCGTAACTGGTGCCTTTGTAGAGTGTGAGAACAAGGAATCGTTCATCTTCAGACATTGCCATTTTTCCCCGTTCTGCCATGATCACTTTTAAATTTCCTCTATTTGCAGAGTGATCATAAATCATGATGTTCCTCAATGTTTGCCCATCATCGTCTTTCTTTGCAACCCGAATAGAATATCCGTCAATTCCATTGTAAAAAATTCCTTCCTTGATCATTAAGGCAGGCTTTTGTTGTCTGACATCGTACAGCAATGCATTCATTTTCAAATTTGCTATGGGAAGCACATAATTTGAAAAAAAGAAAGCCCCAAAACAAATAAGAACTGCAGTGATCATCAATGGACGCATTACTTGCTGAAGAGAAATGCCTGCTGCTTTGCAAGCTGTGAGTTCGAAATGCTCAGCAAGGTTACCGAACGTCATAATTGAAGATAGCAGGATAGAAAGCGGGAGCGCTAAAGGAACTAGTGTAATTGACACATACACCATCAATTTCAATACGATGATCCAATCCAAACCCTTACCGACTAAATCGTCGATATATTTCCAGAGGAATTGCATCAACAAAACGAATAAGGCAATCAGAAAAGTGAGTACCAAAGGGCCGGCAAAAGAACGAAGCAGGAGGAGAGTTAATTTCTTCACGTTATCTTTACCCATTAAATCGAAACGTGTGCAAGTTAGCAAATTGAAATTTAGTAAGCAGGAGTTGGATGTACTTCAGGATAGCAATTTCTTCCTGGTTAAACATCAGGCGACCCGGGGTCTTCAGAATTTATTTGGGGAACTTTGTCAATCACTTGAAGCTGTTGAAAAGAACGACCCTACACCCATTTCCGGATTGAACGAAAAATCAGGTAAAATATTCCGTGGTGAAAACTATCGTTTGTTGCCCTACGTAGTTCTTGATTACCCAAGATATTTTTCAAAAGATTCTATTTTCGCCTTTCGATCGATGTTTTGGTGGGGTAACGGCTTCAGTTTCACTCTGCATTTGCAGGGAAAAGCTTTTCATGAACTTTGTTCAACTATTGAACACAATCTTAAATTGCTTGTGAACCTTGGAGTTTTCGTTTGTGTAAATAAAGAATCCCCCTGGGAATACCATTATGCCGAAGAAAATTATCAGCCGCTTGAAGAATGGTTGAAGAAAAATGAAAGCGTAAATCTGAAACAAAAAGAATTCGTCAAATTTAGTCGCCGACTGGATTTGGAAAACTATTCCCAAGTAACAGAATTTGGTACAGAAACCTGGTTGTTATTTAAAAAGCTCTGCTCCTGATCAGGAACCGATGTGATGCATCAGGTTGTGGATTTGGCTATTCCACAACAGTGCATTTTCCTCTTTTTCATCGTCCGTTGCAAAATCTGTAACGATTAGAGCAACATCCGAAGTGATTTCATCCTGGATGATTTCAAATTGAAAATAAGTATCGTCTTTTTTATCCTCTGTCTGCCACTTGTAACGAACAAGAGAATTTTCTTTTTTATTGATAATCCTGGCGCGTTGTTCGCTGCCTTCCCAATGAAAAATAAAATCGCCTTCCCGGATATTCACCTTATCGGCAAACCATTCTTCCAAACCACTTGCAGTGCTGAGGTAATTATAAAGAATCTTGGGGGAGGATTTAATCTCGAATTCAAGAGTATACTTTTGTTTTTTATTCGTTTTGGACTCCGGCTTCACAATTGTCATTCTAAGGTTGGGTTGAAATTATAGGCTTTTTTACTGAGGCGCCCAAGATAGGCATTATTTCCAAATACAAGGATCAAATTATTTGAAAATACTCGTAAATTCTCAATCTTTGGGCTACCTTCGCCGAAATTACCTATGGCACTTCTACATTCTTTTGAAAATTCAGGAAACTGGCTGTTCAAACGCAGAGGACAAATACCTTTGGTCCTTTTTTTATTTGCTGTCCCGGCGGTGTATTTTACAGATTACAATTCTTTTTCACCCGTATGGAATCATCTGATCAACTACACAGCCGTGCTGCTCAGTTTGCTTGGATTCCTGGTGCGAGCGTATACTATTGGTACCACACCGCGTGGAACATCCGGTCGAAATACTGAAAATCAGGTTGCAGAATCTCTGAATACAAGTGGCATTTATTCTACGGTCAGGCATCCTTTGTACCTTGGAAACTACCTCATGTGGATTGGCATTGTAGTTTTTACCCACAACTTCGCCTTTGTAATAATTGTGAGTTTGTTCTATTGGTTGTACTATGAACGCATCATGTTTGCTGAAGAACGATTCCTCGAAAGAAAATTTGGTCAATCCTATCTCGACTGGTCATTGAAAGTTCCTGCATTCCTCCCGCGCTGGTCATCGTTCAGGAAAAGTGATATTCCATTTTCAATGAAGAGTGTACTCCGGAGAGAATATTCAGGAGTTTTGGCCACTGTAATTGGATTTGTGTATGTTGAAATCCTCATGGGCTGGTTTCGCTTCGGAACTTTGTCTATCGGAATAAAATTTATGTATGTTCTTGGGATTTCAATTGCCATGACTTTGGTTCTCAGGACACTTAAGCACAATTCAAAAATTCTTAGCGAAGAAGGCAGATCCTAAAATTTTCTTTGTGAAAAAGAAAGGAATGCTGATATTTGCACCCCTTTTTGGCGAGGTAGCTCAGATGGTTAGAGCGCAGGATTCATAACCCTGAGGTCGGGGGTTCGACTCCCCCTTTCGCTACGGAATACAGAATTGAGTTTGAGTGTGGGTGTGTGCTCACACTCAAACTCAAACTCACACTGAGCCCGATACATTCCCTTTTGTTTCAGAATACAGATTTGAGAGTGGGAGTGATCTCACATAGAAGCTGTCTTTCCTCTTGTAAGTACCGCTCTCCCAAAATTACCTTTCCTAATTAAATTCAGGATTCATATCCGCCTCTGGCGTGACGGAGGGTTCGACTCCCCCTTTCGCTACGGAATACAGAATTGAGTGTGAGGGTGGGTGTGCACTTGAAATACAGTTTTGAGTTTGAGTGTGGGGTGTGTCTTCACACTCAAACTCAAACTCAAACTCAAACTGAGCCCGATACATTCCCTTTTGCTGAAGAATTCAGAATACAGATTTGAGAGTGGGGTATGTCTTCACACTCAAACTCACACTGAGCCAGATACATTCCCTTTTGAATCAGAATTAAGAACTCAGATTTGAGTGTGGGGGTATGTCTTCACACTCAAACTCACACTGAGCCGATACATTCCCTTTTGAATCAGAATTAAGAATTCAGATTTGAGTGTAGGGGGGTCTTCACACTCAAACTCACACTCACACTGAAATCATCCATTCTGCAACGAAATTGCAAAATCAGTGTTGAGCTCAAATAAAAAAGCCCGATCAGAAATCTGATCGGGTTGGATGCTATAAATAATCTATTGAAATCAGGTAGGAGTATCTGTTTTCTTCACGTCCTGAATTGCATCACGCATTTCCTGACATGCACGTTTGATCTCCTGAAGGCCTTTGCGTACGCGGGTACCTGCAGCAGCATTCCCTTTTTCAGAAAACTTGATGACGTCTTCTTCAATAGCTGCAACGAGCTGTTTGATTTTTTCGTACTCTTTCATCGTGTTTTGGGTTTAAAAGTTAATAATGGGGTGAGGATTAGTTTTCTTTAATGTTTTGGGAGAAGGATCGTAGATTAGATTAGAACGCTGCGATCTTATCCGACATATATTCTCCAGCTTTTAATTTTACATAGGCTTTACGGAATGCCTCGATAGTATATTTTACATCCTCCAGAGTGTGAACTGCCGTCGGAATCAATCGTAAAATAATAATACCCTTTGGCACAACAGGATAAACAACCATTGAACAGAAAATATCATGGTTCTCACGCATGTCATAAATCAGATTGGTTGCTTCACCAATACTTCCATTCATATAAACAGGAGTAACTGGAGATTGGGTTTTTCCAATATTGAACCCTTCTGCTTTAAGTCCATTCTGAAGCGCATTCACAACATTCCAGAGATTGTCTTTCATCTCCGGTTTGCTCCGCAATAATTCGAGACGCTTTAGTGCACCTAGAACCAATGGCATTGGCATCGATTTAGCAAAGATTTGTGAACGCATATTGTAGCGTAGATATTCAACTACATCTTCATTGCTTGAAATAAAACCACCAATCATTGCCATACTCTTGGCAAAAGTTCCAAAATAGATGTCGATCTTATCCTGTACGCCTTGCTCTTCGCCCGTACCGGCACCGGTTTTACCCATGGTTCCAAAACCATGTGCATCGTCAACAAACAAGCGGAACTGGAACTTATTTTTTAGTTCTACAATATCCTTCAAACGACCCATATCACCACTCATTCCAAATACACCCTCGGTGATCAATAAAATAGATCCTCCGGATTCTTCAACAATTCGTGTAGCCCTTTCCAGTTGTTTTTCACAATTGGCTATGTCATTGTGTGGAAACACAAAACGTTTCCCCATGTGCAAGCGTACTCCATCAATTATACATGCATGACTTTCGCTGTCATAAACAATTACATCATGACGATCAACGAGACAATCAATTGCAGATACCATTCCCTGGTATCCGAAATTGAGAAGGATAGTGTCTTCCTTACTCATAAACGACGAAAGCTCCCCTTCCAGTTGTTCATGGTAATTGGAATTGCCTGACATCATTCGGGCACCCATAGGAGTAGCAAAACCAAATTTCGCTGCTGCTTCAGCATCTGCTTTCCGCACTTCCGGGTGATTTGCCAAGCCCAGATAATTATTCAAACTCCAGATCAATCGTTCCTTTCCACGAAAAACCATGCGGGTTCCAATGTCACCTTCAAGTTTTGGAAAAGTAAAATATCCATGAGAATCCTTGGCATGCTGACCAATAGGGCCTCTGTTCTTTTTTAGTTTTTCGAATAAATCCACTTCTTGCTTTTTTTATAAATGTTAGAACCTTTCCTGAATCAACAGAAACTTTTTCATCCATTCAATTAATCATCCTGAATGGAAAAGGTCGCAAAGCAAAAGTAAGTATTTTCGATTAAAAACAAAGGTTTTCAAACCGAAGTGCCCAAATTAATCAACATTCGTTTGTGCAATTCAATTGAAAAAGGGGAACAAAATTTCTAGTTTAAAATGCGATTTTACTCTAATTGATGTCAAATATATCATTCATTATCAATATATTAAAACTATGATAGAAATAAAACTCTGTTCGATTTTTTATCCGCTTAGACCTTGACGCTGTTCAAAAAAAAATATCCGGCCCTTTTGAAAATGTTCAATTCAAGGAGCATTTGAATTTAATTGAAACCTGAACCCTAATTTGAAGAAATCGATATGCCTAATTTTTCCAAGTTTAAATTGGAAACTCTCAAGGAAACGGGATTATTCACCTTGCATACAGAAAGGAAATTTGATTTCAGCAATAAACACACGTTCTTGCAGAAAAATAAAAAAAATGAAAAGAATTCTACTATTCTGCGGCCTGCTATTGAGCTTCAATGTCTATTCCCAAAACCTTCAGCTCATGGCAAATCTCTCCTATGGAAATTCAGCCCTGGCAAATATTGGTGGTTATGTTGATACCCTTGGAAATGAATATGCACTGGTTGGAACTGATTTTGGCCTGGATATAGTGGATGTGACCATTCCAACAAACCCTCTGGTAAAATTCACAGTTAATGATGCGACTTCTGATTGGAGAGAAGTTAAAACATATCAGAAATACGCATATGTTACAACTGAAGGCGGTGGCGGTCTCACCATAATTGATCTAAGCCTTCTTCCTGCAAGTATCAATACAACACATTATTTTGGCGATGGTGCGATTGCCGGACAATTAAATAGCATCCATGCATTGCATTGTGATACAACTACCGGATTTCTTTATTTGTATGGAAGTAATATCGGTGATGGCAATACTTTGTTTCTTGACCTGTCGGATCCATGGAATCCTGTATATGCCGGACAATATGCATTCCCCGGTGGTGGCCAGCCTGCATATGTTCACGATGGATTTGTTGATAATGATACCCTCTACGAAGCACACATCTATTCAGGATTTTTTGCTGTCGTTGATGTACGGAACAAATCGAATCCTGTGTTGCTGGCAACTCAATCCACTCCCACATCCTTCACGCACAACACCTGGATGAGTGCCGATCACCAGCGACTTTTTACTACAGATGAAAATTCCGGTTCTTTTCTTGCCGAATATGATATTTCAGACTTAACGAATATTACAGAAATATCGAGGTCTCAGACTGCCGCAGGTTCGGGTGCCATTGTTCACAATACTCATATCTTGAACAATTATGCAATTACTTCCTGGTACAAAGAAGGTGTTGTGATTACTGATGTTAGCAGGCCCGGAAATCCAATCGAAATTGGACATTACGATACATATACACAAGGAAGTGGAAATGGATTCAACGGATGCTGGGGAGTATATCCTTTTCTGCCTTCAGGAACTATCGTTGCTTCTGATATCGACAATGGTTTGTTTGTTCTTCAGCCAACGTATGTCAGAGGTTGTTACCTTGAAGGAACGATCACTGATCTTAATTCCGGAATTGCCATACCCGGCGCATCTGCAGTAATTCAAGGGGCAGGAATTTCAAGAACTTCCAATTCTACCGGCTTTTACCAGACAGGAATGCCTGTTGCATCTACAGTGGATGTTCTTTACTCCAAAGCAGGTTATTTCCCGAAAACAATTTCAGGAATTGTGCTCGCAAGTGGAATTGTTACTACGCAAGACGTACAATTGGAACCACTGCCTTCCTATGAATTGAGCGGTACTATTACTGAACTCCAAACAGGACAAACTATTCCGGGTGCTACTGTTGAATTGAGAAATTCCGATTTCGATCTGACAGCAACTTCCAATCAACAGGGCGTTTTTACATTCACGAATATTATTGCAGGAACCTATGATATCATGGTAGGAGAGTGGGGATATGTGACGCAATGTTCAACGATTACTGTTACCAATGCGGCCATTTCACAATCCTTTCAATTGAGCATAGGATATTATGATGATTTCTCTTTTAACAATGGCTGGACAGTGAGCGGATCTTCTCTGAATGCATGGGAAAGAGGTGAGCCCTATGGAACTTTTTCCAACACAGGAGCTCCCGTAAACCCTGAATACGATGTAACTGTTGACTGTTCTGATCAGTGCTTTGTGACCGACAATGGAGTTGGAAGTTATTCAGCCAATGATGTCGACGGTGGAAATACTATTCTCACTTCACCGGTTTTTGACGCGACGATTTACCAGGATCCACAGATTGAATATTACCGATGGTTTGCTAATTTGGGTGGATCCGGTCAGCCGAATGACTGGATGCAAGTCCGGCTTTTTGATGGAACAACAACCGTGAACATTGAAACAATCGACAACACCAATGGATCTGCATTGTGGACTCAAAGTTCTTTTCTGATTTCTTCCTTCATCGTTCCAACAGCAACGATGCAAATGATAGTGGAAGTAATCGACAACAATCCAGGACACATTGTAGAAGGAGCAATTGATCAGTTTCAAATTACAGGAGCATTGAATACTTCTACTAACGGATCCTTTTCGACAAAGGATCAGGCTGTGCTTTCTACATTCCCAAATCCATTTACCGGCGAACTCTCTGTTCAATACTTACTGGCTGATAAAAATTCAGGTGGAGAATTAACAGTACTGAATTCCTTAGGTCAAATTCAGGAAATACTGAAACTGACCAAAGACCACGATCGGGTGAAAATCGGTACCAAACTTTCTCAAGGTGTGTATTTCCTCGTATTAAGTCAAAATGGAAAAGTTTCTGAACGCTGTAAAATCATCAAACAATAGGCTTGAAATTTTACAGATGGGAGCTTGCTGGATTCGTTTTTTATGCGAATTCCAATTAATTTTTATTATCTTTGCGCCCTTATGTTCCCTCGGATCACATATATACTGTTGATAATCAGCATATTTGTTGCAAGTTGCAGCTCTTACACCCGTGTCATGAAAGGAAATGACATGGATGCGAAGCTTAATTTGGCGATCAAATTGTACAATAAAGGAGATTATTTTAAAGCCCTTCCTTTGCTCGAAGAGTTGATTACAGTTTATCGTGGAACGAAAAAAGCTGAAAAGACTTATTACTATTACGCGTATACGAATTATCAATTGGGTGATTACGAAACAGCCGCTTATGATTTCGATAATTTTGCGAAAACATTTCCGGGAAGCGAATATTCAGAAGAATGTGCATTCATGCATTCATATTGCTTCTACCAGGATTCTCCGGAATATTCATTGGATCAGACCAATACTGTAAAAGCAATTAACGAATTGCAATTGTTTGCCGATCAATATCCACAAAGTTCACGAATTGAACAGTGCAATAAACTGATTGATCAACTGCGGGCGAAACTGGAAGAGAAGAGTTTTCAGAATGCGAAATTGTATTTCAACATGGAAGAATACAAAGCCAGCATTACAACTTTTCGTAACCTGCTCAATGATTTTCCATCGACAACATACAGTGAGCAAGCATTATTTCTGATCTTGAAAGGAAGTTTTCTTCTCGCTGAGAATAGTTTCGAAGACAAGAAGTACCCACGATATCAGGAAACAATCATCGCATATTCTGACTTTGCTTCTGCGTATGCTGAAAGTAAATACAGAAAAGACGCGGACGAAATTGTTCTTATGGCAAGAAAACGTCTCGAAAAACTTACCCCTTCGACTACATCAGTAAATTAAAAAACTAAAACCCGGTAGCTATGAATTACAAATCGGATGTAAATACAACGGTGACCCGTAATGTTCCGGATTTCGATAAGAAGACCGAAATGTTTACGAATCCATCGTGATCATTTCAAACGCGCAAATCAGATTTCTTCAGAAATGAAAGATGAGCTAAATGCTAAATTATCAGAATTCAATTCCAGTACGGACAACCTCGAAGAAGTATTTGAAAATCGTGAGCAAATTGAAATTTCAAAATACTACGAACGTCTTCCTAAACCAACATTGATCGCGGTTCAGGAATACACAGAAGACAAAATTTATTTCCGCAATCCGAACAAAGAAAAGCAGGATAATTTTTAATCTGCTTTCGGTTTTGCATTACGGGAAAATCCAAGACTCATGTTTTGGATTTTTTCGTTTAAAATTCTTGAAAATATCTTTTATTCTCGGCGATGAAAGGAAAAAAAATTATCCTCGGAGTAAGTGGAAGCATCGCAGCGTATAAGTCTGCATTGCTCATACGGCTACTGGTTAAAGCCGGAGCTGAAGTGCAGGTAATTATGACCGGCTCAGCGAAGGACTTTATCACTCCTTTGACATTGTCTACACTTTCGAAGCGACCCGTTCTCTCTGATTATTTCGATCCTGCATCTGGCACATGGCACAACCATGTGGAACTGGGACTCTGGGCGGACTGCCCTGATTGTTGCACGGCTTGCAAATACACTTGCAAAATGGCAAATGGTATTTGTGATAACCTCTTACTCGCTGTGTATTTGTCGGCACGTTGCCCTGTCTTCATTGCACCTGCAATGGACCTGGACATGCTGAAGCACCCATCCACACAAAGAAATCTTGATACTTTAAAAAAAGATGGAGTGAATGTAATTGCACCGGTTGATGGAGAATTGGCAAGCGGATTGATCGGCGAAGGCAGAATGGAAGAGCCAGAAAAAATTCTATCCACCCTGGATCTTTTCTTTGCAGGTAATCTTCCTTTAAAAGGCAAAATGGTTCTTGTGACTGCAGGTCCAACCCATGAGGCCATCGATCCTGTTCGTTTTATCGGGAATCGTTCATCCGGGAAAATGGGTTTTGCAATTGCAGAAGAAGCAGCACGAAATGGAGCTGAAGTTGTATTAATCAGCGGTCCAACATCCTTATCTACCAAACAACCCAACATTCGCCGAATTCTGGTTGAAAGCACCGAAGAAATGCATCGCGCCTGTTTGCAGGAATCCAAAAAAGCAGATCTCCTGATTATGGCCGCTGCAGTCGCCGATTTTCGTCCGGATCATATTGAAGAAAGTAAAATCAAAAAGAAAAATAATTCACTTCAACTGTCGTTAGTCCCAACTACTGATATCCTTTCTGATCTCGGAAAAATTAAACCGGCAAAGCAATTGCTAGTCGGCTTTGCTCTCGAAACAGATGATGAAACTGAAAATGCTAAAATCAAGATCAGTAAAAAAAATCTTGATTTTATTATATTGAATTCTCTACGGGATCAGGGGGCCGGTTTTGGTCATGATACCAACAAAATCAGCATCCTCGGTAAAGATGGAACAGTTGCCGATTATCCATTGAAATCAAAACAACTGGTAGCAACAGACATTATCAATTTCCTCATTCCGGCATTAAAAAAATAAATCAATTCTTATTCCTTCGTCCATCATGGTGAAACGAATTGTATTCCTTCTGGTTCTGACTCTTGGATTTGGAAAAATCTTTGCTCAGGAACTCAATTGTCAGGTTTCTGTACTCACTCCGCAAATTCAGGCGAGTGACAAATCCATTTACGAAACTTTGCAAACGACGATCCGTGAATTCATGAACAGCAGAACATGGACAACGGATCAGTTCCTCAACCAGGAGCGAATCGAATGCAGCATTATTATCACTATTTCTGAACGTGCTTCCGTAGATGATTTTAAAGCGAACATTCAGATCCAAAGCCGTCGCCCTGTCTATAAAACATCCTACAATTCTCCTCTGTTCAATCACCAGGATAACGATTTCAATTTTCGGTATGTACAAGATCAAACTCTGGAATTTGACGAAGCAAACATCAATTCAAATCTGACTGCAGTGCTTGCCTACTATGCATACCTCATCATCGGATTGGATTACGATTCTTTCTCACCGGATGGTGGTTCTCCCTATTTTTCAAAAGCTCAGGCCATCGTCAGCAATGCCCAGGTCTTGTCGGAAAGGGGATGGAAGGCATTTGAAAGTTCCCGCAACAGGTATTGGATCACTGAGAATATGTTGAATGTTTCCTTCAAGCCTTTGCGCTCCGCGATGTATGCCTATCACCGACAGGGATTTGATAAATTATCCGATGATCAGCTGAATGCCCGTGCTGCAGTGACAGAGGCTATCAAAGAACTTCGTCGTGTGTACAACGACAAACCCAATTCATTCCTGATGCAGGTATTTTTCAATGCAAAATGTGATGAAATTATCAATCTGTATTCACAAGCCCCACCGGATGAAAAAAGCCAGGTGGTACAAGTGCTCACACAAATAGATCCGGCGAATACACTAAAATACCAGGGAATCCTTACCGGCACAGGAGGCAAATAAGATTTGCACAGCAATTTCAACAAAAAAAAAGAGTTCAAGGGGAAATATAAATTCATTCATTTAAAACAAAATGTGCAGGAAGACTCTTGCATTGTACGAATTAGATTATGGGATTGAAATGTGGAATTGTCGGCTTACCGAATGTTGGAAAATCAACTTTGTTTAACTGCCTGTCAAATGCGAAAGCACAGGCAGCCAATTTTCCGTTTTGTACAATTGAACCAAATATCGGTGTCATTACAGTGCCGGATGATCGGCTCCTGGAGCTGGAACGCCTTGTTAAACCGCAACGTGTCGTCCCAACGGTGATCGAAATCGTGGATATCGCCGGACTCGTAAAAGGTGCCAGCAAAGGAGAGGGTTTGGGAAATCAGTTTCTCAGTAATATCCGTGAGTGTGATGCAATTATTCATGTTGTGCGTTGCTTCGATGATCCGAATGTCGTCCACGTTGATGGTTCGGTCAATCCAATTCGTGACAAAGGCACCATAGATACAGAACTTCAGTTGAAGGATCTGGATAGTGTAGAACGCAAAATCGGACGCGTCGAAAAAGTAGCAAAAGCAGGTGCTGATAAAGACGCGAAAAAAGCCTTGGACGTTTTACTTGTTTACAAAGCTCATCTCGAGCAGGGCAAATCGGCACGAAGTGCACCTGTTGCGGAAGAAGATAAACGATTTATCGCTGATATTTTTCTACTCACTGCAAAACCTGTGCTTTATGTATGCAATGTAGACGAAGGATCGGTGAATACAGGAAATAAATATGTCGATCAGATTCGCGAACATATTAAAGATGAAAATGCTGAAATTCTTGTGATCGCAGCAGCGATTGAAGCTGAAATCACAATGCTCGATAGTTTTGAAGATCGTGCTGCATTTTTAAGTGATCTTGGTCTTGAAGAATCCGGAGTAAGCAAACTGATTAAAGCAGCGTATCGCCTCTTAAATCTTCAAACCTATTTTACTGCCGGTGTGAAAGAAGTGCGTGCCTGGACCATCACAAAAGGAATGCTGGCGCCACAAGCTGCTGCAGTCATCCACACGGATTTTGAGAAGGGATTTATCAAAGCTGAAGTAATTCATTTCCCTGATTTTGTTAGCCTCGGTTCCGAATCCGCTTGCCGTGATGCCGGTAAATTGAGCATCGAAGGAAAAGAATATACGGTGGTTGATGGAGATGTAATGCACTTCCGTTTCAATGTTTAATCCGGATGCAGGTTACGCCTGTAACTGATTTACGAATTCAAAGATGCCATGACAAATATCATCCTGATTATAACCTGCATAGTATCTTTTCTTGCTTTTCAGAATCATAGCCTGTTAAACAAATTAATTTTTAGTCCCTACCTCATCCACGAACGAAAACAATGGTATCGATTTTTTAGTAGCGGACTTATTCATGCCGACTGGCTGCATTTGATTGTGAACATGTTTGTATTGTATACATTCGGCAGAGTGGTGGAAGATTATTATTTAGCGCTGTTCGGTTCCCGGGGAGTGATTAATTTTCTGTTGCTGTACGTTGGCGCCTTAGGGATGTCGATTATTCCAACATATTCAAAACAAAAAAACAATCCGGGATATCATGCCCTCGGGGCATCCGGAGCTGTATCCGCTGTTGTTTTTTCCTTTATATTATTCAATCCCCTTCAGCGACTGTGTTTTTATGGAATCCTGTGCCTGCCCGGAATTATTTTTGGAATACTGTACCTGGTTTATTGTTATTACATGGGGAGAAAAGGGGGAGACCGGATTAATCACGATGCACATTTATGGGGAGCCTTGTATGGATTTTTCTTTACAATAATCTTGAAACCTTCGCTTATAGTTTCTTTTTTTGATCAACTCATCTATTTCCGGAATGCCATCTAAATTAAACAAAGCTGTTTTTCTCGACCGGGACGGTGTCATCAACGAAGAACGTGGTGCATACACCTGGGAATTGGAAGATTTTAAATTGAATACAGATCTGATTCCTGCATTGAAATCGTTTCAGGATGCAGGTTTTTTGATGGTGGTGATCAGTAACCAGGGCGGAATAGGAAAAGGTATGTATACGAAGCAACAAGCTGATTACCTGCATCTGCATCTTCAGCGCAACCTTGCAAATCAAGGAATTGAAATTCTTGAAGTTTATTATTGTCCTCACCATCCGGATGAAACAAAGTGTATCTGCAGGAAACCGGATTCTCTCCTGTTGGAAAAAGCCATGGCCCGATTTCAAATAGATCCAAAACAATCCTGGTTTATCGGTGACGCTGAAAGGGATATTGAAGCGGGTGTGAAAGCAGGTGTCAAGCCTGTGAAAATTCATTCAAATCAATCCCTGCTCGAAATTGTTCCGCTTATCCTTGGAACAAGTAATGAATAACTCAACGTTAATTATTTTTTAAAATAAAAATTTTTCCAGCCTTGCTTCGCTGTACTTTTGTATAGCAAGATGATGCAACAGGCGACATACATTAATTTCAACGGGAATATTGTTGATTCTTCCCAACCCATTTTTACTTCTGCAAACAGGGCTTTCCGGTATGGTGATGCCGTTTTCGAAACCATTCGCCTGATGAACGGTGAAATCCTCTTTTTCGAACAACATTTGCAACGTTTGAAAAAAAGCATGTCACTGCTTGGAATGTTGCCTCATGATGATTTGACTTTTCACAATTTGTACCTCTCCATACGGCATTTGGACCAGGTGAACCAGTTAAAGGGTCACGGAAGGATCCGGCTCGAAGTTTTCCGAAATGATGGCGGCTTGTATACTCCTCAATCCAACCATGTTTCCTACATTATAGAAGTTACTCCTCTTGCACTTCGCCATTATAAATTAAACGATACAGGTCTGAAAATCGAATTGTATACGGATATTAAAAAACCGGTGAGCGCCCTTTCTAACCTGAAATCATCCAATGCACTTTATTACGTGATGGCCGGCCTTTACAAACGGCAGCATAACTTTGGGGATTGCCTGGTGTTGAACACCGATGGACGAATCGCTGAAGCCATCAGTTCCAATATTTTTCTGGTCAAAGGAAATACTCTGATTACACCCTCGCTTGAAGAAGCGTGCGTTGCCGGAATCATGCGCGAATCCATTATCCGGATGATGAAAGAACGAGAAATGCCGGTGATCGAAACAGGAATAGAAGTAGAGGACATGCTGAAAGCTGATGAAATTTTTCTCACGGATGTAATCCATGGAATCCGATGGGTAAGTGCATTCCGTCACAAACGTTACTTTAATTCCTCCTCCCGACAACTGCTCAAAGAAATACAGGAATTACATTCAACAAAAAAGGTCTGAGAATTTCTCAGACCTTTTTTGCATTCGTAGAAGTAAGCAATTATTTCTTAGCAGAAGTTGTTTCCATGGATTTCGCCATTTCATCAGCAGCAGCCATATTCTTTTCGCAAGAACTCTTCACTTCAGCATACACAGAATTCCATGTGTCGATTTTAGTCTGAGCATCGCTCATTTTTGTGCGGAAATCAGCAAGACCTTTTGAAGCTTCATCACCACTGATTTCGCCTTTTGCAATCTTGTCTTTCCACTCAGTAAATTGTTTAGTCGTTTCATCCCAGGTAGCTTTAAAAGTACTGTACTCATTAACCATACCTTCCATTTTGGCAGCATCTTCAGTTGCCATTTTGGACATGTTTGCAGCAGTCGCTTTCAAGGCTTCGTCTTTCGAAGAAGAAATCGCAGTTGCACGCTCAGTTTGCTGAGTAGCAAAATCTTTAGCTCTTGTTGAAGTTTCAGTTAAATCAGTGCTCCATGCAGTTGCTTTCTCGCCAAGTGCAGTCCAGTCTGTACCAAATTGGGTGATCTCACCCATAGTTTTTTCATCAATTTTTTTTGTGCAAGCGGTAAATCCGAGGGCACCGGCTACCATTAATGCTACGATTGCTTTTGTTTTCATAGGTTGCTTGTTTAGATTTTGTGCGTTAGTGTTGCTAGATTAATAATCACAAAGTTATCGTTATAAGTTAATTGCATCACCGGTGGACAAAGATCTTATTGACATTCAATCGTTCATTTCTCCTTCGGGTCCGGGAAAACACTCCGGATATAATCCATTGTGTTATTAACGGCAGATTTCTTGGGAAATACACCTTGATTAGCTACCCGGATGTCTTCAATCGAATAAAAAGCATTGGGATTAAACTCTCTGATAATATCCCTTACTAAATCAATATCCTTGCGTTTGATGATCGTGAAAATTATTTTAACCGGCCCTTTGGCACCGTGTCCATCCATGATTGTAATCCCCACATTCTGAGCCTGTAAGGCATTCACTAGTACCTGCCAATTTTGATGAGTGATGATCCTCAATACCTGCATTCCCAAGGCTAATTTCCTTTCTATAAACAATCCGACGTAGGTGCCTGCTGCAAAACCTCCGGCAAATCCGATGTAACAGAGTGGGTTATCAAGATGGCGCATCACTTGACGTATGGAAATCAACCAAATTAATACTTCAAAAAAACCGATGATAGGTACGATATTCCTGAATCCCTTGGAAATAAATACATTCCTAAGCGTACCCAGGCTAACATCTCCCATTCTTGCAATGAATATAATTATCGGCAGGACCACCCATTTAAAAAATTCTGAATCAAAAAACGGATCACTCATTTGCTTGTATTAGTAGTTTATTAAAATTAGATTATGTACTGACAGACAATCATTAATACATATTAATCGAGAATTAATTTCACTTTAATTTTCAATTGTCAGTTCAAATCCATGGCTAACAATCGTTCAACAAGGAGAGGAACTCCGGTTCCTGCATTGGACCGGATTATTTCCACTCCTGGGATATGTACTGATTCGCTTGGATCGATAAGGAATTTCAAACAATCGTATGGCGCATAATCCACCAGACTGGCGGCTGGATAAACTGCAAGCGATGTTCCGATCACAATAAAAATATCCGCATCAGAGACCAATTCAGCTGCAATCGGGAGCATTGGCACCATTTCCCCGAACCAGACAATATGAGGCCGTAAAAGCGATCCTTTAGGGCAGAGAGCCCCTTCCTGCATTTCCCATCCCTGAATCGGATAAATCAGACTTGCATCGGCTGAACTTCTTGCTTTTGTAATTTCACCATGCAGATGCAACACATTCGATGAACCGGCTCGTTCGTGAAGGTCATCAATATTCTGGGTGATGATTTGAACTTTGAAATACGTTTCCAAATCAGCCAAAGCAATGTGTGCTGCATTTGGCCTTGCCTGGATCACTTCCTTTCTACACATGTTGTAAAACGAAAGTACCGTTCCCGGATCCCGGATCCACGCCTGAGGTGTTGCCACTTCTTCAATCTTGTAATTCTCCCACAATCCATCGTGATCACGGAAGGTCTTAATTCCGCTTTCTGCACTTATCCCGGATCCTGTAAAAACAACAACCTTTTTCATCGCTGCAAAATTCAGCTATCCGCTTGAATTTGCTTTCCAACATTTCGTTAATTTATCAACACCGGATTCAGGGTATTAGAACTGCTGAGATTACAATTCTGTCAGGATAACATAACCGGTTGGCAAAGACTCAACAATCATCGCAATTGCCAATCCCCATTTAGTTTGAATCCGTTTAAAAAATCTCTGACAGGAACCCGGTTTCGACCCGACAACTGAAGTTCCAAAATCTGAAGGATCCTTTGCGCAGATACACTTTGAGATAGGATTTGTTGTCGGTTTCGATTGTCCCTGCTGGTTTAGTGTGGCTGATCAATTCGAATTGACTTGAATAAATCTTCAGTGTAAAACTGACCCCGCTTTGCGGATTCATAAATTCCGTATGTGCAGCAGGATAAGGTGACAATCCCCGGATCTGATTGTGTACTTCCTCAGCATCCTTATGAATATCAATCCTTGTATTTTCACCATTCAGTTTTGGAGCCGGCTTGAGTTCAACACCTGACATCAAAGCAGATTGTTCCTGTGTGGAGGTTTTCTTGTTGACAATAGCATTTACAGTTTTCAGAATAAGTGCTGCTCCGGCATGCATTAATTTATCATGCAGTGTGCCTGCAGTTTCATCCGCTGAAATTCCAATCTTTTCCTGAAAAAGAATTTTTCCGGTATCAATTTCATGCTGCAGAAAAAATGTCGTAATCCCGGTTTCTTTTTCCCCATTGATGATGGCCCAATTTATAGGCGCGGCTCCACGATATTGTGGCAGGAGGGAAGCGTGTAAATTGAAGGTTCCGAGAGGTGGCATTTTCCAAATGACATCCGGTAGCATACGAAATGCAACTACTATTTGTAATTCCGGTGCCAGTTTTTCCAGATCTTCAAGAAAAGCAGGGTCTTTCAAATTCGGAGGTTGCAGTACCGGAATGTTTTTCGACAAAGCATATTCTTTCACTGCGGAATGAAGAATTTTTTGTCCGCGGCCGGCTGGTTTGTCAGGTGCTGTAACCACTGCAACCACCGGCAATCCTTCACTCACCAACATGTCGAGACTTGGCACGGCAAATTCAGGAGTTCCGTAGAAAATGATTCGGGGTAATGAATGCATATTCTTTTTTTATTTAGGTGCTACAATATAATCTTTTTCCATCGCAGAGTTCGAAGATAAATATACGAAGCAATGCCGGTGAATACCCAATAAATAATTTCAGAAAACCAAACCATTTCAACAGTGCCTTTAAAAATAAAAGTAACTACATAATTATAAATCATATAAATGAGAATTGCAGCGATTTCTATGTACAGGGCCGTGCGCGTTGCTCCGGTACCACTAACTGCACTGATACATACAATTGCAAATGCAAAAAACACCATTGCTAAAATAACAACATAAAATGAACCCATTGAGTCGTTGATCAGTTGCTGGTCAGACGTAAATATGCTCAAAATCAGGCGCGGGATAAGCACATTGATTAGCGCCATAATTCCGGTGACCCAAAGGGCAAGCTTAATAATCCTGTTGAGCAAACCAATCACTTCTTCTGATTTGCCCTGTCCGATAATGTTACTGATCATGCTGTTTGCAGCGATGGAAAATCCCCAGATGGGAGTCATCGCGACCATATACGCGCCGCGAACAATATTGGAAATCGCAAGTTCATGTTCCCCAATTTTTTCAATGAATACAAAAAAAACAAACCAAGCCCCCATCGACAAAAGATTCTGAACTACGAGAGGAGCCGAAAGATTAAAAATCCTGGAGATCATGTTCCAATTGATGCGTATAAACCGAAACAAATGGAATTGTTTAATTCCGGGTTTAACCATCGTATACCCGAACAGATAGATCAAGGCAATGAGTTCTGCAATGCTGGATGCAAGCCCTGCTCCTTCGATACCCATTTTCGGAAAACCATAATTTCCAAAGATCAGCAGATAGCCAAGAATGACATTTACGATAGCCATTAAAAACGAATATATTCCGTACACCCTTGGCTGGGCAATCCCAACATAAAAGGAACGAAAGACTGTCGCAATCATGATAAAGAAAATTCCGTAAGCCCGATAATGCAAAAATCGAATGCTGGCCTGGATAATGGGTTCTGAATCCAAAATCATTCGTAGCAACAAGGGAGAAAAATATTCGAGGAGAATAAAAAGAAACAGACTTAAACCCGACAGAATGATGAGGCTGTGATCAAATATTTCTCCGATGGCACCTTCGTTTTTTTCACCTGACCTCCGGGCTATCAGGATCTGCGTCCCGATTCCAATGGCAATGCCTATCATCACAAATACAAAATACAAGACTCCTCCAACTGCACTTGCTCCGAGCTCTACTTCACCCAACCCTGCCCAGAAATGCAGTATCAGTAATGTTGAGCAGAGTAGTGGCAAGGGACCCGATAATCACCGGGTATGCCATATTCAGAATATCGCGATATGAGGTCTTTATCTGCATTCTTGTAGATGCGAAAATACAGCACTTGCATTCGTAAAGGCTGAGCAAATGGAAAATTTCTCAGTCTGATATGAACAATATCAAATGCTATTTCAGGGGGAAAGGAAATTGTTCAGTCTACCAATAAAACTAGCCCTTTCAAATACTCACCCTCAGGATGGTAGATCGATATTGGATGGTCCGGTCCCTGAGATAACTGGTGGAGTATCCGAACATTTCTACCCGTTTGGGCAGCAGCCTGGAAAACAATCTTTCTGAACAATTCTTTGTCAATCACCTGTGAACAGGAAAAAGTGAAGAGTATACCTCCTGGTGCAATCCTTTTGATACCTTCAGTATTGAGATTTCTGTATCCTATGGTTGCCTTCCCAACAGAACTTAAGTGTTTGGCAAAAGCAGGTGGATCCAGAACGATAACATCATACTTTTGTGTGGACTTTTTCAAAAAATCAAAAACATCTTCCTGAAAGAAAGTATGATCCGAATTGAATTTATTTAATTCTGCATTTCAGGCCCAATCCTGTGCCTTCTTTGAACTATCAACTGAATGTGTTAGTAAAGAATGAGCCGAGAGCGCATACATCGAAAACCCTCCGGAATAGGAAAATGTATTCAAAACATTTTTACCGGAGACATAACGCTTGAGCAATTCCCTGTTTTCCCTCTGATCGATAAAAAATCCGGTCTTTTGTCCTTCTACCCAATTCACGTAAAAGGATATTCCATTTTCACACACTTCTGTTCCAGAATCACTGCCTACCAAAACTGATTTTCAATTCCATTAATGACTGCTTGCCCAATGCATCAGCACTCTTGTCGTAAATCGTACTCAGCTTTCCTTTGTAAATTTCTGTCAAGGCATCCGCAATTATTTTAACCTGACGTTGCATCCCCAAAGTATGAGTTTGAATCACTGCAGAGGTATTGTAGATGTCAATAATCAAGCCCGGCAATCCGTCACCTTCAGCATGAACCAAACGGTAAACATTGGTAAGTGGACTATTCGTGAGACCAAGATTTTCTCTGAGCCGATATGCTGCTGTTAACTTTGATTTCCAAAATTCAAAATCTGCTTCCGTTTCTTCGAAAGAAAATATTCTTGCTTTAATAGAGCCATCGTGATAGTGAGCTGTAGCGAGGTATTTATTATCTGAAGAATATATTTCAACAATGTCTCCTTCAGAAATCCCGCTGTCCATTTTTTTTACAGCGCCGGAAAATAACCAAGGGTGAAAAAGGAGCAATGATCTTTCTTTCTTGGGTAATAATACAATTCGAGGAAACGTCTTCATAGAACAGCAAAGAAACCGGAAAAAACCCGAGAAGAAAAATTACACTTTAGAAAATCCTTTTAGTAATTTGAACCTGTAAGGCAACAAAGCATCCAAACCGGCGTAATCGACTCCTACACGCGGACCAATCACGAGCTCTTTTTCATTGATCTCCAACCCACTATCCTCAATCCAAATTTTGTTACCGATCAAACTTAATCCGCTATGGGAAAAGTGAATTCCCAATCCTTTTGAAACTGTCCCCGGGCCCGGACTGATCTTCGCCGGATCATTGATCTTGATTTTCCTTCGTTCAAGTATTGTTTCCAATCCTCGGACAGGGTAAACTGCCCGTATTAACACTGCATGCGGAATACCTTCGACATTTGTAACAACATTAAAAAGAGAATGAATTCCATAACAGAGATAAACATAGGCAATACCCCCTGCCGAGTACATTACTTCAGTTCGTGCAGTGCGCCTGCCCCCAAAAGCATGTGATGCCCGATCGCCGGTTCCAGCATAGGCTTCTGTTTCGGTTATAATCCCGGCAGTTACTTTATTATCAAAACGTGTAAATAAACATTTTCCAAGAAGGTCTTTTGCCACCTCAACAACATCCTCGCGCTGATAGAATGCCAGATTCAATTTCATCAAAGCAGAATAAAAATTTATTGGGCCAATAAACCGGCATGAACCTTCAATTTGAATTTTCTACCCATTCGAGTAAATTTCCACGAACATATTTAATTTTAGAATTGTCAATCATCCATTCAATAACCTTCAAGGCCTGGCTTTCATGATGATCCTCAACTTTACTCACCAATTCATCGAGGGAGAATTCACCTTTTAATAACAGAAGACGGATGCGGTCGGAAATCGTATCGAATTCGAGATCACTCACTCCGATTTTATTTCTTTGCAAACAAACATCACATACACCACAACGGTTTCTTGCCTCTTCACCGAAATAATTCACTAACATTAAACTCCTGCACTTTTCAAATGATGTTGCATAATTTAACATCGCTTTTTGACGGATGAGATATCGTTTTTTTCGGTCTGCAAGATTTTCTCTGTCAATATGAAGATCTTTCAAATCCAGTCTTTCCTCTGTAAAAGTGATCTGGGGAGTATCTTTTGATTCAATATAATTAAACAACTTCAATGCACTCAATTGTTTGAGCAAAGACTTACATTCCTCAATGGATAATCCTGCCCGCGAGGCAATTTCACTTTCCTTTATCATTACATATTCATCGAACAAACCTTCATAGGATCTGAGAATAATTTTTATAAAATTATCAATCTTTACATTTTTAACCTGGAACTCATACAATTCCTGACTACTTGCTGTTACTCTCAATCGTGCATGCAAATCAGCAGATTCAGAAGTAACCACAAGGCCCTGAAGTTCAAGAATTTTTAAACAATTAAATACTTCAGCAACCGGCAAATTGTAAGTGGAACAAAACTCTCCTATATCAAAATTGAAACTAACACCTTTGCCGGAACCAACGGGCAATTGATAATAATTCGCGATGGCCTGATAGGTCGTTCGTATCGCTTTCACTTCCGGAAAGCTCATTTCAAGTCTGCGTTGCGACTCGATGAGATCACTTTCATTGTATATTAAAACGGCATAGGATTTTTGTTCGTCCCGGCCGGCACGTCCGGCTTCCTGATAATACGCTTCCAAACTATCGGGCATATCCAGATGAACAACAAAGCGAACATTGCTTTTGTCGATCCCCATTCCGAATGCATTCGTTGAAACGACGATTCGTACCCGGCCTTTCATCCAGTCATCCTGAACTTTTGCCCGGTCAGCGCTGCTCAATCCAGCGTGATAAAAAGATGCACGAACATTGTTACGAATTAAAAATTCCGCAACATCCCTCGTTTTTTTTCTGGTGCGTACATACACGATACCTGTCCCCGGGATCTTCTTCATCACATTTAACATGCGTTGCAATTTGTCTTCCTCATGAAGAACTATGTAAGACAAATTTTTTCTTTCAAAACTCTTTTTGAAAACCTGCCCGTTTTTGAAATCCAGACGCTGCTGAATATCTTCCTGCACCAAAGGAGTGGCAGATGCTGTTAATGCCAGAATGGGAACGCCGGGAAGATGTTGTCGTACTTCGGCTATTTTCAGGTAGGAGGGGCGAAAATCGTATCCCCATTGAGAAATGCAATGAGCCTCATCAATTGCAATGAGGTTAATATTCATTTTTTGCAAACGGGCAATAAACAAATCTGAACTCAAACGTTCCGGAGAGAGATATAGAAATTTTTCCTTGCCATAAATACAATTGTCTAGTGCAATATCAATTTCATTTTTACTCATGCCCGAAACAATCGAAACTGCAGGTATTCCCTTCGCTTTTAAATGCTCAACCTGATCCTTCATTAAGGCAATGAGCGGAGAAACCACAAGGCACAATCCTTCCTTCGCCATGGCAGGGACTTGAAAACAAATTGATTTACCACCACCGGTTGGCATTAATGCCAGGGTGTCCTTACCATCCAGTACAGAAAGAATTATTTCCTGCTGCAGGGATCGAAAAGTAGAATACCCCCAATAACGGGTCAGGATCTGTTGAATGTGGTTAATCACAATTTCAGGGAAAGAAGTCACAAAATACAAAATTCCCGGCGAAGAGCAGGCATCTAGTTTCTTGAAAATTTCTCTTCTTAAAATAAACTTTAGTGAAACTACTTAGTTTATTTGATCCTGCTTTTCAAAAAACCAAGAGACACTTTGTAAGCATCTGCAGCAGCAGTTACATCATGTTTGGGATTACTCGGGTTTGCAAAAGCATGATCTGCATCGTAATTCTTTACAGTTAATTTTCGGCCAGCTTTTTTCATATTGGCTTCAAATTGGCTCACAACTTCTGTATTGATCCATGCGTCTTTCGTGCCAAAAATACCGAGCACATCTCCTTTAAGAGTTTTCAATTTCCCAACCTCAGTTTCCGGCATTCCGTAATACAGTACACAAGCACCCAATTGATTTCCTGCCATCAAAGCTGTTTGCATCGACCAACCTCCGCCCATGCACCAACCCAGTGTGAACACTTTTGCTTTGACACCGACGTAATTTAAAGCTCCTTGAATGATCAGGCGTGCGCGATCATCTTTTAATCCGCCCATCAATTCCTGAGCAACACCCGGCGTTTCTGCAATTTTCCCATCATAAAGATCAATCGCCAAAACATTGGTATTCACAAGATCGATTTGCAATTTTTCAACTTCCCATTTGATGTAGTCATTTAATCCCCACCACTCATGAATTACAATTAACCAATTGTTATTTGCTTTGACCGCCTTGACTTCGAATGCACCTGCAATCGTTCCATCCGGACATTTGTACGTAATCATTGAACCATTGGCAGCCTCATAAGTAAAAGGAAGCGGGGATTCATGAGCTGCAGCAAAAGAAGTATTCATGGCCATTAGACCAAACTTTTGTGTTGCACTTGGGCTACAGCAGGATTGAGAAAATGTGCTCTGTTGAAACACAATGAAGCTCACAATAAATAAGAATATTCTTTTCATGGGTTTGATTTTAGATTGCCTGCATTTTTACTTGTGTGCAAACAAAGATACACATCATTCATGTTCAATGAGACCAAATAAAAATGAAAAAGCAGCCGGTTTACTCCGGCTGCTGTCATTAATTCCAATACTCTGCTGTACTCAGATTTCAACAAGTTTTGGCAAACTTTTAAAAATAAACTCATGTTTCTTATCTATATCCAACTCAATCTGATCATCCTTCTGAACTTTTCCAGCGAGAATTTGCTTTGAAAGTTCATTTAAAACCTTCTTTTGCATGACCCGCTTTAAAGGTCGTGCACCAAATTGAGGATCATAACCCAATTGAGCCAGCCAGTCAATTGCCTTTTCAGTTGCAGTAATCCGGATGTCGTTTTGAAGCAACATATTTTTTAGAATTCCGAACTGCAAATCAACAATGCTTCTCACTTCATCCCTGGTGAGTGGTTGAAACATGATAATTTCATCAATACGATTCAGAAATTCTGGACGAATTGTTTTTTTCAACAAATCAAAAACCTTGTTTTTCGTTTGTGCGATAACTTCTTCTTTATTCAATTCATTCATTTCATCAAAACTCTCCTGAATCAGATGTGAACCGATATTCGAAGTCATAATGATAATGGTGTTTTTGAAATTTGCTGTTCGTCCTTTATTATCTGTCAATCGTCCATCATCCAAAACCTGCAACAGAATATTAAATACATCCGGATGGGCTTTTTCAATTTCGTCGAGAAGGATAACAGAGTAGGGGCGACGACGAACAGCTTCTGTGAGCTGACCACCTTCATCATATCCAACATATCCCGGAGGCGCGCCGATCAGCCTGGAAACAGTATGCTTCTCCTGGTACTCGCTCATATCAATGCGCGTCATTGAATTTTCATCGTTAAAGAGAAATTCAGCTAAGGCTTTTGCAAGTTCTGTTTTCCCAACACCTGTTGTACCGAGGAAAATGAATGATCCAATAGGCTTTTTCATATCCTGTAAACCTGCACGGCTTCTCCGAACTGCATCTGATAATGCGCCAATGGCTTCTGTCTGGCCAACCACACGTTTGTGTAATTCTTCTTCCAGATGTAAAAGTTTGTCTCTTTCACTTTGTAACATTCGTGTTACAGGAATACCAGTCCAACGGGAAACAACTCCAGCGATATCCTCTGAACTTACTTCCTCCTTGATCAGCGCTTTTTCAGATTGCATGACGCCGAGTTGTTTTTCCAATTCCAGTAATTTTGATTCCGCTTCGCGCACCCTGCCATAACGTATTTCCGCTACCTTGCCATAATCACCCGCCCGTTCAGCTTGTTCGGCTTCATTTTTGAAATTTTCTATTGCTTCCTTGATGTTCTGAATGCCTTGAACAATTTCCCTTTCACTTTCCCATTTTGCACGAATCTGACTTCTTTGTTCATTCAGATTCGCGATTTCTTCACTCAGTTCAGCAAGTTTTCGATGATCCTTTTCTCGCTTTATCGCCTCCCGTTCAATTTCGAGTTGCATCACTTTGCGATTCATTTCATCCAACTCTTCCGGGACTGAATCAATTTCCAAGCGTAACTTTGCTGCTGCTTCATCCATTAAATCAATGGCTTTATCCGGAAGAAATCTGTCTGAAATATAGCGTTCACTCAATTCCACAGCAGCAATGATTGCTTCGTCCTTGATCCTGACTTTGTGATGTGTTTCATATCTTTCTTTTAATCCCCGTAGTATGGATATCGCATCTTCTGTATTTGGCTCCTCGACATTGACTTTTTGAAAACGTCTCTCCAGCGCCTTATCTTTCTCAATATATTTTTGGTATTCAGCGAGGGTAGTGGCTCCGATTGCTCTTAATTCTCCTCGTGCCAGAGCAGGTTTTAGAATATTGGCTGCATCCATTGCACCTTCACCGGCACCGGCACCCACAAGGGTATGGATTTCATCGATAAACAATACAATATCTCCTTCTGCATTGATGACCTCTCGAATCACTGACTTTAACCTTTCTTCGAATTCACCTTTGTATTTAGCACCTGCTATCAATGAACCCATATCAAGGGAAAAGATTTGCTTACTCTTCAAATTTTCGGGAACATCACCGTTAATGATCCGATGGGCAAGTCCTTCTGCAATCGCAGTTTTTCCAACTCCCGGCTCACCAATAAGAATAGGGTTGTTCTTGGTGCGTCTCGACAGAATTTGAAGTACTCGACGAATTTCCTCATCACGTCCGATCACCGGATCCAATTTTCCCTGCCTGGCAAGTTCATTGAGGTTTTTGGCATATTTACTAAGTGAGTTATAAGTGTCTTCTGCCGTTACACTATTTACTTTATTCCCTTTCCTCAATTCAAGGATTGCTGCCTTTGTATCTTTCTCAGTAATTCCTTCATTGCGCAAAAGCTGTCCGACTTTGTCTTTAGAACTCACAATTGAAAGAAAAATATGTTCGAGTGAAACAAATTCATCACCGAAAGTTTTTGCAAGTGAAACAGCATTCTGCAATATTTTATTAGCAGCTTCCCCAAGGTATTGTTGTCCGCCACTCACTTTTGGCAAACTTTCCGCCAGAGAAGTCATCAGAGAATTTATTTTATCGGGAGAAGCATTGACTTTCTTCAGGATAAAAGGAATCACATTTTCATCTACAAGCATCATTCCCTGTAACAAATGAACAGGCTCAATAGCTTGCTGACCTAGTTTTTCTGCATGCTGCTGTGCCTCCTGAATGGATTCCTGAGATTTAATAGTGAAGTTGCTGAGATTCATGATTACGTATTTGGTCTGCCTTTATCAAAGAACTATCCAGATTGATTTTTACAATATTTACTATCAATTTGTCTGATTTCTGCCACTACTCACGACAAATTGTCTCTTGATTATGATGAATTCACTTTTATGACTGGCATCATTTTATTTCATTCGGTGTATACTTATAATTAAGTGTAAGTCTGGAACCGACTTTATAGAATTCGGAACAACCTTTAATGCATTATAACAACTTAACATATGAACATCGAAATTATTCCCGGAAAAAAAATTGAAGAAATTCAAAGTGAATTCAGTAAACGATTTCCCTATCTAAAAATCAATTTCTTTACCATTAAACCGAAAGACTCAAAGGGATATTCGAAGGCAGATATCATTGACTCTTCGAAAAGAATCATGGATGTTACGGACATACAAAATAGTACTCCTTTGCATTTGAATGGGCTAATGTCTGTCGCTGAAGTGGAGAAGAACGCAAGAGAACAAATCGGACTTCATATAGAAATATTCAGAAAGTCAGGAAAGGTGTGGTTGAAAACTTCTTCTTCAGACCACTGGACACTGGATGAACAGAATAAAGAAGCAATGGAATCCGAAATGAAAATTACCGAGAAGCCGGAAGAAACAGATTATCATGAGCAGGAGTGAAGGTTGAATTATCAAATAAAAAATCCCCATTGCAATGCAATGGGGATTTTTTATTTGAAGTGTTTCCTACAATGGATCAGTACTGAGTTTTCAATTCAACACGGCGATTCTTTGCACGACCATCAGCAGTTTTGTTGTCTGCAATTGGTTTTGTATCACCATAACCTGTTGCACTGAGTCGGTTCGCATCAATTCCTTTGCTTACAAGATAATTCTTCACAGATTCACAACGTTTCTGTGACAACTGTACATTTTTTTCAGGATTTCCTGTATTATCAGTGTGTCCTTCAACAGAAAGTTTTGCTTCAGGATATTTTGATAAAATGTCGGCAAGATCATCCAATTGAGTTTTAGACCCTGATTTCAATTTATCACTTCCTGTTTCAAAGAAGATCTTGCTAGCAATTTTAGTGATCTGTGTAACGATTTCTTTTGGAATTTCAGGACAGCCGTTGTTTGCTTTTATTCCGGCTACAGCAGGGCATTTATCATCCTTGTCGGCAATTCCATCACCGTCACCATCCGGACAACCTTTAAGGAAGGCGAGACCTTTAATTGAAGGGCAATCGTCTTCTTCATTTACAACACCATCACCATCGCTATCCATTGGACAGCCTGTAGCATCTACTTTGTAACCGGCTTTTGTTTCAGGACATTTATCATCGAGATCTGCAACACCATCCGCATCTGCATCCGGGCAGCCACCAAGATTCATAAGTCCCGGTGCATCCGGACAACGATCGTCTTTATCAGCAACTCCATCATTATCTTTGTCTGGACAACCTTTCAAAGCTGGTACACCTGCAACATCCGGACATTCATCCTGATAATCTGCAACGCCGTCTTTATCGCGATCAAGAGGGCAACCATCATCTTCGTTTACTTTTACTCCGGCCGGAGTATTTGGACATTTATCATGACGATCTGAAACTCCGTCACCATCGCTGTCTTTTCCTTCGCCGAGATTCAATATCAAACCGAGGGAATGCTCAAGGAACTGATCTTTGTCGCCATTTGTATTCGCATCCCATGTATTATCTGAAGGCATGTGAACGCCAGTTTGCCAATCAATACTCACATATTCGTTCACACGAAAACGAATCCCTGCTCCAGCATAAAGATCCAGTTGATTAATTCCTTCCTTCAGTCTTCCTTCCGAAGCACCTGTAGCGTCAACTGTTGCATGAGCCGCACCTACACCTGCAGTTAAGTAAGGTCCGATACATGCTTCATCATTTAAGATGTACCCATTATACAATTTGTAGCGCAGACGAAGATCCATTGTAAAAACGAGATCAGAATAATTGTATGCTCCAAGTTCCTGACTCATTTTACCCGTGAGTCCGAAAAGACCCAGATCAAAAGATTTATTCAAATAACGATTCAATGAAAGTCCCTGACCGAAAGTGGTACTGTTAATTGTAAATTTAAAAAATTGATCACCCAAACTTGTTTTGGGTTCAATGATGGCACCGTGTAATCCAAGGCTCCATTTTTGATCTGCATTCTGCGCTGAGACAGAAAAAAACTGTAACAGGAGAGCAGCAGCAAAGATTCCCCGAAGTAGTTGTTTGTAATTCATAATGATATGGTTTTGGTTAAACAATAGAAGTCAAAATTAAAGCAAATAATGTTCAATTAGCAATAAAATTGATGTATTTATTAATAACGTTTCCTGAAAGTCAATATAAAAACTGTTCCCGTTGAATCAAATTCGATGGTTTATCATAATATCCTTCTGATCAATCGAAGATTGTGGGTATAAGTATTTACTTCCTGATTAAAGATTCCCTGATGATCAAGCTTATCAATACGGACTCGGCCGGAAGCATGTAAGATCATTTTGTTAGGAAGTACAAATCCAACGTGAGTAATCTTTCCTTCAGCATTATCAAAAAAAGCAAGGTCCCCTGGATTTGCTTCTTCAACGAGATTGATAAGAGTTCCATTTTCTGCCTGCTGATTCGCGTCGCGTTTAATGGAAATGCCGCATAGTTTGTAAGCCATTTGAGTAAAACCTGAACAATCAATACCAAAAGGAGAACGCCCTCCCCATAAATAAGGAGAATTCAAATACATATATGCATGTTCAAGTAACAAGGATGCATCCGGTTTAATAAAAGTGGAAACATTTCCTTCGTACAAAAATTCAGTTCCACCGAAATTGAATTTCTTTTGATTAAAGCCGGTCAAACTACTTCCCAATACAACCGGAACGACTTGATGTGAATTGAGAACAACCAATTGCACAATGTCCATGCTCAAGGAGGGAGGCATTGCTTCAAGTCTGGAGTATTCAGAAAGTTCCAATTCCACGAGTTGCTTTTTATCAACCCATCCTGTGTAACCGTCAAATGCTAATTTGACTTTCCTCCAGTTGTCCTGTTTATCAATGACTTCAACGCGTTCCCCAAAAAGTAATTGGGTAACCATTTCACTACGGTCATTTGGATCTTTGCGAACGGGTATTACACTCAAAGCACAATATGCGAACATAGTACGAATCTAAATAAAAAAGGCTGAATTCCAGATTGAATTCAGCCTTTTTTTTACAGTTTCATTGTTCAACGTGATTCTTCTTGCATATTTTACTTAAATTCCGGACTCTGCTTTAATAATTTGTCAATGCTTCTACTTGTTCATGAACAAATTGATGCTATTTATTGATAGCGATAAGTAAAACATTCTAAGCATCTTAATTTTTTCGAAAAAAATTTCTTAAAGACTGCGGATGCTTCAATTTTGTATGAAGATTCGGAATTCTTTTCTCAACAAAGTTCAATTACCATAGCACTGGCTCCACCACCGCCGTTACAAATACCGGCAGCACCAATTTTTCCACCATGTTGTTGAAGGACGTTAATGAGGGTGACAATAATTCGTGCTCCGGATGCGCCAAGCGGATGACCGAGAGAGACAGCTCCACCATGTACGTTCACTTTAGCCGGATCGAGTTTCATCAATTGATTGTTGGCAATAGCCACAACTGAGAATGCTTCATTGATTTCATAAAAATCAATTTGATCAGCTTTAATTCCTGCTTTTTGAATCGCTTTTGGAAGGGCTTTTGCCGGAGTAGTGGTAAACCATTCCGGAGCCTGTTGTGCATCGGCGTAGCTTAAGATTTTTGCAATTGGCTTAATACCGAGTGCATCTGCTTTCTCTTTGCTCATCAACACTAGAGCAGCTGCTCCATCATTCAACTTGGATGCATTCGCTGCCGTAACAGTTCCATCTTTTTGAAATGCCGGTTTTAGAGTTGGTACCTTGTCGGCACGAAGATTTTTGTATTCCTCATCTTCAGAAATTACCAGGGCATCTTTTCCTTTAACGGCAATACTAATCGGAGATATCTCATTTTTGAACAAACCTTTTTCATATGCCTCTTTTGAACGTCTATACGATTCCAGAGCATATGCATCTTGTTCCTCTCTTGAAATTTTACATTCTGTTGCGCAAAGTTCCGCTGCACTTCCCATGTGATAGTCTTTGTAAACATCCCACAGACCATCCTTGACCAAACCGTCAACCATTGTTGCATTTCCCAACTTGTAACCGGTTCTGGCTTTATCCAGATAGAAAGGCACATTACTCATGCTTTCCATCCCTCCGACAACAACACAATCATTGTCGCCCAGAAGAATTGATTCTGCCGCCAATGCAATCGCCTTCATTCCGGAAGCGCAAACTTTATTAATCGTAGTTCCCGGAACTGTATTCGGAATTCCTGCCCAGGTAGAAGCCTGAGTCACTGGAGCTTGTCCGACTCCTGCCGACAATACATTTCCCATGTACACTTCCTGAATTTCAGCAGGAGAAAGCTTAATCCTTTCCAGTGCTGCTTTAATTGCATGTGCGCCAAGTTGAGTAGCTGTCATCGAAGACAATGCTCCGCCAAAATTACCGATTGGGGTTCTTACCGCTGATACTATATACACTTCTTTCATTTTTGATTAATTTTGAAGAATGAATTCGTTTAAAATCGGCTGCAATTTAGCCATTTCGAACGGATTTTAACCAGACAATCTTGAAAGCCTCTCCAATTGGTCAGATTCTGTCAGCCATCATTTGTTGATATTATTCCATGAGAATAGAAGTTCAGTACCCAAAATCCACCACATTCGCAACAGCTTCTGATTCAAGCAAAAACAACCTATGAAGAATTATTTTATCCGTTTGTCGAACCAGCATGAAAATGTTTTCAAATATGTGTTGGTGCTCACAGCAATCATTCTGATTGTGGTGGCTTTGCCAAAGGAAACCCAATTTAATTATACCTATCAAAAAGGCAAGCCGTGGGCCTACGAGAACATGATGGCGCCATTTGACTTTGCCATCAATAAAACCGAAGAGGAATTAAATACGGAACGTGCTTCCGTGATGCAAAATGCTCATCCTTTCTACAAATTCAACAAAAATCTTTCGGAAGAAAAAAAATACAGTTTCAATAATGAATTAACAGAGGTTTGGCAAAAAAAATACAACACCACGGCACGATCTAAAAAAGAAAATGATCAACTCGAGAAATTAAAGAACCTGCAATTTGAAATTGGTTCACACATTCTTGAAATGACATATGATCAGGGTATCATACTCATGAATGAACAAAGCCCACTGAATAACCCGGATGGGATGATTACGGTGGTGAGAGACAAGGTTGCGGAAGAAAAAAATCTTAAATCCTTTTTTACGATTCAGTCTGCCTTCCAGTTTATCAATGATGAGTTGGATAAAATTTCCCAGGCAGATAAAAACCTGCTGGAGCCGCTTCTTGAAAATGCACTGTCCCATAATATTGTTTACGATGACCAGGCTACACGACAATGGACCAAACAGCTGCTGGATAAGATTTCCCTCAACCTCGGCTTGGTTCAAAAAGATGAAGTAGTCATTCTTAAAGGCGAAGTTGTCGATGATCAGAAATTTCAAAAACTGGAAAGCCTGAAGAGTGAAATGAAGAATCAGGAATTTACAGGTTCATCCCGCTGGATGATGTTCCTGGGTCACTTTATTCTTGTTTCTCTCGCCATGACAATGTTGATGCTCTTTTTGTATTTGTTCAGAAGAGAAATTTATGACGATAATTCAAGAATCATTTTATTAATGCTTCTGATGCTTCTGATCACCTATATGTTTTTGTGGGCGAGAAAAGTCAATGTATTTGATATGTACCTGGTACCGGTTTGCATCCTTCCGATTATTGTCAGGGCTTTTTATGACACAAGGACAGCACTCTTTACTCATATTGTTACGCTCTTGATTATTGGTTTTGAAGCTCCGAGTGGATTCGAATTCATGTTTATACAAACCATCGCAGGGATGGTGGCAATTTTCAGTATTGTAAGCATGAGCAGGAGGGTGCAGTTTTTCATTTCAGTATTGATGATTTTTCTTTCTTATGCCGTCGCATTTATTGGGGTGACAATTCTGCATGAAGCAAATTTCAGGACCATCGATTGGATGAACCTGAAATGGTTTCTCGGTAATTCTGTAATAACATTATTTGCCTTTCCTCTCATCTTCATTTTCGAGAAGGCTTTCGGATTTCTTTCGGATGTTTCGCTGATGGAACTTGCAGATTCCAATTCAAAAGTATTGCGGGAACTTTCACTGAAAGCTCCTGGAACATTTCAACATTCTTTGCAAGTTTCCAATCTTGCAGAAGCAGCAATATTTAAAATAGGAGGGAACCCTCTCCTGGTAAGGGCTGGAGCTATGTACCATGACATCGGAAAAATGGACATGGCTGTCTATTTTATTGAAAATCAGAATTCCCGAATCAATCCTCACGATGATCTTTCCTTTGAAGAGAGTGCAAGAATTATTAAAAGTCATGTTATTCGGGGAGTAGAAAAAGCAAAAAAGCATAACATTCCGGATCAGATTATCGATTTCATCAGGACACATCACGGAACATCTTTGTTGCAATATTTCTATCAATCTTATCTTAAAAATTTTCCGGAAAAGGTACCTGATGAAGATCTTTTCCGCTATCCCGGACCGCTTCCTTTTTCAAAAGAAACAGCTGTTCTCATGATGGCTGATTCTGTTGAAGCAGCCAGCAGAAGCCTGAAACATGCAGATCCCGAATCCATTAACCATCTTGTGGACTCTATCATTGAACATCAGATCGAGCAAAATCAATTCGTGAATGCTCCGATTACGCTGAAAGATATCAGTGAAATTAAAAAGATCTTCAAGAAAATGCTTGGTAGTATGTACCACGCCCGGATTGAATATCCTCAATAATTTGAGAAGGAAGATGTATTTTTACACCCAGGATCCATTCAAACGTGCGCTATTTTATTCAACTTTCTTTCGATGGTACTGATTATCATGGATGGCAAATACAGAAAAATGCCCACTCTGTTCAAGCCGAACTCAATGCTGCTCTCAACACAGTGTTGAGACAACCTGTGGAAACAACGGGTTGCGGACGAACAGATACCGGAGTCCATGCACGTGAGTTTTTTGTTCATTTCGATTATGAATCAGACGCTCTGAACCTGGAAGATGCATTGCATCAGTTAAATTGTATTCTTCCAAAGGATATTTCTCTTCAAAAAATTTATCCTCTTCATGCCAAAGCCCACGCTCGCTACGATGCAAGTTCCCGTACTTACGAATATCATTTGCATAAATTAAAGGATCCATTTCAAAATCATTATTCAGCATTTTACCCCTATGATCTCGATGCTGATAAAATGAATGAATTGTCCTCTGTATTGATGGAATATAATGACTTCTCCTGTTTTTCAAAAACCGGCACCCAAAATCTGACAAACATTTGTAAAATTACTTCTGCCAATTGGAAATCAGACAATGGGAATACAGTATTTACAATTGCTGCGGATCGTTTTCTACGAAACATGGTTCGGGCGATTGTCGGGACTTTAGTGCAGGCAGGCCGTGGAAAATTGTCAGAAGAACAATTCCGTAAAATTCTGAACAGCAAAGACCGGAAAGAAGCAGGATTTTCAGTTCCTGCAGAAGGCCTTTCTTTGGTTCGGGTGATCTATCCCTATTTGATACCCTGAACAATGGCAAAGCAAAATGTAAGTGGTAAAGCGTTCGATTTCCCTATCCTCAAAAGGATTTATCGATTCACGCTACCTTACAAAAAGCCATTTGTAATTAGTGTTGGTCTCACACTTTTCCTGGCTGTACTATCTCCGGTCAGACCAATTCTTGTTCAATACACAGTGGATCATTACATCCTGCATCCCAATGAACAGGGCTTGATCAACATGACATTGTTGATGATAGGTTTGTTACTCCTTCAAAGTCTGGTTCAATATTATCACACCTTCCTCACGAACTGGATCGGACAGGTTGTGATCAAAGATCTCCGGGTAAAATTATTCAATCATATTTCCCGCTTACGATTGAAATATTTTGACAACACACCAATCGGAACTCTTGTAACCCGCACCATTAGTGACCTCGAAACAATTGCAGATATTTTTAGTGAAGGACTCATTGTAATTTTTGGAGATCTTTTGCAATTGATTGTCATCGTTGTTTTCATGTTTGTTATTGATTGGCGGCTTGCTTTGATCAGTTTGTCTACCATGCCATTGTTGGTACTGGCAACCCGTGTTTTTCAAAAGGGAATCAAAGAAGCTTTTCGGGATGTGCGTACCCAGGTTGCGGCGCTCAATACTTTTGTTCAGGAGCATATCACAGGAATGAATATCGTACAGATTTTCAACCGTGAAAAAGAAGAAATGAAACGCTTCGAAGCAATCAATCAGAAGCACATGAAAGCACATATTCGCTCTGTGTGGTATTATTCAATATTCTTCCCTGTCGTGGAGTTATTGACTGCAACATCAATCGGATTGCTGGTTTGGTGGGGTTCCAAAGGTGTTGTCCAGGAACATGTTTCCCTGGGAAATGTAATTGCTTTCATTATGTACATCAGTATGCTCTTTCGGCCGATACGTGAGCTTGCTGATAAATTCAACACCCTGCAAATGGGAATGGTTAGCAGCGAAAGAGTTTTCAAAGTTCTGGATACAAATGAATTCATACCGGATGAAGGAAAAGTTAATGCAAACGATTTAAAAGGTAAAATAGTGTTTGAAAATGTATGGTTTTCATATGCTGACCTACAGGAAAAACAAGAAAATGGAAATCCCCAAAATCCGGAATGGGTTCTTAAAAATATAAATTTCACAGTCGAACCCGGAAAAACCCTTGCCTTGGTTGGAGCTACGGGAGCAGGAAAATCTTCAATCATTAACCTTGTCGGCCGCTTATACGAATTTCAAAAAGGGAATATCTTAATCGATGATATAAATATTCGCGATTATACATTGGATTCACTCAGAAGAAAAATTGCCATTGTGCTTCAGGATGTCTTTCTTTTTTCAGATACAATTGCCAATAATATTTCTCTTCGGGATCCTTCCATTACCATGGATCAGATCGTTGAAGCAGCAAAAGCAGTGGGTGCACATCGATTCATTGAAAAGTTGCCAGGACAGTACCATTTCAATGTTATGGAAAGAGGAGCGATGCTTAGTGTTGGTCAACGCCAATTAATCTCATTCATCAGAGCCTATGTGTTTAGCCCCCGAATTTTGATCCTTGATGAAGCAACATCCTCCATCGATTCGGAATCGGAAGAACTCATCCAGGAAGCAACTCAACAATTAACAAAAAACCGAACATCAATTGTAATTGCGCACCGCCTCGCAACCATCCAGAATGCTGATAAAATTATCGTCATGGATCACGGTGAAAAGATGGAAGAGGGAAATCACCAGGAATTACTTCGTAAAAATGGAATGTACAAGCATCTTTACGAAATTCAGTTTTCGAAAACGCACATTTGAATTAAGAATTAAGAATTATGAATTAAGAATTATGAATTAAGAATTATGAATTATGCTCACAACTTTCTAAACACAGAACACTGAACCCGGAACTCGGAACCCGAAACCAACTTTGAACCTTGAACTTTAAACCTTAAACCGTGGCTCACAACGTTGCCCTCATCAATTGTTGCAACTCCTCAACTTTATCCATGAAACCAAGTTTGTGATAGGAATTCATCAGATTCCGGATTAGTCTTTGAATCATGTCTTTGCTTGAGCAAGGTTCGTAATAACTATTCTCCTGAGGAATCTTTAATTGCTGTAAAAAAGTGTCAATCTCCTTGCGATTAAAAATATCGCCCTTGCTGAAAGGATTGATATAGAATAAAATTTTAGAATGATCATTAATGGACACCGGGTCATTCAATTCATCATTGTAACACAAAACAAAATGTTCCGGGAGATTCACTCCATAAACCGGAACTCCTGCACTTCTCGCAATTTCAAGATAGAGTAGGGATAACATCAATGGATTTCCTTTCCTGGTTTCGAGTGCGATGTTGATATACGAATTCTGTGGAGCATGGTAATTCTGAGTATTTCCACTGAACCCGTGAATATCAAAGAAAATTTTGTTCAGGACTTTTACCTGTTCCATCGCAGTGAGATCATCATTCATCTCAAGCCAGGCATCTTTCCGCATTTTATCCAGCTGGCGCTGAATCGTTTCTTCCTGAAGTTCCGGATATTGATATCTCGCAACCAGAATCGCACCTTTGATCATTTCACGAGAACCCGAATGTGCCCATACTCGCAATTCATGTTGCAGGTCTTCAAACTGGATTCGGTGGATTATGCTCTCAATTCGCTGCTGCATAATGGCATCCATCGAACTGCTCCACGCGTTTTCCAGAATTGGAATCACATCCTTTCCGTAGTGAATGAGTTTATCCTGAATATGTTGAAAAATTTCAGAATCACTATCGTCCAATAAGCGGATCAGGGCATCAATCTCAGTGCGGTTCATATGATTATTTTGTTCTCGGTTTAACTGACCTCACAGCCAAAAGATACTTCCCATCGCCCTGAATTTTCAACATAAGATTGTTGGAAGCTTCTTGATCTTTTTTTTGCAAAACCTGTAACCTTCTGCCAATAAGGCTTTGAGAGGCACCTGTCCATTTTAACCTTTCATGGGTACAGGGTAATGTTGACAAGCCGATGGCACTCATTGAGAGATAGTTTGTTATCTTTGTAATACTATTTTAACATTACAATTTCACCCCCAATAATTCAATCTCTATCAGCGTTCAACTATGAAACGAGCCATACTACTCTGCAGCTTATTCCTTTTTCTTTTTCATTCAAACTCTTCTGCCCAATCTCCTACCTTATTATGGGATCGTTTTTATACCGGAAATGGTGATAATTCCGAAAGATTTAACAAAATTGTTCCGGATGGCTCAGGAAATTATGTCGCTGTCGGCTATACCGTAAAACAAGGTAATTATCGGGATGTCCTCACTGTAAAATTCGATTCAAACGGTGACACACTGTGGTGGAGAACAAAAAACGGAAAAGGTAGCTTCGATGATGAGGGTGTAACTGTTGCACTTGATGTTGCAGGTAATGTATATGTAACTGGTTTTAGTGATGGAGGAGGTACCCAGAATGATATCATGCTGTTGAAATACAACTCTGCAGGTGTCAGACTCTGGGACACAACATGGAACAGTTCTGCTTCATTCGATGATATTCCTGTGGACATCGCTGTTGATGGTAACGGTAATGTTTTTGTGACAGGAAATGCTGAACCGGACACAACTTCTGGCAGTAGCGACTACATCACCATTAAATTTAATCCTTTAAATGGCAATGTATTGTGGCAAGCCCAATATTCAAGACCAACCGCCCCGAATGGAAAAGATGAAGTTGCAAAAATGGGAATTGATGCATTAGGAGATGTGTATGTCACCGGTCGATCCTCCAATGGAAGCGACGACGATTACGTTACTTTAAAATATAACGGTACGACGGGTTCACAACTCTGGTCGCAAATTTACAACAGTGGCAATGGAACTGACCGTGGAACAGCCTTAGTGGTCGATCATGGAGGTTCAATTATTGTATCAGGAAGAAGTGATAATGGTAGTAATGATGATATCCGTACGATTAAATACAGTGTTGCCGGAACTCTTCAATGGACGAAAGGATGGAATAGTGCTTACAATCAAAACGACCGCGCTATTGCCATCACTGTGGATTTAAACGATAATGTTTATGTATGCGGTCAGACGGATGCGGATAATTCTGCAATTACCGATTATGACTTCTCTACAATAAAATACAATGCTTCCGGTGTTCTGCAATGGTCAAGGATTGTTGGAAGCACATCTCTCCAGTACGATATTCCTGCTGACATCACCACGGATGCCGCCGGTAATGTTTTTGTCACCGGAAAATCAGATTTGAATCCTGATCCATTGCTGACAGATTTTGATATCATGACAGTGATGTACAATTCAGCCGGTACACAAGTATGGTTGAATTCAGTTGCGGGAACACGCCCCGGTGGAGGAGATATCCCGTATGGCATCGTCAGCGATAACACCTTTGTTTATATTGTCGGTGGAGCTGATTATGTGAGCACTCAAAAGGATGCAGTGATTCTGAAATATGATCTGGCAGGAAATACAGTATTTATGAAACATCTCAATGGTGACGGTGATTTTTCGGAAAGCGGTCGCTCGATGGTGATAGATAATAATGATCATGTCTACGTTGGAGGCTATACATACAGAGAAGATCATAACAGAGATATCTGCCTTGTGGCCATGGACAACTCCGGAGATACCATTTGTACTTTTGTGTACAATGGAACCAAAAGTGATGATGATGAGTTGACCGCTGTTGGACAGGATGCAAGTGGAAATATTTACGCTTCCGGTTATACCAAAGAAACAAACCAAAAGAGCGATTTCTTTACAATGAAATGGAATCCGAATTCCTGTGATACAGTTTGGACACGAACGTATAATTTTTCAGCCAATCAATCTGATAAAGTCGAATCAATGATTGTGGATGCAGCAGGTAATGTTTATATCACCGGCAGGAGTGACAGCGATCCAAACGATACGATTGACAACAATGATATTGTTACAATTAAATACAACACGAATGGCAGCCAACAATGGTTACAACGATACAACGGAATCGGTAATCTGCGTGATGAGCCCTCCAAAATAATTCTTGACAACAGTGGTCATGTGCTGGTGTGTGGCCGCATGGAAAAATTAAATGATGATGATTTTGTTGTGATCAAATATGATCAGGTGACTGGAACACCGATTTGGGCAACACCTGCAACTTACAACGGACCTTTTTCAAATGATGACCGTCCGCTCGATATGGTCGTCGACAATAATGACGCGGTTTTCGTTGCAGGGTACAGTCAAACCGGTTCCGGTACTGCCACTGATGATGCTGTCGTTGTAAAAATTGATGCTGCAGGAAATCAGGTAGGTTTCTTTGGTTATGACGGATTGGGACTTGGAAATGATGTTGCACAATTAATTGCACATTATAACTCTGATAACATCATTGTTGTTCTGAAAACCGATGTTGATCTTGATCCATTGCACAGCAATTACAATTATTTGACAATTAAATTTGATCAAAATCTAACCCAGCTTTGGTTAACTCCGCCGGAATACAACAGCCCGATCAATGGTGATGATGTACCCTCAGCCGTTCTTACAAATGCAGTGGGTGATGTTTTTGTAACAGGAACATCGGAAACAGATACAAGTGGTGGCAGGACCAACCACAACTGGGTTACCGTTCGATACAATGATCAGGGAATTCAAACTTTTGTGGCGGACTATGACGGACCGGGGAATGGCGATGATGCTGTGAATTCAATAGCACTGCGTGGAACTTCAATGTGGTTGTGTGGATATGTGGAAGCTCCAGGGCTTAACCAGAAAGATCTGGCCGTACTCAGGTATGATATCACAGTTGGATTACCGGATTTGGTAAATTCTGCACTTTCGTATGTTTATCCAAATCCTTTTTCCAATTCGGCAAGTATTGTTTACAACAGTATCAGGAAGAACGCTTCCTGGGATTTGATTATCACGGATGTGTTGGGAAAAGAAGTGAAGCACGTAAACTCAACTACTTCGAACATTCTAACAATTGAAAAAGAAGAACTCACTGTAGGTGTATATTTCTACCGGATATTGGAAGAAGGCAAACAAATTCATTCCGGAAAATTCATCATCAATTAATCTATAATAAAATGTCATTCCGGATTTCATTCTTGTTTTTTGTCTATAGTTTTGGAATTAGCATTTGTACTTCACAAATTCCTAAGAACCTTAGCTTGCTCTCAACACTGACTTTCCCCGGACAGTCACTTGCCGGTTGCTGGCATTATGAGGATGGAAACGGTCATGCATATGCTTTGGTAGGAGCCTCACGTGGAATAGTGATCGTTGATGTAACCAATCCTGCATTGCCTGTAAATCTCTTTCAATTACCGGGTGTAAGCAATTTATGGCATGAAGTAAAAGTAATTGGAGATTTTGCTTATGCAGTGAGTGAAGGCATTGATACCTCCAATGTAAAAAACGGATTGCAAATTATTGACCTTCGTTACTTACCGGATAGTGTACCCTATAAATTTTATACCGGTGACGGAGATATTCTGGGTCAGCTCAGAAAAGCCCATACTGTTACAACCGCAGGAAATTATGTGTACATCAATGGTCACAATATCACCGGTCTGGGTACAGGAGTATTAATCTGTGATGTTTCTGATCCTTGGAATCCACTTTACACAGGTGCTATTACGATGAATTACTGTCATGATAGTTATGTTCGCGGTGATACTATTTACACGAGCGACATTCATGCAGGTCAGTTTTCGGTTTACAATATCTCTGATAAATCAGCACCGGTTTTATTGGCAACACAACAAACTCCCGGCCTTTTCAATCACAACACCTGGTTGAGCGATGACGGGCAAACTATTTACACGACAGATGAGCATCCAAATCAACCCCTGGCTTCATACAATATTTCAGATTTATCCAATATTGAGAAGTTGGATGAATATTTCACTATCAATTTACCAGCTAACGAAGTTCACAACGTAAGAGTCTTTAATGATTTTCTTATTAATCCAAGTTATGGAAGTCAGGTCACGATTGTCGATGGACTTAGACCTGCAAATTTGATCGAAGTTGGCAACTTTCCCACAGGCACTTCATTGTGCTGGGATGCTGATCCATATTTCTCATCCGGAATTATGGTAGCCACAGATATGAACAGCGGAACATTGTACATTCTTCAGCCGGAATACAAGAGAGCATGTTACCTGGAAGGTATGGTCACTGATAGCAGCACGGGAATCATTATCAATGGTGCAACGGTTGCTATCATTGGAACATCTGTGAATCAAATCAGCAATGCAAGTGGAGAATACAAAACCGGAATTGCCGATTCAGGCACTTACACAATTACGTGTTCAAAATCAGGCTACAATTCGAAAACTATTTCCGGAGTGAATCTGGATCATGGAATTCTTACAACCATTAATTTCCAACTTTCTTTAATTAATAGCTCGATTCAGGAAGGATCTGATGTCCCGAATTTTCAACTCAGTCCAAATCCATGTATTGATCAACTAATGATCACTTCCAGTTCTAGTAAGGTTCTCCGAATCAGGATCATGAACATGAGCGGGCAAATTCTGTATGAATCAATTCCTGTTTCACTCGGATCAAAGGATGTTTTGGTTCCTGTTGGTGATCTGAGCAAAGGCTTGTATATCCTCGAACTGAATTCTGATCAAGGAACAAGCTTTTCCAAGTTTCAAAAACTCTGATTTCAGGAAAAAATCAACCCATCTTAGCTAATCGATCCAACACTGTTTCGATTAGATTATTCATCGTTTCTTCTCCCTTGTGTGTGTGCTTGTTATTGATCCTGTTGGCAACTATCGCGTTGATGGAACAACAATGGTGTCCCAGGATTTTTGCCAGTCCATACATGGCACCGGTTTCCATTTCAAAATTCGTGATCCGGTGATTTCCGTGTTTGAAACTATTTAATGTAGGTATAAAATCCGGACGAGCCAGTTCGTAGCGCAGGATTCTTCCTTGGGGAGCATAAAAACCCGAACAACTTGCTGTAATACCTTTGAACATCCCTTCACTTAAAGCATTCTCCAGTTTTTCCGAACACCGTGCAATGTAGGATTGTGGTAAAATTCCATGATTTGGGTAATGCTTTCTGAATGCAACTACAATATCTTGTTCTTCAGCATCGTTCATCAGTTTATAAAAATTCAAAAGGCCGTCTAAACCCATACCAAATGAGGAAAAAACAAAACCATCAACCGGAATTTCTTCCTGGAGAGAACCGGAAGTTCCTATTCGAATGAGATTCAATGAGCTAAGTTTTTCTTTGATCGTTCTTTCTCTCAGATTGATATTGACAAGGGCATCCAACTCATTGTAAACAATATCAATATTATCTGTTCCGATACCGGTGGATATAACGGTGATTCTTTTACCTTTATACATTCCTGTATGTGTAACGAATTCACGCTTTTGTTTCTTCGTTTCAATTTTATCAAAGAATTTAGAAACCAAAGCAACTCTATCAGGATCACCTACATTGATAACAGTATCCGATATGTCTTCAGGCAATAAATTCAGATGATAAACACTAAAATCGGGATTGAGGATAAGTTCTGATTCTGGTATTTTGCTCATGTTAAGGATTCCGTTAAATTTGCTCACAATAATAAAACTTATTTCCTGTTTATGGCGAGTTTCAGAAACCACATTCTCGTACCCATTGATTTTTCTGAACAATCATTCATTGCATTAGGACAGTCTTACAACCTTGCCCGTCTTACAAAGGCTGACATTACACTTATAAATGTAATTGACGATACCTATTATTTGCCTTTTTTTCAGAAAAAGGAAGACAAAACTCTGGAAAAGAAAATCCAGAAGGAATTGGAAAAACTGGCCCATGAAACAACCGAAAAAGTGGGAGTGAGGGTTTTCACATTGGTTGTCAGCGGGAAAGTTTATGAAGAAATTCAGAAAGCCGCTAAAAAACTTAAATGTTCCTTCATTATCATGGGAACAAATGGTAGCATGGGTCTAAAAAAATTCATTGGATCCAACGCTCTTCGAGTGATTCGTGAATCTCCCTGTCCGGTAATTACAATTAAAGGCAAAAAACATCGTCCGGGTTGCAAGAATATTGTTGTACCATTGGATTTGTCAAAAGAAACAAAAGAAAAGGTAAGGCATGCTATTGAATTTGCCCAATTGTTCGGGTCAATTATACACCTTGTGACTGTTTTGAATACCGATGACGAATTTATTGTCAACAAACTCAAGAGACAGATGCAACAAGTATATGATTATGTTGAAAAAGAATCCATTCCTTGCACAATGGAATTTCTGCATGGAAGCGATATCCCTGAAGAAGTAATTCAGTACTCGAAAAAAATTAAAGCAGATTTGGTAATGATCATGACGCAGGAAGAATTGACCTGGTCTGACATAATGTTTATCAGTTCATCAGCACAAGAAATCATTAATGGAACCGATATTCCTGTAATCAGTATAAAGCCAAAGGAAAAGAAGGACCTGACCATATCTGCATTTGAATACTAATTTCACCTAAACAGTATTAGCCATGAACAAAAAATTCCTAATCAAAAAGCTTCTGATACCTTTTGATTTTTCGGAAACAGCTGAACTGGCCCTGGAGCATGCCGTCTTTATGGCTAAATTACACAAGGCTGATCTTCACCTTTTGCATGTGATTGAATCCTATTCCTTCACATCTGCAATCAGTAATGCATTTAGTAAATCACAATCTGAATTTGAATCAAAAATTGAATCATCAGCCAATGAAAAACTGAAACAATTGTCTGAAAAATTACACCATGACAGTGGGATGGCTGTTTTCTACAGAACTGAAATGGGAAACATCTACAAAAAGATTGTAGCTGTAGCGGAAGAACTCGATATTGATTTAATAATCATGGGAACCCATGGTGTAAGTGGCTTCCAGGAATTCCTGATCGGAAGCAATACATACAGAGTTGTGATGAGTGCGCCATGCCCTGTAGTTTCAGTTCAAACTCATGCAAAGAAAATCGGCTTTAAAGACATTGTTCTTCCCGTTGATAATTCGCCATCTTCACGTCAAAAAGTGAAACAGGCGGCGGAAATTGCCAAAGCACTATAATTCTGTCGTTCACATTGCCGGTATTATGACAATGTCAGATATCGATATGCAACGTAAATTCGAAGTGAAGATTCACCAGGTTCGGGATTATTTTGAGGAACATGAGATTCCGCATACCGTGAAGATTTTCAAAGGCGACAATACAGCTTCCATCACAATGGATTATTCAACACAGGTGAATGCTGATCTCATCATCATTATGACGGATCAGGAAAGTAGTGGTTTGTTCATGGGGAATTTTGCCCAGCAGGTGATTAACCATTCGAAAATACCTGTTATGAGTGTTCGCCCTTCGGAAGGTGACCCGGATCGAATTTCTGTCGGTTATTAATTTTCCTAAAGAAAAAGCCCTGTTCAATGAACAGGGCTTTTTCTTTATCTTGAACTATTTGCTACCAAAAACTTTCTGCAGTAAAGCAGTGACTCGTGCAGAAGGCTCCTTCCTGATTTTTATTTCTTCTTGTGCTACAAGATAAAACAATCCCTGCAGCGCTCTTTGAGTGATGTAGGCGTCAAGATCCGGATTCAATTTAGTGACGAAAGGAATTTTATTATAGGTGGTGATTAAAGGATTCCAATACCGGGTGACATCAACTTTCTGTGTTGCTGAATGTACTACCGGTGTGAAGCGCGATTGTAATTGTGCGGAAGTTTTTTGCCTTAAAAATCCAGTTGCGGCAGTGTCAGCTCCCCTCAAAATGTTTATTCCATCAGTAATCGTCATTCCTTTTACTGCATCAATAAATATTGGAGCAGATTGCTTTGCAGCTTCTTCAGCGGCTCTGTTCACAGTGAGAATAAAATCATCGACCTGCTTATTCATGCCCAAGGATCGAAGTTTGCTTTCCATTGCAGCAGCTTCAGGAGGGAAAGGGATCCGAATAACAGGATGCTTAAAATAGCCATCCACCTTGGATGCAGAAGTGGATGCATTCTTGCTTCCAAAATTCAGCGCTTCTTTTAATCCGTCAATGATCTCCTGATTGCTGAGTGGCTTTCCTGAATTAATACTCTTGTCAATATCTTTTCCGATTTTGTTGAAATCTACCTGTGAACAAGATAAAATCGGGAAGAGAAAGAGGATTCCGAAACTTAATTTTAGTGAACGCATTTTTTATTGTTTTGGCTTGTGAAAAAAGGAAATGCAAAGATGAGGCCAATTTTGCTAACGAAAAAGGGTACAGTTAATTTCTGTACCCTTGATTCTTCTTTTTCAGGTTTCCGGTGTCTTTTCCATTTGATCGCCGGATGGATTCCCGGGCTTTACTCCGGACCAATTACAACGTTGGCGCCACAAAGATCGCATCCGCTCTTTTTCATCCGGCGACATTTTATCCATCTTTTCCTTCCATTCATTCCATCTGGAATGTTTCCAACCGGCTCCAGCACCTTTCATCCCACAGAAACCACGGAGCAAAATGCGACTGAGAACGAGCAAACCGATTGCTTGTAAGAAATCAATCATCGGTCCATGAAACAGAACCGGTACCAGCCAATTCCACAACCCCATCACAATTAAACCGAGGACTAAAAAACCTGCGACAACAAAGAACCCAATTTTAATAAACCAATATTTTTTCATTTTTTTCTTTTTAAGAATTAACGTTTTCTTGAACTCAGGAATTAATAATTTCCTCATACAATCCCTTCAACCGTTCCCTCAAATGGAGGATGGCATACCGCTTTCGTGAGAGAAGTGTATTGAGTGACAACCCAGAGGTTTCAACCATTTCATTAAATGGAATTCCTTCCAGCTCATGCTTTACAAATACATCCCTCTGTTCCGGAGGTAATTCTTCCAGTGCTTGTTCCACCGCATCCCAGATCATCGCCTGATCAAATTCTTTGTCCGGACTCAGTGAGGAAGAACGTATCAGGTCGTGAAGAAACAACTGATCGTCATCGTCATTTCTTCTAAACACAACCTGATCTTCCAGACGATCAGGGCGCTTTTACGGTATTGATCTGTAATTTTATTTCTTGCCACACGATACAGCCATGCTGCCATTTTCTCAATCGGCTGCATCATGCGGTAAGCGGTAGTCAATTCAAACAAAACATCCTGAAAAATGTCTTCAGCATCTTCCTGTTCCCGTACGCGGTTCCGGATAAAATCAAAGAGTTTCTTTCCATTCTGTTGAATGACTTCCCGGATAGTTTCATCTTGCTCCTGGATCATAGGATATGCGAATATTCTGGGCTGAGTCATATGTTAAAGCTGACGATTAGTACCCACTGAATATTTTACAAGAATAAAAAAACTCTGTGAAGGCTTTCAAACTATCTTTGCCGCCAGTTAAAAGATTTCACTCTTCCTTCAAATTCTTGAGAATTATTCATTCTGATGAAAATAGCTGAAATAATTACGATAGGGGACGAGCTCCTCATCGGCCAGGTCATCGATACCAATAGCGCCTGGATGGGTCAAAAACTCAACGCAATTGGAGTTAAGGTAAAACAAATCACTTCCGTTAGTGATGATTCAATTCATATTCTGAACGCTCTCGACGAAGCCAAAAAGAGAGCCGACCTTATTCTTATCACCGGTGGACTGGGTCCGACAAAAGATGATATCACTAAAGTAACCCTTTGCAAGTACTTCAATTCCTCCTTGCGCTTCGATGCTCCTTCCTTCGAAGTGATCACTGAAATTTTTAAAGCCCGAGGCCGGGATGTTTCCGAAATCAATAGAAAGCAAGCTGAAGTTCCGTCAAATTGCGAAGTTCTGTTGAACCAATGGGGAACTGCTCCCGGAATGTGGTTTGAAGTGGATGAGAAGATTTTTATTTCAATGCCTGGCGTCCCCTATGAAATGAAAGGGATTATGGAAAATAGAGTGCTCCCTAAACTTGTCAGCATTCTGAATCTCCCTCCAATCCAACACCGCACAATTCTAACTCAAGGTATTGGAGAATCTAATTTATCAGAACTTATCGCCGACTGGGAAGATCATCTTGCTTCCCATATGAAACTCGCTTACTTGCCATCACCGGGGATGGTTAGGCTTCGGATCACCGCGAATGGTCCTGATGAAAATGTCCTTCGAAATCAGTTGGATCAGGAAGTGGAAAAATTAAAAACCATTGCCAATGAATATATATATGGTTACGAAGATGAAACCCTCGAATCCATTGTTGGCAAACTTCTGAGAGAGAAAGGTAAAACACTGGCCACTGCCGAAAGTTGTACCGGAGGCTACATCGCCCATAAAATTACCACTGTTCCCGGCAGTTCAGATTATTACATTGGATCAGTTGTCGCTTATGCCAACCGGATCAAAGAAGAGTTTCTTGAATTGGATCCTGAAATTTTTAAAACCCATGGCGCGGTGAGTGAAGAAGCAGTCAGTAAAATGGCAGAAAATGTCCGCAAAAAGTTTTCTACTGATTATGCAATCGCCTGCTCCGGAATTGCAGGTCCGGGCGGTGGAACACAAGAGAAACCTGTTGGAACAGTCTGGTTAGCACTCGCAACACCTTCTAAGATTATTACAAGAAAACTCCTCCTTGGAAGAGTACGGGAACGGGTGATAATGGAAGCCAGTCAACATGCATTGAATTTATTAAGAAAAGCTCTATTGGACTTAATTTAGTTAAAATCAGTCAATTAATTTAAAAACTAATAAAAAGCCGGAAAATGCTTTTCAACATTACAATCGTGAAAAATCAGGCAAAAAGGCTTGTTAATTAAAAAATAATAGTATCTTTGCGCCTCTTAAAAAATTAAATACAATGGCACGCATTTGTGATCTGACCGGAAAAAAGGCAATGACAGGAAACAGTGTTTCCTTCTCAAATAAAAAGACAAAAAGAAAATTTAACCCGAACCTGCACGTAAAACGATTTTACGTTCCGGAATTGGGTGAGTGGATCTCTTTGAAGGTTTCTACTTCTGCTATTCGTACTATCGACAAAATCGGTATCAGCGCGGCAATTGAAAAAGCCATTAAAAAAGGTAAGATTTAAACCTATCAGTTTATACACTATCAAAGCCGGTGACTTACACGTTACCGGCTTTTTTTTTAGAAATATTTTTTGAAGAGAATACGATGATCGATCGGAATTATGATCTTTACTCTTCTTCGATTCAAAAAAAAGAACCCTGGATGATTAGCAAAATTCGATTCTTGTTTTATTTACTTTTTGTATCACCGGTGTATTGCTTCGGGCAAACATCGTCTTTTCCTACGTATGACAAAGATCTTTTGTCTCCTGAATTTTTTAAAAACAGGAGGGAAGCTCTTCGTGAAAAACTTCCGGATAGTTCCATGTGTATCCTGTTTTCTGCCCCGGAAAGAAATCGTTCAAACGATGTTTATTATACCTATCAGCAAGATCCGAACTTTTATTATCTGACCGGAATCACTGAACCAAATGCTGTCTTGATCATTTATAAAATGAAAGGTACTCCTACCACTGAACAATCAGGAGAATACCTGTTCCTGGCAGATTATGATAAAAAGAATGAACAATGGAACGGCAGACAGCCTGACTTCAATGACGCTACAAAAATTTCAGGCATTTCAAGGGTGAAAAGTACTACTGAATTCCAGAATTCAAGATCGCTTTTTACAGAGATAAACTATATTCTTCACTTGCGTTTTCCAAAGGGAATGGTGGATACCAAACGCGATGAACAGGATCTCTATAGTCTGGTTGAACAATTCAAACTCAACAGCAATTATCCATCTGTGGCTGATGACGATTTTAAGCTTGGGAAAATTATCAATGAACTTCGTGAAGTGAAGCAAATCGAGGAGCAGGAGCGGATACGAAAAGCAATTGATATTACGTGTACAGGCCATCTGGAAATGATGCGCGCACTTGAAACCGGATTTTCAGAATATAAAATACAGGCTGTTGGAGAATATATTTTCAAATCGGAAGGTGCAGAAGCAACTGGTTATCCAAGCATTTGCGGAGGTGGGGAAAACTCCTGCTACCTGCATTATGAAACGAATCGCAAACCTCTCGAATCAGGTGACCTGATATTGCTTGACATGGGAGCAGAATACCATGGCTATTCTGCAGACATCACACGCACCCTTCCTGTAAATGGAAAATTTACAGCTGAACAAAAAGCGATCTACGAAATAATTTACAATGCACAAGAGGCAGCATTTGAAGCCTGCAAACCGGGCAATGCATTCCGGGATCCCCACCAAAGAGCCCTGGATGTAATCACCAACGGACTTATACAGTTGGGAATCATCAAGGATGAATCCGAAGTCAAATCCTATTTCATGCATGGCACTTCACATTACCTCGGACTCGATGTGCATGATGTAGGTACTTATTCCAACTTAAAAGCGGGTAACATCATCACTGTTGAGCCGGGTATTTACATTCCGGAAGGTAGTCCGTGTGACCCAAGGTGGTGGAATATCGGTATTCGGTTGGAAGAAGATGTTCTCATCACCAAAGATGGATATGAAGTTCTCTCCGCCCGTTTACCCAGAAAATGGGAGGAAATTGAAAAAGTCATGGCCGAAAAGTCCTTTTTCAACAAATAAGGGCTGAAAACAATCGATTTTCAGCTTAAAAAATTTGCATCCCGGAATCTTTTTGGTATATTTGCAGCCCTCTAAAATAGGTCTCTGGCCTGCCCATCAATAAAAAGAATAATCATGGCAAAGAAAGGTAATCGTGTACAGGTCATTATGGAGTGTACCGAACACAAAGCAAGTGGAATGCCCGGCACTTCCCGTTATATTACTACCAAGAATAAAAAGAATACGACGGAACGTCTGGAGCTGAAGAAATTCAACCCGATTTTAAAGAAAATGACAGTTCACAAGGAAATTAAATAATTTCTGATCGATCAGAATGTTATCACATTAATAATAATTATCAGTCATGGCTAAGAAAGTAGTTGCAACGCTTAAATCCGGAAAAGGAAAAGAGTTTTCTAAAGTGATCAAAATGATCAAGAATCCGGAAACCGGTGCATACCAATTCAAAGAAGAAGTTGTGCACAACGATCACGTAAAGGATTTCCTGAAATCGAAATAATCTTGTGCATTTATCAATGTATTGAGCTTCTTTCTTTCGAAAGAAGCTTTTTTCATATAAAGCAAATTCCGATTTTTCTTTTCATCATTATGCAGAATCAAAAAACATCGCCTTCTTTAGTGTAATTCTATCAACATGGGTTTATTTAATTTCTTTTCAAAAGAGAAAAAGGAAAGTCTTGACAAAGGACTGGAAAAAACCAAAACCAGTCTGTTCTCCAGACTCGCAAAGGCTGTTGTCGGCAAGTCAACAGTCGATACAGAAGTACTCGATAACCTTGAAGAAATTCTTGTGTCTTCCGACATCGGTGTAGGAACAACATTGAAGATTATCAAACGCCTCGAAGAAAGAGTAGCAAAAGATAAATATGTCGGTACCGATGAATTGAACAATTTACTCAAAGATGAAATCGCTTCATTGCTCGCTGAAAACAACACACAGGATCAAGTCGATTTTGTTGTCCCGGAACACCAGGGCATGCCGCATGTGATTATGGTCGTAGGAGTAAATGGTGTCGGAAAAACAACCACTATCGGAAAGCTCGCCTACCAGTTTAAAAAGTCAGGCAAAAAGGTTCTCCTTGGTGCCGCAGATACATTCAGAGCAGCTGCAGTTGATCAATTGGACATCTGGAGCAAACGGGTCGACGTACCCATTATCAAACAACCCATGGGTTCAGACCCGGCATCTGTTGCTTTCGACGCTGTACAGTCTGCTGTTGCTCAGAAAATGGATGTTGTGATCATCGATACAGCAGGCCGCTTACACAACAAGATCAACCTGATGAATGAATTATCCAAAATCAAAAGGGTAATGCAAAAGGTAATTCCGGATGCTCCTCATGAGATTCTTCTTGTGCTTGACGCTTCAACCGGACAAAATGCAATTGAACAAGCCCGGCAATTCACCAAAGCAACGGATGTGAATGCACTTGCTCTTACTAAACTCGATGGGACTGCAAAAGGTGGTGTCGTGATTGGTATTTCTGACGAGTTCCGGATTCCTGTGAAATACATCGGTGTCGGTGAAAAAATGGAAGACCTTCAGGTTTTTAATAAATTGGAATTTGTGGATTCTCTTTTCAGTGAAAATTAATTTCAACAAATGAAAACAAAGACACTGAAAAAAAACAAAGTGAATGTGATCACTCTCGGGTGCTCCAAAAATATTTACGATTCAGAAGTTCTCATGGGACAACTGAAGGCAAATAAATTTGAAGTGACACATGAATCCACTGATGATGACGCATCCATCGTGATCATCAATACATGTGGCTTCATCGACAATGCCAAGCAGGAAAGCATCGACACAATTCTTGAATTTGCTCATGCAAAACAAGCCGGAAAAATAGAAAAACTGATTGTTACCGGTTGTCTCAGCGAACGATACAAACCGGAACTGGAAAAAGAGATTACTCAGGTTGATGAATTTTTTGGTACCCGCGATCTTCCCCGACTATTAAAATCTCTTGGCGCTGATTACAAGCATGAATTGGTAGGGGAGCGTATGCTTACCACACCGCAACATTATGCTTATCTCAAAATTTCAGAAGGTTGCGATCGTCCCTGTTCCTTTTGTGCCATCCCTTTAATGAGGGGAAATCATATTTCAATCCCTGAAGAAGAATTAGTCACACAAGCGAAATTACTTGCCGCGAAAGGAACCAAAGAAATAATTCTGATTGCTCAAGATCTAACGTTTTACGGTTTGGACATCTATGGCAAACGCTCCCTTGCAGATCTTTTAAAGCGCTTGTCAGATGTGAACGGCATCGACTGGATCCGTTTGCATTATGCTTATCCTTCCGGATTTCCGATGGATGTTCTGGATGTCATGAAGGAGCGGGAAAATATTTGCAATTACCTCGATATGCCTCTTCAGCACATCAGTGACAAAATGCTTAAAAGTATGCGGAGAGGAATCACCCGTGAAAAATCAATCGAGTTGGTAAAACGAATTCGTGAAACGGTACCTGAAATCGCTTTGCGAACCACTTTGATAGCAGGATATCCCGGAGAAACGGAAGAGGACTATTTGGAAATGAAAGAATGGGTGGAGCAATCCCGCTTCGATCGCCTCGGAATCTTTACTTATTCACACGAAGAAAACACGCATGCCTTTCAACTGACTGATGATGTACCGGATGAAGTGAAGAAAGAAAGAGCCGCAGGGATCATGGATGTACAGCAAATCATTTCGCGGGAACTCAACGAGAAAAAAGTTGGGAATACTTACCGTGTTTTATTTGACCGAAAAGAAGGTAACTTTTTTGTAGGGCGTTCTGAATTCGATTCCCCTGAAGTTGACAATGAAATCCTCGTGGATGCGAAAGAACAATACGTGCGTATTGGTGATTTTGCAAACATCCGGATAACTGCTGCGCAGGAGTTTGATCTTTTTGGGGAAGTGGTAAACTGATGGAAGCGGGCTTCTACTATTGCTCCCGCTATTTTTTGTAAATCAAAGTATCACAGGGTCTATAAAGCAAGGACTTTTCAGAATTTCTTCCTCAGTTCCGTCTTCATAAACAACTTTGAGACGAACTCTGTTTCCCTGTTCATAGTTTTTCAGAATAACGGACCTTTTGTCTTCTGATAATTTGCCCTGAATGGGTAAAAAACTTTTATCGTACAGTAGCAATTTAATTTCCTTAGCCGGGTGCGGCAATGAAATCTGATAATCCTGAATTTGCTTCCGGGAAGTGCTATCCCTTGCAGATCCATCTACAGATGAATAGGCAAACAAGGCCATCATCAAAAGAATACTACACTTCTGAAGTTTTGTCATTGATTTTTCTATTGACACAATCCTTAATAAGATCAATGGGACACCATGAATTTTGCAACGTGATTTCCATGATGACTATCCGACTGAATATAGTATAAACCATTCTGCAATTTTGAAACATCCAGACTAAGAAAACGCGTATTCGTTATCGCAAACCGGTCAATCAATGCACCCGTTGAAGAATACAGATAAATAAATCCTGCATCAGAAATGTTGAGTCCGGAAATAATAATTTTATCCCTGGCGGGATTTGGAGATAATTCCAGAGCTGAAATATCTCGCGTCTGCGGAACATTCAGAATAATAGAGGCCAGGAGATATTCAGAGAAATTTGCAGAAGTACCCAAACTGTCGGCTTCAATGCCCAAAACATAGGCTGCCTGGTTCCCCGGCTGAAACCAGCGATAGTGTGTGGTTTGAGAGGCAGAAGAACCAATAAGTATTTGCAATGGCCCCATCAGGGAGAAGAGTGAATCATACCTTGGTTCTGTGATTTTAACCCGCAAAGTATTGTTCAAAACTCCATTGGGCAGGGTGAGAGTTCCATATCCATCTGCATTGAAAACAGAAGTGATATTCACGACATTTCTAAGAAAATAGGTTGTTCCTGTACTATCCGTATACGAAGTATCAATTACATTTCTGGCAACATTTGTTTGCTGGTCGCCAAACGTGAAAGGCACAGGAATAAAACACTGAGCCGGTTGCAGAATATAATTCATCGAAGGGCTCCCTAGACCATTAATAAAAAAGCCATTCGCACCTGAAGTAAAGTAGGAATAGGAATTCGTTTCGTCATCATACGCGGCAAGGTTCGATGTGTTGAACGTTCCTGCATAAGGTGTTCCTGCTGAAGACATGAATCCGGATGTATCCGTTAATCGATTCAACAAAGTACTCAGGTTCCAGTTTTGATTTGCTCCTGCAGCAGGAATAGTTCCTGTGAATAAACTGTCTGTTCCCATTGTAAATGCCAATCCTACTACAGGTAAATCAGATACTGTGATGTTCGGTTGTGCATTTACGGCAAGAGAACTCAGACAGAAAAGAAGTAGATATAATTTTTTCATGAGTGTTCTGATTTATGTATTAAAGGTAGGGAAGAATTGAATAGCGTGGGATGGCCATATAAAAAAAAAGCACCCCGAAAGGTGCTTGATGTTTCTCAAAATTAGCGGAGATCCACTACTTCTGCCCCGGGATACCGTGCGGCGGAGAAATTGAAAAGTGTATCATCGTTAATGATATCCGGAGTTAATTTTTCGACGGAGATCGTTTGGATACTTCCGTTTTTATCAAACATTTTTGCTGTACTGATGAATTTATCGTTTTTATTAATGGTCAATTTTACTTTGTAAATATTTTTCTTTTTTGGGTTCAACAGGAACAAGCTCTACCAATTGATAAACCATTCCATTCTCTTTTTGCTCCCCTGTAAATTTAAATAACCATCCCTTTTCGTACATGGTGAAAATGGTGGATGGGCTAATGGAATTCTCATCTGTTTTTTGATTATCGATTTGAATTTCATTGGCATCCTTCACATACGTCCATCGTGTTTTTCCGTCGCTAATTACATCCTGACTTGCAATTTCAAGCTTGTATTTATTGCCTTTGAGGTAAATTGTACCTTTCTGAGTATCCTTGCTATTGTCCTTCGTATTTTCAATCGCAATTACGAATGTGGCTTTCACCGATTTAAAGGACTTGTACTTATTGCTGACACCTTTTAAAATTTCCTGAGCTTTTTTATCAGTTTGTTCAACCTGAGCTGTTTGTGCGGAAAGTATCAATCCGCACAAGAAAAAGAAGGTGAATACTATCGATTTTTTCATTTTTTGAGGATTTACCTGAAAATCAATGCAAATTTATGGTTTCCCCGGCAGGATGCAAAAAGTGTTCCAAAACTATTTAGTAAATAGTAAATAGTGAAGAGTGAATAGTGAAGAGTGCTATTTAATTCTCTCTGTTCCTCAGGCCTTGCAAAATGGTTTGAAGGCTCATTGGATCTTTTACCAATACTTCCCTGGCTTTAGAACCTTCAAAAGGGCCTATAATCCTTGCGGCTTCTAATTGATCTATGATTCTTCCTGCTCTGTTATAGCCTAATTTTAATCGGCGCTGCAGCAGTGATGCTGAGCCTTGCTGATGTTGCACAATGATGGCAGCCGCTTCTTCAAACAACGGATCTCGGTCATCCATATCGACATCTCTGCTTCCTTCACTCGTTTCGTCAACATACTCAGGAAGTAAATGAGCATCGCTGTATCCGCGTTGTGATCCGATGAATTCTGTGATCCTGTCGACTTCAGGAGTGTCTACAAATGCACACTGGAGACGAATCAGATCCGCACCGGTTGAAAAGAGCATATCTCCACGTCCGATCAACTGATCAGCTCCTCCGGTATCCAGAATCGTTCTGGAGTCAATTTTGGAAGTCACACGGAATGCGATCCGGGCAGGGAAGTTGGCTTTAATCGTACCGGTGATGATATTGACAGATGGTCGCTGTGTTGCTATAATCAGGTGAATACCGATGGCTCTGGCAAGCTGAGCCAGTCGGGCAATCGGAGTTTCAATTTCTTTACCGGCTGTCATTATCAAATCAGCAAATTCATCTACTACCAGAATGATATAGGGCAAATATTTGTGTCCATTGGCTGGATTCAGTTTCCGTGATATAAACTTTGTATTGTATTCTTTGATGTTCCGGACCTGGGCATCCTTTAATAATTCATAGCGCTGATCCATTTCCATACAAAGGGAATTTAGCGTATTCACAACCTTTTTCGTGTCCGTAATAATTGCTTCCGCTTCTCCCGGTAACTTCGCTAAGAAGTGACGCTCTATAGTTTTGAAAAGTGTTAACTCCACTTTTTTAGGATCCACCAAAACAAATTTCACTTGAGATGGGTGCTTCTTGTATAATAATGAAACCAGGATTGCATTCAGTCCAACTGATTTACCTTGTCCGGTTGCACCGGCCATCAGCAAATGCGGCATCTTTGCCAGATCCGCAACAAAAACTTCGTTGGAAATTGTTTTACCAAGTCCGACAGGCAATTCATAATCGCTATTGAAGAATTTCTCCGAACCCAACACAGCTTTCATTGGAACCATCTCCGGCTTTTGATTCGGAACCTCGATCCCAATGGTTCCTTTGCCCGGAATAGGAGCAATGATTCGAATTCCCAATGCCGACAAACTAAGTGCGATATCGTCTTCCAAATTTTTGATTTTTGAAATACGTACCCCGGCTTGTGGAACAATTCCAAACAAAGTCACCGTTGGCCCAATCGTAGCTTTTATTTTCTCAATGGAAATATTATAATGGCTCAGCGTTTCAACAATCCTGTTTTTGTTTGCTTCAAGTTCTTCTTTGTTTACCTCAATCTTTTTATCCCCATAATTTTCCAGCAATTCCAGTGTTGGATATCGGTATGATGACAAATCCAAAGTCGGATCATAATCGCCTTGTGCATGCGGTAATTCAAGAACATCATCAAGAATATTTTCTTCCTCTGTAATTGCAGCAACTTCAAGCGGAACATCACCCTCAGCAGGAATTTGTGGTACACGTTCCAGAGATAAATCCGGATCTTCTTCTTCCTCTTCAACCAACTCTTCAATAGGTTCTTCCTCATCGAGAGAGGTCAATCCCATTTCCATCATCGGTTTCCTCTTCTTCATCATCTTCTTCTTCTTCTTCCTCAGTTCCAAGATCCAATTCGACTGTACGCGAGGTATCATCCGTTTTTAAAATGTTCGTAACCGGGAGGGACGCAATGGCAATATCTTCTTCGACACTTCCTTCTGTAGCAATGTTCTCCTGAACTTGTGATTTACGAAATGAAATATTGAAGGCGGCAACAAGAAATCCGACGAATGTAAAAACAAGCAATGCGCCGGTGCCGATGAATCCAACCATAGAATTGAGCGACTGACTCATCTGGTATCCATAGCCACCGGCAAGCATCAATAAATCCGGGTTTTTATGAAAAATATAACCTAGAAAAGTGGATAACCAAATAGTGGTAAAGAGGGAATACTTCAGTGATTTCCCAATCGGTAACAAAGCCACATCCCAAAGAATTTTCACTCCTGCCAGAATCAACAAAAAAGGAATAAAAAATGCACAGATCCCAAACCAATGATTTTGAAAATGCAAAGCTGTTACTGCACCCAATTTCCCAAGCCAGTTTTCTACCTGAATATCCCCTCGTGTGAACAATTCCCACACTGAACCAACTCCCGCAATTGCCTGGTCTTCCTTCCATGTGAACAGATTTGAAGCAAATGCAATCACCATGAAAAACGCAAGAAGGAGCAGGGTCATCCCAAAAATTTTATGGGTTCTTTCGTCGCCCATTAAATTTCGAAATGCATGAATCTTGGCTTTAAAGCCTTCGTTTTTACTGCTTTTCTTAATTCTTTCCCGTTTCGGACTGGCCTCTTCCGTCGCCTCATTCTTTAGCCTGTTCGCCATGAACTACTTGATTTTATTACGGTTTTAAAATTAGATGGTCTTAAAACGCAAGAGCCGTGCGCCTTTCAAAAGATATGAACAAGGTTTTCAAGACGAAAGGACCTTGATTAAAACAGGATTTGTCTCTGAATATTGTGTAGAATTAAGTGCAAGCCTTACAATTGGCACAAAAAAAACAACATGTTGAATTCTATCTAAAAAATTCCGTGAACTGCCTTTTTTCATACATGAAAAAGGGATATATTTGCTATATATTGCATATTCTTAAAAATCAAACCATGAGAAAAATTACGCAACTCGCGATCATTACTGTTTTGCTTCTTTCAGGCACTCGTTTGTCATTGGCTCAGGAAAGCTCCCGTCTGGTTGGGCAGGGCAAGATTGTTTTTGAAATTTCTTACCCGAATTCAACTTTAGATGAACAGTCAAAGGCCATGCTTCCAACGGAATCTGTGGTTTATTTCAAGGGAAACATGAGTTGTGTTGAAGTCAGTATGGGTGTAGGAAATACAACTGTAATTACTGATCACAAACTCGGTGAAAGTACAGCACTCATGGATATACTTGGAAATAAAACAGCCGTTAAATCAAGTAAAGCCGACGCTCAAACCGAACGTTCACTTGAAAATAAACCTGTTGTAGAATTAAAACCAGAAACCAAAATGATTGCCGGTTATACCTGTAAGAAAGCAGTGGTAACAAGCAAAGGAACAAAGGGCGATGTTATATCGGATGTATGGTATACCTCTGAACTGATGGCTAGAAATTCTTTTCAAACAGAAATCGATGGCATTGATGGTTTCATGCTTGAATTCCAAGCTGAACAAAATGGCATGACCATGAAAATGACTGCAAAGCATGTAATCGAACAGAATGTAGAAGATTCCAAATTCATCACTCCGGAGGGCTACACATTAATGACGAAAGAACAAGTACAACAAATGTACGGTGGTGGAAAATAATTGAATTTCAATTGAAGAAAAAAGGGCTTGCTAATCAGCAGGCCTTTTTTCATTATATGCGGTTCTTTTCACAAAGCTGATTTTGTATCTTCACGCCCATGCTACAACGAATCATTGTCCAGAATTACGCTTTGATTGATTCATTGGAACTGGACTTCAATAAAGGATTGAATATTATAACAGGAGAAACAGGAGCAGGGAAATCGATCCTGATGGGAGCTTTGTCGCTTATTCTCGGGCAAAGAGCCGACTCTTCCGCTTTGCTCGACAAAAACAGGAAGTGTATCGTAGAGGGCGAATTTAGTTTCTCGAAAAAGGAGAGTGCGATCAACGATTTTTTTAGTTCTCATGAACTGGATTTGGACCAGCTGATAATCATTCGCAGAGAAATCAGTCCGGAAGGAAAGTCGAGAGCCTTTATCAATGATACCCCGGTAAATCTCCAGCAGTTAAAAGAACTGGGTTCCATGCTTGTTGACATTCATTCACAACATGAAACACTTTTATTAAACCAAAGCAATTTTCAGTTGTCCGTACTGGATGCATTCTGTGACCACAAAGAACTTCTTTTAAAATACAAGGAAGAATATTCAGCTTTTAGAAAACTTGAAAAAGAACTTCAGGAATTAAAAGCTGAAGAAAGCAGATCCAAGGCTGATCAGGATTATTTTGAATTCCAATTCAAAGAGCTGCAGGAGGCCAGTCTTGAAACATATGATCTGGTAAAACTCGAAGACGAATTCAAAACACTTACTCATGCCGGTGAAATACAGATTGGACTTGAGCAATTGCTTACAATGATGAATTCCGGCGATGGTAATGTCCTTTCTCAAGTGTCGTCTATGTTTTCACAGATCCAACATCTTGCCAGGTATAACAATCGGCTCGTTGGTTTATCGGAAAGAATCAAAGGAGTGCAAATTGAATTGCGTGACCTTGAAAGTGAACTCGAATCTGTTGGAAATGAAATTCAGGCCGATCCCCGGAGGCTTGAAATAGTGAATGAGCAATTGAACGTAATCAATAAACTCCAGCAAAAACACAGAGTAAATTCAATCGAAGAATTGCTCATCCTGAAGGATGATTTTGAACAGAAATTGCAAGGAATTCAATCTCTGGATGAGAACATCATTTTGTGTGAAAGAAAACTGAATGACAAGAAAAAAAGTCTGACAGTGCTTGCTGAGAAAATCTCAGCAAACAGAAATAAAACCATACCATCTGTTGAGAGTACAATTAAGAAATTATTGTCCGATGTGGGTATGCCGAATGCAATTCTAAAAATTGAAAATACTCCATTTCCTGAAGGAGACCTTGGCCCCCAGGGTTGCGACAACATCCGCTTTCTTTTTTCTGCGAACAAGGGAATCGCCTATGCGGAAATTAGCAAAGTCGCTTCCGGTGGTGAGTTGAGCCGCCTTATGCTTTGTTTAAAATCTGCAGTGGCCCGCCTTATCGAATTACCTTCAATTGTTTTCGATGAAATTGATACAGGTGTTTCAGGAGAAACTGCTTTCAAAATTGGTAAAGTGATGCAAGAAATGTCGAAAAAACATCAACTTGTTGCCATCACCCATTTGCCACAAATTGCAAGCAGGGGAGAAGCGCATTTCTTTGTTTACAAAAATGTTACCGGTAAAAAAACCTTTACACATGTTCGCCAATTGAATGCTGACGAACGCGTGGTTGAAATAGCACGCATGCTCAGCGGTGACAAACCCACTGCCGTTGCTATGGAGAATGCAAAAGAATTGCTGAAGGTTTAAGTAGGAGATTAAGAATGGTGTTCTGATGAAACACTAAGCAAACAAAAGAACTGAAGCGGATTATTTTATTGATAGCATACCAAACCATATTCTCAATACATTGATTCAACTATTTTATATTCAGCAAAATAAGGATTTTACATAAAGTTGAATATAATTTCGTTCCTTTAAAAATCAGCTCCTTTCAGGGTATCGAAATCAAATTCAAAATCTATCTTTGCTTCAACTCAAAAACAAATTATGTCACATCAACTTCTAAAAGGTAAACGCGGAATTATCTCCGGAGCTCTCGATTCAAATTCAATTGCCTGGAAGGTGGCCCAGCGCTGCCACGAAGAAGGAGCACAAATCGTGCTTACAAATGCACCGATCGCAATGAGAATGGGGGAAATCAAAAAGCTTGCTGACGAAACCAAATCGGAAATTATTCCTGCGGATGCTACTTCTGTGGAGGATCTGACTAATCTGTACGCCAAATCCATGGATATTACAGGTGGAAAAATTGATTTCGTTTTGCACAGTATCGGGATGTCAGTGAACATTCGTAAAAACATCCCTTATGTTGAAAGTAATTACGAGTATTACCTGAAAGGCGTTGATGTTTCAGCATTGTCCTTACACAAAATGTTGAGTGTGGCCATGAAAATGGATGCCATCAATGACTGGGGAAGTGTGGTTGCACTAACCTATATCGCAGCACAAAGAACGTATCCATTTTATACGGATATGGCCGACATCAAGGCTCTGCTGGAATCCATCACGCGTAGTTTTGGATACCATTATGGCAAAAAGAAGAACGTCAGGATCAATACAGTTTCTCAATCTCCAACCAAAACAACAGCAGGATCGGGTATCAAAGGTTTTGAAGATTTTTTCAATTTCGCAGATAAAATATCACCTCTTGGAAATGCAAGCGCGGATGCATGTGCCGACTATTGTGTCGCACTGTTCTCTGACCTTACAAAGATGGTAACCATGCAAAATCTCTATCACGATGGTGGTTATTCCACAACCGGAATCAGCAATGAGGTGATGGAGAAATTTGGAAACTGAAATTACAGGGTTCAAAATGTACGAACAAAAAAAAAACGCGGGAGATCCCGCGTTTTTTTTTGTTATCCGAATCAATTATTCCTGATCCTTTTTCTTCCGTCCTGATCCCGTTTTAGCAGGTGGAGGTGGAGTGTTCGCTTTGATCACTGTAATCTTTAGTGAAGTACTTTCTTTATCGAAATGCACTTCCAAAATATCACCTTCTACCATTTCAGCTTTGATGATTTCCTCAGCCAGTGGATCCTCCAGATATTTCTGGATCGCACGTTTCAATGGACGGGCTCCGTAATTCACATCATAACCTCTGTCAGAAATGAAATCCTTCGCCTCGTCAGTCAATTGAAGTTTGTAACCAAGCTCAACAACGCGTTTGTAAAGGTGGACCAATTCCACATCGATGATCTTGTGAATATCCTCTTTGCTAAGTGAATTGAACATCACTACATCGTCAATACGATTCAGGAATTCAGGAGCGAAGGCTTTCTTGAGAGCACTTTCAATGACTCCTCGTGCATGCTCATCAACCTGCGTTGTCTTGGCTTCTGTTTGGAAACCGACACCCTGACCGAAATCCTTCAACTGGCGTGAACCAATATTAGAAGTCATGATCATGATGGTGTTTTTGAAATCTACTTTTCTTCCCAAACTATCCGTCAGAACACCTTCATCCAATACTTGAAGCAATAAGTTGAAAATATCCGGATGGGCTTTTTCTATTTCGTCAAGGAGAACAACAGAGTAGGGCTTACGACGAACTTTTTCTGTCAACTGCCCGCCTTCTTCGTAACCTACATATCCCGGAGGAGCACCGATAAGACGGGAAACTGCAAATTTCTCCATGTACTCACTCATATCAATACGAATCAGTGCGTCTTCCGAATCGAAAAGATATCGGGCGATAACTTTTGCAAGTTCCGTTTTACCAACACCGGTCGGGCCAAGGAAAATGAATGTTCCAATCGGCTTATTGGGATCTTTCAATCCTGCCCGGTTACGTTGGATTGCTTTTACAACTTTGGAAATTGCACCGTCCTGACCAATCACTTTGCCTCTCAATTCATCGGCCATTTTTACAAGGCGATGGCTTTCTGTTTGTGCAACACGGGTTACCGGAATACCGGTCATCATTGCAACAACTTCAGCAACGTCATTTTCAGTAACTGTATAGCGATGGTTCTTTGTTTCCTCTTCCCATTGCTTTTTAGCCAGTTCCAATTGCTCGAGTAACTGTTTTTCAGTATCACGCAATTTGGCAGCTTCCTCATATTTTTGACTGCGAACAACACGATTCTTTTCGTTCTTGATATCCGCAACTTTACCTTCCAGTTCAAGTATGTTCTTCGGTACATGAATATTTGTAATGTGTACGCGGCTACCGGATTCATCAAGAGCATCAATCGCCTTATCAGGAAGAAAACGGTCGGTGATGTAACGCGCAGTGAGGGTTACACAAGCCTTGATCGCTTCCGGAGTAAAGTTAACATTGTGATGCTCTTCATACCGGTCCTTAATATTATTCAGGATTTCCAGAGACTCATCAACAGAAGCAGGTTCAACCAACACACGTTGGAATCGACGATCCAAAGCACCATCTTTTTCTATGTACTGACGATACTCATCAAGAGTCGTTGCTCCAATACATTGAATTTCTCCACGGGCAAGAGCAGGTTTAAACATATTTGAAGCATCCAATGATCCGGATGCACCGCCAGCACCGATGATGGTATGAATTTCATCAATGAAAAGAATAACATCCGGAGATTTTTCCAATTCATTCATCACAGCTTTCATTCTTTCTTCAAACTGCCCACGGTATTTCGTACCGGCAACCAGAGAAGCAAGATCCAAAGTGACAATGCGTTTATTAAAAAGTACACGAGATACTTTACGTTGAACGATGCGAAGTGCAAGTCCTTCCGCAATTGCAGACTTACCAACTCCCGGTTCACCAATCAGAATCGGATTGTTCTTTTTCCGTCTGGATAGGATCTGAGATACTCGCTCGATTTCTTTTTCACGGCCTACGATAGGGTCGAGGCGACCATCTTCAGCGGCTTTGGTGAGATCCCTTCCGAAATTATCGAGAACAGGAGTTTTGGATTTTGAATCGGAAGATTTTTTTCCACTCATACTACCACCGCCACCACCTTCATCGTCTTTTGCATACGGATCATCCTCAGAGGGGTTTTGCGGTGCTTCGGATTTGAAATTGGATTTGATAATATCCAATTCCTCTTTCACGATATCGTAATTGATTCCATATTGATTCAGAATCTGGGTGGCAATGTTGTCTTCGTCTTTTAGGATCGATAACAACAGATGTTCTGTTCCAATCACATCACTCTTGAATACTTTCGCTTCCAGATAGGTGATCTTCAAAGCCTTTTCAGCTTGCTTGGTGAGTGGAATATTGCTCAGGTTATTAATCGAAGCCGAACTTCCTTTCACAGAATTCTCGACAGACTTTCGCAATTCATTCAGGTTAATCCCTAATGATTTGAGAATCTTAATTGCCATGCCTTCCCCTTCACGGATCAGCCCCAGCAGAAGATGTTCTGTGCCAATATAATCATGACCCAGGCGAAGAGCTTCTTCACGACTGAAGGTGATTACATCCTTGACACGGGGAGAAAATTTAGCTTCCATAAATCAGTGTTTTCTTAAGTATAACGGTTAAGTAATCTTCAGTTTGCAAGAAACATGCAATTGACCAGTACCTGCCATTAGGTCAGGCCTACTTTTCAACACATTTCTGTTTGTTAATATAGATCAAAATTACAGGGATTTTAGTACCTTCGTCAGCCTGTCAAAGCGGGGAAAAATGGATCATTTCTTACGGTTTTAAACGGAACCCAAATGCGTTTTATTTCTTGGGTAAGGAATTAAACTATTCATCGATTTCAGGTTTTCAGAACCAACAAGGGCAACAAACAAACAATAAAGGTAAATCAGATATATGGTTGAAGGAGAGAAAATTATTCCGATTAACATTGAAGAGGAAATGAAAACAGCTTACATCGATTACTCGATGTCAGTGATTGTTTCCAGGGCATTACCTGATGTTCGTGATGGTTTAAAGCCAGTCCACCGCCGGGTATTATTCGGCATGCTTGATCTTGGCGTCCTCAGCAATCGTCCCTATAAAAAGTCTGCCCGTATTGTCGGGGAAGTTCTTGGTAAATACCATCCGCACGGCGATGGATCAGTATATGATGCAATGGTCCGTATGGCGCAGGACTGGAGTTTACGTTATCCTTTGATTGACGGACAAGGTAACTTCGGTTCCATGGACGGCGATTCACCGGCTGCTATGCGATATACGGAAGCTCGTCTGAAGAAAATTGCGGAAGACATGTTGCTTGATATCGACAAAGAGACTGTCGACTTCACTCTCAATTTTGACGATTCCCTGAAGGAGCCAACCGTGCTTCCTGCCAAAGTGCCAAACTTGCTGATTAACGGTGCCTCCGGAATAGCAGTTGGTATGGCCACCAACATGCCTCCTCACAACATTACAGAGGTTATTGAAGGAATCATTGCTTATATCGCCAACCGTGACATTACAATTGATGAACTTATGAAGTTTGTCAAAGCTCCTGATTTTCCTACTGCCGGAATCATCTACGGTTATGCCGGAGTAAAGGAAGCTTTTCATACTGGTCGGGGTCGGATCGTTCTCCGTGCGCGGACAACCATTGAAACCGCAGCCAACGGAAAGGAAAGAATCATCGTTACAGAAGTTCCTTACCAGGTGAACAAAGCTGAAATGATTAAACGTACTGCTGATCTCATCAATGAGAAAAAATTGATGGTATCACAGATCTTCGCGACGAAAGTGACCGGGATGGAATCCGGGTGGTGTATGAACTCCGCAGGGATGCAATTGCGAATGTTGTCTTAAATAATCTTTACAAATATACTTCGCTTCAATCTTCCTTCAGTGTCAACAATGTCGCTCTGGTTCACGGGCGACCAATGACTCTGAATCTGAAAGATCAGATCGTTCACTATGTAAACCACAGACATGAAGTCGTAATTCGCCGCACTCAATATGAATTGCGTGAAGCTGAAAAACGAGCACATATTCTGGAAGGATTGCTAATTGCCCTGGATCATCTCGATGAGGTGATTGCACTCATCCGTGCTTCACAAACTCCGACAATTGCACAGGAAGGGTTGATGTCTCAGTTTCAACTGAGCGAAATTCAATCCAAAGCAATTCTTGAAATGCGTTTGCAACGTCTTACAGGACTTGAACGCGACAAGATTCGTGAAGAATACAATGAACTCATGAAACTCATCGAGTACTATCGTGATGTACTCGCCAATGAAGATTTACGAATGGAAATCATTCGTGATGAGATGATTGAAATGAAAGAGAAATACGGTGATGAACGCCGTACGGAGATCGTTTTTGCCGGTGATGATATTTCAATGGAAGAACTGATTGCTGACGAAGATGTCGTGATCACCATCTCCCACCTGGGCTATGTGAAACGCACTCCACTCACGGAATACCGCACACAAGGCAGGGGAGGACGTGGTGCCAAAGGAAGCTCCACACGGGAAGAAGATTTTGTTGAACATATTTATGTTGCTTCCACACACAACTACATGCTCTTCTTTACTGAGAAAGGCAGATGCTTCTGGCTTAAAGTGTATGAAATACCAGAAGGAAATAAAACATCAAAAGGAAGAGCAATTCAAAATCTAATCAGTATTCCACCGGATGATAAAGTGAAAGCTTTCATCAATGTGAAAAACCTGGAAGACGATGAATACATCAACAACAATTTTATTACGATGTGTACGCTGAATGGTACCATCAAAAAAACTTCACTCGAAGCGTATTCTCGTCCCCGCTTATCAGGGATCAATGCAATTAATATCGAAGATGGAGATTTCCTCCTGGAAGCCCGACTCACCAATGGCAAACAAGAAATCATGCTGGCTACCCGGAAGGGAAAACTGGTTCGATTCAACGAAGAAACTGTACGCCCGGTCGGACGAAACTCGATCGGAGTAAAAGGAGTTACTTTGGATGAAAATGACGATGCGGTTATCGGAATGGTTTGTGTGAATGATCCTGTTCGGGAATCCGTTCTTGTTGTATCTGAAAAAGGATATGGAAAACGATCCGAAGTGGAAGAGTACAGGAAAACAAATCGTGGAGCCAAAGGAGTCAAAACAATTAACGTTACAGACAAAACCGGAGATCTCATCGCAATCAAAGTTGTAGAAGATGATGATGATCTGATGATCATTAATAAATCCGGGATAACCATCCGTATGAAGGTTGCTGATTTGCGAGTGATGGGCAGAGCTACACAAGGAGTTCGTCTGATTCGTCTTGATGACGATGATGCAATTGCATCTGTCGCAAAAGTGGAGGTGGATGAAGAAGAAAAGAAAGCTGAAATGGGAATTGTACACACGGAGCTTCCGGAGTCTGAAAATGGAGAGGATGTCGGAAATGAAGAAACAGGAGAAAACGGAACAAACACTGATGAAAGTAACCCGATAGTTTAACCAACCCTTTAATGTTGAGACATGAAAAGAATTAGTCTTATTCTCATTGCTCTTTGCATGAGTTCCGGTTTCGTCTTTTCTCAAAAAGCGAAAGTGCGTAGTGCTTACAATTTTTACAAAGATCCGTACAACGATTACGGAAAAGCGAAGGAAGCAATTGACGAGGCTGTCGTGAATGAGCAATCCAAGGGAATGGCGGAAGCCTGGTATTACCGCGGACTCATTTACAGTGCGCTTTATACTAGTGATAGTTTTAAAAGTCTGTGTAATCAATGCCTTGAAACTGCCGTGGAAAGTTTTCAAAAAGCAAATGAGCTCGACCCAAAAAACCAATGGATCGATGAAATTAACACCTTTAGAATCCCACAGGTAAAACAGCTTATCTTCAGTTCCGGTGTCTCTTCATTTAACAGCGGTAATTTTACGAAAGCACTCAGCGATTTTGAATATGTTTTGAAACTTTCTCCGGGTGATACTACGGTAACACTGAACTCAGCCATTTCTGCTGAGAATGCAGGGAATAAAGAAAAAGCAAAACTTTATTACAAGCAGTTAACATCGATGAATTACAACGACGATCATATTTTTATGTCCTTGTCAAATATTTATCTGCAGGAAAAAGATACGGTCAATGCACTGAAAACAATCCGGGAAGCAAGAAAACTTTTTCCGGATACACTGCGGGTGTTATTATCGGAAATCAACATCATGCTTTCCATGAATCAGCAGCAGGAAGCTATTGGTGCAATGGAAACAGCAATTATTAAAGATCCTCAAAATCAAAATTTGTATCTCGCCCTGGGAAATGCTTACGATAATCTTGGCCACCCAAAAGATGAAAAAGGCAATGACATGGCCCGGACAGCGGAGACAGAAGCCTATTCCACGAAAGCTGAGGATCTTTATAAAAAAGGTCTGCTCATCAACCCCAACAGTTTTGAACTCAATTTTAACCTGGGTGCTTATTACTTCAACCAGGCCTCTGAAATGGAGAATCGTGCAAATGCCATGAAATCAACTGCTGATTACGATAAAGCAAAAATTGAATTCGACAAAAAGTACAAAGAGTGTGAACCTTTTCTAGAAAAAGCTCTTGAAGTCAACCCCACCGATACCGGTACACTTAGCTCATTGAAATTATTGTATGCTCGCACAAAGGAAACCGAGAAATACAATATGGTAAAAGCCAAACTCGAGAACCAAAAATAGAAGTATTATTCCGAATGAAATTGCATTTGCATCCTCGGCTTAACCCATCTGTTCAACTATTGAATCCACTATGCATTTCGGCATTTGTTGACAAGTTCGTCGTCTGCCTTCATGTGTAATAATAATTCGTATTTCAAAACATCTACCGTTTCAATAAAACATACTAATCCAACTATGAAAACAGTCCAATTAATTGCAAAGTGGTTCTTGCTTGTATTTATTCTCAGTGCAGGTACTGCTGTTGCTCAACCACAACTTATCGAAAAAGTTGAACAGGGAAGTGGCATGACCATCCCATTTGAAAAATGGAAATTAACGAATGGACTAACCATCCTTGTGCACGAAGATCACACCAATCCATTGGTGACGGTGCGCATCACGTATCATGTTGGTTCTGCCAGAGAAAGTATCGGCAAGTCCGGTTTTGCCCATTTCTTTGAACACATGATGTTCGAAGGATCGGATCATGTAAAGGACAAAGAACATTTTAAAATTATCAGTGAAGCGGGTGGAACAATGAATGGTAACACCGAAAGAGATAAAACAAATTATTTTGAAATTGTGCCAAGCAACAACCTTGAAGTTGCCTTGTGGCTGGAAGCAGATCGCATGGGTTTTCTTTTGGATTCAGTAACCAAAGAGAAGTTTGAAATTCAAAGAGCGACTGTGAAAAATGAAAAGTCACAGAACGTTGAGAACATTCCCTATGCAATGGCTTTCGTGGAAACCATCAATCAAATTTTATACCCTCCGGGGCATCCTTATAGCTGGCCGGTTATCGGATATGTCGATGATCTGAACAGAGTAACTGTTGATGACCTGAAGAATTTTTTCCTTCGCTGGTACGGACCAAACAATGCGATCCTCACAATTTCCGGTGATGTAAATACAAAGGATGCCATTGCACTTGCAGGCAAATATTTTGGACCTATAAATCCTTCTCCGGAAGTAAAAAAAATAAAGGTGCCCACACCAATTTTATCAGTGGATCAATATGCCAATTATGTCGACAATATATACCTCCCGCTCACACTGATGGTATATCCAACAGTACCCCGTTTTCATCGCGATGAAGCTGCCCTGATGTTAATGGCGGATATGATGGGGGAGGGGAATAACTCTGTTTTTTATAAAAATTTCGTGAAAACAGAAAAAGCCATCGCAGCACAGGTTGGGTATACAGGAGATGAATTAGCAGGTGAGTTAAGTGTTACGCTCGTGGCTTATCCCAATATGGAAGACCCAACAGCAATCGGAAAAGATTTTAATGAAACAGAAAAGAAAATTCATGAAACCATTACTGAGTTTGAAACAAGCGGAATTACTGACGATGCCTTGCAACGTGTGAAATCAGCTAAGGAATCTCATATCGTGGATGAAATTTCAACAACATTCGGAAAAGCAGAATTGCTAACGGACTGGCAGTTATTTATCGGCAGGCCTTACAATCTTTCCGATGAACTGGATCGTTTTAACAAAGTAACAAAGGAAGACATCACGCGCGTTTTCAATAAATATGTAAAAGATAAATATGCAGCCATTGTAAATGTTTATCCAAAGAGTCCGGATTCCAAGGACTCCGTGAAGAGTGTCAATCCAAATGCCAATTTGAAAGCAACGGATGATGCTGAATATGCCGGACTGAAATATGTAAAAGCAAAAGACAGTTTTGACAGAAGCAAACGTCCTCTGGCAGGTACTCCAAAAGCACCGGTGATTCCACAATCGTATTCCCAAGTGCTGAAAAACGGAATAAAAGTGATTGGTACGAAAACCCAGACTCCGAAAGTGGTCATGTTGATGACCATCAGAGGCGGGAATATGGTGTTTTCCGCTGACCCTAAAAAAAGCGGACTCAGTGAATTGACAAGCGGACTGATGAATGAAGGAACACAGAATTATACCACTGAACAGATCAGTGCAGAACTGGATAAACTTGGCAGTAGCATTGCATTTGACGGAGGAAGAGAAAATACAACAGTTGAAATTCAATCACTCACTAAAAATATTGATGCCACTTTAAAATTATTGGAGGAAAAATTATTTCGTCCGCGTTTTGATGCTGCAGATTTTAAACGGGTAAAAAAGCAATACATCGAATCCCTTGCGAACGACCGGAAATCGGCGGACGCTACAGCGGATAAACTTTACAGCAGCATCCTTTTCGGGAATACCATTCTTGGTGCATATCCAACCGAGAAAAATATCCGGAAATTCTCATTGGATGATGTAAAAGCCTATTACCAACAATACTATTCTCCATCTGTTTCGAGTTTTGTAATTGTTGGTGATATCAGTGAAGCTGAGATTTTGCCAAAGCTTGCATTTCTGGAAAAATGGGAGTCAAAAGAAGTGAAGTTGCCGGAAATTACTGTCACACCATCTGTTTTACCAACAACGATATATATTGCAAACAAAGACAATGCTCCGCAATCCGTATTTAAAATTGGAAATACCGGATTGCCATTCGATGCAACCGGTGATTATTTCAAAGCGAACGTCATGAATTTCGCCCTGGGTGGAGCTTTCAATAGTCGTTTGAATCTGAATCTTCGGGAAGAAAAAGGATTCACCTACGGAATTCGTTCCGGATTTCAGGGAACAAAATATCCGGGTACATATACGATTGGTGCAAGTGTAAGAAGAACGGCTACAGATTCGAGTATCACGGAAGTAATGCGCGAAATAAAAGAATACAAAGAAAAAGGATTAACCGACGAAGAGGTCGCATTTACGCGTAATTCTATCCTGAACAGTGAAGCCTTGCGTTATGAATCTCCCTTTCAAAAAGCAATGTTCCTTTCACGAATTGTACAATACGATTTGCCGACAGATTTCACGATCAAACAAGCTCAGATTCTAAAGGACATGACGAAAGAGGACATGAACGCGCTTGCAAAGAAATACCTGAATCCTGACACTATGGTGATTTTGGTAGTTGGCAATAAATATACCTTGAAAGACAAATTGGAGAAGTTGGGTTACGGTAAAATCAAAGATGTTGATCTGGAATAGTATTTGCAGGTCAGAGCATATTATATTTTATTCATCCACAAAATCACCATCACAGGTTAATTTATCAAATAACACGAAGATGAAACTTAAATTAATTATTCTTCTGCTTCTTGTATCTCTGCAATCCTGGTCACAGAATTTCAATGTACAAAGTGCATCAAATTCTTTGACTAATAAAGACCTGCCGGGAGCAAAGAAGTTTATCGATATGGCCGCTGAACATGAATCAACCGCCAACAGCCCAAAAATGTGGTATTATATGGGTAAGGTTTACCTGGAGATTTATGAAGATTCAACCTCTAAAGCCAACGGTTTGGATCCGGACGCGATTGAAAAGTCAGCGAAAGGATTTTTGAATTGTTTAAAAACCGATACAAAAGCAAGCTATACGGATGAAGTCAATAAACTGGTTTGGATTCCGGGGATTGGATTATTCAACAATGCTATTGCTGCGTACACAAAAGGCGAAACTGAAAAATCTACGCGCTTGAATATGCTTGTTCTTGATATTTTACCATTGGACAAAGACAATAACCTTAAGCGCAATAATATCACCACAGAAATCGTTTACAGGAATCTGTATTTCAATGCCATAAAAGCAAAGGATAATGAGAAAGCTAAATCTTATCTCACAAAACTGATGGAAATGAAATTCAATGATCCGAAAATTTATCTGTACATGAGCCGGATACAAATGGAAGAGAAGGATACAACAAAAGCCATTGAATCCATCGCAAAAGGAAGAGCATTGTACGATGAGAATCCGACCCTGATGAATGAAGAAATTCGTTTGTATATTCTAACCGGGCGAACTGAGGAACTTATTTCCAAACTGAATGCTTCAATTGAAACGACTCCGGATAACGAAAATCTGTACTTCACAAGAGCATCTTTGTATGAAGGAAAGAAAGATTATGAGAAGCAATAGCGGATTATAAAAAAACCATTGAACTAAATCCGGATTTGCTGTATGCGAATTACAATCTTGGTGTAATTTATTTTAATCAGGGAGCCGACAAAGCCAATGCAGCAAATTCTCTCAAGTCCAACGAAGAATTTGAAAAGGCGAAGAAGGTGTATGAGGAGAAGTTCAATCTGGGGGCGCCATACCTGGAAAAAGCCTTAGAATTAAACCCCAAGAAATCGGAGGATGATCAAAGTCTAAACAAGTCAATACTTCAAATTCTGAAACAGTTGTACGCCAGAACAAATCAGACGGAAAAGTACAATGCAATTAAAGCAAAGATAGAAGCGAAGTAATTTTCAAATTACATTTCGACACTTAATAATGAAAGCCGGCATGATATGCCGGCTTTTTGTTTTCCAGGGATCCGGGAATCCAGAAGTTCTTAATCAAGGAGGTATGGCCTAAATACCGAACCAATCTATTTAACATAATATTTATTATAAGACATAATTGTATGTAAAGTATTGCAAATAAGGAACTACCAGATCTAACAGTTATCTGATTTGCCTGGTTTTCTCTTCTCCGTTTCAACCCAAGAGCGTGCTGTTTCATAACCTTTTACCCTCTATTCTTCTTAGAAGAATTTCTCAATTCCATTTCTAATCTACCCTTTCAAAATAAATCGTGGAAAGTAAATTTTGATTTTAAGTCCATTTTCTAACACCTATATATATGTACTGTTGAAATTGTATATCCTCCGATTCCTGGTTTAATCATTTCGATTTTCCTTTTTATTAACCTGTTTTCCGTCGAAATTTCACTGATAAGCAGTCCAAAAGTGCTTTTTTTGTTCAAAAAATAGGATTTATCTTGTTCAATTTCAAGTAGTTCCAACTGCCCAGTGTTCGCAACCGTTCACCAATTCAAACGGTGCAATTCACCAAATAAGGTTTATTTCAGGACCCTTCAGAAGGTATTTTTGAATCATCAGACCACAGCCATGAGCAACCATTCGCACGGTTCAAAAAACAAAAGATATGAAAACAAGCTGTTGTCATACCAAAAACTATCGTCTGGAAATGGACTCAGTCCTTTGCCTGCACGAAACATGTGAGAATTACCTGCGGGAAACAAAACTCATTGAGCGATCACGCTTTTGGAATAGCGTATTTGTATTCCATTTCTCAGTATTCTTCTTTATTCTCTGCTCAACGGATTTCTCATTCACAAATGGAACATCGGTTCTTAGGGTTCCACATAACAGGACACCAAAGGCCGAACAAAAACCATTGACGAAAGAATCACTTCGCCAGGAACTCGATATTCAACATGTAATTTGTCCTGAACAAGTCTATGCACAGATTCTTATTGAATCCGGACACCTGAATTCATTTCTGGTAAGCCGTACCAATAATCTCTTGGGCATGCGATATCCCTTCAAGAGACAAACAACTGCCATCGGAATTTTTCTTCCTGATGAAAACATCGTCATCAAAGGAACTCAGGAAGAATTGAAAAAATACCGGAACAAAAATCACTATGCAGTATATGCCAGCTGGCAGGATTGCGTTGGAGATTATAAATTCTGGCAGGACAATTGTTTTAAACTAACAGAGCGTTACCTAACCTTCCTTGGAACATATTATGCTGAGGACGATCAATATGTTGCGAAGATTAAGCAGCTCTCAAGATAGTTATGAGGTATGAGGTATGAGTTATGAGTTATGAGTTCAAAATTGCAAACCATAATTCTAAATTTAAATTCTAATTTCTAATTTCTAATTTCTAAATTCTAATTTCTAAATTCTAATTTCAATTCTAATTTAATTTCTAAAAAATAAAAAGGCAGTTGAATTCATCCAGCTGCCTTTTTTATGATTAGTTCATTCAGGGAATCATCCCCATTTAAGTACACTAAAAATCCAGATCAAAGTAATCAGGATCCAAAGGAATGCAAATGCAGCTGCACCGCCTTTACCAAAATAAGTATACCAGATTCCCTGGTTCTGTTGTGTACCTTGATGATGTTCTTGTGACATAGGAATGAGATGCTTTTTTGTGAATGCAAATATTGGAAATTTCTCTGAAATACAATAATATTATGTTAAGTAGACCTTTTCTCTATCCAATCAATGCCTTTTTTCAAAAAGTTTAGCGTTTTTTGTTCGGTAGATTCTGTTTCTGGTTTGTAATCATAAATCCATTCTGCGATTGGTGGTAAACTCATTAAAATTGATTCTGTCCTGCCATTGGTTTCCAGTCCAAAACGAGTTCCGCGGTCGTATACCAGATTGAATTCGACATACCTTCCTCTCCTTAAACGCTGCCATTTTTTTTCGGTTTCCGTATATTCCTTTTCTTTATTCTTTTCGATTAAGGCTGTATAAACCGGTGCGAATGTATTTCCAACATCCTGCACAAATTTCCAAATGGCTGTTTTATCTGGTTGTGTATGATCTTCCTTCAAGTGATCGAAAAAAATTCCCCCAATTCCCCTCATTTCCTGTCGATGACGGATGAAAAAATAATCATCAGCCCAGGTTTTAAATTTTGGATAATACTGTTTATCATGACGATCACAAGTTGTTTTCAGTGATTGATGAAAAAAAACTGCATCCTCCGGAATCACATAATGCGGTGTCAAATCAATTCCTCCACCAAACCACCAGGAAGAACCATCACCACTTTCAAAATACCGAACGTTCATGTGAATAATGGGTACAAAAGGATTGCATGGATGAATGACAATTGAAACTCCTGTCGCAAAAAAACTCTCTTCCAGCATCTGATCTTCACTCCCTTGCTTACGTAAAAAATCAGGAGTGTTTCCAAATACTGCAGAATAGTTTACTCCACCTTTTTCAATCACTTTCCCGTTTTCCATGATCCTGGATCTCCCGCCACCACCGCCTTCACGTTCCCAAAGATCCTCCCTGAATTTCCCATACCCATCAGCTTTTTCCAAAGCAGTAGTTATCCTGTCCTGCAAACCCCGAAACCATTCCGATATTTCTAATGCTGATTTCGTCATGGATGAATTGGGTTCAAAGTTTAAGGTTTAAAGTTCAAGGTAAAAGTTCAGGGTTTCCGTGTTCAGAGTTCAGGGTTATGGGACAGCTATCTTGCAGCTCATTACTCATAATTCATAACTCATAACTCATAATTCTAAATTCTAAATTCATTATTCACTCTGCAATGAGCTCCGGTATAAAATTCTGGAATCGTAAAAAATGCAGGATTTTATTTTCGTTGCAAAGCCCGGCATCCGTTTTTGAAAAAAGGAAATCAGAATAAAGTCCGTCTATCTTTTGCTCGCTTTTCCCCGATGAAAATTTCAATTCGTTGCGCAAATACAATGTTCCGGCAACATACATAGCATCATATCCCTGGTATGCCGCTTCTGCCGGTTCAGTATTGTATGTATCTCTATAATATCTTCTGAATTGCTCAATCTGTGGATCTTTATAGTCAACAAAACCTGCATTAAACAATACAACCTGGAAGGTATCAAACAATGCAGGATCAATGGTTTCAAAATATTGCCAGGTAGGCAGACCTACAACCGTGATTTGATAATTTCCGACCTGTTCTTTCAGGGAATTGAAAATTGTAGAAACCATGTCCTCATTTGACGATGGAAGGAAAACTACATTTCTCTTTCCTTTCACAAGACTGTCGATAATTCCTTTGAGTTCAAGCTTGCCATAATCTGCAAAACGCACTTTTGAATCCGGAGCTGTGTCCAACCAACCCTGACGAAAAATCAGGGAGCGTTCATTTTCTTTAATCTGTGATGTTTTGACAACGATGCAATTTGCATCCGGAAATAAAACCGCGGCTCGTTTGCCCATCATCCTGCATTGCAATAATGATGAAGGAAATAAAGCAATCGCTTGTGGATTCATTTTTATCTGATCTGTGACATTTGTGCCTGCAACTAAAAAAGCAGATTGATGTTTATTCGAATATTCATTTAGCTTTTTTAATTCTGTACCGCCGAGATTTGTGATCAGAAGTTCCTGATTCTGCAATTCAGATTTGAATAAAAGTTTCGAAAGGCGTGAACTATCTTCCTCAGTGTCGTACACAGTCAGGTGGACTTTCAATCCCTGTCCTTTCAGGCGAACCAATGCACTTTGCATACCCTGATAAAATTGCAGATTGGTTTCAATTTCTTTTTCAAGTGGTTCATGTACATAACTGGAATCATGAACTTCGCCGGGGAGATAAATTCGGCTTAAGTTTAATTTGGTAAAAAAAGAAGTTTTAAATTCCTTCTCCTTGGGATTGATATCCTCCACTTTTTGTTCTTCCTTCTTGATATCCTCTTTTTTTAGCCAGCTATAGGCAGGAATCCACAATTTCATTTTTCCTTTCAATCCTTCCCTTGCCAGATCCGGATTAAACTGATGTATTTCTTCTTGTGGAATTCTGAATTTCTGAGATATGGAAAAAAGTGTTTCACCTTTTCCAACTTTATAAATAAAAAATTTACGGGAATTCACAAACCGTACTTCACTTGTATCTTTTTTAGTGAGCGATTGTGCTGATGCAAAATCAATACAAAACAGTAAAGAACATAGTATCCATAATCCCGGCAAGCTCAGTTTTTTTACAAAACTGAAATAATCTAACTTTTTTTCAAAAGTCATTTGATTTATCTCCATGGATAGTCTATTTATTAATATTATTCCCACTCGATTGTTGCCGGTGGCTTGGAACTGATATCGTAGACAACCCGATTGATTCCTTTCACCCGGTTGATAATTTCATTCGACATCTTTGCAAGAAATGTATGCGGTAAATGACACCAGTCTGCCGTCATGCCATCAACAGAGGTAACCGCGCGAAGTACAACTGCATTTTCATATGTTCGCTCATCACCCATGACTCCAACAGACTGCACCGGGAGAAGGATTGTCGCTGCTTGCCAAACTTCATCGTACAGGTTGTGCTCTTTAAGTCCGTCGATAAAAATCGCATCGGCTTCCTGCACGATTGCTACTTTTTCAGGTGTAATATCTCCAAGGATCCGGATCGCCAGACCGGGACCGGGGAAAGGATGACGGTTCAAAATTGAAGTGTCAAGGCCAAGTTCTTTTCCCACTTTCCGGACCTCGTCTTTGAACAAAGCTTTCAAGGGCTCGATGATTTTCAAATTCATCTTATCCGGAAGCCCGCCTACGTTATGATGAGATTTGATGGTTGCCGATGGCCCTTTAACGCTTACCGATTCGATCACATCCGGGTAAATTGTTCCCTGTCCCAACCATTTCACATCTTTAATACGATGTGCCTCGGTGTCAAAAACATCGATGAATACCTTTCCAATTGCTTTTCGCTTTTGTTCAGGATCAGATACCCCTTTGAGAGCTGAATAGAAAAGATCTTTCGCATTGATGCCGGAAATATTTAAACCCATATGACGATAAGAATCCAGTACGGATTCATATTCGTTCTTTCGAAGCAAACCGTTGTCAACAAAAATGCAATGCAGATTTTTACCAATCGCACGATGAAGCAGCATGGCCGCAACAGAAGAATCAACACCACCCGAAAGGCCTAGTACGACCTGATCATTTTGAATTGTGTCTTTTAATTTCTGAACTGTTTCATCTACAAAAGATGCCGGAGTCCAATCCTGTTTGCAGTTACAAATGTTTACAAGGAAATTCTGCAATAAGGCTTTTCCATCCGTCGAGTGCGTAACCTCCGGGTGAAATTGAATGCCATATGTTTGTTCATTTTGAATTTTGTAAGCCGCAACTTTTACATCTGCAGTACTTGCAATAATTTCAAAATTTTCAGGAGCTTTTGTAATTGTATCCGCGTGAGACATCCATACTGTAGAGGACGAACTTATTCCTTTAAATAAGGGGTTCGCAGAATTCACTGCTTCCAAAGTCGCCCGACCATATTCTCTGATTTTTGATGGCATCACTTCTCCCCCGTTACTCTGGGCAATGAATTGTGCTCCGTAACAAATTCCCAGAACCGGGATTTTATTTCGAATTGATTTCAAATCAATTTGTGGGGAGTTCGCATCCCTGACAGAACACGGACTGCCAGAAAGTATAAGCCCTTTTATTGAGGAAGAAATGGGTGGAATCTGATGAAACGGATGTATTTCACAGTATACATTCAATTCCCGAACCCGTCGTGCAATCAATTGTGTATACTGGGAACCAAAATCAATAATCAGAATGGTTTCGTGCATGCGCAAAATTAACAGAATTAATTTCTTCTCATCTCCATCTGAACAAATATGCTTGAAAATTATTTCAAATTCCTTCCCGTTTTAAGAATTTGAAATGAATTGAAGTTTTAACTCAAAAAAATATTTCAGTAAGAATTTCTACTTTTTCCATTAAAAAAAATTGCAATTCCCTCCCCATCGAACAATTCCTATTTAACATAATATTCAGAAAATCAAAACAATGCCCTGATTTCAGTCATAGCTATATGACTTGGATATGTTGTATTATTATCTAAATTGCATAGCAAAAAATCAAGTAAGAATTTTCAGAAGACTTCGTGGAAGGGTCTGGTAATAATGTAAGGAAATTCTTCATATTGATTTATTATTGAACATAAATCTGTTCTGTTGATGAACAAAAATTTCAACTTTTTGTATAATAAATTAAAAAATCAGGGTGATGAAATTCGTGCAAAGCCACTCCAGTATTTCTACAGATTAGACTGCTTATTTAACACCCGGAAACACATCTATAAATCGTCTATTATTTACCACAATTACCGATGAAAAGTTCAACTCCCACCTTCCTTCCCGCATTAGGGCGGAACACAATAAATTTGTTTTTCATTCTATCCCTGTTCTACATTAATAATTCTTATTCAGCCGTTATCCCAAAACCCGATAAGGTTGTGATTTGCGTCCTAGAAAATCATGGCTACCCCCAGGTGATTGGTGCCAGCTCAGCTCCGTATATAAATCAGCTTGCAAATATGGGGGCAAACATGGTTGAATTTTATGCACTCACACATCCGAGTCAGCCGAACTACATCATGTTGTTTTCAGGAGAAAATCAAGGTGTAACCACTGATGCAGTTCCAAGCGGAACTCCATGGTCTGTTCCTAATCTCGGAGCATCGTTAATTGATGCGGGGTATACTTTCGGAGGGTATTCTGAAGATCTACCCGGAGTGGGATCAAATGTTGCAAGTTCAGGCGCATATGCCCGTAAACACAATCCCTGGGTCAACTGGCAAGGTACCGGAACGAATCAAATTCCTTCTTCGTGCAATATGCCAATGACAATGTTTCCAACCGACTTCAATCAACTTCCGGATTTGAGTTTTGTTGTTCCCAATCAGGACAATGATATGCATAACGGTAGTGACCCGGCGAGAATTACCGTTGCTGATGACTGGGTGAGGTATCATCTGGAAGCCTATGTGAACTGGGCGATGACCCATAACAGTTTGTTCATTCTCACTTTCGATGAAGACAATAACTTGTACTCAAACCGTATACCAACAATTTTCGTAGGGCCAATGGTTCAGCCTGGAAACTATCTGGTAAACGGCTACCACCATTATGACCATCTTAGGACACTTGAAGATATGTACGGACTTCCCTATGCAGGTGCCAGCGTGTCCGCGACAACCATTACTGAAATCTGGACAACTACCGGTATAAAGAATCCGGGAGGAAATGTAATTCGATCCATCATCTATCCGAATCCTGTAAAATCAGAATCTACAATTTTAATGAGCACAGCAGAAAACAAACAGTTTGAGAATTTAAATCTCCTTGTATATGATATTCTCGGAAATGTGGTGCGTAAACAATTAATTCCTGATTTTACCGGTTCAATCACACTTCCATTCCGAAAAGATGAATTGTCAACCGGAATGTATTATTGGAGAATTTATGGAAAAGAACAACTCCTTAGTTCCGGAAAAGTTGTCGTTGAATAAACGAATTCCGAGAGCGTAACGTATTGATTTTATACTAGCAGCCATTGGCTGCTTTTTTTATTGCTTGGTTCAATAGAAAATAGTATGTTTGTTATTATAGTCCCGGTTTTGCACCGGCCATCAAAGCAAGCCTGACACATCAATGAACACATTTAGCATGAAGCGATCTTTCGATTTCGCTTATCTTGGATTGATCTTTCAAATTCCTGTACTGCTATATTGGTTCATCTGGGCCGTATGTTACGTTGCGAACGATAGCTATCCTGAACGTATATATATGTTCTATTCCTGGGTTCCCAGGGAGATGACCGGAATTGCTTCTCATTGGATCGTATTGCTCTTTTGTGCAACCGGACTTTCATTTGCAGTCACAGAAAAAATGATCCGGCACACCCGATGGTACAAAACAGTCCGGCACATCCGTGTGGCCATCATGCTTGGCTTATTGTTGATTTTTGTAAACGTTTTGGAAGTTGTCTATTAACACTACTGATGTTCTGTTAATGTTTTGTCATTTACCTTCCGTCGCAATTAGTACATTGAACCGTTGATCAAAAGGATCAATTTGCAGGAGAAGCTGATCAAAAAAAGTACTGCCAAATTTTAAATAGAATGGGATAAAATTCTCAACACGTTCCTGTAATCCACCACCGGGGAATAATTTCTCCTTCAACTTTACAATCTGATTTACTTCGTTTTCGTTTTTCTTTTTCCTGGCCCGAATCACTTTTTCTTCAATTGACTTCAAGCCATTTCTGAGTTTTTGCTTTTCAGCCTACGTTCCCTTTAAACTGGCATCTATTTTTGAAACTTCTTCGCCCAACCTGATGAATTCGGATTCCATCGGATTGAGAAACCGGTCAACAGAAAAAGAATGAATCAGGATTGTTGTTAAGGTAAATTTTAATCCACTCATCTGCGGAATCAAAAATTTGTTCAGTACGGATTCCGAACTTTGATAATCGTTCCTGCGATTGTGCATCAATGATTAAGAAGCAGGAACGAAGCACCAATGCCGGAAAGGGAATTCCAAAATGATCAAATGTCGATTTGTATTCCAGCCAATATGCAATTTCTGCAGGCCCTCCAATCATGGCAAGATTCGGAAGAATACTTTCCTGGTAAAGCGGGCGCAATACAACATTCGGACTGAAACGTTCCGGATGCGTGCTGACTTCTTCAGTCAATTCTTTCATGGACCAGGTTTTAGCCGGATTTGAAACGTGATAATTGCTACCTTCCTGAATAAGCCTTTCTCGTGTACCGGAACCAATGTAGAATAGATTGATATTTCGTGGATGTACCTGAACATGATACTTCTCCTCCAATAATTTTGTTGTTTCGGATACAAGTTTTTCTGCAGAATGTTTTTGTAAATCATCCAGAATCACGGGTAAGAAATCAGCTTTCAAACGAGCGTCATTTGCATCCAGAATGATCAAACCATAGGAATGAAAAAGGGTATGCACAAGTTTCCGCATTGCTTCTGAAAGGTCTGCTGAACCCTCATACGCAGAGATCATCATCGAAATGATCCCTTCTGCGCCTTCCATTGTTCCAAGTTTTTGTTTGAGAAGTTCGATTACTTCTGCAATTCCTGAACACGGAGCCTGCCCTGAAGCACCTGTCCATGTTGTTTCCCATTCCAGTTTATGTGCGAAAATTGTTGCTGAACGGATTTCTTCCATGTCATGGTCTTCAGTTGCCATCCAATAGACCGGTACGACAGATATTCCATTCGCCTTGAGTTTTTCTGCCAGGTTTATAGTCGTCAGAATCTTGTAAATAAAGTAAAGTGGTCCGGTAAATAAATTCAATTGGTGGCCGGTAGTCACAGTGTAGGTGTCTGAACTGAGTAAAAGCTCTATGTTTTTCCGCACAGCTTCGGTTAAATCAATACCTGAATTTTGGTACTGTTCCCTCAATACAGTCACAAGCTTAGTGCGGTTAACTTTCTCTCTTTTATTCCTTGCTAATTCCTCTTTAAACCCAACCGGTGAAGGAAAAAAATTATAAAAAGATTTTAATCCCTGATCAAGGGAAAGATAATCCACAAGTAAGGAATCAAAAGCATTTGTTTGTTCAAAAGAAATCCGGACATTATCGAAAGTACTTTTCATAGTTAACATGCTAAGCCAAATAAAATGAAGCCAAAATTGATGGATTCAACCTCCTTTGAGGAGATCCATTTGGGGTGGCAAATGTAAAAGGAATATTCCTTCGTATTCCGAATCAGTTAATTCAACAGAACAGAAATAAATCAAAAAAAGCCGGTTCAAAAGAGGGATAAACTTATCAACAGAGTGTGCAAAAACTAAGTCCTCAAATTGGACATTTCTAAAGCCTTATATTTTTACCTTGGATCAAGCCAAATTCTTTGGTATTTCAGGCTCATTTTGTTTGAAGATTCACCATCAGGACACTTATCATAATATGCCTCAAATGAATCAACATGTGAGTAAATTATGAAGTTCTATCACATTTCCTGAATTCTGATGGAAACCATATTTGTGCTTGTACTTTGGATCAAAATTGTTTACATTTGTTATTAAGAATAAAGGAACCTCTCTACCTTCTATTCTAAATCGTTCTGATTCTATTCCGGTTTAATTTACTTTTTCATTTTGACCCTTTTTTCCGGAATCTTGTCCTGGCGGTTGATTAGTATCCTACTGAAACAAAAAAGAAATGAATAAAATCTACTTGAGATTCATTGTCACATTTGCATGGCTCATAGCTTTGTCACTTGTACACACACAGGCTAGTGCACAGATTAATAATTATGTATTAAGTACTGCCGGAGCACCTGCACTCGATGATATGTCAAGCGGTACATCGCTTTTAATATTTTCTGGAAACGATGACATTGCCTCGCCTGTTCAAAATATTGGCTTTCCATTTTCATTCGATGGAATTACCTATTCGCAGTTCTCAGTAAACAGCAATGGGTTGATGCGGTTGGGGAACGTCCCGGTATCGAACACAGGTAACAACCTCCTCAGTTCAGCAAGTGATTTTCCAAAAATTTGTCCGTATTGGGATGACTTAAGCACCGGAACTACTGGAATCATTCATTTCAAAATGACAGGTGTTTCACCGAATAGAAAACTAATTGTTGAATGGATCCTTACCGTTCCGAAAAACATTTCTGCCGCAGCACTTGCCAAATGCCAGGTTTGGTTGTTTGAAAGTTCAAAGGTTGTTCAATTTGTATACAGTACAGGATTTGTGACCAATTCCTCCACCGGAGGCTATACAATTGGATTAGCGACCAGTCCGAGTGATTTCTTCTGCATTAATGCGGCATCAAGCATCAAAAGCTTAACTGAAATCAACAACAATACTGCAGCTATTCCAGCCGGAAGAAATTTTATGTTCACCCCTCCGGTTCCTACTTTACCTCCCAATTGTGCTACAAATTTGTTCCCGGCAAATGCTGCAACCGGACTGTCTCCTGATTTTAATGCGATTTCCTGGGCGTCTGGCGGAGGAAGCCCCAGTGGTTATGATGTTTACTTTGGAGTCAATCCTGCTTCTCTTCCCCTTGTGTCTTCGAATCAGAGTGCACTAAATTATGCACCCGGAATTCTCATCTGGAATACTGATTATTATTATCAAATTGTTCCCCGGAATATAGTGGGTCCGGCATCCGGTTGTCCCATTAACCAATTTCGAACTGCCACACTTCTTGAATACAGTGTGTTAAGACAAACAGGAATTTCCTATGGGTCTATCAGCAGTACAGGAAATTCAGTTACAAGTTGGAAAAATGGCAACAATACTGATGACAACCTGAGTAATGCAGTCCCTATTGGTTTTGGGTTTGCGTATCAAGGGGTAAATTTCAGTAATATTCTGATATCTACGAATGGTTTTATTACTCTAAATACCACTACAGCTGCCACAGGAGGTGGTAGTGGTACACCATACAATTATCTGAATTCAAACATTAGTGCATCAGGGGCTGCATTATCACCTCTCATTCTTGCACCGTTTTATGAAGATCTTGTATGTCAGGGAAACCCAAATACTATTACCGGTCTTTCCACCTGCATTCGCTATTTGACGACAGGCTCAGCCGGAAACCGCGTGCTTACAGTTGAATGGGTAGGAATGGAGACGTATCAAAATACCGGTCCTAATCTTAATTTCCAGGTTCGATTGTATGAAGGAACGAATCAGGTTGAGTTTATTTATGGTTCTATGGAAGGGTACAATGGAACAGCTCTCTACAATTATAGCTTTTCATGCGGATTGAATGCGATGTATGTCAGTCCGGTGGTTCTTAATGGGGAATTGTTCGCCCAACAGGTATCAAATACGGAATCCTTTTCCTCCACTCCTTCCAATACTTTAAATTTTATTCCGGATTGTAATTCTGCTGTCCTTCTCACACCGGACAACCCAAATCCTATTGTTGTTGTGGCTAGTCCTCCAGTCAACGATGAGCCTCTGACTGCAACCTCAATACCTTCTTTTGTAAGTCCGTGTATTGACTTGTGCGGGACTTTCTATAGCACACTCAATGCAACAGCTTCCGGAATGCCAGCTTGCTCAGGAGGCACGGCAGATGACGATGTTTGGTTCAGTTTCACTGCAACGAATACGAATACTACAATCAAAGTAATCGGGTCCGGTGGATTTGATCCTGTTGTACAACTCTATTCTTCCGGTTTGAGTCTAATCAGTTGTACGGATGCAACGAGCACCGGTGCATTTGAAACAGTAAGCAGTAATTCATTGGTTCCCGGATCAGGGTATCTTATCCGGATTTATCATAAGGGCTCCGGGTCGGGAACTTCCTCCGGACAATTTTCCATTTGCGTTAGTGCAACTCCCCTTCCACCTTCAAATGATGAATGTTCCAATGCTATCAATCTTTCTGTTAAAGAAAATTGTATTCCGACACAAGGATCACAAACTGTTGGTGCCACAGCTTCAACCGGAATTCCTGTTTGTATAGCCATCGGTACAAATCCGGATGATGACGTATGGTATAAATTTACCGCGTCAAACAGAAATGTAAATATTAATGTTCAAAGTGGATCAGGCTTTAATGCAGTTGTTCAACTATTCAGTGGCTCTTGTGGAAGCCTTAGCCCAATCGCTTGTCTGAACAATTCCAGCACCGGTCAAATGGAAACAATTGCTGCGAATGGCTTAACTATCGGTGAGAATTATTACATCCGTGTCTACCATTTTTCTGCAGGTGGAGGTAGTGGCAATTTTACAATCTGTTTAACCTCACCCAAACCTGCTTGTCCAACAACTTTCATTCCCGCAAATGCAACCAGCAATATTCCATCCATCGGTACTTTCCTGAGTTGGAACCCTGTTGTTAATGCTAATGGATACAAGGTTTACCTTGACACTATTTCTCCTGCCGTAAATCTTCTTGGCACAGTCACTGACACCAGCATTTTTACAGGAAACATGCATCTTGGCTATACTTATTACTGGCGAGTTGCTCCATTGAATGCGAGCGGTGAGAGTGCCACGTGTGCACAATTGGTTTTTGCCACTGATCCTTTTGCTTACGCCCTCAACGTGAAAGCCTTTTTGGAAGGATTTTATATCGGCAACCAGCTGATGAATGCAAGCATCGATCCTGTAACTATGGATACCATTGCAGATACACTCACTGTAAGTCTGGCATCACCTCTGGGCTCGCATGCAATTCTTTACACCACCAAAGCCCTGTTAACTACCAGTGGGCTTGCACCTGCTTATTTTCCTCAACCTGCATTGCAACAATCCTATTATATAGTCTTGAATCACAGGAACAGTATAGAAACATGGAGTTCCACACCTTTTACATTTAATGACCCCGACACGACGTATAATTTTACTGACGCCAATACAAAATCCTTTGGGAGTAATATGGTACAGGTAGAAACAGGAGTTTACGCGATACAGTCCGGGGATGTGAACCAGGACGATCTTGTTGAATCAGCAGACTATAGTTTAGTAGAAAACGATGCATCACAGTTCCTGTTTGGTTACTTCTCTACTGATCTTACAGGAGACGGACTGGTGGAATCGGCTGATTATTCTATTGTTGAAAATAAATCCGGTATGTTTTTATTTTCTATCACACCTTGACCACTGATATTTGCACGAACTGTCTATTTTAAACTATTAAATTCTGGCAACGACAAATTAGAATTTCACCACGGATTTGAGCTATTTTAACACTTAAAAAATTGGATTCATATAATAATTTTCAGTTCAGGCCACGCATGCATTAAATTACGGAACTATTCTGTCTGAAATAGGCTTGAAATGCAAAAATTGCTGCAGTTCTTTTTACAAAACCATTCGAAAAGATTGTGGCGGGTCAATGATAAGGATTGTTAAATAGCCTGCCACAACTCAGAGAAAATGAATCCGAGTCATCAAATTGATAATTTAATTATCAACAATTTGGGGTTTTCTTAAAAAAACATAAAAGTATAAAATCTCTAAAAGGCCAGAAAAATCAAGACTCTCCGTACATTCACCATGCAAATACTGCCATTCGCCAAAGCATTAATTGATATTTATGAACAAAGATTGGTAAAATTAAAAACTAGTCATACCTTTGGATCATAAAATATTTGAAATTGACAATACCTGATACTTCTCTTTTTATTAATTCTAAGAAATACTTCGTATTGTCCAAGATAATTTCAATTTGGAGCCCTCCTGTCTGCACTTTCAATCGACCTATAGAATTCAATCAATAATCAATCAAATCACAACTAAACTTAACAACTTAAAGATGGAACACAAAATGTACTCCACAAAATCGCTTAAACGGTCTTATCGTTGGGCGTGTTGTCTGGTTCTCTTATTGGGACTCTGGACTACGAATTCATTTGGATCCACTGCCACTATTGGTGCTGGTACTTCAACTACAAATGGATCCTCCGCAGATCCAATAGAGCGTTATTATAATTATGAACATTTCCAGATCCTGTATACTGCTGCTGAATTGAACACAGCAGGTATGTCAGCTGGAGCGTCCATCAGTGCAATTGGATTCTCAGTATCTGAGTCTGCTGCATCTCTTTCCAGTTTTACCATTTCAATGGGTTTAACTGGTCAAACTACATTTGGTACTTATGTAACTGCACTCACAGTTGTGAAGCCGGCATTTACATATACTCCGGTTGTACAGACTGCTGGTAACTTTGACATGATCACGCTCACCACTCCTTTTACATGGGATGGATCATCAAGCATTGTGGTAAATACGTGTACAGGTTCTAACCCGTTCACGTCTCCATATGGCGGATTGCGTTATACTACAGCTACCGGTACTGTCATCTACAATCGTGTTGATGGTGGCAGCAATTGTGCGGCTACATCGCTAGGATCGACTACTGGAAACCGTCCTAACATTCGTTTTGATTATGTTGCAGGAACTCCTTGTACAGGAACTCCGACTCCGGGTAGCATTTGCTACAAATGCTTCTTATTGCAATCCGGGTGTAGTTTCTTTGACTGCTACTGGATACACTACCGGTGTTTCCGGAATTTCATTCCAATGGGAAGAATCAGATGATAATGGTGGTGGCGACCCTTGGGCTGATGTCGTTGGCGGAACGGGAGCAATAACAGCTTCTTATACTTCTCCTTCTTTGGTTGGTAACACAATATACTATCGTTTGAAAGTAACGTGTTCAGGTAGTGACGCATGGACTAACGAATGTCTTGTTTCTCCTTCTGATTGCCAGTTTGATCCTGCTTATAATACAGGTATCTCCTATTCTTCAATAGCGGGAACGGGAACAAACTACACTTTCTCGGGAACGTCTACTGATGACAATACTTCGGCTGCAGTTTCACTTTCCGGAACTACTTTCACCTATAAAGGTCAGTCTGTCTCTGGATTGAAGGCTTGTACAAACGGATGGTTGACATTCAATACAGCTTCAACGGCCACTGATTATCTGAATAACATAGGATCATCTTCAACTTCATTACGTGCAATAGTTGCTCCGTTCTGGGAAGATCTTGTTTGTCAAGGTAACCCGGGTACAACTGCCGGCTTGAATGCTTGTATGAAGTATGAAATTGTTGGAACCCTCGGTAGTGGTTCAGCTCAGATTATCTGCGAATGGATCGGAATGGAAACATACAACAATGCAGGTCCAAATTTAAACTTCCAGGTTGTTCTCGATGAAAAATGGAAACACTATTACTTTCAATTACGGAACAATGGAAGGTTTCAATGGAAGTTCGAACTTTGGTTTTGCTTATTCAGTAGGTTTAAATGGTTGGACATTTACTTCACCAACTACATATACTGATTTAATGGCTTTGCGTGATGAGTATACAACCAATTTCGACTATACTCCAGCTACCAGTTCAAACAGTGGATTGAATGCTAAAACATATATCCCGCTTTGTAATTCACAGTATGTATTCAGTCCGATAGGAAGTTATGCAGGTCCTGGTGTTGCTCCTACATTTGCTCCTGGTAATGATGAAATTGGCAGTGCTACTGCACTGACTGTAAACACTGGTGGTCCTTGTACATCTTTCTGTGGTACATATTATGAGAGTCGTGGTGCAACTGCTTCTTCCGGTATTCCGGTATGTTCTGCAGGTAGCCCTGGTACTCCTGATGATGATGTATGGTTTTATTTCAATGCTACTACTCCCTCTCAGACGATTACCATTCGTCCGGGTGGTGGATACGACGCAGTCGTTCAACTTCTTGACCAATTTATGAACCCACTCTATTGTGTCAATGCAGTAGGTGCCGGTCTCTCTGAAGTGATCTCTGCAACAGGTTTGAATCCTAGTGATCCATATTTCGTGAGAGTGTATCACTCCGGTGCAGGTTCAAGCGGCTTACCAACGGTTGGTTATACAACTTCAGGTATTGCAATGTTCTCTATCTGTGTGAACGAAGTAATTCCACCACCGGCGAACGACAATATCTGCGGTGCAGTTGGTTTGACAGTTGGTGCAACTTGTACTCCTACAAGTGGTACAAGTATTACAGCTACCGCTTCTCCACAGGCAGTTTGCGGTGGAACAGCTGATGATGATGTTTGGTATTCATTTGTTGCTCCGGTAGCGAATCCAGTTGTAACAGTACAATCAGGAACTGGTTACAATGCACACCTTCAGGTATTCAGTTCTTCTGACAATACATGTACAGGAACTTTGACATCACTTGGTTGTGTTAACAGTTCTTCAACAGGTGGTCCGGAAACCTTCACAGGATCAGGTTTAACAATCGGTAATACTTATTTCATTCGTATTTACCACACGGCTTCTGGAGCTGCTACCGGTGTATTCACTGTATGTGTAACAGCAACCGTTCCTTCTTGTGCTTCCGGTTTCAGCCCTGCAAATGGCGCGAACGCAAGCAGCACTACACAAACACTCAGCTGGTCTGCAGTAAGTGGTGCTACAGGATATGATGTTTATCTGGATCCAAATGCTCCGGCTACAACTCTTGTATCTCCTAACCAAGCTGGTACTACTTATGTTGCTACAGTAGCAGGTGGAAATACCTACAACTGGCTTGTAATTGCTAAAAATGCAATTGGTGATGCAACCGGCTGTACTGAAATTTCATTCACTACGAACGCTCCTGCATGTATCGCAAGTCCTTCTTCACCTTCTGATGCAGGTACTTCCTGTGAAAGTGTAAGTTCAACTACTCTTAGCTGGCCATCAGCAAGTGGTGCAAGCGGTTATGATGTATATTTTGATGCCGGTGCTGGTCCTGCAATGACTTTGGTATCTCCTAACCAGGTTGGTACTACTTATGCTGCCGGTATTCTTGGCGCAGGTTCATATGCCTGGAAAGTTGTTCCGAAGAATGATTTCGGTGACGCTTCCGGTTGTTCTGACTGGACCTTTACTGTAACACCGGCTCCTGCTGGTGATGTAATGGGGACAGCTATAGCTGTTACTCTACCTGCAACAGGAACCGGAGATAACTTCTCTTCCAATTGCTGGCATGATGATTATACTACAGCCAATACAAATGGACGTAGCACACCGGATGTTTATTACACATTTACAACTGGTCCTTGTGACAATGCTGTCACAATTGACCTCAGCGCAGACATCTCGGCAGATACATATTTGCATTTGTTGGATGCCGGTGGTAACTGGATTGCTTCTGACGATGATGGTGGTGCAAGCGCTACTTCCCTGCTGAGCAATATCCCTGTGACTGCAAATACAACATACATTTTTGTTATAGAAACCTACTCTTCAGAAGGTACCTATGCATTCAGTGTAACAACAACTGCAAGTACAGTTGCTCCTTCTTTCACAGTTACCAATGTAACTTGTAATGGTGCAAATGATGGTGTAATAGTAGTTACTGGTACAGGTGGCGTTGCTCCATATACCGGTGAAGGAACTTTCTCAGGACTTGCTCCGGGTTCATATTCATATACTGTTACAGACGTAAATGGCTGTGCTGGTTCAGGTTCAGCTACAATTACTGAGCCTACTGCTCTTTCCGCTGCTTGTACTCCTACAAACGAAAATTTCCCAGGTTCGAATGATGGAACAGTTACTGTTGTTGCCAGTGGTGGAACTACACCTTATTCCGGTGATGGTCTATTCTCTGGTCTTGCAGCAGGAACATATACTTATACTGTAACAGATTTTAATGGTTGTACTTCTTCTTGTACTGCTACTGTTGGAACAAATTGCGTTCCTTAACTCCGGCAACTTCTGCTTCTGCTTCTGCTTCTGAGATCTGTTCCGGTAATAATGTAACCTTGTCTCTGACAGGCGGATCATTGGGTACCAGTGCTTCTTGGAACTGGTATGAAGGTGGCTGTGGAGCAGGTTCTGTAATCGGAACTGGTTCAACAATCACTAGTGGCGCTATTACTGGTGCCGGTGTTCGTACATTCTATGCACGCGCTGAAGGACTTTGCGGAACAACATCTTGTGTTTCTGTTTCAGTAACAGTAACCGTTGGTCCTCCAGCTGGATCCATAGCTGTTATCAGCTTCCCTGCATCAGGTTGTGTAGGTGGTACTGCAACGATGACGTGTACAACTGTACCAAATGCTACAGGTTATTCATGGAGCGGTCCGGCTGGAATTCTGTTTGATGGAAATCCTAGCCCATACGTTTCAACATCTACTACTGTAACTCTTACTTATGCTGCTCTTCCTCCTGCAGGTATTTCCGGTTGGAACGTATGTGTATTCGCGAAGAATGCATGTGGTAACAGTCTAAATACAAAATGCAGTTGGATCCGTGCAACGGTTTCTACTCCAAATTACACTGCTGCTCCGGTTATCGGATGTCCTTCAACTACTGGTATCTACACTGTAGCTACTGTTGATGGTGCAACAAGTTACAACTGGTCAATCACCGGTGGTAATGCTTCTATCAATGGCGCAGGTGCTTCTACTTCAACCGGAGTGCCTACAGTGAACGTAGCCTTTGGTGCAGGATTTACCGGTGGTACATTGTGTGTTTCTGCAACAACAGCTTGTGGTTATACAGGTGGTTCAAGATGTGTTAACATCGGAATTGCTCCGCTTCTTCCAGGTGTAATATCAGGTTTGACACAATCTGCCCAGGAGGTTCTTCTGCTTATACCATCGCTGCGGTTGCTAATGCAACTTCATACGTCTGGACTGCAACAGGAACCGGTGTTTCTGTGGTTGGATCAGGAACATCTGCAACTGTTTCTACAACAGGAGCATTTATTTCAGGAAGTGTTTGTGTTAGTGCTGTAAGTGCTTGTGGCGCTTCTTCACCACAACGTTGCAAAACAATCGGTACTGGTAAACTTGGAACTCCAGGGAACATTACCGGTGATCCTACAACGGGTGTTTGTGGACAGACTTGGACGTATTCTATTCCATCAATGGCAGGAGCAACAGGTGGTTATACCTGGACTTTGCCAGCTGGTGCAACTGGATCTTCTTCCACTAACTCAATTACAGTTACTTTCCCTGCAGTATTCAGCAGCGGTACACTGTGTGTTCATGGTAACAATGGCTGTGGAGCCGGTCCTGATCGTTGTGTAACAGTTTTTGGAAACCCAGGAACTCCTGCTTCCCTCTCTGGAAATTCAACTCCTTGCATCGGATTTGACGAAGTGTACACATGGCCTGCAGTACCAGGAGCAACTCAATACCAATTGGTTGTTCCTGTAGGTTATACTGTCCTTTCAGGTAACCCTACAATCAGTAACATGGCTGTCATCAATATTGGTGGCGCAGCAGGTTCTATCGGTGTGAAAGCTGAAAACACTTGTGGTGTATCCGGTACACGTACTTTAGCACTTTCTCCTGTATCCTGCCGTCTTGCAGGCAATCAGCCGGAAGTTGTGAAGGCACTCGCTACTCATGTTTACCCGAATCCTACTACAGGTATGTTGAATGTACAATTCAACAGTGCTTCGAACGACCAGTCTTACATGATCAATGTTCTTGATCTTAGTGGACGCGTTGTTTTGGCAACTGAAGGTAAAGCTAACGAAGGTTCTAATTTGCAAATCCTTGACTTGTCACACCTTGCAAAAGGAATGTACATGATCAGTCTGCAAACCAACGAAGGCAACCAATTGGTTCGTGTTTCTGTAGAGTAATCTACTCTTAGTTCTTAAAGGAGGCCCTGGCATAATTGTCAGGGCCTTTTTTTGTTTTTTTGGGGACGAGGGACGTAGGACGAGGGACGAAAACACCCTTCACTATTCACTATTCACTATTCACCCTTCACTATTAATTTTCCATTATTCTTCAGCCACCATTGCGGTTTTCCAATATTCTTGCTTAATTTTGATTTATTCGTTCTCACCATCTAATTCAAGCCATCATGAAACATTGTAGTCACTTCTATTGTATTTTCTTTTTGTTGCTTTTGGGAGCTAGCATAAACACATCGCAAGTTTTTTCTCAAACGGCACCTGCTGCGCAAGCATTACCTTACACACAAGATTTCAGTGCACTGTTAGCTACTTCAACTACGTATCCTGCGGGTTGGCAAGGTTGGGCATTGGCAACTGCTTCCAGTGCTGCTTTTCGTGTCACAACACCCACCGGAAATTCTGTACTGAATGCCTCGTCAACAGCTGCAAGTACTGCAGGTGGAATTCACAATTACAATGGAAAAATTGGGATGCTCGCATCCGGAAGTATTGATCCTTCCATTTGTCTCGCGATCAATACAACGAATTATGCAAATGTTCAGGTGACAATGGATCTTATGACCATCCGCAATCCTACAACACGTGTCAATGGTGTCGATCTTCAATACATCGTCGGAACTATCACAGGAACATGGACGACCGTGAGTGGATTGGCAAATGGAATTTATCAGAACAATGCTACAGCACAAACAACTGCAGTCACGACACCGCAGAATACCATCAACATGTCGTATACTCTGCCGGCAGCTTGTAACAATCAATCTGTTGTTTATTTGAGATGGGCGCAAAGAGACATCAGTGGCTCCGGTTCACGATCAAGTTTTGCAGTGGATAACATCAGTATTTGTTCAAGTGCAATAACTCCAACTCTTTCTATAGGATTAACTTCAGGAACAATTCCTTCATGTGAAGGTACCTTGTTGACATTTGAAGCAAGTGCGACCAATGAAGGACTCACACCAAATTATCAATGGAAGGTAAATGGCGGAAATGTTGGAACAAACAGTACCACTTTTTCTTCTTCAAGTTTGCTCTCCGGTGATCTAGTGACTTGTGAATTAACATCGAGTTTAACCTGTGCTACACCAAGTCCAACAATTTCGAACAGCATTACTGTTCTAAGAAACAGTTTGCCTGTTGCAAATTGTTCAATCTTTTCCAATGTATTGTGCAACGGAGGTTCTTCAGGAAGTATAAATGTCTCCGCTTCCGGTAGCACCCCACCCTATTCAGGAATCGGTTTATTTTCAGGATTAAGTGCCGGAGTGCATACATATACCGTGAGTGATAACAATGGTTGTTCTTCAACTTGTTCCTCCACACTTTCTGAACCCGCATTATTGGTTGCTACCTGCACACTAGTTTCGAACGAGAGTTCACCAGGTGCAAACGATGGTATTTACAATGTTAGTGCAAGCGGTGGTACTGCTCCTTATTCAGGAGATGGAACATTCGGCGGCCAGTCTCCGGGAACATATGGTGTTACCATGAATGACGTGAATGGATGTATTGCTACATGTTCTGTTACTGTGGGTACAGATTGTACACCATCCCTCGATCCGACCGGAGCCAATTCAGACGCAATCAGTATTTGTGCAGGAAATTCTGTTTCCCTGTCTGTCGTTGGAGGCAATCTGGGAACTTCAGCTTCATGGAAATGGTACGAGGGCGGATGCGGTGTCGGAGCTTCCATCGGTAGTGGCGCATCCATCAATTCAGGTGCACTTACTACTCCTGGTGTTTATGTATTTTATGTCCGTGCTGAGGGGGCTTGTGGAACAACGACGTGTGCTTCTGTGAGTGTAACTGTATCTTCAGCTTCTCCACTTGGATCAATTGCAATTCCTCCTCTGACAGCCCCGGTTGTAGGATGTGTTGGTGGAACAGCAACAATATCATGCACTGCAGTTGCAGGTGCAACAGGTTATTCCTGGAGCGGACCTCCGGGAGTTTTGTTTGATGGAAACCCAAGTCCCTATGTTTCTGCAGCAACAACTGTAACGCTGACTTATGTTACTCTTCCTCCTCCAGGTATATCAGGATGGAACATTTGTGTTTTTGCAAAAAACTCTTGTGGAACCAGTCCAAATACGAAATGTCATTGGATTCGTGCAACACTATCCACTCCGTCTTTATCCGGTTCTTCAATCGGATGTGCAGGGGGAAATGAAGCGTACATTATTGGTCCGGTAGATGGTGCTGCTTCTTATACTTGGACTATCACTGGAGCTGCAACTTTGAATGGATCAGGAACTTCAGTAATAACAGCAGGGCCAAGTGTGAATGCTGCATTTGGTGCCGGATTTACCGGTGGACAATTGTGTGTTTTTGCAACAACCTCATGTGGAACAAATAGTGGTGTTCGATGCATGTCCATTTCCAATGCTCCTCCTCTGCCCGGCTCTATCACAGGTTCATCAACTATTTGCCCTGGATCCGGAAGTGGATATTCCATAGCACCTGTTGCGGGAGCCTTGTCATACAATTGGACTGTTTCCGGAGCTGGTATTTCCGTAATCGGTGCAGGAACAAACGCAACAATTTCAACAACAGCCGGATTTACTTCCGGATCAATTTGCGTTGTTGCTGTAAGCGCTTGTGGTTCACCTGCCGGTAATTCTTCTCAACGATGCAAAACAATAAGCAGTGGCAAACTAGGAACACCTGGTAATATCACAGGTGACCCGATTGCAGGGGTTTGTGGCCAAACATACACCTACAGCATACCATCGATGGCTGGAGCAACAGGAGGCTATGCATGGAGTATTCCTCCCGGTGCAACAGGAAGTTCAAGCAGCAACAGCATCACCATAACATTCCCATCGGTTTTTGTTAGTGGTTCGGTTTGCGTTCATGGCATCAATGCTTGTGGTGCAGGTTCTGATCGGTGTATTACAGTGTTTGGAAATCCTTCCACACCCACCACTCTAACCGGGAATTCTAACCCATGTGCCGGTAGTGATGAAGTATATTCCTGGCCTGCTGTTCCGGGGGCAAGCCAATATCAGGTAATTGTACCCATCGGATACACTGTACTTTCAGGAACACCAACAATCAGTAATTTTGCCGTGATTAATGTGACTGCAGCATCCGGACAAATTGGGGTGAAGGCGGTCAATTCCTGTGGTGTTTCGGGAACCAGGACTCTTTTACTTTCACCTGTTGGTTGTCGATTTGCTGCGAATCAACCGGATGTGATGGAAATGTTAGCGATAGAAGTATTTCCAAATCCTGCGAGAGGAAGTGTGAACTTACAATTCAACAGTTCTCTTGAGAATGAATCATATATTCTAAAAGTTACGGATATGAGCGGACGAATGCTCAATGAAATCAATGGAAAATCTGTTCAAGGAACAAATCTACATGTTGTTGATATTTCAGGCTATACTGCCGGAATCTATTTGATGACATTAACAAATTCAATGGGAAGCCAGGTTATCAGGCTGGTGGTAGAATGATTAATCAAGCCCATCGATTTTTTGATGGGAAGAAGTACATAATAAATTTTATTATATAACCAGAGTTTTTCACAAAAAGCAATCTCAAAAAAGAGATTGCTTTTTGTTTATAAATACAAATTTGAATCATTTAATTCACGGTATTTTTTTGTTATTTCAGGTTTACAGAGATTGTCAATTCAGGTGTTAGGGCAATTCTAACAACCTACTCTGGTTCGATTTTTAACCGCCTTCATCCGCGACAGCACGCACAATTCATATCTCTCTTTCGTCACCTGATAATGGTCATTCCCCATCAATTAACTGTGTTTTGCCATGATTTCTTTGAATACAATGCACTCAAATGGTACTTTGCTTGAAAATTATAAAAAAAACGAGGTTTTGAGGATAATAAGCAAATTATGAACATTTTAAAAGATGGGGAAATTTTATTAAATTTACCATCATCAACTAGTCTCAAGTACTTTCTATTTACTTAAGCTCAAACAAGACGTGAAACACAACAGTCTGAAAGGATTACTTTGTGCAAAAAATCGAACGAAGCATTTTCGTTTTTCTTTGTTTGCCCTGTTTTTATTTTTAGCTCAATTGCAAGCTGCGAAAGCGCAGGTTACTTGTATGAGTTCAGGCACCTGGGCTTCTGCAACCTGGAACCCTGCTGCACCCACTGCCGGACAAACTGTAATCGTTGCAGTCGGTTGCACATTAACTGTAGATGTAAATACACCCATTATAAATGACCTTACAATTAATGGAAAGGTCATTGTGTCAAACAGTGCTACAAGTTATCTCTCTATTGCCGGAAATCTGGTTGTGAATACCGGTGCTGCATTAGAGAATAACGGAAGTATTGAATTTGTGACTCCCAATAAAAGTTTTGCCCTTAATGGAACTGCCACATACATCCACAATCCAAGAAACAATGTATCCCTGGATGAAAGTATTTTTTACAACAGTACAGAAGCATTTGCAGCAACAAGTAATTTGTTCATTCAAAAATGGAGCGACGGATCCATTCCATTGGGTGATCCAAGTCGTGTAGCATCCAGTATTTTCGGTAACCTCACACTTGCTGCCACTGTATCGGGCGGATCATGGGATCAGGATGGATATTTCGCCACCAATCGGATCAGAGGAAGTTTTACTGTAAGTGCATCTACCATTGTGATGGACGATGGTACTGGTGTAAGTACTTCTCTTTTTCTCCAGGATGTATTGATCAATGGAACAGGAAACATTGTTTTTCAACGTGGATTGAACAGAAGTTTAGCTCTGTCCACAAATAATTTTACGATCAGCAGTGTTGCTCCTGCAAAACCGACAGTCATCATGGATACTTGCTATGGTGTACTGAACTGGGTTGTCACTGGAAACCTCAATATCAATTATGATTTTAATGCAGTATTCGGCAGCACATTTGCATCCGGTGCGGATATCCGTGTAACAGTTACCGGAAACCTGAACCTTACCGGAGGAAATATTATTTTCAACAACAAAGCAGATGCACCTCTCCGACTCACCGTCAACGGCACTACCACCTTTAACAACACGACTGTTGGAGGTACTACATGTTTGATCGAAGGTGGAAATGGTGCATTGACTATGACCACCCAGGATTTGGTGATTTCCGCCGGTAATCCAAATTACTTTCAAGGCAAAGCAGGTGCGGCAGTCTTGGCAAAAGGTGCTGCGACCATTACAATCAACAATGATCTTACAGTAAATGGCACTGCCACAACGTATTTTGCATACTCTGACTCCATCACAGCGAAAGTGCGTGTTGAATCGAAAAGGGACATCCTCTTGAATGGAACCTCTGCGTACACAGTAGGTGCGTATACGAATGGTGCATTTACCATCAGTGCTATCCGCAATTTTACACAAACGAAAGGACAATTTGTGGGACAGCTGTATCCATCAAATTTATCTATTGATTCATTGATTGTTGGCAGTGATTTTACTTTCAACTCCACAACAGCTTCAGATTATTTTAAAGGCAATCGTTCCGCAGGAAATACTTTTTTCAGAACAATCGGAAATTTTAATATTATTAATTCGGGCTTGGCATCAGGACAAGGAGTGATTGGGGTAGACTCAAGTGCCGGATCATTATTATTTAGTGTAGGTGGAAACCTGGTGCAAAATGGTGGTAGTTTCTCCGGAATTCTGAACGGTAGTGGTGCTGCTACATTTAGTATTACTGGAATGGTAGATGTGAATGCCGGTTCATTTAAAGGACATAATAACATTGTATATTCAAATACCGGAACCATTACCTTCACTGCAGGCAGCATTGATTTCGATGGTGGTTTGTTTTCCGGTTTTTACAGTTGTAATAATTCTTCTCTTACCGGTGTCTTCACCATTAATGGAAATTGTAAAGTTAATTTCACAGCAGCAAGCGATGAGTTTACATTTATAGGTATCGGAAAAGTTGGTTTCGATAACAATAACCTCTTGCTGACCTTGAATATTACCGGAACATTGATCATCAGTGGCGCAAATGGAACATTTATTTCAAGCCAGTCGGGTGGCATGGAAAATATCACCCTCGGAAATGCAAGTATTTCAAATGGAAATAATAGCTTCAATTGTACTCAAGCAAATGCCCTGAGCACCGGTCATACAGTAAAAATGACTGTTCTCGGAAACTTTTCTGTCTCCGGTGGAACAAATTTCCTTTCGGCAAGTACTCAAAACGATACTATCCTTGTTAACAATGATATCATCATCTCCGGTGGTTCATTGAGTGTTAAAGGTGCTGATGCGACTGCTTCGATTGTAAATGTGCTCGGTGGATATAGCCAGACCGGAGGTACATTCTACATGCACAACAATGTTTCTGATCCATTGGGAGCATCTTCATCTGTGATCATGACTGTCAATTCAAATGATGACGCTTCCGGTGATTTTACGCATACAGCCGGGACATTTTATTTCGACAATTCGACAACAGTGGCCGGTTCATTGAACATGGCGCTTAACGTGAAGAGTCCGAATTATACTCTTGGTGGCAACGGAAATATGACAATGACGAATCCAGGTGTTGGATCAGTAACGGGCACTATTAATTTTGCGAGAAATGGTACCATCAATTTTAGTCGTTCAGGAACCCATGATATCCAGCAAATTCGTCAGAATATTCTTCTTAATTGTACAGTCGATATGATCAGTGGTGATTTGCAACTTGCATCTCACCAAATACCTTCCGCTTTACCGGATTGGATGCTGATTAATGTCGGAGGGACACTTGCAATGCGTACAAATAAACTCCACACGAATGCTGTCAAAATGTACTCCGGGATCACCAATCTTGGACGTGTGAGAACTCAAAATGTTAATGGTTTGTATAATGCAACTACCAATGCCGCATTTTCAACAACTGTTGCAGATAGTCTGGATTTTTATCTTGCTACCTCAAGTTATGTTGAATATTACGGTGTCGACAATCAGATCGTAACCGGTGTTGCGGTTGGCAAAGCAAGAGCACCGCAACACAAATACGGGAACCTTGAAATTAATTTTTCAGGTACAGCAAATTCGGAATATGTATATCCTACAAACATTCCACATGATTCAGCAACCATAGTTAGAACTTCATTGATTCTAACAAATGGAGAATTGAATCTCGACAACGATCACAATCCATCCAATGGTGGTGGACGAATGATTGTGATTGAAATGAAGCAGGCATCCGGAATGGCACGCACAAACGGATATATCCGTAGTGAAACAGAGAATGGCACAGGCAATGTAAAATGGCTCATGGGTAATTTTCTCACCAGTCATATTTTCCATTTTGGTTATGATGCTTCCAATTATATTCCATTGACTTTTACACCTGCAAGTGGTACAGTTGATACAGTTAAAATCGGAACATACCATACCAATTTTGCCAATCTCCCCTATCCTCCTACTGTTACCCATGTGCGGAACAACAGTGGACTGGACAACAGCGCGTATTCAGTTGACAGATTCTGGAATATTGATATTACCGGAACTTCTGCAACGGCAAACATTTTATTTAAGGCGACACCGGCTGAAGTTGGAACGATTAGTACCCTGCTTGCTCAACGTTGGGTTGCACCAATTGTATCCTGGACCAATCCGGTTCCGGGAACTCAGTCAAGTGTCACAAATGGAACACAGGCAAATACTTTGGGTACACTAAGTACCTGGTGGACATTGTCCGGCAGCGCGAACCTCCTTCCTGTGGAATTGGTTCAATTCAAAGGTGGTTGCGATAGCAAAGACATTAATCTCAGCTGGACAACAGCCACGGAAATAAATAATAGCTATTTCACAATTGAACGTAGTCTGGACGGTCTCGAATGGGAAATTGCAGGAACTGTTCCCGGATCCAACAACAGCAGTCAGCTTATTGACTATTCATTTATTGACCGCCATGGATTCGGTCAGAATTCATTTTATCGCCTGACACAAACCGATTTCGATGGTCGCTCAGAAACATTCGACCCGATTAAAGTTCGTGCTTGTTCTGATCTTGACAAGATCAGTGTTTATGTCGCCTCTAAAACCACAGGCAATTCTAACGCCTATTTGAATTCGCCATACAAAGGGCAATTTACCCTTGAGATTTTTGCAAGCAATGGTGGTGTTATTGAAAACAGAATTGTTCAAATCGAAAAAGGATTTAATACGCTTGTCCTTAATACAGAAAACTTAAGTCAGGGGATCTATTACCTCCGACTTCAAAGTCCTACAGACCTGCTTACACAGAAGTTCATTGTGGGAAAAGAATAAATCTTTATAGTACAAAGGGGACCTCAGGTTCCCTTTTTTTATTTAATTGCATATCTATTTTTCATTGAGATTGTTGTGAGATTATGCTTTTAAGGGAATATTCGTTCGGGAATTACTTTGTTCAGGTACATGACTCCATTCAGTCTGCAAACGCAGATGAAAAATGGAACCAAATCACAAGTCTGAATTCTCAACTTGAACCGAGCTATTTGAAAGCCCTTGAGCTTTCCAAGCCTGAAGATGTTACCTTCCGATATGTGTGCATCCGGGATCAACATGAAATCATCGCAAGAGTATATTTTCAGATACTGCACTTTGGGCATCAGAACATTTCTGTTCGAAATAGCTCCTTTTTACAAAAACTTGCGGCTGTCGTAGTCAGGTTTTCACCTTTTAAAATTATCATAGGTGGAAATCTTTTCGCGGTGGATTTCTCCCCATTGGATTTTAATGCAGAAAAAATTCTAACAACAGATCTGATGCAAATTATTATCGGGTTTATTCAATCAGAAAAATATGATGTGTTTGTTTTAAAAGATCTGCCCACAGAATTCACACCTGACGTAATGAATCCATTTGATCTCCGCTTTTTTGGAACGGATCTTACCATGGAGTTAAAAATACAGCCTGAGTGGAAGACCTTCGCAGATTATGAAAAAGCGCTCACTCACAAATATGCACAACGCTGCAGAAAAATTCGAAAAGCAAGTACAGAAGTACAACGGCTCATTCTCACAGATGAATTATTTCAAAAATATCAGGAACGGATCACAGAATTGTTTCGGGAGATCTGCTCCAAGCAATCCATCCGCATGGGAATAGTAGATGAGAAATATTTTATTGCTTTACGAAATGCATGCAAAGACAGGTTTCGTATGATTGGGTATTTTATTGGTGAAAAATTAATTGCTTTTTCATCCACGCTGGAACATCAGGAGAAACTTGAAGTTCATTATATCGGACTTGATTACACCTATAACAAAAGTCATGCGTTATACTTCAATATTCTATTCGATGGTATTGAACAAGCAATTCTCAGCGAAAAAAAAATCCTGGAGTTGGGAAGGACTGCAAGGGAAGCGAAAGCTGTGGTTGGTTGCAATCCTGTTTATTTTAATGACTATCTCCGAATCCGAAACAAATTTACACGTCGTATTGTGAGCATTTTTCAGGATTATTTTCAAAGTGAAATGGGTGACACCTGGAAAAACCGGCACCCTTTTAAGTAGTGGTTAGTGGTTAGTAGGATGAACTATTAATATGAACGATCTCCTTCAAATCACCACACCTTACCAACCACTAAGCACTAACTACTGATCACTGATCTCGATCACTAAAAAAAAATCTAAATTTTTCAATTCCGATTTAAATTATCCATTACATTTGTCGCGCTGAAAGGTTCCCGGGAATACCGGGATTAAAAGGGAATCATGTGAAAATCATGAACAGTTCCCGCTGCTGTATGCTCTGAGTGATTGTGAAGCAAATACCACTGTCTTTATTTTGTAAGGCGGGAAGGTGCTTCTCAAAGGAGTGAGTCAGAAGACCTGCCTTCATGCCAACATCAACGCTTTCGGGTAAAAAGCATGAATGGTTCTGGCGATTACCGTCCGCATCCTTCTACATTTTACTCCTTGCTCTCTGAATGCCAAATCAAAGCAAAATGAAGAAGGAAAATATTTTATTTATTACTGCAGGATTTACAATGTTGTTCCCTGTATTTGTGTTCGCTCAACATGCTTCAGATTCAATCCAACAGACCCTTAAAGAAATCAATATAGTTGCGACAAAGACAGAAAAAAACAAACTGGAAACAGGAAGAAGTGTAACAGTCCTTACACAAAAAGATTTGCAAGGGAGCGTCTACTCCACGCTTGCTGAATTGCTCTCTAATCAGGAAGGGATTTATATCACAGGTAACAGTCAGACTCCGGGAACCAATGAAAGTATTTTCATGAGAGGATCCAACAGCAATCAAACAGCAATTTTTGTGGACGGTATCAGGATAAATGATGGATCCACTGTAAATAATACAATTGATCTGAGTGAACTTCCTTTGGGTGATGTTGAACGTATCGAAATCATACGCGGATCCCACAGTACACTGTTTGGTTCGTCCGCGATTGGTGGTGTAATTCAAATAAGCACTTTCAAGCCGGAGAAGGACGGTTTGAATGCTCGCATCAATGTTTCTGCGGGAACTTTCGAAAAAGATGGTGCTTCGATCTTCCCTTCTGCTTCAGTGGGATATAAATTCAAAAATGGATTTTATTTAAGCGCATCCGGAAATTTTCAACAGGTGAACGGACTCGATGCAACTGTAGATACAATCACAGATCCATTTGCCTTTAAAAACAGAGATCGTGACGACTGGACAAAATCGGGAGCCGCGGGACAATTGGGATATGCATGGAAAAAAGGTGACGCATCAATTTCTTTCAGGAATGCAAAAATGAAAACAGATATTGATCGCTCTGCTTTTGTTGATGATGAAAATTACAAGCTGGATTTTGAACGGAATACCTTTATGGGGAATTTCAATATCAATCCAATTAAAAAGCTTGAAATTTTTCTTTCCGGAGGATACACCAGGAACACCAGACATGCGATCAATGATTCTTCCATCATGAACATTCAGGGAGGCACCGATCACTCCTATGCAGAAGACAGATACGAAAGTGAAAACATCAGTTCTGATTTGTTTCTTTCATGGAAGGAAAAAAATATTGTTCCATCCATTGGTATTTCATATCAAGAAGAAAAAATGAATCAATCCAATTATTATTATTCAGCATTGTACGCTCCCTTCATTACGGATCTAAATACAAATCTTGATTCCATACACCCGGAAACCAGAACAAACAGCATTTATGCTCAATTGGAATTGTCTGGCGCACTCCTCAATCCAAAACTCCAGTCATTCAAACTCATTCTTGGAGCGAGACACATTCAGCATTCAAAATTCGGGAATGAGTTTGTGTGGGAAGTGAATCCCACCTGGCAGCTTTCCAACAATTCGTTGATCTACTTTTCGTACAGCAAAGGATTCAATGCGCCTTCTTTGTATCAATTGTATGCTCCCGATCTGTATTTTAGGTATGACGACAATTCCACGACCGGCATCAGCCGCGGAAATGATAAATTGCTGCCGGAAGTTTCAGAATCCTATGAATTCGGGTTGAAACAAAAAATAGATGGAAACGGATTTTTTGGGTTATCCTTTTTCAAAAGCATTACCAGTGATCAAATAGACTATGTATATCTCTGGAATCAGGGAATTCCAATTGATCAACTGGGTACGGATTTCAACAGGGATGATTACAGAGGGGATCTTTATTTGAACACTGGAAAACAAACGACCTATGGATTGGAATTTTCCTTTGAAAATAAAATTAATGAATTCATCAAACTCCACTTCAATTTAAGTATTGTTAATGGATACCTTGATTACATCGAAAGTGAAACATTGAAAAATCAGACCGGGGGGAACACTGTTCAGATTTATAATAATGGAGCATTTCTGAATACTGCTACCCGGACTCAGGGTCTAACCCGAAGACCGAATACCGCAAGGACTGAAATCCATATTCATCCCATTGAAAACCTGAAAGCAATTTTTGGCTTAAACTACGTTGGGTCCCGGGGTGATGTGCATACGATTCAACAAAGGGTCCGTTTGGAGCTTTGTCTACTTCTCCGGTGAATGATTATATCCTATTGGATTTCAGCATTGGCTACTCCTTCACTTCTAAAATTTCTTCCATTATTAAGTTAGAAAATATCCTCAACGAAAATTATTACGAGATCAAAGGATTCTCAACCCGTGGACGTGGCTTGTATTTCAAAGTCAGTTATGTGTTATAATCAAAGCAGAAATTTATACTTTTGTTTAACCTTTATTCCAAACCTCATGAACGGAAATCAACCCAATTCAAATTCATTCCTGATCGCTTGCATTCTGATCATTGTAGCTGCAATTTCAAGATTGATTCCACATCCATTCAATTTCACAGCGATTGGTGCAATTGCTCTTTTTTCCGGAGTCACTTTTAAAGATAAACGATTTGCTTATCTACTTCCCTTTACTGCAATGATACTCACAGATATATACTTAGGATTTCATTTCTCAATCCTGCCTGTTTATGGTTGTTTCGCCATTGCAGTTGCGTTAGGAACCACTATTAAAAATCAGCCGAGAATTCTACCGCTCGCCGGTTTATCACTCCTTTCATCCATCCTATTCTTTCTTGTTACCAATTTACCAATTTGGTATTCTGATATGAGTCTTTATCCGATCACATGGGCTGGAACCCTTCAGAGCTATACAATGGCATTGCCATTCTTTGGAAATCAGGTGATTGGTGATTTGATGTATTCAACTGTTTTTTTTGGAGTCTATCATGCCTTCCAAAAAAGCAGAAAAATTGCCCTTTCCTGATCAAATTCGAGTAAAAAATAAACCCAGCCTTACGGGGCTGGGTTTTCTTTCAACCTTACGGGGTTGATGGATTAATCAATCTTACGGGATTGCTGAAAAATTTTATCCTCTTTTCTGTACTCTGTTAAATTAAACACACCTCTTTAACGCTTTGAATTCAATGAAAGATCAGCACCAAATCATCGATCTGTTACACATGTAATCAATGAAGGATTTTGAGGCCTGTTTTCAAAGATCTATTCTAAAAAAAGCCTTCTAAATAGATAAATTCATCTAAATTTTCAATTCCGGTAATAAGCGATTAGCCCATTAATATCAGTTATTTACAGAATAAAATTGAATTTAGCCCAAGCAAAATGCATTTTGGTACTGTTGCCACGATTGGCAAGCAGCCCAAATGAGACAAAATAGCAGATATACTCTTCTTTTCCTCCAGATCCTCCTCATTTCGATGATTTCGCAAGGAATCGCTTCTGCACCTCCAATCTTCAATTGGCAAAAATGTTTGGGTGGTAGCAGCCAGGACATGCCGGTCAAGATAATAAGGTCACAGGATGGCTGTATTTTGATGTTAGGAAGCTCCTCTTCAATTGATGGTGATATTGCAAGTAGCCATGGTGCGAATGATTTATGGCTCACTAAAACTGATTCCTCAGGCACTTTACTCTGGCAAAAGACCTATGGTGGAAGCAATTCAGATATTGGAACCGGGATTATCCAGTTAACAAACGGTGACCTAATTTTATCAGGTTATACCGCGTCCCATGACGGAGATATAAGCCAGCATCATGGAAATTTCGATGCCTGGGTAATCCGGACTACCTCATCCGGTGTATTGATTTGGGAAAAGACATTCGGGGGATCACTGGTGGATTTGTGTTACGCTATGATTCCAACCTCGGATGGTGGGATACTTATCGGAGGCGGGACTTATTCGAGTGATGGTGATCTCAGTTTATCTCACGGTGATCAGGATTTTTGGCTTTTGAAACTTGATGCATCAGGAAATAAAATCTGGCAGCAATCACTTGGCGGTTCGGGCCTGGATGTTTGCTATGCGATCGATGAAACCAGTTCAAATGAAATTATAGCTTGTGGAAGCAGCAACTCAAACAATGGGGATGTAATTGGGCAACATGGTGGTTCTGATTTCTGGGTTGTGAAACTCAGCTGTAACGGAACAATGTTGTGGAATCAATGCTATGGCGGAAGTGATCAGGAATCAGCACTGGCACTGACGTGTACACCAAATCAAGAAATCCTCATAACTGGTTACAGCAAATCAACAGACGGAGATCTGCATGAAAATTTTGGCTACAACGACATCTGGGCCATCCTGATTGATGATCAGAACGGGGACATACAAAATCAAAAAGTGTTTGGGGGAACCGGCACAGATATTTCGTTCGCTGCAATTTCTACAATGGATGGAGGCTTTATTCTAGCCGGAGGAAGTACTTCAGTGGACGGAAATATTACGGGAAATCATGGTATGGAAGATATTTGGTTGGCCAAACTCGATCAAAACCTAAATCTTGAATGGGAAAAGTCGTATGGAGGAAGTAATAACGAACGTCCCTCCTGCCTCATCCAATCAACTGATGGGGGCTATCTTTTCAGTGCTTACACGTATAGCAATGATGGAAACGTAAATGGAAACCATGGCTCATCGGATTACTGGATTGTTCGTCTTTCCTGTACAAATCCGCAAAGTATATTCAGCACACCCTATGATTCGTTGTGTGTTGGAATGACTGCTTCATTTTCGAACCTGTCTCCACTTGCCTCTTCCTATACATGGATATCAAATGGTTTAGAAATTTCAAGGGATGAAAATACTTCCATCACTCTTCCTGCAACTGGAATGTATTATGTATCCTTTGTAGCGCAAACCTGCTATGCGGCCGATACTTCCACACAATTGATTTCTGCTATTGACCCGCCAGTGGTCATCATTACAACACGCACGAATCATCTCTGTGCGGGAGATAGTATCCTGTTATCTGCTACCAGAGGAAGTTCCATAATTTGGAATACTGGAGAAAACACTCCGTCAATCTATGTTAATTCTTCAGGACAATATTCTGCCATTGTAACCTTCTCCGGTTGTTCAACAACAACAAGTCCGTTGAACATTCTCGTTTATCCAAAACCAACAGTTGAACTCGGCACTGACACAAACATATGTTCCGGCACATCCTTGCTTCTTGATGCAGGTCACAATAGTGGATTGAATTATACATGGCAGGATGGTTCACATGCTGAAACGTATGCTGTGAATCAATCCGGCACGTATGCAGTTTGTGTATCCAATGCATTTTGTTCTTCCTCCGATACCATCCATGTGGACACAGTATCATGCAACCTACCCGTAGCATTGTTTTCAGTTAATTCTCAGGATGTATGTAAAAACGGTTCACTATCCTTTACAAATAGCTCCTCCCAGGCAAGCAATTGGACATGGACTTTCCCCGGTGGGAATCCCTCTGTTTCAAGTCTGGAAAATCCCGTGGTTACATACGACGTACCCGGTACTTACAGTGTAATTCTCTCAGTGAGCAACGCACAAGGAGCACAAACTCTCATGCGATGGAATTACATTGTAGTTCATGAACTACCTCTTCAGCCTCTAATCGATGTTAATGGATATGTTTTGAGTACAAGTACTGCATCTTCGTACCAATGGTATTTAAATACAAATGCAATCCAGGGAGCACAACTGAATTTCTATTCTGCGATTCAGGATGGATTTTATCAGGTACGCATTTCTGACAATCATCAATGCAATGCTTTATCAGAACCGACGTATGTTTCAATTACAGGAATTCGTCCGACCCAGACAAATGGAAATCTCGGCATCTTTCCAAATCCGGCTGTTGATTTCATCAAATGCCAAATTCAAAAGCAGCTAAATGAAAATGGGATCCTCCGGATTCTGGATATAAACGGGAAAGAAATAATTAGTCAGTTTGTTGACGATAAAAATTCAACGGTACAAATTGAAATAAGCCTTTCTGATTTAGCACAAGGTCTGTATCTGATTGACTTTAATGGAACATCCGGTACACAGTTTAAATACAAAATTCAAAAACAATAATCTAAAATCCAAAAATTATGATCTACGTTATCATCGCAGTCTATGTTGTTGGTCTTTACTTAATGATTGTGGAAGACCGTTCCAAGAAAACAACAAAAGGAAACTAAACAAAAAAGAAACAAATTAAACCCCAAAATTATGATTTACGCAATCGTTGGAATCTATTTAGTTGGTCTGTATTTTATGATTACTGAAGACCAGACAAAGAAAACTCCAAAACAAAATTCTGAGTGAGCAAGCTTAGGTATTAGGTATTAGGTATTAGGTATTAAGATGGTGAGTGACAAGAAGCAATCATCTTCCCTCTACCATTCACTATGAACTATACACTATTTACTAATCTCCATTCACTCTTTCAACAAAGTGTCTTTCGCAGCTTCAAGAATTTCAAACGCTTTTTCCCGTGTCGAGGATTCAGCGTAGGTTCTTAAAACTGGTTCTGTACCCGATGCACGGATCAGTAACCATTCCTTGTTTTCATCATCGAAGAAATATTTGTAGCCGTCAAGATCTTCTACTCGCTTAATTTTATACTTTCCAAAAGCAGTGTATGCGCCATTGGCTGTATTTTCTACAATTCGCTTTTTTACAGACTCTTTCAAATGCAAATCCCCTCTTTCGAAAGCAAATTCACCTACGATATCATAAACTTCCTGAATCAGTTCTGGAAGTTTCTTTCCACTCTTTGCCATAAATTCCCAAATCACAAGTCCCATCCAGATTCCATCACGTTCCGGAATATGTCCTTTGATTGCAATTCCACCACTTTCTTCTCCACCAAGTAATACATCCTCAGTGATCATGATCTGGCAAATATATTTGAACCCAATTTTTACTGTTTCAAGAGGAATATTGTAGTGTTTACACAGCTTTTCCACCTTTGGAGTTGTACTAAATGCTGTGCAAACCTTACCCCTTACTCCTTTGTATTTATAGAGATAATGGATCAGGAGAAGAATGATGTGGTGCGAGTCAATGAAGTTTCCTTTTCCGTCGTACATCCCAATCCGGTCTGCATCACCATCCGTTACCAGACCACAAACAATGTCTCCTCGCTTCTGAATCAACTCACGGAATTCAGTTAAATTTTTATCGATTGGTTCTGGTGCTTGGCCATGGAATCCGGGATTATTATCACAATGAACTAGCGTCATGTCCGGAAATAATCTGCGAATTACATTCTGTCCCGCTCCATACATAGCATCATACGCAAGTTTCATTCCCGATTTCCGAATGGCATCCAAATCGAAATTCTTTTCCACATGCCGAATGTACTCATCCTCCAAAGCAACCCATTGAATATGCCCCTGCTTGTCGATGTCTGTAATAGAAGTTGACAAATTCGTAGAAGACGAATCCGGAATCATGTCTTCAATTTCCTGAACCAAAGAAGGCGTTAGTGGACCACCATAGGGACCCTTCAATTTAAACCCGTTGTAAGTCGGAGGGTTATGCGATGCAGTAATGATAATGCCCAAATCACAATTATATACAAGTGTACCAAGTGATATCATCGGTGTCGACACAAAATTTTTCGCCAGCAAGGTTTTGATTCCATGGGCTGCCATCACTTTAGTGACTGTTTCTGCAAACAGTTCACCGGCAAATCGACAATCATGACCAACCATCACAGTTGGATTCTTTTTTTGTTTAAGCAACCATTTTGCAGTAGCTTCAGATACCCTAGCTACATTCTCTACTGTAAAATCCTGTGCAATAATTGCACGCCATCCGTCTGTTCCGAATTTTATCTTGTCCATTGTTGCTTGTTATTTGGTGATTGGTGATTGGTGATTGGTGATTGGTGATTGGTGATTGGTGATTGGTGATTGGTGATTGGTGATTGGTGATTGGTGATTGGTGATTGGTGATTGGTGATTGGTGATTGGTGATTGGTGATTGGTGATTGGTGATTGGTGATTGGTGATTGGTGATTAAAAAAAATAAATTATATTATATTACATACAATATATTGGAAGTATCTTCCCCCATAACTCATAACTCATAACTCATAACTCATAACTCATAACTCATAATTCACTACTCATATTTCGCAAACTCAGACAGCACATTCCATTTCCAGGTTCTGAGTCCTTTCAAAAATGCATTGGATTTATTGATATTGATTTCTTCTGAATTAATTTTGAAGATGCGAAAATAGAATTCTTTTTCATTCAGAAAATCAATTGGAGATTTAAAATCTACAATAAAATCCAGTTTTCCAAATTCTCTAGCAGATAAAGAGTCCAGTGCCTTCCCATCAACATAAATTCGAACATATTCCAATTCTGATAAAATCTGGCTCTGTTGTTTTTTCCATCGCTCCTTCACTTCCACTTTCGTAACAAGGATTTTACCCGGTTGCATGAAATTCCGAATCTTGTCTCCTCCAAGGTTGTAAAATACTTCTCTGTTCTCATTTAAAAATACCTGAAGAGAATTAATGAAAGCAAGGGAATGATTTGAACCAGGTGTTTCCAAGGAGTTCGTTGAATCGACCATATAACTCACCAATTTACAATCGAAATCGGGTGCATTTGTCTTGCTGCTAACAATTGATTTAACCTCTTCTTTCAAAATCAATGCTTCTTTCAGATTGTTTATCTGTTTTTCTCCATATTGAACAATGTTGTATGCATAATATTTATTGACAAGGATACTTTCAAATGAAGTAAAGCAATTCCCATTCGAATTGGTAGGTATAGGCGAATGTCTTAATAATTCTACCAGTGGTTCGTAGTCAACATAACCATAGGAAATCTCCTCTCCACTTTGTGATCTGCCAGAGAAATAAAATCCAACAGTTTCAAGGTTTCCGTCTTTTTTATCAATATCCCACAATTCATAAATGAAAAGTTGTGTTGTTTTTGAAAATTCTAATCCGGAAGATTCTTCCAGTTTCCTCAATGTCGAAGCTTTAATTTGAACTTCCTTTTTCGGTGAATCCCACAATGAAACCCTGCCAGACATAATTTCATTGTAAACCAATGGCGGCAACTCATTAACCAAATTATAACCCAATGAATCTGCCTGATCCCTTGCACTGAGGAAAATTAAGACCGGTGTTTGCACACCAAATAGGCGGGTGAAATAAAAAGTAAAAAAGAATCCAAAGTGATTTGGTCATACTCTTAAATTATGAACGAATACCTCTTCTATCCAAGGCTTTTTGAAATCGTCGGGCATTCAACAAGTGTTTGTCATAACTGGATGCAAAACTATGATAACCACTGAAATCTTCCTTTGCACAAAAATACATGAAATTGTGTTTTGAATAATTTAATACTGCATTGAGTGAAGCTGTAGTTGGTAAACAAATGGGTCCGGGCGGAAGTCCTTTGTACATGTATGTATTGTAAGGAGAATCGATTTCCTTGTAAATCGACAATACCCGATTAATCGTAAAATCACCAAGTGCATAAACCAGGGTGGGGTCTGCTTCCAGCTTCCAGTCTTTTTTTATTCTGTTGATATAAACTCCGGCTACAACCGGTTTCTCATCGTCTTTGTTCGTCTCCAATTGCACTATGGAAGCCAGTGTTGAAACCTGAACACGACTCAACGGAATCGCCCGGGCTTTGGCCAATCGTTCAGCATTCCAAAAACGATCGTATTCTTTCTTCATTTTTTTGATAAACTGATCGGCGGATGTGTTCCAATAAAATTCATACGTATCCGGCAGAAACATGGAGAGAATGTCCTCAGTACTGAAGCCAATATTATTCACATAATCCGGATCATTCATTAAATTCAAAAGAGACGATGGCTGTGCTTCAATTTGTTCACCAACTTTTTCTGCAAGCTCCTGCTTTGTGCGGATGTTATTGAATACTACTTTGACTGGTGTTTGTTTTCCGGAACGAAGCAGACTTATTAAATCCTTGTTACTCATTCTTGGTGTGAGCTGGTATTTTCCAGGTTTAACTTTCGCAGCATATTTCATTTGTCCTGCTGTCCAACGAAAAGATTTTTCATTAATCAGTAAATGCTCGCGATCCAGAATCTTTACAACATCTTCAAAAACAGAACCGGTTGGGATTAGAATAAACTGAGGACTTTGTTTGCTCGTCATTACATTCGGAGAGTAGATCTTTTTATAGATCATACTCCCGAAATAGGCAACAACAGCCAACAGAATCAACACTGTGATCCAGAGAAATTGCTTTAGCTTGTTTTTCTTGGTGGCCATTTTTTGAACTTGCTTCCTATCGCTTCAACAGCATAAAGTGTTTGTTTTCAAGATTTTTATTGTAGTCAGCTGCACATTAACAACAATACGAAATTACACGCAATTTGATTATTCGTTAATCTCCTATTAATTATTTCTCAACACTCATGAGCTTTCTTTACAAGCAAAAATATCTATGAAAATCCATCTGTATCAGGATCAGCAATTCAACATCTTTTCCTGTTGTTCACGTATCCTCAGACAACTCAATTTTCTATTCAAATTGCAGATGAAGAACGCGGACTTCTTCGAGGATCCAAAGAATCAGAACCGGGGCTCTTCTGTTCACTTCTTGACTTACAAGTTTCGAAACATTCCGCCGGTTATAGTGTAACTATCATTTCAAACTGTTTCATGGGCAGCAGCGGCACATTCTATCATGATCGACTGCATGAAAACGAATTTGCAGAAAGGTTTATTGAAGAAGTGAAACCAGAACGATTTGAGAATGCATTTCGATTGAGGGAGGCAGATAAGGTGATGACAGTAATCCATAAATAATGGTGGAACTGGTGTATTTAATATTCCTTTTACAGCTTCGGTGAAGAGATTAACCTCCATTTTCAAAAAATCCAATAAATATATCAATGACTTGTTTTTCAAGTAGTTACAACAAACAGAATCGTTAACGGTTTGTTTACATTGCTATAATACCCTGTTCATACTGATAAACTAGTTTTGAAAAAAAACAAATGACAGACACTCCATTGAAAGTACTTGTAGTTGATGATGAACCGGATATTGTTGAAATACTTTCATACAATCTCAAAAAACAGAATTACATTGTCTTTGAAGCATTGAATGGTGAAGATGCTATTTTATCGGCTGGGAAAAATCATCCCGATCTAATCATCATGGATATCCGAATGCCGGGTATTTCGGGTATAGAAGCTTGCCGGATCATTAAACATGATGTTCTCACACAGGACATCCCTGTGCTTTTCCTCACTGCTGATTCGGATGAATACACGTCAATGAATGCAATCGATGCAGGTGGAGACCATTTCATCACCAAACCCATCCGCCCTGCTTTATTGATCGGAATGATTAAGGAGCTTATACAAAAAGCCTGAATTAATGAACGCACGCACAAACCAATCTTTTCATATTCTGTTGGTCGCAGAGCCCAAACATGATATTTCCATGTTGGACGAATCCCTTCAACGATCAGGTTTCAATGTTCGCTGGATCGAACAGTATTCGAAAATTGTTTCTGAAGTGAACAAACGAATGCCTGATGTGATCCTGTTGGATACACAACAAAAAGATCTTGCTTGTTTTGAAATGTGTCATTCACTCAAATCTTCTTCCTCTTTCAAACACAGTCGTATTCTTATACTTTCAGAGAAACACGATGAAAAGACTGAAATTGAAGCTTTCAATTCCGGTGCGGATGATTTTATACTGAGACCTATTAAATCACAAGCACTCATCCGTCGGATACTTACACGTGTCGGAGCAGTGAAAGATTCCATTTCCTTGCAATCAAAAGTTGATAGCCAAAGTCATTTTGTGATCGATAGAGAATCTTACAGTGTTTATCTGAATCAGCAACAAATTATGGTTTCTTGAAAGGAATTTGAACTCTTGCATTTGCTTGCCGGATTCCCGGGGAAAGTCTTTTCACGTGAAGAAATTTTCCTGAAAGTCTGGAACCGCCCACCGGCAGCAAACGACCGAACAATTGATGTTCACATTCTTCGTTTGCGCAGAAAATTAGGGAACAATTACATTCATACCCAGAAAGGAATCGGGTATAGGTTTATGATTTGATGGATTTTGGATTGTAGATTGTTGATTGTAGATTTTAGAGTTTAGCTTTCATTCTCTTTCTAAAAAATCACTGATAGAATATTTAAAAATTCCTGAATCAACGTTCACATTTCGTTTACGATAAGGCTTTACTTCGTTTAAAGTGCGTTAACATGGAGGTAATATAGCATGGATACTTTTGTTGAAATTAATAACTCAAAAAAAGGCCTCCATGAAAAAAATCTTACTCCTTGTAAATCTAGCTGTATTCTTATTTGTCGTTCAAATAAATGCACAAACTGTAACCGTTTCGGGTGACATATCCACAAATACAACATGGTTGTCAAATACAACTTATTTGTTGAGTGGTTTTGTTTATGTAACAAACAATGCTGAATTAACCATCCAGCCGGGAACTATCATTAAAGGTGATAAAGCTTCTAAAGGATCTTTAATTATCACTCGTGGTTCGAAAATATTTGCTGATGGTACTCCGTCACAACCAATTGTTTTTACTTCGAATGAACCTGCGGGAAGCAGAACATACGGTGATTGGGGCGGATTGGTTATATGCGGAAATGCACCGATCAATGACCCCGCCGGTGAAAAGGTAATTGAAGGTGGTGTTGATCCTGTCAAGGGGCTTTATGGCGGTAGCAATTCATCAGACAATTCAGGAATTCTCCGTTACGTCCGGATTGAATTTCCCGGAATCGCATTCATGCCCAATAACGAAATCAATGGACTCACAATGGGTGGTGTTGGTTCGGGGACTACGATTGATTATATCCAGGTAAGTTATTCAGGAGATGATTCCTACGAAAGTTTTGGTGGCAATGTGAACCTGAAACACCTCATCGCCTACAGAGGGCTTGATGATGATTTCGATACTGATTACGGATTTTCCGGTCGTTGCCAATTCCTTGTGTCATTGCGTGACTCTAATGTTGCCGACATTTCGGGTTCGAATGGATTTGAATCTGACAATGATGCTACAGGTTCATTGAACACTCCCACTACTCATCCAATCTATTCCAACGTTACTGAGATAGGACCGATGGTGAATGCAGGAACACAAATTAACAGCAATTTCAAACGCGGGGCTCACATTCGTCGGAGTGCTAAAACTTCGATTTACAATTCTGTGATTGCAGGATATCCGACCGGATTGCTGGTAGATGGTACCAATTGTGAATCGAACGCGAATAACGACGAGTTACAATTCAGAAATAATGTTCTTGCCGGATGCACTACTCCCCTTGCTGTTGCGAGCGGAAGCACATTTGATATCACAACCTGGTTTAATATGCCGGTCTTTGCTAATTCAATTCTGCCAAACACTTCCGATTTGAATCTTACTGATGCTTACAACTACGATTCACCGGATTTTATCCCATTGAATAACAGCCCTCTTCTGACTGGTGCAGATTTTACAGCAAACAACCTATTGGACCCATTCTTTGAAGATGTGACTTACCGTGGCGCTTTCGGGACTACAGACTGGACTACAAGCTGGACAAATTTTGATTGCCAGAATACAGATTATACAACTGGAATTAAAGAAAACGAGGCTGTTGAATCTGCTATACTATTCCCAAATCCTATTGATGCTTCAAGTCAACTCAGTTTTGAATTGGCAAACGCTTCTACAATTGATTTAAACATACTGAACATCAGCGGGAAAGTGGTCTCATCCACCGTGTATACCAATTTGAGTGCAGGTCATCATCGTGTTTTGATTACCGAAAAGTCAATTGCTGCAGGTATTTATACTTTACAAATTAAATCAGCTTTCGGAACTTCAGTGAGAAAATTAATTGTCAGATAATAAACATTCATTGTTTTCTAAAAGGCCGGCTTCAACCGGCCTTTTCTTTATTCTTAACATCTGTGTAACATTAAACTAAAACTGAATTCACACGAATACTCTATTCTTGTACTAAATTCCCCCGTGAAATGAAAATTACATCATTTTTCTTTTTTCTGCTGTTATCATTTCAATTCTCAGCTTCTGGAATTGATCCACAGGCTTCCGGAAAGATTTCCGGAAAAGTGGTTGATCTGAGTACAGGTGAAACATTGATTGGTGTTCCGGTGCTGATTCAGGGAACTTCATTCAGTACTGTGACAGACCTCGATGGAAAATTTTCAATTGCACAACTTCACAAGGCACCTACTCTGTTCTATTCCGTTATGTTGGATATTCTCCAAAAATAATAGAAGGAATAAAAATTACTGATGGAAAAACAATCATATTAAATGTAAATCTGGAAATCAATAAGCAGCAGTTGCAAGAGGTAACCGTAACTGCAGATCTGAAAAGAGAGAATATCGGTTCCTTGATCTTAATGCAGAAAAAAGTGCAACTATGCAGGATGGTATTTCTTCGGAAGCAATCCGGAAAACACCGGATAAAAATACTGCAGAATTATTGCGAAGAGTAAGCGGAACAAGTATTCAGGAAGGAAGGTTTGTTGTGATTCGCGGACTCAATGATCGATACAATATGGCGATGATTAACGGAGTTCCACTTTCCAGTACTGAGCCGGACAGGAAGGCATTTTCATTTGACTTATTCCCATCATCCTTACTGGACAATCTTATTGTTGTTAAAACAGCGTCTCCAGAATTACCCGGAGAATTTGCTGGAGGTGTGCTTCAACTCAATACACGCGATATTCCAGAGCAACGATTTTTCAGCATAACGACCGGGATCGGAATGAATACCCGTTCAACATTTAATAAATATTCAACATCAACCGGTGGCAAATCTGACTGGATTGGAATCGATGACGGAACCCGTTCGCTTCCTGACAATTTTCCAACTGCCGATATATTAAAACGAGCTACACAAGCTGAAAAAATTGCTTTCTCCAAACAGTTAAACAACGATTGGAATATTGAAAGTAAAGAAAAAGCACCACTTGCTCAAAACCTCCAGTTAAGTTTTGGAAATAGTAAAAAAATTAAAAAAAGAGAAATTGGCTGGATCGGTGCATTGAGTTATACATCGTCATTGACAAGTCCGGAAACCGAACGAAGCGATTATGATTTTGACGGTTCAAAAAATTATGATTTTCTCGACCAACAATACCGGAAGCAAATTTTCTGGGGAGGATTACTGAACACAACCCTGAAATGGAATGAGAACAATAAATTTTCAGTCAAAAGCCTCGGAAGTATAAATTCTGAAGACCAGACAATTTTAAGAACAGGGATCGATCTTGAAAACCAGCAAGCCATCGAAGCAATGGCAATGAAATATACATCAACACGCTTTTTCTCCGGGATACTCAATGGTGACCATTATTTGCCATCATCAAAAATTAATATCCAGTGGTTTGGTAGTTATACACATTCCCGTCAATCCATTCCGAACTTACGCAGAATGTATTATTACAGAAACCTGGATCCTTCCTCAGAAGATACGTCTTACTTTGCCTATGTTCCTTTTGGAAATGCATCACCCAGTTATGCCGGAAAATTCTATTCGGAACTAAATGAACATGTATACAATGGCCAGGCAACAGTTTCTGTTCCTTTGAAGTTTTTAGGCGAACATCACAAATTAAAAACAGGAGTTTTTGAACAATTTAAATCAAGGAACTTTGATGCACGGGTATTGGGTTTTGTGGTCACCAATCCGGGACAATTCAACTGGAATTTGTTGCAATTACCAATAGCTTCCATTTTTAATCCGCAGAATATGGGAGTAAAAGGATTCCGTATCGATGAAATTACAAATCCTTCAGATACATACACTGCAACGTCTAACCTTCATGCAGCATTTCTGCAATTTGATAATCTAATTTCGAATAAATACCGATTTGTTTGGGGAGTACGTGTAGAAAATTACATTCAGAAACTGAATTCATTTGGATACAGTAATGATACTATCCGGGTAAAAACAAATTACATTGATGTATTGCCTTCTTTGAATTTCACGTATTCGATGAATGAAAAAACAAACCTCAGACTTGGTGTTTCCAAAACTGTTTCTCGACCGGAATTCAGAGAATTGGCTCCATTTGGATTTTATGATTTTAGCACTGCGACATCTGTTGAAGGTAATAATGCATTATTGCGAACAGAAATTATCAATTCCGATTTACGGTATGAATATTTTCCGGATGCAGGGCAAATCCTTAGTTTTTCTTTGTTCCATAAGTATTTCAAGAATCCGATCGAACCTGTTGTAGAAAGTTCAGGAGCTGGTTCCAGAAAAATCAGTTTTGAAAATGCAAAAGGAGCTTATGTGATGGGAATCGAACTGGAGTGGAGAAAAAAGCTGAGCTTTCTTAACACAATTGTCTCTTCCGGCGTTTGGGAAAAAATATCCTTTTTTGGAAACCTTGCACTCATTAAATCAAAGGTTGATAAATCCAATGATTTGAGAGCGAGCCAGGACAGGCCTTTACAAGGACAATCGCCTTATCTCATTAATTCAGGATTGAATTTTCAGGATCCGAAATCCGGGGTTGGTATCAATGTGGTGTACAATAGAATCGGTAAACGAATTTATCAGGTTGGGAATTCAGGTTATCTGAGTATTGAAGAGTCTCCGAGGAATCTAATCGATTTTCAAATTAGCAAACGAGTCTTTGAAAAGGGAGATATTAAACTGACAATTGGCGATATCCTTTCTGAAAACAGTACATTCTACCAGGATCAAAATCAAAATGGCAGGTATGCTGCGGACATAGATTCCGGCATTTCAAGTGCCAAAACAGGTACAAATTATTCTTTATCAGTATCTTATAAGTTTTAACATTGCATTCATTCATTAACCTTAAAACAACTATCCGTTCACATTTAACATTGGCTTAATATTGGAAATATACTGTAGTAACCTGGGAAGAGTTCCTTTGAGTCAAAATTAATGATGAACATGAAAAGAAAACTTACTCAAATCATTTTCCTAGCTGCGAATTTAATCGTTGCAGGTGCATTCGCTCAGGAAACAGAAGTAAATCCTCTTGATACATTAACAAATCACGTAGCAGTGATCCGTCAGGATGTGGATATTTTGAAACGGGTAAAATTGAGTGGCTACATTCAAACCCAATTCCAATACGGAGATTCAACAGGTGCATCTGCATACAATGGAGGGGCATTTGGAGCAGGGAATGACAAACGTTTCATGATTCGTCGTGGTCGTTTGAAAGCACAATACGATGCTCCTGTCAATGACAAAGGAATTTCAACATCACAATACGTTCTTCAATTTGATGTAACAGAAAAAGGTCTGGCTATTAAAGATGCTTACGGAAAATTTACTGATCCATGGTCAGGCTGGTTCTCTATTACAGCAGGGATGCAGAATCGTCCCTTCGGTTATGAGATCATTTATTCTTCCAGCTTGCGTGAATCACCTGAACGCGGCAGATTATCGCAATTAATATTTCCCGGAGAACGCGACCTCGGAGCAATGTTGAGCATTCAAGGTCCTAAAACATCAAATTGGAACTGGATTAAATTTGACGCAGGATTCTTCAACGGAAATGGTGCTCCTGGTGTTGGTGTTGATGTAAGTGATTTTGATAAGAAGAAAGATTTTATTGGTCGTCTGGCAATTTCGAAAACATCAAAATCTGAAAAAGTTAAATATGGAATTGGTGTTTCATATTACAATGGAGGTTACCGAATCGATACAGTAAATGTTTACAAATTTGGCACAGATTCTGCAGGTGTGAAATCATACGTCATTGAAACAAAAAAAGATGATGTTAAGCCAGTGAATATTAACACCCGTGATTTTACAGAACGTATGTATATAGGAGCTGATGCGCAAGTCAGTATTGACTGGGCTGCAGGTTTGACCACACTGAGAGCTGAATTTATACAAGGCGATCAGCCCTCAGGTTATGGAAATACAGGAAGTACAAAAAGTGTAAATTCGAACGCACCGGTTACAACTGATATCTACAAACGTAAATTCAATGGTGCTTACCTTTATTTCCTCCAGAATATTATGCAAAGTCCTTTCCAGGCAATCGTAAAATATGACTGGTACGATCCAAATACTGAAATCGAAGGTGATGCAATTGGCAAAGCAGTAACTTCGAATGCTGTGAAAACAAATGCGACAGACCTTAAATTCAGTACTCTTGGCTTAGGATTGGCTTACCGTTGGGACGCGAATGTGAAATTAACCGCCTACTATGATCTTGTAAGCAATGAAACGAGTGCCAATCTTTCAGGATACACAAAGGATGTAAAAGACAATGTATTTACTATCAGAATGCAGGTGAAATTCTAAATAGTGCAAATAGTAACAATTTTAATAAAAGAAATACCTAACATCAACAAAAATGAAAAAACTAATTGTATTCGCTGTAGCCATTTGCTTTTCAACAGTAATGTCTGCACAGAAAATTGTAATCAAAGGCAGTGATACTGTACTTCCACTTTCTCAGAAAGAAGCTGAAACGTACATGAAGAAAAATGCTGGTAAAAGTGTGACAGTTGTCGGAGGCGGTAGTGGAGTTGGGATTTCAGCATTATTGGACAATTCTACTGATATTGCAATGTCTTCACGTAAAATTAAAATGGATGAGCGCATGAAATTACAGGATGCCGGTCGTGCATTCAAAGAAGTAATTATTGCGAACGACGCACTTTCAGTAATTGTTAATCCTACGAACAAAGTGGGAAAATTAACTCGTGAACAACTGGAAGGAATCTTCACCGGAAAAATTAAAAACTGGAAAGAAGTAGGCGGTGATGATATGCAAATCATCGTTTATTCCCGTGAAACAAGTTCAGGAACTTATGAGTTCTTTAAAGAACACGTGATGAACCGTAAAAACTATGCTTCCTCTGTATTGAACATGCCGGCAACCGGTGCGATTATTCAATCGGTAAGTCAAACCAAAGGTGCTATCGGATATGTAGGTCTTGCTTATATGAACAAAGAAGTAAAGGACATTGCAGTATCCTATGACAAGGGAAAAACATATGTAAATGCTTCTGTTGAAGCTGCGCGAAACAAAACATATCCAATCGTTCGCCCATTGTATTACTACTATCCTACTTCCAAAGAGGCTAGTGTAAAAACGTTCATTGATTATGTGCTTAGCCCGGAGGGACAGGAAATTGTCAATAAAGTTGGCTATATTTCACTCAAATAAATTTAAAAATAGGTTTAGTTTCCGAAAAGCAAAATTCATTCGTTTGAATTTTGAAACAGCGGTGGTAATAATTTACCACTGCTGTTTGTATAAGCAAACAAAACCTGTTACAAAATTGTTACAACAGGATTAACAAAGCCAAACTTTGAAAAGGAAATTTAAACAGTTTACAGAAAAATTAATAGAAGGCCTTTTGTTGATCAGTGGTTCTCTGACTTCAATTACGGTTTTGCTTATTGTTATCTTTTTATTCAAGGAAGGACTTGGTTTGTTCACCACTTCACCGATGGAGAACAAAAATGTGATTGTTGTCAACAAACTGAATCCTGTTGAACATTTAACAGCAGGTCAAATCAAAAAGATTTTTGACCAGGAAATTACAAACTGGAAAGACCTGGGTGGCAAGAATGATACAATTTTGCTTTTTACTATTAATGACCTTTCCAATTATTTTTCTGAGGAAGAAATTGGTGAAAATTTCGAATATCTCCCTGAGAAATTAAATTCCATCGTTGACAGTATTCCAAACCTTCTTGCAGTATACACAGATAAATATCTGGTAAAGGAACTGAAGGGAAAGATCGTAAAAGTCGACAAAAATAATATTCCTGACTTTATCCTCGGGAGAGAATGGTTTCCAACTGCAGAACCTGCAGTTCAGTTGGGAGTACTCCCACTGATTCTTGGAACTCTATTGGTTTCTATTTTTGCTATCCTCTTTGCCCTTCCTATCGGAATTGCAACTTCAATTTACATGGCTGAGGTCGCAAATGAAAGAGTGCGAAAAATACTAAAGCCCATCATTGAACTTCTCGCTGGAATCCCCTCGGTTGTCTATGGCTTTTTCGGATTGATAGTCATTGTACCGCTGATCCATGATACGTTTAATTTACCTGTAGGAGAAACTGCTTTGGCAGGATCGATCGTACTTGCAATCATGGCGCTCCCAACGATTATTACAGTGTCAGAAGATGCTATCCGCAACACACCGAGAAGCATGAAAGAAGCTTCGCTTGCATTAGGAGCAAACCGCTGGCAAACCATCCACCGGGTTGTTTTGCCCTACTCTATGTCAGGCATCACAGCCGCTGCTATCCTTGGGATTGGTCGGGCGATCGGTGAAACAATGGCAGTATTGATGGTAACAGGAAACGCTGCTGTTATGCCTCATTCACTTCTGCAACCCGTACGCACCATTCCTGCTACGATAGCGGCAGAACTCGGAGAAGCTCCTCAAGGTGGGGTCCATTATCAGGCATTGTTTGCACTCGGTTGTATCCTGTTTATTTTAACGCTCCTGATTAATATCTGGGTTGAATATGTTTCCTCAAAACAGAAATTCAAGAAATAGAATTACCTATGACAAAGCAGACCAAGGAATATATAGCTTTCTGGATATTTAGAATACTCAGTTTCATCGTCCTGGCGATTCTGATCTGGATACTGTATTTCATATTTGTGCGTGGATGGCACATGCTGAGCTGGGATTTTCTAACCAAAATGCCGGAAGACGGTATGACGAAAGGTGGAATTTACCCTGCTATCATTGGAACACTTTATCTGGTTGCGGGATCTATGCTTTTCGCATTTCCGATTGGTGTTCTTGCCGGAATTTATATTCATGAATATACCAATGATTCCAAGTTTAAACGGTTCATGAAACTGATGACCAATAATCTTGCTGGAATTCCTTCCATTGTATTTGGATTATTTGGAATGTCATTGTTTGTAAAGACGCTGAATTTCGGAGATTCAATTTTAGCTGGATCCCTTACACTCGGCTTGCTTGCCCTGCCGGTTGTAATTCGTGTTACTGAAGAAGCATTGATCGCCGTGGATGATAGTTTTCGTCATGGAAGTCTGGCACTCGGCGCATCCAAACTAATTACAATTCGAAAAGTGGTATTGCCAATCGCAATGCCAAATATCCTTACCGGGCTGATTTTATCGATTGGTCGTGTCTCCGGAGAAACAGCCCCAATCCTGTTTACAGTAGCGGCCTACTTCTTACCAAAATTGCCAACATCCATTTTTGACCAGGTGATGGCATTGCCTTATCACCTTTATGTTATTTCAACAAGTGGAACGAAAGTTCAGGAATCGAGAGACATGGCCTATGGTACAGCATTGGTCCTGGTATTGTTTGTTTTGATCCTAAACCTTCTTGCGAATGCATTGCGCAGATATTTGGGAAATAAAGTGAAAATGAATTAGTATACTGAATATAGCAAAGCAGAATCTATGAATAAGATTGAAAGTAAAAATGTGCATTTGTATTACGGAGATTTTCATGCTTTGAAAGGCATCAGTATGTCCATTCAGGAGAATACTGTGACGGCCTTAATTGGTCCTTCCGGATGCGGAAAATCAACTTACCTCCGCCTCTTTAACAGGATGAATGATCTCATCGACAATGTGCGTATTGAAGGTGATATTCTGCTTGATGGCCGCGATATTTACAAGAAGAATATTGGGATGCGTATCGATGAATTGCGTAAAAAAGTTGGAATGGTATTCCAAAAACCCAACCCATTTCCAAAAACAATTTTTGAAAATGTTGCCTATGGCCTTCGTGTGAACGGAATTGATCACCGTTCTTTTATTGAAGAACGTGTAGAAACTTCACTACGACAGGCAGCACTTTGGGAAGAAGTAAAAGACAAATTGAAAAAGTCCGCTTTTGAATTGTCGGGTGGACAACAACAAAGGTTATGTATTGCACGGGCTTTGGCCATTGAACCTTCAGTGTTACTGATGGATGAACCTGCTTCTGCACTGGATCCTATTTCGACATCAAAAATTGAAGAGCTTATATATGAATTGAAAACCAAATATACCATCATCATCGTCACCCACAACATGCAACAGGCAGGTAGGGTAAGTGATCGAACAGCATTCTTTTATCTGGGCGACCTTATTGAATATGATGATACACCGGTTATCTTTACCAATCCAAAAGATATCCGGACTCAGAGTTATGTGACAGGAAGGTTTGGCTAAGAAATATTTTTAGCAGACATGTACCGATCCATTCCATTTATTTTGAATTAATTTCCATTGTAAAATTACCATACCCATGACGCATTTAGATGTTGAACTGAAAAGGTTGAAGGAAGAAAAGATAGAAATGTTTGACCTTGTCATCTCACAGTTGAGTAAGGCAAAAACTGCTTTTCTGACAATGGACAAAGCACTTGCACGCGAGGTGAATTTCAATGAAAAACGAGTGAATGCGCTTGAATTAAAAATTGATAAGGACTGTGAAAATATTTTCGCTTTGTTCAATCCTGTCGCAATCGATTTGCGCTTTGTTCTGGCGGTATTAAAAATAAATTCTAACCTGGAACGAATCGGTGATATTGCTGATGGGATTTCCAGATATGTGGCAGAAACAGAAACTGCATTTGATCCTGAACTCTTACAGGTAACCCGATTGGAAGAAATGTGGACCACAGCAATTGAAATGTTGAGCGATGTGCAACGTGCTTTTGATGCCGATGATGCAAAATTATCCCGCGGTGTATTTAAAAAGGACGATATCCTGGATGAAGTGAACAGCAATGCAAATGATGTAATTGAACACTATATCAAATCTCATCCGGATAAAATCGCGCAAGCCCTTCATATTGTTTCTACTATTCGTAAACTGGAACGAACCGGTGATCAGACGAAAAATATTTCAGAAGAAATCATTTTTTTCCTGGAAGCTAAAGTATTGAAACACCTTTCGGAAAAAGCGAAGAGTGAGTGAGGGATTGAATTCCAGATTGCAGATTGTTGATTTTAGATTGTTGATTGACTTCAGGCTGCTTATTTTCGTGGGAGTAGCTGCGGATCTTTTACTATTTCATTGGAAATATTCCGGATCAGCGAAGGGCCTTCATAGATAAAGCCCGTATACAATTGAATCAAATCAGCTCCTGCATTCATTTTGTCGAGTGCATCCTGCGGAGAATGGATTCCTCCCACTCCGATGATTACAAATTGATCTCCGGATTTAGCGGCGAGATAGCGAATTACTTCAGTGGATCGATCGGTTAATGGTTTCCCGCTCAAGCCTCCTGCACCGGCAGCTTCCACAACATCAGCATCTGTTTGCAGGTTTGATCTTGAGATCGTAGTATTCGTAGCGATAATTCCGTCCAATTGTAATTCAAGTACCACCTCTACAATTTCATCGAGTTGCTGAAAGCTCAGGTCCGGTGCAATTTTCAGCAATAATGGTTTTCGCTTTCGAATCCCTCCTCCTTCGCGTTTATCATTCTTCGCCGAAAGTTCATCATTTACCATTTGCAGTTGTTTCAACATTCTTGCCAGCGGCTCTTTCTCCTGCAGTGAACGAAGATCCGGAGTATTTGGTGAACTCACATTCACGACAAAATAATCGACATAATTGTACAATGCACGAAAACAATATTCGTAGTCTTCAACAGCAGCTTCATTGGGAGTAGATTTGTTTTTCCCGATATTTCCTCCAACGATCACATTTGCCGGCCTGTTCCGCAGCCTTTGAACCATTGCATCAACACCTTCATTGTTAAAACCCATTCTGTTAATGAGAGCCTGGTCCTTTTTCAAACGGAACATGCGCGGCTTTGGATTTCCGGGCTGTGGTCGGGGTGTAACTGTACCGACTTCAACATAACCAAAACCGAGCAGTGCCATTTCTCTGATGAGTTTCGCATCTTTATCAAAACCAGCTGCAAGTCCAATCGGATTGGGGAAGCGGATTGAAAACAGATTTCTTTCCAGAGCAGGATTCTTGACAACAAACATTTTTTTCAGCGCTGTATTCATACCCGGAATCAGAGCAAGCAATCGAAGAGCTGCAATTACAAAATGATGGATTTTCTCAGGATCGAAGAGAAAGAAAACCGGCCTGATAATGCGTTTGTACAAATTCATTCGGGGTCAAAATTAAACAAATTGCCGAATTCATGTAATCTGAAAATCAAAGAGTTAAGTGTTTGTTTTTTTAGTCAGGCTTCTTAAAGAGGAAAGTGCTGTGTTATTCCCTGTTAATTTTTCTGTTCTTATAAATAATTATTTAGATTTGCCTAAATAATATAATTGATTACCCTAAATTATATTCTGAAAAATTCTGAAGAAAATTAAGATCTATGCATTCATTAACGGAGGAAAATTATTTGAAAGCGATTTACAAATTACTGGAAAAGGGCGAAAAGAAAATCAGTACAACCGCTATTGCAGCACTCGTAGAAACAGCTCCTGCTTCGGTGACTGATATGCTAAAGAAACTGGCAGAAAAAAAACTGATTCGCTATGAAAAATATCAGGGAGTCACATTGAGTGGATCCGGTAAAAAAGTTGCCGTTGACATCATCCGCAAACATCGCTTGTGGGAATTTTTTCTTGTTGAAAAACTTGGATTTAGCTGGGATCAGGTTCATGATATTGCTGAACAGCTTGAGCACATTAAATCCGAGGCTTTGATCACGCGACTGGATCATTTCCTGGGCAATCCAAAAGCGGATCCACATGGAGATCCTATTCCCGATGAACACGGTGTTTTTCATGCCTTAAATACCATTCCACTGAGTGCAGTTACTGTCAATGTACCCGTCATTATCACCGGAGTTATTGATCATCGCCCAGTATTTTTGCGATTCCTGGAAAAAGAAGGATATGCACTTGGAAAAAAAATTCTTGTGAAAGAAAAATTAGAAATTGACCAGTCTGTCACTTTGCTGCTCTCGGGAAGCAAAAAATTAAAACATATCAGTCATGATGTTGCCAGAAATATTCTGGTACTACCCGAAAAAACCAAATAGTAAAAAACTCACTCGTTCAAATTAGTAGATTCACCAAACCAGAACATTTCATTCATGTTAGATCTAAAACATTCGAATACTTCACTTCCCGAAGTACATGAAACGATAGATACCTCCACTTCCGGCAAAGGATGGAGAAAAGTGCTGGCTTTCCTCGGACCTGCCTACCTTGTGAGTGTAGGGTACATGGATCCGGGCAACTGGGCAACAGACATTGCAGGAGGAAGTCAATTCGGATATTCACTTATCTGGGTATTATTAATGTCCAACCTGATGGCTGTGCTCCTGCAGAGCCTGAGTGCACGACTTGGAATTGTTCGGGGAAGAGATCTTGCCCAGGCATCCAGAGAAACTTATTCAAGGCCTGTTAATCTGGCTTTGTATTTTCTTGCAGAAATTGCCATAGCAGCCTGTGATCTGGCAGAAGTTTTGGGGATGGCAATTGGACTCAATTTACTTTTCCATATTCCCCTGTTGTGGGGTGTTTGCATCACGGTTCTGGACACCTTTCTACTTTTGTTCCTGATCAATTTTGGAATGCGGAAAATGGAGGCATTCATTATTGCACTCATTGCCATCATTGGACTTTCATTTTTTGCAGAAATGCTTTTTGCACAACCGGATCTGGGGGAAGTTGTAAAAGGATTTGTGCCATCGATGCCGAATGAGGCTGCACTTTACATCGCGATTGGAATTATCGGGGCCACGGTAATGCCTCACAATCTTTATCTGCATTCTTCTTTGGTACAAACACGAAAGTTCAACCGCTCTTCAAAAGAGATCAGAAAGGCAATTCGATACAATATTTTTGATTCGGTTATAGCTCTCAACCTTGCTTTCTTTGTGAACGCGGCCATTTTGGTACTTGCCGCATCCACCTTTTTCAAAAACGGAATGTATGAAGTAGCGGAAATTCAGGATGCTCATAAATTCCTTGAACCTTTACTTGGATCAAAGATGGCACCTGCCCTATTTGCAATTGCCTTGATTGCATCCGGACAAAGTTCAACACTTACAGGAACACTAGCAGGACAAATTGTAATGGAGGGTTATTTAAGGCTACGTATCGCCCCGTGGATTCGCCGACTGCTTACCCGAATGATCGCCATCATTCCTGCATTGATTACAATCTTTTATTTTGGAGAAGCGGCTACAGGAAAATTGTTAATCCTGTCGCAGGTAATCCTGAGTCTGCAATTGGGATTTGCAGTAATTCCATTAATTCACTTTGTAAGTGACAAAAGCAAAATGAAAGAATTTGTAATTCCGGTGTATGTTCGTATTGCTGCCTGGCTTTCGGCCATCATTATCGTTGGATTGAATGCGCGTTTGGTTTATGGTCAGATTAATGATTGGCTGCAATCCACAGAACACCCCATGGTACTTTGGCTTACTGTTGTACCGATTGCAGGAATTGCTTGTCTGTTGTTGCTCTATATTACCTTCAGACCATTGTTTAAGAAAATCAAGCACGCTAAAACCCAGGTTCCCCATTTGGAAGCGAAAGATCTTGTTCTTACAGAACCGAAGCCGTACAGAAGGATTGCGGTTGCGGTAGATTTCTCGAAAATGGACCAATTGAATATTTCGAATGCTATCAATCAAGGTGGAAAGAAGGCTTCCTATTTATTACTCCATGTCGTTGAGTCTGCCGGAGCATTGATGATGAAGCAGGATATTCAGGATTTTGAATTCCGTTCGGATCAGAAAAACATGGAGAAATATGTTCAGGATCTGAAAACAAAAGGATATGATGCTTCACTCAAAATCGGATACGGTAATCCCAAGAAAGCTATTCCTGAATTGGTGAATCAATTTGGAGCGGATTTGCTTGTCATGGGAGCCCATGGCCATCGAGGATTCAAGGATATGATATTAGGAACAACTGTGGATGTTGTTCGACACCGTGTACACATTCCTGTTCTGATTGTTCGCGAAGAAAACAATTGAAGGGAATTCAATCAAATCGAATATTCCTGGTGAGCTAAGGAATAGTTCTTTGCTTTCTTATCTTTGAGCTTTCGGAATTGTTTATATGGGCATTGATAAGACAGTAATTCTCAACAAGAAAGCATCTTTTGAATTTCTCTTACTGCAAACATTTACTGCAGGAATTATTCTTACAGGCACTGAAGTGAAGGCAATTCGTGAAGGCAAGGCAAGCTTAAGTGAAGCTTATTGTCTAATTACGAACGGAGAAATCTGGCTGAAGAACATGCATGTTTCCGAGTATAAACAAGGTTCGTACAACAACCATGAACCAAAACGACTCCGGAAGCTTTTGCTGAACAGGACTGAAATCCGAAAAATCGAATCCCGCTTAAAAGAAAAAGGAACAACAATTGTTCCGACCCAACTATTTTTTAATGAAAGAGGTTTTGCCAAAATTGACATCGCTGTAGCACGCGGTAAAAAGATGTACGATAAGCGTGAAGATCTAAAGAAGAAAGATCAGGAGAGAGAGATTCGGAAAGTGGTTAGATAAATCGGTTCAAGGTTTAAGGTTCAAAGTTTAAGGTTGTTTAGGGTTTTGAGGGTTTCGTGTTCGTGTTTCGCTCTGGAAAGAAAGCATTGCAATTTGAGTAAGCGTTTCGTCCCTTGTCTCTCGTCCTTCGTCCACCTTCAAAAAAAAAGTCCGGCAATGCCGGACTTTTTTTTTGAAAGTGTTCAAGTATTAGAAATACATTGAAAGAACGATCTGGCCACTTGCATTATCAACGTCAAGGTTGAAATTTGATGATTTACCAGATTTAGAAGTAGTTGTTCTAACGCCATTGTTTACGCTATCCCAAGATTCAGTAGTTGATTCGCCTTCACCTGTAGATGAAAGGGCAGGTCCCCAACCGTATTCAGCACCAAGAGACATTTTTGGAGCGAAGAAATATTCAACTCCGATGAAACCGCGAAGGTTGAAACTGAATGTTGAACCGTTTTTGCTTTCAGTTGTACGTGAACCAACACTGCCTGAAATTTCGTTATCAAAATCAGTAGTCGTTGTAGGTCCAGTGTTAGTAGAAGAAAACGCATTACCATATGTGTAAGATGTTTTTCCGCTACCAAGACCGATACCGGCTTCAGCACCATAAAATCCTTTTAAGCGACCTTTTCCACGGAACTTCTGGATGCCGGCGCCCACTGTGAAATTCATTGAACTTACTTTACGAGTGTCAGACACAGTTGGTACTGGAGTTGCAGTACTTCCATCCTGATTCACCAGGTTGTCAGTAGAAGCAGAACCGAATCCGATACGAAGTTTCGCACGGAAAGCAGTGTTCTCGTCTTTCATCATTTTACCAACCAGAGTCATGTTCTTCTGGTAAGCAGCGGAAACGGAATTATCAACTGTATTGTTGAACAAGTTTCCGAAATAGCCCAGAAGTGGAGCTGCATCAAATCCAATTGACCAGTCGCTAGCTTCCGGAAGAATCGGGGTACCTTTTTTTGACATCATGTCTTGAGCATTAGCGCCAATCATCGCTGATGCTAAAGCTGCACTAAGAATGAGTTTTTTCATTTTTCTGTGGTTTAAGGTTTAGTTGGGTTTATAATAGTGGCAAATTTAAGCGCATCTCAAAATATCAGTCAAGTATTTATTAGAGTTATCCACTCTACTTTGTTCATACAGCTACGATTCAGCTCATTAATTTATCAGTCTTACGAAATTTTAACCTTTCTGGTTAAATAAGGTTGCATTTTTAAAATAGTCGGTCAAAATTGATAAATATTGCTGCTTCCTAAAAATATTCCCCTATGATTTTTATCAGCAGTTTAATTTATAGATTAACTGAAGCACTTCAAATCATTCTATTTAAATATTTTATGTGTTATTGTTAAAAATTCAATGCTGCAAAAATAGTATAATAAGCCACATTCAAAATAATTTCATTTCGCCACTTAACATAATAAATTATTCTACGTCCTACATCCTGGAAGAGCTTTCGCAAATAGTATTTTATAAATATGTGCTTGGATCAAATTTTTCTCAGCCAGATTTTACTTCATTGAATTGAGGAAATGAATAATTTGTCTTTCATTTTACTGCAACAAAAACTTAATTCAATTTCCAATTCTCACTTTTCAATTTGAAAAATTTCAAAAAAATAAAAAAAGACAGGTTTGTGAACATGGTGTTCGAAAATGATCGAATTCACTTTCAAAAGATTGTCTTGTGAGGGACTAAGTTCTTAAGTTAATTTTTGTTAAGTAGTTTATTTTTTTAGTAGATTGACGTCAATTTTCAGGAAACGCTAGTTTAACCAAAATCAAATTCTATGAGAAAAACACTTACGCTATTCGCGTTGCTGTTGGCTCTTGTATCACTCAAAGCCACAGCCCAAGACCGAACCATCACAGGTAAGGTCACATCCTCCGAGGATAACACCACAATTCCGGGGGTCAGTGTCGTCGTAGTCGGGACCACCATTGGTACCTCTACCGATATGAATGGAGACTATAAGCTGACAATCCCTCCGACAGCTAAAACGCTTCGCTTTTCAGGCTTAGGAATGAAAGTTAAAGATGTCCCCGTAGGTGCATCAAATTCCATGGACATCATTTTGGATGCCGATGTTTTAAAACTTGATGAAGTTGTTGTTTCTGCGATTGGAATTAAACAAGAAAAAAATCAGTAGGTTATTCGACTCAGACATTAGGTGGAGAAGCCCTCACCAAAGCTGGTCAAACAAATGCATTGAGTTCATTATCTGGAAAAGTTTCCGGACTTCAGGTGACTCAATCTGCAGGAACTCCGGGTGCATCGGTAAATATCCGATTGCGTGGTGTTTCCTCCATCACCGGTACGAATGATCCACTGATCATTGTTGATGGTGTTGCGATTGATAATTCGCATGACTATTCCGGAAATCCGGACAACCTGAGTAACAATTACCTGAGCAGTGTGAACAACTCGAATAGAGCTGTCGATATTGATCCGGATAACATTGAGTCCGTGAACGTTTTGAAAGGACCTTCTGCAACTGCACTTTATGGTATCAATGCTGCCAACGGAGCAATTGTTATCACAACCAAAAAAGGAACCCGCAAAGCAGGTGGTGGTGTGAATGTTATCGTCGGTACAAAATTAAACTGGAGTGAAGTGAATAAACTTCCTGAACTTCAAGACAAATTTGTAAAAGGTTCCGGAGGTAATTATGCAAGCTATCAGAGCACTGCTTCAGGAAGCTGGGGTCCTTCCGGTGATACTACTTATTGGGATCCTAACCAGCCTACTCCATTCAACCAATATGGACAAATGGTTGGAGCTACAGCTGCTGCCAATACTCCGGGTGCTATTAAATATCATCCATACGATAATGTGAATGATTTTTTCCGCACAGGATTTTCAATGGAAAACAACATTGCAGTTTCTGGAGGTAACGATCTTTCCACATTCAGAATTTCATTTTCCCGTTTGAAGGATGAAGGAATAGTTCCACTTTCCAATTTCAACAGGTATTCACTCAGTCTGGCCGGATCATCTACGATCACTACAAAACTGACTGCTTCCGGTTCTATTACGTATACTAAATCAGGTGGTCGTCGGGTACAACAGGGATCAAATTTATCAGGATTGATGTTGGACTTATTAAGAAATACCCCTTCGTTTGATATCTCAAACGGTAATAGTGATCCTGAAGCAACGAGTGCTTATTTATTGCCTGATGGAACACAACGTAATTACAGAGGTGGAGTTGCTTATGATAATCCATATTGGACGATCAACCAAAATCCATTCAATGATGATGTGAACAGAATGTATGGTTCAATTCAAACAGACTACAAAGCCAACTCATGGTTGAGCTTCACTTACCGTTTGGGTTCGGATTTTTACAATGATCGCAGAAAACAATTTTTTGCAATCGGTTCAGGAGCCTTCCCTGATGGTCAGGTATTTCACCAGGAAATTTTTTACCGCCATGTCAACTCGGATGTGATGGCTACAATGACGAAGAAATTTTCGGATAATTTTACCGCAAGCTTATTGCTCGGAAACAATTTCTTTGGAAGCTACAAACAGAACATGTATGTTGAAGGTGGATTGTTGAATTTCCCTGACTTCCAGAATATTTCAGTTGCTTCAAATGTAATCACACGTGAGAGCGTGAATCGCTACAGAACACGTGCCTACTACGGACAAGCAAAATTCGCTTTCAAAGATCAGTTATTCCTTGATCTCACCGGCAGATCGGAGGCCTCTTCTACTCTACCGAAAGATGGCAACACATTCTTCTATCCTTCTGCCAGTTTAGGATGGGTGTTTACAGAATCCCTCAATATGCATAACAAAACTCTGCCATTTGGTAAACTTCGTTTGTCCTATGCTATTGTGGGAAAAGATGCTCCGGTCTATGCTTTGAAAAATTATTACACAACAGGATTTTTTGCTGATGGATGGACTGCCGGTATTGCTTTCCCATTGGACGGACTTGCAGGATATACAGCAGACAATACACTGGGAAATCCAAATTTGAAACCGGAAAAAACAAAAGCATTTGAAATTGGTGCGGATTTGAAATTCCTTGACAACCGTCTGGGATTGGATATCACGTATTACAATAACAAATCTGAAGATCAGATTCTTTCTGTTCCAATCGCCGGATCTACCGGTTATCAATACCAGATTAAGAATGCAGGAAGTATGGAAAACAAGGGTATTGAAATCATGGCCTATATCACTCCTGTGAAGAGTAAAAACTTCCAGTGGGACATCACATTAAACTGGTCACAGAACAAAAACAAAGTTCTTTTCCTGGCGGATGGTATCAATGATTTGTTCCTTGGTGGATTTGAAGGTTCCGCTATTTATGCAGTGGTTGGACAGCCGTATGGCCAAATGTATGGTGGTCGTTGGTTGCGTGATGGCAGTGGTAACATTGTAATCAATGAAGCGGATGGTCTGCCAATCCAGGATCCAACAGTTGGTGTAATCGGTGACCCGAATCCGGATTGGACAGGTGGTATCACGAATTCATTTACTTACAAAGGATTCAGTTTGTCGGCTTTGATTGACATTAAACAAGGTGGACTGATCTGGAATGGAACACGCGGAGCCTTGAACAATTTCGGTATGACAAAAGAAACTGAAACACGTGGTGAGACAAAAGTTTTCGAAGGTGTGAGAGGTTACTACGATGCCAATAATAATCTGGTGATTACAGGCGATGCAAATACAGTTCCTGTTGTTCTTGATCAAAGTTACTATCAGGGAATTGGAACTGGTTTTGCCGGACCTGCTGAACAATTTATGGAAGATGGATCGTATGTTAAACTGCGTGAAGTTAGCTTGAGCTATTCAATCAATCCAAAGTTACTCAAGAAGTCTCCATTTGGCAGCATAGACATTTCACTGATTGGCCGTAATCTCTGGCTCCAGACCGATTATTCAGGTGTTGATCCTGAAACAAGTCTTACCGGTTCAGGAAACAGTCTTGGTATGGATTATTTCAACATGCCAAACACCCGCAGTTATGGTGTGAGTGTTCGTGTATCTATGTAATTGTTTAAGTAATCCTTCATTTCAAAAAAGATCTACATGAAAAAAATCCAAATAAAAACCCGAACAATAGTGCTGTTTTTTGCAGCCCTCTCCCTGGGATCCTGTAAAAAGGATTTCCTGGATGTGAATGACAATCCAAATTTGCCGGAAGAAGTTCCTGTAAACATTATCCTGCCGGCGGCACAAGCTTCACTTGCTTATGACTTTGGTGGAGACATTGCACGTTTTAATGCGATCATGGCTCAGAATGTTACAGGAGTTGGCCGCCAATTTATTGGCTATAACAGCTACGTATTTACCGAAGAAGATTTCAACAATCTCTGGAATAATATGTATGCCGGCAACATGAGTGATTTGTATAAAATCATGGAAAAAGCAAAAGCCACACCGGGTGCATATGATGGCTATGATGGTGTTGCTAAAATTATCATGGCTTATTCCCTTGGTACGATGACTGATCTTTTCGGTGATGTTCCTTATACAGAGGCTTTCAAAGGCAATGCAAGTCTCACTCCGAAATATCAAACCCAGCAGGAGATTTATGAAACAATATTGCCTGAATTGCTAAATTCTGCAATTGCAGATTTCGCGAATACAGGTGATGATTTCGTTTTGCCCGGTGGTGATGATAAAATTTATGGTGGTGATCTTGCTAAGTGGACAAGCTTGGCAAATGGACTCAAAGCCCGTTTTGCAATTCATCTTACAAAGATAAATCCGGGAGCTGCCCAGGCTGCGCTGGATGCTATCAATGCAGGTGGACTTGCTTCTATGGATGATGATGCTCAATTTGGTTTCGGCGGCACATACCAGAACCCTTGGTATCAATATATCGATCAGCGTGCTGATATCTCTTACTCATCGATTGATTATTATTATGGAGTTGGTTGTTTCTTATCAGATACAATGGAGGCATCCGGTGACCCACGCTATGGTGCTGTGATTGATACTGGTGGTACATATTATGCTCCCGGTTTCCCTTCTGCATTATACATGGGTGATGACGCTCCTGTTTACTTCTTCACTTACTTTGAGCAAAAGTTTATTGAAGCTGAAGCCAAATTGCTTACAGGTGATGATGCCGGTGCAGAAATTTCATTACACGAAGCAGTGACTGCAAATATGGAAAAGTTAGGTGTTGATTCTGCTGATAATGCAACATACCAAACTGCAAATGTGGTATGGACAGGCACAACTCAAGATAAGTTGAATCTTATCATGTTCCAGAAATACGTTGCGAATTACCTGCAACCGGAGTCCTGGACAGATTGGCGCAGAACTGGTCAGCCAAACCTTCAGCCAAATGCTGGTTCTACTTCACCAATCCCACGTCGTTACATCTATCCGACAAACGAGCGATTGTACAATCCAAATGCTTCAAATGCGAGCACTACAATGTTGACTCCAAGATTGTGGTGGGATAATTAATCTTCCTTATTTTAAAAAAGCGAGGTTGTTTCATCAGAAACAACCTCGCTTTTTTTATTGATAACTGACTAAGGGAATTGCTTGAAAAAAATATTTTTTTTAATAATATTAGTTATGTTAAATTGACTTGTTGCCTGTTGAACTTTCCCGAATCATTTCCCCCATTCTTTATGCTCCAGCATCGGAACAAAGCGGAAGTTTTTCAATTCATGAGTTTCGAAAGTGGTCTCGGAAGTTTTCAAGATGGTTGTCATAATTTGAACATCCCCAGCACCAACCGGAATAACCATCACTCCTCCTACTTTCAGTTGTTTAAGTAATTCTTCAGGTACATGAGGTGCCCCACAGGTTACAAGGACTTTATCAAAAGGTGCGTAAGAAGGAAGACCCTTGTATCCGTCACCATAAAACAGCTTTGGTGAGTAAGCAAGGGAACTAAGTAATTCTTTCGTTTTATCAAAAAGCTCTTTCTGCCTTTCGATGGAAAAAACCTTTGCTCCCATTTCCAGAAGTATACAAGTCTGATATCCACTTCCTGTGCCTATTTCAAGGACTTTATCTCCTTTTTTGAGGTGTAACAAGGAAGTCTGATAAGCAACGGTATATGGCTGGGAAATGGTTTGTCCTGCTCCAATTTTTAAATGCCTGATCGGTATATGCCTGATTCAGAAAAGCCTTTTCGAGAAAATGATGACGAGGAACTTTAAGCATTGCTTCCAACACCCTCTCATCATCGATACCTTTTGTCCGGATGCTGTCTATCAACTGTTTACGCATCCCCTGGTGCTTGAAATTGTCCTCTTGCTTCATTTTTATCGTTCGATGATTGGTGCGCAAAGAAACCTCCAAAAACAATCTAATTTCGCATTTTTTTTGTTTTCTATTAACAAAAACACGTTCACATTGGAACAATATTCCTTTTCTCCCGCCTTGAAATTTGCTAATTTCGCGACGCAACAAATAATTGGACCAAAATAATGGTGAAAATCGGAGTTATTGGAGCAGGCCATCTGGGAAAGATACATCTCCGGCTACTCAAAGAAATCAACACGGTTGAGCTCATTGGCTTTTACGATCACCATCCTGAGCACGCAGAGTCTGTTTCAAAAGAATTTGGTATTCCTTCCTTTTCTTCTGCGGAAGAATTAATCGAAAATTGCGATGCAATTGACATCGTAACTCCTACTCTTTCTCATTACGAATATGCAGTGAAGGCTCTTCGCAAGTCCAAGCATATATTTATTGAAAAGCCTGTTACGCATACAGTCGCGGAAGGAAAAAAATTAGTTGCATTGGTCCACGAAGCTGGTGTGAAAGCACAGGTTGGACATGTCGAGCGTTTTAATCCGGCCTTCCTTGCTGCGCGCCACTATCTTCAGCAACCCATGTTCATTGAGACACATCGTCTTGCTGAATTCAATCCACGGGGCACAGATGTATCCGTTGTCCACGATTTAATGATTCATGATATCGATATCGTTTTAAGTGTGGTCAGGAGTCCGGTTAAAAAGATCAGTGCAAGCGGTGTTGCCGTCATCAGTGATACTCCTGATATTGCCAATGCCCGCATCGAATTTGACAATGGATGTGTTGCGAATCTCACTGCAAGTCGTATGTCCTTAAAGAACATGCGCAAGAGTCGTTTCTTCCAGCGTGATGCATACATCTCTGTTGATTTTTTGAAGAAAAAAACGGAAGTGGTACGATTGAAAAACCTCATCGGTGATGCCGGACCACTTGACATAACAATCGATCTGGGTAACAACAAAGGTTCCAAAATAATTTATTTTGATCAACCCAAAGTTGAAGATTCAAACGCCATTAAAATGGAGCTCGAATTATTTTCTCAAAGTATTCTTGAAGATAAACCAACGGCGGTTCCCATCGAAGAGGGACATCTTGCTCTCCATGTTGCGCATCAGGTGATGGAAAAATTAAATTCTTCTCTCAATGTTTTTGTGTAGTTCATTTTAGATGGGATGAAAATAATAAAGAATCGATTCTTGTACGGACTTCTTTCACTGCTTCCCTCGTGGTTTTGCATTTTATCATGCAATGTGATCAATCCCGGCGAACCCGTTCCAGCGTATTTTCATCTTGATTCCATGAATCTGAATACTGATTATCTCACACAAGGCAGTTCTTCTTCCAAAATTGTGGATGTTTGGGTATCTATTGACAATAAATATCTTGGTACGTATGGCTTACCGGTGACTTTTCCTGCACTTGCTGAAGGGAATTACAAAATCAGTTTTCGTGCCGGTGTGCAGGTGAATGGAATGACGGATAATCGTGCTGCCTATCCTCCTTTTGCAACCTTTGATACTACTTTGAATACTATTCCGGGTTCGACACTCGTATTGAATCCGACGGTCAGTTATAAAAGCGGAACCGTTTTCAAACAAATCGAAGATTTTGATGATGGAAGCCTGTCTCTTGTTTCAACCTCATCTAATCTGGCAATTTTAAACATCACTCCTACATCAGACCCAAACGCATTCGAAACAAATTCAGGCTTTGTTGTACTTGATGATAATCATGCAGTTTTCGAAGTAGCAAGTGCCGATACTTTTTCATTGCCGATTAGTGTGCCTGTGTACCTTGAATTGAATTACAAAGCCGATTGTGAATTCACCGTTGGTGTGTTCATCAGTGGCGCAAGTGTTTTGCAAAGTCCATTGTTAAATATCAGACCCAGTTCCACCTGGAAAAAAATATATGTTAATATTTCTGAGTTAGGAGGAGTAACTTCCGGAAATGTTTTCTATAAGATCTATCTGAAATCAACAAAAAGTTCAAGTGTAAGCACCGCTACTTTATATTTTGACAATTTAAAGGTTCTGTATTAATGCATAAGCGTACCCAAACATTCTTGTTTATTCTGGCCGACTGGTTTGCAGCAGCGTTAGCATGGGGAATATTTTATGGATACAGAAAACTAATAATTGAGTCGCAAAAATTCGGGTTTGATGTAATTAGCCTTGATAAAAAATTTTATTTGGGAATTCTATTAATTCCTGTGTGTTGGGTTTTTATCTATGCCATAACAGGTGCCTATCGAAATGTATATAGAAAAAGTCGCTTAAAAGAGCTCGGTCAGACATTGTACCTATCGGTAATCGGAGTACTTATTATTTTCTTTTCTCTGCTTTTGGATGATACGGTAATATCCTACAAATCCTATTACCACACATTTTTCACATTACTCACACTTCATTTTGGAATTACAGCTGTATTCCGTTTTATCCTTTCCTCTACTGTCGTTCACAAAATTCACACCCGAAAAATCGGATTCAATACAGTGATGATCGGGAGCAATACAAATGCACTGAATTTGTTGAATCAAATGAATTCGGAGCTTCAATCAGAGGGGAATAAATTTATTGGTTTCGTACATGTTGACGGAAATAACGATCACCTGCTTTCAACACACCTGCCAAACCTTGGTGACATCCGTACTTTACGGGAGATCATTGAAAAATTCAAAGTCGAAGAAGCTATCATCGCATTGGAATCATCAGAACACGAGAATATCGGAAAGGTTATCAATGAACTTGAAGATCTTCCGGTTATCATTAAAATAATTCCGGATATGTATGATATCCTTTCCGGTTCTGTAAAAATGAATGCAATTTTCGGGGCTCCACTCATCGAAATTTCTCCGGATCTCATGCCTGTATGGCAACAATCAGTCAAGCGATTCCTTGACATTGTCCTTTCTCTCTTTGTAATGATTTGCTTTTCTCCTTTGTATATTTTCACGGCAATGGGAGTATCCTTTTCTTCCCGCGGTCCACTCTTCTATAGTCACGAACGAATTGGTTTGCACGGTCGGCCATTTAAAATTTACAAATTCAGATCGATGGTTGCGGATGCTGAAAAATTTGGTCCACAACTTTCGAGTACGGAAGATAAACGGATAACGAAGTTTGGAAAATGGATGCGGAAAATAAGATTGGATGAAATCCCTCAGTTTTACAATGTTCTGAAAGGCGATATGTCTATTGTCGGTCCACGACCCGAGCGACAATATTTCATCGACCAGATTATGGAATTGGCACCCCATTACAGACATTTACAAAAAGTACGCCCGGGAATAACAAGTTGGGGCCAGGTGAAATTTGGTTACGCTGAAAATGTAGATCAAATGGTTGAACGATTGAAATATGATCTCATCTATATTGAAAATATGTCATTGGCCGTGGACTTCAAAATCATGATTTACACGATGATGATTATTCTGAAGCACAAAGGGAAGTAAGATGGTGGTTAGTGGATAGTGGTTAGTGGTTAGTGGTTAGTTGTTAGTAGGGTGTCGCAATAATTAATTATTAGCAATGATCGGAGTTCGGGGTCAGAGTTCAGGGTTCAGGGTTCAGAGTTCAGAGTTCCGTGTTCAGAGTTCCGTGTTCAATGTTTAGCGCAGGTTTATCACTTATAATTAGCGTTCGTCATGCCATACCAACCACTAACCACTAACCACTAACCACTAACCACTAACCACCAACCACCAACCACCAACCACTAACAACTATACGAAAATGAAAAAAGTATCCATCATCGGGGCGGGAACAATGGGAAATGGAATTGCTCATGTGTTTGCTCAATTTGGGTTCGAAGTGAATCTGATTGATGTTTCCTCGGACGCACTGGCAAAAGCAGTTCTCACCATTGGTAAGAACCTTGACCGGATGGTTTCAAAGGAGAAAATTACATCGGCAGAAAAGGATGCTACACTAAAAAATATTACAACCACCACTTCATTGGAAGAAGGTGTAAAAGGAAGAGATTTAGTTGTTGAAGCGGCTACTGAAAATCTGGAATTGAAATGTAAAATTTTCAGAGATCTGGATCGGTTTGCGGATGCAAGAACAATTCTAGCAAGCAATACATCTTCCATTTCCATCACTAAGATTGCTGCACAAACACAAAGACCGGGACTGGTGATTGGGATGCATTTTATGAATCCTGTTCCGGTAATGAAACTCGTAGAAATCATCAGAGGCTATTCAACAACAGATGATGTAACTAAAACAATATTTGAAATTTCAAAGAGTCTTGACAAGGTTCCCGTTGAGGTGAATGATTATCCGGGATTTATCGCCAACCGGATTCTTATGCCGATGATTAACGAAGCCATCTATTCACTCTACGAAGGAGTGGCCGGTGTTCCGGAAATTGATACAGTCATGAAGCTCGGTATGGCGCATCCTATGGGACCTTTGCAGCTTGCTGATTTTATTGGCCTGGATGTTTGTCTGAGTATTTTGAAAGTACTTCAGGATGGTTTTGGCAATCCGAAATATGCTCCTTGTCCTTTGCTTGTAAATATGGTTACAGCCGGACACCTTGGTGTAAAAACAGGAAAAGGTTTTTATGAATATGCAGCAGGAAATAAAGATCTTGTTGTTGCGGAACGGTTCCGGTAAATCAGGCCCGACTAAAAAACAATCTGTCCGTTTTCAATTTGCTTCACGATCATTTCAATCGTGTTGTCATCACCTTCCGGATCGAATTCATCCTTCAAATCGTGTCAGAATAATTTTGCTAGTCCTTGTGCAAAAAAAGCATTGAGGTATCCCTTCAATTTTTTTATCAATTCATATGATGTTTTTCCGGTTTCTCTGTCAATTAATTTGATGAGAACATTTCCCTGGTTAATACTGAGCTTTTTGATTTGTTCTTCGAAATCTTTGCGAACCTGCTCTTCCACTACTTTTCTGTATTTCTTTCGCTCTCTGTCAGAACTCATTTTAGACATTGCAATTTCCATTTCATTTAATTTCACAGCGACAAGTCTGGCATAGGGATATACTTTAATGACATTGAATCGCAAACGGTAATAGGCCTGAAGATTTTTTCAGGTATTCCGGATTATTGATATCAACTATATTTACAATTGGGAGGTTCACCACCGGAACAGTATCCTCACCTTCGATGATGTACGGAAGTTTGTAACCACCTGTTTTCTCGTCTTTGATTGGACCCTGAGCTGAAGCTGACATTGAATTCAGCAGGATCAAAATAAATCCAAAACAATGGAAATAACTTTTCATAGCGAATACCCCCTTCAATTGCTGTGCCGAAAAAAATGAAAACGTCATTGAAGGTCTTTTTATTCTAAAATCAATCAGTTTGCTTTAAACGGTTGGTTTTCCATTTGGAAGCGACTTCTTGAGAGGCCAAATTCTTCAAGGGAACACTTCTTTGCCTCAAAAACCTGACGGCAAGCATAGCAGCGATCTCCAATTCATCTTTATTGTGGGCTTGAAGGAACTCAGGCTTAAAATGATTTTTTACAAAATGGGTGTCAAACTGACCGGAAACAAAAGCCTGATGTTGCATCACAAACCTGCAGAATCCAAGCGTTGTACTCACCCCAGTAATTCTGTAATCATCGATAGCGCGGATCATCCGTTCAATGGCTTCATTTCGATCTTTGCCATGCACAATTAATTTCGCAATCAAGGGATCATAGTAAATCGGAATTTCCATTCCCTCAGCATAGGCATCATCTACTCTGACTCCGGGACCTTGTGGAATGGTATAAGTATGCAGAGTGCCAATATCAGGAAGGAAATTATTCGCTGGATCTTCGGCGCAAACGCGGATTTCAATTGAGTGTCCGAGAATTTTTAAATCTTCTTGTTTGAATGGCAATTTCTCTCCGTTTGCAATCCTGATTTGTTCTTTTACAAGATCCAGTCCTGTGATATTTTCTGTTACAGGATGTTCTACCTGTAATCGCGTATTCATTTCAAGAAAATAAAAGTTCATGTTCTCATCGAGGAGAAATTCAACAGTTCCGGCACCGGCATAATTACAGGCTTTGGCAACGGTTACGGCACATTTCCCCATCTCTGCTCTTAATTCCGGTGTTAAAATGGATGAAGGAGCTTCTTCGACTACTTTCTGATGCCTGCGTTGAATGCTGCATTCCCTTTCAAACAAATGAATGACATTTCCATGCAAATCACCCAGAACTTGTATTTCGATGTGTCGAGGTGAAGCAACATAGCGTTCAATAAAAACAGCTCCATCTCCGAAAGAAGAAATTGCTTCGCTAACAGCGAGCTTCATTTGCTCTTCAAATTCTTCCTTCTTATTTACTACCCTCATTCCTTTTCCACCACCACCGGCAGAAGCCTTGATGAGAATCGGAAATCCAATTTTAATTGCAATTTGTTTTGCTTCTTCAATATCATCAATTGCTTTTGCTGTTCCTGGAACAAGTGGAATTTTAAACTTTTCAGCCGTCGCTTTTGCTGCCAGTTTACTTCCCATCATTCGCATGGAATTGCCATCCGGGCCAATAAAAATTAAACCTGCAGCCTTCACACGATCAGCAAAATCGGCATTTTCAGAAAGAAACCCATAGCCGGGATGAATCGCATCAGCACCTGTTCTGGAAGCTGCATCAAGGATTTTGTCGATGAGAAGATAACTCTGACTGGAAGCTGATCCACCGATATGAACTGCTTCGTCCGCATAGCGAACATGCAATGCATTCCGATCAGCATCAGAAAAAACAGCAACAGTTTTAATTCCCATTTCGCGTGCACTACGCATTACGCGAATGGCGATTTCTCCTCTGTTTGCAATAAGAATTTTCTTAATCATATGACCCTCTCTGCTTAGGTAAAGATAGAAAGAAATTTGGTGAACATCAGAGTTATGAGTTATGAGTTATGAATTATGAATTGGGGCTCCATACTTGATAAATAATCCAGATATTAACGATGTACTTGATAACCGATTAAACGGTATACAAGTTTTGCAAGTGTGTATTCTGATAAGATTGATCCTTCCATGGGAGCACATTCAACGACATCAAACCCAACAACCTTTTTCTCTTTAAAGACTCGTCTTAAAAACTCTAGTGTTTCAACCCAGAAGAGACCATTTGGTTCAGCAGTTCCTACTGCAGGAATTACTGCAGGATCAAAACCATCTGCATCAATCGTCAGGTAAACATGATCGCCCATTTTCGAAATCGCATCGGTCATCCAGTTCACATTTTTCCGGATATGGTGGGCATAAAAAGTATGGATGTTGTTTGCCGATTTGATCAGATCCGATTCTTCCTTGCACTGTGCACGAATTCCGATTTGTACTAAACGAATATCCAGGTCGTGAATTCTTGCCATCACGGATGCATGAGAATATGGATTGTCATGATACGCTGAGCGCAAATCAGAATGTGCATCGATTTGCAAAACAGTCAGATCAGGATACTTTGCAGCGTGTGCTTTTACAAATCCGAGTGTCACCGTATGCTCTGCCCCGAGAGAGACAACATATTTTCCATCCTGAATCAATTGTTTTGTTTCCTGTTCAATCAGATCGATTGCATCAGCATCTACTTTGTCATTGAAATCAATTGCTGCAAGAGTAGAAATTCCGCATTTCTTGTATGTTTCAGTATCCAATTCTTCATCGTAGAATTCCACGAAATGAGAAGCTGAAACAATTGCAGCCGGACCTTTGGCACTCCCTTCGAGATACGAAGATGTATGTTCATAAGGTACTTGTTGAATTACAAATTTTGAATTTTTGTAATCACACAATGATGATTCAGGGATGGCCAAAAAGGCTTCCTCGTTGGATAAAACTTTCATGAAATTTGATTTTTACTTTTTCAGCACTTCATTCACCAGGTCTGCTGCTTCTTTCAATTGAATCGCAGAGAACACTTTCAGTCCTGATTCGTCGATGATTTTCTTCGCTTCTTCAGCATTTGTGCCTTGCAAACGAACAATGATCGGTACCGGAATGGATCCTATATTTTTGTAAGCATCCACAATTCCCTGAGCGACACGATCACAACGCACGATTCCACCGAAAATGTTGACAAGGATTGCCTTCACATTTTTATCTTTCAGAATAATACGAAATGCCTGTTCAACACGCGCTGCATTAGCAGTACCTCCGACATCCAGAAAGTTTGCCGGCTCTCCACCTGCAAGTTTGATGATATCCATCGTCGCCATTGCCAATCCTGCACCATTAACCATACAGCCAACGTTACCATCCAACTTCACATAATTGAGGTTGTTCTCGCCAGCTTCCACTTCGGTTGCATCTTCTTCCTTAACATCGCGCATGGCGAGGTAATCGGGATGACGGAACAAAGCGTTTTCATCAAAACCAACTTTTAGCATCGACAGCGATAATTTTATCATCCGATGTTTTCAAAACCGGATTGATTTCAAAAAGTGATGCATCAATTGTATCGTAAGCTTTGTAAAGTGATGCAATGAACTTTGTCATTTGTTTGAATGCTTCTCCGCTCAATCCAAGATTGAAAGCAATTTTTCTTGCCTGGAATCCCTGTAAACCAACCTTCGGATCAATTTCTTCTTTGAAAATCAGATGCGGAGTTTTCGCTGCAACCTCTTCGATGTCCATTCCGCCTTCGGTAGAATACATGACGATGTTTCTTCCTTTTTGTCTGTCCAGAAGCACACTCACATAAAATTCTTTTGTTGGATTTGCGCCGGGATAATATACATCCTGTGCAATAAGCACTTTGCTAACTTTTTTACCTTCCGGACCCGTTTGAGGAGTGACCAGGTTCATTCCAATAATCGCAGTTGCCCTTTCCTTCACTTCATCCAGAGATTTAGCCAGCTTTACACCACCACCTTTTCCTCTGCCACCAGCATGAATCTGAGCTTTGACAACCCACCAGGAAGTACCTGTTGTTTTGTTCAATTCCTTTGCTGCATCCACGGCCTGTTCGGGCGTTTCAGCAACAATTCCCTCCTGTATTCCAACACCAAATGATTTTAATATCGATTTTCCCTGATATTCGTGAATGTTCATAATACTGAATTTAGGCTTTTATACGCGATTTTGCCCGACAAAAGTATCATTTTTTGCCGACTGAAAGGAGTGTAAAACCATGATTTTATCACGAATTTTCAACCATTCAGATACTTCTCGCGGATTACCTTCTGATGGTGTCTTTCATGAACGATGATGAAAAACAAAAGAGCCTTCACACTCACCGGTGTCCGGTTTGCAGTCCCCTGAAAATCAAAGGTTGAAAAGTCGAGATGTGAGAAAAATGAAATGGTCGATGCTCGTATCGTTCTCCATTCTTCATAAATACTTGCAAAACTGCGATCGGAATAAAAAGAATTTGGTGTATAAAAATTCTCATCGAATCCTTCTATTGGAGTTTGGTCTTTCCTGGCAATTCTCAAAGCCCGGTAAACGAGGATTCTTTCCGTGTCACAAATATGTCCCACAACTTCTTTTACCAGCCATTTATTTTCAGCATACCGAATCATCGCCTGCTCTTCGGTGATGGCCTGATAAAATGTTTCTGAATCGAGATATTGATTCTCCAACGCTTCGAGAAGATTATTCTCAGGGAGATAATTGAGATAACTTTGGTAATAGGAGGATAATTCAGTGGCTACGGGAGGTGAAACAATCATCAAGCAGAAATTTTATTTACAAATGTACATAAATTGTCGTTTAACTTTTCATTAACCCCATTCAGCCCTCCTGTCGATTATGTTTGTTGTATATGCATCCAGAAATGTACACACGAAAATTAATCCTGGCTTTTTTTCTGTTATTTCAAATTTCAGCTTATGCTGCGGACCCGGTTCCAAAGCAATATCAGGCAACCAGATCAAGTGCAAATTTCCATATTGACGGAATCCTCGATGAAGAAGCATGGAAAGCAGCTGCAATTGCCGGAGATTTCATGCAATTGGATCCGGCTGAAGGCATGCCGGTAAGTCAGAAAACGGAAGTACGATTGATGTATGATAACACATCCATCTACATAGCGGCAATGATGTACGATACATCTCCAGACAGCATTTTGCATGAACTGGGTAACCGTGATGAAGCACAATCATTGAATGCGGATGCCTTTCGCTTTGGTCTCGATCCATACAATCAAAGGACAAATGGATATGTGTTTGAAGTGACTGCTTCCAATGTCCAGTCGGAATTGTTTATCGATGATTATACCTATGACGCAGTATGGCAAAGCGCAGTACATATCAGTGATAAAGGCTGGAGTGTTGAAATGAAAATCCCCTACTCTGCTTTTCGTTTTCCGGCGAAGAAGGATCAATTGTGGGGAATCCAGTTTGCCCGACAAATCCGCAGGAACCGCGAATATGATCAGTGGACATTGACTCCAAAAAATGTCCAGAACAAAATGATTTTCTGGGGAACATTGGAAGGAATCAGTAATGTCGAGCCCCCGCTTCGATTATCCATTACTCCTTACCTTTCCCTATATGGTGAACAGGCTCCGCGTTTTACTTCAACCGGTGTGGATGGTTATGAAAATTCCTACTCATATTCAGGCGGAGCGGATTTAAAAGTCGGACTGGATGAACGCTTCACGCTGGATGTTACCCTTCTCCCCGATTTCAGTCAGGTGCAAAGTGATAACAAAGTTAAAAACCTGACTGCCTACGAAACTGTTTATGATGAGAAACGACCATTTTTCAAAGAAGGCGTTGATTTGTTTTCGAAAGGAAATCTTTTTTACTCAAGACGTATCGGTAAAACTCCTTCTCTGTTTTATTCAATTCCATATCTGTTGAATGAAGGTGATGTGATTGAAGAAAATCCCGACAAAGCACATCTGATCAATGCAACCAAATTATCAGGTAGAACAGACAAAGGATTGGGAGTTGGAATTTTGAATGCAATTACCGGTACCACATATGCAAAAATAAAGAGAAGCAATGGTGAAGAATTGAGAATTGCAACGGAACCGCTTAGCAACTACAATATTTTTGTCCTCGATCAAAATCTGGCCAACAATTCTGAAATTTTTATTGCAAATACAAGTGTTCTCCGGGAAGGAAGTGAAAAGGATGCAAATGTTACAACAGGACAAGGAACGTTTGAAAACAAAAAGCACAATTACAGGCTCACAGGAAGAGTTTCACACAGCAGGATCAATCAATCCAATGCGGATGATGCAGGAAATCTTTCTAAGCAAATTATTTCCGGAAATCAATACAGCATGCTTATGGATAAAATCAGCGGTCCTTCACAGTACGGCGGCTCGTATGAAGTTTGCGAAAAAACGTATGATAAAAATGATTGTGGTGTTTTGCAAACGAGAGATTATTCGTTTGCAAATGCCTATTACACATATTATTTGTTCAATCCATTCTGGAAACATTTTAAACAAGCTAATTTTTCGGTTTCTATGTCAAGATCCGGGAAATTAAGTTTACAGAATCGTCTTACGAATTTCCAAACAAACCTGAGTATTTTCCTTCTTTTCAATAACAATTGGTCAGTGTATGCTGATGGAGGAAGCAGTCCCATCGATGGAAGTGATTTTTACGAACCGAGGACTGCCGGAAGATTTTTCCTGACACGTCCAAGCACATACGGAAGTCTTAATGTTACAACAAATTACAATAAAAAACTTGCCTTTGATTTCGGCGCAAGAAGTTCACGTATTCCCGCATTCGACAATCTTAGTTATGGATACTATGTAGTACCGATCCTGAGAATCAGTGACCAGTGGTCCTTTCGATTCAGCTATTTTTGGGATGTGTATACGAATGATATTGGCTTTGCAAATTTTGCAGATGCGGAAGGCCTTGAACCCATATTCGGATCCAGAAAAATATACACCATTGAGAATACGCTTACGACCCGATATTTATTTAAAAACGATATGTCTTTATCTTTTACGGCACGTCACTACTGGTCACAGGGAAAATACAAACAATTTTATCTGCTAAGAGAGGATGGTGGAATTACAGATACCTATTGGAACGGAAATGAAGATTTCAATTCCAGTTATTTCAATATTGATCTTGTGTATAACTGGCAATTTGCTCCGGGAAGTTCTTTCCTTGTGACATACAAGAATGCAATTTTCAGCGACAATCAGGATGTGACTCAAGCCTATTTTCCAAATCTGAAGCACACGATTGATGATCCGCAAACAAATTCAATTTCCCTGAAAATCCTGTATTATCTCGACTATCAGAATCTGGTGAAAAAGAAGGCAGTCTGAATAAAGAGCCATTTCGAGGTGAAATAAGTTTCGTACTTTCGTGGCCTGATTCGATTGAGTTTATGATCAAGGCCAGTGGTATTCAAAAATCGTATGAATCATTGAAAGTTCTGAAAGGAATCGAGCTCACTATTCCTACTGGCGAAATTGTTTCCATTGTAGGCGCTTCCGGTGCAGGCAAAAGTACTTTGTTGCATATACTTGGCACATTGGATACAGCAGATTCCGGGAAGGTGACCATCGATGATGTAGAAATTACTTCACTCTCTGCACGTAAACTTGCACTTTTCAGAAATCAGAAAATTGGTTTTGTTTTTCAATCCCATCATTTACTTCCGGAATTTAATGCATTGGAAAATGTCATGATGCCGGCCTTGATTTTTGGATCGTCAAAAAAAGAAGCAAGCACAAAAGCCAGTTACTTTCTTGACTTGCTCGGTTTATCTGAACGATTGACACATCGTCCTTCCGAGCTCAGCGGCGGTGAACAACAACGGGTAGCGGTAGCAAGGGCTCTGGTAAACGGACCGAGTGTCGTATTCGCTGACGAGCCTTCCGGAAATCTGGATTCTGCTTCTGCAAAAGCGCTGCATAAATTGTTTCTCGATTTAAGGCAACAACTAAAACATACTTTTGTAATTGTCACCCATAATGAAGAGCTGGCCGGAATGGCCGACCGTAAACTGGTGATGAAGGACGGCTTGCTTGTGAATCAGAATTAATCGTTGAAGAATAAATCTACATTCCCCTGAAAATAAAAAAATGTCTATTTCAAAAATAACAGTTCTGTGTCTGCTTTTAGTAATTAATCTATTCAGCAAGGCTGCAAATGTCGACACATGGGTTCAAAAAACAGATTTCCCAGGACCTGCACGGATCAATGCTGTCAGCTTCAGTGTACGTGGACAAGCATTCATTGGAACCGGTGAAGACAGTCAGGGAAATCTGCTAAATGATTTCTGGAAATACGATCCGGATCTGAATGCATGATCACAGGTCGCGGATTTTGGTGGAACTGCACGCAAAGGAGCAGTAGGTTTCGCTCTTGATACTCTCGGTTATGTCGGCACCGGTTATGATGGCACCTTGTTCTTTAAAGACTTTTGGTCATTCAACCCTATAAGCAATAGCTGGCAAATTGAACAGGAACTTGGATTGTACACAGACCCTATTTATTCTTCAGGCAGGCGCGATGCTGTTGCTGTAGTAGCGCTTTCAAAAGCCTATATCATGTGTGGTTATGATGGTTCATCAGGTTATGTAAAACAGACCTGGCAGTTTGATCCAACTGCTGACACATGCTGGACATTGAAACGTAACCTTGCGAATGTTTCCGACATTGCTTTGTTTGGCCGCCGATGGTCCGTTGGTTTTGCGATTCAGGATACGGTATATTTAGGAACAGGATTTTCATTTTCACAGGATCTGAAAAAAGATTTCTGGAAATACAATCCACTGCTTGATGCCTGGACACAGATTGCTGATTTTGGAGGTGATTTTAGATCCAATGCAATCGCTTTTTCGTTGTACAATAAAGGTTATGTAGGTTGTGGAATTTCCAATGCATACGAAAATGATATATGGAGATATGATCCTTTTCACAATGATTGGACTGCAGTTGCATCGTATGGAGGCGCTCCCATTTGCAATGGAATATCTTTTATCATTGGCAATCGCGCGTTCGCGGGCTTGGGCAATGATAGTTTGTATGCGACTCAATCAGATGTTTGGGAATATATTCCTGACAGTACTTCCGGAATTGGAGAGATAGAAAATAATTCTGTTTTTACTGCTTATCCAAATCCGGTTGTTGATTATCTTGAGATAAATTCAACTAATTTTTTTCCGGCAAAAAATACAGTTTGTGAAATCTATTCCTCAAGTGGTCAATTGTGTTTACAAACTGTGCTAAGCAATTCAAGAACACAGCTAGATTTGCAGTCCTTTTCTTCAGGAGTATATTTTTATTCAATCACCCTGAATACAAAAAAGATTACCTGTGGAAAGTTCATTAAAAAATGATTCCCACAGGTAATCCAATACTATTTTATGGGATTTATGGTCTCAATACATAGATGAAAGATTGGCTTGTGTTTTCAATAAGGGAATAATCAGAAGACTCAACAATCCAGTCTCCATTCAAATCTTCGCTTACATATCCTGTGGTAAAACTTTGAGCTTGATTTTCAATCATGCTGTAATCAGAAGACTCCAGAAATTCATCCTGATTTACATCACCACTATACAAAGCAAAGACTCCTCCTCCTACTGATTTCTGATTTGATCCATACGCCTGGTTCAGGGAAGTTGTAAAATCGTAGGTTAATGTTCCACCGGTGAGGTTCATTGCAGTATTGCTCCAGGTTTGAAGTGCGTTGCGATGTTGAATACAAACTAAACAGTTCTTGCCGGATAATCCTAAAGGAATCTGAACACTTGTCATTCCATTGGTTGCAAGGATTGCAACTCCGGAATATACCACAGGATAACCAACGATATTCTCAATAAGTTCCACCTGAATTGTATCACAAATTGAAGGATGATTGGATGGGTCTGAAACTGCTACCATTGAATTCGGACCGTTATAAAAACCTTCGATAAAAAGTTTCAGGTTCAGTGCTGATGTGCTTACAACTGTGAAATTACTGACAGTACAACCAGAACAACTTCCATTCGAAATACAAATCAATCCTGTTGTAGCAGCTGCAGGAACTACAGCAGCAATCTGGTTGTCATTATTTACAGTATAAGAAGCAGCGGCAACACCGTTGAATGTCACACTGGTTGCACCTGTAAATCCACTACCAGTTAACAAGACAAGTGTACCAGGGCCACCGGATATTGGGCTCATCGCAGCAACTGAGATTGCAGGTGTCACCGAAGTTGAAATGCTGGAGCTTCCTGTGCAACCTGTTGCAGAGCTGGTAACTGTGACAGTATACTGTGTCGAAGTACTTGGTGTCACTGCAGGATTCTGAGATGAAGAAGTGAATCCGGCCGGATTGGAAATCCATGCATAAGAGAATGTCTCATTGTTGAGAACAGTCAAAGTCCAGTTTAAAATTTGTCCCACATCCACTGCGGCTCTGTCAACCACAATTAATTTCCAGGTACCATTGATGGTTCCTGTGAGAGCAGTATTCAGATTACCATCCGGTTTATAAGTACCCGTAAATGGGGCAACGCCGGCTGAAATGTTCGTTGCTGCTGACATTGAAAAAATAGTATTGGTAAAATTGTCGCCACTACCACCTCTTCTGTTGCTCAAAAGTGTAGAATCTCCTGAAGGAGCTTTCACCCATACTTCAATGTCACCGTTGTATGTATGGGTGAGATTAATTTTTACACTAACAATTGCACCGGAAACAAGTGTAGATGGAGTGATACCCGAAACAACCAAAGGTGAATAAACCGGAGTTGCACCTGTCGTACTCGAGTAATCAATAATATTCACCGGTACACTTGTTGTGAATCCAACCGGTCCCTGTTGCGGAATATTCGAAACAGAAGCTGATAATTGCGTAGGAGTTCCAGCGCAAAGTGATGCAGGTGTAACTCCGGAAGAAACATTCAGTGAATTAACTGTGACGGTTATCGGAGTCGACGTGAATACACAACTTGTATTTGTCGCAGTAACAGTATAGGATCCGGGTGTAGTGATTGTGACGGCTTGTGTTGTTTCGCCATTGGACCACAAATAAGAAGCAGCGGCACTACAGGTAAGTGTAACGGATTGACCCGGGCAAATTGTGGTTGGTCCACTAACAGAAACCGTAGGTGTTCCTGACTGTTGAGTAAGCGTCCAGGGAACTACCATGATGTTATTATTCTCTTTGGATTCGAGAAAATAATTCAAAGGATCAATTTGAGCAACGATATAATATTGTCCATTACATACTCCGGGTGGGATATCAATCCACATCCCATCCAAACTTTGGTAATAAATATCTGTCCATCCTGATGAAATTCCCTGAAATGTTGGCGAACAACTATAGCTTCCACCTCCTAATCCGAAATTCGGGAAATTTCCATTGGTTAATGTCGCGCCCGCAGAGTCGACACAATGTCCATTGTAGGTAGAACAACTTCCATAATCCATAAGGCAAAATGCAAGCTTTGCTCCATTACCTACTATAGGCCAATTCAATGGATTCGGATCTGTTGTGGCTGTTCGCAATGTAAATACTCCCCAATTGTCAACATGCATATGTCCATGGGTAGGGTGATATGTCATTGTACCAGCATCTCTGTCATAATAGGACATGACAGAATCTGTTTTATGATACACGCGTTGTTTGATCAATTGCTTTGGCGCACTACCATCCGTACATGAAGTCGGAGCAGATCCATAAAAAGTATCTGTTCCGCAAACATAAATTGCCTGCGCCCGGATTTCCAATGGACCAAAACCTGTATTTGGTGTACTTACAGAAATTCTTAATCGACCATTGTTCGCTCCGTTACCGGTTTGGGAATATTCAATCACTCCACTTGAACCACTAACCAATAAAGGAGGTCGGGCGATGCCGATGTCAGGTAGCAAATCACAATTGTTGGTACCATCTTTACAACTGCAAGTTTTTGCATTTGTTGTAGTACATTGAGCAGTACTCAAATTTGGAATCATTAACAAAATTCCAAGACATAGACGTAAGATTGAATTCATGCGTTTTAAGGCTTAAATAATTTAATTAATTGGGATGTTGCGCAGAGAGAGAAGAAATCCGGGGGCTTGGATCCTTTCTTTGCTAATATAGAAATTTTATTAGAATAATACACCCCAGTGCAAGGTATTATTGTTTTTGTCCAAGTGAAATTAGAATTAAAAAAGACCTAAATTGTTCGCCCATCCAAACTGAAAAACATGAAAGTTGCTTTCAACCGCGTTCTGATTCTAATTCTGTTCATCTTCCCTAAACTATCCAGATCTCAGGTAAGTACATATCTTTTTCAATCAGACATCAACACCTACTCAGAACTCTCTTCGGGAACTGTACTCGGTGACTCCACATCAGAGGATGAATTTTTTACGGATGCTACTTTACCATTGGGCGGCAGTTCACAATCAGGGCCAGGTATATCAATAGGCTTTCCATTTCTTTACAATGGTTTTAATTACGATGTATTTGGAGTGAGTGTTAATGGTTGGATCGGTTTGGGAAATGGTTCCGTCAATTTAAATTCTGTATCGAATTACTTCCCTTTGAATTCTTCAACAGGAAGTAATTTCATTGCTGCTTTTGCCAGAAATTTACAAGCACAAGGAAATTCTTCAATCCAATACTCAATCTTAGGCACGAGTCCGAACCAGGTTTTAGTAATTCAATGGAAAAATTACAGGAAGCATGGGAATTTCGGAGATCAATTCAACTTCCAGATTCATTTGCTGGAAGGATCGAATCGTATCGAATTTTATTACGGTGATATGGTCAGTAATATTAATGCAAGCTTCGTTACAGTTGGTATGACCGGAAATGATAGCAGTGATTTTAACCTCAGAGGAACCAATAACGGAGGCTGGGTAAATACGATTAATGGAACCACCAATACAGCTACCTGTGCATTGAATCCATCCACTCTTCCTCCAAGCGGATTAAGATTTCAATGGGATGCCCCGGCACCCTGCACGGCGCCTCCAATTCCAGGAATTGCTTTGTCTTCCCTGCCAACCGTTTGTCCAAACAATCCTTTCATCGTTTCACTTTCCGGAAACAGCAGCGGTCCCGGACAAACTTATCAATGGCAATATTCAATTGATTCAATTGCCTGGAATGATCTCAGTGGAGCAACGGCTCTTTCCTATTCTTCTACGCAGGTGATCGCAAATTGGTACCGTTGCTCGGTTACTTGCAGTGGTATGACTGAATATTCCGAACCTGTGTTTGTTGATTTTAGTCCACCCACATTGTGTTATTGCACAACAAATCTGGGTGGAGATTGCAATGGCTATGGATCCATTGACAGTGTTCGGATCATTAACACAACACTTGCAAATGTGGGTACAGGATGTGGAAATCTGACCGCACCCAATTATTCCGACTACCCTCCTGCCGGATTCACAACGACCACTCTTATTCGCAATTCAACTTACGATATCAGCGTTACGTGTACATTTAATGCAAGCATTTCTCTTTGGATAGATTATGACAGAAACGGCTCCTTCGATGCAACTGAGTGGTTACAAATTTCAGCTTCCACTACTCCGAATGTTCCGGCAAGTTATCTGTTCATTGTACCCGGGAATGCAAACCTCGGAACTACTAAAATGCGATTGCGAACCCGGGCTTCCGGATCCCCTAACGGAGCATTGGATGCCTGCACAGAGTTTTTCTCCGGAGAAACAGAAGATTATACGATTGTGATTGACGATGGCACCGGAATAAAATCAAATCATGCAAGCTCCGGTCTTTTTCAAGCCTTCCCGAATCCTGCATCTGATCAGGTGATGTTGCTTTCGAAACAAAGTATTCATCAGGCAACAATCCGTATTATCGATTTGAACGGAAGAATCTGTCAGACAAAAAAAATCGAGCTGTTAAATGCCGGAGAATCGATTAAAATAAATCTGAACGGACTTCCATCAGGAACTTATCTGCTGGAATGTGTGTCACCTGAAGGAGTTCAACACTCGAAGCTCCAGGTGTTGAATTAAAAGCACTTTATCTTACCAGTACAGTTTTTTCTTCCTTTGGAATAAATGTACCAATTACAGTAATTTGTGATGCAAGTGAAATTTCTTTGACGGCATAAAAAACTTCATCGATACTTTGTGGATGAACTGCAATGAGCAATCCACCGCTGGTTTGAGGATCACATAATGTCATAAATTCCGGTCCCTTGACACCATCGACTTTCTTCTCATAGCTGTTCCAGTTTCTGTAGGTATTGTCGGGGAAAACAAATTGATTTGTATACGTTTCGATTCCTTCGATCAATGGAACTTTTCCGTTTTCCAAACGTGCAGACAAGCCACTGCCTTCGCACATTTCAATCAGATGTCCGAGCAAGCCAAAGCCGGTAACATCTGTCATTGCATGGACTCCTGAAATTTCTCCGAGTCTTTTTCCTTCGGTGTTCAATTGCACCATGACCTGAATTGCTGCATCGAGATCCACTGCAGAAATGATTCCGCGCTTGTGTGCTGTTGCAAGGATTCCTGTTCCAATCGGTTTGGTTAGAAGAATCAAATCTCCTTCCTGCGCGGTAGAATTTTTCCGGATATTTTCTTTTTGTACAAGTCCATTTACTGCAAGACCAAAAATCGGTTCGAGGCTGTCGATTGTATGACCGCCGGCAAGAGGTATGTTTGCATTCTTGCAAACCTCTTTCGCGCCTGCAATGATTTGTCGGGCTACATCAGTAGATAATTTGTCGACCGGAAATCCAAGTATAGCCAAAGCGAGCACCGGGCTCCCTCCCATCGCATACACATCACTCAAAGCATTGGCAGCTGCAATTCTCCCGAAATCATAGGGGTTGTTTACAATAGGAGTAAAAAAATCGGTTGTACTGATCAGGCATTGCCCATTGGGTAATTCGAGCACGGCAGCATCATCTTTGTATTCATTCCCAACCAACAATCCGGGGAAATTTAATTTCTCCCCTCCTTTTCCCAAAATTTCTTCGAGAACAGATGGAGCAATTTTGCATCCACAGCCTGAACCGCGGCTCATTTGCGTTAGTTTGATTGGTTCATTGGTAGTTTCTTCCATGGATTATTTACTACTAAGCATTTCATTGGTTAGGATAAGGATTCGTTTCGAAAAATCGAAATGCGTTTCTCCCGGAGTCATTTCCAGAATAACTATTTTGGAATTTTTTCTTTCAGCATTTCCGAAGGAATAAGTGTTATCATAATATTCCAACAGAATCTCAACCCATTCATCATAGTTTTTCTCTTCAAGTGCAGTCAGTGCTTGCTGTGTTCGCAAGCCACCGAGTCTTTTCTTCAGGCGAGCGGTACACTCTGCTAATTCTACGCTTGAAAAATGTCCGTATTCATTGAGGATACGTTGAGCACGGATTGCTTTGGGAACTTCGACATCAATCAATGGCGCTTCCTGGATAACTTTAAACAATGAATCCGGGATTTTCACCTGGCCAATAGCCCGGCTCTCATTTTCCAGCCACAAAATTTTATCGGAGTCAAAAGAACTCCATTGAACAGCCAGTTCATTCTCAAATTGCTCATATGTAGGTTGAGGTTTTTGTCCCAAAGCGCCAAAGGAAGATCCTTTGTGATGCGCCAGTCCTTCCAGATCGATCACCTGTTGGCCATGCTGACGAAAGTTATTGAGCAATTCTGTTTTACCGGAACCAGTAGCACCTCCAAGTATTACTGCTTTCCGTGGAATTTCAAATTGTTGCATCGCCCAATTTCGGAACGATTTATAACCACCTTTCAGAACATGAACCTGAAATCCCGCCATCCCCAGAACCCAGGCCATAATTCCGGATCTCATTCCACCGCGCCAGCAATAGAGATATATGGTTTTTTGTATGCTTAGTGCTTTTGCCTGTCGAACAAAGTCTCCGAAAGACGGACCTACCAGATCAAAACCTGCTTGTACCGCAGCTTCCCTACCCTGTTGTTTGTAGGTTGTTCCGACTATCCTGCGGTGTTCATCGTTCAATAAAGGAAGATTATGCGCACCCGGAATATGACCCTGAGCAAATTCCTTCTGGCTCCGGACATCAAGCAGAAGCCAGTTTTTCTCCCTTAACTCTTGCAGAAACTCTTCTGTTGTGTTTACTACCGCCATCTGCGGGTAAAGTTAACAAGGGTTTTTGAACCACGGGCGAAATTTTTGCTTTCATTTTTGCCATCACTTTTCCATGATCATACTTTTCATGGTTCAACTGAGCCTGGAACCATTCATGGAATACAACCAACTCCGGACTCATTATTTGCCAGCGATAATCCGGATCAACAGAATCCAAAAGATCCAATTCCTTCCTTCTGGACTTCCAAACTTTTTTGAAATCGTAACTTTTCCGGCTCAGTTCAACCAGAATTTTACTAATCAATGCCTGGCGCGCATTTAATACTTCAGACTTCTTTAACCGTTCAACAAATTTCCTGTTGTTTTCAATTTGAAAATCTGCCTGCTCAAATTTTTCTGATTCAATCAATAATTGAATTTGGAATACACGTTGGGAGAACTTCCATTTGTCTTCGGGGAGGTTAGATGATAATTCATAAAAAGGCAAATTTCCATTGGTTTTTTTATTATCAAATAGATAATTCACTGTAGTCGAATAATACAAATATTTAGGGTAGAAAGAAACATATTTTGCTTTCATGTTTGTCATGGGCTCTAAATAAACCAAACAATCATTAGCTTTTAAAGAATTACACGAAAATATATAATACTGAAGAAGTATTTCTTTTACCAAAATATCATCTGTTTCATTTCTAAATACTCGCCTATCTAGGTTATGTAAAGTTGAAAAAGCTTCACTAAAATAATAACATTTCATATTAATATTAGCCAAATTAATCTTTGCCGTTAAAAGTCTAGTGGTAGAACTTACCGAATTTGTTCGTTCAAGAAAATTAACGAGATTTCGGGAAGTTTGTAAACTGGAATAATAATCTGAACACAAATCATAATATTCCATTTGATGTAAAAAAAGGTAATATTGTATTCCACTAACTTTTGAAGTTGAAATATTGTTTTGCATTAATTTCATTGAATCTTGTATCGAGGCTCTTCTCTCATCAATTTTGCTAATGTGTTTTACCTTTCCAGTGCAATTTAGGTGAAAAGATTCTTCGGCATGATTGAGAAAACTTCTGTTTCTTTCAACTTTAAATATTTCAAGAGTTAACTTTTTAAAATCGTTTTGTTTCAATATTGTAGCTTGAACCCTTCGTTTTTTATAGAGAGCCAAGAGTAAAATATCAAAATATTCGTATTTATACGCTTGCTTAATTATTTTATCAAGTTGACTCCAAATGGAGTCTGAGTACCCTCGCGATATTAGCAAATCAAATTGAAGTAACTTTTTTCTTAATAGAAATATTTCATTTATTCTTTTGTCAAAATGTGGATTATTATCAAAGGATTGCTTCAGTAATATTACATCCAAAACCTTTTCATGCAACCTCTTAATTAACTTTCTAAAAGCAGAGGTATTTATCTTTCCATAAATTAACTTTTGCACATTGCTTTCATTGCAATCGTTACCCTGCATCATTTTGCGAATCAGAACCAAACTCTGAGTATCAGATGCTTTTTCATTGGAAATATTAATAAATTTTAAAAGTATCTTTTTTTCAATACTGGTAAGTTTTCCGATTAACCATTGTAGATCAGTAAATTCTTTCATATGCCTAATTCGTTAATAATAGTTCCAATGTCAAATTTATTAATCAGATTTCCAAATACTTCGCAAGGAAATGTTAAATATACTACAGAATTGATTGGAAGCAAACTTGCGTCTAGTCCAAATCAAAATCACTTCTTCCAAAACATTTCAAGCTTACTAACATATATTTGATATTAAAATTAGTATCAAATGAAAAACACGAACAGAGAGAAAGACGAAATGCTTATAAATCTTGGCATTGCCATTAGAAAACTAAGGTTAAAACAAGGCTATAAGTCTGCCGAGCTATTTAGTTATGAGAATAATCTAAATCGAACAGCCTATTGGAGATGGGAAAACGGGCAAAACATAACTATGAAAAATTTCTTTAAAATCTGCAATATCCATAAGGTGACACCCAAGGATTTTTTCAATCTCATAGAAAACAAGTTTGATGAAAAACTATATATGCATTTTTTGAATGAGGAGAAAAATGCATACCCAAAAAAGGATTACCAAGAGAACAAATAATGCTTTTGGTCCAAAAATGTAAATCTTCTCACCCTTGAAGATTGGAGTAAATTCATTTTCCTGTATTAAAAGTTAAAGGAAGACAAAGTTCCACTTCTTGAATAAACCTCATACCTCTATAAACCAGAGGTTCATACCTTAACCCTGAATCATACCGAATTACTAAGTTTCGCAATAATCTATACTCGATTTTGTTATTCATTGTTAAACAGAGTCCATTGTGATTGAATTCATTAAAAAATAAATGCGATTCATTTTTCCAAATCATTTTTTTATCTGAGTTTGAACTATAATTTATGTCTATGCTAAATCCATACATTATTTTATAATCCCGACCAACGAGCACATCCGATCCTGCTTCATTAGTATTGAATTTTGGAATGGCATCAACTTTTATTGTCGCCAATGAAAAGTTAAAATAACTTTGGGACAAGATCCGGAATACAAACCCATACGATATCTGTGCTGTCGCAGGATTCAGCAAGCCACTAACTTTCGCCTTCTTAGTTTCATTAAGATTTGTGGTGTTGTATTTGAAATCATTCAACAAAGGGGTTCTAAATGTAAAACTGTAACTGTGTTCGAAATATTTTTTCGTGTGCTCACTTCCTAAAATTGAAATGCTGAACAAATCCCTGTTTTTAAACCACAAACTATCTAAAATATAGTAGTAACTCAATTCCGAATGAATCCTGGTAACCCATATCAAATTCTTAAAGTATTTTAAACAGGAATAATTGAAATCTTCTTTAAAACCAAGGGAATAATAATTTGCATATTCATGCCCTGTCACTGAGGAATACATCGCAGAAACATATAAAGAATTTTCAGTACTGAATTTATTTATTACTGAATCAAGATTATTTTTAATGGCACTTGTCTTCAACTTTCTTTGATCTTCCGTTGGAATTCCCAGTTCATGTTTCGCATCAACATGAAAAATAAAAATGATGTTCAAGGTCAAAAATATATAGCTACACAGAAATTTTCTCATTCCAAATGAAATATTTGCACAAGAAAATCCTAAATCCGGAATTCAACAACTCTATAAATGATAGATTTTATTTGATGGTTTATCCATTCAGTTTTGTTGAAATCAGTTCAGGGATATATTTACCTCCCTTCATTTTAAACAAATACCACTCATGAAAAATGATCAATTCGGGGCTTTTGATTTCCCATTTATAATCTGGTAAGTCGGATTGCAAAAGTTCAAAATACTTTTTTCTGCTCTCATACACTTTCTTAAAATCAAAATTCTCATTAATTAATTTTCTCAAAATTCGAACAATGAGTATAAAGCGCGGACGAACAAATTTTGACTTCAAACTTCTTTTCATGAACTTATCCAGACTTTGAAGATTCAAGTCTGCAGAATCCAGATCTTGCATTTCAATACGGGATAAAAGTATTAAAATTCGTTTTTGAAAATTCCACCCTTCCTTGTCCTGTTCAATTTCAGTTGCATTTTCTAATTTCTCCAAACATCCTTTATAATCATGTTCAGCAAATAATACACACGAAAATAAATAGTTCCATTTGCTCAGGAGCAATGAAACGTTAAAACTACTTGGTGAATTTGCTAACTTACTAATAATATTTTTTGCGTGAATTAAATCTGCTAAGTAGAAGTAAATGTAAAACTCAATCTCTTCCAGAATAGCCATATTCACTGGCTGATCTCTAAAATATATTTTCGCTTTTTGAATATAAACTTTAGCTTCTTCAAAATTTAAAAGATGAATCATGTTATTCGCAATATTCAAAAGTGCAGATCCATATCTCATATCATTATAAACAGATTTGTTGTTCTCAATTATTAAAACTACTTGTTCAAGCAAATTCCCAGCTAAAATATAATCAGAATTCCTTTGCGCTTTTTCAGTGGCCAAAAACAGATAGTTAAATCCGATTGATGGAGAATTCGTTTCTTCATACTTTATTTTAAAAATTCAATAGCTTCTTCAATTCAAATTTATAATCAAACCCCCCTGCAGAAGCATTTATTCTAGCAACCATATCGTTGAATATTGATTGAGACTTGTTAAATGATGTCCAACAATTTTCAGCATGCAAAATTTCGGATTTTATTACATCTGTTTTGGGGAGTCTTCCCACCATTAAATTGAACCTTTGCTTGGAATATAAAGCTTGAATAAGAATGTCATATATTTCATATTCTTTCGATTGATCAATGATCTTTTCTAATTCCTTATTCAGATTCTCTCTTAGGCCTTTCAAAATTAAAAGGTCTACTTGAATCATTTTTTTTCTTAGCTCAAATACTCTTCTTCCTCTTTCAGAATAATACCCCCGATTCAAATTAATATCCAAAATAATGACCTCTAAAACTTTATCGTAAAGCCGATTTACCAGTTTATTAAACGCAGCATAATTTGGTACCCCGTACAGTGTTTTTTGCAAATCCAGAGTTGAATAGTCCTTGTTATCCAGGATGAGATCGACAAGCTGTTTACTTTTCAATTGATTCGGATCATTTCTTTCTGAATTGAAATCCAAAAATTTATACAAGGACCGAACCTCTTCCTTCTTTAATTTATGAATTAGATTTTTTAATGAAATTAAGCTGTTCATCTTTTCAATTTTTCGACGAAAGTCTTACAGTGTAAGAGATTTCAATTTATTGGTTCATCCAGGGCTCCTTTTAGGACTTAGTTTTGAATTATTCAAACCCCAAAAAAACTGCGACATTATGTTACAACTCTTAATCAGTATTTTAATGGCTTTCGGCTTAACCTATGATGCAAATTCAGGTAAAATTAAGGTAACTCAGGATGTGGTTACTAAAGCTCAGACCATTTCAAATTACAACGAACTTGGTGGAGACGCTGCGCTTTACGAAATCGTAGAGGTAGGTCCAAAAACAAATGATGACGTTGTTGTCATCTTGCAAAGTAGATCCTACAGCTAAACAGTAACCATGTCCCAGATCGTAAATATTGGGGTATTTTTTAAATACTCCAAAATTAAGTACGATTTAGGTATTATATAATTGATATTCAATGGTATAAATACATACTTAAAAATTAATCAATTTGTAAGTTCAAAAGACAGAAAATAGCTTAAAACTTAAATTTACTGAAAAAATAGACATTCGGGGTCATGGATCATGACCAGACCGGATGTCTATTTATTTTCATTTTGTCCCTTTTTTTGGGTAGGTCGAGGGTATACTTTTACACTCATAATAGAAACACAAAATCTAACCGACCATGAAATCGACCAGAGCCTACAAGGAAATCGCCAGCTACGAAAGCAAACCAGAACCAAGATTCAACAAAGTAGTTATTGTTGATACAAGTGAAGTTGACCTGTTTATCAGCGAAACTATCCTGAATGCACTGCATGTGGCCCGGGAGGTTAAAAAACAAATGAAACAAGAGGATGTGATTCATTTCCTCCAAAATGTTAGCCTTTTGAGTGATGTCCCGGAATTGATTTTCCTGAACCTTGATATGCCACAAGAAAATGGATACCGTTTTCTTGAAGAATTCAGCAAATTATCGGATTTCATCCGCAACAAATGCAAAATTGTGGTGACTACCACCAGTTTGGATCAGGACGTTAAACACAAAGTATTAATGAATCCAAGTGTTGTTCGTTACCTCGTTAAACCTCTGGATGTGTACCAATTAAAGGATTTCATCTTTCATTGAGATCCACAATTTGAAAGTTTCTCTTTTATAACCCAGAAAAAACATAATCCCATGGAAATCATTCACAACCGCTTGTCCAGCGTCTCTGCAAAGCATGCTTTGAACGTAATTTTCGGTGAAAGAAAAGAATCTGCGGTATTGCAAGACAATGAAAAGAATTTATTGGAGCAAATGAACCAGGTAATGTCTGTAGTTCATGGGGGTGAAATGAAAAGGCGTCGGCAATCGGTTTCGGCCTGAACGTGCTTGGGCTGTTGTCCGTAGCAAGGCGTATCTGCGAGCGCCTTGTGAAGGGCAAAAGGTCTTGTTTCTATTTCATTACACTCATTCTGACTATATTAATTCAAACAAAATCATGATGCTCTCTAAAGTAAAATACGCCATATTCGATCTGGTCCTTGTATTTATCTGCACATTGGCCGTTATCATGTTTGTATTCTGATAAACATCGGGATTCAAAGTACATTTGCCTTCCATGAAGGCAATGTCTCATCAGGACTTAAAAGAATTTTTAGAGGAAAAAGTCAGGCTGTACAACCGGCCTGACTTCATTCCATTAGATCCTGTCAGTATTCCTCATCTATTCAGCAAGAAGGAAGATATTGAAATCGCTGCTTTTCTCACTGCGACAATAGCCTGGGGACAAAGACCGGTAATTCTGAAAAATGCTCGTCGGCTTATTTCCCTGATGGACGATGCTCCCCATGACTTTATCCTGAATTTTAAAGCGAAGGATCTGAAGCGTTTCAAAATGTTTAAGCACCGAACTTTTCAAGCGGAGGATTGCTTCATTTTTCTTAGGCATCTTCAAGCTATATATCATTCTCCTGGCGGACTTGAAAAGCTTGTTCAACAGGCGATTGCAGAAGATGATGATGATCTGAGCAGGGCAATTTCTACTTGGCGGAAAGCCTTTTGTTCCATTCCTCATCTAGTGCGGACAGAAAAGCATTTTCCAAATCCCGAGAAAGGTTCTGCATCAAAACGAATGAATATGTTTCTGCGCTGGATGGTACGTAAAGACAAGAATGGCGTTGACTTTGGTTTGTGGAAGAATATTTCCCCTTCCCTCCTCGTTTGTCCTTTGGATGTACATTCCGGACGTGTTGCGAGAAGGCTGGGAATCCTTCAGAGAAATCAAAATGACTGGAAAGCAGCAGCTGAACTCACTGCTTTTCTGAAAGTTTTAGATCCCTCGGATCCTGTAAAATTTGACTTCGCATTGTTCGGTTTGGGTGTTTCCGAGAAATTTTGATTCCGTATCTTTGGACCAATGCGTTTTATCTATCCTGAATTCCTTTTCGGACTCTTCGCTCTGGCGATCCCCATCATCATCCATCTTTTTAATTTTCGAAGGTTTAAAAAGGTTCTCTTTACCAATGTTCGATTTCTTCGCGAAATCAAACAGGATACGCAATCAAAATCAAGGTTAAAACACCTGTTAATTCTGTTGTCCAGATTGTTAGCTGTTGCATTCCTTGTCCTAGCTTTTGCCCAGCCTTATATTCCTCAAAATTCCCAGATCAAAAGAAAGACATCGAGAAAAGTAAGTGTGTTCGTTGACAATTCTTTCAGTATGGAAGCAGTTGGCAAAGAAGGCAACCTCATTTCAGTTGCTCGGAAAAAAGCACATGATATAGCAATGGCTTTTTCACCCTCCGATCAATTCCAGTTGCTTACAAATGATTTTCAGGCTCAACATCAGCGATTGTTGAACCGCGAAGAATTCCTTCTCGGCTTGGATCAAATACAGTCAGGTCCGGCGGTCAAATCTTTATCAGAAATCCTGTTGCGACAGCGCGATGCTTTGTTTTCCGGAACTGGAAACCAGGAGAGTGATCATATCTCCTATATTATTTCCGATTATCAACGCAGTCAGATGGAATTGGAAAACTTGAAAGTGGATACTTCCATGCAAGTCAACTTTGTTCCACTGAACGCAACTGTTCAACAAAATCTGTACATCGACACCTGTTTTGTGAACACACCTTTTATCCAACTAAATGCTCCCAACGAACTTGTTGTTCGTGTGAAGAACAATGGGGATAATGAAATTGAAAACATTCCACTCAAACTCAACATTAACGGAGTTCAAAAATCCCTCGCAAGTATTTCCCTCCATGGAAATTCCATGGCCGAGGTACGATTGTCATTTACAATCTCCCAGCCGGGCTGGCAAAGTGCAGAATTATCGATCACAGATTATCCGGTAAGTTTCGATGACACTTATTATTTTTCATTTAATGTACGGCCATCGATTCAAATTCTTTCTATCAATGGCAAAGATGAAAGTCAAAGTTTGAATGCACTTTTTGGAAATGACCCATATTTTGTTTTCAAAAATACAAATGCAGCTCAGGTTGATTATTCGGCATTCCGGAATTACCAGCTGATTCTGCTCAATGAAATAGAAGATTTGTCTTCCGGACTCACCCAAGAATTAAAACGCTATGTGCTTCAGGGTGGGGAACTTTTTGTGATACCCGCACCGGAATCGAATCTTTCTTCATACAGAGATCTGCTTGAGCCCATGGGTGCTTCAGTTTATTCTTCTCTCATCCGTTCGGAAGAAAAAGTAACGAAAATTGAAAAGGACCATGTCTTGTTCCGTGATGTATTTGAAAAGAATAAAAATCTTCCGGAAAACCTCGATCTTCCTATCGTGAGCAGCTATTTTGTTCTTTCGAAATCAACAAAGAACAGGGAAGAATCATTGATGCGTTTGCAAAATGGAAATACATTCTTAGGGATGATAAATTTCGGAAACGGGCAAGTCTATTATCTGGCTGCTCCACTTGGAAAAGAATATAGTAATTTCAGCAGGCATGCTCTTTTTGTGCCGGTGTTTATTAAAGCTGCTTTGACCGGTTCTTCTGAAATTTCAGCACCAAAGATAATTGGCAGGGATCAAGAGATCACTTACAAGGACAGTGTTCTTCCCGGTGATAATATTTTACATCTGATTAATGCTGCAAACAAATTCGATGTTATACCTGAAATTCGCAGACTGGAAAATAGTATGATTCTTTCTGTTCATGATCAAATCGTGTCCGGTGGAACATATGAATTGCGTACTGATAAATCTCTTTTATCAGAAATCTCCTTTAATTTTGACAGAAAAGAATCCGACCTTTCCTGCTACTCCTCTGCAGATCTTGAAAAACTCATGAATGAACCCGGAGGAAATAAGTATACTATCATTGATTCCGAAGGAAAAGATTTGACACATACACTTACACAAATGAATGAAGGAAAACCATTGTGGAAAATATGCATCCTCCTTGTATTGATATTCCTTGCTTGCGAAATATTCCTAATCCGGTTCTTCCGTTCCTGAAACAACATTAAACAAATAATTATGCAAATCCTGATCAAAGAAGTCACTCTGGTAATCCCCGGATCTTCTGATTCCGGATCCGTCCGTGACGTGTTTATTAAAGATGGAATTATCCAAAAAATAGAAACTGCTGGTTCTTTATCTATCCCGGATGCACAGGTAATTGATGGAAAAAATAAATTCCTTTCCTCCGGTTGGTTTGATCTGCATGTGAATTTCCGAGAGCCAGGCTTTGAACATAAAGAAGATCTGAATAGCGGATGCAAAGCGGCCATGCAAGGTGGCTTTACAGGTGTTTTGTGTATGCCAAGCACCTTCCCTCCTGTTCATTCGAAATCCGAAGTTGAATATATTTTGAATAAAGCAAAAAACGAATTGGTAGAAGTTCACGTTGCCGGTACCTTATCGCACAATCAGGAAGGAAAAGATTTGAGTGAAATGTTCGATATGTCAACTGCGGGCGCACGTGCTTTTACCGATGACAAACATTCTGTTCAGGATGCAGGCTTGATGACAAGAGCCTTATTGTATGCGAAAAATTTTGGAGGACGCGTATTTTCCTTTGCGGACGACACTTCAATTTCCGTAAAGGGTCAGATGAATGAAGGAATTACCAGTACGTTTCTCGGACTGAAAGGAATTCCATCGCTTGCAGAAGAAGTGATGATCAGCAGGGATCTCCAACTGACACAATACACAGAATCTTCCATTCACTTTTCTACTGTTTCTACCAAAACTGCCATCGATCTCATCCGGCAAGCGAAAAAAAATGGAATCAAAGTCACAGCGGATGTTTCTGCTTTGCACTTGTCGATGGACGACAGTTCACTAGCCGATTTTGATACAATTCTAAAAATTAAACCCCCTCTTCGTTCGAAGGAAGATATTGATGCAATGATCGGTGGTTTAAAGGATGGAACAATATCTGCAATTTGTTCCGATCACTGCCCGGAAGATCCGGAAAATAAAGTGAAAGAATTTGACCTTGCCGCATTTGGTGCAGCCGGACTGGAAACTGCATTTGCTGTAGCTTACGGAGCTTTGCGAGCCAAACTAGATCTGGATTCGATCATTGATAAGTTCACCAACGGTCCTCGCAGGATTCTAGGATTGCCGGAATTGAAATTGAAAGTCGGCGAAGCAGCAAATCTTACTTTGTTCGATCCGAAAATGGAATGGACAGCGAATGATTCAACTTTGAAATCCAAATCGAGAAACAATCCTTTTGCCGGTAAACAACTAAACGGCAAAGCGATTGCAGTCATCAACAAGAATCAGATTAATTTCTGTTCCTGAATTAACAAGAAGTCATGAGAATTTTAATGGTTTGTCTGGGAAATATCTGCCGGTCGCCTATGGCTGAAGGTATTTTGCGGTCAGAAATAACTAAACGAAAACTGACACATGTTGTTGATTCAGCAGGAACCGGGAATTGGCATTCAGGTGAAGCACCGGATAGACGCGCGATTGCAACAGCAAAAAAATTTGGTGTCGATATTTCTAAACTTGTTGCGCGTCAGATTGATCGAGGTGATTTGGAAAGTTTCGATAAAATTTTTGTGATGGATCAGTCAAATTACGATTCTGTACTTCGATTGACCCGAAATGCTGAAGAAAAGGCTAAGGTGGAATTGTTCCTAAACCAAGGTGAATCCAGGCCAGGATGAAGAAGTTCCTGATCCCTGGTTTGGTGAAGCCGATGGCTTTATTCCTGTGTATAAAATGTTGGAAGCAGCATGTACTAATTTTCTCAACACGATTGAGAAAATTCATCAATCGTAATTTCTTTTCAGGCAAGACTGACATTCAAAAGACATGAGTACAGCCCTTCCATCCGGAATTTTATTTTTAATCCCCACCTATTTATCAGAAGAACATCCTGATGTACTTACTCATTCCGGAAAAGAAATCCTGTTCACCCTTGAACATTTTATTGTTGAAAATGAAAAATCAGCACGAAGATTTTTAAAACTGATCGGTAGTCCTGTAGCTCAGCCGAATTTCAAGTTTCAGTTATTGAATGAACATACAGAAAAATCTGACATTGCAATTTTATTGAAACCCCTTAAAGATGGTTTGAATGTAGGCCTTATGAGTGAAGCGGGATGTCCGGGTGTTGCTGATCCGGGAAGTGAGGTAGTGAGTCTGGCACACAATGCGGGAATTCAGGTGAGACCTTTGATTGGCCCATCAAGCATTTTGCTTGCATTAATGGCAAGCGGGCTAAACGGACAAAGTTTTTTATTTCATGGATATCTCCCTCGTGAAGTTGAACCAAGGAAACAAAAGATTCGTGAACTGGAAAAAGATGCACTGAAAAAAAATCAAACTCAAGTCTTCATTGAGACACCTTATCGAAACAATGCGATGTTGCAAGATTTACTTCTGCACTGTTCTTCGGAGACCAGATTATGCATTGCCTGTAATCTTACTTCAAATGATGAACTGATTCAAACCTTTACAATTGCAGTCTGGAAAAAAAGAATTCCGGATTTAAATAAGAAGCCTTGTATTTTCCTTTTGGGAATTTGATGAATCTGATTTGAGGTTATTTGGTTATTGAGTTACTGAGTTATTTAGACTAAACTTATTAGGTCCCAATAACCTAATAACCTAATAACCTAATAACTTAATAACTTAATAACTTAAAAACTCATTTACCTGCTATAGAATGAATCTTTTCAATTTTCACCACTTCAATTTCAAAAAGCAAAGGAGCATATGTCGGGACAATAAACGTTCCATCTCTTGGGTCACGAAATCCTTCTCCACCGTATGCGAGCCGCGCAGGAAGCAACAAATTTATCTTATCTCCTTCACGGAGTTTTCCAAAAACTTTCTCCCAGCCGGGAATAACCTGTCGGGCTCCGAGTACAAAACGATAAGGTTGACCAAGTTTCGCATTGCTATCAAATGTTCTCCCATCTAAAAACTTACCTGAATAATTCACAGAAATAACAAGCCCTGAATCTACTTGGTTTCCATTTCCCCGCTGTGTGTAAATCAGATAGTAGCCGGCTGTATCCCGATACGATTCAAGATGATGTTCACTAATGTACTTCTCAAGAATTTGATCGCCCGCTTTTTCTCTTTTACTTTGTTCGAGGGCAATTTCCTGTTCTGCTTCAAGCCTGCTCTGAATTCTGATCAGTTTAATATCAAATTTAAGGAACGTTCCTTTTTTAAATTCAGTTTGTTCTTGTGGGACATTTTTACCTTGTTTTATAAAATAATACCTAAACATCGAATCCGCAGGTACATAAAACGTTGCACTATCTCCTGCACACAGAAAAGTCAATCCATCTTCGTAAGATCCTTCAAAAGGAATTTTCTCCAATGCAAAACGAAGTGGCTTGCTATTTTTTCGGGAATCAAACAGAACAGAGTCTCCTGCGGTTTTGTACACCATTTCAATCGTTACAAAATCATCCAAGGCAGGATTTGGCCCTTTCGCATCCGTGTATAAAATATATCTGAAACCTGCGTTGGTCGTCATTTCTTTTCCTTTCGTGCAGGAAAATAAAAGTGAAATACAAAACGCATACAAGAACAGACGCGAAAGGGAAGATTTACTCATGGTTGAATTTTCAATAGATGGACTTCATAAAACAAGGCATTACCGCCCGGAATTTTATCGGAATCTCCGGTCATTCCATACGCGAGATGGGACGGAACGATTACTCTTGCTCGTGATCCTTCCGGTAATTGTTGCAAAGCATCCTCGAAACCTCTGGGTTGATGTCCTTCACCAAGCCTGAAGCGAAATGGATGTTCCTCGGTAGCTGAATAACATTCTGTTCCATCGAGTAACACGACCCTATAGGCAATGACTACTTCTTCATGAATCACAGGTAATTTTCCTGAAGTTTTGGAAAGCATCTGGATTCGTAGACCGGTTCCAGACTTTTCCATTTTGAATTGATGCTTTGCTATAAATTCTTCAATTTCCTTTGCCTCATCTTTCACCAACAATCGATTCACTTCAGTCAAGTGTGCCTTCATTTCAGCTTCCGATAATTTCCGGTGTTCAGTAGAATTGCAAGAAAATAGAAGGACAAGCAACAAAACCTTTGAAATAGATTTTATGTCAGCAAATCGATTGAAGTGAATCAGCACGATTAATTTTCGTTGAGTTTTGATTTATAAAAAGGCAGAATGTCAAGGAATTTCTGCACTGTCGATTCCAGGGATAAAATTGATTTCCCTCCTGAAGCATTTTTATGTCCTCCGCCTTCGAAGTATTTTGAAGAAAGCTCCTGAACAGAAAAATCCCCTTTCGAACGGAAAGATATTTTAGTCATTCCATCCCGTTCAGAAAAGAAAGCGGCCATTTTCACTCCTTCGATACTCAGCGCGTAATTGACCAGTCCTTCTGTATCACCGGATTTAAAATTAAACATTTGCAATTCATTTTCAGATAGACTGATATATGCTGTTTTAAAATCATTCAATACTGTGAGTTTTTCCTTCAATGAATATCCAAGTAAACGCAATCTGTTTTCTGTGGAATGGTCGTACACTTGTTCATGAACTTTGTAATTCACTGCACCAGCCTCCATTAATTTTGCAATTATCCGATGAGTGTCCGCTTTCATTGACTCATATCGAAAGGAATTGGTATCGGTCATGATGCCGCAATACAGACTTTCAGCGATTGATTGATTGAGGAGATCAGCATCTCCGGCAGAATCGATGAACTGATAAATCAATTCACAAGTAGAGCAGGCATCAGGGTACGAAAATGAATAGGTAAAAACATTTTCCGGTTTAAGATGATGGTCAATTAATACTTTTGGAACAGTTGAAGCCCTCAGCAGAGGCTCTAATCCTTCTACCCTGCTCAGCCAATTGAAATCAAGACAAAATATTAATTCTGACTCATTGAGTTTCTTTTTGGATTCTCCCGGATTTTTCTCAAAATCCAGAACATTTTCATGTCCTGATAACCAGTGTAAAAAATCAGGATATTCACTCGGAGTAATTACTTGCACCTGATGACCTTTCAACACTAAATAATTGTAAAGTCCAAGGGAGGATCCCATTGCATCGCCATCCGGCCGATGGTGTGTTGTGATGACAATTTTCCTCGGAGTAGATAAGAAATTCCACAAGGGTTTGGTCTCTTCACTCGGAAAGCGGCTATTCATTCAGAATTTTTTTCAAAAATACAAATTTGCAGGACAATCAATGTTGAAATTGCCTTTAGAACTTTCCTGTTCAAAATAAAAGCACGATTCAACCATTTCTCCTGTCACAAATGGAATTCTCAATCTGCAATAACAATTTTCTGAATTGCTATAGATTTTCCATCTGCTTGCCAGTTGAGAAAGTAAACTCCCGATGACAATGAACTCACATCCAGAATTTGATGATTTGCCGTTACAGAAATTTTAGAAATTGCTTTGCCTGCCAGATCTGTTATCACGATTGAACTATTTCCAATCACAGTTACCGGGAAATCAATTTCGATTAATCCTTTGGCAGGATTTGGATAAGTTTTCATTGATGAAACAGAAAGTGTGGAATGAATATTCACAGGGCCACAATTGGTAAGGGTTCCGAAAGCATCTGCTTTACCATACCCCCAGGCATTGTTCGGCAAAGGTCCCCAGGTAAATTGATCCTGCATGGCGCATCCGGTAATTGCTGATTTCACGTCACTCCAGTTTGCATTCGGATTTTGTTGAAGGTACAAGGCTGCAATGCCTGCAACGACAGGTGCTGATGCAGAAGTTCCTCCGCCTGTAATATGGTAACCTCCCAATGCTACCTTGTAGGGTTGAGCTGAAATCATTCCCGGAATGAGAGTGAGTACTCCACAGGAGAGAATATGATGGCCGGGAGCACAAATATCCGGTTTAATTCTACCGTCACGTGTAGGTCCTCTGCTGCTATTCGCTGCAAGATTTCGTGGTTGATCCAATGGAGAAAGCTGGAGCGTGTTGGTAACATCCAGATGCCGGTCGGTGTTGAAATAATTTCCAACGGTAATTACATTATCCAGGCAACCTATGCTGGTAATGATCGATTGCAATGTATCCGGTGGAATGTAAGCTGCCATTGGAGGGTATGTTCCTGGTGATGGCAATGTATCGAAAGCCCAATCATAGGACCAGGAATCATAATGTCCGTTTCCGGTTGTGGTGAAACGCCAAAAATAATCCGTAGAATCAGCCTGCACAAATACTTCAAGGGAGTAAACACCATTGTTTTTGGTAAGCAGACTTTGAACAATACCGAGTCGGTTTCCTGAATTCACAAGATTCCGTGTAATAACCAGATTGAGTGAAGCAGTGGCAGCAGCAAAATTCACTGCTCCGCGATATTCATAATATGGATTTACCTTATCCGCACCGATTGAATACCGGATGGATGTCAATTCTGCAGAATCCGCGAAAACCTGAATGTAAGCTCCGGGATAGCCAGCATTGTATCGGAACCATGTGAATGCAGTATCGCCCGCTGTACTGAATCTTCCGAGGTGAATGGGATACATAACACCAATATTTCCTGCTGAAGCGACAACCACTCTTCCACTCTGCAGGTTAATGAGATTCGAGATGTATTGAGCTTCTAAATCTGTTCCATCGTGGGATCCGAAATAATCACCAAGAGAAACATTGATGACACAAGGTTTTCCCAATTGCTGGGCTTTTGCAAAAATGTATTCGATTGCATGAGAAAGTCGGGGAACTAGATCAGGGGTGAAGTCAAAAGCGACTGCAATAATATCTGATTTTGGAGCAACACCCTGGAAATGTCCGACTGCTCTTCCGTTTCCAGCACCAATTCCTGCTACATACGTTCCGTGTCCGTATTCGGCTTGCCCTGTGTGTGCAGCGGCTAAACCATTATCAATGTCCTGTGCACTGAATTCTTGTCCGTATGCATAGGGTTGTGGTGTATTAGTGTCATCCGGTAGTGTTTGATCCCATAACCATGCAATTCTGGACTGTCCGAGGCTATCCTGGAAATCGGGATGATTATAATCAATTCCGGAATCTATAAAACCGAGTACAACTCCTGATCCATCATATCCTTGAGTGAGAGGTAACTGACCCTGGTTGGCTTCGTCAACCCGACTCAACATTCGCATTGTATCATTCATTGTTTCAAAATGATGAGAAACGGCCTCGATCCTTTGAATCGATGGTTCAAGTACCAGCATGGAGAGATCCTTAATGGATAATTTGACTGAAGCGATGTTTCCCGAAGAACTAATAAAACTCCCTCCATGGGAAGTAACAAATTGTTCGATTTGGGAAATACTTCCTTGAACAAGGACAGAAACCTGTTCGTTTATATTCAAAGTGGTTTCCATTTTACGATGCAGAAACAAATTCATCGATGTAGCAGGATCACTTGCCATGCATTGAAAGAAGTAGGCAAAACATACTAAAAAGAGGGTAATTTTTTTCATCTGAATATATATTTCGAGTTTAATATTCCAATTTAAACCAAAATCAGGGATAAATCCGTAATCAAGCGGGAACACGGATTTTTTTTACAAAAAACCAACATAAATCATCGCTGACCTATGTAATTCCGGTCGATAAAATTAATCATTTGATAGTGAATTGTTCATGTGTAAAATAGGGCTTCATGTTAGTTTTCAACAGCCCTTAACAAGTAGCTAATCGGTTGAAAAATATGTATATATTTGTTCAGGGATCATTCAATTACAATAAATTTATCAAAGAGAGAATACCGGCCTGATAAGCGGGCTGACTGCGTATAATTCATTTTCATATTCAATTTAACAGTAAACCTACTTTTTAATAAAAGTGATATGTTATCATCATATCTAAACTTAACTGTTTAAGGTGTGATCAATAGCAACCCGGGATCAATTAAAAACGTAAATAACATAAAACAACAAAAACATGAGAACTTCAATCTTCCAGTACCCTTATGAAAAGGTATTCCGTCGCACACAAGGCGCAATTTCTCGTTTAGGAATGCATGTGATTAACTCTGACGCACTTCGTGGTAGTATGACTGCTGAAACGAATTTTTCGTTAAGTAAGCCATCGGTGAAGCTCGATTTGATCTTTGAGGAAATGGAAAACCACAACACAAAGGTTACTGTTCGCGGACTTCAATTGAGAAAGCGATTTTTCCAAAGACCACAGAGCATTGAAATAAATGAAGCTGCATTATTGGAAGTATTGTCAACAATAATCTAATATTTGCATTTCCATTAATTGAATAGCTTCAGCTTAATGTCTACAGAAAGGCAGCTCTTTTATCAATATGTAGCTCAGACCTCACCGTCACCGGTAGGTTTGCTAATCGAAAAGGCGATTGGCGTGTATTTATTTGATCCGGAAGGAAACAAATATTTAGACCTGATTTCCGGGATTGCTGTAAGCAATCTGGGTCATCAACACCCGGCTATTCTCTCAGCGATCAGGGAGCAGTTAGATAAGCACATGCATGTAATGGTTTACGGAGAATTTATCCAATCTCCCCAGGTAAGGCTGGCCACTGAACTGGCACAACATCTTCCTGATGAACTGAGCAATGTGTATTTCACGAATTCGGGTGCGGAAGCAGTTGAAGGTGCTATGAAACTTGCAAAACGCTACACAGGAAAAAGCAGATTCGTTTCTTTTCGCAATGCTTACCATGGAAGTACTCAGGGAGCGCTTAGTGTTTGTGGCAATGAAAGTCTGAAATCTGCATTCAGACCATTATTGCCGGGATGCTCAATGGCTGAGTTTAACGACTTTCGTTCGCTTACATTGATTGATGATCAATGCGCTGGAGTAATTGTTGAAGCAATTCAAGGAGAAGCCGGGGTAATTCTGCCGGAACCAGAATTTCTTATCCGACTCCAGGAACGATGCAATGAATCAGGAGCTTTGTTAATTCTCGATGAGATTCAGACCGGAATGGGACGTACGGGGAAGTTATTTGCTATGGAACATTTTGGTATCGTACCGGATGTTTTATTGCTAGGAAAATCATTCGGTGGCGGTTTGCCACTGGCAGCTTTTATTGCGAGAAAGCAAGTAATGTCAAGCCTCACGACTGATCCTGTGCTCGGACACATCAGTACTTTCGGAGGTCATCCATTATCCTGTGCGGCTGCACTTGCCTCACTCAGAGAAATTGCAGTTCCTGAACTTCTGGATAAAGTGTCAAGACAAGGTAAATTATTCATGTCCTTGTTGAAACATCCTGACATTCGTTCTATCCGTGGTCTTGGATTATTTATAGCTTTGGAGTTTGAAAATGAAAAGATCAATCAGGAAGTGATCAAACGTTGTCTTGCAAAAGGTGTGATCACAGATTGGTTTCTTTTCGCACCAAATTGTCTGCGCATTGCTCCTCCCCTGATCATCAGCGACGACGAAATTAAATTTGCTTGCAACACAATTCTTGAAGCACTAAATTCCCTTTAATTCACAACAACACTATGAATGTATTAATTGTTGAAGACGAGCGGCAACTTTCACATGAAATTGAAATTTTTCTGACCAAGCAAGGCTACCATTGCGATGTAGCCTTCACCGGTAAAAGTGCATCTGAAAAGGTTTTTGTTAATTCTTATGATTTTGTGTTAATGGATATTGGCCTTCCTGATTACAATGGCTTTCAATTATTAAAAGAAGCCAAAGAAGCGGGACGTGAAGCTGCATTTATCGTACTTACAGCAAGGGGTTCTATCGACGATAAGATTACAGGACTGGATCTCGGAGCAGATGACTATTTAGCCAAGCCTTTTTCGCTCCTTGAATTGCAAGCTCGAATGCAGGCGATTTTAAGAAGAAAACATGGATTGAAAAATAACACTATTCAGATTCATGATTTCATCATGGATATTCAAAACCGTAGTGTTTTCTTTGAGAAGAATGTGATCAATCTTACTAAGAAAGAATTCGATATCCTGCATTATATGGCGCTTCACAAAAACAGGGTTATTACCCGTGTTCAGCTTACAGAGCATATCTGGGGCGATGTGCTGGAAGAAGATTACGAATCAAATTATATTGACGTACACATTAAAAATCTCCGGAAAAAACTCGCAGCCTTTGCGAATTCAGATTTTATCGAAACTGTGAGAGGTATCGGATACCGACTCAATATGCCATAATTGCCTGCACTTTTTTTGCCGGTAAATTCAATTCAGGTCCATTTCTCCCCTTGAAACTCCAGGTCAAACTCGCCCTTTACAATGCCATTTCAAAAGCGCTCATCATCGGTGCCTTTGGAGCTATTGTGCCTGTCATCATTCAGGGAATTGTTTACAATCATATTGACAAACGACTATCAGCACGACTGGAGAAAATGATGCGGATGGTTCAATTGGGCGGATTGAATGAAATCAGCCTCGATCAGGATTGTAGTTTCGACAGCTACAATGTGTTCAAAGAAGAATATGTCTCCATCTCTCCGCTGGGTGGATTGCCAAAAGACTTCGGAAACCGGTCTATTGAAAACACCGAAAGACTGATCGAGAATGAAATTGTCAAACACCGTGTCCTGAGTCAGGCTTTTCTTTATGACAACCAATTGTATGAAATTGAAATCGGAGAAGGTCTGAGCACCATTGATCAATTGAACGTTACGATACGGCAGTTTACAATCCGGATTCTGCTGGCAGTAATTCTTATTTCAATTTTCCTGGACCTTGGTTTTGCACGCATCCTGCTCCTGCCATTCAATAGAATTGTAAACAAGAAACTGAAAGATGTACAACATCCTTCAACTTTTGATGCAACTCCTGTGAAAACATCCACCTATGAGTTTGCCCAACTGGATCGTTCGATCAATGAAATGATGTTGAAGATTAAAGAAACTTTTCAAATTGAAAGAGAATTCATCACGAATGTTTCCCATGAACTCCTTACTCCTATTTCTATTTTACAAAACAGAATTGAAAATATTATCAATGAACCAGGAGTATCGAATGAAGTGCTGAGCAGGCTCGTGGATTCACAAAAAACACTTTCCCGACTTACTCGCATTGTAAAGGCTTTGCTTTACATTTCAAAAATTGAAAACGACCAGTACAACAAAAGTGAAGAAGTATCGATCCGGGAATTGTGCGAAGAAGTAATCGAAGAACTGGCAGAAAGAATTGAAGAGAAGTCGATAAAAATCAACACTTCATTTGAATCTGATTTTGTCTACAAACCCTGCAACCGTTCTCTGATTCACACGATGGTTTTCAATGTGGTATCCAATGCAATAAAATACACCAAATCAGATGGTGAGATTTCATTGGATGGCAAAATGTCGGGCGAAGCTTATCAATTGACAATTTCAGATACAGGTGTCGGGATTCCGTCGGAACATATTCCATTTATTTTTGACCGTTTCAAACGATTTCGTCCTGAAGATGGAATGAGTTATGGCCTTGGATTACCTATAGTGAAAAGTATTGCCAGTTTTCACAAGATTGGACTTCATGTTGAAAGTCAGCCGGAATCCGGGACAGATTTTCAGCTCCTTTTCCCTGCATCAGTCTCCTGACAACCCTTCACTCTTCCTTCACTCAAAGTCTTGCACTTTTGTGCCCGATTAATGGGTTTAATGAAAAGATATTTCGCTGTTGCTATTGTTCTACTTCTCTGCAGCAATGCCGGATTTGCTCAAATTCTGGCATCTCAAAAAGTCCTGAATGGGCCGGCAGCAAAGTCAGTATCGACATTAAACCCTGTGAAAAAGGGTTCATTGATCCGGAAAGTCAATTGCCAAAAGAAAAAAACAGTTCATATTCAAAAGACCATAGTTTCAAAAGACCATAAATAATAAAAATCGTGTTTTGCGTTGATTAGTACAAAAAGCCATCGGTCTTTTTTCCGATGGTTTTTTGTTGGGAGAGAAAGTCTGGTTATCATGTTAAACTGTGAATAAAACCCATTTTCCTTGTTTGAGAAGAGATTTGTAAATAAAAAGATTATTTTATATTTGTCGTTCAAAATTTACTGGAAACACAATTCAGATTTCACATCATCATTCAATTAAGCCAACGCATTGGTTTGATTTCCAATGTTGTTACCTTTTTATCAAATAGCTGAATAATGAGTAAAGTCCAATACCCTAAGTTCACGCTGGGCCAAAAACTCACCGAGGAACAAATTTCTTTCTTTGATAAGAACGGCTTTATCCATTTTCAGGGTGTTGCCAGCCCTGAAGAAATTCGTGCAATCCTTAATTCTACCGAAGCGATTCAGGAAAAATGGATATGCGACGATTTAAAGATCGTAAATGGAGTTCCTATCAAATTCGGAGTCGATGAAAATGGTAAAAAAATTGTTCATCGTTTCCCTTTTACTTCACAATTTAGTGAACCTGTTCACAATTTCGTGAATAGTGATCGTGTGAAATGTCTTACGGTGCTTTTACCCCCGGGCTCCCGAATTGCTGAAAACGAAAAAGATGGTGTCGTATTCAATCATTATGTGAATACTCCAACCAGTAACTTTCGTCAAATGGGTTGGCATACAGACAGCATGCGGGATATTTTCTATGGTAAAAAAGTTCTTCCAATGTTGAATGTGGGTCTGTACTTCGATGACTCATCTTCTGATAAAGGCGGACTACGAATCATTCCCGGAACGCACAAACAAAATATGTTCAGTATGTTGTTCAAGAAAGCCTATTTCATGAACAACGATGAAGATAAACACGAAATGCTTGTGGATGCCAAGGCCGGTGATATGGTCGTGCATGATGGTCGAATCTGGCATCGTGTCGCTATGTCGCCAAAGTATGGAGCTGCAAGCCGTAGACGTGTGATGTATACACCAGTAATTCTTGGTAAATACATGCCAAAGAGTGATGATAGCGCTACTCCATTTTATCACCATTTCCAAAAACTGGTGAAATAAACAGAATTCACCCACAAAAAATGGAATCAGGTAATACTCTGATTCCATTTTTCGTTTTATACCATTAATTAAATAGTATGGGATATGCTCTCGTAACCGGTGCCAGTAAAGGAATCGGGAAAGCCATTGCAACCCGGCTGGCGAAGCAGGGATATGATCTGCTGCTTATTGCGCGATCAGAGAACCTTTTGGGAGATCTTTCAAAGGAATTACAAGAAAAATACAAAGTAAAAATTCTAATCATTGGTGTGGATCTTTCAACGGATGGTGCAGTGGATCAGATCTCAAGAAAAATTGAATCAGAACAATTGCCTATCCAGATATTGGTGAATAATGCAGGCTACGGATTATGGGGTCGGTTCGATACACTAACTTTATCTGAACAGGAGGCCATGATGCGAATCAATACCTTTACAATGGTACGCCTCACCTACCATGTTCTCCCTTACCTGAAAAAACAACCCGCTTCCTACATACTCAATGTTTCCAGTACTGCAGCTTACCAGGCTGTTCCAACACTTGCAGTGTATGCTGCGAGTAAAGCTTTTGTTCTACATTTTACGCGAGGATTAAGATATGAATTGAAGGACTCAGGTGTTTCTGTAACATGCCTGAGTCCGGGTCCTACAGACACGAATTTTATGAATGCAGCCGGGATGCATACAGAAAAAATGATTCAGCGCGCAGCAAAGTTCAATATGACTCCGGATAAAGTCGCAAGCATTGCTTTGAAAGCAATGTTTAAAGGAAAAAGTGAAATCGTTCCCGGGTTCATCAACAGGATCAGCACCTGGCTTACTTCTTTTGCTCCAAAATCATTGACAGAAAAAATCGCTGCAGGGTTGTATGATTGAGATTGTTGATTGTTGATTGTTGATTTGGGCAACGGTTCTCAACTACTATTCTCTATTCTCTAATTTCTATTTTCTATTTTCTATTCCCCCTTTTTGAATTTTATCATGCCAATACTTACAATACTCCCTAATCCCACATTCTAAGCATCGAGGATTTCTTGCGGTACATGTGTATCTACCGTGAAGGATCAACCAATGGTGTGCCTTTGAAATTAAATGTTCAGGGATAAATTTCACAAGTTGTTTTTCTGTTTGCAAAGGATTTTTTGCCCCTGAGGTCAAGCCGATTCTTGCGGATACTCTGAATACATGAGTATCGACTGCCATAGCCGGCATGTTGTAGACAACGGAAGCAATAACATTGGCAGTTTTTCGACCAACACCCGGCAATCTCTGGAGTTCATCGATATCGGAAGGCACTATGTTATTAAACTCCTCTACCAGAACTTTTGCCATTCCAACCAGATGCTTTGCTTTGTTGTTTGGATAACTGATACTGCGAATGTAAGGGAACACTTCCTCAGGACTGGAAGCGGCCAACACCTCTGACGTAGGAAAAGCAGCAAAGAAAGCCGGAGTAGTGAGGTTCACGCGCTTGTCAGTACATTGAGCCGAGAGAATTACCGCAACCAGCAATTCATATGGACTTCCATATTCAAGTTCTGTCTCAGCAATTGGCCGTTCCGTTTGAAAATAATGAATTACTTTTTCGAAACGTTCTTTTTTGGTCATCACCGCAAAGATAAAATTGATTCATTCACCATGCGGATCAAATTATTCACCCAGAAGGAAGAGGAATCCATCGAATAAAATTGGTTTCTGCAAGGCCCTGAATTAGTTTGTATCAAAATTCAAAACTATTCGCCTATGGTGCATTGAAAAAAACGAAAAGGTTAGAGAGAACAAATAAAAAAACAGCGGAAATAAAATTCCCGCTGTTTTTTTTTGTGTCGTTTGTTCAGGCGTGTAAAAGGATGTTACGAATGGCTTCTTCCGAAGGAGCAGGACATACAACATCCAACGTTTCAGTAATCCTTACAATTTCCTGATAGTCGTTACTTAAGAGCGGATCGCCATCAATGGCACGCTGGATGCGATCACTATCCAGCAATTTGGTTTCATTGTAAACATAGAGCAAAAGATCTTTTTGAGTAGTAGTTTTTATCATGCAATTAAATTTAAGATGTAGATTTATAAGCCTATAACGATGTCAAGACTGGAAATATTTTGAGGAAATGATAAAATCATTCCCTCAAATTGATGTCTTGTTTTTGAACCATTTCGCGCATTTTCAAAATCGCATAATGCATACGTCCAAGGGCAGTGTTTATATTGATTTCCAACATGTTAGATATTTCTTTGAACGATAATCCTGCATAATGGCGTAAAATCACCACTTCTCGCTGTTCAAATGGCAATTGGTCAAGTAAAGCTCGCACCTGAGTGATCTTTTCATCATAAATCATTTGCTCGGCTGCATTGCGACCTTTTTGCGGCAACACATCAAAAACTGAATACTCATCAGAATCGTGTTGAAGCGGCATAAGCTTGTCTTTCCTGAAATGGTCAATGACCAGGTTGTGTGCAATACGCAATGCCCAGGGAAGAAATTTACCCTGCTCACTGTAATGCTTGTTTTTTAAACTTGTCAGAATTTTAATGAAAGTATCCTGGAACAAATCCTCAGCGAGTTCCCGGTTACGAACAAGAAAATAAATCGTCGAATAAATTCGCTGTTTGTAACGAGATACGAGTTCGGAAATTGCGAGTTGATCGCCTTTTTGATAAAGATGCACAAGATCTTTATCATCCATCAGATGAAGGTTTGCCATAGTTGTTTTCTGCTTTAATGAGTAAGTAAAAAATTAAAGTAGATTTTTTTCTATGGAGGTCCTTCTTTTAGTAATTGTGAATTTATTAAATAGCTTTTACCTTGAAAAACTCTGATGGTTTCATTTAAGGTTTATCAAATATAACACATCCTTTGTACGAAAACAAACAATTCTTCGGAAAAATCCAACAATTTATGAGAATTGACGATTTTGAATCAAAAAAAGCAGGAATAAACAGTTTGTGCTTCACTTCCAATTGAGCAAATGGACGGAACTCCGAACGATATGATATTTACCTGCTTTCTATTGAATTACAATCAAGCTTTTTCGTATAAATTTAATTGCATTTCGGAACCGAACTTTTCATCAGGAACAATAGTGAGAACAATCTTACGAAGCATCCAGCCCTTCATTTTGCTATCTTTGCATTTCAGGAAAATTTATGGCAGGAGTAGATAAATTAGACCCAAAAAAATTCATCATTATTAAAGGGGCACGGGTTCACAACCTTAAGAATATTGATGTAGCAATTCCACGAAATAAATTTGTAGTCATTACCGGTCTGTCTGGTTCCGGAAAATCATCACTTGCATTCGATACTTTGTATGCCGAAGGACAGAGGCGGTATGTCGAAAGTTTGAGCTCCTATGCGCGTCAGTTTATAGGACGAATGGACAAACCGGATGTCGATTACATTAAGGGTATCTCTCCCGCGGTTGCTATCGAACAAAAGGTGAATTCACGCAACCCTCGTTCAACGGTTGGTACATCTACAGAAATCTACGATTATCTCAAGCTTCTTTTTGCACGCATCGGTAAAACCTATTCGCCTGTTTCCGGAAATGAAGTGCATCGACATAGTGTAGACGATGTTGTCAATTCATTGCAAGCTTTTCCTGTCGGAACAAAAGTTTTATTGTATGCCCCACTCTATTTGCATCCCGGTCGTACTCTGGAAGAAGAATTGAACATTCTTCTTCAAAAAGGATTTATCCGTGTTCGCATTGTAGAAAAGGTTTACAAGATTGAAGAGCTTCTGGATCCGGCACAGGCGGAGTTGCTCCGTTCGCTCGGCGATTCATTTGGAATAAATAGTAGTTCTGTTAAAACCACAAAGAAAAAAAAGGCTCCGGTTCCGGATATAGAAACGAAGCCAACAGTACAACAGCAAAAGGTTCTTCAAATTGTTGTTGATCGCTTTACCATTAATCCGGCAGACGAAGGAAATATTTCCCGAATATCAGATTCTGTACAAACGGCATTTTTTGAAGGGCATGGAGAATGTATGACAGAAATTCAACAGTCGACCGGCAATCAGATTCTTGATTTTTCAAATCGTTTTGAGCTCGATGGAATTACTTTTGAAGAACCAAGCACTCAACTTTTTAGTTTTAATAATCCCTATGGTGCATGCAAACGGTGCGAAGGTTTTGGATCGATTATCGGGATTGACGATGATCTTGTGATGCCGGATAAAAGTTTGTCGGTGTATGAAGGTGCAATTGTTTGCTGGCGTGGAGAAAAAATGAAAGAATGGAATGATCACCTCATTAAAAGTTCTTACAAATTTGATTTCCCTATTCACCGTCCGGTTTTTGAACTCACTTCTGATCAGCGGCAAATGCTGTGGACCGGCAACACCCATTTTCAGGGTATAAATTCCTTTTTTCAATGGGTGGAATCACAAGCATACAAAATTCAATACAGAGTAATGTTGTCGCGTTACCGCGGACGTACCATTTGTCCGGAATGCCGTGGAACAAGGCTACGCAAGGATGCAGCCTATGTTCTCATCAATAAAAAATCAATTACAGATATTGTGTTGATGCCTGTTCAGACGAGCTTGCATTTTTTCAAAGAAATCGAACTGAGTGCATATCAGACAAAAGTTGCAAAAAGAATTCTTGTGGAAATCACCAGCAGGCTGCAATTTCTAAGTGATGTTGGATTGGGTTATCTTACTCTGAACAGACTTTCAAATTCACTTTCAGGAGGAGAATCACAACGCATTAACCTGGCTACCTCGCTTGGCAGTAGTCTTGTTGGCTCCATGTACATTCTCGATGAACCCAGTATTGGACTGCATCCCCGGGATACCGACAGGCTCATTAAAGTCTTGAAATCTTTACGTGATGTTGGCAACACTTTGATAATTGTTGAACATGACGAAGAAATTATGAAAGCCTCCGATGAGCTGATTGATATTGGTCCGGATGCAGGTAGAAATGGTGGAGAACTGATGTTTCAGGGAACTTACGAACAGATTCTGAAGGATGATAAAAGTTACACAGGTAAATACCTCAGTGGAAAAGACAGTATTCCGCTACCCTACCGTCGGAGGAGTTGGAACAGTTTTGTAAAAATAGAAGGTGCCCGGGAGAACAACCTGAAAAATCTTTCTGTTAAATTCCCTCTCGGAGTCATGACAGTCGTGACCGGTGTGAGTGGCTCCGGTAAAACCAGTCTGGTGAAGAAGGTTCTTTTCCCTGCTTTGAAAAAAATTCATGGAGGCTTTGGAGAGCAAAGTGGAATATTTGATAAAGTTAGTGGCGACTATTCCAAACTTACTTCCATTGAATTTGTTGATCAGAATCCGATTGGTAAATCTTCCCGTTCAAATCCGGTAACATATATCAAAGCCTACGATGAGATCAGAGCTTTGTATTCTGATTTGCCCATCTCCAGAACACGAAAATACAAACCCTCCCATTTTAGTTTTAATGTTGAAGGCGGTCGTTGTGAGGTTTGTGAGGGAGAAGGCGAAGTGACCATTGAGATGCAGTTCATGGCCGACATCCATTTGCTTTGCGAAAATTGCCATGGTAAAAGATTCAAGCAGGAGATTCTCGATATCGAATACAAGAGTAAAAACATCTCTGACATTCTCGAAATGACAGTTGATGAAGCCATAGAATTTTTCAGTGCTCCGATTAAATCAGCCGGTAATGATCACAAAATCGCCACCAAATTGAAGCCATTAGCCGATGTTGGTTTGGGCTATATACGCCTGGGGCAATCGTCCAGCACACTTTCCGGTGGAGAAGCTCAACGGATTAAGCTCGCTTCATTCCTGGGTAAAGGACAGGCCCATGATCATGACTTATTCATTTTTGACGAGCCCACAACCGGACTCCATTTTCATGATATCAAAAAGCTTTTGAAAGCATTTGATATGCTGATCGAGCAAGGTAATTCAGTACTGATCATAGAGCACAACCCGGATGTGATAAAATGTGCAGACTGGGTTATAGATCTGGGACCCGAGGGAGGAGATTCAGGGGGCCATATCTTGTTCGAAGGCACGCCCGATGATCTACCGGCTTGCGATGCTTCTTTTACCGGACAATTCATCAAAGGTAAGCTCGGCCTTATCAGTCAGTGAAACGCATTTATCTCTGATTTCAAGCCTGAAATCATAAGCTTTTGACACTGAACTCAAAAGCTATCCTGCATAATTGAAATGCTCAAGGAAAGAGCCAGATTGTCAATTATTCCCGGCTGATATTTAGATCCCCAAAATTTCCCTGTGGCTTTGTCCATTTAAATAATTTTCTATTTTTGTTGCGGATCAATAAACAAATCAGATCAATTTTATGTCAGAGCACAACAGCCAACGCGAAGAAGTATTTTCTAAATCGGTCAGAGCAGGAAAGCGCACGTATTTTTTCGACGTTAAAAGTACCAAGGCAAATGATTTCTACCTGACCATCACAGAGAGCAAGAAACGAATCGGAGACGATGGAAACCCCTTTTTTGAAAAACATAAAATATTCCTTTACCGGGAAGATTTTCAAAAATTTGTCGATGGATTAAATGAAGCCATCAATCATGTTGGCACTTTGAAAGTTGAAGCTCCCGATCATTCTTCCGGTAGCAACCAGGGACAAAGTGACTCTGCTTCCCCCTTCAGCGACGTAAATTTTGATGACCTGGGTAAATAAGAATTCGAATATAAATTCAAGCCCTCTTTCTTTGAAAGGGGGCTTTTGTTTTCATATAGAAATTCAACAAAATGGCTTCAACTGTTCCAGCCCATTATGTCGATCCAGATTCCGGGACAACCCTTGATGCATCTCTTTCGTTTGATGAATCTTCTGATGATCTCATCATTGAATTACCATCCGATACACGACTGCATTGGCATTTGAAAGGTGTTAAGATTTTTCAGTCGGGTACTGCGACGAGTATTTATAAAAAAGGTAATCCGGCAATTAACCTGACCTTTCAAGACTTTGAATTCAATAAATTTTTAAAAGCAAGACAACGAAAAAAGGCTATGTAGGCTTCACTGCCTGGCTGAATTCTGCCGGTACGTTTGTTTACATGCTCATCTTCACCGGTTTTTTTGGACTGGTTCTCCTGGGTTATTTTTTTATTCTTCCCTGGGTTGCTGAACGTGCTGTCGATCTGCTCCCTTCCTCCTTTGATGATCGAATCGGAAAAATTATTTTTGATGCCGGTGTTTCTCAAGAAGAAAGTGACTCTGCACAAACCGATCGGATCCGGGAGTTTGCTTCTAAGATAGATTTCAAAAGCAGCCGTACATTGAAGTTTTTTGTGATCCATTCTAAAGAAGAAAATGCCTTTGCCTTACCCGATGGAAACATTGTGATTTTTTCAGGAATGTTGAAAATAATTCATTCCGAAAATGAACTGGCTGCGCTTATGTGTCACGAGGCTGCGCATGTGAAGAAACGGCATTCAATGAAACTACTTGCAAAAAACCTGGCAGCTTATCTTCTTATTTCCGTGGTTGCAGGAGATGTTCAGGGTGTGATGGCTACACTGGCAAAAAATGCAAATACTCTGGGTACACTTACTTTTTCCAGAGAATTTGAAGAGCAAGCTGATCTCGAAGGGTTAGACATACTCAGACACAATCAGATTTCAGCTATCGGAATGACTGACTTATTGCATTCTCTCATGGAACACGATTCGAAAAACTTGCCTGGTTTTTTAAGCACACATCCGGTGACCGAAAAACGAATCCAATATGTTGATGAAGCAATTGCTAAAAATCCATTTTCTGGCATCGAACAGAAGGAACTTAAAAGCATTTTTTCTGACATTCATCGTTAAGGCAACCTACCCAAGTGTTCTTAGGATTTAAGTTGGCAATGATTGTTAATTGATTATCAAATAATTAACATATGTACGTGATAATTTAGATTTTTAATTCTGTGGCGAATATATCGCCTTCATTTGATCGTCCAGGATTCCAAAGTCCAGACAAAAAAGTTTTTAATGAACATTTATTTGTTACAACTTTTCCAGTCTTAGCGATGAGTATATGCTTCATGTTGGTAACTTTAGAAAGTTTATCCTCCCTAAAACCTTATTTTTGCATTCCTTAAATTACCTATGCAAATAACCTATTTCGGTCACTCCTGCTTTTTGGTTGATATAAATGGCAAAAAACTACTTTTTGATCCGTTTATTCATGAAAACCCTTTAGCAAAAGATATTGACACCAAATCTATTCAAGCTGATTATATCCTGGTTTCTCATGGGCATTTTGATCATACTGCTGATTTGGTAGAATTGGCTAAGCAGACCCAGGCAACAGTAATCTCATCCTGGGAAATACACGTCTGGTTACAAGGAAAAGGAGTTACCAATACTCATCCCATGAATATTGGCGGCCATTGGATTTTTGATTTTGGAAAAGTAAAATGTGTGAGGGCGGAGCATTCCAGTAGTTTTCCGGATGGTACATACGCCGGGAATCCCATGGGATTCCTGATCGAAACTACTGAAGGAAATTTCTATTATGCAGGCGATACAGCCTTGCATTACGACATGAAACTAATTGGTGATTTCAAAAGAATGAATTTTGCTTTCCTTCCGATTGGAAACAATTTCACAATGGGAATTGACAATGCTGTAATTGCTTCCGAATTCATCCGTTGTGATACAATCATTGGAATGCACTTTGATACATTTGAGTGGATAAAAATTGATCATAATGAATCGAAAAAGAAATTCGATCTCGCCGGAAAACAACTCTTGTTAATGAAAGTTGGTGAGGTTTCCGAAATATAATTAATGGAATGCCGTTGGTTTTTAAAATGAGAATCATCGGAAGAAGGAAGAATTAAATACTAAACAAGATTGAATTTATGGGAAAAATCATAGCCATTGCAAATCAAAAAGGTGGGGTAGGTAAAACTACTACAGCAATGAATCTTGCTGCCAGCCTGGCTGTACTCGAATATAAAACCCTGCTCATTGACAGCGATCCACAAGCAAATGCTACATCCGGTGTCGGTTACGATCCCCGGACAATCAAAATGAGCATTTACGAATGTATCATCAACGAAGCCGACCCGAACGATATCATCATGAAAACAGAAACACCAAATATGTTTCTGTTGCCTTCACACATTGATCTTGTCGGAGCAGAAATTGAAATGATCAATCTCCCGAACCGGGAACGTAAGATGAAAGACGTGCTTGATAAATTAGCAGGCCAATATGATTTCATCATCGTTGATTGTTCTCCTTCTCTGGGACTTGTTACGATCAATGCACTCACGGCAGCCAATTCCGTGATCATTCCGGTGCAGTGCGAATATTTTGCATTGGAAGGTCTTGGAAAGTTACTGAATACAATAAAAATTGTTCAAAGTCGCCTGAACCCTGATCTCGAAATTGAAGGCATTTTGCTCACAATGTATGATTCCCGTTTGCGTTTGTCCAATCAGGTTGTTGAAGAAGTGAAAACCCATTTTCAACAAATGGTGTTTGATACAATCATTCAGCGGAATACAAAACTTGGCGAAGCTCCGAGCTTTGGTCAAACCATTATCATGCATGATGCAAGCAGCAAAGGTTCTGTGAATTACCTTAATCTTGCCCGGGAAATTCTTCAAAAGAATAACCTTACGAAAATTAAAGAAGCGGATAAGAAAATACCTGTAACAGATGAGCACTAAGAAGAGCGCACTGGGCAAAGGCCTTAGTGCTTTGTTGGAGAACGCGGATACAGATGTGACCAGTAAAACGGGTGTTCCCGGCTCAGCAGGTGTCGTTGGTTCTGTTGCACAGATACAGCTTGACCAAATCGAAGCAAATCCATTTCAACCGCGTGTTGATTTTGATAAAGAAATGCTTCAGGAACTGGCCGACTCGATTCTTCAGCAGGGAATCATTCAACCAATAACAGTCCGTAAACTTGGTTATGATAAATACCAGATCATTTCCGGTGAAAGGCGTTTCAAGGCATCCAAACTGGCTGGTTTAACGACCATCCCTGCTTATATACGGGTTGCGAATGATCAGGGAATGCTGGAAATGGCACTCGTTGAAAATATTCAACGACAAGACCTGAATGCACTTGAAGTCGCCATCAGTTATAAACGTTTGCTCGAAGAGTGTGCATTGACTCAGGAAGAACTGAGTACACGTGTTGGTAAAAACCGGAGTACTGTCACCAATTTTTTACGTTTGCTCCGTTTGCCTCCCCAAATTCAGGCATCCATTCGTGATGGAGGTTTGAGTATGGGCCATGCCCGTGCAATTCTGGGTGTGGAAAATATCGACAGGCAACTTGCTCTATACCATGAAATAATGGAAAAGCAATTGAGTGTTCGTGATGTTGAAAACCTTGCACGTGAGCGAGGCAACAAGTCTACCAATCGTAAAAAAGAAGAGCAGCAGAAAAATCAATTGTCTTTTGAATTTACTAAAATTCAAAACATACTTTCAAGTCATTTTGGGACGAAAATTCAATTGCAAAGAGCACAGAATGGCAGCGGGAAAATTCAAATCCCTTTCCAAGATGACAGTGATCTGAACAGAATTCTGGAATTGCTCAATTATTAATTGCATACAGCCACCTTTCCTCAGCACAAAGCCCTCCTTCTGCGTTCAGGGAAAAATGCAATGTATTTCCACTCCTATGCAGCAATACAAATGACTTCAACAAAAGCGGAATGCTCCCTGAGAAAAAGCATGCGCTTCCTTTTGTGGCTGCGCTTTTGTTGCTGATCATCCCCTATCATTCGAATGCATCCGAACCGGATTCTGTGTCTCAACTCTCCAGAAAAAGAGCGAATAGAACAGCATTGGCTTCAGCTGTATTGCCCGGACTCGGACAAGGAATGAACAAAAAATACTGGAAGATTCCGGTTCTTTATGCCGGCTTTGGATCATTGATTTACTTCATTAATTTCAATGACGGCTATTATCAGAAATTTAAAACCGCTTACCTCTACCGGAACGATACTGACCCGAATACAATCGATGATTACCCTCGCTATTCCAATGACGATTTGAAAGTAAGAAAAGATTATTATCGTCGGAACAGAGATCTCTGCTATATACTTACAGGTGTCGTGTACACGCTGAATGTGATTGACGCCTACGTTGATGCTCAGTTGATGGATTTTGATGTGAGCGATAACCTAAGTGTCCGTACGGGACCTTGTTTTGACTCTACACCTGCCGGTGAAACAATTGCAGGTTTAAAATTTACCTTTCAATTTAAATAGAATTATGAAAATTGTTCTCATAGGACATGGAAAAATGGGAAAGTCGATCGAGGCACTTGCTAAAAAAAAGGGTCATGAAATTTGTCTGATTGTAGATGAAAAAAATAGAGATTCAGTCAGCAATCAAGAATTATCTACCGGAGATGTGGCTATTGAATTTAGCCAACCGGGAGCCGCAGTCGATAACATCCTCCGTTGTTTCGATGCCGGTATTCCGGTTGTATCCGGTACGACAGGATGGAACGAGAGATTGGAAGAAGTGAAAGACATTTGCAGGAAAAACAATCATTCTTTTTTTTATTCCTCGAATTTTAGCATTGGAGTAAACGTTTTTTTTGAAGTGAATAAAAAATTGGCTGAATTGATGAATCACCTTGATCAGTACGACGAAGTTCTTATTCAGGAGAGTCATCACATTCATAAATTAGATTCGCCGAGTGGAACAGCGATTACACTGGCAGAGCAACTAATTTCAGGGATAGACAGGTTGAAATTCTGGCGAAATTATAAAGGGGACGAAAATATTGCAGGTGGCGATGATGCAGATGCAGAGCTTCCGATATTCTCCACTCGTGAGGACGAGGTACCCGGAACTCACATTGTCAAGTATTTTTCAGATGACGATGAAATCGAAATCATCCACAAAGCCCAGAACCGACAAGGCTTTGCAATGGGTGCGATCCGTGCAGCTGAATGGCTATCGGGTAAAAAAGGAGTGTTTGGAATGCAGGATTTATTAAAATTCTGATGTGGATAATTAACGACCTGTTAACCAATGTGGAAGCTTCTCTGAACTAAATTCGCCCCGAGGCTTCCACTGACCCTTGTAAAGAAAAACCGTATGTCAAAATTCAGAATAAACTGGGATCTTATAAAAGATATCTTATTTGGTATTTTTACTCTTGGTGTTTGGTTTCTTCTGAAACCAAAACCCGGTCAGCGGAAATCAGTTGTTCGGGAATGGGTGGATGCGATAATTTTCGCAGTAATTGCTGCGACTATCATTCGAACTTTTTTTATTGAAGCGTATACGATCCCAACTCCTTCCATGGAAAAGTCATTGCTCGTGGGTGATTTTCTTTTTGTAAGTAAAGTTAGCTATGGTGCAAGAATTCCAATGACGCCATTGTCTTTTCCTTTTGCACACCATACACTACCCCTTGTTGGCGGTAAATCATATCTCGAATGGATTAAAATCGGATACCATCGTCTTCCTGGTTTTGGACATGTAAACAGAGGTGATTGTGTGGTGTTCAACTGGCCTGCGGAAAATTTAGGGCGACCTGTGGATAAAAAAGAAAATTATATCAAGAGATGTATTGGTTTACCGGGAGACAGCCTTCAATTGATAGACAGGGAAGTTTTTATCAACGGATCACAGATTCCATTACCTATAAATGCTCAAACTTCCTATCATGTAATTACAGATGGACAAGCTTTCAGTGAACAATCCATTGAAAAACTTGGGATCCGTGAAGTGGAGGTGCTCTCCCCTACTGAATTCAACTTTTATCTCACCCGGAGTGCTGCAGATAAAATGAAGAACTTCGGCAATGTCAAAAAGATCGAACCGAACATGATGACCCGGAATATCTTTCAGGATTTCATCTTTCCGTTCAATTCAAAATACGGCTGGAACGTGGATAATTTCGGTCCCGTTTGGATTCCAAAAAAGGAAGTTCACTGGCAATTGATACAAGCAATATTGATTCCTATCGAAAAGTGATTTCCGAATACGAAGGAAATAAGCTTGAAGAACGAAATGGTCAGATCTTTATCAATGGTTCTGTGGCGGGTTCATATACTTTCAAGATGAACTATTATTTCATGATGGGTGACAATCGACACAATTCAGCAGATTCACGATTCTGGGGATTTGTACCGGAAGATCATATTGTTGGAAAGGCAGTTTTCATCTGGATGAGTTGGGATGGTAATGCAAGTTTCCTTAACAAAATCCGTTGGAACAGATTATTCCATCTTATCCCAAATAATTAATACTCGATATTTATTTGAAAAGAGCCGGGAACATACCCGGCTTTTTATTTTACAAAGATGTCAGAAATTCAACAGTGTCCATTCCATCGGCATAATCATTCAAGCCAGGGAACTGAGTTTTTCCAAAATCAACACAAATTTTTGACAACAGGGAAACACTTCGGAGAGAGTCTTCCGGAGAAAGTGCAATGCATTGTATCTTTTCTTTGTTTACAATGAGCTTTTCTTCCAATTCATTTTTATTCGAATAAATTTCATAGTGAACAACTGCAATCGGTGAAGCAATGGATTGATCTGCTTTAATGATTAGAAATCCATTTTGAAGAAAAGGTATCTGCTTCAATAAAAACACAGTATTGTTATAATCGAAATTATTCATGTATTTGTTATGCATCATCACATCCTGATACGTGAGGATGGATTCAAAAAATTTGGAAAAATTATAATTCTCAGGAACATACATTTTAGAAATATTTCTGCAGCCCAAACCGAAGTAAAGGAAAATATCCAATCCCAAAGCCTGCAACTGCTCCCTCGATTCTGTTCCATCCAACACCGCAATTCCATTCCTGTTCTTACGAATGATGTGCGGAACCTTGCCAAAATAATGTTCGAAATAACGAGCTGAATTGTTATTTCCGGTTGCGATCACAGCCTCGAACCGGGTCAATTTATTGACGAATGATATGCGCTCAGCAAATTCAGGATTGAGCCGGATAAAAAGGTCTGAAACGTACGGAAGTAATATAGAATCATCGGATGCATTTTTACCGATGTAATTGTGTCCTGCAATGATAACACTCAGGAAATCATGAAATCCTACCAAAGGGAGGTTTCCTGCATTTACAACACCAACATTATGAACAGATAAGGATTCTCCCAAGTGCTTTTCATACGGTTTAAGCCAAAGCTTTAGTTTGCGTTCTGAGAGATTCTCTGCCCATTGTCGAAAGGCAGACAAACAATTTTCACGGGTGAACCAGGGATTTTGCAAAACAGCATCATGCATCACCTTTTCAAAGTCCGAAGCTTGCGTATCTGGTTGTTTTACAATCTTTTCCGACTCATTCACAACATCCGTCAAGTACACACCTAATTTCGAAAAGGCACTAATTCTCTGATCTAAGTTTATCATACTTCTACACTTGCTTGAATATATTGAATAGTTCAACACCAAGACAAATCATTTGATTCTGTTTTGATATCTACTTTTTCTGGTTAATTTTGCTGCCATTAAAGAACCTCAAAAGTAGAAAGGAAATATTTATGGCAATCAAGATTACTGACGAATGCATCAATTGTGGAGCCTGCGAACCCGAATGTCCGAATAATGCTATTTACGAAGGAGGCGCTGAATGGCGTTTCTCTGATGGCACTTCTGTCAAAGGTATGTTTAAAAAGATGGATGGATCTGAAATTGATTCAGATTCTGCTCAAGCCCCTCTTTCTATGGATGCCTATTATATTGTTACTGATAAGTGTACTGAATGTGTTGGATTTCACGATGAACCTCAATGTGCTTCTGTTTGTCCGGTAGATTGTTGTGTTGATGATCCTGATTTCCGGGAAAGCAAAGATGACCTGCTTGCCAAAAAAGGTCGATTGCATGTGTAATTCCTAAACAGACAGGATATAAAATATTCAAAACCGCAACTCGTTATAGTTTGCGGTTTTTTAATTTTGAGCTATGTTACCAGGTTCTTTCCATAGAAATAATTTACGCAGGAAAATTCTCCTGATTATCTTTTTGGCTCCACTGTTTGTTAATGCACAGGACAGCAGTTTAAAAATAGCTCCAGTTGATTCAAGTTTAAAAAGCCCTTTACAAATTCTCATTCATAGTATTCAAAGGGGAGCGAATGACTCTGTAAGGATTGCATCAAATACAATTTTTAAAAATTATCTTGACTCTGTCCTCCGGAATCCCTCTAGTTTTTCTGCTCGATTCGACAGCATTAAAAATGTGTCGATAATCACTGATCCTCAAAACAAGTTTCGGATTTACACCTGGACGGTCCCACGTTTCGATGGAGATCATTATGATTACTTTGGATTCATCCAAATCCCGGAAGCATCGGGGAACACCATACAGTTGATTTCTTTAATGGATTCAACCAACAGTATTCAAAAACCTGAATCCGAAAAATTGAGTGCTGCTAAATGGTACGGAGCCGTTTATTATTCTTTGGTTGAAAAAAAAGTCGGGAAGAGAACATATTACACTCTGCTTGGATGGAAAGGAATGAATGCAATCACAACTCAAAAAGTTGCTGAAGTTCTCATTCTCGAAAAAAATAATCCGCGTTTCGGATATCCATTATTCAAAACAGGCAAGGTGTACAAAAACAGACTTGTATTTTCATTCTCATCCCAGGCAACAATGGCATTGCGGTATGATGAATCAAAAAATCTAATTGTATTTGATCATCTTTCCGGAAACAATTCAAAGAATGACACGGAAAATCCACTGAATACAAGTGGCCCAGACGGCACATACGATGCACTCAAATTCAAATCCGGAAAATGGATTTTAATGAATGATGTTGATGTGCGAACAGATTGGAAAGCAAGGAAGCAGGTTCCAAATGAATAATGTGTTTTTTCCGCTCTCCAGAATAAAAAAAACGATTTGTTGCGAAATTACTCCCGCCAATGCTTACACCTTTTTTGTAGCTTCGTGGGCTTGAAACTCCTCTAAGAAAATGGAAATTAAAAAGTTATTTATCCCTGGTCCTACTTACGTTCATCCTGATGTACTGGCTAAAATGGGAACTCCTATGATTGGGCATAGAACAAAGGAGGCTTCAGAATTACAGCGCAACATTACTCGAAAAATGCAACAGCTGATGTTTACTGAAAACAAAATTGTTCTCAGTACATCATCGGGTACAGGATTAATGGAAGGGGCCATCCGTAGTGCCACACAAAAAAAAGCTATTGTATTTTCGGTTGGCGCTTTTGGAAAAAGATGGTACGAGCTGGCACGCTTGAATGGAATCGATGCAGATTTACACGAAGAAATTTCCGGACATGCAACATTGCCTGAAACTGTTGAAGGGTACCTAAAAACAGGTAAGTACGATACCGTTGCAATTACACACAATGAAACTTCAGTAGGAATAATGAATCCTGTTGAAGCTATTGCAATTGTCATGAAAAAATATCCGGAAGTTGTTTGGATGTTGGATTGCGTGAGTTCTCTCGGTGGAGCAAAAATCGAAGTCGACCGCTTGGGTGTGGATATTTGTATCACATCATCACAAAAAGCTCTCGCCTTACCTCCCGGACTTTCACTTGCTTCTGTTTCTCAGAAAGCCATCGATCGTTTTTTATTAATGTAAGTGAGTTGAACAAACAATTGGCCGAACGCGGAATGCTTATTTCAAACGGTTACGGTGAACTGAAAGATAAAACCTTCCGGATCGGACACATGGGCGATCTTAACCTTGATGATGTTCAGGAACTAACCGGTGAAATGGAAAAGATCCTCAAACTTGATTAAATTTTCTTTTCTCAATAATAAAATCCAACAGCTATACTTCCAATCAAAATACAAATCCAATACAATGGCCATTCTTAAACCTTTTAAAGGAATCCGTCCTAAAAAAGAATTTGCTGAGAAGATTGCTTCCAAACCCTATGATGTCCTCAATGAAAAAGAAGCACGAAAGGAAGCGGAAGGGAATCCACTTTCCTTTTATCATGTGATCAAGCCGGAAATAGATTTTCCTGATGAATTTGATCACTATGCTCCAGAAATTTATTCCAGAGGAAAAGAAAATTTCGATAAGATGTTTCGGGATGGAGTATTTTTCCAGGATCATGAAGAGTGCTATTACATCTATGCACAAACAATGAGTGGCAGAACACAATATGGTATCGTCGGTGGAGCCTCTGTTGCAGATTATGTAAATAATGTAATTAAAAGCACGAGCTGACACGTCCTGATAAAGAAGAAGACAGAAAAAATCACGTGCGCATAAGCAGTCTTAACTACGAGCCGGTATTTTTTGCATACCCCAATGTCCCTGCTTTGGATCAAATTGTAAATGACATAACAAAAAATGCACCGGAATACAACTTTGTTTCCGATGATGGCATCGGTCATCAGTTTTGGGTAGTAAAGGATAAGCCTGTCATCAATCAAATTACCACACTCTTCGCAGCGATTCCTGCGACGTATGTAGCGGATGGTCATCACCGCACAGCAGCTGCAGCTCTGGTTGGAAAAGAAAGAAGTGAAAAGAATCCTCATCATACCGGTAAAGAAGAATACAATTATTTTCTTGCCGTACATTTTCCGGATAATCAACTGGCCATTCTCGATTACAATCGAGTTGTGAAAGATTTGAATGGCTTAACGAACGAAACTTTTTTGAAAGAGATTGCCAAGCGATTTGATGTAGAAGAAAACGGCAGTACTGCTTACAGGCCACAACATCTCCATGAATTTGGAATGTTCATTGATTCAAAATGGTATAAGCTCACAGCTCGTACAGGAACTTTTGATGACAAAGATCCGATTGCAGTTCTTGATGTAACCATTTTATCTCAACAAATTCTCGAGCCTGTACTCAATATTAAGGACCTTCGAACAGATAAACGAATTGATTTTGTAGGCGGTTTACGAGGTTTGGGTGAACTTGAAAAGCGTGTCAATTCCGGTGAAATGAAAGTCGCATTTTCAATGTTTCCTGTGTCTATGAAACAACTCATCGACATTGCTGATGGAGGCTTGACAATGCCTCCGAAAGTAACCTGGTTCGAACCAAAATTGCGAAGCGGACTAATTCTTCATTCATTGAATGATTAAACGATCCTACTGATGAAAAATATTTTTAACGATAGAGATTATTCTGAAATTTCACAACGCATTGCAAAAGTAAGACCGGAGAGTAAGGCATTGTGGGGTTTGATGAACAGTGCTCAGATGATTTGTCATGTCACCGATGCCCTGCGTGAGGCATCCGGTCTGCGTACAACCCGGCATCTCGGCAATTTCTTTAGTCATACTGTAGTGAAGTGGATGTCACTTTATATTCTGCCCTGGCCGAAAGGAAAACTCCCGACAAGTCCTGATTACGATCAAAATAAAAAGGGAACAAAACCTACAGATTTTAAAAATGATCAGGATGTATTGTTAAAATTATTCAGCAACATGAAAAGTATGCGTCCAAACGCAGAACATCCCTATTTTGGAAAACTGAGTAGTCGGGAATGGGGAAGAATCACCTACCTGCACCTCGATCACCATTTAAAACAATTCGGATGTTGATGCATCTATAGTAAATTTTTCTACTCTCGAAATTTGAATTTTCCAGAGGTCAAATAAAATTGTCAATATTTACAATGTACTGAAGGGAAACAATCATCATTTCTGCTTGAAAATTTCATCCGGAATACCCTGATTAATTTTATACTCTGAAAAACGTAAAATAATTCTGCCTTTTTTCGATTGCTTTGCGGGATCTTTAGCACTGGAATTGTAATTATTAATATCTGCAGACACAGCCTTCGGAATTTTGAATTTCTTTGTATCCACAGTAACTGTCATGCTATCCGGCAATGCGAAACTTGCAAATTTTCCATAGACATATTCTGACAAAATGGTTCCATTTGTGCGTGTAGTTATTTGTGAACGCATGACAAGACTTTGTTTTGGATCTATCCAGAATTTTCCAAGAATCATATCAGAAGTGTCAGCAAGGGGAATGATGGACACAACAGCAACGTTTACATTTTTCAATAGTTCTTCGCCTTGATACAATGCTGAATAGGATATGGTATCTGCCAAGGTTTTTAACAAATCATCAATGCCCTGTTTCGGAAGAATCGCTATTCCTTTTGATTTGATACGAATTTTGTCTGGTTGCTTGAAATAAATAGTCGCGCTGACAGGAAGCATTTTGATAAATGGAATTTCTGTTTTAATTACCACGATGGCTTCGTAGTTGTTCACTTGTTTGAATTTCGTATTTACTCCAGCAATAAGACTGCGTGGATTTTGCGCTGATGAAATAGCATACAAGTTGAAAATTAAAAGCAGGAATAAAATCAGTTTTTTCATGACAAAATATCCTTTTTATTAAAATAGACTATTGATATACCCATGAAAACAACAATGTGTCCGAGCAAAGCATAAATGGAGGTTCGGATTTGCTCCATTGGCAATGGACTCTCGAATAAATTCCTCCATACAATCATATGTGTTGTAAAAAGAAATGGTTTTACTTTATCAAAAACCGGAACTTCCATAGTTCCAACAATTGTGAAAAGAATAATAATTGCCATCGTAATAATAATCGGACCGATTGAATTCTCAGAAAAACACGACAACATCATGGAAAGCGCTCCAACAAGGGTAAGAGCTAAATACGCTAGTGCAAGTGCTGTAAGAAATCTCCACAAAACATCACCGGATTGCAAAATAATTAGTTCATCTGTTTTTAATACAATGAGGTCTCCCGGACCAAATACAACCAGGCTTAGGAATAATGCCAATATCCCAAGCCATATCAACATCAGGAGTGTATAAAGAGACCCTGCAAAAAACTTTGAGAGCACTATGGAAGTTCGGTTGACAGGCCGGGTTAGCAACAAGCGTATCGTACCTGTTGCCGCTTCTCCGCTAATGAGATCACCGGTCACCAGTGCAATCAATAAAGGAATTTGAATTATAAGGGTCTGCAGAATAATAAAACAAATCAGATTACCATTCAGAACTTTTCCTTCAAATAAAAATGTTTGTTCGATATTTTGTGTTAAAAATCCAATGTAGGATGTTCCATCAATCCACATCGCCAATTGGATCAGGAAAATTACAAGTGTAATTGCAATAAAGCCGATATAACTTCGGGGACGAATTGCAATTTTCTGAATTTCAAGCCAGGTTAATCGTAGGAGCATTTCGATAAATCTTTTAAAAAGTAAACAGCAGATTGGTTTAATTGGATGTTAATTTTAAAAAATAATCTTCCAATTTTCTTTTGGATTCAATTGCCTTCACTCCCACTTTGTGTTCGCAAAAATAATTGTTGAGTTCCGCTATTTGAAATTCGCTCAAATGAAATATTAATTTGTCATCTTTTTGCTCAATGAAGTACTGAACCCATTGAGATTCTTCAAGACATGATCTTGCATTCGATAACGAAAGAAAATCAAATGAAACAATCAATTCTTCACTGTTCAATAATGTGCCAACTTCTCCTGAACAATTTCTCTGCCTTTGTTGATGATCACCATTCTGCTTGCAATCAATTCAATTTCGGACAGTATATGGGATGAAAGAAAAACAGTCTTATTCAGATCTCTTTGCAAATGAAGAATCAGGTTCCGGATATCTATGATTCCTTGTGGATCCAGACCGGTTGTCGGTTCATCCAACACAATTAAATCAGGATTATGAATGAGTGTTTGAGCAATGCCAAGGCGTTGCTTCATTCCATGTGAATATCCTTTTATTTTGTCCTTTTCCCTTCCTTTAAGTCCAACCAATTCAAGAATTTCATAAATCTTGGATTTGCTTGCTGAGAATCCGGAGAGTGCAGCAAAATAATGCAGTTTTTTTCTGCAGACAGATATTTATAAAAATCAGGTTTCTCAACAATACAACCGATTTTACCTAGGATGGTATTTCGATGTTGGTTTAAATCCTGTCCAAATATTTTTATACTTCCTTCACTTGGTTTAATTAACGACAGCAACATCCGGATGGTAGTACTTTTTCCGGCACCGTTAGGTCCTAAAAATCCAAAAACATCGCCATAAAAAACATCCAGATTCAATTGATCCACAGCCTTGAAAGAACCGTAGCTCTTTGAAAGATTTCGGACGGAAATTATTTGATCCCCTGAGCCGTGAGCTATTGCTTGTTTCATATACGTATTAATGCTTCATCAAATCGAATCAAAAATAAATCAAGCCTTCCTCGGAATTACCTGCACTTTTAGCTTTGCCTTGAATGAGAAATTTTCCAATAGCAAGAGCTATCAAAGCGTCTACTTCGTGCCAAGTGCTAAGTTCATGTGGAAGTGGCAATCCGATGATATCTGTAAGGAATTCCTGAAGTTCAATGCGGCTTTCATCCTCTTTTTTATATCCCTTCTTTATCCAGTCCATCCTCAATGCAAATGCGGGAGGGTAAACTTCTCTGCATTGAATGCCGGCATCCTTCCATTGGCTGCATAATTTCATTGCCCTGGCAGTGAGTGCACCTAAAAACATGGGCGACATTGCTTTTAAGGCTCGATCTGACTCCCTAAAAAAATAATCGTTTCCGGATAAGATGCCCCTGTATACACCCGGAAGAGATAAGGGTGCATCAATGAATAATTCTTCAATTCCCTTTTCTTTTACTAATACAGATAAAAAGCTGTCGGCATCTTCATTTTTTCTTGAGCTAAATAAACGAATAGTTGTTTTTCCGGCAACCGCAATCACAGTTGTACCTGCCATTTTACTTCCAAAATCTATTCCCGCTAACACTTGTTGTTTCATCCCGACGATTACATTCTTAGGAACCGATACAATGAACGGCGTTTAAGCATGATTATTTCAACTTTGATAGAATCATTTCATCCATAGGTGAAACACGCGAAGGAAAAAATGCAATCAATTCTCCTTTTTCATTCAGTATGTATTTGCAAAAATTCCATGTCGGTTCCTGCTTGTTCCATCCGTTTTGAGTTTTATCACTCAACCATTTGAACAAGGGTACCTGTTGATTTCCTTTCACATGAACTTTATCAAACAAGAGGAAAGTCACAGAATAATTTTGGGTACAAAAGTCCTGAATTTGCTTCGCATCTCCTGGCTCTTGTCCGCCGAAATCATTGCTGGGAAAACCAAGGACAAGGATTTTATCAGCGTTTTCCTTGTTTAATTTTTCAAGCTCAGCATACTGATGTGTGAAACCGCACTTGCTCGCAGTGTTTACGATTAATATTTTTTTACCTCTGAATTGCTTGAAATCAACCTCTTTTCCGGATAAGTCATTCATTTTGAACGAATAAAATGAAACTGCATCCGAGGCAGGTTGGGCTGTTGAGGGGCGTTCAGCCGGGCGGGAACAGGATCCTAATAATGCAGCAAAAGGAATTGTAATGTAACGAATGAACTTTTTCACGGGTGCAAGTTACCGGATATAGTGTTTGGATATCAAGAGAACAGAATATTTCCTGACTCAATTTGGAATCAGAATACGTTTGTTCATTATGATTAACAGTCACCTTGCGAAATAGTTTTCCTCTCATTACTTGTGGAATTGAACCGAAGAGATTTACTTTACCGGGTGAATTTTGACAGAAATAATGTGGATCGTATTCGAAAGGAAATTGAACCTTTTGGAGCCCGGTTATTGGCTGTTAGCAAGACAAAGTCAGCTGCATGTATTCAGGAATTGTATGATTACGGACAAAAGGCTTTCGGTGAAAATTATGTTCAGGAATTGCAGGAAAAACAGATTCAATTGCCAGCCGACATTGAATGGCATTTTATAGGTCATTTGCAATCTAATAAAGTAAAATACATTTCCTCTTTTGTCACTCAAATTCATGGAGTCGACAGCATCCGACTTCTTCAGGAAATTGATAAACTTGCCAAAAAAAATAATCGAATACAAAATTGTTTCTTGCAAATTTACATTGCAACAGAAGAAACTAAATTCGGGCTTTCTTTTGACGAAGCAATTGAAATTTTAAATTCACCCCTTTTGCAGGGCATGAATAATATCCTTATCAATGGGTTTATGGGAATGGCTTCCTTTTCTGAAGATGAGAGCAAAGTTCGGAGTGAATTTAGAAGTTTGAGAAATTTTTTCGATGAACAAAAAAACAAACTTGATATTCCGGCAATAAAACTGAAAGAACTATCAATGGGAATGACCGGAGATTATAAAATAGCTTTGGAAGAAGGAAGCACCTTGGTTCGGATTGGATCTGCAATATTCGGCGAACGGATCAATTCATAAAAAATGGAATATTCCGGAATCCTTTTCGCATTACTTGCTACCTTATCCTGGTCCTTTTGTATTTTTCCATTCACTCAGGCTGCGCGGAGACTAGGATCGAATTCGTTAAATCATTTTCGGCTTTTACTGGCAACCATTCTCATTGGAATAATTTCAATTCTCATCCCCGCTCCATTTTGCAGAATTATTTAGTAGTCCTTATCAACAAGCCTGGATCTGGCTCGGAGTATCCGGAGTTCTTGGACTTACCATAGGTGATTACTTCGGCTTTGGAATGTACGCGATACTGGGTCCCCGGCTCGGAAGTGTACTTACCACATTTGCACCAGCCGCTGCTTTAATTCTGGGAACTATACTTCTCGATGAACATATTTCTTTGATTGGAATTATCGGAATGCTCATCACTATACTCGGAGTGATTGCTATCAGCCTTGGAAAAAGTGAACGTGTTCTGATTCCGGATCATGGTCATGGATCCATCAGCAGAGGTGTAATTTTCGGGATTCTTGCTGCTGTGTGTCAGGGTGCAGGACTTGTTTTGGCGAAAAAAGGATTGCAATCCGAAACTGAAATTCAACTTACGATCAATCCTGTGCATGCTACATTCATCCGTTTGTTTATTGGTACGGGTTCATTGTACATACTTTCCTTTTTCCAGGGAAAACTCAGGGAAATTTACCAACCGATTCTGAACAATAGAGAAAATGGAATTAAGTATGCTGTTTACGGCACTTTCTTCGGACCTGCATTGGGTGTAACATTGGCCTTGTTTTCCGTTTCGCGTATTGATGCTTCTGTTGCACAAACTATATTTTCCCTCGTACCTGTAGGTGCGATTGTACTGGCCTTCATTCTTCATAAAGAGCGCATCAATTCACGTTCTCTGTTTGGTGTGTTCATCGCAATCCTTGGAGTCATTATTCTTATTTGGCGGGAAAAATTAAATCAATTATTTTAGAGCACCTCTAGACAAATAGTATTCCTAAAAAATGAAAAAAATCTCCGGCTCTGATTATCTGTTTGCATTTTTAAGCTTTAGTGTTCCGCTGATACTTTTTTACACAACAAGTTCAAGCGCGTTGATGTTTGATGATTCAGCGGAATTTGCTTTGGTAATCAAACTTGGGAGCATTGCACATCCACCCGGAACACCCGCTTATATTGCTTTGGGAATGTTGTGGGAAAAAATCACTGCTGTGATGGGAGTACCTACAATTACTTCGCTTACTTTATTTTCATCTCTTTGCATTTCCGCTGCATCCTTGTTGCTCTTCTTTACTTTTCGAAAGATTGTAATTGAATCCCTTTCGTCAGGAAAGAATGAATTTCACGCGGGATTCATTTCCTTCCTAACTTCGGTCGGATTTGCAACGGGTGCAACTTCATGGGCATGGGCAAATACAGTAGAAGTTTATGCATTCCAGGTTCTTGCGATGGCTATTGCTTTCTGTGGTCTTACTCACTTTCATTTCAGCAGATCGAAATCTGCATTAATTGTTTCCGCAATCGGATTGGCGATGGGATTGGCAAATCATCACCTGACAATGATTCTTTTCCTTCCCTTTACTCCACTTTTCTTTTTAGATTCCCTGTTTAAAAACTCTCCGGAGGTACAGACTAAAGAAAAAAATAAACGCAAACAGAAATCTACAAATCCCGGTATTCTGATATCCTATTTCAGTGTTCTTAAATCAAGAAACTTTTTACTTGTTACGGGCCTTACGGCAACAGTTACCCTTTTGTTTTACGGCTGGATGTTTATTCGCGCCCAACAGGAACATCCTTTCATGTTTGGAAAACCCGATACTTTTAGTGGAATGATCTATCACATGAGTGGAGGTTCATACACAAAAAACATTGCAAATACTTCTAAAAAAATTATTGCAGCACGGGTTCCATTTTTCCTCAAACTTACCGCAATGCAATTGTTCCTGTTCCTGCCATTTTTTTTATTGGGAGTAACAACTCTATGGAAGAAAAAGAATTTTCGTTTGTTGTCTATGATTCTATTGTTCTTTTTAACATTGTTTCTTTACCAACTCAATAATAATCAATGGGCAAGTACAGATGCATATATGCTCCTTCCCTTCCTTGTTCTGAGTATTGCTGTGCTGTATGGAATTTGTGAGTTCTTTGATCGATTCAAATTGATTTTCATACTTCCCTTTTTACTCCTTGCACAAATTGCTTACAATTTTCCTTCACACAATCGAAAATCTTATCCGGTCAGTGCGGATCTAATGCATCTCCTGGATACCTCCAGTCCGAAAAATAGTATCGTATTAATTTCTGATTGGTCTACTGTCATTCAATACTATTATTATCGGATCTCGGAAAACTTCAGGCCGGACCTTGTGGTATTGAATTATGATCTGAAGTTTACGCATTACCGAATTTTGCCTGTACTTTATCCTGATTTTTATAAAAAAATTCAAAAGGAATACGATGAATTTATTGATGCTTTAAAAGCAGAGCACCCTGAGCAAATCGCGAACACAGGATGTGATTTAAGCACTCCACGATTGCTGAATTCATTTTTAAACGTATTGAACAAAATGCAAGTCATCGCGAAGGAAGAGAACCGGGCTTTCCTAACGGATCCAAAAACACACTATTTTTATTCAAATCAGAAGTTATATGATCCGAAACGATTTGTTTCCGGATGCTTTTCATCTTCAGTTCCCGGGGATTCGCTAAGTGCTGCTGAGTTTTTAAGAATGGATTTTCCATTCATTCAATCTCCACTTTTATTTACTGATGCAGGTGCAATTGATAAAATGGTAGATTTTCAGGCAATGCTGGATCAACATTTGTTCTTTTACCAGGCGAATCATGACACCCTGAGAAGTGTACAAGCAGAAAAAGCAAAAGAAACTGTTTTGAGACTTCAAAGAGAAATCAAACGTTCAATGTCCTTTGCATTTTCTGTAAAATAAGTGCAACACCAGTTGTTTCTTATTTAATGGTGGAAAGAAAAGCTTCTATTGCAAGACGATAAGAATCCAGACCAAAGCCTGCTATTACACCTTTGCAATTTTTCGCCATCAGGGAAACATGCCGGTAGTCCTCCCGTGCATATACATTTGAAATGTGAACTTCAATTACCGGACTTGGAATGGCAGCAATGGCATCCGCAATTGCGACAGAAGTATGGGTATAACCACCCGCATTTAAAATTATTCCATCTGCATAAAAACCAAATTCATGAAGAAAATTGATTAGCTCGCCCTCTACATTACTTTGTTTGTATTCCAATGAAAGCATCGGAAACGTTGCTTTCATTTTTTCAAAATAAGACTCAAATGAATCCGTTCCATAAATGCTTGTTTCCCTTTGACCAAGGAGGTTCAGATTAGGCCCGTTAATGACAATCAGTTTCATTCCAGATAGAAATAATGGGACCGAAAATACTCACAATTATTCATAATGATATGTGGAAAAGTTTTTCTCCACATGACTGTTCAGAGCGCTTGAATGTTCAACTTTGGCTAAAGGCGAAAAAAGCGATTCTCTGAACTGGAAATCATACATAAACGGTTTTAAATCTTACCTGAAGCTGGAACGCTCCCTGTCGGGAAATTCCGTGGAAGCGTATATGCATGACATTGCCCTCCTCGATCAGTATCTGCAACTCAACAAGTTAACTTTAGGGCCGGCAGATATTAAACTTGAGAATCTTCAGGATTTCATCCGATGGATCAATGAATTGGGCTTGAGTGCAAGATCTCAGGCACGGATCATTTCCGGTATAAAAGGGTTTTTCAAGTATTGCCTGATGGAAAATCTGATTTCGAATGATCCCTCTCAATTGCTGGAAACTCCTAAACTTGGCAGAAAATTACCGGATACGCTCAGCATTGAAGACATAAATAACCTCGTTTCAGCTATTGATTTGAGCAAACCGGAGGGGGTCAGAAATAAGGCTATTCTCGAAACACTGTACAGTTGTGGTTTACGGGTAAGCGAACTTGTTAATTTAAAAATCTCAAACCTTCATCTGGAAATCGGCTTTGTTAAAGTCACCGGTAAAGGGGATAAAGAAAGACTGGTACCAATTGGAAGTGTTGCCATTAAACACATTAAAATTTATATGGACGAAATTCGATGTCATCTCACCATCAAATCCGGGTCGGAAGACATCATTTTCCTGAATCAAAGAGGCGGACAACTCAGCCGTGTGATGATCTTTACAATCATCAAACAACTGGCGGAAAAAATCAATCTGAAAAAAAGTATCAGCCCGCATACTTTTCGTCACTCCTTTGCCACACATCTTATTGAAGGTGGCGCTGATTTAAGAGCTGTACAGGAAATGCTCGGGCATGAATCAATTACCACAACAGAAATTTATACACACCTCGACAGGGATTTTCTCAGACATTCTATCATCAAACATCACCCCCGCGCATGATATTCTTTTCAACTTTTCTCTTGCAACAGGGCTTCACTTTCACCAAAGAGAAATCCGGTATTGATTTGGGTGAAAAAAAAAGAATACGCCTTTTCTGCGTTCCGTTTTTTTTGATCCTTACAATGATTGTGCATATGGTTTCCACACAAGCAGTGCTTGCAGAAATGAATTTTTATATAAGCGATACTCTCGATTTCTCAGGCTATAAATGGCTTGTAAAGGAGTCTTTTGACAAGCATACAGGACCGGGCCGTAATTATTTTTCAGGATCGAAAGAAAATGTGTGGATCGATGAGGATGGGCGATTGCATCTGAAATTAAAATACAAAAACGACCGTTGGTATTGTTCGGAAGTTCGGATGTTGAACAGCCTCGGCTATGGAAAATATATTTTTTATATCGATCAGCTTCCGCAGGCCCTTGACAAGGATGTAGTCATTGGATTATTCATGTACGATCATTCAGATACCAGTAATTTTCACAAAGAAATCGATATAGAATTTTCAAAGTGGGGAAAAGATACTGCATTGAATACCCAATATGTTATTCAGCCTTTTGAAGAAAAAGCTTTTCGATTCGATACAGATTTGCGCAGGGCAACAAGACATGAATTCTCTGTCCGAAAAAGAAAAATCAATTTTAATTCACGGTATGAACACGGAATTAACCCGGATAGCATCAGTCTGAAATACCAGGAATGGAAATACAGATCCGATCAGGTGTATAAAACGAGTGATGAAAAAGTGAGTATAAATGTCTGGTTGTATAAAGCTTCCGAACCCTCCAACCTGAAAGAAATGGAAGTTATCATTTCCAGATTCGAATTCACTCCCTACAAAATGGAACGGATAATTCCTGTGCTTCCGAGAGTAAAAAAATCTAAAGCAAAGGAACAAGGTAATTGAAAGGACTTTTTTCCATCTTGCTCCTTGTAGTTGCAAATTTCTTCATGACCTTTGCCTGGTATGGACATTTACAATTTAAAAAGTGGAACATCTTTCAGGATACCAGTTTGATTGGAATCATTTTGATCAGTTGGTTTATCGCCCTCTTCGAATATCTCTTTCAAGTCCCTGGAAATCGAATCGGTCACGAATCCATGGGAGGACCTTTTAATCTTTTTCAGTTGAAAATGCTGCAGGAGGTTATTACGCTGGTGGTATTTACAGTCTGCACCGTGTTCATTTTCAAGACTGATAAATTACAGTGGAATTACCTCGTTGGTTTTTTCTTCATGATCCTCGCTGTTTTTTTTGTGTTTAAAAAATGGTAAGCTGTTAATTTCCGTTTTTTCGTGTTAAAAATTATTCTCAAGTTCTGCCAGTACAACCACAGAGAAGAGCCTTTTCCCCTATCTTTGGGCTGCAAATTGCCACTCCTTTATGACAGATATTGAATTCAATAAAAATGAAGATTCCATGCGTCAACTTGTTGACCAGATGAAGGCTCGATTCGTGAAAGTTGCCGCAGGTGGTGGCAAGAAGAATGCCGATAAACAACACGAACAAGGAAAGCTGCTTGCCCGGGAACGGATCGAATACCTGATCGACAAAGGGAGTTCATTCATAGAGATCGGTGCATTTGCTGCAGATGGAATGTATGAAGAATACGGAGGCTGTCCGGCAGCAGGAGTGGTAGTTGGAATCGGATATGTTTCAAAAAGACAATGTGTGATTGTTGCGAATGATGCAACCGTTAAAGCAGGTGCCTGGTTCCCGATGACCGGCAAGAAGAATCTCCGTGCTCAGGAGATCGCAATGGAAAACCACTTGCCAATAATTTATCTTGTTGACAGCGCAGGTGTATTTCTCCCGATGCAGGATGAAATCTTCCCGGATAAAGAACACTTTGGAAGAATTTTCAGAAACAATGCCGTGATGTCGTCCATGGGAATTATTCAAGTGGCTGCAATCATGGGTAGTTGTGTAGCCGGTGGAGCCTACCTTCCTATCATGTCCGATGAAGCCATGATCGTCGATAAAACCGGTTCCATTTTTCTTGCAGGATCTTATCTTGTTAAAGCTGCTATCGGTGAAGATATCGACAATGAAACACTTGGGGGAGCAACCACTCAATGTGAGATCTCCGGAGTTACGGATAATAAATATCCGGATGACAAATCAGCACTGGATCACATTAAAAATATTTTTAGCAAGCTTGGAGAATTCGAAAAGGCTGGTTTCAACCGGGAGAAAAGTGTAGCCCCTGCAAAGAATCCAAAAGATCTCTTTGGCATTGTTCCAACCGATGCCTCGAAACAATACGACATGCACGAAGTGATTTACAGGCTGGTCGATAACAGTGAGTTTGATGAATACAAGGATAAATTCGGACAAAGCATTATCTGTGGCGTTGCTCGGATTGATGGCTGGGCTGTAGGAATTGTTGCCAATCAACGTAAGGTTGTAAAAAGTAAAAAAGGTGAAATGCAGTTCGGAGGTGTCATCTATTCGGATTCTGCAGATAAGGCTGCACGCTTTATTATGAATTGCAACCAGCGAAAAATGCCCCTGGTATTTTTGCAGGATGTAACAGGATTTATGGTTGGCTCAAGGAGCGAACAAGGTGGAATTATTAAAGATGGTGCAAAACTGGTGAATGCAATGAGCAATTCTGTTGTTCCAAAATTCACTGTTGTCATTGGAAACTCTTATGGTGCCGGCAATTATGCGATGTGTGGCAAAGCGTATGATCCCAGACTCATCATCGGATGGCCAACAGCTCAGATTGCAGTAATGGGAGGATCACAGGCTGCCAAAGTACTTCTGCAAATTCAAGTCAGCGCATTAAAATCAAAGGGCAAAGAAATTACTAAAGAAGATGAAGCAGAGCTGTTGAAAAAAATTACAGATCGTTACAACAGCCAGATATCACCCTATTATGCCGCATCTCGTTTATGGCTTGATGCAGTCATTGATCCGATGGAAACACGCAAATGGCTTTCGATGGGTATTGAAGCAGCGAATCATGCACCAATTACACGGGCCTATAATGTCGGAGTGATACAGACTTAGGGGATTGATGATTGTTGATTGTTGATTTTTGATTGATGATTGAAAAAATCCTCCGACAGTCAAATACCACGAATCATTTCAAACTATGCATCCCATACTAACAACTAACAACTAACAACTAACAACTACAACTCAACTAACAACATAACTCTTAACTCATAACTCCCACCTCCCATGCCTCTCATCGAAAAAATTAATAAAGTAAAAGAATTTCATCATGTATTCGGATTGGAATATCATGAAACTCCAAAAGCTGTTGTTGAAAAACGCATTTTTGAATTGCGTCATCGCCTGATGCAGGAAGAAAATGACGAATATCTTGAAGCGTGTGAACAGGCAGACCTGAAATTGATTGCCGATGCCTTGGGAGATAAACTGTACATCCTGTTTGGTACTATTATCGCACATGGATTGCAATACAAGATCGAAGAAGTTTTCGATGAAATTCATAGAAGCAACATGAGTAAACTCGATGAAGATGGAAAACCAATTTATCGTGAAGACGGAAAAATCATGAAGAGTAAAAATTATTTTTTACCAGACATTCAGGCAGTACTTGAAAGGTAAAGGCTGTTTGTAGTTTATAGTTCAGGGTTCAGCGTTCAGAGTTTCGGGCGTGGTATTCTGCTTTTTTTCATTTTAACAAGGATTCATTTGCAAACTGTTTTCCCGTACTAATTTCTCATCTCTAATTTCTAATTTCTAGCCATTTTTTTCTGAATTTCAACAAAAAAAGAGCTTTTTTATTACCTTTACGCCTCTTTGAAAAAATCCAATTGATTTCTCAGCAATGATCAAAATTACTTTTCCGGACAAAAATGTCAGGGAATACCCTGAAGGTACGAGCTCACTGGAGATTGCGAAAAGCATCTCCGAAGGATTGGCACGCAATGTTATTGCTGCCAAGGTGAATGGAGAAGTCTGGGATGCTACCCGACCCATTCGTTCAGATTCTTCATTACAATTGCTCACCTGGGATGATAAAGAATCCAAGTCAACACTTTGGCATTCTTCCGCCCACCTCATGGCGGAAGCTCTGGAGTTCTTCTATCCCGGGATAAAATTTGGTATTGGTCCGCCTGTAGAAAATGGTTTTTACTACGATGTTGATCTTGGCGGACAAGCAATTTCATCTGAAGACTTCAAGAAGATTGAAGACAAAATGCTTGAGCTTGCAAGGCAGGCGAATAAATACATCCGGAAAGATGTTTCTAAAAAAGAGGCTATCGAATATTTTACTGCCAAGGGTGATGAATACAAACTCGATCTTCTCAACGATTTGCAGGATGGCACCATTACCTTTTATCAGCAGGGAAATTTTGTAGACCTCTGTCGTGGTCCGCATATCCCCGACACCGGGATAATCAAAGCAGCCAAGCTCATGAACATTGCAGGAGCTTATTGGCGTGGTGATGAAAAAAACAAACAACTGACCAGGATATACGGTATTACGTTTCCGAAAAAGAGTCAGTTGGATGAATACCTCACCATGCTGGAGGAAGCGAAGAAACGGGATCATCGCAAGATCGGAAAGGAAATGGAAATTTTCACCTTCGATGATGATGTGGGTCCGGGACTCCCCTTGTGGATGCCTAATGGTGCAGTGATCATTGAACAACTGGAAAAACTTGCAAAGAAGACCGAGCAGGAAGCAGGATACCAGCGAGTGCGTACTCCGCATATCGCTAAGGAATCAATGTACCTTACCAGTGGTCATCTTCCGTATTATGCTGATTCGATGTTTCCTCCTATGGAAATGGATGGGGAAAAATATTATCTCAAGGCAATGAATTGCCCGCATCATCACAAGATCTTCAAAGAACTGAATCCGAGTTACCGTGACCTTCCCATTCGATTGGCCGAGTATGGTACATGTTACAGATACGAGCAAAGTGGTGAGTTATTCGGATTGATGCGTGTACGTTGTCTTCAGATGAACGATGCTCACATCTATTGCACCCGTGAACAGTTTGCACAAGAGTTCAACGCAGTGAATGAAATGTATCTGAAGTATTTCAAGATCTTCAACATCGATAAATATGTCATGCGTTTCTCAACGCACGAACCTTCGAAGCTTGGAAAAAAATATGTCGACAATCCTGAACTCTGGAAGCAAACAGAGGATATGGTTCGTCAGGTACTCATTGATTCTAAAATCCCGTATATCGAAGTTCCGGATGAAGGTGCTTTTTATGGTCCGAAGATCGATGTTCAGGTTTGGAGTGCTATTGGGAGGGAGTTTACTCTGGCCACCAACCAGGTGGATTTTGCTGTACCAGCCAGATTTGGCCTGACCTATAAAAACAACCAAAATCAGCTGGAAACGCCAATTTGCATCCATCGGGCACCACTTGGAACCCATGAACGATTCATCGGATTTCTGATCGAACATTTCGCTGGAAACTTCCCTATTTGGTTGTCACCCAGACAGGTAAGCATACTTCCGATCAGCGATAAGTACAACGAATACGCGAAAAAAGTTTTACAATTACTGGGAAATTCCGATATTCGCGGACTCTTGGACCAGAGGGATGAAAAGATAGGAAAGAAAATCCGGGATGCTGAAATGAAAAAGGTACCTTACATGCTCATTGTAGGGGAAAAAGAATTCAACGACAATACAGTTTCAGTGCGAAAACATGGTGGCGGAGATCTGGGAACATTTACTCTCTCAGACTTCTCTAAAATGATTCAGGATGAAATTGATAACATCCTGAATGTAAAGTGAAATACTAACACAGCAAAATCAAAACAAGGAGGATACTATAGCAACGCAAAGTAATAACAGGCCCCCGCGGCCAGTCTTTCAGCGCCCGCCGTTTCAAAGAAGAGGCCCGGTAAAGAAAGAAGCTGAACACAATATCAATGAACACATTCGTGCTTTAAAAGTGCGATTGGTTGGCGAGAATGTTCAGGCCGATGTTTATACCCGGGAAGATGCAATCAAGCTTGCCAAAGAATTAGAGCTTGATCTGGTTGAAATTGTTCCTACTGCAGATCCACCAGTCTGTCGGATTGTCGATTATCAGAAATTTCTGTACGACAAGAAGAAGAAGGAAAAGGAGATGAAGGCGAAGCAAGGAAAGCAAGTGGTGAAAGAAGTTCGTTTCGGACCGAATACTGATGAACATGATTTCAACTTCAAAGTGAAGCATGCCATGAATTTCTTAGAAGATGGAAACAAAGTAAAAGCATACGTTCATTTCAAAGGTCGTTCAATTGCATACAAAGAAAAGGGAGAAATCATCCTCCTGAAATTTGCTCAGGCATTGGAAGAATACGGAAAAGTTGAATTGTTGCCGAAGCTGGAAGGAAACAGGATGTTTATTCACCTCGCTCCTATTCCAAGAAAGAAAAGTAAATAAACCAATCGCAGAAAACTATTCTGTACAACAGTCCTAATTAATAATCGACACTAATGCCAAAAATGAAGACCCACTCCGGAGCCAAGAAACGCTTCAAGCTCACCGGCACCGGAAAGATCAAAAGAAAGCACGCTTACAAAAGTCACATTCTGACCAAAAAGACAACCAAGCAAAAACGTAATCTTACACATGCAGGTTTGGTTTCTTCAGGAGATACTGACAGAGTAGCAAAAATGCTGGTATTGAAATAGTATTCATACCTGATCTAAAAACTTAATCTATTATTACTAACCCGACAAAAAGCCATTAAGTTTCTCTGCAAATTGAGAACGCTTACGTCAAAAACCAACAATCAATGCCACGTTCAGTCAATGCCGTCGCGTCCAGAGCACGGAGAAAAAAAATGTTCAAACTCGCTAAAGGTTACTGGGGAGCGAGAGGTAATGTATTAACCGTTGCCAAAAATACTGTAGAAAAAGGATTGGGGTATGCATACCGTGATCGTCGTACAAAGAAGCGTAATTTCCGTTCCCTGTGGATCATGCGTATTAACGCCGGTGCACGTGAACATGGGTTGAGTTATTCGGATTTGATGGGTAAAATCCATGCAAAAGGTCTCGATCTCAATCGCAAAACACTCGCCGATTTGGCACTGAATCACCCGGAAGCATTTAAGGCCGTAATTGATTCTGTTAAGTAACTACGCCATAGTTTTTAGTGAATCAATGACAAGAAGAGGGAACCGAAAGGTTCCCTTTCTTTTTATCCCCCGGTCATCATCGATTTTGAAAATGGCCATTCTAGAAACAGTAAGCTATTCAAGAGTGGACACCACGAGATTTGAATTGGAAAAAATCTGAATCTGCTGATAAGAAAATAGATGTTCAGACAATCTGAGTACCGGCAACAAAATTCGATTATTTCTTCTGCGATGCGCTGAGCAACTCAATCCGGGCAGAAGCGAGTTTGTAGGTTGGGAAAATCCCAAGTGCTTTGTGATAATCCTCCAGAGCTTCTTTAATTTCTCCTTTGAATTCATGCGCAAGGCCGCGATTGTAATAGGCTTCGACGTAGTCTTTATTCAAGCGAATCGCCTCTGAAAATTGCTCAATTGCTTTTGGATAATCCTTTTTATACACGAGGGCAATGTATCCGATATTATAATGTGCATCCGCATATTTCGGGTCGAGCTTCAAGATTACATTGTAATCACCTGTCGCTTTATTCAGTTCTCCGATATTCTGAAGAAATAAACCCCGGTTGTACAATGCTTCAGTGCTGCGCGGACGAAGGCTGATCGCATTACCATAATATTGCAATGCCAATTTATTATTCATGGCAGCATACAAATTTCCAAGTTGAATGTGCGCATCGTAATTTTCCGGTTCCAGATCTACAACGGTTTCAAAGCTGGACAATGCTTTCGCTGTATCCCCTGATTCTTTATAGACAAAGCCTTTTAGAAAATAAGGCTTAGTCAGTTTTTGATCAATCTTCATTGCCTCATTCGCGTACATTATTGATTTGGGATATCCTTTAATGTACAGGTAAATTTCAGCCAGTTTGAGATTCGCTTCCAGGTTCTTCGGATCCAGTCGCAGGCATTTTTCATAGACCTCTACTGATTTTCGTACCTGAAGTCCACGAAAGCTCACATCCGCCAGCAACAAAAGAAATTCCATTTTACTTGAATCCAGAGCAACCGCTTTGCCGGCATCAGCATAAGCTTGATTAATGTTGTCCTTTTCCAGGTAAATTTTCGCACGTTGATAATATGCAGTTGCATTATCCGGCTCCCGCAGAATTTGTTTATTCAATTGAAAAAAAACATCTGCTGAATTCAGTGAATCGATGTTTCCATTTTCATTCTTATTTTCCGATTGATTCGGGGTACACGAACTTAAGAGGCCGATGTACAGAATACTTAAAATGCAACTGAATTTTGTAATCCTCATAGGGTGAAATAAAAAGCCACAAAACAAACCCAAAGGGTTCTGTTTTGTGGCCTGAAAAATACAAATTAAAATCAGCTTGCCGCAGCAGCTTCTCTTAATGCTTCACGAATTTTAAGTTCAAGTTCTTCAGCAAGTTCAGGATTGTCGTTTAACAACTGCTTCACAGCATCTCTTCCCTGTCCTAATTTGGTATCACCATAACTGAACCATGAACCCGACTTCTTGATGATATTTTGTCGACACCGATGTCAACAATTTCTCCCATTTTGGAGATTCCTTCACCGTACATGATATCGAATTCAGCAATTCTGAAAGGCGGTGCCACTTTGTTTTTCACAATTTTCACCTTGGTACGGTTTCCAACAATTGCTTCACCATCTTTCAATTGTCCGATTCGACGGATATCCAAACGAACGGAAGCATAAAACTTCAAAGCGTTTCCACCTGTAGTTGTCTCAGGATTACCGAACACCACTCCAATCTTCTCACGAAGCTGGTTGATGAAAATACAACAACAGCCGGTACGACTGATTGTTCCTGTCAATTTACGAAGTGCCTGAGACATCAAACGAGCCTGAAGACCCATTTTGCTTTCACCCATTTCGCCTTCAATTTCAGCCTTGGGAGTAAGTGCTGCTACTGAGTCAATGACAAGGATGTCAATCGCACCTGAACGGATCAGGTTTTCTGCGATCTCCAGTGCTTGTTCTCCATTATCAGGTTGGGAGATCAGGAGATTCTCCAGATCCACACCAAGCTTTTGCGCATAGAAACGATCAAATGCATGTTCTGCATCGATGAAAGCTGCTATTCCGCCATTCTTCTGAACATTAGCAATCGCATGAATTGCCAGTGTCGTTTTACCGGATGATTCCGGACCGTAAATCTCCACTACTCTTCCTTTTGGAAGTCCGCCTATTCCCAGTGCATTATCAAGAGAAATCGAACCGGTAGAAATGGATTCAACCTGTTCAACTGCCTCATCTCCCATCTTCATAATTGTGCCTTTACCGTAGGCTTTTTCAATTTTGTCGATGGTAAGCTGTAAAGCTTTTAATTTTTCTTTTACCGTTTCTTTAACTTCTGCTGTTGCCATAGTTTATAAATTTGATATTTAGTGTTTGTCTGTTTTTCTTTGTTTTTTATCAAAATTCAATAAAAATCTGATTTTCAAGCAATCAAAGTGAATGATTGTATTCCAACCAAACCCCTCTCTAACAAAAGTGTGAAATCTTTCCTTTGCAAATACACCTGTTGAGAAATTTTTTATTTTATTCACCCGCAAATGCGATGAAAGTCGCTAATCAGGCGGATTTCAAAGGATTCTGAATGATTCAGGTTGGAAAAAGTCTATCAATTTGGACATGCAAACCGAGGGAATCCGAAAAGTTCCTGCCGCACTCAACTGCGAAAATATTCCTTTTGATACGCATTTAAGTTCAATGCATGCGGAAATCAGCAACAATACACAAATTCTACCTGTTAACTTGGCGTGGTAATTCGTGAGGATAAAACCGAAATGATTTAGACATTGCATTAATGATGGTGTAAATGAAAATCTCATTCTGTCTTTATAAATTTAAAAATGTGACTGCCAGAACTTGACTTAAGATTCAAAAGATACATTCCCGCACTTAATTTTTCAATATGAATTTCTTCCTCATTCTGTAAGTTTTGTATCGTCAGTATGACTTCACCTTGCATACTTAAAATTGTGGCCTGCATGTCTTTTTGAATAGGCACGCTTATTTTCAAATAATCCTTTGCAGGATTGGGATAGATGAAATCATTTAAAACATCAATACGATCAACGATTGATGTGATTGTCGTTGAATCATAAGCGATGTGAAACATGTATCCCATGGCCGGTGCATGCAAATATTATGTTGAAGAAGAAGGGTCACAATCCAGGGAATCCTGAAACGCTCCCGAAACGAACAAAGTATGATCTTCTGAAATGCAAAACTGCTGATTTGAAGAATTGGAATTGGGATCAGAAAAACCCCAGTGAAAGGAGTTATTTCCTAAGAGACTACTGTAACAAAGCAGAAAATAACTTTCATCGTTAGCGCTGATCATGTATACACCGGAAGAAGGATCTACATCTAAATTTCCATTCGACAAATCTCCACTTAAGTAAATGTAACCATCTTTCTCCCGTATAAAATCAAAATCAGGCGCTATTTGAGAGTATAATACCGCAGAGGATATGTAATTCCCGGTAATATCGTATTTCACAATGCCATATCCAACATCAGGAAATACAGAAACCAAATAAGGTGCAGTAAACGTGTTGTGCAAATACAAGGTATCTTCAAATTCAACCATCGTGTATATGTATCCGTCAACATCAGTTGTCATTCCGTCAATGTCATTAGCAAAATCACTAAAAGTTTTCCACATACACGGATAAAATTGCCGGCAGTATCATATATAGCAGTAAATGATGATTCATCAAATTCGTTATAAAAAAGGTTTGACCTGCACCGGGATCAAGATCAATTGTGTCCGTTCCGCTGTAGTTACCGGTAAGTATAAGATTTCCGGATACAGGGTCTAATTTCAAAAATTCAATTCCGAATTGGGACCCATCTGCGCCTTTAGTTGTAATTGTATCCACCCATAGCAAATTGAAATTTGATCATATTTTGCTAGAAAAAGTTCAATTCTACCGCTATCACCAACTAAGAAGATATTGATTTATTCCCGGGTCAAAATCAACACTATCAAAGTAATTTCCTAAAAAATAATAATTATTTTGAAGGTCACATTCAATACTTCGAATAGCTAATCCACCAAAATTATTAATTCCGCCAATCATGATATGCTGAACGTATTCAAAAGAGCTGTCATACTTAATAATGAGTTCGTGTCCATAATTCAATGAACTGGTGACATTATTAATATTCGGTCTGAAATCAATATCCACAGTCCCTGATAATTGCCCAACAAATAAATGATTATTTGATTTATCTATAACTATTGAGCGAGGACTGAAACTTCCATTGACATCTCCTCCTACTCCACTAGCCCATAGCAAGGATCCATCCGTTTGGGAATACTTCGCAATAAAACTGTCAAACAGAAAACTATTGACTACAAAGCTGTCAATTGGATCCGGGTCAAGGTCAATTTGCGGACCTAAACAGCAAAGCTTCCAAATGTCAAAAGGTTGTTGTCATAATCAGCAAGAGTGTGAGAAGGAGAGGCTCCAAATCCCTGATGGTCAATTGCCATCCCCCAATGAAATTGCTGAGCATTACTTTGAAGGATAATCAGGAAAATAAACAAAGATGTAAATTGAATTTTCATCATATATATTTTTAGAAAATAAAACAGAAAAATCTAAAACTCAAATAAAATAAGAGAACTGAAATATCAATAAAAAATGAAATTCAGAAATAAAACCTATACCTCATTTCTGGTGTATAAAAAAGGATAGAAAATCTTAGAATTATACAAAGGGACTGAAATTAAGATATGTAGAGAATTACATTCAATAAATAGGACATAAAACAAAACTTAAAATTCAGTCATAAAAAAACCCCGGCTACCATGCCGGGGTTAGAAAACAACCTATTGTCAATCTAAAATCAAATTAATTGCACTCCTAATAAATCATTCTGTGTAAATGTGTATTCCCTTTTTCTGAAGGAGATTGCGGTGCTGGTGGTGGTTGAACTTCATCAACTTTCATTTCCATTCGCATCCCTTTTTTGTTGATTCGAACCCTGTCCTTTCCATTTTCGCGAACATGAACTCCGTTGCTGTCGACCTGAACTCTGTCCCCATCGGAACCGTTGATGATAATTCCGTTTTCATCAATTTTAATTTCAGCACCATCATCTGAATTGATGTGTATTTCACCATCACCCAAAGTGGACTCGGTACCATCGCAATCGACACATTTGAGTCCTTTTTCGGTCATGATCCAGGTTCTGTTGAGCATGTCACGATCCAAGACATTTTCAATATTGTCGATATCATAGATGTAGTGCTTCAAACTTTCATCCAGTTTTATTTTTCCTCCAACCGGAACACGAAGCAACAGCTGAATTTTTTGAGCACGGTATTTTTCATCGGGTTTCAAAGTAAAATGCCGGTCGAGTTTTAATACTGAATCATTCTGAGCGAAGGCATAAACAATATGTGAAGCATTGTCGATCGCATTTTTTCTTGAGTTACCTCTTGCATAGAGGAGTTCAACCAACTCGAATGAATCTGTTGGACTTTTCACGATATCCAGCTTTACTTTCTGAGAGAGAAAACGATTGTTATTGATATCCAGACGAAAATCTTCATCATCATCGTAGTCTGAATCATCGTATTTTTTTTCTTCATTCTTAGTACCGCTCATTTCAATAAGCATAGTGCGGGATGCAGGTTGATTCAATGCAATTTCCTTGCGTATATTTTCTTTTTCAGAGAATTCTCCTGCCAAGCGAATACCAATTACCAGGCACAATGCAACACCGGTAAGCCACAATCCAAGAGCAGTGAATCCTACAATTTTAGAACTCTTGCGGATATTGAATAACATCCTGGCTCCTGCATAAGCAAGCATGATGAATGGAATACCGATCAGCAGTACAACTCCGATAAATCCCAATACAAAATGAGTTTCGGAAGCGAATGCATAATTCCAGATTGGAGGATAATGTGTACCCGGAATTTTAAGCAAGGCAAACAAAGAGACAAAAGCTGCAAAAGCCACAATCAGACCGATGAACATAAAAAATATTGCTATCAGTTTGCCGAGCAGGATGAAGAAGAATTTAATCACCTCTCCTATCGCTTCAAATATTCTTCCTACTACTGTACCTGCTTTTTTCGCAACTTCTTTCCCGGAATCACCTGCAGTCTTACGAACTTGTTCCATCTCCTCCTTGACATTCTTTTCAATGTTGGAGATGGTTACAGGCTCCCCCCGCATCTGTAGCTTTTCAGCTGTTGTTTTGGCTTCAGGGACAATGATCCACAGAAGGATGTACAGCAAAAATCCGGAACCGAAAACGAAGAAAATAAAAGCAAATGCCAGTCGAACCCAAACTGCATCAACATCGAAATACGATGCGATTCCCGAACATACTCCTCCGAGCAGTTTATCATCCGGATTGCGGTAGAGCCGGCGTTTCACCGGACCATCTTGCGCATTGTTTCGGTCGGATGCTTTTTCTTCAGCCTTTTCAGGTTCATCACCGAATTGATCCGGACGTCCCATCTGAATGGTAACTTCTTCCACATCTTCAAGAGTGATCACTTGTTTGCTGTCTTTGATTCGATCCTGAAACATTTCAGCAATGCGGGATTCGATATCCTGCATTATCTCATCGCGTCCTTCGGCAGTTGTAAAATGGCTCCGGATCGCTTCAAGATATTGTTTGAACCGTTCATACGCGTTTTCGTCGATATGAAAGACGATTCCACCTATATTTACTGTTACTGTCTTATTCATGATGCTCAGGTTTTTGTGTTGTGTGGTTGACTGCCTCGACCAGTTCTTTCCAGGTCAGGTGGAGTTCTTCCAGAAATTTTTCTCCAAGGGGGGTTAATGAATAATATTTACGTGGCGGTCCTGATTTGCTTTCGATCCAGCGGTATTGCAAGAGACCTGCATTTTTTAAACGTGTCAGCAATGGATACAATGTTCCTTCCACGACGATCAGTTTTGATTCTTTCATTCGGGAGATAATATCCGAAGGGTACACTTCCTGATTGGAAAGAATCGATAAAATACAGAACTCCAATACCCCTTTTCGCATCTGAGCCTGCGTATTCTCTAAATTACTGCTCATGGCTTTTTGGGTTAATTGTTTTTATTGGGTTAACAATGAACAAGTGAAAATCCACTTGTCCGGATTATTGATGAAGATTTAGAAGATTGCGCTTCTCACTCCTTGAAGGTTCTTGTTTCCAGGTTACATTCGTTGCACTTAATTCAGTACCTGAGATCGTGTCCAATCCCTGGGCATAAACATTTCCTTTTCCAAAGACGCGCACAAAACTTTCGCCTACACTTCCACTTGCGATAATTTTCCCTGTACCTTTTACAATCATGCCCAGCGCAAGTGCACGTACATCCAATTTGATGCTTCCCGTTCCGTTCACCTTTAGAAGTAGCATATCCGAATTTACCGGCTGACTTGAAAAAACTTTTCCGGCTCCGTTGATTTCAATCAGGTTAATTTCTTCCATCGTTACATAAACAGTAACCGGTCTGTTATTTGTTCCTGAGATTACCAGGGCTCCGTTTAATACTTCCGTACGAATGGATTTAATCAATCGAAGGTCTCCTTCTACTCTTAATGCAGTTTCTGTTCCCTGTGTCAGGATTACATTGGCATTTGTGTTCAAGACCAGTCCGTAGAAATTTCCCGGAGTGCGGAGATCAGAAATTAATTCATTGGATTCAGCTTTTGTTGCTGAACATGCGAGCAATGTTGCGATCAGGGTCAGGAAAAAGAAATTCGTTTTCATTGGATGTGGTTTTGGGGTTTGTACTGTTCTGGAGAAATATTTTTGCTTAATGTTTTCTTAAGGTTCTATGTTATACCTTCAATAAGGTGATACAAAGATATGGTTAATGGATACTACTATGCAATACATGGTACTAATTATTTTTAAATTAATTTATATCTAACTGATTTACAGCTAAATTAATTTGATGGTGTTTTTATGGTAAATAGTAAATATAACTATTTGACAATTTCATATTAGAATAATACAATAACTGTATTGACATAAAAATATTAAAAACAGCAGATGCACCATTTCAAAAGCAGAGATTGAAAGCTTGTTCAGTAGAAAAAGGGAAAAAAAAAGGCCGGTTCAATGAACCGGCCTCCTTATTTAAAGCAATTTTTTTATTTGCCTTTGATACTTATTAGTTCAACTTCAAAAATCAAGGTAGAATTTGGACCGATTTGAGGACCTGCGGCACGATCGCCATAAGCCATTGCCGGTGGAACAAAAAGTTTCCATTTAGAACCAACATTCATCATTTGAAGGGCTTCAGTCCATCCTTTGATTACGGCTCCAACCGGAAATTCAGCGGGTTCTCCCCTATCTACAGAGCTATCGAAGACAGTTCCGTCGATCAATGTTCCGTGGTAATGAGTTACAACAGTATCTGTTTCAGTTGGCTTTGGACCTGTACCAGTCTTCATTACCATGTATTGCATTCCATCAGGAAGTTCTATAACACCAGTTTTTTTCTTGTTTTCTTCGAGGAATTTCTTCCCGGTTTCAATATTGTTATCTGCCTTTTCTTTTTGTTTTTGTGCAAGATAGCCTTGGATTGCAGCTTGAGACTCCTTGGCTCCAAGTTTTAAACTATCGCCTTTGAGTACGCTTTCCATAGCACCTTTCAGGATCTCAAGATTGAGAGTTTCAAGACCATCTTTTTTCATATTGGTTCCGATAGAAACTCCAATAGCATAGGATGCAGAATCAGCTGCATTTTTTAATGTCATATCAGCTTTGCCCTTTTGTCCATTGCAAGAGAACAAGGTAACCAGACTGAAACATGCCGCAAGCGACAATACTTTTTTCTTCATAGGGTTAGATTTAAGAGGGGGCGAAGATATAGAAATAAACTAATTTCAATATGATTCTACAGTGATCTTTCCTGATATAAAATGGTTGAAATCGAAGTTAAGGATGGCAAATCCTTCTTGTTTTAATTTTTGATGCTTCAATTTCATTGATTTACCCAGAACCCGCAAGCATTCACGTAAAGTCAGGACTCAATTTGAATGCTTATTTTATATTTGTCCGATTCTTAAACGATTCGTCTTTGTGCCACGTGTTTTACGAATTATTAACCGCTTAAATCTGGGAGGACCTACATTCAATGCTGCGCTTTTAACACGGCACATGGCTCCTGATTTTGAAACCTTACTGGTTGCAGGCAGCAAACAGGATTCAGAAGAAAGTTCTGATTTTATTGTGCACGAGCTAGGGCTCAGCTATAAAAAAATTCCAGAAATGCATCGTTCCCTGAATCCAATACGCGATTATTTTGCCTACCGTAAAATTGTAAAAATCATCCGGGAATTTAAACCGGATATTGTTCATACTCATGCTGCGAAAGCAGGGACTCTGGGCCGCTTAGCAGCGATTCACGAGAATGTGCCTGTGATTTTACATACATTTCACGGACATGTTTTTCATTCTTATTTTAATCCGCTAAAAACAAAATTGTTTTTAGGAATCGAACGTTATCTGGCCAAGCGCAGTTCTCGCATTATTGCCATCAGTGAAAGACAAAAATTTGAGCTGAGTACAATTCATAAAGTTTGTCACCCTTCAAAAATTAAAGTGATTCCACTTGGTTTTGACCTCTCGAGATTCCAGGAATCGATTCCTCAAAAGCGAAAAAACTTTCGGGATAAATATCTTCTTGAGCCTGATGAACTGGCCATAGGAATTATCGGAAGACTGGTCCCTGTTAAGAATCACACTTTGCTTTTGAGGGCAGCTGCTCAGGTATTTGAAAAAACGAAAAAGAAGATCCGTTTTTTTCTCATTGGTGATGGAGAAGAAAGGTCACATCTGTTCAATCTTTGCAATGAACTCAAACTGGATTACACTTATTTTCCTCAAACCCCCAGAAAAGCAACAGTGACCTTTTGCAGTTGGATTCATGAGGTCGATGTCGCGATTTCCGGATGCGATATTATTGCATTGACTTCATTGAATGAAGGAACTCCGGTTAGCCTCATCGAAGCACAGGCTGGTAACAAACCGGTGATTACGACGGATGTTGGTGGAATCGAAAATATTGTATCGCCGGGGAACACAGCACTACTTGTAGGGAACAACGATCTTGGGCAGTTTTCGGAAGGTTTATTAAGATTAGTTGAAGATGATGAATTAAGACAGCGGCTATCGGCAAACGGTTGGGATCTGGTCAAGGACCGATTTCACTATACCCGGCTTGTACGTGAAATGAAAAGCCTCTATTTTGATTTATTAGCAGGAGTATCGAAATGATTACATTGTATAATTTTCTGGGAAATTCGTTAATAAATCCTATTTTTGTCGAATTATCAACTCATGCGGAACCTACTTTTTATTTGTGTGCTGGGATTTTTATTCAGTTGCCGGTCCCTCGCACCTAACAGAATGTTTCAGACACCAAAGGATTATGAATTTGCAAAGGATTCCGGTTCTGCAAGTCCTAAAACCACGTACCTGATCCAGCCCTATGACAAACTGGAATTACACATTTATAGCAATGATGGGTTCAAACTGGTAGACATCACCCAAAACACCATGAATACCACCAATATGTATGAGAATTTTTCATACATCGTTGATGAATCGGGTGAAATCAAATTTCCGATCGTAGGATATGTCAATTTGAAAGGGAAGACAGTTCGTGATGGTCAGGAAATACTGGAAAAAGCGTATTCAAAATACTACCACGATCCCTTTGTAATTCTTAGAGTAACCAACAGACATGTACTTGTATTCCAGGGCGACAATGGCCATGGGACCTTGGTGAATCTTCAGAATGACAACACCAGTTTGTTTGAAGCGCTGGCACTTGCCGGTGGTTTGACTCGAATAGCAAAGCGTACAGAATTAAAATTGTTCGCGGCGATCTGCACCAGCCAAAAATTTATCTCGCTGATGTTTATACTCTCGAAGGACTAAAAGATTCTGAGTTGCGAATTCTAAGCAATGACATCATTTATATTGAAGCTGCTCCTGACTACAAACAAAGAATTTTCCAACAACTTACCCCGGTAGTGGGAATTATCACTGCTGTTTTACTTGTTTTGAATTTGGTGAAAAATTAATCAATGGGCAGAAAAAAAATATCGAATCTGAACGAAGAGTTTGATTTGAAATTATTCGCGATCATTGCGCGGAAAAATTTCTATCTTCTCTTCATTAACATTACCATTTTCCTTACCCTCTCCTATTTGTACCTCCGGTATACGCATCCGGTGTACATTTCCGAAACTGTTTTGAAAATCGGAACTGTTAACAATGCGAATGCTGTTTTGAACCTGCAGAACAATCAGTTTATGGATGCCATGGGTTCATCCAATCAGCTTGCCGGCGATATCGAATTGTTACGATCCAGAGTCATGATTGCGCGTGTCATCGCGCGAATGCAAATGAATGTGAGTTATTTTTCCCAGGGAAATGTACTCGATAATGAGATGTACAATAATTCACCTTTTTCAATCGAATATCAGGTGCAGGATTCCAGTCTTCTCGATTCCCGTTTCATTCTTTATTTCGATTCACAAAAACAGTTCAAGGTAAGTTATAACTGGGACGATCAGGAAGTGAGCCGGACCGGAGCCATCGGAGAATGGAATGCATATCCGGGGATACGCTTAAAGGTGAAAATTATTAATTATCCGATCATTCTGCGGCAACAGAAAAAAATCAGTGATGCGCCTTACTATTTCACCATTAACAACAATGAGTCATTAATTGAAAAATATTTCCAGTTTGTATCGGTCTTGTTGTTGAATCCCAATGCACAGACGATAAAAATTTCTTTCAAGGATAACAATGCCAGTAAAGCTGCGGATTTTGTAAACAGGATGGCTGAGGAATACGATGAGTATGATAAAGAACGTAAATCCGAAGGCTCGAACAAATCACTGGGTTTTATCAATGAAACCATTCAGTCGATCGATAATGAATTGAAGATTTCTGAATTGTCACTTGAACTCTTCAAAAAAGAAAATAAGATCCTTGACCCTGCCAAAAATGCAGATGATGTTTTGATGCATATTCATACCATGATTGATCAACGGGTGAATATTCAACTGGAGATGGCTGTATTGGAAAGACTCGAAAAAGACATTCTTACCAATGATAAACTCGAAAATTTATTACCTCTTCTCGCAGGTACATATACAGATGCTCTGATTCAGAATCTGGTTGAAAAGATCCAATTGCTCGAAGACAGGAAATCGAATCTTGGTTTCATGGCGACGGAAGACAATGCTGCAATGAAATCACTTGATCTCGACATTGACAATCAGCGAAGAATTCTGATAAAGTCCATGTCCAATGCAAAATTATCTCTTGTCGAAAAAATTAAATCGATTGATCAGCGAATTACCGAATTTGAATATGGATTCATGAAATTGCCCGGCAAAGAGGCAGAAATGAGTCGATTGCAACGTACCTATGAAGTGAATCAGAAATTCTATCAGCTCCTATTGGAAAAGAAAGTAGAATTTTCAATCACGAAGGCAGGAGTTGTGACAAACAATATTATTCTTCAAAAGGGTAAAATTGCCAATGAACCGCTCACTCCAAACCGCAGACTTATTATAGCAGGCAGTTTGTTGCTCGGTTTCATCATCAGTTTTCTGATCATTTTTGTCCGCTATCTCTTTTATAATGAAATTACTTCATTGGATGAAATCAATCAGTATACAGATGCATCACTGCTTGGGATCATACCAAAGTATAAAAGCGAAATTCCGGTTTCTCAATTGCTGGTCGACAAGAATCCGAAATCGGCCATCTCGGAATCTTTCCGTTCAGTGCGTACCAACCTACAGTTCATTTCCAATGAACCCGGAGCGAAAGTTATTGCCATCACTTCTACTATTTCCGGAGAAGGAAAAACCTTTGTTGCCATCAATCTTGCCGGTGTCATTGCGTTTTCGGAAAAACGTGTGATGATCATTGACCTTGACATGCGGAAACCAAAGATCCACCTTGGATTTAATGTGGAGAACGTACGTGGAATGAGTACAATTCTTATTGGTAAAGACAGTGCAGATGTATGCATCAACAAGAGTAATCTGAAGAACCTCGATTTCATCACAGCCGGACCTATTCCACCGAATCCATCGGAATTGATCCTGAGCAAACGAATGAATGAGTTGATTGATTATCTTAAAAACAGTTATGACATTGTGATCATCGATACTCCTCCGGTAGGAATTGTTACTGATGGTGTTGAAATTATTCAAAATGCGGATTACCCGATTTATATTATTCGCGCTCAATATTCAAAGCGAATGTTTATTCAAAACCTCAACAAACTTATTGATGAGAACAAAATCAAGATGGCTGTTGTATTGAATGGAGTAGAAATGTCCAGATTCAAATATGGATATGGTTATGGATACGGATACGGATACGGTTATGGATACGGCTATGGTTACTATGATGACGAAGCTAAAAAACACATGACACGCTGGGATCGGTTCAAAATGAGATTAAGAGGAAACTAATCACGCCTGAGGATGAAATTTGTACCGACCCCATTGACCGGCCTGATAATCATCGTTCCGGATATTTTTCAGGATGAACGAGGAACTTTTCTTGAGACCTTCAACCATTATAAATTTCTGGAAGCAGGCATTGATGTTGATTTTGTTCAGGACAATCAATCCACAAGTAATATAAATGTAATTCGTGGTTTGCATTTTCAACAGTCGCCGTTTGCCCAGGGCAAATTGGTGAGAGTTGTAAAGGGCAGAGTGATGGATGTTGCTGTGGACATTCGGCCTGAATCGCCAACATTCGGACGGCATTATGCAATGGAATTAAATTCCAATGATTTGCGTATGCTTTGGATTCCTCCCGGCTTTGCACACGGATTTTCTGTTTTGGAGCAAGATACTGTCTTCAGTTACAAAGTGAGTGCTGCTTATAGCAAGGAGCACGAACGCGGAATCCGGTTTGATGATCCTGAATTAAACATCAATTGGGGTATAACAAATCCCATTGTTTCAGGAAAGGATAAACTGCTTCCTACCTTTAGAGAATACATGCATCACATTCGCCAGGAATAATCACCAACGAAATCCATGGATACACCCACAGTTAATGGCAAATCGCCAATGTAGCTTATTGAAGAATCCAAAATTTATATTTTTGCCCATAATTAAAATCCAATTTCGCACGAACAAATGAATCAAACCAGCCATTATCTTATCACTGTACATGGCTTGTTTTTCCTCGTATCTATAATTTTTTCTTTTCTGATCAACCGTTTGTTTCTGAAGTTCGTGAGAACACTGGGAATCCGCAATCAGGACGATACAGTTATACGCTGGGGTTCACAATCCAAACCTGCTGTCGGTGGTTTTTCATTTTACATTATCTATCTCTTATCGGTAATCACCTACTCCATTTTCTTTGATAGCAATCAGGTATTTCTGAGTAAAGAATTTATTGGTATCCTGTTGGCAACGATGCTGGGATTTTTACTTGGGCTGGCGGATGATGCATACAATACCAAACCGTTTTTAAAATTTCTGACACAGGTTACATGCGCTGTGATTTTGATGGTAACCGGTACAGAAATCACCTTATCGTATGTGGAACCAGTGAATTATGTGATCACAATCTTTTGGGTGGTAGGTATCATGAATTCCCTTAACATGCTCGACAACATGGACGCGATCACCACGACCGTATCCATTTCAATAATCCTTTCCGCTCTTGCGGTCATGGCTTTCCATCAGGAATTTGGCAGCGTCTATTTCATGATCCTTATAGGAGTAATGGCTGCATTGATTGGATTCCTGTATTTCAACTGGCATCCTTCGAAAATGTATATGGGTGATACCGGGAGTCAGTTCCTAGGTGTCTTTCTTGCTGCTATAGGAATAAAATATTTATGGAATGCAGAACCTCCTTCCGGAGATCTTATCAGTGCAAGAAACCTGCTTTTGCCATTGATCGTGTTCCTCATGCCAATCATTGATACGACAACTGTTGTCATCAATCGACTGATGAAAGGTCAGAGTCCTTTTGTTGGTGGCAAGGATCACACCACACATGCCCTCGCCTATCTCGGCCTAAGCGACCGACAAGTAGCGATGGTTTTTTGGTTCATGACATTGTTATCGCTGCTTCTTGTGGTAATCATCGAAAAATATCTTCGTGAATGGACACATACCTATACAGCCATTTTTTCTGTCTATGTGGTATTGATGTTTGCACTGTTTTATTATGCAGCGCGAACGGTAAAAGTTAAAAAGGAGAAAGCCTGAGGCTGCTACACCCTATTTTTCTTCATCGTTGCCGGAAAGAAATCCGGCTAAATTTTGAATTGCCCTGGCGCGATGACTGAATTTGTTCTTTTCCTTTAAACTCATTTGTGCAAAAGTTCGTGTATCCCCTTCCGGAAGAAAAATCGGGTCGTATCCAAATCCTTCAGTACCAAACGGAGTTTCAGTAATATTACCATTCACCGAACCCTCAAAAAGAAATTCCTGCTGATTGATATATAGAGCAATCACGGTTCTGAATTTTGCTTTGCGATTTTGAATACCATTCATTTCAGTGAGAACCTTTCTGATATTTTCTTCGGAGTTGCACGCAGGTCCGGCATAACGCGCTGAATAAACGCCAGGTCTTCCATCCAAAGCTTCAACTTCCAGTCCTGTGTCATCAGCAAAACAATCCATTCCGAATTTATCATGTATATATCTCGCTTTTTGACGGGCATTGTCTTCCAGATGGACACCGGTTTCAGGAAGGTCATCAGTTCCGTCAATTTCCCGCAGGCTGATCAAATGCACATTCGGTGGCAGAAGTTGTTCGACTTCTTTTAATTTGTGTAAATTATTGGTCGCAAACACTAATTTCAAAGCTCCTTTCAGCATCTATTTTTTTTACAAATGTGCAAAAAGTACGATTAGGAAATCAGAAAAATCAGCATTGTGATTCACAATGAACCAAACTAAAAAACATCCATTTACAGCTCAATTCGCAGGATAATTGCCCAGTTCAGTGCAAATAATTTGTATCTTTGAGATTACAAATCAAGCTGTAGAAGGGCAGCAAATATCATATCTATGAAAGTTGCACTGATCACCGGAATCACCGGACAAGATGGCGCCTATCTGGCTGAATTCCTCTTGAAAAAAGGGTATGATGTCCATGGCATCAAACGCAGGAGTTCATTGTTCAATACTGACCGGATTGATCATTTGTATCACGATCCCCACGAGAAAAATGTACGATTCAAATTGCATTATGGAGATCTCACAGATAGTACGAATCTGATTCGTATTGTTCAGGAGACACAACCTGATGAAATTTACAATCTCGGTGCAATGTCTCATGTTAAAGTAAGTTTTGAAACTCCGGAATACACAGCAAATGCAGATGGAATCGGAACACTCCGGATTTTGGAGGCAGTACGTTTATTGGGACTCACTAAAAAAACCAAAATCTATCAGGCATCTACTTCTGAGTTGTATGGATTGGTTCAGGAAGTTCCTCAATCTGAGCGAACACCTTTCTATCCCCGATCTCCTTATGCTGTAGCAAAATTATATGCCTACTGGATAACCGTAAATTACAGGGAAGCATATGAAATGTTTGCCGTAAACGGAATTCTCTTCAATCACGAATCACCCATGCGTGGGGAAACATTTGTTTCCCGAAAAATAACTCGTGCTGTTGCACGAATTGCTTTGGGTCTCCAGGATCAGGTGTTTCTTGGGAATCTTGATTCCAAAAGAGACTGGGGGCATGCAAAGGATTATATTGAGGCCATGTGGTTGATGTTGCAACAGGAAAAACCGGAAGATTTTGTTATTGCAACCGGTACAACAACTCCGGTGAGAGAATTTCTGAGAAAATCTTTTCAGACAGTAGGTATCACTGTAGAATTTAAAGGTAGCGGTCTGGAAGAAAAAGCATATGTTCAGTCGTGTTCTGTTCCGGAATATCAATTGCCAGCAGGCAAACTTGTGATGTCTGTCGATCCGCGGTATTTTCGTCCCACAGAAGTTGAATTACTTCTTGGTGATGCAACAAAAGCTCAGGAAAAACTCGGATGGAAACCGGTGTACACACTGGACATGTTGGTAAAAGAAATGATGACTTCGGATCTTGATCTTTTCCGAAAAGACAAATATTTGAAAGAAGGCGGTCATAAGGTTTTTAATTACAATGAATAAACAAGACAAGATTTATGTTGCAGGCCACAATGGTATGGTTGGCTCTGCCATTGTCAGACACCTGAGAAGTTTGGGTTTTACCAATTTGCTTCTTGCAAGTTCGGCTGAACTGGACTTGAGAAATCAGGCTGCTGTTCAACATTTTTTTGAACAGAACCATCCTGACCTGGTATTCCTCGCTGCAGCAAAAGTTGGAGGTATCCATGCGAACAATATTTATCGGGCAGAATTTATATACGACAATCTTGCTATTGAATTAAACGTAATCGATGCTGCCTACAAATCGAAAGTAAAAAAACTTCTCTTTCTTGGTTCGTCCTGTATCTATCCGAAAAATGCACCGCAACCGATGAATGAAGACCTTTTGTTATCGGGTTTTCTTGAGCAAACAAACGAGCCTTATGCCATTGCAAAGATTGCCGGAATAAAATTGTGCGAAGCGTATCGTGATCAATACGGGTGTAATTTTATTTCTGCAATGCCAACGAATCTTTATGGACCGAATGACAATTACCATTTGGAACATTCGCACGTATTGCCTGCCCTACTCAGAAAATTTCACGATGCAAAACTGAACGGCGATACTAGTGTGGAAGTTTGGGGAACAGGAAATCCAAAGCGTGAATTTCTGCATGTAGACGATCTGGCGAGTGCCTGTGTTTTCATGATGGAAAACTATAATGAAAAACAATTTCTGAATATCGGATTTGGCGAAGACATCAGCATAGCAGATCTCGCAAAACTGATCATGAACATCACCGGTTATTCAGGGTCGATTCAATTTAATACAACTAAACCAGACGGAACCTACCGGAAACTTCTCGATTCCAGCCGACTTCATGCCTTGAATTGGAAAGCAAAAATTGAATTGGAAGAGGGCATCCGAAATACTTATCAAGATTTTCTGCGCGGGTTGGAACAACAAGTTCTATCTTCCCGTTAATTCAAATTATTTCAATGACTGCTCCCATTGTCCTCTTTGTCTACAACAGACCTGACCATACTCTGAAAACGCTTGATGCGTTGTCCTCAAATATTCATGCAGACCAGTCTGAGCTCATAGTTTTTGCGGATGGTCCCAGAGCTGATGCTAGTGATGCCACACTACAAGTGATTGAAGAAACGCGAAAACTCTTTCAAAAAAAATTCAGGTTTCGTAAAATCACTCTGGAATTCAGTGAAAAAAATCTGGGATGTTCGCATGCCTTGTATCGTGGTATATCGAAAGTCCTGACAACATATGAAAATGCGATCATTGTTGAGGATGACATTCATACATCTCCGTACTTTCTGAAATACTGTAATCAGGCTCTGGAACATTTCAATGATGTACCGGAAGTCATGACAATTTCAGCTTACTCCTATCCGTTTGAAACCCAAATGAATCAAACGTATTTTCTTTCTACCGGTGCTGCCTGGGGTTGGGCAACATGGTCAAGAGCCTGGAAGCATTATCGAAGTGACGTGAATTCCCTCCTGAATGAAATTTCTTCTAACGGTCAGAAAACTGAATTTAATTTTAATAAATCCCTGGATTTTTTTAAAATGCTCGAGCAACAAAGGGATGGTGAGATTGACACATGGGATGTTCAATGGTACGCGTCCATATTTCTTCGGAAAGGATTAACACTCTATCCGGCAAAATCATTGACAGTGAATTTTGGTCAGGATGGAAGTGGCACTCATTATTCGACTCCGGAACTTCCCAAAAGAATCCAGGATCAGATTCTTAGTATGTCAGAACACGCAGAAAATTATATTTATCCTGGTAATTTAACAGAACATTCAATCGCAAGAAAATCCCTTGAAGATTATTTTCGATCATTGTCCGGTCCCGGGAAAATTCAAAGATTCCAAAATATTCTGAAAAAACTGATTCACTAATGGCAAGGCTCATCTGGATAACCGGACTTGCAGGTTCGGGAAAAACCACGCTGGCAAAAGAAGTTTACAACCAGCTAAAAAAAGCATATCCGAATGTTGTGCTGATTGACGGAGATCATCTGCGGGAAATTTTTGGCGGAACTACCGGATATACTTCAGAAGAACGACTGGAGAATGCAAAACGACTCAGCCGATTGTGTCATTTCCTGGTCAATGAAAATATTCATGTGGTGTGCGCTACAATGTCTTTGTTTAAAGAAATACATGAACTGAACCGCAGGCTCAACGTCGAGTACTTTGAAATTTTCCTGGACATCCCAATGGAATCACTGATACACAGGGATAAAAATAAATTATACTCCAGTGCATTGGAAGGAAAAACAGAAAATGTAGTTGGCATTAATCAGGACTATGACAAACCGAGTGATCCGTTCCTTACAATTCATGAATTTAATTTAAAACAGTTACCGGAAATTGCTTCATCCATTATTCAAAAGTTAATTTGTAATTTACAATTCAATCATGAAACAAGGAGACTTCACAAAACTTGCTGAAAGTTACATTCACAGAACCGGATACTCTGAAGTTATCCTTCGATACATTGCAGAACATGCATTGGAATCTTTTGATTCGTTAAAAATAGCTGATGTTGGTGCAGGTACCGGTAAACTGACAGAGAACCTCGCCAGTCTGGGTTACCCGATCACTGCCGTTGAACCGAACGATGCCATGCGGGAAGAAGGAAAACGCTACACAAGCGGAAAGAATGTAAACTGGCAAAAAGGAAGCGGAGAAGAAACAGGACTAGAAACGAATTCAGTCAACTGGTTGCTGATGGGCTCTTCCTTTCACTGGGTAGATTTCAGGAAAGGTTTGGAAGAATTTCAACGGGTGTTGATGCCTGGGGGATTTTTCACTGCTATCTGGAATCCAAGAAATTTGGAAGTAAGTGAATTGCACACTTCGATCGAAAATCAAATTCGTCAATTTGTACCTTCTTTGAAAAGAGTTTCATCCGGTTCGGGAGAATTCACAAAAACGTTAAGCAGAGCATTGGCATCCAGTGGAAAATTTACAGATGTTGTGTACATGGAACAGGAATATGATGTGGTTATGAGTGTGGAACGTTACATGGGTGCATGGCATTCGACAAACGATATTCAGGCACAAGCCGGACCTGAAACCTGGGCTAAAATTATCAGGATGATTGAAAATGAAATATCCGGTATGAAAGAAATTGTAGTTCCCTACAAAACCAGAGCCTGGACCGCGAAGAGTTTAAAATAAAAGATGATAAAGTTCGGCACAAAAGCGGAGACATTACAGGTACTCAAGGGGAAGTTAAAAACTGCTCTTGTGTTGGATGCATATGTATTTACGACTGATGATTGGAATCAATCGCCTGATGCAGTTTGTGATGCCATTAAAAATTATCTTAGAGCTGCAAGACTATTTATAGTTCGAAGCTCTGCAAGTTCAGAAGACACTTCAGAAAGTTCCAATGCGGGACATTTTCTTTCCATCGGAAATATTCCTGTTGATGACAAGGCATTGCTTTTTGAATCCATTCAAAAAGTGATACGTTCTTACGGACAAAATCCCGGCTCAGAACAAATTCTTGTGCAAGAACATCTCGTCGGCATACGAATGAGTGGAGTCGCCTTTACCAAAGACATTGACACAGGCAACGACTATTATGTTGTCAACTATGATGAAAGCAATTCGACTACGAATACAGTAACAGGCGGGAATGGAAAAGATTTAAAGACATTTTATCGTTGGAAAAAGTTTACCGGAGCAATCGGTAATAAATCAATTGAAAAGGTCGTCTCGCTGATGCAGGAGCTTGAAATTCTGACAGGCGAGAATGCTCTGGATATTGAATTCGCAATTGATGATCAGGATCGATTGGTTTTATTTCAGGTTCGTAAACTGACTGGAATACTCTTAAAAAACAGACTTGTTGAAGATTATGAAAATTTTCTTTTAAAAATTTATAAAAAAGTACAAAAATTAAATCTGCCACATCCGAATCTTTATGGTTCCAAAACTGTCCTCGGGATCATGCCGGACTGGAATCCGGCTGAAATAATAGGAACCAAGCCTGGAATGCTGGCGCTTTCACTTTATAAGGAATTAATTACAGATTCTATCTGGGCATATCAAAGGAATAATTACGGATATAAAAACTTACGGAGCTTCCCCTTGCTGATATCTCTTTTCGGACAACCTTATGTCGATGTCAGAGTCAGTTTCAATTCATTTATCCCGGCAAAAGTACCGGATGAATTGTCTCATAAGCTTGCCAATTATTATATCCGCCAATTGGAAGACTATCCATCAGATCATGATAAAATTGAATTCAATATTGTGTATTCCTGCACCAATCTGGACCTGGAGCAACGCATTTCCCGTTTGAGTGAATTTGGTTTTACTCCGTCCGAAATCAACATCCTGCAGAAAGCTCTTTTGGATCTTACAAATTCCATTATCCATCCGGCGAACGGAATTTATAAGAAAGACATTGAGAAAATTAATGTGCTCGATCAGCGACGCCAGGCGATTCTGGATAGTGAAATGAGCCAGGTTGATAAAATCTATTGGTTGATTGAAGAATGCAAAAGATACGGTACTCTGCCATTCGCCGGTTTGGCCAGGGCAGCATTTATTGGAATGCAATTTTTAAAGTCCTGTTTGAATCTTGAAATCATTTCAGCTTCCGAGTATGATCAGTTTCTGGGCGAATTGAATACAGTTTCCAAACAATTAAAAACGGATCATCAGAAGTTTCAATCGGGAACGCTCAACAAAAGTGAGTTTTTAAAAAAGTACGGACATTTGCGTCCGGGCACTTACGATATCTTATCTGATCGTTACGATGTTGCATTTGACAAATATTTCGCGTTTTCGGAAAATCAAAGTGCTCCAAATGAGAAAACTTCAACTGTTCCTTTTGCATTCAGAAAAGAAACCTTAGAGAAATTGGACCTTGCTCTTCAACAAAATAAAATTGGTGTTAATGCTACTCAACTGATCGAGTTCATCACCACAGCAATTGAAGCGAGAGAGCATTCAAAATTTGTATTTACCAAATGCCTGAGTGATATCCTGGAACTGATTGCCGGATTTGGAGAATATTTATCCATTCCACGAAGCGACCTGGCACACGTCGATATTTCAGTCCTCCTGAAATTGTATTCCTCAGTTGACGAACGTGATGTGAAAGAAATTTTGATGAGCAATATCAACCAGAACAAATCGCTCCATTCAATTTTGTTAGCCATTAAACTTCCATATCTCATTACTAAACCGGAAGATGTTTATCAATTCTACTCCGGTAATGACGAACCAAATTATATCACACATAAAAATATTGTAGCAGCTGTTGAGACACAGGAAAATTTATTTAATTCTTCCTTAGAAGGTAAAATTGTTTGTGTGCAAAGCGCTGATCCCGGGTTTGACTGGCTTTTTTCCAAAAATATTGCCGGACTTATTACGTTGTATGGTGGAGTAAATTCACACATGGCTATTCGCTGTGCGGAATTAAGGCTCCCGGCAATTATCGGTTGTGGCGAAAACAATTACAAAATGTGGAGTACTGCCAATACTCTTGAAATCGATTGCGGAAATAAACTTGTGAAAATTATCAATTGATACAATGAAATTCAGGCAAGTCTTGATCTTGAGTGGGGAAATTTGCGACTGCCTGTAATCTTCTACTTATCCCGGTACATTACACGATTCCGGCAAAGGAATATATTCACGAAATCGAACCGGATGGGATTATTCTTTCCGGAGGAAACGATCTTTATTCTTTTGACCCAAGTCCACAGAATGAGATCCGTGAGCTGTATGAACTCGAATTGATCCGGCTGGCTTCCAACTGGAACATCCCTTTGATTGGAGTTTGTAAAGGAGGGCAATTGCTTGCACAGCATTTTGGTTCTCAAATAGAAAAAATTTCAGGACATGTGATTCCGAAACACAATGTCCTACCAACACCTGCTGCAGATGCAGACTGGAAACTAATTAAGGAAGTAAATTCTTACCATAATTTTGGCATAAAAAAATTAGGTGCATCCTTGAAATGTTTGCTGGAAGCGGAAGATGGAACCTGTGAAGCATTTCATCATGACTCGCTTAATTTTTCCGGAATATTATGGCATCCCGAACGCTATCCTGAATTCAGAAAAGAGGATATCACCATCTTTCGAAATAAATTTAATTCATGAATGGATTGATACTTGCTGCAGGTCGTGGCTCACGCCTGGGTGCGCAAACTTCAGATAAACCAAAATGCATGACGAGGCTGGCCGGGAAACCAATGCTAGCATGGATTTTGGAGAGTTTGCATTCTTCAGGCATTCATGACATCGGACTTGTGAGAGGTTACCTCGGACACACACTTCCTTCTGAAGGACTGATATATTTTGAAAATACCCGCTGGGCCGAAACAAACATGGTTTATTCCCTGTGTTGTGCATCCAGCTGGTTAGAGAAAGACACAACGGTCATCAGTTATTCTGATATCGTTTACCCGGCGGCAACAGCAAAAATCATTTCTTCGGCGCAAGGTGATATTGTGATTTCCTACAATACAGAATGGTTAGAGATCTGGCAGGCGCGGTTCGATAATCCATTCGATGATGCGGAAACATTTATTTTTAATGAGGAAGGATTGTTGATTGAAATTGGTGGTAAACCCACACACTTGGATCAGGTTCAGGGGCAATATATGGGTTTGCTTAAAATTACTCCTGAAGGTTGGCGTAAAATATCCGATTATCTGCAAACACTGGAACCTGCTTTCGTCGATAAACTTGACGTAACGCGCTTACTCAACGGATTGATTGCATCCGGAATTCATATTCATACTGTCGCGGTCAAAGGTGAATGGTATGAAGTCGATAACGAAAATGATTTAAGGGTATGTGAACAGTTAATTGATGAAGGTAAAAGCTGGATCCCGGCACCTGCAAAATAAATGCTTGACAGATCCTTTGATAACTTTTGCAAGAGAACCGAAAACAACGAAATTAAAGTTGTGTTTCAAATGGTCATTGGCCGCGGTGGGTCGATGTTGTTGCATAGTTTATTCGACAACCATCCTTCGATTCTGGCTTATCCCGGAATTCTGAATTTTTATCTTGACATCTGGCCGGCAATCCTGAAAAATCCTGAGGATTCTTCCACCATTATTGAGACGAAACTTGTTTCCTGGGTGAAAGAAATGGAGCCTTATAATATCGGTCAGTATTTAGGCGATAAGTTCGATCAGCAAATTACGATCGATTGCAAGAGAATCAGCAGAGTAACTGTGGAATTGCTCAATAATAAATTTACGAATAGTAAAAAAACATTTCTTGCAATCCAATTTTCAATTGCTCAACAATTTAAAACGGATATCGAGAATATCAAAGTTATCTATTGCCATGAGCACACCTCCGAACCGGATGATTCTTTAATCGAAAATATTGTTAACGACTGGCCTTCGTGCAAAATACTTTGTATGCTTCGTGATCCGCGTTCCGAATTTTATTGCAATTCGGAATTGGGAAGAAAAGCGAATCGAGAACAAGATGCATGCGGATGACGGACATCGATATATTCCCGGAATGTATGCCCAACTTTGTTATTTCTGGTATACCCGGCTTCTTCGTGTTGCTCTGAAATTTCCAAAGTATTTCGTACTCATTCGACTGGAAGATTTCCAACGTGAGAGAATCACGATGTTGAAACATCTCTGTGATCTGATTTCTATACAGTATGTTGATTCCCTGTTGCAAACAAGTTTTGGTGGAATGACATGGCATGGAGATAATTTTTCTCCGAAACAAGCAGGAATCCGAAATTCCGCTGATCCGAAAAAATGGCAGGCTACACTATCAAGTTTCAGAAAAGGCGTTTTCGAAATTGTATTGAAGAATGAAATTGCCTGTCTCTCTTATCCTTTTCTGTATAAAAATAATTTTCTCATTCATTTGTATGTCTATCTCCTGTTTCCATTTTGGTTTGTCCAGGATTGGAAAAGAATTTTCGAAAGCGGCTACTATACGTATATGCATCAGAAAGGTTTTGGCAGGCTGAAGGCTTTGATGATTGCCATAAAGTCAATTATCGGACTACATCTCGAGGTGAATAATAAGAGAGCAGGAAGAATTCATGAGCAGGATGTTGCAAAGCTATTTTTTCTTAGCTAATAACCTAACTTTCAGTTGGTTAAAAATCAATTTGGATTAAACTTTTGACTTCTGAATCCGTAATATAGAAACTCTGTCAAAATCAGAGAATTACAGATGAGAAGAAAACTTACACTTGCCACAAGCTTAGCTCTTGTATCCATTCAGCTTTTTGGTCAATGTCCGACTCCGGGATTTACAATTGGGAGTGCGGGATGCGCGAATCAAAGTGTGTCCTTTACCAATACATCGAGTGGGGCGACGTCCTATGAATGGGACTTTTGCGGAGGGGACTTTGATGCCGTTCCTATCGCGACGAATCTGGGATTACCCTTCCTGAATCCTTTGGGGATTACACCTGTGTTCGATGGAAGCAATTGGTTCGCATTTGTGAATAATGATGGGGATGGTACGATTGTCAGACTGGATTTTGGTTCTTCGCTGATGAATGTTCCAGTTACCACGAATCTTGGAAATATTGGTGGCGAGATTTCCGCGGGCCTGGGACGTTCCAATCTCGAATTGATAAAGGAAGGGGGCAATTGGTATGGACTTTTAGCATGCCAGGGAAATGCGAAACTTATCCGTTATGATTTTGGAAATAGTCTTACAAATATACCGACATCAACATCGACAGTATATGCACAGTTGGGAAGCAGCGCATTCTTTTTAAATGCAATTCAAGACAATGGAAATTTGTTTTTGTTCATTGCCAATACCAACGCTACAATAGAAGTTTTTAATTACGGAAGTTCAATCACCAATACTCCTACTACATCCACAATTTCTGTTCCCGGTGCATCACTTTTGTTTGATGTAGATATTGTAAAATACTGTGATCAATGGTTGGTTTTGCGAGTAGTTATTCAGCATCCGCGATTTTCAGGCTGGATTTTGGAACTGCGCTTACGAATGCACCCACTGTTTCGACCCTTACTCCTGTGAATTCATTGGTAAGCTTTCCACAAAATGTGAAAATCGGCTTCGATGGAAAAAACTGGGGTGCTATGGTTCAGAATTCCAGTGGTGCAATCCTTTGCTTGAATTTTGGTTCAGATCTTAGCAATACAAGTCCGCTTTGTAACGTGCTTTCACTGACCGGTTACAGTTCATCCGGTTTGTATCTTTCGATGGTAAAAGACGGTTCCACTTTTTATTTATTGACAAGTAATTTTGGCGGCAACAGTTGTGGTGTGATTCAATTGAACAATGATTGTGGTGCGAATCCGGCGACAAGCACACTTCAAAATCCATCCTGTTCATGGTCAAGTGGTGGACCAAAATATGTTTCACTTAAGGCAACAGATGCAAGCGGGAATACACAATATTATACGGATTCGATAACCATTAATTTTGCTCCTCAAACTGCTTTCAATGCAACAGCACTTTGTTTCGGGGATGCAACTCAGTTCATGGATTCATCCCAGCTTTCACAAGGCACAATTACTGCTTGGGATTGGGATTTTGGTGATTTGAATACGTCGACAACTCAAAATCCGGTTAACCAGTATGCTACGTCAGGAACATTTGTAGTTACTCTTGTTACAACAGCAAGTTCAGGTTGTTCAGATACTCTTCAAAGGCAAATTTACATTGGACCAAAACCAATTGTTTCATTCAGCTCCGGAACTGCATGTGCCGGAACATTAATTCCTTTCACCGATCAATCGACGATTCCATCCGGTACATTGGCAGCATGGACGTGGATGTTTGGAAATGGTGATTCTGCCAATGTTCAGAATCCGTCTTATGTATTCCCGGTAGGCGGAACTTTTGATGTTGTACTTACTGTAACATCAGACAGCGGCTGTACCGACAGTGCCAGCACCACATTGAATATAAATTTCCAGCCGGAAGCATTTTTTACAGAATCCAATACGTGTGTTGGCCAGGCTGTTCAATTCATTGACGCGACGAATTCGCAAAGTCCAATCCAGAGTTATGCCTGGGATTTTGGTGATGGAAATACTGATACACAAGTAAACCCGCAGCACACCTACCCTGCTATTGTTGCAAATTATTTTGTGAACCTGATTGTGACGGCCAGCAATGGTTGCATTGATACGATTCAGAAAGATATTAAGATCAACACCATTCCTACAGCGGATTTTACCATCACAAATGTTAATGCATGTCAGAACAACCAGGTACAATTTCAGGATTTGTCCAGTGTTTCCGGTGATACTTTGTCAGGATGGTATTGGGACTTTGGTGATAACACATTTGATTCCATACCCAATCCTGTGCATACTTTTACTACATCCGGTCCCAACATTGTTCGATTGATTGTGTATTCACCGTCGAGTTGTCCGAGTGCAATGTACCAGCAAACAATTGATGTTGTTGAAAGTCCGGTAGCTTCATTTACATTCACAGATGTTTGCTTGGGAAATACTACTCAATTCAATAATATCAGTCTTGTACCTTCCGGAAGTACTATCGACAGTACATCCTGGGATTTTGGAACCGGAGATTTTTCGGGTGCACCCAATACAGCATTTTACACATATGATTCTGCCGCAACTTTTCCTGTTGCACTAACAGTAATTACCAACTTCGGCTGTATTGGAACGGATACGTTGCAGGTTCCTGTGCATTCCATACCCACTGCTGCATACACTTTTAGTAATCCATGTTCGGGACAGGCAGTTGTCTTTAACAACCAAAGTACAACAGATTCATTGTCAAGTCTTGCAAATTTTACATGGAATTTCGGTGATTTCGGAAATCCAAACAACATCAGTAATCTGGTTAACCCAACACATACCTATTCAACACTCAATACGTATTCTGTATTTCTTATCGCTACAACAAATTTCGGATGCAGTGATACGACTGTTGATACGGTGCAAATTTTTCCTTCCGCTCCATCACAGTTTACCTATTCACCAACTTGCGATGGAGATTTGATGGAATTCTTTAATCCCGGATCTTCTCTGGACAGTGCATACGTGTGGAATTTTGGGGATAACCAGACCAATCAACTTCAGGAACCGGCACACTTTTATGCTTTCCCGGGAACCTATACTGTAACGCTGACAGTTTATGCATTCTCAGGATGTGCAAGTACATCGAATAAACAAGTCACGGTAAGTCCGATCCCGGTTGCAGATTTCAAAATTCAACCCATCTGCGTGAACAACAGTTACCAATTCCAGGATAGTAGCAGCATCAACAATGGAAGCATCTTGCATTGGGACTGGAGTATTGCAGGTGTTGCATCATTGGATACTGTACAAAACCCTTCCTATACATTTGCAGACACAGGAACGTATGCAGTTACACTGATGATTTCATCAGATATCGGGTGCACAAATAGTATCACACAAGCGGTCCATGTTTATCCGCTGCCAACAGCTAATTTTAGTTTTGATCCACAGTTTGGAAACCCACCGCTCGATGTTCAGTTTACTGATTTCTCCACAGGAGGATCCTTCTATCAATGGGAATTTGGAGATAATAGTACAGGAAGTAGTACACATGAACCCTCTCACATTTATCAAGACACAGGTATATTTGTGATTCATCAATATGTTACCAATGCATATGGTTGTATTGATTCGGTTGAAAAAAGTATCTATGTGATTAAGCCTGTTCTGGATATTGCGATCACCGGCGATTCCTCCTATGTCGATGGAAACTACTTCTATGTAGTCGCACGGATTGCAAATCAGGGCACACGAGAAATTAACAAAGTGAACATGGAGGCAAGACTTGAAGACGGAACTACTATCAAAGAAAAATATGAATCACTAATTCCAAATGGTCCGGCAGGTATTCAAAGTTATTCTTTCAAAGCCGCCTTTTTAATATCTGCAAATTCAAATTTCAATTACTATTGCGTGAAAGCAAATGATCCAAATGGAGAAACAGATAATGTTCAATCCAACAATGAACGTTGCTTCAACAGAACATCCAATCTTGCAATTGTTAACCCCTACCCCCAATCCTTTCACTGATGTTGTATCGGTTCGTGTAGTATTGCCATTTGAAGACAATGTATCCATCGATCTCTTCGACTTCACCGGTAAAATAATAAGCAACCTGTACACAGGAGCAGCGAACAAAGGACTTCTTGAAGTTCGAAGTGATTTATCTGGTCTTTCGGATGGTGTTTATTCCATTCGCATTCAATTCAGGGATGAAGAACAAACAAGAAGGATTGTAAAACAAACTCCAAAAAACTGATTTCGTATCGCTAAACCCCGGAAAACCGGGGTTTATTTTTTTTCATTACTTTGACAATTCGGCTCATTCCGTTACATTTGGTCATTGTCGCTTTTATGGAATACGAAATTAAACCCGCACAGCGTTTAGGTCTGGACCTTAAAGAGTTATGGGATTTTCATGAACTTTTTTTCTTCTTTACCTGGCGGGATATTAAGATCAAATACAAGCAAACAGTGTTGGGGGCAGTTTGGGCAATATTGCAACCCTTTCTCCTGATGGTTGTGTTTACATTTTTCTTCAATCATGCTTTGAAGGTCCCATCAGAAAACATGCCTTACCCTATTTTTGTTTTTACCGGCCTGATGCTCTGGAATGTATTTTCCAGCGGAATCAGTAATGCCGGCAACAGCATGGTGAACAATGCCAATATCATCAAGAAAATATATTTTCCCCGTCTTATCATTCCTGTGTCAGCCATCCTTGCTTCATTGGTAGATTACCTGATGACCTTTATTATTCTCATTGGTATGCTCTTGTATTTTCATACAGATGTTTCCTATTCCACTTTACTTGTGGGATTACCTTTAAGTTTGCTCATTACACTGATGACTACTTTTGGTTTGGGGAGTTTTTTATCTGCTCTGAATGTTAAATACCGTGATTTCAGGTACGTCATTCCTTTCATGGTTCAATTTCTTTTGTTTCTTACCCCGGTTATTTATCCGGTGAGTATTATATCCAATGGTTGGGTTCGTGAGACTTTACAAATTCTGAATCCGATGTCCGGTGCAATTGACACTTTCAGAGCTGCTTTTTCAAATACAAGTATTGATTATCTACTTGTCGTGAAAAGTTTGACTGTTTCACTTTTGTTCTCTGTTGTTGGCATGGCTTATTTCAGAAAGACCGAACACTATTTTGCTGACCTTGCCTGATGAAGCCCATCCTTGAAATCCAAAATATTTCCAAAAAATTCAGGATCTCACACGAACTGTCGCCATATCTGACATTTCAGGGAAGGCTTTTAAATATGCTACGGTTTCGAAGTACCGTTACATCGGAAGAGTTCTGGGCATTGAAAGATATTTCATTTTCTATTGAACCTGGTGAATCTATCGGCATTATAGGAAAAAATGGAGCCGGAAAATCCACGCTATTGAAGATTCTTTCGAGAATCACTCCACCTTCCAGTGGAAAAATAATTTCCCGTGGCAGAATTGCCAGTTTATTAGAGGTTGGAACCGGATTTCATCCGGAACTTACCGGGAGAGAAAATATTTTTCTCAATGGCTCCATTCTGGGAATGAAGCGCAAAGAGATTACAAAAAAGTTTGATGCCATCGTTGATTTTTCAGGTGTAGAAAAATTCCTGGACACTCCTCTCAAACATTATTCAAGTGGCATGCAACTACGTTTAGCTTTTGCTGTTGCTGCATTTTTGGAACCGGAAATTCTAATCATTGATTAAGTTCTTGCCGTTGGTGATGCGGAATTCCAAAGAAAATGTATGGGTAAAATGGATGAGGTAGCAAATAGCGGCCGCACAATTCTTTTTGTCAGCCACAATATGGGTGCAATAAAAAGTCTTTGTCACAAAGCCATTCTGATAAAACAAGGACAGGTAGAGATGATTGGACCCAGTGCCAAAGTAGTGGAACATTACCTGGCAACAACACAGCACCATGCAGAAAATGTAAGAGAATTTATTCAATCGAAGGATGGGAAAATAAACCTGAAGTTGCCGTATTGGATCGATGCACAAGAAGAAAAAGTAAACACCTATTCATACGGTGACAATCCGACACTACGCTTTGAGCTTGAATTGTCGCAACCCATAGAAAATCTTGTTATCGGTTTGGCGCTGGTGACAAAAGACGGATCTCGTATTTTTACTTCGCATTCCAACGATGATCTTCAGTTCAAATTACCCAATCCAGCGAATGGCAAATTCACCATAGATACCCGGATTGATTTGCCTTCCCTTTCCCCCGGGGTGTATGATATTATTTTTGGAATAAAGGATAAGAATCATGATACTCTTATTTATTCCGAAGATGAAATTGTTCTTGAATTGAATTATATCCGCAAGGAAAAAGATGGAGATGAAGGCTTGCTCTGGCATACAACCAACTGGCAATACCGTACAAACGTTAAATAAACAAACCCTGATCTGCTGTTCATGATTGGAAAAATTCGAAAATATTATCGCGAAGGCAATTTGGCTCTGGCTTTAAAACTGAAGCTGAATATCTATTTCGACAAATGGATTGCAGGATCTGAAAAGCAGAAACTCGGTTCGAAATTTGTTAATCGATTTTATGTCCGCAACGAAGCAGAAGCTGTGCGCTTCTTTTTTCTCCAGGCACAATCCTGGAGAAACCATTTTAAGGAGAAGAGAAAAATAGTCGTAATTGGAAATTCGGAAAATGCGAACCTCAAAGAGCTAATCCTCCAACTGGAAAGTGAAGGTTTGGAACCAATACGCATATCATTTCAGGAGCTAACAAGTTTAAAAAGAAGAGAAACCGAAGCCGGTGAATTCCTGGGGATCTTTTCATTTTATTTCCGGAACAAAATAAATTATAAAATAAGTGACTTTTTGTTTTCATCGGAAATTCTGAAAGATATTCCATTTGATTATCTCGGTGATACATGGGAAGATTTTGAATTTGCCAGTGAACAGGATCATCAGAATAGTCTGGGTTTTGTTTCTCCATTGCTGAATGACGAAACAGACTATTTTGAGCTTTACAAAAGATCGCTCACCCGATTTGAAAAAAAATGCGATATCCGGGATTACATGGATCTCTGTCAAATCATCAAGTACATCAACCAACATGAAATTCCCGGTGATGTCGCTGAATTCGGTTCGTACAAAGGGCACAGTGGCTTCCTCCTTTCGTTGCTTTTAGAAGCATCCGGAAATACTAAAAAGCTGTTCATGTACGATACCTTCGAAAAATTTCCGGTCGAGACCATCGGTGTGGATGCTTTTTGGAGCGATACACATGAAGTTAATTTTGAGGAGGTGAAGGCCAAATTCACGGATCGGAAAAATGTAGAACTGGTGAAGGGTGATTTTACGGAAACACTGTCTACAGTTCGGCCGGCACAGCTATCCTTCATCTATGTAGATTGCGATTCCTACCGGGCGACTACTTTTCTGATGAAAGAATTGTACGACACTGTGCTTTCTTCAGGAGGAGTGATGATTCTGGAAGATTACGGGCATCCTGCACTCCTGGGCAACCGACTCGCCTATCATCATTTTTTTGACGGCAGAAAAGATTGTTTCAAGTTCTTTTCGCAATTCAGCGGCTTTATGATTATTGTAAAGAAATAATTTGAGTGTAAGTATCTTTTGGCATGAACAATCCTATAATCAGCATTCTTGTTCCAAGTTATAATCAAGGCGCGTATATTGAACATACGATCCTGAGTGTACTGAAACAAAATTATCAAAACTGGGAACTCATTATCCAGGATGCAAATTCTAAGGATCAGACTGCAGAAGTTTGCAATGCATATGTGTTGAGAGACAAACGAATTCAGTTTTACTGTGAGAAAGACAAAGGTTTTGCTGACGGTGTAAACAAAGCACTCGAACATGCAAGTGGTGAAATTTGTGCGATTCAAAGTTCAGACGATTATTATTCAAATGCCGAAGTTTTCACGGATGCTGCTAAATTGTATTCAGAAAATCCTCAACTGAATCTTTTAGCAGGGTTCCACATCCCTATCGACAGCAATCTTTTCGAGGTCCTGTGTCCACCACCTGTACAAAAAGAAGAAACTGGTTTTCTGGATCGCAAAAATGTATTTTCATTGAAGAATCACTTTCCCCAGGGATCCACATTTTTCTCTCTCAAACGCGCCTTCCAGGTTAACAAACTTAATCTGAATGTTGATATGGTTGCAGACACAGATTTCTGGATCCGGATTACCAACTATTCTCCGGCCTCTGAAAATGCTATTCTACGAGTTGATAAAGTCTGGAGTTGCGCTATTTTACATGAAGAACAGCGAAGCGTGGATCAATGTAACTTTTCTTTGGGCAGAGCACGAATGTTCAGGTACATGCTCGACGATCCCAAAATGGAACTGCCATATGAAAAAAAACTCAGCGTTTTCAAAGCGAACCTGATCGATGCATTTGATTACCATTATTATCAGAATAAAGATAATTCGGTATTGGTGAAAATGTGGAAGGAAGTATTCAAGGAGGATATTTCCTGGAAATGGAAAGTTAAATCTGTTTTGATAAAAATACCTTTCTTCCGAAAATGGTATTTCAGGAATATTATTGAACGTAGCACTTTGTTTTTGTTATCCTATCCAAGGGGTAAATCGACAAAATGGTTTGAATGATCAATCAACCGAGCTCAAAAAAAATTGACAACCCCAACAAGACTTGACAAATGTTATCCTTCTTCAAATCTACTTACCGATCGTTCCGCAAATCAATTCGGTTGTTGCGGTATCAACTGTCCGGCAAAAAAGCATGGACGACAGGGTATGAAGAATACAAATGGGATAGAATTAATGAATGTTTGGAAGACACTGCATTTTTAAAAGGAATCGAAGAAGGCAGACTTCCATCCGGTTATGGTCAAAAAATTGATGACCGGATTGTTGAATATCCATGGATCTTTGCACAACTAAAAAATTCCGGTAAAAAAATTCTGGATGCCGGATCAACATTTAATTATCCCAGGCTCGTTTCACATTCTTTATTACAGGAAAAAGAACTGACCATTTTCACTTTTTATCCTGAAAGCAATAATTTTTCATCGAGGCGAATTTCTTATGTTTATGGTGACCTTCTGGATTTACCGTTCCGGAATGAATTATTTGACACAGTTATTTGTCAAAGTACACTTGAACACATCGACATGGATAATTCAATCTATGGCTATGATCTGGAACGCAGGGATACTACTCAGGAAAAAAGTTATTCCTTTTTAAAAGGAATTTCAGAATTGCTTAGGATTTTAAAACCCGGCGGAATGTTGTGCATTACTTTTCCTTATGGAAAATTTGAGAATCATGGTTTCTTCCAGCAATTTGATGATGAAATGGTTTCCCGAATTAAAATCTTGCTGGAACCACAGGGAAAAATACGTGAGGAAAGATATTTTTTATATAAACAGGAAGGATGGATCATCTCCAATTCAAGCGAAGCCGGTGAAGCAGAATCCTACAATCCACATACCGGTAAGGGTAAAGGAACTGATGAAGCGGCTCATTGTCGCGCGCTTTGTTGCCTTGCCTTCTCAAAAAATCAAAAGTCGTAGAAATGTCAGCGGAATCAAAATTACATTCTGACAAAGCGAAGTACCCGATGACATGGGAAGAGACAATCATTCATTTGAGAACTCTCCCATCTTTTCAGGAGGTACTGCATGAATCGTATCTCGACAGTGATTTGGTATCAAATGCGGAACGATTTCAGAACTCTGATGAATTCAACGCTACTTTAAAACTGATTCGTTCTCACGCCCCGGCAGCTACAACAATTCTGGATATCGGTTCTGGCAATGGAGTGAGTACAATTGCTTTGGCAAGAAATGGGTACACCCTCACAGCCCTGGAGCCTGATCCCAGCCCGACTGTAGGTTGTGCAGCGATCCGATCAATGGCTGAACATTACGGATTAAAAACAGTTTCAATCCTTCAGTCCTATGCCGAAGCTATTCCGGCCGAAAATAATACATTCGATATCGTTCATGTACGTCAGGCCATGCATCATGCGCAAAATCTGGACAAGTTTTTAACCGAAATCCAAAGGGTTTTGAAACCCGGAGGTTTCCTTTTTACGCTTAGGGATCATGTGATTTACAACAATCATGACAAGCAAATATTCCTGAAGGCCCATCCTTTGCAAGAATATTATGGAGGGGAAAATGCCTATACTGAAGCGGAGTATCTTCATGCAATGAAGCATGCCGGATTAAAAGCGATACGGGTTCTTCGTCATTTTGATTCAGTTATCAATTATGCGCCACTGACGCAGGAAACATTGGCTTCCTTGCCACGTCAATTCACCCAGAATTTGAATACACGTGCCAAACAAAAGTTTGGGATATTAGGTAATTTACCAGCCTTCCAATACATTTACCGCAAAGCAGTTCAATTCCGATTCGGCGGCCCCTTGGATGAACGCAGGATTCCGGGTAGAATGTATAGTTTTGTCGCAGTGAAACCTGTATCCGCTTAATCAAACAACCTATCCATTGACAATGCCAACCATCCTGATTACCGGAGGAGCCGGATTTATTGGTTCCCATCTCACTACACTGCTTCTTTCCAAAGGATTTTCGGTAGTGGTATTGGACAATTTCTCTTATGGAAAGAGAAAATTTCTTCCGGAGAATAATCCTTCCCTACACATTCATGAAGTCGATATTCTGGACAAATCAGCATTACAAACCCATTTTGAATTATACAAACCGGAAACTGTTTTTCATCTCGCAGCCATTCATCACATTCCAACATGCGAACAGAAACCCGAACTTGCTATTCGTACCAATATAGAAGGCACTGAAAATATCATTCTGGCTGCTCAATCAGTTGGCGTAAAGCGCTTCATTTTCGCTTCAAGTGGTGCTGTATATGAAATTGTAGATGAGGAATTAAAGGAGAATAGCACACCTGTCGTTCCGCATGATATTTACAGCATCACCAAACGCGCCGGAGAAGATCTGATCCGTTTGTATGCTGAACGGAAAGTTTTCAAATCGGTAGTCTGCAGGCTTTTTAACACAGTCGGATCCCATGAAACCAATGCTCATTTGGTTCCGGATATTCTTCAGCAAGTGTTAGAGAATAAGACAGAAATAGCTTTGGGTAACCTCAGTCCATTGAGAAGTTACATTCATGTATTGGATGTTGCTGAAGCCTTTGCCACGATCGGATTTCAGGAATTTAAGAATGATTTCGAAACTTTCAATATCGGCACAGAATCCGAACATTCTGTAGCAGACATCCTTCAATTAATAGCAGAGATTTCAGGAAAGGCACTTCAAGCATTTCAACATCCTGACCGGGTACGAAAAGTAGACAGACACCGTCAGCGTGCCAATCTTGCGAAGACGACTTCGCTCACAGGATGGTCGCCAAAAAGAAGTCTGAAGGAAGCATTGCAGGACGCATATCAAGAAGCCATTCATGTTTAATAGAATCAATATAATTATCCCGGTGGAAGCAGTTCATGGACAGGAGGATTTACTTACCAATCCAACCTGATTGAAGCGCTCAGGACCCGGCCGGATGTAAGCGTATTTCTTGTCCGCAATCTGGATCAAAGTCCGGATGAAAAGACAACGCTAAAATTACCCGCAAAGGTGATTCATTTTATTTCACAAGTCAGGGATGTTCTTTCAAATAAATTCTCTCTGCTTCTCCGGGGATACAACAAACAACTCACCCATAAACTAAACAGATATACTATCGCAGAGATGAATGTATTGTTCACACATAACAATGCACATCTCCTTTCCAAAAACAATCTTCTTAAACTCTATTGGATTCCGGATTTTCAACACGTCCACATGAGCTATTTTTTTAGTCCGGATGAAATTAGCGAACGAAACCAACGGTTTCTGCACGGCTGTGAACACGCGGATATTGTGATTGTGAGCAGCAGGAATGCACAAAATGATCTTGCGAATTTTGCTCCTCAATATCTTGCTAAAAGCAGGATTTCGAATTTTGTTTCCAATGTACCGAAAGGAATCTGGGACATCGATCCATTGCAACTCATCAGCAAATATTCAGTTCCTGAAAAGTTCTTTTATCTTCCGAATCAATTCTGGAAGCATAAAAATCACATGCTCGTTTTTGAAGCATTGAATTTGCTTAAATCGGAAAATATTTTCCCAGTTATTGTATGTACAGGAAACCCTACAGATTATCGTAATCCTGAATACAGCAATGAATTAAAAGTAAAGATCGAACAATGGGGCTTAAAAGACCAGCTCTATATTTTGGGCCTTGTGGATCATAGTGATGTGCTGCTGTTAATCCGTCAATGTATCGCGTTGATCAATCCTTCATTATTTGAAGGCTGGAGTACAACTGTAGAAGAATGTAAATCCATTGGCAAACGAGCAATTCTTTCGGACATAGAAGTACACAAAGAACAAAACCCACCTTTAACAGATTATTTTAATCCAAAGGATGCCGGGACACTTGCTGAAATTCTCAAAAAAAGATGGGCCGAATTATCACCCGGACCCGATTTAAAATTGGAAGAAGATGCGAAAGCAAATTTGCATGAGCGCATGAGCAATTATGCAAATAATTTTGTAAGCATTATCAAGAAAAGTTATGCTAACAGGAAAATCGATGAATAAATCTTTGTTTGAGACACCCGTCCTTTTCCTGATTTACAACAGACCTGATCATACACAAAAGGTGTTTGATGTCTTGCGCGCATTACGTCCTTCAAAATTGTACGTTGCTGCAGATGGCCCACGCATGCATATTGAAGGAGATGACGCGAAATGTGAAGCGGCAAGAGCAGTGATAAATAATATCGATTGGGAATGTACGATTGAAACCTTGTTCCGTGAAAAAAATAAATCTACAAAATTTGCAGTTCCTGAAGCACTCGATTGGTTTTTCAGCAAGGTAGAAGAAGGGATAATACTGGAAGATGACTGTGTTCCGGATACCAGTTTTTTTACTTTCTGCGAATTTTTATTGGACCGATACAGGAATGATTCGAGGGTACTTCATATCAATGGAAGCAATTATCTCAAGGGCAAAACTTTTCAATTCACAGGGTCTTATTATTTCTCTAAATTATGTCATCCCTGGGGTTGGGCTACATGGAAAAGAGCCTGGGCGGAGTACAACTTTGAAATGAATAACCTGGACAAATTTATACAGAATGATACGCTTACATTAATGACGGATAATCCGGAATGGAGAGAGTACTATTATGATCTGTTGAAAAGAACCAGGGATGGAGAAATTGACACTTGGGATGTTCAATGGTTTTATACAGTATGGTCATTGAATGGATTTGTTCTCACTCCTGTTGTAAATTTAGTTTCAAATATAGGGTTCGGAAAAGATGCAACGAATACGAATTACAAGATTACCCGATTGTCAGAAATGAAAAGAGGTTCTATTCCGAGCCTTGTTCCGAATGATACTTTCAAAGTCAATTATTTAGCCGATCAACAATCCATTCGAATTAAAGTCAATGAAGGCAGGGGAAATATTATTCAAAAGATAGACCAGAAACTAAAATTAATTTTTCGAGGTCGATAGGATATACAGCCAAATCTTAAAAAAATTCTCGTATGCATATTTCGATTTATGGTGTTGGAAGATCAGGAACGAAAGCAATTCAACTCTATTTGAGTTATTTGCTGGCGAAAAAGCATGGAGAAGTCTGGATCAATTACGAGCCCTATTTTTGGTTGGACCGAAAAACAACTACGTTAAATTACGAAGGATTCTACCACCACTCTACTTCTCCACATTTGCTGAGTGATTCCGGTAAATTATCACCGGGGCATTTGCGTTTTTTAAAAAAATTGACCAAGCCCAATAAAACAATTGTCACAAAGTTCATCAGGGGAAATGGCCGGATCAATGCAATTAACGAAGTGTTGAAACCCGATTATAATTTTATCATTGTGAGGGACCTTTACCAGGTTTTAATTTCTGTATTAAAAACAAATTGGGATTTTCTTTCTGTTGGATTTGAATACAGAATGAGCTGGGATAAATTTATTAATGAAGTAAAAAAATCAGGAATTGTTGATGAATTTGAATGGTGTATCGATCGCATTTACGATCGCTTGGATAAAAATGCTTTCTATTGGTATGTGATGAATCTTGCTGCCTTGCAGTGTACATTCAAGCCCACGTATTTTCTTGACTACAAATTTATCAGTGAAATCGAATCCATTGCCACTGAAATTATCCATCCCGCGGAATCGGAAAGCATCAAGAACCCGATTCTTTCCGGAGATTATATTCATGGTGATTATCCTTTACTTTCTGCTCCAAGCCATAATTCCCGGACAGAATTGCTCAATAGTGCCCTTTATAAAACACAAATGATTGACAAGTACGGAATCTATCTTCCGAACAAGAAAATTGGCAGCCTGGCTAAGATAAATGACGAATATCAACTCATTGAGTCCTCAACATCACCTCAAACAAAAGTAATCATTGAGAAAAAGGATTTGTATGAATTTTTCAATGAAGATATTGCAAAGAAACTTGCATTAAAACGAAGTTCGCCAAAGCAGAACTAAAATTCAATATTTGTAATGAATGCAGGTTTAAGTCTCAATTAATTGCGAGCGTTCTGACGGAAGAAAATCAAAATGGAGAACAAATTTCCAAAAATTACTGTCATCACCCTTCCTATAACCAGGCCGAATTCCTGGAAGAAACCATACAATCCGTTCTTCAGCAAAATTATCCAAATCTCGAATACATCATTATTGACGGAGGGAGTACTGATCATTCCGTGGATATCATCCGTAAATATGAAAAACACCTTTCGTATTGGGTGAGCGAGAAAGACGATGGACAAAGTCATGCAATCAACAAAGGATTGAAGCAAGCAGGCGGAGAAATTATTTCCTGGTTATGCAGTGATGATTTGTATGTTCCGGGAACCTTACTGGAAGTCTCCCGTTTTTTCAGTTTACATCCTGAAATTGCATTGATGCATGGTAAATCTGTTCTATTCGGGAATCGACGAAAAGAGCTAACCATTGGGGGTGATATCAAAGATCTGCCTTTGCGGTATTTTGCAGTCATTCCATATCCACAACCTTCTTCATTCTTCCGAAGACAAGTTATTGATGAAAGCGGTTTACTAGATGAAAGTTTACATTTTGGGATGGATTATGATTTGCTTATTCGAATTGCTTTGTCCTATTCCATTCAAGCCAATGATAAAATCTTGTCCCGATATCGCCTTCATTCTTCGAGCAAAACAGTGAGTCAATTCCGAAATTTTGCAGGCGACTGGATACGCGTCTATTCCCGGTTTCTTCGATCACTGCCGGAAGCTGGTTCCACCCTCCAATTGATGAAGAGCAATGGTTTCTATGAGGATGGGGACCAATTTTACAAACATACCCGGAAATTCAGCGAAGAAGAATTGAAACGAATCAACTCACATTTTTTGTACAATCAACTGGTGATTTATTATGAAGTCTATGATCGAAAAATGATTCATAAAATATTGAAACTGATTGTCGCAACAGACCCTCAATTTTACAAGGAATACAATCTTCGCAAGGTTGAAATGCGTAAGAAGTTATTCCCGCCGGTTATTATTCATTTTGTGCGTACTTTTATCCGGTAAATGCTTTCCATGTCAGTATTTTTTTCCGTCATCATTCCCACTTACAATCGTTGGAGCCATCTTCAATACACCATTACATCTGTTCTTGAACAATCCTGCCAGGACTTTGAAATTATTGTTGTGGATGACGGAAGTACTGATGATTCTCTGGTCAACCTTCACCGAACATACGACAAAAATCCAAAAATCAGAATTGTTTCTCAGGAGAACAAAGAGCGTGGAGCTGCAAGGAATCATGGACTTCGGATGGCCCGGGGAAAATATGCGCTTTTTCTAGATTCCGATGATCGAATGCTTCCGGACCACTTGTCGGTTTTATTCACCAAAATTAATGAACTTCATGAACCAGATTTTATTGCAAGTAAATTTCAGTTCATCCGTGAAAATAAAATCAGTTATCCGGAAATTTGCCAATTGGCAGAAGGTTATTATGACTATCAACTTTTCCTGAATGGAAATCCACTTGCCTGCAATATTTGTGTACGGAAAGATAATCCCGATTTGAAATTCTTTGAAGAAGACAGGAAATATGCGATCAAGGAAGACTGGATGTTTCATTTGCAAAACCTTAGACACCACAAACTCTACCTGGTCGACAAAATTACATTGCAAATGAATGACCATGATGACAGGTCGATGAGGGTTGATAACACAGTAATCATTCAAAGAACAAAGTTGGCAGAAGAGTGGATAGTCCGAAATGTAGAACTCACAGAAACAGACAAGGCTGTTCTGCGCGCCCACATTAATTATTTTATTGCAATCCATTCGTATATTGACGGACAATACAAACAGGCATTACATTTCTTATTCAAAGCTGTGAAAGTAGCCGGCTGGAAAAAAAAGTATATTGTCTTATTGGGAAAATGCATCGTCGGGAATAAATTCATCCAGAAACTGAAAAAGATACTCCCTTGAGAAAGACCCGAAATATTCTCGTTATTACCTATTGGAGTTACAAGGATGCTTTGATTCAAGCGTATACTCTACCCTACATTCATATTTTTGGAAACCTGCTGGAGACCGACAAAGTTGTTTATTTGGTAACACTGGAGCAAAAACAACAACGACTCAATGCGAATGAACGGGCGCAGGTAAAACACCGATTGCGTTTGCAGGGTATAAAATGGATCGATTTCAATTACCACAAATTTGGAATATTGGGTTTCATCTACTGGATCCCATTTTTCATCCGTCTATTTTTACTAGCACTAACAAGAAATATAAGTCATATCCACGCCTGGTGTACTCCGGCAGGCGCGATCGGATACTTGATTTCCATATTCACACGAAAGCCTCTTGTTGTTGACAGTTATGAACCTCATGCAGATGTGATGCTTGAAACGGGAACCTGGTCAAGCACTTCGAAACAATTCAGAATCTTAAGTCATTTTGAAAAATTACAAGGGAAACGAGCTCAGACTCTAATCTGCTGTACCGAAGACATGCAGAAATATGTCGAAAACAGGTTTCATTTTCACATCCGGCATCAATTGGTGAAACCGGCATGTGTGAATCTCGAACAATTCAGCAGAGCGAACCGAAAAAATCCCTATCTCTTAAAAAAACTTAAACTGGAAGGAAAAATTGTTTGTGTTTACGCCGGTAAATTTGGTGGATTGTATCTTGAGCATGAAGTGTTCGACTTCTTCAAAGTAGCCCATAATTTCTGGGGAGACCGTCTGCGGGTCTTGCTCCTCACAAATGAAAAAGATGAAAACCTGAATCATTGGATCAAACAAGCAGACGTCCCTGCAGATATTTTCGTCAAAGAATTTGTCTTCCATACTCGAGTACCGGATTATATGGGCTTGGGTGATTTCGGAATCAGTCCTTACAATCCTGTACCTTCCCGTAAATATTCAGCACCAATAAAAAATTCCGAATATTGGGCATTGGGTTTACCTGTCGTGATAACCCGGAACATTGCTGACGACAGTAAGATAATTCATGACAACGGGATCGGTACTGTTATTGAAAATCTGAATCCCGCCGATTATCTGGCATCCGTTCAAAAGATTGATCAACTTTTAAAAGATAACAGTCTGGACGATTTGTATAAAAAAATCCGGATCATTGCCGAGACAAAACGTAATTTTTCCGTTGCAAGAGAAATTTATAAACAAATTTACTAGGTACAAATTCTGGTTTTTCAGTTCTTGATTGAGCGCGACCGTTCTAATCTGTCGGAGCATTATTTTCCTTTGCCTTTTCTTTTTCCAACTGAAGAAAAGTATGGTGAATGATGAACAAACTTGCTACAAAAAATGGAATTGCCGGAATTTTATATCGAACCATACTCCCAAAATTTGATGTGGTGAGGCCCACAGAAAAAGAAAAGAATAAACTAAAAAAAACGCTGAAGAAAAGAATGTGATGTCGAAACATCAACAGGAATAAATAATAAACCCGCATTTTAAAAACCAGGTAAATTGTAATCATTAACAAAACGAAGTTCTCAACACTGGACATGATCATCCCTGCATTGTAAGCTTCCCACAAATAGGGCCGGAATAAAGCAGCGGTGATAGCCGCAGGAATTTTCCCCAGGATTCCCTGAACAGTAGGATCAAAATCACCAATATCAAATGCGGCTCCCTGATAATATTCCTGTTTCAAGTCCTGGTTCGTCACGTATGCTTTATCCAAAACATTTGTCACAGAATATTCACCGAGCGTCTCTCCCATCAGCCTCAACATCAGGTACCCTGACAACACAGAGAGCGCAATCAACAAGGGCGCAATCGTTGACTTAACAAGTGGATTCGTAACTTTAGACAACTGATATCCAACCAACCAAAGGATGGACCCGGGAAGTACGGCAAAGAAAATATAAGGCTTAATCAGAATGAGGATGTAGGAGCTGATGATAATATAAATGATATTCCTTAATGTATGTGTCCTGATTTTCAATAAGTGATGGAACGAAGCTGTAAATGCGGCAACAGCAGCAAAAGTCATGGAGTCTTTGAGCAAACCGGATCCCCAAAACACAACAGAAGGCATGAACAGGATTGCAATTGCAAATTCACGTTGCAAAGTTGGAAATTCAATTAAAAACATCTGATACAAACGCCAGATTGAATAATAACAGATAAACGCCAACAACATCGTCTGCCCGATAAAACTGTTGAAGCTAACCAGGGCCAGGAACCAATTCATCCTGTCCACAACCATGGTTTTCGCATCATAGGAATAAAAGAGCCACCCTGTTTCGCTGTCAAATGAATAGAACATTTCAGCATCCAGAGGTAAAAATGTGAAGCGTAAAGCCTGCCAGGGATTCTTTAGAAATAATTTAGCGACAGAAACACAATCGCGATGATAGATCAGAGTATCACCACCACCGTAATAATAGACATAGACGAGACAAATGGCGATTGCTCCCACCATTTTCACCATCAATCCGGGTACATAATACCTGTAGCTGGAATTGTTCTCAATATTTCTTGAGCGGATGTTGTTCGCAATGAAGAAAAAGAGTACCAGGTAGATAGGTGCAATAATCAAATCTACTACCGATAATATATCCTCCATAAAACAAATTTGTAATCCAAAGTTACAATATTTTGTTTTAATTGCACGCGTATTGAAGATAGGTTCTGCACAGCTGTATTTCTATTGTGTATGAGAACCTCAATTGACAGAACCCTGAACGAGAAGCATTGATGAACATTTTATATTTAACGTATGATGGACTTTCAGATCCACTGGGGCAGTCCCAGGTAATTCCATATCTTCTCGGATGGCGGAAAATGGGACATGAGATCACCATCATGAGTTCAGAGAAAAAAGCCAAGCCGGAACTCATTGAATCCATCTCCAAATTGCTGAATGATCAAGGTATCACCTGGAAGAATATACCGTATACAAAAAGTCCTCCGGTATTGTCCACGGTCTTTGATATTTTCCGGATGATGCGGTATTGTAATCAACTCATTAAGGAATCTAAATTTGATATCGTTCATTGCCGGAGCTATGTGCCTGCCCTGATCGGTGAATACCTGAAACGAAAGACCGGAATGCGTTTTATTTTTGATATGCGTGGCTTCTACGCTGATGAACGGATTGATGGCGATATCTGGAATCAAAATAAGCTTGTTTATCGCTTGATCTATCGATACTTCAAAACGAAGGAAGCAAAATTCCTTTCCTGTGCAGACTATACTATTTGTCTCACCGACTCTGCGCGCAAAGAAATCGAAACATGGAGAAGTATTCACAACCGTCCAATTCCGATTGAAGTACTTCCGTGTTGTGTTGATACAGATTATTTTCATCCTGACCGTGTAAATCCGGAAGAGCTTAAATCGGTCGCAGCAACATTAGGAATTGAAAAAGAGGATCTGGTGTTGTCCTACCTTGGTGCAGTGGGTACCTGGTATCTCCTTGATGAAATGCTGGATTTTTTCAAACAACTTCTTGGTCGTTTTCCGAATGCTAAATTTTTATTTATCACACACGAGCAGAAAGAAATGATTCAGAAAAAATACCGGGCCAGAGGTATTCCGGAAAACCGTCTGATCATTGTGAAAGCTGACCACTCCATGGTTCCTACATTCCTGGCACTTTCACAATTGTCTATCTTTTTCATTAAACCGGTATATTCTAAAAAAGCATCTTCCCCGGCAAAAATGGGTGAAATTCTGAGCATGGGAATCCCCATATTGTGCAATTCTGAAGTTGGTGATACAACAGAAATTATCGGATCTACAAAAACCGGTGCAGTACTTCAGGCATTCAATGCGACTGATTACGATTATCTCATTGATCAGATTCCCGAGTTATTGAAGACATTGAAAATGCAAATGAGGGAAGTGGCATTGACATATTTTTCTCTGGAAAAAGGTGTAAAAAAGTATACTGAAATTCATAAAAAAGCTCTACTCTCCAAAAGACCCTGTTAATTGTAATTGGTTTCTCGTCATGAACCGTGATGATAAGATTCATTTTTCAGGATGGTCATGGCACGATAGATCTGTTCCACCAGGAAAAGCCGAATCATTTGATGAGTCAAAGTGAAAGCAGAAAAAGAAAGTATCATATTCGCCCGCTTCCTGACTTCATCATTGACACCGTATGCTCCACCGATTACAAAGACCATGTTGGAATAACCTTGCACCATCCACGTCTGAATTTTACCTGCAAATTCAACAGAAGAAAGAGCTACTCCACGTTCGTCTAGCAGTATCAACAAATCCCTCGGTTTAAGTCTGGACAAAATATCACTACATTCCGATTGAATCACCTTCATTGTATCCCCTCCTGCACCCTGACCAATCACTGAAATCGAAACCGGGAGGTAATGCTTCAGCCTTTTCAGGTATTGGTCAATGCCTTCCTGAAGGTATTTTTCCGATGTTTTACCAACAAAAATTAATTCACATTTCATGATAATTCAAGCTCCTTTGATTCATTTCATCCTGTTGACAAGTCAAGGTTAATAAGCTTGAATGAATCCGGGATTATGACACCAAATTAAGTGTATTTTAGCCTAACTCTTAGTATCTGGCGTGATGTTTGTAAAATAATTGCGATCTAAAAAGCATGAAAAAAAACAACCCTTTTTGTACTTGTCCTTAGCCTGAGTTTGAAAGTCATGGCAATCGACATTTACGACGAAATATCGAATGCAATCCGAAGTGGTGATTCAAGGCAGGTTTCTACCTTTTTTGGAAGTTCACTTGACATGACTATTGGCAATCAGGAAGATGTGTACAGCAAAGCACAAGCAGAATTGATTTTACGCGATTTTTTCTCAAAAAATTCACCTAAAACCTTCACTGTTAATCATAAAGGGTCCTCAAAAGAAGGAACTTTGTATGCGATAGGAACATTGACAACAATGAACGGAAAATCATTCCGAACCTCGTTTTATCTTAAATCATCCGGAGGAAAGTACATTTTACAGGAATTAAGAATCGAACCTCAGTAATTTTCATTTTCATAAGGCTGTCATTTATTTTTCTGCATAGGATTTGTGAAAATCTTCTCGTATTCGGTTTCTTGTTGCTTACAGATTCTTTATTTTCACCGAACAATTCACCGGCTTATTCTGCCTTTCATCTGATCAAATGGATTTATCTCAGTTTCCCCATTACGGCTTATCAGTAAGCGACTTTATCCGCCAAGCAATATTGGAAGATGTAGGGGATGGAGATCACACATCCCTGAGTACAATTGGACCTGATGAATTGGGTAAAGCAAGGGTCATGATCAAAGAAAATGGAGTTGTTGCCGGACTCGTTGTTGCTGATCAGGTTTTGAATATTGTGGACTCCGCCATGCGTGTTAAAACACTTGTAGCCGAAGGTGCTATTGTACAAAATAAAGACATTGTGATGGAAATTGAAGGCCCGATTCGTTCCATGCTTAAAGCGGAACGGCTTCTCCTCAATTGTATGCAAAGGATGAGTGGGATTGCAACGCTAACCCGAAAATATGTGGATGCAGTTGATGGCACAAAAGCAAAAATTTTGGATACACGGAAAACTACACCCAATTTCCGTCTCTTTGAAAAGTGGGCCGTTTCGCTGGGTGGTGGTACCAATCATCGTTTTGGTTTGTACGATATGATTTTAATTAAAGACAATCATGTGGATGCTTCCGGAGGAATTAAGGCGGCCTTACAAAAAGCAAACGATTATCTGAAAAAATCCGGCAAAGATCTGAAAATAGAAATCGAGACTCGTAATCTTGATGAAGTCAAAGATGTAATAAGTGCAGGTGGCGCGGATCGAATTATGCTTGACAATTTCAGTCCTGAAGTGATGAAACAAGCAATTCAACTGATCAACGGGAAATATGAAACGGAAGCCTCCGGCGGGATCACATTAGAAAATATCCGGGGCTACGCAGCAACAGGTGTTAACTATATTTCTGTTGGTGCATTAACGCATTCGTATAAGAGTCTGGATATCTCCATGAAAATTGTGAAATGAAGCATCCGTCTCCCCCGGCTAGTCAGAAGCAAATTGTCAAACGGATTTTAAGAGTTATTTTATTCTCTCCTCCTATCCGGTCTTTGATCAATTACACCAAACGTGTAGCTTTACCGGGATTCGACAGAATTCCTATTTACGATGTAGCTGATTTCTTTTTCACCGGAATCCAAAAAGGTGCAGTCGTTACAAGGGCTCAGGCTCTCGCATTTAGTTTTTTTCTAGCCATTTTTCCGGCAACGATTTTTCTGTTTTCGCTAATTCCATATATACCGATTGATAATTTTCAAATGCAGTTGTTGGAATTAATTCAGAATATTCTTCCCAAGAATGCCTATGAATCAGCACGCACCACGATAGAAGACATTATCAAAATTCACAGAGGAGGGCTATTGTCTGTAGGTTTTGTGTTGGCTTTGTACTTCACCACGAATGGCTTTATGACCATGATGCGTGGTTTCAACAGCTCCTACCATGTCGTTGAAACACGTACTCCCTTTAAACAAAGAATGGTAGCACTGGTGCTCACATTCCTGCTGACAATACTTGTCATTGTTTCTACTGCACTTATTATTTTCAGTGAAATCGCAACGAAGTACCTCGTACAGCAGAGTATCCTGAAAACCAAAACTCAAATTGCACTTTTATTGCTTGGGAAATGGGCCGTTGTTCTTGCACTCTTTTTTATTGCAATCTCTTTCTTGTATTACTATGCCCCGGTCATGCGAAAACGATGGCGATTTATTTCTGCGGGTTCGACCTTTGCTACATTGTTGTCCGTTATTGTATCCACCGGCTTTGCCTATTTTGTAAATCATTTCGGACAGTACAATAAAATTTATGGTTCCATCGGAACACTCATCGTGATCATGTTGTGGATTTACTTTAACAGCCTGATACTGATTCTCGGATTTGAACTAAACGCGAGTATTGACAATGCTAAAAAAACTGTCCGAAGAGTTTTTTAGAATATCAGCCGGAAATTCTATTTTGTAATAAATGAAAACTTCTCCTTCAGATTAAGGAAGTACTTTTCGAAATAAACATAACTCAGTTTACTTATTCCGATCGTAATTGCCAGGCCAAGGATCGTTTCGAGTACCAGGACCTGCCACAATTGATTGTTGATCCCCAAGAGGCGTGTAATTGTTAGCGCGATAAGGATGCCGACAAAGTGGAAACAATAAAGTCCGTAAGTGATCACACCGAGTCCGGAAATCGTTTTCAGGTTAGACAATTTAAAGAATGAATTTTCAGAATACGTTTGCTCAAGGAGGATGAAAACAAGAACGATTGACACAATCAATCGGTCAAATATTCTGATTGCGAATATTTCTTTGAGCAAAGGCAACCGAAAAAGATAAATAACAATAAACAGAAAATAAATGAACGCGATGTTTGGTTTCGTCAGATTTTTGACAAATTCTCTGAATCCAGAAGACGTATGAATCAGCCAGGCAGCTACAGCTCCAATCGTCATGTCACTGATTGCGGAAAGCGTATGAATTTCATAAACAACCGGAACAGGATTGAACGCCCGGAAAATCAAACTGCTGAGAATGATTGTGACAAAAGGAATCCACAATCGGTTTACAGGAAAGGAATAAATAACAATTGGCCAGAGAAAATAAAATTGTTCTTCGATGGCAATGCTCCACAACAAACCGAGTGTAGAACTGTCAGGCAATCCATGGTGGATGATATCGAAATTTGCCAAAAAAGTCAGGTAATAAATCGGATTCGCTGATTCATTTGCTGTTTGCCCAAACATTTGCTTCAAGAATGGGAAAAGCACGAAACCAAAAAGGACGCAGAAGTAATAGAGTGGCCATATTCTCAGAATTCTCCGGATCCAGAATTTTGGCGGACTCACCTGCCCGTTGATTTTCTTTTCTTCGATTAGCAAATAGGTAATCAGGAAACCACTCAGGACAAAGAAAGCATTCACTCCAATATTTCCATTACCGAAAAGAGTAATTTTAATAAAATGATAAATTCCGGATCCGACGATAGAAGGATTTTCAGTGTAAAAACTGTGGCAAAGGAACACAGACAGAAAACAAAAGAATCTAATTCCATCAAGATTCTGGAAGAAGATTCGTTTTTTCATTTGTTCGTGTGCAGATACAGGTTTATCGGTGCCTGACAAATTTAGATTTTATTTTGACACTTCTACATTCAGTAAATTTTTTCAGATTGCAAATTACCAATGGTTTTGGAATTGAGAAACCTAAAAATATGCTCAAGTCAAGGATTGAAACAAAGGAAATAGTATTTTCGATCCCTGAACTATAAATTTCTCTGAATAATGAAATCGTATTCTCCTACCTTTCTTCGGAAAAAGTTAGTGCATCAATTGCTCACAATTTTAATTGTTACCCTGGCATTTTTTCAATCTTCTGCTCAAAAGGCCGATTTGAAATACCAGGAAGCACTGAAATTGAAAGAGCAAAGTAAATGGGAAGAATCACTTGGTCTGTTCGAAGGCTTGCTGAAAAACGATTCAAACAATATAGATTTCCTTACAAACACCTCCTATCTTTTTTGCAAAGTCGGCAACCGGCAAAAGGAAGAATCAAAACGCTTGTCCAATTTTAGGACGGCAGAATATTTATCAAAAAAAGCTGTGGCTTTGAATGCCAACAGTGCCCAGGCCCATTACAATTATGCATTGGCCTTGGGACGGATTAATGAAAACGCCTCAAGTAAACAGAAAATTGCGAATGCAAAATTGATTAAAAAAGAATGTGACGATGCGGTGCGCCTGGATCCGAAACTGGCAGGAGCCTACCACATCCTCGGTCGTTGGCACCGGACTATCGCAGGATTTAATTTTGCGGAAAAAGCAATGATCAACACACTTTTCGGTGGTGTGCCGGAAGGTGGATCTTATGAAGCCTCAATTGATGCCTTCTCAAAAGCAATTTTATTGGAGCCGGATGTGATGCTTCACAAATATGAACTGGCCCAAAGTTATGCTGAGCGTGATTCCAAAGGAGATGATATTGTGTGCAAAGTATGGTGTAAAAAAGTGCTTGAAATGACAGCAAAAGATGATGATGATAAAGACACCCAAACCAAGGCTCGTGATTTGCTAAAAAAAGTTGAGTAAATTAATTTTTCTTTTCCCAGGGCAGATGGCGATGAAATTCAGGTACAACATTCATGAAATAAATCGCCATGAAGAAAATCAATGATGTAACAGAGGAACGCAGCGCGATATCCAGGATTTTATTTCCGAGATGTGGAATGGAATATCCGATGGCAAGACAAAGCAGCAGCACCACGAGTACTTTTACATTTTTCTGATCAAAAGGTTGAAGCTTAAAAAATTTCCAAACGGAAACAAATAACATCGTGTTATAGATAAGTGAAGCAGCACTTGTCGCGATCGCAGCACCGATAATTCCTTTCAGCGGTATCAGAACCATTTGCAAAATAAGTACCAGTACAGCAAGCGAAATCAGAAACACTGCACCGTAACGGTATTTATCAGAATTAAACAGAATGGAAGCATTCAATCCCGTCGCCATATTGAACAAAGTTCCGATACTGATGATGAGTACGACCCACTCCCCTTGTTCGTACCCGGACGGAAGAAATTGCAAAAGTGTATGAATATTGATGTTGATATTGAGGAATAGAAATCCACCCAACAGAAACATATACAAGGAAGATTTGTGATAAATTTCCCGGATCTGTTTGTGGTCACCATCGGCCCAGGCAAATGAGATTTTTGCCGCAGCAATTTTATCGAAAGCATTTAAAGGTGTTTCAATAACAGTTGGAATGAATGCAGCAATTGTATAGATACCTACAAATGAAAGTGGCATGTACTTCCCGATCATGATGGAATCGAAATATTTAAGTCCGATCGAAGCAACACTGGCAAACCAGAGCAGCATACCAAACTTCATCATGTCAAATATTTTTTTCTCCTTCAATATTTTCCAGTCAATAGTCAATCCGGGTTTATCGAAAGAGAAAATGTAGATGAGTAATCCGATGAATTGTAATGCATAGATTCCTACGAAAAGAGCTATAAACTGATCCAGGTTGATCCATTGTAAAAAATAAACGGATACAACCACTATGGTAAGAATCCGCACGACCACATCATTCAGGAAGGCAGGGATTGTTGATTTGTAATTTGTATTGCAGTAAACAGAAAGAACAGCGATGAATGCATTGAAAAAATGAGTGGGAAGACCCAATCAAAATACTCGACAAAAAGTGGAGACTCCCGCCGGTATTGATTCAGGAAAAAGTCCCGGAAGATCCAGAGCAAAAGCGCCGCAAGTAAAAATCCAAGGGCAGGAAAGAGGTTCATGAACCCAAAAAATCCGTGGTGTTTTTTTGCCGGGTCCTTAAATTGCGGGAAATATTTTATCGTAGCGTTTCCGATCCCAAGAGGAACGAACATTGCAACAAGAAGAGAGAAAGAATACAGAATTCGGGTAAGACCAAGCTCTTCCTTTGTGAGGAAATGAGGCTGAATCACGATCAGGTTCACAAATCCGATCAGGATTCCAATATAGCCAGTGATTGTATTTTTAATGCCTTGACGCTTGATTACGCCCATAGTGAATGTTTTCTCTGAATTTAATACTTCTTATTTATACTCAATTTTGCATCCACCTTTTATACCACTGTTGGAAAATAAACAAGAACCAAATACGCTCAAAATTATACAGTTTATTGTTCAGATAATCCTCTCTCAGTTCCTTTATTTCCTGAACGTTTAAAAGTCCGGAAGATTGTAAAGCCTGATCATTCATCATTTCCATAAATAAGTCTTTCAAATTTCCTTTCATCCAGTCCTTCAACGGAATCCCGAAACCCATTTTTGGCCTTTCCATGATTGAGGAAGGTATATATTTATGCACAATATTTTTGAGAAGAATTTTTTGCTGTACGGAATCCATTTTCATTGCTGAAGGTAGCTGAGCAGTCCATTCAAGAATCCGATGATCAATGAGTGGTTCCCTCCCTTCTAATCCAACAGACATCGTTGCCCGATCAACTTTTTGCAAGATATCATCTGCCAAATAAGTTTTGTATTCGAGCAGCAATATTCCGGATAGTAGATCTAAATTCTTATCAAAATTTTCAGCACTGATCAGGAAATTTTTTTTTCGAATTTCATTTTTATTCCCAATTAATCGTGATGACTCGGATGCAGTGAAGGCTTGATTGATGATCATGAACCGATGAATCGGATCCGAATCAAATAAAACTTCTTTCAATTTGTCTCTTCGATTTGCAACCGAAAGTGGCTGATCGGTCACAGACACAATCTTGCTGAGCAATCCAGACAATCCATTTGGAATCCGGTTAAGCTTTTTAAGTTGGTTTAAACTTTTCCGATGTCTTGGATAACCAGCAAATAGTTCATCTCCACCATCTGCACTCAGAGCAACTGTTACATGCTTTCGGGCCACACGACTAACAAGGGTTGTAGGAACTGCAGAAGAATCTCCAAAAGGTTCGTCATAAATTGTACTCAATTCAGGAATAATGTCCATTGCTTCCTGAAAAGAACATATTTGTTCATGATGGTCAGTGCCTAAATGACTGGCAGCAATCGTAAATGTTTTAATCTTCGTTGCACTGTTTTTTTGAAGCAGTGCTGTTACACAAGAGCTGTCATATCCACCCGAAAGAAAAACTCCTACCGGTACATCCGAAATCATTCGGTATTGAAATGCGGATGTCAGAATTTCTTCGGTTTTATTTTCCGCTTCCTTTAAGGAGATGTTCAACTTGGGCAATTGGTATGCATCGGCTGCATCCCAATATTTATGGATCTGAATCTCTTTTGATTTCAAATCAAGAATCAGGTAATGGCCGGGCGACAGTTTGTATGTGTTTTTAAAGATTGAAGCCGGGGCCGGGACATATCCAAATTGAAAATAGGACGAGAGTGCAGTAAGGTCGATCTCTTTTTTAAATTGAGGGTGACGATGAAATGTCTTGAGCTCGGAACCAAACAACAGGATCTTTTCATTCCAGTGGTAATACAAAGGCTTTACTCCTGCCCGATCTCTCAGCAAAATAAGTTTGTCCTCTTTGGGATTATAAAGAGCCATTGCAAACATCCCAATGAACCTGTCAACACAGGACATGCCCCAATGTTGATATGCTTTAAGAATTACTTCTGTATCGGAATGGGAAATAAATGCATGTCCGTTTCCTTCCAATTCCTTCCGTATCTCTTTGAAATTATAAACCTCGCCATTGAAAACGATCCAGCAACCATCCGCCGGGTTGTGCATGGGTTGATGTCCAAGAGGACTCAGATCAATAATAGCCAGACGACGAAAACCAAGTCCGAGGGAACATGCATGTGTATCAAACCATTCAGTTCCAACATCATCCGGACCACGATGTTCAATTACATGGGTCATTGCCTTCAGATCACTGAGGGTAGAATTCCTTGAAAAATCAACAAAACCTGTGATGCCGCACATAGCAAATGATTGCAAAGCTAAATAAAAATGAATGTGTTGCCGGGTAGACAATATCTTGATAATTGGTTAATTTCACGCCCTTAATACACATGATCGACTTCATTTCACCCAAAACCGGCGAAGACCTGATCCTCTCCGGAAATTCATTGATTTCCACTAAAGGGGAATCTTTTCCGGTAATTGGCGGAATCCCCAGATTTGTTCCTGCAGACAATTATGCTTCTGCTTTCGGTTTGCAATGGAAAACTTTTGCAAAGACTCAGCTGGATAGTTTCAGTGGTCTCGATATAACGAAGGAGCGACTGGAACGATGCCTGGGCTTTCCTTTGTCAGGGACTCAAATCAAAATCAGTTTTGGAAGTTGGATGCGGAGCCGGACGGTTTCACTGAACTTCTTGTCAAATCAGGAGCCGATGTTCATTCTGTAGACCTGAGTCAGGCTGTTGAAGTGAATAAAGAAAATATTGGGAATGCAACCAATTACAGGATTGCTCAAGCGAGTGTGTACGAATTACCTTTTCCTGACAGTGCATTTGATGTGGTTATTTGTCTGGGTGTCATTCAACACACACCATCGAGCGAAAAAACCATTGAAGCGTTGTGGAAGAAAGTCAAGCCCGGAGGTTTGCTGGTAATTGATCACTATCGCTGGCGTCTCTCCTACTATTCCACCTTGAAACCCCTTTATCGTAAGTGGATGCGAAAAATGGAACCCTTGAAATCGAGGTCGCTAAATGATAAACTCGTAAATTTCTTTTTTCCCCTACACTGGAAATTCCGGAACATCAAACCGCTCTGGTGGCTGGTGCACCGAGTATCACCTTTGATAGAATACATTCATGAATTCCCGGAAAAGGATTATGCCTTTCATCACGAATGGAGTCGATTGGATTCTTATGATTCCTTGACCGATTATTATAAACATTTGAGGACACCGGAACAGATCCGGAAAACGCTGGAGGGATTGAAAGCAAAAAATATCTGGATTAATATTGGAGGAAATGGTGTTGAGGCGAGAGGTATAAAAATAAATCAATAATAAGATTAAGGATGACAGAACCGAAATTAGCTGCGTATTCAGAAGTTTCTGATTATTATGACAAACTATGGTCAGAATTAGACGAAAAGAAATTGGGTGGCATTAATTCCAGACATCGTTTCTTTCTTCGCATTCTGAAAAAGGCAGGGCTCAAATCTAACTCGAGGGTTTTAGAAATTGGTTGCGGGAATGGTACGCTAACCGGATTTATTGCAAAAAATTTATCCTCAGGAAAAATTACCGGTGTTGACATCAGTCCTGAAACCATTGAAATGGCAAAACGCAGGTATTTAAATAAATATAAAAATATTGATTTCAAAGTATCGGACATGACGGATTTTTCTAATCCTGAAAAATTTGATTTTGTTATTTTTCCGGATGTTTTGGAGCATATCCCAATTGAAGCGCATGCAAATATATTCAGAACAATCCGTGCTAATGTT
>JADKKE010000003.1 GCA_016720655.1 Bacteroidota bacterium
TGAACGCTTCGTATTGAGCAGAAGTCGCGGTGTTGTAACTTCCTGTTGTGGAAACTGCATTCGATGATGGTGTTGAGTTAAGAGTTGGTCCTGTCGTGGTCGTTTCACTCTCGACATAATAAGTTGTAGTTGCACCGAGGTTTGGAATCGTATATGTTGTTCCGGTATTTACTGCTGAGCCACCAGTCGGAGTCGTGTACCATTTTTGAGATCCGGCGCCTGTTGCTGAAAGTGTAATTGAACCCGGACCGCATCTTGCAGCTCCGGTGACAGAAGGATTCGCAGGATTATTAATCACAGAAACAACAAAGGGAGCAGAAGTTGCCGTTCCACATGGGTTCGTCACGGTGACTGTAAATGTTCCAGCAATATTTGTGGTGATTGTTTGTGTTGTAGCTCCCGTAGACCAGAGGTATGCAGATCCTGCAGTTGCGGTAAGTGTTACCACATCTCCCTGTACAATTGTTCCCGCCCGGTTGGCGGTGATTTTTGCAACACCGGTGCCGGCAACAGTCTGACGAGTAAGAGTAACAGGAACAGCAGCTACATTATTCCACTCTTTGGTTTCCCTGAAATTGTTATTCGGGTCAATTTCCACAACGATCCAATAAATACCGTTGCAAACATCGGGAGGAATGTTGATCCACATTCCATCAAGAGTTTTGGAATAGATGTCAACATAACCGGCAGAAATTCCCTGCAATGCATTTGAACAACCATAATTACCTCCACCCAAACCATAATTTGGAAGATTGGAAGAGTTCAATATGTTGTTGAGCGAGTCTCTGCAGTAATTGTTTGCAGCGTTGCAATTACTTAAGTCTAAAAGACAGAATGCAAGTTTTGTCCCTGTTCCTACAATTGACCAATTCAATGGATTGGGATCGTTCGGATTTTCAATGCGGAGAGTGTAGGTTCCCCAGGAATCAACGTGTTGGTGACCATGGGAAGGATGGTATGTCATTGTCCCGGCAATGCGGTCACTTGAAGTCATCGTATTGCCATTCTTGTGATAGACACGCTGAACAACAACTTGTTTTGGATCGGAGCCATCGGAGCAGAATCCGGCACCCGGATAAGAAGTAAAAGAATCTGTTCCACAAACCCATTTGCTGATTCCGCGCACCTCGATCGGACCATATCCAAGGTTTGGTGTGGCACCGGTGAGCCGAAGTCTTCCATCATCAGAACCCTGATTGGCTTGGCTTGTCCCAGCATTCACCTGCGGATATTCGGTATATCCTCCATTGCTGATGGCTTCCTTTGACAAGGTAATGTCAGGTAACAAATCGCAATTTGTTCCGCCACCGGGAGGACAAGTGCAGGTAGTTGCATTGGTAGTTGTGCATTGTGTGCTTCCTGTAAAAGGAAATACCAACATAGTTCCTATAAGGAGCAGTACAAATTTCTTCATGTTTTACGGGATTCTTTGTTTGTACTAAACTATGAAAAAGAGATCAAACCTGCAACAGCTGCGGATTTCCGGCTACAAAAAAATTCCGGCCACCTCTAATACTGTTGGAATAATATCCCGACTCAACTGAAAATTTTCGCAAAACGGAAATTCACGGCATCAAAAAGCCCCAAATCACTGATTTTGAATTCGGGAATTACAAGCAATGCCATAAAGGACAAAGTCATGTAGGGTGCTCGTAATCCGGAACCAAGAGACTTCACTTTCCGGTCGAGCAAACTATATTGTTTCGATACAGACGGACCATCAAGTGTTGAAATCAGTCCGGCTATGGGTAATGGAAGCACGAGCTCTTCGGACCCATCGATGGCACACAATCCACCTTTGTGTTCGATCAAGAGATTTACAGCCCGGCACAACTCTTCATCACTGACTCCGATGGCAATAATATTATGAGAATCATGTGCAACAGACGAAGCCATTGCGCCTTTTTTTAAACCGAAATTTTTTATCATGCCAACAGAGGGAGCTTTATCGGCATAACGATTGACCACAGCAATTTTTAAAATATCGTTTTCCGGATCGGATACCACAAAACCGTCTTTCGATTTTATCTCCGTTTCCAAATGCAGCGTGATTAACTGCCCATCCAGGGCCTCAATGACATTTAATTTTGATCCTTCAACACGGACACGAAAGTCGGCTGGTTGTTGTTGCTTACAGGAAAAATTGTTGATGACAGGATGCTCTTCATCTTGCAGAAAGCATTTTCCGTTTTCAGATACAATAGTTCCATCAATCACTGTTTTCAAAACATTAAAATCTTTCAGGTTATCGACCACAATAAAATCAGCCGGATCGCCGGTTTGCAAAAGACCAACCTCGAGTCCATAGTGTTTCACCGGATTCAGAGTTGCAGAACGTAAAACGTTCATCGTATTGTAACCTGCCGCGATAGCTCTGCTTACGAGCAAGTTGATGTGACCTAATTCGAGATCGTCAGGATGTTTATCGTCGCTGCAAAACATAATATCATCGGCGTATTCATCCATCAAGGGAATTAACGCGTTGAAATTTTTTGCAGCAGAGCCTTCACGAATCAAAATTTTCATTTTGTGATGAAGTTTGTCCAAAGCCTCCTGAATGGTGAAACATTCATGATCTGTGGAAATACCTGCAGCGATGTAACGTGCAGCTTCTTCACTTCTCAAGCCCGGTGCATGACCATCTACATTTCGGTGGTATTTTTGGGCGATTGCAATTTTCTCCATCACGATTGGATCCCTGTTCAAAACACCCGGGTAATTCATCATTTCCGCGAGGTATTTCAATTCATGATCACGAAACAAGATTTCTATATCCGCAGCAGTGATGGTGGCTCCGGCTGTTTCAAAAACAGTGGCCGGTACACAGGAAGGGGCACCAAAAAAAAACTTTAGGGGTGATTTTTTAGCATTTTCAAGCATGTAAAGTATTCCTTCCATCCCCAGAACATTTGCAATTTCATGAGGATCGCTCACTGTTGCAATTGTTCCGTGAGGCAATGCCATTCTGGAAAATTCGTAAGGAGTGAGCATAGAACTTTCAATGTGAATGTGTGCATCCACAAATCCAGGTAAAATGAATATTGATTCAGTATTGTTTTCTTCTACGATCCGTTCAATTTTTCCTTCGTGTAAGTGAAGCGTTCCGGAAAAAATACGTTTGTGAACAACGTCTACGATCTGGCCACTGATGGATTGAATTGGAAATGTTTTCATGGGATGGCGCAAGATACAAAAGTATCCCGGTATGATGTTTTGCCACGAATGCACGAATAAGGGTTTTTATTAGAGGCGCCTTTTAGTTGTAATATTAGCAGCTATTCGGCCTGCTGTTTTTCAATAAACAATTCTTTTGTAGTTGAGTTTTAGTTCGCCAAAATTGACGATCAGTGCCAATTTGTTTTGTGAAACTTTCAGGTAATTCAAGGCTTGGGCGATAAACAGATCCGAAATTTTGGAGACGCCTTTTATTTCAAGAATGATTGAATCATTGACTACAAAGTCGGCGTAAAATTTGTGTGGCAGAATTATTCCTTTATAACTGATTTCATACATTTTTTCTCGCTCAAAAGGAACACCAGTCAATTTGAATTCATATTCAAGAGCATCTTTATAAACTGTTTCAATAAAACCAGGACCAAGATTGTTGTGTACTTCCATGCATTTTCCAATTATGGAATAACACTCTTCTTTGTAAATTAGGTTCTCCATATTTCTGGTTTTTGCCACGAATGCACGAATGGTTTTATTTCCATTCGTGTATTCGTGGCTATTTTTTTTTATAAGCAACCTACTCTGTGTTGCATTTACATACGAACATATTCTATTTTCATTCGTGCATTCAAGTCAATCAAATTAGTTCTAATAAAATCAACTGAAAAGAATAGAGAAAATTTATTCGTGGGGAAATTACCTTGAAAACGGAAGGGTCAATGGTTTTTCAGGGCAATAAAACAAACGATTGTTCGTTTTTTAAGGACAAACACATGCTGAAGCTTGTCAATCTGCGTTGAACCTTCGGTACCTTTGTATCTGTTATGAAAAAGCTCTTGGTTCTCTTTGCTCTGGTATGCTGTAGCATGCATGTGAATGCTCAGGAAATGTGGGGTATCAGTAATAGCAATTACAGTGGGAACATGGGTATTTTTCTAAATCCTGCAACGATTGTTGGAGCACCATACAAGTATGAATTCAATATTCTTGCGGGAGATTTTTTTGCCGAAAACACCTATATTTATTTTCCTCCGAGCGCTAAAATTATTCCCCGTTCAATTTTGGGTACTGTTCCTCCCGGAAAAAATTATTTCGATGATTATACAGGGAATCCTGTGAGCGGCTTTGCACATGCCTTGATCATTGGTCCGTCTTATATCAAGAATAACGGTTCAGATGCATGGGGAATTCACACTGCACTTCGAAACGAAGTGAGTATTTTGAAAGCGCCTGCCGGACTCAGCAAATTCGTTTATGAAAAATATAAATACCCTGCGGGATTCGGACAACGTATCACCAGCACACCTTTTTCATTTGCCTGGATGAATTGGGCGGAAGCCGGATTTACCTATGGGAAAGTGTATATGGAAACACAAAAGGACTATCTCAAATGGGCAATCACAGGAAATATTCTCGTCGGATTTGATGGCTTGTTTCTGGATGTGCAAAAATTGGATTATACGTTTTATGATTCAACACATGCCGTGGTTCATGCCATGGATGCTACATTGGGACATGCAGTAAATGCAGATGGAAATTCGAGCCTGTTCGCACTCCGTGGTCTCGGGCTGAGCACGACACTTGGGGCAGTATACATGCATAAACGAAATCCGGGTGCATTCGACTGTAACAAAACGTCAGATCAATTCAAAAAATATGATTATCGAATCGGGCTTTCTTTCCTTGATATCGGGATGATCGACTACTTCAGACAAGCCCAAACATTATCTGTGCAAACTTCGAATGACAGAACCTGGAACGGTATTGATTCCATCACGTTCTCTACAATGGCAGGGTTCGACTCATTAATCAGCAATAAAATAAATGGCACGGTCAATTCAACTACTTCGGAATCATTTGGAATGTGGTTGCCATCTGCAATCAGTTTGCAGTTTGATTATTGTATTGTTCCAAAAGTGTATGCAAATGCAAGTTGGGTGAACCGTCTGCACTTTGGCCCAAAACAAGTGGCTCGTGGTAATCAGGTAGATCTTTCCATTCGTTACGAACGAAGAAAATTTGAAGCCGCCGCAGATTTTACAGTTTTTGAATACAAACAACCATCTGCAGGGATAGGATTGAGGTACTCGTTTTTTGTCATTGGTACCGACAGGCTTTTACAATGGCTGAGTCTTACGGATGTGAAGAGTTTTGATTTCTTTTTTGGGTTTAAATTCAACACTTGTGACTGGCCGTTCAATAAAAAAGGCCCAGACTGTCCGGCTTTTGGCCCTTCTTAAAACAGGCGTCTTTAAATTTTTGATCTAAGCGGACAAATGATGTAACGGATTTAGAATGCAGAATCGCATTCTGGTATTTCTGTAGAGAATAATGACAGAGTGATTTATTTTTGTCTCTTGAAGGAAAAAGCAAGCGGACAAGTAAGGACAGTAAACGAGTAGTGAATTAGGCCAATCAAATGGTTCTGGAAGGCCAGTCATGGAAGATTTATCCTTTCTCGGCAACTCTGTTTAGTTCGTTTGAGTGCCGTCTTTTTCCGTTCATGTTGAGTCAAATAGGTCTTTGCGGTGCTTATCCTCCAGAAACCCTTCGATTTTTCAAGGGATTGTCACATAGTTTGGGGGAATTCCCACGGATTCTGCCGCAGCATTCAGGAGTTCAGACAAGCTTGATTTTTAACGTTTTTAGCTATTGATATTCCGGAGGATTTTATAACTTTGAAAGGCGATCTCCCGTATGAAAATTAAGCGGGTCCCTTCTCCTAAAATTAAGTTATCGGATTAAATCTACACACAATGTCACAAAGAAAGTATTTGATTGCCGTCTGCGCTCTCTTTTTATTTCTATTCGCAGGCCGACAATCATTTGCACAAATTGATGTCCGCACAATTGACATGAATAAAGTCAATCAGGACAAGGTTGATGGAAAGTTGAACGGAACAGAACGCTATGTAAATTATCAGGCAAATCCCAATCCATTTCCTTTTCAGCCCGGAGGCGTTTCCAGAAATGGTTCAAATGGGAATTCACAGTCCTCTGCTTTCGGTTGCAATTGTTGGATACCAAGAGATGCAAGCTGGCAGATTTGTGAATTCGATGGAAGCGGAGGAAGCGGAGGCCCGGGTGTTGCACCGGATTACAGGAATGATGACTGGTCAACGGTAGCAATTATTTTACCATTTCAGTTTTGTTTGTACGGTAGAAACATTGATACAATTTTCATTAACAACAATGGAAACGTATCGGTTGATGCGCCGTATTCGACATTTTCAGCAGACACTTTTGCAAGTCCAAATTTTGTCATGATCGCTCCATTTTGGGGTGATGTTGACACGCGTGGCGCCACAAGCGGACTTGTTTATTACACTCTTACTCCGACACATCTTATCGTTCAATGGGAAGACGTAGGATATTTTTCATCGCACACAGATTTGCTCAATACATTTCAGTTGATTATGACTGATGGCAACGATCCGATCCTTGGACCCGGAGCAAACGTGTCATTTTGTTACAAAGACATGCAATGGACAACCGGTGATGCATCCGGTGGTAGCGGAGGATTTGGAGGAACAGCAGCAACGGTTGGTGTGAATCTCGGAAACGGAACGGATTTTTTCCAGGTTGGATTGTTCGATCAGTTAGGTGGCGCATATGATGGACCCAATGGTGCCAGAGACGGAATTGACGCTCTGGATAACCAATCTTTTATTATCAATGCTTGTAATAGCGGATCCAATGTGCCTCCAATTATTAACTCCTTGCAGGCATGTGATACACTAAAAGTTTGTCTTGGTGATACATTAATCATCAATGCAAATTATTTATCTCCGGAACCAACACAAGTCACAACTGCTTCTGTGAGTTCTCTTATGACCGGGATCACCACATTAGCAGCACTACCCGGAAACATTGCGTTTTTATCCGTTCAGATTATTGGTCTTCCTTCCAATCTCGGAATGAATCTGATTGATTTACGCGGGACAGACAATGGTGTGCCGGCACGAACAACAATTACTCACGTCGTCATTCAGGTATTACAATCGCCAACCGCAAGTTATACGTATGCTCCTTTGAGTCCTATTACCGCAGGTACAAATGTCACATTCACCAATACAAGTACAGGTACCGGCGCAACTTATTCCTGGAATTTCGGAGATGGTTCATTGACATCGGCTTTACAAAATCCAACTCACACTTATAGCACCGGAGGAACGTATGATTGTGTTCTCACTGTAACCAATGCGAATGGTTGTCAGGAAACATTTACTCAACAAATTGTCGTTACACAATGCGGAACCGCAAGTCTGACAACAACAAATGTTTGTCAGGGAACCGGAGCATTAATTACATACACAGGAACTCCTGCGCCTGCGGGTGCCTTTGCCTGGAATTTCCATGGAGGAACTGTTGTATCCGGAACCGGAGCGGGTCCCTATACGGTTACATGGAATACCTCGGGAACATTTAACGTTGATGTAACAGTTACACAAGCCGGTTGTGGTCCGGTCACAGCGACACAAGCAATTACAATTTTCGCAACACCTACTGCATCGATCACTGCTACAGCAGCATTGTGTACAGGACAAATAAATACTATCAATTTTAATGGGACAGCCGGTGCAGGAGCAGGATATGCCTGGAATTTTGCCGGCGGGAATGTAAGTTCAGGCTCCGGTTCCGGACCGTATTCAGTGCAGTGGTCAACAGCTGGAAACTATCAGTTGCAATTGATAGTAACTGAAAATGGGTGCAGAGATACTGCAACTTTCGCTGTGTTGGTTAATGCTATTCCAACTTCTCCATTCACTGCAACACCTTCGGTTTGTGCAGGATCACCTGTAACGGTAACGTATACAGGAAATGCTCCGGCCGCTGCAAATTATACCTGGGGTTTTGATGGAGGAACTATCGTTGCAGGAAGCGGACAAGGTCCCTATACACTTGTCTGGAATTCTGCCGGAAGTCATCAGCTTTCCCTCACAGTTGCACAAAATGGTTGTACATCAACACCGTCGAACGCTACCGTCACAGTCAATCCAATTCCGAATGCTTCCATCACAGCTACACCAGCTGTTTGTGTAGGTCAATCCAACGCAATAAACTTTAATGGAACTGCCGGCGCCGGTGCCGGATACACCTGGAACTTTGGTTCAGGAACTGTCGGTTCAGGCAGTGGTTCCGGACCATACGCAGTTTCGTGGAACACAGCCGGTGCACAACAAGTTCAGGTGGTTGTCACTGAGAATGGTTGTCGTGACACTGCTGTATTTGCGGTTCAGGTAAATGCAATTCCAACATCATCATTCACTGTTACTCCATCTGTTTGTGCCGGTAGTCCGGTTGCTGTGAACTATACAGGAACTGCTGCCGCAGGTTCAGGATATACATGGAATTTCAATGGAGCAACTGTTGCTTCCGGGGCCGGACAAGGACCTTATAGCCTGGTATGGAATTCAGCGGGGGCCTATACGGTTTCTCTTACCGTTACCGAAAATGGATGTGTATCAGCACCGTCAAGTCGACCAGTCACCATAAATGCTATTCCGGATGCTGCAATCGGAGCTACTCCTGCAGTTTGCATCGGACAAGCGAATACAATTAATTTTACAGGCACTGCTCTGGCAGGCGCATCCTATTCATGGAGTTTTGGAACCGGAACTGTCAATTCCGGTTCAGGTGCCGGTCCTTATTCCGTTCAATGGGGCGCTGCAGGTAATGAACCACTCAAAGTGATCGTCACACAAAATGGCTGTACTGATAGTGCGTTTTACAATGTTGTCGTTTACCCTATACCAACATCAGCATTCATTCTGCCGGCTAATGCTTGTATCGGCGAACCTTTCGCAGTTACGTATAATGGAACAGGAATTCCTGCATCAACCTATGCCTGGAATTTCGGTAACGCATCGTTAATTTCCGGTTCTGGTCAGGGACCTTACATGCTGGTATCACAACAAGCTGGCAACCCTTCCATTTCACTCACGGTTACTCAAAACGGTTGTGTGTCGCCACCAACAGCACATTCAATTAATATCGTTGGTTTACCTGTAGCGAATGCAGGCATTGATAAAGCAGCATGTTCAGGAGCAACCGTTGCTCTGGGTTCTGCCAATGTTGCCGGAAACACATATCAATGGACTCCTTCCAATGGTTTAACAGATCCTACCTTGGCAAATCCGGGTTGTGTTGTAACAAACCTTGGTGCCGGCACAAACTCTGCAGCCTACATCTTAACCGTTACGAGTAGTTTCGGTTGTGTGAATATGGATACAGTAGTTGTACAAGCACACGCAATTCCTGCGGCGATTTATGATCCACTGGCACCTCAGTGTTTAAAAGACAACAGCTTCTTATTTAAAGCAAGCGGAAATATTTTTTCCGGTGTTACCTATGACTGGAATTTTGGCGCAGCATCGAATCCTGGAAGTAGTACACAACAGAATCCGGACGCAGTGACTTATTCGAGTGTCGGAACACATTATGTCACTTTAAAATCTACATACAATGGTTGTCCGGGACCAAACTACACCGATTCTGTAGTTGTCCTCGCAATGCCGGTTGCTGATTTTGTTCCCGAAGTATTGAATGGATGTGAGCCTCTTGAAGTTCCTTTCATTAATGCAAGCAGTAGTAACAGTGCATCTTTCTCCTGGAATTATTTCGATGGCCAGAGTGATACTGTTCAGACGCCATTACACACATTCGAACATGCCGGAGTCTATTCAGTATCCTTAATTTCAACAACTGCTGAAGGATGTCGGGCGGATACACTTCTTCCAGATCTCATCACTGTTTATCCTACTCCGATTGCATCCTTTGTACCGGAACCAGGTGTGACTACAATTTGGCAGCCTGTTATTTATTTCGATAACAATACTGTCCATGGAAATCAATATCAATGGATATTTGGTGACAGTAGTGGATCAGAACTCAAAAACCCATCACACACATACACAGAAGTTGGCGCGTATGAAGTCGTGCTGATGACTTCCACACAATATGGATGCAGGGATACAGTTCGTGGAATTGTGAGAATAGAATACGGCTTCAACTTTTATGTACCAACTGCTTTCACACCAAACAATGATGGTGTCAACGATTATTTCCAGGGTTATGGAACGTATATTAAATTATACGATATGGGTATTTATAATCGATGGGGTTTGTTGATTTATCATACGACAGATTACTCAAAACCATGGGATGGGAAGATCAGTCAGGAAGTTCAATCCGATGTGTATGTTTACAAAATCAGAGTCGTTGATCAAAACGATGAGGTACATAACTATATCGGAAAAGTGACCGTGGTTCGGTAAAAATCTAATTCATAATTTTTCAAAAAGGGAGGATGCTCAGGCATTCTCCCTTTTTTTCGTGCCTGATTTTTAGGTAAAGATTAAATGGGCTATGGAATTCAATTTCTTTTTGCATCCATGCTTCAACAGCGTCCATTTTTCAAAATGCTGTTAATGTTTCCAAACAGATTTAACCTTAAAAAATCATTCGTATGAAAAAGAACAGCATGTTTCTGTTGGCTTTTGTTCCCGGTCTTGTTGCCGGAGCCGGTCTTGTCATTGCCTTCCATGAAAACCCTGAAGTGGAACAGAGAGAATCCCAAACACGTATTGAAAAACCATTTGTTCGAAATGAAGAAACAAAGCCAACAGCCCCTGAAGTAACATTGGCAATGAAGCCGGCCACTCCCAAAGTAAAAGGAGATGATAAGGGTTGTGTTTTTAAAACTGTTTTTGGTGAAGAATCTTCTGACAACAATTTTATTTACAAGACGCCACTGAAGGTTAAAACGTCAATTGAGGAAGCGCTGAGCTGGATTGCGGAAGCTCAATCTGAGAGCGGAGGATGGGGTGCCGGAACTCATTCAAATCAGAATATTATGGATCCACATGCAGTTCATTCAGATCCGGCCACAACTGCAATGGTTGCGATGTCAATCCTTCGATGCGGCAGCACAGTTGAGACCGGACCGTATGCTTCACATTTGAAAAAAGCACTCAATTATCTCCTGAAGCAAGTGGAGGCATCGACTCAGAATTCACTCAACATCACTTCAGAGACGGGCACTCAGCCTCAAATTAAGCTCGGACAAAACATTGATGTTGTTCTCACCTCACAGTTTCTCACAAATGTTCTTGATGAACTTGGCAATGACAATGCACTGAGGAACCGAGTTAAGCGATGCAACCAGATTTGCATATCAAAAATTCAAAAAGGTCAAACCGAAGCGGGAAGTTTGCAGGGTGCCGGATGGGCAGGTGTTTTGCAAAGCTCTTTTGCAACAAATGCATTGGAGACAGCGAAAGATAAAGGAATGGACGTTGATGAAAAAAAACTGACCCGAGCAAAGGAATATCAAAAAAGTAATTTCGATGTTACTACAAATAATGCAGCAACAGAAGATGCAGCGGGAGTCGTTTTGTATTCTGTTTCCGGTTCCGGACGTGCCAGTGCGAAAGAGGCGCGTAAGGCGAAAGATGTTATCGAGAAAGCAAAGCAGGAAAACAAACTTGATAAAGCAGCTCCCGTATCGATTGACAATTTAAAGAAAGCCGGAATGAGTGAATCAGAAGCTTTGCGTTATGGTTCTGCCTATAAAATTAATGTTGCCGCTAACGAACAGGCACAACAAGACAATGTCATGAGTGGATTTGGAAGCAATGGCGGAGAAGAATTTCTGAGTTATTTGCAGACCGGTGAAGGACTGATCATGAGTAAAGACCAGGCCTGGAAATCCTGGTACGATAATATTAGCGGACGTCTTGTACGGATCCAAAATAATGACGGGAGCTGGAACGGACACCATTGTATAACAAGCCCGGTTTTCTGTACAGCTACCTCTCTGCTTATTCTCGCAGTGAACAATGATGTAAGCAAATTGGTATCCCTGGGTGGAAAATGAAATTTAAAGAAGTATAAATTATTTTGATAGAAGCAGGACCCAAACCCTGCTTCTTCCTTTTTATACGATTTACGAATGATTCCTGATCAATTCAATTAAAAAGCAGCCTTTGTACAGGCTGTCAGAATCAGGGTTTTGCCTCCTTCATCGCTGATTCTGCTGGTTTTACACCTTGAAAATCACTACCTTCGCGGCCTTCTAAATTCAAGCAAATGATCTCGGTTTCCAATCTCTCCCTTCGTTACGGCAAACGCGTTTTATTCGAAGAAGTGAATATTAAATTCACTCCGGGTAATTGTTACGGCATTATCGGAGCAAACGGAGCCGGAAAGTCGACTTTTTTAAAAATTCTATCCGGTGAAATTGATCCAAGTACTGGTCAGGTTCACATTACGCCAGGCGAACGGATGAGTGTATTGAGTCAAAATCACTTTGCTTTTGATGCACATCCTGTTTTGCAAACAGTGATGATGGGTAATAAAACGCTTTGGACCGTGATGCATGAAAAGGATGCCATCTATGCAAAGCCGGATTTTAATGATGATGATGGACATCGTGCTGCAGAACTGGAACATCAGTTTGCAGAGATGAATGGATGGGACGCTGAAAGTGATGCCGCAAGTTTGCTGAGCAGCCTGGGAGTAAAGGAAGAATATCATCAGGTTCTGATGGGTGAACTGAATGGTAAAGATAAGGTTCGAGTACTACTGGCTCAGGCATTGTTTGGTAATCCGGACATCCTTTTGTTGGATGAGCCTACGAATGATCTCGACGTTGATACCATTGGCTGGCTCGAGAATTTTCTTGCTGATTTTCAAAACACAGTAATTGTGGTATCTCACGACAGGCACTTCCTGGATGCCGTGTGTACTCATGTTTCGGATATTGATTTTAAACGGATTACTACATACACAGGAAACTATTCGTTTTGGTATGAATCCAGTCAGCTCGCTTTGCGTCAACGCTCGGATCAGAATAAAAAAATTGAAGACAAGAGAAAAGAACTTCAGGAATTTGTTGAACGTTTCAGTGCGAATGCATCTAAATCCAGACAGGCAACGAGCAGAAAGAAATTACTTGAAAAACTGGTGGTCGATGATATTCAACCATCGAACAGAAAATATCCGGGGATCATTTTCCGTGCTGAGCGGGACTGTGGTGATCAAATTCTAACGGTTGAGCACTTGGGTAAATCTTCTCCCGAAGGAACTACATTGTTCAACGATATTTCATTCACTCTCACCAAAGGCGATAAAGTAGCGGTACTTTCAAAAGACCACTCTGCGATTTCAACATTCTTTGAAATTCTCATGGGGGAATCAAAAGCGGATCAGGGTACTTTTGCGTGGGGAAGTACAATTTCCCGTGCTTATTTGCCCAACGACAATGCAAAATATTTTGGCGATGATTTGAATTTGATCGACTGGTTACGTCAATTTTCAAAAGACAAAGACGAAACTTTCATTCGTGGATTTCTTGGGAAAATGTTATTCTCCGGCGAAGAGACCTTGAAAAAATCAAATGTATTATCCGGAGGTGAAAAAGTACGTTGCATGCTTTCACGAATGATGCAGGTAAACGCAAATTGTCTCATTCTCGACGAGCCTACAAACCACCTTGATCTCGAATCCATCACTGCGTTTAACAATGCAATGAAAGACTGGAAACACATCGCATTGTTTACCACTCATGACCATACGTTTGCGGAATCTGTTGCCAACAGAATTATTGAGCTCACACCATCCGGAATAATTGATAAGCGGATGAGTTTTGATGAATATATTTCTGATGAAAACATTAAAACACTTCGTGAAAAAATGTATCCTGAATCCCTTGTAATAGGATAAGACCTGGATTTTTTCTGTCAATCAAATGGAAATTCGATGAGACCGGAATATGTAAAGAAGATTGAGCAGGCAAAACTTCAGCGGAAAGAAAATAAATCTTTTTTTGATCGCCTGAAAAAGAAGCGTCCGCATGATCTTGACCGGACGACGAATGATCTTCATGATCTTGCTTTTGAGCAAATCGATTGTTTGCAATGTGCAAATTGTTGTCGCACAACAGGTCCCTTGTTAAGGGGAAAAGACATCGATAACCTTGCCGGGCACTTCAGAATTCGTCCTGCTGATTTTACAGAAAAATATTTACGCATCGACGAAGACAAGGATTATGTTTTTAAGTCAATGCCTTGTCCCTTCCTAGGTGGCGACAATTACTGTTCTGTGTACAGCGATAGACCAGGGGCTTGCAGGGATTATCCTCACACACAACAAAGGGATATTCGTCAGAAGCTGGACATTACATTCGAGAATACTTTGATTTGTCCGGCTGTTGCAGAGGTTGTTGAAGGCTTAAAAAAAACCTATGAAAAAAAATAGTAAACCCAGAATCAATGAAATCCGTTTTCTGGCAGATTTTGAAATGGATTTGTTTCTGAATTAACAAAATACCTGGTTGACTTTTTGTCAATTTTCATTAAATTTCGGATTATTTCGCCGTAGAAAAAGCCTTATTTCATTCCATGCTAAAGAATCTTCTTCCTATGTCCCTTTCATCGAGAACCAGAAACAATGCAGGTTTCCCTATCGCTATTCTTTTCGTCCTCTTGTTGTGCGGGAATTTGCAACTGATGGCTGCTGTAGAGCCTACAATTCCGGCAACATTTTTCACAGCAAGTGGAGCCAATTGGAATGAAATAGACTTAAGCTGGATTCCGGGTGACGGCACGCGGCGACTTGTTGTGGCTTCTGCTGATGTGCCGGTTAGTATTTCTCCTACGGATGGACTTTCCTACGGTGCAGCAACAAATTTTGGCTCAGGCTCCAATCTGGGTAATGGAAATTACGTTGTCTACAACAGCAACGGTACCAATGTAACGGTGTCGGGTTTGAACGGCGGAGTGCATTATTATTTTGCAGTCTTTGAATTTAACGGTACAGGAATTGGCACCAATTATCTTACAAGCATATTTGCCACAGCAGATACTTTTGCCACAGGAATCGCCTTGTCAGTCTTGATTTCTGATTCAAGTTTTTGTTCCGGAGAAAGCGCGATTCTCGAAGCGCATGGTGCCCCGGATTATGTTTGGTCTCCGGGAACAGGTTTATCAAGTACAACAGATTCGGTGATCACAGCATCCCCAACAGGGACTCTTACATATACAGTGTTGGCTTCTGATCAGGCAGGCTGTCAGGTATCTGCACGATTTACGCTTACTGTGAATTCAGTGCCTGTAGTGAACCTTGGCAATTTTTCAGATATCTGCATTAACGGTGCCGCCTTCACACTTTCAGGAGGTAGCCCGGTGGGAGGAACATATAGCGGACCTGGAGTGAATTCAGGAGTTTTTAATCCTCCGAATGCCGGCAGCGGTATTCATACAATAACTTATTCCTATACAAATGCTCAAGGTTGTTCCTCGGCTGACAGTTCTACAATCCGCGTGAATAGTTTACCGGTTGTGAACCTGTCTTCATTTTTATCTACCTGTGTAAATGCAGCAGCATTTAATTTGACAGGAGGTACACCCGGTGGTGGTTTTTATAGCGGACCCGGCGTGAGCGCAGGATTCTTCAATCCTACAACTGCAGGTGTCGGAACACATTCTATTATTTACTCTTATACAAATGTTCAAGGGTGTACTTCAATGGATTCATCCACGATCACGGTAAATGATTTGCCGGTTGTTTCACTTTCTTCCTTTCCTTCAGTTTGTATAGACGCAACTCCATACGCCTTGAGTGGTGGGCTTCCTTCTGGCGGGGCCTACAGTGGTCCGGGCGTTTCTTCAGGATCGTTCAATCCATCAGCAGCCGGATCCGGAAACCAGTTGATCACCTATTCTTATACCGATGCCAACGGATGTTCTGCTTCAGCATTGTCTTCGATATTTGTGAACAGTCTACCAACAGTAGACGTTGGTCCTTTCGCGGATGTTTGCATCAATACTGCGTCATTCACATTGAGTAGTGGTACTCCTTCAGGAGGCTTGTACAGTGGAACAGGTGTGAACAACGATTCTCTGTTCTCCGCAGCAGTGGCAAATACAGGTTCACATGTGATATCCTATACGTATACTGATGCAAATGGATGTGTTAATCATGATTCGTCAGAAATTCAGGTCAACGCATTGCCTGTCGTGACACAATCCTCATTCGCGGCCGTGTGTGCCAATACCGGTCCGGTTGCACTCACAGGTGGAAGTCCATCCGGAGGTCATTACAGTGGCACTGCTGTTAGCGGTACAACTTTTTTTACCGGAATTGCAGGAGCAGGTACACACACCATAACATATACTTACACGGATGCAAACTCCTGTACGAACACAGCTACAACTCCGATCCAGGTAAATCCAGTTCCACAACCGAACTTGGGGCCGGATACAACTGTATGTGCAGAAACAAATGTTTTGCTTACTGCAGGAAATAATTTTTCAAGCTATGTTTGGTCTACAGGTCAGAATACACCCTCCATTACCATCGATTCTACAAACCACGGACTCACTACTTTTCCGGTCATTCTTATTGTTACCAATTCATTTGCATGTGCTAACCGGGATACTATTCGAGTTACGTTTACACCTTGTTCAGGAATTGAGAATGAACCTCAATGGATGAATACAGTTCATGTGTATCCCAACCCATCCTCATCGTATTTTACTATTGAGTACACTTTTCCTATACACATCGAAATCTTCGATTCGAAAGGAAGTCTCTGGAAATACATTTATTGAATGAGAAGCGCTTCACTTTTGGAAAGAACTATTCGTCGGGTATTTATTTTGTTACACTTACTTCCGGTAAAGAAACAAGGACATTAAAGTTGCTTAAGCAAGAATAATTTTTTTTCTTTTTGCAGAGAGGCGAAAGCCAAGTGAAATTCAAGAGGCCTTTGCATTGCATTGGTCGCGGTTTCAACAAGCTGGTTCCTTTTAAATTGTGAGTACCCTTGCATTGGCAGTCCACTTTGAATTGGGACATTGACATTTATCACAACCGTTGGTGTCGGCACGACAATCAAATGACTTTCGTCATATTTTTGATATTTATTTCTCTGCTTGATTGAGCGGGCTGCTTCAAACACATTCACACAATTAATGAATTCATGATTGATACGATCAATTTTCTTCGAAATCGTTGAGCGTTCATATTTATCATTAATTTTGAGTTTGAGGTAAATGAAGAATATGAATGCAAGAGTTGAATGCCCAACGTGTCCGACAAAACAATGTTTTGTTCAACAACATTGTACTCCGGAGTGGATTCAAATAATTAACAGATCCAAAGAGCAGACAGTGTATCAGAAGGGGCAATTATTGTTTCGTGAAGGTGACCGAGTTTCAGGATTGTATTTTGTCCAGAACGGTAAAGTCAAGGTTGTTTCAAATGGCTTAAATGACAAGGAACACATTGTCCGATTGGCAAATGACGGATATGTGATTGGCCATTGTGCTGTCGCTGGAGAAAGCTATCCTGTCGGTGCAATAGCTCTCGAGGATACTGTAGCTTGTTTTCTTTCCAATGAGTTATTGAAAAGTGCTTACCTGGAGAACCCGACATTTACGTTGGCTTTTATGTTTTATTATTCTGCAGAATTGCGCAAGATGGAATCACGGTTGAAATATGTAGCGCAGATGAGTATTCGTGAGAAAGTAGCAGAGGCTCTTTTGTATTTGCATGATATTTTTGGGGTAAGCGATACCGATCAGATTCTAAGCGTGACCATGAGCCGACAAGAATTAGCGGATCTTGTAGGTACCAATGCGGAGCAAGTTACACGCCAGCTTTCTTTGTTTCAGGATGAAAAAATAATTACCAAGCAAGGAAAGGACCTTCAGTTATTGAGAATCGATTTATTAAGGAAGATGGTAGACTCTTACAGACATGGGGTCAAGTAACTCAAAATGCATTAACCGGTGGTCTATTAATATAGAGTAAGAGTTTTTTTGTTCTTTGAAATTAATTCAAAGCACTCCTTTTTAGGGCTTGTGTTATATGCCAAGCATTGTTTTTGAGTTAATTTAGAAGTTAATTTCTCCCGACGGAAAGTTTCCTGCGAAAACGCAGCTCCCGAACTGACAATACACCATACCGCTGGTGATTGCAATCATGTTCAGAGATGTGTAAAAGAAGGACATTTAAACCGTTTTTAATAGTACGGTTAAACCAAATCATCTAAACCAAAAATGCGACAATTATGAAATCCAAAAGAATTTTTTTGTTGCTATCGGCTTTTGTTTTTCTCTACTCCTGTGAAAAGGATAATTATTTTATTCCGAAAGAGACGCCGGTAGATCCGAATGTACAAGTCAGCTTAGCTGCAGACATTCAACCAATATTCGACGCGAGTTGTGCTACTTCAGGTTGTCATGACGGGCAAAACGATGACCCGAATCTTACTCCGGGAAATGCGTATGCAGGATTATTTGATACAGGTGACATTGATACGCTTGTTGCTGAAAACAGCAAGCTGTACAAGCGTGTTGCGAACATCTCCGGAAACCTCATGCCTCCGCTTTCAAGTGGCGGACAATTGCCAAGCAATCAGGTAAACCTAATTTTGCTATGGATTCAACAAGGGGCTAAAGACAACTAAAAAAACAACGTATGAAATCCAATCTTAAATATATCAAAGCTGCAATCTATGTGGTCATTGCAGTTTGCCCACTTGTTCTCAAGGCACAGGATGCTGCAACAACTGAAAGTACCACAACAACTAAAGAAGTTGTGAAGTCAACATTTGAAAACGCTGTTCTGATAAATAATCAGACGGTTGAAAATCCGGGAAAGAAGACGCTGGACTTTATGATCCAACACCGTTTCGGTTTAATTAAAGACGAAAAAGATATTTATGGATTTTTTGCTCCTGCAAATATTCGCCTTGGTTTAACTTATGGAATTTCAAAACGAATTGCTGTCGGAATTGGTGCAACCAAATTGAAAAGATATTATGATCTTCAATGGAAGGCCATCATCCTTCAACAAACAAAAGGCGGAGGAAGTCCTGTTACAGTATCCTATTATGGTGACCTGGCGCGGAGTGCGAATGACAAATCCAAATTCCTGAATCAGGACAGTACATACAAAGGAAGCAACAGAATTAATTATTGTCATGAATTGATGATTGCTCGGAAATTCAACAGTAAGCTGTCAATGCAGGTTGCAGCAACATATGCGCATTACAATATTTCAGAAGCCATTACGGTTGTCGAGAATAATGCACTTGTAACACAAAAGTCACCGAACGATCATGTAGGACTTGCTGTACTCGGCAGATATAAATTTAGTCCGCAATCATCTTTCATTATTGATTTTGATTATGCTTTTACCAAAGACGATGTGCTAGATCCAAAACCCAATCTCGGACTAGGATTCGAAGTTTCTACAGGCAATCACCAGTTCCAGGTATTTGTTTCCACAGCGGATCAGATATTAAGCCAGGAACTTCGCGTCTACAATCAAAACGGTTTTCCAAATGACATTTTATTTGGGTTCAACATTACCCGTCAGTGGGGATTCTGATTTTTTCTTTCAGGGAATGCAGATCAAAATGAGATCCTGCCGGATTTAAAAACACTAGGATATGAAAAACGAACAAGAGGATTCTAACCGCAGAAAATTTCTGAAATTCGGATTACTTGCAGGCGGAGCCACTATAGCCGGATTGGCATTACAACAAAAGCTTTTAGGAGATTCTCCCGATACTTCCGGTAAAAAAGTAAAAGTACTTACTGCAGAAGGGAAGTTGATGGACGTTGATAGTTCATTGGTCACACATCACGCTGCAGAAGAAGCAGAGTTAACCGAAAGCCAAATCCGGGAAGGTATAGCGGGAAGAAAATTTGTGATGGTGATCGATCTTGCCCGTTGTGCAAATGAGCGAAAGTGTGTTGAAGGATGTCAGAAAATGCACAATACTCTTCCTCCTATTGAATATATTAAGGTGAAACGAATGCAGGATGCAGAATTAACTGCACCCTATTGGTTTCCACAACCGTGTTACCATTGCGATAATCCACCATGCACGAAAGTCTGTCCGGTTGATGCTACATTTAAGCGTTCCGATGGAATTGTAGCTGTTGAAAGTGACAGGTGTATTGGATGCAAATTCTGTATGGCAGCATGTCCGTATTCTGCACGTTCATTTAATTTCGGTCGACCGGAGCAAGTGGAATTCAATGAGAAGCATCCTATGGGAGATGATAATTGTTGTTCAACTAAATCTTCTACTGTTGGAACGGTTTCGAAGTGTGATTTTTGTCCGGGTTCTGCTGTAAAAGGAGAATTGCCGGCTTGTGTTACAGAATGTCCGAATGGAACGATCTTTTTTGGTGATGAAAACGAAGACACAGTAAGTAATGGAGAAGAAACGTTCCGCTTGAAAGAATTACTTACCAGCAGGGCAGGCTATCGTCAATTTGAAGAACTGGGAACAAAACCAAGAGTATACTATTTACCTCCAGTAAAAAGGCAATTCCCATTCGAAGAAGCAAAAGAAGTTCACAATAAAGAAGAATAAAAAATTCTAAAATTATCGTTATGAGTGAGCATAAAATCAATACGGAACCAACCACCTACGAAACATTTACCCAGGAAGAGTATATGGTGATGAAGGATGAATTACTCCGTCCGGTTCAACACATCGGAAAATGGGGTAAGGTCTGGATTGGATTTCTTGTTGCAGTATGCATGTGTGGTATTTATGCATATTATATTCAGGAAACCAAGAGTAAGTATGTTACTGTTGCACTTCGCGATTATACCATGTGGGGTGTGTATATTTCAAACTTCGTATTTTTTGTTGCCTTGAGTTTGATTGGTGTATTGATGTCGGCAGTATTGAAGTTGACTAATTTTGAATGGTACAGACCTTTGTCACGAATTGCTGAAGTGATCGCCGTTGCTGCGATTATGCTGGCTGGTGTTAGTATTGTGGCAGCAATGGGTCGTCCGGATCGCTTGCATTTTCTTTTTCTCCATGGAAGAATTCAATCTCCGATCGTCTGGGATATTATTGTCATCATGACTTACATCGCGACGAGTATGATCCTGTTGTTTATTCCGTTGATACCATCCTTGTCAACCTGTAAAAATCATTTGCACAACAAACCCAAATGGCAGATGAAAATGTATGCATGGATGTCATTCGGATGGGAAGGAACTGCAGAGCAATGGAAAATATTAAAACGCAGTATCGGGATTCTGACTATCATGGTTATTCCTCTTGGAGTATCTATCCATACTGTGACAGCCTGGTTGTTCGCAACAACTTTACGGGCTGAGTGGGACAGTACAAATTTCGGAGCTTATTTTGTTTCCGGAGCTTTTTTACTGGGAGTTGCAGGGATGATAGTAGCTGTATTTGTAATCCGTAAATCGTACAATCTGGAAAACTACCTCACGCCAATGCATTTTGATAAACTCGGACGCGCTTTGGTATTGATGTCTTTCATTTACATTTATTTTAACATTAACGAATACCTGGTTCCGGCATACAAAATGTCAGGGCTGCACGCGAATCACTTATTGGATTTGTTTACCGGTGAAGATTCAACATTGTATTGGTCAGTAGTATTTTTTGGAATGTTTGTTCCTGCAATTTTTCCATTGTTCAAACCCATGCGGAAACCTTTACCGTTAACTATTATTGCCGTAGTAGTTGTAATCGCAGCTTGGTTCAAGCGCTATCTAATTGTTATTCCCGGTTTGTCTCACCCCTATCTTCCAATTCAGGATGTTCCGGATTCGTGGAGACATTATAGTCCGAGTCTTGTAGAAATGACAATTGTTGCAGCGACATTCGCAGCGATGATGCTCATTGTAACATTGTTCTCAAGATTCTTCCCCATCATTTCCGTTTGGGAAGTTGCGGAAGGCAAGCTTGAAGGAAAAGATGAAATCATTAATTATAAATAATTGCTGTTATGAAGAGAAATCATTTATACAGATTCCTGCTCGTAGTGCTTTTGGGTTTTTCCGGACCACTCTTCGCAGAAGGTGACGATGCAAAAATTGTTCTTACGTTCGAGAAGGGGGATTCAATAAATACTTGCAAGGCGCTGGTAACCTCGAACGACACTCCGGTAAAGGAAATCGAAGTGAAACTGTATGTTCAACGCATGTTCAGTTTACTTCCGGTAGGAGATGCCGTTGCTACTGATGAGGAAGGCATTTCGAGTTTTGAATTTCCGAACGATATTCCGGCAGATCTGGATGGAAAGCTTACTGTGTTCGCCAAGGTCGAAGACGATGAAAACCTGGGAAACCTGGAAGCAAAGGGACAAATTGATTGGGGAGCTCCAAGGGTGAGTAATGATATTATGGAACGATCTTTGTCAGGTTCAAGGTCGAATGCACCATGGATTTTGACAATCGTATCCAATATCATCATTCTGGGAATCTGGGGAACGTTGGTATATGTTGTTACTCAGCTCTTTAAAATCAAAAAATTAAGCAGGCATTTAGCTAAAAAGTAGAAAACTAAAACACTAAAACAAACCAGTTATGAATTCAATCACAAAAAATTTACGCAGTATTACGGCAATTTTTACGTTTGCTGCAATGCTTCTGACGATTTCATCTCAGACAAACGCACAGGATAAACCAAAAGGCAAACCATGGCCAGCTCCTGAAAACGTGGTAAAAATGAAGAATCCTGTTAAATCAGATGATGCTTCAATCAAAGAAGGCAAAGATTTGTATGCTCAACATTGCAAATCCTGTCATGGTGCAAAAGGACTCGGTGATGGAACAAAAGCAGCCAAGATTGATATTTCTTGTGGTGATTTTTCCAGTGCCGAAACAGCCAAAGCTTCTGATGGTGAATTGTATTGGAAAACAACAGATGGACGCAAACCAATGCCATCATTCAAGGAAAAACTGAGTGACAATGAGCGTTGGAGCATCGTTAATTACATGCGTACTTTCGCCAAGTAAAGCGATTTTTAAGGGAATAAATTCCCGCTAACGCCTGATCCTGAATTTGTCCGTACAAAAGCATTATACGCTTTGTGCGGACATTTTCTTTTGCTAATAGGCTTGGTTTCGTTTTGGCATTTGTACTACTTTTGACACCTCCGGAAATCGACATTCCGGAATTCTTTTACATGGTTATTTTTAGCGCACTCCTTTACTATCTTTTGTTAATACCATTGTCATTGTTGCCATTCCCGGTAATGTATGGCCTCAGCAACTTTTTGTTTGTCATTCTCTATTACGTTTTTCCTTATCGAAAAAAAGTGGTGATGGAAAACCTACGAAAAGTATTTCCGGAAAAGGAGGAAGTCGAGTTGAAGAAAATTCAAAAGGAATTTTACCGTCATTTTTGTGATCTGGTTTTCGAAAGCCTGAAAATATTTACTGCAAGTAATCAATCCATCCTTCAGCGTGTGGAATTGGTAAATGCCGAATTGCTGGAAGGATATTATCGCGCAAACAAAAGCCTGATTTTGGTAACCGGTCATTATGCAAATTGGGAATGGTCTGCAGTTACATTGCCTTTTCATAGTTCGCACACCGGAACCGGTATTTATAAAAAATTGTCCAATCCTTTTTTCGACAAACGTTTGCGGGAAACTCGTGCACGATTTGGAACTAAACTTATGTCGACAAAAGAAGTAGCAGTTTTTTTTGAAGAACACAAAGAGCAGCTGTGTACTTACGGATTTATAAACGATCAAAGCCCTTCGGATCCAAAAAAAGGTCATTGGATGAAATTTTTGAACCAGGACACCTGTATGCTAACGGGTGTTGAGCGGTATGCAGTAAAATACAATTACCCTGTTTTGTACGGAATGATTACCAGAAAAAAAAGAGGGTATTATCGAATAGAATACAAGTTGGTTTGTGAAAATCCTGTTGACTCAAAGCCGAATGAAATTACCGAGAAATGTTCACAGATTAACGAAGAAATTATCCGCAGTGCACCTGCATATTGGTTGTGGACACACCGGAGATGGAAACACAAAAGACCGGAAGGGATCTAATTGAGTTTTGGTGACAATCTATTCCATGAAAAAGACGTAAATTTAAGGCAAGCAATTTTTTAAAGCCGCATTGCCATGAGAAAAAGAATATCTGCCTTTTGTTTGTTGTTTTTTACTGTCACTGTAAATTCTTCGAACGCGCAATTTCAGAATGTGTTGATTGATCAGTTTGCATCTGAAACTACAATTGCAATAGATCCGCAAAACACCAACCTTCAGGTTGCCGGATCAAATCTTACGAATTATTATTATTCATCGGACGCCGGCGCTACCTGGACAAATAGCACGCTCAGCTCTACCTGGGGAAATTATGGGGATCCGAATGTTGTCAATGATGGCGCCGGGAACTGGCATTATTTTCACTTATCAAATCAAATCGATCGAATTGTTTGCCAGAGTTCAAACACATTTCCTCCTGTATGGAGTACCGGTACGTATACAGGAAATACTCCTCCGCCATTTCTTCAGGATCACGAGTGGGCATATGCCGATTGGTCCAATCATGCAATTTATACTACATGGACGCAATACGACCAGTATCCACAACAATTGCCTACGGATTCCAGCCACATCCATTTCTCGGCATCTTACGATCAGGGATTAACCTGGACGCCGGCACAACGACTTGACGAACGGGGAGGTGATGTGAACTACAGTGATGTGATTGAACCACGACCGGCTACTGATGAACAGGGCAATGTTTATGTGAGCTGGGCAAGTTCACAAGGATTAATGCTTGACAAGTCGACCGATCTTGGAGCAACATGGCAGCCGACGGATCAACTTATTACTTCTGTTCCGGGTGGAGTCTATTACAGTATTCCAGGAATTAACAGAATTCGATCAACGCCGTACATCTGTATTGACAAAAGTAATGGTCCGAATCACGGAACTATTTATATGAGCTGGTGTGATCAGCGCAATGGAATGAACAACACCGATGTGTGGTTGATTAAATCAACAGATGGAGGAACAACCTGGAGTCCTGAAATTCGTGTGAACGATGATGTAACTCTTACGCATCAGTTTTTAAATGCGATGGTTGTGGATGAAATCAGTGGAAACGTATATGTGTGTTTCTATGATCGCAGAAATTATGCTTCCGATACTACAGATTTTTACCTCGCCTGGTCGAGTGACGGAGGAAATACGTTTACGAATGAAAAAATTAATCAGCAGTCATTCGTGGTGGATGCCTCTTCTTTTTTCGGCGATTACATTGGGATCGCTGCTCACAACAATGTCGTTCGACCTTGTTGGGCAGCATTCGATTTATTCGGCAATTCATTTGTGTATACTGCATTGGTGGATGCAACCCTGCTTGGCATTCCTTCAGCGCATCAGAAATTTTTAGCATCAAACATTACACTATCACCATCGATTGTGACAACAGGAGCCCGCATCAGCTTCCGCGTGGTAAAAAATACAGTTGTAAAAATAGCTGTTTACAACCTGGAAGGAAATTTAGTGAAATCGATTTATCAAGAGGCTGTATTTCCCGGTGAACATAGTTTCAACACAGACCTGCAAGATTTAAGTTCAGGAATGTATCTGTGTGAGATGGTAGCCGGAAATGAACGGAACACCATCAAATTCTTTGTGATGAAAGAATAAGAGAGCAGCAGCGAACTCAGGGGCTCGTGTTTGGTAAATTTGACGATTTATTTCGAGTCGCTTTTTATTTTAAATAATTTTTGTTGCTCAATAAAATTATTTAGCGGAGGCAGTAAATCAGACAGCACCAGATCCATTTTCTTCAATTGAATATTTATTCTTGCTTCCAGATCTTCGGCAACAGCAAAGCAGGAAGATGACGGTGCTGCGTCGGCTGCACCAACCACATCGTGCAATCCGGCAAGTTTGTCATTCAGTTTGTTTGGAAAATTGAACAAGTCATAATTGGTGACCGCTTTGGGTTGTGTCATTTCTTCTTCTATTTTTTTCAATGAATCCAGAAGCGGCTTTGAGAAGGCTTTTATTTTGCTCGCTATCGAAGTGTCTTTCTGAGATGCAACGCTTTCATTTACCTCTTTTGTAATTCTTCGGATTGTATTGATAGCAGTATTCAATTCGGATTGTTTGTTTCCGATTTTCTGTAAGAGATCAAATTGTTTTTGAAATTCTGAATCCGTTGTGCTGATGCGTGGATCTTTCACGATGGTGAATGGAGCAGAGGCGATCAACGAATCTTTGAAATAGAGTTTTGCACTGTAATTTCCCGGACATGCGACCGGACCAATGAGGGAACCGGATATTAAAGCGTTGTTACCAAGAGTAATCGGTTTCGCATCCGGATAGCGCAGGTCCCAGACAAACGTATTCATTCCTTTTACTGCACTGAGTAAGTCCGCTCTTTTTACAAGCGTGTCCTGATAAAACTCTTTTTGAATTTTCAAGGGTTCTCCTTTTTTATCTTTGATACTCGAGTACGTAATGATAGTATCGCCTTTCGCATTGAAGAATCGGAGGACAACTTCACTGTCGGGTTTTTGTTTGAAATAATATCGGAGGAGCAATCCATTCGGCGAATTTTCACCGACTTGCATTGTCGGACTGAAATAAGAACCACCGGGTTTACGGTATGCCTGGCGGGGTGAATACAAAAAAGCAGATTTATTCTGAGCCTCTGCCAATTGGTAAAGCGGAGTGATATCGTCCAGGATCCAGAAGGATCTGCCATGAGTTGCGATCACAAGATCTTTTTCTCTCTTTTGAATTTTGATGTCGTGAACAGGTGTGATTGGCAGGTTTAGTTTTAGTGATTGCCATGAATCTCCACGGTTGAATGATATATATATTCCCCTCTCTGTTCCTGCATATAAAATTTCTTTGTGATTTGGGTCTTCACGAATGACACGACAATAATCATTCGAGGGAATCCCGTTGGTAATGAGCGACCAGGTGGTTCCATAATCATTTGTTCTGAACAAATAAGGTTTTGTGTCATCCAGTTTATAACGATTTGCAGCAGCATAGCATGTACCCGCATCAAAAGAAGACGCTTCGAGTATACTGATCAATGCGTAGTCACCGGAAAATTTTGGAGTCACATCTTTCCATGTTTTGCCGTCATCTTTGGAAACATGAATCATCCCGTCATCACTTCCTGCCCAGAGAACACCTTTCGTTACAGGCGATTCCGCGAAAGCAAAAATATTTGCATATGCTTCGGCTCCCGTATTGTCTTTGGTAATTGGACCTCCACTTGCATTCATGGTCTCCGGTTTGTGTCGGGTCAAATCAGGACTGATGGTTTCCCAATTGTTGCCACCATCATGCGTTCGGTGAACAACCTGTGATGTGATGTAAATTGTATTGTTATCGTGCGGCGAGAATACGATCGGATAGGTCCAGTTGAAACGGTATTTCCTGTCGATTGATCCATGCCCGTGATTTTGTTCCGGCCATACGGAAACAAAGCGGTATTGATTGTTTTTTTTATTGTAGGTACTGAAATATCCGTCATATTCTCCGCCATATGTGATATCCGAATTCACGGGGTCAGGAACGATATACCCGGCTTCACCACCGGCCACCGGATACCAGTCTCCATTGTTAATTGAAAATCCATCGGTGGAGGAAGCTATGCGAATGGAACTGTTGTCTTGTTGGGCACCGTATACGTTGTATGGAAAATCATTGTCAACACTTACATGATAGAACTGGGCAGTTGGAATATCAAGTTCGCTATAGTGTTGCCCGCCATCCGTACTTACATATCCGCCACCATCATCGCCCATGATCATGTACTTCGGATCTTTCGGGTTGATCCATCCGTCGTGATGGTCGCCATGCATACTTGGCATCTGAGTGAATTTCATTCCACCATCAGTGCTTTTGTATAACTGTACATTTAGACACCAAAGCACATCTGCATTTTTTGGATCTGCGACTATTGTGCTGAAGTACCAGGGACGCTTGCGTAAATTTCTGTCATCAGTAGTGCGTATCCAATGATCTCCATTATCATCACTCCGAAAAATTCCGCCATTTTCATTTTCTATACTTGCATAGATGCGTTCGGATTTTGCAGGCGTAGTACACACATGAATTTTTCCAAGCAATCCAATCGGGAGTCCCGGAGATTGGCTAATGTTTTTCCAGGATGTCCCACCATCTGTACTTTTGTACAAAGCACTCCCGGCACCACCACTGCTTAACGACCAGGGATTTCTACAGGATTGCCAGAGGGAAGCATAAAGTGTTCGTGGATTCGACGGATCAAAGGCAACGCTGATGCATCCGGTACTGTCATTTTTATACAATATCCTTTCCCATGTTTTTCCTCCATCAATGCTTTTGTACAGGCCGCGTTCAGGATTTGTGCCGAAAATTTTTCCCATGCAGGCAGCATAAACAATATCCGGATTTGTAGGATGAACCAATACACTTGCAATGGCATATGATTTTTCGAGTCCGGAATGTTTCCAGCTGCGTCCTGCATCAGTACTTTTGTAAATTCCATCACCGAAACTAATGTTTCCACGCATTTCAGGTTCTCCCATACCAACGTAAAGGATGTTAGGATCTGAAGGAGCGACAGCGATGGCGCCTACAGAAGAGCTGTGGAATGTAGAATCAGAGATGCAATTCCAACTTTGACCATAGTCGTCAGACTTCCAAACACCGCCGCCTACCGCACCAAAATAATAGACATTCGGCTGATCAGTTACACCGGAAACAGCAAGTGAGCGACCGCCTCTCCAGGGTCCGATATTTCGCCAATGAAGATCATTGTAGAGTAAAGTGTCGAAGGTGTTTGAGGAAGTTTTTGCAGAACCGGTCTGTGCAAAAATCGTTGCTTCGCCGGACAGCATAAGCAACAAACAAACGAGTATGGTCTTGTTCATTGATAGTGGTTTAATTCCAGATATCAAATGAAAGAAAATTCCTCAGAGAATTATAGTTACTGTAAAGTTAAAAGAACTCCGACCCAAAATTCAGGTGAATGCAACACAATGGAAAGAAAAGGATTGAAATTTCTTACTTTTTACCCAGAAATTTCATAAACCGAAAATGCGAGTTGATTGCAGATCCCATGGTTGGATAGTCCACATGTTTAATCCCATGTTGATCGCATACATCCTTTACAATTAAACGAATTGCCGGGTAATGTACATGACTGATTTTTGGGAACAAATGATGCTCTATCTGAAAATTTAATCCACCGACAAACCAGGAAATAAGTTTATTGTTGGTCGCAAAATCTGCTGTGGTTTTGACCTGATGAATTGCCCATTCGTCTTCAATTTTTACTACCGGTGCATTTGCATCCACAAAAGATACATCTTCGACAACGTGCGCCAACTGAAATACAATTGCAAGAGTAAGTCCAAGTGCACCATGCATCACGAAAAATCCTGTTAGCCATGGAAGGAAACCAACCATGTAAATTGGCAGAGCGATGTAAAATCCGATGTAAAGAATTTTACTGATCCAGAAAATCACATGTTCGCGAACCGGAATATTGTTGATCGGAGTGGTATAAACTTTTTTCGAAAAATATTTCATGTAATCCATCACCATAATCCAGAGGAAAGATGATAGCGCATAAATTCCCAGGCTATACCAGTGCTGATAACGGTGAGCAGGCATCCATTTTTGAGAGCTGCATTGGCGAATCAGAGGCATCTTTGCAATGTCATCATCCACTCCGTCCACATTTGTGTATGTATGATGAATAACATTGTGTTTCATTTTCCAAATAAAAGCATTTCCACCAAGAAAATTTAATGACAAACTCATCACGTCATTGACCCATTTTGTTGAAGAATAGCTACCATGACACGCATCATGCATCACATTGAAGCCGATACTGGCAAGCGTTAGTCCGAGAACAATACACAGTAAAAGGGATGGTATGACAGCAGGCTGAATGAAAACCAGAGTGTAATAAACTCCGACAGCAGCCGGAATTAAAACTAAAGCTTTGAAAAAAAGATGAAAATTACCTGTGCGTTTGAGATGATTTTCTTTGAAATAGGCGTCTACCCTGGTTTTAAGTGAATCGTAGAAGACGCTGTTTTTGTTGTTGAATGTGACCTTGGCCATTTACTTTTTATAAGCCTGTAAGGTACGATTTTTCTCCTTCTTTTGAATGAAGTTCTTAAAGAATTGACAAAAGAGAAGACAAAACTTTTTAAGAAGTTTGAATTCAGAGAAATAAAGGAGAAAATAAAAAAGAAAAAATTATTCTACAATCAGTTTGTTGATAAATCGCAAAAATGATTCTTTAAAAGAAACATAGTCTGCACCCGTTGCGGGGCCTGAAAAGCCTGTATAAATTTTCCGTACGATTCCTTTTTTATCAATTACAATGGTCGTTGGATATCCAAGTATTCTGTTGAGCATAGGAAGAGTCTTGGCCGCTTCTTCTCTGTCATTTGTTCCGGCAAACAATACAGGATATTCTACACCCAATTGTTTCTTCAGTTTTGAAATACTTTTTTTCACAGTAGCTGAATCAAGGACGCGTTCGTAATCGAGGGCAATAATTTCAACTCCCTTCGCCTTGTAGGTTGAATAAAAATCTACAAGGAATCGTGTTTCATCCATACAATTGGGGCACCATGTTCCCGTCAATGTCACGATAAGCACTTTATTCAAAAATCGTGGGTCCCGAATGGAAAGAGAATCGCCGTATTCATCCGGAAATTTAAAATCCAGTTTATCATACCCGGGTTTTATAAAAGTGAGCGATTCGGCATCAGGAAGTTCAGCCTTTTCGTTTCTGAAAGCGCTCCAGGTTTCATGATAATGTGAACCGGAGTAAAAATCTCCAATGAGAGTTCCATCTTTTTGGATAGTGGCAGTGAACAGAAAAGCGTGAGAGCCATCAAATGCTGAAAGAGAAACCTTTTGTCCGGAGACCTCGCCCTCGAGATATCGGTAGTCGCCTGTAGTTGTAAGAAATGTCCCGGTCAAATGATTTCCTTCCTGATGAAATAAAGCAACCGACATTTTTGACTCCGGAGCTTCATCATCAAAAATTGCCTGCCATCTTCCGGAAAGATTCAAATAAGGAGATTCCGGTTTTTCACTAAATCTATAGGCTGCATTTTGTTCAGCTTCGAATGACAAGATATTATTTGATTTACGTGTGAAGTTGTAGAAATTACCCGACAAATTCCGATCATTCATTTTGCATCGGAATTCAGAGTTGAATACCGGAAGTTGGAGAAACACAGAGTCGCTGGTATAGGTAATGTCACTTAAATTAATTCTTTCCTCTCCATTCATTAAGTCCAAATTACTCTCGTAAACCTGAAAATTAAAAGGAAGTACAGTGGTGTCGTTCAGCGATAATTCTCCTCGCCATATTCCCGGTAAGAGTTGAGCAGATGCAGAAAAATTGAGAAAAAAGAAGATAGAGAGGAAGGCATTTTGCATGGAATCAAAATTAGTAAAAAGGGGGATATGCTTTCCGACGAATTTAATTCTAAAGAAACCGCATTTCAAACAGGATTTTCTACACTTCGGTAAGGTTCTTTTTCAAAGAGGGTGAATTCACCTCATTTTTGTGCTCATCAAACACAAAAAGCCATGAAAGCAATTTACTTCACATTTTTAATTCTGGCCGGACTTACATTTTCTTCTTGTAAAAAAGAACTGAACGGTTCCGGACAATTTACTACTCAGCAACGCACTCTGTCTGCATTTTCAAAAGTTGAACTTGATGAAAACTTCAGAGTAAATCTCGTACAGGATGGAACTAGTTTCATAGAAATGTATGGAGAAGACAACATTCTTCCGGAAATTGAAACAGAAGTTTTGGCCGGTCGGTTAACGATTCGTTTTAGCGACTATCGTCAACACTACGATCACAATGGAGTTACTCTTACTGTTCATTCGCCATCTTTTAATACTGTTGATTTACGGGGTTCAGGAAGTATGGTGAGCAGAAGTACATTGTCGGGCTCGATAATGAATGTAAACCTCAGTGGGTCCGGAACCGTTGATCTGGCGCTCGACACAATCGATGTACGCACAACACTTTCCGGTTCCGGAAATATTCTGCTGAGCGGTGTAGCACTTAATGCGGATCATATAATTTCCGGTTCGGGAGATCTCCGCAGTTATAATTTGAAGAGTAAAGAATCAACAGTTTTCAGTTCCGGTTCCGGGGATTGTGAAGTGAGTGCATACGACCATCTGAATATTACAATTAGCGGCAGTGGAGATGTCTTTTATCAGGGATACCCGAATGTTGTTACACACATTAGCGGTTCTGGAAACGTCATTCATCAGTAAGCCCCTCTACCACTCAATATATAGTGTATTCCCCCATACACAACAGGCAGCCGGTTCAGAAACGACCGGCTGCTTTTTTATTTTTAACCTTGATTGATTTCTTCATACAAGAGGCCCATGTTAATTAGTGTGAATTAAAACAATCGTTGATGAATTTTTCATTTCTTAGTAAAACAGGGATGACCTGTTCAACCTACGTTTATGAAAAAGCAAACACTTCTTATAGTTACTTTAGTTTTATTCTTCATGGCATTCCAGCCATCAACTAATTTTGCATTTAGTTTTACCAAAACTGTAGGTGGGACAAATAATGATTTTGCTTATCACAGTGCCCGTGCTCATGACGGAGGAGTAGTCGTTGTTGGCTCCTCTGAGAGTTTTGGATCCGGTGTGTTAGACACGACAGATAATTACATCATCAAATTGGATCCTTCCGGAAATGTAATCTGGAGTCGCACAATTGGTTCTACTAATCAGGAAGAACTTTATTGGGTAGAGCCCACCGCAGATAGCGCCTATGTAGTGTGTGGCACGATTCGGAAATTACCTGTATTGCCAAACGAACTTGAGGTTTTTAAAATTGATGATGCAGGAAATGTACTTTGGAAAAAGAGGTACACTATTACCGGATCGGAAGTAGCGCATTGTATTCGTTCGGTGCCAGGAGGATTTATGCTAGTTTGTGAAACAGATAATGGTGCGGACTATGATTTTGCCGCACTCCGGCTTGATTTGAACGGAAATGTACTATGGAGTAAATCTTATGGAACGAATGAATTTGATATTCCAATTTATGTGGAACCAACATCAGACGGAGGTTATTTACTTGGGGGAAATTCAAGGGTTGGAATTTATCACAGTTCAGTTTACATTGTGAAGACAGATAGCTCCGGAAATTTTCAATGGTCAAAAAAATACAATACATCACCAGCATTTTCGAAATGTTATTTCAGCCGGGCTCTGGAAACAGCGGATCATGGATTTATTATTTCCGGTGCGACGAATGCCGACAATCTTGTCATCAACGATGCCTTGCTAATTCGAACAGACAGCCTGGGAAATATTCGCTGGATTTATACTTATGGTGAACAAGGCAACGATGAAGCGAATGACATGAAAATTTTGCAGGACGGAAGTTATTTGATTTGTGGAAGCACTTCTTCCATTGACAATACCGGATTGAATGATATGATGATGATGCAGACAGATACTTCCGGCATGATTACGGGTTCATGGGCCTGGGGATTTGCAGGTCAGGAAGATGATGCGTATTCATTTGTACTTCTTGAAAATAATGAGGTCTTCGTAAGCGGTATCACAGATTTTACAAATTCAGGATGGTTTGATATCATGATTGAACGAGCCAATCTTGGACAGAACGGGAATTGCAGCGAACTTGTTCCTAATTTCAGAAGATTGCCCAGCACAATTGGAGTAATTTCCGGTCCAACAATTTCTGATACTCTTCTTGTTGCAGTTTCTACATTACCAGTGCCCGAAGGACAAGGAGCTCTGGATTCAACAATTTGTTCTACTACCACCGGAATCACTCAATTGGAAACTCAATTAAAGGGTTTTGTCTTTCCAAATCCCTGCACGCACTCTTTCAATTATGAATTCGAAGGATCATCATCAAATTCCAGCACACAATTCACTCTTTCGTCGACTACCGGAGCAATAGTTCTGAAAAAAAATCTGTCAAGTGGATCGAAAGGAGAGATTCAATTGGATGGAATTTCAGATGGAATTTATTTTGGAGAAATAAATTGCGGCGAAAAATTCTGGAGAGGAAAAATTGTAGTTCAGAATTGATATTTAAAATTTCGCCAAATAAAAAAAGGATACTCATTTACTGAGTATCCTTTTTATTTACAAGATGAATAAATTATTCTCCTGTATCAAATTTAATTCCCTGTGCCAATGGCAATTCGGTACTGAAGTTGATTGTATTTGTTTGCCGGCGCATGTACACTTTCCAGGCATCCGATCCTGATTCACGGCCGCCACCGGTTTCTTTTTCACCACCGAAGGCACCACCGATTTCAGCACCGGATGTTCCGATGTTTACATTTGCAATACCGCAATCACTTCCTTCATGTGAAAGGAAACGTTCTGTCTCCAGCATGTTTTTGGAAAAGATGGCAGAAGACAATCCTTGTGGAACACCATTGTGCAATTCAATTGCTTCGTCCATGGATTTGTATTTCATGAGATACAAGAGCGGAGCAAATGTTTCATGACATACAATGTCAAGATTTCCACTCACTTCAGCAACACATGGATTTACATAACAACCACTTTCGAAACCTTCACCCGAAACAACACCACCGCCAAGCAGAATTTTTCCCCCTTGTTTTTTTACATTTTCAATGGCAGTGAGGAAATCCTGAACAGCACCTTTGTCGATGAGTGGTCCAACCAAAGTTTTGGAATCCAAAGGATGACCGATGTGAATATGTCCGTAAGCTTTTACCAATTTTGTTTTGAACGTTTCATAAACGGATTCATGAATGATCAAGCGACGTGTAGATGTACAACGTTGTCCGGCAGTTCCAACAGAACCGAAAAGCACTGCACGCAAGGCCATATCCAGATCCGCATTTTCAGTGATTACAATTGCGTTGTTTCCACCCAACTCGAGCAAACTGCGTCCCAGTCTTTCTCCTACAATTGCACCAACACGTTTTCCAACGCGAGTAGAACCTGTAGCAGAGATAAGAGGTACACGTTTATCGGCAAGGAAATTATCGCCAACATATTTTGATCCGCCGGCGACGAGGTTCACAACACCTTCCGGAACATTGTTTTTCTTTAATACATCAGCGATGATATTGTGAACAGCAATTGAACACAGCATCACTTTTGAACTTGGCTTCCAAACGACAACGTCTCCACAAACCATTGCAAGCATTGCATTCCATGCCCAAACCGCAACAGGGAAATTGAAAGCAGAAATAACACCAACGATTCCGAGCGGATGGTATTGATCATACATCCTGTGTTTCGGACGTTCACTGTGCATGGTGAAACCATGAAGCTGACGAGAAAGGCCAACAGCAAAATCACAGATATCAATCATTTCCTGTACTTCGCCCAATCCTTCCTGATAAATTTTCCCCATTTCATAAGAAACGAGTTTACCAAGAGGTTCTTTGTATTCACGCAACTGGTCACCAATCTGACGAACAATTTCGCCACGTTTTGGTGCCGGCATCATGCGCCATGTTTTGAAAGCAGCTTCGGCTGTTTTGATTATCTTTTCATAATCTTCCGTTGTGGCTTGTTTGATTTTTCCAATCAATGCACCATCGGCAGGAGAATAGGATTCAATAATTTCACCTTTTGTATCCAACCATTGTGTACCCGAACATGCGCCGGCATTGGTTTCTTTAATACCCAGAGTTTTGAGGACGTCGGCAATTCCGAATTCATTGGCGACAAGCATATCAGTTTTCATAGTTGAAATTTAGCGCCGCAAAGGTAGGGAAAAGGAAGGGAATTTTCTACTTTGTGGGCTTTGCAGGATGCGGGAATTTTTCGCTCCATCGGTGCAAAGTCGCTAAGAATGGCTAAAAAGGGAATAATTTCGATACTGACTTTGTATGTTTTGGGCAGCGCGATTGTCTTTTACTTCACAGCCTGGTATGTCAATAATCCTGACACATTTCAATACCTCTCTATTGCCAGGAAATATGCAGGCGGACAATGGTCGCTGGCGCTAAATGCATATTGGAGCCCATTGCTGAGCTGGTTATTGGTTCCGTTTCTTTGGACAGGTTTGCATGGCGTCATTGCATTGAAAATTTTACAATTTATTATTGGAGGCTTTGCACTTGTAGCCTGGTTTTCTTTGACTGAAAAAACCGGACTAAAGAATGGATTGCTTTTGACTATTCGCCTGATTGTTGTTCCTTTTATTATTTCCTATGCGCAATTAAGTCCGACTGCTGATCTTTTATTCCTGACAGTTTTGGTTTTTCTACTTTCCGAGATCTCGATTGGAAGCTGGCTTGCACCGTCAAAACAATCTCTGATCGTTGGAATTTTGGGTGCACTTTTGTTTTTCTCCAAAGCATTTGGTTTTCCATTGTTTCTTGCACTGATTCTATGTTCAGCATGGATTCGATATTCAATGTACAAGTCCAGGTTGATTTGGGGATTTGCATTGAAAACAATATTGGTATTTATTGCGCTCAGCTCATGTTGGATCATCCCATTGAGTATTAAAAACAATGAGCTCACATTGAGTAAAGCTGCATCCTTTAATCTCAGTCGTGAAGTGTCGCCGCGGCCCGAACAAATAATGCAGCTTCCTGTACTTAGTGATGGATTACATGCTCCTCCGGATTCACTTTCTGCAAGTGCATGGGAAGCACCGGGTGATGCGGCTGCTCTCACTCCTTTAAAACCATTTTCAAATTCGGCAGATCGACCATTTTATTTGCAATTGATTAAGAGAAACCTGCTCACAATTTATTATTTCGACTTCCGTCATCAGGTTGGATTTTTCTTTGTGATGTTGTTGCTTGGTTTTCTTTTATTGAATGGACGTAAAAGATTTTTTGAAAACAAACTGATTCTGCTTTTATTCATTGTATTCATTCTCATCTATGCAGGCTATTCTCTGATTCTTGTACATACACGTTATGTGTGGATTTGCACCTGGATCATGATTTTACTGAGCGCCTGGGTGGTGCAGAGTTTTTCCGAAAAGAAATTCTTCCGGAATCTTGTAAGTCTTTGTTTTGTATTGTTGGTTTTGGTTGCGATTAAGCGACCGCTGAAAGAGATATTTTTTGCTGAAGACAAAGACCTGTCATTGCTCTGGGCAGGAAAAGCATTGTTCCATCCGATCGATACATTAACGATCATATATCGAGAGGATAAAATGCTTCACCGCGTTGCGCAAAAGCTCAAAGCAGATAATTTAATTGTCGGAAATGTTGCCTCATTGGAAAATAATTCCTCCATAAGACATTATTATTCTGCTTCACTTTTTCTCTCGTTCGAACTTCCTGTCCACTATTACGGGCAATTGAAAACTGCCCAATCCTACGAAGATCAAATTATTGAATTGGAAAAAAATAAGATTCGTTATTTATTTGTATGGGAAGGAGAGAGCTGGAAGCAGGCGGAGAATGCCGGCAATTCCCCGATATTCACGGATATCAATTCAAGACTGAGTATTTATGAAACAGATCATTTGGAAATAGAATGAACAAGGCTCCCGGAAACACCTTACAATTTTATTTCTGTACCCGCTTGACTGATTCAAGTACATAATCCGCAACTTTCGGGAAATTCTGGTTTGCCAATTCATCAACTCGGTTTTCGTTGGAAGGAAACTGAACAACAGCGACATCACCGTAAACTTGTTTGCCTGTTCTGTCAAAAATAGTATAATGCACTTTTATTTCCCGCTGGTAAATTTTCATCGCAAGATTGATACAATCATCAAAATGAGTTTTAATATCGAGCTCGTTCAGGAAAATAAAATAATCGTTGTTGTATTTCTTTGCCATGTCGGGCAATAAACCCGGATCGCGGACAACAACATTCATGTAGTTTTTGTCAATGGGTTTATAGCTCTTGTTATCACTTTTCCGAAAAAGTTTTTTCTTCAGCAGCGTTGAATCTTTTTGAGGATGTTTCACGGGATAAATTGTGTCTTGCTCGAAGGCAAGGCTGTGATAGATAATATCCATGTCCCGCATGTCCTGCTCTACGAAATCCTGTTCCGGGACACGAATATCATAGATTTCGGAAAATTGTTTGTTCAATGCCTTCACCAAACCGGAACGCAGCCGGGTTCGAATTTCTCCCTGATCCATTTCCGATTCTTCAGCAATATCAAAATCTGCATCGCTCAGGTGCATAGCCGGCATGTATGGAATCACAAGGATGGAAGCGGACGGTGTAATCGTAGAATCCGGTGATGAAGCAAAGGTGTTCCCGCTAAACAGAACGACCAGGCAAATCCAGACGAATTTGAATTTAAAAATTTTGGACATTGGTTTTTGAGTAGAATTCTTCACGAAAGTAAGAGGAACCTGGCACAGTAGAATTTCGTTTGTTAGATTGATATACACATTTGAACGTTGGGAACTTTCGTTTTGAAAAGCCATGAAGACGGAAGCAAAACCCGATGCACTTTGAATTAAAATAAACTTATTTTTGCTGGAACTATTTTAAAGCATTCTCTATGGATAATTCACTTTTCGAAAAAGTTGATCACTACATCGCAGACTTATTGGGAGCGGAGGATGAGGCTTTAAAGGCAACCATACAATCACTAGACAAAGAAGGAATGCCACAGTTCAGCGTCTCTGCCAACCAGGGAAAATTCCTTCAAATCATGGCGATGACATGCGGCGCCAAACGGATTCTGGAGCTCGGTACCCTCGGAGGATATGCCGCTATCTGGATGGCGAGAGCTTTACCGAAAGATGGCAAACTAATTACTATCGAATCCGATCCAGGCCATGCAGCGGTTGCAAAAGACAATATTCAAAAAGCCGGCTTGTCGGACCTGGTAGAAGTTCGCATTGGAAAAGCGATTGATGTTCTGAGCAAAATGATTTCCTATAAAATGTCTCCTTTTGATTTGATATTTATCGATGCCGACAAACCTCCGTACACTGAATATTTCGAGGCAGCCTTAAAACTTAGCCGACCCGGAACACTTATCATTTGTGACAATGTAATTCGTGAAGGCAAAGTGCTGGATGCAAAGAGTCATGATGATAAAGTGCAGGGAGTACAACGATTCAATCAAATGTTAAGTAAGAATACAGCCGTGCTGGCAACCATTATACAAACGGTGGGCACGAAGGAACACGATGGGATGGCAATAGCTGTTGTGAGATAAAAGTGGGTTCGAAAAACCCAATCAATTTTGTAAAAATATTTTTAGCGTTACTCTGGTTCCATTCCTTGTGTTGATCTTAAAATCAATATTACGGACTTTAGAAATGAGTCATTTAATATAGGTCTATAAAAGCCTGATCTAGTTTAATAGAAAGTAAGATTCTTATTTCATTAAATTTAGAACTCCCTAACCTGCACTTCAGACCCAAAATGTAACACTCCGCAAAACTTGCTTTGGAGGATCAGGGTTTCTCCTGTTTTATTTGCAGAAAGAAAACCCAAAATCTCCATGAAAAAAGCCATTCTTCTCTTCTTTTGTTCCAGCGCAATTTTTTTAAATTCAATTTCCGCAGAAACCGGAAGCAAAATCGCTGAAACTCATTATTTCGAATTTCACAGCAATTACATGCTGAACCTGCATCATTTTCTGATGCAAAAAGGGTTTAAATACAAATTGGCTTCCTCAGAGCAGGAAAAAACCTTTGATGCATTGTTTGGAACAGATGCTTCAGTTTCAGCTTCCGAAACCGAAAAACAAAACATCCTGAAAGCTGTAGTATTTTACGCAAACAACCAGGCAAATAGAAACATGCTCTTCGATCCTGAAATGACGGAGCTGAAATATGCTTTGGAAGAAATGAATTCTGTTGATGATTTGTCTGCAAGTAAAATCCCTGCGGAGGTTCAAACGGCATTGAAGCAAGCCGATGTATATTTTCAAAAAATGATTGGCTTGCACAAGATCAAAGGAATCGTACTTTTCTTCTCGATAAAATTGAAACCATCCGAAAAATCGAAGAACAAACAATCGCAAAGTGTGAAAATGTCTATCAATATGAATGGAATGGAAAAAATTTCGAATTGATTTGGTGGATTATGCAACATTTTTTGGAGCATACACGACAACAGAGCCATTTGTAAATGCAGTAATTTCTTCAAGCGATAAAAGACATGAAGGATCTCAGGGGATAGAAGTTGTTTTTCATGAAGTTTCACATGCAATGTCTGATGGATTGTTCGGAGCCCAAATGCATTTTTGTGATTCAATGCATTTGCAAATGGATCACAACGTCTGGCACACCCTGCTGTTTTATACGACGGGGAAAATTGTACAACAACAGTTGGCTTCGCTCGGACAGGAACACGAATTATATCTGTTGAAAAATAAACTTGCCGAACTTAATCCCAATGTGCGCAAGGTTGTGGATGCTGTTCTGAAGAACGGTCCGGCTTTACTGGATGGGAAAAAGAATACACAGGAAACAGTACTTGCTGTTTTGGAAGAAAGCCGTTAATTTACCTATTGAAAATAATTGAGAAAAGGAAACAGAATGGAGGAAAATCATAAATACATCAGTCGGCGCAATGTCTACAAGGTATTGATGGGAATCAATATCGTGACAGCCATTGTCCGGCTCTTTTTATTTCCGAATCAAACTATCTGGTTTCATGTCTCAATTTTTCTCGCGACCTGCGTGGTGCTGTATATCGGATGGGAATATCTTCTGCTTGTTCACAGAATTCTCAACAAGCGAATGCCATTGGAAGACGGACAGGTGAAAAGAATTTTAGTGCAGATATTTTTATGCGCTGTTTTTTATTCCATCCTGGGACAATTACTTTTTAAAGCAGCAGGTCTCGTTTTCCATCAGGAAATTCCTGAGTTATTGGATAAGATAGCCTACGTTTTGTATTTATTTGTGGCAATGATTTTTAATCTGGTCTTTTTTGGATCGTATTATTTTTTCCGTTGGAAAGCCGATCTTATCCGGGCGGAGCGATTGCAACTCGAACAAAGTCTGGTGAAATACGATGCTTTGAGAAATCAGCTCAATCCGCATTTTCTCTTTAATGCACTCGCGTCATTGAATAGTTTGATCTTCGAGAATCAACAATTGGCATCCGATTATCTGCAACAGTTGTCAAGAGTTTACCGCTACACTTTGCAAAACAAAGACAAACAAACCGTTTCTCTTCAAACGGAAATGGATTTCATTCGCCATTATATCTTTCTCTTTAAAACACGATTCAACGATGCTATCGAATTTAAAATTGAAATCAATGAAATTGCCCCGAAAAAGGAGTCGTTCCTGTTACCTTACAAATTCTAATTGAGAATGCAGTCAAACACAATGTCATTTCATCCGCTCATCAACTCGTCATTTCGATTTACGATGAAGATGGATTTCTCGTAGTTGAAAATAATATACGAAAGAAGTCCCAAGTTGAAACCAGTAATCAGCAGGGAATCGACAACCTGAAAGCACTCTATCATTACCTCGATCCCAGACCGGTGGAGATTGTAGAGACGATTGAGCGGTTTGTGGTGAGAATTCCTTTGGTTTGAGGATTGAGGATTTAAGATTGCTGATTGAAGATTGTTGATTGAGGGATGAACAACTTACTATACCGTCTTCATTTAAAGAAAGCAATATCAAATTGTGCGCCATCTACTAATTACTATTTACTAATCACTATTTACTAATCACTAACAATGAAATCCCTCATCATCGAAGACGAACCCCTGGTTGCAAAAGATCTGAGCAAACTGATTCGTGAAATTGATCCTTCCATTGAAATTATTGCACAGCTCGAATCGCTGGATGCATGTCGAAAATATTTCGCGTCAAACGCTTCGCCGGATTTGTTGTTCATGGATATTCAGCTTAGTGATGGAGTGAGTTTCGATCTTTTTCAGACTGTGAAAATCGATTGTCCTATTATTTTTACAACAGCTTACAACGAATATGCAATCCGTGCATTCAAGGTGAATGGAATTGATTATTTACTCAAGCCAATTGACAAAGCGGAACTATCTATCGCCATCGCGCGGTTTCACAAATTGAAAGAAAGTTCAAGACAAGATTTGCAACAACAAATGCAAACACTTTTCCAGCAGATTGCGAATCCGGGCGAGAAGCCAATTTACAAAGAGCGTTTCACCGCACATTCCGGTAAATCATTTCTTGTCATCAACCAAAGTCAGGTTGCATGCTTCCACAAGGATTCATTGATCTATCTCGTCACCGTCGACAACAATCAATACATCACAGATTACAACACCATGGAAGAATTGGAAGAACTGCTTGATCCCAGATATTTTTTCAGAGCAAATCGCCAGCACATTTTGCACATCCATGGTGTGGAATCCTACCGTGCAGATGTATATGGAAAATTGATCGTAAAAATGAAATCACCTTTATCAACAACGATTGACATCAGCCGCGAAAAAGCCCAGGCATTTAAAAGCTGGCTCGGATAATTAATTATTAAAAATTGGAGCGATAGGACATGCCTTGCATCCCCCGGCTTTCCCGTGCTTCGTTCGTTCCTCACTTCGCCCGGGGCTAATTTGCTGATTATTTCGCCTTGCATCCAATGATTCCCGAAGATTTTCGTTCACAAGATTATCAGTAGTATCCTGGGTTTAATTGAGTTTTTATCCTTTCTTTGAATTTAAGCGAAGGCTTCAATCGATGAAGAACACTTTCTTTTTTATTTTCTTCTTGTTTTCAATAAACAGCATTGCTCAAACAATGGATAGCACCGTTGTGAATTTTGAATTTGACAAATATTATCTGGATCCTTTTGCCCAGGGGAAAATAGATCGTTTTCTCTTGGGAGATTCAATTGTTCGAATTCGAATAATCGCGCATTGTGATTCTTTTGGAAGCAATGCCTACAATGCAACACTTTCATTAAAGAGAGCCAGAGAAGTACAGCAATTTCTTTTGAACAGGAACTTTCGAACGATCCCAATTGAAATTTTGGCCAAAGGAGAAAACGCTCCGCTGAATACAAATGAAAATGCAAGAGCAAGAGCAGCCAATCGAAGAGCAGAAATCATTCTCGTGCGACAATTACCACTTGCTACAAACACATTTTTAAATTCCGGGGAATCTGAAAACGAACTTCAGCCCGAATCTTTTGAAGAAGCACGCCCGGACTCGGCCTATCTGTTCAATGGAAATGATACGACAAGTATTAATCTTGAAAATGTCGAAATTGGAACATCTTTTCGTCTTGCTAACCTGAATTTTTATGGAGGAAGGCATGATCTGTTACCAAAATCATTCAAAGCACTGGAACAGCTGTTGAATACACTCAAAGCTAATCCCAACCTGGAGATTCAAATTCAGGGTCATATTTGTTGCTTGCAAAGTGGCGATGGAAGGGATATCGGTGATGGAACTAATAATTTGTCTGTCAATCGGGCAAAAGCCGTATACGATTATCTCATTAAAAACGGCATCAATAAAAAACGACTTTCATACATTGGTTTTGGATCCCAATACAAACTCGTGCCTGAAATAACCGAAGAAGATCTCTCAACAAACAGACGGGTGGAAATCAAAGTGGTGAAAAAGTAATTCGCAGGATGATCTCTCCATTAAACAGCTTTATTCAATAATGACAGATTCATTTTCGAATTCAACTTTTGCTCCCGGCTCCAGTTTATTCCGTCTCCTGGTTTCTACCATTCCATTCACTTTTACCAGGCCTTCATCGATGATTGCATTGGCTTCAGCGCCACTGGAACACCATCCCATCATTTTGAGAAGCCGGTTGAGTGTTATTGATGTGCCTTTAATTTTGAATGTTTCCATAAAAAGGATTGAAGTGTAAAAGTAAAACAAATAAATTATTCCTTACTTTCATTGTATGGAAGCAAAAGACCCTTACGAAAACCTGAAAAAGGAGCTCAATAAAATCGGAAATTGGCCCCAGGTCTATATGTTTAAGTTCATTGTCCGGGCCGACAACAAAAGTATCGCTCTCATAGAATCCAAATTCACTGATGAATCCATTAAAACCCGGCAGGAATCAGCCAATGGAAAATACATCAGCATCACAGTCAAGGAAGTAATGCTTTCCGCGGACTCGATAATCGATAAATATAAAGAGATGGAAGGAATAGAAGGATTGATGGCGTTTTGAGAACGGAGCATTCGAGAGGATTTGCGGGAATAATCGGGAACAATAATTGACCTTTTTTTAGAGGAAGAAGGGGCATTCGAATATGTATTTTACAAAATATTTTTATATATTTATTATATTATTGAAACCAAGGATTATTTTTTGTCTTTTCGAGCAGGCACGTTTGAATTAATCTATAACAAGAACTAGAATTTTTTTTATGAACTGGGAAACACTTCTCTCTTTTGGCGATAGTATTACATTCGGCGCACGCAGTTACCTTGGTTACCCTGAAATTACCGGTTCTATTCTTGAAAGTAAACTGGATAAGAGCTGGCATGTAATTAATCATGCGACAAACGGGTTTACGACGATTGACCTGGTTCGATCAATGAATACCGAATTGAATACTTACAAAAATGCATACCCGAGCCTGATCACAGTAATGATTGGAACAAATGACGTGAAATCACACGTGAAGCGCGAAGACTTCAGAATTGCTTACAATCAGCTGATCATTAAACTTAAACTTCTAGCGGTTAATAATAACATCCTGCTTTTAAAAATTCCACGAATCACTCAAAAGGTTTTTTATCCGTATAATTTTTCAATGAACGAGGAGATCTTTCAATTCAATACCTGTATTGAAGAACTGGCAGCACAGCATCAATTGCGAGTTTTCGAATTTCAATTTGCAGACGATGATTTTTTTGATGGAGTCCATTTGAATCCGAAAGGGTGCAGAACTGCAGCTACACAACTTGCAGACTTAATCTTAAAAGACAAGGGTTTTGAAAGTTCTTCAATTGTGTCATAAAATGCCGGTACCACCTTTGGATGGTGGTTCACAGGTGATGCATTTTACGATTCTTGTTTTATTGGGGAAAAAGATTGATGTCAAAGTGTTGGCGATGAATCCAACCCGGAATTACATTGATGAATCAACTTTGCCTGAATCGTATATCCGTTCTGCATCTTTTGAATCGGTAACAGTTGATACCAGGATCAAACCGTTGGCATTCTTTTTAAATCTGTTTCAGCAAGAAAGCTATTTGAGTAAACGGTTTGAATCGAAAGAATTTGAACGCAAACTGAAATCCATTTTAGTGTCTGAGACGTTTGATATTATTCAGTTGGAACATTTGTATCTCTGTAAATTTATTCCAATCATACGCCGTATTTCAAATGCTAAAATTGTCCTTCGCCCACAGAATGTTGAGTACATTATTTGGGAACGCTATCTAAAAAATATTTCGAATCCGTTTAAAAAATGGATACTTGGAATTGCAACTCGTCGACTGAAGAAATTTGAGCAAAGGATTCCCGATCTTGTCGATGGGATACTTCCATTAACACCGGAAGATGCAAAGTTGTTTTTTGAATTCAACAGGAATATTCCTTTGCATGTCCTGCCGATGGGATATGATTATAGTCGATTGAAAGAATATGATTTTGAAAAACAATACTTCGTCCCTCCGGTAGTTTACCACCTGGGATCCATGGACTGGCTACCCAATGAAGAAGCTGTCAGTTGGTTTCTTGATGAAGTTTTACCTCTTGTTGTGAAGGCAAAACCGGAAGTACATTTTGTTTTCGCAGGCCGAAAAATGCCGGCTTGGGTATATGAATATCAAACTATGAACATTCAGGTTTTTGATCAAATTGATGATCCATTGGAATTTCAAGCGGACAAAGTAATCATGATAGTTCCTTTGTTATCAGGGAGCGGAATCCGCGCGAAGATCATCGAAGGGCTGGCACTTGGCAAAACAATTATATCAACTTCAGTAGGAGCACAGGGAATTGATTTTACAGATAATTTGAATTTATTAATTGCGGATACTCCGGAAGAGTTTTCTCATCGAATTATTCGTTGCGTGAATTCCATGGAATTGTGTCAGGAAATCGGAAACAATGCGCGTTCGCTTAGTTTAAAACTATACAACAATGATGCAATTGCTCTTAAAATGATTCAGTTTTATAATCAGCTCCTAAATCGAAAAGATAAGTAGTGTTTAATCACAGCATTTGTTCAATTATTTTCCAAAATTTTTCTGCTGATTTGTCCCATGAAAAACGTTGCAGATTTATTCTTCCTTTTTGGATAAGCTCTTTTCTTAAATTGGGATTAGTTTGAATTCTTTGTATTGCATCAGCAATTGAATTTACTGATTCGGGATTCACCAGGAGAGCTGCATCCCCTGCCACTTCCGACATAGCAGAACAATTGGACGTGATCACTGGTACATCACAACTCATCGCTTCGAGAATCGGAATTCCGAATCCTTCGTAGAGAGATACATACAAGAGACAGGATGCACCTGCTGTAATCCGGAAAAGAGTTTCCTCCGATACATAACCGGTGAAAATAATATTCTGGGCATCATCCGGAATTGAGGATTTTTTTAAAGCGCCAAAATTTCGCCACATGTGTGCTCCGGTAATCAGTAATTTCTCCGGCCTCCGATTTCTTTTTGTATTCAATAAAAGCTTCAATAATTCTATCCGCATTTTTCTTGGGTGAATGGGACCGATAAAAAGGAAGTAAGGGGAATCCGAAGAATATTCATTGCGAATATGCAAAATCTCATCAGCATTCAAAGGATGATATTCCGTTCGCGTACTGTTGAAAACGACATCAACCGTGTTTTCATCGACAGGATAGTTTGCCAGAATTTCGTTCCTGCTGAAATTGGAAACAGTAACAATCCGGTTTGCCTTTTGGATAAATCGAGGGAAAAAGTAGCGGTAATATTTTCTTGTCAGATAGGGCAGACTTTCCGGTGAATTTAGAAAGTGTAAATCGTGTAAGACCTGCAATGATTTCACCTTGGTTTTTAGAGACATCCATCCATCTGTTGATATGAATAAGTCGGCATGATATTTTTTAAGCGCTTTTGAAATTGAATATTCGAAATACCAAAACCACAAAATTGGATGCCTTGAGGGAGGAAAGAGTACAATAGGAATGACATTCTCTGCAAACACAAATTTCGAATCGTAAGGCCTGTCGAAGAAGAAAATAAAAGTATGCTCTTTGTGTTTTGTTGTTATCCGCTTTAAGATCTCGAATGTGAATCTGCCGATTCCTTCCATTCTTCCTGTCAATAATAGACGGGTGTTGATAGCAATGATCATTCTCAGAATCTAGATATCCAAAGCGGGATTTATTCCCGGTGAAAAAACAACACTATTTTCTATATTTTCCCAATTGTCGCGAAACCACTGTATGGTGAGGTCCAGTCCCTGGTCTAAATTGGGTTTGGGTTTAAAACCGAGAACATCCCGGCATCTTTGGTTGTTACCAATTATTTTTTCACGTGAATCCCATTTTCTTTTTTCCAGAATTCTTACACCTGCCGGGTTTGAAGTCTTTTTGTTAATCAAGGCTGCAAGCTCGTAGATCAAGGTTTCAGAACCGGTTGCTATGTTGATAGGTTTGGCGATTGCTTCCTGGCTGACGCCCGCCCTGAGGATGCCTTCTACTATATCACTGACAAAAGTAAAATCCCGGGAAATGTTTTTATTTCCTGTTAAGGGTAGCGGTTGTTTTTTCAGGGCCCAATAAATGAAATTCGGAATAACATTTCTGTACTGACCGGGAACTTCTCCAGGACCAAATGAATTGAATAGTCTGACAATGGCAACCGGTAAATTATAATGAGAATGATAATAGTAACAATACGATTCCCCTGCCATTTTGGAAATGTAATATGGGGAACTCAGCTGATACGAAATGGAATCTTCGTGGTAAGGCAATGCACAATCATGACCATAGGCGCCTCCTTCTGAGTTGGTATAAACAAAGCGTTCTATTTTTCCTGAAAGAACACAATATTCCAGTAGTTTCAACATTCCAAGTCCATTGACGCTTTCATTTTCCAATGGATAATCGATTGAGTTCTGATTTGCAAAGAAGGATGCAAGATGAAAAACAATCGTTGGTTGATGGTGGAATACCCGACGGAGATCATCATCGTCCCGAATATCGCCTTTTACGAAAAGGACATTTGAGTGATTGGGAATATTCCATGGAAATGAGCTGGATAAATTATCCAGAATAATAATTTTCTTTGCTCCAAGAATTGAAATAGCCTCGACTAAGTTTCTTCCAATTGCCCCGGCACCGCCGGTTATGAGAATTGTTTTATCCTGATAAAATGATTTCACATTCATGCGAAAAATTAAACTCAAATATAATAAATTGAATGTACCCTGAAAGGGGAATCTGTCATGTCAGAGTAATGAAATGTGCATAATTCAGCTATTGGCAGTGGTATTAGAAAAATTTGTGGAAACAAAAAATCAATTTAAATGTAAATACGAGAAAATTGTATTGAATTGAAGAATTGTGTAAATTCATTTATGCGCACCCTTTTTCATTTTATTCTTCCGTCTTCCATTTCAATAATCCGATGTGTTCTGGAAGCAAATTCATTGTCGTGCGTAACAATTAGAAGAGTTTGCTTGTAATTCTGCGCTAATTCCTGAAAAATTGAAAATACAATTTCACTGTTTTTGTTGTCGAGGTTTCCTGTTGGTTCATCGCCCATGATAATCAATGGGTCATTGATCAGTGCTCGGGCAATTGCGACCCTTTGTTTTTCTCCCCCCGAAAGTTGATTCGGCTTTTTCAGTGCTTCTTTTTCGATTCCAAGCACCTTTAACTTCTCATAAGCACGATGCTCCAGTTCTTTGTCAGAATATTTTCCAAGCTTCTGTCCGGGCAACATCACATTTCTCAATACTGAAAATTCATTCAGCAAATAATGAAATTGAAAAACAAACCCAATCTTTTGATTTCTGATCAAGGCAAGTTCTGATTCTTTTTTGTTCTTAATGTTTATGCCATCAATTAACAGTTCTCCATCAAAGTCAGTATCCATCGTTGAAAGTATATACAGAAGAGTAGATTTTCCACACCCCGACTTCCCGATGATGGAAATGAATTCTCCCCTTTTTACTGCCAGATCGATGTTACTCAATACCTGAACTTTTACCGGGTCGTAGAAATATTTTGAGATCTTCTTAGCTTCGAGGACGTTTGTGTTCATTTTATTTTCCCCGAATAATAATTACCGGATCAATCTTACTTGCTTTTCGCGAAGGAAAATAGCCGGCAAAATAAGTAGTGACTATCGAGAAAAGAATTCCTATGATGTAAAATTTTGGATTGTAATCAACCGGATAGGTTTTGATGGTTGGCAGGGAAGCAGTGACGAACGGAACCTGGTCAATCAATGCAGAAACTCCAAAACCGAAAATGAGTCCCAGAATTCCTCCGAACACGCCAATGCTGAGAGCAATCGTCAGAAAAATCCGATTCACATCAGCACCGGAAAAACCGGTCGCTTTCAGAATAGCTATGGAATCCATCTTTTCATAAATCATCATGTTCAGGATATTGTATATGCCGAATCCTGCAACTATCAATAATGTGATCCCTACAGCATAAGAGATTAATGTTCGAATAAAACTTCCTGTTTCAAATTGAGAATTTGCAGTTTGTATATCGAGGGCTTCCAAATTAAACAATTGTCGGTATTCTTTTGCCAATTGTGGGGCAATGTTTATGTCTTTTAATTTAACCTGAATGTCGGTGATATAACTTCCTGAAACACCCAGGAGTTTCTGTGCTGTGTTTATGGAAGTATAGCTTTGAACTTTGTCAAGCTCCTGCAAACCGGATTGAAAATACCCCACCACTTTTAAAGGCATTCGTTCACCTCTCGGAGTTGTCACCTGAATAACATCGCCAATTTTCGCCAACATTTTATCAGCAGCGGCTTTCCCAAGAATAATACTATTCGGAACATTTTTGAGGTCGATGTAATTTCCTGTTGTGACATAATCATTGAACGTGAACAATTTGTTTTCCGCTTCCACATCAATCCCATTGATTACTCCTGTAAGGTCGATTGTACCAATGTTGTAAAATACCTGAGCTGTAATTTTAGGAGCAGTTCCTGAAACTCTTGTATCTGATTTTAAGGCATTCATTATGGCTCCGGCGTTGTAGATTTCCAAACGTTCGTCTTTCGGTTTTACTGAACGGATAAAATTGTGATCCTTCCCGAATTGTTTGGATAAGTCGATGGGCTGTTGCTTCGATGGTTGAATTTCATTGTAAAGCCGTACGTGTGCGGTGCGATTGATGATCAGGCTATCCAGCATTGTGTTCAGGCCCGACATAAAACTCAACAATGCAATAAACATAGTGATACTAAAAGTTACTCCAATAGCAGCAACGAGAGTTTGTTTCCATCGCGCAAGCAATAAGGAAATCGAAATGTCTTTGATCAGTTTAAAATTCATTCCGTTGGCTTTTTCAATTCAACGTTTTGATCAATCCCGGAAAGGATTTCAACTTGCTGATAATCTTTCAGTCCTGTTTTGACAATTAGTTGATTGCCATTTTTGCTTAGAACCACTGAGTCATTCAACAGATAATTTCTGGGAATGAGCAAAACATTTTCTTTCTCCTGTAAAACGATATTCGCTTCGAATGTAATATTTGGATAAAGAATTTCCGGCGGGCGATTAAATGCAGCGTCGACCCGAAATGATTTGCTGCGTTCTGTCATGTAGGGATAAATCTTCGTAACAGAGGCCTCGAAAACTCTTCCTTTGTAACTATCCATAGTAACGAGGACAGGCAGCCCGATTTTTATCTTTAAAATATCGTATTCATCCACTTGCATTTCAAGGATAAATAATCGGGAATCACCGATGACTGCCAAAGGTGTTTGTGGACCAACGATTTCTCCTTTGGATTTGAAGATATTGAAAACCGTTCCGTTGATTTCACTTTTCAGAGTAAAGTCGTTTTGCTGTTTGCTGACGATTAATAAATTCTTCTTGGACTGATCAGAAGAAAAGTTCAGTTGTCGGTAGAGGTCATCCGATTTTACAAGAGCAGAATACCATGAAGTTTTGGAATTCTCATACGCAAGTTCACGTTGCTCCAGTTCAATTTTCGATCCTACTTCTTGATCCCACAAAGCTTTTTGACGGAAATACAAAACCGAATCATTCTTCATTTTATTTTTCGACAATTCAACCAGCAACTTTGCTTCGTTCAATTTCCCTTGATTGGTATTAAAATCAGAAAATCGTTCAGCCAGTTCAGCATTCTCTTTGTTGAGCTTTTGCGTCTCGCTGGAAACAGACAATAACGGAGCACCGGCTTTAACGGTGTCTCCTTCAGTAACAAAAATATCATCAACTATACCGTTAACTGTTGCGTATGCTACGTATTGATCTTTGCTTTTGAGAATACCGGAGGCATATACTGATTCAGAAATTGAACCGACAATCGGTTTGATCGTCTCTGTTTTACGATGACAGGAAGAAAACGAAAATACGAGTAGGCAAAAGACAAGCTTTTTCATAAACACCAAATTTACCAATTCATTCGTATAGAAATGGACATTTTGGTCATGAAAAGGGGGTGATTGTGGTCATGAATAGAGGGGCGGGGGACGAAGGACGGGGGAGAGAATCAATTACATCCAGGACACATTTTATTCATTCAAATTCACCTAACCAAATAAAGGGCACCTAAATACAATGAAAAACTTGTTTTGGGTGAATAAAGCTTTGAGATTTTTTGCAAGACGAAGTCCGTGAGGAACCGAGATGAAGCGTTCATTTCTGATTTATCTTTAAAGAACGAACAAACGAAGTATCGCAAAACAAATCGGATGCAGATATCGAAAGCTATTGATAGATATTGTGAACTAAATTAACCTCACCCGGAAGAGGTTATTAGAGTTGCCCTTAATTTACCGATCTACTATGAATTGAGTAGATTTGTGACCACTAATTCTATTCCGAATTTAATGAATAACCAACAAGCATATAATCAGTGGGCCGGAAATTATGATACTGTCATAAACAAAACTCGTGATCTCGAAGGCAAAGCACTAAGAACAGTGTTGTCTCAATTCCAGTTTACTTCAGTCCTGGAAATTGGCTGTGGAACAGGAAAAAATACAGAATGGTTAATTCCACATGCTGAGAAAATTATTGCTGCCGACTTTTCAATTGAAATGCTGGCAAAGGCAAAATCCAAAATTGATTCACTATCGGTTGAATTCAGGCAAGCAGACATACGCGAAGCCTGGAATTTCCGGGAAGGAGAATTTGATTTGATTATTTGTAGTCTCGTACTGGAACATATTGAGAATATCGAATTCGTGTTTCGGGAAGCTAAAACAAAATTAAAAGCTGGTGGTCTTTTATATATTGGAGAGTTGCATCCCTTTAAACAACTCATGGGGAGCAAAGCCAGGTTTGAAACAGTCACTGGAACTTTTGAACTGGAATGTTTCATCCATCATTATTCAGATTATTTTAATGCTGCACTGACAAACGGAATGAAGTGTATTGGTACAGAAGAATGGTTTGATGATGATGACAGGACCACTGTTCCACGATTGCTGACAATGGTTTTTCAAAAGAATTCAGGGATCCCTTCGTCTGATAATACATAAGTTGATTTTGAATGAAGATATTCTTCCTTCCATTCAAGTAACGAAACAACAAAAGTTGTAAGATTCAGGCTACTGGATTACAATGCGCAATTTCTTTTCTTCCGAACCACGAAGTCCTAAATAATACATTCCCTGAGGTAATGCTGAAAGGTCAAGAGTGAGTAAATTATTTCCCTCAGTGAAAATGAATTCTTTGTTCAACATTTCTCTTCCAGCTAAATCTATTACCTGAAGTATGTGGGATCCTTTTTCACCTGATGGAAATGCAATACTTAATTCCCCTGTAGTCGGATTTGGAAAAGCGCTGAGTTCAACAGGAACATTCTCTTCTGAATATCCCGGATTTGCCAGACGGGCACTTACGACAATCACAGACAAAGGTGAAGATGTCGAAAAACAGTTTCCAGCATTGTAGGCCCGCACAGTATATGTTCCGGCAGCATTTACAACAATGGAACGGGATGTTGCACCTGTCGACCAGAGGTATCCACCTGCGATGCTGCTTGTAAGAGTTACACTTTGACCTGCGATCAGTACAGTGGCTCCATTTGGTGTAATTACCGGAACAGCAGGTGGCGTGCAACCGTTTGCGGAGATTGCTACCGGGATAGAGGATACAGTGCATCCGTTCGTACCGGAAACCGTCACTTTGTAACTTCCTTGTGAACTAACCGTGATGCTTCGTGTTGTTTGTGTTGTAGACCAGGAATACAGATTCGCAGTTGTCGAAGTCAGTACAACAGAAGGATGTGATGCATTCAGACTGGCGGAACCATTTAAACTGATTACCGGAATTGCAGGTGCGGTTAGCAACGTGACTGTTTTGCTCGTGGATGTTGCAAAACATGCAGGACCGGCATAGGCTCGCACATAATAATTTCCGGCACCGGCGACAACAATGGATCTTGTAGTTGCTCCGTTCGACCAAAGGTATCCACCCGAGGGTGAACAGGTAAGTGTAAGTGGTTTACCCGGACAAATATTTAATGGTCCACCTGCAGTGACAGTTGGGACCGGTGGTGTTGTGGTTGCAGTGACGAGTGTAGATGCAGAAGTTTGAGTGCAGCCATTTGTTGAAGTACGCACAAAATAATTCCCGCTCGTACTGACCAGGATCGACTGAGTTGTTTGTCCGTTTGACCAAAGGTAGTTCGCGGCCGTGTTGCTCGTCAAAGTAACACTTCCTCCAATGCAGAATGCTACCGGGCCACTTGCCGTAATTGTTGGAGCAGGTCCTGTAGAAGTGACCGCTACTGTAACCGAAGGAGAGGTTGCACTCTGACCTGTAACACCGGTGATGGTAACAGAATAAACCCCGGATGAATTTACAAGAATAGAATTTGTTGTTTGTCCGCCCGGACTCCATAAATAAGATGCACCGGCACTCGCGGTGAGTGTTACATTACCTCCGGAACAAAAGCTAACAGGCCCACTGGTGCTGATGGAAGCATTGACGAGTGATGTTTTCGGCATGAGCGAATACAAAAACCACTGATAACCCTGCAAAGAAATATTTTGCTTGATCGCGGCTGGTTCAGATTTAAAGAAACCGTCGAAAGTCTCGAAGGGTTGAGTGATCGGGTGATTGTCAAGCCAGGGTCCCATGAAGATCGGCTCACTCGAAAAAATTGGCATCACCTGAATTGGTTTATTCGCGCTGGCAATATCGTAAAGTCGGCTCTGACTGTACTGGTATATATCCGCGTCGTTCACACGGTATGCATGCAAAAGAATTCTGTCGGCAAGAGCGACGACTCGCTGCATTTGACCTTGTGTGGGCCAGCCAAGGTAAATTTCATTCAGCGTACCATACAAATTGCTGAGCGAATCAATCTTTCCGAATTGTTGCATTGCGAATGCAAATGCTCCGGCTGTATCTGCTGTGAATCCGTTTGGCAAAAGATAATTGGGTCCGTAATAAGTAGCGATACTGGATGTAAGCCAGAATTCGAACTCAAAATTGAAAACATCAAATCGTTCAGTTGCATTGCCACGGCTGATATTGTAGGGAACAATGTAATTCTTAAAAAAATTATATGTTTCACCTGCTGCGCCTACCTGAACAACACCATATTGAGTTTTTGCTTTGGAAATAAAAGCAGCAAGAGAATTTTTTTGAGGAACTGACCAGTTCAAAAGGTTCAGATCGTAAATCGTGATGTAGTTAAAACCATAAGAAGACACGTAATTCAAAATTTTATTTTCCTGTACTGAATCTCCAATCCAGGCATTCACAAAATTCACATACAATCCTCTTACAGGAGGAACTTGTGCGCTCATTGTGGAGGCAAACAGTAGGAATGCAATAAAAGCAATTTGAGTTTTGCGTAGAATCATGCCGAATAATTTAGAGGATGATGTTGGGATACATCAAACAGAGTGCGCAGTAAGAATTGGGTGTGTTAGTTGAACGGGGAAATTCGGAAAGCGATCCAATGGAATCACAGTTGATGCATTTGTTTTATTAACAAAGCAAATCCTTCATGCTTGTTCCAATGTTTGGTCAAGCCTATAGCAGTCGTGTGCTACAGGAGGAATATTATGTTCAGTGAAAAAGGGGAACAGACTTATTAACAATTTGTGGGAAGGGGACGAGAGGCGGGGGACGGGGGACGAAGGACAAGGGACGAGTTTTCAAACGGGTCCTTTGGAAATTATTTTAGATTTGGGATTGTTGATTTTAGATTGTTCGTAGCAACCATCACTCAACTCAAAAAGTGCTTCCAGATGTCGTTGCCTATTGTGAACACCATCAAGGAGAGCAAAATTATCATACCGGCAATTTGTGCGCGTTCGAGGAACTTGTCACTGAGTTTGCGGCGTGTGATGACTTCGATGGTCAGGAATAATACGTGACCGCCATCCAAAGCAGGGATAGGTAAAATGTTCATGAAAGCCAGGATCATGGATAATAATCCGGTGATCGCCCAGAATCTTTTCCAGTCCCAGATTCCGCCGTAGATCGTTGCAATTCCAATCGGACCTTGTAAAGAGTCGCTGGCTTTTTCTTTACCGGCGAAAATTTGTTTTAATCCCTTGATGTTGGAGGTGATGGCTTCCATTGCATCCGATGATCCGAAAGCAATTGCACTTACCAAAGAATATTCAGTCATTGGATAGGTTCCGAAATCACTTTTGTAAGTAATGCCAATCATTCCCGAGTCATTCACCACCGGTTGAATCATCAATGTATCTCTTCCCCGCAATACTTTGAGTGTGATTGGCTTGGATTTATTTTCATTGATCATCTTTCTGCAACTCTCCATTGAGAATGTTCGCATTCCATTGACTGCATATATATGATCTCCTTTTGCAAGGCCGGCCACTTCCGCCGGTTTTCCGGCAATGATGCTATCGACCAAAAGATTTGCCTGATTGGGAATTATAAAATTTCCTTTGCCAGCCTGGATCGTTTGCTTGTAGAAATTTTCCGGGATTTGAATATCCAGACTTTTCCCATCACGATCTACAGTCAATCTTGCACCGAATAATACACGGGAAGAAAGTAATTCTTCAAAACGTACCAGTTTCTTTCCGTCAATCGCAACAATTTTATCACCGGATTGCAGTCCGACTTTTTGAGCCAGTTCAAAAGCATAAATACCATCGTTGACGTTATCGTTGCTCAGGTATTGTTTGTCAAAATTCATGAGCACCATGGTATAGATTGCGATACCAAGGATTACATTCATTGTTACACCGGCAATCATCACAATGAGTCTTTGCCAAGCCGGTTTAGAACGAAACTCCCAGGACTGAGCGGGCTGCTTCATTGCTTCTTTGTCCATGCTCTCGTCGATCATGCCGGAGATTTTCACATACCCTCCCAGTGGAAGCCATCCAATACCATATTCAGTTTCTCCACGACGGAAAGAAAAGAATTTGAATCCCCAGGCATCAAAGAAGAGATAGAATTTTTCCACGCGAATACCAAAAGCGCGTGCGGCAAGAAAATGTCCGAGTTCGTGTAAGGTTACCAGTATTGCAAGTCCCAGGATAAGTTGGGCAGCCATTATTAATCCAGCCATGTGTGTTTCAGTAGAAGATTTTGAGAATGATGATTAAGCAGCAACAGATACAATAGATTTTTTGTTCAATCTTCACTCAGGAATGCACTAACGGAAGAATAGAAAAATTGTTCCGGTATAGAGTGCAAATATACGTAAAATACCCTGTAGGGGAGATTTTGACTTGTGTGAAAGCTTTCGGAGCCTTGATTTTTAATAATTTTTGAATAAAAACCTTGAAACAGGTCAAAATCAGATGAAGAAAAAATTAAGCGCTAAACCGGAATTAATTCCAGTGCCATTTTTCTGGTTTCGGCATCTGTTTGCACATAATCCTCATAACCTGGATGGGCAAGGAATGAAATTCTGTTCATACATTCTTCGATCAACTCACTCATTTCAAGAAATCCGATCTGGTCTTTTAAAAATGCAGCAACTGCGATTTCATTTGCAGCATTCACGATACAAGGAAGATTTCCTCCTTTTTCCATCGCATGGATCGCCAGACTCAGGTTGCGAAAACTCTCCGGATCCGGTTTTTCAAAAGTTAGAGAAGGGTAATTGATAAAATCGAAACGAGGGAATTCTGATTTCAGACGTTGAGGATAAGCGAGAGCATATTGAATAGGAAGTTTCATGTCAGGCAATCCCATTTGGGCTTTCATGGAACCGTCCTGAAACTGAACAATACTATGCACGATACTTTGCGGATGCACGATCACATCAATCTGTGACGGTTTTAAATTGAACAACCATTTAGCTTCAATCATTTCCAGGCCTTTGTTCATGAGTGATGCGGAATCAATCGTGATCTTGGCGCCCATATCCCAGTTGGGATGTTTCAATGCCTGTTCTTTTTTTACACTTGACAGAAAATTTTTATCACGGCCTCTGAAAGGTCCGCCGGAAGCAGTGAGGTATATTTTTTCGATTGGATTGTGCCACTCACCGGCAAGACATTGAAAGATTGCGCTGTGTTCAGAGTCGACTGGGTAAATGTTGACTGCTTTTTCTTTTGCCAATGAAGTGACCAACTCTCCCGCCACAACCAGTGTTTCTTTGTTGGCCAAAGCAATGTGTTTTCCGGCACGGATCGCATTCAATGTCGGTTTCAATCCGGCATAACCAACAAGAGCAGTCAATACAAGATCGATGGAATCCATCTCTACAATTTCTGCCAGTGCTTGTTCTCCACCATAAACTTTCACCGGGTAGGCAGAAAGTTCCTGACGCACGTAGTCCAGTTTACTCACATCAACGATGACCACAGCATTCGGATGAAAAGTTATTGCCTGGCGAATGAGCAAGTCTGCATTGTTATTCGAAGTGAGTACTTCCACAACAAAATGATCCGGCTGCTGACGTATGACATCCAAAGCCTGTGTCCCAATCGATCCTGTTGAACCAAGGATGGCAATGTGTTTTTTCTCTTGCATGAAGGGCAAAGGTAAGAAAATGGAAATTAGAAAATAGAATTTAGAGTGAAGAGTGAAGGGTGAAGAGTGAAGAGTGAAGGGTGAAGAGTAGGCGAGCGCTTAATTGCCGGAGATGGAACAATGAAACTAAAAGAAATTTGTTCCTTTCAGTTTTGAACATTGTTACAAAAAAATTACGATGAATAAACCAGGAGCTCGTCGGCAATCTTACGATCATTTGCCAGACGTGGAACTTTATTTTGTCCGCCTAATTTACCCTGAGCTCGCATGTAATTAATAAATGAATCTTTTTTCAGTAATCGCAATTTCAAGGATTGCAGAATGTGTCCCTGAATCAAATCGCGGTAATATATATTTTGTTTTTGCAGACTATCATCGATGGCCAGACGAAAACGTTCGAGGTCGTCCGGCATTCGGTGGAATTCGATAAACCATTCGTGGTAAGGGAGACCTTCGGCAGGAGTTACCATTGGCGCAACTGTGAATTCCACAATTTCAGCATGTTGTTGTTCAGCCGCCTGCTTCAATGCTTTTTCAACTTCTTCTGCAATCACATGTTCCCCGAATGCAGAAATGTAATGCTTGATCCGGCCAGTGACGATAATTTTAAACGGATCCAGGGAAACAAATTTAATCGTGTCACCCAGACTGTATCCCCACAATCCTGCATTGGTATTCAAGATGATGGCATAGTTCACTCCGAGTTCAACATCTTTCAATGCGATCCGTGTCGGAATCGTATTAAAATACTCGCTCACCGGAATAAATTCATAGAAGATTCCGGAATTCACCATCAACAATAGGGAATTGTCTTTTTGTGAATCCTGGTAGGCAATAAATCCTTCGCTGGCAGGATAAAGTTCGATGGAATCAATTTTTTTTCCGATGCTTTGCTCCAGTTTGCTCCTGTACGGTTCGAAATTTACACCACCGTAAACGAAGAGATTGAAATCAGGAAAAATATCTTTGATTTTTTTCCTGTCTTTTCATGAAGTTTGTCGAAATACATTTGCACCCAGGGAGGTATGCCTGAAATGAATGACATATTCTCGTGCAAGGTTTCATTGGCGATAGCCTCCACTTTTGTTTCCCAATCATCGATGCAATTGGTGGCATACGTCGGCATTTGGGTCCGACGCAAATAGGCTGGCACATGGTGGTTTACGATCCCGGATAATCGTCCGACGGGAATCCCATTCATCGTTTCAAGAGCAGGTGACCCTGAAATGAAAATTAGTTTACCGTCAAGGAAGCGGGAATTGCCGGTTTCATGGATATAACTGAGCAAGGCATTTCTTGTGGAGTTGATATGATTCGGAATGGAGGCGCGTGTAATCGGAATGTATTTCACCCCGGAGGTTGTTCCCGAAGTTTTGGAAAGATAGAGTGGTTTACCCGGCCACATGATGTTTTCCTCGCCGGCCTTAATTTTTTCAATATAATTCTTGAGTCCTTCGTAATCTCTCACCGGAACCTGTTCCCGAAACTGAACATAGGTTTTTACAGAAGTGAGCCAATGATCTTTTCCAAATAAAGTTCCTTTGCCACTAAAGAGCAGTTGTTGAAAAATGCGTTGCTGGAAAAGAACAGCGTTTCGGCTCCAGTAGCGCGTTTCGCGTGCAGTCCAGGCAGCAAGTGGCCTACTTAAAACAGAAAGAAAACCCATGGTAGATTTGGATTGAAAGATACTCTTTTCGATTGAAATTAAAACAAAAGAATCAATCGATTGATTTTTCTAATCCGGAAATAAGGATCCTTCAACAAATTTAAAACGAAATATATTTTTTCGGGTCCAGAGCTGTTCCATTGAACCAGAGTTCGAAATGCAGATGCGGCCCCTCACTCAATTCACCCGAATTTCCGATGATGGCAACGACTTCTCCGGCTTTTACGAAATCACCTGTTTTTTTGAGCAGAGCGGAATTGTGTTTGTAGAAAGAAAAAAGATTATTGCTATGCTGAATACCGATAACCCATCCGGTTTCGGATGTAAAATTTGCCAGCACAACTGTACCATCGAGCGTGGATTTGATCGGTTCATTGGCACTGGACACAATGTCGATTCCAAAATGTTTATTGATCGGATCAAAACGGTTTGTCAGGGTGCCTTTAACCGGTGGGAAAAAGAGGAAACTACTGATGCTGTTGGAAAGTGAAGTGTTGTCGTTAACCGCGAGTGAAAACTGATCCTGAGATTCGATTTCCTGTCGCAGGAGAGAGTCTTCCTGTGATTTGTGCAATTTGTGAATCGTGTCGTAATTGTTCGAAGCTCCGGAAGCAGGAATTTCAATATTTTGCTTGGTAAAATTCCCATCAATTACCTTCCGGATGTTTTCGATGTACTGATCTCTCGAGGAAAGTTCCATTTCCATCGAATCGGTTTTCTGCACCAGGTAAAGCACACGCCTTTGTGTTTTCAGGTCGGCATACCCGGGAATGTATTCCCTCAAACCGGTAAAAGCGATAATAAAGGATGTTAAAATCACAAGTAGGATAGCACCCAAACCAAAGGCCACAAAAACATTCAGCGGGCGTAGACGAAAAGAGGCTTTTTCTTCAAAAGTTTCTTCATTCATCACTACCAGCCTGAAACGGCTTTTCAGCCGGCTCAAAAGAGTACGTTTCTTTTTGTCTTCTGCCATTTTTCCCCGAAGGTGGGCAAAGCTATGAGAAAAAATCAGTGAAAGGAAGTCATACCGGATTCTTCCCATAATTCCATGCCTTTTCATTTTGGAATTATTCTACATTTGCTATAAGATCTCTTTGCGATTCCATGAACCGTCTGCCTTGCATCGATTGTTGAGATCAGAAACGATTCATCAATAAAAAGAAACCATGTACAAATTTCTCACACTACTCTTCCTGCTTGGCCTTACTTCCTTTTGTTCAGCGAGAGACACGAATTATTCCCGAGCAAAAATCTGGTTTGACGGAAAGTCGGCAGCAGACCTGGCCAGAGTAGGCATCGATGTCACCGAAGGAGAACTCCGCCCGGGAGTATGGTTCATTTCGGATTTCAGCGAATACGAGATTGTAAAAATTCAACGTGCGGGTTTCCGTGTCGATATTTTAATTTTCAACATCCGCAAATATTACCGGGATCGTAATTCCATTTCCCATGCGGGAAGATTGTTGAACACAGTAACCTGTGACGAAGTTGATCCGGATTATGCGGTGCCCTCACATTTTTACCTTGGAAGCATGGGCGGTTTTTATACTTATGCTCAGCTGCTTGACATTCTGGATTCAATGGCCCTGGAGTTCCCGGGATTGATCAGTTTTAAGGAAGCAGTCGATACTACTTTAACTATAGAAGGTCGCCCTGTTTATTATGTAAAAATTTCAGACAATCCAACGGTGGATGAAACCGAACCGGAAGTGCTGTATACTGCCATTCATCACGCACGGGAACCGGAGTCGATGTCACAACTTATTTATTATATGTGGTATCTCCTCGAAAATTATGCTGCTGATTCAACAGTACGTAATCTCGTTGACAATACAGAAATGTATTTTGTCCCCTGTATCAATCCGGATGGTTATATCTACAATGAAACTACGGATCCTGCAGGCGGAGGCATGTGGAGGAAAAACCGCCGGGATAATCTGGATGGTGAATATGGTGTTGACATTAACCGAAATTATGGATGGCAATGGGGCCTCGATGATATTGGGTCATCACCTTTAACAGGAGATGGAACATATCGCGGAACCTCAGGATTTAGTGAACCAGAAACCCAGGCGATACGGAATTTTACCAATCGTCATGAATTTAAACTGGCATTGAATTATCATACTTATGGGAATTTTCATATTGTTCCCTGGGGGTATGGGACCAATTTCTTCACTCCTGATTCTTTGCAATTTGATTTTTACAGTGAAGCACTCACAAAATATAATCATTTCCTGATTGGTACGCCAAATCAAACGGTGAATTACACAGTCAATGGTAATTCTGATGACTGGATGTATGGTGATCAGACTTTTCGTTCAAAAATTTTATCCATGACTCCTGAAGTTGGAGAAGGAAATGATGGCTTCTGGCCTGCAACCAACCGCATCGTCGATTTGTGTAAAGGAAGCATGTATGCAAATCTGACATTGGCCCGTCTTGCAGGAAGATATGGATTGATTCAACACAATGACATGCACACAGTAACTGCATTGTCGAATGAATTCGTATTCGATTTTCAATTGCTTGGCCTGGATACCAGCGGAGCAATCAGTGTCACACTGGTTCCGCTTTCCTCTACTATATTGTCGGCTGGAAGCCCGATAACATTTTCCGGTTTAACGACTTTGCAATTGGTTCGCGATTCTATTCAGTATACTTTAAGTCCGGCCGTAGTACCCGGCGATTTGATTCGTTTTGCAGTTGTCGTTGACAATGGACTCTTCACAGAATCCGATACTGTTGAAAGTGTGTACGGATCTCCTGTTACTTTAATTAGTGACGATTGTTCCAGTCTGAGTGCCTGGAATTCAGGCTCGACAAATTGGGACATCACTACGGAAGATTTTGTTTCGCCGGGAACATCAATGACAGATTCGCCTTTCAGTGATTACCTGCCGAGTTCTGTCAATCAGCTTACGTTGACGAATGTTGTGAGTCTTTCCGGAGCAGTGGATGCAGTGCTTTCTTTCGACACAAAATGGAACATTGAAGCCGGGTATGATTATGCACAAGTTCTTGTTTCTCCGGATCATGGTGCCAACTGGACAGCATTGTGTGGAAAATATACAGTCACCGGAAATTCGAACCAGGCAGTGGGCGAGCCATTGTATGATGGTAATCAAGCACAATGGGTGCACGAAGAAATGAACCTTGCGGATTACCTGGGCTTGGATCTTATGTTTCGCTTTCAGATCACATCCGATCAATTTCAGGAAGGCGACGGTTTTTATTTCGATAATTTCGAAGTGAAAACAGTTTCCAACACGACAGGATTTCATCCTGCAATTTCATCCTTGCCGGTGTTGAGTGCTGCGATTCCAAATCCGACGACGGGAGAATCAACTGTGAATTATAGCCTGGTGAGTCAGGGTTCCAGATTTCTCGTTTACAATTCCTTTGGCCAGAAAGTGATGGATGCAGACATTTCCGGACCGTCCGGTAAGATTCGAATTCCATCCCAGTCTTTTGCGAACGGAATGTATTCTTATTTTATCTCCATGCCGGATGGATCCGTATCTCCGGTCATGAAATTGATGGTTCAGAAATAAGAAAGGCGTGTTGCCCGTTTGAAAAAAAATTTTTCAGCTTACGGAATAGACTGGTTTCTCCCTGCTTTGTTGGTGGTGATACTGCTTGCAAAATTTTTCCCACAGGCAGGAATAGCAAGCGGAACATTTTCGCTCACGGAATTATCCGGGTACGGAATTACACTTATTTTTTTCTTCTACGGACTTCGCCAGGATCCAAAACAATTTGCAGCAGGATTGAGCAACTGGAAAATGCATCTGCTTATACAATCCACAACATTTGTGTTGTTCCCATTGCTTGCACTTCTTCTTCGGCCATTCATTCATGGTTCTTCAAGCACTGAAATCTGGACCGGAATATTTTATCTCTGCATTTTACCTTCCACGGTATCCACCTCTGTGGTGATGGTTTCGATCGCCGGAGGAAATATTCCTGCAGCGATATTCAATGCGAGTCTGTCGGCAATCACCGGTGTATTCATTACGCCGATCTGGATGAGTATGATTCTTCACAGCACCGGTACAGAAATGGACACCAGCGGAATACTATTCAAGCTAACGATTCAGATTTTATTGCCAGTAGTTCTCGGCATGCTTTTGCACTCGCGATTATGGCCCGGATTAGAGAAATTTAAAAGTAAGCTGCGCGTGTTTGACCAGTTAGTCATCTTGGCAATCGTGTATACTTCTTTTGCGCACTCCTTTATAAACAAAGCGTTTTCCGGATTTAGTTTTAATTTCCTCCTCCTGCTCAGTCTGGGAATGATTGCCTTGTTCTTTTTTGTTTTCGGACTTTTGTATTTTGTCAGCACTGTTTCAGGATTCAACAAAGAAGACAGAAGCACTGTAGTTTTCTGCGGCTCCAAAAAATCCCTTGTGCATGGTTCTGTGATGGCAAGTATTTTCTTTCAATATGCTGCTACAGCCGGTGTAATCCTGTTGCCATTGATGATTTATCACTCTTTGCAGATTGTGATTGCGGGGATGCTGGCGGGATGGATTAAACGAAAAAATGAAATTAACGGGTAGACAAATTGCGGTTGAATGAGAGGATTTTTGATTTGAGATTGCTGATTGTAGATTGAGGTGCCCAATCTACAATCAGCAATCTACATTCTACAATATAGAATCCTCTTCGCTTCTCCAATCTCTCCAGTTTCACTTTGAGTAATAATAAGAAGTTTACCAGGGGAAAATTGTGTTTGAATGAGAGGATTTTTGATTTTAGATTGCTGATTGTAGATTGAGGCGCCCAATCTGCAATCTACAATCAACAATCTAAAATCCAACATCTCTTTCGGCAACATGAAGAAAAGATATCATGGGAAAAATGTGTTTTAACACAATTCGTTAAATTTTTCTTTAACCTTGTTTTAACAAATTCTATCATTGTAGAAAGGAAATGCAGGAATTGTCGGTGATGATTGAAATTGAAAGAACAATTTTATAACTGTGATGTTATCTTTAGGTAATTCTTCAAATGATTTCATTTTTGTGTTTCAGTTAATTCGGAATTCTTGTTTCAAATGATGGATTTTTGAATCGAACTTTCTCTTTATTGAATAGTTTATTTGTCGAAAGGAAAGAAGAGAAATACCTGCTGATCCGGGAATGAATGTAATCGGAGACATTGAGATTTAGGGAATTTATTCCCGATGCAAGATGTGTTACCATCAGGTTGCCATAGGCTGAGTGAAAAGAACCCGGTATTTTTAACCTCTTGCAAAGCAACGGTGTGTTTGACCTTCTGCGAAAAGACCACCGTTGCTTGATTTTAGATTTTAGATTGTGGATTTTAGATTGGAGGTCCTTGATTATTGGCTTTGGTTCATGGATTAAAATGTTTGATGAATTGATTCTGGTTTTGATGATTAGGCTGGCGTGGACTGATTCTTTGTATCTATGGATTGGTTTCTTGGATTAGCATTGTTGGTTTTTCTGTGTTTTTTCGGGCATCCGGGGAGGGAAAAGTTCATAATTCCCTGAAATTGTCTTATATTGCGGCCTCAGTACAAAATATTTTCGCAGTTTTATTGTTATTGATCATCTGATGATTTCCCGAGGTATTTTTCGTCGCAACGGCTGGCTTGCTTTTCTGGCCATCGCTACCGTATCCATTTTTGGACTGTCTTGTTCCAATACGAAAGATTCCTTGTGGACGCGCACTTTTCATAACCTGAGCGCACATTACAATGGATATTACAATGCGGGCCTGAAGTTGGAAGAAGGAACCGATAAACTCGCCATTTCTCACGAAGACAAGTACGACCGGATCCTCAAGGTTTTTCAGTACGCGAACGCTGAAAAGTCAAAAGCGATTTATCCATTGATGGACGATGCCATGAAACGGACATCCAATGTAATTGCCCGTCATACCATCATCGACAAAAACGGAAATGAAAAACCGAATTCTGAAAAATGGATTGACGAAAACTGGTTACTCTATGGTAAAGGTTTGTTTTTCAAACACGATTACTTTGAAGCCATGGAGGCGTTCAAATATGTAGAGGTCACTTATAAAAAAGAAACGACGCGTCATCTCGGCTCTTTGTGGATCGCAAAAACATACCTCGAACTTACTCAGCTGAAAGAAGCGGAAGACAAACTGGACTACCTCCGCAATCAGGGAGATTTCCCGAAGAAAAACAAATGGGAACTGGCAGCGGTGAATGCTGATTTTTATCTGCAGACAAAAAATTATCCCAAAGCTATTGAGAGTCTTACAAAGGCTTCTATTCTCGCGCCGAAACGGGAGGACAGGATTCGGTTCATGTTTATTCTTGCACAGTTGCACCAGCAACAGGAAGAATATCAAAAAGCATTTCAGTTGTATACCAAAGTCATTAAAATGAACCCCAAGTATGAAATGGCTTTCAATGCCCGAATCAACAGGGCACGTTGTTTTGATGCGAACAGTAAGAACGGGGATGAAGTAAAGAAGGAATTGGCGAAACTTCAGAAAGATCCAAAGAACAAAGATTTCCTCGATCAGATTTATTATGCATTGGCAGGTCTGGCGAAGAAAGAAGGCAAGCCCGACGAAGAGTTTGAGAACCTGAATAAATCCGTTCGAGCAAGTACTACGAATCAGAACCAGAAAGCACTTTCTTATCTTGAACTGGCAAAAATTTATTTTACTAAACCGGATTATAAAAATGCTCAGGCCTATTACGACAGCACTGTTACCAATTTGTCGAACGACCATCCGGATTACAATGATGTACTCACCCGCCGGAACAGCCTCACGAAATTAATTCGCAATCTCAATATCATTGCAACGGAAGATAGTTTGCAAGGACTTGCAAAGCTGACACCGGAAGCACGCCAGCAAATGGTAGATGCTAAATTGTTAGCGGAAGAAGAAGCCAAACGCAAATTGCAGGAAGAAGAGCAGGTGAATCAGATTTTCGATCAGGCGAGGCCGGATCAGGTGAACCAAATGAACAAAGGGTCCGGTTCCAACTGGTATTTTTACAATACACAAGCGATCAGTTTTGGTTTTAATGAGTTCACCAAAAAATGGGGAAACAGAAAACTGGAAGACAACTGGAGAAGAAGCAATAAAGAATCTGTAGCCAATGTTTTGGAGCAGGAAGGCTCGGATTCACTTGTTACTGAAGAAAAAGAAATAAAAGATCCGAAACTCGCTGCGGAAAAGAAAAAGCAGGATATGCTGGCTGCAATTCCTTCTACTCCTGAAGCGCTAGAGAAATCCACGCGCAAAGTGATTGACGCGTATTACAATGCGGCGATGATTTACAGGGAGCAGCTGAATGATTTGCCGGCTTCGGTTGCGATGTTTGAAGAACTTCTGCAAAAATATCCGGATAACAAATACATGCTGCAGAGTTATTACCAGCTGTATAGAATTTATGCGCAAATCGGAAATGCACAGAAGTCGGAATATTACAAAAACATAATTCTCACCAAACACGGCGATACAGAATATGCTGAAATTATCCGTAATCCGAATTATGCTGCGGAAAGAGCGAGTAAAAAATCAAACCTGGAAATTTTTTATGAAGACACGTATCGGAAATATCTGAATGGAGAATATTCCGATGTGATAAAACGCAAAGGTGAAGCCGACGTGCAATTCCCGCAAAGTATTCTTGCACCGCAGTTTGATTTTCTGAAAACACTTTCGATTGGTAAAACACAAGCATTGCCTGTGTTCGAAGCATCGCTCAATGACATCATCAGAACGTATGGAAGTGACCCTGTAAAGGATGAAGCACAAAATATTCTTGACTACATACACAATACAGGCGGAGGAATATGCCGGAAGCGCTGCCTGTAGACACTACCACTACTGTTAAATTGTTTGCCTACAATCCCGATACAGTACATTATGTCATCATTATTTTTCAGGCCATCGGCGGACCGGTTGACGGGAATAAGCTGAAGAATAAAATTGCCGATTTTAATGGTGTAAATTACGGATTGAAAGGCCTCACGATGATGGACATGATGATGGACCACCGGAATAAAATCATGATCATTAAATCTTTTCCGAACAAGACAGAAGCATTATCCTACAACAGTCATATTTATGATAATGATGATGTGTATGGAAATACCAATCCTGAAAGCTATCAGCAATATGTGATTTCGGTGAACAACCTGGCAGCACTGATGCGTGAGAAAAAAACGGATCAGTACGAGGATTTTTACAGGATGTTTTATCGTTAAACACTTCGGTTTTTATTCCCGAACAAGGGCATCGGGCTTCATCTCATTATTCAACGTACAATAATTTTTCCGCTGAATTGATACGTGGCAAATGTCAGGCGGTACAAATAAATTCCTTCCTCTATTTTACGTGTGCCTGATTGCAGGCGGAAAGAATATGCATTTGTGAGATCTGTGGTGGCATTCAAGGTTGCGACATGCTGACCGAGAACAGAAAAGATCCGCAGTTCAACTGCTTCATTCGATCTTTTTGCATGTCCTGAAATGATCATTTCTTGAAGAGAAGGATTGTTCAGAATTTCGGGAACAATAGATTCCTCAACCGGAACAGCATCATTTTCATCCAGGGTGTAAAAACGATTTACTGAAATGTTGTTTAATTCCGAACTTAACCCGGAAGGCCACAGAACACGGAGCTTCGTGATCTGATCAGCATCAGCAAGTCCGATTACAGTTTGCATACTGTTTTGTGATCCATAACCGCCGCCGGATTGCGCTGATACTTCGTGTGTCTGTTCAACAAAGTTGCCTGCGATTTCTGTCGAAACAATTATCCTGGCTCCGATTGCGGAAGCATTGCTTTTTCTTCCGATGCATTTTACTGTGATGCTATGATTGGAATTGCCGGTATTCCGATAGAGTTGATTGGGATGATTGCCTCCATTTGCAACAAAGATGTCGAGGAAGCCGTCACCGTCATAATCTCCCCAGGCCACTCCATTTGAATTGGTGCCTAGTGTACACAAAGGGATATTGGAGATAACATTGAAACTGTCTCCACCGGTATTTTCATACAAAAAATCAGGACCTTCGTTTGCAACAAATAAATCTTTATCGCCATCATTGTCGTAATCTCCCCATGCACTACCTTCTGATAAATAGGTATTGCTTGTTAATCCCGGGATGATCATTTTTTGAAAATTAAAATCACCAAGGTTTTTGTATAAACAATTTTTATCGTTCCAGTTGGCAACAAACAAATCAATCAAACCATCATTGTTGTAATCGGCCGCTGATGCACCGAATGAATTGTCGTCGTCGGTTGCAATGCTTCCGGTACTAATTTTTTGAAAAGTTCCGTCGCCATTGTTTCGAAACAGGGAATTGATCCCATAATTCGCAACAAACAAATCGGGCCAACCGTCATTGTTAAAATCGGACCAGATACTATTTTGAGAATAGGAAGAATCGATGGTTGTTATAGAGTTCAGGATTTTTGTGAAATGATTTCCCTGTTCATTGTGAAAAAGTGAATTTTGCTGATGCTGATAATTTGAAAGGTAAAGATCCGTGAAGCCGTCATTGTCATAGTCGGCCCAGGTGCAACCGTAGGTCCAGCCGCTATCGCTTGAAACAGGATCGTTGGTGATTTTTGTAAATTGAAAATTAGCATCATTCCTGTATAGAAATTCATTCTGATTATTCACATTGGCAACGCAGAGATCGATGTAACCATCGTTATTAAAATCAGCCCAGGAACAACCGTTTGAATGTCCGCCTTCATTACAAATAATCTGATCGGTGATTTTAGTAAAGGTGCCATCACCATTATTCTTGTAAAATAAATTGCTGACAGGAGTCCAGTTATTTGTTACAAATAAATCAATCCAGTTATCGTTGTTGTAATCCACCCACGAGCAACCTTGCGAATAGCCTGTATCGGTAATGATTTCACAAGAATCAATCAGCACAAAATTCTGTGAGAAGAGACGGAAAGGGAGGAGAAAACAGAATAGAACAAGTCCTGACCTTAGACGCATGCGATTTTCGTGGGGAAGCAAGGTAAGGAAAAGTGAAGGGTGAATGGTGAAGAGTAGTGTGTAGTAATGGCCAAATGTGAATTTTTAAAAAGTAAGAATGAAGTTAAAATTAGCCCATCCCCTCCATTTAACATCGTACCTTATACCTTATACCTTATACCTTATACCTTATACCTTATCATACCAGCTCCCCCAACCCGCCAGAAATCCCTCAATCCTCCCCCATTTTGTCACGTCAGATTTAGTCATATATTTGTCGTCCTTTTTTCAAGCGTGGGAATTGAACTAAGGAATAAGTGTTTCATTTTTAATAATTTATACCATGTTCAACAAATCAGGAAAAAACAATATCCCGACTGCAAAAGGAGCTGAAGGAGCTTCTTCTTCCATCAACCTGATAGGTGCAGGAACGGTTATCGAAGGAGATATCCGGTCGAATGGCGACATTCGCATTGACGGAACTGTTTTCGGTCATGTGATCTCTAAAGCAAAGGTGGTAATTGGTGCTACCGGTGTTGTTGAAGGAGATGTAAACAGTCAGAATTCAGATGTATCCGGAACCATCAAAGGCAAAACTGTTGTCTCTGAACTTTTGTTTTTAAAGTCAACATCCAAGGTCATCGGAGACATTACGACCGGCAAATTGGTTGTAGAAGTGGGTGCAACATTTACGGGTTTATGCAATATGGGTCCGGTAATTAAGGATATCAACCATGCCGACAAACCCAACGAACTCTCCAAAGAAAAGTCCGCCTGATTATTCTTACATGCGGTATGCTTCGATGGCCACTCAAATGCTGGCAATCATCGGGCTGGGTGTGTGGGGAGGAGTAAAGTTGGATGCCTATCTGGGATTGAAAGTTTCGGTGTTCACTTTGGTGCTAAGTTTGCTTTCGGTTGCTGCGGCAATTTATCTGAGTATAAAAGATTTTATAAAGAAGAAATAATTCAAAAGGCCCCGGGTAGATCCGGGGTTCTTTATTAAGGATGAAAAACTACCTGATTCAGTTTGGAATATTTGCAGGCATCATTGCTCTTGTACTGTTTCTCATGGGAAATTTTATTTTCCCGGGGAAAGTTGATGGAACAAGCTGGGCGATCTATTTTTATTTTGTAATTCTCACAGTGCTTTTTCATGTTGGATTGCTTCGTTCAGCCAAAGGCAGACCGCAAGTCTTCGTTCGCTATTATATCGGAACGACAACATTAAAGTTAATGCTGCATCTCGGCATTCTGGTTTTGTATGTTCTCTTCAACAAACAGAATGCGATGCATTTCATTGTCACGTTTATGATTTTTTATTTTTTGTTTACCACTTTCGAAGTTGTGTTGGTGTGGAAAAAATTCAGGACACCTGAATGAAGAAGGAAATTGCTGCGAAGAATTTCACGATTAATTTTAAATAATAATGCCGTAGGCGTGCCATCCCGACGGGATTAAATATTCGGTAGAAATTATCGCTACCAACACTTTACCCCTTTTGGACCTTTCATCAAATGAAATTCGAGACACAAAAATGCCCTAGGTTGGAATCACAAAAGCACTTTTGGGGTATCATTTTTTAACTCAATTAATTGATAATCAATCACAAACTTTATTATTTATATACCCTCAAACGACATTTTCTCATTGAACTTTCGCAAGTAAATACTACTTTTGCGCTCTCTTAAAAAAAGCAATCCTGCAATCATGTTGCAATCAATTCATAATCAGTTTGTTTCCGGGGCGAAAGCAGTGTTTGCGACGCTTTTATTTGTATTGTTCACATGCCTGGTTTATGCTAGTGAAGGAAGTGATACCACAATGGCTTCCGCAGAGCACGAATCAGCTGTAGCCACCGCTCATGAAACTGTCGCCGGTGATGCGGGTGCTGAACATGGAGAAAAAAAGTTTGATGCCGGGGCGATGATCATGGAGCACATTGGGGACTCTCATGGCTGGCATTTGTGGGGAAAAGGTCACAATGCAGTTTCTGTTCCACTTCCGATTATTATTTACAGTGGAGAACGTGGAATTACAACATTTATGTCGAGCAGCTTTCACCACGGTGAAAAGACTTACAAAGGATACCGATTGACAGAAAAAGGAAAAATTGAAGCAGTGCAGCAAATGGATGAAGTTCCTGCTAAAAGTGCAGCAATTGACGAAAAGGTGAATGCTTCAATTATCGACTTTTCAATTACCAAAAACGTTGCCGCTCTTCTTTTTAGTATCATTCTTATTCTTTGGATGTTCATTTCTGTTGCAAAATCTTACGCACGTCGTAAAGGTGAAGCTCCAAAAGGATTGCAATCGCTCATCGAGCCATTGGTAGTTTTTGTACGTGACGACATTGCGAAAGCCAGCATTGGACCGAAGTATGAAAAATTCATGCCTTACCTGCTTACAGTATTCTTTTTCATTTGGATCAATAATTTGCTTGGCTTAATTCCGATTTTACCCGGAGGAGCCAATGTTACCGGAAACATCGCCATCACACTTACTCTTGCTGTAATCACTTTCCTCATCACCTGTTTCTCGGCGAACAAAAGTTACTGGCGTCACGTTTTTGCGATGCCGGGAGTTCCGATTGGAGTTCTGGTCTTGTTGACGCCGATTGAATTACTCGGAGTATTTCTTCGCCCATTCGTATTGACGATCCGATTGTTCGCGAACATAACCGCGGGTCACATTATCGCTCTGTCTTTCTTCAGTCTCATCTTCATCTTTGGTGAAGCGAGTGCGGGAGCCGGTTGGGGTGTTTCGATATTGTCTGTAGCATTCGTGATCTTCATGACTGTTCTTGAGTTGCTGGTTGCCTTCCTTCAAGCATACGTATTCACATTCCTTTCAGCGATCTATTTTGGTGCCGCAGTAGAGGAGCATCATCATGATCATGACGGCCATGATGCGCATGTAGAAGAGGCCGCTATCGTTTAAATCTGAATTCAGTTTAACCCTTAAATACAATTACTATGTTATCTTCAATTCTTCTTGATGCACAAAACCTCGGTAACCTCGGTTTAGGTGGTGGTGTTGCTGCATTGGGCGCAGGTCTTGCTGCAGTAGGCGCTGGCTTGGGTATCGGTCGTATCGGTGGTTCTGCATTGGAATCTATCGCTCGTCAGCCTGAAGTTGCCAACGACATTCGTGCAAACATGATCTTGACAGCCGCTCTTGTAGAAGGTGCTGCCTTCTTCGCGATGGTTGTCGGCCTGCTCGTTGTTTTAAAAGTTGCTTAAAACAACCAAGAACAGGACGATTGCACGGTTGGTGCTGTCGTCCTGTTTATTCTTAAATCACACGAACAAAAAACATTAAATACCCGCAGAACCAATGGAATTGATCAAACCCGAAATCGGCCTCCTCTTCTGGATGTCCGTATCGTTCCTTACTCTTTTGTTTCTACTCGGAAAGTTTGCCTGGCCGATGATTCTGAAATCGCTGAAAGAGCGTGAAGATTCAATCGCCGAAGCATTAAACTCTGCGCGAAGAGCAAAAGAAGAAATGGCTGCTTTGGTTGCAGGCAACGAACGCCTCATCCAGCAAGCCCGTGCTGAACGTGATCAGATGCTCAAAGAAGCTCGCGATGCAAAAGATGCAATCCTCGCGGAAGCGAAAACGAAATCCCAGTCGGAAGCGAATAAGATTATGGCTGCTGCTCGTGAGACAATCACTACTGAAAAACTTGCAGCGATCACTGAATTGAAGAATCAGGTAGCGATTATGTCGATCGAAATCGCAGAGAAAATTCTTCGCCAGGAATTGAGCAACGATGAAAAACAAAAATCATTGATGCAAAACCTGATGAAAGACATCAATTTAAATTGAATCCGGATTGGTTGATTCATTTGAATCCACCAATCATTCACGAACCCACGAAATGTTAGAGACCAAGGTTTCCAAACGATATGCAAAATCCCTGATCGAGCTTGCTCAGGAAAAGGGAATCATGGATGCAGTGCATGCCGACATGAAATTGTTTGCCGATGTGTGTGACCAGAACCGTGATTTATCATTGTTGCTGAGCAATCCCATCATTCATTCCGATAAGAAAATGGAAATTCTCCGAAAAATTTTCGGAACTAAAATGAATGCACTTACAATTTCCTTCTTTGAAATAGTTGCGCGCAAAGGCAGGGAATCTTATCTGGAACATATTGCAAAATCATTCATCGCTATTTACAAAATAAAGAAGGGAATACTGACAGCAGAAATTACAACGGCTGTTGGTCTGGATGACAATCTCCGTAAAGCTGTTTACGCCATGGTGAGTAATTCCGGAAAATCAGAGGTGGAATTAATCGAGAAAATTGATCAGAAATTAATCGGAGGATTCGTGCTTCGTTTGGGCGATAAGCAATACGATGCGAGTATTGCTGCTGATTTAAGAAAGCTTGCCAAGGAATTCTCTTCAAATCCATACATCCGTAAAAACTAATTGCTGCCGGATTTATTCCGACAGAGACGTACATACAATTCAACAAACATAATCAACCCTACAATGGCAGAAGTAAGACCCGATGAAGTATCCGCGATTCTGCGCCAGCAGCTCGCAGGCTTCAAAACAGAAAAAGAACTGGAAGAAGTGGGAACCGTACTCCAGGTTGGAGATGGAATTGCCCGTATCTACGGACTTACACGGGTACAGTCCGGCGAATTGATCGAATTCGAAAACGGTTTGCAAGGCATCGTTTTGAACCTCGAAGAAGATAATGTTGGAGCAGTATTGCTCGGAGTTTCTTCGAATATTAAAGAAGGAGATGTTGTCAAGCGCACCGGCAAAATCGGTTCGATTAAAGTTGGTGATGGAATGCTTGGACGTGTTGTTGATACCCTCGGTAGTCCGATCGACGGAAAAGGTCCGATTGCAGGTGATTTGTACGAGATGCCACTTGAGCGCAAAGCTCCGGGTGTAATCTATCGTCAACCGGTGAATGAACCTTTGCAAACAGGAATCAAAGCGATTGATGCGATGATTCCAATCGGTCGCGGACAACGTGAGTTGATCATCGGCGATCGTCAAACCGGCAAAACCGCTGTTGCGATTGATACGATCATTAATCAAAAAGAATTTTACGAAAAAGGACAACCTGTATTCTGTATTTATGTGGCCATCGGTCAGAAAGGAAGTACAGTTGCGCAGATCCTAAAAACACTGACAGAGGCAGGCGCAATGCCGTATACAGTAATTGTAGCAGCAACCGCTTCTGATCCGGCACCAATGCAATTCTTCGCCCCAATGGCCGGAGCATCCATCGGTGAATTCTTCCGTGACAGAGGTAAGCCGGCGCTTATTGTGTATGATGATTTGTCAAAGCAGGCTGTCGCATACCGTGAAGTATCCCTCCTCTTGCGTCGTCCACCGGGACGTGAAGCCTATCCGGGTGACGTATTCTATCTTCACTCCCGTTTGCTGGAGCGTGCTGCAAAAATTATTAACTCTGACGAAATTGCAAGTCAGATGAATGATCTTCCGGATACCATTCGCCACATGGTGAAAGGTGGAGGTTCACTCACTGCACTTCCGATTATTGAAACACAAGCGGGTGACGTATCTGCGTACATCCCTACAAATGTGATCTCCATCACAGACGGACAGATTTTCCTCGAAGCGAATTTATTCAATGCAGGTGTTCGCCCCGCGATTAACGTGGGTATTTCGGTATCGCGTGTGGGTGGAAATGCACAAATTAAATCGATGAAAAAGGTTGCCGGTACATTGAAGCTTGATCAGGCTCAATACCGCGAACTTGAGGCCTTCTCGAAATTCGGTTCCGACCTTGACGCAACAACAAAAGCAACACTTGATAAAGGAGCCCGCAACGTAGAAATCCTGAAACAGGGACAATACGCTCCGGTCGCAGTTGAAAAACAAATTGCAATCATCTATTGTGGGACAAAAGGAATTCTTCGTGATGTTCCGATTCCGCGCATGAAAGAATTCGAAGCCGAATTCATCGCGTTGCTTGACGCTCAACACAAAGGTACGCTTGACAGCTTGCGCAGTGGACTGATCGATGACAAAGTAACAGGAGTTCTTGAGAAAGTAGCGGGTGAACTTACCCCGAAATACAAAGTATAATTCATTGTGAACTTTACGAATTCATGAAACTGAATTCTGAATCTTAACATGGCAAATTTAAAAGAAGTACGAAACCGGATCGCCTCTGTCATCTCTACACAGCAGATTACGAAGGCAATGAAAATGGTAAGCGCAGCAAAACTTCGCCGCGCTCAGGACGCCATTGTCATGATGCGACCGTATGCCTCGAAACTCCGGGATATCATGGAAAATATTTCCGGCACACTGGAAGGTGGAGTTGGAGGAGAATTAACCAAAGTACGTCCTGTACAAAAAGTGTTGATTGTTGCTGTCAATTCCAATCGTGGGTTGTGTGGTGCCTTCAATGCAACCATTATCCGTACAGTGAACCGTCTGATTCGTGAAGATTATTCAGCGCAGGCGAAAGAAGGAAATGTGAAAGTGTTGTGCATAGGAAAAAAGGCCAGTGATTTTTTTAACAAGCATAAAAATCTTTACGCAGGAAATCACAACGAGGTATATGCAAATCTGACTTTCGATAATGTTGCAGCAGTGGCTGACACGATCATGAAAGAATTCTCAGAAGGTGTTTATGATCGCGTTGACGTTGTTTACAACCAATTCAAAAATGCAGCTGTTCAGTATGTTCAACACGAACAGATGCTACCTGTATCTCCTCCGGTAAAAAAAGGAACAGAGAAGAACGCCGTTAACGATTATATTTTTGAACCGGGCAAAGAAGAGCTGGTTTTGGAACTGTTACCAAAGTCTGTCAGAATTCAACTTTTTAAAGCCGTCCTTGATTCACATGCATCAGAGCATGGAGCTCGAATGACTGCAATGAGCAAAGCGACAGACAACGCCGGTGATTTGTTAAAAGACCTTCGATTGTCATACAACAAAGCGCGTCAAGCGGCTATTACAGGAGAGATTCTTGAAATTGTTGCCGGTGCGGAAGCATTAAACGGATAATCCGCTGAGAATATCACAGAAAAGGGAGTCCATTCTGAATGGACTCCCTTTTTTGTTAAGACCCTGCTTTTTGATAGCCTTCAGGTCGGATCCTGATTTCATTTTTTTGTACATTCGATGGCATGAATTTCAACCTTCGTGAAATACTGACTGTCACAACAATATTGTTTGCGGTTATCGATATCATCGGTTCCATACCGGCTTTGTTATCTGTTAAAACCAAGGTTGGACGGATTCATCCGGAGCAGGCGACCTTGGTTTCTGCATTGATCATGGTTGTCTTTTTGTTTGTCGGAGAATCCATGCTCAACTTTCTTGGGGTAGATGTAAAGTCCTTTGCCATAGCCGGTTCGCTGGTCATTTTTTTCCTTGCTTTGGAAATGATTCTTGGAATCCGCTTATACAAAGATGAAATTCCCGAAACAGCATCCATAATTCCGATCGCTTTTCCACTTATTGCCGGGACCGGAACCATGACTACCCTCCTTTCGCTCCGGGCGGTCTATGACATTCCAACCATCATCATTGGAATTTTCCTTAACCTGATAGTAGTTTATGTAGTTCTCCGGAATCTGTTCCGGGTCGAAAAGATCCTCGGGGTAGCCGGAATCAGCATTTTGCGCAAGGTTTTTGGCATCGTTTTGCTGGCCATTTCCATCAAACTTTTCAGGACCAATGTAGGTTTCTGAGTGTTCGGAAAAAACTAAAATTCCTTATTTATTCGCTCTCAAAGCCTTGCTGGCTCCCCTGTTCAAAGGGATGCGCTGCAATTGGATTTTCAAAAAAATGTCCTACATTTGAAAGATCAATAAAAAACTAACCAGACCGCTATGAAAAAACTACTACTTCACGCGTTTTGTGCTTTTGTTCTCGTGCTTTTTGTACAATTACAAGCATCCGCACAAGGCACTTACAACATCTGCTCGGTATCGCAGACTACCGATACGAGCGGTACGTTGTTCGACACCGGAGGGCCAACTGCCGGCTACCAGGTATTCGAAGATTGTTCATTGCTCGTTCAGCCATCCTGTGCTGTAAGTATCACGCTGACATTTGCTTCTTTTGAAACAGAATCAGGATTTGATTTTTTTACAGTGTATGACGGAACAACAATAAATGATCCACAGGTATTGAGTGCGGATGGAAACACAATTCCGGGTCCAGTAACTTGTACTTCAGGTTCAATGTTGATCGTATGGCATTCGGATGTATCCATCACGTTCGCCGGATTTGAATGCAGCTGGACTTCTATCATTGCTCCAAGTGCTGCGCCAACTGCAGATTTTGTAATCTCTGACCCTACTCCTCCGCTTGCTACAGGTGTAACATTTACCGATGCCAGTGTTGGTTCGCCAACAGGTTGGCTCTGGGATTTCGGTGATGGCGATACAGCACGCAGCCAGAATCCCGTGCATGCTTTTGCTAACCCTGGAACATATACAATCACTTTGATTGCATTTACATGTAACGAATCAGATACAATGATTCAAACGCTTACTGTTCAAGGTCCGCCACAAATTTCTGTAGATCCTGATTCACTGGTTGCAAATGCACAGTGCGGTGACCAGGTTCAATTCAATCTTGCGATCAGCAATATTGCAGGTGGTGAACTTGTATACAATTTAAATGGAGCATCCGGTCAAACGATTCGTGTGCTTTCCATGAAATACGGAACGGATTTGTTTGCAGAATATCCGCATACTATTGCTGCCATTAACCAGTATTTTACAAATTATACTCTGACTGAAACATCTACAACCGATCCTGGCACCCTGAGCGGATTGCTCGTTGGCAAAAACGTTCTCCTTATTCCTGAGCAAGAGACCGGTAATCCTGCAGTATGGACTGCGATGGGACCGGTTATTCGTCAGTTCCTCAACAATGGCGGAGGTGTAATCTGGTGTGGTTCGTATTCTTCAGAAGCGGATTGCATGTTCAACACAGGAGTATGGACAGGTACATTTAACCAACAATTGATTTCACAAACGGTCGATGTATTGGATGTGACTCACCCACTTGTTGCCGGACTTGGTGTAACCAACTTTACATCACCAAACGCTACATTCATTTCTGATCTCACGAATACTGATAAAGAACAAATCGTTGCTTTCAATAACAGCGATGTTGTTTCTACACGTATTTTTGGAAGCGGAAAAGCAATCTTCCTTGCTTTCGATTTCTATAGCACTACAAACGAAAACGCCCGCATTCTTGCCAATGCAATTGCATGGGGTGGAGAAAACAATCTTGCTTCTTGGGTTTCTCTTAGTCAGGTTAGCGATACAGTTGGTGCAGGAAATACATCCAACGTAACCGTTACTTTCCAGACTACTGGTCTTCCTGCAGGTACATACTACACAAATATTGCAGTAACCAGCAATGACCCTGTAACTCCAACTGTGTTGGTTCCATGTACACTTACCGTTAGTGGATTGCCAATTGTTGCGCTCTCAGATTCTTGTGTTGACTTCGGACAAGTGATGCAGTTCACGAATGCTTCCCGTACGTTCGATGTCATCAACAACGGTTGTGATACATTGTTTGTGGGATCGATCACTTCGAATTCACCGGATTTCACAGTGAGTTCAAACGTGTCCTACCTCCTTCCGGGAGCGTATGCTACAATCACTATAGACTTCCAAACTAATAACCTTGGACCATACAGTGCAATCATCAGTGTACCAAACAATGATGTGGATACAACAGTTTGTGTAAGCGCACTTTCTGTTCCTGCACCGGTTATCGATGCAAATCCTGTTGCGGGTGTTTCTGTTTCTTCCCCTGCTTGTGGTACAACAACTTCGAGTTCGTTTTACCTCTTGAACACAGGAGGCAGTGACCTGAATTATTCCATTGCAGGTACACCGACTTGGGTGACTACAACTCCAACAGGAAGTGGTACACTGGTTGCCGGCGACTCTGTGTTGATCACTCTTGATTTCAATACAGGAGTTTTGGTTGGTGGCGATTATACAACCAACATTTTGTTCACATCAAACGATCCGCAAACACCGAATTTCAGTGTTCCGTGTACTCTTACTGTAGGAATCAATCCATGTATTGACTACACATTTGTATCCAACACATGTACCGGCTTCACGGATTTCACCAGTACATCGATCAATACTCCGGATACCTATCATTGGGATTTCGGTGATGGAGATACTTCTGATGTAGCGAGCCCGACACATTCTTTTGCTTCAAATGGTACATATACAGTTACCCTGATTGCATGTAATGCAGGTGGTTGTGATACAGCTACGTATTCTGTGCAGGCAATTATTACAGGACCTGTTGCGAATGCATGTTACCCAACGACGCTGAACTATTGCTGTGGAGTTGGAATCTACAATGTAACAGTTGCTCACATCAATAAAAATTCAAGCGATGGTATTGATGGCTATCAGGACTACACATGTACGGATACTACTACATTGCTTACGAATAATCAATATTGGTTCTCTGTAACAACAGGAATCATCTATGTTGAATCTGTAAAAGCCTGGATCGACTGGAACAATGACGGATCCTTTGACCCTGCATCCGAACAAATTTTCGGAGACTCTGCAGTCCTTACGAATCACACCGGGTACTTCACAGTTCCTGCTTCTGCTACATTGGGTCAGCCGCTTCGTTTGCGTGTTGCATCTGATTATGGCGGAAACGTAAGCCCGACTCCTTGTGCGTCATTGGATAAAGGTCAGGTTGAAGATTATTCTGTGTTCTGTACATTCGATAACAAAGTTACTTCTTTGACTGCTGTTGCCGGATTCAATGTATTCCCAAATCCATTCAACCGTTCTACAAAAATTGATTACTCACTCAACAGTTCTGCTAAAGTTACAGTTGAAGTATTCAATGTGATCGGCGACAAAGTTCAGACATACAGCATGGACGAACTTCAGTCTGCAGGAAAACATTCTTACTCTTTCGAAACGAACAGCAATGGAGTGTATTTTGTAAAACTCACGATTGATGGAAAATCAATTGTTCAGAAAATTGTGAAGATGTAATTTACTTCAGTAATAAAAAAAGGTCCGGATCGCTTAGGTGGTCCGGACCTTTTTTTTAGTGCTTAGTGGCTTGGTGCTTAGTGTTTAGTGGCGATCACTAACTACTAACCACTAAGCACCAACCATTATCGTCCGACATTTCACGTCTTTAAAATCTTGTGTGCTTTTCTTTTTTTCTGGGTGTGATGCTGGTACTTTTCAGAAAGGATACTGATATTTCCATCAACTTCAAGAACAGCAAGGTCCACCTGGTCGATTGAAGGGACACCATGTTCCCTCACAGATGCTTCAATTTCCTGCATGGAGATTCGTTCTTTCTTCAGATTTTCCTGAATCACAATACCGTTATGAATTAACAGTACAGGATCTCCCTGGATGAATTCATTGACAGATTTACTTTTGTACAGAATCTGTTTGAAAATATAATTCGTGGAGAATAAGGCAGCGGCTGCAAGAGCTCCTCCCCATACTGTTGTGTTATCGCCTACCATTGCATTCTGAACAGAGTTACTGATGAGTAAAATGAATACCAGGTCGATCACAGACAATTGAGTTAATTCCTTTTTTCCAAAAAAGCGAATTGCGAGTACAATGAATACATAGATGCTTATACTCCGGAGTGGAATTTCGATGAAAGGAGACATAGTTTATAAAATAAGGGATTAGTGTGGATGATAGTTTGTATTCCTTGTGGCGAAACAGGAACCTTTTATAATACAAGGTATGAAATATTGATTTAAATAGATTTTTCAGTTCACACAGAAGCTTTCGTTTCCGGAATGAGTCATTCAAATTCTGATTATCTTTGGAGAATGAAATTCGAAAAGCATATTTTTATTTGCACTAATCAACGGACAGAAGGCACTCGAAAATCTTGTGGAGAATCTTGTGGAATGGAGCTCGTGAAGGCCTTTAAAAAATCAATTAAAGAGAATAATTTACAAGGATCAGTAAGAGCACAACGTGCAGGTTGTCTGGATGCATGTGATTTTGGTCCTTCCATGGTTGTTTATCCCGAGGGAATTTTTTATGGTGGTGTGCAACTTTCAGACGTGGATGAAATTGTAAAGGAACACGTAAAGAACAATCGACCGGTAGAAAGGCTTATCATTGATTTTTCAAAAACGATTCCTGCAGCAGATGAATGATTCGAGTCTTGAAAAGTATCGCCACGATCTTGCCATTGTCAGAGAAACTGCGGCACAGGTAATGAAAGATTTTGGTGTGCTTGGTCTGGAGATCCGATTTAGCGGTGATCCTTTTTCGGCCTATGAAGAATTAAAAGAACAAATCGCTCCTGTGCTTTTTGAATTGTTTCAAAATGATCGATCTCGTTTTCAGTCTTTGTTGTATCGGATTGATTTGAGTGAATCAACATTTCGGAAATTGTTGGGAGAGAATACACCTTCAAATTTTTCGCACAATCTGGCAGACATGATCCTTCAAAGAGAATTTCAGAAAGTTTTAACGCGCCGTTTTTTTTCGAAATAATTATTTTCCTGCAAACAATTTCAAGAGTATTAAACAGATATAAACAGATCTGTTTTTAAAAAGTTCAGGTTAGAGAAAAAAAAATATTAAATTTTCATTTGGAAAACAATTTCCGGAATGGAACTGTTTAGTTTTTTCAATAATCAAAATACTCGTCTAACTCAAAAACTTTACAAAAAAATGAAAACCTCCATTAAACTTTTGCTTGTAGTAGCAGCAGGATTGCTCTTCTCGCAGGTATCAAAGGCTCAAACCGCCGAACTTCAAGTCATCCACAATTGCCCGGATCCCGCAGCGGATTCAGTCGATGTTTATGTAAATGGAATGTTGACTCTTGATAATTTTGCATTTCGGACAGCAACATCATTTTTATCCCTTCCTGCCGGTGTAGATATCAATATTGGTATTGCACCAAAGAGTAGCGCATCTTTTTCTGACACTCTTGTAAGTTACACCGTAAACCTGGTGGACGGACAAAAATACGTTGCTATCGCAAGCGGAGTTTTAAACCCTGCAGGATTTGCATCCAATCCTGATGCGATCAATACAGGATTTACACTTCTTTTGAAAGACAATATCCGTACGGCAGCCGGTTCCGGAACCGATGTCGATTTTATTGTACTTCATGGTGCAACTGATGCTCCAACAGTTGATGTGATTCCCCAAAGCTCTGCAACCCCCCTTGTAAATGATGCCGCTTATAGTGATATCACTTCTTATCTGAGTGTCCCTGCAGCTTCTTATATTCTGAACGTAACCCCGGGTAACGACAATTCAACAGTTGTAGCGTCTTATGTTGCGGACCTATCTGCCTTGGGTGGCGGAGCCGCTGTTGTATTTGCCTCCGGATTTCTTGATCCTTTAATGAATCAAAATGGTCCGGCATTCGGATTGTATGCAGCCCTTCCGAATGGAGCAGTAGTCGCTTTCCCGGCTGCTACAACAGCACGTTTGCAGGTGATTCACAATGCAGCTGATCCTGCAGCTGCGGTAGTGGATATTTATCTTAATGGTACGTTGTTGCTTCCTGATTTTGCATTTCGCACGGCTACATCGTTCATTGATGCTCCGGCCGGAACGTTGTTGAATATTGGCGTTGCTCCGGGCAACAGTACATCTGTTGGGGATACACTGAAGAATTTCGAAGTTACTTTGCAGGCAGGTCAATCGTATGTAGCTGTTGCCAATGGAAATGTCGGAACTGGTTTTGCATCAAATCCGGACGGACGTTCAACAGCATTCACGTTGTTTGTAAAAAATACGGTTCGCGAATCGGGAACTTCAGGAAGTAATGTTGATTTCTTTGCACTGCACGGGGCAACGGACGCTCCAACCGTTGATGTCATTCCGCAAAGTTCGGTTGCTCCTTTGGTAAATGATGCCGCATATGGCGATATCACTTCTTATCTTAGTGTACCGGCAGCGTCCTATATTCTGAATGTAACTCCAGGCAATGACAATTCAACCGTAGTTGCCTCCTACCTTGCTGATCTCTCAACTTTAGGCGGAGGTGCAGCTGTTGTTTTTGCATCCGGTTACCTGGATCCATTAGCAAATAACAATGGACCAGCATTTGGTTTGTATGCAGCCCTTCCAAATGGAGCAGTAGTCGCTTTCCCGGCTGCTACAACAGCACGTCTTCAGGTGATTCACAATGCAGCAGATCCGGCAGCGGCCCTTGTAGATATTTATGTGAACGGCAATTTGCTAATTCCTGATTTAGCATTTCGTGCTGCAACATCTTTCATTGATGCTCCTGCCGGAACTTTGTTGAATATTGGCGTTGCACCGGGCAATAGCACATCGGTATTGGACACACTGAAGAATTTTGAAGTTACTTTACAAGCAGGCCAATCTTATGTTGCGATTGCAAATGGTGTGATCGGAACAGGTTTTGCACCAAATCCGGATGGTCGTTCAACGGCCTTTACGTTATTTGTTAAGAGTGGAGTGCGTGAAGCAGCAGCAGATAATTCAACAGTCGATTTCTTTGCAGTGCATGGTGCAACAGATGCACCTACTGTGGATGTAATTGCACGTGGAGTTGCAACGCTTGTTGATGATGCAGCGTATGGTGATTTAACCGGTTACATCTCTGTGCCACCTTCTGTTTATACCCTTGATGTAACTCCTGGTGCTAACAACTCTGTCATTGTTGCAACCTTCTCTGCAAACCTCAGTACTTTGGGTGGTGGTGCAGCTGTTGTCTTTGCTTCGGGATTTCTTGATCCTACGATGAATAACAATGGGGAAGCATTTGGTTTGTTCGCAGCCTTGCCAAACGGTACAGTTGTTCCATTTTCAAACACAACAGGTATCGAAGAAACAATTGATTTTTCAGGAGGACTTTTCCCTAATCCTGTTGCTGATGTTTTGAATATTTCGATGCGATCGAATACCACAGATGCTGTGATTGTAACCATCACAGATGTAACCGGGAGGATTGTCGTTCAAAGATCGAAGACATTTGCAGCCGGAGAAATTCTCAGTATGGATCTTAATGATTTGATGGAAGGAGTGTATTCCTGCACTTTGAGCAGTGGTTCATCTAAAGTTAGCAAGTCATTTCTGGTGATTCGATAATTTTAAGTTCTTTCAAATGCATAAATCCCTGCACTAACACTGCAGGGATTTTTGTTTAAATTGTTTTTTAATCAGGATACTGATATGAATTTTAGTGAAAATCAGCTTTGCCATTGGAATCAGTTCATTTATTTTCGAAACCTGATTAGATTTGATAAAGTCTGATGTAATTCCCATTCATTGCTTATTTTTACCTGAAATAAGCCTGGAAGAAACAAATTTCCTGATTATTTGTTACCAAATAATGGCTCAGTATTCCATCAAAGATGTTGAAATGATCACCGGTATCAAGGCGCACACCTTGCGGATCTGGGAACAACGGTACAACATACCTCAGCCGAAAAGAACGGCAACGAATATCCGTTATTACGATGATGAGGATCTTCGCATGCTGCTGAATATTTCTCTTTTAAATCTTCATGGACATAAAATTTCCGAGATCACCCGATTGAGTGATCAGGAAGTTAGAGAACTAGCTATAAATTATTCAATTCATTCGGAAAAACACGAGGTTCACATTCAGTCCCTGATGGCTACGATGATTAACCTCGATGAAGTTTCATTTGAAAAAATTCTCTCCACCAGTATTTTACAATATGGATTGCCCAAAACAGTTACCGAAGTGATTTTTCCCTTCATGAATTTATTGGGTGTGATGTGGATGACGGGCACTGTTCACCCTGCTTACGAGCATTTCATCACCAACCTTGTAAGGCAGAAACTAATTGTGGCAATTGATGGTCAGTCTTCACACAAAAGTAATAGTCAAAAAAAATGTCTTTTGTTTTTACCGGAAGGCGAACACCACGAAATTGGTTTATTATTTGCCAATTATGTTTTACGTTCAGCGGGTCACAATACATTATATTTAGGTCAGAGTTTACCGCTGAGCGATTTGGTTCAGGTGAAGGAAAAATACAATCCTGACATCATTTTTACCTCGATGTCAACCGGATTTCCATCAACAGCGGCAAAAAATATGGTTAAACAATTGAATTCAGTTTTTCCAAAAGCGGTTTTACTTTTTACAGGGCGATATTTTGTAGAACACCTGAAGGAATTTGATGATTCAATTCACATCATTCGTACGATATCCGATCTGAGTCCTTTTCTTTTGTAATTTTATTTTAATTAATAACGCAAACAGATTCCCTGAATCGATTATTTTTTTTCGTTTATCGACTGTGTATATCAACAATGACGGCAGTAAAATAAATTCCTGAAAGGAGTTTGAAAAATTTCTCGATAATTATCTCCATCATATATCACCTGTGATTGGAAGCTGTAATTGTATGGTTTAACAATTCTTCCATCCTTCCATTTTGATGCATTTTGTTTTACTGTAAAGCTCATGAAGCCATCTTTTCCAACCTGAATTGTAGAGCCTATTAAAATCAGCAATATCAGCCCTGAATTTTCATTTGATTTTTGGAGTAATTTTAAGGATTGAATTTCAAGATAGATTTCATGTCTAATTAGATTACCATATTGTTAAACAGAAAAACCAATTATTTAATTAAAAAACGAACTTTCTGTCTTTTGTGCAATACTTTGTTTAATAAATATCATAAATAATTAAACAAACTCTTGCGTTTATTGAAAAAGCACTGTAGTTTTGTACTTCATTATTAGGATAAACAGATTAATTGAACACACAGGACATGAAAGCTACCTTACCATTTAAGGAATTAGTAACCGATGAGTCCAGGCCTTTGCGTGCTTTTGCGATGAAGCTCACCCAGGATCATGAAGAAGCAAATGATCTTGTTCAAGACACAATGTTGAAGGCTTTTGTCAATGAAGAAAAATTTTCTGAAGGAACGAACCTCAAAGGTTGGTTATATACGATCATGAAAAATATTTTCATCAACAAATACCGGAGGGCGATGAAGTCGAATATTTTCAATGACGACACCGATAATCAGTATTACCTGAATTCAGGAAGCAATACAAGTCGAAATGAAGGTGACGGTAACCTGGTGATGAAAGATGTAAATAATGCATTGTCGGGATTGTCAGAAAACCTCCGTACTCCTTTTTTACTCAGTTATACTGGCTACAAATACGAAGAGATCGCAGCCAAATTGAAGATTCCTCTTGGTACCGTAAAAGTACGGATACACAATGCAAGAAAAGAGTTGATGAAAAAATTGTCGGTTTACCAAACGCGTTAATTCTATCATTTTGATCTGTTTGCTTGAGCTTTTCTGAAGCAAATTTTTTCATTTTTTTGAATTTCATAGTGCAAATCGTATGCACCTGCCCATTTCTGAATACCCGGCCCCCCATCATTCGCCGTAAAATTATTACCTTTGCACAATGAAATTTGGCGTCGTCGTTTTTCCCGGATCCAATTGTGATGAGGATATTATTTATGTCTTACGCACGATTCATCGTCAGGAAGTTGTTAAGCTCTGGCATAAAGATCACGATTTGCAGAATTGTGATTGTATAATTCTACCGGGAGGTTTTTCATACGGAGATTATCTCCGTTCCGGAGCAATTGCTCGGTTCTCTCCAATTATGAAAGAAGTGATAGAGTATGCGAACAAAGGCGGAATGGTGATTGGTATTTGCAATGGCTTCCAGATTTTATGTGAATCGGGATTGTTGCCGGGAGCACTTCTCCACAACAGCAATCACCAGTTTATCTGCAAAAATATTTTTATCAAAGCTGTTCATCAGGATTCTCCTTTCACATCGCAAATTCACCCCGAAGCCGTTTTGAAAATTCCGATTGCTCATGGAGAAGGGCGATACTATGCAGATGAAACTACCCTGCACTCTTTAGTCGAAAACGGACAAGTGTTGTTCCGCTATTGTGATAAACAAGGAAAAGTGAGTGATGATTCAAATCCAAATGGAGCGATTCAGAATATTGCAGGGATATGCAATGTCGGAAAAAATGTTTTTGGAATGATGCCACATCCGGAACGTGCTGCAGATCCTGAACTCGGAAATACTGATGGTAAAATAATTTTCGAGTCAATACTGAGTATGGTCAAAGCCTGAACAAAATTTATACCCCATAAAAAAAGAGGCAAGTAATTTCTTGCCTCTTTTTTTATGAAAGTTTGTTTTTTTATTGTTTCATCATCCGCATGATTCTTTCTGTTCCATTGGAAGATTGTAAATGAACCAAATAAATACCATCTGCAAAATCACTCATGTTCAGGTCGGCTTGGTTTTCTCCCGGTTGTGCTTTCATCTCGCGAATCATCAGCTGGCGACCTGTCAGGTCACTGACGCGAATGACTACGTTCTCTGCTTTGTCAGTTGTAAATGTGCACGTAAATCTTCCCGCCGAAGGGTTTGGGAATAGGTTGAATTCTGCCGCACTTACTGTTCCTGCAAGTCTGCAATTAATCGAAACATTGAGTGATCTTGTGTTTGCATTTCCACAAGCGTTCGTAGCTGTAACACGAACATTTCCGGAAACACTTCCCCAGTTCACGGAAATCGTTCCGGAACCCTGACCACTTACAATCGAAGCACCGGTTGGAACAGTCCAGTTATAGGTAACACCACTTTGCGTTGCGCAACTGTATGTTATTCCTGTTTGACCGGTACATACTGAAGTAGTTCCATTGATAGCTGAAGGTGTAACCGGTTTTCCCGTAACTGTGAGACAACGTGCAATACTGCTTCCACAGGCATTGTTGGCTGTTACACAAACGGAACCTGTAACAGGATTCCCATACCGGACCACAACAGCATTCGTTCCAGCACCGGAAATAATTGCTGCTCCCGGTGGAACTGTCCATGTATATGACGTTGCTCCACTAACAGCTGCAATGGAATAGTTGACGGATGAAAGATTACATAGGTTGTTCGCTTGTCCTGTAATGCCTCCGGGAGTTGATGGTACTGATCGCAGCGTTGTCGATCTTGAATTGCTGGTCCCGCAGGAATTGCTTGCATTTACACTCAAAGTACCTGAGCTGAAAACTGCAGGGAGTGTAAATTGTATAATTCGGGTTCCTTGTCCACTCACTATTGACGAGCCTGCAGGGATGGTCCAATTGTAGCTTGTTGCATTGGTGACAGCTGCTACTGAATAGGTTTGTGTTGAACCTGCACAAGCACCGATGAGAATTCCGGAAATCGCACCGGGGGTTCCAGGAGAATTACGGGATACCACAGCAAGACAGGATGTATTACTGTTACCACATGCATTGGAAGCCCGTACACAGATATTTCCGGAAGAGGCTGCACCGCTGCTGAGGCTGAAAGTAATTGAAGTGCTTCCTTGTCCGGCGGTGATTGTGTATCCTGAAGGTGCCGTCCAGATGTAAGATGTTGCCCCACTCACTGCAACAATCGAAGCAGTATTTCCTGTAGTTGATCTGCAAAGAATAGTTGATGCAGTAATTGCACCCGGTGTTGCAGGTGCGGACGTACAGCCACAAGATTGAACCGTGATGGTCGTACTTGCAGAGTTGCTGCATCCTCCACTGCTATACGAATATGTGATTGTATAAGTACCGGCACCTGTTGCAGGATTAAACGAATTTCCAGTAACGCCAGTACCGCTGAAAGTTCCCCCTGCCGGAGTTCCACTCAGAGTGACAAGTCCGCCATTGTCACATACTGCAGCATAAGTACCTGCACTGACAGTTGGAGGAGTATTCACGCTGATGATAGTTGAAGCAGAACTCACACATCCATTTGCATTCGTATAGGAATAATTGATTGTGTATGTACCTGCACCTACAGCAGGATTAAAAGAATTGCCGGTGACACCGGTACCAGTAAACGTTCCACCTGTCGGTGATCCCGTTAATGCAACAGAAGCACTGTTTGTACAAACGGCATTGTATGTACCGGCATTTGCTGCGGGAGCACTGTAGACATCAATTGTTGTCGAAGCAGAACTGGAACAGGTACCATTGTTGTATGTATACGTAATGGTGTAAGTCCCTGCTCCTACTGAAGGATTGAAAGTTGACCCGCTAACACCCGTTCCACTGAATGTTCCTCCGGCAGGTGTGCCACTCAAAGCGATCGTTCCACTGTTTGTACATGTTGGAGAATAACTTCCTGCATTCACAGTAGGGCCTGCATTTACAACGATTGTTGTGCTTGCTGAATTCGAACAACTTCCGTTAGAATAAACATAATTGATAGTGTACGTGCCGGCTCCAACAGCTGGATTGAATGAGTTGCCGGTAACACCAGTTCCACTGAATGTTCCACCTGCAGGAGTACCACTCAATGTAATTGCAGAACTGTTTGTACATAAGGCGGAGTAAGTTCCCGCATTTACACTTGGGATAGAAGAAACTGTGATGGAAGTTGATGCTGTGTTGGAACATGAATTCGCAGCGGTATAAGAATAATTTATTGTATACGTACCTGCGCCTGTTGCCGGATTAAATGTTGAACCCGAAACACCGGTTCCACTGAATGTACCTCCTGCCGGTGATCCGGAGAGAGAAACAACAGGAGAATTTGTGCAAACTGTTGCGTACGTCCCTGCATTCACAGAGGGTGCAGCATTTACTGTGATCGATGTTGATGTGCTGTTTGAACAACTGTTTGCATTGGTGTAAGAATATGCGATCGTATACGTTCCGGCACCGACAGAAGGAGTGAATGAATTTCCACTTACCCCTGTTCCTGAAAAAGTTCCACCGGAAGGAGTTCCTGCAAGTGTTACTGCGCCTGCATTTGAACAAACAGCAGGATATGTTCCGGCATTAACCGTCGGAACAGGATTCACAGTGATTAAAGTACTGGCAGAACCAGAACATCCGCCTGAAGAATAAGAATACAGAATGGAATACGTACCTGCTCCTATAGCCGGATTAAACGAATTCCCACTCACCCCTGTTCCACTAAACGTTCCTCCTGATGGAGTGCCGGAAAGTGTGACCGATGATCCATTTGCGCAGACCGCTGCGTAAGTTCCTGCATTCACTGATGGAGCGGGATTGACAACGATCGTTGTTGAATTACTTCCGGTACAACCACTGGAAATATCCGTGTAGCTGTAATTGATAGTATAGGTACCTGCGCCAACATTCGGGTTAAAAGTATTTCCGCTAACTCCTGTTCCGCTGAATGTTCCTCCTGCAGGTGTTCCTGCCAAAGCAACCGGGGAAGCACTTGCACACACAGCAGCATAAACGCCTGCACTTACAGTTAAGCCTCCTCCGATACTTACAGCAGTAGTTGGTGATGTAGCCGGACCACAATTTGGTGAAGGATTCGATGTTGCAGGAAATGTAATGCTCCAACTATTGATGGTTCCTACGTCTACACCTGCACGATCATAAATACGAAGATTCCATGTTCCGTTCGGGTTCATGGTTCCGTTACCAAGTGATGCAAAACTTGTCTTTGTAGAGTTTGTACATGAGCTGATCGTTGCAGCCCAGGGTTTGAAAGTTCCGGTGAACGGTGCAACACCAGTTGCGACAGTTGTTGAACCCGCATCCGAAAAAATTGTATTTGTAAAATTATCGCCGGCTCCACCTGCTCTGCTGCTGAGTCCGAGAACTTCACCGTTGGGTGCTTCAAGCATCAGATCAAGATCTCCGTCGTAGGTATGTGTTACATTAATTGAAATCGAAATACCTGCAGTGGGGAATGTCGTTGACATTCCGCTTACTGTTATTCCGCTTACTGCAGGAGCCGTGCATGTGTTATCGGGAATGGAAACGACATTGGCTGTGCTTGAAGTTTGCGGTGGTGTGGTAACAGCAGCGAGGGTAAATGTGTAGTTCCCATTTTGTGTTGCTGAATAGGTCGATCCGGTCGCTCCTGAAATTGCCGAGCCATTGAGGTTCCACTGAATTCCATAACCGGAGGTGTTGTTGGCAGAAAGCAATACATTGCTGCAACCGGAAACTGAACCGGAAGGAGAGACTGTAGGTGTAAGCTGGATCACATTCACTGTAATCGCGTTGGATGTATATGTTGAAGATCCACAGCCGGAAGTGGTCACAGTATATGTTCCTGCCTGATTCGCTGAATAGCTGCTGGATGTTGCACCATTAATTGGGGAACTATTTCTGTTCCATTGAAACGTAGAACCTGCCGAAGCACTTGCGTTCATTGTGAGTGTACTGCCATTGCAAATTGTAGTTGCACCTGCAGCGGTGACTGTTGCAGGTCCGCCGGTTCCTGCTGCTCCAATACCAACTGCATACCATGCATTTGTTGTTGCAATCACTTCTGCAGAACAAGCACCGTACAAGTCTGTAGCTGCCTGGATGGAATAGGTTCGTGCGTCGGCATATTGAGATGTTGGAGTAAGGTAAACGGTAAGTGTCCGGAATGCAATCGCTGCAGCTTTAGAGATTCCGATGCCCGTTACAGAAAATGCATTACCAATATCATTCGATCCTGAACCGCCATTTGAGAGGAGATAAAACCAATAATTTTGTACTCCACTGTTCGTGTGTACTCCACCATTGTCACCGGCACCTGTCGTCCAGTTTGTTCCAAGATAAGTATCCGGTTGGCCATAGGAATTCGGATTGCTGTGTGAACGAAAAGCGGCTCCGATATCTTCTCCGATCAACCAATCTGCATGTGCAGGATCAGCATACCATTCCACAGCGGTTCCGAAGCAATCGCTGAATGATTCATTCAAGGCGCCGGACTCATATGAATAATTAAGGTTTGCAGTGAAAGATGTGAGTCCGTGTGTGATTTCATGTCCGCCAATATCCAGCGAAGTTAGCGGAGTGTAAGTTGCATTTCCATCGCCATAGGTCATTCGCGAACCGTCCCAATATGCATTCACATAATTTGTACTGTAGTGAATGTAGCTGAGCAATTTGAATCCTGCATTATTGATACTGTTGCGACCGTATGTTGAATAATAATAATCGTATGTCTTTTCTGTAGCAAGATGAGCATCGGTGGCATACTGATCTTTATTGGCATTCACATTGTTCCAGATATTATCTGCATCTGTGAAATCAATTGCTGCAGCGTAATTTGTTCCTCGCTGCATATCATACGTTTCCATTCCTTGTCCGGCTCCACGACCTGCTTCACGCAAACGATACGAACCACCGAAACTATCGGTGATGATTGTTTGTGTTCCTGCATAACCGGTCACTGCTGTTGCTGTTGTATTCACTTCCTGAATTCTGTCTTGCAGGTCGATTACATTACCGTTTACGGCATCAATAAAAACATACGATCGGCTCATTGGTTCAGAGGCATAAATGTCGAAGCGGTATGCCAAATGATACACTGCATTTTTTGGATTCCGGGAATCGTAAGCATAGCACAATCTGCCTTTTGGAAAAAAACTTGCCGAAGGATCACTTTGTTCTTTTTTGAGCCAGGCTTCCTCTTCAGCAGATTGCCACTTGTATGTACGTGCACCGATTTTCGGAAGTGCAATCTGAAGGGCCTCGTTTTCTTGAAGTCCCGGAACCGCATCTGCTTTGAGTTGTGAAAAAATCATACCGTTTACAGAATGGATGGTACCCTTCCGGGTATGAACCAGCCACATTGTTCCTTCTACAGGAAATCCTTTGTAGTTCTGTTGGTAACGATAATGTGTATTTCCAAGCAGGTCTTCATCTTGTGACAAAAGTTGCAAACTGAAGTCGGCATCCACTCCAAAATTCAGACGAAGCCACAATGTTGGATCGCCGAAAGATTGTTGAGCATCTTCACGAAAAGTGATAAAGGATGGAACAGAAGACTTTTCAGAAAGAATAACTTCCGAAGCACCTTTAACAAGTGCATCTGCTTGAGTTCCGGAAACCCGGGATTCGGCACGCATGCTTAGTCCTGACAGACCCATGAAAACCATGAGCACACCGGCATAGATTTTTTTCATAATGGATAGTGATAGTTAAATTGTAGTTGAGTAGGAAAGATAGGAATTTTCAAGATTGATTTTAACAATCCCTGGGAATTGTGAGCGCAATAAACCTCGACTTTACTAAATTCATTTTCGCTCCAAATTAGTGGCTCATTTGAAAAATATTGGAAGGTTGACAGGCTGGAATGCAGGGCCAATCAATGCTGCAGGGCAAGCTAAGGCAGGTGGAAAAAGCAAAAGCCTGAAGGAAATCTCCATCAGGCTTTTACTTTTTGTTCAGGAATATTAGTTCTTCAGCACAAACTTCGAGATCATCCCTTCCATGCTTTCGATTCGCAGGAGGTATACTCCATCAGCATGTTCTGACAAATCGATGGTCTGGCTTGATCCGGGCAGGATCATTTCCATGCTCCCCATGGTGACGACCTGGCCGGTTGAATTGAAGACCTGGTATTTCACCGAAGAAAGTAAAGTAGAATAATTTATTGAAAACGTACCCGTTGTTGGATTGGGAAAAATTTCTGCAGAAGGATTTAAGTTTTGTTCGTTTATACCCACACTCACATCAACATAAATACAATCTGTCGCTGTACAATTTGTATTTGCAGTCACAGTTACACAATAATTTCCTGTAATGGATACAGTGATTGCTTGGGTTGTTGCACTCGTTGTCCAGGAATAGCCCACGAATCCCGGACCGGGATCGAGAACTGTTGAAGTAAGAACAAAAATGGAATCAGGGCCCAGGGAGATTGAAGGTATTGCGTTGATGATGGCTTGTACAGGAACAAAATTGCTTGGACAGACACCATTGGTTGCCTGAGCATAATAGGTTGTTGTTGTTGTAATGAAGGGTGTCATGAATGTGCTTCCTGTGCCCAATTGTGTACCTCCACTGGATGTAGGATACCAGATAATTGTTGCGGATGAAGATGCCCCGAGAGTAACAGACCCTGCACCGCAACGCGCCGCCGAACTAACCACCGGATCCGGCGTAGTGGTTCCAACTGTCGCAACAGCAGGAATGCGGTTACTTGGACATGTTCCATCGGTCGCTTCAGCATAATAAGTCGTCGTCGAAGAAATACTTGGAGTGGTAAATGTAAGTCCTGTACCAAGTGCTACTCCCCCGCTGGAAACATCGTACCAGTTTACAGTATTCGATGAAGTGGCACTCAGCTGAACAGTTCCTGTTCCACATCGTGAAGCCCCTGTTGTAACCGGATTTGCAGGCGCAGGTAGAATTGTTGCAGTTGCAGCAGCCCGGGTACTCGCACATGTTCCATTGTTCGCTTCTGCATAATACGTTGTGCTTGAAGAAATCGATGGAGTTGTAAATGAGACACCTGATCCAAGTGATGCCCCGCCTGTGGAAGCCGCATACCAGGAAATCGGATCAGCCGATGAAGCAGTAAGAATGACTGTGCCGGTTCCGCAACGTTGTGCTGAAGTTGTAGTTGGGACTGCAGGAACAGTCCCGATTGTCGCGGTGACTGCTACGCGGGAGCTTGGACATGTTCCGCCTGCCTGTGCATAGTATGTTGTTGTTGTGAAAAGACTCGGAGTCGTATATGAGGATCCTGTTGCAAGCAAAGTTCCTGCACTCGGAGCGTTGTACCAGAAAATACTATCCGGAGAAGTAGCAGAAAGGTTCACGGTTCCGGGTCCGCAACTCAAACCGTTTGTTACAGAAGGAGCAGAGGAAAATGGAATAATAGTTACAGAAGTAACAAGTGTATTGCTTGCTGGATATACATCGTTAGTCACATTTGCAGAGCAGGAAAAATTTAATGTTCCTCCTGCAAGAGTATTGATTGTTGTTGTAAAAGTAAGTGTATCGAAATCGTCGGGATGAATTGCACCGAGATAAGTTTGATTCAGCGTTTGTGTTACAGCCCCGGTAATATTAATAGTGACAGGAATATTTGAAATCGTATCTCTTCCAAAATTTCGCACAGTCACTTTCACTGTTTGCGTTGCATTTCCACACGAATTAATTGCAGGCGCTATGATTCCATAGATCGTTCCATAAGTAAGATAATTTCCGAGATTCCCGCTGCCGTTTAATTTCACGACGTAAGCATTTTCTCCGGCAAATCCGAAGCTGCTGCTATATCCTGCCATGATATAACCGCCATCGGAAGTTTGCATACCGCTATAGCCATGATCATGGTTTGTTCCACCGAGAGTTCTTGACCATGTTGAATCACCATTTGCATCTGTTTTCATCAGCCACATATTCGGCTCCAAAGGGCCCGAACTTCTGCTTGTGCCACTTGCGATAAAACCTCCGTCTGTTGTGGCTTCAATTCTGTGAAAATCATCCTGGTCAGTTCCGCCATAAATTTTTGCCCAGATTTGTGTCCCTCCCGTATCTGTTTTAACGATATAACCATCATTGCCTCCTAATCCTGAAAGATCATCAGTTCCTCCACCTAGAATAAAGGTTCCATCTGAGTTCCGAACGATATGTTCAATGTTGTCAGTGCCTGCGGTTCCCCATCGGTTTGTCCAGAGTGCAGTACCGGCAGAATTGGTCCGCACGAGATAGAGATCCAAACCGGTTCCTCCATTTGTGCTTTGGCCTCCGATAATAAATCCACCATCCGGAAGTTCCCGGATAGAATTTGCATCATCATAGCCGGAAGAACCATACCGTCTGGTCCACAATGTATCTCCCGCTGAATTGGTGCGAATGATAAATGCATCATAATATTGCGCAGGAGCGGAGGTGGTATAACCTGTAATTGCATACCCTCCATCGGCAGTTTGAATAATCTCCTGTGCTCTGTCTTTGCCGATTCCTCCAAGTGTTTTGGTCCAAAGAACATTCCCGTTACCATCCATTTTGACCCAATACGAATCATCGGAACCGGCTCCATAGCTTGTGCTGTATCCACAAAATGCAAAGCCACCATCAGCGGTATTGATGACTTTATAGAAAAGATCTTTTCTACTGGAAGTACCATTTAGCGTTTTTGTCCAAAGTGTGTCTCCGCTGGTGTTCATCCGCACAACATACGCATCGGTGTCGTTGACAGTAGAATCTGCGGTATAGCCAGCAAGTATATAACCGCCCGCTGTAGCTTCAGCAACAGACCGGAAGACATCAGTATTTTTCTTGATAAAAATTTTCTCCCAGGAAGTCTGCGCAAACAGATCCGAAGAAATAAGTAAAAAGAATGCGGCCAGGGGGGCGAGAAAAAATCTTTTATTCATGAATGTTGGGGTTTTAATAAAATAAAATAAACCACTGAACCTGCGTTAAACAGGTTCAGTGGTTTTGGAAATGATTTCTATTCCAGAATAATCTGGCGGGTAACACTACCGTTCGCAGTACTCAATTTCAGGTAGTATATTCCTTTGGCAAATCCGGAAAGATCAAGTGATTTCCGGTAATTAATCTGACTTTGATGCGAATCGGTAAAAAGAACTTTACCCACAGCATCTGTAATCTTTATTTCAAAATGTCCTGTTGGATTGTCGGCACGAATTTCTATTTGTCCCGAAGTCGGGTTTGGAAATGCAATCAGATTTATATTCCCTGAAATCGCATTCACTCCCGTTATCACATTGATGAAAATAGAATCAATGCCCTGGCAGGAGTGTAAATCAGTTACGACAACGGAATACGTTCCGGTAACAGATACATTAATTGTTTGTGTGGTAGCAGTGGTATTCCAGGAGTAGATACTGAATCCGGCTCCGGCATCCAATGTAATAGTTTGACCACTGATAATATTCAAAGTGTCAGGACCAATATTTACAGCTGGCAATGTCCAGATAGTCGCTGTGACAGGGATGCGGTTGCTTGAACATGTTCCATTGTTTGCTTCAACATAATACGTTGTTGTTGCATTGAAATTCGACTGGTATGATGTGCCTGTCGTCACAATGTTTCCACCGCTTGCCGCATCGTACCATGTCAATGGATCTGATGAGGACGCTGACAATGTAAGCTGCGCAGGTCCGCAATTTGACGCATCGGTTACCTGTGGATCAAGTGGCATTGGATTGACCACAGCGTTGACTGCAATCGCATTGCTTTCGCAACCCGTGACACCTGCTACAGCGTAATAAATTGTATTGGAACTTATCGATGGTGTAGTGAACGTGAGACCAGTCCCAAGCAATGTGCCATTTGGTGCGTCATACCAGGAAACAGGATCGGAAGAAGTTGCAGAGAGAACAACAGTTCCACTTCCGCAACGTGCGCCATCTGTTACAACAGGATCTGCTGCCTGAGAAGAAATAACGGCATCAACAGGAACACGTGTGCTCGGACATGAGGTTCCGGCTTCGGCATAATATGTAGTAGTCGTAGATATAACGGGTGTCGTATAGGAAGAGCCTGTGCCCAGTAGTGTTCCTCCGGTAGATGCATCATACCAGGAGATTGGATCCGATGAGGATGCGGTGAGTGTTACAGCTCCCGGGCCACAGTTCGTGCCGGAAGTAACGGAAGGAGGTGCTGTCACAATAATTTCGGCAATCACCGGGATACGTGCACTGTTGCAACCTCCATTGGAGGATTGCGCATAGTAAGTAGTTGTGGCATTGAGCGAAGGAGTCGTAAAATTAATACCGGCAGACACCTGTGTTCCACCACTTGCTGCATCCCACCATGACACAGGATCAATTGCAGAAGCACTAAGCACAACCGAACCCGGACCGCAACGTGATGCATCAACACCTGTAGGTGTCCCCACTGTGGTAATGTTTGCTGTGACAGGTACACGCGGACTTGGACATGCACTCACGGATTCTGCATAGTATGTTGTGGGTTGGGAAAGAATCGGTGTTACGAAATTATAAGTAGTGGCAAGGACTGTTCCACCGATCGCATCAGCATACCAGGCTACCGGATCGGAAGATGAGGCAACAAGTGTCACGGAAACGGGTCCGCATGCATTCACGTCTGAAACTGTTGGTGAAGTTGCACTGTTGATGATTGCATCAACGGCAACTGCAGCACTTGGGCAAACAGTTCCGGCAACAACATAATACGTTGCAGTAGCATTGAGGAAGTCTGTTGTGTAAGAAGTACCTGTGCCAAGCAGAAGTCCTCCGCTTGAGGCGTCGTACCATGAAATAGGATCAGAAGCAGAAGCAGTAAGATTTACAGTTCCCGGTCCGCAACGGGTGACATCACTCGCCGTTGGAGCCGATGAAGTGGAGTTGATGATTGCCTGTACAGCAATTCTGTTCGGACAAGAACCTACCTGAAGATAAAATGTTGCTGAGCTATTTAATGATTGAGTCGTGTAAGAAGAACCTGAACCGAGAAGTGTACCACCTGAAGAGGCATCGTACCACTCAAGATTTTGGGAAGAACTTGCTGTGAGAGTCACAGTTCCGGTTCCACAACGGGATTTATCGAAAGCTGTTGTTCCTGAAGTTCCGATCAAGGCTTCGGCTGGAATTCTGTTTGTCCCACAATTTTCATAGGGTACAAATACATACCAATCGTAGAAGTAATAGTAGAAATTTGGTCCGCCACTGGATCCGTAGATTTCAACAGTACGTGAAATATCATATGGATAGGTTACACCTGTATTGTTACGGAATAGTGCAGCACTGCCGGAGCCAAGTCCAAATTGAAAATCATTTCCGGGAGGAACACTAAAGTCGAGATATACTCTGCTTTCACCTGCAGGGATATTTATGGTTTTTGATTGCAACACATTTCCACCGGAATTTCTGAGCTCAATCGTTCGGTTACCGGAAGTCGTGGCATACACTTTTACAGAAATTAATCGGAAGTCAACGCGTGAATCAAATTTAAGATATCCGTTGGAAGAAGTTCCTCCGCCACCGAAAGTATTGTCGTGTGGTTCGACCAAACTCCCTGTGCCTTTAAAAGCTTCGACATAATAGATCGTACTGGAACTGAGTGTAGGTGTTGTATAGGAGGCTCCGGTTGAAATCAAGTTGCCACCGGTTGGAGCTGTGTACCAAAACAATGAGTCTGCAACATTCGCGCGGTTTGCACTCAATGTAAGTGAACCTGACGTGCAACTCACACCCGAGATCGTTGTTGGGTCGCTGGTAACAGGAAGTACGTTAACGGTAAGGTAACTTGAATCATTGGTATAAGAAATATCATTTGTCCGGTGAATGATGTATGCTGTAACGGAGTATGTACCGGTGACGGAAAAATCATATGTCTGGTCAAATGTCAACTGTGTGCTCGTTCCCGGTAATAACGCAGTAGTCAGAGTATCCTGGAGCGTTGTGATTGTTGATCCATTGTTGATTTTCACTACGACAGGAATATTGATTTCGTTGGTTGCTCCATAGTTTGTGAGCAACAGGCTCACCTGTGCATTATTGCTCCTGCATAATTTGTCAAGAGGTTGAGTGAAATTATCAATTGCTACATCTTTAGATACACCGCCTCCGGGACCGAGCTTCACCAAAGCAAAGTTTTGTTTGTTGCTCGCATTCCGGAAATATCCAAATTCTGCAAAACCACCATCCGAGGTTTCAATTCCTCTGTATGCATGATCGTGATATGCGCTGCCATAACTATAATTCGACCATTCTATATTTCCGGATGCATCTGTTTTCACGAGGTAATAATTCGGATTGATCAGATTAAAGCTGCGCGTAATTCCGGCCATTACAAATCCACCATCGGAAGTGTTTTCAATTGTTTTACCACCGTCTTTCTTTGTTCCGCCGTATACTTTGGTCCACAATGTATCTCCATTGACATCTGTACGAATCAGCCAGATATCAGTATCCCCGAAACCATTAGCAAGGCTATCGGCATCACCAACGAGAACATATCCTCCGCTTGCTGCGATCTGAACATGGTGTGCTTCCTGTAAGCCATTATTCGCATACGTTTTTTCCCATTGCACATTTCCACTTGCATCGGTTTTCACCATGTAAAAATCTCCATCAAGATTTCCATAACTATATGTTTGTCCACCTATGATGAAACCTCCGTCCGCTGTTTGCTGGATAGAGTTCCCGATTTCGTACGATTGTCCTCCGATATTTTTTGTCCAGAGTGAATCACCATTTGCATCTGTTCGCACCAGGTATATGTCGTAATACTGTGTACCGGAAGTGTAACTGATTCCAACCGCTGCATAACCACCGTCAGAAGTTTGAATAACAGCTTCCAATTCCTGCAAACCGGAATCTCCAAATGTTTTGTCCCAAAGTTTTGTACCGCTTGCATTGGTTTTAATCAACCAGCCATCATTTCCACCGGAACCATACGAACCCGTAAAACCACCAATGATGAAACCACCATCGGAAGTGTTCCTTACCATATTTCCGAAATCATACTGCGTACCGCCGAATGATTTATTCCAAAGAGTATTGCCATAAGCATCAGTACGAACCAGCCATACATCCGCCTGACCATTACTGTATGTGTTGGTCATTCCGGTGAGGATGAATCCGCTGTCGGCTGTTTGTTCCATCCAACGGCCATCTTCGTTTTCGATGCCACCATATTCTTTACTGAATGCAATTTGTGCCTGTCCCGAATAATTGAAGGATAGCAGGATAACAAGCATGGAGAGAGAGAAGAGTTGTTTCATATAGTTTAAGAGGCCAAATTTTTTACAAAAATAGTTGATTATTAAGGAGGTAGTGTTCGATTTATGTAAAAAGAAATTAACAATAGGCGAATGGACGTTTTTCTTCATTTAATGTCCAGAACCCGCCATGGATACGGGATTCGGAGTTCAATGAAAAGAAAAGCTTTGGCCTTAATAGTATCGTACAGGTGAGTATTTAACGATTAATTCTTACAAAAGTTTTGTAAGAAATTCATTTTGACGAGAAAATCGGCATTTCAACAAAGAATTTCGCCTATCTATATAGCATCTTTAGCTGCTTATTCATTTGGCAGGTAATGCAAAGTCTCAGATGGAGAAAAGTACAGAATTGCATTATCGTTTTAATATTCAACTTTCAAAAATAGAAATGTAATTTGTTGAAGAAAGAGTCCGAGAAATGAACATTTTAAATGAAATTTTAACGTATTTCGTATGTGAAATTTCCTCGAAAGTTTTTCCGATTCTTCTCATTCCCCAAAAAGATGATCAGGTATATTTTTCGTCTATTATTTTTATTTCCATTTGTTGTATCGGCACAGAATCCTGTACCTAATCCCGGTTTTGAATCCTGGACATTAACTGATCCGGATCATTGGTTAAGCAATAACACTCTTCCTCTTTTTGCAACAATCGAATCAACAAGCGATGCACATTCAGGATCATTTGCAGCAAGAGCCAGTGTCGTGGATCTTTCAGGATCTATGATTTCTCCGTTCTTAAGCGCCGAGAACCCCAATGGCACTGGTTTTCCGATTCAAATCGCGTACACCACTTTTCAATGCTGGTACAAAGCTGACCTGGCCGGGAGCGATGCTTTTATAGTAACTGTTGTAATGTATAATGATTCTGCTCAGGCAATTGGTTCGGCCGATATCGCCATCACCACTTCAACATCTTCGTATACATTGCTTACACTTCCTATTGATTATCCTTCCGGAACAAATGTTGCAAGTTGTATTATTCAGTTCATTGCTGCAGATGTCACCGGTATGCAAACTGCTCATCTCGGTACAACATTTATGGTTGACGATGTAGAATTGACCGGCATTAATTCTATCCTGACTTCAGCTGTCCATCCATCGATTTCTGTTTTTCCGAATCCCTGCAAAAATGAAATCACAATTAAATCAGACTTCCTATCGCATTCAAAAATGCGGGTTAATCTCTTGAATCAAAACGGGGAGCTTGTTTATCAAGAAAATGTCACGGAATTCGGAAAGTTAACTCATCAATTCCCGATTGCGCTTCCGGTCTTACCCGGAGGGATCTATTTTATAAAGCTTGAAACGGAAGATTTTTTATACACAAAAAGAATCGTTGTATTACGTGATTAATAGTGAATGGATCGATAAAGCTCAAAATTGATCCGGATGAACCATTTCCCTGAATGGCTAATTATTAACTTTTTAATGTTCTCGTTTTTTCATAATTTCGGCAAAAATCTGCAAATCAGAATTCTATGAAAAAACTCTACATTTTACTTCCATTCGCCCTGCTGTCCTTGACTCTGTTCGCTCAGAATCCGGTATTAAATCCGGATTTCGAGAACTGGACATCCGGAACTCCCAATAATTGGTTTACCAATAATGCCGGAGTCAATACTCCTGTAACCAAAGCTACTCCGGGCTATGCATCGGCTTCCGCTGCAAAATTAACAGCAATCGTTATCGCCGGTCAAGGAACTACAGTTCCGATCCTCCTTTCCGCGAACAATGGTTTCCCTGTGACTCACATGTATAGCAATCTGGAGTTTTATTATTTGGCAAATTTGCTTGGCAACGATGCGTGTAATATTTCTGTAACATTTTCTGATGCGAGCAACAATGCTGTTGGTGTAGGCGCTACTCGAATCAGCGCCGACAAAACGTCCTTCACACACGTAACAGTACCGATTACAAATATCGGTGGAACGCCAGTAAAATGCCTGATCGCTTTTTCTGTTCAGGATACAACCGGGTTCATTGTTGCAAGTCAGGGCTCAACCATTACGATTGACAATGTTCAACTCACAGGTGTGATTGGTATTGATGAATTGAAGGATGGTTCTGATCTCGTTGTGTATCCTAATCCTGTTTTGGATAGAATGCAAATGCAAGTTACTGCTGCTCCCGGTGAACGAATTTCATGGGTGCTTACGGATGCTTCCGGCCGAATTGTTGCTGATAAAAAATCTACCATTGTTTCCGCAACTGAACTAAAAGACGAAATGCTGCTTCCTGAACTTGCGAAAGGAATTTATCTCCTGAGCATGCAATCCGATTTAAGAAGAGCAACGCGCAGAGTTGTTGTACAATAATTCGAAAAATATTTTCAATAAAAAAGAGGCGCTGATCAAATCGGCGCCTCTTTTTTTATGGAAGAATTTCCATCAATGAACTTCTGTGGATTTGTATTCATCCGCAAGCTTTCGCTGAATTTCTCCCGGTACAGGTGCATATTCTGCAAATCGTCCGGTATAACTTCCGCGTCCCTGTGTAATGGAACGGAGGGAAGTAGAATACTTGTCCAACTCTGACAAGGGAGTTCTGGCTTTGATCACCTGGTATTTTCCTTGTGAATCCATTCCCATAATTACGGAACGACGTGTTTGAAGATCGGTAACAACATCTCCCATCAATTCTTCGGGTACAAGAATTTCCACATCGTAAATGGGTTCGAGAATTTTCGGATCTGCCTGATGAAAAGCTTCTTTGAATGCCATCATTCCTGCGATTTTGAAAGAGATATCATTGGAATCAACAGGATGCATTTTCCCGTCGTAAACGATGACCCGGATGTCGCGCACATAAGAACCGGTAAGCGGGCCTTCATGCATTTTTTCCATGACTCCTTTTTGAATGGATGGAATAAAGCGCTGATCAATTACACCGCCAACAATGCAATTGTAGAAGACCAGTTTTCCGCCCCAAGGCAAATCGATAATTTCTTTTTCGCGCACGTGGTGTTCATGAGGTTCCGGCATTCCTTCGTGAAAAGGTTCAATTTTCATATACACTTCTCCGAACTGACCTGCACCACCACTTTGTTTTTTGTGACGGTATGAAGCCATTGCATTCTTCTGAATTGTTTCGCGGTAAGGAATACGAGGTTTTCCAAATTCTACTTCCAGATGATAGATTTTTTCGATCCTCCATTTTACCACATTCAAATGCAATTCACCTTGCCCACCCAAAATAACCTGACGCAATTCACGAGAATATTCAATCGTCACTGTTGGATCTTCCTGGCGAATTTCAGCAAGTACACCTCCCAATTTTTCATCATCGGTTTTATTTTTCGCAAGAATAGAAACACGCAAACGGGGATCCGGGAAATGAATCGGATCAATAGTGATGTTTTTACCTGCAGCACACAGTGTTTGATTCGTAAATGTTTCTTTTAATTTCAATGTTGTACCAATATCACCGGCTGTGAGTTTGGTAATCGGATTGCGATTTTTACCATCCATAATAAACAACTGGTTGATCCGCTCAGTATGACCTGTGTTTACATTCACAAGGTCCATTCCGGTTGTAACTTCACCGGACATGACTTTGAAAAAGGATAGTTTTCCAAGGTGTGGTTCAATAAGAGTTTTGAAAACAAAAACTACAGGAGGTCCTTTTGGATCACATGGAAGGTCTTTGCCATCTTCTGTTTTCTCAGGGAAGAGTTCCGTTGCAGAAGGCGCTACATTATCGATGAAGCCCATCAGGCGGCCACTGCCCATATCTTTTTTTGCTGACAAACAAAAGACAGGATACACATCGTGATGCAACATTCCCAGTTTCAGTCCCTGTTTTAATTGATCTTCGTCAAGGGAACCTTTTTCAAAATAAAGTTCCATTAATTTTTCATCATTCTCTGCTGCTTTTTCAACCAGAATATTGTGAAGCGCATTTGCTTTTTCGGTTTCATCAGCAGGAATATCCAGCTTTTGTGGTTTGCCTCCTGCAGGTGGGAATGTGTACATTTTCATTGTCAGGAGATCGATGATGGAATTAAAACCATCTCCTTGTTTTAATGGATACTGCATGATGGTAATTGCATTCCCAAAACGTTCCTTCGCTTGTTCAACAGTATTATCGAAATCAGACTTCGGATGATCCACATGATTCACTGCGAACAATATGGGTTTCTGAAATTTCTCAACATAATTCCAGATCAGTTCTGTACCTACTTCGACTCCATTTTCTGCATTCAGCATCATTACAGCTGTATCTGCGACTCGCAATGCGCTTATCACTTCTCCTATGAAATCATCCAGACCCGGAGTGTCAATAATATTAATCTTGTAATCTTTCCATTCGGTATGCAATGTGGTGGCATATACCGAACTGTTGCGTTCATGTTCAATATCGTGGTAATCTGAGACCGTATTTTTTTCTTCGACGGTACCACGGCGATTCAGTAAACCGGCTTCGAAGAGCATGGCTTCTGCCAAAGTGGTCTTGCCGGATTTCGAAGCCCCGACCAATGCTACATTTTTAATGTGTTTATCATCATAGACTTTCATAAGCGTATGTTTTTAATTTTGAATTTTAGAACACAGTGTTGAGGAAAGGTATTGTTGATGAAATAAAAGTACAGGTGAACAATATGCATGCTGTTGCGAAGTGCAACGAAGGAAAAAGAATCGCCTGTCCGATGTATACCTTAGAAACTTATCTTAAAGGTGGAGTAGTGTCGGCGCCCATAAAAAGGAGATTTTTAAAATCAATAGATAAATTTAATGGTTTTATCCAATATCAAGCAAAGATTTTTATCATAAAATAGTTTCGAAATCAATGATATTTCATCGGGCTGAAATTTTAGTGATTCCGTATACTCTGGCCGTATTTCTTCAGAACTGTCCCAAAACCGGCTTCAGTCAGGCATTTCAGGGAATAGAGACGATTTTAAGTAGCCTTGTTTTGTCAGGTAATAAAAAGCGCTTTGTCCAACAAATATCACCATCCTCTCAGAGCGTATATGTAAATTTGCATTGAAAAATCCCTCATCAATGTCTAACACCATCATTCCAGTGTCTGCACCCAATCTGATTGTTGGTATCATAAAAATGAAATGTCCTGCTTGCAGGGAAGGAAGTGTTTTTACTGATCCGAATCCTTATCACTGGAGTCGGATGGGGTCAATGCACGAAAAATGTTCCGTTTGTGGAGAGAATTTTCGCCATGAACCGGGATTTTATTTTGGAGCGGCCTATGTGAGCTATGGTTTGATGGTTGGTTTTCTGATTATTGTAGGTTTCCTTTACTATTTCATATTTCAGGAAATCGGTGAAAACATGCTTCGTTTGCTCAGTACCGGAAGTGTAGCCGCTACCCTTGTTGCGCCAGTAATCTTCAGGTATTCCCGAATTATTTACCTTTATATTATTGTCCGTTTCAAAGGGAAGAAGCACTTTCCCGAGAAAGGCAGAGTCTAGGATTGAATCTTTCTCGACAATGAAAAAGAAGAATAAACAATCGTCGAATACGATTGCAAAAAGATTGCAGAGAAAACTTGCGATTCAGCAGGGCTTTTATGATGGCAGGTTCAAAGAGAAGACAGTAAAAGATAAGAAAAAAGAATCCCGTCGTCGATGGGCTAGAAATCCGTCTTCAGCAGAAGAGTAAATTAAAAATGATAACCGAATCCAGCCTGGGCAATACGCGGAGCCATGTCAATATAACCCGGTGTGTAAGGTGAAGACTCGTCTGTTTTTATATTGATCCAATGGTTGCGATCATAGTGCCACATCAGGCAGGCACTTACACCCAGCACCCAACCGGATTCACCGATACGCCAGTTCAGGCCAAAGAATATTCCTGCAGCTTTCGCTATACCTCCATTGATTTCGCTGACTCCAAGGGTGTCTTTTACTGCTTGTGTGACCGCCACATCTTCCGATCTCATTCCCATCCACGTAACACCTAACACTGCTTCATTCTGACTATGATAAGGCATTTGAAACATGGTGTATGGGTCAGTTCCATTGAATGAAAGCGTAAGTGTGCCTCTGAGCATTTGGGTGGGAGTAATTCCCATGCGAAATTTCGAATCCTGAGATTTAGCATTCAACTCGCTTTCCATGTAACTTCCTGCAACCTGTAATCCGAGTACAGCTCCACGCATTCTTACTGCATCGAAGCTGACTGACAATTCAGGCATGGCTGAATAATAGGGCTTGACAAACCATCCACCATTTCCGAAAATATTATCCTTCAACCACATTTGTGCTTCGTAGTCGGGATTGTTGGCCAGTACACCGTATTTGGCTGCCCAGGTCCATCGTGTACGTTCTCTCCACGTAACCTGAGAAACAGACTGCAGACTCAGGAGACTGAACAGACTTAGGAATAGTATCCGACGATATGTGCTTGAAGTATTTGACACGAGTAACATGTGATTAGGGCATTCGCAGAACCCAGACGAAATTGAATTCTGAGGCTGCCAAAGATACCGAAAAAATAAAATGCGAAAACGATTGAAAGGTTGATCTGCCGTGAGTTTTTCACAAACCGGCTAAGAAAAAATCGTTTCAATATCAGGATACTGAAATCTTCTGTGTGATTTTTGGAAAATTATTCCATAAAAAAAGCGGTCCACCCCTGAACCGCTTTTTAGCCTATGAATTATTTGATCGAATGCTATTATCTTATCGTTAGTCCGAGTATCCAGGAAAAGGCTACTGCAACGATGAAGAATTTAAGAAGAGATTCTTTGCTGAACATGATAATGGATTTTGAGTACTTCGTACGTGAACTGTAAGGTTTTGTTTCAAATTTACTCTGTGGCAAGAGGTTACCGACTTTCGACAGGAACCTTTACCGCAACTAATGTATGTAATTTTTGTCTTTTTTCAATTTTATTCTAATTTCTATACTGAAGATATAAAGCAATTCTGGATACAATTGGGAGATTTCATTCGTAATGAAAGGATTTTAAAGGGAAAAGCCATATTTCGCCAGTGACAGTGCTTAATTGTTCAATATCTAAACCATGCTTTCAATTTAAATTCACCTTGTCAATCCATAAAAAATCACGTAATTTGAAGGGATTTTCTAAATCTCCTGATTTGATTTTCCCCTTATTCACTGGGGATTTCAAAGTTAAATCAGGAATTAAGACTAAAGGCATTTTAATTCAGAAGCTAAATTCAAGTATGATTAGTTACGATCAGTTCAAACAACGTCTTGCTACAATTCGTCGCGCTGAGACAAAAGGTGGTGGAGGAAGTTACCGGAACATCCGGATTTCCGGTGAATATATGCTTCTTGACCGCGAAAGTTCCGGGAATCAGGAGCGAATCAGTTTGCGGGAATTGTATGAACTCTACAGACAGAACGAAGCCATCGACACGAAAATTGCCGGGAAATTTATTTCAGGCCGTGTTTTTTCACCCGCAGTCGCAGTGTTAATTTCAGCGGGCCTCTTTGATGCAAAAGGAAAGAAGATCGAGAAAATCGAAAAGGTAGAAACAGTAGCAACTGTCCCACCTCCACCCATGCCGGTCCGGGATGATGATGAACTGGAAGACAGCAATGACGAAGGCCGTTTTTTTCAGGCCTTGCGTGCAGTTATCGGAAAAGAAGATCTGTATGCAAAATCATTGGGCAAACATTTACAGGCAGGATTTGTAACACTTCCACGACAAATTGAATTTGCAGATCTTTCGCCAGCATTGAGCGAGATGATGAAGCAAATCAATCTCTTGTTGATGAAAGATGGTGATGCAGGGAAAGGTACACTCGTAGCCCGATTGGATGGTTTTGTTCACAAACATCCTGTACTGGGAACTCGCATTGTTGAATTTGATGAAGAACAACATTTCACACCTACACGGAAAGAAACCTTGAAACTTTTACAAGGACATGTTCAGGCCGCCTACATCAAAGATTATCTTGAAATCTGTGACAACCTGGATTATTTTAACAATTCAGTTTTGCCAAAGCACAGGGTTCGTTTCAATCTTGAACAAATGCCTGAATCGTTTGCTGCGTTTCAGCAGATGCTCGTTTCTGAGAATGTAAAAGAGTCAGGTTACATTGCACAAAAACCGGGGTTTTTATTTCTTGGTGGCCGTGTAGCACAACGTGCATATTACGACACATTGCGGGATATCGCACATTTGCTTCCAGCGAACCGCCGACTGCTTGAGCCGATTCGAATTTCAAAATTTGAAATCGAAAAAATCTCAGGAAAAAAAATGGAAAGCTCTTCCATCACAATTCTTGCTGATGCTATCCGCAAAGTGCTCGAAGAAAAATATTCTTTTGTAGAGCAACCCGAATTTTAATCCGGATCGAAATAGAATTTTTTTGAAAAGGTGTTGCTGATGCCTGAAATTATTCCTTTGAAATTATCGGACCTTACCCGAAAGGTCGAACAGGCAATCCGGACTTCCTTTGGGGAAGAATTTTTTTGGGTGGTTGCGGAAATTTCCGGACATAAATTTTATCCGAATCAGGACCGACATTATTTTGAATTTGTCGAAAAGCTGGAAGGATCATCGGTTGAGACAGCCAAACTTAAAGGAATAGCCTGGACGCAAGGCGCACAGGCAATCCGACTCTTTGAAAGTAATACAGGTCAGATTTTTACCAATGGCTTGCAAATTCTCGCGAAAGTAAAACTGGATTATCACATCGTGTTCGGATTGCAATTGATTTTGCACGACATCGATCATTCGTTCACACTCGGGAATCTTGAGAAGCAAAGAAGACAAACTCTTGTTCGTCTTGTTCAGGAGAATCCGGAATTCATCCACTTTGAAGATGGACAATACAAAACCCTGAACAAATCCCTTTTGTTTCGTCCGGTGATCCAGCACATCGCATTAATTGCTTCGCCGAATTCAGAAGGGTATACTGATTTTGTACACACTTTACGCAACAATCAGTACGGGTATACTTTTGATGTAGATAATTATTTCAGCTCTGTACAGGGAGGTGAAGCGGAAAAGGAATTGATACAAACACTCGTGTCCATTTTTAATTCTCAAAAACCATATGATGCTGTTGTAATTATTCGTGGAGGAGGAGCGAAAACGGATTTTCTTGTTTTTGATACGTATTCTCTGAGTCGGGCGATTGCTAAATTTCCAATCCCGGTGATCACCGGATTGGGACATCACAAGGACGTGAGTATCGTTGACCTCATGGCAAATACCAATACAAAAACGCCAACGAAGTCGGCAGAGTATATCCTTTCTCACAATAGAATGTTCGAAGAAAAAGTCCTGGATGCGCGACAGCGCCTCGTTATTCGAACACAACAAACACTCTCTGCCGGTCAGCAGTCGATCAGTGCAATGAATTCCAGGTTGATCGACAGAGCGAAAAATGTATTGTCTTTACACAAGGAAGCTGTTCAGGAATTGCGTCAGCGTATCGTTGATGAAACTAAAAATATCCTCTATACACATCACAGAGAGCTGGACAAAGAGTTAAATTTTCTGAGTACAAAACCGGGGATGATTGCAGCCAATAACCGGAACAATCTCGAACACCTTGTTACCCGAATGAAAAGTTTCACGGAACGGTTTCTCCAACAACAGGAAAACAAAATAAACCATTTTGTTTCTATCGTCAGAATTATGAGTCCGGCGAGTATCTTGCAACGTGGTTTCGCCATGGTGAAATTCGAAGGAAAAATCGTGAAGGATGCATCTTCAATAAAACCCGGATCAACGATTACTGTGGGAATGCTCGATGCAGATCTGATCGCAACAGTGGATAAAAAAACAAAACCGGATGGAAACACCAATGACATATGAGTCTGCTTACGAAGAACTGAAACAAATTGCCGCAGAAATTGAAAATGAAACGGTAAGTGTGGATGCTTTGGCCGAGAAAGTAAAGCGAGCTTCAGAATTGATTCACTTCTGTCAATCGAGGCTCCGTGCCACGGAACAGGAAGTGAACAAGATTCTGAAACAAATGGAAATGAAAAAAGGAACAGGGGAATAATTAAAAGGACAGAAAAGTTCAGGATTTTTTGGCCGACAAAATTCTCCTTTTCACCTCTTTTCAAGGTAAAAAAACACACTTTTGGTTAAAAAGAAGGTATTATTAGTACTTTGTAATGCCTAAAAGATCGGGCGCAAGAAAATTCAGGGATCTTTAAGAAGCAGATTGATTACGAACAATTGAAAATCTGTTTTTTTATTCTACCATTTATACTAATACTGCGATTAAATGAATCATTCGGGGGGGTCAGAATTTGTACGTACAGTAATCGGCATTGCAATTTTCTTGCTGGTACTTTTTCACGTACTCGTATTGCTCGGTTAATCATCCGGGCAAATTTTTTCAGTAATTCGAATTCATTGCAATTCAGGTTGACAAATCTGTGTCGCATTTCCCTGACAATCCCACTTTTTTAGCAAGCGTTTATCAGCTTTCAATCTTCTTCTCCATACCAATTTATTTTTCTGGTTAAAGTCATGATCGTGCCAAGAATGAGGAATAAGCCAATGCTTCCCAGCAGCAACGCATAATCTTCAAGTTGCAAAAGAGAATAGAAGAAACCATACAACAACAAGAGCAATGCGGAAAAGACAAGAGTTAACTTGTTGTTTTTAAAAATGAACTTTGCATAAAAAGAAATGAGGGAAAGAATAAGGATGCACGATAGCAGGTATGCAAGATTGAATGTAAGATGCTCTGAGATCGAAAGCAGGAGTACGTAAAACAAGCACACGGCAAATCCAACCAGCAAATACTGGATCGGGTGAATCCTTCGTTTATTGATCACTTCCACAAAGAAAAAAGTAAGGAAGGTGATAATGACAAACATTAAACAATATTTGACAGAACGCATCGTCTTCAAATACTCATCAACAGGCAAGAGGAGACGAACACCGAATGTTCCGGCTTCATCCAGATTACTCATTCCGTAATTCTCCTCGTTGTTGTCGGTTATTGTTCCGATAAAATTTCCTACACCTTGTTGAGGATAGTTTCGGTTCAGTTGAAGAACTTTCCATTTTGCATTAAATCCATTGCTTTGAATCGCATGTGTGTCTGGTAAGAAAGAGCCTTCGAAACTTGGATTTCCCCATGAGGAGTTGAGCGATACGTTGCTCACTTTTCCCAATGGAAGAAATGAAAGATTACTGCTTCCGTTCAGATTGATGCTGAATGAATAATCCAATGTATTCAGAGATGTAAGTGGATAACGGAAACTGAGCCCGGATGAAAACAAATCATGCGTTGGAATTCCCGGGCCGAAGACAAGAGTTGAATCATTCAACTTGCAATTGATATTGTCCTTGATACCTCTCAAATCGGAGATCCCGATTGAAATAAAAGCTTCGTCCAGTAAACAATTCGATTCCGTGAGTCCTGCAGCTTTAATATCCGGGATGCTGAATTTACCACTCACCTGGAGGATGGCATTGTACAATACAACGACATAAATTCCGCGGTGTCTTTGTTCCGGATTTACTTCCCCTTTTATATTCAATTCGTCCGGCAGAAAATGCGCAAAGCGTTTTTCCTGAACAGTATTTCCTTTTTCATCTTTTACATTTATCCAAAAAGGTATACTTAACACCGGCCCACCAACAGTTTGACGATTTCCCCATTTCGAACTTACTTCCCGAATCGCTTCGTTTCGTACATCCTGTCTTTCCCGGATTAAGGAAGTAAGCATGGATGTTGGAATTAATAAAATCAGAATTAAAAATCCGATCGATAATAATTTGATAGTAACAGATCGCTTGATCCAGTCATTGACCCGGTCTAAAAGGGATGGTTTTTCCATGATGGATGAATAAACTAAGGGCGAAAGATATTATTTTAACATTTAGAATAATTTAACCTTTGTCTGAAAGACAAATTCAGAACCAATGAATTTATATCGAATATTTTTGAGCAAACCAGATTGACAAATAACGATCATAAAGATAAAAATTATTATAATTGATAGTATAAAGACGCAATTACCAACAAATGACTATATAATTTTGAATTCGAAGAATGATTTCTATATTTTTAAGATTTAATTCAACTGGTGTAAACCATAGGACTCTATTTGCCGTGTTACCAATAAAGACCAAAACTATAATCATGAAAAAAATACTACTCATCCTCTTTCTTGCATTCCTGGCAAGTGGAACAAAGGCTCAAAACTGTGCTTTTACATACGCACAGCAAGGAGCTCTTACAGCAGTTCAATTCACTCCGACCACAATTTTCCCTCTGAACATGTTTACCTATGCCTGGGATTTTGGTGACGGAGGCACGTCAACACAGACCTCACCATCGCATACATACAATGGTTTTGGACCTTACACTGTTTGTTGTGTTGTGTCCGACACATCAGGAACAGCAGTTTGTAATTTTTGCACAACTGTATATTTGAACAGCAGCACATGTTCATTCACTTACACGAGCTCCCCTGCACAAAACTTTGTGGTTACTTTCCAGGCATCACAAAGTCAGGCATCATCTTATTTTTGGGATTACGGTGATGGCATGACCGGCACCGGCGGACCATCAAACACGCATGCATATGTTCAATCGGGAACCTACAATGCCTGTTTAACAACAATTGATTTTCTTGGAGACACATGTACGTATTGTACATGGGTAACCGTTTCACAACAAACGAACAATTGTTTTTTCACTGCATCGCCTGACACTGCATTGGTGGTGAGTTTTATCGGTCTTCCTTCCAATGGAGGATCAGCGTTGACATGGGATTTTGGTGATGGTTCAGTAGTAACAGGAATGAATCCGTATCATCAATATGCATTACCCGGAACCTACACAGTGTGTATGACAGAATTGAATTCTTCCGGAGTTGCCATTTGCACCTATTGTGATGTCGTTACCGCTGCAAACAATATAATGTGTAGCTACTCTTTTGTGATTGATACAACGAATGCATATTCTGTAGCATTTACTGCACATCCAAGTGGACAGAGTTCGGTTATTTCATGGGATTTTGGTGATGGTAATACAGCGACAGGTTACAATCCAACCCATGTTTATTCGGTTGTTGGTACATATACTGCTTGCATGACAGAGACTGATTTCTTTGGTACCGTTCTGTGTCAGTATTGTGTTCCAATTACAATTACAGGAAGTGGCAGCGGTAATTGTTCGTTTATTTCTTCACCGGATCCGATGAACCAGGGCATGATTAATTTTCAGGCCTTCCAGGGAACATCCGGTACCAGTGTATTGTGGGATTTTGGTGATAACACAACCGGCTCCGGTACAAATCCTTCACACACCTATGTAATTGCAGGCACATACACCGTGTGTATGAGTGAAGTGAGCCCGGCAGGATCAATCATATGTAGCTATTGTGATGTGGTAACAGTAGGCAATGCCGCCAATTGTACCTTTGCTTTTGTAGTTGATACAGCGATCGCCAATCAGGTGTTGTTTAGTTTCGTTCCGAATTCTTCAGCAAGTCAGATCCTTTGGGATTTTGGTGACGGAAGTGCAGGAATGGGAGCAAATGCTCAGCACGTTTATCCGGTACCGGGAGTATACACAGCTTGTGTAACAGAAATAAACACAACTACAGGTGTTACCATCTGCTATACTTGCCAGGTCATTGCCGTCAATTTTATTCAATCCTGTTCATTCACAGCTGTTCCGGATCCAAATGATCCGTACACACTCACACTTATAGGCACAGTTGGCCCCGGAAATATTGCATCCTGGGATTTTGGAGATGGTAATGTAGGAACCGGCACTCAGATTCAACACACGTTTACTCAGGCTGGTTTATATCATATCTGTCTGTATGAAGTAGACTCACTTCCGCTCACCACAATTTGTGTTTCCTGCCAGGATATTTTTGTTGGTAGCATCATCCAACCTTGCCGCGCTAATTTCATTGCAACCAATCTCGGACTCACCGGATATTTCATCGATATGTCAACCGGAATTAGTCCGCAGACAACTTACGCATGGGATTTTGGTGATGGTACAACTTCAACTACCCGATTCCCTCAGCATGTCTATAGCGCTCCCGGTACATACACTGCCTGCCTTACTATTACAGACAATTCATGCAGCGATACTTATTGTACACCAGTTGTAGCCGATACATCAATCGGGAATCCTGGTGCTTGTCAGGCTTATTTCGTGACCTTGCAGTTGGCTCCTTATCAGATTGCAGTAGTGAACCTCACCAATGGTGTCAATCTCAGTTTTGCCTGGGATTTTGGAGATGGATCAACTTCGAATCAACCGTATCCATCACATGTCTACAACAACATTGGATCCTACAATTTATGTCTGACAGTTTCCGATCTCAATGGCTGTATAAGTACGTACTGTGATTCTGTATCTGTAGATTCATTGGGAAATATCTTCCGTGGAATGAGTGGCTTTACAGTGAATGTTCTCTCTCCGGCTCAGCTGACAGGAGTTGAAGACTCACCTGAATCTACTCCATTCATAGCGTATCCAAATCCTGTTCAGTCTGAATTAACAATTGCACTTCCATCTACTGTAACCGGAACCGTAAGTTATCGTGTGTTTACTGTTCAGGGAGCGGAGGTGAGTAAAGGAATTCTAAGCAATGGTTTTGCTAAATTATCTGTCTTGAAGTGGGAAGCTGGAATATACCTTCTCGAAATTACAGATGATGCAGGTTACAAGAGCTACCGCCAGATCATCAAGCAGTAACAAACCCGGACGAATTTCAAATCAGGATGAGGGAATAATCCCTCATCCTTTTCCCTTTACCAATGAAGCCGTCTCCCGAATTGTTGGAACGTTGCTGTACAGACGACCGAAAGGCACATTACGAACTTTATACTGTTTGTTTTGGCTTTCTGATGTCGGTATGCAGACGGTATTACGTAAACAAGGAAGATATGCAATCGGCATTGAACCAGGTATATGTGAAGATGATTCGAAACATGAGTTCGTATCTAAAAAAAAAGGACTCAGTACCATTTGAATTATGGATGCGGAAAATTGCGATCAACCATGTTGTGGATGAATTCAGGAAGAATAAAAAATTCCGGGAACAAATAGACTTGAGAGATGTACAGGAGAGCGAAGAATACCACCCATCCGTACAACCTCATCTGGAGGCTGAACAACTCGAACAAATCCGCGACGCAATCGGACAATTGTCGGTGATGAACAGAGCAGTTTTTAACTTGTTTGTGGTCGATGGTTATGGACACGATGAAATAGCAGAGATGCTGAAAATTTCTGCCGGCACATCAAAGGCGCATTTGCACAGAGCAAAAAAGAGATTGCGGGAATTGTTGGAAAACGAAAAGAAAAAGAATCAGTTCATCGATAATACATTATTCCAATGAAAGAGGAACTTGATAAAAACATTTTTGGTGCAGAAGATTCCTGGCCGGGTGTGAAACAGGAGCTCGATAGACACTTCAGAAAAAAACGAATAGTTTTTTGGCTGTCGGCAATGTCTGTTGTGGGTATTCTTCTCTTCAGTACATTCTGGCTGAATACTAATTTTCACAAAGTAACTCCACAGGTGAACAATGAAACGTCTATTGAAATCAAGCCATCGCAGGAACAAAATTTTCGTGAAGGGAATTCAGCAGAAAAAATAATTCAAAGTCCGAACTCAATTTCCAATGCAGAGCAAGAAGCAATAGTAAAAGAACAACCCGGATCTTCGCAAGCTCTTGATAATAATAAGGGAGTTCAAAAAGAAGCTCTTCGTTCCATTGCAGAAGTGAAAGAGCACACTTCTTCCAGAGAAATTTCGAATTCTGAATCGGCAGAACAGGTGCCTGTTATTGAGAAATCCAGCGAAGCTGTTTCAACAGTTCAGGCAGAAATTGAAACACAGAATTCCAAAGCAAACATACAAACAAGTCCTTCCAAAGAAACTCAACCATCCCTTGATCCTTCTCGCAACAACACATTTGTTGAAGAACTTAAAACCACATCGCCACTGCTATTTGAACCATTGGCATTCATTCTCCCATTGAAACACCGGACATTCAACAATCCGGTTGAAAATGCCTTGATCACCCGTTCCGGGGAAGTGCCTCCTTTCATTTCGAAAACAAAATCACAATTGCATTGGTCCGCATCTGTATACGGAGGATCACATTATCTTACCAAAGAGATCACAGCAGCTCCGGGCCCATGGCTTGACAGGAGAAATGAGGAAGAACAAAATGTTGTGCTCCCTTCTTTCGGAGCCTCTGTTGCAGCATCCGGTAAGCTGCTTGCCATTTCAGTTGGTATAGAATATTCATCGTGGGGAGAAAAGACAGATTATTCATCCATGAGTTTGCAAGCACAACTCGAACAATCCGGTAACTGGCAAACCTATGTGTATTCCGTTACTGACACGGATACCGCGTATTATTACGGGAATCAATATTTTCTGCAAAGTATTGTCCAACGAACCGACAGCAATTACATTTCAGTGGTAGATACAGTGATCAGAGAAACCTACGATCCTACAATTGCATCTGCGAATGGAATCAATCGCTACTGGTATTTTGAAATTCCTGTTGAAATTAGTGTGCGTCATTCATTTGGAAAATTTGGCCTGGGAGCTTCTGCTGGTTTGTCGCCGGCATGGCTGGTTTCGAAAAAAGGGAATTATTTGAAAAAAGATATGAGTGGAGTAGAATCCCTTGGAACTTCTGCTTCATCAAATTCAATGATTCTGAATGGGAGGTTTAGCCTTGATCTTTATTATCAAATTCATAGTCGTTTAAATTTGGTACTCAGACCTCAAGTGAAGGGAAATTTACAATCCGTATTTACTTCTTCTTCTGCGTACAAACAGACATATACTGGAACCGGAATTTTATTCGGTGTCAATTATATCATAAGATAAGTGTTGATTGATTGTTGATTTAATTTCAAGTTAGTAAAAGTCGGTCCCCCCCTGGTTCCGGCTTTTGCTTTTTAGGTTCTTTCTATAAAAAACGATTCATTGAATTTGTTGTGTAAAAGACATAAAAATCGAAGTATGGAACTGAAGAAATCCTTTTCCGGTGTATTAATTCTTAAATTGGCATTTCAATACATCTTATGAAAACACTCTTTCTGCTACTTTTTGCACTCTTCGTTCAACTTACTTTCGCTCAAACTGGCGAAACTTTTCATGATTTTAATGCAGTCACCATTCGTGGCGATACAATTTCTTTGTCACAGTATGCAGGTAAAAAAGTGATGGTCGTGAATACGGCTTCTTACTGCGGTTTTACTCCCCAATACGCCGACCTGCAGGCACTTTACCAGCAATATGGCGGTCCGACATTTGAAATTATCGGATTCCCTTGCAATGATTTTGGCGGACAGGAGCCTGGTACAAACGGATCGATCGATAGTTTTTGTACTGGGAATTACTACATCAGTTTTCAAATGATGTCCAGGGTTTCAATCGCTGCCCCGGATACAGTCGAGGTTTACAAATGGCTTCAAAACGCATCACGCAATGGTGTTGCGGATGCTGCTGTTGCCTGGAATTTTAATAAATATCTTATTGATGAAGCCGGTAACTGGATCGCTTATTATCCCTCAGCCGTAAATCCATTGGATCCTGCGATTGTAAACTGGATCCTGTCACCCAATACAACAGGAATTGTTGAGACAAAAGATAAATTATCTGCAAGTCTCATTTCAAATCCTGTAAGTAATTTCATTGCGATTCAACTTTCAGGTGAACAAGCAAGCTCCTGCAAAATTCAGTTGTTCGATACGAAAGGGAATTGTGTTTATGTGCAGCCCTGCCAATTCAAGGCGCACAACAAACGTTTTTCAATTCCTGTTCAGGATTTTCAAAACGGTGTATATTTTTTAAAGATCACCGAATCCGGTAATTCACAACAAGTACTTCGTGTTGTTGTGTTACATTAATCAATTCTTGAACCTGCTAGTAATACAATTTTCGGCTGATTGAACTCTGACGATTGCTTACAGTAATGTAATAAATACCGCTTTGAAGTATGCTCCCGTCAAGATGCAAAATGCTAATGCCTTTTTGAGCCGGATGTGAACCGGAGTAAACCACCTTCCCAAGGGCATCGTTCAAGCTATAGTTTACAATTTCATCACGTCCATTGTTGAGGTAAACGCTGAGTGTTTGTTCCTTCGAATTGGCAACAATGTTTGCAAATTCAAAGCTTGTTTTTCCTGACATGAATGGCACCAGATCGGAATACGCATACTGACCATCGTAATCGGTTTGTTTCAACCTGTAATAGGAGACGCCGGAATTCGGATGCTCATCAGTAAAATTATAATTCAGGATTTGTGACGAGTTACCTGCACCTTTTACTTTTCCAATTTCTTCAAATGACTTCCCGTCCTGGCTTCTTTCCAGAGTGAAGAAATCATTATTTATTTCCGTCGCGGTAACCCATTCCAGTTCACAACCTTTTTCAACAGCATGAGCAGCAAAAGTCATGAGTTCAATTGGAAGAGGAGAACCAATTGTTATTGGTAGAGTTGTTGTTTGCCCATCCGGATTCGTAAAAGTGATTGTATATGTTCCCCAAGGAACTCCGGTAGTATTTAAGTCGAGTGCCAGATGTGAAGGATCAGTAAATGAAATGCTGTTCACAACAATTCCACCTGTTACTGAAGCGGAGAGTCTGTTCAAGTAACCGGGGCCACCTGCATCTGCACCGGGATCAAAGAACCCGCTGTTATTGGGCGTGGACGTGGCAACGATGGGTAAGGATACGGATGGTCCATTTCCTACTACCGGCAATGCAGTTAATGAGGCTGTTGGTGGTGGTGCAGGTGCGATCAGTTGTACCACACGCATTCCCCAGGAATTACTTGCGTCACAATATTCCTGAAAGGTCCAAAGTGTCATGTTATCATTTGGGTCAACAACCGTTTGTGAATAATCGCCCCATCGTTGTCCGTCAACAGCTTGTACATTGTAATTCGTACTACTATTTGTAGCTGCCTGGAATCCCTGAAGAGTACCTCCGGCATCAGATGAATAACGTCCGGCAATAGCCACGTCTGCTCGGGCAGAAGCCCCTGCTGTACTCGCGCCAAGTACCATGTGGCCTTGTCCGCTTTTCGCAATCGCACTGTTCCAGAATCCACGTGGGTTGGAAGCAGCATTGTCGAATAAAGTTCCGGATTGGTGGAACAAAAATTCCTGTTCCTGTCCCGCCGGCTGTACGAAATGCTGCAGCAAGCAAAGGTCCGGCTCCGAGTACAGAACTTTTATTGACAACGAAAACAGGACAACCATCAAATGTTGATCCGTTGAATCGAACGCCTCCAATATACAATGCATTCGCATCCACTCCCAAAGTAGGGTAGTCCAGAAATTTTCCATTGTCACCTGCCGGACTCACCACGTTGAATTGAAAATAAAAGAATGTGAAAGAAGCAGATCCTGTAATCGTTGGACCACTGCTCACGGCAAGAACAACTCTGTTGTTTGTACTCGCAACATTTATTGCAGCAACAAACCATCTCTGTGACAAACGATCGTAGCGAACATGAGGGTCGCTCACAGTGGAAGAATTTCTCACCGTTGAAAAGAAAGCATCCATCGTCATGTTCAACGCACCCATTACTCCGGCTTTATTGTAAACCCGGATCCTTCCGTTTGCCGCCGTCAGAATTTGAGTCGGCCCAACAGCTCCGTTGCAATCCGGTGGAATAAATCCTGATACATTGGATGCTGCAGCAAGAAAACTGGTACCGATCGACTGTGTTGCGTTGATTGAATTTCCGGAACCATTGCCATTTCTTTCCTGGCTGGTATTTTCGATACTGCTAGAGCTCACTTGTGGAGCTTCCGGGTTGTCTTTCTTTTTTAGCCGCGTCTCATGTTCCCGACCCTCCCGAAAATGAATCACTTTGTCAGGATTTTCTTGTGACATCAGTTGGTCGACCGTTAGTTTGATACCCATTGGACCTGTCCACAGACCGCTGCCTGGTAATGCTTGTCCGAAAATCTCAGGCGAGCCATTACAAAAAATAAAAATAAAAAGGAGACTGAATTTTAGTCTCAGAACGATGTTGGAAAATGGCGCCGCCTCGTTTTTATTTTTCAAAAAATGGACATTGTCCTTCCCAGACGGATTGGCTGACAATCGAATTTTGTTTTTCATACTGATTTGGAATAAACGAAAGGGCTTTTGCCCCTTCCCTATCAATACGAAACAGCCGATCTCAATGATTGTCGAAACCTTTGTGATTCCTTACAAAATAATAAGTGAGCAATGAAAAAACGCTCGTTTTCTTACACTTGATTATTTTCGCTTTTTCGCCCCACGCACAGGCTCTGCGGTCCAAGGATCTTCCGGCCAGGAATGTTTTTGATACCGTACGCGGAGTTCTTTGCGAACCTCGGGATAGATATTTTTCCAAAAGCTTCTCAGATCAGAAGTAACTTGGACCGGGCGGTACCCGGGTGAAAGAAGGTGCAATAAAACAGGGTTTTTCCCACCATTCACAGTGGGGGTATCCGTGAGACCAAACACTTCTTGGAGCCGAACTGAAAGAACAGGTGATGATCCATCACCTGAATACTTTAGGACAATCAGGGATCCGGTGGGAACAGTAATTTTTTCCGGACAGAATTTTTGGAGAAATTGATGTTGAGGGAAAGTAAGGAGTGCCGACAACATCTCGTAAAGGTTCAATTTCCTGAATTCTTCTCTCTTCCGGATTTTTTGCAAAAAAGGAGCAGCCCATGCTTCCGGAGATTGGACCAATGCTTCTTTGTTCAGATCAGGAAGTTCAATTTCCGGATGCCAGATTTTTAAACTGGCAACACGTGCACAAAGCTGTTCAGTTTTTTCATCGTAATCAAAAAGGTCCATACCTTCTTTGCGGATGACATCACACAGGATGCGTGATACTTTTTCTTCATCCGGATTTTGCACAGGTTTGAAACCAATAATCAAGCTGCCGACTTTCCATTCTTTTCTGGCAATGATGAATCCTTTTCTTTCATCCCAGGAAATATTTTCGATGCCATGGGTGGAGGCTATGAGTTCGGTCGGATCGAATGGTGCAGCAAGAAATATTTTCCCTTCTCCGGTCCCACCATCCAATTGAGCAATCGATATCCATTCTTCATGCATCAATGGATCGTGTGGTTGAAGCCGGGCAATTCTGCCATTTGCCAGTCGATACCTGCCTTGTTCGCCTTCTTGCTTGGCGATTCGTTCCGGATATGCTGCTGCGATTAATGCACCTGTGAGCTCGTGTGGAGGAGCATTTTCATCAATTTTTACTGCAAGCTGGCTTCTCCATAATCTTGAAACTCTTTCCACCCGTTCCAGAGCATTCTTGTCAGCATTCACACGGTCTTTATTTCTTGATTGTCGCAATGCATCCAGACGCAAATTGATATCTGCACCGGCATCTCTGCCAAGCGGATCACGTTCTTCAAGAAGTGCTGCAACATCCGCTGCAATAGCTGAATTGTTGTGCTCTTTACCATGGAGCAAGAGGTGCGCAATACGTGGATGTGTTGGAAATTGTAAAAGCTTTCGCCCATGAGCAGTGATTCTCCCATCTTCCATGGCTCCGAGTTGTTCCAGCAATAGTGAAGCTTGTACAAGTGCTGCTTCCGGAGGAGGTGTAATCCAGTTTAATCTTCCCGGATCCGAATGACCCCATTGTGCGAGTTCGAGAACCATGTTTGAGAGTTCCGCTTCAAGGATCTCAGGTTTTCTGTGTTCGATGAGGTGGTGATGCGTTCGTTCCGGCCAGAGACGATAACATGTTCCCGGCCCCAGTCGGCCCGCGCGTCCTGCCCGCTGATCCGCAGTATCCCGGGTTACACGAATGGTTTCAAGATGAGTAAGTCCGCTTCGAACATCATAGCGTGGAACTCTCGAATATCCGGAATCAACTACGATTTTGATACCTTCAATGGTCAAACTGGTTTCGGCAATAGAAGTAGAGAGAACTATTTTTCTATTGCCGGATTTGTCAGGCAAAAGTGCTGCCTGTTGTTCCGTATAGGGAAGGTCGCCATACAATGTGTGAATACTGCATTCCGTATCGGATTGCTGAAGTAAATCTTTGCAACGATGAATATCACCACTACCCGGAAGGAAAACCAGCAGATCTCCATCTTGTTCTTTCATTGCACGATGGATGATGCGTGTTGTATTCTGCGCAATCGTTAAAGTATCATCAAATTCACTGTACCGGTACTCAATAGGATATTGCCGACCTTCACTTGTGATCACCGGAGCATTCCCAAGCAATGATGAAAGGCTTGAACCATCCAGTGTTGCCGACATAATTAATATGCGTAAATCATTTCTCAATATTTGTTGAGACTCTCGACACAAGGCAAGCGCAAGATCGGCATGCAGACTTCTTTCGTGAAACTCATCGAAAATAACCAGCCCCGTATTTTCAAGTGAATTATCCTGCTGTAACATCCGGGTGAGAATTCCTTCTGTAACAACTTCAATTCGGGTTAACTTGCCGACTTTCGATTCAAAACGAATTCTGTATCCTACAGTTTCCCCGGGAGATTGCTGGAGTTGCTCTGCTAATCTTCCGCTCACAGCCCGTGCGGCAAGTCGGCGAGGTTCAAGCAGAAGAATTTTTTTTCCTCCCAACCAGGATTCATCAAGCAATGCCAATGGAAGTACCGTGCTTTTCCCTGCCCCGGGCGGAGCCTGAAGAATTACCGTGTTGTTTTCAGTCAATGATTTTTTGACAGAAGGAATTACGGCCGTGATTGGAAATTGATGAGACATTCGCAGGGAGGTAAATATAAAAAATAAGGATACTAATCGGTGAACAAAATGAGATGACTGTCCCGTAAAAGGAACCTTTTACTGATTTAAAGAATACAGGAAGGATGGTTATTGCACAGCCAGGTTTCGAACCGCTTCGAAATGATCCGGAAGAAATTTTTCACACCAATTATAAAGATCCAGGCGGCTGTGAAATTGCATTTTTTTATAAATGTTCTTTCTGTGGCGTTTAAAAGTTTCCAGGGAGATTCCGTAAATAAATGCAATATGACTTTGCTTGTATCCTCTGTAGATAAAACACAGCAACTGTTTTTCTCTTTGTGTCAATCCTGTAAAAAGGTTTGATCGATTGCGGAAAAGCGACCATGCCTCACTGGATTCATGCAAAAGCACGTGGGAACTATTGTCATAGGAAGGAGCAATAAAAAACGAATCATTTTTAATTATCAGGCGCAAACGAAAGTCCTTAATTTTTCCGGAATACCGTAGATCTTGCCCAATTCGATTTAAGGAAGAAAGTGATTCAATGATTTCAGTATTCCCCGGAGAACCGGATTCGAAAAATATTTTTGTGTGAATCTCAAAATTTCCTTCTCTGTTTTCAACAGGATTTATTTCCAGGGCAAGTAAATCAACGCTTGATGGGAGGGGTTCCATACTTTTTGTTTGATCGATCCAAATATATCGAATAGAACTATTCTCAGTAAATATAATGTGTAAAATATAACAACCAATTTAATTATTCAGAATATTCGAAGAAAATGAATGACAAATTTCTTTTCCAGCCTGAAAAAGCCCGAATGACGGGGCTTTAGAGCAATTTATTAGAGGTGCCCTAAACGTTTTTGCAGACAAATCAGTCTGTTTTTTCTTTCCGGTTTTAAAAAGGTTACAATCAAATTTGATTTTTTATTACATTTTTCTGTATCCTATTGGCCGACTCAGCCGTATCTTATTGAAATTTTATCTTTTCCCCCTCCCTCGAATGCAGTCTTCTAAATCCTTTCTTTTTATTCTTCTAATATTTTTAGTCTCAATTTTTTTTGTGGACAGTATGCCCGTGGACAATATCAAGTGGCAGGATCAACAGCGCAAATTTCATGTTCGTGTTATCGATTGACCCAGCCTTTTGGCAACCAGAATGGGGTTGTGTGGAATGCAACATTACTGGATCTTTCTACATCTTTCGACTTTTCGTTTTCCTTATTTCCTGGTTGTGTGGATGCAGGTGCAGATGGACTGGTATTTACATTGCAGCCAAATTCACCAGCCCAGATGGGGAATGGAGGAGGTGGCATCGGTTACCAGGGAATTAATCCTTCACTCGGAATTGAGTTGGATACCTATGAGAATGTCTGGGATCCTGTGAACGATCATATTGCTGTAATTAGAAACGGGAATGTGGATCATACAAGCCCTGATAACCTGGCCGGACCTGTGGATGCTCTTCCTTCTTCAGCGAATGTGGAGGACTGTACTTATCATGTGTTGCGAATTGTGTGGAATGCAACATCCTCTACTTTCACAATCTATTTGGATGGGAACCTGAGATTGACATATACAGGAAATATCGTCAACACAATTTTTGGAGGAAATCCATTGGTTTATTGGGGCTTTGTTGCTTCTACCGGAGGATCGGTGAATGAACATAGAGTTTGTACTTATTCTTCCGCTGACTTTACTGCGCCGAATAATTTTGAAGTGTGTGTAGGAGACCCTTTGTCTTTCACCGACCTCAGCCAAAGTGACCTGAACCAGATCAATTCATGGCTATGGGATTTTGGAGACAATACAAATTCATCTACACAAAATCCGATACACACATTTACAAGTGCAGGAACTTATCCGGTTCAACTTACGATCACAGATCCGACAGGGTGTCCGCAATTTAACATGCACAATGTGATCGTACACCCACTTCCTGTACTTACTATTACACCTAGTCAACCTGCACTTTGCATCGGCGATCAAATGACATTGGATGTTTCCGGGGCAAATCAGTTTACCTGGAATCCTTCTTCCGGACTAAACACAAGCAACGGATCCACCGTAATTGCTACACCATCCGGAACAACCATTTATACAGTTCAGGGAACTTCTTCTGCAGGCTGCAGTAGCACAGAAACTGTTACCGTGAATGTGGACCCCTTGCCTGTTTTGTCAATCACTCCGGCACAGGTTATTTGCAATGGTGATTCCGTTGCACTTTTGGTCAATGGTGCATCAAGCTATTCATGGGAACCGGATACAAGTCTAAGCACAACTTCAGGCTCCGCTACAATTGCAAAGCCGGGTATCACCACAACGTATACTGTCACAGGTACAAATACTACAGGTTGCAGTTCTTCTGCTTCAGTAACTATCACAGTAAATCCGCTACCAATTCTTACTTTATCGCCATCACAGAACATTTGTTTGAATGAAACAGTGAATTTGAATGCATCCGGAGCATCAACTTACAATTGGTATCCGGCCGCCGGCCTATCCGCATCGACCGGCACTTCGGTGATAGCATCTCCCTCAGTCACGACAACCTATACAATTGTTGGAACAACCGTTGCCGGATGTAGCGGAGTGGAGCAACTCACATTAACAGTTGACTCCTTGCCACAAGTGACAGTAAGTCAGGATACTTCTATTTGTAATGGAGCAAGTGCAACTCTTGCATCCGGTGGAGCAAACTCTTACCAATGGTCGCCTGCTGCTTCTTTGTCTTCGGCTTCAGACTCCATTGTAAGTGCCACACCAATTACAATGACAGTTTATACTGTTACCGGAACCGGACTCAATGGTTGTACTCTTTCAACGTCTGTTCAGGTAGATGTTCGTCCGCTTCCGAATCTGCAAACAACGCCCGCTCCAACGATTTGTGATGGTCAGTCTGCAACGATTTCTGTAAATGGAGCAACAAGCTATTCCTGGCTTCCGTCTTCCGGATTGAACATGAGTTCCGGTGCCTCCGTAATTGCCAACCCTGATTCCAGTACAGTGTATACCATCGAGGGATGCTGAATGGTTGTTCGTCTTTTGTAAATGTTCTGGTCACTGTGAATCCGCTTCCGGTGCTGATTGTATCCTCCAATGACGATTTGCCTGAACCAATCGGCAACACTCCAGGCATCTGGAGCTTCCTCCTACAACTGGTCTCCGTCAATAGCTCTGAGTGCAAGTTCCGGAGCATCCGTTGTCGCTACTCCTCTGTCTTCAATTACATATACTGTTACCGGTAGTTCACTCGGTTGTACGAGCACCGAAACCATCGATGTGGATGTAGCTCCGTTGTTAAATGTAACAGTGAGTCCGGCAAATCCGGTGATTTGTGCCGGCGAAACGATTAGCCTCAGCGCCCAGGGAGCAGGTCAATATCAGTGGTCTCCGGGTTCCGGATTGAGTTCAATAAACTCCAGCATCGTGGATGCTAACCCGACGGCAACAACAAGCTACACTGTCATTGGCTCTTCTGGTGCTTGTTCAGATACCGCAAACTTTACAATCACTGTAAATCCCTTGCCTGTTGTCACAGTGAATTCTCCTCCTGCAATTTGTTCCGGCGATACTATTCAACTACTTGCAAGCGGTGCAAATTCCTTTAATTGGTCGCCTTCCATTTATCTGAATACCGGTACCGGCTCACAGGTGTCAGCATTCCCTGTGGCTTCTACTTTGTATACGGTTGTTGGATCTTCTTTGGCTTGTCGGGACACAGCAACAGTGATGCTTACCGTGAATCCATTGCCTATCCTGTATTTTTCTGGCACGGACACCATTTGTTACGGTGCTTCAACCACACTTTCTGTATATGGCGCAAACTCTTATCAATGGTCACCTGCATCCGGATTAAATGTTTCGAATGCCGCATCTGTAATAGCGTCTCCTTTGTTGACTACGGTGTATACTGTGACCGGAACACAATTGGGATGCAGCAATACAAATTCAGTGACAGTTGAAGTCACTCCACTTCCAGTATTAACAACGAGTCCTGATATCACAATTTGTACAGGAGAAAGCGCGTCACTCCATTGCAGTGGTGCAAGTACACTACAGTGGTCGCCATCAACCGGTCTGAACACAAGCACAGGTAGTCATGTACAGGCAACTCCTGTGCTCAGCCAGGTATATACAGTTACAGGAACATCCAACAACTGTCAGAATTCAGCAGCTATAGAAGTAACTGTAATTCCCGTGCCTGAACTTGTTCTAAGTCCTGATCAATTGATATGCTTTGGCAGCTCCGTTTCACTCAGTGCTCAGGGTGCTGCAGGATTTTCGTGGCGACCTGTGCTGGGATTAAATTCTGATACCGGAAGTATCGTCCTGGCTTCACCAAGTTCATCCACAACATATACAGTTACCGGTATTTCCGCGGGATGCTCAGATACGGCTAGCGTAACAGTCGGGATCAAACCGCTCCCGCAGGTAGTGGTTTGCAATGACACAAGTATTTGCCAAGGTCAAACTGCAAATTTAGTTGCCGGAGGAGCATCAAGTTATTCATGGGTGCCGATTGAACAATTGCTGACCAGCGTGGGAGAACGAGTTGTGGCGATGCCGCATCAGACTACCACTTACATCGTCACCGGACGAAGCAATGGCTGTGATGCTACAGCAAACGTTACAGTAGAGGTAAATCCTCTGCCTGAAGTACATTTTACTCCGGGTTCTGTTTCAGGATGTATGCCTTTAACGGTGACCTTCAGGGATTCTTCGCTCACTGCCAGCGGATCAGAATATGCCTGGTCGATGGGAGATACAGTCATTGAAAATTCCGCGGATGCGACTTATACATTTGAAGAACCGGGGAATTATAATGTTGTTCTGACTGTCACAAGTCCGCAGCAATGTCGTGCAAGTCTTAGTTTACCTGCTGTGAGTGTCTATTCTTTTCCGGAAGCTTTGTTTGCACTCTTACCGGAAATCACGACGATCCTCGATCCCGTGATTCAGCTGACTGATCTGAGCAATGACGCAGCTACATGGAACTGGTCTTTCGGGGATGGATCAATTTTTTCCAATGAACAAAACCCAAATCACGCGTATTCGGATACAGGAACATTTCTGGTAAAACTGATTGTAAAAAATATCCATGGCTGTGCGGATACAGTTACCGGTATCGTACGTGTAAACGAAGACTACACATTCTATATTCCGAATTCATTTTCACCGAATGCGGATGGAATGAATGATTTTTTCAAGCCCTTGGGTACAGGGCTTCATGACATTGAGATGGACATCTATGATCGTTGGGGAGAAATCGTATTTTCTACAAATAGCAAGGAAGGCTGGAATGGGAATTACAATGGAAACTCTAAACCTTGTCCGGAAGGTGTTTATGTTTATAAATTAAAGACACTCGATCCAAAAGGAATTTTTCACGAATATTCCGGACATGTGACACTTATCCATTAATTGTAAGCGAGAAGACATTTTTCATCAATTTGTTGTGTAATTTTGAAGGAGAAGATTAAATTGTGTTAAATCTCAAACTCTGGAAAACTAAAAGGGAAAACAAATCGTTAGTCTTTGTGTTAAACACAGCAATGAAAAACATTAAATTTATTTTATTCGCTCCTTGTTTTTTAATAGCCCTGAGCGGATGCAGCCAGAATCAAATGGATCCATACAACAAATTAACACCACAGGAAGAGCGTGTACTCCTGAAGAAAGCGACCGATGCACCCTTTACAGGTGAATATTACCAGAAAAAGGATAATGGAATCTATATTTGTCGACGATGCAATGCACCGCTTTACAATTCAGCTGACAAATTCGACTCGCATTGCGGCTGGCCGAGTTTTGATGATGAAATAAAAGGCGCCGTAAAGCGCATTAACGACGCTGACGGACAACGTACCGAGATAATTTGCAACAATTGCGGAGGCCACCTGGGACATGTTTTCCTGGGCGAAGGATTTACAAACAAGGAAACCAGGCATTGTGTGAATACCAGTTCTATACGATTTATCCCTGCTGATTCAGTGAGTACATTACCCGCTGTGATTCATTCCAAATAATAATTCTTTGCTTTTATTTTCTACCTTCAGGCCTCTTTAAAATTCCTGAATGAAAAGCCCTGTCATTATTTCAGCACCAGCGCCTGATGAGTATCCGAATTGGGCAAGCGAAGAAATTCTTCTGGTGAAAGATCCGGATCTTATTTCCGGACTGCAAATTTCCTTACACTCGACACTGGATTTTTTCAAAGCAATCCCTGCAGAAAAATTAAGATATCGATATCAGCCGGGAAAATGGATGATCCCTGAAATTTGGCAACATGTAATGGATGTAGAGCGAATCCTCGCTTACAGAAGTTTGCGTTATTCCAGAAAGGACCCAACCGTTTTACAAGGGTTTGACGAGTCTTTGTATGCAGAAAATTCAGTGGCTAAAAATCGGGCTTGGGAAGATATGATTCATGAATATACTCATCTCAGAAATTCAACAATCTCGCTTTTTAAAAGTTTTACGGAAGAAATGACACTCTACAAAGGAGTAACCGGTCAATCCACGATGAGTGTAAGAGCAGCAGGCTTTCTTATCCTTGGACATGAAATTCACCATGTTCGCACAATTAAAGAACGCTATTTAGGATAAGAATTTTCAAAAAAACAACTTAAATCATTCTTTTTTCATTCTGGTTTTCATCAGCACCTTATATTTGTATCCGGTCGGAACTTCAGCGAACAGCATTCAAAATTAATAATTCCATTTCTGGTTTATTTTGAAAGGGAATCAGAATTTTAGCAATGAAACTAAAATATAAATGAGAAAACTATTGATCATTTGTTTCCTGTCATTGATTCGTTTTCATGACACATCTGCTCAACAACCCGATGCGGAAGGAAGTCTCGTGAAATGGATGACTTGGACCGAAGCGTTCGAAAAAATGCAAGCCTCGCCACGACCCATCCTTATGGATTTTTATACGGATTGGTGTGGATGGTGTAAGGTGATGATGAAAACAACGTACGCGAATCCGGGACTTGCTCAATACATCAACACCTATTTCTATCCTGTAAAATTTAATGCTGAAGGAAAGGATACAATTGAATACCTGGGTAAGAAATACGGACCAACTTCTAAGGAAGCAAAAGCACCCCATGAGTTGGCAGTTCATTTGTTGCAAGGCAAGCTGATGTACCCGACAACTTTGTTTCTTGCCGGCTATGAGAAGGACAAAAATGAGTTTCGATTAAATATGTTGGCGAGCGGGTATCTGGACCAACCCAAAATAGAACCTGTACTGGTCTTTGTCGTCGAGAATGTTTTCCGGAATTCGTCGATGGATGATTTTCGTGATCAGTATCAGAAAGCTTTTTACGATAGCGTGTTTGCGAAACGAGCGGATTCTGTTGTTTGGGAGTCGCCTAAAAAAGCATTCGCATCGGCACTACCAAGAAAAAAGAAAACCCTGGTGTATCTCAATACAGAGTGGTGCAATGCATGCAAAGTCATGAAGCGCACAACATTTAATGACTCTTTGTATTCAGATTATATCCGCGAAAAATTTGATCTCGTTGATTTCAATGCCGACCTGACAGATACTTTGATGTACAAAGGTCAGGCATTGGGAAACCCGAAATCAGCCCAGGCTCCCTTTCATCAGCTTGCACTTATCCTTAGCCGAAATGGATTTGCATTGCCAACACTTGTAATTCTCGACGAATACATGGATGTTGTTGATGCCATTCCTTCCTATATCCCTCCCCGTTTCATGAATGACATCCTGCATTTTTATGGTGATGGAATAAATAAACAGAAAACCTGGCAGGCATACACCTCCGAAAAAGAACAAAAATAAGGAATTTCAGCTTTAGGTTCCATCCGAAATTCTAAGGAATTCATCCTGTTTATTTTATAGACTTTATTCTTCACGAAATTTTTACAGGAACGAATTAAGCATTTGATTTTCTGTGGAGAAAATTTTATTTGAGGAGAAAATAAAGGGAGGACTGCTCCTCCCTTCTCTCTTTTACACCAGCAAGAGCTTTAAAATGGTTCATTGAAAAAGAAGGGGCTTAATTGACCTACTGCGAAAGGTCATTGTAAACTTCCGATGAATTCAGTCATCTCACAAGCTGAAGTTTGATTCTGGTAGTTCCTGGGAGAATTCGGTATCCTGGAGGAGAATCTGGTAATTATTTTACAAGATAATCAGTGAAAATTTGATTTTTATCTTTGAATATTGCAATATTGAGGGTAATTGAACGAGGTTGACAGCCATTTACATTATTGCGGGTCTACTATGCCGGATTATTTCAGAATTTTTTCATTAATTTTTTATATAAAACAATCAACTCAGCTTGCTAGTGAGTTTTACCCTTGTATACTATTGCAATCCAAGATTTCACCGGAGAGTTTAATACTCTGGGCCTTACTACCGATTGTAATAGCATTTACTTTTATCATGTTTGTTATTTACAGGATGCGAAGAGAGGCAGAAATCCGTCAGCGTGAGGCTGAATTCAAACAACAGGCTTCTGAGATTGAAATGAAAGCATTGCGGGCGCAAATGAATCCGCATTTTATCTTTAATGCACTCAATTCGATCTATGTTTTTATTCAGGAAAAAAAAAAGACACACAAGCGTCGGATTATCTATTGAAGTTTTCAAAATTGATTCGTTTGGTTCTTGAAAATTCAATACACAAAGAAGTTGCAATGAAAGAAGACCTCGAAGCACTTGAACTGTACATGCAATTGGAGCAATTGAGAATCAAACTGGGATTTAATTATATCATCGATATTCAGGATGAGATTAATACGAATGAAATTTATATTCCGCCATTAATACTCCAGCCTTTCGTTGAAAATTCTATTTGGCATGGATTCAATACGAAAACAGAAAAAGGAACGATTACCATTCGTGTAAGCAAGAGAAATCAATCTCTGCACATTGTGGTTGAAGATGATGGTACAGAGAGACCCAAAGATATTCAGGAAGAGTCGCCCCCTTCTCCACATCAGGTAAAAAAGCGTTCACTTGGAATGACACTCACCCGGGAGCGACTCCAGTTACTGAATACAGGCGAATCCCGGATGGCAGAACTTGTTGTGCGGGACTTGAGGAATGGTGATGGTGTGTACCAGGGCAAACATGTAGAATTGATTCTTCCCCTTTCACAAGACTAAGTTTATTGCACACTATGTATCAGGTAGTAATTGTTGATGATGAAGCGCCCCAACAGGAAACGCTTAACCGGATTCTGAAAGAGCACTTTCAGGATTATCGTGTTGTAAAAATTTGTTCTTCAGTGGAAGAAGGGGTTGAATATCTCGGGAAGAACAAGCCGGATCTTGTATTTCTCGATGTGATGATGCCTCCTTCCAATGGCTTTGAAATGCTTCAACGACTTGGAGATATTTCATTCGAAATTATATTTACAACATCTTTTGACCATTTCGCAATTCAGGCATTTAAAGTAGCCGCGGTGGATTATCTACTGAAACCATTTGGACATGAAGAATTGGGCATCTCAATTAAAAAGTTTGAAGAGAGATTTGCGCTGAAGCATCCCATGTATAATATTTCGACTCTTTTACAGAATATCAATGTTCAAACCTCGACCGAAATTAAAATAGCTCTTCCGGTATTGACAGGATTTGTTTTTGCAAAAGTGAACGATATCGTTCGTTGTGAATCCGATAACACGTATACAACATTTTATTTTACCAATTCAAAACCGATCGTTGTAGCACGCTCACTAAAAGAATGCGAAGATCTGCTTGCGATTTACGATTTTTGCAGAGTTCACAATTCCCACATGGTGAACCTTAGGCATATTGACGAATACATCAAAGGTGACGGAGGCCAGGTGAATATGTCTGATGGCGCTAAGGTGGAGGTGTCAAGAAGAAAAAAAGATGAGTTTCTGGCAGCTTTAAAACGCATTTGACAGAAAACCAGATTCTCTCCTATTCCGCCACCTTCTTCTCTTTTTCAGCCAGAAACAACTTTCGCCTTGCTTTGGTTTGCTATCCTGGATAGATTTGAAAATGCGAATTAAATCCAACCGCTTATTCATTCCAGTTTAACGTTAAACAATCATTCGCATGATTGAATTTCGTTATTCATTTTGAATGTTTACGGTATTCCTCTACAATTCAAATCTCTTTTTTATCCCAAATAAATTATTGTTCATGAAAAAAATTACGTTGCTGCTGCTTTTCCTTTTTTCCTTTTGCCTGATTAAAGGCGAATGGAGAGGTTGGAATGGTGATTATTCCGTACAGACTCTCAACGATGAAATGTTCACACTTCCGGTCCAGCGACCGGATTTGGGAAATTGTACGACTTACAGTTCCGATGCACTGGGAATACATCACCGCATATGTTTTGACAGCGTATGTATTTTGATTCAAGCGTTTGTTGAAACATTTCCAGATGAAGCAAAGAAAAACGGAGTAGGGGGCTATGTTGACAAAAAAGATCTTAATTTAGTACCGCACACCGCTGAAGGATACCATGGTTGGTTGTTTTTTAACGGATTGTACAAAGCTACTTTTAAAGATGAATATTTTCTGGCATATCGAAATGATTCCGTTTATCAGAAAGACTCAATTCCTTGTCCAATCATTGATGAATCCTATTCATACAATACATCCAGCCCATTTGTTTTTCCGGATTCAGCGAATACGCTTTTGGGAATTTCCGGATTCCTTTCCAATATGCCTGAACCCGAAGGGCCAATGAATACAAGCATCAACGGAAAAAGTCTGAAAACAGATTGTAAAAATTTCACCGATTATTTCCTTGTAAACGGTGAACCTACCAATACCAATCGTTGCGGATTTGTTCTCGGGTCTGAATTGAAAAATTTATTGTCTCAAACCGACTGCGTTGGAATGCGCTATTTTTTTGGCTACGAACCGGATCGCAAATCTGATAAAATCAGAATTATATTTATTGGTGTCGATAAAAATGGAGAAAATATTCTTGTGAATCCCGATAATACCAGCCAGGAAGCAATATTCATAGAGAATGAATGGCCTCCAAGCCAAAATTAATTTGAGATGATTGACGAAGAATTGCGAACAATAGTCAAAGTTTTTGCTACATACTTTACTCTCCTTCCTGTATCTGTAGGACTTTATAAATTCAGATTTCTTCAAAGGGCAGAGAAGATTTTCCTGGTTTATTTAAGCTATGGATTTTTTACTGATTTTACGAGCATGACTCTCAGGGGTAATTTTCTGGACGTGTCTTGGATTATTTATAATTTGTTTTCTCTGGCCGAACCATTTTTTTTAAGTCTTTACTTTTATACTGTTGCACCTGTTCCATGGATGAAAAAACTCAATGTGTGGTTCATGATCCTGCTTGTTCCCTTATGGCTGGCTTTCCATGTTGAAGTCCTGGAAAATGTTAGGGTGGTTGGAAAATTAAGTGGCGGTTTTGCTGCAGGTTATCAGGTCATCTTCGCATTTCTTTCGGCTTATTTTTTACTCATGATGACACAACGGAAATCAGACATGGTTCGATCTTCTTTGTTCTGGTTTGTGACAAGCATTTTCTTTAGTTGTTTCTGTTCTTTCTTTTTGAATACGTTTCTTGAAACAGTTTATCAGAAACATGTTTGGATCGTGATCAGTTTTGTAAATATTATAAGCTATCTGATGACTGCTTATGCTTTTCTAATTTCAAAAAAATGGGATGATGATATCCCAGAGTATTCACGGTGAATATCTGACCGTCATTGGTTTTTTCCGGAAAAGACTTTTGAATCAAGAAATCTTACCTTTTAACGTAAAAATGAAAGGTGTTTGAGCTATACAATTAATTGAGATGCAATTCGTACTTTTGTATCTCTATTCCGTTTAGCCCAAAAATCAATGAAAACAGCCACTATCCAGACCGAAAAAGGAACAATGAAAGTCGAGTTTTACGAAAAAGATGCACCCAATACGGTGAAGAATTTCTGTGATCTCGCCAAAAAAGGTTTTTATAACGGCCTCACTTTCCATCGTGTGATTCCTAATTTCGTAATTCAGGGCGGTTGCCCAAATGGAATTGGAAACGGTGGCCCGGGCTACAAAATCAAATGCGAACTGGATGGTGGTAATCAATACCACGACCGCGGTGTATTGTCAATGGCGCATGCAGGTCGTGATACCGGTGGCTCCCAGTTTTTTGTTTGTCACAGTCGTGCGAATACTGCTCACCTTGATCGGGTTCATACCTGTTTTGGAAAAGTGGTGGAAGGTCTTGATGTAATCGATCAGATTCGTGCCGGAGATGTCATCGAGAAAATCGATATTCAGGAAACTGAAGCCTGAACTGAGCCTACTCTGTCTTATTAGTATAATTGCAAACTTCGCAATCTACAGATTGCCCGAAGCCTGATTCATATTCAATGAAAATTACACTCTCATTCCTCATTTGCCTTTTCCTAAGCTTGCCACAAAAGATGGAAGCTCAAGCGCTTTCCGTAAATGCAAGTCAGCTTGATTTTGGAATAACATTTGAAAATTCCCCGGATAGTTTGCCTTTAACCATACAAAATCTTCTTAACAGAACAATTACTGTAACAAGATTGCGGTTCTACACGACATACGGATTGCCTGCATTTTCATCTTCTTCCAATGCATTTTCAATCGCTGCAGGATCCTCTACTGTAATGTGGGTTCGTTTTTCTCCCCGGCACAATATTTTTCACAATTCGGAAATGGTGATTGAGAATGATGGATTGCGCGGAGATGTAAGCGTTGATTTAATCGGACAAGGCCGTTACTCCAAATCATATTATTCAGGAACTGAAAATATGGAAGAAGAAAATCTGAAGTCGGCCTTGCATACTGTGACAGGAAATGGATATACTTCTTTGGGCTACAATACTGCCCGGGATAAAATGTTCATGATCATCGATAACCAGGCAGTGAACGGACAAGGTGCTTCACAAAATACATTGGAAAGTATCTATACCGGTCAGCTGGCAGTAGGATATGTGGATCGCACGGATTGCCAGTCGCAGTTTAATTTTAATACAGAACACACCTGGCCTCAGTCGCTGTTCAGTAGTAACGAACCAATGGTTTCGGATTTGCATCATTTGTTCCCGACTGATGATAATTCAAATGGTGAACGCGGAAACAATCCCTTTGGTGTTGTGAATAATCCAAACTGGTCAATAGGCGGATCAAAAAGCAACAACGTTACTTTCGAACCTCGTGATGTCCAAAAAGGAGCAACAGCACGCGCGATGATTTATTTTGTATTGCGCTACCAGAACTACAGTAGCTTTTTTACCGGCCAGGAATCTATCCTGAGAACATGGCATACAACTTTTACTCCGACACAAATCGAACAACAAAGAAATGATGATATCCAGGCTGTCCAGCGCAACCGGAATCCATTCGTTGATTATCCCCAATTTCTGGAACGCATATCATCCTTATCAGCTAATTCTGTTGCTCCATTTGTAAGAACTATTGATCTTCCGGAAGACACTATCCTTTATGGTTCTATTCCTGTCGGCAGTCCTACTGTGTTTCACTATGTAATCGTGAACAATGGAAATGCTGATGTAAGTCTGGACAATTTCAGTTTGGATCATCCTGCCGAATTAAGCTTTCAATCCGGTGGTACAACTACTACACTTGCTCCCGGCGAAGCGCATGGTATTGATATTGCATGCCAGCCATCAAACACCAATTCGCTTCGTGCTCATCTTTTGTACACCAGTAATGCAAGCAATCATACCAGTGTATCGGTGCCAATTTTTGCAAACGATTCGGTATTTACACTTGTTGATGAAGTGAATACAATGCAAGTTGATGTGTACCCGAATCCGGTTCATGATTTACTTCAGATCAATTTAGGCAAAGAAGCAGGTTTGTTTAACTTCCGAATTTTTGATTGCATCGGTCAAGGTTTATATTCGGAGAATGGAATTTCTACAAGCACACATACGCTACATCTTAATGGATTGGCACAGGGAAATTATTTTTTGAGAGTCGAGAATAGCCAGACAGGCATGTTTCAATTTAAGAACATCGTGAAATATTAATTCTTCCCGGAATGCACAGACTCTTGCTTGTTTTCTTTATCGTTTTAATCAGCAAGTTTCAAATGGATGCACAATCAAATTCTTTAGTTGGTGAGTATTCTCTTGTTGGCGTAATGGAAACCGCCTCCGGTTTTCGCCTCAATCCGGATTCTACTTTTGATTTCTATTTTAGTTATGGAGCGCTTGATCGTGGAGGCTCAGGTGTATGGCATGTGAAAGATTCAAACGTTGTTTTGAATAGCAAGAAGGATGCGGGAGATCCCTTTATTTTAAAATCAAGTACACAAACGAAAGAGAATACATTCACCGTCATCATTGATGATCCAAATCCATTTTTCAAAAAGTACGTTCACGGATTTATTTCCGGGAAAACACATGAAGAAGAGCAACAGGCAAACAAAGATGGGATTCTCCGCTTTCCCGCAGCGGCATACGACACCTTGATGATGATGATGGAGTTTAGTCAGGAAAAAGTATTCCGGTTTAATCTCAAAGGAAGTACAGACAATCAATTTACCTTTACCTTTAACCCTACTTTGCTGGAAGTGTTCTTCCACGATTTTGTTTTGAAAGCAGATCCGAATGGTTTGCGGGGCTCGCATCCTTTGCTGGATCCGAAGAAGGAGTATCTTTTTGAAAAAGTTCAATAAGCCAATTCATTTGTGGCTTTTGCTTATGAGTTTTATTTAATCATCAATCGGTTTCGCTTATGAAAACAATCGCCATTATCTCCGGAAGTATTCGTACCGGCAGGCTTAGTCATCGTGTTGCAGTTTTTTTTGAAAGATTTATCAAGGAAAAAGGTTTGGCTGAAGTTGTCATGCTCGATCTGAAAGAACTTAATTTTCCATTGTCAGAAGAGCGCCTGAAACACCTTCCGAATCCTTCCGAAAAGATCATTCATTTTTCAGAGAGCATTAAAAAAGCGGATGCCGTAATTGTTGTCAGCCCTGAATACAACAGCGGATACCCGGCCAGTGTAAAAAACGCTATTGATCTTCTATACGATGAATGGTACCGTAAGCCGGTTGGCATTGCAACTGTTTCAGATGGAAATTTTGGAGGCACACATTGTATGATTATGTTACAAACTGTTTTTCTGAAAGTACATGTCTCTGTTGTTCCCGCTACATTCCCTGTCCTTCTTGTTCAGAAAAATTATGATGAAAATGGAAATGCAATTGACAAGGAGAAGACGGAAAAGAGGGCAATGGTGTTCATGGCTGAAGTCTTGAAGAGTGTCGGTTGAAAAGATGGTATAAGGTATTAGGTATAAAGTATTAGGTAGCCCTCCGTATTTGAAAGCAAGCGCCCAGAAATATGGGAGCAACCTTATACTTTATACCTAATACCTTATACTTTATAAAGTATCAGGTAGCCTTCCGTATTTCAAAGTAAGTTCCGAGAAATTTGGGAGCAACCTTATACTTTATACCATACTCTTATACCGTTCTCTTCCGATAATTAACTACAGCCCGAATCTCCGTAAACGTATACTCATCACCCAGGGCGTTTTTCAAAACAGTGAGCTGACTGTCTCCGTGTTCGTCAATGGCTTTTAAGATGGGCGCGATTTTTTCTTTGGAAACAAATTTCAGGACATTAATTTCTCCCGTGAGTATAAAGTGTGTGAGGTGACCTACAATGGTACCGTTCGAAAGACTTCGTTTACTTGCAATCTCATCGATGTTTAATCCTTGCCGGTACAGTTCGAGACTTGCTAATTTGGTGTCGCTTGTTTTGGATTGCTTTTCTTTTTCTTTCGCAGGCTTCCATTTAGCGGATTTCTGTTGAATCCGAGTTTCAAGATTATTGCGGAAGCAATAGTCTTTCACTTTGTCAGAAATGCTTTTCCATATTTCATAATCTTCACCTGTCCAAAACCGGTGATCGCAAGCAGATGATCATTTTGAATCGGGAGAAAAGTAGCAAGTTCCACCAATGTCGAATCATTAAATACAATATACGGCGGAACGTTTTCCTGATTCGCGATTTTTAAGCGCAATTGTTTCAGTTCATCGAGCAGCATCTTTCCATGGTAGAAGGAAAATCAGAAACTGCTTTTCTTTCTTTGCGTATTTCCTTTTCTTCTTTCGCCGTTTGAAAACACCCAGCAATACTTTTTTTCCTTCGTACAAAACTTCCTGTGCCGCAGAGGTCAATTGCAATACTGCGAATTCCCCTGTACTTTGTTTGAGATATCCTTGTGCGAGAAGATCTTTGATGTACGCCCGCCATTGATCTCTGGTGTATTCATTTCCTTTTCCGAAAGTGGGGAGGTAACGATGTTCTTCCCATATTTTTTCGGATGCCGATCCCTTTAAAAAATCGATTACATATCCGATTCCAAATCGTTCTTTCAATCGCGATACGGCAGATAATACTTTCTGTGCGATTATTGTTCCATCGAAAAGCGGAATTGGATGACTTTGCATACATACATCACAGTTTCCACAAGGTCCTTTGAAGGGTTCATCAAAATAATTCAGGATAGTTTCTCTTCTGCATTTTCCGGACCCGGCATAATCGGCCATTTGTTCCAGTTTGCTGAGCATGATTTTACTTTGTTCTTCGTTCCCTTCGATGGTCGCGAAGCTTTTCAATGTAATCACGTCCCCTGCGCTGTAAAACAAAATTGCTTCACTTGGCAAACCATCTCTGCCTGCACGACCGGTTTCCTGGTAATAGCTTTCAATATTCTTTGGAAGGTTTACATGGAGAATAAAACGCACATTCGATTTGTCGATCCCCATACCAAAAGCAATGGTCGCGACGATGATTTTTAATTCATCGCGTTTGAATTGTTCCTGGCGTTTTTTTCGGATCTCGTTATCCAATCCGGCATGGTAGGCTGCAGCGACAAAACCTTCTTCCTGCAATTGGGCAGCAAGTTCTTCAGTATTTTTTCGTGAAAGACAATAAATAATTCCGGAATCTTCGCGGTGTTCGTTTAAGTATTCAACAATTCGTTCGAGATGATTTCTTTTCTTTTCAACCACATAGCGGATATTCGCCCTGTTAAAACTCGAAATAAAAACTTCCGGATTTTTTAAATGCAGTTTGCCGAGGATGTCCTTACGTGTAAGGATGTCGGCAGTGGCGGTGAGTGCGATGACAGGTACCTGAGGAAATTTTTCTTTTAACCTGGAAAGACTGAGATAATCGGGACGGAAATCATGACCCCAGTGAGAAATGCAATGCGCTTCGTCGATGGCAAAAAGAGCAATGTTCAGATTTTGAAGAAAAGGAAGAAAGTTCGTGATACGTTCCGGAGCGAGGTAAAGCAATTTGAGTTTTTCGGTATTCAGTTTTTCGATGATTTCTTCCTGTTCGCCCTGTGTTTGAGAAGAATTCAAAAATGCAGCTTCAATGCCGTTTAATCGTAAACTATCAACCTGATCCTTCATCAGTGCGATCAATGGAGAGATCACAACAGTCAATCCATCCAGGAGCAGGGCAGGCACCTGGAAACAAACGGATTTGCCACCACCTGTCGGCATCAGGGCAAGTACATCCTTTTTCTGCATCACTGCACGAATGATCGCTTCCTGATTCAACCTGAATTCCGAAAACCCGAAATATTCTTTTAATACCGCTACTGCTGCCTTCATAGATTTCTAAACGGGCACAAAGATAGCCGAAGAAATCAGGCTTCAATTCGTGTTGGTGAAAAAGACGCTTTTATTAAGGCAACGGCATCAACAACCGCACCTCTTTGTTTGAGAATAGTTTGTATCTTTAATTAATATACAAACATGTCAGCATGCATAATGAATGTGATTTTTTAGTTTAACCAGAATGAAAACAATTCTTTTTTTGAGTTTTCTATTTTTGAGTATATTTTCGAATGCTCAAACCGATGTTTATCATCCCTTCCCCGAGTCAAATGCGTCTTGGAATAATGTTTATTATTCATCCTCCGGTTGTTGGATAGAGCTTTATTATTCAACCATTATTGGTCCGGATACAAGCATAAATGGAGTAACCTATCATTCTCTCCAAACCCCGGAATTTGTCGATATTTATTCCCCTTCTTGCAATGGTTTTCCAATCGGCTATCAGGGTTGTTACAGGCAGGATACAAACCTACGTCAGGTATTCTTTGTCTCGCCAGGAACAAACACTGAGAATGTATTATGTGATTTTAACCTTTCTATAGGTGATACTGTGAAAGGATGGCCAGCCAGTGGATTTTTTTGTATAACTCCTTTTGTTGTGAGCTCAATTGACTCAGTATTTCTTGGTGGTAATTACAGAAAGGCATGGAGAGGAGCAGCAAATCAAATGTTGATTGAAGGAATTGGAACTACTTATGGATTATTGTCTCCAGTATGCAATCTGTTTGAAGAACAATATAGTTTATTGTGTTTCAAACAGGATACCCTAATTTATCCTGACGGAACTGAACCTTGTAGTCCCCTGAATGGGATTCGTTCTCCGGAAGTGAATTCCAAATTAAATATTGCACCAAATCCATTCAACAATTCGTCTACACTGACAGTTTGGGATGTAAATTTTATTAATTCCAATTTTATATTGTATAATTCATTTGGGGAAATTGTGTTTAGGCAGATTGTTTTCGGATTAAATACTACTCTTTACAGGAGTAATCTATCCGCGGGAGTTTACTTTTATATGCTTGTTAATAGTAAAGGAAATATGTTGAATGGTTCCTTGATAATAAATTGACCATCTGTCCCTGCGGGGATTATTAAAATGTAATCAAAATGAAAGAATATTGGTCAACACTTTCTTTAATTTTTAATTTGTTGCTGTTCGCAGTGCATGGCTCTTCACAAATTCCACAACTTGATTGGGGCCATTGTTATGGTGGAGACTTAAATGATTATTCTTATTCATGTAAAATTGGAAGAAGCGGATACATTGTTGCCGGATGTGTCTTTTCATCTAATGGCGACATTACAAATCCTCTCGGGCCTGCCGATGCTTGGGTGATGAAGTTAGATACACTTGGAAATATTTTATGGAGGAATTCTTATGGAGGTTCTTCATCAGATTTTTTTCAATCAATTGATACAACATTTGATGGTGGATTTATTGCCGCTGGTTTTACATTGTCTAATGATCATGATGTTTCTGGCAATCATGGCATGTCAGATTATTGGATCGTCAAATTGGATTCGAATGGAGTTATTCAATGGCAGAAATGTTATGGTGGGACGGACGTTGAAGACATAAAAGATATTCATCAAACAACTGATTCCGGATATATTCTTGCAGGTAATACTTATTCAACAGATGGTGATGTGATTGGCCAACATTCATGTGCAGGTTGTGACCCTGATGTTTGGGTACTCAAATTGGATAAATTCGGGAATTTACAATGGCAAAGATGTCTTGGAAGTGCACTTTATGAATATTGTGGTCAAATTACCGAAACCTACGATCATAGTTTTGTAGTTTGTTCTATTGCTTCTGTTCCCGGCGGAGATGTTGCGGGTTTGATTGGTGGTTCGGATTTTTGGGTAGTCAAACTGGATTCAACCGGATCAATAACTTGGGCAAGGTGTTATGGAGGTTTATCAGATGATGCACCTGACGCTTTAACAAATTTATCTGATAGTACTCTATTGATCACGGGAGAAACTAATTCCAATGATATTCAGGTATCAGGGAATCATGGAGCAAATGATGTTTGGTCGATCAAACTAGATTACGGAGGAAATCTGATATGGCAAAAATGTTATGGGGGCTCAACTTACGATTGGGCAGTTTCTGTCAGTGAAACACCAAATCATGAATTGGTTTATTTAGGCAATTCAGGTTCCTTTGACGGAAATGTTACTGGTGCTCACGGATATACTGACTTCTGGGTGTTTCATACCGATTCTATTGGAAACTTTCTTGGTGGAAACTGCTTTGGCGGAAGTGATGAGGATTTGCCACATTCCATCTGTGTGATTAATAACGAATCTTATCTGACAACCGGTGAAACCGTCTCATTTAACGGACAAGTTACTGATCATCACGCGGAGATTGGGGATTGTACTTTATTTGATTGTAGAGACATCTGGACAGCAAAAATTTCCTTTGTAGGCACCAATTCAATTTCAGAAACTCCTTCCAAAATGAAATTCAAATTTCACCCAATCCGACCAAAGATATTCTTCGTATCACAACTAATAAATTCCCTGAATCTGTAAATGTGTATTCTATTACAGGAAATTATTTGAAACAGTTTGATTTGAAAGCAATGAATGAGTCAATTAACATTTCTAATTTTTCTTCCGGAATTTATTTTTTGAAAACAGAAAATGGCACTGTATATAAAATCGTAAAATATTGATTGCTGCAAAGGAATAATAAGGATTGTCAGATCCCCAATAACCCGCTGGGACACTTCAGAATCTCTTTTTTCGAATAGTCTAACTACTTCTGAAAATAAAACCTCGGTTTTTCAATTACTCCCCAATATTTTAAGAGCTTGCAATTCAATTCTGATTCCCTGTAATCCCTCAGAAGCACCCAAGCCATAACTGTGCAGTCGTTTTTCAGTTCTACCATTTCTTCCTGTGAATTGGCGAGGTCTTTTAATCGAAGTCTTTCGTATTTGTTGTCCTTATACAAGGATGCATCGGGAATGAAGAAGTACACACAAAAAGAGAGGAGCCATACAAATTGAATTTTTCGTGTTTGCGGCAGAATTTGTTTGAACAACACAACAGAAGTATATCCCGCAAGAAAATAGAGACAAATATAAACCGGAACAAAAGTGTCCCATCGTAAAATGCTGGGTCTGTATCCGCGGTAACCTCCCAGTGGAAGTAGCAAGAGATAGACAAGTGAAAAGATGAGAATTAATTTCCCTGATTGAAAAAGATCAGACCGTTCTTTTGTATTCGGAGTAAAGCGGAGGAAGATGAAGTTCAGAAGGATGAACAGAATGAGAACCGGCAAAGCGCTGTTGCCAAAGAAAAAATCCGGCATCACATCAAACATGCGGAGGTAACGTTCTTTTATTGGCAAAGAAAAATTAAAATTTTCCGAATTAAATTGTCCGATGTACCAGGAATACATACTCAATAAAATGAGAATGGGAAATGTGATGCGGATGGATTGTGGAATTTGTTTGATTCTTGCGAAGAGAGTTGAAAATATATTTTCATTCCTGCTTTTTGTCTTCCAAAATTCATTGCAAAAGATGAGGACACATACTATGAGTGCAACACCGGGATTCAAAGGCCCGCTCAGGGAAATGAGGACAGGGAGTGCTATCAATGTTATTTTCCGGATGATGCCTGCATTTTTCCATCCTCCATTTTTCTCAATAAAAAAGAGCATTCGAAAAAACAAAACGAGAAAACTCATCGGGAGTGCATAAAAAAAAGCATAGGTAATGGATCGATCTATCACTCCGATGTATTGATTGAATCCGGCTGTTTGAAATAGAAATGAAATCAGCACTGCCGGGAAAAGAAATTCCCTGCTCCTGATCTTGCGTGTTCCGCCTGCAAGCGATGCGAGAAGATAGAGGAGGAATGCCTGCATTAATACTTTCGCAAGTGCAACAGATGCATATATACTATCAATTTTGTTCGTGAAATTCTGCATGAAAAAGGGAACCGTCCGAAAATAGTCTGCCATCATCCAATGTGCAAAAGACCGGTTGGGCGCAGCGTAGGATTCATGTTTCAGTAAAACACTGAGCGCAAAGGGATCCTGCATTACCTTTTCATAGCTCTTCGAAGGAACAATAATACTGGCCATATCACCATCCAGACTAATTCGGGCTTGCTGAATAAATGAAAGCACGAGTTTAAAAAGGATGAGGAGAACAAGCGATATGTTGATGATTTTTGCTTTCACAGGAATTTGAATGCAAGATAGAAATCCTGATGAATGCAGGGACATTCAATTTCGTAAAGACGTGAGAAAAAAAAGCCGACCTGCATGGTGCAGGTCGGCTATGCTTTTTTAGAGTCCAGCCAGATTTTTGTTTTTCGGTACTCTCACTTCGTACGTGAATTTCAGTTTTTTGCTTTCGTTTGCTTTCAGTGAAAGATCCCACACAAGGATTCCGGTTTCTGCATCGAGGGAGGAACCGTCTCCATTGATAAGAGCGATTTTAATATCCGGGTCCTGGCTTAGCGGAATTTGATCGGTCACGTCCATTTTCACCGGGAATGATTTTGTATTCCGAACGGTAATTTCATAGGTGATGGAAATGGTTTTCTCGTCGATAATGATCCGTTCCTTTGTTTTGTCTTTTAATTTTTTTCTGCTCACCAGGAGCGCGCGATCTCTGCCCAGACTGAGGGAAAGCGTATCAACAGAAGCTTCCGGATTGAGTACTGAGGTGCCCAGGTAATTTCCGTCAAAATAAATTCGCGAATTTCCGGGAAGGAGATTCATTTCACTCCAGTTATTTACATCGGCAAGCAGGTAGGCATTCAAATCCAATTTAGGTACCGCAGAATATTTGTAAGTGGATTTCAGGGTTTTGTTTTGTATTGCAACGACGTGAATATTCGGATCATTTGGGATTGAATATTTCAATTTGATGTCGTATTCGGTCTGAATCATTTTTTCATTCTCAGAAATAAATTCTGCGAGTGTAGGAGCATCCGCCATGATGTCTTTTGGCATTTTTTCATCGTCAGTTATTTTAGACAAAGCGCCTGCCGCAACTGTTTCCCGTATTTCGTTTTTGTATTTCGCCCGGAAATTCTGGACAAAGCTCAGGTAAAACGGACTGAGTTCAGGTTTGATCGTACTTTGAGAAGGATTGCCGGTGCTCAATGTAAGCGCGACATTTTTCCAATCCATTCCGCTTTGTTGCCGGAGTTCTGCTTTGTAGGACAAATCCATTGTGCCATTTGTATTTGCACGCAAATCATAAGAAGGTAACCATGCCGCCTGCTGAACAAAGAAGGAAACGGAAACTTCTGCAGTGGCTGCAGCCTCCGCGTAAACCATGACCACGATAGTTTGCTCTGCTTCCTGCACCGGAGCTTCGCTTGCTGCGTTTACTTTATTGAGAGCGGCAATTCTTAGATCGAGGGTTTGTTTTAATTCCTGTTTGTAAAAGATTTTCTTTTTTAAACCCGTTGTTTCTGTACTGATATTAATTAAACGTTGACGCAGAAACGCGATACCCTCTTTAAACATATCAAGTGTATCACGCAATGATTCACCTTTGAGGAGACGGTTGTTGAGCAATATGTTTTTTTCTGTAACAAGTCCGCTCAATTGCTCATTCAATTCCTCCATTTCAAAATTGAGCATGACAAGAGAGTCATTGGCTGCTTTTAATGCCCTGTCGACCAATTTCGAGGATGATTTTTTCGGTTGATCATTAAATTTTGTTTCAAATTTTACATCCATAATTACAAAATTTCCTTTTGCAGATGCTTGAATTGAATTTTTGTCCAGGTTGGGCGAGACACCTTCAAAAACAAAGTGGTTGATGCCGGGTACTGCAGTAAAATCGGTAGCACATGTAAGCTGTGCTCCACTGAGATAGACGGTAGCTTTTGAAACTTTGGCGTCTGTTGTTTTGATTGCTTCTGCAAAAATGCCGGTTTTACCGAACAGGATGAGCAAGATGATGGTTAGAACAGGAAGTTTTTTCATGATTTTCTTTTTCTCCCAGATGCTTTTGAATCAGGATTCCATAATGAATCCAAATTTTTATAGACATTTGTTTGAATAGCATCCTGTTCTGATTTCAGAATGAATGCTCTCGCACAAGAAAAGAATGTGCGCTTTAGTCTGCCACAATGGTTTTCCCGGAAATGATTCGTGCATCTTCCCTTCCCGAAATTGAAAAGAAATAAACGCCGCTTCCTAAGGATTTCGTTTCGATTTCAAAAAAATCATCGGTTCCGGATTGACTGAACACAAGCTTACCCGAAACAGAAAACAATTCAAATTGCCTTTTCTGATGGCTGGGGTTTTCGAAAAGAAAAACCTGATTGCCTGTAGAAGCATTCTGCCGGATCTCGTATCCCGATTCACCGATTTGTTGTACATGAATTTTTAGTACACTTGAAAATGCAAGTCCGCCAGGTTCAGGCGATAATAATTTGTACGATTCGATTGCGGAGTGAGATCAGTAAACGTATACGATTGCGGTTCAGAAGTACTGCCGCAAACTCCTTCGATACTTCCGATTTCAACAAAAGATACGCTATCCACTGAACGCATGACACCAATTCCGTTACAGGTGCTGCCTTGTCCGATTTCCCAGCTTAAGTAAACCTGATTGTTGTATGCCGTTCCGTTGAATTTAGTCAGCAGTGGTGTTGACTGAGCAAAACCGGTTCTGCTTTCACTTGTGAAAAGAAAGAGGCAGATGAAAGCGAAGAAAAGATTTTTTTGAATTGCTGAATTACACATGACCACAGCTTGAAATAAGAATAGGTTTATGTTCTATCGCAGAAAAAAGCACAATCGAATTAAGCTTGTGGTCGCGGTTTTTTATGGTGTCGGAAATTTTTTCTTCCTTTTCCACCTGCACCGCTCTTGCCACCACCGGTTGGACGGTGAAAGATTTTAGATTTCGAACCCGGACTCCATTCCGGAGCGGCCCCAAATTCTACCGGCATCGGATACTTTGGAATTTCACGTTCGATCAACTGTTCAATTGTTGCGAACTTGCGTTGATCTTTATCATTGATGAAAGTGATGGCTTCTCCGGTAGATTCCGCTCGTGCAGTTCTCCCGACACGGTGAACATAATCTTCAGCATCGCCTGGAACATCGTAATTCAAAACCAGTCCGATATTGTCTATATCAATTCCACGTGAAAGAATATCAGTAGCAACGAGAATCTTTGTATTTCTACTTCGGAAACTTAGCAACACACTTTCTCTTTCGTCCTGTGTAAGATCACTGTGGATTGCTTTGGCCGGTAATTTACGCTGTTGCAATTCTCTTTCAAGTGCTTTTACACCGGATTTAGTGGACGCAAAGATGAGTACGCTGGCGAGATTTTTATCCGAAAGAATTTTTACCAGCAGTGGAGTTTTTTGGGTATCGTAAGTGAGATATGCGCCTTGTAAAATTCCTTCTGCCGGTTTACTGATAGCGATGTTCACTTCCAGTGGATCGTTGAGGATCTTTTTGGCAAGCTCACGCATTTTGGGCGGCATGGTTGCACTGAAAAATAAATTCTGTCTTTTCGCCGGAAGGTGACGGATGATTTTTAAGATATCATCATAGAAACCCATGTCGAGCATTTTGTCGGCTTCATCCAAAACCAGACAATCCAACTGATCAAATTTCACATAACCCAGATTCAGATGACTCATCAATCGTCCGGGAGTTGCGATGATGACGGAGGCACCTTCTGTGAGTGCTTTCTTTTCACGGTCAAAGGTCATTCCATCACTTCCTCCGTAAACAGCAATAGAACTTGCATGCGTGAAATAAGCAAAACCCTGAAATGCATTATCGATCTGAAGAGCCAATTCACGTGTGGGTGAAATGATCAATGCAGAAGTATGCGCCATTGAATTTTGAGAAATCTTATGCAAAAGCGGAAGCAGATATGCCGCCGTTTTTCCAGTACCTGTCTGCGCACATGCGATGACATCCCGGCCTTTAAGGATTACGGGAAGCACTTGTTCCTGGATGGGTGTTGGTTTGGAAAAACCCATAGAATCCAGTCCATCCATTAAAGGGTCACATAAGCCAAATTCAGAGAAGTCCACTTTCGATCGGATATAAAGCAATGATTAAAAGATCCGGCCTGCAATGAAAATCAAGGCTATTTTCCGGCTGCTTCCCGGTGACCGAATTAGTTGTTGTATACAAATACTGATTCTCAAAGGTAAGAAAAGGAATGGATAGGATTATTTGTAAACCAGGAAGGAGAAATTACAGCAGAATTAGAGGCAGGAAAAATGAATCTGATCTGCAGCAATTTATTGATGGCAAATTGAGAGAAGAGATAGTCGTCATTTGATTCTCTTTATATTCATTAACAAGCAATTGATAGACTAATATTTAATTTTGACTATCAAATGGTTGTTTTTTACCATCAAAATGTTGCAATTTGTCTTCTAAGCAATCTCTGAATTGTCATTCTTCCAGCTTGTGTGAAGGGAATTTGTCATTTATAATTCATTTATAATCAAATAGATAACAAAATACAAACAATCGGCAGGGGATATTTACCCTAAAAAGCCTCATTTTTTTACCATTCGCAGACATATCTTCACATAATAAACAGCATCTAAGGTCCTCAATTTACTATATTTACGCAGATTTTTAACATTTTAAAGGCATTGCTTTAAAATGTCATTTCATCACTACAAACCCGGAATGCGAAAGCTAATTTATCGTCTATCTGTTTTAGTAACACTTTGCTTCATTGGAGGTGAGAGTTTGTATGGTCAGACGGTTTTACTCGATGATTTTAACAGAACAACGAGTAATGTGGTTGGAAATGGGTGGAGTGAAACTGAAACCGTAGCAAATACCGGAGCTACCGTTGCGGCCAACACCTATCTTTCGATGGGTTCTACAACAGCCGGCCGCGACTACATCTGGCGGGATGTTTCTACCAATTACAATACTGTTTACAATACAAATACGAGTGTTTTGACATGGATGGTCAAGATGCGTCAAACGGGAACAGATCCTTCCGGTTTTGATGCAAGCAATTACGGAATGGCCTTTGTCCTCGGTTGTAATTCCAGCAATTTTTTAACAGGAAGTGGATATGCTGTTGTCCTGGGAAATTCAGGAACTTCCGACAACATTCGTCTGGTTCGATTTGCTGCAGGAATGTCGCCGGTTGCAAACATCACACAGATTCTTGCACCACCAACTGATTTTGCAAATGAATATCATGCAATCAAAGTTGTCTATAATCCGGTAGGAAATTCCTGGAGCTTGTATGTATCGAACAATGGATTGCCGGGACCCTTTATCGATCCGAGCCTGGTGGTTTGGGGAGCAGCAACAAACGGAACAGACGGTACATATACCAGCACAGACTTGATGTTCCTCGGCTGCTTGTGGAACCATGCTACCGGAGCAACGGATTTTGGAACTTTTGATAACATCTATATTCCGAATGCCTGCAGTATTAATCCTGAACCTACAACACCCGCAACAGCACAAGCCGTTTCCGGAATTGGTGCGAATGCAATGACCTTGAACTGGACAAGAGGAAACGGAAGTGAATGTATTGTCATTATGCATCAGGCAGGTGCTGTTGTTTCGACACCTGCCGATGGTAGTGCATATATCGCAAGTACAACATTTGGAAGTGGCACAAACATGGCAGCGAATGAGTATGTCGTATATATGGGTAGCGGCACTACGTGTACAGTCACCGGATTGAATCCGAATACATCTTATAGCTACAGTGTGTTTGAATTCAATGGAACCGGTTGTACCACAAATTTTTTACTCAGTACTCCGGCACTTGGATCTGCAACAACCATTGGTTGCTTGCTCGCTACAGAACCGAATGTACAAAGCTCCGGTTTAACAACAACGACTGCTCTTTCGAATTCGATCCAACTAAGTTGGACACGGGGAAATGGTTCTTTTTGTATTGTGCTGTGCAAAGGAATCAGTGCAATTACAACACCTCCGGTTGATGGCATCGTCTACACTGCGAAGTCTGCTTATGGACTTGGCTCATCTACGGCGCCCGGTGAATATGCAGTCTACCTGGGAACAGGCAACGCATGTACTGTGACCGGTTTGCTTCCTGGTTTTACGTATTACTTCGCAGTCTTTGAAATGAATGGTACGGGATGCAATTCGAATTACCTGAGTACGCCAATGCCTACTGCATCCGCAACGACAATTTCAGTTCCTGCGTACACTAAATATTTTGGTAATCTTCATGCACACTCCGATTATTCTGATGGTGATGTAGACAATCTCTGCAATGGAGCGAACAGTCCGACCTGTTGTTATTCGGATGCAAGCACCGCGCTCTATTTTGATTACATGGGAATTTCGGATCACAACCACAACGAAGGTCCGGTGATGACAAGAGCGAAATATGCAAGTGGAATTTCGGAAGCTGCTGCTTACATGGTAAGCAATCCAAGTTTCGTGGCAATGTATGGAATGGAATGGGGAACGATCTCAACCGGTGGTCACATCAATGTATATGGCATCAATCAGTTGTTGGGATGGAATACCGGAAACTACGATGTATATGTTGCAAAAGGAGATTACAATACAGTTCTCAATTTGGTAGCTTCCACACCGAATGCTTTTGCAACACTTTGTCATCCGAATTCAACTGACTTCGGAAACATCAAGAGCAATCCTTACAATGGAACGTACGACAATGCCATTGTTGGTGTCGCTGTAAAAAATGGTCCGGCTTTTTCGACCAATGTGAGTTATACTGATCCCGCAGCGAGCAATACAGTATCGTATTTCAAAGACATGCTCGCAAAAGGATATCATCTCGGTCCGCTTGCGGATATGGACAATCACAATTCTGCAACCATGGGAAAATCAAACCAGGGACGTACTGTGATTCTCGCCACAGCACGCACTCAGTCTGCCATTCTCGACGGAATCCTGAACATGCGTTTTTACGCAACAGAAGATTTTAATTTCCAGGTGACGTTTAATGCAAATGGAACCTTGCCGATGGGAAGTATTGTTGTGCAAACAGTAAACCCAACTTTCACCGTGAATGCATCCGATCCGGATGGAGAAACCGTTACGCAGATTCGTTTGTTTTATGGAGTTCCCGGAAGCAATCTTACTCCGACAGTGCTTACTTCGAATACAAATTCCGGCACACTCACCTTCACGCACACATTTACTACAGGCACCTATTATTATTATGCAGAGATCACTCAGGCCGATGGGAATGTTGCATGGACCTCTCCGATTTGGTACACAAAAATTACTTCACCTCTCCCCATTGAATTGCTCAGCTTTAGCGGTAAGAATACCTGGAAAGGAAATGTTCTTGACTGGCAGACGGCTTCTGAAATCAACAATGCTTACTTCACTATCGAGCGCAGTGCTGATGGAAGTAATTTTGAAGAGCTTGCAAATTTGGACGGAGCCGGGAACAGTACAGAGAAACACTCCTATTCTTATCTCGACCGTAATGCAAAAACAGGTCTGAATTATTACCGACTCCGACAAACAGATTTTGATGGAACGTTTAGCAATTCCAATATCATTGCAATTCGTTCGGTTGAATCAAAAGGATTGTTTACTATTTTCCCTAACCCCAACACTGGAACCTTTACACTTTCATTTGAAGGAGAGGATACCGGTGATTATGACTTGAAGGTATTCAACACTCTTGGAGCTGTTGTGTTTTCTTCGCCGGTGAACGCTTCTTCATCAACTACTTTCTTTGTTCCGGAGCTCAGTGCCGGTGTGTATACTGTGCATTTGAGTGATGGAAAAGACAGCTTCATTCAGCGAATGTTGATTCAGCAGCCTTAATTATTTCCCTGCACTCAAGTTTCATTGAATGATTTTCCGAAAAGGAAATTTTCAGGCTGAGACTATTTTTAAGCCGAGCAGGGAGCCGATCAAAGTAGAGAGGAAAAATAGTCTCCAGAAATCGACAGGTTCTTTAAAAATGAATATTCCCACGAGGACTGTTCCGACAGCACCAATACCCGTCCATACAGCATAAGCAGTACCAATCGGGAGTGACAGTGTTGCTTTATAAAGCAGGAACATGCTTAGACCCAGGCATACGAAAAAGCCGGTCCACCACATCATTACGAGGTTTCCGGAGGCAGTTTTTGCTTTTCCAAGGCATGTTGCGAATCCCACTTCAAAAAGCCCGGCCAGGACCAATAGTATCCAATTCATAAAGATTTTTTTTCGAGAAGCTTAATCTACGGTGAATATACAATTCTTAGAAAAAGGTCAGATCTAAAATTTAAGGAATTGCAACAGGAAAAAACAATGTTTTCCCTGGAAAGTACAATAATTTGAATTTTCCAGTCGATGGATGCTTTCCGGAACACCTCGATAACAAAGGCTTTCGGGAAGTTTCATTAAACCATTTAGATTTAATAGATTTGTCAAAAGGTCTTCACGGCTTCCTGCGACCAATCTTAGGTTTTCACCCCCCGAATGAAAAAGGTAACTATTGTATTATTGCTCGGCTCACTGGCATTTGTCCTGAGTCTTGCATCTGAAAGCCAGGATCCGGTTCATACATTCCATACGCCTACTGAGCTCATCATTCTGAAAAATATGAACTCATCCCGAACGCCGATCGGTCCGGGTGAATGGTTTCTTTCTTCCTTCAGCTGTCGTGGTTGTCATGGTCATGATACCACAGCGCAAGCGAACATTGACGAGAATGGAAATGATGTTAATCTGGTTTCGCACTGGGAAAGCAGCATGATGGCACTCTCTTCAAAAGATCCATTGTGGCGTGCCAAAGTAAGCCAGGAGATTCTTGTGAACCCGCCGCACGAAGGACCTTTGCAGGATAAATGTACATCCTGCCACGCACCTTCCGGACGATACAATCATGTGTATCATGGAAACCAGTATTACCGCCTTAGCGATATCGTTAACGACACGCTTGGATTGGATGGAGTAAATTGTGTGAGTTGTCATGCAATCGATTCAACTGTCGGAACGACATTTTCCGGGATCATTCCTTACGATACAACGCGTCATATTTATGGACCTTTTACTTTGCCGGAAGTTGGTCCAATGCAATTGTACGAAGGATATACTCCAACATTCAGTACACACATGGATCAGTCGCGTCAATGTTCTTCTTGTCATACATTGATAACCGAAACGGCTGATTTGAGTGGAAATCTAACAGGTGGTGAATTTATAGAACAGGCTACTTACCACGAATACCTGAATTCAAGTTTCCCGGCAAACAATATCAAGTGCCAGACTTGCCACATGCCGCAATTGACGGATCCAGTGGTTATCGCCAATGGTTTCATTGCACTGCAACCACGTTTTCCTTTTAATCAGCATGTTTTTGCAGGAGCAAATTCGTTCATGTTGAAACTTATACAAAACAATAAGACCAGCCTTGGCGTAGATGTGGAGGATGGACGATTTGATTCTACGATCCAGGCAACTGAAGCGAATCTGATGCTGAATTCTGTTGAGATGACTGTTTCCTTCGACAGTGCTGCCAGTGATACAGGTTTTTTCCGTGTGCATCTGCAGAATAAAGTCGGGCACAAGTTTCCTTCCGGTTATCCTTCCCGTCGTGCAGTGCTGCAATTTGTGGTTTTGGATGCAATCGGGGATACGATCTTCAAATCCGGAACATTTACTCCGGATGCCCGTGTAGTTGGCGAGAATCCAGCCTATGAAACTCATCATGATTTCATTTCGCAATCCGACATTCCACAAATTTACGAAATGGTAATGGGAGATGTGAACAGCAATTTTACTTCTGTACTCGAGCGTGCAGCTGTTCTCTTAAAAGACAATCGTTTGCCGCCATTGGGATTCACAACACAACATAACGTTTACGATACTGTTCAGATTTCTGCGGATGCACTTGCAGATCCTGATTTCAACAAAAGCGGAATAACAGAAGGCAGCGGAGCCGATGAAGTACATTTTCACGTTCCAATGCAAAATGTGAACGGAGCAATTAAAGTATACGCTCGTTTATTCTATCAATCTGTTCCACCAAAATGGCTGGATGAAATGTTTACTCTGAGTAGCGCGGAGATTGACACCTTTCGTACCATGTATCAGTCGGCCGACAAGCAACCATTAAAAATGCTTGAAGATAGTTTGTCACTAAGCATTACTGGTGAGTCTAAAATTCACCTCTCGCAACAGATTCAGGTTTTCCCTACAGTCACTATCGATGGAAGATTGACAGCGAAGGCATCAAGAGGAACACAAGTGCAAAACATTCAAATGTTTGATGTTGAAGGACGATTGGTATTGAATTTGAATCCGCAATCCGGAACCGATGTAATACCATTTAGTTTCAACGGTCGTCCGGGAACTTACCTTGTAAGAATTCAAACGAATCAAGGTGTGTGGAATGGAAAAATTTTAAAACGCAATTAAAAACAAAAAATACCTAAACCAATCTTAAGAACAAATCCATGAAACACTCTACGTTAAAGGGTATGCTAATGATGGTGATTTCGGTTTTCGTTTGCGGCGTGTATTCGGCAAACGGACAACTTGCATTCACAGATTCAAACACGAATCTCAATCTGGGAGGAATGTACAGTGGTTGTGCTGTTACTGTAACAGATGTAAATTTTGATGGTATGGATGACGTGCTCCGTATGGATCAGGGTCATCGTTTGTACATCAGTTTGCAAAACCGCGATGGAAGTTACACGACTCAGTTTTTATACGACATCGGCTCTTCCAGTGCATGGGCAATGACATGTGCCGATGTTGATCAGAACGGATGGAAAGATGCCGTTATGGATGGAGATGGTGGAATCATGTTTGTGAAATTATTTGAATCCGGAGGTACAGTAACTACTACTGTTTCTACTCTTCAGAATTCCGGATTCTTCTTGCAAAACGCAAGCTTTTGTGATTTCAATAATGATGGCTGGATCGATTTGTTCTGTTGCGATGACAATGCTGCAGCCCATATGTACCTGAATGATGGTGCAGGGAATCTCAATATTTCCACGATGGTGAATTTCGCAGTAAATCCCGGCATCAATTACGGTGGCGATCCGGCAGATTCCGGAAACTACGGAAGTGCCTGGATCGATTTTGACAACGACGGTGATCTTGATTTGTATGTTGCACACTGCCGGCAGAGTACGAGCAGTCCAACAGATTTACGTCGTATCAACAGAATGTTTGTGAATGACGGGAGTAACAATTTTACTGAACAGGCGAATGCCTATGGAATTGATATCGGTTGGCAAACCTGGACGTCCAGCTTTGGTGATCTGGATAACGATGGTGATCTGGATTTGGTTCTTACCAACCACGACCACACGAGCCAGATTTTTCAAAATGATGGAAGCGGCCATTACACGGAATTATTGTCAACCGGATTTCATACAAACGCAATCACACCAATTGAATCAGTAGTAGAAGATTTCGACAACGATGGTTTTGCAGATATTCTGGTAACAGGATCAGAATGGATGTTCTGGAAAAACAATGGTGACCTTACATTTACTCAGCTGAACGGATTGTTTGCCAACAATGGCATGCTCTCTTTTGCATCCGGGGATCTCAACCACGATGGATTTATTGATATCTATGCGTCCTATGGTGATATTTATACTGACCCAACCAGTATTCAGGATGTAGCTTATCTGAACAATAGAAATTCAAATCACTTCATCACTTTTGATTTACGTGGAACTGTAAGCAACAAAGGAGCCATTGGCGGCCGTGCAACAATTTATGGACCTTGGGGAGTACAGGTACGTGAAATTCGCGCAGGTGAAAGTTATGGCACATGTAATTCATCCCAGCTGCATTTTGGATTGGGAAACAATGTAGAAGTTGATTCAGCTGTCATTTGGTTTCCTTCCGGAATTACAACGACATTATATAACCTCAATGCAAACCAGTTTGTAACTGTTGTTGAGAGCAATTGCTCTCTTTCGGGAAACCTGATTTCGGGTCCGAATATTTTGTGCACAGGACAGACAATCACACTCAATGCTGCAGCAGGATTTTCATCCTATTTGTGGTCGACAGGAGAAACCACTGCATCGATTCAAGTCTCTGCAGCGGGATCATACAATGTGCTGGTTTCCGATGGCAGTGCCTGCACCGATCTTTCTCCGACTCTTGAAATTTCTTTGAATCCGGATGAAACACCAAGTATTTCAGCTTCCGGAGATCTTAGTTTCTGTGCAGGTGGTTCAGTAACACTCCTCAGTTCTGTTGCCGTTGCATACGATTGGTCTGATGGAAGTACAACACAGTCGATCAATGTTACCACACCGGGCTCGTATACAGTAACAATCACAGGGGCATGCGGACAATTTACTTCAGACGTAATTGTTGTTGATCTTTTGAGCTCTGCAGATCCTGTTGCAAGTGGTGCAAGTGCAGTTGGGCCATCATCCGTTCAGCTCACTGCTACCGGTAATGATTTGTATTGGTATGATTCACAAACAGGAGGAACATTGGTGGGACAAGGAGCAACGTTTACAACACCGGTGCTTTCGACACCAACAACCTATTGGGTAGAAAACCGGACAGCTTATCCGGGTCCACTAAGAAATACAGGAATGGCTTACCATCAGGGAACAGCTTTCAGCGGTCCCACTACGAATGGAACCATTGAATTTACCGTGAACACTGCATGCACTTTAAAATCGGTGAAAGTGTATACTGATTCTGTCGGTGTACGTGAAGTTCAACTGACGAATACTTCCGGTACAGTGCTTCAATCTGCTTCTGTAAATATTCCTGTCGATTCTTCCCGAGTGACCTTGAATTTCGCGCTTACTCCGGGCAATTATTTTCTTACAACGAATGTGACTGTTAACCAAAGCACATTCAATCACGATGGTCCACGGTTACAACGCAGCACAAATGGAGTTGTGTATCCATATGTTACACCGAACAATACTGTTCAGATCACAGGTTCTAATCAGGGAGCAAATTATTATTATTATTTCTTCGATTGGGAAATCGAAGAGCAAGGTCCAGTTTGCGTGAGCAACCGTGTTCCTGTTATTGCTGATATCCTGAACGGTATCGATGAAGCAGGTTTGCATTCGGGCATTTCAATATATCCGAATCCGGCAAGCAGCATGGTGAATGTGAATCTTGATGTAGCATCAACAGTTTACCTTAGCATTTACGATGCATCTGTTCGTCTCATCCGTGAAGTACGTTTTGATGCGATGAGCAACCAATTCAATGTGGATGATCTTGCTGCAGGAGTTTACCAGATTAAAATCAATAAAGGAGATAATACCTACAATTATAAATTAGTAGTGCGGTAATTTATTTTCTGTAAAAAGGAGGGCGGTCATTGGAATTGACCGCCCTTTTTTTTTAAATGAGGGACGTGGGACGAGAGGCGAACGTACAAAATACAAAATCGAGTGATGTACTATTGTTCCGGATATATGCCTGTTTAATTTTCTTCAATGCAAAAAACTTGATGAGCATTTTAAGTTTACTGTCGATATGCTGTCTTCAAGGTCGTTCCGTTTTTCATTAATTTCATTGACCAGAAAATCATATTCAATAAAATTCCAAGGAGCAAGGTCATTCCCCAGGTTTGAGGGTGAGAAAGAGGATTCACAATACGATCACCGATATCATAGAGAAGGGGGCTTGGCTCAGAGATTAAATCCCAGCTGTTCCATCGTAAGTAGCGGCCCAAATAGACTCCGAAGCTTCCAATGAATAAAAGTAAACTTGAAATAATGCCGACGAATGTGGGATGAATTCTTCGCAAGAGCATTGCTTCAATATCCAGCAAGCTCAACAATCCAAATACCAGTCCGGTCCAGGCGAAGGAAAGTATCACCACAAGATCGTACCAAATCGGAACCGGGTTTCTTGATTTGAGATGAAACAGATCCGTCAGGATATAAGGCGAATTGGGAAAAAATAATAACCATACTGCAAGCAGAATTGTCGGAGCCAGAAAATTTCCCAGCTTATCATTCCAGGTCGAAAGAAGAGTCCCTACACACCATGGAATGAATGCAAGGAACAGGTTCCAATTGAGGAATAAAAACAAACCGGATCCGGTGAAATAGTATCGTACTGCTGAAAGTGAAAAACAAAAGACTGACATACCCAGCAGGAATAATGTTGTTCGCTTTCGACCGGAATCAATTAATTGATGAAACATGGGGCGTTTGTTTTTTATCGAACGGTAAAAAGTAGTATAAATTGAAGTCTGCAAAAAGAACTGATTTGTCAGAAAAGCACTGTATTAAATGGTCTTTCAGGGATTGAACTACATGTTAATTTGGAGGGTTCACCAATAAATTATCTGCACTAAATGCCTGATTCCCTTAATTGAATACAAGAATTCGCAATTAAAAAAAATTAATTTTTCCCCTTCCATTTCGCTTCTTACCTTTAAGCATTCCCTGAAATCCTATGATTAAATACCTACTCTCACTAGTCCTTACTGTTATAAGTGTATCGCTCTTTGCCCAACTTCCAAGTATCGGACTTGGGGCAGGTCCACAAAGAACGTTTGAAGGAAAAATTATTGGAGTCTTGCTGGATTCTTTAACAAAAGAACCAATCGAATTTGCCAGTGTTGGTTTGTATGAACAAGGGAAAGAAAGCTCTGTGGATGGTGTACTTACTGACGGTGGCGGGAATTTTAAATTGAAAAATCTCAGGAATGGAATCTATCGCCTGAGTATCACTTTCATCGGTTATGGGGTAAAGAATATTGATTCACTTCGAATTTCAGAAAAAGTGAGTACGTTGAATATTTCAAAAATACTTTTGGCTCCATCGACGAACTTACTGAAGGAAACAACCATTGAAGGGGAGAAAGCGCTGATTGAAACAAAAATTGATAAGCTTGTTTACAATGCGGAAAAAGATATCACTTCCAAAGGAGGAAATGCAACGGATGTATTGAGAAAAGTTCCAATGGTGCAGGTAGATCTCGAAGGTAACGTCATGTTGCAAGGAACACAAAATGTGAAAGTGCTCATCAACAGCAAGCCATCAGCACTCACCGCAGGAAGCGTAGCAGATGCAATGAAAATGATTCCTGCGGATGAAATTGAAAAAGTAGAAGTGATCACCAGTCCAAGTGCAAAATACGATGCAGAAGGCACCGGCGGGATTATTAATATTATTACCAAGAAGAAAAACATACATGGATTTAGCGGAATGGTGAATGCGGGTGCCGGAACACGATCCAGTAATTTATTTGGAAATGTGAGTTACCGGACGGGCAAACTCGGAACAGGATTAAATTTTGGGGGCTTTGGGTATTCAGGGAAAGGCGATCTGTTGGCGACTCGAACAACACCCTATTCGGCGCTTCGACAGGAAGGAGACAATAACAATACGGGAATTGGTCCCTACGGACAATTTACTTTGGATTATGATTTTACCAGTAAATTAAATCTCAACAGTTCACTGCGCGTCAATGACTTTAGCAATCACACAAAAGGAACAACGGATAATTATTTTTCTTTTAACGGAAGTCCCTATCGTAAATTATTCACTTCTGAATACGATACCAAAACGGATGGTTTGAATTACGATGCAAGTATTGACCTGAAGCAGACGTTTAAAAAATCAGATCAGGAGCTGGTGTTATCCGGACAACTTACCAACAGTGACAGGAATACAGATTATGATGTAACACGACTTCTCGATAGTTTGCCAGCCTATCCCATTCTGGAAAGTAGTTTGAACAAAAGCGGAAACAGGGAAATGACTTTGCAGTTGGATTACACTCATCCTTTTTCAAAAGTCGTATCGATTGAAGGCGGAGCGAAAACAATTTTACGTAAAGTTAAAAGTGATTACAATACAAAAAGGTTCAGTTATATAGCCGATGAATACCTTACAGATCTTTCACGCAGCAATGTTTTCAATTACGATCAGGATATTTATGCCGGCTACCTGCAATTATCTGCAACGGTTAAAAAATGGGGCTTCAAAGGCGGTGTTCGCTATGAACACACAAAGCTTGAAGGAGGTATAGGTGATAATTCATCAAGTGTAAGCAATGAATATGAAAATTACATTCCGACAGCAACTGTTTCCTATACACGGGCAACAAAATTCTCACTCAAATTAAGTTATACTCAGCGAATTCAACGTCCGGGACTCACGTACCTCAATCCGTATGTGAATCAAAGTGATGTCAGTAATATTTCATACGGGAATCCAAAGTTGAGTGCGGAAAAGAGTCAGTCTTTTGAATTTGGCTGGAACTGGTTTCGAAAATTCGGGTCCATCAATACGTCTGTTTACCACCGGTTCACGAATAATGCGATTGAGGGAATTCGATTTGTGGACACCAACGATGTGTATGTGTCGACGTATGATAATATTGGGAAAAACTACAGTACCGGAGCAAGTATTGGTCTCAATGTGATGTGGAAGATGAAAGTGTTTATGGGTAGTAATTTTAATATTTACTATTATAAAGTGGAGAGCACAGGCTTGACAACCGAACTTCAGAATGATGGAATTAATTACAATGTAAGTTTGTATGGTTCTTATAAATTTGGCAAGAGTTGGGGAATACAAGCATTCGGTAATTTCAACGGACCGAAGTACACAGTTCAGGGAAGCTCAACTTCATTTTGGTATTACAACCTGAGTGCAAGAAAAGAATTCAAGAATGAAAAGGGAGGCATTGCCTTTGGCGTTGATAATTTTGCTACCTGGTATATGCATTTCAAAAGCAATTATACAGGAGATGGATTTTCTTTCGACAGTGATAATAAAGTATTCTTCCTCGGCGCACGTATTAGTTTTGATTACCGGTTCGGTAAAATGGAATTCGGTGCAGGCAAAAAGAAAAAAGGCATTAAAAACGATGACATGAAGGATGACAATAGCGATCAAAATGGCGGAATGATGAACGGTGGGAAGTAAAACTAAGTTTATTAAGTCGATCCGAATCTTTTTATCGCCCGATAAAAAACATAATTTTAATTTTCATTATTTATTTCAAGAATATGGCAGCTCCTAAAAAACTCTTTCTACTCGATGCAATGGCCTTGATTTACAGGGCTTATTTTGCATTCAGCAATAATCACAGGATCAATAGTAAGGGCTTAAATACCTCTGCGATATTTGGGTTCACGAATACCTTGTTGGATGTTCTCAAAAAAGAAAAACCCACACATATCGCTGTGGTGTTTGATACTGCCGCACCAACTTCGCGTCATGAAGAGTTTGCAGCATACAAAGCAAACCGACAGGAGATTCCTGAAGATCTGGCCACAGCGATTCCCATTGTTGTGAAATTGTGTGAAGCATTTAATATTCCAGTGATTGCAATGGATGGTTTTGAAGCGGATGATGTCATTGGTACCCTGGCACGGCAGGCGGAGAAGGAAGGATTTGAAACCTACATGATGACACCCGACAAGGATTACGGCCAACTGGTAGACGAACACACATTCATTTACAAACCTGCAAGAGCAGGAGGTAATGCAGAGGTGTTGGGAATTGCGGAGATCTGCAAGCGTTGGGAAATTGATCGTGTAGAGCAGGTGATTGACATTCTCGGATTAATGGGCGACAGTGTCGACAATATCCCCGGGATTCCCGGTGTTGGAGAAAAAACTGCCATTGTTCTTGTGAAGCAGTTTGGATCAGTAGAAAATCTATTACAAAATACTGAACAGCTAAAAGGAAAATTAAAAGAGAAAGTGGAATTGAACAAAGCAATGGCTATTCAATCGAAACGTCTGGCAACAATTATCACGGATGTTCCTGTGAAAGAAAAACTTGACGACTTGATTGCAGTGAGTCCGAATCGCGATGCTCTGCGAGAATTGTTTACTGAATTGGAGTTTCGCCGTCTCGCAGAACAGATGGGACTAACCGGCACGCCTGTTCAGGAGCCGGAGAAAATTTCGTCAGCAGTTCCCGCTTCCTCAGCACCGAAAAAGAAAGCAGCCACTTCTCAGGGAAATTTATTCGATGCTGAACCGGAAGTTCTGGTTGAGCCGGAAGAAGTTCATCCGGAAGGAGCAATACATCAAACAATTGCAGACGTACCTCATACCTATCATTTGACTGATACGCCGGCAAAGCGGGCAGAACTCCTGAAGCAATTGACTGCACAGAAACAATTTTGTTTTGATACAGAAACAACAGGACTTGACGCATACAAATCGGAACTCGTGGGAATGTCTTTTTCGTGGGCAGCACATGAAGGTTATTACGTCCCGGTTCCAACAGGTTTTGCTGAAGCTCAGGCAATCGTCGATGAATTCAAAGGAGTATTTGCAAATGAATCCATCAGCAAGATTGCCCAGAACCTGAAATTCGATTTGTCTATTCTGAGGAGATACGATGTGGAAATCAAAGGAGTATTGTTTGATACGATGATTGCTCATTTTTTAATCCGTCCGGAGATGCGGCACAGCATGGATGTGCTTGCTGAAACGTATCTCAATTACGCACCGGTTTCAATTGAAACACTGATTGGAAAGAAAGGCAAAGAGCAAAGGAATATGCGTGATATTCCTGTTGATCAGGTTGCAGAATATGCTGCGGAGGATGCGGATGTGACCTATCAGTTGTACGAGACATTTGCACCGAAATTAAAATCAACAAACACGACGAAATTATTTGAAGAAGTAGAAATGCCATTGGTTCCGGTTCTTGCTGAAATGGAAGCAGAAGGAATAAAAATTGATATCAAAGCATTGCGGGATTTTTCAGCGGTCCTCGCCGGAGATATTGCGACTACAGAAGCAGAGATTCAGGGAATGGCGGGGACAAAATTTAATGTATCCTCTCCCAAACAAGTTGGTGAAATACTTTTCGATGTTTTAAAGATTGTAGAAAAACCGGCGAAGACAAAAACCGGACAGTATTCCACAGCAGAGGATGTGTTGAGCAAACTTGAGAACAAACATCCCATGGTGAGAAGGATACTCGATTATCGTGAACTTGTCAAATTAAAAAACACGTACGTTGACGTGCTTCCGGATCTCGTGAATCCAGTAACCGGGCGAATTCATACTTCATACAATCAGGTTGTCGCTGTAACAGGACGGTTAAGTTCTGATAATCCGAATCTCCAGAATATTCCGATTCGGACGGAGAGAGGAAGAGAAATCCGGAAAGCATTTATCCCGAGAAATGAAGAGTTCACATTGCTTTCAGCCGATTATTCGCAAATTGAGTTGCGGATCATTGCAGAACTTAGCGGCGATCCCGGAATGCTGGAAGCTTTTCGGAGTGGCGAAGACATTCATGCTGCGACTGCTTCCAAGGTTTACAACGTTCCGATTAAGGAAGTGAGTGGCGATATGCGACGCAATGCAAAAATGGTCAACTTCGGAATTATCTATGGGATCTCCGCTTTTGGTCTTGCCGATCGCCTGAATATTTCCAGGATAGAAGCCAAATCGATAATTGATAATTACTTCATGCAGTATTCCGCTGTGAAAGAGTACATGGACATGAGCATTGAGAACGCAAGGAAGAAAGGTTTCGTTGAAACGATTCTGGGTCGCCGCAGATATTTACGTGACATCAATTCCGCAAATGCTACCGTACGTGGTTTTGCAGAACGAAATGCGATCAACGCACCAATTCAGGGAAGTGCTGCCGACATGATAAAAATTGCGATGATCCGTATTCATCATGAAATGAAAAAACAAAAGATGAAATCCAAAATGCTTTTACAAGTACATGACGAATTGGTTTTTGATGCGCATCATTCCGAATTGGAAAATCTGAAAAGCCTTGTTGAAAATCACATGAAGAATGCTTTGCCTCTGAAAGTACCGGTTGAAGTAGGCGTAGGCTCGGGGAAGAATTGGCTGGAAGCGCATTGATTTCAGTTCAAGGTTCAGGGTTCTTAGTTCCGTGTTCTGTGTTTAGCTTCCGCGTAATGAATTAAATTAGGAGCTTCGTATTTAATTTTATATCCAAGATGATTTCGATAATTCGATCACATGTTACCAACCACATTGATCAACCATTACCCTGTCTAATTACTGAACACGGAACCTTGAACCCTGAACTCTGAACTGTTAAAAAGGTGCAAAGCAATCGTAATTCCTCTGGGTTAAAATTTTTCCATTTTCAAATTCGATAAACAATGCGAAGAAAGCTTTGATTTCTTCGCCGGCGGGAGTTTTTCCGATTGGGATTGCAAATGCTCCTCTCCACACTACTTCAAAGATGACAGTATTTCCACTTACAAATTCACGTTGAACATCGTAGCTCTGACTTTTAAGAATTTGTTTGCCTTTTTCTGCTCGATCCATTAGTGTTTTGAAATCACTGATGCCGCCATGCGGATTCAATAGATTGGGATATTCAATTTGTCGGATAGCAGGATTAAAATAGGCAGCCAGCTCTTCACCGGATTTGCCATCAGCGAGATCTGCAAGGTGCTTTCGTGCAAGGGTAAGAATTTCAGAATTTTCCATGAGTTGAGGAGAAATAAAATTTCAGTATCAGAAATTTATTAAAACAAAATAATCTTAGCAATAAAAAAATCAGAAGGAGAATCTAAATTTCACTCCACCTTTCAAGGTAGGTCTTACATAAAAGGAATTGTCGGTGCCGTAATTTGTTGGGTAAGCAGGAGAAACACCGGAAACGTCCTGCTTGTAAATATCTGTTCGCGAAGCAACAGTGGCGCGGAGTCCCACACCGTAATACAATTCAAACGACAAAGCTTTACTCATTTCATAAATTTTCCCCCAGGTGATTTCAATTCCGAATTTATGACGGAAGCGGTGCTGATAAATTGCCTCTGTAATTTTTACATTGTTCGAGTCCACTTTTTCCGTTTCGTTTTCGAACCATTGATTGTTGAAGTACAAATATTTGTAAATAATCCCGGGAGCGATATAGTCTCTCCATTTAGAATCTTCCACTTGTTGTTTGTACAATTTGTAAGTGGCTCGTGCACTGAATCCATGCTCTTCAAAATAGTGAGAATTGGTCCAGCTTCTTCCGAATTCTGCGAAAGGTTGGTTTACATATACCAGTCCTGCAGTAAATTCCAAACTTCTGCGGACAGAAAAAAAGTGTTCATAGCTCAGGTTCAGTTCATTAGTGCCACATTGAGTAAGATCTATTGAAATCGAATTTTTCTTATAAACAGGAACTTCCTGAGCCCGGGAAAAAGAGGCTAGCAATAGAGTACCAAAAAGAAGAAAAAACCGAGGGATTAGAGGCATAATGAAACGAACGGGCAAATCTTCAAAAAAAAAAGGAGATGCCCAATTCTGAAGGCAATATTATTAGCGAAAAATCACCGTAAAGGAATAAAAATGTCTCGCCAGTGTACTTAATCCAATATATCTTCGATCTGAAGCGATAAAAGAACCCTTACTGGATCAACGATTCAATTTTCATTCCCCTGCCTTGCAGACATTCTACTAATTCAGAACCCTATTCTGAGATGACCAATTTTCGAACATGGTGTTTGTCACCTGCATAGAGGTCAACAAAGTAAATTCCAGGAGTATGAGGAGGGATTTGGTATTCGTGCAATCCACCTCCCAATTTCTGGTTGAGAATAGAATTTACAAGTCGTCCGCTAATATCCCGTAGAGTCAGTTGAACATCCTGATCATTCCTCAGGAGAAACTGAAGGGATGTATTTCCTGAACTGGGGTTTGGATACAAGGTGAATCCCAATTCAATTTCTTCCACTTCATCAACGCCAACCATAGTGCCGGTGATATTGATTTCATCGATATAGGTATTGTTACCACCATCACTGATATTTTCAAACATCAATTGAACATTGGGTTTCAAACCAAATGGGTTCAGAGTAACCGGCTCCACTCTCCATTCTGTAGAATTCGGAGAAAAGGAAGAGCCTACGATGCCTGCCGTTGAAAGCACGGCTCCGGATTTGCTGAATCGATAATTCCAGGTGCGCCCGCAATTGCTCGAGCCTGCAACCCTCAAAGCATCTGATGAAGAACCTGATCGTTGAGCATTCGCAACCTTGAATGTCATGACAGGTTGAGTAACATTTGAAAAATCAAGTGGAGGCATAACCCATTTGTCAACTTGTCCGCTCGGGTTCGTGTAATTGTTCATACGTATCGAAGCAATGCCGGCGCTCCCAGCTGTGGTGACAAGCGTCCAGGTAGTTCCATTATCCGGATTGTAAACATATCCATCTGTCCCCGGGAAACTGCCGGGAATTTCAAAACTTTCACTGAAAGGAATAGTCATTGATGGAGCTCCGATAACCCGGATGTATGCTGTACGAAAATGTGCTTGTGCCTGCTGAATTTGATGAGCTAAGAGTTACATCATAAGTTCCTGATGTGTTGTACACGATGGCTGGCATGGAGTCGCTAGATGTCGACGGTGTTCCTCCCGGGAAAGACCAGGACCAGGAAGTTGGATCACCATTCCAACAGATGTCCTGAAAGTGTACCGTGTTTCCGGCACAAACACTAATGATATCCGCTTCAAAATCTGTATTCGGTATACAAACCTGAGTCGCTGAGCCATCGGTGCCTGTTGCGCTGAGATTTACCAGTGTCCATAAACTTGAACGTGCTCCAACAGAAGAATTCAATGCGGCATGCATGCGTACTTTTTGTCCTGCTGTGAACATCACTCCACAATAAGAATATTCCATATAATTTTGTACATTCTCAATAACAGGAGGATTGCACCTGGAACCGTTTATCATACAACTTGTCCAACCCTTGGTTTCCGGAGTGTCAAAAACACCATCATCTCCACAGGCAACTCCCGGTTGATTGGTGCTTCCCCAAACGTGAGCAAGATTGAGGTAATGCCCGACTTCATGAGAAAGAACACGTGATCTTGTTGGATTACTTGCACCGATACTACCAACATAACTATAAAGTGAAATAATGCCATCAACGTTCGTTGGAAATGCTGTTCCCGGATAATACGCATAGGCAGCAGCGCCTGACATTGACGGAGAAAAGGAATTAATCACCCAGATATTGAGGTAATGTTGATACGGCCATGGATTTAATTTAGCATCATCATCTCCTCCCATGGTGAGTGGTGAAACAACGCGGTCAATACCATTCGTACAATTGCCCTGAGGATCTTTATTCGCAAGGCGGAATTCGATCTGGCAATCTGCTGCAATGCCTAGAAAAGAAGGAGCGATCAATGTGGTATCCGGATTTCCTTTGCTGTAATCTTCGTTCATGACCCGGATAGCATCATAGACCTGTGCATCCGAGATGTTTTCCTGACCATAATTGTGAATGATGTGGAATACTACCGGAATTACGTAAGCAGTTGAACCTCCGGCAAGCCGTTGGTGGTTCTGATCATTTTGAAAATGCGCGGTGAATTGTTCCAGTTTCTGTTGTTCTGCCAAAATCTCCGGATGCTTTTTAAGCGCTTCCAGATAGACTTCAGTTGTGGCACAGGTTTTTTCTTCCTGTGCGTGTAATACAGTTCCGATGATCAGAAAAAAGAAAAGAGACAATGGTGATTTATACATTGTGGATTATCAAATTGAATGGGTTGTTGGAGATGCCTTCGGGTAGGGGGTAGAAATCAAATGTAGGGATATTTTCAATTTGTCCCCATTGACAAAAGCCCGGGATTGCTCGCTTTTTTGACATTTGGTTCAATGAACTGCATTCTCTAAACGAAAAAAGCCCCCCAAGAATTGGGAGGCTTTTTCAAATTCTATTGAATTACTCAGAAATCACCAGTTTCCGAACGTGGCGTTTGCCACCAGAAACAAGGTCAACAAAGTAAATGCCAGGTGTGTTTACAGGGATCGTGTATTCATACAATCCGCTGTTTAAATCACCATTCAGGAGAGAGGTCACCAAGCGACCGGTTAAATCAATAACATTCAACTGAACATTCTGATTGTTTTTCAGAAGAAACTGAACGCTAGTATTTCCCGCACTTGGGTTTGGATAAAGAGCAAAGCCGAGTTCAATCTCTTCCACTTCATCTACACCAACCAAAGTACCTGTGATATTAATTTCATCAACGTAGGTGTTGTTTCCGCGATCGCTTGTGTTTTCAAACATGAAACGAACATTATCCTTCAGTGTAAATGGATTGAGGTTAATTGATTCCTGTCTCCACTGATTCACATTCGGGGTAAATGAAGAACTTACAATTCCGGCAGTAGCTAATGTAGCATCGGATTTAGTGTACCGGTAGTTCCAGGATTTGCCGCAGTTGCTTGAGCCGGCTACGCGAAGTTCATCGGCGGTACCGGAATTTCGTTGAGCATTGGCAACTTTAAAGGTCATCGTAGCCGGGAAGGTTACATTCGAGAAATCAAATGCGGAAGTGACCCATTGATCAACCTGCCCACTCGAGTTTGTGTAATTGTTGATTCGTATGGAAGCTACACCGGCACTTGCTGCTGTCGTAATGCGACTCCAGGTTGTTCCATTGTCGGGGTTGACAACAAAACCATCCGTTCCGGGAAAGGAAGTAGCAACTTCGAAACTTTCAGAGAAAGGAATCGTGTCGGTAGGAGGACCTGATACACGGATGTAAGTAGAACGGGTATAGGAACTGGAACCTGCAGAGTTTGTTGCTGTCAGAGTAACATCATATGTACCGGCAGTGTTGTATGTAATAGCAGGTATGGAATCCGTAGAACTCGACGGTGTTCCTCCGGGGAAATCCCATTGCCATGAAGTTGCATGACCATTCCAACAAAGGTCGTTGAAGTTGACAACGGTTCCTGCGCAAATAGTTACCTCATCCGCTTCGAAATCAGTATTTGGAACACAGACCTGAATCGGTGAACCATCCGTACCGGTTGCAGTCAAATTGGGTAAAGTCCAAAGGTTATTTCTTGATCCTGTCGGAGAATTCAATGCCGCATGCATCCTGGTCTTCTGTCCTTCAGTGAACATTACATCACAATACGAATACTCCATGTAATTCTGAACATTTTCGATAATCGGAGGATTACAAATAGAACCACTCAGGTTACAAGATGTCCATCCTTGTGTTTCAGGAGTATCAGAAACATTATCATCACCACAGGCAACACCGGGTTGATTGGTGCTTCCCCAGGGATGTGCGAGATTCAGACAATGTCCTGCCTCGTGTGTGAGCGTACGTGAATTGCCGGGAGAACTTGCGCCAATACTTCCAACATAATCGTAGCGGGAAATAATACCGTCTTTGTTTGCAGGAAAAGCAGCACCGGGATAATATGCATAAGCCGCGGCACCGGAATGGGAAGCGGAGAAAGTATTAATGACCCAGATATTAAGGTAATTTTGGTAGGGCCATGGATTCAGTTTTGCATTGTCATCACCATTCATAGTAAGAGCAGAAACGACACGGTCAATACCATTTGTACAATTACCCTGTGGATCGATGTTCGCAAGACGGAATTCAATCTGGGCGTTTGCAATGTTGTTGGCAAAATCCGGAATGACGTCGATGGTGTCCGCATTTTGTTTGCTGTAATCCAGATTCATTACACGCACAGCATCGATCACCTGAGCATCCGAAATATTTTCCGGTCCGTAGTTGTGAATGATATGAAAGACAACAGGAATGATGAAAGCAATTCCACCACCGGCAAGACGTTGATTCTTGTGCTCTTGAGCATAACGGGTAGTGAATTGTTCTAATTCTTGTTGCTGGATAAGGATCTCAGGATGATTTCTAATTGCTTCCTGATACACTTCATTGGTTGCGCAGGTCTTTCGTTCTTGTCCGCTTGCTGTCCACCCGATAGTTAAAGACAATACAAGAGCAAGTAGTGATTTTTTCATGTTGAGAATTAATTTGAGAGATTAATGTTAGCAGAATCCGTAGATTTCAAAGATAACGATATTTTCAATTTCCCCTTATGAACGAATGGCTTATGACACTTTTCTGACCCATTTTAAGGCTATTTAACGATTCCGCTAAAATCAAAAAAGAAGAGCGCGCAAAAGTTGTTTTTTATAAAAAAATCAGCCTATTGCTTGCCTTAAATCTTCTATCAGGTCATTTACATCCTCTATCCCCACACTCAAACGAAGCAAAGAGTCAAGTACTCCCGACTTTTCACGTACTTCCTTCGGAATAGAGGCATGGGTCATGGAAGCCGGATGCCCAATCAAAGATTCTACACCTCCGAGGGATTCGGCCAGAGAAAAGACCTTGGTCCTGGAAGCCATGTCAAATGCATCTTCCATGGAATTGCCTTTCAGGGTGAATGAGATCATCCCACCAAAGTCACGCATTTGTTTTTTTGCAAGCTCATGATTCGGATGATCAGGAAATCCGGGCCAGTAGATTTTGTCAACTTTTGGATGATCTTTCAAAAAATGCGCAATGGCTTTTCCATTGCTGCAATGTCTTTCCAGTCGAACATGGAGCGTTTTCAGACCACGCAAAACAAGGAAGCTGTCCATCGGTCCGGGAGTTGCTCCGCAGGAATTCGCGATGAATGCAAGCTCCTCATACATTTTATCGTCATTGGTACACAAAGCACCCATCACTACGTCACTGTGTCCGCCGAGGTATTTGGTTGCGGAATGCACAACAATTGAAGCTCCCATATCCAATGGATTCTGGAGAAAAGGAGAAGCAAATGTGTTGTCGACAACCAGGATCAGATTTTTCTCTTTAGCGATCGCAGCACAAGCTTTGATGTCGATAATTTTCATCAAAGGATTCGTTGGCGTTTCCACCCAGATCATTTTCGTTTTTTCATTGATATGCTTGCGGATTTCAGCAGCATCATGCATGTTCACAAAATGAAAGACAATTCCAAAGTGTGCAAAAACCTTGGTGAACATTCTATACGATCCACCATACAAATCATCGGTTGCGATGACTTCATCTCCGGGTCTGCAAAGTTTAATGATTGCATCCTCCGCACCTTGTCCGCTCGAAAAACAAAGACCGTGTTTCGCATTTTCAAGAGAAGCGATACATTTTTCCAATGCAACGCGTGTCGGATTTTTCCCTCTTGCGTATGCATAACCTTTGTGTTTTCCCGGACGCTCCTGTACATACGTCGACGTCTGGTAAATCGGTGTCATAATCGCCCCAGTAGTCGGGTCCGGTTCCTGCCCCGCATGAATAGCGCGTGTTCCAAATGAATAATCTTTTTCCATTTTCATCCGGTAAAAGTAGGAGTTTTTGGAGCGATCAACAAATGCCACAGGTTGTTTATTGAATGTTCAACGTTCAACGTTCAAGGTTCAAGGTTGGTTATTTGTTGCATAGTTAAAAGTTCTGCTTCGAAAAAATTGAATGAGCAATTTGAACGCCTCACAGGATGGAATCAATGAGGATTATTTTTTGAATTTGGAACCTTTTAGTTCAGAATTTTTGAGGTAGTTAATTAAACTGCCAATTTGCGCACCAATGAGTTTTAAATCTTCAATTAACACATTTGATTCCTGTTCTGTGATAATTTTTTGATCGGTAGCAATAATAACTTGTGATAAAAGCTCGCCTGCTGATCCTTTTGAAATGAATAAAAACTGAACAAATTCTTTATTTCCGGACCGTTCAAATCCTTCTGAAATATTTGACAGAATTGAAATTGCAGCTCTGGTCATTTGATCACGTAGAACAAAGTATTTATTAAATTCATTGGAGTAAGTTATTCCAAAAACTTTATTGGAAATAATTCGGGCTCTTTTCCAGATTTCAAGATCTTGAAATGAATTCGCTGTTGCCATGTCAACTTTATTTTAAATTCAAAGGACGGGGCATTATTTTTATTAGGCAACCAAAACAAGCAGGTTAATATAATATCTTTTAAATGCTTGGGTTCTTGAATTGATTTTATTAAAAAACATCCGACACCAAAATGCACGAATTGGCTTGGGATGCAGATTCGTTATTAAACTCATAAACTTTCTACAAAATTTTATTCATTGAGCTAACAATCGAACACTTAACTCATCACTTAACGTTGAACCTTAAACTTTAAACCTTAAACTCACTTCACTTATAAAACCCCATATCCTCCACATATTCCCATACACTTTGGGGGAGCATGTAGCGTATGTCTTTTTTGTCTTTAATGGAGTCGCGGATGAAAGTGGAGGAGAGTTCCATGCGTGGAGCATTGACAAGCTTTACTTGCGGGTGTGAAAATAATGGGCTGGTCTTTTCTCCATCGCGTGGATAGACATAGAGTTCATGACCGTCAAGAATCTGCTCGTAATTTTTCCATTTGTGAAACGTTTCAATATTATCGCTGCCGAGCAACAGCACAAATTTATCAGTCGGATATTTTTCCTGTAAATAAGCCAGTGTATGAATGGTATAACTTGGTCGGGGCAACTTAAATTCAATGTCGGAAGCTTTCAGTTTGCGGTTGTCGCCAATGGCAAGTTTCACTAATGTAAGACGATGGTAATCCTGAAGCAAACTGCTTTTTACTTTCAACGGATTGTGAGGCGAAACAATAAACCACACCTGATCAAGGTCTGTAAATTCAGCCATATAGCCTGCAATCACCATGTGCCCGTTATGGACAGGATTGAAGGAGCCGAAGAATAAACCGATTTTCATGGTTACTTGAAAGGTAGAAATGCCGGAACGTTGCGCCAGACATTCTTTGGTGTGAAGGCATTCACTTTAAAAATTCTTCTACTAATTTTTCTGCTTCATCAAGTGCTTTGGGCAGGTCGTCGTTAATGATTATTTTATCAAAACGGAAAGCATACGTGATTTCGTGTTCTGATTTTGCAATTCGTGCTTTGAAGGATTCTTTTGTTTCGGAGTTCCGTGCTTTCAATCGCTGATGTAAAGCCTCCACTGAGGGTGGCATGACGAATACAGCCAGCAACATTTGTCCGAAAATTTTTTTGATTTTTAATCCACCTTCCACATCCACATCAAAAATGGCCACTTTGTGATCGTTCCATATTTTATCGATCTCGGATTTTAAAGTTCCATAAAAGCGATCCGTGTACACTTCTTCCCATTCTACAAACTCATCGTTGGCAATACGTTTTTTAAATTCATCGACGGAAATAAAATGATAATCTTTTCCATCTGTTTCGTTCGCGCGTTGCGGACGCGTCGTTGCTGAAACGGAAAATTCTATCTTCGGATTGGTTTGCAGGAGGTGATGCACAATGGTTGTTTTTCCACTGCCGGATGGTCCACAAAAAAGTAACAGCTTTCCTTGCATCATCCTTAAAGAATATTCAGGACCTGTTCTTTGATTCGTTCGAGTTCGTCTTTCATGCCTACAACAGCTTTCTGCATATTGGCATCATTGGCTTTTGAACCGATCGTGTTCACTTCACGCCCGATTTCCTGTCCGATGAAGGATAGTTTCTTTCCTCCGGAAGGGTCTTCATTCATTGTTTTCAGGAAGTAACTCAGGTGACTCTTCAGCCTGACTTTCTCTTCTGAAATATCGTATTTCTCTATATAGAATATTAATTCCTGCTCAAGGCGGTTCCGGTCAATGTTGTTGACCTGGATAAATTCTTCAAGATTCAACTGAAGTCTCTTTCTTACCAGTTCAATTCTGCCTGCTTCAAAAGGCTCAAGTTCTTTCAGTCCGGCTTCGATTGCTTCAAGTCTTTCATTGAGATCAACCGAAATGGACTTTCCTTCCATTTTGCGGAAATCCTGAAAAGCGATAAGTGCTTTATCAATTGCCTGCTTTACTGCGGTCCATTCTTCCTCTTCCAGCAAACTTTTTTCGGCACTCATAACATCCGGCAAACCAAGTATAACCTTGAGGAAATTTGGAGGAGGTAATTTCAAGTCATCCGAAATGACCTTTAGTTCTTCGTAATAGGCTTTCACAAGGGAAGCATTGATACTGCTTTTCTTGGGTGCTTCCTGCGATTCAAGGGAAATGGAACATTCTACTTTTCCACGCTCGATTTGTCGGCTCAGGTCTGAGCGAATCTCAAATTCTTTTTCACGGTAAAGTGATGGTAATCGCAAGGTAAGGTCGAAAAACTTGCTGTTGACCGATTTGATTTCAACGGAAATGGTCTTATTTCCATATTCGACAGCTGCGCTGCCAAAGCCGGTCATGGAGCGAATCATGGTGGTGGTTTAAATGTGCCAACAAAAATACGTTAAGATTTGGCTTTACCAAGCGATGGCAGATTCACAAGGTATACTCCGGCAAAAATAAGTAAGCATGCCAGAATTTGTACAGAACTTATCACTTCCTGCAAAATCAGTAGCGAAATCAGGGTGGCGAACAAAGGCTGGAGATAAATATAAAAGCTCACCACCGAAGCTGAAAGATGCATGAGTCCGTAAGTGTTGAGGAGATAGGCAAAAAATGTAGTGAAGATCAGAACAAAGACCACCGATAACCATACCGCGGGTGTGAAGGTGTGCCATTGGACCTCAAGCAAACCTGCACTGCCAAAAGGAAGTACAAGTAGGAGTCCAAAAACAAAAGTCCATTTAATCACTTGCCAGGTGTCGTACTTCTTCATCAGCTTTTTCGCCCGAACCATGTACAATGCATACGATGCAGCATTGATGAAAACCATAAGATCACCCATGGCCGTAGGTTTTCCAGAGCTGTGCCGGTATTGTAAAATCAATGTTACCGCTCCGGCAAGCCCTAAGGCGATTCCCGCGGATTGAATCCAACGCAGATGTTCTTTGAGAAACAAAAATGCCATCAGCGTAACAAGGATAGGCGTTGAAGTCATGATCAAAGCTGCATTGATGTTCGATGTTCGGCTCAATCCTTCGAAGAAAAGCATTTGATTGATGGCGACACCAAATAAACCCAATTCAAAAAACCGAAAATAATCCTTGCGTTCAATTTTATCCTTCCCTCCGGTGCACGATCAAGCAAAAAGAACAAAGCTGTTGCACACAATACACGCAAGAGAATAAAAGCAGCAGGCGGAATGTATTGTGGCATCGCAATCTTTGCAATACTAAAATTCGCACCGTAAATCAGGTTGGCGATGAAGATGGAGAGGTGTGCTTTGCGATGTTCAGACATTGGATTGTAATTGACCTTTCCGAGTTTCAGATTCAGGGTTTCGTGTTCCGAGTTCCGTGTTCTGTGTTTAGATTGGTTGTATTCTTGATTCGCCCTGAACAATATTCAGCAATTAAAGCAAGTCTGCTCATAACTATAAACTCCCGTTATTGGGTTATTAAGTTATTAGTTATTGTAGTCCACTCTCTAAACACAGAACTCGAAACTCTCAACCTCGAACGCTGAACTCAAAGAGAGTTAATAGTGAATAGTAAATGGTAAATAGTAGCCTATACTCATTAATAATGGGCACGCCAACTCTGAACCAGAAACCCTGAACCCTGAACCTCATTTCTCATCCCGGATCCAATCATCAATCAACCCACACCCCCTCTAAACATAGAACACGAAACCCTGAACACGAAACCCGGAACAGTATAGTGAACATTATTTTTTTATTGAAAGCTTAGCCACCTCCACCACCTTTTTCGAATTCCCAATAAATATTTCTTTCCCCACAATCATCACCGGACGTTTCAGAAAAGTATATTCTTCAAGAATGTATTTGCGGTAGTCTTTTTCGGAGAGCGTCATTGTGTTTAGGCCCATGCTTCTGTATTTGAGAGCAACACGACTAAAAAGCGACTCTGCAGATCCTGCCAAACGAATCATTTCATCAAGCTGTGGTGCAGTAATTTTTTCCGTTTTAATATCCTGCAACACCACATCTTTCCCCGGTTTGATTTCTTTGAGTATACGCTGACACGTAGAACAGGTACTGAGGTGATAAATTTTTTTCATAAGCGCCTACAATGTGAGAAGTTTTTTGGAATTATTTTTTGGAGCGATCCGATATAATTCCACATCCACCAGCCCTCCTGTGCTCCGGTCGTCCCGCACAGGCTGGACTCCCTGCGCCCAGGGCTAGTTTAATTAATTAAAACGTCGAGCCGGGTTTTATTTCAAAAGAAAATAACCAAAGGCAAGCCAGAGTAATCCCTTGACTAAGAAAAAAAGAAACCCGATCAGACCTACTTTTTTCAGAAAGTCTTTTGGTTTGCCAAAAAGCCGTTTTTTTTCAGGAGCTGTCACACTACAAAGAAATGAAAAAAACAGGAATTATTCTTCGATTTTATGCTTGCTGTTTGTGGAAATATTTTCAACTGTCCATTCCACCTGTCTGACAAAAATATGTTTTCGTACAGCGCAATTTTGCTTGTTGCAAATTTTACATGAAAAATCGAGGCAGCCATCGGTATGAACAAACAATTCCACACTTTCTCCAAAATGTTCACGGATCAATTTATCCAATTGGTCGATTTCAGCATGGGCTTCATGCACATTCAGAAACCAGGGAACGGTCATGTGGCAGTCCAAATGTAGCATGCCGCCATATTTAATAATTCTAAGGTTGTGGAGATCGATCCAGTTTTCCTTTCGATTTTTCTGAAATGAAGCCACAACTTTTTTTAAGAGTTCCGTATCAGCTTCATCCATAATTCCTGCGATTGAAGAACGGATGATTTTATAGCCGGTAAATATGATAAAGAAAGCAAAGCCCAATGCGACCGCACTGTCGAGCCAGGGTAATTTGGTGAAGAAAATGAGTATAAGACCAACAATAATCCCCAGGGTGGAGTAGGTATCGGATTGCAAGTGTTTGCCACTGGCAACAAGAGCAAGTGAATTATTTGTTTTCCCCTTTCGAATGGCATAATAACCTACTGTAAAATTTACAATCGCAGTAATGCTTACGAGGTAAATCCCGTAGTCAAGTTTTCCGATCTCATGCGGATGTTGCAGATTGTTGATCGCTTCGTAGATAATAATTAATCCGGCAACCGAAATTAATGTCCCTTCAATCGCGGCAGAAACAAATTCAACTTTTCCATGTCCGTAAGGATGATTTTCATCCTTTGGTTGAGCGCTCAGGTACAAACTGTACAAACCAATGAAACCACTCACAACATTGATCGTGCTTTCCAGCGCGTCAGTTAAAATGGATACAGAGTTGGTGATATACCATGCGCCGAGTTTAATGATAAACAAGGCTACACTTACAGCTGCTACAAGTTTTTGGAAAGCAAAATTCTGCCGAGCAGTTGTCATTCTTAAATTGATTTGAGTGCAAGTTACAAAGCGGATAGTAGAATGCAAGCAGCACCGGACTTAAGATCGGTTCAAAGTTCAGGGTTGGCCTGTGGAGATAAAAAGGTATATACATTATTCAGCGTTTATTCAGAGCCAACAAAGAACACCGGATTCTAATCACTATTTTTATACGTTAGTACTTCCAATCTGTCCACCTATAACCCGAAACTCTAAACTCCAAACCCGAAACCAACTTCAAACTCTCACCAGTGCCGATGGCAATCCCATCGCCCTTCTCCACGCGGCAAGCTGCCCAAGATGCATGGCTTCATGGTTGACGCACATAAAAATTGTCAGATCAAGCAATGTGGGCATGAGTTTCCCGAATCGCCAGGTGAATTGTGCATTGAGCTCTTCCGGAGTTTTTTCCAGAAGTTTGTTTTTCACTTTATCATGTTGTTTTTCCAGTTCCATTAATAAGTCCCTTTTCAATGGATACTTTTTCTCATCCGGATCCGGCATGCGTGGATCGCCCGGACCTTTTCTTAAAAACAAATCAGCCCATCCCGGAGGCATTTCAATTGTTCCGCCCAGATCTTCTGCCATCATCGCACTTCCGCTAACCAAATGTCCTAGTGTAAACGCCGGGTGATTCACCAATCCCTCTGCCGGAATTAAAGTCATCTGATTTTCTTCAAGATCCCGTACCAGTTCATTCGTATAAATCAAATTGAAATCGTATTGTCGGAGGATCGCGGTGATTGGGAGATGCATGGATATTGGTTGTTGGATGTTGGTGGTTAGTGGTTAGTGGTTGATGCTATCTGCTAATGGCTATCCTTGCAGCAATTTGCTACTGCATACTAACCACCAACCACCAACCACCAACCACCAACAACAAGCACTTTAAAGTACAATAATAGTTCGACTTTTTAGACACCGTTTTTTAATTACGAAATAACTCAACCAATCATCACCTAGCAAATCACTATCTTGCATCCGCAAAAACAACACAACCAATGGACAAAAGAATGATCACGACTGCGCTTACTCTGGATGGGTACCGCATTGTTGAAACAATGGGAGTTATACGTGGCATTACAGTTCGTAGCCGCAGTATTCTCGGAAATATTGCTGGCGGATTTCAAACTATTTTTGGTGGTAGCATCAGTATTTACAAAGAATTGTGCGAACAAACACGACTCGAAGCGTTTGAAGAAATGGTGCAACATGCAGAACAACTGGGTGCCAATGGAATAATCAGTATGCGTTACGATGCGAATGAAGTGATGAATGGTGTCACAGAAGTTCTTGCATATGGTACTGCCGTGAGAGTTGAAAAAATATAATCTCAAGCCGGAACAACGACTATAATTTACCGGAATCCGGAAATTAAAAAACCGTTTGCGCACCACCCGGGTGCACAAACGGTTTTTTATATTTCGATTCCGCAGACTACTTATTCAATCACGAATTGTGATCTGCCGATAACCTGACCATCTGTTCCAATCACTTGCACGAGGTATGCTCCTGCCTGCAATTGTTGTGTTGACAAGCGTACAGATTTTTGTTGTTTAGCTGTAAATTCACTATGAACAATTCTTCCGGTTACATCAAGAATAGAAATATTCATATCCGGATGTTCTGTTTCAAATTGAAGAGTAACATGTGCAGAAGCCGGATTTGGGTAAAGTGTGAACAAGGTATTCTGCGATCCTACACTTTTAATACCATCAATAAGCATATAACCCAGGTTCAACCACTCGTTGACAGTCTGGAGCGATGCGCCATCATAACCACCCGAAGATGCCATATACAGACTATCGTTGTATACAACACCAACAAGATCGCTGATGTTACTTACTGGTGTCGTTTTTTCAGTTCCAACGAGCCATTGGTTCAGTGTAAGATCCCATGCCCAACAATCACCAAGCGCTTCTGTTCCTGCACCTGTAGGATCACCACCTACAAATACAATTAGAGGTTTCAGATTTTTGTAGACTGTCCCTGCACCTAGCCTTGAAACAGTTCCGCCCGGATAAGGAGGAATAGCAGTCCAGGTAATGCTGGATGGATTCGCAGGATCAATAATTCCCTGATATGCTTCATCTACAGGTCCCGCGAGAGTTTGTGAATACCCTCCGGCATAGATAATCTGATTGCCATTCATTCCACCACGAAGTCCGGATGCCGGAGTACCAATAGAAGGTGTTCCGTTTGTCCAGGCATCATTATAGGTATCGTAAATCTGAACAATGTTCTGATCTGAACCGCCATCGTATCCGCCAATATAATAGATGATAGAATCGTGGTATACGCCGGATGCATAATCACCAACAGCAATCGGCATCGGCGTCATTGTGCTCCAAGTTCCTCCGGCAATGTCGTATACATAGTTGTTTTCATCGGGCGCAAAACCTGCGGAGTATCCACCGATACAGTAAATTTTACCACGTACAGTGTGAGCAGAGAATTGATATTTGGGAGAAGGCATCGGATTGGCTGTGTTCCACAATCCTGTTGCATCATTGAATGCATTCGTTACAGTGGATACAGCTGCACCATCAGCACCGCCAAATGAATACAAGGTACCCGGTGAAGTGGAGTAAACTCCATTCAAATTGAAAGCAGACGCCATTCCGAAAACCGGAACAGTAAGGTCTGTTTTGCTTACCCAACCGTAATTTTCAAATGCTTCGAAAACCGTTACATCTTTTGTAAGTGTATCATTGTTGTTGTCAGTATCTCCGGCAAGTGATGTGTAAACGGTAATTGTGAAAGGACCGGTTGCTGCAGGTGTCCATGGATCGAAGCTGACCTGTGTGCTGTTTCCAAAACCAAGAGCATTAACCGTTTTCGTTGAAAGGTAACCTCCGGTGATCGACATGGTGACGTCAAAAGTGTGTACACCAAGACTGTTGTTCATAACAGTTGCCTTTGGCGTTTGGGTCACGAGTCCTGTGTTGGTGCCTACATCAATTGAACTTGAAGCAACTTCAATCAATGGAACACGAATCGGAGTAGACCATTTGAACATTGGCGCATCCAGTTCGTTCGAACCTGTCCAGCCGGTAGAGTCATCAACAAAATCAACATCCGTGTGAATTAATGCGTCAGCAACTACCCATGTGTTTCCGTCATTCGGACTATAAGCTGTTCCGTTGACAGAACCAGCAGCCGGGTTCGATAGAAAATATGTGGAATCGGTTCCCGTACATAGCAGGAACTTAACACGGTAGTGAAGCTGCCGGTATTCGCTCCGGCAAGTGTCCATGTTGCTCCTCCATCAGTCGTACGAATGAAGTCTGCCGGACCACCAACACTACCTTCACTTGCAATACCATTATCCGCGTCACGAAAAGCAATGGATCCGATGTAATCTCCGGTGAAAGGTGTAGAAGCAGCTGACCAGTTTTGTCCGAAGTCTGTCGATTTGTAAATCCGACCCAGATTTGTTCCGAACCAAAGGGTACTGCCATTGGCGCAGAACACATCTGTGATACCAAATTCTCCAGCGAGAATAGGAGCAATGGAAAGCGATGGAACACGTGTCCAGTTCGTTCCACCATCACCGGTAGTATAGATTTCAAAATATCCACCGGTAGGATCACCCATGCAAACTCCTGTTTGCGCGTCCCAGAAGTAAACCATATTTGGGAAATTACCACTTGCTGTAAAAGCTGCGGTGGGTTGTGGAGTCCATGTGAAACCTCCATCTTCTGTCTTGAGAATTGCTCCTGCGCCACCGGAAGGATTGAACATTGCGACCCAGGCTGTGTCTTCACCAATAGCGCAAATACTTGACGGTGCAAGTCCTGCCGCATTTGAAATTCCTCCACCGGACCAGTTGGTACCGCCATCGATGGTTCTTGTGAATTCCTGAACAGCGGTGCTCTGACTTAGCGGATCGGCTACAAGTCCCCAGCAAACATTGCTGTTCACGGCATCAATAAACTGAACAAAATATCCGGGAGTAATGTTGGATGTTTGCGGTACCCATTGTGCGCACAAAACAGAGATATTGAATGTGAGTAAAATGGCAAGTACAATTTTTTTCATAAGCGTTGGAATTAGATTGATGGTTAAACGTAACTAAATTAACTGCTTTTTTTTCATTCGTACAAGTGAGTGATGAAGCATTAACCATTCTCCTACCTGAATTAATGAAAAAGGATGAAAATAAAGGAGGAATGGATGTTTTTAAACTGTCTTTATATGAAATTCCATGGTCTTTTTTTACCTTCGGGAGATGCTGTATTTTGTGAAGCAGTTTTTCTCCGAAGTATTTTAGAATTATTTTTAAAAAGAAGATTAGAACTTGAAAATTTGGAATGTTGGATCACACGGATCTTTACCCGGAAAATTTATATCAGAATTAGGTCGGGGTAATAAATTTTAAGTGGCGAAACGTTCTTTCAACAAAATAACCGAATATTGCATCCCGGCATTAGCCGGAAAAATAGGGAGTTTTATTAAATTTGTAATCGATGGCCACAATTCATATCAATGCTGCTGCAGGTGCTTTTGCCGAGACAGTTTTATTTCCGGGAGATCCTCTACGAGCGAAATTTATTGCTGAAAATTTTATTGATGGCGCTGTTGAAGTCACCAATGTGCGTAACATGCTTGGTTTTACCGGTACATACAAAGGCAAAAAAGTATCTGTCATGGGCTCCGGGATGGGGATACCAAGTTGTAGTTTGTATGCAAAGGAATTGATTACAGAATATGGTGTAAAGAATATTATCCGTATCGGTACAGCCGGTGGTTTGAAGGGAACCAAATTAAAAGACATGGTCATTGCAACCTCTGCATCTACGGATTCGAATGTGAACAGAACACGATTGCTTGGTTTTGATTTTGCTCCGGGTGCGAGTTTTATTCTTGCGAAGAAAGCATACGAAGCAGCGGAACGAAAAAAATATCCTGTACTGGTAGGCTCTTGTTTCTCTTCGGATTTTTTCTACCATCCTGTTGCCAACCTGGTTGACCAGATGGAAAAGATGAATATCCTTTGCATTGAAATGGAAGCAGCAGGATTGTTTGGAGTTGCTGCAGAATACGGAGCGAACGCTCTCGCTATCCTTACTATCAGTGATCACATCCGTACCGGAGAAGCGATGAATTCAGAGGAACGTCAACTGGGATTGAGCAGAATGATCGAAGTGGCTCTGGAGACGATTTGATTTTACTCCTGCAAACAGTGTGCTGATTTGTAATTTTTTGAATTTCGGATTTCTTCGATTTTACTTTGCATTCAAACGCTGATAAAATGTTCAATCCGAAATATATTTTTGATCAGCTCGAAATAAATAAATCACTTTTTGAAAATTTATTTTCAGGAATTAGCGATGATCTGATTTTGTTTCAACCTGGCGATGGCAAATGGTGTTTGCTGGAAATTATCTGTCATCTGTCGGATGAAGAAAGAGAAGATTTCCGGGCCAGACTGCAGCATGTTCTTAATTCTCCGGAGGCTCCCTTGCCTTCTATTGATCCTCAGGCTTGGGTGAAATCCAGGGATTATATCCATCAGGATTTTCAGATAGTCCTCGCTAATTTTCTGGAAGAACGAAAACGTTCTGTGGACTGGCTCAGATCTTTGGAAAACCCTGATTGGAATAGGTATTACCAACATCCGAAATTCGGTCCAATGAGTGCGAAACTTTTCTTGAGCAACTGGCTTGCCCATGATTTCCTGCACATCCGTCAGATTCTTTTTACCAAACATGTTTTTCTTGGAAAAATGACAGGAGAAAATCTGAAGTACGCAGGGGAGTGGTGAATTCGTTTTTGCGGTAGAACAATTATCGTTGAAACAGGAGTTCTAAGAGATTTAAAAGGGGAGGATTTTTTTTTGATATTTTTATCAATTTAACAAAAAATATTAAATTGCCTTCGAACACAAACCCCTAACCTACATGAAAAAGTTTTTAAAAATCCTCGGCGTACTGATCCTACTCGTCGCCTTGATCATTGGCGGCTTTGCTGCATTTATATCTATTCGTGGAATTCCAAAGTTTGAAGCAAATGTTCCTGAAATTCCCAAAATCGAAGTCACACCGGAACGTGTTGAAAAAGGAAAAAAAATTGCATCGATGTTGTGCAACAGCTGCCATTTCGATAAATCCACCGGAAAATTTACCGGTCGTGAAATGACCGAGGTTCCGGAATTCGGTAAAATTATTTCACGCAATATCACCCAGGATCCGGAAATTGGAATTGGCAAATGGACGGATTCAGACCTCGTGTATTTTATTCGTACCGGAATAAATCCACATACAGGACAATATGTTCCGCCCTATATGCCGAAGTTGATGCACATTTCGGACGAAGATTTAAATTCAATAATTGCATTTCTGCGTTCCGATGATGCACTGGTGCAACCCGATAAAACAGAAGGCCCGTCCTGTGAACCTTCCTTCCTTACAAAATTCCTTTGCCTTGTTGCATTCAAACCATTTCCATATCCTGAAAAACCGATTCCGGGTCCGGACACAACAAATAAACTGGCATGGGGAAAATACCTGACGCTCTATGAATTTGAATGTTTCGCCTGCCATTCCGCAGATTTTAAAAAAATGGATGTTGGCGTACCGGAGAATTCTCTCGGATTTTTCGGAGGTGGAAACGTAATGAGAAATGATCAGGGTGTGCTCGTTACAACCCGAAATCTTACTCCGGATGAAGAAACAGGAATTGGAAATTGGACGGAAGAACAATTTGTAAAAGCAGTAAAATTTGGAATTGTTCCCAACGGTCCCGCCTTGCGAAATCCCATGATTCCATATGCACAACTGACAGACGAGGAAGCCAAAGCGATCTATGCCTATTTAAGAACTGTACCCAAAATAAAACATGCAATCAGCAGGGGAATTTAAGATTGCTCTTTTTTTTACCGGACAAAAGGCAGAATATTTTCTGCCTTTTTGTTTTTAATGCTCCTGATGCGTTCTCAATTTTGTAACTATCACCAAAGGCTCTCATTTTTGAGTCCCGGAATTTTGCATCCCGGGCATAGTCATTACAGCATTGTATCCGTTCCTGGCTTGCTGATTATTTGGATTAACGTCATTGAGTAAATGCTCCCAGGTCTTTCTGGCCATCTCAAAATTACCGACAGAATAGTATGCACCGCCAAGATTGTAGAGGATATCATCATTCGTTTCATCAAGCTGACTTCCCCAGTTCAAAAACTGGATGGCAGTTGTGAAATCTTTGTTTCCTCCTTTAATTAATCCGTTATTTTTAAAAATAGTAGCGAATTCACGCAGTTTTGGTTCTGATCGGTGGTATTCTTTCGTCTTCATCCATGCATCAAATGCTTCCTTGTATTTTTCCTGATAGAAATAAGCGACGCCAAGATTGAGATAACCATTCGCAAATCGCGGGTAAATCGCAATTGATTTTTGAAGATAAGCAATTGATTTTTCCAGATATTCCTTGCGTGTGGGTGTGTCTTTGTATTGTGGCAATATGCTTTCATTGATAAGGCTCTTAGCTGCATTTGCGTTGACCAACACACTGTTGCTTGAAACATTTACGTCTTTTGTAAATAATGTAAAATCATTTTTCCAATCAGTATTCCTGGCGATTACTTGCAGGGAACACAAAAGTGTGTGAACACTCAGAATACCGATCAATAAAAGTTGTCGTGTTTTAAAATTGCTGAGTCGAATGGATTCCAATCCATGGATAATCCCCATTGCTAACAATACACAGAATGGAAACGAGATGATATACGTCAATCGTTCACTGAATGTTGTTCCGATCTCTACTGCAAGGTTGGATATCAGGAACAAGTGTGCAAAATAGAAGAGGATAAAAAACAATGCAACATTTTTTTTCTTCAGGAAAAAATAGATCATCAGTCCGATCAGGGAGGCATGCAATAAGAGTGAGCCGATGAATAGAAAGTTATCCGGTTGAATGAAAGGGATCTGATTAAAGGAATAGTCGGAAGATAATGGATGTGGGTAAAAAAGCATCCACAGATATTTCCCAAGCAAATAAACTTTCGTGGCAATTTTTTCCGGTACTGTGCCCAGTATGTATTGATTGTTCAGTACTTCCTCTGTCGCTTTTTTAGAAAGATCCGTGACGCGTGTAATGGAAATCCTGATCAGCAGGTAAATTCCCATGACCGTGTAGTAAGGAAGAGAAATCAACAGACTCTTTTTTAATGGAACGCGCATCACAAGAATGAGAAAGAGAGGAAGCAGTACTATGAAAAGCACTCCATATTCTTTTGATAACAACGAGAGAAAGAGGAAGATGCAGCCGAGAACAGCGTGTGATATTTTTTTTGAAATCACATAGCGCGAACAAAAAATTAAAGTGAGCAGATAAAAAAGAAATGGGAAAAGTTCGTTCCTGCTTTTTATATTGGCGACAACTTCGGTGTGAATGGGGTGAACAGCAAATAGAATTGTTGCCAGGAACGCGATATCAGGGTTTTTTGGGAAAATAAATTTTCTTAAAAAATAGAGCATCAATAATAATGTCAATGCGTAGATTAATGCGTTAAAAAAATGGCGGACATGTGGATTGTCGCCAAAGATGCTTTGTTCAATTGCAAAGGTTGCAATCGACAAAGGCCGGTATCGTCCACCGGAGAACTGTTCAGAACCACCTTGTGATTCGTAAAAATAATCCAGCTCGCCGTGGGAGAATATTTTTGAAAGACCTTTGCTCCCTTGTTGTACCCATTTGTTGTCCTTAATCAGTAAACCGTCATCCAAGGCATATTCATTGGGAATAGTATTTACATACAAGAGGAAGCCAAGCAGGAAAATGATCAGGGCTTGAATTTTCCCACTATGCGTAAAAAAATAACCCGGCGCAAGTTTTGGAAGAACTGCAGGAGCAATTATTTTCGTCTGTTTTTTTTGTTTGGACATGAAATCGAATTCTTCTTGGAAATACGAATAGAATTGTCCAATGTACGAAGGATGGCAAAGATGTACAAGATGAAAAGGGAATTCTAATCGGAATGAAAATCTTTGGCCTGCAACAAAAAAGGAAACCATCCTTAGCCCGAAAGGCAGAGGATGGTTTCGTATTCTAAACCGATTGGTTTTTTCCTGCTTACTCCTTTACAAGCTTTACAAGAGAAGAGCCTGCGGATGTTGTGATAGTACAGAGATAAATACCGGAAGCAAGGAAGCCGAGATTTGTACTCTCTCCGCTTTGGATATTCCTGCTCAAAACTGTTTTACCATCCAGACTACGAACAATCAAAGAAGCTTCTTCATTTGCTTTTTGAGGAAATGCAAAGAGGACATTCGCAGAAGCCGGATTTGGCGAAGCTTTTAAATAAAATGTTTGTGCGGAATTTTCATTTACACCTACATTCAGCCAAATCGTATTCAGTGTAGTGTTAGTCATCACCGGAGGATTGAAATCAAAGACAATCCCCGCGCGGTTTTGGATTTCAGTGTTCTGTGTCAGTCCGGGTAATGTTCGGATTGCAAAACTCACATATCCGTTGCTCCCTGCCAGATCAGCACCACTATCCGGAAGCTGGATATTGTAAAATGTGAACTGTGCAATTCCTGAACCTTCCATAACAAAATGAACAGGATGAGAAGAGCCGATTAAGCGGAAAGATAAAAGATCCAGATCTGCATCCAGAGTATCCAAAACCGTCACATTATCTGCTGTTGCATTCCCTGTATTCTGGAAATGGATTGTGTAATAAATTTCTGTACCGGCCTCTATTTCACCGGAAGGTTCAGCGAGTTTTTCGTTTGGATCCCAGGCAAGTGTAATCAGCTGATGTAAATTCAGAATATTGTTGCCAGGAATTGTATCGTTCAATGGCGCAATAGTAAGCGTTGAGTTCAGGAAATTTCCAAGCACAGCAGTCGAATCCGGTAATAAGTAAAGCATGATTGTACCCGTTTGTCCGGGAGCCAGATTCGAATAGGTCCATTGAATAGTTTGGCCACTTTGACTTACCGGTGCAGGATTTGAACTAATGAATGAATACAGAGGATCCATCACAAATGTAATCGTGTCGCTTTCTGTACTGGTTCCGTTATTCTGAAACGATATTGGCATTGGTTCCGGCTGTCCGGGTTTAGCACCCCAGTTCGGACAGGATACAGAAACTTCATGCACATTTGGAATCTGTTGAAAGCCGAAATTCAAACCGTAACAAGACTGAGTTTGAGGATTGCAAGACAGCACTGCTGGAGTAGTAGTTTGATTCCAGTAGAGAATTCCTCCTGTAGAAAGTGTATACGTTTGCGTAGAGTCAAGAAAGAAGAATGCATAATTACCACCTGCATCCGTTGACACATAATAATTTCCAGGCAATAAATTCACAACACGATTTGGAATGCCCGGCTCCAAAGTATCCTGGGAACCATTTCCATTTACATCATTGAATACAGAACCTGTCAGGTATGAAAAGTTAACACTTCCCGAGCCGCCACACGGTCCAAAATGAAAGGCGAAACCCGATGGCATACTGCAGGAAAGACTCACAGGGAACGTGGTAGTAACAGCAGGATAAGGATAAGCATTCGCCCAGTTACATGCTGTATCACCCAACGCAATGTAATCCGCAATCGTGGTGCCACGGATACCAATTTGTGTATTGAGCGGTGCGCTCACCAGTGAATTTGCTCCATAGACAAATCGGATGCAATTGGATGTTTCAAATAACATTAACTGGAAATTTACATCTCCGTTCCCTACGAAATAGGAATAATGCAACCACTGAACAATCGTGATCCGGTTTGGTGCAGTACCAATAGTGGTGTATTGGATACTTGCATTGGGTAATGAATTTCTTAAATCTGCACCAAAGGGAGCAACGATGTTGTCCTGAGTTCCGCCAAGGATAGCATAAAAGTAATTATTGCCTGTCGAATCAAGGTCAACATAACCATTCGTATTGATCGACATATAATCATGCGGAGTTCCCGCAAGGTTAAATGTGAACCCGATTGGAATACCCTGGTAAACTACATCATCCACTCCGGGTACATCAACCGTTGTTCCGGTGATCACATTGAATGTATCGAGCGAAGCTGTGAATGGAAGGGCAGCAACCTGGGCATTCGATTTCAAAGCACCGACAACAATGAATAGCAAAGTACTAACGATTACGTGTAATGTTTTTTTCATTTGGTCTTGGGTTAGTTAGGGAGAAATAAGTACCGGGGTAAACGGAAGCCAAATTGCAAAGGAAAAATCTTAAAACAAAGGGAAATTGAAACAAATCCGGAATAACAAGGAATAGTGCAAAATTAGATTGGATTTCAACAAAAAATTGAAATTAAGGATTCCTCAGCAAGGTTTAACGGGGATAAAAATCCAAAAATAAAAAGGGGAAGGACATATTATGTCTTCCCCTTTTTATTTCAGCCGATCAATTTTCTAATTCCTAACGATATTCATTGAAGGTATTACCACCACCCGCGAATATTGTAAACGATAACATTTGGTCGGCTCATGTAATAGCTTACACTGATCGCACGATAAGCTTCGATCCGAGCTTTGGCTACTTCAGTCGCAGCATCCACTATTTTCATTTTGTATTCCCATTCTTTATTCCCAAGTTCTGTCATTCGTCCACTGATCTCCTTATTCAGGGCTGTTGCTTCTTTATAACATGCAGCAGTAGGTTCAATGGCAGCCAATGCACTTCCTGCTTTGGCTGCACCTTCCGAATTCTGCTGTGCATTCCACGCTGCTCTCGCTTCAGTTAGTTTTATTTCACACTGCTGGTCAATGTATTTTTTGTACATCGGTTCTGCCGCCGTCATGCCTTTGTCGTAACATGCTTTGCAAGCATCGGGAATTGTGATCAACTGTGTGATTGCATCTTCATAATTTCCCAGAGAAGCGGCTGCTTGTGCATTTTTAATTACACTTTCACAGTGATTCGTATAGTAATCGATGATTTTTGCTTTCCCTTCTTCGAGCAATGCAACGAGCTGCGGATCGGAAACATTGATTTGTTTCAATGCTTCGTTGTATGCTTTCGTTTCATTAGTTCCAACACCTTTGACTGAAATGGAACGGCTGGCGAATTTTCTTCCGTCAATACCATCTCCGATGTAAAAAGTAACAGAAAGAGTAAGTGCATGCATGGGCGGAGGTCCGGGTAAAATATCTTTTGTAAGTACACTGATATTCGGTGTGATTATAAATCGGGAACCTAAGGGACCATTGGTGATACCATTTTGTGTGACGATCTGACCAAGTTTGTTTTCAAGAAAGCTCTTCGAAATTGGCGGCAATCCTTCAATCTGATCAGAAACATATCCACTCATGGAAATACTTCCCGCTCCTTCAAATGCGTTCCTGGCAGAAAGCTGCAACACAGAAAGCACCATTGCGAAAGTGATGATCGCGCTTATTTTGTAGAATTGTTTTTTCATTTTTCTTTTTTTAGAAAATTATTTATCACCTACATAAAGCGTGGCCTGTCCGAGACCCTTCATCATCAATTTGCACGGGATAGAGTAGGGCGGTGCTTCAATCATTTTTTGTAATCCCTTTACGAAATTACGCGCATCGAGTGCTTTGTTTGTTGCATCATAAAGCGGCATACGAACCTGTTCAAAGAACAACATGTTTTCTGTCATATCCGTTGCTGAGAAACGGTTTTTCACTGTATTGTCATGTACCCATGCTTCGATTATGTCTTTCAGTTCTTTTCCACCAAAATCTTTATCAAAATCATCGCTCCAGGAATCAAATTTTTTCACACGGATTACAATTTCGCGGCCGTTCTCAAACATGTCATCGAAATGTTTTTGAAGTGATGCTGTGAAGTTATCCATATGGGAAAGTACGGCTTCTTCAAGTAATACAGGAACTTCGGCCGCAAAAGAAGGGGCGCCGGTACCTTGCGCAGTAGCAACTTGTTTTGCTGAATAGGAATCCAATCCTTGCAAGTTGAACGTCACAGATTTTTTTGGCCCCGTTGTATTGAGTATCCATGTCAATTGGATGATGATGTCTGCCTTCGCCGTCTTTTTTAATTTGTCAACCGGAGATTCTGCAACGCCTCCGCCTTTTGTTTTCCCTGAAATCATGGCCTCTTCGGCACTCTCACCGGAAAGATTTTTAAGAATAGTCTCTGCATTTTTTAAAGGAAAACCACGATCAGCCATCAAGCCATTGATTTTACTAATGACATTGATCAAATCAGCGTTTTCCTGAAATGCTTTCTTGTAATCGGGAATTTTCTCCACTGTTCCCTGGTTATCAAACTCCATCATATATCCATTTGTATTGCACCACACATCACTTGGCAAAATCATCAAAGTTGGTTTTTTCGCCTGGCCGTAAGAAGTTGCAAACACACTAAAAAAACTAAAGATTAAAATTAAGATCCGTTTCATAGTTGAGGTTATTTGTTGTTAAGTATATTATCATCTGTCATTCTTTTGATCAAAGCTGAACGGAGGACCTGCACAACGACACCGAATTGCACACCCGCACCTTTTGCATTTCCGTCCTTGATCAGTTCTTGTTCTCCCGTCCCATCTTTTGTGTTGACATAATTTTTGTAAGGTCCGCCATCTGCAAAGAAGATGTTGAAATAGGATTTGTGGTTTTCAAGTGCATTGACCTCTGTCAGAACCGGACGGAGTTCACAATCCGGTTTTCCTTTTCGAATTCCTTTGAACAATACATCTCGCACTGCATTTTTTTTCGCCTGCTCAATCGCATCGGCATTGTTGCTCCCGGTTCCAAATGCCTTGAGCGATTGTGTTCCGTCCATTTCTACACCGAGACATTCTGTTTCGTAGGAATAATTCCCAGCAATTTTCTTTTGCGGATGACAGGCAGGGAAAACGAAAACCGCTGATACCAACAAGAGTTTGAGTAAATAGTTTTTCATAGTGTTGTTTTAAAAACCTGAATTTAATCCTTTGACAATACCGGCATCCTCAAGATCTTTTCTCAGATTGTCTTTGAAGACTGTAACGATAACTCCAACTTTGTATTCCTTACCGACCTTCACACGGTCTCCTTCTCCAATAGCACCGTCGTTTGCGGAGCTTACGTATTTCATGTATTTCCCGCCATCAGCAAAAAATTCCTTGAAGAAATCTGCTTTCTCCTGTTCGAGTGCAGAATTATTTGTCAGTGCTTTCTGTGAAGTACATCCCTGCGCACCTCCGGCAAATCCCTGAAAAATAATGGCGTGGACTGCATTTTTTTTCGATTGTTCCATCGCTACCTGTGGTTTTTTAGAGTAGCTCCAGACTTTTATCAGGTAAGTACCTTCCTTTCCGATGCCGGCACATTCCACTTCATATCTCCAGTTTTCGGTGTCTTTGTTCGCTTTCTTTTTAGCTTGTGAAAATGCCGGGGAAAAGACCGATCCTCCAATTAGCATAACGAATGCGATCACAATAATTCCTGTTATTTTTTTCATGGTATGGGGTTTGAGTTTTTGTTCGTGTTGAAATTGTGAATGGTAATGTTGCGTTTAATTTTGATGGGTATTGAATTATTTTTGTTTGATCAACAATCCCTGGTAAAATTCTTTTCCGCTCACTTTTTTAAACAATGTTCTGTCAACGGGATTGATTGAATCACCGGTTGCCATGTATCGATTGTCCCAAATTTGTTTTTTATCCACTTTGATGGTGCCAATTTTGTTATAAAAAGTTTTTCCCTCCTCTGTTTGTGTTTTCTCAAGGACCTCATATGTATCATTTGCTTCCAGTCCTTCTTTCAGGCCAATCTTCGCAGCCAGAGGATCAGTGTATAAAGGCGATTTGGTACGGAACTCTTCGTGCTTTCTTTGAAGCTTTGCAATAACTGCATCCAAAGCCTGAATGGTTGCCTTACCCACAAGTTCATCTTCCGATTTCGTTGTATAGATGCTCGAAGGCCAGTCTGCCCATGCATCGTCTTTGCCAATGAAAGTCAGCTTGAAGATGTCTGTTGTATTGAAAGCCGCCACTTTCTTCTTGTCAAGGCTCAGACTGTCGGTCCAGAAATCATTATAAAATACAGAGGATACTGAATCATTCCATTCCAGTCGATACAAATAGGAAGTTGTTTTCACCAAATAGCCTTTCTTCCCAACATCCAGAGCTGCCCCCAGGATCCCGGAATTGAGCGAAAGACCTCCAAATCCAACGTTCGTTCGGCCTGATATTTTTTGAACAGCGTCGGAAGTTTCTTTTGCCTTATCGATCATTTCTTCGTGACTCATGTATTTGAAATCACTTACCAAAACAAAAGTGTTCTGAATCAACTCTTCCCCTGCATCCGCAAGTAAAGCTAGTCCTCGTTTGGTTTGCAATGCAACTTTTGCATCCATTTCGGACGCATTGTACTGGCCTCGTTCCGAAATGAGGTTCATGTCAAACGCTCCCTTTTTCGTGCGGTTAAACCATTTTTCTATGAGTTTTCTTGCAATTGCATTGGTATCCAGGAAGGCTGAAATAGTAACGGTTTGATCATCCATCAGTGCTTTTGAGCTCAGCATCCTGTTCTTCAAATTGTGATCATTGAATTTTTCCGGGACAGGATACCCTTCGAATGCTTCCTTAATAGCGGAAGCATGCGGACGCGTACTATCGTCAATCATCAGGGTGTACAAGGAGCTGCGGCGGTACTTTATTTCTGTTGTGTCTTTTTGCGCCACTGCAAAGAATGGAAAACAAATGAAACAGAAAGGCAATAGAGATTTGGAATTAATCATACGTTGAAATTCGAACAGAATAAAAATATTAAGTCTTTCAATCAGATTTCCTCCTTCGATGCGAATTCGCAAGGATTTGGGATCAGGACATGCGCCGGGTCGAATGCGGCATTAATCCTAAGAGAAATGAATTTTACAATTCAGAACAAGGTATTTAATGTTTGAAGAAATCTTTGGAATTAAGCCCGGTATTGAAAATTGTAAAATAATTGTAAACGCTAATGAAAATAAGTTGTGTTCATGTGGTTCAACTTACATTCCATAAGTGCAACAAAAATAGTCGCAAGATTTGAATTTGCAAGAGTTCGAATAAAAATTTCAAATGGCCTGGGTGCAAAACTTGAACTGAGTATTAGAAAAACGGAATTTTAGTCCCGGATGAATGCGATTGCAACGTTTTGATTGATGGGTAATTTGCAAAAGACGAAGAACTCCGGATAATAATTCACCAAAGATTCCGGGAATTTGTTCAAGCGGATCATTTTTTCAAGGATAGATTTATTTTTATTTATTGTCAAGCCTTTGCTTTTTGAATTCCCCCACACCGGAAACCTGTACTTAAATTCAAAAATTAATCTGCGGCAAAGAATTGGATATAAAATTCGCAAAGATCAAATGAAGCACATAGGATTTACCGGCATACAATAAAGGCGATCGCATCTTCCTGGTAAACTTTTGTAAACCCTATGAGTGCTTTGTCTTTAGGATTAATTTCAGCCACGGAATCAAAACCTGAAATTCAATTATGAAATATCATCGAAGTCCTCACAATCAATCCCTTAGAACTTCAGGGAATTCCAAATAAATTAAGTAAATTCGAAGCCTAAGAAGCCGAAAATTCCGTGGAAAAGCAATTTGAGATAAAATTACCCCAATTCGAAGGTCCTTTCGATCTTCTCCTCTTTTTTATCGAGCGCGACGAGATCGATATTCACAACATTCCTATTCATACCATCACGAACGACTTCCTGGAATACATGCACAGGATGAACGAGTTCAATATCGAAGTTGCTTCCGAGTTTATTCTTGTGGCAGCTACACTGATGCGTATCAAAGCCAAAATGTTGTTGCCGCGTCCGGAAATCGATGAACAGGGAAATGAAATTGATCCACGCCAGGATCTGGTGCAACGTCTCCTCTTGTACAAACAGTACAAAGCAGCTTGCGAAGACCTCCGTGTACTGGAAGACGACCGCGCGATGAAAACAGAACGTGGAAATATCCAGCGCGAATTGGCGACAATTGCATTGCAAAATTCACACGCAGAAGAATTGCTGAACCTGAATCTTTACCAATTGCTGAACACCTTCAACAAAGTGGCAAAACGTTTTGATGAAGAGAAAAATAAGGTTCATCACAAAGTTGTTCAATATCCTTACACCATTTCCGAACAAAAAGTGATGGTGCGCACCATGATCGCCGGGAAAGAAAAACTTCCGTTTGCAGATGTGATTCTTGCCTGCCAGAATAAAGTACAGGCGATCTTTACTTTTCTTGGGATCCTTGAGTTGCTTCAGGAGCAAATCATCCGCATCACTTTGGGCATTGGTTTCAATAATTTCTGGCTCAGCGAAAGCAACGGCGAAATGCTCTAAGTACATCAGACGCCTATGCAACCCGATAGCAGGCAGCTTCTCAAGACCTTTCGTCCTTCACGAATATTGTTGCCAATAGCATTGGGATTGGGTGCGGCAACGTATCTGCTGCTGAAAAATTTCGACCGCGAAGCTTTTTCACACATCACCTGGAGCTGGAGTTCCTCCTTCTGGATCCTCATGGCTTTGATGATGATGGTTGTGCGTGACGGCGCTTACATGATCCGGATCCGCGCACTTACAGATGATCAGATCAGCTGGAAAAATTCCTTCAATGTGATCATGCTCTGGGAATTTTCTTCCGCCCTCGCACCGGGAATGCTCGGCGGTGGTTTCTTCTTCGCCATTTTTATTCTGAACAGGGAAAAAGTAAACATGGGCAAGAGCATTACCGCAGTGATGCTCTCTTCTTTCCAGGATGGTGTGTTTCTCGCCATCATGGCACCACTGGTCTATTTTATCATTGGGAAAGAACGACTGTTCTCCACACTGAATCTGGAAACTCTCAATATCGATAAAATTGGCTCCGGATTTTTCTATTCCTTCTGGACAATCTATTTCATCATTCTCGCATACAAGGTTTTTGTCGCTTATGCATTGTTCATCAATCCGCGTTTTGTAAAATGGTTGCTCATCAAAATGTTTTCATTGCCCTTGCTGCGCCGTTGGAAACACAGCGCTTTGGAAACCGGCAATCAGCTCGTGATTGCATCGAAAGGACTTAAAAACAAAAGCCGGAAATTCTGGTTCAATTCATTCGCCGGAACCTTTGCTTCCTGGACTGCCCGGTATACGATTGTAAATTGTCTGATCCTGGCCTTTCACAATGTACCCGTAGAAAATTTCATCGTCTTCGCGCGACAGGTCGTCATGGGAATCATCATTCTCTTCAGCCCTACTCCGGGTGGTAGCGGACTCGCGGAATTCATGTTCTCTGATTTTCTTGGAGAGTTTATTCCGAAAGGCTTGTCGGCTTCGCTGGGATTGCTGTGGAGACTGGTGAGCTATTATCCTTACCTCTTTATCGGTGCTATTATTCTGCCACGATGGATCCGTTCGCGTTTTTCGAAAACAGAAGCGAAGGAAATTGTGAATGAATTATAGGTCTTGAGACTGACTGGTTAATCTCCCCAGACCTGTTCCAAAACCCTGTGTGATTTTATTCCTTTAAAACCTGTGAGATGCAACTCGAAATACTCGAGAATGCTTTCGATCAATTGCCGTTTGATCTCAACAGGGATAGAAAGCTTTGCATTGAAATCCGGCAAGGCCTGAAGAAGCTGGAAAAAGTACAGACTTGCATGTGCAGGAATATAAAAAGGATGAGAAGGAAGATCCGACTGAAAATGTCCTTCCTGTAAATTGAACACACACTTTGTGGAATCATAATCCGCGATTGGGAAAAACCCGAGATATTTGCTGTACTGCAATAAAAAGAGCAGATGAAAATCAGCATTCGGCGGATTTTGCAAATCCAGCAATTGCACAGCGTGAAAAATAAATTCGAAAAGGGAAGTATTGCATTCTTCTTCACGAATGGACTTGTACAGGACTTCATCCAAAAACAAAGTCATAGAGCTTTTCCGGATATCAAAAGGAATATTCCGCAAAGCCGGATTCGGCTTGGCTTCGGCGACTCTTTGCAAACCCCCGCGCTCTTTGTGATAAACTACAAGATCAACCAATGTGAACGGTTGAAATACATTCGATTTTATTTTCGCATTTTTCTTGCGTACACTATTAACAATGTAACTCTGCAAACCAAACAACTCCGTATAAATCTTCGCCACGATACTCGTCTCCGAATAATCGGTTGTGTGTAAAACGATACCGCGGGTTTTGTGGAGCATTGTGGTTTTTCTGAATGCAGGAATAATTATTGAATTGAATTCAAAGGTAAATCTTTTGAACTTTGATTGAACAGGTGACCATGAAGATTGTCAGCAAAGAAATTTTACTACAGTGATCTTAAATGAATCTTTGGGAATGTTCATAAAATAGAAAATCACTGGCGTACCATGCGGGTTTAAACTCTGCACACGCCGCGGTTTAAAATGCAATGGAGATCTACTTCATTGATTTTGCAGAACAATCCTAAGATGACTTAATTCGCCAAAAGCACTTTCGTCGTGCATGTCGATGAACCATCTTCATTGGTAATGAAAACAGTATATACGCCTGTTTGCACTCGCTCACCACTAAAATTTGTTCCGTACCAGATCGCTTGTCCGCCATTGGCTTTTGTATGGTACACAACATTGCCACTTATATCGGCAATTTTTACATCGGCATTTTCGATGAGTCCGCGTACTGCAATAGGACCGGTGTATTCATGTCGTACGGGATTTGGGAAAACATAATAGTCGGAACAATACTCTTTTCCTTCAGTCGCATCACCACGGTAAGAGATGATACCTTTTTCTGTTCCGAAGAATACTTCACCCGTACGGTCGTCAACGGCAATTGTGTTCACATTGTTCGACGGCAGAGGGGAATTGTCGGTGGTGAAATGCAATAGTTGTTTGGTGCCATCGGCCGACATCAGGAATACTCCTCCACTATAAGTGCCAAACCATTTTCTGTTGGCGCCATCCACAACTACCGATGTAACAAATTCCGTTTCGAGCAGATATTGATTGTAACCGTCCTGCTGGATGATAATTTTCTGTGCATCAAAATTACTTCCTGAAAAAACATTTCCGGGATTGTAAAAAACAGCAACACCTTTGTTTGTTCCCACCCAAATGGCTCCGTCCTTATCTTTTGCCAAAGCGCGCACAAACAAATCCGGCAATCCGCCTTTGCCTACATCGGTAAGAATTCTTTTGAAACTATTGTCATTCGGATTCAATGGATCATTTTCTGTGAAAACACCGATACCTTGTCCGGTACTGGCGCCTTCCCGGGCAATCACCCATTTCTGATCGTAATCATCAACGATAATCTGATACAAACCGAAGGATGTAAATTCAGCAGAAGGAATTACAAAAGATTCCCAGGTTCCGTTAGATCTGCGAACAGCCAGAGGTTCCGGACTGCCACCGGAAGCTACCCACAAATTATTGTTTTTGTCAAAAGTCAAACCGCCTGTGATGATATATCCCGGTCTGCCAACATAGTCGTGAATTTCACTATTGCTTTGATTAAAGATCTGTACACCGCCATCACTGCGGTATTCCATAAGTCCGCCGCCCCAGCTTCCAATATATGCATGTTTGGAATCAGAAGGATCCACTGCAACAGTCACGAGAGCCGGACCAAAATGTGTGGCGAAGTAATCGTACAGCGAGTCGGTATTTTTATTGAATGTCTTCCAGCGATTATCAGAGAAAAGATAAGTGCCATTCACCTGGTTGTAATTCGGTGCATCACCGGTCATGGATCCCGAAGCAACCCAGAGGTCACCATTTTTACTGTCCATCGCCCAGTTTGCTTCCGATTGCGGACCGTTGGGAACAATAAAATCAGCATTGTTCGGTACAAAAGTTACACGAGCGAGTCCCTGGTTGTAATCGGCCACCCAAAATACTGTATTCACTGGGTCAAAAAATCCACCCTGAATCTTTGCGTTATCATAGAAGTAATTGTTTACTATCCGAATGGGTGCGCCTGTAATATCGTAGGCTCCAACTTTAAAATACGTTCGGTATAAAAGATAATTATTGTAGGAGTCAATTTTAGCGCCTTCAAGTCCATCCGCTAAAAAAGGAGTAAGTGTTCCGTTGTTGTATTCAAACAGTGAATCCTTATCGTATGCATCGTTCGTTTTTACGACAAAAAATTTCCCTTGCAGTGATGTGATGGTCGTATAATTTGCATCCGCATCCGGAATTTGAATATCCTTGGTCCAGGCAGTGAAATTGAAAATATTCGGATCGTTTACATTCGCTTTGTAAATACCACTGTCGCAGGCTGCAACATAGGAAGTTCCGTCTGTCGCCAGTCCTTGTACATTCACTGCTTTACTATTCTGACCTATAAAATAGGTGTCCTGGATTTCAAATCTGTCGAGGTCTACTACTACGATCCCGAATTCACATGACACGAGTGCTTTGTTCCCCATAAACAACACATCGTTGATCTTTTTTCCCCCGATAATATTTTTTCTCTTGATATCACTCAGGTTTACAATAGTGTTATCAGAAAGAATCAAATCTATATTGGAACTTTGATAAGCGATAAAGAGGATTTTCTTTTCGGCATTGTAACGGATTTTGGTTATTTCATAATCCGAGAGTGCGTTCAGCCGGGAATACAAATTGAGTTCACCATTGGATTTGGTATAGCTATACAATCCGAAAAGACTCGCGCAATAAATTTTATCAGGAGTATCGGCAATGCTGATGACACGATTGTATGGGATGTGTTCTCTCCATTGTCCGATTGCAATCGGTGGATTGGATTGCGCCGAAACGGAAGAAACGAAAGAGGTAAAAAGCAATAAAAAACCGAGGAAATAAGTGAGGTATATTTTCTTCATAGGTGTTCGGGAGGAAATTACGTAACGATGAAACGGACGCTTTATTGTCTGATTTCAAACCTCCTGTCCAAAATTACTAAAGTTTTTTGCTCTAGTTCAATTTAGAATGCAGAGAATCTCCCGGAGGACCTGTACCGGGAAATAAATGCTGATGGAAAGCGCATTTGCTTAGAAATCACGTCAATTCAGCTCATCCACGGAGGACAACTCCAAGGGATCCATGTCCATCCTGACTTGTAAATCGCATATGGGGATCACGAAAATCATCGGGGCTGATCGAATCGTTAAGAAGAACATGTTCACAGAGCTCGGACACTTCTTTTACAGTGATCATTTTCATGCATTGGTTGTCACCTTTGCAGGGCGGACTGAGAAAATCATGCACGCAGGGACTGCAGTAAATATTCTTGTAAATCCCATAGGCATTGGGGTTTTGTCCGTATTGCGTTGGTGAAGCCGGACCGAAAAGGCAAACTGTTGGTTTACGAAGGGAAAATGACATGTGCATCGGACCGGTATCGTTGGTGATCAATAAACGTGCTTCACTGAGTAAGGCAAATAATTCATTCAGGGAAAATTGCCCGGCCGAATTGAACACACGGGTCTTCACCGTTTCAGATAAGGCAGAATAAACTTTATCAACCCATGATTTTTCATTCGCAGCACCAATGAGTAAAATTGTGAAGTCGGGAAATTTTGCACTGAGCTCTTCGATCAGTTTTACCATATTCTCCCAGGGCCATCTGCGTTCTACACGAAGATCGGATGCATTCGGGTTCACGACGATATACGATGCAAGCGCTTTTCCCATTAGTGCTTCCGTCTTGCTACGGAAACTCAGTCGCTCGTTCGCGTCGACAGCAAAAGGATAAAGATCATTGATTATTTCCCTGCAACCGATTAGCCTTGCCATTTGCAAATACGATTGTGCAATCGGCGCACGTGCATTGAAAAACATCATGTGCGTGTATACACCCATCCGTATGTTTCGTTCCGCACGATAAAAACCAAAACGATTGCGGGCACAACTCATGGTGGCAACAGCCGTACTGTAATATGAATAGGTTTCCAGATCAATATAGAGGTCTGGTTTTGCTTTCCATAATTTCCTCAATAAAGCCCATGTGCTGCTCAACATGGTGGAAACTCCACTGTCATCAACGGACCAGATTTCATTAACAGTAGTCACCAATTGGAGCAATTTTGTATTTCCTCCGGAGGTGACAAAATAAATTTTTGCATTGGGAAAACTCTTGCGCAGGGATTGGAGTAGAGGAGTCGCCTGGATGATACTTCCCATACCGAGAAATTTACAAACGACAATTTTCTCCGGAATTTTATCGAGGGAATGATCGATGTTCATGAACTTCCCAAGAATTCGCGCAGCAATATTGAGACCGAAAACGACAAGCCGGCCAAACCAGGCGTCCAGAATAACTTTCGTTCGCGTATTGATGCTCATTGTTCTGCTCTCCTCAGTTCCACCGTTTCGATAACTGCATTTCCATTCATTGCATACAATGTTATCCAGGTGTGTTCTTTTTTAATCCAGTTGTAAAGTGTACTCATGCGTACCAGATAATCTTCCATTTTATCTGAAGGACGAATGCTGAAGATAAAGCTGCCTTGCGTTTCATCATCTTTTCCGAAACGAAGAATCAGATCTACCGTTTTTTCAGTCGTCGCTCTTGCTGCCAAACGTAGATATGCATAGACCGAATCCGGATGATGCGATGGAACCGGAATACTCACACCCTGCCCATTGTCAAGATTTTTTACTTCTTTTAGCAATGAAAAAGGAGATCCGATTTTACCTTTTTTCCATGCTTCGTCAAATTGTCCCCAGATGTATGGAATATTCTTCAAAGCAAATTCCTGCGGCATTTCTGAAACAAGATCCGGAATAAGATCACAGCTGTTGACTTGCAAACTTGCCAGGCTGAGTGATCCGCTATTGGTAAAAATGATCTTCAATCCACTCAGTTCTGTTTCACCCTGACGGGGTTCGATCAGATAGAAAGCTTTGGACGGACCGCTGAATACACGAACTTCTGATTTGCGTGCTGCATCGTAGCCGACCTTGTTAAATTCCGGGATGAATGATACTGTGCCCTGGTTTTCATACCATGCATTTAAAAACACATAATATTTTTTCGAAGAATCCAGATGCAAAGGAAAAGTAAGAATATTTTCCAGTGCAGCCTCTGTGCCATTGATGCGTAGAGAGATACTGTCGGTCAAGCTTGCGCCTTTCACCGAAATATTTTTAAAATCCGTGTGAACAATTTTAGATTGTACAGTCAATGCCGGAAATGATTTTCCATTTTTTACCCATACTGTGTGGTGATTGATCAAAGCATAGGGAGAATAATTTTTGTAAATGTATTCTGAGATTTTATAATGCCGCATGCAATTCGGAATACCATCAAGCTGATCCCAGTAATTGACAGGGAAATTTGAAAAAAGGGCTACCGGAATGTCTACTGTGCTTAGTCCGTTTAATAATTTTTCCTGCATTGCATCATTGTGAGCTGTATGCGGAATCTGGCAAAGATAATTCGGGGTTTTTCTGTTCAGGAAATAATACAACATCGGTGTGTTGCTAAAATCCAGGAATGTGGAGGAATCGGAAATGTTCTTCTTCATCCAGAAATCGAGGTCACCGTAGTTTTCTGTTTTGTATTGCGGGTGTTCGACTGTTCTGTCGGTGCTCATGCTTGTTGTAACAAGCAGTGGTTTTTGTACAAACTTTGCTACTTCAGTATAATAATTGTTCCTGTCAAGTTCCGGATTGATCAATTTGTAATTTGCTAAAATTATTGTTGCAAGCACAAAAACAGCAAAGACGTAAACTGCGGAGGATGTATTTTTTTTCTTTGTATAAAACAAAGGACAAATAAGAATCAGGAAGCCATAGGAAGTGAGCGCTGTGTCCCATTGTTCAGCCAGTGTATGACGCACCAAACCTCTTTGTAGATTACTAAAATAAAAAATGCAGAGAAAAAGTATTCCAATGGAAACAATGGATTCCCGGGAAGAGGGATTCTTCATTCGGATCATGCGAAGAAAAGCATATCCCGCGATCAGCAGCACCGCGACAGGCATGACGAAGTAGAGTGAGAAATATTTTGCATTTGCTGCTGACGTAAGGTCTTTTAATCCGTATGCCTGGAGTGAAGAAAGATAACCAAGCATTTCACTCATACTGGAAAATAAAACCGATGGTCCTCGCAACAGCATAGCTACAAGGAATACCAACACGGTGCTGATAGCGAAATAAACAAAACCTTTTCTTGCAGATTTGCGATCGATTTCAAAATCAGGCAGCAAAAACCAAAGCAATGCCAAACCGCCGACACCCGCAAAGAAATTCGAAATTCCAAGATCGATTCTCCAGATCATCACGAATACTAAAGTGGAGAAGAATAAAAAGTAGTTTCTCGCAGATTGTTTCTGAATCAGATTGAAAAGCAGGAGTAAAGTCAGCGGAACGATTTGGTAATACGAAGGAATGAGAAAATCAGAATAAGGATAAAAGAGCAGGATGAAGACGGCGAGAAAACTGCTTCCGGTCATACGAAGCAACAATGTATAAACGAGAACGGTGATGATGACAGCAATGAAAAAACCATAGACAAAGCCACCCAAGGGATCAGTGCCGTTCAACAAGGAATACAAAGCTCCCCATCCCCAATCCGACAAGGCATGGGAACTGAATGTTTCCAGAAATGGAATTTTTCCAAAATCAAACCATTGCTGCAATGGTAAAATCCTGTTACCATCTTCAAACCAATCAATATCCGGTGTGACAATGGGTTTGTAAAGAAGTAAGGCCGTTACACCTGCAAGTATCCATGGAATCCATCGTGTATTCAGTTGAGATTTTGGATCCTTTATGTGGATTGGTTCTTTTCTTGAAAGTTTGTATACTCGAAAAAGAACATAAAGAAATCCAATGAAGAACAAAGGCTTTGGTCCAAGATGAATTCCTCTTTGATTGAAAATCATACTTATTTCAAATGCGAGTACGGAAACAATTGGAATGAAAATAAGAGGTTGTGTGATTCGGATAGAACGCGATAAAGTTTGGGCAGTGAAATTGTATTTTACAGAAATGAAAAAATAAATAAAGAGCAATGCGGCAGTTACTATTCCGCAAAAATCCGGAATGGATTGAAAATAGAAGTCAGAAATTAAACGAAGAAAATGCCATTGAAAAAAGAAGAGAATCAGCGAGAGCAGAAAGAGCCAACTGAAAACAATTGTGTATTCGCCTTCTTCCTGTTCTTTCCATCCGGTAATTCGCTTACCGATAATTCCGGCGAAAGCTGAAAAGAGCAATGCATAAATAAGATGGAGAGTGGGTTCCATTGCAGCACCCATCAATTGAAAAAGATGGTGCAGAAGCCAATGACCGACAAACTATTCAGAACAACCAGATCTGAGGAGCTTGTGAATTTTTTCAAACGAAGAACAATCCATGCAAAGAGCAAAGCCAAGAGAAGAAAAAAGCCGATGCCTTTGTAATATGTGCTCACCCGCTTTACAATATCGATACCTTCCGATGTAGCGAGAGAAATGGAGCGCCCCTGAAACTGTTCCAGTGGAAATGTGCTGTTGTGAAAGAAATACCATGTCAATGACAAGGCGAAGAAGAGCGGAAGAAAAATAAAGTCGCGAAAACTTACGTCTTCATTTAGGAGTGAATGAATCTGCTTTTTCAAGGTCATGTGGAAAGCACGGAAATTATCCGCTGTCACTAATTGCTAAAAGTAGGAAATTCCCAGACCTTCGTGAGAAATGATTCGGCTGGATTTCAAGGATGAATTGTGAATAAAAATCCGACTTACTGACGATGATACACTTCAAAGGCATCGTTTCTCCAGGCTAATGCATACTTCTTGCTATTTGCCTGGTAATACATTGTCAGAGCTGAGTCGAAGAGTCCGTACTTTCTGGGATTAACAGGAAGAATCAGGTAGCTAACTCCCAAATGCTCAAACAAATCATCATTCTCATCGGCTGTAAGTTGCTCAAGTCGGTATGTTACTTTTCGTTCTCCATACAATGCCATGGCCCTTGCCCGTGGAAAAACCAGGACAGCATCCTTTGAAGTGTAATCATGAATATACGTGAACAATTGTTTGGAAACTTCAGATTGCGGACCGGAAATGTTTTTGGATGGAAAGGAGAAGCGATCAATCAACATTCCCACAGGAAACAACAAGAGCAGTATAGCAAAGGGAACGACTAGACGGGATGTTTTTTTGAAATGAAACGCATCAATCGATTTCTCCAGCCCACGAAAGAAGTAAAAAACGAGAAAAGGAAATACCGGAAAAATAAAACGGAAGCCGGCGGATGTATATGGATAAAATAAGAGAACAGTCAGGTAGAGAAGCGTGAACCATTCAGAATAGGAACGTTTTAAAACAAATTCCCGGTACCAGCCAATACCAATCATGAATGCGACAATATATTTCCAGACACTAAATGTTGGAATCGGAAATACCAGGACTTGTCCGAGTTGATTCGTGTAATAAGCAAGATTTTGTTGCAATTGAAATCCATACACGGAAGAAGAAGCAGCGTAAAAACCGAAGAAGTTGTTGAGTGGAACAGGAATGAGAAGCGTGTTCAGCAACAGGAAAAAAGCGATGGCAGGAATAAAAATGAATAATAATTCATTAAATCGGAAAGGGATTTCTTGCTGATCTTTTTTAATATTTTGAAAAACTGCATGTAGAAACAGTGCAGGTAAAATCAGTATTCCGGTGATCCGGATCGATACCAGCAGAGCGATCAATAATCCAATACCAATGAGGCTGAATTTGTTCCGGTTTTTTTGAAGCAGATAAAGAATTCCAAAGAGAACAAGTGTGAATGGAATTTCAGAAAGAACCTGGGATTTCAGATCCAGAGTGAAAGGATGATAAACAAAAATCGCAAGCATCAGGCAAGACAATAAGATTGAAAAGCGGGTTCTGAAATACTGGAAACAAAGGAATGCTAAGGCGACGAGACAAAATGTTTCAAAAATTAGCAAAGGCTTGATTTGCAGTCCGTAAGTAGCAATAATTGGAGCAATTAAAAGTGGAAAACCAACAGGGTAGGCCTGTACTGCAAACTGCCCGGAACCGGAATCGAAAATAAGACCATTGTCTGTCTGCGCTCTCCCTTCAACCAAATTTCTCCCTTGCATCAGATACTGAGCAAAATCATCCCCCCAATCGTGTGCATTTGGAATACTCAGAAAGAGTAGGGGAACAAGGATTAGCAATGGTAAATACCTGCGCATTTTTGTGCTTGCCATTTTGGAAGATACAAGGATAGTGCAGAGGGGGCGGAAACACAAATTGGTGGTTAATTGTTAGTGCTTAGTGGTTGGTGGTTGGTGCTTAGTTCGGGAGTACTTTATTATTTAGGCTGGAGATAGAACCAAAGACCTTTCTACACCCAGAACTCTGAACCCAGAACCCTAAACCCGAAACAACTTTGAACCTTGAACCTTGAACTTTGAACCCGAAACACTGAACCCGAAACCGACTTTGAACCTTAAACCTTGAACTTTGAACTTAGCACTCAGCACCAAGGTCCCTCGCCCCCCGTCCCCCGTCCCTCGTATAGAAGAAATCCTTACTTTTACAGCCACAATCCACATATTTCCCATGAAAGAAAGCATTCTCGTCATCGGTGCCAAGGGCCAGATTGGTTCAGAATTAGTAGAAGAATTGCGGAGAATAAATGGTTCTTCCAATGTGATCGCGACTGACATTAAGGAACCGAGTCCGGAATTGCGTGATGGTGGTCCATTTGTACAACTCGACGTATTGGACTTTCCGAAATTGCTGGAAGTAGTGAAAAAGAACAATGTGAAACAGGTATATCTGTTAGCTGCACTTTTATCGGCTACAGCAGAACAAAAGATCAAGTCGGCCTGGAAATTAAATATGGAGGGACTCCTCGGAACCCTTGAAATGGCAAAAGAAGAAAAGTTCAAACTCTTCTGGCCAAGTTCCATTGCAGTATTCGGGCCCTCTACTCCCAAAGTAAATACTCCTCAGTTTACAATTACAGAACCAAGCACAGTTTACGGTATCAGCAAACTTGCAGGCGAACGCTGGTGCGAATATTATTTCCAGAAATTCGGCGTGGATGTGCGTAGTATTCGTTATCCCGGATTAATTGGCTATAAAACAGAACCGGGTGGAGGAACGACAGATTATGCTGTTCATATTTTCCACGAAGCACTCAAAACGAAAACCTACGAAAGTTTTCTTTCTGCAAATACAGCATTACCAATGATGTATATGCACGATGCCTTGAATGCAACGATAGGATTGATGGATGCAGATCCTTCACGTGTGAAAGTGCGGAGCAGTTACAACATCGCTTCCATGAGCTTCACACCGCAACAACTCGCCGATGAAATTTGTAAACACATTCCCGAATTTAAAATCACTTACAAACCGGATGTCCGCCAGCAGTACGCCGACTCATGGCCACAAAGCATCGACGATTCCGTTGCTCGTGCCGATTGGGGCTGGCAACATGAATACGACCTCGCCAAAATGACGAAGGATATGCTCGAGCACATTCAACAAATGGTGGAACATTGAACATTTACCTGCTTTTTAATTCATTGCTGCGATAGCAGATTTTCTCCAAAATAATTTGTTAAGAAAAGAGGTTATGAATTATGAGTTATGAATTATGAGTTGGCCATATCATATTAATAAAATAAACTGAAAATATATATCAGGAAAAATCTTTTTTTATTCTCTTCTCATAACTCATAACTCATAACTCATAACTCATAACTCATAACTCATAACTCATAATAAACTCATAAACATAACTCCTACCGAATCAATTTGCCTATGAACCCCGCTCAGTTATACATCTACAACTCCCTTACAAGAAAAAAAGAAGAATTCGTACCGATGGTTCCGGGCTTTGTGGGGATGTATGTGTGCGGACCAACAGTTTACGGACAACCACATCTTGGACATGCCCGTCCGTACATCACTTTTGATGTGGTGAATCGTTTTCTGGAGCATCTTGGATACAAAGTTCGCTACGTTCGCAACATCACGGATGTTGGTCACCTGGAGAATGATGCGGATGAAGGCGAAGATAAAATTGCAAAGAAAGCCAGGATTGAAAAACTGGAGCCGATGGAAATCGTGGAACTCTATACAGAGAAATTCCACGAAGCCATGCGCGCACTGAACAACAGAAATGTAAGTATCGAACCGCGTGCATCCGGGCATATCATCGAACAAATTACGATGATTGAAGAGATCATTAAAAACGGTTGGGCTTATGAATCCAATGGTTCGGTTTATTTTGATGTATTGAAATACAGCAAGACGCACGATTACGGAAAATTAAGCGGTAGAATTATTGAAGATCTGATCGCTGGTGCAGGTAACGAGCGTCGTGAATTGGAAGGACAAGCAGAAAAACGCAATCCTGCTGATTTTGCTTTGTGGAAAAAAGCATCGCCTGAACACATCATGCGCTGGCCTTCACCCTGGAGCGATGGTTTTCCGGGCTGGCATATCGAATGTTCTGCGATGAGTACAAAATATCTTGGAGAAACGTTCGATATACACGGCGGTGGAATGGATCTTTTGTTTCCGCATCACGAAAGTGAAATAGCACAAAGCAAAGGAGCATGCGGTAAAGCGCCTGTTCGTTATTGGGTTCACAATAATATGATCACCATCAACGGACAGAAGATGGGCAAGTCACTGGGTAATTTTATTAACCTGGAAGAATTTTTTACGGGTTCGCATAAATTACTCGAACAGGCATATTCTGCCATGACGATTCGGTTCTTTGTTTTGCAAGCGCATTACAGAAGCACACTTGATTTTTCAAACGAAGGATTAAAAGGTGCGGAGAAAGGAATGATTCGTTTGCTCAATGCAAAAGAAGTACTTCATAAAATTAAACCCGGAGCAACATCTACGAGCGATGTGAAAGCATTGCGGCAAGCATGTTATGATGCGATGCTTGATGATTTCAATACAGCAATTACTATTGCTCAGTTGTTTGAAGCCGTCCGCATCATCAATTCTGTGAATGCAGGAACAGAAAGCATCACAGCAGAAGATCTTGAATTGCTGAAACAAACCTATGATGATTTTGTATTCAAAATTCTGGGCTTGAAAGAAGAAGAACAACAGAACCAGGGAGATCTTGACAATGTGATGCAAATGGTTTTGCGGGTGCGTGCAGAAGCAAAGACAAAAAAAGATTTTGCCACCAGCGATAAAATCCGCGACGAACTCGCCGGACTCGGATTCAAAATCAAAGACGAAAAAGACGGCACGACATCCTGGACCAAAGAATAATTTTTAAATCATTTCAATGAATTCCCGAACTGCCTCTTTGCGTCCTTTGCGTATTACTTTGCGAACTTTGCGTGAACTAATTTTCCTGTGTTCCTTGATATATCTCATTTCATCTTGCAAGGAACCTAAGAAACCCCAGCAAACTACTACGACAGTCACCCAGCCAACCATCATCGCCCCAATATTCAACGCCGACTCCGCTTACGCATTTGTAAAAGCCCAATGCGATTTTGGTCCGCGTTCCCGGCACCAAGCCTCATGCCGCCTGCGCAGAATACATTGTGAATAAGTTCAAAACCTATACGCCTAGCGTTACAATTCAAACCGGAGTCGTCACAACCTTCGATGGTGTAAAACTAAACATCAAGAATATCATTGCTTCATTCAATCCGCAAAGCAAATCACGCGTACTCTTGTTTGCACACTGGGACACACGTCCCTGGGCTGATCAGGATACAGCAGGAAAAATGACCCAATCATTGGAGCCGATGATGCCGGAAGCGGAGTAGGAGTGTTACTTGAAATTGCGAGGCAGTTATCAGCACAGGCTCCTTCGATAGGAATTGATCTGATTTGTTTTGACGCAGAGGATTGGGGAAAGAAAGATGGAGGAGAGGAGAGCGAAGACACATATGCACTCGGTACTCAGTTCTGGGCAAAGACACCGCACATTCCCGGTTACATCGCTGACTACGGAATTCTTCTCGACATGGTTGGTGCAAAAGGTGCACAGTTCCGCATGGAAGGATTTTCAAAACAATACGCGCAATTTGTGATTGATAAAGTCTGGAAGACTGCAGCCCGACTCGGCTACAGCGATTATTTTCTCTATCAGGAATCCGGTTTTGTGACCGATGATCATGTGTATGTGAATCGGATCAACATTCCATCCATCGATATCATTCATTCCAATCCTTCCACCCGCCATGGTTTCGGCTCGCATTGGCACACTCACCGAGACAATATGGACATCATCGATCGCAACACCTTAAAAGCTGTTGGGCAGACTTTGTTGGAGGTGATTTTTTCGGAAGGGAAAACAGTTTAAGGTTCAAGGTTCAATGTTCAAGGTTGTTTTGAGTTCCGGGTTCCGGGTTCAGAGTTCAGTGTTCTGGATTTAGAAAGGGTTTTGGCTTTCATTCAAGTCAGAGGAATAATTCTTGGCCGGACTAACAACTAACAACTAAATCACAAGCAACTAACGCGTCTTTGAAAAGAAAAAAATCCCAAACTGTAAGATCAACCGGCATTTCGCCCAAAACCACTGCCACCTCCGCCCGATCTTTTCCGTAAAGAAGGTATTCTTAAAACCCCTTATTTATGAAAAAGATCTTTTCGATTCTTTTTTTTGTGAGTATCATTTGCATTTCATCACAGGTGAAAGCAGATTATACAACAAGCTTTGGTGCACGTGTAGGAAAATTTGCAACGGGTGCCAGTCTAAAACATTTCTTTGATGCAAATGGAAGTACCGGATTTGAAATCTGGGGAACCATCACGCGCGAAGCGAATAGTGGTTACATGGGCAAAGCATTCTTTGTAAAACAAGTGACTATCTTCAACTCAAAACTCCAGATCCCTGTGGATATGGTGTTCGGTGTGGGCGGACACTTTGGTTTGTTCAAAGACAATTATTACCACATCGTGAAAGGCGAACCTGAATACTACGAACACAATGCTCTGAATGCCGGAATCGATGCACAGTTTGGCTTGGAATACAATTCCCGCCGCGTTCCAATAACGGTAGGCATAGATGTAAATCCTTATTACGGCTTACTCAACCCCGGCCCGGAATGGTTAGACGTCGGGTTGAACGTACGATTTAAATTTTAGAAAAAGGGACGGGGGACGAGGGGCGAGGGACGTCTCCCGTCCCAACGTCCCTCGTCCCCCGTCCCTTCCTTTAAAAATCAGCGTTTTTTGGTGTTCTCGGAAACGGAATCACATCCCTGATATTCGTCATCCCCGTAACAAAAAGCATCAGGCGTTCGAAACCCAATCCAAAACCGGAGTGTTCACATGCGCCATACTTACGTGTGTCGAGATACCACCACAAATCTTTTTCAGGAATATGCATCTCGGTGATACGCGCCATGAGTTTTTCGTAATTCTCTTCACGTTGTGAACCACCGATAATCTCGCCTATCCAGGGAAACAATACATCCATCGCGCGAACAGTCTTGCCATCTTCATTTTGTTTCATGTAAAAAGCCTTGATCTCTTTCGGGTAGTCTGTAAGAATCACCGGCCTTTTAAAATGTTCAACGAGATAATTTTCATGCTCCTTTTGTAAATCCGTTCCCCATTTCACAGGGAATTCGAATTTTTTTCCGGAGTTCACCAGGATGTCTACTGCTTTTGTATAGCTAAGACGTTCAAAAGGATTGGACACAACAAATTGCAAACGACCGATCAATTCTTTATCGTAAAGATTATTCAGAAACTCCAGATCATCTTTGCAATGATCCAATGCATACTGAATTAAATATTTCAAAAAATCTTCTGCAAGATCCATGTTGTCCTGAATGTCATAGAAAGCCATTTCAGGTTCTATCATCCAGAACTCTGCAAGATGTCGTGGTGTGTTTGAATTTTCTGCGCGGAATGTCGGACCGAAAGTATATACATTTCCCAATGCCATCGCTGCAAGCTCTCCTTCGAGTTGTCCGCTTACAGTGAGATTTGTTGCCTTGCCAAAAAAATCTTCTTTGAAATTAATTTCACCTTCCTCTGTACGTGGAGGATTTTTAAGATCCAAAGTTGTCACCTGGAACATTTCTCCTGCACCTTCTGCATCCGATCCTGTGATTACAGGAGAATGCAAATAGAAAAATCCGAGGTCATTAAAATATTTGTGTACAGCGAAGGCCATGTGATGACGCATGCGCAGGATTGCACCGAATGTATTTGTTCGTGGACGCAAGTGCGCGATCTCACGAAGAAATTCCAGCGAATGTCCTTTCTTCTGCAATGGAAAACTTTCGTCAGCACCACCGAGCAAAATAATTTCCGTCGCCTGAATTTCAACGGCCTGTCCGCTGCCTTGCGATGGAACTAAAATTCCTTTCACATGCACACATGAACCTGTACTGATTTGCTTCATGAGTTCTTCGTCGAACTTCGCCACTTCCGCGACAACCTGAATCGAGTGGATGATAGAGCCGTCGTTCACTGCGATGAATGCAATTTGTTTGTTGCCGCGCTTTGTACGCACCCAACCTTTTACTTCTGCCGGTTTACCGGTTTCCTGCGAACGAAGCAGATCAATTACCCGAATAGGTTTCATTGTATGTTTTAAATTTTACCTGATGAATCCCTGCAAAAGATGCAGAAAGCAGGATTAGACTGGAAACAGAACGATAAAATTGAATCAAATTCAATATAACACTGGTGGTTCCGTTCGCAAAAAAACGAAGATTAAACGGTATTAGAAAACCAAAATGACTTTGACTTGTTAATTAGATTGCAAAAACAAGATCGGAAGAACCTGAAAAGCAGACCTCAAGGTCAGCTAAACCCTTGCTTTCCCGCCTACTCCCCAAATTTTTTGTACATTTGTTCACCTCGATAGATAATGGAAATTAAGCCGGGTAATCTGCTGAAAAAAATCAATTATCCCGAAGATTTGCGCAAAATGCAGGAAAATGAACTTCCTCAGGTGTGCAAGGATCTCCGGGATTTTATCATTGACATCGTTTCAGTGAATGGAGGCCATTTTGGGGCTTCTTTGGGTGTTGTCGAATTGACCGTAGCCCTTCATTATGTATTCAATACGCCTTATGATCAGTTGGTTTGGGATGTTGGCCATCAGGCTTACGGACACAAAATCCTGACCTGGTCGAAGGGAAATTTTCCATACCAACCGCGTTTACAAAGGCATTAGTGGTTTTCCGAAACGAAACGAAAGTGAATACGATACTTTTGGGGTGGGCCATTCTTCGACTTCTATTTCTGCAGCACTTGGTATGGCTGTCGCTTCCCGATTAAAAGGTGAGAACGATCGACAGCATATTGCAGTGATCGGAGATGGAGCAATGACAGCCGGTATGGCTTTCGAAGCACTCAATCATGCGGGAGTTGAAAACTCGAATTTGCTCGTTGTCCTCAACGACAATTGCATGAGCATCGATCCGAATGTTGGTGCATTGAAAGAATATTTGACCGACATCACCACATCTCCGACGTATAATAAAATGAAGGACGAAGTGTGGAGATTGCTTGGTAAGATCAGCAAGTTCGGTCCGAATGCACAGGAGATTGCATCGAAAGTTGAGAATGCAGTAAAGACCACATTGCTCAAACAAAGTAATCTTTTTGAATCCTTACGCTTCCGGTATTTTGGTCCTGTCGACGGACATGATGTTACACGACTCGTGAAAATCATGAACGATCTGAAAGATATTCCGGGTCCAAAAATTTTGCATTGCCTTACTGTAAAAGGAAAAGGCTACGAACTCGCAGAGAAGGATCAAACGAAATGGCATTCTCCCGGATTGTTTGATAAAATTTCGGGAGAAATATACAAGCCGGAAATTGTCGTTCCTCAGCCTCCGAAATACCAGGATGTCTTTGGCCATTCTATAGTGGAACTTGCCGAGAAAAATCCAAAGATCGTTGGTGTTACTCCGGCAATGCCATCAGGCTGCTCTCTGAACATTATGATGAAAGCAATGCCGGATCGTGCATTCGATGTTGGTATTGCTGAACAACATGCGGTGACTTTTTCTGCCGGACTTGCAACCCAAGGTTTAGTACCTTTCTGTAATATTTATTCTTCCTTCATGCAGCGTGGTTACGACCAGGTTGTGCATGATGTTGCTTTGCAAAATTTGCATGTTGTTTTTTGTCTTGACCGCGGCGGACTTGCAGGTGCTGACGGGCCAACGCATCACGGAGCGTTTGATCTTGCATATTTCAGATGCATCCCGAACATGATTGTTTCTGCTCCGATGAATGAAGAGGAGTTGCGGAATCTCATGTACACGGCGCAGTTGGAAAAAGTAGCAGCACCTTTTTCGATTCGTTATCCGAGAGGAAATGGTGTGATGGTCGACTGGAGAAAACCGTTCCAGGAAATTCCAGTTGGTAAAGGACGCATGGTTCGCGATGGAGAAGAGATTGCCATTCTTACCATCGGACATCCCGGAAATTTTGCAGTGAAAGCGTGTGATGAATTAGCCATCGAAGGATTGTTTCCCGCACATTTCGATATGCGTTTTGTAAAACCATTGGATGCGGAATTATTGCACGACATTTTTTCGAGATTTAAAAAAATTATTACTGTTGAAGATGGATGTATCATGGGTGGATTCGGATCGGCTGTCGCCGAGTTTATGTTGGATCATGGTTATTCTTCAAGCATCACCCGGCTTGGAATACCGGATCAGTTTATTGAACATGGAGAACAAAAAGAATTGTATGCCGAATGCCATTTTGATGCAACGGCAATAAAAAATGCTGTACGCCAGCAGGTAGGGGAGTCGGTATTGGTCTGAAAACCCTTGTCCAGAGCTGTTTTTCACCCTCTTTTTTCATGATTTTACCAAACAAAACCTATTCCTGACAATTTTATATTTTGTTTCGAAAAGAATTCTTCTATTTTTATGCCTAATAGATAGAAGTATGACTATTTTATTCTGAAATATTTTAATTGAAGGAAGGAGACCACATGAGTTACCCTCACACTCGACAGGTCATTTTGATCTATGTTTTGTTTCTCTTGTTTTTAGGAACAACAGTTCAGGCCCAAACATACAACATGGCCAATGGAACAATTAATACCTGTTCCGGTACATTCTACGATCCGGGTGGTGCAGCAGGAAATTACACGAACAATCTCAATCTCACTCAAACTTTTTGTTCGAATGCAGGAAATTGTTTGTCGGTAAATTTCACAGCCTTCAGAACACAAGGTGGCAACGATGTGCTCACTATTTACGATGGACCTACAACCGCAGCGCCAATCATCGGAACCTTTTCCGGAACTACGTCGCCCGGACTTGTCACCGCATCCAGTGGTTGCCTGACATTTACTTTCGTCACGAATGGCAGCACTGTGCGAGCAGGATGGACAGCAACGATTTCTTGCGGAGTATGCGGAACAACGTATCTCATGAATAACAATACTGCAGTGAATACCTGCGGAGGATTGTTCTTCGATGGAGGAGGAAGCGCGGCCAATTACGCGAACAATCAGAATTTTACAAAGACCTTTTGTTCCTCCACACCGGGATCATGTTTGCAAATTCAGTTTACAACATTTACACTCAGAGCTGGAGATGTTCTCACTGTATACAATGGAAATAGTGTTGCCTCGCCGCTGATTGGAGCGTATACCGGTGCAACATTACCGCCGGTTATGTTGTCATCAACAGGATGTCTCACTGTTTCGTTTACATCAAATGCAAATCTTGTGGATGTCGGGTGGCAGGCATTGATTACTTGTGAAGTATGTCCGAGCACTCCTGCAGGCTCAGCAACATATACACATCCAACAGCAGGACTTCAGAACACCTATGTTGGAAATAACATGGTGAATACCTGTGGTGGTACATACACCGACAATGGAGGAATTGCCGGAAATTATTCCAACAACATCAATTCTTATTACAGAACATTTTGTCCTAACCAGCCGGGGAAATGTTTACGTGCTCAATTTTATTCATTCGGCACAGAATTGAATTTCGATTATTTAGCTGTAAGAAATGGTCCCACACAAGGCAGCACCGTATTAGGCGCATGGTGGGGCGGACCTTTGGCAAGTTATTCTGCCTGTATGGGTGCAGGTATTGGTCCCCTGGTTTCAACAGATCAAAGTGGTTGTCTGACATTTGAATTTTATTCTGATTTTGTAACAACAGGAACAGGCTGGGTTGCAACATTTGATTGCGTTCCATGTGCAAATGGTCCGAATGGAACCGACAATAGTGATTGCGTGATTGGATCACCGGTATGCTCCGACCAAAGTTTTTCCGATGCAAGCACCGGTCCCGGAATTATTTCTGACGGAGGTGGTGGTTGTGTATTGAGTGAAAACTTCAGCAATTGGTACAAGATTACAGTTGCCAGTGCAGGAAATCTTGGATTAACAATTGTGCCCAATGTTGGTGCCGACGACTATGATTTTGCATTGTATCAGAGCACCAGTTGTGGAACACTCGGTGCTCCCGTTCGTTGTTCGTATGCTTCCAACACCGGAAATACCGGAATGAATAATGCAACAAACCTGGCCACAAATACAGCAATTTGTGGACCGGCGAACAATGGTTCCGATCTCTCCGAAGATGTTTGCGGAAATGGCTGGGTGAATGATTTGAATGTGGCTGTCGGACAAAATTTTTATTTACTGGTGAACAAATGGACTCCCGGAGGCAGCGGATTTACACTGGATTGGAATCTCACCGGTGGCGCATCACTGAACTGTAGCGTGCTTCCGGTAGAGTTGCTTTCTTTTAATGCGATTGCAGAACAAAGCATTGTGCGGCTCGACTGGGTTACTGCCTCAGAAATTAATAACCAGTATTTCACAGTTGAACGAAGTGTAGATGGAACTGATTTCGAACCCATGCAAATGCTGGATGGTGCCGGAACCACAACTTCTATTCGCAATTATGAAACGATTGATGAGAAACCTTTGCAAGGAATATCGTATTATCGCTTGAAGCAAACGGATTTCGATGGAAAGTTTTCTTATTCAGAAAAAGTTCCGGTGGATTTTAGTGAGAAGAACGACATCTTTTATTTGCAACCAAATCCGGCAACCGATGAAGTTTCATTAATTTTTAGTGCTTTAGAAAAATCAACTTACCGAATACAAATCTATCATGCTGACGGAGTTTGTTGTTTGAAAAATGTCGTCGTGGCAAATTCGGGAATGAACCAAACAAAATTGGATATTTCAGGTTTACCAAAAGGTGTGTTCATCGTGGTTTTGGAAGATGATTCAAGTCATCGCGTATCACGTTTAGTTCATCAATAATATTTTATTTTCGTTTTCCATGTTCGAAAAGCAGGGTGAATTTTCATCCTGCTTTTTGCATTTCCTTTCTTTTTACTGATCATTTTCTATTCTGCTTAAACAAACTTGTTTCACAAAGTTCACAAAGTTTCACGAAGATCAAACGAAGGGATTTTCAGAATCTACAATGAATCACTTTGAAATATATATGCTCTTCGATTTTTGATATCGTTTTTAAAATAAATGATGAAAATCAGACGCAAAAAAATGAAGAGAAAAGGATGATTTTGTTCTCCTCTTTCTGCTTTTGTACAATCTGAATGCAGGATTTGACATTTTAACCAAAATTTGGTAGAAATATTAAGCATTTCATTTTGTATGATTTATTGAAATTTTGTCTGAACAAATCAGTCACTTTTAACTAAAAAAGAATAACCGTAAGATCGTCACAGAGCCCCCATGCGATTATTCCTTTCGGAATAAATTTTATTGCCATGAAAAAGCTATTGTATTTCCCGATGATTTGTTTGGGACTGTTGTTTGGATTTAGTTCACAACTCGATGCTCAAACCTATCTCCTCAATTCTGCTTCCAATAATACAACTGTGAGCACTTGCGGAGGTTCTTTTTTTGATTCCGGTGGAGGGGCAGGCAATTATTCGAACAACGAAAATTACACTATCAGTTTTTGTTCCAATGCGTCCACATGCATCGTTGCGACTTTCACGGCATTCAGAACGCAAAGTGGAAATGATATCCTTACCGTTTATGACGGACCGAACAATACGTATCCTTTATTGGGAACATTTTCGGGAAGTACCCTTCCTCCGGCACTTACTTCCAGCAGCGGTTGTCTTACATTCAAGTTTGTATCCAATGGAAGTAATACGCGGAGCGGTTGGGCAGTAACACTTTCCTGTGTTGCATGCAGTGGAAACTACAACATGACCAACGGCCTTACAGTGAATACATGTTCCGGTTTGTTTTTTGATTCCGGCGGTTCCGGTGGTACGTATGCGAACAATCAAACATTGGTAGAAACATTTTGTTCGAACGCAGGAAACTGCCTGATGTTTGACTTTACTTCCTTTAATACACAATCTGCAAAAGACACACTCACGATTTTTGACGGGCCTTCGACAGCTGCAACACGAATTGGAGTCTATAGTGGAACAACAATTCCGCCTACAATTATTTCCACAACCGGATGCCTTACATTCAGATTCAAATCGGATGGAAGTACAACACGTGCCGGCTGGAGTGCTATTATTTCCTGCGTGCCTTGTCCGAGTGCTCCTGCCGGAGTCGCTACATATACAGCGCCTACTTCAGGAATGCTTGGAACATATGTTGGTTCCAATATGGTGAATACCTGTTCAGGAACCTTTACAGACGACGGGGGTACCGGTGGAAATTATTCCAACAGTGTAAACGGAATTTATCGAACATTTTGTCCTGACCAGCCTGGAACTGCATTGCGTATGCAGTTCTGGTCGTTCTATACAGATAATACCACAACTTTCGGTGTACCGAACGATTATCTCGAAATTCTAAATGGTGCAACGCAAAACAGTCCGCAGTTTACCGGAGGTTCTGCTTGGTATGGCGGACCGGTGAATTCATACCAAGCATGTATGTCAGTCGGACTCGGGCCATACATTTCTACAGATCAAAGCGGATGTTTGACAGTTCGTTTCAATTCCAATTCAAGCACCAACCGTGCAGGATGGGTTGCTACATTTGATTGTGTTCCCTATGCGGCGGGTCCGAATGGAACAGATAACAGTGACTGTGCCAACTCAACCGGAATTTGCAGTAACCAGGCAATTACAGATGCAAGCACTGGCCCTGGATTGGCATCCGATCTTTCCGGTTCATGTGTGCCAACAGAAAATTACACCAACTGGTATACCATCAAGATTCAAACCGGAGGAAAATTAGGATTTACCATTGCGCCGAATACAAGTTCCGATGACTATGACTTTGCTCTTTTTGGTCCAGATCAAAGTTGTGGAAGCCTGGGTACTCCTCTTCGTTGTTCCTATGCGGGAAACTGGTCGGCTTACCCGAATACCGGAATGAATTCTGCGTCCAATTTAAGTACCAATACGAATGCATGTTTATTCAATAATTCCGGATCGGACCAAACGGAAGATGCCTGTGGAAACGGTTTCACTGATGAAATGGCTGTGGTCACAGGAGAGACGTATAAACTTGTAGTGAGTAAATGGTCCCCGGGCGGTAGTGGTTTCGCTTTGAACTGGCTGCTTACCAATGGAGCATCACTCGATTGTTCGGTGACTCCATTGCCAGTTGAATTATTGAACTTCATTGCCAAACCGGATAACAACATGGTGAAATTAAGCTGGACCACTGCAACAGAAACAAACAATGATTATTTCACTATTGAGCGCAGTCGCAATGGAATCGATTTCGATGCAATTGGAATGATTGATGGTGCAGGAAACAGTACACAAATCAACATGTACACTTCCGTCGATGGAGAACCTTCGAAAGGCTTGTCCTATTATCGTTTGAAGCAAACGGATTACGATGGAAAATATACGTACTCGGATATTGTCCCTGTTCGTTTCGAATCCAAACCGGACATCTTCATCATCCAACCGAATCCGGCAAAAGACAATATGGATGTCGTTTTCAGTACTGAGACCGCAAAAACAGCCGTTGTACAGATTTATAATTCCCAGGGACAAATCGTGTATTCGAATGCTGTCGATCTTCATGAAGGAATAAATCGCATTCCAATTAGTCTGGATTCCTACACGAAAGGAGTCTATTTTGTAACTTTGGAAAACGGTTTGGAAGTTCAGAAGACACGTCTTGTGAAAGAATAAACTTCCGGCCGGATAAATCAACCGGCCTTGATCAAATTACTCAAACAATTTTTCAGGATCGCATTCTATTATGTGATCCTTTTTGCATTCTGGAGAAAGATCTTTTTTCTTTTCAACCAACGAAATCAGGGAGATTTTCACTTCGGTGAAATTGTTGCAGGCTTCTTTCACGGATTGAGAATGGACCTCTCGGTTATTTCTTATCTGCTCGTGTTGCCTCTTGTGTTATTATTGATACCGGGCAAACAGGAATGGAAAGGCAAACTTTCAGGTTATTATCATTTGATATTAGCTTTTCTAATCACCTTGATTTGTATGGGCAATATTCTGCTCTTCCATTTTTGGGGTGGCCTGATCAATTACCGAGCACTTACTTATTTATCAGATCCGCAGGAAATATTTACTTCGCTAAGTTTTTTTCAGTCCTTTCTGGTGGTGATGAGTATCGCATCGGTGATGTTGTTCCAGGTTTTTCTCATTCGAAAATTTCTGCCCATCCGAGCAACAGAGGAGTTAATAATTCAACCCCTTCACAGACTGATTCTTTTGGTTCTGATGTCAGGAGTATTGATACTTGGTATCCGCGGGGGATGGCAAATGTTGCCGATGAATGAAAGTCTTGTCTATTATTCAAAGAAGCCATTCCTCAACCAGGTTGCCATTAACCCCGTATGGCATCTTGCCTACGATGTGAGAGCTGCAGGACTCACGGATGAAAATCCTTTTCTTACTATGCCTGAAGCGGAGGCGGAGAAAATTGTGCACCAATTGTATGCATCGAATAAAGACTCTTTCCCTGAAATTTTAAGCAATCGACTTCCGAATATTGTTGTGCTGATTCTGGAAAGTCATACAGCAGATGTTGTTGCGTCCCTTGGTGGAGAATCAGGAATTTCTCCTGTGCTCGAACAATTGATGAGCGAAGGTGTTTCTTTTTCGAATATTTATTCCAGTGGAGCACGTACCGACCAGGGAATTGTTTCTGTAATGAACGGATGGCCTGCAACACCCTATCATTCCATCATGCGTTCAGCTGAAAAATCAGCAAGGTTGCCTTCCTTGCCAAAAATTTTTAATGAAAAAGGGTATGCAACTTCTTTTTATTATGGCGGTGAAAGTAATTTCTCCAATCTCAATGTGTATTGCATTAATCAGGGCTTTCATGTGATCCTTGAGCAAGAGGATTTTGATAAGTCCACACCTTCGGGTAAATGGGGAATTGATGATGAGCATGTTCTCGCAAAGCAGTTGGGCGATCTTGCACATGTGAAAGAACCATTTTTCTCTGTTACGATGACACTCAGTAATCATGAACCTTTTGAGGTCCCCGGACCTGCACGTTTTCCGGGCGATGATGAAGCCAATAAGTTTCGCAATTCAGCGGCCTATGCCGATGCTTGTATCGGCGATTTTTTTAGAAAAGCAAAAACTCAAACCTGGTATAAAAACACTTTGTTCGTCCTTGTTGCCGATCATGGGCATCTCCTCCCGAAACACAGGAATGATTTATACCCCAACAGCCGGCATATTCCAATGTTTCTGTATGGTGATGTGATCAAGCCGGAATTCCGGGGCATTCAAATTACAAAACTGGGCGGACATCATGATCTTCCGGGAACCTTGCTTCCGCAACTTGGAATTGATGCATCTGCATTCGCCTGGAGTAAAAATCTGTTGACTCCCGGTGCAAAAAACTTTGCCTACTTCCAGATGGAACATGTTCTGGGGTGGATGGAAGAAAAAGATTGGATTGCTTATTCATACAATCGGAAAAATTATGTCCTAAAAAACGATAAAACATCCCACGAACGCAATACGGAGTTATTGCACAAAGGACAAGCATTTATTCAGGAAATTTATAAGGCGTATAATGGCTACTGAATGGAAAAAAAGCAGGAATCGTCCTTTCCTTTAAGCCGGATTATTTTTCAAATCACCAATATTTATAAAAGGACAGGGAATTAATCAGAATAAAACAACATTGATTTTGTATTGAAAATATAATCAATACGTCAATCCATTTTGACAAGTCGTCTTTCAAGATTTAAATGATCGCCTTCAATTTTTAAAATATATACTCCATTCTCTATTTTCGAAAAATCCAATTCTCTGATAAAATCAAAGTTGAAGTCCTGCCATAGCAGGCATCCTTTGAGATCAAAGAGTTTGAGTGTGATCTTTTCATTTGAATCCGATGAAAAGATCAAGGATACTTTATCGCTAAAAGGGTTGGGGTAGAGGGTAAACCTGCTGTCTATACTAATTTCGTGATTATTGACTGACAAGGAATCGCAAATGCTTCCCGGCACAGGCCCAAGATCATAATCCGGATTGTTCGGCAAACCCCAATAGGTTCGTTTGCCACCGAGATAAAAGCTATAAGGTTGAAAGTCGCAGGTAACAGCTCCACCTCTGCGATCAGGCTGATTAATTACTGACAGGCTCATGTTTTCAGGATAGTAATTTGTACTGTCGTAAGGATATCCTGTTGATTGTGCCGCGACATAAATTTTATTATCAGGACCAAGCCGAACTCCACCAATCGCAAGTGGAGCTGTTTGCTGCCAAATTTGTGTCTTGGTAGCATATGGATTAAAGGAACTCAATTGAAGTTGGTATAAAAAAATATGAGTAGTATCAAAGTCGCTGTAATACGGCGCACAGCTTAAATACAAAAGGGAATCATTGGGAGAAAAACAACAATCGAAAAAATATGGGTAATTTCCATTGGGATCTTCTGCTCTGATCGTCTTGTTTAATGAGATATTTCCGGTACAACGGTCAAAATTATAAAGCGCAAGAAGCCCTCTCCAATTACAAAGAGCAAATTGTGATCCATCTGAATTAAACCGCAGATCGCCTCCACCAGACGAAGCGGTCAATCCTGCACTATCAACGTGATCCAATTGTACGCCATTGGATGTAACAGAATAAATGTAAAAAAGATTATTAGGATTTTGCCAGTGCTCAAAAAGTAGCCACCAATCCCTTCCATTACCATTCTTTACCGCCTGAATACAATCTACAGCAGGTTCTGTTCGAAGTTGGTTGTTTTTTGATATTACAGCCCCGCGTCCACTGTCTTGCGTCATGTCAATAACAGAATAATATAACCCGTATTGACCTGTTACTCCCACATGGAAGATATAATATAAATTCTGATTTCCAGGGTCTGGAATTATAACAATTTCATGATACCATACTTCACAATCCAGGGAATCCCCATTCACCATTTGCAAGTGATCTTTGTTGTAAACAATTGCTTTCAATATTCCATTGTTAAAATATCTAATATCCGGGGTGCCCGTATAGAATAATAAGTTTCATAAGCTGTCACTGACACTAGCACACGTTCCTTTCGAATTAATGCCACTCACAAAAACAGAAGGCGAAAAAGTATTTCGGAAGTCAATGCCAGAGCTATCCCCAAAGCACCAAATTGCATTTCGATGTTGACTATAAAGGCAGCTTGGAAATAGTAAGAAAAAAAAGAAGAAATGAAATGACTTCATTTTTGGATCACCAATTTGAGAGTATGAAGAAGCTGTTTATCACAGTAAATCTGGATTAAAGGGGGGAGGTTCAGGAATGGAATCCGATTCTTTTTTAATACCACTCAATGAATATTTGCATAAATAGAAAACGCTATTTGGGTTCAATTCATTTTTACAAACCTATGTGTACAAACTGAAAACTCAGTTTCGGTTTTTAATAAATACACTCCATTTACAATTCTTGAAATGTCCAGTTTTTGATCTTCCCTGAGAGTTGTTTTTTGGAGGAGAATTGTTCCCTTTAAATCCAGAAGTGTGATTTTTATTTTTTCGGAATTTGAATCAATAAAATGAATAGTGAGCTCATCATTAGCAGGGTTTGGATAGAAAGTAAATTCACTATACACATCCAATTCTGTGATCTCGACCGACAAAGAATCACAGCTACTTCCTGTAAGTGGCCCTAAATCATAATCCGGATTGTTCGGTAAACCCCAATAGGTTCGTTTGCCACCGAGATAAAAACTATATGGCTGAAAGTCGCAGGTAAGTCCACTGCCTCTTTGATTGGGTTCGTTGATGACTGACAAATTCATGTTTTCCACCGAGTAATTACTACTATCATATGGATACCCACCAGATCCGCTTGCCACATATATTTTATTATCAGGGGCAAGCCTTACACCTAGAATAAAGTGTGGTGCAGTCCGGTTCCAAATTAACGTTTTGGAAGCATAAGGATTAGCAGAGGTCACAGGAAGCTGGTATAAAAAAATGTGAGTTGTGTCAAAATCACTTAAATACGGTGCACAACTCAAATATAGAAGAGAATCGTTCGGTGAGAAACAACAATCGAAAAAATATGGGTAATTTCCATTGGGGTCTTCTGCCCGAATGGTTTGGTTAAGGGTAATTGTGCCTGTGCACCGGTTAAAATTATAAATTGCGAAAAGACCTTTATAATTACAAAATGAAAATTTTTCTCCCGTTGAGGAAAACCCAAATCCCCTCCGTTTGAACTACTGCTAAGACCTACACTATCTATATGATCAAAACTTACTCCAGATGATGTAATTGAATAAACGTAAAATTGATTATTTGGAATTTGAGCATCTTTAAATATTATCCACCAGTCACGCCCATTCCCATGTTTAACCGCTTGAATACAATCACATGCAGCTTCACTTCTAAGTTGGTTGTTTTTTGAAATTACCGCACCCCTACCACTGTCTTGGCGAACATCGATGACTGAATAATATAACCCGAACAATGTTGTAACTCCAATATGAAAAATAAAATATATGTTAGTGTCAGTTGGATGTGGAACTATTGACATTTCATGATACCATGACCTACAAATTAAAGAATCTGAATTGTACATTTTCTGGTGTTCTCGATTGTATACTATGCCGAGTTGACTTACACCATTCCAAAAATTTTCAATATCAGGAGATGCACAATAGAATTTTAAATTTCCAGAAATATCCGAAATACTTGCGCATGTACCCTTGGCATTCATTCCTGAAATAAAAGGAATCGGATTCGCAGTATTATTGAAATCAACACCTGCGCTATCTCCAAAACACCAAATTGCATTTTTACTTTGACCTATGCAGTCGAAATACAATGCATTCAATGAAATAAGAAATACTATCAATTTCATTTTTGAACGATGAAATTTAATGACTCAATGATTTTATCATCACAGATAATACGAATCAAATACATGCCATCTTGGAGTAGATCAATTTTCTTTTTAAAAACTATTTGTGATACCGGAATTTGTGTTCTCATTTGTTCTTTGCCTTCTATGTCAAATATACTCAAAATACAGTTGTTGAAAGCAGATAAATCTTTTTTATATTGATTTCTCCATCGGTTGGATTTGGGAAAACATTTGCTTTTGAAATTGATTCTTTAATTAAGTTTTGAGATTCTCGAAGTAAAGATCCGGTCAATTCATCATCAAATTCTTCATCAAGAATTGATCTTGCCATGTAAACAGCAGGACCACCTTCAATGGCAAGTTGTGCCGAAATGGTATCCAAACTCAGTGTATCCTCTTTTGTTAGTTGACCTAAAGAAAGTACCTTTTCCATGCGGGAATACACTTTCACCATGTTTTCTTCAAATAGATTCTCGGGTTGAAAATTTAAAAGATCTGTGATCGTCTGCATATAATTTTGATCTTTAAAAGCATTCATCATTTCTTCGAGCATTCCGATATTTCTTACTGCAAGATCATTGAAAAATTGCTGCCTTTGGAAATCATCCGGCATACCTTGATTCATCAACATAGAATCTGTCGAAAGTAAATGAAATGCGTATGCTTGTGCAATCCATTTGTTTTCTTCATTGTAAAATGGAAAAACAATTGAATCTTTTATTATAGATTCGGTTAGATCAGAAAATACTTGCGGAAACGTATCAATAATATTGCAAGGAGATACTCCTGTAACATTAGGGTAACTAGTAATTAGTGGATTTATCCCAGGGCTAAATTTATTTATGCTATCATTTAATATAAATCGATGGTAAATATCGATATTGAATCCACTTCCAACAACCCTATTTGACAAAGAGATATTTCTCCACAAGTTGTCTTGAGGTGAACCAGCAGAACCTTGAGTTGGTAAAGTAATATTGAAAAAATCCATTCCTTTCATACAATTCCACATATCATTCCCGCATAAAATTGTTTGATCGCACATATTTAATCCATTGATTCCGGTTCCGATATTAAGCAAATAATTATTCTTAATATTGCAAAAGGTCGAACTTTCAAACCGAATCCCCTCATCGACGAAGGAGTTTGATTTGCCTGGATAGAATAAATGCTGTCGTTTGAGATATTGGTGGTATCAGAATTTACAGCCCAGATTCCATACATTTTTCCGGTATAATTTGTATCGAGCAATTCAATAGTATTTTCCACAACATCCACATGATCGCATCCATTCAGATAGATGCCTTTTCGCTGGTGCTTCATATGGTTTTGCTTAATCGATGCATTTGTTCTTCCGGGTAATCGATTCTGCAATTTAATAGCCCAGTTTACCGCTTCAAATGCAAAAGGAGAAGTATTGAGATTTGATGGGGTATCAAAATAATTTCCCTGAACGGAGACAGAATTTGCAAGTCTTGGTTCGATAAGAGATATGCCATTGAAGAAATTCGAAACTGTATTTTTGCTTATTGAAATTACAGCGGTACCGGGGCTGTGAATGAGAATGCTTGCGATTCTGGATGAATCTATCGTGCAGGAATCGATACTTGAATTGATCTTGTTATAGATGGCAATAGCAATTCCACAATTTTTAAAATTAGAGGAATGCACCTGAATGTTCTGACTTCCTGTATTCGCATTTTTGGAATAAATTCCATAGCCATCGTATCCCCACTGAGCATAGGATGTCCTTAAGTTATCATAGTGAAATGTGTACCGTTTCATGTCCTGAAAATCACAATTTGATATCGTAAGCGATGAGCTTTCAGCCTTGATTCCATAGTATAAATGTCGGAACAAGAGTGAATTGGAAGCACCACCCAAAGCCCAGCCATTCATGTTTTTCACTTCAATACCGGAGTACGCTGATTCATTATCTCCCGTTGGTACCATTGAGCCACTATTGTCCTGAGAAGTAAATGTGCTTGAGTGAATGGTTGAAAGCATGGATGTAGCGGAACCGAAGAGATAAACACCTCTGCGGTTTTTATTAAAAAAACAATTTGAAACTGAAATTTTTGCACCAACAGTATCGTGGATGGCAAAAAAAGCATCCTCAATCGTATCACCGTTCAGGATCAGATAGGATGTACTGTCTGTAAGAAAAATTCCATTCCACATCCTGTGACAAGCCTTTAAGTTGGAATTGTTGATGGTGAGTGTCTTTCCCGGTAAAATAAAAATATGGGAAGTTGAATCCATAAGTAACTGACTGCCGCTTATCACAAAATTTGTATCAATGAAAAAATCTCCAAGTACATTCATGGTCATATTTGTAAAACCAGAGGTGTAATTTGAACTGGAATCACTGAAAAATGCTGTACTGTCCTGTGAATTACAACAATGAAAAACAGAAATTAAAATAGTATCATAGCCAATGTTGGAACAACCTGTTGCACTTGTTTGAATCAAATTAATTACTGCTGTTGAATCCGGGGGTGGTGTCAGGCGAAGTTTGCCATATGTCTGAATAAGAAACCCATTCACATACCAGTTGTATATAGAGCCTGTGTGATAATCGGTTGGACTTAAAATCAAAGAGTCAAAACTCTGATCTCCCCTGCAAAATACCTGTTTACCGGAATCCTGTTCAATGATAATGGTTGGATGGGGAATGTGTGCCGGTAACCTGAGTCTCCGAAGCGCTTGTTGAATACAACCCTGAGGTGTGATGACATTCACAGAATAATCGTATATATCCTGAATCGTTACGGTAATAGTAGTACTAGTTTCGTTGGTGGACCATTGATAGCCTGAGCCGGTGATTGGTGCAGGGATTACGGATAAAACTGCAGTGGAATCATTTACGCAATCAGCAAAAATGGTGCGTAAAGGATTTGAGTTTACATTTACAACAATCTGATTGGAGGTTCCGGCGCAATTTCCTCCACTAACAATGCAATAATATTCTCCTGACGAATCAACCAAATAGTCTTGCAGTGTAGAAAGTACCTGGTTCGAACCTGTTTTTCTCCATGAATACGATCCGGTCCCGTTGGATCGAAGGGTCACTTTTTGACCTTCACAAAATGTTGTGGCTCCCATAGCCTGAATAGTTGGCGTAGTTCTTAGGATGACCGTATCAGTAAATGAATAACTGCAACCACTTGAGTAATTTAAGGTGAGTGTGATCGGATAAGGACTTGCTGCAATACCCAAGTGCACAGCCGGAAATGAAAGGTTGTTCAGCAGTGAATCCGCTGATCCTGTGTTTCCGGAAATGGACAAAATTGTTCCGGCAGAATCGATTTGAAGAGTGTATTGAATACCAGCTTCCCTTGGACCCATATAATAAATATGAAGTGAATCGCTTGCGGCACTACCGGTACAAATAGGAGAATTGGTATAAAATATACGTGGCCTTTTCAGTGAATCGAGCATGAAGGCAGATGCAAAATAGTGAAAAGCGCCTGGACGAATATCATTTTCATGAACAGAAAGAATGTCTGTAAGTGAATCAGATCTCCATCGCCTGTAGAAATCTGTTTCAGCCTGAAAAATATTGTTTCGGTATCTGTCCCTTAGCCATACTCCCAAATAATCCATGTAATCCCGATTCATTATTTTAGTTTCAGTACTGAAGTAGGGATGATAATCAGTTTTATTTCTTGTTGAGGGTTGTTTAAATAGTTGCAGCTGACTTTTCCATCCTGAGCTTGTATATTGATCAGCTGGAGAAATACCATAGTGTACAGCAAGCATTCTGTCAGCAAGAGGCCGTGATCCATTGTAACCATCAAGTAAATTAACTGCAAGTGAATCTATAAAGTTCTGCCCTGGATTGATATTATTTTTAATGGCCCGAATATAGACGGCAATACGAATTGAATCGGAGTGCGTGGAATTGTAAAGCAATTTTAATGAATCAGCGTACTGCACCATTGGAACAAAAACGGATTGATAGTTATTGGATCTCCAATACTCCAACACAAGGTTGAAAAAATCAATATGGCCAGTACATGTCCCACTAAATCGAAGTACACGAAGCAGTTCTTTGACTTTTTCCGATACTATAAACAACGAATCGTTTGGTTGAAACGTTTGAGTTAATAAATTAACCAGGGAACTACCGGAAGGGAAAATTGCTGCTCGGTCGTAGTTAATGATAATGGTGGAGTTGGTGTTGAAAAAGAGGTATCAAAAGAATAGGCGTCTCCAAAAACCTCAGAAGACTCTGATGCCACGCCAATTTCTGATATAGAATAGTTGCTTTTAGCTTTTTGTATGAACAAACACAATCCATCAATCAGTGTTTCTCCATTGCTTAACAATGTTCCTGCGGAATCATTGTAATGGAAAACTTTATATACATCATACAATTCAAGATAAGTAATGTGATTTTGCTTAGCATATTCTAAAAGTGAGTCTTCTTTAGGAGTACCAAGAATGCTAAACGATGCGGCCACCCGAGGATAGCCGTTATTTTCGGAAGTCGGCGTGAAGTTCAGAAATTGAGTGACTGTTAAACCTCGATGAGGATCGACAGCTTGTCCGTTTAGTTGGTTGAAGCAAAAAATAAAAAATAGAATCGGTAAACCAGTTAGATTTTTCATCGCCAGAGTATTTAATTTGTTTCATTCTTCATAAACCTATGTATACAGGTATGTGAAAGAATGATTAAACCTCTGGATCAAAACGGTGAAAAACAAGCACCAGTTTGAATATGGTAGTTATTGGGAGAATTCGGTAGGTTTTTGCAGAATTGAGGAATAGCAATGAAAAAAAAGCATTATTTCAGTGCTGAAATTAATAACCTAGGTTGGAATAGTAATTAATACTGTAAAATTATTCGACCTTCATCTTGTTCTAATGACGACGAATAGTGGCCGGAACTTTTCATCCGATACTTAATAAAACAGGAACAAACAACAAGGGCTAACTCTCCAGCTTAAACGTCTCCAAAAACTTCGTCGTATAATTTCCATTTCGGAAATCTTCGTTACGCATCAATTGCTGGTGAAAAGGAATGGTGGTTTTTACACCTTCAACAACGAATTCGCTGAGTGCTCTTTCCATTGTATTGATTGCTTCTTCACGGGTTTGAGCTACTGTGATGAGTTTGGCAATCATGGAATCGTAATTGGAAGGAATCACATAGCCGGCATAGATGTGTGAATCCACACGTACACCATGTCCACCGGGAACGTGAAGTGTAGTGATTTTGCCAGGAGAAGGGCGGAAATTATTGTAAGGATCTTCGGCATTGATCCGGCATTCGATCGCATGCAAACTCGGGAAATAATTTTTTCCGGTGATAGGAATTCCTGCAGCGATTTTAATTTGTTCTTTGATGAGGTCGTAGTTGATGACTTCTTCTGTAATCGGATGTTCCACCTGGATCCGTGTATTCATTTCCATGAAATAGAAATTGCGGTGTTTGTCGACGAGAAATTCGACTGTGCCAACACCTTCATATTTCACGGCAAGAGCGGCAGCGATCGCCGCTTCACCCATTTTATCACGGAGTTCGGCAGTCATAAAAGGTGAAGGAGTTTCTTCCATCAACTTTTGATGACGGCGCTGAATAGAACAATCGCGTTCACTCAGGTGACATGCTTTTCCATACTGATCACCGGCAATCTGAATTTCGATGTGGCGCGGTTCTTCAATATATTTCTCGAGGTACATTCCTTCGTTGCCGAAAGCAGCACTCGCTTCTTGTCGAGCAGATTCCCAGGCATTTTCAAAATCTTCAGCTTTCCAAACAATGCGCATTCCTTTTCCACCACCACCGGCGGTTGCTTTCAGGATAATCGGATAGCCAATTTGTTTTGCAATTTTTAATCCGGTCTTCAAATCAGAAAGTAGTCCGTCGCTCCCGGGAATGGTAGGAACACCGGCTTTCTTCATTGTTTCTTTTGCATTGGATTTATCACCCATCTGATCAATCTGATCCGGTGTGGCGCCGATAAATTTTACTCCATGTTCCGCACAGATCGCACTGAATTTAGAATTCTCCGAAAGAAAACCATAGCCCGGGTGAATCGCATCCGCATTTGTAATTTCAGCGGCTGACATGATTCTTGGAATGTTGAGGTAGGAATCACGGCTCGGTGGAGGACCAATACAAACGGCTTCATCGGCGAAGCGCACATGCAGACTTTCCCGGTCGGCTGTACTGTACACAGCAACCGTATTGATGCCCATTTCCTTACAGGTACGAATAATACGGAGAGCGATCTCGCCACGATTGGCGATCATTATCTTTTTAAACATAGGAGAGCAATATTGTAATACAGTTCCGGGAACACAACCCGAAGGTTCGGATATTCAGTGGGGGAATCGACTTATCAGGATGGATCAACGAGGAACAAAGGCTGATCGTATTCGACCGGTGTCGCATTGTCGACCAACACTTTTACTATTCTTCCGCCTACTTCCGATTCAATTTCATTGAAGAGCTTCATCGCTTCGATGATGCAAAGGACTTTGCCCGGCTTAATTTCATCCCCAACATTAATAAAGACTGGTTTGTCTGGAGATGGTGTCCTGTAAAATGTACCGATCATCGGTGACTTGATCGTGATATACTTTGACTCGTCATCACCTTTTGCTTTTTCTGCAGGTGGTGCAGAAACGGCTGCCGGTGCGGAGGCTGCAACATGAACCGGTGCTGCGGCATGAATTACCTGATGTGCAGGAGCAGCTACGGAATGCATCATGGCACCATGGGTAGTCTTGATTGTAATTTTGAAATCTTTTCGTTCCAGACTTACTTCGCTTACACCGCTGCTCTGGACAAATTTGATCAGACTTTCAATGTCTTTGAGGTTCATAGATTCTACGCTGGGTTGTGGTTGCGGCTTTGCAGCCGGAGTTTTTTTCTGCTTCATGTGTGGTGGTTGAGTACCCATTCTCCAATTTCCGGGGGTTGGGACCGGACATGGAAATTCAAACCTACGTTAAATTCCAAAAAAAGGCAAAAATACCTGTCGAAAAAGGTGATTAAATTGGTTGCAGTTTTGATGATATACCTGAAAATGATAATACAAAATGCTGAAATGGGTGTTAAAAATTGGGTATTTAGTATTAGGTATAAAGTATTAGGTAGGGTGTCGCGAAAAATTCAGTGGGAGTGTAGAAGCAGTCCGTCCCTCGTCCCTCGTCCCCCGTCCCTTTAGTACAGTGTGAGTTTGGAGTTTGAGTGTGGCGGCTGTCCCCCGTCCCTCGTCCCCCGTCCCCTCATCAATGCCCCCATTTCACCCAAATACTTCCCCACGTAAATCCACCACCGAAAGCTGCAAGAATCAGATTATCACCTTTTTTTAATTGCTTTTCATAATCCCAAAGACAAAGTGGAATCGTACCGCTGGTGGTATTGCCATAACGTTCGATATTCAGCATTACTTTTTCTGTACCAACACCCATGCGTCGTGCTGTTGCATCGATGATTCTTTTGTTCGCCTGATGAGGAACAAGCCAAGCAACATCTTCAGATTTAAGGTGATTCTTTTCCATGATTTCAGCGGAAACATCTGCCATTTTAGTAACAGCTGCTTTGAAAACCGGTTGCCCGTCCTGGAAAACAAAATGTTCTTTATTGTCAATAGTTTTATAAGATGGCGGGCTCACCGAACCTCCTGATTTTTGATGAAGAAAAGCTCGACCGGAACCATCACTTCGAAGGATGGAATCTCTGATTCCATAACCTTCAGTGTTCGGTTCGAGGAGAACTGCTCCGGCACCGTCGCCAAAAAGTACGCAGGTGGTTCTGTCAGTATAATCTACAATGCTTGACATTTTATCTGCACCAACAACAATCACTTTTGTGTATTGACCGGATTCAATGAATTTAGAACCGGTGACAAGAGCAAAGAGAAATCCGGAACATGCAGCAGAAATATCGTAACCGAATGCATTCACTGCTCCAACTTTGTCGGAGATGATATTCGCTGTAGCAGGAAAAACATAATCCGGTGTTGTAGTTGCACAGATGATTAATTCTATTTCACTTGCAGCTATTCCGCGCTTTTCCAATAATCGCTTCACCGCCGGTGCTCCCAGATCCGAGGTTCCAAGTCCGGCACCTTTCAGAATCCTTCTCTCTTTTATCCCTGTACGGGAGATAATCCACTCATCCGTTGTGTCGACCATTTTTTCCAATTCCGCATTCGTCAGAACGTAGTCCGGAACATATCCGCTAATTGCTGTAATGGCTGCAGTGATCTTCGTCATTCAATTCAAATTGAATGGCAAATGTAAAATAATTTTGAAAGAGGAAATGTGCTTAAAACTCAATAATAAAGGATTTTATTCGCCTATTAATGATAAATGTCAAGGCCTCATCATTGGATTTTCAGAAAAAATTCAGAGAAAATGATCGTGCTACTTCAATTCAGTCAAAATCGCTTCCCTGAAGTTTTGCTAACTTTGTCTTTTATATATGCAAAATAGTGTGGGAAAAATATTGATTGTTGACGACGAAGAAAAACTTCGGAGTCTTTTGTCACGTGTTATCAGTCTGGAAGGATTCGAGGTATCCGAAGCGCCCAATGCGAAAATCGCTTTAAAGAAAATCGAACAAAACGAAATTGATGTAGTTATCTGTGATGTAAAATTACCGGATGCAACAGGAATTGAACTTTGCCGACAACTAAAAACAATTTCTCCGCTCTCGGAAATTATTATGCTCACAGCATATGGGAATATAGCTGATGGTGTGCAATCGATCAAGAACGGAGCATTTGATTACATCATCAAAGGAGATGATAACGAAAAAATTATCCCGCTTCTGCATCGTGCTCTGGATAAAGTTCGTTTGCAGCATCGAATTGCTCAATTGGAAAAACAAGTCGGACGGCAGTATAATTTTGAAACCATTCTTGGGAAAAGTCCGTCTATTGCATTGTCAATTGAATTGGCGAAAAAAGTTTCTTCTTCCGATGCAACAGTATTACTCACCGGCGAAACGGGGACAGGCAAAGAGGTTTTCGCACAGAGTATTCATTATGCCAGTAGCCGTCGTTCCAAAGCCTTGGTTGCAGTAAATTGCACAGCGATCAGCAAAGATCTTTTGGAAAGCGAATTGTTTGGTTACAAAGCCGGAGCATTTACAGGTGCGACAAAGGACAAAAAAGGTTTGCTTGAAGAAGCACATGAAGGAACATTATTTCTTGATGAAATCGGAGAGATGCAATTGGAATTGCAGGCTAAACTTTTGCGAGTTCTCGAAAATGGTGAGTTTATTGCTTTGGGAGATACGAAGACGAAGAAAGTGAACGTGCGCATTATCGCGGCAACCAACAGAGATTTACAGATTGAAATAAAAGAAGGAAAATTTCGCCAGGATTTGTTTTATCGTTTGGCGGTTTTTCAGATTGAACTTCCGGCTTTGCGTGATAGAATGAAAGATGTTCCCATCCTGGCAGAAACATTTTTAAAAACATTTGCTGCAAAAACAAACAAACGGATTTCTTCTATTGATGCAGCAGCGATTCAGAAATTACAGCAGCACAATTATCCCGGGAATATCCGTGAACTGAAAAACATTATTGAGCGAGCGGTAATTTTGTGCTCTGGCGAAACCATTTCAGTTGAAGATTTACCTGTCGAATTGCAAATAGCAGTTTCATCAACGGAAGCAAATTCTCTTTCCGCTTTTGACCTGGCGAGTGCGGAAAATTACACATCTTAAAAGTACTAAATCATACCAAAGGCAATAAAACCGAAGCTGCCCGATTGATGAACATAGGCCTTACGACATTGTACAGAAAACTCGAAGAATATAAAATTCACTGACAGACAATTCATTTTGAAAAGCACCCTTCCAAAACGGAAGGGTTTTTTTATGTGCTTTTTTTTTAGGGGAATCCAATTCTTGCTCCTAAAATATTGCAATTCAAACTAATATAAACGCTTTAAAGAAATCTTTGAAAAACGGATCGGATTTTGGCAATGCGGGCCGAATCCACTAATGATTCGCTCCATGATTAAGGATGCAGAAGTAAAAGATGTACTCGGAAAAAATCTTCCGGATTTGGATTTGCAAGCAGAACAATTGAAGAGTCTTTATAAAACTATTTCCGAGTTTGCTGCTTATACAAAGGAACTAATCAGACAAGGCAACCTGCCACTTGTTAAGGTTTGTTTTGGTACAGCTGAATATTTATTGAAGGAAGGATCTGCAAATGTCAAATCAGCGATTGAAACTCTGTACGTGTATTCGATAACATCATTTCTCGACCTCACAGGTGCTGTTTCAAAACAAGTGAAAGAGTTGTTGCCTGTACAGATTCGTGCAGAATATAAAAAGCAAATAAGCAATTCCTGTCCTTGATTAAAACCAAAATTCAATTTTGTGTTTTATATCAAGTGCTCGCATGATCGCAGTCAGGTGTTGATCTTAACAGAAGGGTAAATTTAAAATCAATTGGAACGGGGAAAAGATAAGGTCGATGCTCTGCAAAAAATATTATTGACAATCGTATTGTGGCTGATGGCGATTTGTATTTGCTATATCGTCTATGTGAAAATTAAAACACTGATTTAATAAACAAAAACACGAACAAAATGATAACTCTCTTACTCACTGCCTCCGGACTTTTATGTTTCTGGGGTTTTTATAAATCGATTGATATCTTAGAAAAAATCTAAAAAAATGATCGCACTATTCATCATCGCATTGCTCATGTTTGTATACATGGGCTATGTACTTACGAAACCAGAAAAATTTTAAATAAGCAATTTCATGAATACAGAAATTCTTGGTGTGATATTCATTTTTGCAGCTTCGGTTGCACTAGCGATTCCGCTCGGGAAGTACATTTCCAAGGTGTACGGTGGCGAGCACACATGGTTGGATCGATTTTTCAATCCGGTTGAAAAAATCTTCTTCCGCATAGCGGGAATTGATCCGCTCAAACAGATGGGCTGGAAGCAAAATCTCATAGCCTTGCTTACGATAAACCTTATATGGTTTATCCTCTCGATGCTTGTCCTCACCAACATGAGCTGGCTTCCCTTGAATCCGGATGGAAATCCGTCGATGAGCCCGGATCTTGCATTCAACACCTCAGTGAGTTTTGTGAGCAACACAAATCTGCAACATTATTCCGGCGAATCCGGATTGTCCTATCTCGGTCAATTGATTTTAATGCTCTGGCAATTTATCAGTGCCGGAACCGGAATGGCTATTGGCGCAGTCGTTTTTATTGCGATGAAAGAAAAAACATCGGAACAGCTTGGCAACTTTTACAATTTGCTTGTGAAATCCTGTGTGCGGATTTTACTACCGATATCCATCATAGTGGCCCTCGTTCTTTTGTTTCGTGGTACGCCAATGACTTTTGATGGCAAAGACACGGTTGTCACTTTACAAGGTGACACCATGCAAGTGAGTACCGGTCCGGTTGCAGCGATGGTTGCAATTAAACAATTGGGTACAAATGGTGGCGGATATTTCGGTGCGAATTCTTCTGTACCCTTTGAAAACCCCGACTATCTCACCAATGCAGTCGAGAACATCAGTATTATCCTGATACCTATTGCAATGATTTTTGCCTTGGGTTATTTTTTGAAAAGGAAAAAACTTGCCTGGATGATTTTTGGTGTGATGACAGCCGGATTTATTCTCCTGGTTATCCCAACGATCTATTATGAAATGAACGGCAACCCGGCGATTGCACACATGGGAATTTCTCAGCCTCTGGGAAATATGGAGGGAAAAGAAGTTCGGTTCGGACCTGCTGCTTCCGCATTGTGGGAAATCAATACCACAAATACATCCAACGGTTCTGTCAATTCTATGCACGATAGTTCCATGCCTGTTTCCGGAATGAATGCAATGCTGGGTATGATGGTAAATGCATTTTATGGTGGAGTAGGTGTTGGATTTCTGAATTTCTACATCTTCATCATCATTGCGGTGTTTATTAGTGGTTTGATGGTAGGAAGAACACCGGAATTTCTTGGGAAAAAAATTGAAGCAAGAGAAATGAAAATAGCCATGATTATTTTCCTTCTCCACCCATTCCTTATTCTTACAGGAACTGCGCTGGCCAGTTATCTCGCTGCTCACGACACTGCAATGGGATGGTGGTATGCAGGAAATGCTTCTGCTTGGCTGAACAATCCAGGATACCATGGATTCAGTGAAATGCTTTACGAGTACACTTCTTCTTCTGCGAACAACGGTAGCGGTTTCGAAGGTCTTGGCGACGGAAATCCGTTCTGGAACATCACCTGCGGAGTAATTATGTTGCTGGCCCGTTTTCTTCCAATCATCGGACCGGTTGCTATTGCCGGATTACTTGCGAAGAAAAAATACATCCCGGAAAGTGCGGGTACACTGAAAGCGGATACTGCAACATTTGGAATGATGGTATTCGCGGTAATTCTTGTGCTCGTCGGGCTCTCATTTTTCCCGGCACTTGCTCTCGGACCATTGGCAGAACATTTCTCATTGTATTAATCGTCAAGTATTAGAACCATGAAAAGGAAATCACAAACTCAACTCTTCGATAAAACGCTTGTAGTTGAAGCGATCAAACAATCATTTGTCAAACTGAATCCACGGATTATGTTTCGTAATCCTGTAATGTTTACAGTGGAAGTTGGAACCGCATACATGCTTGCAGTTTGCATCTGGATTTTGACCGGAGAAAAATCGCAGGGATCATTTGCATACAACTTATCTGTTTTCTTCATCTTATTTTTAACGTTGCTCTTCGCAAATTTCGCAGAAGCCCTCGCAGAAGCAAGAGGAAAAGCTCAGGCGGATTCCCTGCGGAAAACACGGGAAGACACCCCGGCGAAATTAATTCAGCCCATGGGCGATTTGTATGTGAATGAAATAAAAATTATTTCTTCTTCACAATTGAAAAAAGGTGATGTGTTTCTCTGTGAAGCAGGAGAAATTATTCCAATGGATGGAGAAATCGTGGAAGGCATTGCGACCATAGATGAAAGCGCGATTACGGGTGAAAGTGCTCCTGTAATTCGTGAAGCCGGCGGAGATAAATCTTCCGTAACAGGCGGAACAAAAGTTTTATCCGATAAAATTAAAGTTAAAGTTACAACCGAACCCGGCGAAAGTTTTTTGGATAAAATGATAGCCTTAGTAGAAGGTGCGTCCCGTCAGAAAACACCAAATGAAATTGCTTTGACAATATTATTGGCCGGGTTCACTCTGATCTTTATTATTATTTGTATCACACTTTCTCCATTTTCTGATTTTGCAAAAGCCGAAATTCCAATTTCATCCTATATCGCTTTGTTTGTTTGTCTGATCCCAACAACTATTGGAGGCTTATTGTCTGCCATTGGAATTGCAGGAATGGACAGAGCCTTGCGTGCTAATGTTATTGCTAAATCCGGAAAAGCTGTTGAGACAGCCGGGGATATTGATACACGCTTGCTTGACAAAACCGGAACGATTACAATCGGGAACAGAAAAGCAACACATTTTTATCCATCAACCGGAATTGCAGAGGCTGATCTCATTCAGGCATGCGCACTTTCTTCTTTGGGCGATGAAACTCCTGAAGGAAAATCGATTCTAGAACTTTCAGGGAAAGAAATTACATCGCGTCTTTCTTCTTTTGTCAAAGGTGCAGTCCTTATAAAATTTACAGCTGAAACCAGGACAAGCGGCGTGAACCTTCAAGATGGAATGCAAATCCGCAAAGGTGCTTATGACGCAATCCGGAAAATTTCAGATAAATCCGGGAATGTTTTTCCTGCAAATACAGAGAACCAGGTGAAAGAGATTTCTTCCAATGGAGGTACTCCCTTGGTCGTTGCTCAGGACGGGAAAGTAATAGGTGTAATAGAATTGCAGGATATCATTAAGCCCGGCATTCAGGAACGTTTTCAACGCTTGCGTAAAATGGGTGTGAAGACGGTGATGGTGACCGGAGATAATCCGCTCACAGCAAAATACATCGCTGAAAAAGCCGGAGTCGATGATTTTATTGCGGAGGCTAAGCCCGAAGATAAAATGACGTATATCCGTGATGAGCAACACAAAGGCAAACTTGTTGCCATGATGGGTGATGGGACAAATGATGCTCCGGCTTTAGCGCAAGCCGATGTTGGTGTTGCAATGAACAGCGGAACACAAGCGGCCAAAGAAGCAGGCAATATGGTGGATCTTGATAACGATCCAACCAAACTAATCGAGATCGTAGAAATCGGAAAGCAATTGTTGATGACACGTGGTACTCTCACCACATTCAGTATTGCAAATGATGTGGCTAAATATTTTGCAATTGTTCCGGCTTTGTTTATCACTTCAATTCCTGCATTGCAGGCATTAAACGTAATGCATTTGCATTCTCCGCAAACAGCAATTCTATCCGCAGTTATATTCAATGCGATCATTATTCCATTACTCATTCCGCTTGCATTAAAAGGTGTTACCTACAAACCAATCGGCGCCAGCGCATTGTTGAGAAGGAATCTTCTGTATTATGGCCTCGGTGGAATCATCATTCCTTTTATAGGAATAAAATTAATCGACATTCTTGTTACACTCTTCAGCTGAACAATCCAATGAAAAACAATCTCCTTCCTTCGTTAAAACTTACCGCACTCTTTATTCTCTTGTTTATGGGAATATATACAGCACTCATACTTGGCATTGCACAATTTGCCCCCAATCATGGGAAAGGATTCGTGGTACTTGCCGATGGGAAAAAACACTATGAAAACATCGCACAGAATTTTTCAGACGACAAGTATTTTTCGTCGAGGCCATCAGCGGTGAATTACAATGCTGCCGGTAGCGGCGGTAGTAATAAAGGTCCTTCCAATCCGGATTATCTCGCAACTGTGCAAGCACGAATCGACACCTTCATGATGCACAATCCGGAAGTCCGGAAATCGGATATTCCTTCTGACCTGGTCACAGCCTCAGGAAGCGGAGAAGATCCAAATATTTCAATTCAGGGAGCATTCGTGCAGATTCCAAGGATTGCAAAAATCAGGAACATTCCAGTCGGTCAACTGGAAGCATTGGTGCAGCAAAATACAGAAGAACCATTGCTTGGATTATTTGGAACGAAAAAAGTAAATGTACTTCAATTAAATCTTGCCTTAAACACACTGAAATAATCATTGATATGAAAAAACAATTATTTGCCATTGCTTTGTTTACCACAACGATTGCAAGCGCCCAAATCGACACCTCCAAATCCACAGTGAACTTTTCCGGTTATGTGGAAGCTTACTACACCTATGACTTTAATTCGCCTGACAATCACAACCGTCCGGGTTTCTTTTACAGCCACCCAAGACACAATGAATTCAATCTTAATTTGGGATTTGTGAAAGCGGCGTATTCAACAGATAAGGTCAGAGCGAATCTCGCGATAGGTGCCGGTTCATATATGAATTCAAATTATTCTGCTGAGCCAGGAGTTCTCAAAAATATTTATGAAGCCAATGCCGGAATGAAATTGAGTAAAAATAAAAACCTCTGGCTCGATGCAGGAATATTTGCATCTCATATTGGTTTCGAAAGCGCTGTTTCAAAAGATTGTTGGGGGTTGACAAGAAGTATATTGGCCGACAATTCTCCATATTATGAAAGTGGAGCGAAGCTGACTTACATTTCCAATAACAGTAAATGGCTATTGAGTGCCTTAATTCTGAATGGCTGGCAACATATTCAAAGGCCTGATGGAAATAATTCTCCAGCATTCGGAACTCAAATTACATTCACTCCAAATTCTAATATTACTTTAAATTACAGTACTTTCATTGGGAACGACAAGCCGGATACAGCGAAACAAATGCGTTATTTTCACAATTTGTATGGAGTATTTCATGTGAGTGATAAATTTCACATTACCGCTGGATTTGATTACGGTATGGAACAAAAATCAGAAGCAAGCAGCGATTACAATGCCTGGTACAGCCCGGTTATTCTTGTGAAAGTAAATATGAATGATCAATGGTCGGTTACTGCCAGGGGTGAATATTACATGGACGAAAAAGGGGTGATCATCGCGACAGGAACAACAAACGGTTTTCAAACCACCGGATATTCACTGAACCTTGATTGCAAACTCCGTGAGAATGCCGTGTGGAGAATCGAAGCGAGAACATTGAATAGCAAAGACAAAATATTCAGCAAAGAGAACGGTGTTGTAAATACAAATACATTTGTGACAACATCTCTTGCGATTTCATTTTAATGACTGAAGAAGAAAATAAAGAGCAGAACGTCGAACACTTTCTTGATCTGATTCGCAAATCCAGGCGAGGGAAGTTCAAGGTTTATATTGGCATGAGCGCCGGTGTGGGAAAAACTTACCGGATGCTTCAGGAAGCACATAGTTTGCTGAAGAGCGGGATTGATATCAAAATAGGATACATCGAACCACACACGCGACCCGAAACAATTGCTTTGGTGGAAGGTCTGCCTATCGTTCCCCGAAGAAAACTTTTCTACAAAGGAAAAGAACTGGAAGAGATGGATGTTCCTGCAATTTTGAACCTCCATCCGGAAGTCGTCATTGTAGATGAACTGGCACACTCAAATATCGAAGGAAGTAAGAACGAAAAGCGATGGCAGGATGTAATGGATATTCTCAACGCGGGGATCAATGTGATCAGCGCCGTAAATATCCAGCATCTGGAGGGCTTGAATGAGGAAATCCAAAAGATTACCGGAATCGATGTAAAAGAAAGAATTCCGGATAAAGTCCTGGGTTTCGCTGACGAAGTTGTGAACATTGACCTTACTTCTGATGAGCTGATTGCCAGACTGAAAGAAGGAAAGATTTACCAGGCTGAAAAAATAGAAGCGGCTTTAAAAAACTTTTTTAAACCGGAGCATATTCTTCAGCTGCGGGAATTGGCATTGAAAGAAGTTGCTTCTCAGGTCGAAAGAAAAATTGAAACGGAGCTTCCGAAAAATGTAGTATTACGAAAGGAAAAATTTCTGGCCTGTATCAGCAGCAATGAAGAGACGTCAAGGATGATTATTCGTAAGACTGCACGATTGGCGTCTTATTACAAATCAAAATGGTATGTTTTGTATGTACAAACCAATCGTGAAAACGCCGATAAAATCGGTCTCGCCGCGCAACGCCATCTGATCAATAATTTTAAAGTTGCAACGGAAATGGGAGCTGAAATACTAAAGGTACAAAGTAATAACATTGCCAACGCAATTTCTGAAATAGCAATCCAGAAAGAGATTACAACTATATGCATTGGGAAGCCGCACTTTAGTCTGCTCAAAACAATTTTCTCCGGAAATATTTTCACTCAACTGCTTAAAAAAATGTCTGCTTCGGATACTGACATTGTAATTCTATCCTAGATGAATCTCAGAATTAAAACCAAATTGTCACTGGGTCTGGCATTCCTTTTTACTGTGATCGTGTTGATTGCAGGAGTAGGATTGTATTCGATTAATCGTCTTGCAGAAGAATCGAAGACAATTTTGAAAGCCAATTATGAAAGTCTTCAGTTTTCGAAAGAGATGTTGCAGGCCCTCGACAGAATTGAATTGAAAGACTCTGCCGGCTGGACTAAATTTGAAAACAGTCTTGTAGCGCAAGAGAATAATATTACCGAAATCGGTGAGAAAGAAATCACTGCCGAAGTTCATGAACTGTTTTACCGGCTAAAAAGTGTTACCGGTGATAAAGCAACAATTAATGAAATCCGACAGGGGATTTATCATGTACTGGAATTAAACATGAATGCGATTGTCCGCAAGAACAACGAGGCACAGCAAACAGCCGGAAAAGCAAGAGTGTACCTTGCGATCATAGGAACATTCTGTTTTCTTGTATCTTTCTCTTTCATTTTAAATTTCCCCGGATATATCGCCAATCCGGTGAAGGAGCTAACCGAAGGGATCAAAGCGATTTCAAATAAAAATTACAGCCAACGGATTCATTTGAAAAAAGGAGATGAGTTTGGCGAACTTGCCGAAGCATTTAACACCATGGCTCAGCAACTGGACGATTACGAGAACAGTAATCTTGCAAAAATTATTTTCGAAAAGAAAAGAATAGAAACGATTATCAATAACATGAGTGATCCGATTATTGGTTTTGATGAACAGAATAGAATTCTTTTGCAAATACTGCAGCAATTAAAATTTTGGGAATCCCGGAACAGGAATTCATTGGTAAATATGCTCCTGATGTTGCATTGAAGAATGATCTCTTTGCAACCTCATGACAAAATCAAGAGCCTCGCTCCATTAAAAATATTTGCAAACAACAAAGAAAGTTATTTTATAAAAGTAGTAGTTTCCATTATTTCAGAGGAACAACCAATTGGAGAGGTTATCATGCTTAAAAATATTACACAGTTCAAAGAACTCGATGTTTCAAAAACTAATTTTATTGCAACCATTTCTCATGAATTGAAGACGCCTATTTCTTCAATCAAAATGAGTGTAAAATTATTGGCCGACGAAAGAGTTGGGAAATGAATCCGGAACAGAAGTGACTTAGTAGAAAATATTCGAAAAGATTCCGAGCGCTTGTTAAAAATTACCGGCGAGCTACTTGATCTGGCCCAGGTAGAATCAGGAGAAATTCATTTGCAGAAATTACCCGTGGACCCTTCAGCATTGTGAATTATGCTTATAATGCGATGAAGTTTCAGGCAGAACAGAAAAGCAATTGGATATCCGGATCACATCGAGATGAAAGGGTGCCGGAAATAAACTGCGATCTCGAGAAAACGGCCTGGGTCCTTGGGAAATTTTTATCAATGCAATCCGTTATTCTCCTGAAAAATCGAATATTAAGATTAAAGTGAAAAAACAGAACTCTACACTCATTTTTTCTGTTCGGGATTCCGGAAAAGGAATTGATCCGAAATACAAAGAAAGAATCTTCGAAAAATTTTATCAGGTTCCCTCAACCGACACTGCAAAAACCGGAACAGGTCTCGGTCTTGCTATCAGCAAAGATTTTATTGAAGCACAAGGAGGGAAGATCTGGATGGAAAGTGAAATTGGAACAGGAAGTACGTTTAGTTTTTCTCTGAATGTTTGAGGGTTTGAAGAATTGCAATCTCAATAAAGCAAAAAAAATCGTGTTGTAAACAGAGTTGATTCCGGTTACAACACGATTTTTTTCATTCAAATTATTCTGAAATAATAATTTTTTCAGTTTGCATTTGAGAATCTGACAGGAAGGAAACAAAATAGATTCCGCTGGCGAAATTGCTTATGTCGATCGTTTGGAATCCTCTTTTGCTTTCTATTGAATTCGTGTAGAGTAGTTGTCCGCTTGAGTTGGTGATTTGAAGCGTGCCGGAAGTTCCTTTGTCCATTTCAATTTTCAATTGTTGATTGATCATAATACAAGTGAAAAGAGACACATTGCCGGATACATGTGCAAGTCCGACCAGAAAGACATAATAAGGAGCAGAGCTTGCTTCGCATCCATTCGCATCCGTAATAACTACTGTGTAATTTCCGGTATGCAAAGGAGTAATTACCTGGTTGGTATCATCGGATAAAAGTATTCCGTCTTTATACCATTGATAGGTTGCTGCAGGTGTGCTTTGTAATGTAACTCCTTGTGCAGTGATGACAGGAACTTGCGCCGCAGGGAATTCATTGACCACAACTGAATCAGTGGTAACCAAACAAAGATTAGCATCCGTATATGTTGTCCAATATGTTCCTGATGCATCCGCAGTAATATCCTGAGAAGTTTCGGTGGTTGACCAGTTGTAATTTGTACCTGCAGGCGCAGAGAGTTGCACATTGCCGCCATCACAAAAATCCAGCGGACCATTTGGTGTAATCGTAGTGTTTACGGGTACACCTGCGATTATGATATCCGGTGAAATGGCAGAGTCACCGGTAGTAAACGAAGTAACGGTAACAGTATATGTACCCGGACCCACCTGAACAGAAGGAGTTGTTGCTCCATTGGACCAGCGATATAAATATCCGCCGGGAGCAGTGAGCGTAACAACATCATTCGGACAAAGCGGTGTACTTCCTGCAATTTGCACGTCTACCGGTGGTAAAATACGTCCCAGGCTATCCACCTTTATTGCATACGCATTGCCATTGGTTTGACCACCTAGTATGTAACCACCATCCATACAACGTCTCATCATCCATCCGCTTGCTCCTCCGATTCCGGGAAAATTCCGGGTCCAAAGTGAATCTCCATTCTGGTCGATGCGATAGAGATAAATGTCTCCGTCAAAATTCAGCATCACCATCGCACCATTTCCGGAAGCTGGTGCAATGGAAGTGACATTTGCAGCCTGACCCCACTCCAGTGTTTTTTCCCATATTGGATTCATTGAATTGTCCAGTTTGGAAACATAGGGGTAGTCATACGGACCATTATTCGGAGAAATTGTTGCGCCCACTAAATAATTTCCATCATCTCCCTGAACAATTGCAGGTGGATCAAAGCCAAGACTCCCTCCCGAAAACGTATCCGGAACAGAAAAGTTGGTAATGTATGCACCCAAGGGATCAAATTGTTGAATGGTAGGAAGTGTTGCTCCTGTTACACTGAAGGCACCGAAAAGTGTTCGCTGGTTATTATCGTAAAGCATCGCATCCTGTTCGATATCCGAACCACTCCCTCCATTGTCCCATTGATCTGCCATGTTGGAAGCAAGCTTGTAGATTCGCGAAGAATTGGATCCACCGAAATCATCCTGAAACACTCCAACGAGATAACCAAAATCCGAAGTACTTCGAACTCCGGAAGTTCTTCCGCCCATCACCGGGAGGGAAAAACGATAATCTATTGTGTTTCCGTTTTCATCCAAACGAAGCAGGAATGGTTCGGAATCAAATGTTCCTGTAGTATCCGGCGACACTCCACCTACGATGTAGCCACCGTTGAGATCCGGAGCAGCACAATAAATGCTTTCACCGCTAGTGCGTACTTGTGGCATTGCTACCCACAATTGGTTTCCGTATGCATCCATATGCAAAACATAAGGACCGGAAGAATCCATGGCAACGATAAAGGAGCCGTCGAAACATTCTTCTATCGTCCAGGTAAAGGATGGGCTGAGAGTTTTTGACCAGGTAATTTGAGCGGAAGAAAATAATGCTGAGCAAAGCAAGGCAATCACAAGTGTAGTAGTCTTTTCATGGATGAAGAATTTTAATTGGAATCCAAGGTTATAAAATTGCGGGTATTTTCCAATAGAATCTGAGATTATTTGTTTTGCATCTCTTAAAAGTCGGTACTAATGGTTTTCCTGATGTAGTATTGTGCAGGCGATTTTTCTATCTTTGATTTATAATCAGACACCCATGAAATCAATCTCTATCCAGGTTTTTATTCTTTTTTGTTTCCTCCAATTTGGAATCAATTCGTATGCCCAACCTTTATCCGGCAATTACACGATTAATCAGTCCCTGCCTACCGGTGGAACAAATTTTATTTCCTTCACGGATTTTGCTGCACGCTTGAGTACTGATGGAGTTTCAGGCAATGTAACAGCTGTTGTGGATCCGGCAAATGTATATACCGAGCAGGTAACTTTTCATACTATTCCGGGAGCCGGACAAAACGCCACCGTAACGCTCGACGGGAATCTGGCAACTATCGAAGCCATCACCACAACAACGGATCGGCATGTAATCCGATTGCAGGATGTTTCCTGGATGACAATTCAGGGATTGAATGTGAATTACAATGCTGCTTCTACCGGAGGGTATTATGCAATTCACATTTATGATTCGGCAAGTCATGTCAACATCATCAACAACAATATTCTTATGGGATCAACAAGTACCTTGCATGGAGGGATAGTAGCCTCCGGCTCACTAACAAGTATTCTTGATCCTGGCAATTTTGATCACATTTTAATTTCAAACAATTCCATCGAAAGCGGTGGCTACGGTGTTTCGGTATACGGTGATGCGAATGACCTCGCCACGCAGGTTGAAATTTCCGGAAATGCAATTACGGATTTCGCTGACAACGGAATTTATATCCGGGAAACAGACAGTATACACATCTTGGGTAATCTGCTTGTAAAAAATGCAAATATCATTTCATCTGCGAATGCTATTCAGATTGCACAGAATGCGAATATCAACGCAATCATCGAAGGTAATTCAATACAAATCAATCAGCAGAACAACGGATCTCAAACTATTCGTGGAATTTATTTGTTCAATGGAACAGGACACAAGGTGTTTAATAATGAAGTCACGAATGTAGCACTCACTTCTGGAAATTTTACGGGTATAGAAGTTCGTTCTTCAGCAACTGCCCCGGAGATTTACTTCAATACAATTTCGATCGATGACACAAATTCCGCATCCGGAAATTTTATGGGCATCGCGGAAGAGTTATCGAATACAAACAGTGTGCTGCGAAACAATTTGATAAGTATTACAAAGCCGGGAACCGGAACAAGAGCCGGCTTGAAACTGGGAGCAACTTCAACTTTGACAACAGCCTTGAACAGCAATTACAATGATCTCTGGGTGCCCGTAGGTAATGTCGCCATCAAGGGCTCATCTACTCCAGTTTTGTATCCGAACCTCAGCGACTGGCAAACGGCAAGTGCTCAGGATGCAAACAGTGTTTCACTCGATCCATTATTTTCTTCAACCTTCACATTGCACCCTACCAATTCTCTGCTGGATAATTTAGGTACACCAATAGCCGGTATCAGTGATGATAAAGACGGAAATCCGAGAGATCCAATTACTCCTGACATCGGAGCCTATGAATATTTTATAACAAACATATCTGTTGCTGATGTACAATTCCAAAACAACACCTATCCAAATCCTTCACGAGGGAAATTTGCACTAATGACTCCTGAATTGGAAGCAGGGGAAATTTGTATTCAATTGTTTAGTGCCTCAGGAAAACTTTGTTTAGAGAAAAATACATTCGTCAATAATCACCAGACAGAATTGACTATTGACAATCTGAGTCCCGGGATTTATTTGCTTTCCTGGAATTGGCATGAAAAAAAATATTTTTCGAGAATTGGGATAGTCAATTGAATCTGTTGGTTTGCGATTTTGGTTTGCCCAGCAGCGCCTTTCCGAACCTTTCATTCAACGTCATTGCATTATTTTCTCTATATTTGGGTATACCTATAGCCATGCGAGTACTTCTATGTGCATTATTTTTCTTCATGAGTCAGACTGTTTTCTCTCAGTCGAATATTTCATGGAATATGGCTATGTCAGTAGCATCTTCATCTTCCGGAAATAATCATCCGAGAATTGCAACAGATGCGAATGGAAATCCTTTGGTTCTCTGGTGGCATGCAAGTCGAGCAATGTTTTCTCGCTGGAACGGAACAACATTTACTGCTCCGGTTCTGATTAATCCTGCAAGTATGACTGTCGCCGGTGCAGGTTGGATGGGACCTGATATCGCGGCACACGGGGATACAGTCTATGTAGTATTCAAGCAAAGCCCGGAGGGATCTGATTCCTCTCACATTTTCTGTGCACGTTCATTTGATGGCGGACAAACATTCAACACTCCTGTGCGTGTAGATAATATTGCCGACAGTATTTCTCGTTTTCCTACAGTAACAACTGATGACAGCGGAAATCCCATCATCGGATTTATGAAATTCAATTCATCATTTTTGGAATCGAGATGGGTTGTTGCACGTTCATCCGATTTTGGAAATACTTTTTCCATTGATACGAAAGCAAGTGGCTGGAGTAGTCCTACATCTGTAATTTGCGATTGTTGTCCGGGCGCACTTGTGAGCACTGCAAATACTGTCGCAATGCTTTACCGCGATAATAATTCCGACATCCGTGATATATGGGCTGGCATGAGCTATGATGGTGGAAACAGTTTTGTTTCCGGAATGGACATCGATCAGAGTTCCTGGGTCATCAATGCATGTCCGGCAACGGGCCCGGATGGAATTGTAATTGGCGATACTTTGTATTCGACATACATGAGTGCCGCAAGTGGGAATAGTCTGGTATATTGGAGTGCCACTTCACTTTCAGCAATGAATGGCTCTCAAGGACTTGAGCTCACGGGAAATTTCGCCGGATTAACACAACAAAATTATCCTCGCATTGCAAGCGATGGCACTGCACTTGCGGTTGTTTGGAAACAAAGAGTGAACGGCACAGATCAGTGCATGCTTCGTTTTAGTCCGGAAGCAACAAGTTTTAATGCATCCACTCCTGATACTATTGATCAGGCAGATGTCACCAATGCGGATGTCGCCATGGTGAATGGAAATATTTATATTGTTTGGCAGGATGATATGTCAGGAACAGTACAGTTTCGTTCCGGGAGTTATTCGGGAACAACAAATGTACAAGAGACTAATTTGATTGAATCTTTTTCAGTTTATCCGAATCCTGCTGAAAATACAGTGCAATTTCATTTTGTCACTCAACACGAGAGCCTTGATATTCGCATTCTTGATTTAAGCGGAAAGGAAATGTTGAAACGCGAATTTGTCGGCAACGAAAATCCGGAAATGGATACAAGGGACTTGGCAAGTGGAATGTATCTTGTTCAGATGCGTTCGGAAAAATTTGAATCAACAAAAAAATTGGGAATAGTGAAGTAGAATAAATAGAATGAAAAAACTTTTCCTCTTCATTGGATTTACTTTGTTTTTAAACGCGGCTTTTGCGCAGCGCTATCCGATTAATAATCTTCAGTTCAATCAATGGTATGTTACTCCATACAATTGCTACACACTTTCCTGGATGCCACCGGATTCTTCGCTGACGGACACTTTGCTTGGATACAATATCTACAGAGACAATAATTTTTATCGATTTACAACAACGACCAGTCAGCAATGCATACCCTGTCTGGGCGATACATCGACAGCGTTTTGCGGAAGTTTTATGCAATACAACAATGGACATTTTTATATCCATGTTACTGCTGTTTATAATTCAGCTCAGGATGAATCGAATTATGCTGACAGTGCAGAGTTTCAAGGTCTGGCAATTGGATTGAATGAGATGGAACCGGATGAAGATATTTCTGTTGCTCCAAACCCATTTATTTCATCTACAACATTGTATTCGAATAGAAGTTTTGGAAATGCGAGTATTACAATCGTCAATTCCATGGGTCAATGCGTGCGTGAGATGAAGCACCTGGATGGACAATCGTTTAATCTTGAACGTCAGGATTTGAATTCCGGTATTTATACACTGAAATTTGTGGGAAGTAATGATTGGTTCATTGAACGGAAGTTAGTTGTTATCAATTAATAAAATTTTGATTGGAAAGTGAATTCGTATTTGACAATCCAATACTGAAAAGAACACCTAATTAATAGAGCACTAGTTTTTTTAACAAAAGTTTATTGTCTGAAATAATTTTCACAATGTAAATTCCTTCGGATAAATCTTTCAAATTAACACATCCTGTGTTGGATGGGTTTGATATGATTTTAACCAAAGTCCCTCCAACAGAATAAATATTGATTTCATTAATTGAATAAATATTGGATTGCCAGTTTAACATCCCATTCGTAGGATTTGGATAAATCAGAACATCATCTTGCGCAACGATTGATTCAAGAGCTGTTGTTCCCTGCACCATTCCGTTCTCATCCGTTCGCACTAAATAAATATCCGCGCTATTGTTCGAAACCAAATCGGCTTGTCCTGAAAAAATAAAACCTCCATCTGCAAGAGAAATAATTGCATCCATTTGATCCTGAAATTGATTTCCGAAAGATCTGGTCCATTGGATCGCTCCCGTTGAGTCGGCCCTGTAGAGCACAGCTTGTCCACCATTGTTAACCGGATCCAATCCTCCGAACACACATCCACTGTCTCCCACAGCATCAAAAGCAAATTTCGCCTCAGTGTCATACATATAAATCGGATCATTGAAAGTTTTCGTCCACAGAGTGTCCCATTGATCATTGGTACGGATGATCCAAACATCATAGCCGTTAATTGTTCCTGACTTTGCAGAAATCAGATAACCGCCTTGAGGAAGAGGATGAACAGTATTTATTATTTCAGCAATACCCGGCTTGTCATACGTGTGGATATTTAGAAAATTCCCGGCAGTATCATATTCATAAATCACACCGACAAAAGTTCCTGACAGGGCACCACCTGCAAGGAGATAATTTCCATCCCTGTTTTGCATACAAAATTGTGCGTAGGCATTGGCAGAAGAGCCCATTTGAACAGACCATAAGGAATCTCCTGTTTCCGGATAATTTCAATAAGGTTCCTTTTGCATAACCATTCAAACTCCACCATCCGCAACAAAGAATTGTATGATCATCGTTTTCACTAATACACATCATTCTGTCATTGCCGACTTTTGGAATCGTTTTTGTCCAAAGCGTATCTCCATTGGCGTCGGTGCGGAGAATCCACCAATCGGAAAAGTTCGGTGCCTGGGTTGAATAGGAATATGTAGTTGCAGAAATCAGCAATCCTCCATCAAATGTTTCTGTAACCGCAGATGGGAAATCAAAACCGTTTGGTCCACCGTAGGTTTTTGTCCAGAGAGAATCTCCCAGAGAATCGGTACGAAGAATAATGATGTCACTTTGATAAACACTGTCTGTACTCGTTGTCCCAACAACTGCAAATCCGCCATCACCCATTGCAGCCACAGAATAGCCGTCCTGGTATCCGATTCCACCCAGTCTTTTTTCGAAAGTGGGTTGGGCATGCAAATAGAATGGAAGTAAAAACAGAATTAGAATTAGAAATTTGGACATTTTAAAGCGTGTTGATTTATTGTTTTCTCAAAGATCAGAAACAAAATCCAAATCGACACGAGGATTTTCTCAAATTCGGCGATGCGAATAAAAGGGTTGTACTCTTCTGAATTTTGAAAAGAAATTAGAAAATAGAATGATCAGAGGATTTCAAATTGATAAACCTCTCTGTGAACCCTGCGCAAACCTTTGCGCACTCTGCGTTTGAAAAAGCAATCTGCTACATGGAAACAGTCTGGAATCGAAGGGATTTTAACCGCAAAGGATGCCTTAAAAAAAAGTACGCGACCAATGAATCAGGAAACAGTTTCCTTACTGAAAGCGGCAGAAATTTTAGCAGCTAATTTTACTTCAACAACTTCTTTGGAAAGCAGAATCATGTTTTTAATTGCTTTGGCTTTGCTGATGCCATGAGCGATGATCACTGCAGAGTTGATGCCGAGGATGGGTGTGCCACCATAATCTTCGTAATTGAAACGATCGAAATATGCGTCTTTGATATCCCGCATTTTAATTAAATGATAAAATGATTCAGCTTGTTTTAAGATTACATTGCCAGTGAAGCCATCGCAGACGATCACATCAGCTTTGTCGTTAAACAAATCACGACCTTCGACATTTCCAATAAAAGATATTTCCTTGGTGTCTTTGAGGAGCTGATGAGTTTCTTTCACGAGCAGGTTGCCTTTTTCTTCTTCTTCTCCGATACTCAGTAAACCTACACTAGGCTTACTTTTGTGAAGAATGTTCTGCGCATAAATAGAACCAAGCACGGCAAACTGTTGCAACACTTCGGGTTTACAATCGGCATTCACGCCAACATCGAGAATGAGTCCCCAGCCACCATTGAATTTTGGCAGGAGGGAAGCGATAGCCGGACGAAGAATTCCCGGAATGGCCTTTACTGTAAACATGGATCCAACAAGCATTGCACCGGTATTTCCGGCAGATGCAAAAGAATCAATCTTTCCTTCTTTCAAAAGATGGAAGCCAACAGTAATACTTGAATTTTGTTTTTGTTGGAATGCTTTTGTCGGATGATCCGACATTGCAATTACTTCTGTTGTATGGACAATTTCAAAAACATCGGCAGGAACTTGCTCCCTTTGCAAAATTGGAAGCATAGCATCTTTATCACCGATGAGAACAAGTTTTGCATCCTGCGGCAATTCTTTCCAGGCTTGAATAGCTCCAAGAAGTGTATGCTCCGGCAAAATCACCGCCCATAATATCAACACCAAGTCTCATTCGTTTCTGACAGGGAAAGGTTTTGTGATTGAAAGATACTCATTGAATAAAAAGCAGCTGACATGAAGTTCAAAGAACTTGTCAACTGCTTTATGTCAAAATTGTAGAAGAACGCTTATGCAGCAGTTTCTTTTTCCATGATCACCTGGCCCTTGTAGTACAATTTACCTTCGTACCAGTGTGCGCGGTGAAACAAATGCGGCTGCCCTGTTGTAGGATCAGTTGCAATAGTAGGAACTTCAGCTTTCCAATGTGTTCTTCTCTTATCTCTACGTGATTTCGAGTGTCGGTGTTTAGGATTTGGCATTTTATGTCGGAATTAAATTATTTTAGATTGAAGTTGTTGTAGTGATAAGGACTCGTTGCTTATACTCTGATTTGATGTGCATTAAACTTTCGGTTCATCGGTATCCTGAGGCTACGTCACACACTAATCCCTTCTTCAATTAATTTAAATTGATCCCTTTCAACGCATCCCATCTTGGATCAGCAGGTGGATTTTCTTCTTTCTCTTCCGGAGCAATGTGTTTCTCCAGAACTTTCAATACTTCCGGATCACAGTCAGGATTTCCTTCTTCGTCTTCGTGAACATTTCTCATGGGTATCAGAACACTAATGTATTCATAGATATATTGAGCAACATCCAGTTCGTGTTCCCGTGTTGAAATCACGATTACATCTTCCGCTTCTTCTCCTGTTTCTTCTCCCAGTTTTACAATCAACTCATTGAAACTTTCAATGTCAAGATCAAGATCTTCCAGACAACGATCGCATTGAACAGTTACAGTTCCTTCCATTGTGAAGTCAAGCAACAAAAGGTTTTCTTTTTTCTCAAGAACAACCAATACATCCACCTGACCTTTTTGAATGATAGAATTTTCAAACCGTTGAAAGAACGAATCATTCACGTCAAATTGAAATTCGTACTCACCTTTTCCAAGGCTTCCGAAACTGATTACAAAATCACGTGCACTATTCATGCTTCAATCCTCCGCAAATAAAGGGGGACAAAGGTAAAAAAAAATGCCTTCAGGTCAAGATTTCTCAAGACTGAAAGTTCATTTTCAAGGGAATAGAAAGCCGGAAAATTTTGAATGTGTATCGAATATAAACTGTGGCACGGACAATAAATGGATAATTATGTAAATAATTGATAATCAATTAGTAATACATTAATTATTGGGCATATTTTTGAAACCCGTTTACGCTATTCAGTAATATGTCCGTGATTTCGGCAGTCTTGCTACCTTCGTATGATTATTCATTTGAAAGTGTTCAAAAAAGCCGGAAAATACCTTTTATATCCATTTCAATGGATCTGGCGCTCCCTTTTCTTCATCAATGCGGTGATCACTTTTTTTATTTTTTTCCCTGTCTTCTATGTTTTGCTCAGAAGCCGGAAATGGTTTGGTTTAGTGTTCAGAATCAAGAAGATATGGGCACACTGCATTCTCTGGCCGGTTTTTATTTTCTATAAAATCGAGAGAAAATCAGTTTTAGACACAAATAGGGCATATGTATTCTGTCCTAACCATACTTCCTACCTGGACATAATGCTTATATATATAAGTATACCCTGTTATTTTCACACAATGGGAAAAGCAGAGTTAAGGAGGGTCCCCTTATTTAAGCACTTTTTTGACCGTATGAATATTCCTGTAAACCGGAAAAGCAGGGTGGATTCGCATCGGGCCTTCTTAAGGGCCTGCAGTGATATGGATAAAAAGATCAGTATCACACTATTTCCGGAAGGGACTATTCACCACAACGGTCCGGTTATGGGAAGGTTCAAAAACGGGCCATTTCGCCTGGCCATTGAAAAACAAGTTCCTATTGTTCCTATTACCTTCATGAACAACTGGTTACTACTGCCTGACGACTATTTTAATCGAGTCGGTTATCCGGGTGTTGCACGCGTTATTATTCACGAACCAATTGAAACAAAGGGACTTACCGAGGCCGATCTGGAACCATTGAAAGCCAGGGTGTATGAAGTAATTGACGCTCCATTGAGGAAGGAATATGCTCAATGGTTTTTAAAGTCAAAAAAGAAAGAAACTGAAATTCCGTTGCCGGAATCGGACCTTTTGCGATCAAAAGGTGTTCAAAATTAAAAAAGCCCCCTAATTTTCATCAGGAGGCTTTTTCATTTAGATTTTAGCTTAACAATATTCTTCAAAAGCTGCTTTCAGGTTTTCAGCAATCATTTCAGCAGAACGTCCTTCGATGTGATGACGTTCCAGGAAATGTACAAGTTTCCCGTCTTTGAAAAGTGCGATTGCCGGGGAAGATGGCGGATAAGGCAATGTATACTTGCGGGCTTGTGCTGTTGCTTCCATATCCTGACCGGCAAAAACTGTGGTCAGTTTTTCAGGATGTTTTGGACTGCTCAGGGATAATTTTACTCCGGGACGAGCGGTTCCGGCAGCACAACCACAAACAGAATTCAAAACGAGCAATAAAGTCCCTTTGCTGTTTGGAATTATTTCGTCAACCTTTTCAGGAGTTGTTAATTCTTCAAAACCGACAGTTGTCAGCTCTTGTCTCATTGGAGCGCAGATATATTCTGGATAAGGCATTGGTTGTTTATTTTAGAAGATTTCATTGCAAAATTACGATGAAAAAAAATGACTTGAGCATGCTTTTTTTAATAGAGTCTTATTTCAGCTTTTTTTGATCATTTTCTAACAAAATCAGCTACGAAAAGTTCAATTTCTTACGGTTGTCAGATATACGGCTCTTTGTTGCAACGCTGTCAAGTGATCGGGTATATTTTGCATAGGATGAGAAAATGATCAATCATGTTGAAAGCGATACCCCGGATTTTTATTCTGACCACACTTTCCCTAATGGGAAGCATTGCCCTTCAGGCTCAGAACGTGCTTGATAATAAGACCTACCGCGTAACCGCGCTGCAACGTGGAAATAATTCCATTACCAGTATGTCGAATTATGCAGAGGTGATCCCGCCACTGAGTATTTATATTCCAAATGCATTTACACCGAATGGAGATGGAATGAACGATGTCTTTGGTGTTAAAGGTGAAGGTATCCGCAACTTCCACCTCTATGTGTATGACCGTTGGGGCGAAGTTGTGTTTGAAACCACCAACCCGAAACAACAATGGGATGGAAATTATGCCGGTAATCCTGTTGAACAGGGAGTGTATGTTTACCAGGTGTTTGCTAGCGGTTTAGGAAAAAATTCCAAGACCGGATCAGTGACCCTCGTTCGATAATAACAGCCCGCCCCCCACATAAACACAGCAGAACCGATGTTCTGCTTTTTTTTTATTTCCACAGTTTACCGGGTGTATTCTAATCTTGTGGATTGTGTGAAAGTTTTTCTTTTGGCCGTCATGGAATGCAGGATTTTTATTCTTTATTTCTATTTTTACACGCAAATAGGATTTTCTATGAGCTCACACAGGTATCCGGTAGTCATGTTGATTGATGATAATGAGTTGGATAATTTCATCAACAAAAAGCTCCTTGAGAATGAACATTTCGCTTCGAATATTCTGATTCATCAGTCTGCTATCAATGCATTGGATGAACTGAAAAAGAAAGCTACGACTCCGGGCGAATTGCCCAATGTTATTTTTCTGGACATCATGATGCCCGGAATGGATGGTTTTGGTTTTTTGGAGGAGTTTGACAAATTACCGGAACAAGTTAAAAATCATTCAAAGGTGGTCATGCTTTCTACATCAGAGAGCTTTAAGGATCTTAACAAAGCAAATCAAAGTCGTTACGTTTACAAGTTCCTCAACAAACCCTTGAACAAGGCCATCCTCGATGCGATCAATGTTTGAGTGATCAGGATTTCGCAGTATATTTGAAGTTCTAAACCCCATGGCAGAAAAGATTTTTTCTTTCAAAAGTGTGCTCCTTGTCGACGACAGCGAAATCGATGTTCTGGTTAATCGCCGCCTGATGGAGTTGACCGCTTTTTCATCACAGGTTACTGTCACCAATTCAGGAGAAGAAGCCTTGCATTTTTTGAAAGAAGAATGCGGCAATGAGTCACAGGCACCCGATTGGATTTTTCTGGATATGCATTTGCCAATGATGAGTGGTTATGATTTTATTGAAGAATACAAAAGCCTTCCTGAGTACATCCGTCAGAAGTCAAAAATTATTATTCTTTCTGTTTTTAACAAACCGGAGCAACTCAAAAAAGTTTTTGAAAACAGTTTTGTTGTCGGGCAGCTGGACAAACCATTGACACAGCAGGCGCTTCACGAACTTGCAAAAAGCGGTGTTACAAAATTCAGCGCTTCTTCCTGAAAAATTCTTTCACCAATTCACTGCATTCATTTTCCATAATGCCACCGATCAGTTTTGTTTTCGGATGAAGAATTTCTTTTGATGTTTTTAAAAACCCACGCTTCGGATCAGAAGCACCGTAAACGATCATTCCGATTTGCGTCCAGAATCCTGCACCTGCACACATCACACAAGGTTCAAGAGTTACGTACAATGTACATTCGGAAAGATATTTTCCACCCAGAAAATTTGCTGCTGCAGTAAAAGCCTGCATTTCTGCATGCGCAGTTACATCGTTCAGTCGTTCGGTAAGATTATGTCCGCGACCAATAATTCTATTCTGACATACAACCACAGCTCCAACGGGAACTTCATCTATTTTCAAAGCAAGCAGGGCTTCTTTGTAGGCCTCCTTCATGTATTGCTGATGTATTGTATCCATGAGGCTGAAAATACAAATTCCTGTAGATCCCAAACATTCCGTTCATTAAAATGAAGAAAAGACCCCTTTTTCAGAATTTTTCCCGAATAAAACAAATTGGAATAGGACAAACACCAACAAACAGTAAAATTGTCCATGATAAAAGTCAGGAATTCAGCGAATAAAGCCAGTTTATTCCCTTTAAGAAATTTCAGAAAAAAAAAGGCTTTCAAAAATTATGGAATACATTTGTGATGAATTTCAATTTTTAAACCACCTAAAAACAAATAAAATGAAAACCACATTCATGAAAAAAATCGGATTAACACTATCGCTTGCAATGCTCACTGCAATATTCGTCTCTGCTCAGGGATTTAATGTAGGCGTAAATCTAGGGTATGGTCTCGCTGCCGGAACTTCTGTGATTGGAGTGAATCAAACAGCTACGACAGCTGAAAATGTAAAAGGATCCTACGGCCAGGGATTAAACTTCGGATTAAATCTGAATTACATGTTCAGCGAAAATGTTGGAGCGGATCTTGGATTCGGGATGCTCATGGGAAAAGAATTTACTGTAACAGACAATTCCAGTTCCGGATCAACAGGTGATATGAAGATGAAAGGAAGTATGATTCGCATTATGCCTGGTATTAAAGTTTCTGCAGGTGACGACAAATCCATGAGTCCGTATGGAAGATTTGGTCTCGTCGTTGGTGTTGCCGGAAAAGTTAAAGAAAAAGATACCTACACAGGCAGTGGTTTCTCAGGAACTTATGAATACGAATATTCCGGCGGAAGTTCTTTCGGATGGTATGGAGCTTTCGGAATTGCATTTGAACTGAGTGACAAAATCAAACTGAACACCGAGCTGATTACTATCAATCAGACCTACGCTCCGGACAAAGCAGAGAACACTTCACGGAGTGATGGACAAGCACTTAATCCAACAATTACTTTGGATGATAATGATGTTGCTTCTAATCCGAATACTGGGTTAAAACAATACTTGCCATTCGGAAGCATCGGCTTGAATGTTGGAGTTCAAATCGGATTCTGATTTTATAATCTATAGTCTGAAGATTTTTATTGAGCGGGTTGCCGGAAGGTGACCCGTTTTTTTATGTCTGATAATTTCATTGGCCAAGAACATATTTGCGTACCCTCGAAAAGGCAAATCTTTTTGATGAATCGAAATATTAATATCCGTGTGGAAGCATTGGTCTACCCACCGGATTCGAATGCAGGTTTTAGGAAATCTCAGGCTTAATCAAGAACAATTCCGGCTGTATCCCCCTTATTAATTCCTACACAGAATTATTTCTACCTTCGCAATATAAATTGATATAGTTTTATGTTACGCACTCATACCTGCGGCGAATTAACGCTGAAAAACGCAGGAAATTCAGTTGTTCTTTGTGGTTGGCTTCAACGTTCACGCGATTTGGGCGGGATGACTTTTATTGATCTTCGCGACCGTTACGGAATCACTCAGTTGGTTTTTAATATGGAAACCAATGCTTCCTTGTGTGAAGCTGCACGGAAGATGGGCAGAGAGTTTGTTATCCGTGTTCATGGAAGGGTGACAGAACGAAGCAATAAGAATCTTAAAATGCCTACAGGGGAAATCGAAATTTCTGTCGATTCTTTTGAAATCCTCAACGAAGCGAAAACACCTCCTTTTACTATTGAAGAAAATACAGATGGAGGTGAAGACCTTCGCATGAAATACCGCTACCTCGATATTCGTCGGTCACCTGTGAAAGAAGCATTATTGCTTCGTGCGCGCGTAGCTGCTGAAACCCGAAATTATCTGAACAAAGTTGATTTCATTGAAGTTGAAACACCCGTATTGATTAAATCTACTCCTGAAGGAGCAAGAGATTTTGTTGTGCCTTCCCGAATGAATCCCGGCGAGTTCTATGCCTTGCCTCAATCCCCGCAAACCTTCAAGCAATTGCTGATGGTAGCCGGGATGGATAAATATTATCAGATCGTAAAATGTTTTCGTGACGAAGACCTTCGGGCGGATCGTCAGCCGGAGTTTACACAGATCGATTGCGAAATGAGTTTTGTTGAGCAGGAAGATATTCTCAATACATTCGAAGGATTGGTACGTCACCTTTTTGATGCCGTAAAAAATTGCAACATTGGTGAGTTGCCAAGAATGACGTATGCTGAGGCCATGCAAAATTATGGCAATGATAAACCGGATATCCGGTTTGAGATGAAACTCATCGACTTCAGTACTCTTAGCAAAGGAAAGAATTTCAAAGTATTCGATGAGGCCGGAGTAGTTCTTGCGATTTGCGCAAAAGGGTGCTCAGAGTATACCCGCAAACAATTGGATGAACTCACCGATTGGGTGAAACGGCCGCAGATCGGAGCAACAGGATTGGTATATGCACGTTACAATACAGATGGAAGTATCAAATCTTCCGTTGATAAATTTTATTCGCCGGAAGATCTTAAGCTCTGGATGGAAAAATGCAATGCTGCTCCCGGTGACCTTGTCCTTATTCTTGCCGGTGAGGAACATAAAACCAGAAAGGCAATGAGTGAATTGCGGCTGGAAATGGGAAGTCGTTTGGGCTTGCGTGATAAAGATAATTACCGAGCCTTGTGGGTTCTGGATTTTCCATTGCTGGAATGGAGCGAGGAAACACAACGTTGGCATGCAATGCACCATCCATTCACATCACCAAAACCGGAAGATGTCGGATTGCTCACCTCGGATCCCGGGAAAGTTAGAGCTAACGCCTACGATATGGTCATCAATGGCGTAGAAGTTGGCGGAGGTTCCATCCGGATTTTCAATAAAGAGCTTCAGCAGAAAATGTTCGGAATCCTTGGTTTCAGTCCGGAAGATGCACAAGCTCAATTTGGTTTTCTGATGAATGCCTTTGAATTCGGTGCGCCTCCGCATGGTGGTATCGCATTCGGTTTTGACCGCTTGTGTTCTTTGTTCGGCGGAGCTGATTCCATCCGTGACTACATTGCTTTTCCAAAGAACAATGCAGGAAGGGATGTGATGATCGATTCACCCGCAAAAATTTCGGCTGAACAACTCAAAGAATTGCAGATTAGCATTCATAAACCCTGATTCTTCAAATCCTGAAGAATTCATTGAATCCGGACTGAAGCCATCGACTTCTTTCCGGATTCTTTTTTTAAATTCGATGGATTCCTGCCAAAGCGTGAACGTTTAATATTCTTTCCATTCATCAGCTAAAAATTATTTTTTAAATTCCAAAATAGCCCAAAAGCCAGCACGTTATTCTGCGAATTTCTTCTTTACATTTTCTATTCTATCCTTACATTTAATCCCACAACCACATTTCTTCCAACCTATGAAACGCACCCGTTTCCTGCTCAGCCTCCTCGGCTTGTTTTTGTTTTCTTGTCTTTCACGGAATGAAGTCCGTATCTCTAACCGCAATTTTGGCGATGAAATTGAACAACAGCAAAACCTGATTTTTACATTCGATAAAGATTTGGTTCCGGATTCATTACTGAATACCTGGGACACAATTCCCTACATGATCTTTTCTCCCGCGGTAAAGGGAAAATTCAAATGGAACACAACACGCGAACTTGTTTTTTCACCCTCCGTTGGATTTAAAGCATCGACTGATTACAAAGCGGAATTGGCACAGCCACTTTTGCGTTTCACACGCATGAAGTTTCGTCTGGATCCCGGATATGGTGTTGCATTCCATACACCCTATCTGAAACTCCAGGAGGTAAAAGGGTATTGGGCGGTTTCGGAAAAGAACCCCGGCGCTGCAGCATTGAAGCTTGCACTTGGTTTTAATTATCCGGTTGACCCGGGTACTGCAGCGAAGCTGATGCAATTGTCAGTAGGCACGAAAACGGTAGCTTATGAAATCAGTACGACCGGCGTTTCGTCTACCCTTACGCTAGTCGTTGATGGTTTCAACCGCGATTCTCTTCAAGCGGTTCCAATTACTGTTGCCATTGAAAAAGGTTTGAAATGTGCAGAAAGCGAATACCTGACGAAAGAAAAAATGGAGCTCCTTGCGACGATTCCTTCGCCGGAAAAACTGGAGATCACACAAGCATTGGGTGAATACGAAGGCAGCAGCGGGATGATTCATGTTTATACTTCTCAGTCTATCGATGGAGAAAAAGCCGAGCAGTTTATTCAAGTCAATCCCAAGATTGCCTTTACTGTAGAACTTACCGAGAATGGATTTTTCCTGAAAGGAAATTTCACCAGTGGTTCTTCTTATCAGTTGGATATTTCCGATCAATTGAAAGGTACATTGGGAGGTTCGATGGAGAAAAAATTTTCTTCTCAAGTTGCTTTCGGTGAAATGGCGCCCACGCTCGCTTTTGTGAACACAAAAGGAATTTATCTTTCTACAAAAAGTTCCAGAAATGTTGCCGTACGCATCTCCAGTATTCCAAAAGTTGAAGTCAAAGTATGGAGAGTGTATGAAAACAATATCATGCATTATTTGCGTCAGGGGAGAAATACAGACTACTGGTACGATGATGAAGGAGAGTACAATTCGAATGGTGATTTCACCTATAATACGTACGACCTGGATTATTTTGGCAGCCAGATCTATCAGCGTACCTACGAAACAAAAGATCTGGCGAGACAGAATGGTGTTCAGTTGTTGAACCTGAATTTTGAAGAGCTAGGGAGTTTCAAAGGAATTTATCTCGTTCAGGTAGCATCTTCCGAAAGACAATGGCAAAACACAACCAAGCTGGTCTCCATTTCTGACATTGGAATGATTGTGAAACAAAGTGATGACGATATTCTTGTTTTTGCGAATTCGATTAAAACTACTGAACCACTTTCGGGTGCAAGCATTTCTCTGATTACATCCAATAATCAAACCCTGATGACGGCGACTACCAATGGAGACGGAGTGGCTACTTTTTCCAAAATCAAATCCAAGGGGGTCGATTTTAGAGTGAGTATGGTAACTGCAAAGCACGAAAGTGATTTTAATTACATAACATTTTCGGATTCGAGGGTGAACAATTCCCGTTTTGATGTTGGAGGGCGCCGCGCTGATGAAACCGGAATGATGGCCTTTCTCTATGGCGACAGAACGATATACAGACCGGGAGAAACGATCCACCTCAATACAATTGTTCGCACTGAACAATGGCAAAACGTAAGCGGTGTTCCTGTAAAGGTTACGCTGCTCATGCCCAATGGAAGAGAATTCAAGACCATTCGTGGAACGCTCAATAAACAGGGAGCACTTGAAAGTTCTTTTGAATTGCCTCAAGCGGCCTTGACCGGTAATTATGTTGCGGAAGTTTTTAGCTCCAACGATGTATTGCTTACTTCAGAATATATCAGCGTTGAGGAATTTCTTCCGGATCGTATTGATGTGAAATTAAACCTGAGCAAGGAAGAACTGAAGCCGGGCGATAGCCTGCGTGTGAACCTTGCCGCACTGAACTTGTTCGGACCTCCTGCAGCAGGAAGAAAATATGAAATGCAGTTTACAGTTCAACGGAAACAATTTTCTTCGAAAGATTTCCAGGGCTATGTTTTCGATATTCATACCGACAATAAGGTTGCATTGGCTTCGAATGATGTCCGGGAAGGGATGACAGATACCAAAGGACTTGCCTCGGAATCATTTCGTGCTAATGCAGAATGGGAAGATGAAGGGCTGATCAGCACCAAGGTATTTGCAACTGTTTTTGATGAAACCGGTCGGCCGGTGAACAGGGTGAAGAATTTTAACATCTACACACAGGAGGTCTTTTTCGGTATGAAACTGACGGATTACTACATCACCCGTGGCGAATCTTTACGTGTACCGATGATTGCTACTGATAAAAAAGGAAAAGGAATTGCAACATCTGTGAGCATCTCTGTCGTGAAATATGATTGGTATAGTGTAATTGAGAAAGATGAATATGGAGGAAGGTATCGTTACATCTCGAAGAAAAGAGAAATTCTGCAAACGCAGCGAACTGTTGATTTTGCGGCAAACGGATATGATTTCGTTTACACTCCGCGTGAATCAGGCGAATATGAAATTCGCATTTCAAGGCCCGGTTCAGAACGCTATGTAGCCACGCACTTTTATTCCTTTGGATGGGGATATACAAGCAACACATCGTTTCAGGTGAACACCGAAGGACAAGTGGATATTCAGGCAGATAAAGAAAAGTATAAAGTTGGTGATAAAGCCCACATACTTTTTAAGGCTCCTTTCAACGGAAGATTGCTGGTCACTATCGAATGCGACAAAGTGATTGAATACCGATATCTGAATACGGATAAAAAAGCAGCGGTGCTGGATCTTCCTGTAAAGGAAGGATACATGCCGAATGTGTACATCACAGCGACCTTGTTCCGGAGTTTGGACGATGGATCCATTCCGTTGACGGTTGGGCATGGTTTTCTTCCACTCATTGTTGAGAAAGAGGGTAGTCATCTTCCCGTAACAATTCTTGCTGAAGAAAAATCAAGAAGCAAAACCAAACAGACTATCAAAGTAAAAACGCTCCCGAAGCAAGATATTGAAGTAACACTTGCTGTTGTGGATGAAGGGATTTTATCTCTGAAAAATTACGAGACACCAGACCCGCATGCGTTCTTTTACCAGAAGAAAGCACTTTTGGTAAATGCATATGATGTGTATCCCAATTTATTACCGGATCTGAAGCTCAACCGTTCCAGTAGCGGTGGAGATGGTTCCAAAGAATTCGACATGTCGAAACGTGTGAATCCACTCAACAATAAACGTGTGAAACTAATCGCACTCTGGAGTGGTATCCTTCACACGAATGCGGCCGGTGAAGCAGATTATACAATCGATATCCCCCAATTTAGTGGAGACTTGCGCATTATGGCATGTGTTTACAAAGACAAATCTTTCGGCAGTGCAGAGAAGCACATGAAAGTGGCGGATCCAATTGTTATCAGTCCTTCAATGCCTCGATTCCTTTCTCCAAAGGATACATTGCGCATGCCTGTTACAATTACCAATACAACGGGAAAGGCAACATCTGCTTTAGCGAAAATTCATGTAGGCGGTCCATTGAAAATTGTAGGAGAAGATCAAAAAGCAAGTAAGCATTGAAGCGAATTCGAGCAACGTGTGATCTTCCGCATTGTTGCGGAGGCTGCAATGGGAGAAGCAAATGTGAAAGTGGATGTGAATGCATTCAACGAAACGTTTAGCGATAAAACGGATATTACCGTTCGTCCTGTTACATCCTTAATCAAGATCAGTGGTTCCGGCGAACTCACAGGAACACAAAATATTGAACTGAAGAATGGTTTTATCCCGGCTACCGCTGCAGCCAAACTGGTGATCAGCCAAAACCCGCTGGTTCAATTCAGCAAACCACTTTCTTACCTTATCGGGTATCCTTATGGTTGTATTGAGCAAACCACTTCAAAAGCATTCCCGCAGATTTATTATGCGGACCTGGTGAAGAACATGAAGTTCGGAAGTATGAACGGACAAAGCCCTTCCTATTATGTTCAGCAGGCAATACGCAAGCTGGAAGGGATGCAGCTGTACAACGGTTCATTGAGTTATTGGCCGGGCGGAGATGATGAAACCTGGTGGGGAACGAATTATGCAATTCATTTTCTGTGTGAAGCAAAAAAAGCGGGTTATGAAGTGAATGGTCAGATAATTCAACGTGCATTAACATACATGGCACAGAAAGTGAAAACGAGATTGATGGAAGAGGAATACGGGTATTATGATGATCGTGGAGGATTCAGGATCAGAAAGATTTATGCCAAGGAGAATATTTACTCACTCTACCTCCTCGCATTGTATGGCAAAGCGGACGTGTCGTCGATGAATTTTTTCAAAGCCAATGCCAAAGACCTTGCTCTCGACTGTCGATACATGCTGGCTTGTACCTATCTCGCCATTGGTGACAGAAAAAATTATTCCATTTTGATACCCGGCGCATTTCAAGGTGAACAATCCAAAAATGCTTTTAGCGGAAGTTTCTATTCGTATTTAAGAGATGAGGCGCTGGTATTGAATGTTATGCTGGATACCGATCCGGAGAATCCTCAGATTCCAATTCTTATCAGACACCTTTCTCAACAAGTGAATAAACAGGAATACCTGAATACTCAGGAAGCCGCTTATTCATTCCTTGCATTGGGAAAATTTTCCAGGAAAGTTTCTGCAACTCAAATGAGTGCTGATGTGAGTGTAAATGGAAAATCGATCGGAAAATTCAGTGGATCGGAATTGGTCTTGAAAAAAGGAATTGCCGGACAGAATGTTTCCGTGACAGTAAATGGTACCGGACATCTTTATTATTTCTGGGAACAGGAAGGATTGAGCGCAAGTGGTAATGTAAAAGAAGAAGATAAATTCCTGCAGATCCGGAAATCCTTTCTTACGCGTTTCGGTCAGCCTGTTTCAAATTTAAAGAATATCAAACAAGGCGATCTGATTGTTGTAAAACTGAGTCTAAGCAACCTCGAACGAACATCTGTCGAAAATGTGGTGATTACGGATATGCTGCCTGCCGGATTTGAAATCGAGAATCCTCGTCTCAATGACTCCAGGGACATGAGCTGGATGAAGGATCAGTCGGATCCGGACTATTTCGATGTGCGTGACGACAGGATTCACTTCTTTACCTCAGTGAAAGAACGAACAAAAAATTTCTATTACCTGGTTCGGGCGGTAACTCCCGGAAATTTCCAAATGGGTCCGGCCAGTGCAGATGCTATGTACAATGGTGAATATCATTCTTACAGCGGTTCCGGAACAGTAAACATTCAATAGATCATATGGATAGAATTGAGATTTTATTGCCACGAATGCACGAATGGATTTTATTATGACACATTGATGGGTGCATTCTTAGTCCTTCTTAATTATGGTGAGATCAAGATTTTATTGCCACGAATGCACGAATGGATTTTGTTTTGAAACGTAGAAGGGTGCATTCGTAGTCCTTCTTACTTATAATGAGCTCAAGATGTTATGTCAATGAATGTACGATAGGAGTTTTTATAATTCTCCTATTCGTGCATTCGTGGCAATACTTACAACTTTAATTAATTCCTTTTAATTGGTACCAATTCAGTCATTTTTGCGGAAATGTCGCAAGTTTTTTTTCGAGTCAAGAATAGGGAAAGCAATCTCATACTTCCTCTTACTTCCTGTTTTGCTTTTCTTCCTGCTCAATCTTTTTTTTCCATTAAAGACTGCCATTGATTATTCCACTGTGATCACAGCGAGAGATGGCACCGTGTTGCAAGCCTTTCTTTCCAGGGATGAAAAATGGAGAATGATGATTGAACCGGAAGAAATCAGTCCACGGTTGAAAGAAGCGATTCTCTTCAAAGAGGACAAATACTTTTATTATCATCCCGGCATAAACCCGATAGCAATCATTCGTGCTGCTTTTAACAACCTCTTCCAGGCAAAGCGCACATCCGGGGCTTCCACGATTACCATGCAGGTTGCCCGTCTCCTGTATCCGAGGGAGCGAACCTATTTGAATAAATGCGTCGAATTATTCCGGGCACTTCAACTGGAGATGAAATTTTCTAAAAATGAAATTCTTGAGGATGTATTTTAACCTTGTTCCCTATGGTGGAAATATCGAAGGAGTGAAAGCTGCATCCTTACTTTACTATGGAAGGTTGCCGGATAAATTATCCTTGGGTCAATTGACAACATTGGCGATTATTCCAAATCGTCCGGGTTCCCTTCGTTTGGGACGAAATTCGGATGCACTGATTGTCGCGAGAAATAAATGGCTGAACCGGATGAAAGCAGGTCGACTGTTTCCTGAAAAGGAAATCGAGGACGCTTTGAATGAGCCTCTCGATGCCGTACGTTCCGATGCACCGATGCTAGCTCCGCATCTGGCATTCCGATTAAAAAATTTATATCCTCGAATTCCGGTCATTCATACGACTATTGATCCGATCAAACAACAAAAGGTAGCTGCTATGACTGGAAATTACAGTAAGCGGCTACATGGATTTGGAATTTACAATGCCGCCGTATTGGTGGTCAACAACCGAACGCATGCGATTGAAGCATATATCGGATCACCGGATTTCAAAGATGCTATACATGGCGGACAAGTAGATGGAGTCGTTGCCGTTCGCTCTCCCGGCTCAACACTCAAACCCTTGGTCTACGCTCTTGCGTTCGACCAGGGATTGCTCACTCCCAAAAGAATAATCGCGGATGTACCGGTGAATTATGGAGGCTATGCTCCTGAAAATTTCAATTCGAAATTCAACGGGAATGTGACGCTTGAAAATGCATTGATGAATTCCTTGAATGTGCCGGCGGTGAAAACTCTCCACCTCATTGGCCTACAAACAATGATTGATAAAATGAAGTTGGCCAATTTCCAACAAACACGCAAAACAGAGAAGTCGCTGGGACTTTCACTCGTACTTGGAGGCTGTGGCGTAAAACTGGAAGAACTAACCGGTCTTTTCTCTGCTTTCGGCAACGAAGGAAAATTTTCTCCATTGCAATTCCTGCGGGATGAAAAGCAATCGATTTCTGTACAATTGGTTTCAGCATCTTCAGCATATATGATTGCTGAAATTCTGTCCCAGGTAAATCGGCCGGAGCTGCCTTCTTTCATCCAGGAAAACACTATTCATGTTCCACGCATTGCATGGAAAACAGGAACATCCTATGGAAGACGTGATGCCTGGAGCATCGGTTACAATAAAAACTATACGATAGGGGTTTGGATTGGAAATTTTAGTGGGGAGGGAATTCCGGAACTGAGTGGTGCAGAGATGGCGACTCCCTTGCTGTTTGAACTGTTCAATACCATTGATTACAATGCAAGGAACGATTGGTATGTTCAACCGGAAGCTCTCGATTTTCGCCTTGTGTGTACGGAATCCGGGAAAATACCTTCGAATGATTGTGAGCATACAATCATCGACTATTTTTTACCCGGAGTGTCATCGATAGAAAATTGTGATCACCAGAAAGCAGTGGATGTTTCCCCTGACGAAAAAATTTCATATTGTACTACCTGTCGGCCTCCAAGCGGTTACAAAACACGTTTGTATCCGAATCTGGAACCTGATCTTTTGTCATTTTATAATTCTGAGCACGTTGCATTCCTAAAAATTCCTGAACACAATCCGGAATGTAGTCGAATTTTTTCCGGACATGCACCGATGATTATAAGCCTCGCCGATAACAAAGAATACCTCGTTGAGAAGGGATCAGGGAATCAAATGCAATTGAGTTGTACGGCAGCCAACGATGTTTCCGGTGTTTTCTGGTATCTGAACGACCGGTTTTATAAAAAGGGAAAGCCGGATGAGAAGATTTTTTTCACTCCGGAGGCCGGGGCTTTGAAAATTTCCTGTAGTGATGACAAGGGAAGAAACTCAGATATTCGAATTACGATACGTTACTATTGAATAGCAATGTTCCGTTTTCTTCCCGAATCAGATGAAAGGGCTCTTCTTTGATGAGTAAAAAACTATCCAGATCGGCATAATCAGCAAGAGCGCACAGATTCATCCCGGATGAAATGCCGATTGTGGTTTCAACCATGCAGCCGATCATCGTCCTCATTCCATACTTTTTGCTTCACTCAGCAATCGAATTCCATTTTGATAGCCCCGGCTTTCATGAGTTTCACATTCACGCCATCAAATTGTTCTGTGAGGAGACCGAAGTCGGCATTGTGTGTTATCGCTTCATCTGCAAATAAAGGAAACGGGCAATACTTTTTCAGGTACTTACCTTCTTCATCTTTTCCTGCGGGCATGGGTTGTTCAATCAGTTCAACAGGAAGTTTCTTAATTTTTTCAAGGAAATAAATGCAATGATCAGGATCGGAAAAGGCTTCGTTGGCATCAATCATAATCTTCTGATTGCAGAAGGAGGCAAGGTATTTTGTCATTTCATATCCTTCATCAGCATTGATCTTGAGTTTTACAAAAGGAAATCGTGACAATTTATTCTCGGCATAGAAATTCCGTATTAGAGAAGTTTCCATGATTGGGACTGTGTAGGATGTTTGAATTGATTCCGCTGAGGGGATATTGAGAAAGCCCGGGACAGAAATTCTTTTTCTTTTGGCTTCAAAATGGACCCATGCTGATTCTATTCCGAATCGTAAAGCGTATGCAATTCCATGCTGATTGAATACTTCCTTTAGCACTTCGAAGCTGAGTTCTCTTCCGCGTATCGCATTGATGAAAAGCTCCACTTGAAGCAAAAGTTGTTCCGGAGTTTCCTGATATCGGATATTGGGAGCAGCTTCGCCGGAACCTTCAAATGTCCCATCACTGATGCGAACGATTAGGTTTTTTTTCTGATCTGTAGCATTCCTGGAAATCTTCCAGGTGTATTTCAGGTCTAATACTATTTCTTGAGCTGTCCAGTTGATCATGAAACGAAGGTAATGTTTGAGAAATATTTTGTTGAATCGTTTGTTTTCAGGAAAAAATGGATCGAAATGTCCTCAATGAATGTTTCCGGAGATGTTTGGATCCAACAATGAAATGGATTTCTGCAGGACGGTATATAAACAAAAGTCCCTCGTTCTTTAGAGCGAGGGACCTTTGCAGACCGCTACGAGAGCGGGAAGCGTTTAGCTTACTTCTTCTTTTTTGCTGCTTTCTTAGTAGCTTTCTTAGCTTTCTTAGCAGCTTTTTTTGCTTTTGCCATAGTTATTAGTTTTTGATTGTTATGACTACTCAAACATATGAAATAAAAAAAAGGTTACACCAATTTGTGAAATAATTTTTTAAACAATGAAATGTTGATTACGGTGAATGATTTTTTTCGCTTGAATGAAGAACAATTCACAGAATAAAAAAAATCATCAATCACTGGAAAGCCTGAATTGACGAGGTGTGTAGCGTGTCGTCGTGTTTTGAAAATGAAAAAAAGTAAATTCATGATGTGATTTTTTTTTTTGGAGGGCTTTCAAAGTTATAAACATTTTGAAAACCCCACATCTGAACATTTATACATCAGATTTGCCGGATTGTTGGAAAAAAAAGCGCGGAAAAGGTCGGATGAAAGAAAAATCGGAGCTCAATTGTCCTGATTTTTTTTCTCACGAGCCATCATCAGCATTTGTGTAATCATCAGATTATTTTTGATTTCACAGACAAATGGGTACCGGATTTCAATTTTCATTCTTTTGTTTTCATTTTTCCGGGAACGCTTATCATTGCTTCAGATGATTTTTCTACTCTTTACAAATCTGATTTCATCTGAAACTGTAAGATTAAATCTGAATTTGCTTTCATTCTGAAATGAAATCTACGTTTTTTAGCAAATAAAGAGTGTATCGCTGATATTTTATATACATATATATATGTATGAAAGCATGGAACTTGTTTATCATTTGCTTTCGTATACATCGTTATAGAATTGCAAACCTTCTTATTCAGAATCAGCAAAGTGTTCCAAGCTGTATTTTTGATATTTTTGAATCCCCTCTGATTTATTTGCGCAGGATCCATGTTAAGCTCATTCAAAGATAAAATCATCCACAACGAACTCAGAAACCTGAGGTCACTGAATGTTTTTACGTCTGTGATCGTCACAGCTCTGGGATTCATCTTTGAGTTTTCCTATCATGATGGGTATATCCTGATGACCGGACTTGGAGTGTCAATGGTCCTCACATCAAACTACTTTTTGTCTTTTTACAGCAGCTTTTACAGGAAACAACTGCCGAATATTACATATGCTTCGATCTTTCTCTTGCACTTCTGGGCTGTTTATGTAGCCTTTATGAGAAATTTCGAAATAGACTTTCTTCTTCCTGTTTCAATATCCATATTTATCTTTTCACTTGTATTCGACAAGTTTTTTAAAAGCCTCTTCTTTATTTTCACCATCACCACCTTTATGATGGTCATGATGTTGATTTCAAACCGATGGCTTCCTGAATTCACCATTACACTTGTTGTATTGTATTCCGGAGCCTTCCTTTCGGACCAGATACAGAAACGAAAAACAGAATACCAGGACGAAATCGAAAAGCAGGAGGGTCGCTATGTTTCACTTGTTGAGAACATGAACGATGGATTGGTATATGTTGACCATGAATACAAATTAATTTATGTCAACGACCGGTTTTGTGAAATCACAGGCTATAGCAGGGAAAATCTTCTAGGGAGAAGTATCACAGAATTGAGTCCTGAAAGAAACAAACTCGATGTCAAACCCCGGAAGTTTTTTCAGGATCTGAGCGCAGGTCAATCGGTCCGCTGTGAATGTGATATGTTAAAATTAAATGGCGAGCGTATTTATGTTCAGATGTCAGGCTCTCCGTATTCCGATGATGAAGGCAATAATATCGGTTCGATGATTGTTTTTGCAGATATCCATGCGCTCAAAAGTGCTCAGGAGCTTCTCAAGAAAAGAGAAGAAGGGTACAGAACTTTTATTGATCAGAGTGCTGTTGGTATCTGGAGAGCAGAATACCGCCAGCCCATTCCGGTATCGCTTCCTTTCAATGAACAAGTTGAATTGTTGTTGGATTCCGGAATTATTGCTGAATGCAATGATTTTATGGCAAGAATGTATGGTTATTCAAGTTCGAATGATCTTGTTGGAAGAAAAATCAGGGACTTTTATTATATCGAAAACAATTATGATGAAGAGAAAACCAGAGAATTGCTGGCTTCATTCATCAAAAACAATTACAAAATCAGTAACGCGGAATCAAAAGAACTGGATCTCTACGGAAATGTCCGCTTTATGTTGAATAATAACATAGGCATTGTTGAACAAGGACACCTGATGAGAACATGGGGTGTTCAAACAGATATCACTGATCGCAAAAAGACAGAAAAGGAATTGGTGGAAACGAATCAGGAACTCGATACGTTTTTTTACAAAGCATCACACGATCTTAAAGGTCCTCTGGCAAGTGTGATGGGTATCGTTAATCTTGCCCGACTCGAAAATAAAGATGGACTTATCGACAAATATTTCGATATGGTGGACACGAGCATCCGAAGGCTCGACAGAACATTGCTCGACCTCATTGACCTTGCCAGGACTCGAAAAGGCGCAAGTAAATTGAGTGTGATAAATGTGAAAGGACTGGTTGATGAAATTCTCCATTCCTTAAAACACCTGCCGGATTATGATCATATCAATTTTGAAATTAAAATTGATCAAAAAGTAGAAATCACTTCAGATAAAGTACTGATACTATCTGTTTTTCAGAATCTGATTCACAATGCAATCAATTATTGCAATCATCAGAGTCCTTGGATCCGTGTGAAAGTTGAAGAAACAGATCGTGGTATTGAAATAGAAGTCGCGGATAACGGAAAAGGAATTCCCGAGCCCGTAAAAAATCGGGTCTTCGAAATGTTTTATCGCGGACATCCGGATTCAAATGGATCGGGTCTCGGATTATTTATTGTAAAAAATGCCCTTGAGAAAATTAAAGGGAAAATCAGATTTGTTAGCGAACCCGGAAATGGCACTGTCTTTTATGTATCCATTCCAAATTCATTGATTGAAGCCTGATTGAAATTGAGACGGAAAAACAGAATTAATTTTCTCATTTCGAATTTCATATCATCAATTCTTGACATTAAATTATCAAAACCATGATTTTACGAATTGAACATCTGGGCATTGCAGTGAATAATATGGAAAATGCGAATCGTTTATTTACTTCTCTGTTGGGTACTCCGAATTATAAAGTCGAAACTGTTGAATCAGAAATGGTGAGTACTTCATTTTTTAAAGTCGGAGAGTCAAAAATAGAATTGGTAGAAGCGACAAATCCGGAAAGTCCGATCGCAAAATTTATTGCAAAAAAAGGAGAAGGAATCCATCATGTAGCATTTGAAGTTGATGATATTCGACAAATGATGCAGCAACTGCGGGAACAAGGATTTCAATTGTTATCGGATGAACCAAAGAAAGGCGCCGATAATAAGTTGATTTGTTTTCTCCATCCGAAAAGTACAAATGGAGTCTTGGTTGAACTTTGTCAGGAAATCCGCTAATTTGAAAAGAGGAGAAACGATTTATTTAGAATAAAGAGAATCCAGATCCTGAAGTTTTTTTCCTTTCTGCAGCCACAGTGTTTTTAATCCTGTCTTTTTTGCGCCTTCAATATTCTGTGGAGAATCGTCAACAAACAAAGTATGAGTAGCATCGAGATCATTTTCCCGGAGAACAAGATTGTAGATTGCTACATCCGGTTTTCTCAGATGTACCCTATGGGAAAGATAGATTTTTCAAAAAGTGAATCAAAAATATACTCTCCAAAGTGGTTCTGAATAAGCTGACGGTAAGCCTGCTCATGAATTTCATTTGTATTGCTCAGCATGAAGAGTCGGTATTTGCCTTTCAGTGAACTTAAGTAATCAACATTTTCTTTCGGTAGTCCGATCAAAATAGCATTCCACGCCTGATCAATCTGAGGATCACTAATGGGAATACGACTGAAAGATCGAATGCGTTCACGGAAACTTTGTGGATCAATAAGACCCATTTCGAGATCGTCGAACAAGCTGTCCTGACGCAATTGAGAATACAGTTCTGCAAAGTCAGGAATACCGAGTTCCTGAAACGCTGATTCTGTCCGTTTGTAATCGATGTCAAGAATTACACCACCGAGATCGAAAATAATTGAGGTAATATCATCCATCCTGTAAATTTAGGAATGAATCAATGCTGATATTGAAAATGAAGAATATTTGCTTTGCCTTCTTTGCCCTCATCTGAAATGTAAAGATCTCCATCCGGTGCGAAGGCAATCCCTTCCGGTTGTTTGTATAAGTGTGGATCAAGCTTTAGGACACATTTCACGGTACCCTCTGTGGATATAACAAGAAGTATTTTCCCTACCGAAGATAAAAGATAAATGTCTTTGGAAATAGGATGGATAGCCAATTCGGATGGTTCAAAAAGGAAATCTTTTTCATCTGCTACTCCGGAAGAAAACACGTTGAACCAGGAAGAATTCTTCTTTTCATCTTCCACAAGCCAGTTTCTTACAGAGCCGGGATCAACTTCATAAACGGGAACAGAATCCAGTGTTTTGTTCAGGAGTGAAAAAGAATAAATTGCTTTTACAGAACGGGCTGCAGTCCCTTTTGCCGGTCGTCCTTTGCAGGCAATCAACAATCGCTGATGTATTTCATCGTAACAAAGTCCTTCGCAGTTGTTGCGTTTGTTCAAAAAGGTATTGTAGTTGATCGTATTTTGCTCTGTAGTTCCCGGCTGATCGATTTCAAAAATATCGCCATTGCTGGAAAGTACATACAGTGTATCATGAACATTTGCGACCCCCTCATAATCCTTATCTTCTCCAAATGACAATTCATTTTTCAGTTTGTCTTTCCGGATATCATAGAAAAAAACAATTCCTTTTTCATCCTGAACACAGGCCAGTTTATTAGTATTCCAGAATGTGATCCCGCTAATTTCTTTAAGGCGCCCGGGTAACTTCAAGGTTTCCACCGGTTTCGAAAAGTCGTAAGGAAGGCAAGGTTCAGGTTTTTCGCGTGAACAGGCGAAAAGGAAGGTGGAAATCAGGAATAAAATGGCAAAACCGCTCTGTTGCTTCATAAGCTCGTGCAAAGTCGGATTTTGAAATTAATTGAAGATGAAGCAATCCATACTGAATACTTGTAATTCTTGCTCTCAACCGATACATTTGCCTCACTTTTCCGCTGTTCCACATTTTCCGGAAAGCAGAAAATCGGGGCCCTTAGCTCATTCGGTTAGAGCAACAGACTCATAATCTGTGGGTGGCTGGTTCGATTCCAGCAGGGCCCACATTGAAAAGCCGGTGTCAGTTCCAAAGATAGTTTTCAGAATAATCCTGATCACAATCCCGGACCAGACACCGGCGGTTTTTTGATTGATGATTGTTGAGTGATTGCTGATTGCTGATTGTTGATTGCTGATTGCTGATTGTTCCAACCTGCAATTTAACCAACCTGACTCATACTTATTCTCTTTTAATACTATTCGTGTATTCGTGGCAATAAAAAATACTATTCGTGCATTCGTGGCATTCCAACTCCATTCCTGACATTTGAAAAAAATCAATAACTTGCATAAAAATAATACCCCTATGAAAAAGGTAATTCTTCTCCTTTGTCTTCTTTCGGTTTTTACTTCCCAGGCGCAGCAAAGCACATCGGAACCGACACCTTCAACTACGTCATCAACGAAGATGAGTCTGTCCAAAATCACGCATCGGCAGGATGGCTTAGTGGTCAATTTCACATCGGACGGTTGGCTTGAGATACCGAGTTCTATTACCAACAAACCCTTTAGTTCCCGCGGGTTTAGTTTTTATTTCCTGGTTCCAAGAATGAATAAGCAAGAAACTTTTGGCATTGCTTATGGTATTGGCTTGAGTTCACAAAATTTCAGCAGCGATGCATACTTCAATGATGTTACGAATCCTGCAAAAACATACATTCACCCACTCCCTGACAGTGTCGATTACGACATCAATAAATTATCGCTCAATTACCTTGATCTTGCCCTGGAATTTCGAATTCATTCGAAGGAAAATGAGAGTCACAAACGTTTTAAACTAAGCCTGGGTGTGAAAGGTGGCTGGCTCTTTCAAGATCATACGAAATACAAGGACGAGGATATGAAATCCAAATCGTACAATCTGGATCACCTCAATGCATTCCAATACGGTCTCACGGCTCGTATGGGTTATAGCAAATTGGGAGTAAATGGATATTATGCTTTGTCAGGAATTTTCGAAAAAGACAAAGGTCCGGATCTTGTACCTTTTTCAATTGGTATTTCATTCACACCCTGATCGAAAATAGAAATGTACTTTGAACGGAATCCTGAAACAGGGTTCCGTTTTTTTTTCATTCAAATGCTAAGGATCAGGTATTCGCAGAAGAAGCCTAGAAAAAACCCGGCGTAAATCTGCAGCGGTTGATGTGCTCCCAATGTGAGCCGTGCTGATCCCAGCAATCCGGAAAGTACGAGGCAAAAAAGAATCGGAATTCTCAAGTCAACGAGCATAAAAGCAGAAAGTCCGAAAAATGTCCCGACAATACCACCGATTCCGATCATGTGGATACTTATTTTCCATTTCAGGTTAATAATTACCGCAAGAACCACAGAAGCAGCAGCACCAAGAATCAACAAGTCGAAAATTTTTGGAAGCATAAGCTTGCGCATCATGTAATAGGCAATCAGCATCAGGATGGCATTGCTTATAAACGGAATAATTCGTTCTTCTTTCTTTTCCATTTCAAAAGAATGGATCCAACCTCTTTTCAGAAGAAAATAGGAGATGGCCAATGGAAGAATCAAGGTGTTTAGAAAAACAATTGAATACAATGCAAGTTTTTCTTTTGGCTGAGTAGTATAGGCAAAGTAGGTGCTGAAATGAAGCAGAAAGTACAAAGCATATCCCGGCATTAAAACAGGATGCAAAACAATTGAGAGAACTTTTGCGAACGTGCGGTTCATAATTCTTTGCGGAGACGGGCTACCGGGATGTCAAGCATTTCGCGGTATTTAGCCACAGTTCTTCGTGCAATATTATATCCTTTGTCATTCAAAATTTTAGTAAGCGCATCATCTGTCAATGGCTTGCGTTTGTCTTCTGATCCGATGCAATCGCTTAAAATTTGTTTTACTTCTTTGCTGGAGACCTCTTCACCGCTGTCCGTTTGTAATCCTTCCGAGAAAAAGCTTTTGAGTAAGAAAGTCCCAAAAGGTGTTTGTACGTATTTACTATTGGCGACACGTGAGACGGTGGAAATATCCATTCCTATTTTTTCAGCAATATCACGCAGCACCATTTTTTTTAATTTCCGAGTGTCTCCTTCAATGAAATATTCCATCTGGTATTCCATGATCGTGCGCATCGTTTCGAACAACGTGTGTTGTCTTTGTTTGAGTGCATCAATGAACCATTTTGCTGAGTCCAATTTTTGTTTTACAAACTGAATGGCATCACGGTTGGCTTTCGCATGCTTTTTATCCTTGCTGTAATGATCCATCATTTCTTTGTAATCGCGACTGATACGCATCTCCGGAGCATTGCGGGAATTCAGAGTGAGCTCCAGCTTGCCGTCAGTATTCGTAATGATAAAATCAGGGATCACATGTTCAACAGAGCGTTGGCCCTGGCTCATGGTATTTCCCGGCCGTGGATTTAATTTCAAAATTTCCCCAATCGCTTTTTTCAGATCTTCCTCAGTAATTTCCAGTTCACGGGCGATTTTTTCATAGTGCTTTTTAGAAAACTCGTCGAAATGTCCCTGAAGAATTTTCATTGCCAGTTGAACAGAATCACGGGAAGCGTCTCTTCTCTGCAATTGCAATAAAAGACATTCCTGCAGGGAGCGTGCCCCGATGCCCGGAGGATCCAGACTCTGTATTTTTTTCAGGATGTGTTCGAGCTCCTCCGGTTGGGTAGAAATATTTTGTGCAAAAACCAGATCATCGACAACTGCTGATAATTCTCTGCGGATATAGCCATCATCATCAAGGCTACCAACTAATTGTTCAGCGATGTGATATTCTCTGTCATCCAAATCCAGCTGGTACAATTGCGAGAGCAACTGATCCTGGAAATTGGACTGAGCACTCATCGGAATCTCTCTGCGTTCATCATCCGGTGAAGAATTATTGACAGATGTTTTGTAATCCGGGATTTCATCGTCTTCGAGGTATTCATCCAGACTGATTTCTTCTTCCCGTTCGCTCAATTCTTCGTCATCATCCGTGTCGATCTTTTCATCTTCATCGGTAGAGTATTCATCTTCGTCAGTCTCTGCACCTTCTTCCAGAGCCGGGTTTTCCTGCATTTCTTCTTTGATTCGCTGCTCCAGACTGGCTACAGGAATTTGCAGCAATTTCATCAGCTGAATCTGCTGTGGAGAAAGTTTTTGAAGTAATTTTTGATGTAATCCCTGCCTTAATGAACTCATACGGAAATCGAAATTAATGGAGACAATAACCGGTTACAAAAATAGAAAGAAAAGGGAGTGAGAAGCGATGCTTGATCAATTATGCCAGATCCAGCCGCTTTGTTGTTTTTCGGTTAAACTATCCAGCAAAGCCAATGCAGCCGTGCGATTCGGGAATCCGTTGTAACACACATAAAAAGCCTTTCCCTGATCAATAATTCTGGCTTCAGGATAACCATTTTGTTGAAGTTTGCTCACAAAATCATTGGCATTTTCAGGGATTCTGAAAACTCCGGCGATAACATAAAAGCTGGGCTGGGGCTGAGCTGCATGAATGATTTCCGGTGCAGTCACCGCAGGATGATGATCGATCTCTTCTTCTTGTGGAATTGTGGAAGCGGGTGCAGTGCTCGCAACATACACCGTTTCAATATGTGTAACGTTTGGTGCCGGTGGTGTAATCGTTAGTTCCTGAGAATGAAGGCCTGTATCAGTAAGGATTTTTTTCAGGCTTTCTTTATCAAAAGGACTTATTGTTGTCAGGGAAGCAGGTCGTGGAGCGACTAAGTAGAGATTCAGTGAAAACCAGGCAAGTGCACCTGCAACAGTAATCACACCGAGGTATCGCTGTGCATTTTTTCTTTTCTTACCAAGTGTCCTGCCTGTATCTTTCAGCGATGGACGCAATTCGGATTTTTCTTTCTGTCGAAGTACAGGAGCCTGCGTTTTTTCCCTCTCTATCGGAGCAAAAGGTACTGGACTTAATCCGAATGAATCTTTTAAATAATTGACCTGGCGAAATGGCTCAAATTGAATATTGCGTTCGCTATCATAAACCAAGGTGCCAACACGTTCAACAATTACTTTTTTTCCATCACTCAGTTTGGAAAAACATTCGTTGACATACTGTTCAATCCGAATGCGAGCTTCAGAATAAGAGACTTGTTCAAATTCCACAAGATGATTTGCAAGCAATCCATCATTCTGACGCAGGTAAATATTGAAAGCGACTTTCCTGAACGGAGGATCGATGATTTGTCGTGCAACATGGATTCGCGAAGGATTTTGAGATGCAAGAAAACCTCCAAGCGAAGGCACAATCACACAATCGTGATCGTAGAGCAATGCGCTGATATGGGAATCAATTGAATTCAAACCAAGGTCCTGATCGACGAATGTAGGATAAAATCAGGCTTGGAAAAAAAATTATTTCAAAAAGAATGAAAATGATACGGTTAAAAACTCACCCTCTTAATTTGTCAAGCAAATGATTCAGATGTTTCATTTCCTGTTCGTCGAGCTGGGAAAAAAAACCGTCAAAAGTGATGTCTTCTTTGTCGATCACTTTTAACAATTCCAGACCTTTCTGAGTAATAATAACATCGCAAGCACGACGGTCAGATTCATTGGTATTTCGTTCGATCAATCCTTTCGTGCGTAATTTTTCCACAATACGCGAAGCATCACTCATCTTGTCCAGCATCCGTTCCCGAAGCAGTTTGATATTTGCCGGGTTCGGATGTTGTCCACGCAGGATTCTCATGATGTTGAATTGCTGGGAGGTGAGCCCGAACTTTTTCATCACATTATTGTGAAAATTGTTAATCCAATTGAAAGTGAAAATGATGTTTACTCCCAATTTATGGGCCTCCGAACGAAAATTCTTTTGGACAATCTCATCTTCAAGTTTCATAGGTGTAAGTTGCATTTAAGAGGCTGAATTTAAGGTACAAAAAACATATAAAAAATTAATAATGAATGAAAATAGGGTTTTATTTCATTGGAACTTCAACAATCAGGATTTCTGAGGGTTCTTCTGCATGAATTTCAAATTTTTGGGTTTCCCAGAGACCCAAAGCATCCCGGCGACCGAGTTCTTGCTCGTCGATTTTTAATTTCCCCTTGATCACCATGATATAAGCACCATTTCCTTCTTTATTCATTGTGTACTCTAAAGACTTTCCGGCATCAAGTTGACTCAAGGATAAAGCAGCATCCTGGTGAATGTATAATTCATCATTCTTTTTAAATCCGGATGCCACCAGTTGAATTTTATTCTTCCGTTCATTCGGATCAAATGTTTTCTGATCGTAACGTGGTGCAATACCATTTTCCTTCGGGAAAACCCACAGTTGAAACAAATTGGTTTTCTCAGTCGGAGATGGATTGAATTCAGAATGCAATACTCCGGTTCCTGCACTCATTACCTGCACATCTCCCGGACGAATGATCGATCCGTTGCCCATGTTGTCACGGTGTTCCAGCGCTCCTTCCAGGATGATGGTGATAATTTCCATATCGTTGTGAGGATGTGTTCCAAACCCTTGTCCGCCCGCTACAATGTCGTCGTTTAAGACACGCAACATTCCAAAATGAACTTTTGCCGGATCGTACCAGGAAGCGAAACTAAAACTGTGGTGCGCATTGAGCCATCCATGATCAGCATGGCCACGGTCACTCGCAGGGTGAAATATTGTTTTCATAGCTTTTGAATTAATGTTGTTGTAAAGAATGACCGGAACCAAATTTAGAAGAAAATACAAATTCATCGATCGCTTTTCGAACCCGGGGATTGCTTTCACGGAGTCGGAGATGTTCGGGAAGAAGCTCAGCATTGCCGGGGTAACCAACAAGGATAATACTGATGGGTTCATATCCTTCCGGGATGGAGTAAAATTCTCGTGACTTAGCACTATCAAATCCTCCCATTTGATGCAAAGACAAACCCATCGAGGTGGCTTGCACAGAAAGATTTCCTACTGCCAGTCCAACATCGTACAGAGCATGACGATTCACACGATTGTCGTGACTCGTAAACATTTTTGCCAGGGTAAGAATCAATACACTTCCATTCTTTGCCCATGAACGGTTTGAGGGAGATAACAGTTCGAGCATCTGCTGGAATTCAGTTTCGTTTTCCCGACCTGCCATGACGAATCTCCAGGGCTGTTCATTAAAAGCAGAAGGTGCCCAGCGGGCAGCTTCAAATAAGAGGTAGAGCGTTTCGTCCTCAATTGGCCGTGGATCAAAAGCGCGGATGCTTCTGCGGTCAACTAGGAAAGAATGTACCGGAGTTTTTGGGCTTGACATTTTTTTTGAAAACAATTTGAAATTGATCAGGATTCGGAATGGTTATTTTTATTTTGGTTCGAGTGTAAACGACAAGGCACCTGAAGGACAGGCTTTGACTTGCCGGATTATTTCATCTTTGCTTGCGCCTTCCGGTCGGATCCATGGACGAACTTGCGGATCAAAGACTTCGGGTAAACCACGGAAACAAATTGTTGAATGAATACAAACGTGGGGTTTCCAGATAACAGTCAGATCTTCTTTGACATAATGTTTCGTAATTTCTTTCATGGTGATGAGTATTATAGTACAGGAAATGCTTGTATTTCTATTGGACCTGTTAATGTTTTATGGACAGGACATTTGTCAGCGATGAGGAGAAGCCTGCTTTTCTGAACATCATCAGAGTTTCCTTCCAGAGATATGTCCTTATAAATAATTGTTTTTCAACACCATCTGCAATCAGCTTTTCAAGGTTCAGACGAATCGTTACTTTTTGCAAATCCCATTCTTTTCTGTTTGCATACATCCGCAGAGTGATGGCGGTACAGGTTCCAAGTGATGCCAGGAACAATTGATGAGCTGTTGGTCCAACATCAGCACCGCCCTTTTCAATCGGCTCATCTCCGTAAAATTGCAAACGGCCGGTATCGACACTCGTGGCATATAATTCTCCGGCATTAACAACAACAATTGGCAATTCGAATTTCATCATGAATTTATGTGTTCGGAAGGAGAAACTGATTAATTTTTTTCTTCACAACAGAAACCAATGCGGAATCAGTGTGATGTTAGTTTAAAGACGGATGCGGCAGCATGAAGGAGAGGTTGTGATGAAACATAAGTTCCGAAATTTCAGGCCGCATAAATCGGATCAAGGGAAGTTCGCTCAGCACATGAATAACGTCGACCTCTGATTCTGCTTCAAGAGTCACCCAGAGTCGGGTTCTGTCGGCAGCCACCGAATAGGTGAGAATGACTCCTTTGCTCATCAATCGGTTTACCGTTGAACGTTGCAATGGAATGAGTGAAAGAAATTCCTGTGAGAATTCTTCCGGGAGTCTTGAACTTACGATGAATTGTTTCATAGGATGAGATAAAAAAACCGGCAGGCCACACAATGCAGCTTGCCGGTCTATTCACACGCTTCGTTTATTATTGTTTGATGAGGATCGCATTGATTATAAATTCAACATTGTCTCCAACTACTGCTTCTCCGGTTGCGGCAGCATTCGCATATTTTAATCCATAATCTTTACGGTTGATAGTACCGCTGGCTTTGAATCCGGCTTTTACATTACCCCAAGGATCTGTTACAGTACCGCCATACACCAATGGAATTTCTACATTTTTGGTAACGTCACGAACTGTAAGTGTTCCGGAAAGCATGAATTTATTGTTTCCCAAACTTTTTATTCCCTTACTCACGAAAGTAATTTTAGGGAATTTATCAGCATTAAAAAAATCATCGGACATCAAATGCTTGTCACGCATGTCATTTTCTGTACTGATGGAATTGACATCTGCAGAAACACTTAATTGAAGGTCGCTGAAATCTCCTTTTGTAGACGTGAATGTTCCGTCAAATTTTTTAAATTCTCCATCAACATCTGAAATCACCAGATATTTTGCTGTGAAGTTGATTTTCGAATGGGATGGATCCAATTTCCAATTTTGTGCATAAGTGCTCAGCGAAATTGTGATGGCGGATGCTAACAAGAGTATTTTTTTTCATTGTGGTTGGTTTTTTAATTTTTTATACTGGATATGTTTTGGTCTTGAATTATGATGCAAATATATGTCACAACAATAGATGTTGCAACATATAATTTAAGAAAATGTATAAGTAACTCAAATTGAGCAAATTAAATTTTCTATCTGATACTCAGGATTTTTAAAACCGTCGGATTCCTATTGCATGCCGGGCTTCCTTAAGGGTTGCAGAAGCGCTTTCGCGGGCCTTTTCAGCGCCCTTACTGGCAATTTTGTGAATTTCAGCCTCATCACGCGCAAGGGCATTGATTTTTTCTCGAAAAGGAGCAGTGAAAAGGATCATGTCTTCAGCGAGTTGTTTTTTCATATCGCCGTAACGGATCTGCATAGTATTGTATTTCTCTTCAAAAAAGGCCAGAGTTTCAGGGCTTGAGACAAGTTCCATCAAAGAAAAAATATTCTTTATAACATCCGGTTTCGCCTGATGTTCAGAGGTAGGACCGCTATCAGTCACTGCACGCATTACTTTCTTTCGAATCACATCCGGGGAATCGGATAAAAAGATCGCGTTGCCTTCCCCTTCACTTTTTCCCATTTTTCCGGAACCGTCGAGACCAGGAACTTTGACAAGTTGTGTTCCGTAATTAAAGGCATACGGTTCAGGAAAAAGTTCAGTATGATACAAGCGATTGAAACGGTTACCAAAAGTTCTTGCCATTTCCAGATGTTGTTCCTGATCTTTTCCCACCGGCACTTTGTGCGCACGATGAATGAGAATATCTGCTGCCATTAGCACAGGATAGGTGAGCAAACCGCCATTAATATTATCCGGTTGTTGACGGATTTTGTCTTTGAAAGAAGTACAGCGCTCCAATTCCCCGACATATGCATTCATGTTGAGTAGCAGGTAAAGCTCTGCAATTTCAGGAAGATCACTTTGAATATAGAGGGTAGCAGCATCCGGATCCAATCCGCAGGCGAGGTATTCCACCAAAACCTGTTTTACATTCATGTGTAAATCGGCAGGAGTCGGATGTGTTGTGAGTGAATGATAATCAGCAATAAAAAAATAGCATGTGTATTCGTGCTGCATCCGAATAAAATTCTTGATTGCGCCGAAATAATTTCCAAGATGCAGGTTCCCGGTACTGCGTATTCCACTGACTACGATTTCTTTCATCGTGTAAAAGTAAGAAAATACTTTTTAGTGAAGAGTGAAGAGTGAATGGTGAAGAGTATGGCCACGCTACACCTTTTATCATTTACTCTTCACCGAAGAATTCGTGCATTCTTTATCATTCCAATAATTTTAATGGAAGCAAGGAAATAAAGCGATCCTATACTCTTTACTCTTCACCATTCACCATTCACTCTTTCCTTCAAATTCCTTATATTCGCATACCAATTCAAAACACAATGAGTTCCAAGCTGAAAACGTTAGAAGGAAAAATAGAGGAAGCCAAATTAGGCGGAGGAAAAAAGCGAATTGAAGCCCAACATAAGAAAGGAAAACTCACAGCACGTGAACGTTTGCATTTTTTACTTGATGATGGAAGCTTTGAGGAAATCGGAATGCTCGTTACACATCGTGCTACTGATTTTGGAATGGAAAACGAGAAGTATCTTGGTGATGGGGTGATAACCGGTTATGGAACCATCAATGGAAGAATGGTGTACGTCTTTGCTCAGGATTTTACAGTTTTGGTGGATCCCTCTCGAAACACATGCAAAAAAGATTTGTCGTGTGATGGATCTTGCAATGCAAAATGGTGCACCGATCATCGGTCTCAATGATTCCGGTGGTGCACGAATACAGGAAGGAGTTGTTTCGCTGGGAGGTTATGCAGATATTTTTTACAGGAACACATTGGCATCCGGTGTGATTCCGCAGATTTCTGCAATCATGGGACCCTGCGCCGGGGGAGCTGTTTACTCTCCGGCAATTACAGATTTCATCATGATGGTGGAGAATAATTCTTACATGTTTGTCACTGGTCCAAATGTTGTGAAAACAGTGACACATGAAGATGTGACTTCCGAAGAACTTGGAGGAGCGATAACACATGCGACAAAATCAGGAGTTACTCATTTTACCTGTGGAAACGGAGTGGAATTAATCAATAAATTGAGAAACCTGATGAGCTATATTCCTCAGAACTGCGAAGAGCAGGCTCCTTCTGTTTTTTATGAACCTGCTGATGAATCCAGACCCGGGTTGGATTCATTGATTCCGGAAACGCCGAATCAACCGTATGACATGCATGAAGTCATTCAATCGGTTACAGATACTGACAGTTTCCTCGAAGTGCACAAAGATTTTGCAGAAAATATCATCGTTGGATTTGCACGACTCGCAGGGAAAAGTATTGGTATTGTCGCGAATCAACCGGCGCATCTGGCCGGAGTTCTCGATATTCATGCATCCACCAAAGCAGCACGGTTTGTTCGTTTCTGTGATTGCTTCAATATTCCCTTATTGGTATTTGAAGATGTTCCCGGTTTTCTTCCCGGTACGGATCAGGAATGGAACGGAATCATTACCAATGGAGCAAAACTCCTTTTTGCATTCTGTGAAGCTACTGTGCCTCGCATCACTGTGATTACACGCAAAGCATACGGAGGCGCATACGATGTGATGAACTCTAAACACATTGGCGCGGATATGAATTATGCCTGGCCCACCGCGGAAATTGCTGTCATGGGAGCAAAAGGTGCAGCTGAAATTATTTTCAAGAAAGAAATTTCCGAAGCCAAAGATCCCGAACAAAAACTCAAAGAGAAAGAAGCTGAATACATCGAACTTTTTGCAAACCCTTACAAAGCAGCAGAACACGGATATGTCGATGAAGTTATCAAACCTTCGGATACCCGGAAGAAATTAATCACGGCATTCCGCATGCTTGAAAATAAAGTGGCCAAACTTCCACGGAAGAAACACGGAAATATTCCTTTATGATTTTTTTTAAAAGCAGGATAGGTCCTTCGATAGAAAAATGAACCGAATGAAAATCGTTTTACTCTCACTAGTACTGTTTTTTTCAAATCAGGTACTTGTTCTGGCACAGGAGCAACAGGATTCGAACATTAGCATATTCTCCGTGCAGGATGTGAATGTGCAACTTGGCTTTATAACCGGAGGAAATACCCGATTGTCTTTGGAAGAGTTTAAATTATTTGCCCCAAAATCAGAGTTGTTAAACAATGAACTCTGGGAAAAATCAGATCGAAGGGGATTGATGGTGTCAGTGAAAGGACTGTTTTCAATGCAGATGGGAATTCATTTCGGTGACAAACAAAAAATGAAATACAAATCGAATCCATTTCTGCGACTCGGTTTTACTTACTACTCCGGAATGAGTTTTGCCGGAGATTTTGAGCTGAAGGAAAGACATTCTTCCGATACACTTCAATCCGGACAAACGGGTCAGCAAATTTTAATTGATTCCATCACCAATTCCACTCTGCGATGCCGCTATCGTTTGCAACAATTGAGACTGGATGCATCCTTGATTTTCAGAACGAACCCGGCAGCACGATGGTCATTGTATACCGGAATCGGAATGACCGGTGGCCTTTCAATAAAAGCAAGTACCGATATTGATTACACCAGAAGTTCTTCAACGGAAATAATTTATTCTGATGGGACAAGCAATTCTCATCATACCTACGACGAGCGTTATGAATCTGAAGTTTTCATTAATGAAAATACTTCTGCTTTTTCAGTTTACCTGCCGATGGGCATTGATTTCAGGATGGGGAGAAAAAAAGAATTCTGGAAACGTTTGCACTTGTTTTATGAAATAAGGCCGGGTATTGATTTCATTAAAATTCCGGAGCTGGGTAATTTTTCAAACGGAAGTTTTCAAAATGGTTTCGGTTTAAAGGTTTCCTGGAACTAATACATTCAGAATTCCATTTCAGATTGTTTGGAACCAAGCGGATTTTTTACATATATATAGGAGTGCGTTCAGAGAACAAATAAATGTGCAGCAAATTGCGTACAGCGATTCAAAATGCTGAATGTCAGCAGTTTTGTAAAAAAATCTGGTTTTCTCCCCTTTTTTAATCCTTAAGATCAAACCTTTTTTTCCAATTTCTGTAAAAATAGTCTCAAAACAGGAATTTCCCGAAAACTGGAATTTCAAAAATCCTGAACAGAAAATACCCTAAATGAAAAACCCAAGGCAGATCCGGATTTTTGTAGTAGAAGACAATGATTTCTACAGAGAACTTTTGAAATACAACATCACCCTCAATCCGGATTATGAAGTCAGCACATTTTCTTCCGGAAAGGAAATGCTGGAGAATTTATACAAGCAACCGCACATCATCACACTTGATTTTTCCTTGCCGGATTTCAATGGAGATGAATTACTCAAACGAATAAAATCTCAGCATCCGGAAGTCCCGGTAATTGTCGTTTCAAATCAGGAGAATGTGAGAACTGCTGTGGAGTTACTTCGTGCAGGTGCCTACGATTACATTACCAAAGACGAAGACACGCGGGATCATTTGTTGCACACCATCCAAAACATTTGCAAACAAATTGAATTAAGTAATGAGGTTAATCTCCTCAAAGAAGAGCTGGGTAAGAAATACGAATTCGGAAATGTAATTCAGGGAAATAGCCCGGCCATTCGCCAGGTTTTTGGAATGATGGAAAAAGCGGCGGGTTCAGGAATTACAGTTTCCATCAGTGGAGAAACGGGCACTGGAAAAGAACTTGTTGCAAAAGCGATCCACTATCATTCTCCCAGAAAATCAAAACCCTTTGTAGCAGTGAATGTCGCTGCAATTCCTTCAGAACTTTTGGAAAGCGAATTATTCGGACACGAGAAGGGGTCATTTACCGGTGCAATGGCTACACGCGCCGGAAAATTTGAAGAGGCAGATGGAGGTACATTGTTCCTCGATGAAATCGGAGAAATGGATTTTGCATTGCAGGCTAAATTGCTCCGCATTTTACAAGAACGTGAGATCTCCCGAGTAGGTTCGAACAAGGTGATTAAAATAGATGTGCGTGTCATCATTGCAACACACAAGAATCTCCAGGAAGAAGTACGGAAAGGTACATTCCGAGAGGACTTGTACTATCGATTACTTGGTATTCCAATCTCTCTCCCTCCATTGAGAGAACGCGGTCATGATATTTTAGTCATCGCAAAACACCTGCTTGATGTTTTTTGCAAAGACAACAAGATGCAAAAACTGAGCTTCTCACCGGAGGCGCAAGACAAACTGGTACGTTATTATTATCCCGGAAATGTACGCGAATTGAAAGCGATCGTGGAGCTGAGTGCTGTGATGTCTTCCGGAAATACGATCGAATCTGGTGACGTCCGTATTGAAAACACAAACTCCATGCAAGCATTGGCATTCGAGGAGACAACTCTGGAAGAATACACAATGCGGATTATCGGTCATTTCCTGGAAAAGTATGATAACAATGTTGTATTGGTTGCAAAGAAACTCGGTGTTGGAAAATCAACCATTTACAGATATCTGAAAGAAAATAAATTGCAATTGATGATTTAAATTGTAATTATAATTTTATGCTGTTCTTTTTTTAAGAATATATTCAATCCTATTTTAAAAATTCACTGGCCCCCCTCAGATCAAAATATTAATATGAGTCAACGCTCACTGCTTCAGTTTCTGCTTGAGGAAAACGAACACAATTCCGTACAGAATAATAAAACCACGGAACTGCTTACTCAGCATTTTATCACATCGATTGCAAATGACCCGGGTGCAGTTGCTCAGCAAGTGGTAGATCTGTTGTTGAATACCAGCAGCAGACTGGAGGAATACAAAAGAAATCTAAGCTCTCAAAACAAGATTCTTGAGAAAAATGCAGAGGACCTTATTGTCGTAAATTCGAAACTGGAACAGGAAACAGTAAGGCAGCGAAATATTTTACGAAATCTCCGGAATACAGCGACAATGCTCGCCAGTTATTCCAATAAGGATGTATCCATTGAAGACTCCAATATCGAACTGCTCACTGAGCTTGTCGAACAACTCATCCAAAAACGCGAGCAAGACCGAATGTTGCTGGTGGAAAGTCAGTCCAAATACAGCTCTCTTGTCGAGCAAATGAAATTGATCGTCTTCCAAACTGATGAATCCGGTTGCTTTACTTTTTTAAACAAAGCCTGGGCTGATTTACTTGGATATACTATCGACAGTTCACTCGGAAAAAGTGTCATGAGTTTTGTTCACAAGGACGACCGGGAAAAGATTGTTCTTCTGTTAAATGATTTTACCAGGAATCGCAATCAGGAATGCAGTCTTCGGATTCAATTTTTAAATATCCATGGTGAATCCATGTACCTTGATTTCGATGCTAAAATAAGTTATGATGGTGTGAATCCAGTGGGTTTTTCCGGTACCATGAATGATTCAACGCGTGAACACCATGCTACTCAGGAGCTGATATCGCAAAAGAATTTTTACGAAAATATATTGAACGAATTGCCGGCAGATATAGCCGTAATGACTCCCGACAGAAGATATGTTTTTGTTAACCCGGCGGCTGTGAAAGATCCGGTAGTAAGAGAATGGATTATTGGAAAAAATATTTCCGAATATTGTGTTCACCGTAATCGCGATATGTCCATTGCAGAATTGCGGGAACGAAGCATCGATAAGTCGATCCTGAAAAAGAAGTCTGACGATGTGGAGGAAGAATTCCTCATGGAAGAAGGAAATGTGAGATATCATTTGCGCAGGCATTCGCCAGTCTTTGATGATCACGGGATGCTTAAAAACATCATCGGTTATGGAATTGACATCACAGAACAAAAAGAAGCACAGCAGAAATTAGCAGTTACAGCATCCCGCCTCACAACATTGTTAAGGAGTATGAATTCCGGAATCGTGGTGAAGGACCAGAACAGACGCACTGTTGTTGCGAATGAAAAATTCTGTGAATTATTCGGGATTGAATCAGATCCTGCAGAATTACAGGGAATGGATTTTATCGAGTCCTCAAGACAGCTCAAACAATTAGCAAAAGATCCGGATGGATTTGAAGATAGAATTAACGAAATTCTTCGCAGGCAGGAAGTTGTCTTGCAGGAGCAAATAGAATTTTCGGATGGTCGAATTATGGAACGTGATTTTGTTCCCATCCTGGTGGACGGAAAGACGTATCTCGGGCATCTTTGGCAATACCGTGATATCACACATCGTTTGCAATTGGATTCACAACTGAAGGAGGCGAAAGAAACAGCAGAACAATCTCTGCATGCGAAGGAACAGTTCCTGGCAAATATGAGTCATGAAATCCGCACCCCGATGAATGCTATTCTTGGGATGAGTAACCTGCTCCTGAAAACAGAACTAACGCCGAAACAAAATCAGTACCTCGAAGCGATTCACAACAGTTCCAAGAACTTGTTAGTGATCATTAATGACATCCTTGATTTCAGTAAAATCGAAGCCGGAAAACTGGAACTTGAAAAGGTTGGGTTCAGGATGAAGCGGTTGATCACATCCACTCTCGATTCCTTCCTCTATTCAGCTGCGGAAAAATCCCTGTCATTGAATTATGAAATAAAGGATCTAGACGAACCAGTTCTTCTTGGTGATCCCGTGAGAATGTCGCAGATTATCATTAATCTGGTGAGCAATGCAATCAAGTTCACAGAACAAGGCGGCATCAATGTTATCGTTAAGAAAATCGCGGAGAAAAATGACCAGGTGAGCGTCCAAATCAGTGTAATGGATACCGGCATTGGAATTCCTGAGGATAAACTGAACTCAATATTCGACAGCTTTACGCAAGCAGATGTTGGCGTGAGTCGTAAGTACGGTGGTACCGGACTCGGTTTGTCAATTAGCAAAAAGCTCGTTGAAATACAGGGCGGAAAGATCGAAGTGCAAAGCCGGGTGAACATGGGAACTTCATTTATATTCGAACTAACTTTTGAACGTGGTACAGTTCTGGATCTGCACGAAGAAAAGAATGTAGAGATCCGTCAGCTCAAATCCGGTTCCGTTCGCGTACTCCTTGCCGAGGATCACGAATACAACCAAATGTATGCATCGTCGCTGATGAAAGATTGGGGTTTCGAAATTGACGTAGCAAAAAATGGGAAAATAGCTATTGACATGCTCATCGCTAAATCGTACGACATCATTTTAATGGACGTACAAATGCCGGTGATGAGTGGAATCGGTGCAACAAAATTCATTCGTACTAAATTACCTGAGCCACAGCGAGGCATTCCAATTATCGCCATGACCGCCAATGCAATTAAAGGGGACCAGGAAAATTGTATTGAAGCCGGAATGGACGATTATATCGCCAAACCCTTTGATCCGCAGCAGTTGTATAATAAAGTAGCGAATTTACTTTATAGCAGGAATGGCGTGAAGCTGCAACATGCTGCAGCCGACCCGAAACCTGAAAAAGGTTCATTGGATCTTTCCGATACCGAGCCACTCGTGGACCTTGCCTTTTTGAAAAAAATGTCGAGAGGGAATAAGGTCTTTGTGATGAATATGATCAATATGTTCTTTGAGACCTCTCAGCCATTAATTGAGCAAATCAAGCGAAGCCACAAGAATTCGGAGATGGAAAAAGTGCGAAAGAATATTCACAAGATGAAACCATCTGTGGATTCTATGGGAATGAAACTGCTGAAAAATCTATTGATTCGTATTGAGAATTCCATCGACAAACAACAGCATCTTGAAAAAGTTGATGACTGGCTGTGTGAAGCATATGCACTTTACGATCGTTGTGAAGAGGCACTGCGAGCAGAGCAATCGCGGATGGAAATAGCTGTTTAAAAGGTTTAAACACTTGGGACAATAAAATTATATCCTGTCCCTTTTAAAGTGATTATTTTTAATTCCGGATCAGCGCTGAGGTGATCACGAAGCTTGCGGATGTATACATCCAGTGTTCGCGAATTGAAAAAGGAATCATCTCCCCAGACTTTTCGCAACAGCACTTTCCTGTCAACAACCTGGTTTTGTGCAGCAGCAAGAATATCCAGGATCTGTGCTTCACGGTTCGACAGGACAATCACCTTGCCGGAAGCATGCAATTCGTATTTTCCGGGATAAAAGATCATTCGCCCTAACTTTATTTTATCTTTTGCGATTGTGCCGGAAGCACTGGTATTGTTTATCCGGAGTTGGTTCTGTATGCGTACGTTCAACTCTTCAACACTGAATGGTTTTTTAATATAATCAGTACCTCCGGATTCAAAACCTTTCACAAGGTCTTCTGTCTGGCTTTTGGCAGTAAGAAAAATGATAGGAAGACGTGGAAATTGTTCGCGGATCAATTTGCCTAATGCAAACCCATCCATTCCCGGCAGCATCACATCCAAAATACAAATATCAGGAGTACTGGTTTTTAAGAGCTCCAGAGCTTTGGTTCCCTCTGTAAATAACATCACCTCGAATCCACGGAATTCAAGGCTTTCTTTCACCACTTTTCCAAGGAATGGCTCGTCTTCTACATAAAAGACTAATGTTTTCATGGGCTTCATTTTGGAAGAGTAATTTGAAAGCGCACTCCGCCTTCTTTCAGATTTGTAAATCCAATCGTTCCTCCATGATGATGGATGACCATCGCGGTATAACTTAAACCCAATCCATGTCCCTTTACTAGATGACCACCTTCTACGGGAACTCGAAAGAATTTATCGAAGATTTTTTCCTTGAATTTATCCGGAATGCCGGGACCATTGTCGGTGATGAATACGGAGAATCCGGAATCAGTTTGTCTTAACATTACTGAAACGAAAGGATTTGGACCTGAATATTTCAATCCATTGTCGATAAGATTCATGAATGCACCCTGAAGATGCACAGGATCTCCGTGAAAAGTAAAGGCTTCACCATCGCTCGCAAACTGAAGTGTTGCAGTTGATTCCTCCACACGAATGCGGAAAGAATCAATTATTTGTTGTATCAATTCAAGCAGATTGATTTCATTTCGCTCTATTGATTGTAATTCTTCACCGAGTAATGAAGTATTCAATACTTTTGAAATGAGCAATTCCAACCTGTTAATTTCCTTCGACGCCATATTCAGATATTCACTGGTTTTCTGATCCTGGATTCTGATCTCCGGGTTTTGAAGTGCTTCCACGACAACCTTTACAGTAGAAACCGGAGTTTTTAGCTCGTGAGAGATATTGTCGATGAAATCATTTCGCAGTTTATTGAGTTGCAATTGCTTGTTTAATGTACGGTAGGAAATAATAAATGCGAAACCCGAAACAAGTAGTAAAATCAAACTAAAGAAAATTTGCGGACTTATTTTTTTCCAGATATAGAATGAATAATCATTCACTGATAATCCATAGGTGCGGGGAAATAGATTCGTATTAAAATACATTGCCCCATGTCTGGTTTTAAAAGCAGAATCCATATCCGTTTGCTGGGTCCACAGAGTGGTAAATTTCCATCCACTTTTTGTGAATTTTTCCCGGATAAGGTTTTTTAAGAGGGCAGTGTCTGCGTTTGAATAAATTGTTTGCTCGATATGGCGTTCCGCTGAATCATTCTTTGCAACTTCCTTTACAATCAGTTTCACACCTTGCAAAAGGAAATCTTTTGTTGAATCAATTTTATGAATAAACGTAATTGTGTTTTTATGATGAGCACCATTGCTGTCATTGAAAATTGTGATGATTGAATCTTCGTTTGTGTTGTTGAATGTATCCGAAAATTCCAGTTGTTTACTCTGCATGTCCGGCGGAAGTGGAATTGATCCCGAGGAATCGATATGAATTTTGAATCCTTGTTTGCTTGCCAATATTGGATTGATATAATCATGCACCAACATTGAATCGAGTACTTGTTGTCGGGCATAAATAATACTTTCTGAAATTTCATTCTGCAGATTCGTCTCTTCATCGCGGTATTGTCCTTTCAACCAGGTTCCCACAAAAATCAACAACAAGAGCTGAGCGATTCCTATGAGAATGGCCAGGTTCCGAAGTTTTGGTCCTGAATGTTTGTGTGACATAATCGAAATACACTATCTGCTTTAGTATCCCAAAGGTAATCCGTGCAGGTCCACGACTCAAGCGATTAACCTTAATTAACCTTAATTGGAGAAGGATTAACCTCAATATACAAATTCAGATTATACTTTTGAAAAAAAATAAACATGAAAAACATCCTCTTACTCTCTTCGCTGGCATTGGTGATAAATTCCACTGCCCAAACGACAGGAAAAATTACATACGAAGAAAAGATTAAACTGAACATCCAGATTGATGACACTGACTCCAACAATGAGATGCTGAAAAATCTTCCGAAGGAAAAAACATCAAAAAAGGAGTTGGTATTTAATAGTGATGCTGCTTTGTATAAAAAGAATCGAAGGAAAGCAAAATAACGGTCTCGAAAGTGAGCATGGGGAAGGTAAGATCGTGATTAAAATGGATGAGCCTGATGATTGTTCATACGCAGATCTTAAGGATCGAAAAATTTATGATCAACGGGAATTCATGTCGAGACAGTTTTTAATTGAATCAAAATTTGATGAACAAATTTGGAAGCTAACAGGAAATGAGAAATCAATTCTCGGATATCCTTGTCAGGAAGCTGTATTGCAGGACACAAATAAGAAAGCAATCGCCTGGTTCACGGCAGCAATTCCTGTATCCATTGGTCCGAATGGATATTGCAATCTGCCCGGCCTCATTTTAAGTGTTGATGTAAACGGCGGAGATCAGGTGATGACGGCAACACATGTTGATCTGTCGACAGTAGATTCGAAAGAATTATCCAAACCAAAGGAGGGCAAGAAAATGAGCAAACCGGAATTTCGCAAAATGGTTGCAGAGAAACAAAAGGAAATGCAGGAAGAAAATGGCGGTGGAAATAATGTGATTATTCGGATTAAAAAGTGAAAATTATGAATTGTGAATTGGCGTATCGCCTGATTGCTATCAGACAGCCAGACATGTTTCAACAATAAGATGAATAAAAAAGAACAATACAAAATTACTTTCCGTTTCATTCTGATACTGATTTTATGGATCGTGACAGGAGGAGCAAAGAAAGTATTTGCTGAAAATTCAGCCTTGAAAGGAAGTGTGTTGGACTCAACCGGAGCAGGATTGCCTTATGTCACCATTACTTTGTTGCATCCTGCCGACAGTACACTGGCTTATTTTGCAGTTAGTAGTATTCAGGGAAAATTTGAATTGAGCAATGTTACATCAGGAGATTATATTCTTCAGGTTGCATGTGTAGGTTTTAGTTCTATTTACCGAAAGGTTCATTTTCCAGTTGAAGAAAATGGGAAGGACCCGGTATTCATTTTACGTCCAAAACCAGTGAACCTGAAAGAAACGGAAGTTAGTGCAGAACGAATTCCGATCATGTTACGAAAAGATACTATTGAATATGATGCGGCAGCTTTCAAAACTGCACCGGATGCGGCAACAGAAGATTTACTTAAAAAACTTCCCGGGCTTGAAGTGGATCGTAATGGAAATATCAAAGCACAAGGTGAGGAAGTAAAGAATGTATTGGTGGATGGGAAGGAATTTTTTTCCAGTGATCCTAAAATTGCCACCAGAAACCTTCCTGCTGATGCCGTAAAAAAAGTTCAGGTGTATGATGAAAAATCGGATCAGTCGGCAATGACCGGGATAGAAGACGGAGAAAGGAACAAAACGATCAACCTCCAGTTGAAAGATGATAAGAAGAATGCCTGGCTTGGTGAAGTGCAGGCAGGTGGCGGTACGGGTGATCATTTTCAAGCTTCTGCGAAAGTGTATCGTTTTAGTGGCGTTAATCAGGTGGCGGTTTTGGGGATGTTGAATACGATCAATCAATTTGGTTTTTCATTTCAGGATTACCTCGATTTCAATGGCGGATTGGGAGAAGGTGGAGAAAATTTCCATATCAGTATGGGAGATGATGATGTTCCTTTGAACTTCGGACAAGCTATAAATGGGAAAATTGCCTCGGGAGGAGCCGGGTTTAATTATTCGCATGAAGCCAGGAAGGATCGTCGGTTTTCTTTCAGCTATCTCGCTAATGGTGCCAACAAATCCCTGGCTCAGGAAACACATACAGAAAATTATCTTCAGGGATCATCCTATGTCACAGATGAAAGCCTCGAAGAAAAAAATCGTGATCGCGCACATCGATTCAATTTTGGGTGGAGAAATAAAATTGATTCCACGCGGAATATTCGGGCAAATGCCAAACTTAGCATTAGCAAGGGTACTGATGATTACACTTCTTTTCAAGTAAATCGGAATGATAATTTGACCCAAAATTCTTTGACAGGCTCCGGTTCTGAAAAATCAATGGTGTTGAATGGATCAGCATCGCTTGCTTATTTGAAGACATGGAAGGAGCATTGGAAACTGTTTAAAATTTCGATCGAGGGAACTGCTCGCAATATGCGATTGGAAACAAGCGGAGAGAGCAGACTTGTTTTTGAAACACCTCCATCGGAAGCTGATTTTCGGCAATTCAGGAAGGATGCAACGAAGGGATACAAAGGAAGTGCAAGTGCATTAATTACCCGTGAACTGGGGAAGGATTGGTATTTTGAACCCAAATTAAAAGGTGGAGGAGAAGATGAATTCCTTGATAGAAAAGAAGGAATTGAACCATCAGAAGAAAATTCAATTGATTCACTTAGCCCGGAATATCATCGAATGTATACCTGGATTCAACCGGGAATTACAATCAAGAGGAGCAGAGAAAAAAGCCGGATAGAATTTTTTCTTGGGGAAACTTTTTCAAGACAAGAACGTGGTTTGCTTGGTCAAAATCTGTTGAGTACTGAGTACTATGCATTTCTTCCGGGGTTCTCTTATGAAAAGGACTTGAAAGGTGGCAAACGACTCGGACTGGCTTACGAATCCTCAATGGATGCACCCGGTCTTTCTCAATTGTTACCGATTACTGACAGATCTGATCGTTTGCAAACCCAAACGGGAAATGAAAATCTTGCACCTGAGAATCGCCATCAGGTTCATCTCAATTGGTTGAATTTTGATCAGTTTTCCTTCACTTCCTTATTTTCAAATTTGTTTTTTACCTATACCCGCAACAAAATAAACTGGTCGCGTGAGGTAAAGTCTGATTTAAGTCAATCGCTTTATCTCATCAATGTCCCTGATGATTACCGGGCGTCGTTTTCTCTTGAATATTCCCGCCCGATCCGGAAACTCGGCATTACCCTTCATGGCGGAATTGATGAGAACTGGAATCAGGGAATCAACATTGTGAATGGAGTAAAAAATATACAGAGCAATCTGGAGCACACATTTAGTTTGAGTTTTGACAATCGCAAAAAAGAAAAAGCAGATATTCATATTGGCGGCAGCGTTTCATTCCGTTCCGCACGGTATTCATTGCAAAAAGAAATTAATCAGAATTATTTGCAATGGAATGTTTTTCTGGACATGAATTATTCCTTGTCACCGAAGTGGCAACTAACTGCATTTGCCGATCTCACCAAATACGAAGCCAAAGGGATTTCAATCCGCACAAATAATTCCATTGATTAAAGCAGGTTTGTCCCGTAAATTATTCAAATCAAATCGCGGGACTCTTTTGTTGGAAGGATTCGATTTGCTCAACAGAAATACAGGCATTGAACGTATCAGTGAAATGAATTTCCTCCAAGAACGTCGGAGCAATACCATCGGAAGATACGTCCTTCTTAGTTTCAAATACCGTCTTAACAAATTCGAGAAAAAAGATAATTTCGATATTAAGGTAAATGGGAAGTAATGAGGAGAGGAAAAATTGATTTAGCCTGGGAATATGGTTTAAACAAATTTGTCCTACATGAAATACATGAAGGGATAAATGCAAAAAAAACAATTCACAAAGAAATTCTTTGAAAAAAATAAATCACCTTTTCCCCAAAAAAAGAAAACTCTTCGAATGGAAGAGTTTGGGCAAGAGAAAGGAAAAATAGGTGGGGCCAGAAGGGAAGCCCCCGGAATGATTAACCTACTCCTTGATTTGACTGAAGCTTGCTTTTAGAAATTCTGCCTTTTACAGATTTTCCACCAACGATAGCTTTAGCTTCTGTTTTAGAAAGTCTCTTTCCAACTGGGCTTTTTGTAGTTTTTGAAGTTTTCATGATATTGTGTATTAATGGTAGTGCTTACTCTTTTGATCCCTGGTTTTGAAGGGGAGGATTTTCAGCTTTCTCCTCGAATTCTATTTATATTAGATTGTTGATTAAAATGCTTTTTGTAATTGATGACTCTAAGATACTATCCGGACAGGGCCGGAATCAATCCAAAGTGTATAAGTGGCGGTTATTCTGGATAAGTGGCAGAATAGCGCAGTTTTGTGTCAGTTCTGAAAATACTAATAAATCCAATTTTGATTTTATTATCAAGCTCATGATGTTGAATAGGCCAAGTCTATCCAGTTACGGCTGCATCTGTACGTACACAAACACAAGGACCTCCGCACTGCAGGGTCAACATGTCAATATCACAAGAATCACTTAACTCAACACAGCTTGTCAACATGATATCAAAACCAACAACATACTTCAGCACTGTAGGATCAACACTATTTTTATCCCAACTAACACCGTACTGCAGCACCGCAGAAGGAACAAGTCTGTAACATAACCAACACAGTACCCCAGCCCCGGAGGGGCGATATGTCTATATCACAACAAGAACCGACCGCTCAAGCCCCGTATGGGGCGACATGTATGCTTTTAAGACTGACTCGTCCTGAAATAGGTTTACACTAAAAAGTGTAAACCTATTTCAGGACAAGACACTTTGTGCAAATCCTGATGAAATGACCCAAAAGCACAAAAAAGAAAGAATTGCTTTCTTGCTATTCACGATGAATAATTTTTTATTCGGGTATCACTGATCGAGTAATTCCAAATCTTTAATCGAATTGGAATTCATCGAATTATTGTTTAATAAATTTTTGAGTACTGATTGTTTTATCGATTTTCATTTGAATAAAATAAATGCCACTTTCAAATTTGCTTACATCAATTGCCGATTGTATACTTTCCATTCCTGAAGAATACACAATTTCGCCAAGTACATTCAGTATTGAAATTTCATTCAATTTGCCCAGAGCGGGAGTTTTAGTATTGGCAAGTCGGATAGTCAATTCAGAACGTGTCGGATTAGGATACAAATAAAACTGATTTCCTGCAGTGGATACTTCGTCTATGCCTATTGACGTATATCCATAGCTTGCTACAAAAATATCCGGCCATGTCGTGCTTGTTCCGCTATTCATGAGGTTGTGCAAACCTGCTCCGGGGTCGAGATCAATCGTGTCTGTTGAGAAATATCCAGTCCATCCAAGTTTGTTCGCTGACAATGCGCAAAGGCCCAAACCGAATTCATATCCATTGCCAGAAAGTGCGAATGCGTCAACAAAATTTCCATCTGCATCATACTGTGCCAGGTAGGCATCAGCAGCCGGAGCGCCAATCAATTCAAAAGTATCCGGACCCGGATCAAAATCAACAGTGTTCCCAAAATTCCCGGAGATAAAAACATCATCTGTTGCACTAACCATGATATCCTGTACAGTTTCTGAGTTCAATGCTCCTGCACTGAAAACCCATTGGAAAACACCGGCATTGTCCAGCTTCAACACAAACAAATCCTGAACACCATTCGTAAAAAGATAATGTGTTCCGGCTCCCGGATCGAAATCAACAGAATCGCTATTGAAATATCCACCTGTGTAAATGTTTCCATTGTTGTCACATGCAATTGCAAAACCCTTATCTCCACCATTGGCACCAATTCTATGGGCCCACTGATAAATTCCACTACTGTTATATTTGGCAATAAATATATCCGCGCTACCTGCAGAACTTAAATATTGCGTTGCTGCTCCGGGATCAAAGTCTACATTGCTGTTGCTGAAATTTCCAGTAATAAATACATTTCCTGAATTGTCGGTAGTGATATATTGTCCGCGGTCACTCTGCGTTCCTCCGATACCAAAAGCCCATTGCAATGCTCCCGATGCCGGATTGTAACTTGCGACATAAATATCAGATTCAATAAATGGAGTGGATCTGTTTTGGATGTATGTAGGATTGTTGGGATCCAGGTTAAGTGAATCACTGTCAAAGGAACCGGAGAGCAGCAGAGAATTGCTGTTGCCATCAAAAGCCAATCGCGCACCATTGTCACTTTCACTGCCACCAAAAGTATTCACCCAGCCGAAATTTCCATTTGCATCGAATTTCGCCAGGAAGATATCAATTCCGCCATTGCTGCTGTGATTCTCAATAGCACTTCCCGGGTCAAAATCAATCGTTGATTCAAAACTCCCTGTGATGTATACATTATTTGTTGGGTCAATTTTCACACTCATCACAGCATCGTCTCCAGATCCACCGATACTGATTGCCCATTGTAATACTCCCGCCGGATTGTATTTCGCAAGAAAACCATCAATCCCACCGACGCTGGTTAAATTCATTGTCAAGGGGCACTTGGATCCATGTCAACATAAAATTCAAATGAACCGGCTACATAATAATTTCCGGTAGAATCCGCTGCGATGGAATACGCATTATCGCTTCCGGTATTGCCTATAGAGAAAGCGTTTTGGTAAGTGAATTGAGCATTTGCAAAATGACCACAATATTGTAGAATGAAGAATAAAATTGCACTTCTGAAAACTGTAGGATGAATGAGTAGAGGGGTTTTCATTTTATGTTTTTTAAATGATTGAATAGTATTCAGGAAATCGATTGGAGGGTTTTAAAAAAAGGAACAAGAATCAGGAAATGGGGGATAATTATCATGATCCCATTTGGTTCACAAATTATTACTAATGAATCGAATTGAGCTCATTATTTGAGATGATCTTTCAAACAAACAGCCCATTCTTTCATCAATTCTATATTCTTTTTTGAGAATTTCCTTAATACAATTGGCTTGTCTTCAATTTTTTCAGGATCTGATTTTTCAGTTAGTCTCAAATGGCTTTGAACAAAAATTGAATCAACAGAAGTTCTGGATAAATCTTCAAGATTGCTCTTCTGAAGTTTGTAAAAGCTTATCGTTTGTCCCTTAATTCCGGAATAGTCATCCTCACATGTTGACTCGATTGAACTTCCATTGGCAAGGTAAAAGATGATTTTGTCGCCTTTTTTAAAATCGGTCGATTCTTTAAAGTGATCTTTGCTTGTCCACAAATAAAAGTATGGTTCACCCCGGCCCTTACAAAACTAACGAACGCAATGAATGCAAAGGGAGCTTCGTAAATGTTATTGGCTTCGTCGTGAAGTGATGTTGGAAGGATTTGTGATCGGGAATTGTATTCGAAGCATTTTGTGCAACCATTCAATATGC
>JADKKE010000004.1 GCA_016720655.1 Bacteroidota bacterium
GTAGAATCTTTGAACCCCGTCGGACCGATTCATGTTCCTTTCCCCATTTCCTGGGCGGATGAAGAACGCGATCTGACTGCCTGGCTCGGAAACGATTTGCAGGATGACGCCTTTGACAGTTTGTATAGAATGGAATCGATGATCCGCAATACAACAGATAAAAACCTGCTGAAAGACTGGGAATACCTGCAAACAAGTGATCACTTTTATTACATGTGTACAAAGTTTTTCTCTGACGGAGATGTACATAAATATTTTAACCCTTACGATACTCCTTATGAAGCTTTCATAAATTACATGAATGTGCTGAGTGATTTTACTCTTCGTCTCGAAAAAACATCCACCGTTCCCGTGAAGAAAACAACGGTGAAAAAGAAAAAAACAAAAGCAGTCGAATCCGATATTTCCTGAATAAAACAAAAAGAAAACTCCTACTATTCAAGATCAATCTTATGCAAGAAAAAAATACAAGCAGACCTGATTACATTTTCGAAGTAAGCTGGGAAGTGTGTAACAAAGTAGGCGGAATACACACCGTCATTACCAGTAAATCCGATACTGTTGTTCAGGAGTGGGGAGAACATTACATCACCATCGGTCCGGATGTTTGGAATGGTACCGGTGAACATCCTGAATTTACAGAAGACACTTCATTGTTTTCTTCCTGGAAAGAACGCGCTGCTTCCGAAGGACTTCGTATAAAAATCGGAAGATGGAAACAAGCAAATGAAGCCATTGCTATCCTCGTCGATTTTACTCCGTTTTTTCATAACAGGGATGAAATATTTGCAGGACTCTGGTCCGCATATAAACTGGATTCCCTCACAGGGCAATGGGACTATATCGAACCTGCAATGTTTGGGTACGCAACGGGAAAAGTCATCGAAAGCTTTTACAAGTTCCACCTTTCTTTCAAGGATAAAATCATTGCTCAGTTTCACGAATGGATGACAGGAACTGGTGTGCTCTATCTGCACGAACGTGTTCCACAAATCGGAACAGTACTTACAACGCATGCTACTGTTGTCGGTCGTTCAATTGCCGGAAACGGATGGCCGCTCTACGATAAATTACTCGAATACAATGGCGACCAGGTTGCAAAGGATTTCAATGTACTGGCAAAACAATCCCTCGAAAAGAAATCCGCGCATTTTGCAGATTGTTTTACAACAGTAAGTGAAATCACTGCGAAAGAATGTGTTCAGTTTCTCGATGAATCCCCGGACATCATCACTCCGAATGGTTTTGAAGTGAAAATGGTCCCTGACGACATCAATTTCGATGAGAAAAGACTGATTGCTAAACGAAAATTATTTGCTGTCGCAAAAGCTGTGACCGGTGCTGATTTACCGGAAGACACTCTCATGCTTGCGAAAAGTGGTCGTTATGAGTTTCGTAATAAAGGAATCGATGTGTTCATCGATGCATTGGGAAAACTCAATACAAATACTGAGCTGAAACGTAATGTAGTTGCATTTATCATGGTTCCCGCCCACCATACCGGACCCAGAAAGGATCTCGCAGAAAGAATGCACAATGGTTCAGTTCCAACGAATCCTGAAAACCTCACTCATTGTCTGCAGGATATCGAAACTGATCCTGTGATGAATAGAATTAAAAGCAATAATCTCAACAATTCTCCGGAAGATAAAGTGAAGGTGATTTTTGTTCCGACCTACCTGAATGGTGATGATGGAATTTTTGATCTTCATTATTATGATCTGATTATCGGCTTTGATCTTTCTGCTTTTCCTTCCTACTATGAGCCATGGGGATATACTCCGCTTGAAAGTCTGGCTTTCCACGTTCCTACCATTACAACCCAACTTGCTGGATTCGGAAAATGGATGCGTACAAACCTCGGCAATGTAAATACCGGGATTTATGTCGTTGATCGTGGTGATCAGGATGCGGACGAAGCTGCATTGAAAATCTCCAACATCATTCTTGGTTATACTCAGAAGAACAAAGATGAAGTTGCAATTGCACGCGACTCTGCGTTCCATCTGTCCAAAACAGTTCAATGGAACAATCTCATCGATTTTTACAAACAAGCCTACGATATTGCTCTTCAAAAAAGTGAAAGCAGGGAATACTTGTATAGAAATAAGCATGAAGTATCTCCGCTTGATAAGGGAATCATCAATTACCCGAAAAGCAATCAGCCGAAGTGGCGGAGAATTTTTGTTCAATCGGAATTTCCGAAAGCACTCGAACCCCTGCATGAACTTTCAAGAAACCTTTGGTGGTCATGGAACCTCGAGGCATCGGAATTGTTCGAGATGATAGACATTGAGCTCTGGGAACGTTACAAGAAAAATCCGGTTGCAATGTTGGATGTGCTGCCGTATGTAAAACTCAAACGTCTCGAGAAAAATACCGCTTTCCTTGAAAAGCTTCAGTCTGTGTATACGAATTTTCGCAAATACATGGAGCAGCCCAAGAATGAGAATTGGCCAAAGGTTGCTTATTTCTGCATGGAGTACGGACTGAATCACATTGTGCGCTTGTATTCAGGCGGACTCGGAATTCTTGCCGGTGATTACCTGAAAGAGGCAAGTGATACAGGTGTTGACATGGTGGGTGTTGGATTGATGTATCGGTATGGTTATTTCAAGCAGGTATTGTCCAAACACGGAGAACAATTATCCGAATACAAATCACAAAAATTTTCTTTTCTCCCAATTCTTCCGGTTCGTGATGATGAAGGAAACTGGTTGAAGATAAGTCTGGCATTCCCCGGAAGAAGAGTGTATGCAAAAATCTGGAAAATCAATGTCGGTAGAGTTCCACTGTATTTGTTGGATACAGACATCGATGAAAATGGACCTGATGATCGTTTTATCACCTATCAGTTGTATGGTGGCGATCACGAAAACAGACTGAAGCAGGAAATGTTGCTTGGGATTGGCGGAGATCGCTTGCTCAAATTACTTGGCATCAAAGCGAATGTTTACCATTGTAATGAAGGTCATGCTGCATTTGTGGGAATTGAAAGAATCCGCGATCTCATCATTTCGGAGAATATTACCTATGACGAAGCATTGGATATCGTGAGGGCGTCGACATTGTTTACTACTCACACTCCTGTTCCTGCCGGTCATGATGTTTTCACAGAAGAAATGATTCGTGCATACCTGAGTGAATATCCAACGCTCTTTAATATTCAATGGGAGAAATTTGTTGGATTGGGAAGAGTGGATGAAAACGATACACATGAAAAATATTCCATGAGTCACCTCGCTGCCCACGTAGCTCAGGAGATCAATGGTGTGAGTGAAATTCACGGTCGCGTTTCCCAGGATATGTTCCAGCATCTCTGGCCCGGATTTATGCCAAATGAATTGCACGTCAGTTATGTGACAAATGGAGTCCATTATCAAACATGGACGGCGCGTCAATGGCAAATGTTGTTCCAGGAAATGTTTGCAAGCAATACTCCTTTCCGCCAGATTGATGATCAGAAAAAGCAGGCGATCTTAAAAATGCCGGAGCAAAGTATCTGGAACATTCGCAAAGAACTCAAGCGCGAATTGGTGAAAGTGATGCACGATAAAATCCGTGCCGACATGACTCGCCGACATGAGAATCCCAAAGAAATTATTGAAGTGAGTGATTCCTTACGCGAAGATGTATTGGTGATCGGATTCGCGAGACGTTTTGCAACGTATAAACGTGCGCATCTCTTGCTTCAGAATATCGAAAAACTGAAAGAGATTTTGAGGAATCCGGGAAAACCTGTCCAGTTTTTGTTTGCCGGAAAAGCCCATCCCAATGATAAGGCCGGCCAGGATCTGATCAAGAAGATTGTTGAGATTTCTGAATTGCCGGAGTTTAACGGACGTATCATCTTCCTCGAAAATTATGATATGGAAGTTGCGAAATACCTTGTCCAGGGTGTTGATGTATGGCTAAACAATCCTGATCGGGGAATGGAAGCATCGGGAACGAGCGGAATGAAAGCTTCTCTCAATGGCGTGTTGAATCTCAGTGTGCTTGACGGATGGTGGGCAGAAGGATATCTTGCTGGTGCTGGCTGGGCTTTGCCGGAAGAAAATACATTCGACAGAAAAGATTTTCAGGACGAGCTGGATAGCGAGATGTTGTACAACATTCTTGAAAAGGAAGTGATTCCTTTGTACTACGACAGAAATAAAGAAGGTGTTCCTTCAAAATGGGTGGATATGATTCGCCATTCTTTTGCAGAGATAGTTCCACGTTTCACCACACATCGAATGATTGATGAGTACATTAACAAATACTATGTTCCATTATTCGAACGAAGCAAGAAAATTTCCAGAGGGAATTTCAAAGAAGTCAAAGAACTCTCAGAGTGGAAGCGTCATGTTATCGCAAACTGGGGATTGATCAAAATTATCGATACAATTGTTCACGACTCAGCGCAGAAACCATTGCCATTGGGTGAAGAGTTTCATGCGGAAATCGTTCTGAGTCTTGGATATCTGAAGCCGGAGGATATTGGAGTGGAAGTTTTGTTTATTCAGAAAAGTGGTAAAGACGATCATCGTGAAATAATCTTCAAGAAAGAACTCACTCTCGGCCATACTGCACGCCGTCGTGCTACCTATGAAACGACTTTCCCTGTTACACAATCAGGAGTGTTTGAATACGGATTCCGCATTTTTCCAAAGCATCATTTGTTGCCGAACAAAATGGAGTTTAATCTTGTAAAATGGGTATAGTCACAAACCCGTAATAGGAAAAGGGGAGAAGGCTGTCACAGCTTTCTCCCCTTTTTATTTCAAAGGTTTGAAATATTCAAACGAACTATTCTTTAATGATTTTTTGAAAGGAGGATTTCTCTCCAATGTTCAGCTCAAGAATATAAAGGCCACAAATTAGATTTCCAAAATTGATCCGAAATGATGATGGGAGAATTGAGTTTCCGGAATTTGCAATTCTACGTCCGGATAAATCACTTAACTTCCAGTAGGCGATAGGTTTTTCCGATTGTATTGAAATCCAATCTGTAACCGGATTTGGAAAAGTAAGGATTGCGTCGTCCGATATTGGTGCCTGAATTGAAGTGATCACTGAGTAAGAAGTGTAGATATTGAGGTATTGACCTCCGAAGTATATTCTACCGCTTTCATCTTTTTCGATCGCACTTGTAGCATTATAACCGTAAAAGTCAGAATTGAATTGAGTGAAAATTGTGAAAATATTTCCTTCCCATCGCATCGGACCATCGGCACCAGCCATCCATACTGCAGAATCAGATGTGACAAAGGAGTATGCTGTATGGTAATCCGCAAAATTTGAATACAAATGTGAATTGAGATCATCAAGAGGTGTAACAGTAATACCATCAAATATTTTTATTGCACTGTAATTCCCATTGCTCAATAGAAACATCAAGCCGTATGTAGTTGAATATTGAATTTTGCGAATATCACCATTCGGGTACATCAACGCAGGAAGTAAAAACTGAGTTGTATTGACTCCATCGTAACGGATGAGCCCGTGATCCTCAACAGCTATGCATCCAATCCCTCCCGGACTGAAACCGATCGTTTGAAAATTCAATGTTCTGTCGTTCAGAATTGGTTTCAAATCATAGGTGTGCCAGGTAGACCCACTGTAATAATAGATGAGACCTTCAGAAAAGGAGCTGAGCCAGACTCTGTTCAAGTCATCAATGTAAATAGAGTAAAATTGGCAATCTCCCAGTGGTGAATTTGTACTGTCGAAAGTTGTCCAGTTCACACCGTCATAGCGATGCACTTCTTTTTCCTGGCAAATAACCCACAAAACATTATTTCTGTCCACAGCAACAATGCTTAGCTGAGTTAGGGTAGAGGAATGTGATGGAATAGGTAGTGATGTCCAATTGCTGCCATCATAATGAGCAATCGATTCCCGGGTTTGACCTCCGCAATAGATTCCGCCACTTGTATCCGTCCCGATGGACTGAGTATAATCGGGTAGAGTATTTGTTTGAAAATTTAATTTTTTAAAGTGAGCGTTGTCAAAAGATACAAGTTCGGCAGAATATGCATTGAACCATTTTATATCATTTGAATCAATGGAAATAGTTGAAATCGATCCAAGTGAATCAACAACAGGAAAAGTTGCAAATGATCCGTTATCGTGCCAATATACTTTTGAATTGTTTCTTATCCATTTCACATTGTTCCTGTCAATTTTAATTTGTTGAACATTCCAGGTTGCCAATGGAGAGTTGAGGCTGTCGAATTTTGTAAAGTTACCGTTTTCGTATTTATAAAGACCATTGCAATTTCTACTTTGGTCAGTAGATCCAAGCCACATCGTGCCGTTTCTCTCGAATGCAATACTTTCAACTCCACCGTAATTCCCCAGGCTGTCATAGAATGCAGATTTTCCCGGCAATGCAAAGTCAAGAAATTGGTTGCCGTCAAAATGGAAATAACCCGCATCAGTCGCCAGCCAGATTTCTTCTAAGGAATCAAGTGTGATGGAGTTCACATCCGGAACATAATTAATGAGAGGTGGGATAGTTCGAGATTCAAAAATACCATTCCAATAAGAAGTAAACCCTTTACCAAACCCAAAATATATTTTTCCGGAGGAATCCTCTGTGAAATTTAATATACCACTGGTAAAAGATGCTCCCAGGTCTGATGCTGTATAGCTTGTCCATGTACTCCCGTCATACATGGCCAAAATAACCCTTTGTCCGGTGATGGGATTCAAAAGGTTACAACAACTCACCCATACCCTTCCGGAATGATCTGCGTAGATGTGACCATAACATCCAAAGAAAATTCCCGTATTGTTTTTATCGAAAATTGTTTTTTGCCGTGTATTCAGATTATACCGGATCACATTCTGGTTTGTGAGAATCCAGGTATAAGAACCAAATGTGCTGGTTTCACAAATTCGTTCTTTCGAATAGGATTCCCAACCCGGGCTATTGCTAAAAAGTTTTCCTGAACAAAGGAGAAGAAATAAAAAGATAAACAGACAATTCGATGCATAGAGGAAAGGAGTATTCAAAGATAAAAAATTCTTTCAATGAGGAGTTCGTATAATGGATGGAATCGAATTTAGAGCTTCTCTGATGATTTGGAGAATTGCAGTTTTTCAAAATTCAAGTTATTTGGGAAGGTCATTTTGCTGAAGCCAGGCAAATGGAATTTGCCGCTAATTGCTATCATAAAATGGAGATTAACAATAGGGCTATGAACTAAGTCTTCGCTGAAATTAATGGATTTGATTGTATTTGTTCAAATTTTAATGAATCAAAGAGCATATAATTTGACAAGTGTTTTCGCACCTTTATTCCTGCAGAGTAAAATTCAATCAAAATGATTAACTTGGTGGGAATAAAATTATATCAGATGAAAAAACTGATTTACTTTCTCTACTTCATTTTATTTGCAAATGCAGGGAATGCACAACACACAGCGGATAATTGGTATTTCGGAGTCTTGGCCGGATTGCATTTTTCTCTCAGCGGACCAAGTGTCATCACCTCCGGCGCATTAAATACAGGTGAAGGATGTTCGGCAATTTCAGATGGTGCCGGAAATACTTTGTTTTATACGGATGGAGTAAATGTCTGGAACAAAAGCAACCTCATCATGCCAAATGGGGATTCACTTGCAGGAGGTCCATCCAGTACACAATCTGCATTGATCGTACCCTTGCCCGGAAGTAATTCACTATTCTATATTTTCACTGTGGATCAGGATGGTGGTGCTAATGGATTTCGATACTCAATAGTAGATATGACTTTGATGAGTACAGCCGGTGATGTTACAGTAAAAAATATTCCCGTCCTGAGCAACGTTACAGAAAAGCTAACAGCTGTACAGAAAGACAATACTTCCGATTGCTGGATTGCAATTCACGAATGGGGAACCGACGCATTTTATATTTATGAATTCACTTCTGCAGGCCTCCAGCCAAATCCTGTGATCAGCCATACCGGAATGGTTCATTCGAATTCGATTATTCAGAATACTTACGGACAGATGAAGTTTAATCCTTGTGGTGATAAAATTGCTCTGGCCACCGGTTATCTGAATACTGTTGAGATTTTTGACTTTGATAATAGTTCTGGAACTGTTTCAAACCCTGTGTCTATTCCAATGACCGACCATGTATATGGTTTGGAGTTTTCTGCCAATGGAAGATTTCTTTACGTAACTTGTTATGATCCCTCTGAAACGCTTGTGCAGTTTGATTTGACTGCAGGAAGTACTGCCGGAATTATTGCATCAAAAGTTGTATTGAGTCAAACAACTGATTTGTATGGAATGCAATTGGCACCGGATGGGAAGATTTATGTATCCAAATCGTTCAATACATTTTTAAGCGTTATTAATTACCCTGAAATTTCCGGAACAGCTTGTAATTTTGTTGATAATGGAATTGATATGGATCCAAATTTTATGGGTGTCACAACAGCGCTTACTCTTCCGGGTTTTGTTCAATCATCGTTAAAAGGAGAAGCTGTTTGTATTTCAACAGCTGTCCATGAATTTTCGGCAGACAATTCCGAATACTCAGTTTTTCCAAACCCATCGAATGGAAACTTTCAGCTGACTCCTGAAGCAATAAACGGCTTTTCTGAAATGTACATTTTGGATCTCCGTGGACGTGTTATCCGCAATTACCGACTTACGAATCTATCAGACGATTTCACTTTTGGAGAAGATCTTTCACAAGGAATGTATTTGCTTCAATTGAGAAGTGATGAAGGTGTCGTATCGATTCCTTTGAATAAAATGTGAACGTCATTCGGGTTATTTTGATCGAGTATAGTTTGAGCCGTGAGATTAGGCAACATCAGAGCGTTTGCTTTCGTTCAAACTCCATTCTTGAATTGCATTTCGGTTTACAAAGGTATTGTTCCAATCAATCATAAGTTTCTCGAGGAATAGATTATCAATGCCTGATGAAGCAAAGATTTGCAAAGTAGTTCAACACTCACTCAAACTAATCGGAACCGCTGTCGCCAACCCACCTTCAGCAGTTTCTTTGAACTTGTGATTCATATCAAGAGCGGTGTGCCACATGGTTTTTACAACATCATCCAATGAGACTTTTGCATTGGAAGGATCACGGTTTAATGCCAGTTGGGCCGCAGTAAGTGCTTTCATTGCCCCCATTGTGTTGCGCTCGATGCAGGGAATTTGGACCAGACCACGGATCGGATCGCAGGTCAGCCCGAGATGATGCTCCATTGCAATTTCGGCTGCCATCATGGACTGCTGCGGACTTCCGCCCATTCGTTCCGTGAGTGCACCTGCGGCCATAGCTGAGGAAACGCCGATTTCAGCCTGACAACCACCCATCGCTGCAGATATTGTTGCACCTTTTTTGAAAATACTTCCGATTTCAGAAGCGGTTAAGAGGAAGCGAACCAATTCGTCTTCAAGCAAAGGAGTGTTTTCTTTTTCTGCCGAAACATTCGGGCTCATAAACAAATAGTAATACATCAATACTGCCGGTATAACTCCTGCAGCTCCATTTGTAGGAGCTGTTACAACTCTCCCAAATGATGCATTTTCTTCATTTACTGCAAGTGCAAAACAAGTCACCCAATCCAAAATGTATTTGAAATTATTCCCGCCTGAACGAATTCTTTTTACCCATTCTTCAAAGGATGAATATGAGTGATCGCCAATTAGTTTCTTGTTGAGTTCGGCCGCACGACGTGTAACTTTTAAACCTCCGGGCAATTCGCCGGAAGCATGACATCCACGATAAATACATTCCGTCATCACTTTCCAGATTTTCAAAACTCCGGAACGTACATCGGATTCCTTACGCCAGCTGTCTTCGTTCTCTAAAACAATTTGCGAAACGGATAATTGCTCAGTCTCGCAATGCTTCATCAATTCAGCTGAGGTATTCGCCGGATATTTCAAAATTACTCTGCGATTGGATTGCCCGGGAACTTCACCGTCTTTCACAACAAATCCTCCTCCAACTGAATAATAAGTTTCTTCAAAGGATTTGCCATTACTGAGTGTGGCAGTAAGTGTCATTGCATTGGGATGGTAGGGCAGACTTTTGGAAAAGTTAAACAACAAGTCTTGTGCAGGATCAAAGTCAATTATTTTTTTTGAAAAAAGATTAAGTTTTTTTTTCTCGGCAATTGAATTGATTTCAGGGGCAATTTGGTTGATGTCAAATGTAACCGGATCATAATTGCACAATCCCAATTCAATCGCAATATCGGTGCCGTGTCCTTTGCCTGTTTTTGCAAGTGAACCGAACAGTTGGACATTGACTCCCGTTACGAAATCGAAAACGCCTTCCTTTTCCAGCGACTCCAGAAATAATTTTGCTGCCCTCCAGGGCCCAAGAGTATGCGAACTTGATGGTCCGATACCAATTTTAAACATGTCGAATACGGAAATCTGCTCTTGTTCTGTCATGGGGTTTAGTAATGACAAAAGTAGGAAGGAAATGATGATCTAAACTCAATATCCCCCGAATTATCAAAAAGTTCTAATCTGTATATAATGTTTCCTCACATTCATAATTCTTAATTCATAATTCCTTTATTAACCCTGAAACTGAATTGCACTGCGCTAAATGGCCTATTTTCAGCAAAATAAATCTATTTTTGCCTGTAACTTAAGGGCTTCCGAATCGTCCCATAATCAGATTCCCCACACAGGAACCATGACCACAACAGAGTACAATCAATGCGTTGACCAACATGCCGACGGCGTGTATCGGTTCATCCTCAAAAACATGAGAGATGAAGATGAAGCGCATGATGTAGTACAGGATGCTTTTGAAAAGATGTGGAGAAACGTAGAAAAGGTAGATGGAAGTAAGGCGAAAAGTTATCTTTTTACAACTGCATACCACACCATGATCGACCGCATTCGGAAGAAAAAACACATGAGTGATTATACGGAAGTTACCGAAGATAGTCTCTTTCACACCGAACAATACAGTGATCTAAAGCAGATCCTCCACAAAGCGATTAATCTTTTACCCGAGAAGCAAAAAGCAGTACTCACATTGAGAGATTTTGAAGGTTACAGCTATGACGAAATCGGACAAATAACCGGAATGAGTGAATCACAAGTAAAAGTATATATCTATAGAGCCAGATTGTTTTTGAAAGAATATATCGGATCAATGGAAAGAGTTGTCTGAATTTAGTGAAGAGTGAATGGTGAATAGTGAAGAGAGCGCGATGTTTTAATAACCCAATAACTTAATAACCCTTAATAACCCAATAACTAACTCAATAGCCGAATCAACCAACATGCTCACCCGTTCCAACTACGAAATATACTTCCTCGATTATCACGAAGGAAACCTGACCGAAAGTCAGCGTAGGGAACTCGTTTTGTTCCTCGAACAACATCCTGATTTGAAAGAGGAGTTTGATAGTTTTGTCAATGTGGTACTTGAGCCGGATACATTGACATCATTTGCGAATAAGGAAAGCCTGAAGAAGAAAGAGAACATCCATTCGGGGAATTATAAAACCTGGTTGGTGGCTTATTTTGAAAAAGACCTGAACTTATCTCAGATAGCTGAGGTGGAGAGGTTTCTTGAAGCGAATCCTTCCCTGAAACCCGAACTGGAAATTATTCGTCGCACAAAAATTTCGCCGGATCACGGGATTGTTTTCAAAAATAAATCAGTGTTGCGAAAAGGAGGAAAGTTGATTGGTTTCTCATCTCCGGCTTTCCGTGCATTGGCTGTCGCAGCTTCGATTCTCCTTCTCTTGGTTTCTATCTATGTGTTTCGACACCAGGAAAGCAATGCTCCTCAAATGGCAGATAAAAATGTTCCCTCTGCAGTAAGCCCTTCTGAAAATCCTTCCAGTTCTGTTTCTGTTGACACCATAAAGGATGAGAAGAAGACTCTTCAAGCCGAGCAAAAAATTGTTTCTCCTGAAGTCAACCAAAAATCCCTTTTTGCTTCAGATCAAAAGAGAAAATCACAATCTGCAATTGAAAAGAAATTGCAAACTGTTCCTGAGAACCCTGCTCCTGAATCCGCAATTGCACAGCAATCTCCTCAACAAAAGGATTCTGTTGTTTTTGAAAAACAAATAATGTCAGAACAGGAGCCGAAGCTTGCAGCAAATACTCAAGTTAATTCCAAAAGAAAAACGGATGCCGGTAAACTTTCTGAATTTTTAAGTGAACAGGATATGAAAGATCTCGGACTCATTTCAAATACACCTGTTCCTGAACAAAAGGAAACATTCTGGACTCTCGCCACAAAAGGCGCAAATCGTTTAAGTAAAGCTACCGGAAAGGAAATTTCTGTGGAGAAAACAAAGGATGTGGTGGACGATGCTACAACGTATGCCCTCGAAGTTGGTAAGTTTTCAATTTCTCATACGGAAATGAAGTGAGGATAGTGAGTGGTGAATAGTGAATGGTGAAGAGTGAATGGTGAAGAGTATGCGATGCATATTTAAATTGACATGTCCATTTTTAGGTTTTTTGTTGTTGTGCTACTATTTAATTTATTCCCTCAATCAGCAATCAGCAATCACAAATCAGAAATTCAAAACCTTCTGTAACTTATCGCCACCCCAAGGCGTCCCATTCATACAAACAGCATAACAAATAAAATCAATCAATATGTTTCGTAAAATACTCTTCGCAGCTTTCTTGCAAACACTCTGCTCAGCTGCATTTGCACAATCCTTTGAGACTCGTCAGACAGAACCTTTCACTGGAATTAAAATTGAGTCCAATGCAAAAGTCCATCTTCGTCAGGCTGAGCAACAATCGATTCAAATCTATAACAAAGGAATTGCCAGCCAGGTGGAAACGCATGTGTCAGATGGAGTTCTTCGAATTGACGGAAGTCCGGATGCTGAGCTAAATATTGCAATACCCAGGTTGGAACGATTGAGCATTGCAGGAATGGGAAGTATCACCGGAGATACACCATTCAACGGTGATGACATGAGTTTTGATATTGGGGGCAATGGGAAAATTGATTTGGAAGTACACGCAAAAAAAGTAAATGCGGATATCTCCGGGATGGGAAAAATCACACTTACAGGAACCGCTGAACTGGCCGAATTGAACATTTCAGGTTCAGGAAAAGTTGATGCACTTGGACTAACCGTGCCAACTTGTAAAGCATCGATCTCCGGATTGGGGAAGTGTTTGATTGATGTTACAGAAAATCTGGATGCACAGATAAGTGGTAGTGGAACTATTTCTTATAAAAATCCTCCTAAAAATATCCAGAAAAATGTATCCGGTGTTGGTAAGATAACGGATGCAAATGCAAGCAACACAAAGGCTGATACTACCCATTTTACTCTCGGAGATACTGAAATATTTTTTATTGGTAAAAAAGATTCACTGAAAGTGTATAAGAAGAAGGAATCAAAACCAATCTGGGGTGGTTTCGAGATGGGATTTAATTCCTGGGTGGACGCTGACGGCAATTTTGGAGTTCCGGATGGCTACAGTGGACTTGACCTGCGTGAAGAAAAATCAGTTTCTGTTGGATTGAACCTTTTGCAAAAAAATATTCGTTTTGGCAAAAGTAATTTCTGGTTCATGACAGGACTTGGTGTGACCTGGAATAATTACAGATTCAAGAACAATGTGATATTAAATACGACCGATCCGATTTCAACTTCTGTTGATCCGGACTCAGCCAGCAATGTGAAATATATCAAATCAAAATTGGTTGCAAGCTACCTTATGGCACCCTTGATGTTCGAAGTATTCACCAGCAAGAAAATGAAAAATGCTTTTCATATTGGAGCAGGAGCAATGGTAGGAGTAAGAATTGGTTCGCATACCAAAATGAAATACGAAGACGATGATAAAGTCCATAAGCCAAAGACCTACGACACCTTTAATCTCAATCCATTCCGCTATGGTGTTCGGGTTGCAGCCGGTTATGGAAAGTTCAATGTCTTCGCCGACTATTACATGAGTACGGTATTCAAAGACAAAAAAGGGCCGACTTTGTATCCCATTAATTTTGGAATCACACTGGCCGGATTCTAAGGAATTGAAAAAAAATTCCCCCTGTTTTATTTTCAAACCAATTTAAAAACAAACCGATGAAAAAGAACTTTCTCACACTTCTCCTCGCTTGCTTATCAATCATAGTATTTGGTTGTGGAATCGAAGGCTCAGGAAATGTAACCACTGAATTGCGCAGTTTATCTGTATTCTCTGGAATTGATTTGCGCAATACCGCAAATGTGTACGTGAGCCAGGGCGATGTACAGGAAGTGAAAATCGAGGCAGAAGACAATATTGTTCCTTTAATTCTAACAGAAGTAAAGAATGATGAATTGATTATTTATTGTAAGGAAAATATTCGCACGAAAAGAGCTGTGAATATTTATATCACAGTGAAAAGTTTGTGTCTCCTTGAACTTTCCGGTTCCGGAAGTATAATCACCCGGAGTCAGTTTGCCTGTGATCACATGAATATCCGTTTGTCAGGATCCGGAGATGTAAAGGTAAATTTGGCTGCCAAATCACTCAAAGCTACATTGGCTGGTTCCGGAAATATGGATTTGTCGGGTAGTGCAGCGGAAGCAGATATGCGAATTAGCGGATCCGGAAATGTGAACGCGGAATTAATGAAATCCTTTACAAGTGCTATTTCGATCAGCGGAAGTGGCTCCGGCAAAGTAGATGTCGCGAACGACCTTACGGTCAATATTTCCGGAAGCGGAAATGTGCAGTATCTATCAGAACCAGGACATATCCAGTCAAGAATCACAGGTTCAGGAGCGATACAGAAAATATAGTTTATCCCTTGGTTTAGTTCAGACACACCTGGACTTCTGCTGGAATTAATAGCAGGAGTTCAGGTTTTTTTGTATCATAAAAATTTGTAAGTTTAAGCGATTTCTCACATTTGACGGGTCAGGAGGAACAATTAAATTCTATCGGATTCGGTTGAGCTTTAATCTCCTCTTTGATTTTAATTGCCTTTGCAAATTATGAAAAAGTTTTTATTGGCATTTATTTCTACATTTTGCATCTTGAATTCGGGGTTAAAAGCTCAAAATCAATTTCAACTATTTGTTGATTCAGTTTATACTATCAGACTGAATGATAATGAAAAGTTTACCGGAATTTTACGAAGTTCAACGGATACTACAATAACACTTTGGGTGAAATCCAAGTACGCTTTAACGATACCTAAAAGTGCTGTTAAGCAAATTAATTTTCACCAGAAGTACCCGGGAACCGATAATTTCCGCACACTATATGAACCTCAGGCTTATCGTTATTTATTTGCGCCCTCTGCCTTCAATATGGCTAAACGGAAGATATATATTCAAACTGCAGACATACTATTTAATTCGGCCAACATTAGTATTAGTAATCAATTTATGATTGGTGGAGGATTTATTTTCAATTCTGAAGCTGAAATTTCAGATCGCTATTTTTTTTATGCAAAATGGGGAAGGCCTGTCGTAAAATATTTTAATGCTGGAATAAATTTTCAACACATTAAAATAAAGGGGTTTTCCAAGACGGACAATTACTGGCGAGACGCAAAAGATTTTTATTCCTTCGTAGCAATGGGTGTTTTTACGTATGGTACACGCTTAAACAATATTACACTAAGTATAGGTGAATCTGCCAACATTGACATGACAAATAAAGACCTAATCTTGAATTTGTGCGGAATGTTTTCTGATCAAGGGAATGTGGCATTGATTACGGAATCATGGTATATTCCAAACATCAATAATATTTTATTTAATAAAGCAGGTGTCTTTTTAATAAAAACAGGATGGGGAGAGATGAATCCATTCGTGTTTTCTGGAGCACTCAGATGGTGGGGAGAACGGATTACGTGGGATTTTGGATTCATAGGTTTGCCACGAAAAAATAAAAGTCTAACAGCTATTCCTTTTATTGATTTGGTATTTCGAAGCAAAGAACCCTATAGCAACCCGGTTCCTTTTAAAAAAAGAAAATCTAAAATGTAACAGGTTTAGGTTTAATTAAATCTTACTTTGTTTTATTTCATCAACCACTCCCGGATCAAGCAAAGTCGAAGTGTCACCAAGGTTTTCAATTTCTCCTTCCGCAATTTTTCTAAGGATTCGACGCATAATTTTGCCACTGCGGGTCTTCGGTAACCCCGAGACAAATTGAATTTTATCAGGCTTTGCAATTGGACCTATGATACGACTTACGGTCAAAGCAATATCCTGACGAGTCAGATTTTCATCACCATGCGTCCCACTGTAAATCACATACGCATAAATGCCTTGTCCCTTGATGTCGTGCGGATAACCTACAACTGCACTTTCCACAACACCTGCATGCATATTGATTGCGTTTTCAACTTCAGCAGTACCAATTCGGTGTCCGCTTACATTCAACACATCGTCGACACGGCCTGTGATTCTGTAATTTCCAAACTCATCACGCAAACAACCGTCTCCTGTAAAATATAAATTTGAGTAAGTAGCAAAATAATTTATTCTACAACGTTCATGGTCCCCATACGTTGTCCGAATAATGGACGGCCATGGAAAGCGAATGCAAAGATTTCCACTCACGCCATTGCCTTCTATTTCTTTTCCGTTTTCGTCGACCAAAATTGGCTGCACTCCAGGTAATGGAAGTGTTGCATAGGATGGTTTACCGGGAGTAATCCCGGCCATGTTCGAAATTAATATTCCCCCGGTTTCAGTTTGCCACCAGGTATCTACAATAGGACATTTTTTCTTTCCGATAAATTCATCGTACCAGTGCCACGCTTCTTCATTGATTGGTTCACCAACAGTTCCCAATACTTTTAAGGAGGACAAATCCTTATCCTGCACTGGTCCCAAACCAAAACTCATTAGCGAACGAATGGCTGTAGGTGCAGTATAGAGAATATTGACTTTGTATTTGTCCACAATATCCCAAAAGCGACCGGCATCCGGCCACGTCGGTACACCTTCGAACATCAGCGTTGTAGCTCCTGCTCCCAAAGGACCATAAACAATATAACTGTGTCCTGTAATCCAACCAATATCTGCTGTGCAAAAATGAATATCGCCCGGAGTGTATTGAAATACGTTTACAAAGGAATAGGTGGTGTATACCATATACCCACCACATGTATGGACAACTCCTTTTGGTTTTCCTGTTGAACCCGAAGTGTACAGTATAAATAATTCATCCTCTGAATCCATTTCCTCTGCCGGACAATCAGGATTCCCCATTGTTTCCACTTTTTTGATTTCATCTTCCCACCATACATCACGTCCTTTAATCATACTCACCGGAGTGCGTGTGCGTGTGAGAACAATTACACGCTTTACGAATTTGCATTGAACCAATGCATCGTCGATCACACTCTTCAATGGAATTTCTTTGTTGCCACGGAAAGCACCATCGCAGGTAATGATGAATTCTGCCTGAGCATCCTGTAAACGATCAGCAATGCTCTGTGCACTAAAGCCACCAAAGATTACAGAATGCACAGCTCCAATACGTGCACAGGCGAGAACCGCTATAGCGAGTTCGGGAACCATTCCCATGTATAAACAAACACGATCTCCTTTTTTCGCACCATTGTTCTTCAATACATTTGCAAACTGAACCACTTTGTGATGAAGATCGCGATAAGTAATTACCCGATGATGCTCGTCCGGATCGTTCGGTTCCCAAATTATTGCTGGCTTGTTTCCGATTGAACCGAGATGCCGGTCCAAACAATTTTCAGTGATGTTCAATTTTCCTCCGATAAACCACTTGATCGAAGGCTCTGTGAAATTCCAATCCAGTACTTTATCCCAACGCTTACGCCAATAAAAATTCGATGCGATGTCCGCCCAGAATCCTTCGGGGTCGTTTACACTCTTTTTATATGCTGATTGGTATTCGTCAGGACTTTTAATCTGGTATGGATAAGACATGCTATTTTAATTTTAAGGTTAAATGTAAAATATTCGTCACTTATCCACTATGTTTCCTCAGATTAATTTGTGGAATAATTTAAAATTTCTCCTTTTTTATCATCAAATCATTTTGAATTGACCGAATCATGCACGGAAAACGAAAAGGAGCCTGATAGGGCTCCTTTTTCATTCTTGACATTCTTTCTAATCACCATTTCAATTTATTCAGGAAGTTAATATCCACCGATCCGGTGTTCCTGTAAATCATTGTGAGAATCGCCAATCCGACTGCAACTTCTGCCGCTGCAACTGCCATAATAAAAAATACGAAGACCTGTCCGGAGGGGTCTGAACGGTAGGATGAAAAAGCTGCAAGAAGCAGGTTCACCGCATTCAGCATAAGTTCGATGCACATGAAAATGACAATCGCATTCCTTCGGAACAATACTCCGATTACACCAATACTGAAGAGTAATGTGCTCAGGAGAATGTAGTAATTCAATGGAATCAACTGAATGACCTTTGTGACGTTTTCCATGATCTTATTTAATTTCTTTTTTACCTAACATAACAGCTCCAACCATTGCGGAAAGAAAGAGGATGGAAGATATTTCAAATGGCAACATGAAGTCTTTGTACAGTACACGGCCAAGGTTTTTTATCATTCCAATCTGACTATCCTGTGCAGGGAGAGAAATAGTATCGGCAGCTGAACGGAGTGCTCCTACCAAAACTACCATCAACAATCCACCTGCCATCGTTGCAGCAACCCGAAGCCATTTACCCTTTTGTGGTTCAGTCTCGGCATTTAAGTTCAGCATCATGATCACATAAAGGAAAAGTACCATAATTGCTCCCGCATAAACAATTACATGTACTGCCGCAAGGAACTGTGCATTCAACAACACATAATGCCCTGCAATTGCGAAAAATGTCAGAATTAAATAAAGCACACTGTGTACCGGATTTTTCGACACAACTACCATCAACGCACACAATATTGCGAGGAAGGAGAGGAAGTAGAAGAGGTATAGGGTCATTAGATGATTGGTATTAGGTATTCAGTATTAAGTATCAGGTATTAGTTTCGATGTACCTTATACCACAACATTAGTATTTTGTCAACATTCAGCAATTTGCACTCGCACACCAACAACTAACAACCAACAACTAAATGCGATTATGCGTCAGCTGCTTATTCGTTTTAAAATCCAGTACAGCTTGCGTTTGTCTTATTGAAATATCTACGCGCTTATCAAGTGGTTCTACCAGTTCGGTTTTTCCATAAATGAACTCTCCTCTTTCAAAACTGGTTGGAACAAGCACATCGGTAAGGAAGATGGCTTCTTTCGGACAAGCTTCTTCACACAGTCCACAGAAGATGCAACGCAACATATTTATTTCGTACGTAGATGCGTATTTCTCTTCCCGGTATAATTTTTCTTCACCGGTTTTTCGTTCTGCAGCAACCATTGTGATGGCTTCGGCAGGACAAGAGACAGCACACAGTCCACAGGCGGTACAACGTTCTGCGCCATTTTCATCGCGCTTCAAAACATGTTTTCCGCGGTACACAGCTGCATATTCCCGGGTCACTTCAGGGTAATTGAGGGTGACTTTTTTCTTGAAGAAATGTTTGATCGTTATCAACATACCACCAAATATGGCAGGAAGATAAATGCGTTCCATGAACGTTAAGTCTTTCTTGACAACGACTTTACTCCGGTTTGAGAGAGATTGCATCTTGGTTTTTCTTTCCTGCAAATTAGTAGAATGAATTCTGTTGTTAGTTTATTTTTCCTGTTGCCCACATGATGAGCCCTGTCAGGAAGATGTTTAATATGGCCAATGGAATCAATCCTTTCCATCCAAGATTCATCAATTGGTCATAACGGAACCTTGGGATGGTCCAACGTACCCACATGAAGAAGAAGATGAAAAAGAATATTTTTCCAAAGAGAAATGCTGTACCTAATAAACTAAGTGTATTTGGATCTGTAACAAACCTGCTGATGAATGGCATGTTGTAACCTCCAAAATAAAGGGTAGCGATCACCGCAGAAGAGATGAACATATTGATGTATTCTGCAAACAAATAAAATCCCAATTTCATAGAACTGTATTCGGTGTGATATCCACCGACAAGTTCAGTTTCGCATTCCGGTAAATCAAAGGGTGCTCGATTTGTTTCAGCGAAAGCGCATATGATGAAAATTAGAAAACCAAGTGGCTGGTAAAGAACATTCCAATGTCCTCCGGGTTGTCCTTCCGCAATCTCCCGCACACTTAACGTTCCTGTCATCATGACCAAAGCAATGATGGATAGTCCCATCGCCACTTCGTAACTGATCATTTGTGATGACGCACGAAGAGCACCCAGCAAAGAGTATTTATTGTTGGAAGCCCAACCTCCGATCATAATTCCATACACACCAATTGAAACAACCCCGAACACATATAAGATTCCGATATTCACATCAGCAACCTGCATCGGGTATTTTGTTCCGCCGATTGTAAGTCCGGAACCCCAGGGTAGCACAGCACTCGTCATCAGACATGTTGCCATGGAAACACTGGGTCCAAGGATGAACAACCATTTGTTCGATACATCCGGAATAATTTCTTCCTTCATGAACATTTTGATTCCATCCGCGACAGGCTGGAGAATTCCAAAAGGTCCGGCGCGATTGGGACCCAAACGATCCTGTAAAAAGGCGGCGACTTTTCTTTCAGCATATGTGGAATACATAGCGATCACCAGGGTAATCGAGAAAATGATTACGATGAAAATCAAACTATAGATGAGTGCTGGTGTAAACATGATTGATCGAATTATTTTTTATTCTCCAGTTGCCAGGATGTCGGAACAGCCTGAACAGCATTCAACAATGGTTTGTGAGCAGGTTCCTGCAACACATAATGATTTTGGGAAATTACGGAATGGCGATCGATCTTACTCGGTCCATCAACGATCCAGTCTTTCGTTTCTTTTTTATCGAAGCGACATGTATTGCAAATCCAGCCTGGTTTTCCATCCGGAGTGTCCAGTACTTCTGCATATTCATCTTTGCGGGCAGTGACACGAAATACTTCTGCGCCTTTCATCCAGAGCATCACCCGTCCGCTACAGGTTGGGCAATCACGGTGTGCATCGACAGGATTAACATTCCACACCCTGCTTTTGAAACGGAAAGTTCTGTCGGTAAGGGCTCCAACCGGACAAACATCAATCATGTTTCCGGAGAAATCATTATCGACTGCCTGGGAAATGTAGGTACTGATTTCCGAAACGTCACCACGATTCAATACACCGTGAACACGTCCGTCCGTAATTTGTTCTGCAACTTTCACACAACGGTAGCAGAGAATGCAACGGGTCATGTGTAGCTTTATTTTTTCACCGATATCTATCTTTTGGAAAGTACGGCGACTGAATTCATAACGTGTACGGGATAATCCGTGCTCATAGGCAAGATCCTGAAGAGAACATTCTCCTGCCTGATCACAAATCGGACAGTCGAGAGGGTGATTGATTAGCAGGAATTCAACGACACCGGCTCTTGCTTCAAGCAAATCAGGAGCAGTTTTATTTTGTACTTCCATACCATCCATTACCGGAGTCCGGCAGGAAGCAACCGGCTTTGGCATCGGACGAGGATCTTTTTCAGAACCTTTGGTAACTTTAACCAAACACGTGCGGCAATAACCACCGCTCGTTTTCAATTTGGAATAATAACACATTGCCGGTGGAACAACATCTCCTCCGATCATGCGCGCAGCCTGAAGGATTGTTGTCCCATCAGGAACTTCAATCATGTGGCCATCAATGGTGACTTTCGCCATACTTTATCTTTCTTTTCTTTGCGTGCTTTGCGACTCTGCGAGAAATAATTTCGCGCAAAGACGCAAACAGCGCAAAGGATTATTAGTTATGCACTTTGCAAATTATTCAACCGATAATAATGCTTCACATCTTTAATACTTTTCGGGTTCTTAATATATTCTTCAAACTCAGAACGGAAATGACGAATGGCTGCAGCAACGGGCCAGGCAGCGGCATCGCCGAGCGGACAAATTGTTTTGCCTTCGATTTTCCCCTGGATATCCCAAAGCAAATCAATATCACTCATCGTTCCATGACCATCGAGAATACGATGCAGAATTTTTTCCATCCAGCCTGTTCCTTCACGACAAGGACTGCATTGTCCACAGGACTCGTGATGATAAAAGCGTGTAAAGTTCCAGAGATTCTTTACAATGCTGGTGTCTTCATCCATGACGATAAATCCACCGGAGCCAAGCATGGTCCCGGTAGCAAATCCACCATCCGCAAGTGATTCATAACTCATCAACCGTGGTTCTCCTTTGGCAGTTTTTAATATCAGATCTGCAGGGAGAATCGGAACAGAAGAACCACCGGCAACAACTGCTTTGAATTTTTTACCTCCACGTATTCCGCCACAGTATTTGTCGGAAAAAATAAATTCTTCTACCGGAACACCGAGATCAATTTCATAGACTCCGGGTTTGTTGATATGTCCGGATGCAGAAATGAGTTTGGTACCTGTACTCTTGCCAATACCGATTTTTGCGTATTCATCACCACCATCGTTCACAATCGGAACGACAGCAGCAATGGTTTCAACGTTATTTACAACAGTCGGACAACCATAGAGTCCCGCTACAGCAGGAAAAGGTGGTTTGATCCGTGGGTTGCCACGTTTTCCTTCCAGTGATTCCAGTAATGCAGTTTCTTCTCCACAGATATATGCACCGGCTCCGATTTGTACGTACAAATCAAGAGAATATTCAGAGCCTAAAATATTTTTACCAAGCCATCCATTTGCATAGGCTTCGTCAATCGCTTTTTCAAGAATACGCGCGACATAATAATATTCGCCACGAATGTAGATGTAGGATGTATTTGCTCCCAAAGCGTAACTCGATGTGATCATTCCTTCGATTAACAAATGAGGAATGCGTTCCATCAGATAACGGTCTTTGAATGTTCCCGGTTCTGATTCATCAGCATTGCAAACAAGATAGCGAGCTATACCGGGAGGTTTTGCAAGAAAGCTCCATTTCATTCCGGTCGGAAAACCGGCGCCACCGCGTCCACGCAACCCTGATTTTTTTACTTCTTCAACTACTGCCTCAGTAGTCATGGTTTTCACCGCTTTTTCTACAGAAGCATAACCACCGTTTTTGCGGTATACATCATAGCTCTGAATTCCTGCTATGTGGTCGTCTTTTAATAATAGTTTCTTTCCCATAACTTACAAAGTGCGTGGTTCCGGTAGATCTGTATATGTTTTGCGCTTGCCTTCACTTTTCAGCCGACTCACAAGCGCGTCAACTTTTTCCAGATTCAGATTTTCATAGTAGTCTGCTCCCACTTGCAACATCGGCGCCGTTCCACAAGAACCGAGGCACTCAACTGATTTTAAAGTGAACATTCCGTCCGAAGAAGTTTCTCCCACTTTTATATTTAATTTTTTTTCGAGATGACGAATTACATCTTCAGCGCCTAATAACCAGCATGAACTCGTACGGCAAACTTCAATGAGGCATTTGCCAACAGGTTTGAGATTAAACATGGAATAGAACGAAGCAACTTCGTATACTTCGATGGATTGTATGTTCATCACCGAAGCAACATAATTCATAACTTCCGGACTAAGCCATCCGTCGAATTCTGCTTGTGCAATATGCAGGATGGGAATCAAGGCCGATTTGTGTTTGCCTTCCGGATAACGTTTCATCATCCTTTGCACCAGGGCCATTGATTCCTCGCTGAAGCGAATGTCTTTCATTTTTTTTTAGTGGTTAGTGGTTGGTAGTTAGTGATTAGTGTGACATATCATCATTTCATCCGCAACCCCAACTCATAATTCATAATTCATAACTCTACATTCGTTCAGGCGTCTAACTCTCCCGCAATCACATTCATTGAACTCATCGTTAGAATCGCATCACTGAGGAATCCGCCTTTGATCATTTCAGCGTAAGCCTGATAATAGATGAAACAGGGACGGCGCAAATGCAAACGGAATGGTTGACGTCCGCCGTCACTGACGAGGTAAAATCCTAATTCTCCATTTCCACCTTCCACGCAATGGTAAACTTCACCAACAGGCACATCCGTCTCGCCCATCACTATTTTGAAATGATAGATGAGTGCTTCCATGTTGTTGTATACATCTTCTTTCGGAGGCAAATAGAAGGAAGGAATATCTGCATGAAAGGAAGTTTTGTCTTCCAGTTTCTCAAGTTTTTCTATTGCTTGTCGGATGATACTCAGACTTTGCCACATTTCTTCATCCCGAACCATGAAACGGTCATACGTGTCTCCTTGTGTGCCAATCGGAATAATGAAATCGAAATCTTCATACGATGAATATGGATTCATCACCCGTACATCGTAATCTACACCTGCAGCACGCAGGTTAGGACCACTGAAACTATAATTGAGTGCTTTCTCTGCTGAAATCGGTCCGCATCCAACAGTACGATCAATAAAAATTCTGTTGCGAACGAGAAGGTTTTCAAACTCCTTCAATGCCGCCGGATATTCCTTGACGAAATCTTTTATTTTTCTCCATGCGCCTTCTGAGAAATCACGCTCAAATCCACCGATCCGTCCAATGTTTGTTGTCAATCGTGCGCCACAAATGTCTTCGAAGATTTCATAAATTTTTTCACGCCACTGGAACAAATAGAGAAATCCCGTCATGGCGCCGGTGTCCACACCAATAACTGTATTGCAAACAATGTGATCCGAGATCCTGGCAAGTTCCATGATGATCACTCGCATGTATTCCACACGCTTAGGCAATTTCGCGCCAATCAGCTTTTCGACTGTCATGTGCCATCCCATATTGTTGATAGGGGAGGAACAATAGTTCATTCTGTCCGTGATTGGAGTTACCTGGTAAAACGGTTTGTGTTCTGCTAATTTTTCGAAAGCTCTGTGAATGTATCCGATCGTAGGTTCGGAATCCACAATGATCTCTCCATCCATTTTCAATACATTCTGGAAAATTCCATGGGTCGCAGGATGAGTAGGACCCAGGTTCAGTGTGGTGTATTGCTTTTGTCCGGATTTAACGTCGGTGTTGAGCTCCATAAAGAATTGTTCAGTGCCAATTTATTGACACTTGTATTAAGGAATTAATTTTTTTCTATCAAAGTCAGATGTCTTACGACCAAACATTGTGTCGTCTTTGTCGAACCGTGTTCTGTCTTCTATCGGATATTCTTTACGAAGCGGATAATAATCCATGTCCTCAACATTCAGAATTCGTTTCAGATTCGGATGACCTTTGAACTTGAAACCAAAGAAGTCGAAAGCTTCTCTTTCCATCCAATTGGCCGCGAGGAAAACCGGAATGATGGAATCGTATGTGAGATCGTTTTCTACTGTAAAGGCTTTGATGCGCAAGCGTAAATTGTGAACCAGACTATGAATCTGATACATCATACCAAAGGGCTGAGGAGTATTTGGGAAATGAAGTCCGCACATAGTCGTGAGGTAACGAAACTGGAAATGTTCGTTATCATAGAGGTATCTCACCACCGGAAGAACGGATTCTTTCCGAATCGTCAGTGTACGGTAATCGTACAATTGTTCCTCTTGTAAAATTTGCTCACCGAATTTTTCTTTGAGCGCAGCAATGACTTCGTCAAGCGTCGGTTTTTCCATACGTATTATTCAATGCCGTAAGAGGCGAGGAGTGCTTTGTATTCAGGGGAATTCCGGCGTCTCAGAGATTCACTTCCTACAAGCTTCTGAATGTTTAAGATGCCATCGATGATTTGTTCCGGGCGCGGCGGACAACCGGGAACGTAAACGTCGACAGGAATAATCTGATCGATTCCCTGCAACACAGAGTAGGTGTCAAATATTCCGCCACTGGAAGCGCATGCACCAACAGAAAGAACCCATCTTGGTTCCGCCATTTGTTCGTACACGTGATGCAATACCGGAGCCATTTTTTTTGCAATCGTTCCCATCACCATGAGCATGTCAGCCTGACGAGGAGAAAAACTTAAACGCTCAGCACCGAATCTTCCAAGATCATAAGTAGAGGCCATCGTCGCCATGAATTCAATTCCACAACAAGATGTTGCGAATGGTAAAGGCCACAAGGAATTTTTTCTGGCGAGGCCAACTACTTTGTCCAATGAAGTTGCGAAAAATCCCGGCCCTTCATAGCCATCTGGAGATTTGACGATTTTTATTTCCGGTGAGGTGATTATTTTTTCTTCTGACATAATCCTGTGTGCTACTAAACACCTTTTTTATTTCTGATGATTTTCCGCTGTTTAATTATTCGTTAGGGACGAGGGGCGTTGGGACGGGGGACGAATGCTACACTTATTTACATCCCACTCACTTTTTATTCATTCCCCAAATTCATAATTCATATTTGATATAAAACACCTTTTTTATTTCTGATGATTTTCCACTGTTTAATTATTTTTGAGGGACAAGGGACGTTGGGACGGGGGACGAATGCCACACTTAATTTCTTCCCTTTCCCTATTAATACTTTCCCCAAATTCATAATTCATAATTCATAATCCACTCATAACTCATAACTCATAACTCATAACTCATAACTCATAACTCATAACTCCCAACTATCATTCCCACTTCAACGCTCCCTTTTTAATGATGTAATAAAATCCTGTCAACAACAGACCCATGAAGATGAGCATCTCCCATATTCCTGTCACTCCAAGTTCTTTGAAATTTACAGCCCATGGATACATGAAAATCACTTCCACATCGAAGAGGACAAAGAGAATTGCAACAAGAAAATATTTTATTGAGAATGGAATACGTGCGTTTCCTTGGGATTCAATTCCACATTCGAAAGTTTCCAATTTTGCTTTTGCTTTTCGCTTCGGTCCCAACATGTGGGTGGCGAACATTACAAAAATTACGAACCCGAGTGCTACAAAAAATTGAAGCAAAATCGGGAGGAAGTCGGAAGGCAGGTTAGTTGAGTTCATTCGCTTGAAAATCAGCGTTTTTATTGAAATTATAAGCAAATTTATGGTTTTTTTGAGTTGAATTCAGCGAATGCACAGCTTTTTTATTTGCACTATATATATAGTATAAGCTTTCACTCAATCTGAGCATCTTTCCCTTGAAACTCCAGAGAACACCAGCATTAAGCTCAAAAACCCCATTTTGTTTAATTTTTTTGGCATCCAAAAATATTAATTTGAAAATCAGCTGCATATGACATTTAACATGTGTTAAACAGTTGTTTAAATTAAACGTTTGTTTAATATTGCAGCCAGATTGATTGTAAAATGACCAAAAGAGAACAAATTTTAGAGGTAGCAGAGGAATTGATTGCTGAAAATGGCTTTAGCGGTACGTCAGTTCGTGCCCTGGCTGCCAAAGCTGGAATCAACGTAGCGATGATTTCCTACTATTTCGGTTCCAAGGAAAAGTTATTCGAGGCCCTGGTGGAATATCGGGCTGGTTTTCTTCGGGAGAAATTTCAAGTGCTCAACAGGGATGTCGTGGATCCGATGGAACGCGTCGACAGGATGATTGAAGCTTACGTTGACCGCATTTTTTCACACCATCGCTTTCATCGTATTCTTCACCGACAAATGCTAAGCACAAAAACCACAGTGAACAGTGAAAACATTATGAATATTCTTTTGAAAAATGCGGAAGAAGTTAAAAAAGTTTTGATTGAAGGGGAACAAAAGAAAATATTCCGAAAAGTAGACATCGAATTTACCATTGCCATGTTGATTGGAACACTTTCGCAAATTGCAGTTTCCTGCATGTTGTCTTCCAGAATTATCGGAGTGAATCCACAAACTGAAACAATACACGATGAATCGTATCGGGAGCGCACAAAATTATTTTTAAAAAACCTGATGCGAAAGCATCTCACCGGAAAATAATCGTTCACTCAGCATTGTATTCGCGATGAAAAATTCAAACGGAGCCAAATGCAAAAACAATACTGGTTCTTTCACTTCAGGAGGCAATTGCAAAAGTAATGAGCCAGGCAAGTTGACGAAATTGTCATATGCTCAACTTGAAATTACAGTTTACAAAAATCAACAGAAACAATTCAATAAAGTCAATACATATTTACACTATGGAAACCCCGGATAAAAAATCCAATGGCAAAAAAATATTGCCAATTCTTTTAGGCCTTGTAATCATCCTTGCTGTTTATTTTGGAATCAGTAAATATGTTTACTCCTTGCATCATGAGGATACCGATGATGCTCAGGTTGATGGTGACATCAGCCCTGTGCTTGCAAGAGTACCCGGATATGTAAGCGAAATTCGTTTCGAAGAAAATCAGGTCGTTAAAAAAGGGGATACACTTGTAAAACTTGATGATCGTGATCTTCGCATCAAAGTAGAACAGGCAAAAGCGGCAGTAGAAAATGCCCTTGCCGGAGTTTCTGTGGCGAAAGCAAATGTTGCAACTGCACAAGCAAATTTCGAAACTGCAAAATCATCTATCGAAACTGCAAAAGTAAGGGTGTGGAAAGCGACTCAGGATTATACACGTTATGAAAACCTGTTGAAAGAGAAAGCTATTGCCAAGCAACAATTTGATGTTGCAAAAGCAGAAAAGGAAAGCGCAGAAGCTCAGCTGACTGTTGTTGCAAAACAACAAAGCGCGGCTTCCATGCAGGTTGGAGCTGCTGGTCAGCAAGTGGAAATGGCTGCATCTGTAGTTGCCCAACGCAAAGCGGATCTTGATTTTGCAAATCTTCAGTTGTCCTATGCAAGCATTCTTTCTCCTGCGAATGGTAAAGCATCAAAGAAAAACATCCAGCCTGGACAATTGGTAAACGCAGGAACACCACTGTTTGCAATAGTTTCGGACGAAGCTTTGTACGTTATGGCGAATTTTAAAGAAACGCAAATGGAAGACATGAAGAAAGACCAGACTGTTGAAATAAATGTGGATGCTTTTCCCAAACAAAAAATTGAAGGTATCGTGTACAGCATTTCTTCAGCAACAGGAGCCAAATTCAGTTTACTTCCTCCCGATAACGCCACCGGAAATTTCGTGAAAGTAGTTCAGCGTGTCCCCGTAAAAATTCTTCTCAAAGCAGACAGCGATATCGTATCTAAAATCCGTCCTGGGATGAGTGTGAAAGTATCGGTGCATACGAATTGATTGGAAATGTATAAGGTATTATTAAGTATAAAGTATAAGGTATTAGGTACCAAGTACCAAGTACCAAGTACAAGGTACCTGGTACGCATCTTTAATCCGAAACACTGTCTAAACACAGAACACGGAACCCTGAACCCAAAACTCTGAACGTTCCCCTATTCACTCTTCACCCTTCACTCTTCACTACCAATGTCCGAAACCGGTTCCCGCAAATGGATCATCACCATCACTGTCATCCTCGCCTCTTTACTTGAGCTGATTGATACGACGGTGGTGAATGTTTCCTTGCCGCAAATCATGGGAAACCTCGGTGCTACATTGGAGGATGTGGGTTGGCTCATCACAGCGTATGCTGTGGCGAACGTAATTATTCTCCCGATGTCGGGTTGGTTGGGTGCTAAGTTCGGAAGGAGAAATTATTTTGCATTTTCAATCGTACTCTTTACCGTTGCTTCCTTCTTTTGCGGGAATGCTGATAATATCTGGGAGCTGATTATTTTCAGATTTATTCAGGGAATTGGAGGTGGTGCCTTGCTGGGAACATCTCAGGCAATTCTTGTTGAAACATGGCCCAAAGAACAATTGGGAATGGCTACGGCTTTGTTTGGATTGGGTGTTGTAGTCGGTCCGACACTAGGACCAACACTCGGTGGATTTATTACCGATCACTGGTCTTGGCCATGGATATTTTATGTAAATATTCCTTTGGGAATTATTGCAGTCTTGCTCACTCTCTCCTTCATCAGAGAGTCAGCCCATCACAGAGTGGTGGGCGATGTCGACTGGTACGGAATCATTTTCCTCACACTCGGCGTGGGTTGTTTACAAATTGTTTTGGAACGAGGAGAAAGTGAAGACTGGTTTGAAACTCCATACATTGTTTGGATGAGCATTCTTTCAATTGTTGGCATCATTGCTTTTATCTGGCGTGAGCTTGCAACGGATCATCCGATTGTTGATTTGCGTATTTTGAAAAACAGATCCTTGTCGATCGGAATGTTTACAACATTTATCCTCGGATTCGGACTCTTTGCTTCTGTTTTTGTGTTTCCTGTGTTTTGTCAGAACCTGATTGGTTTCACTGCGCAGCAAACCGGTATGTTGTTAATCCCGGGAGGACTCACAACAATTTTCATGATGCCAATGGTGGGACGCTTGCTCCAGAAAAAATTTCCTCCGCAAATTATGGCAACCATAGGATTTCTTTTCTTCTTTGGCTTCACAACACTGATGTCCAAATCCAATTTGAATTCCGGTGAATCGGATTTCTACCTGCCACTGATTCTCCGTGGTATTGGTTTGAGTTTGTTGTTTGTCCCATTGACAACACTCGCTTTGGGAAGTCTCGCACCAAAAGATATCGGTCAGGGTACAGGTTTAAATAATATGATGCGTCAGTTAGGTGGGTCTTTCGGGATTGCCATCATTACAACGCTGATTCACCTTCGCCAAGGCTACCACAGGGTAAATCTGGTGGAGCATATAAATCCTTACAACCCTCTTTTCAACGAGAAGTTAAATTCCCTGAGCCAAAGTTTTGCTGCGAAAGGATTCAGTGCCGAGCAGTCACAGACCTTTGCCTACAAAGCAATTGAAGGTACTGTAATCAAACAGACTTTTCTTCTGAGTTATATTGATGCATTTTGGTTTGTGGGCATTTTCTTTATTGTTTGCATTCCCTTACTTTATTTACAAAAAATGAAGCGGGGATCAGCACCGGTTGTTACCGATGCACATTAACATATCGCCGAAAGATTTTCCTGAAATACTTTAATTAGATTCTGTATTTTGCATTTCAAAATTCAAAACACATGTATCGTCACATTTCCGACTTCCTTACCGACTGGGGACATGAATCTGCCAGCACAATTAAATTATTAAAAAATCTCAGCGATGAATCGCTCACAAAAAAGGTGCATCCTAAGGTTCGTACTTTGGGATTCCTTGCCTGGCATTTGATTCATACACTCCATGAGATGCCGCTGCGTACAGGATTGACTGTGGATATTCCCTCGCATCCGGATTATGCCGGCGAAACAGTGAAGCAATTGCTGGAGACCTATGAAAAAGGTGCAAACATGCTGGCAGAAGCAATCAAAAAAAACTGGACCGATGCTGATCTGAACAAAGAAGATGACATGTATGGTCAAATGTGGAATCGTGGAACTACTTTAAAAATAATTATTACTCACCAGGCTCATCATCGTGCTGAAATGCTGGTCTTGATGCGAATGCTGGATCTTCCTGTCGTTGGTATTTACGGACCAACAAAAGAAGAGTGGGAGCAATACGGAATGCCTGCTTTGAACTAAAGAAAAATCATTGTTGTTCAGGGAATATTTATTTTCTGAACAACAATGAACTATCTCCGTAACTCAGGAAACGATAATTATTTTGCAAAGCATGTTGGTAAACTTTTTTCCAATCTTCGCCGATGAAAGCAGACACAAGTAACAGCAAAGTGCTTTCCGGTTGATGAAAATTTGTAATTAAAACGTTTGCAATTTTAAATTCATATCCGGGTGCAATCAGGATTTGTGTGAATCCGGAAAGGATAATCCGATTATTCTTTTTCATCCAGGAAAGTATAGTTTCCAAAGCTTGTACCGGAGAAGGATTCTTATCAGCTTCGTCTTCGTATGGTTCCCACTGACTGATTCTCATCTCTTCTACATTTACATTTTTCTCTTTCATCACGTGTACTCCGAACCAATACAAACTTTCCAATGTTCTGAGTGATGTTGTCCCGACAGAAATGACTCTGTTTTCCTCTTTAATCGTATGAAGAATTTTCTCAATTACATCAACAGGAATACTTACTCTTTCTTCATGCATTTCATGTTCCTGCATCGTAGGGGCCTTGACAGGTTTGAATGTGCCGGCTCCGACGTGAAGTGTTATAAAGGCCGTTGTAACAGCTTTCGCTTTTAACTTTGCAAAACTATTTTCTGTGAAATGCAAACCTGCAGTCGGCGCCGCAACAGAGCCTTGATCTTTTGCATAGACAGTTTGGTAGCGAATTACATCATCTTCATCCGCTTCGCGATTGAGATAGGGTGGGAGTGGAATTTTCCCGGCAGCTTCAATCACTTCTGCAAATGTGAGATCTGCATCCCAAAAAAAGCGAATGACAAAATTCCCATTGTTGTTTTTTATTTGCTCAGCACACAATTCAAAAGAACCCGAATTGTATTTAATATTTTTTCGAAGAATGGGTTCTTTCCATCGTTTTGCATTTCCAACCAAAGCATTCCACTGACATTCTTTTTTCTGTAAAAACGCACGGGAAATTTCAGGTTCATCAAAAGGCTCAAGACACATGATCTCGATTGTGCTTCCTGATGTTTTCTGAAAAAGCAAACGAGCACGGATAACTTTTGTCTGGTTAAAAATTAGCAGATCTCCGGATTCAAGATATGTATCGGCCTGATCAAAATGAGAATCTGTAATTTGTCCCTGACGGTACACCAATAATTTCGACTGATCGCGCCGATCAAGGGGTTTGATTGCAATACGGTCCTCCGGCAAATCGTAACGGAAGGCATCAATGCTGAGTTTTTTCGGGTCTGGAAAATTGGACATAAACAGAAATACAAAGGACGCATTTTTATATCAATATTTTTCATAGTAATATCATGCATCCTTAGTGTTCAATCCAAAAAACTCCCTTTCTTTACAGGGATTTCCATAGCAAATATTATTCATTTTCAAGCAATGACAACCCAACCCAATAAAGCACTTCCTTTTATTTTTATCACCTTACTTATTGATGTGATCGGATTGGGGATTATTATTCCTGTAATTCCCGGATTGATTCAAAGCATGACAGGGAGTGATATTAGCAAAGCCTCGATTTATGGTGGTCTGCTCACCTTTGCTTATTCCTTTATGCAATTTTTATTCTCGCCAATCCTTGGAGGATTAAGTGATAAATATGGTCGACGGCCAATTCTCTTATTTTCACTTTTTGGTTTTGGTATTGATTATATATTCATGGGACTTGCTCCAACAATAGGATGGTTATTCGTTGGTCGTGCAATTTCAGGAATTACCGGTGCGAGTTTTACAACAGCAGGAGCCTACATCGCCGACATCAGCACACCTGAAAAACGTGCACAGAATTTCGGCATGATCGGAGCTGCGTTTGGAATTGGATTTATTATTGGCCCTGTGGTAGGAGGTCTACTCGGACATTTTGGTTTACGCGTACCGTTTTTCGCAGCAGCGACATTGGCTTTGCTCAATTGGTTATACGGATATTTCATTTTACCGGAATCCTTGAAAAAAGAAAACCGTTGTCCCTTCGAATGGAAACGAGCAAATCCGATCAGTAGTCTGAAAAACCTGAGAAGATATCCATTGGTATTGAGTCTTGTTGCATCATTGGTTTGCATTTACATCGCCGGACATGCCGCGCAAAGTACCTGGACATTTTTTACTATCGAAAAATTTCATTGGGATGAAAAAATGGTTGGATATTCACTTGGTTTTGTCGGCTTGATGATCGCAATCGTCCAGGGAGGATTAATCCGAATCATTATCCCCAAGCTCGGACAAAAACGATCAGTCTATGCCGGACTAATTGTGTATGCACTTGGTTTGTTATTAATTGCATTTGCAACAAAAGGCTGGATGATGTTTGCTTTCATGGTTCCACTTGGCTTGGGAGGAATCGCCGGTCCGGCATTGCAGGGAATTATTTCATCGCAGGTTCCACCGAATGAGCAGGGAGAATTACAGGGAGCATTAACCAGTGTGGTCAGTATTACATCCATTATTGGCCCGGTGCTGATGACCAGTTTATTTTCCTATTTCACCGCCGTCAATGCACCTGTAAATTTCCCCGGAGCTCCTTTTTTAATGGGGGCGATTCTCACGGTGATGAGTGTGTTGTTTGCGATGAGATCTCTTGCCGGTCAACCAAGGCATTCTTAGGATTGTTGATTTTAGATTGCTGATTGTAGATTGATTGCCGCCCAATCTACAATCCACAATTTATTAAAATTCCTTGTAAAAAACACTGCCAATCTTCAATCAGCAATCCAAAATCAGCAATCTTTTCCCAATCTCTCAAGAGTTCCCTGAATTCTTCTCGCCCTTGTCTCTTCGCGCTTCGCAGAAACAATCCATTCGACATATTCCTTGCGGTGTGAATAGGCGAGTGAATTGAAATAGGCTGCAAGCTTTTTTTCTTTCCTGAATGCTTTTGCTAATTCGTCCGGAACTCTGACGATCTTTTTCACCGGATCGATATAATCAAAAATCGGACGCTCTCTTGGTTTGCTTTCTTTTTTAAGATCTGCTTCTGTTTTCATTCGACAAGCAAAAGCCGACCAGGTATCATCAAATGAAATTAAACTGAGCCATTGCATTTCCTTGTGAGCAAGCAATTTGTCCCAGCCTTTATCACGTGTCAGATCCGTTTGAATTCCGGATGTTGTTTTGGGATAATAAATCCAGAGCACCATTCCGTCTTTAAGAAGTTTTATTGTTTTCTCTACTTCTTTTTCCAGCTGAGCTTTATTTTTTACAAACCAATGAATTTGCCTGGCCTCTTTCACCGTCTTTAATATCGACGAACCTTTCGGCAATTTCCCCAAATTCTTTTCAAAATCCCCCGGCGCATTGATCACGTAAATTCCGGTGTCTTCTTTTATTTTTAGTTTATCAGCTGTAGCCATCTGTGGAGGTGTTTAAAATCGCGTTGACTGGTATAGAGGATGAGGTATAAAATGTAGGGTATAAAGTATTAGGTATAAAGTATAAGGTAAGCGCGCTCGATATTAATGGTTAGAATACCAATCCCATACTAACAACTAATCTCTAATTTCTAATCTCTATTCAAGCACTTTCTTCATCCCCTTCAAATCCCCTTCCAGCTGAATCAATTTCGCCAGCAGTTCATCTTTGGCAATTGAATTGTCAGGAAGTTCGCTGCTCATGTAATTGCAAAATTTCCACACTTCTCGTACTTCGTTTACAGGAACTTCATACGGAGAATAGGCAGGGTTGAGTGATTTCAGGGTGATCGTTTTCGTTTTACGAAGTTGGTTAATTGCAACTTTAAAAACAATGCCTTCATCCTGTGTCAATACTATATATGCGTGACCGTCTTTGATGTCGTACCAGTTTTCCAGATATTCCGCGATGATCCAGGACTTATCCGGAATCGGCAACATGGAATCGCCGCTGATCTGGAACATCCTGTACTTGCGGTCGTTCAGCAACAGCGGCAACTGAAATGTCGGCAGCTTTTGGATAAATTCCGGATCCGCAAAACCGGCTTTGTATCCCGCTTTCGCTTTCAGCGGAACCATCTCTATGTTTTCACGGTTCTGGCTATCCACAGTTGTCGCCAGCACACGCAAACGCGAACCGGTCACATACACATCGTTCCCTTTCTCCAGCTCCGACATCTGGAATCCCGAAAGTTTACTCATGTCTACTTTCACCAGTGTATCAATCGATACTTTGAAATATTTCGAAAAGGCCATCAAAGCATCCAGTGTCGGATTCTTGATGCTGCCATTTTCATAGCTGTTTAATGTTGACCTACTGATGTCCAGTTCATTCGAAACTACGTCCTGTGTACGGTTCCGACGATTGCGGAGGATTTTGATGTTGGTGTTGAAAAACATTTTTTTGGATTGAGGATTTTGGATTGCTGATTGTAGATTGGGTGAGCAGTATTATCATCTTCGCGTTCTTTGTTCTGAGGGGACGAAATTATTTCTCCCAAAGCCGCAAAGAGTTTATAAGATTATTTGTTTCCATTATTTCGAATGACTATAATGTAGTCATCTGAATTGATTGTTAAGCAGTCAAAAGTAAAGAGTAGAATTTAAAAAAGCAAGTACTTTTTTGAAGGGGACGAGGGACGAAGGGCCTAATAACTTAATAACTTAATAACTGAATAGGGACGAGGGACGTTGGGACGAGGGACGAAGCCTCAGCCTAATAACTCAATAACTTAATAACTGAATAGGGACGAGGGACGAAGCCTCAGCCTAATAACTCAATAACTTAATAACTGAATAGGGACGAGGGACCAATTTGAATAGCGGAAAAGCATTTATAAAGTCCACGCCAACTCGGAACTCTGAACCCGAAACCCGGAACCAAATTAAACCCTGAACCTTGAACTCCACAATAGTCCACATGGACCTCGACTCTTTCTTCGTCTCGGTCTCCTGTCTTGAACATCCGCGACTGAAGGGAAAACCTGTGCTCATCGGTGGGACGAGCGATCGCGGGGTGGTGGCCTCGTGTAGCTATGAGGCGAGAGCTTATGGTGTACATTCCGCGATGCCGATGAAACTTGCGCGCCGGCTGTGTCCGGATGCGATTATCGTTCGCGGCGATTACGATCGCTATAGTTATTATTCCGATATGGTCACGGAAATTATTGGCGAGCATGTTCCGCTCTATGAGAAATCTTCCATCGATGAATTTTATATCGACCTCACGGGAATGGATCGTTTTTTTGGTTGCTATACCTGGGCAACGGAACTCCGGCACAGAATCACAAAAGAAACAGGATTGCCCATCTCTTTTGGTTTGTCGAAAAATAAAACCGTTTCGAAAGTAGCCACCGGCGAAGCCAAGCCGAACGGACAAATGAAAATTGATATGGGCGAGGAGAAAAATTTTCTGGCACCGCTGTCGGTGAATAAAATTCCAATGGTAGGAGAGAAGACCTATCACCTCCTGCGCAATATGGGCGTGGAGAAAATCTATACGCTGCAGCAGATGCCGGTGGAGCTCATGGAAAATGTACTCGGCGAAAACGGAATTGCCATCTGGAAGAAAGCCAACGGTATCGACAACTCCCCGGTAGAGCCGTATAACGAACGGAAATCTATTTCTACCGAAGAGACATTCGATCAGGATACGATTGATGTGACGCGGCTGGGGGAGTTGCTCGTGGGTATGACGGAGAAACTGGCTTTTCAGTTGCGTTCGGAAGACAAACTAACTGCATGTGTAACCGTAAAAATACGCTACTCAAATTTTGACACGCACACCATGCAGGCGCGCATTCCGCATACGTCCAGCGATCATACACTCATGTCGCGGGTGAAGGAAATTTTTGCAAAGCTCTACAACCGCCGCCTGCTGGTGCGCCTGATCGGTGTTCGTTTCAGTCATCTTGTGGGTGGAGGATATCAGATTAATCTCTTCGAAGACAGCGAAGAAATGATCCGCCTTTACCAGGCCATGGACAAAATGCGCCGGCGTTTCGGCGAAGGTTCGATACAGCGGGCTGTTGGGAACGGAATGCACAGGCGGACATTCAATCCATTTACAGGGAAATAGGATGAGAAAAGAGTTAAAATGAATAATTTTTCTGTTTGAGAAGAAAATAATAAAATAGATTGCCCTTAAATTTATTCCAGGATTTTCTTAGTTTTAAAAACAAATTTGAATACTCTCAAATACCCATAAAACGAATGAAAAAAATTCTAATCCCGGCAATTCTATTTACAGTATGTATCGTACTGTCATGTTCGCGAAATACACAATCCGTTCAGGAGAAAAAAACAAAATCACGAGGAGGCGAAGCGGAATCCGAAGCAAGGGAGCGTCAACAATGGGAATTGAAACGATTGAAAGATCCGGTGAGCGGACATATCCCCGGAATGATGCGGGAAAAAGAACTGGCTTTTGCAGCTACGCTTCCAAAAGCAATGGAGCGCTTTTCAAATGGAAGTGCAAGGATCAACGGAACCTGGGATTTTCGCGGGCCATGGAATCTGGGAGGTCGTACAAGAGCTCTGGCCATTGATCAGACAAACGAAGATATCGTTCTTGCAGGCGGAGTGAGTGGAGGAATGTGGAGGAGTATTGATGGTGGTCAGAACTGGACACGCGTATCTCCTGTGAACGGATATCCCGGTGTCAATGCAGTGGTTCAGGATACACGTGCAGGTCACCAGCAAACCTGGTATTATTTATCCGGTGAGGCATACGGAACATCCGCGAGCGGAGGTGCTTCTTTTTATTTAGGAAATGGAATGTATAAGTCTACAGATGGCGGTGTAACCTGGAATTCATTGGCAAGCACAGTTTCCGGAACACCGCAGACCTTCGATAATGTTTGGGATGTTACCTGGAATGTTGCGATTGATCCGGGGAATACTGCTCAGGATGTTGTTTATGCAGCTGCTTATGATGCAATTTTTCGAAGTAGTAACGGAGGTACTTCATGGACGAGGGTGAAAGGTGCAGGAGGTTTGCAATCCACACAGTCTTATTTTACCGATGTCGCAATTACTCCCACAAGTATAGTGTATGCAAGTTTGAGTAGTGATGGTGCTCAAAAAGGAATCTGGAGACTGGCACCGGCAAGTTCATTCGTAAATATTCTCCCGGTGAATTTCCCTCCAAATTATAATCGTCTCGGAATCGGAATAGATCCCAACAATGAAAGCATAGTGTATTTCTTTGGCCCCACTCCCGGCTATGGAAGAATGAGTACAGATTTTCAGGGCGATACACTGTGGAACAGTCTGTGGAAATATGAATATGTTTCCGGCGATGGTACAGGAGCAGGAGGTGTGTGGACTGATTTGTCGGCGAACCTGCCGGGAAATATTGGCGTGTTCAATGGGATGAATACACAGGGAGGATACGATGTGGTAGTAAAAGTGAGACCCGGAAATTCAAACATGGTATTTTTAGGAGGAACAAATATTTTCCGTTCCACTTCTGCTTTTTCTGATTCCACACATACTGATGTGATCGGTGGTTATGCTCCCGGAGCAGCTCTTCCTTTCGTAGATGAATATCCAAATCACCATCCGGATCAGCATGCATTTGCATTTCTCCCTTCTGATCCGAATGTCATGTATGTCGGTTGTGATGGCGGTGTTTCACGTACGCTCGATAATTCGGCGACTCCGGTTGTGTGGCAGGACATGAATAACGGTTACATCACTACGCAGTTTTATACTGTTACTGTTGACCACGGAAGTTTGAATGATATTGTAATCGGTGGCTTACAGGACAACGGTACTTATTATACAAATTCAACCAACCCACTTACTCCATGGGTGCATTCCTTTGATGGCGATGGATCTTATTGCCAGATCAGTGATGGAGGTGCAAATTATTATTTCTCGAAACAGCAGGGAAAAATGGCAAAGACTACTGTTGATGCCAATGGTGCCGTTACCGGATACATGCGCATTGACCCTATCGGTGCTGAGGGATATCAGTTCATCAATCCATATCTCCTGGATCCGAACAACAATAATATAATGTACCTCGCCGCCGGAAAATTTATATGGAGGAATGATGATTTGTCGGGAATTGCTTTGTCAAACCAATGGGATTCCATTTCAACAAACTGGCTGAAGTTTTCTGACTCTATGAGTGTGTCAACCGAATCTGTTTCCGCACTTGCAATTTCAAAAACTCCTGCGAATCGTTTATACTATGTAACCGATGAAGGCACAGTGTATCGTGTCGACAATGCAAATGTCGGTTCACCAACACGGGTGGATATCACCGGTTCAACTTTTCCTGCAAACGGTTTTACAAGTTGCATTGCAGTGAATCCTGACAATGCTGATCAGGTTCTCGTTGTGTTTTCGAATTACTCTGTTTACAGTTTGTTTTATTCAACAGATGGCGGAACAACATGGGCACGTGTAGCAGGCAATCTGGAACAAAATGCAAATGGAACAGGCAATGGACCTTCGCTTCGTTGGGCGAGTATTCTACCTGTTTCCGATGGTACAGTATATCTTGTCGGTACGAGCACCGGTTTGTATTCAACAGATACTTTGATTAACAATGCAAGCGTGTGGACGCAACAAGGCCCGAACTCTATTGGCAGTGCTGTCGTGGACATGATTGATACCCGGACGCAAGATGGTCTGGTTGCTGTTGCAACCCATGGAAGTGGATTGTTCTCCACACACATTACCAGCATCAATGATTTGAATACCGGTGTTCAGCAAAATTCAATTGCCGTTTCATTGAACATTTATCCGAATCCTGCATCCGACATTATCAATTTAAAACTTCCTGCTGACATAGATAAGAAAAATGTTCAGTTAACCTTGTCGGATGAAATTGGAAGAATTGTTTGGAAAAAACAATTCACGGTGAATGATGCTTCGATCCAGATATCGGTTCAGAATCTTAGTCAGGGAATGTATTATCTGAATCTGATTGCTGATCGTAAAAGTATATCTGCTGCATTTGTGAAAGATTGATTTACAAATTGTTTTAGAATAATTACACCATCTGGAAACCAGAATGTTCCCTGTAAAAAGACGGAATTTACCCTCTTTTTACAGGGAATCTCTTTTTTGCATTTTTCTTTTCTTCGAAAAAATAATCCCCTTCACAATCAATCAATTCTCCCGGATTGAAAATTATTTTTATTTTTTGTAAAAACAATGACTACATTATAGTCAATCAGAATGACGACTATACAATCATGTAAGTCCGGCTTTTGATTGTTATGACAAACGATTTTCTCTTCGGGCCCGGTTTTTTTGCTACCGGTGCCCGGAGCGAAATCGGGGTTTTAGTTATTCAGTTATTGGGTTATTAAGTTATTTCATCCCAGGGAGTGGAGAGTTCACGAATGACAAATGGTTATTATTTATAGGGTTATTAAGTTATTACCGTCACCCGAAAGTAGATACCCAATAACCCAATAACTTAATAACTTAATAACCCAGTAACCAACCTTGCTAAATGTTCGTGAACACCCACACCTATTTCAGCCTCAAATACGGAACGCTGAACGTAGAGCAGCTCCTCGCAGCGGCGCAGCGTTGTGGTGTGCGGAAATTGGTACTCACGGATATCAACAATACTTCCGGTGTTCTGGATTTTATCCGACTGGCACCCAAATATGAAGTGCAGCCGGCAGTTGGTATTGATTTCAGAATCGGAGCAAGACAATTATACATTGGTGTTGCAAAAAATAACGAAGGCTTTCATGAGCTGAATGAATTTCTTACGCATTGCCTGAGAAGAGGAACAAACGAAGTTCCTGATATGCCCGACATTCCACCTGTTCTGCAAAATGTAAGCTGGATCATTCCCTTCGAACGTGTGATCAGAGCTGATTTCCCCGCGCTCTTCCCGGATTTCGCAAAGAACACATTTCATTTTTTTATCGGAGTAAAACAAACAGAACTTTCACGCATCCGTTTTTCTGCCTGGAAAAACCGGACAAAGCGAATGGTTATTCTCCATCCTGTTACATTCAATACACCCGGTGATTTCAATACACATCGTTTGCTGAGAGCTGTGGCAAACAATACTTTGCTGAGTAAAGTCGGGGCGGAGGAGCTTGCTTCAGCAGACGAAGTGATGATTACGCAGGAAGAACTTTGCAATCGCTTTGCAGAATTCCCGGAGATCATTCGCAACACACAGGAATTGCTGGAGCCTTGCGGGATCGCTTTCGATTACCACGAGAGTAAAAACAAACGGACCTTCTCCGGAAGTAAATTGCTCGACCGCGAAATTCTTCGCCGGGAAACCTACAAAGGACTCGAGTATCGGTACGGAACCGGAAGCGAAGAAGTGCGACAGCGTGTCGACAAGGAATTGCAGATGATCAACGAGCTGGGCTTCGCTCCGTATTTTCTGATCAACTGGGACATCGTCCGCTACGCGCAACACAAAGGATATTTTTATGTCGGACGCGGCAGCGGGGCGAATAGCATTGTCGCGTATTGCCTGCGCATCACCGATGTGGATCCGATCGATCTCGATCTCTACTTCGAACGTTTCATCAATCCCTTTCGCAGCAATCCTCCGGATTTCGATCTCGATTTTTCCTGGAAAGACCGCGATGAGCTCACCGATTATATTTTCCGTCGTCATGGCCGTGAGCATGTGGCTTTGCTGGCCACGTATTCTACATTTCAGTTCAATGCCATCGTGCGCGAACTGGGAAAAGTTTTTGGTTTGCCAAAAGCAGAGATCGATGCCATCTCGGAGAGTCGACGACATCCCGATACACCTGATCGCATTGCCCAGCTTATCCGTTTGTACTCAACACGCATCGTCGATTTCCCCAGTCACCTGAGTATCCACGCAGGAGGCGTATTGATCTCGGAAAAACCTGTGACCTGGTACACCGCTACCAATATGCCACCCAAAGGTTATCCTACGACACAATTCAGTATGCTCGAAGCGGAGGATATCGGTTTGTACAAATATGATATTCTCAGTCAGCGCGGACTGGGCCACATCAAAGACGCCGTCGAAATTGTAAAACGTAACCGTGGTATCGATATCGACATTCACAACATCGCGGAGTTCAAGCAGGATGAAACGATCAAACAACTTATTCGCAACGGGCGTTGTATCGGATGTTTTTATGTGGAATCTCCTGCCATGCGAATGTTGCTCAGAAAGCTGCGTGTCGATACCTATATCCAATTGGTAGCGGCGAGTTCCATTATTCGTCCGGGTGTAGCGAAATCGGGGATGATGCGTGAATACATTTTACGCACACACGATCCCGCGCGGCGTGCCCTATATCCATCCGCTCATGAAAGAGCTGATGGAAGAAACCTACGGCATCATGGTTTACCAGGAAGATGTGATCAAAGTAGCGCATCACTTTGCCGGACTCTCGCTCTCGGAAGCCGATGTGCTGCGTAGGGGAATGTCGGGGAAGTTTCGTTCACGCGAGGAGTTCGCGAAGATCCGTGATAAATTTTTCTCTGTTGCAAAGAGAAAGGCTATCCCGAAACAATTACCACGGAAGTATGGAGACAGATCGAGAGTTTCGCCGGTTATTCTTTTTCCAAAGGACATTCCGCTTCCTACGCGGTGGAGAGTTACCAGAGTTTGTATCTCAAGGCACATTACCCGAAGGAGTTCATGGTAGGTGTGATCAATAATTTCGGCGGTTTTTACCGGACTGAATTTTATGTACACGAAGCCCGCATGTCCGGCGCGGTGGTGCACGCGCCATGTGTCAACAAGAGCGAATACGTGACTTCGATTCAGGGAGACGATATTTATCTTGGTTTTATTCACCTCGGCGAACTGGAGAAAAAAGTAGCGGAACAAATCCTCGAAGACCGGGTGCGAAACGGAGCGTATGGCAGTCTGCAGGATTTTACAAAACGCGTAAGCATTGCCGTGGAACAACTCCGCATTCTGATTCGCATCGGGGCTTTTCGTTTTACCGGACGCACGAAGAAGCAATTGCTCTGGGACATTCATATCCTCCTCGGCGCGCAGAAAAAATCCGATGCCAAACCGGAGCTCTTTGATGTGGGTGTGAAAAATTTTCATTTACCCGAGCTGCATCACGGAGCCTTTGATGACGCGATGGATGAAATTGAAATCCTCGGCTTTCCCTTGTGTTCGCCGTTTACACTCCTTCGTGATCCCATTTCTAGCGATCTTCTCGCCGCGGATCTTCCGAAATATGTAGGGAAAGAAATTACCATTGCCGGTTACCTTGTTACACTCAAATACACCAGCACCGTCAAACGCGAGACCATGATGTTCGGAACTTTCCTCGACCGGAATGGATTTTTTTTCGACACCACGCATTTTCCAAAAGTCGTGGAACAGTTCCCTTTCCGTGGCCGCGGTACTTATCTCATCAAAGGAAAAGTAGACGAAGAATTCGGTTTCTGCAGTCTCACCGTCACCGCTCTCGAAAAACTCGAAACCATGGGCCGTGATGACCGGCCGGTGAAAGCGATTTCTACAGGGGAGATAATTCAATCCTGAACCAAAGGAAAAATAGAGTAGTTAAGAAAACTCCAACAATAATGCGTCTTCTTAACAAAATTAAGAACCCACTCAATTTTATTCTTGAATTTGTTTTAAGCTTTTCGCTTGCATGTTAATGTTCTCCATCGTTGAATGACAAATTGTATTTTAGTGGTGGATAAATGCAATATTTAATTCAAAGCAATTTATTAAGATGAAAAGCATCCTGAAAATTATTTTATTTAATTCTTGTTGGTTGTTGACAGCTAAAACTGGCGGTGCTCAAACTTATTTCGAACTGATTGCCGGAGGGCAAGGGGAAGAAGTATGCACAGAGGCTATGGTCATCGGTTCACGTTATGTTTTTACCGGACACACAACATCAGCAGGCAATGGGAGTTACGATGTTTTTGTCTTGCAAACAGATGAATCGGGAAATCTTGTGCATCAGACAATTCTCGGTGGACCGGCAGAAGATATTCCGCTTTCTGCAACACTTACAAAGGACAAGAAAATTGTCATGACAGGATATACCAACAGCTTTAGTAGCGATCAGCCATTTCTTTGCAAAGTGGACACGAACGGAGCATTGATATGGGATAAACATCTTACTATCGGAGGCTGGGGTTTTGATGTATGTCAGGCTGATGGAAACAATCTGTTCATGACAGGTCACGCAGGTTCGCCGGACCCGGATTTATTTTTCTTGTCAAACTCGATTCAGCAGGAAATGTGATCTGGTCAAGTTTGTTTGGCGACAGCCTCATCAATGAAGGAAGAAAAGTGATTGCTAAGCAAAAGATGGTGGAGCAGTGGTATGCGGACTTACCCATGTTCAGAACGGTGGGCCGCTGGATATTGCTGTTGTAAAGGCAGATAACAATGGTAATCTCGAATGGGCATATGCATATTCATGCCCGGGATTTTTTGGATGGGATCATGGTTATGCATTGCAAGAATATGGAAGCGATCTTGTAATTGGATCTCTGAGCTATTCTCCTGCATTCAATCCCAATCCAAATTCTCCGATGCTGCAATTCTCATCCCGGATTCAATTGGCACAATAAATTCAGGTTTTGCACTGGGGAAAGCCGATTAACGATGATGATGTGCGTGATATCATTGCTTTGCCCAATGGACATCTTGCTTTAACAGGAACTACAAATTTTGGATCTCATGGTCAAACCGATATTTTATTTGCAGAAATTGATACAGCAGGAACTATCATTCAGCAACAGGCATTCGGTGGTAGCAGTTACGAAACTGGCTTGTCTGTAAAATCGCTCGGCTCGGAGAATTTTCTTCTTGCCGGCTATACCGAAAGTTTTGGTCAGGGCTTTAATGATATGTACATGATTAAAACAGGAGCAGGAATCCTGAGTTGTAATGCTGTCAACGCTGGAATGCAAATCGTTCCAATGACATTTTCGAAAACAAATACGCTGCAACAACATCCTGCATCTTTAGTTTTACCAGCCGGAGGGTTCACAGCCACACCCTCAACTCTGCCATTTCAAAAGCTTTGTACAATTACAAATGTTCCGAAGAATTCCTGACAACAATTCCTTGTTCTGGATAAATTATAAAACGGGGCAACCTGTTCTTCATATGAGACTGGAGCAATCCACAAAACTTGCATTTTCCTTGTTCGATATCAGTGGCAAAGATCTTGGGCGTTTCGCGAAAAGTGTATTTCAAAGCGGAGAAAACGAATTCATTCCAAATGTGTCGGGATTATCAAAAGGTGTATATGTGATTCGAATTGTAAGTGAAGCAGGAGTTCAGGCGATTAAATTTGTTCTGGATTGAACAGGAAAAAGACTCTAATCTAATTTGATTGAAATAGATATTCATGCATTAAATCTCATCCATCGATCCGGAACACAAAGTTATACCGTATTTACTTCTACACATTAGGGCCGGCTAATTCCCAGCTCTGCCGTATTTACTTCTACAATTTATTTTATTCGTTAAGCGCTTCGACGGATATTCATCCGTTGTTTTTTAATTGTGTGATTTTTATCCACTTTAAATCGCTCAACGATTTAAATTTGCTCGAATTTTATTTAAAACTTTCGAAAAATTATTGGAGGAGCCCTTAGATTAAATGAAAATTATTCTGGAACCTTAAAGTCAAAAAAGCATCCTCACCCCATGTTTAATTTTCATCTCATGCTCAAGCAACCATTGCTTTCTCCATAATCCGCCAGCATAACCGGTGAGTGTACCATTCGAGCCAATGACACGGTGACAGGGAACAATGATTGCAATCTGATTTTTGCCGTTTGTTGTACCCACGGCGCGGATGGCTTTCACGTCTCCGATTCTTTTTGACAATTCAAGATAAGAGATCGTTTCTCCAAATGGAATTTTTAAAAGTTCAGCCCATACTCCTTGCTGGAAATCGCTTCCTGTCTGTGCAACAGGAACACTGAATTGCAATAAACGTCCTTCAAAAAAAGCTTCAAGTTCTTCGACACAGGTTTTTAAAATAGCATCGCTTGATTGTTCTCCTAAATGATCAGGCCGTTGATCCAACATGCTTAATTTGCAAATTGCATCGTCTGTGGAAACTATTTCCAGAAACCCAAGTGCTGTGTTTAGTATTGCCCTGCCTGCCATGTTACACAAAGATAGGAATCCGGCGAGACAGCTAAATCATTTCTTCAAATTTCGCAAAATTGAATTTTTGTCAAAAGAATCCTAATAAATCCTGATCCTTCACGTTTCATTAACACGGATTGATCATTTTCTGTCGTTTATTTACTTCGGAAATGGGGGAGAAGAATTGTAACAAATCGGGTTTCCATAGCGTCCCAGGAATGACACTAAAAATGATGAATTTTTTCCGGAATTTATTTTTACTTTTTTATTGCACGACTTTGACTTATCAGACTCAAGCTGACGAGGTTCGAAGAGCTCTAAAGGCTGAGCGGATTTTTCAGACGCCCAGAATCGATGCCATTTTAAATGATACGTGCTGGAGTTCTTCCTGTAAAGTGAATGGATTCACAGAAACCAGACCCGTCGCCGGTCGCACAGAACGTGATGGACTTACAACAGAAGTGTTCATCTCCTATGATGATCAGGCTGTTTATATAGCGGCTTGCATGCACGATATTTCGCCTGACAGCATTAAACATGAATTGAGTACACGGGACAATATCGGCAGCGCCGACTTATTCGCTGTGTTTTTTGATCCCTACGATGAACACCAATGTGGTTATGGTTTTTTTGTGACTCCATCCGGTGTTCAATTTGATGCACGGTATGCAAGTGAAAATAATGCCGAAGATCCAAGCTGGAATGCTGTATGGGAAAGCGCCGCACGGATCGATGGTAACAATTGGTATGCAGAAATGAAAATTCCATATTCAGCATTGCGTTTTCCAAAGAAAGACATACAAACCTGGGCAGTTAATTTTATGCGTACACGGGATGTGTCGAGCCAGCAATTTTTCTGGAGTAAAGTTGACCCGGCAGTAAACGGGTTCATGACGCAGTGGGGACAGATGTCTGGTATCAAAGACATAAAACCTCCCGTGAGACTTTCATTGTCGCCATACATTTCTGCTTACCTCGACCATTATCCGTACAATACCCCCGGATTGAAAAATACCAATACCAATTTCAATGGTGGTATGGATTTGAAATATGGGATTAGTCAGAGTTTCACTTTAGACATGACCTTGATTCCGGATTTCGGACAAGTGCAATCCGACAATCGCATTCTGAATCTTTCTCCTTTTGAAATCCGCTACAATGAAAACCGGGGCTTCTTCACCGAAGGCACAGAGCTTTTCAATAAAGGTGGATTCTTTTATTCAAGAAGAATCGGAAACGAACCTGTCAATTACGGAAGACCTTATGATGAAGCAACTTCGAATGAAACAATTATCAAGAACCCTACTGAATCGAAATTATTGAATGCGACAAAAGTTTCGGGGCGAACAACAGGAGGATTGGGAATAGGTGTGTTCAATGCTGTCACACGACCCATGTATGCTACTCTTGAAAGTTCGGAAGGGCAGGAGCGGGAAATCGAAACACAACCCCTGGCCAATTATAACATCCTCGTTTTGGATCAGTCATTGAAAAACAGTTCTTCAGTAACCCTGATCAATACAAATGTACTCCGTAATGGTTCCACCTATGATGCAAACCTGACAGCAGGGATGTTTTCTTTAAACGACAAAACAAATACGTATAACATTTCCGGAAAAGCAGCAAGTAGCAGTCAATACAATGTGATGGATCGCACCAATACCGGATATCACTACATGCTTACAGGAGGAAAGACCAGCGGAAAGTTTACATTCACTCTGGGGCAATATTTCTGGGATGATAAATACGATCCCAATGACCTGGGGATATTGTTCAATAATAATGAAATTGACCAGCAGGTGGATGTGAGTTATAATATTTTTAAACCCGGAAAATTCTATAACCGCAATAATACCGGAGTTGGAATTTGGTACTTGTCGCGTTATTATCCAAGATCCTTCCAGAGTTTCTATATGTATGTCTGGAATTATACCCAGTTTAAAAATCTATGGTCACTGAATTTGAATGCAGATATCAATCCGCATTATGCCAATGATTTTTATGAAGCTAGAACTCCCGGAAGAGTTTATAAAGAATTGCCATATTATGGTTTTGGAGTTAATCTTTCGACAAATTATTCAAAGAAGTATTATGTAAGTTTATTCTATTATGTAAAGTTTAAAGATCGTTTTAAGGGATGGGGATTTGATTCGGATTTGTATCAGAATTTTCGATTCAATGATCATCTTGCCATTAGCCTCGAATCAATGCTTGGTCCACGATACGATTATGCAGGATATGCTTCCACTGATGAAATAACAAATGATATTTTATTTGCTCAAAGGGACCGAAAGACAATTGAAAATGTACTCAGTGTAAAATATACCTTCAATAATTCAATGGGAATTCAATTGCGGGGAAGACATTATTTTTCAAATGTCAAAGACAAGAAATATTATACCCTGCTTGAAGACGGGGAATTGGCTTTAAACAATTTATTTACAGGGAATACGAATATTAATTTTAATCTGTTTAATGTTGATATGGTTTACTCCTGGAGATTTGCTCCCGGAAGCGAATTTAATCTGGTTTGGAAGAACAATATCCAGGATGTCGGCGATCAATTGATCAATCCATATTTCCGAAACCTCGATCGTACCCTTGCTGCCGATCAGTTGAATAGTTTTTCCATGAAATTATTATACTACATTGATTATCTCGATGTACGTACAAAACTTGGAAGAAAGAAAGTCGGATGAAGAAGTTTGCTTCTAACCACCTGACATTTTTCTCGAAGATTTCTATCTTTACCTGATGTACATACCGGCTTATTATAGAAATACTGATCTGAAGGAGATCGAAGGATTTATCAGGGAAAATTCATTTGCCACTCTCATTACTACCATTGATGATATGCCATTTGCATCACACATTCCAATGGAATTGAGTTTGAATTCTATGAATGAAAATGTCTTGTGCGGACATCTCTCTTCCGCTAACCCGCAAGCAAAAGCAATGAAAAATGGAGATTCTGCTATGCTTATTTTTCAGGGCCCACATACCTACATTTCTTCAAGTTGGTACAATCACATGAATGTGCCAACATGGAATTACATTGCTGTCCATGTATATGGAAAAATTAAACTGATGAACGATGAAATGCTCAAAACGAGTCTGCACGAAATGGTGAATAAATATGAAATCATTTCAAAGAAACCATTTCATGTTTCGGATATGCCGCCGGACAAGATGCAAAAGAACCTTAAAGGGAATCAGAGGTTTCGAGATCAGCATGGATAGGGTAGAAGGCAAATGGAAAATGAGCCAAAATCGTGATGCAGAAGATCATGCGAACATTATCCGCGAACTCGAACAATTGGATGATCTGAATGCCCGGCTGGTGGCAGACATCATGAAGACAGCAAAATAAAATATCCTGCCTTTCGTTCGTGTACAAATATTTTAATCCGGTGGCAGGAGCAATGCTTCGGAGTTTTACTTTTGTCTCCTATGACAGCCAAAAAGAAGTCTGGCGGATCATCCGCAAATCGTCCAATCGGGATTTTCGATTCCGGTATCGGTGGTCTCACAGTAGCCAACGCAATTCAAAAGGTTTTGCCAAATGAATCCCTGGTGTATTTCGGCGATACAGCGCATTTGCCTTATGGTGATAAAAGTCCGGATTCAATCAAGTACTATGCTATCCGTATCAGTCAGTTTCTGTTGAAGGAGAATTGCAAAATGATCGTGATCGCCTGCAATACGGCTTCATCGGTAGCCTATGAAACAGTAAAAGATTTTGTTGGCGGTGCAGTCCCTGTAGTGAATGTAATTGATCCTGTCGTCGACTACGTGACCTCTAATAAAAATCATCACAAGATCGGAGTGATAGGAACAAAAGGAACAATTAAGAGCGATATTTACGCGAAGAAAATCCATTTGAAAGATAAAAAAATTGAAGTTGCTTCATTGGCAACACCGCTTCTTGCTCCAATGATTGAAGAAGGATTCTTTGATAATAAAATCAGTCGGACAGTCATTGCCTCTTATCTCGATAGCCGTAAGCTTGCGAAAATAGATTCCCTGATTCTCGCCTGTACACACTATCCGCTCATTAAAAAAGAAGTCGAGGAATACTACAAGAAAGAAATTGATATCGTAGATTCCGCCGGTGTCGTTGCAGACTCAGTAAAAGAAGTACTCAAAAAAGAAAAACTTCTCGCCCCTAAAAATAAACCAACACACCATTTCTACGTCAGCGATTTTACAAAATCTTTCGAAGAAAGCACGAAGTTCTTTTTCAAGAATAAAATCAGTTTGGAGAAGAAGGAGATTTGGTTGTAGTTTTTGGTATTAAGTATAAGGTATAAGGTATTAGGTAGGGGAAACATGTAGCTTTTTGTGTTCCATTTAAAGAATTTTTAGTTTGAAAATTTATCTTCCGGGTTTGGAGTCAATTTTGACTTTTAGAAAAATTTCATAGCTAATTCAAAGACCACCTCTGTCTACACCCAGAACACGGAACTCTGAACACGAAACTCTGAACTTAATACCGACACGATTAGCCAACAATTACCCGCCATTAAATCGGTCCCCCGTCCCCTCTAAAGAAATCGCTATACATCACATACCGATCCGCCAGTTCTTCCAGCAATATTCTCTGTTCTGAACTGATTGCTTTAATCTTTTTTGCAGGAGCACCGGCATAAATGAATCCGGATTCAATAATAGTATTTTCAAGTACTACTGAACCTGCAGCCACGATACTGAAAGATTCAACCACCGCATGATCCATCACGATTGCACCCATGCCAATCAGGACATTGTCTTTCAAGGTGCAACCATGCACCAATGCATTGTGACCGATATTCACATTGTTGCCGATCACCGTTGCAGCTTTTTGATACGTACAATGGATGATTGCTCCGTCCTGGATATTGACCTTATTCCCAATGCGAATAGAATGCACATCTCCGCGAACAACAGCATTGAACCAAACACTGCATTTTTCTCCCATCACCACATCGCCGACAACAGTAGAGTTTGGGGCCAAAAAACAATTTTCACCAAAACTTGGATGAATTCCTTTAACAGGTAACAGAAGTGCCATAAAATGGGTTTGCTGGATGTTTTGTTTAAATAATTCGTAAATTTAGCCTTTCAATCGAATCCATGAAGTATCTCCGGCTTTTTACTCTTCTGATTTTTGCAACCCTGCTCGTCTTTGCATGCAAAAAGCCCGATGAATATCCTGTAATTCCTGCTATTGAATACAAATCGGCCTATACAACGAAGGACAACCAGGGTTTTGATCAATTGTTTTATGTGACCATTTCTTTCACTGATGGCGATGGTGATATCGGTTACAAAAGCAGGGAATCCGGAGAGAATGATCCGATCTTTGATGACCCTACAAGCCAGTATTACAATAATTTTATCGTGAAAATGTTCATCAAACAAAATGGTGTCTGGAATACAATTGATACTCCTGTGAGTTCACGAATTCCTTACCTCACTCCGGATGGAAAAAACAAAGCCCTGAAAGGAGACATACTTCGCGAACTCAACCTTCCTTTTCCATTGCTGAACGATACAATGAAGTACGATATTTTTATTTATGATCGTGCCTTGCATCAGAGCAACACAATCACTACCCCGGAATTTATTTTTAATACGCACTGATCAAAATGTTTCTTCCGGCAATTCTCTTTTTACTGAATTTGCTTTAACGTATTCCTGAATTTTCTCTGAGAGCGTTTCATTTGCTTTCAGCATTTCAAATCCATTTTTCCCATCCAAATATTCAGCAAGATATTCTTGTTCCGTTTGACCCGGAGTTGGAATGAGCAATGCTCCTTTATTGATAGTACGTAAATCCATGATCGTGGAATAACCGGACCGACAAATAATTTTCTTCGAATTAATTAAAACCAATTGAAGTTCATTTGTGTTAAGATGATTGAACACTCTCACATTTTCCTTAAGTTCTGGAAGTATTTCATTGCCCGGCTTTCCAAGAATGAGAATTGCATTCCCGCGAAAAGTTTTCAATGCTTCAATACTTTCTAATTCAAATGTGGATCTGTGTGGCTCCGGTCCGCTTATCAAAATGCAAAGATCATATTCGTTTTCTGTTGTAAGTTTATTTTCCTGAACAGCAAATCTGGAACACCATCCAATAAATTTTGCATTTCCTGGCACAGGATAGCGATGAGATAAATCTCCCGACAAATTATCTTCTCTTTCTACATCCGGAATCCAGCATTCGTCGTATCGGGAGACGAACCAGATGATAATTCGATGCAGCAAAGATTCTGTCCATTTTAACCCAGCCGGACATTTAATCATCAATTGATGGGTTATAAAAATGCTGTGGACGTTTTTATTCCACAAGCCATAACAATTGTCAGAAACAACTTCATCAATTTTGTGTTGCTGAATGATTTTTTTCAACCATTGATGCTCACGGAAAATATTCATCAGGATTTTCAGGGATTGAAACAACATCATCAACGTCATTGATGTTTTCAATGAATACTGGATCCCATATCCTTTTTTAGGAATGATTGTCAGATCGGGAAATTCCTGATGAAGAAATTTTTCTGAATGTCCACCGGCTGCCAACAAAACAACATGCCCTTCATCCAGGAAACGACGGATCAAGGGAACACATCGTGTCGCGTGACCAAGGCCCCAGTCAAGCGGAGCTACCAATATGCGTTTCGGTTCAGACATTCTCTTTATTGTAAAGTAAAGTTAAATTAAAATCCTAAATCAGATATATTCCTTTTCCTTGTGCTCTTTGTGAAACCTTTGTGCACTTTGTGGTACAGGATTTTTAATGAATTGATTTCAGAGATTGGTGTTAAGCAATCTTGCATCACAAGGCACACAATGGTTTCACAAAGAGCACAGAGAGGCTTTGCACAGCCTGATCTTAAAATCAAATTAAATACTTAATTTAGTTGACCAAAACAAAACCAATGAAAAGAATATTTACTCTTGTAATCGTCGTATTTTCAGCCTTGATCACCAATGCTCAATGGGTCACTGATCCTGCAGTTAACACACTCGCAGCCCAGGGACAGGAATGTGTCGATCCGATAGCAGTTGCTGATAGTATGGGAAATACACTCATCAGCTATCGTTTGCCTAATGGTGGCGGTTACAGTGTGTACATGCAAAAAGTAGATGCACAAGGATTCCCTCAGTGGGGAAGTACCGGGAAATTGGTGAGCGATGATGATCACCAGCAAACATTCACTACAGTGTATTCGATGAACGTGGATCCGATGAACTACGGTGTTGTTGCATGGCAGGACGGTCGTACCGGAAATTTTGATGTCTTCGCTTCACGTGTTTCTCCGGATAGTCAACTGGTGTGGGGAAACAGCGGATTGCAACTTTCATTTGGATTAAATACAGATGTTAATCCACAGGTTTTACCGATGCCGGATTCTACTACTATCATCGCCTGGCAATCGGATGATTCAACAGGGATTTATATTCAGCGCATCACTCAGGACGGTACGCGTATGTGGGGACAGAATGGATACCTGCATTACGAACACAGCGGAACCGGATTGCGTTATTATAGTTATCCGCGTCTTGTTCTCTGCAATGACACGAGTTTTTATTTGCTCTTTAAAAAAGCCAATGCATCCGGGTTTTCCGCTTCGCAGTTTGAGCTTTCGATTAACAAATTCGGACTGAGTGCACAATCCGTCTGGGGTGGGGATATAGGTTTTCAAACTGCAGGGAGTATACCTTTTATCCTTACAATGAATCCTTTTTCAGACGGTGATGAAGGTTGCATCGTTGCCTGGATGGATGGCCGTGGAAGCGGATTGTACCTGGATGGATATGTTCAGCATATCGATGCAAATGGAAATTCGCTTCTCGCTGCAAACGGTCAGGATGTAGTTGCGATTCCCGGAAGTCTTGCTCTTGATAATATTTATGCTGCAAAAGACGACGCAGGAAATATTTATGCAGTCTACAATATCACCAATGAAATTTATATTCAGAAAATTGATCCGTTGGGAATTTTATTGTTTGGAAATAATGGCTCACTCTTCACTTCCACAAGCAATTCATTCTCACAATTAAATGCGCAGCGAACAAGCAGAGGATTCATGGTCACATATGCTGATGATGCTTTTCCTTCGAATGTGTATTCTGCAGCAATGATAGATACCGGTGGTAATTTTGTTTGGGCAAATCAAACGGTGGCTGTTGCAACAACTGCGAGCGGAAAAAGCAATGCAACGCTCACGGAACAAAAGAACAATCAACTGGTACTTGCCTGGCAGGACGATCGCAGCGGATCATCTACGGATCTTTATGTACAAAATATCGACGTGAATGGCAGTCTGGGTGTGGGTATTCAGGAACTGAATTCTTCCCGTGTAAAAATCTACTTGAATCCTGCATCGAATTCATTTACTTTGAACATACCCGGAAATATTTCCAAGCAATACACAGTTTCCTTGTTGGATCTCACTGGAAAATTGCTGAACTCCTGGACTTCGGTTCCAGCAATCAAGACGTTTATTATTACTGACCTGAAGCCGGGTATGTATTTTATTCGAATCGCCGGGATGGATGAAACTTTCAGCATTCCACTACAGGTAATGAAATGATTATTTCCGGCGGAGAAAACTGATTTAATTTCGCATGATTTCTCTATTTTCGTGCCCGCTTCGGCTGAACTATGGGAAAAGATAAATTAAGACGTTTTGCGGAAAATGAGACATTTCCGAATCTGATTCAACCTTTAATGACGTATCCGCCACTGGATCATGCATTGAAGGGAAAATGGCATGAGAATTTTTTTCATAATCAGGCTCCGATTGTCCTGGAACTGGGATGCGGCAGGGGAGAGTATACCGTAAATCTTGCGGAGAAATTTCCTGAGAAAAATTTTATCGGGATCGATTGGAAAGGTGCCCGACTCTGGCGTGGTGCAAAAACCGGCGTTGAAAATCAAATCAAGAACATGGCTTTCCTCAGGATCCAGATTGAAAACATCGCTTCTTTTTTCGGTCCCGATGAAGTTGATGAAATCTGGATTACATTTCCTGACCCACATCTTCGCGAAAGAGACGATCAGAAACGACTTACTTCACATCGTTTTCTGAATTTATACCGTCAGTTTTTAAAACCGAATGGATTTGTGAATCTCAAGACAGACAGTCGGTTTTTGTATGACTTTACACTTGAAGTAATTCAAGACCAAAATTTGCCAATAAAAATTCAAACCGAACATCTCTATCAAAGTGAATATGCCGATGATGTCCTGTCCATAAAAACCACCTACGAAAAAATCTGGCTCAAAGAAGGACTGAACATTTGTTATCTTAAATTTTCTCTCTGAAAGATTTGGAACGACATCTTGTCCCTTCTCACTTCCGCCCCGCCTGTGCTTCGCTCGTTCCTCGCTGCGCCCAGGGTTAGATTGCGGAGTGATGCGCTTTTTAAATATCCCGCTGGGACAAGTCTTTAACGAAGGCCTGTGCGTCAGCGGAATGGACCTTAGATAGCAAAAGACTCATGAGATTTAAAATATTTTATCCATCCTTTTTCTATCGGTATGTTCGGATCAATAATGATTGTTCTAATTTTAATTCTAGATTATCAACGACCATCACTCCGCAATCTAACTCTGCGCAGCGCAGCGAGGAACGAGCGGAGCACGGGCATGGGGGAAGCGCAATGAAATACACTCTCGTTCCAAATTTTTTTCCGGATTTAAAATACCTTTGCTTTTGCACGAAAGAAATATGCCGACACAGAAACCCACACTCGAATCCTTTTCGACCAGGTCTACGCCGTGGTTCGCCTGATTCCCAAAGGCAAGATGACTTCTTACGGAGCAATCGCGAAATACCTTGGATCAGCACGCTCCTCCCGAATGGTGGGCTGGGCGATGAACAATGCACATGCGATCAAACCCAAGGTTCCGGCTCAAAGAGTGGTGAACCGGATCGGCTTGCTTACCGGAAAACATCATTTTGGAACATCAACACAGATGCAGGAACTGCTCGAAAAAGAGGGTGTTAAAATAAAAGACGATAAAGTGCTCAATTTTTCAGAACTTTTCTGGGATCCTGCAACAGAATTAAAGCTTTAGACATTTCCTGTAGCTCTTCCGTCCCTGAAATAGGCTTTCAGCCTGCTTCTTTGTACCTTTGTAATTCTTAAGAATTTACCCATGGCTATTACAAAAGAACTTGTTGTTGACGCTCTCCGAAATGTGATCGAACCGGATCTGAAAAAGGATCTGATCACACTCAACATGGTGGAAGATATTGTGGTTGACGGGATGAACGTGAGTTTTACTGTTGTGCTCACAACTCCAGCTTGCCCCTTAAAGGACCTCATTCGGAATGCTTGTATTAATGCAATCATTCATTTTGTGGATGAGAAAGCGAATGTTACGGTCAACATGACTGCGCGAACAACCACTACGAGAGAAAATAATCAGGCGCTCTTGCCGGAAGTTAGAAATATCATTGCTATTGCATCCGGTAAAGGCGGCGTTGGAAAATCTACAGTGGCAGCAAATCTTGCGGTTGCTCTTGCGAAAAAGGGAGCTAAAGTTGGTTTGATCGACGCTGATATTTATGGTCCTTCCCAACACATCATGTTCGGACTGGAAAACGAAAGATTGTTCGTGAACGAACGCGATGGCAAAACGTTTATGATTCCTTTTGAAAAATACGGAGTGAAAGTTCTTTCAATAGGAATGCTAGTGGATCCTAACCAGGCAATTCCATGGCGCGGTCCGATGGCTTCCAAAGCACTGAACCAATTGTTCAGCGATGCAGAATGGGGCGAACTGGATTACATGCTGGTTGATCTTCCTCCGGGAACAGGCGATATACATTTAACTCTTGTCTCTGCCGTTCCTGTCACCGGTGCAGTCATCGTGAGTACTCCGCAACATGTAGCGCTTGCCGATGCACGCAAAGGAATCAGCATGTTTCAAATGCCACAGATCAATGTCCCTGTTCTCGGACTCATCGAAAATATGTCCTATTTCACTCCTGAAGAACTTCCGGAAAATAAATATTATATCTTCGGAAAAGAAGGAGCAAAAAATATGGCTACGCAATTAAACGTTCCTTTCCTCGGAGAAATTCCTCTCGTTCAAAGCGTGCGTGAAGGCGGCGACACCGGAATTCCAATTGCACTCGACGACAATTCACCAATCACAAAAGCATTCGAAGATGTTGCCGATAATGTGATTCGACAGATAGCGATTCGTAATGCGGAAAAATCACCGACGGAGAAGGTGGTAGCTTCAGCGTACTGAAGGGATTGTTGATTGTAGATTGCTGATTGTTGATTATGGTGGCATTAAATCGCGTCGAAATAACCTAATAACTTAATAACCCAATAACTTAATTTGGGGACGAGGGACGGAAAGGGGACGAGGGACGTTTTAGTCGATAACTTAATAACCGAATAGATTGCTGATTGCTGATTGTAGATTCTCGCGAATGTAAAGAGCCGTCAAATAACCTAATAACTTAATAACTCACTGGGACGAGGGAGGCGGGGGCCGCTTGGGCCGCCAGCCCACTAACCCAAAGAGATTGGGGTGATTGTAGATTATCGTCGCTTTAAATTGCGAGCAAATAACTTAATAACCTACTAACAAATTTCTGATTTACAAAATGAACACCAGCCCCGATTTACTAAAGAGAGTAGAAGATGCACTCAATACTTTGCGTCCATACCTTGAAGCTGACAATGGCAATGTATCACTCATTGACATCACCAGCGACATGGTTGTTCGGTTGCGTTTTCATGGGGCTTGTAGTTCCTGTAGCATGAGTGCAATGACATTGAAAGCAGGTATCGAACAAGCCATCCTGCGCAGTGTTCCTGAAATTCGTGAAGTGAGAGCTATTCAGGAAGACGAAGAATCCATCGCGTAAATTCTTTTGTAAAATACAAATGAAAAGGGCTGTTGGTTTTACCAGCAGCCCTTTTCATTTATAGTGTCGTATATGACAAAGCTGATTATCACCAGCGATTCATTCAAACAGAAATTTTATTGATTGAGGAATTTATTTACACGTTCAAAATATGCGTTCTTGTCTGAACTGAAATTTTCCGCGTTGCTCGGACTTGCAGTAACGATATACGTCTGCGAAACACATTTCAGCGATTTCATGTCATTTGGATTCAGCATTTCATCCTGAGGAGAAACAATCAGCATCACACCTTTCAGTGTTACACGTGTGCGGTCACAAGCATACATTGGCTCGTAATTTTTATCAAAACCAAAAGGAATGATTACATCTTTTCCATGTTTCTCTTTGATTTTCTTTTTCATGATTTCCAGACCGGTCCAGGGACCATCTGCAATAATCTTACGCGTCTCAGGGCGATTTCCACCTACTCCCAGGGAAATACCTGCACCAATATTTTGTCCGTACAAATCAAATTTTGTAATGGCTCTTGATTTGCGGAGATAATCCAGCATCGCATTCAGGTCATTCAGGAACTGAGGATAGATATACGTGTCAGGATCGATAGCAAATTCACTGCTCGCTCCATACCCACGGTAGTCGTACAGCGCAACATTCCATCCTGCGGAAAGAAATTGCCCGGCGATTTCAATATTGTCGGCCATATTGCCGTCACCACTTCCACTGATGATCATCCAGTTTGATGTCTTCTTCGGTGAGTCAAAAAACCAGGCGTTCAACGTAGCACCGTCTTTCGTAGGTACTTTTTCTTCCTTGTACGTCATTCCATATTTTTCCGGTTTGGTCTTGTATTCACGGGAAGGGTTCAAAGCATTAGCCGCAATTCCGGTGAATATGGCTGCTGCCAGCAGGAGTGATTGATTCAGTAGTTTCATAATCAGGTTTAGAGTAATTGGTTCACGAATGTAACGAAATCAATGAATTTTAATTCGGCGGAAATATAGAAGATTTTAACATTCCTCTATTTCTCATGTTATTCCCAGAATTAATTTGATTCAATCCTAAAAAGATACAATCCTGGCATTCTTCATTACTAAGTTGGAAAAATTCCTGCCTGAATATACCCCAAACATAATCTATAAATACTTGCCCAAAAAAACAAAACCACTCCCGCCATCTGGCAAAAGTGGTTTGTCCTCGAATAATTAAATATTTTATCTCAATCTAAAATCCTCAATCCTCAATCCTCAATCCTCAATCCTCAATCCTCAATCTAAAATCTACAATTACTCCACCGTCACCGATTTCGCCAAATTCCTCGGCTGATCCACATTGCAGCCTCTTAATACAGCAATGTGATACGAGAGCAATTGCAATGGAACAACGGAAATAAGCGGCATCAGCACATCGTCAGTCTCAGGAATTTCGATGACATAATCAGCCATTTCTTTCACAGTTGTATCGCCTTCCGTAACAATCGCTATGACGATTCCTTTTCTGGCTTTCACTTCCTGAATATTGCTGACTACCTTTTCGTAAGTCTCGTTTTTATTGGCAATCACAACCACCGGCATTTCGTCGTCGATGAGAGCGATTGGTCCGTGTTTCATTTCTGCTGCAGGATAACCTTCAGCATGGATGTAGGAAATTTCTTTTAGTTTCAAAGCGCCTTCAAGAGCAACAGGGAAACCATATCCTCGACCGAGGTAAAGGAAGTTCCGTGCATCTTTGAATTTCTCAGCAATGGTCATGATCTGATCGTTGGTCTTGAGAACCCGCTCAACCTTTGCCGGAATTGCTTCCAGTTCATTCATCAGCTGGTGATAACGTGAATCGGTAATTGTACCGCGATGGTGAGCAATCTGAAGGGCAATTAGAGTGAGCACCGTGACCTGAGCAGTGAACGCTTTGGTAGAAGCTACTCCAATTTCCGGTCCGGCATGTGTGTATGCACCTGCATGTGTTGCACGCGGAATAGAAGCACCTACAACATTGCAGACACCAAAAATGGTAGCACCTTTTGATTTTGCCAGTTCAATCGCAGCGAGAGTATCAGCAGTTTCTCCCGATTGAGAAATTGGAATAACAATGTCATTTTCAGTAATGATCGGATTGCGGTATCGAAACTCCGAAGCGTATTCAACTTCAACAGGAATACGAGCAAGATCTTCGATCAGGTATTCCGCCACAAGGCCGGCATGCCAGGAAGTTCCGCAGCCGATTATCAGGATGCGTTTTGCATTCGAAAATTTATTCTCGTATTCAGCAACTCCACCCAAACGTAAAAAACCTTTGTTGGCGTCAATTCGACCGCGCATACTGTCCCAGATGGAACGTGGTTGCTCGTAAATTTCTTTCAACATGAAATGCTCGTAGCCGCCTTTTTCCAATTGCTCGAGTTTCATTTCCAGCTCATGGATATAGGGAGTCTTGACCTGGTTTTCAATAGTTTTTACAGTGAGGGTTCCGTTGTTGATGTATGCAACTTCACCGTCGTTCAGGTAAATTACGTTATTGGTGTATTCAATAATTGGTGTAGCATCCGATGCTACAAAAAATTCACCTTTTTCTTTTCCGACACCCAAAACGATCGGGCTTCCTTTTCGTGCACAGATCAATTCATTCGGATGATCCTTGGAAAGTACGACAATCGCATAGGCACCGATGACTTCTCCGAGTGCAAGACGCACTGCTTCGTCGAGCGATACTTGCCCGTTTTCAAAAATATCTTCAATGAGATGAACGAGAACTTCAGTATCGGTATCACTTTTAAAAATATGTCCGCGCTTGCTGAGCTCCGCTTTAATGGAAGAATAGTTTTCTATGATTCCATTGTGAATGATTGCAAACTGTCCGCTTTGGGAATAATGCGGGTGTGCATTTTTATCATTGGGTTCTCCGTGTGTTGCCCAACGTGTATGACCCATTCCGACATGTCCGGAAGTGTCTTTGTCTTTGGCGAAAGCATGCGGGTCACTTACCTTTCCGGCCTTTTTAAAAACCTTCAGGTCGCCATTCAGAATAGCAATACCTGCACTGTCATATCCACGGTATTCAAGACGTTGAAGTCCTTTGATCAGGATTGGATAGACATCCCGATTACCGATATAAGCAACAATTCCACACATAGTTTCAGAATAAGAATACTGTCGTTAAACAATTCCCTGGAAAGCATTTGATATAAAACTCCCTTTTAGGGATTAGGGGAGATGGGTGTAATACAATTTCAATTTTACCCGGTAGTCAGCATTTTTACCACTGCCAATCACCAACCTGTTAGCCTGGACGGATGACCCGAATACAACTGCATAAAAACCATTATTCGGAACACCACCATCCAGAATACGTTGAACTTGTCTGGTGATGTTAAAGGTATAGGTTCTACCATCTGAATTGATGTTTCCGCCAAAATACCCACCCGTTTCATAATAATCGATCGGGAAATAAGTTCCCCCGACGGAATCGATCGCTACGATCAGCAATTTTGAAGGTAATCCATATTCAATAGGAGTACCTGCCTGAGCTGTTAGGACCAATTCGGCTTTATTAACTACAATACTGCCGGAATCTGTAAAATGTTTCAGAAAAGGGAATGAAATTTTTGTTTTTACCCCGGCCATGGATTGGATAAAAGCCAGGGAATCTATTGCCGTTGAATCGGCAACTTGAGATGCCACCGAGGTTCCGGTGTAATCATGTGAAAACGAATTCACTCTGGCGCCGGCAAGAGTAAATGAATAGCTTTTTATCAATGAATCAGTATCGTGATAATAAAGCGTCATTTTTGAAGTGAGAAAATTGAAATACGAAATACAACCCATTCCGGAAGTTCCGGGAGGATTGGTTCGAATGTAAAGTCCTTTAAAATAATCATTCCAACTGTCGTTGCTCGACAATTGTGATTGTCCATTCAATGCCATAATACTGTCGGCCAGCACCAGGCTCAACGGAATTCTCAAAGCAGGAGCAACAGAATCCGAATCCACTACCACCTGTGTATTGGGTCTTGACACAAATGTCATCGAAGCCAATGGAGAAGGATCGAAGCTGAACATCCTGTTCGAATAATAGACACTATCGATGTCCATATCCTCTGTCATTCGGAATACTTCCACAGTTTGTGTGGTATTCGTGTCTCCATAGGATCCTGAATACGATAAACTGAGAACCAGGGAATCCGCTGTTCGAAGAGTGCCGAAACTTGGAACTCCTGCAAGTACTGCATGCGCAAATACTGCGGCTTCGTGTTTTCCGAAAACCGGATCATAGATTCCACCCAACAATTGAACAGATAATTCGTCGGAACGTAAAGTGTCTTCGAGTAAGCTCCGGGTGAGAACAACTGTAGTGTCAGAATAGGCCACGCCCAGCGAGTCGGATCCCGGGATCACTCCCAATCCGATTTCCTCAGGATCTTTGCATCCGGGAAGGAGTGCAATACCGATGAGGCAAGGGAGTAGAAAAAAATATTTCCTCCACGTTTTGGTGGAGGAAATATTTTCTGAATTACGGATAATTTTAACTGTATTCCTTTGGAAAATTCGGGAGGCAAGAGCGTCCGGAAAAGCTATCTTCATAATTAGTCTTGGAGAACTGGTTCCTGTTCCAGGAGTTCATCATAGAAATCAGAACAGGCGTTCACAAATCCACCTTCGTCATCGAAGGGTTGATAATTTAAAACTGGTTTGTTTGCTTTTTTCAGCCATGTTTCAACGGCTGCATTCTTCGTGTCACAACCTCTGATCACTGCATCACTCAGTTTCATCGCGGCAATATGAATATTTGCCATCGTTGGATCCTTGTAATGCTTCATATCATCAGCAGTGACTCCATCCATTTTCAACTTCTTGGTGAAATTTGGACTGAAAGTCTCTTCCATATCGTGAAGATAACTGGAATAAACAACGCGTGAATTCTTGAACATAGGCTCATCCTTGTATCCTGTTTTCACAAAGAATGGGATAAGTGATGTCATCCAGCCATGGCAATGGATTACATCCGGTGCCCAGCCGAGTTTCTTCACAGTTTCGAGAACTCCGCGGCAGAAAAAGACCATGCGGTCTTCATTGTCTTTGTAGAATTTTTTCTTCGCATCACGGAAGACCATTTTGCGTTGAAAATACTCTTCGTTATCGATAAAGTAAACTTGCATCCTGGCACTTTGGATGGAAGCAACTTTGATAATCAAAGGATGATCTGAATCATCAATAATCAGGTTCATTCCGGACAAACGGATCACTTCATGCAATTGATTCCTACGCTCATTGATCAAACCGAAGCGAGGCATGAAAGTCCGGATTTCTTTCCCTTTTTCCTGAACGCCTTGTGGTAAGAACCTGGCGATGTTCGATACTTCTGTCACTTCTAAGAAAGGAGTGATCTCTTGGGAAATAAATAAAACTTTCGCTTTCTTCATTTACAGATCGGATTTATTAATATTGGCATGCAAAGATACGGATAATAAGGGTATGACTCAATAGATGCAAGGGCCGATGGCCGAAATTTGGGTTTTTTATTCAAATTTTAACTGTTTTGACTTATAATCGATTGATAAACAGGATAAAAGGTATTCATAAAAAATCGATTAATGATAATATAAAGGATAATTTAGGAACCATTATGGTATTGATGCAGGTAATTGATAATAAAAGGGTTCTCTCTTCAGTGATCACAGATTGGAAGGAGGCAGGACTAAAAATTGGCTTTGTACCAACAATGGGAGCCCTTCACGAAGGACATCTTGCTCTGGTGCGGAAAGCCAGAACTGAGAATGATCGTGTGATCGTCAGCATTTTTGTAAACCCAACTCAGTTCAACAATCCGGATGACCTCAAAAACTATCCGCGGACCCTTGATTCTGATCTTAAAAAAATCGAACCGATTGGAGCAGATCTCGTTTTTGCACCTTCTGTTGGTGAAATGTATCCTCCCGGGGAGGATCCGGAAGTACCAGAAATCAATCTTGGTTCACTTGATCAGGTGATGGAAGCCAGTCACCGACCCGGACATTTCAAAGGAGTAATGCAGGTAGTCTACAAACTCTTTAAAATGGTAAGGCCGGATTCGGCTTATTTCGGAGAAAAGGATTTTCAGCAATTGGCAGTTATACGGGAGATGACAAAACAGATTAATTTACCCGTCGCTATCATCGGCTGTCCAACAGTACGCGAATCAAACGGCCTTGCAATGAGTTCAAGAAACGCTTTGTTATCAGTCGAACAAAGAATTGAAGCCGCTAAAATTTCCCGGGCACTTTTTTACGTGCGTGATAATTGGATAACATCAAGTCCGGATGAATTATTCCAGCATGCAATTGCAGGGATTGAAAAGAATGGCATCATGAAAGTTGAATATATTTCTATAGCAGATGCTCAGACACTTGAACCGGTAATAAATCGGAATGGAACAAATTCAATACGGGTATTTGCAGCGGTCAGACTTGGTAGTGTTCGCTTGATCGATAATGTAGAAATACTCAACAACAATGCATAGCCGGAACGGAAATTAATTGAGGCCGGATGCATTCCCATTTTAACATTTGAAATCCTTTTTGCCATTCCCAAATTTATTGCGATTTCCGGGGATGTCATTTCTTGTTGTTTGCTTTTGTTTGTCCGGACAAGAGTTCAGAATTTTATTATATTTGATTTAAACTTGTTTGTTAAAACAGATACCATGAGATCATTTTACATTTTCAGTCTGATATGTTTTTGGACACATTTAGCTATCGCACAGGTAACTTTTCAACGCAGCATAAGTGGTACGCTGCACTATCAAGGCGCTGCAGTACAACAAACCGTCGATGGCGGTTATGTTATCGTTGGAGCTTCTGATGATTGTGCTCTGTGTTACCAGGACGTATTTGTAGCGAAGGCGGATGAATACGGAGATTTAATCTGGAGGAAAAGTTTTGGCGATACAATGTCTGATGTTGGTCGCGCCATTTGGCAAACCATTGATGGAGGTTACATCGTCGCAGGGAAGACCTACAGTTTTGGTGCTGCTGTTTTGGGTGCCGGATTTGCGGATGTGTTTCTTATGAAACTGGATGCACAAGGCGACATCGATTGGTGTTCCATGATGGGAGGTGCAAATTTTGACGGCGCTGAATCCATTCAACAAACTCGTGACGGTGGATATATTGTGGGTTGTAATACCCTGAGTTTTGGTGCCGGAGTGTATGAAATCATGCTGATAAAACTCGATCAACTCGGACATATTGTATGGACACGTACGCTTGGGGATACAGGACACGATTTTTTAAGTGCAGTAAGACAAACCGACGATGGTGGCTATATTATTTCCGGAAGTACAAGCAGTTTTACACCACCCCTCGAAGATGTTGCTTTAATCAAAACCGATAGTCTTGGATATCCGGTATGGGTAAAAACTTACGGAGGGAGTGATTACGAAAAAGCATACGGTCTTGATATAACCATGGATGGAGGATACATCATGTCGGGATGGACGGTCAGCTTCGGTGGTGCATATGCCGAAATGTATGTTATCAAAACCGATGCAAGCGGAGATACTCTGTGGACAAAAATTTATGGTGGCGGGAGCGGCGATTACGCATACAATATTCGCCAGACACCTGACAGCGGTTATGCAATCGAAGGCTCTACCGAAAGTTTTGGAGCACATACAAGCGGATGTCTGCTGCGCATCGATAAAACAGGTGTGCCCATGTGGGCGAGAGCGTATGGCGGTACTTCCTTTCACGATCATATTTACGGATTTGATCCTACCTCTGACGGCGGTTTTGTGATGGTTGGCAACAATGGATTGTCGTTCTCGAATCCGAGTACAAATATGTATTTCATTAAAACTGATTTGCTGGGGGCTACGGGCTGTAATGAATTTACTTATACACCCACGACTTTTGTTCCACACTCCAATATGAACACTCGAACTTTTCAGATTGAGTCACCCGTGTTAACTGTTACTAAAATTTTACCGACAATCACCAGTTATGGTTCAGCGGTTCCTTTCTGTTTTAACGGGCTTGAAGATCTAAGTGAACATCACCCGGTTCAAGTCTTTCCTAATCCGGGAACAGGAGAGTTTCATTTGAAATTTCAGGATGAAGTAGTTGGGGGTTACATTACGATTACGAATCTTTTAGGTGAAACGGTTTTCCAAAATAAAATTGATCGTGGGATGGATGCGACAATTCATCTCGATAATGTCGTTCCCGGAATGTACATTTTGCAATTGAGTGGGTCCGGGACATTGTTTACACAAAAAATTCTTTTAACACAGCAATAGTCCTCGAAAAGGAAAGTGCCAGATCTCGCGATTGAATTTCAGTTCCGATTTTTCAATAAATTGTTGTTGAATCGAGATTCGAATTTTGTTAAAATAAGAAGGCAATTAATCTTTAAAGTCATTGTTATTTGCGTTCACTCGCATGTTAAAGTTTTAGCGGAGAACTAAATTTTTACAATCTTTGTTTGCATCAAAATTAAGATGTCAAATGTTCTGCTTTAGAACTGTTTCTCAAAGTGACCTGATTGCACTTGAGCTTAATTAATTATTTTTCAGTTCACCGATAAACAAAAGATTTCTATGAAAAAAAAATTACTCTTGACGTGTTGTTTGTTTATGATTCTTTCAGCTGCACATTCACAGGGATTATCTTTACCTTATGTCACTGGTTTTGATTCACCCGCTGAACAGGCAGGATGGCAGCAATACAGAACAGGTTTTTTAAGCACCTATGCCTGGGGTGTCGGTGGTGGTGGATTTTCAGGAATGGGTGTGAGTCACGATTACAATGTCGGTGGCAACCCAAATGATACAGTTGTGGATTGGTTCATTTCGCCTCCGTTGAATTTTACAGGGCAAGGACAAATGTCTTTGAAAGTGAATACAAGCGGATTCAGCACACCTTTTCCGGACAGTTTCGAAATTCTTTTTGGAACAAATCAACAAGATCCATCAAACGGAAATTTCACCGTGATTGCAAACTTATCCTACATGCAACCACAGTTTCAATGGCTGGATACCAGTATCACTATCCCCTTCGTTTCGGATAGTGCTTACATCGCGTTAAAATACAAAACGATTGGTGCTGCATGGAGTACTTATAAGTTTGATAATATTTCAATCCAATTGGCCCCGGTTTCCGTTGCTGAGCTTGATTTAAAGCATTTCGGTCTTTCTTGTTTTCCGAATCCAATGATGTCTACTACAACTATTGATATTCCTGAGGAAATAAGAAATAAAACTCTGGAGTTTCACTTGCGTGATGTATGTGGAAAAGAAGTGTTTTGTAAACAGCAGTCGGGTTTGGCACAAATGCGATTCAATCGTGAAGGCATTCCTTCCGGACTTTATTTTATAGAAGTTGTTTGTGATAAAACACAAATTCAAACAATCAAACTTCTGATTGGGAATTAAAAAGGATTAATTGTAGGTAAAGGATTCGAAAATAGTATTGCCGGGCTCACTCTGTGTGGAATTGATTTTTAAAACAACAACGCATCTCCAGCTTTATTAAAATTTTCTAAACCCCCTATTTTAACAAAGCCAATGATGCGCTGTTTGATCTTCAATTCTATTTGAAGAATTTCCGCACAGGAACCTTCAGTGATTTACTTATTTTTTTTAAAGTCAGAACTGTAACATTTATTTGTCCGGATTCAATCCTGGACAAACTTGATTTCTCAAAACCACAAAGTTTAGAAAGCGATTGTTGAGTCATCTTTTTATCGGTTCGGGTCTTTTTAATTTGGGAACCGATGAACTTGAGATATACCTTGTCTTGCATGGATTCTATTCTGAATTTTCTACTACGAGATTAGCCAGAAATGTTAAATTGGTATATGATATTGGTCAGACGAGGAAATGACAAAAATCAGGAGCTCCGCTTTCCTTTGTTTTCACGGGAATTCAATTGGTAAAAACCAGTGTGCCCTGCATTTCTTAAGGAAATAAAGCCTGATTTTTTCTTATGAAAAAATGTACCAGAAATTAGAATTTCATTTACTATCATGTAAAAAGCAGGTTTAAACTACATACCAGTTTATAGTTTGCAGATGTGAATCTTATTTGAGAAAGAAAGCTCCTTTTAAACTTCCGGATTAGAGCGAAGTTGATTCAATTTTGGGTTCAAAAGACGAGGGCATTGGGGAGTGTTTAATCAAGTTTTTTTTAATTGTTTCATTCAGGTTGACTTGCATTGTCCTTCGAATCCTTTGACTTACACCACTAAACTTGATATTCATCATTTGAAATAAGCATAAATTGTATGATCTTGAATAATATAATTGTTTCATTGGATTGTGGAGTTGAGCGTATTAATATAATTTTTTGTAAATCCTGAACAAAATCGCTCTCCCGGATTTCATTGCACATCCTTGAAAGTTTCTTATCCTTCAGTGGAATAGAATGATTTTTATGGGGCGGAAAATAAAAATATTGCACCTTGAAGATTTGAAATCAGATGTCGAATTAATTAATCGTGAACTTAAGAGAGGGAACATAGATTTCGAAAATGCAGTTGCCTCTGATAGGGCCGAATTTGAAAAACTGTTAGTAGAATTTTCTCCTGATGTAATTTTATCAGATCACTCACTTCCTGCTTTTTATTCTATCGAGGCACTTGCTCTGGTTAATAAACTCACTGCATGAAAATTCCGCATCGTTTTATTGTAGTTGATGATGACCTGATTAACAATATGCTTTGTCGTGTAGTAATCAAAGGGTCATTGGAAAGTCTGGATATTCTGACCTTTACACTTCCGGAGGCCGGATTTGATTTTATTGTAAAAGAGTATTCTGAAAAGGAGATCCCGACAGTGTTGCTTCTCGATATTAATATGCCAACCTGGTCGGGCTGGGATTTTCTGGAGCAATTCGACAAGCTGGATGTGAAAATAAAAAATCAAATAAAGATATACATGCTGTCATCCTCCGTTGATCCCGGAGATAAACAACGTGCACGGGATAATCAGTACGTGATCGATTATATTGAAAAGCCTCTGCAGGAACGCACTGTACTTTCCATTCTTGAAGTGTATCAGGAAAGGGTTTGATGCGAAGTTTGTAAAGAAAGCTAAAGCATTCCGTAAAATTGGACAGAAGAGAATTCCTGCTTCAATTTTACGGAAGACAAGCCTTTGGGCTTTTGAAAATTCAGGAAAAATTTATGGGATAAAAATCTACTTCAAAATCTTTGCGTTCATCAAAGCAAACTCCATTTCATTTTTCAGGTTATTGGTGTCGAGTCGCACAAATTCTGTGTGTTTGCCTTTTTTACCCTGGTGATAAATCCGGATGGTGACATCCAGATTATTCGACCAAAATTCATAAAAAAAAGCTTTGTCACGGAGTACCACCCGACCTTCTGCCACCATTTTCTTTACCATGATTCTAGGATGTTTAAAGCCGCACAATTCATCTAAAAATGATTGCTGCCATTGAGCAAACATCAACAAGAATGGTAAGATTCTATTCAGATTTCGGTGCTTCTTTTGGTGCTTCAGTCTTTGAAGCCTCTGTTTTAGGAGCCTCTGGCTTCGGAGTTTCCACTTTTGGAGCCAGTCTAACCCTTACTGCATTTGTACCTTTTGGACCCATTTCGGTTTCAAAAGTTACTTTATCATTTTCTTTGATGGAGTCAATCAGTCCATTGATATGCACGAAAATGCTTTCGCCACTTTCTTTGTCCTTGATAAATCCGTAGCCTTTTTCTGTATTGAAGAAGGTGACATTTCCCTGGTGAATCGGATCCACATCCGCACGCCTTGCCACACCAATTTCAATGTCTTCGGCGTTAATAACCCTCTTTTTGGAAGGATCAGGTGGCGTAGAAGTAAGTCTTCCATTTTCATCGACATAAGCCAGCATGTCTTCAAAACTCCTGGCTCCTTGTGAATTAGCTTTCCTGTCTTCCTTCTTTTGTTCTTTTTCTTTACGTTTTTTCTGACGTTTTTTTTCTTTTTCTTTTTTACTGAATGTTTCTTGTGATTTGCTCATGTTGATGATTAAATTGTGACACCGGAATCAGCAGAGTAGCTGATTTTTTCTTATTTGCTTTGCAAGATACGCAGGATTCTTAAATAAGCAGGTGAAGGAAATCAGCAATTCGGGTGGAGATCAAAAAATCATTGAAATAGCTCTAAATTGTAGATTCGCCGGGAATATAAATTCAAATCAAAAAGTAAATGGATGCATTTCGGATCTTTTCACAGTGTATTCTGTGGTTTCCGGAGATTGTAGGATGATTTTGTGACCGCCTGAATTTCTGAATCGAATTCTTCGAATCAAATGCTTCAATCCAAAGAATAAATACTCCTGAGTACCCGGAAATACTTGTCTGTTTTTCGGTTGTACACTCCTTTTGCCCATTATAATTTTACAAAAAAAATGCTCAGTGAAGCTCAAATGTATAAAGCCCTTGTAGCCAAAGATGTTTCCTTTGAAGGAAGTTTTTTTGCAGCCGTTAAAACGACGGGTATTTTTTGCAGGCCTACATGCAGGGCAAGGAAGCCGAAGAAGGAAAATGTTGAGTTTTACAAAACAACAAGGGAGGCTATCCTGCACGGCTATCGTCCTTGCAAAGTGTGCAATCCGCTGGAATTGCCGAATCAGACTCCGGAATACATCAAATTACTCTTGCACGAGTTGGGCTCAGATCCTTCTCTGAAGTTTAAAGATTGGGATTTGAGACAGAAAGGTGTTGACCCAAGCAAAATCAGAAGATGGTTCCTTCAACATCATGGAATTACATTTCATGCTTATCAGCGGATGCATAGAATAAATTCAGCATTTAAAAAGATCAGAGACGGAATGGATATCACCAACACAGCATTTGATGTGGGTTATGAATCTTTGAGTGGATTCAATGATTCGTTCAAATCTATTTTTGGCGTTTCACTATTTTAATCAAAGGTTTAAACGATTATCGATCTTAGCTGGATTGAAACATTTCTGGGAACAATGTTTGCTTGTGCGGTGGAAGCTGGAGTATGTCTCCTTGAATTCAGCGATCGAAAAATGCTCGAAACGGAATTCAAATCCTTAGCAAGAATCTTGAATGCAACGATTGTACAAGGACACAACAGTCATTTTGAAACCTTAAAAATACAGTTGTCTGAATATTTTGATGGACACCGAAAACACTTTACGGTTCCATTGTATTCTCCCGGGACTGATTTTCAACGGCAAGTATGGGATGAATTGAAAACGATCCCTTTTGGGTCGACTCGATCCTACCTTCAACAAGCCCGCCGACTCGGAAGACCGGAAGCTGTACGAGCTGTTGCAGCTGCAAATGGAATGAACCGGATTTCAGTGCTTGTGCCTTGTCATCGTGTGATTGGAAGTGATGGCCAGCTTACAGGATATGGAGGTGGATTGTGGAGAAAAAAATGGCTGTTGGATCATGAAGAAAAAAACAAGTAATTAACCGGTAATTGTGTTAACGTTAAGCCTATAGGAATTTCTAAGAAGCTATTTTGATTTTAAATACACCTCTTTTATTTTCTCAATACAAAACATGATTTCTTCCATTGTATTGGTACGCCCCAGAGAAAAACGAATCGATGAATAAGCGATTTCATCGGAAGCTGACATTGCTTTCAATACATGCGAAGGTTCAGGCAGAGCCGATGTGCATGCACTTCCGGTGGCAACCGCTATTTGGAATAAATCCTTAATGAAAGTGCTTGCTTGAATTCCGTGGAACGAAAGATTGCTCGTATTCGGTAGCCTTTGTCTGGTGTTTCCATTAATAGAAACACCGCCTAAATCAAGGAGATTTTGTTCAAGTGTTGTTCTTAACAAGGAAATATGCCGACTGTCATCCCACATTCTTTGTGCAGCGAGTGAACATGCTTTCCCAAATCCTGCAATTCCCGGAACATTAAGGGTGCCACTGCGCATCCCGCGTTCATGTCCCCCGCCATCAATTTGTGCACGGATTTTTACCCTTGGATTTTTGCGACGAACATACAATGCTCCGCAACCTTTGGGGCCATACAGTTTGTGGGCAGAAAAAGGAAGTAAATCGATTCCATCTTCATTCACATCGACCCTTATTTTCCCGCAGGCTTGTGTAGCATCGCTCATAAACAACGTTCCTTTTGCATGAGATATCTCTGAGAGTTGTTTTACATTCTGAATAACACCGGTTTCATTGTTGGCATAAAGCACGGAAACAAGAATTGTCTGCTCGTCAATAAATTTGTTCAATTCTTCAGGATCAAGCAGGCCATCCGGTTGAACAGGCAACATTGTGATTTTCGCACCCAATGATTCAAGATGGGAACAAGTGTCCAATACAGCTCTATGCTCTGTCGCTGTAATGATGATGTGCTTCCCTTTGTTTTGATGAGTTTCAAAAACGCCTTTCATGCCGAGATTGATTGCTTCTGTCGCTCCGGATGTAAAAACAATTTCCTGTTCCTCGGCATTGATCAGCATGGCAACCTGTTTTCGTGCATCTTCAACTGCCTGTTCTGCCACCCAGCCGAAAGAATGAGTTCTGCTCGCGGCATTTCCATACTGTTCAGTAAAATACGGCAACATACACTGAAGAACTTCGGGATCAACCGGAGTTGTAGAATTATGGTCGAAGTAAATTTGCATTTTAATTTTGAAGTCTTTGTTAGTTGTTGGTGCTTGGTGCTTGGTGCTTGGTGCTTGGTGGTTAGTGGTATCAAAGGTCTTCTTTCAATATTGTTATTTCAAGAGATAATTTGAATACCATGTTTTTTAAAATCATCTACATAAAAATTAATCCTGTCATCTATCAATTTCCGATTCCAATAACCCAATAACCCAATAACCCAATAACCCAATAACCCAATAACCCAATAACCCAATAACCCAATAACCCAATAACCCAATAACCCAATAACATAATAACCCATTAACCCATTACCTCACCAAACAATTCCCGTCCTCAGAATTTTCCTACTTTTGAAAAAAAAAGAAATGTCATCAGCAGTTGGTCATCATCATTCGCACAAAGAGGAACATTTTGAACAGTCGGATGCTGTCAGGGATATTGTGATTGGTATGTCAGATGGTTTGACGGTTCCTTTTGCATTGGCAGCCGGGCTAAGCAGTGCAGTTTCAAGCAATGCGATAATAGTTACTGCAGGATTTGCAGAAATTATTGCTGGTTCGATTGCGATGGGACTGGGAGGGTACCTTGCTGGTAAAACTGAAATCGAACATTACGATTCTGAACTTGCTCGTGAATACAGGGAAATAAAGACACATTACGAGACTGAGCGGAGAGAAGTGAAGGAGATTTTCGGAAATTATGGCTTATCACCGGAGTCTCAAGAGGTGATAATGAATGAAATGGAGAAAGATCCGGATAAATGGGTCGAATTTATGATGAGGTTTGAATTAGGGCTTGATAAACCGGATATCCGCAGGGCCAGACAAAGCGCAAGAAATATTGGTCTGGCATATATAATCGGAGGGATTGTCCCTTTATCAGCTTATATAATTACCGATACTCCGGAAAAAGGTTTGGTTATATCTGCCATCATTACAGTCATTTGTCTCATGTTTTTTGGATACTTTAAAAGTAAAGTAACCGGCCAACAACCCATCAAGGGAGCACTAAATACAACGATGATCGGATTGCTTGCGGCAGCAGCGGCTTACTTTTTCGCCAAACTTTTAAGTTGATTCACCCAAGCTAATTGTGCATCAACATATTAAATGGAGAATTCACCAAGATTTACAATGATTTTACCTTTATTTAATAGATAAGTTCATCTCTATTGCCTATTTTTGAAGATTCGAAACACAGCTAATTTCGGTTTTTACAAATAATCTGAATGATTAGAACGATTTTCAATCGGTCACAAATAAAGTTTTTCATCTTTATCTGCGGCCTGTTTTTTTCTTTAACATCGTCCGGACAAAACGTTACGGTTGCGGGTGCGAACCCATTGACTCCAAACGGAACTTTTGCAACATTGAATGCCGCATTCACTGCAATCAATGCGAGAGCACAGAATGCGCTGAACATTACCATCACGATTACGAACAATACAACTGAATTAGTCTCAGCGAATCTCAACCAAAGTTCAGGACCCTGGACTTCACTTACCATTCAGCCGGCAGGACTGCGAACGATCACAGGAGCAATCACGGGTCCTTTGATCAATTTAAACGGTGCAGACAACGTTACAATTAATGGATTGAATGCCGGAGGGAATACGCTCACGCTTTCAAATACCAGCACTTCAAACCAGGCAGCAACAATAAAATTCGTACTTGATGCGACGAATAATCTGGTCACAAATTGTACGATTCTGGGTTCATCTCTTGGTATTTTCAGTGCAGCGGCAGATGGTGCTGTAATATGGTTTTCCAATGCCAGTGTTGCTGCAGGGAATGACAATAATACGATATCGAATAACGACCTTGGTCCTGCAGGAGCAAACCTTCCAGGAATATATATCAAAAGTCATTGTACGTCCGCAGGAAAAGATAACAGTAACATAACAATTACCGGAAACAGGATTCACGACTATTATTCATCCGGACAAATGAGTGCAGGAGTGTATGCATTTACAGGAAGTTCCGGCTGGACCATCACGAATAACCGGATTTATCAAACCAATACATTGTCATTGAATGTGAGTGGCAATCCTTATCCGGCGAATACATACAGTGCAATTGTAATTAAAGCAGGGAACGGGTATACGATTACCGGAAACTATTGTGGATTTGCAAATGCTGCAGGAACGGGATTTACTGTCATTACAAATACCGTATCCAATTTTGCAGGATCTGTCCAGGTTATCATTATCAATACAGTTGCAGGCGCAACTTCGACGGTTTCGAACAATATTATCGGTGGCTTTGATCTCACTTCGAGTCGTTCATCGGGTACAGCGGGTACAGGGATATTCTATGGGATTTATGTGGAGAACGGTTCGACTACAGTTTCTAACAATGTAATCGGTGCTGTATCAGGGACCAACAGCATAGTAATCAAATCTACCAACAATTCTGTTTTCACTGCCTTTGCTCCTGCATTTGGAATTTATCTGGCAGGAAATATTGGAGCTGAAACAGTTACAGGGAATACAATTGGTGGAATTTCATTTCTTTTCCCTTCACCGAACCCTACAAATGGTGACAGAGTGGGGTTTGCTGGAATTTATAACAGCTCTTCCGGGGGACTCATAAGCATCACCGGTAATACAATTGGAAATTCAACAGCGAATAACATTACATCTGTTCATCGATTTGGGAATGTTGTTGGAATTCACAACACAGTTTCCTTGTTTGCTGTTAACATCTCCAATAATACTATACAGAATATTACGGTTAGTGCAGCAAATACAGGGGTTGATGAACAAGCTTCAATTGTTGGGATATTGGATATTCCTATCGCCGGGGCAGCCGCCACTACAATTGCCCAAAATACAATTACTGCTTTGTCGAACACTGCTGCCAGCGGTGCAATTCAGGTTCGTGGAATTTTTTGTAAAGGCGGGGCATCCAATATCAGTACAGTTGACAAAAATAAAATCAGTGCTTTGAATATTGCCAGTTCAACAAATACATCTTCCATTGCCGGGCTTACAATGAAAAATGTAAATCAGGTGAATGCGTATAATAATTTCATTAGTCTGGGCTCCGGTCTATCGAATGAGCTTGTCATCAATGGAATCGAGCATGTGAATGGTGCGGGATATGTGTATTTCAATTCTGTGAGAATTCTTGGAACAGCAAGTGGATCCGCAAATACATATGCTTTTAATTACAATACATCCTCGACATTTTTATCGATTAAGAATACAATCTTGTACAATGAACGTACAGGAGGATCAGGAAAGCATTATGCGATACGAATGCAGGGAAGTTCTTCGCCGGCTTATACTGCAGCCCAGGGAACCAATAATCTATTGTATACTACTGCCGCACCTTTGGCAAACTATGCCGGACTGGATTGCGCAACACTTGCGTTGTGGAATGCAAATTGTGGCGGAGGTGATCCTGTGACGGCGTCCAAAACAGCTACTGTCGTTTTTACTTCCGCAACGGATTTGCACACAGCGGATTTTAATGTTCGCAATGCAGGGATTTCGCTTTCGCCAACGGTTGTAGATGATATTGATCTGTTTGTTCGCCCAAGCTGCGTGGATATCGGTGCGGATGAATTTGATCCGGGCAGCATTGCGGGAACGACCTATACTTGGCTTGGTTCCGTAGATGACAAATGGTGTGAAGCATGCAATTGGGACCGGGAAACAGTTCCACCGTCAACTGCCGATGTGCTCATCAAAGATGATCGTCCGCATTATCCTTTGTTGCAAGCGGGTGCAGGATGTGGAAATGTTACGGTGAACGATTTTACTGTTCAACAAAATGCAACTCCTGCAAAAAGTGCGCTCATTGATCTTGCTACGTATACGTTAACTGTAACCGGTGATGTAACAATCAACGGGAGCTGTAATTGCACAGGAGCTAGTGCAGGTGGTCTGATAACAGAAGGATTGATTGATGTTGCGAGTACTACGCAACAACAAATTCTCGATATTCGGAATGCGAGTGGAAATTTCCCCGGCCAAATCTGCAGATTAAGAATTAATAAAACACAACCTACCGGCGTTGCATCCAATCGGCATGAAGCAATTCTGAAAGGCAACCTGAATATTCTCTATTCACTCGATTTTGCAAATGGTGTGCTGTTATCGCGCAACGGAGCAACCTATGATGCAGATGAGAACACCGGTGTAAATTTCAAGACAATAAATATATTGAATGATGATCCTGCTTCGGTTACGCGGCAAACAATTGGTGCTCAGAATACCCGCAATGGCTTTTTTGAAGGAAGACTGAACCGAAAAATCATCAACGTTGGAACAAAAAATGAATACCTCTATCCATTAGGTTTCAGAACAACAGGCGGCACAGGAGTCTTGGGCGATTATTCTTATTGCCCTTCACTGGTTCAGTTTGCTTCGTCAACGAATAACAATTATCTCGTCGGAACCTATCTGAACAACAATAACAATTTTGTTGTGGACGGTGTGTTCATTGGGAATACAGGTCATGGTTGTGGAAATCCTTTTGAAATAGATGATCAGGGAGGGCAAACAGCTACTACCTGTCTGAATCATGAGATTGATCTTGTGGGTGATTTTTACTGGGATTTTCAGGAAAATAATGGTGCAAATGCAACTGGTGATCCAGCTATTTTTCCGGGCGCTTTGGGTCCGGTTGATTACAGTATTGAATGTGCAGGAGATGGTTTTAATCTTCAGGCAATGGATGGATTGACAGGATCAGAATTGCGACTATTAAAGCGCCCGAGTGTGGCTGTTCCGGATAGTACAGGACAAGGCGCATGGGTCACTATCGCCGGTGTTCATAACGGAATTGATATTAGTCTGAATCCTGGAATTGCGCTCTATTCAATTGCTGCAGCCAATTTGCAAGGTGCACGCCGTGATGATCTCACTTCTTTCAGTGGATTTGCAGGAGCAGGAAATGGACCATCACCGCTTCCGGTCGAACTGCTTTATTTCAGTGCAGAAAAGAGTGGAAAATCATCGGTCTTGTGCACATGGGCAACATCATCAGAAATCAACAATGATTATTTCGAGGTATATGCAGCCCGTGAACTGGCTGGAGTATTCGGATATACAAAAATTGCATTTGTGACAGGGCATGGGACAACATCCGAACAGAATACCTATTCTATTGTTGATGATCAGCCGGTTCAGGGTAAGAATTATTATAAACTCCGTCAGGTAGATTTCGACGGACAGTCAAAAGAATCAGAAGCTGTTGTGGTGTTGTTCAATTCCGGAAAGAACTTTGAACTGATAGCAGTATCTCCAAATCCATTCAGTGAAAATCCGCATTTGTACTTGCAGGCAAATGAAGCAGGCAAGCTTGTTGTTCAGGTTGAGAATTCAATTGGACAATTGATCGTGAAGGAAGAACATTATCTGAATCGCGGAAGTCGTACGTTGGATTTGGCATTGCCTTCAACTTTGTCGTCAGGAATTTATTTTGTGCACTTGCTTTTTGATGGAGAACAGTTTGTGACCAAGTTGGTGAAGAAATAGTCTTTTCTTTTTTTTGTACCTTCCTCCCTCTAAATTTCAGACTATATCGTATGATCATGACCTGTGTCATCGGCGGAAATTCATTTCACGTCGACTTCTCAAAACCCCATGATATTTCAATTCCATTACGTGCCGGGGAAATTAATGTGAATGCCTTTTATTTGCCGCCGGTGCAAATGGAGCCCTTCAGAGCAGGAAGTTTCGTCGGTGATGTTAATGAGGGAGGGTCTTGTAACGTGAAAAATATTCTTTTCAATCCACATGGGAATGGTACCCATACAGAATGTGTTGGACATATTTCTAAGGAACCGTATACAATCAATCAATGTTTGAAACAGTTTTTGTTTCAGGCAGAATTAATTTCGATTACTCCACAGACTGTTTTTGACGATCACATTATCAAAATGGATCAACTCGAAAAATTGTTGGGAGACAAAAGACCGGAAGCTTTAATTATTCGCACCCGACCAAATTCAGATTTGAAATTGAACCGGCAGTATTCAGGAACAAATCCGGCCTATTTGCATCATGATACAGCTGCTTTTATCAGGGATTGTGGCATCCAACATCTCTTGCTCGATGTCCCTTCGGTGGATAGGGAGGAGGATGGCGGTAAGCTTTTGGCGCATCATTCTTTCTGGAATTATCCGGAATCGACCAGAATTGATGCTACAATCACGGAATTGATATACGTTCCTGATGAAATCAAAGACGGATCTTATCTTCTCAATTTGCAAATAGCATCCTTTGAGAACGATGCCAGCCCAAGCAAACCATTGTTATACAGAATGATAAAAGCGTAATACGTCATTTTTCTGAAAATTTTCAATGAATCCCTCATTTTTGTAAGCCCATATACAATTGATTATCAGGGAATTTATTTTCATTTGAAATTTTAGGAATTATTTTTCCAAGAATTGATAATTGTCAATTTTAAAATCGACTATTTAGAATGATTCTATAGAGTGATCGTATGCATGTGGCAAACAACGTGTTCCGACTTGTTTCATCAAGACAAATTACTCTTGGATAAAACTTATTAACCATGATGATCCATATTAATAGCATCAATTGGAATACAGAATTGCTCCAATAAATAAGGCATTTTAAATTTTTTTTCACAAATTCTTTCCTGAAATGTTGTTTCTAATAAATTTGCACCCGTTCGAAAAATTGACAATTTGATGACCACCTCACGGTCCTTGAGTTTCATTTTTTTGCCTTACACGTTCTGACCGAACGCGCTAATTAAACCAACATGAGCAACCGCTACATTACCAGGCACATTACGTTCCTTGTCACTGTAATTTCAATCGCGCTCTTTTCATTCACCTCTGCCAATGCACAAGACGGTGAAGCGCTCTTCAAAGCCAACTGTACTTCCTGTCATGCCGTGAAGGAAAAGATGATAGGTCCGGCCCTGAAAGGGATCGGTAACCGTCGATCGGAAGAGTGGCTGATTAAGTGGATCAAAAATTCACAGGCTGTATTGAAGACAGGGGATGAGTATGCGGTAAAAATTTTCAATGATTACAATAAAGTAGCCATGCCTTCTTTCGGTCTGAAAGATGAGGAAGTCAAAGCTATTCTTGCATATGTAAAGGCAGAAGAACAAAAACCGGATGCTCCTGTTGCTGGTGCTCCTGCAGGTGGAACTACTCCTGTACAAGAATCTCAACCGATTTGGTTATATCTCCTGATCGCTGCTTCTATTTTGTACCTGCTCAGCGCGGTTCTGGGACGTGTTCAGCACACATTAGCCCGTACAGTAAGACAGAATGAAGGCTTGCCGGAACCAGCTCCTAAGACTCGTTGGGAGAGTTTCCGTCATTGGTTCAGAAATAATAAAAAACTGGTTGCTGTAATTTTAATATTCCTCACCCTGTATGGAAGTGTGAAAGGGTGGTATTCTCTCCAATCAATTGGAATTTCACAGGGCTATACTCCGGAACAACCGATTGCCTATTCTCATATTCTCCATGCCGGAGACCTCCAAATCCCTTGTGTGTATTGTCATAGTGGGGCAGAGCGGGGTAAGGTGGCAGGAATTCCTTCTGCCAATGTGTGTATGAATTGCCACAAATATGTACGTAAAGGCCCAACAACAGGAACTGCAGAAATTGCGAAGATTTACAAAGCCTTGGACTATGATCCTGACAAAGGAACTTACGGACCAAACCAAACTCCTATTCAGTGGGTACGTGTTCACAACCTTCCTGATTTGGCGTACTTCAATCATGCGCAGCACTATGTTGTCGGAAAGGTAGCTTGTCAGACTTGTCACGGTCCTGTCCAGGATAGCATGACAGTGGCAGGACAATATTCCCCACTTACAATGGGATGGTGTATCAATTGTCACCGCACAACAAAAGTGAACATGGCTGGCAATGCGTATTACAACGATTTCCATAAACAATTACTCTCTAAATATGGTGCAGATTCACTACTTACCGTTCAAACGATCGGTGGTTTAGAGTGTGCACGTTGCCATTATTAAGCATCACGAGTTTTATGTCTGCGTGGATCTTCTGAAATAATTCAGACATCATCCACCCAAAGCATCAACATAATTTTAGCTAACCACCAATGAGCAAAAAATACTGGAAAGGTGTAGAAGAACTTCGCAACGATGCGGAGTTTGTCCGGTTGAAGAACAACGAATTTTATGAGAACCTCCCTCTCGATCAGGTAATCGAAAAGAAGGCTCAGGATGTTAACACAACACCGCGTCGTGATTTTCTGAAGTTTCTGGGATTTAGTGTAGCTGCAGCTTCATTGGCTGCATGTGAAGCTCCTGTTCGGAAAACGATACCATATCTGATCCGTCCCGATCAGATAACTCCAGGAATTGCCAACTGGTATGCATCAAGTTATTTTGATGGCTATGATTATTGCAGTGTTATTGTAAAAACACGTGAAGGCCGTCCCATTAAACTCGAAGGAAATCCACTAAACGCTGTTACCAAAGGTGGTGTGAATGCGCGTGTTCAGGCGTCAATACTGTCTTTGTATGATGATGCACGTTACAAGACACCTATTTCCGGTGGTAACCCAAGTTCATGGGAAGTTACAGACAAAGCAATCATTGAAAAATTAACTGCGATCGCTGCAAAAGGCGGGAAGATTCGCATTTTGTCTTCTACCATCATCAGCCCTTCTACAAAAAAGGTAATTGCTGATTTTGCAGCTAAATATCCAACAACAAAACATGTTGTTTACGATTCTGTTTCCGCTTCCGCAATGCGTCAGGCGAATCAGGAGAGTTTTGGTTTGAATGTAATTCCTTCCTATAATTTTGATAAAGCGAATGTGATTGTTGCACTTGACGCCGACTTCCTGGTCAACTGGATTTCTCCGGTTGAACATGCACGTCAATACGCTGAAACGCGCAAACTCAATGGTGGGAAAAAGAGCATGTCTCGCCACATTCAGGTTGAATCCGCATTGTCAGTGACCGGAAGTAATGCCGACTTGCGCATTCCTGTGAAACCTTCTCAACAAGGTGCAGTAGCGGCAAATTTGTACAATGCAGTTGCAGCCGGTACGGGTGCATCAGCCATTGCCGCATCAGCACTGGATGCTGAGACGGCTAAAAAGATCGCTTCTGTTGCGAAAGAACTTCTCGAAAATAAAGGCAAATCCCTTGTTGTTTGCGGAGTGAATAATACTGCGATTCAAAATGTAGTGAATGGTATAAATTCACTGCTGGACAACTACGGCACAACTATCGATCTGGATAATGCGAATCATTTGCGTCAGGGTTCAGATACAGATTTAACTGCATTCCTCGATGAGTTGAACAAAGGTGAAGTTGCAGCAGTTTTCGTTTACAATTCAAATCCTGTTTATACACTTCCGAATGGTGCTGCTTTCGCACAAGACTTAACGAAAAAGGTAGAACTCTCTGTGTCGTTTTCTGATCGTCCGGATGAAACGTCTGCTGTGTGCAACTATGTGAGCCCGGATCATCATGCTTTTGAATCCTGGAGCGATGCCGAACCACGTACTGGAATTTATTCTGTCGGACAGCCAACGATTGCTCCTTTATTTTCTACCCGTCAGGCAGAGGAGAGCTTACTCTTATGGTCAGGCAACCCGACGAACTTCCACGATTACATGGCGGCCTATTGGTCGTCTGCTATTTTCAGCAAAACTTCCGGAAGCTGGAATAAAGTATTGCAGGATGGGGTTTTTGAATTGCCCGCTGCAGTTACTAAGAATTATAAAACATCAGCAAATCTCAATACTGCTGCTGAGACAATTGGCAAAATGAGTGCGAGTGGTTTCGAACTTGTTATTTATGAAAAAGTTGGTCTCGGAAACGGTCAACAGGCAAACAATCCTTGGTTGCAGGAATTACCGGATCCGATTTCCAAAGTTACCTGGGATAATTACATTGCAGTTTCTCCAAAGGACGCTCGCGAGAAAGGATGGAAACAGGGAAATGTAGTTACAGTAAAAGCAGGAACTATTTCTGTTAAAGCTCCTGTTGTGATTCAACCCGGACAAGCTTTTGGAACAGCATCACTTGCTATCGGGTATGGACGAACAGTTGCAGGAAGAGTAGCCGACAACCGTGGCGTAAATGCATATCCATTTACAAGTCTGACAGGTGGAAATATCAATATGTCTGTCGGAGGTGTGGATATTCAAAAGACAGCGGACGAGGATTACATGCTTGCTGCCACTCAAACGCACCACACCATGATGGGTCGTGCTATCGTGAAAGAAACTTCTTTGGCAGAATATATCAAAGACCCTAAAGCAGGGAACGAAGACGAATTGCTAACGATAAAAGTTGGCAAAGGGGAAGAAGTAAAAAAGAAAGCCGGCGATTTAAATCTCTGGGGTGATTTTGATAATGGGAACCACCATTGGGGAATGTCGATCGATCTGAATTCATGTATCGGTTGTGGAGCTTGTGTTGTTGCCTGTACTGCTGAAAACAATGTTTCAGTAGTAGGTAAAGACGAAGTGAATCGCAGCCGTGAAATGCACTGGATTCGTATCGACCGTTATTACAGCAGCGATGCTGATCCGAAGGAAGGCGAGAGCGGAGACATCAAGAAGATGGAAGATCCGAGTGATATGCCACGTGTGGTATTTCAACCTGTGATGTGTCAGCACTGCGCACATGCTCCTTGCGAAACAGTTTGTCCTGTTATCGCAACAAGTCATAGTTCCGAGGGTCTTAATCAAATGACTTACAACCGTTGCGTCGGTACACGCTATTGTGCGAACAACTGTCCGTACAAAGTGCGTCGCTTCAACTGGTTCCGATACACTGACAATCCTCAGTTTGATTTCAACATGAACAATGATCTTGGCAAGATGGTACTCAATCCGGATGTCGTGGTTCGTTCACGTGGGGTCATGGAGAAATGTTCAATGTGTGTTCAACGTTTGCAGGATGGTAAACTCACAGCCAAGAAAGAAGGACGTAAACTTGTGGATGGTGAAGTGAAAACGGCTTGTGCACAATCCTGTCCGACACACGCAATCACTTTTGGCGATTACAATATCCCGGACAGTGAACTCAACAAAATGTGGAATCCGGATGAACGCAGTTATCACCTCCTGGGTGAGCTGAATGTTCAGCCGAATGTATACTACCAGACGAAAGTCCGGAACATAGAAGAAGGAAAAGAAGCGTAATCAACTGAAAAAAAACATTTTCAGAAAACTTGTTTCAACAACATGAGCGGTAATCATGAATCGGAAGTCCGGAATCCGTTAATTCTCGGGAACAAGACCTACCACCAAATGACGGAGGATATCTGCCGTCCGATTGAGGGGAAGGCGAACAAGTATTGGTGGGTTTCTTTCGTCATCGCTTTCACAACGATGATCTGGGGAATCACCTGTCTTTCTTATACCATCGGTACCGGTATTGGTAGCTGGGGTGCAAATAAAACTGTGGGTTGGGCATGGGATATCACCAATTTCGTTTGGTGGATCGGTATCGGGCATGCTGGTACTCTGATCTCTGCGATCTTGTTATTGTTCCGTCAGCGTTGGAGGATGTCGATCAACCGTTCTGCGGAGGCGATGACAATTTTTGCCGTTATCTGTGCCGGTTTATTTCCCCTGTTTCACACAGGTCGTCCATGGCTCGACTACTGGATGCTTCCGCTTCCAAATCAATTCGGATCTCTGTGGGTGAATTTTAACTCCCCACTGCTCTGGGACGTATTTGCGATTTCGACTTATTTCTCCGTTTCATTGGTATTCTGGTACCTCGGACTTTTGCCAGATCTGGCTACAGTTCGGGACCGTTGTGTGAATCCAACAAAACGATTCATCTACGGCTTACTTTCATTCGGTTGGAAAGGCACTGCACGAGACTGGCACCGTTTTGAAGAAGTCTCTCTTGTATTGGCGGGATTGTCGACACCACTGGTTCTTTCTGTACATACCATTGTATCCTTTGACTTTGCCACTTCGATCGTTCCGGGATGGCACACCACAATCTTCCGCCTTATTTCGTTGCGGGAGCGATTTTCTCCGGATTTGCAATGGTATTGACATTGATGATTATTGCAAGAAAGGTTCTGGGATTGGAAGAGTACATCACCAATCAACACATTGAACTGATGAATAAAATTATCATTCTCACAGGATCCATTGTTGGAGTTGCATACATCACAGAATTCTTCATGGCGTGGTATTCAGGAGTACAATACGAATCGTATGCATTCCAAAATCGTGCATTTGGTCCCTATTGGTGGGCTTATTGGAGTATGATGACATGTAACGTAATTACACCGCAGCTTTTCTGGTTTAAAAAAATCCGTACAAGTGTGATGGCAACATTTGTCATCTCGATCTTCGTGAATATCGGGATGTGGTTTGAGCGATTTGTGATCATCGTAACTTCCCTGCACCGGGATTACCTGCCCTCTAGTTGGGTAATGTATTCACCGACATATATCGAGGTTGGTATTTTCGTTGGTACAATAGGTTTGTTCTTTACACTGTTCCTTATCTTTTCCCGTGTCTTTCCGGTTATTGCTTTGGCTGAATTAAAATCCATTCTGAAAAAGACAGGTTCACAGTTTAAGAAGAAAGGAGTCCTCTAATCATGACAAAAAGAATCTACGGAATATTTGATGACGAAGAGTTATTGCTCAATGCAATCCCTTCTTTGAAACAAAAGGGTGTCCTGTGCAAAGATGTTCAGAGTCCATTCCCTGTTCATGGAATCGATGCTTTGATCGGAACGCCTCGTACACGAATTTCCACAACCGCATTTCTATATGGTTTAACGGGTACATCACTCGCATTGTTGATGACCTGGTACATGATGATTTACGACTGGCCGATCAATATTGGTGGCAAGCCGAACTTCATGTTCTACCTCAACCTGCCGGCATTTATTCCGGTAACTTTTGAGATGACTGTTTTTTGTGCAGCCCATGGAATGGCTTTGACATTCCTGATCCGGAGCAAAATTCTTCCGGGGGTTACAGCTCCCATACCGCATCCACGTCTGACAGATGATAAATTTGTTTTGCATGTTGATGTAAAAGACGAGTCGAAAGTAAATGAAGTAGCAGGACTGATTAAAAGTTCCGGTGCTTCTGATGTTCTGTTAAATTCCATGCAATTTTCGTGAGCAGATCCATGAAGAAAATCCTCAACTATATTCTCCCGGTAGCGATCCTCGCAAGTGTGTCTTCATGCAGTAATGAAGATCCGAAAAAGCCGGGGTTTGAGTACATGCCAGACATGTACCGTTCTCCTTCGTATGAAACGTATACATCCAACCCGAATTTCCCGGATAGCATGACTGCTCGTCAGCCTGTGAAAGGAACAATTGCGCGTGGAGATGCGATTTATACGGATCTGGATCGTATGCCATATCCGTATCCGGAAACTCCCGAAGGGTATGAGCAGGCCGGAGTGGAACTAAAAAATCCACTGGGCAAAACGGAATTGAATATGGCAGAAGGCAAACGTCTCTACCAAAACTACTGTATAATTTGTCATGGTGAAAAGGGAATGGGTGATGGTCCGGTTGTACTCCGGAATGGCCCCAAACCACCAGCATACAATTCTGATTTGCTGAAAAATCTTCCGGAAGGAAAGATGTTTCATACCACTCAGTTTGGCAAAAACATGATGGGTTCACATTCTTCACAGCTGACAGCTTCTCAACGTTGGAAAATAATCATGTATGTTCAAACGCTGCAGTTGCCGGATGGCACTGCCGCTGTGCCTGCAGATTCGACGAAGAGTACCGCTCCAGCCAAAATGTAATTTTAATTCTACGCTACAACGTTCGTTACGATGGATAGAAAATACGAGCTTACCAAGAACAATAAAATGATCCCGCTGATCATGATGGCTATCGGTGTGATAGCAATTGTGATGGGATTCATGTCTGATAAAACGAGGACATGGGCTGCCTTGCTGCAGAACAATTTTTATTTTACTGCCATGGCACTGGGCGGGACTTTCTTTGTTGCCTTCCAATATGTGGCACAAGCAGGTTGGGCAGTGGGTATCAAACGCGTGCCTGAAGCCATGGGTGGTTTCCTTAAATACGGAATGTCTGCGATGATCCTAATCTTTATTCTCGGACATCACGATTTATACCATTGGACACATGCGGAATTGTATGACAAGGCGAGTCCGGAGTACGATTCGATCATGGCCGGTAAGAGTGGATTTCTGAACATTCCGTTTTTTATTGTTCGCATGGTAGCGTATGCAGCCATCTGGGTCGGGTTTACCATGGCTTTGCGAAAGCACTCCTTGAAGGAAGATGAAGAAGGCGGAATTGAACATTATAAAAAGAGCATAACACTCGGGGCAGTTTTTATTGTACTCTTTGCTGTTACGTCTTCAACTTCTGTATGGGATTTTCTCATGTCCATTGATGCATACTGGTTCTCTACACTCTTTGGATGGTACACATTTGCCGGATTGTTTGTGAGCGCACTTGCCATGATGGCAATGTTTATATTGTTTCTCCGCAAAAGAGGATACATGAATCATGTCAATGAAAACCACTTGCACGATGTTGGTAAATTCATGTTTGCCTTCTCTATTTTCTGGACCTATCTCTGGTTCTCCCAGTTTATGTTGATCTGGTATGCCAATCTTCCTGAAGAAGTAGTTTACTATCAATTGCGCTGGGAACAATTCAGGTCTTTGTGGGTAGCCAATTTGCTGATCAATTTCTGCGCACCATTTTTTATATTGATGACAAGAGATGCGAAACGCCAGGAAGCAATCATGTGGGTTGGTGGAACAATTATCATTCTGGGTCATTGGCTGGATGTTTACATGATGGTACAGCCGGGAATTATGGGTAAAGACTGGCAACTTGGTTTTACTGAATTTGGTACCATGATCGGTTTCCTTGGAGCCTTTATATACAGTACACTTACAGAACTGTCAAAAGCAACTCTTGTTCCGAAAAATCACCCGATGTTACAAGAAACATTGCACCATCATATTTAATCTAAAGGAGTAAAGAAATTCATTTAAAGGATAATTATTTCCATGATAAAGCTACTGACACTGATCGTAATTGCGCTGGCTGCGGTAACCATCTGGCGACTCATGCGGGTACTGGAACTGGTGCGCGACCTGCGGAATGAGGACGAACAAATTACTGACAAGGACAACAGGGTCAATGGCCGACTGATGTTGTGGTTTTTGGTTCTCGGAATGGGAGGGATGACCTACTTCACCATTGATGCAAAAAAATATCTCCTGCCGGTTGCTGCTTCCAAGCATGGTGCTTTAACAGACAGTTATTTATACATCAACTTCGCGCTGATTATTGTTGTCTTCTTTATTACTCAGATTTTGTTGTTCTATTTTGCATGGAAGTACCAGCATAAGAAAGGTCAGAAAGCGTTCTTTTATCCTGTTGATCATAAACTGGAATTTATCTGGACGATTATTCCGGCAGTGGTGTTGATGGGATTGATTGTTTACGGATTAAAACTTTGGATTAACATAACTGCTCCTGCTCCGAAAGAGGCGATGGTGATTGAAGTTTATGGTAAACAGTTTGATTGGACAGCTCGTTATTCAGGCGGAGACAATACACTCGGCCGGTCGAATTTCAAATTGATCACGGATGATAATCAGTTGGGTGTTGATTCCCTGGATGAAAACGGAAAGGACGATAAGATCACGCGTGAGTTGCATTTGCCGGTTGGATCAAAAGTGATTTTCAAGTTCCATTCTCGCGATGTACTTCACAGTGCGTATTTCCCTCACTTGCGTGCCCAGATGAACTGTGTTCCGGGGATGACGACAGAGTTTTTTGTGGAACCCACTATCACGACTGACAGCATGCGACTGATCACGGGGAATCCGAAATTTGATTACGTATTGTTATGCAATAAAATCTGTGGTGTAGCCCACTACAATATGCGTATGAAAATGGTGATTGAACCTGCAGACGATTTCAAAAAGTGGTACAAAACACAACCCTATGTTTTTGCACGCCCCGATGCAGCCCCGGCCGTTGTTCCCGCAGATACAGTGAAAACGGCACAGGCATCTGCTCAAAACAGAAAAATAGTTGCATCCAAATAAGAATTTTGCCGCTCTCGTCAGTGAATTTTAGACATTCGCTTGAAAGGTAAGAAGAGAAAAAATTAACGTCAATAAAAAAGGCTATAATGTCTACCCATTCACACGGTCATGCAGAGGATTCCCACGCGGGGCATGACCATCATGATCACGAGCATCACGATACTTTCTGGACGAAATACGTGTTCAGTCAGGATCATAAAATGATCTCAAAGCAGTTCCTGGTTACAGCTATAATCATGGCCTTATTGGCGATGTTTATGTCGCTCATTTTCCGCTTACAACTTGGATGGCCGTCTGAAAAGTTTCCTTTCCTGGAATCAATTCTTGGTCATTGGGGAAAAGATGGAAAGCTGGATCCGAATTTTTATCTGGCATTGGTTACGATCCACGGAACGATCATGGTGTTTTTCGTTCTTACCGGAGGTTTATCCGGTACATTCAGTAATCTACTGATACCGTTCCAGGTTGGTGCGCGAGATATGGCATCAGGATTCCTGAATATGCTATCCTATTGGTTTTTCTTTGGGTCTTGTGCTGTGATGACTGCATCCTTGTTCGTGCAAGCAGGCCCGGCTTCAGCAGGTTGGACAATTTATCCACCACTTTCGGCTTTGCCGCAGGCGATACCCGGCTCCGGGCTGGGCATGACCTTGTGGCTTGTAAGTATGGTTCTTTTCATTGGATCGGCATTGCTTGGAGGTATCAACTACGTTGTTACCATCCTCAATCTGCGAACCAAAGGAATGAGTATGACCCGTCTTCCCTTGACGATTTGGGCATTCTTGATTACAGCGATTCTTGGTATCCTTTCTTTCCCGGTATTGTTTGCAGCAGCATTGCTCCTGCTTTTCGATCGGAGCTTCGGAACGAGTTTCTATTTGTCTGATATATTCATCAATGGCGCACCTCTCGCTCATTCAGGTGGAAGCCCAATATTGTTCCAGCACTTATTCTGGTTCCTTGGACACCCTGAAGTTTACATCGTACTTCTTCCCGCACTCGGACTTGCATCGGAAGTAATTTCGACACAAAGCCGGAAGCCAATCTTTGGTTATAAAGCCATGATCGGTTCCATGCTGGTGATTGCATTTCTTTCCTTTATTGTGTGGGGACACCATATGTTTATCACCGGAATGAACCCATTCCTTGGATCTGTCTTTGTTTTTACAACACTTCTTGTGGCGATTCCGTCAGCTGTAAAAGTGTTCAATTACCTCGCGACATTGTGGAGGGCGAATATCGTCCTGTCTCCGGCTATGCTCTTTGCCATCGGATTGGTTTCTTTCTTTATTTCCGGTGGTTTGACTGGGATTATCCTCGGGGATTCAGCACTCGATATTAATATCCATGATACTTATTTCGTGGTTGCTCACTTCCACATTGTAATGGGTAGTTCTGCGATCTTCGGGATGTTCGCCGGAATCTATCATTGGTTCCCACGAATGTTTGGAAGAATGATGAATAAACGTGCCGGATATATCCACTTCTGGCTTACGATAGTTGGTGTGTATGGTACTTTCTTCCCAATGCATTTTATCGGTCTTTCCGGTGCACCACGTCGTTATTATGCATACACAGCTTATGAAGGTTTTGATGCAGCTTTAAACATCAATGCTTTGGTGAGTGTTTTTGCAATCCTTGGCGGACTTGCTCAGCTGATTTTTGTCTTCAACTTCTTCTACAGCATGTACCGAGGCAAAAAAGCAGCACAGAATCCATGGGGTTCCACAACATTGGAATGGACAGCTCCTGTAGAACATTTGCATGGAAACTGGCCCGGAGAAATTCCTACTGTTTACAGATGGCCTTATGATTATGGTAAGCCTGGAGCGGATGAAGATTTCATTCAGCAAACAGTTCCATATTCCGAAACTCCAAAATCAAATTTACCTGGAGAAGCATAAAGAAAATATCAGATTCAAAAAAAAACAGGGGTTCGAATAACGAGCCCCTGTTTTTTTTTAATATTCAGGCTGGATGGGAGTGTTCCCGAGTATGAGATTAATCTCCTGGAGGATGGCATCACTCACTATAGTCTGTGTATCCAAAGCGCCAAGATTTTCCTGAAGCTGACTCACTTTGGATGCACCGAGAATTACGGTACTCACATTCGGATTCTTCAGGCACCAGGCAAGAGATAGTTTTGGGAGTGTAGTTTGTAGGCGATCAGCGATGATTTTTAATTTCCTGGTTTTATCAAGAAGGTCATCCCGGTGCCATTTGTCTTTCAGCCATTCCAGTCCTTCTGCACCAAGACGGGTGTCATCCGGAAATCCATTTAGATATTTTCCTGACAATATTCCTGAAGCAAGCGGTGACCAGATAGTTGTTCCGAGTCCATGGTGCCTGAAGAGATGCAGGAATTCTTTTTCAAGTTTTTCTCGTGTGAACATATTGTATTGTGGTTGTTCTACAACCGGTCCGATAAGATGATTTTGTGCAGCTACCAAATGTGCTTCCATTATTTCTGATGCATCCCATTCCGATGTCCCCCAATAAAGTATTTTACCCTGTTGAATGAGGTTGTGCATGGACCAAACTGTTTCAATGATTGGTGTATTTTTATCCGGACGATGACAAAAAAACAGGTCCAGATACTCGACTTGCAATCTCTGAAGCGCACCATGGCAGGCTTCAACAATGTGTTTTCTCGACAATCCACGTTGATTGGGTTTAGCATCACCCAACCCGAAAAAAACTTTACTGGATACAAGGTAAGAACTACGGTCCCAGTTTTGTTTTTTCAGGATCTTGCCCATCACAATTTCTGATTTTCCACGGGCATAAATTTCTGCATTGTCGAAAAAGTTGATACCTGCTTCGTAAGCAGTGATCATTAATTCTTCAGCAACGGCATCGGAGATAAGTTTGCCAAAGGTTAGCCAACTTCCCAATGACAATGCACTCACTTGTAATCCGGATGATCCTAGTTTTCTGTATTCCATAATTTGTGGTGGGAATTTAATTTTCTGGCCTGAATGGTGTCACAAAAGCCCCTTTGTCGCAGGTTTAAAAAGAGAGGTGATTCAAAGGTATATCAGAAATCAATAAGTTTCTCTATTCAATAGGTAAATATGACAACACCTTCCCGATTCTTGGCGTCATTAAAGTATATGCATAAAAATAAGGGCAAAGAAAATGAGTATGAAATGCGGGTTCGAAAAAACAGATAAAAAAAATCCCCCCGGCGTCTGCTTCCGGGAGGACCTCAAATCAATCAAACGAAAAACTAGCGTGTAATACTAAGAAGTTTCTGCTGTTTACCCGATGGGTTTTCAGTTTGCAAAAAGTAACAACCCTGTGGCAGGTGACTGACGTCAATTTGATCCCCTGAAGTATAATTATTCATGGTCATCAGAATTTTCCCTGACAGGTCAACAATGGACACTTTGGAAATTGTATTTTTAGAATAAATTGAAACAGTTTGGTTTGCAGGATTCGGGAAGGCAAAGAATGTTGCGTTGGTACCTGTGCTTGAAATACCACTCGTTGAATTATCAACGCTAACAGAATCATCAATTGGAATAAAGTTCTGTACTGTTCCATCAAACAAAATACCCCGTACTCCTGTGAGTTTGAAATTACAGGTTAGTCGCGCTGAAACATTATCGATGATCACTACATCAAAGAGTGAAATCGTTGAGTCACTGGATACATTGACATGATCAGTTCGCACTGCAGCAGCATCGATGAATCCTGCGCTCCAATTCGGACGGACAAAAGTCAACAGATTATTTCCGGGAGTTCCGAGGGCGGAATTAATAAACTGAAAAGTTGACAATGTGGAATCAACCACGGTAGCATCGAATTCAATCCGATAAGCTATACCATAAATTGCAGGGACTGGATTCGAAGAACTTCCAAGAATTGTTTGCACCGAGAAGGAATCGTTCGGACCTGCAGAGTCCCGACTTGCAACGAGATAAATATTGTTGACCGCATCGACAGACGGAATCGGGGCCAGACGCAGGGGGTGAGTCTGGCCATAATTGATACCGATTTCCGTTGTGTCATTTGCATTTATTATTCCATCACCATTGCAGTCTGCATGTTTGTAATCTACTCCACTAGCCAATGCTTGTCCCCAGTCTGTCGAAGCTTGAGCAACCCAGGTTGAAGATGCCCCTGCACGCACCGGACCACTCACATTGTAAGCGACACCGATCGGAAGCAGGTCATATAAGTTAACAGTCAGATCCGAATTGGCGTCTCCCGGCCATACATCCTGACTGCATGCATTTACATACACTTCGATTGCATATTGTTGTTGCCCGTGAATTGGGCAGGCATTGTCACTCACATTTGCATAAAAAATGTAGGGTTGCGCACTCACCATGGTGCTGTCTGTCACGATGGTCACAAGAAGTGAATCTTGCTGAACTCCAAAAGGAGTTGTTGTGGCAACAAGTCCCGATGGGGACTGAAGATTGACAGACGTACTGTCGGTAAGATCGGCATCATTACTGGCGATCACAAATTGCAAAGTACTGCCTGCACAAACATTCGTGGTATTGATTCCGGTGTTATTAATTCCTGTAAGCGAAGGGAGTTGATTCAAAGAATTTGAAATGATCACCTGAATATCCCTAGTGACTGAACTGATAAGTTGACCATTGCGAAACTCCTGCACGGTGTACACAACTACATCAACATCAGATTGTGTTGGACTTACTGAAATATCACCACTGAAAGGATCCACCTGCATAGCTGGAGATGAAATCACAGGACTGAGGAAAGTATATCCGGCATTGTAGGTGATCGAAGAATTCGCTGATTCAAGTGCGGGAGAGAGGGATACCATCAGGGAATCACCATCCACATCCCCGGCTCCGTTATTGATTGTATGGGATGAGCCTGTGGTCAGAAATACGACAGGGTCGTTTGCAAAAGTAGGAGAGTTGTTAAACGGGAAATTCAGGTTATCCAGTGAAGCCTGAATGTACATACTGAAGGATGCGGCGGATTGAAGATTAGTGATCGAAGCATTCCTGCAACAATCCGAAACCGAGAAATTCCAATCGCTGCAATTCGCAGGAAGGGTATCGATGGATTCATACGTGTATTTCTGTACACCCATTGTAGTTCCACCATTGCATGTACTCAATACACCCTGACAAAGTGGTGTGATTTCCTGACCTGTTCCGGCAACAGGAGTCATCGTAGCATTTGTATAAATTCCACAGGAGACTGAACTAATGGAAAGTGTGGTATTTGTCGGAGCAGGAATTCCGGAACAGTCCCTGTATACATTAAGTTCGAACCGATAAATATTTCCTCCCAGCCAGGTGTAGCTTAGATCTCCACCCATAAGATGAGACGCTTGCGAAGGTGTTGTGAACAGGATAGCAGCGATGGAGCCTAAAAAAATGTAGAAGTTCCTTTTCATATTCCAGAATTTAATTGAAATGTATACCAACCAGAATGCGTTCGGTTTTTTACCATTACAAACATACTCTTTTGTCTCTTTTTAAAACAATTACAATAAATTACATTTGCCGACATATTTAAATTTCGATAGAATGTGCAAAAACTGTTTAAATTGATAGAAATTGATATGACTATTGAAATAATGTATTAAATTTATACATTTGCCAGACATAAAGTTTATGCAAAAAAGTAAATTATATGAGATTTTGATGTCCTTTGACGGACATGACTTCAATCGCGCAAAAAAGTATCTGAATTCGCCGTTTTTCAATGAAGAGCACGAGCTTATAAACCTTTTGGAATTATTTGATAAATCCTGGCAACAAGACAGGAGTTTTCCAACCGATAAAGTCGGAATTTATACTGCACTTTTTCCGCGCAAAAAATTTAATGACAAGCATTATCGTTATTTGATTTCCGGGCTCACGAAGCATTTGGAAAATTTTGTCACTCAAAAAAGAATGCAACAGGATCCCCGGAGTTTTGTATTGGAAAAACAGAAAGCTTTGTTGCAAAGAAAGTGCGGGAAGTCTTTTCAGTTTGTGACTTCAGAAATAAAGCAAATCCTCAAAACAGGCACTCAGGATTCAGGAGTTTTACTCGCCATGCATGATTCTGCATTGGCGGAACTGGAATTCAAGTCCTCATTAAAAACACGAAAGGCGAGTTTTACTTTTGATTCTATTATCGATGATCTGGATCGGTTTTATGTAGCCCGAAAACTGCAACTGGTTTCGGAACAAATTAACGCTCAGAACGTGATCGCGGGAAATTCAAAAATCCGCATGTTGGAAGAAGTGAAATCCATTGCTGAGGATCCTGAATTGGCCACAATTCCTTCCATCGAATTGTATCATACTGTTTTCTTAACACTAACTGAATCCGGCAATGAAATTCATTTTGAAAAGCTCAAACAGTTTTTAGTAGAAAAAGGGGAGCTCTTTTCGATAAAAGAACAGAAAGAAGTAGTTCAGTACTTAAAAAATTTCTGTATCAAGCAAATCAATCTGGGTAAAACGGAATTTGTAGAAAAACTTTTTGAAATTTACAAACTCAGTCTCCATAATAAAAAAATTCTTCGTAGCGAATTTATGTCGCCATGGGAATATAAAAACATTGTGACGATCGGATTGAGGATGAAAGAGTATAATTGGGTAAAGAAATTCATTGATGATTACAATCGCTTTCTCGAACCTGCTCAGCAGAAAAACGCACTTGTATACAACCTTGCAAACTGGCATTTCTTTCGTGCTGAATTCAGCGAAACATTGAAACTTTTCCAGGAAGTTGAATTCACGGATTTGTATTATCAGTTGGATGTGCGGGCGATCTTATTAAAAGCCTATTATAGTTTGGGTGACGAAGAAACTTTTTATTACCATGCTTCCGCATTTCGTTCTTTCCTGAGCAGGAATGGTCTGGTTTCTGAATATCAACGGAAAATTTACAGGAATTTTGTTCGGTACGTTGTGCGCCTGATGCGGGATTCAGGGAATGCCAAAAAGCTGAACCAGCTTCTTGAAGAAGTCCGGGAGGTGAGACAAATTGCAGACTTTCGGTGGCTTGAAGAAAAAGTATTCGAAGAATTAAGAGTCGGACATGATCATTCAATCCGTGTGGGAAGTAATAGTGAATGATTTTTTCAAGACACGAATTTTTTCTGTTGTCTTATATGTCATTGCAGTAAAATACAATCTGAATAATTCGCTGACACTTCCATGACAAATTTATTTTAGTGCTGAAGTTTAATGCAATACTTTCAAGCTCAGTATTACTCCAGAATCCAGACTGATCTTTGTGTCATAAACTGACATCTTTCCTTGTTGACCATGACCAGAGTCATGTTGAAAAAATGAAGTGTCCTCTTTCTTTACAGCCATGATTCTACGCCAAATTCTTCGTGACACTACCATGACAGAAAGAAATCCATGGTTAAGACCTTTGCACGCGGAAAAACACGAGATCCCATTGCATCTTTTAAAGACTATAGCATTTACTCATCGGCACACCTCTTTGAAAGAGTTGAACCGCTTTTTTCTCCACGAAGAGAATCGAAAAGAACGGCTGGCTTTTTTAAAGTACTCGACTGATATTAGTGAGATTCTGTATGTTGCAACGTGCAACCGGATTGAGTTTATTTTCACATCACATCTGGACTGCGATAAAAAATTCCTGAATCGGTTTTTTCGAAATTTTCGGGAAGACTGGACAACTGAGGAAGTCGATTTTGCGATTGAACATGCCCAGGTTTATGAAGGAGAAGAAGCACTTCGTCACATTTATCGGGTCGCCTCTTCCCTGGATTCATTGGTAGTTGGGGAACGCGAGATCATTACACAAGTCCGCAAGTCTTACGATACCTGTAATGCGGAAGGACTGACCGGAGATTTGCTTCGACTGGTTGTGAAAAGTACAATCACTACTGCTAAAAAAGTTTATACTGAAACGAAAATTGCAAACAACCCTGTGTCTGTAGTGTCTCTTGCTGAACGCAAATTGCGGGAACACAACTTGAAAAAAGATGCGAGATTTCTCATTGTTGGTGCAGGGGAGACGAATACCAATCTTATTAAATATCTTGTTAAACAAGGGTTTAAAGATTTTGCAATATTCAACAGAACAATTAAAAATGCGGAAGTTCTAGCGCGTCAGACTGCTTCCAATGAAATTGTCGCCACCTTCCATTCCTTGGAAGAGTTGCATACTTATTCCAGAGGTTTTGATGTGATGATTACGTGTACAGGATCTGCAAGTCCGATTGTCACAACATCGGTATATGAATCCTTACTTCAGGGTGAATCAAAAGAAAAAATTCTCATCGATCTTGCTGTTCCGGCAGATATCCACCCAGAGATCATTGATAATTTTGCTGTTTCATTGATTGATATTAACCAACTCCGGGCGATCGCGGAAAAAAATATGGAAGAAAGGCAGTCTGAATTTATGTCTGCCGAGGAAATCATCGATGAGAACATTCACGAATTCCGTCATCTTCACCGCACACGATCACTCGAGTTGAAGATGAAGGAAGTTCCAGAGAAGATCCGTGAAATCAAGGATCGGGCACTCAATGATATTTTCGCGAAAGAGATTGAAGGGATGGACGAAAAATCAAAAGAGTTGCTTGGTAAAGTGCTGGATTACATGGAGAAAAAGTGCATCAGCGTACCAATGGTTTTAGCCAAGGAGATTATCCTTGAGACATCGAACTGATAAACCCGAACTTTTTCATTCACCTGTAACAGGGCAATTGATTATTGTCCGTATTTTCCATTTCTCAATTTATCCAGTATTAATTTTATGCGTACTCCACTAATCATCGGAACCCGCGGGAGCGACCTTGCGCTTTGGCAGGCAAATTTTGTGAAAAGTTTATTAGCAGGCATCGGATTGGCAAGTGAAATCCAGATCATCAAAACCCAGGGCGATTTGATTCAGCATCTGTCTTTCGACAAGCTCGAAGGGAAGGGTTTTTTTACAAAAGAAATTGAAGAAGCATTGCTCAATGGCAGCACAGATATTGCTGTACATTCCCACAAAGATCTTCCCACCGAATCACCGGAAGAATTAAGGATCGCTTTTGTTTCCGACAGAGAAGATCCCTCGGAATTGTTATTGATCCGAAAGGAAGCGGTGGATCCCTCACGAAAATTTGCATTGAAAAAGGGTGCTGAATTGGGCACATCCTCCGCTAGAAGAAAAGCACAGTTCAGTGCTTTCCGTCCGGATATTATTTTGAAAGAACTTCGCGGAAATGTGCCAACACGAATCAATAAATTGAGAGAAAAAAATTACGATGCCATTTTAGTAGCTGCCGCCGGTGAGGAGCGTTTGGAAATAGACCTGAATGATTTTCATGTTGAAAAACTGGATCCCAAAGAATTCATTCCGGCCCCTGCACAAGGTGTCCTGGCGATTCAGATTCGTTCCAATGATACAGAACTTTTTGCCTTGCTTCAAAGTTTGCATCACACGTCTGTTGCAAATACAATTGGGATCGAACGGAAAGTTTTAAACCTGTTTCAAGGTGGTTGTCAGATGCCCGTTGGCGTGTATGCTGAGTATGACGAAGAAAATGAACTTTACAAAGTGAGAGCCAGCAAAGCGGAGCGTTGGGATACAATGCCGGTTTCGGTTTATCTTGAATCTGCTTCTCATGAAGGAATGGCTGAGCGAATTGTAGAAAAAATTGCACAGGTTAAACCTTGTCGTTTATTTATCACGAGAGATCTGAAGGAAGAGAGTTATTTGCAAAATGTTCTGCTTGGACATGGTTTTCAGGTTGAAGGAAAAGCAATGATTGAAACACTGGCTGTTCCATTTCACACCCTTCCCAGTGCAGAGTGGATCTTTTTCAGCAGTAAGCAAGCGGTAAAATATTTTTTCAGACAAAAACCTCAGCTCGGCGAACAGAAATTTGCTTGTGTGGGAAAAGCAACAGCGGATGAACTTCGGAAATCAGGCAAGCGGGCAGACTTTATCGGGTCCTCTACAGATACAAAAATGACAGGGAAACAATTTGCGGCGAGAGTAGGATCAGAGAAAGTACTTTTTCCACAAGCCAAAGGAAGCATGCGTTCCATTCAACAACAATTCGTGAAACCCGAACAGGTTATTGATTTGGTTGTGTATGAAACAAAAAAGAAAAATGAAGGTGCCGCTCCGGAAGCCGACATGATAGTATTTACATCACCGTCGAATGTGGAGGCCTGGTTTGAGCGTTTCCGCATCCATCCAGGCCAAAAAGTAATTGCGATGGGAGATGCGACAGCGAATGCTTTGCGTCAGTTTGGAGTGAAGCAATTGACAAAACCGGATGCTTTTGATGATGCCGGAATTGTGAGAGCTGTATTTGGAATGAGTGGACGTGAGTTGGAAAACTAACGAAACGAAATTCGATTCACATCGAATCTAAGAAATCATGAATCTTGTTTGCAAAGCAAATTTGATTTTTGCAGACAGCATAAAAACAAGAATATGTTACACAGACCAAGAAGAATGCGTCGCGATTCCATCGTCCGCGAAATGGTTGCAGAGACCAGGTTGTCAAAGGATATGTTTATCTATCCGTATTTTGTCACAAAAGGAAAAAAAGTTCAGCAGCCAATAGAAGCAATGCCCGGAATAAATCGTTTTTCTGCTGACACACTTTTGAAGGATGTTGAAAAGGGTCTAAAACTCGGTGTAAATAAAATCCTGCTTTTTGGTGTTGGAGAAGAAAAAGCCGAAGATGCACATTCCGCTTATGACGATCATAGTATTGTTGCGGATGCTGTGCGATTGATAAAAAAGAATTTTGCTGAAGATATATATGTAATTACAGATGTGTGTTTGTGTGCATACACCACCCATGGCCATTGTGGCATTCTCGAACATGATTATGTACAGAATGACCCCACTCTCGACATATTGGCCAAAATGGCTCTGGCACATGCGGAGGCCGGTGCGGACATGGTAGCACCCAGCGATATGATGGACGGCAGAGTGCTCGCCATACGCCAAAAGCTGGATCAGAACCATTTTGAAAATACGGCACTGATGTCTTATGCAACAAAATTTGCTTCTGCCTACTACGGACCTTTCCGGGAAGCTGCCGACTCAGCACCGGGAAAAGGGGACCGGAAATCCTACCAGATGGACTATCGAAACGCCCGGGAAGCCGTGCGGGAAGCGAAGATTGATGAAACGGAAGGTGCTGATATTGTGATGGTAAAGCCTGCTTTGGCTTATCTTGACATCATTCGGGCGGTGCGACGAAACACAACTTTGCCGGTGGCTTGTTACAATGTTTCTGCAGAGTACACGATGGTAAAAACTGCTGCAAAACTGGGTTATATTGATGAACAGAGAATTGTGATGGAAAACATGTTCGCTTTTGCAAGGGCAGGAGCCGGAATCATTATCAGCTATCATACCCATGATATTTTGGAGAAAAAATGGATGTAAACCGCATAGCTGACTACTGTCATTGTCCAGGATCCTGAGGGCCGTAAATTGCAGCACTCTGAGTTTTCCAAGAGGCATAAGCCTGAAAATTCTTATCTTTACAGTCATTTCTCATCAATTTAATTTCCTATACAATTCCTATGGAACGTCAGAATGAAGTTCTCGATAATGTGATCATCAAATTTGCCGGAGATTCCGGAGATGGTATGCAGTTGACCGGGACACAGTTTACAAACACAGCAGCTTTATTTGGAAATGACCTGAGTACATTTCCTGATTTCCCGGCCGAAATCCGTGCTCCGCAAGGGACATTGGCTGGTGTTTCCGGTTATCAGCTTCACTTTGGAAGTGTTGAAATCTTTACTCCCGGCGACTCATGCGATGTATTGGTGGTCATGAATGCTGCGGCACTCAAAGCGAATCTGCGCAATTTGCGCAAAGGCGGAACGATCATCGCGAATACAGATGGATTTGATCCGAAAAATCTTCGTCTTGCAGGAATACCGGAAGGTAAAAATGCATTGGAAGATGGATCCCTTGAAAATTACAAAGTGATCAAAATGGATGTGACCAAAATGACGCGCGCTGCATTGACAGAGAGCGGAATGGGCACAAAAGAAATTGATCGCGCAAAAAATATGTTTGTTCTCGGTTTTCTTTATTGGATGTACAATCGTCCGATGGAACACACCGAAAAATTCCTGAAAGAAAAATTTGAAAAGAAAGCAGATATTTTAAAGGCAAATCTTGACGTGCTTCGTGCCGGATATAATTTTGGCGACACCCGTGAAGAATTTACCACACGTTACAAAATCGGACCTGCGAAAATGGTTCCCGGTGTTTACCGCAATATCATGGGTAACCAGGCAACAGCTCTAGGGCTGATTGCAGCGGCACAAAAATCAGGACTTCAATTGTTCTACGGAACATACCCTATTACTCCTGCCTCTGACATTCTCCATGAACTTTCAAGACATAAGAATTTTGGTGTTAAAACCTTTCAGGCAGAAGATGAGATTGCAGCCATTTGTTCTTCTATCGGAGCAAGCTTCGGTGGATCTCTGGGTGTAACAGCTTCTTCAGGTCCTGGAATTGCTCTCAAGGCGGAAGCCATGGGTCTTGCACTGATGTTGGAATTGCCTCTCGTAATTATCAATGTACAACGCGGAGGCCCATCAACAGGATTGCCTACTAAGACGGAGCAGAGCGATTTGCTGCAAGCGTTTTACGGTCGTAACGGAGAAGCTCCGATTCCTGTGCTTGCTGCTGCAACACCTTCCGATTGTTTTGCGATGGTGTATGAAGCATGCCGTATAGCAGTAACATCCATGACACCGGTGATCCTGCTCACGGATGGTTATATCGCCAATGGTGCTGAGCCATGGCAGTTTCCGAAAGCAAGTGATCTTGCAGAAATTAAAGTTCAGTTTGCGAAACCGGCAGAGGATGCATCGAAATTCCTGCCGTATAAACGAGACGAAAGATTGGCTCGGCCATGGGCAATTCCTGGAACGAAAGATCTTGAACATCGAATCGGTGGTATTGAAAAGCAACACGAAACAGGAAATATCAGTTATGATCCGGCAAACCATGAGTTCATGGTTAAAATGCGGGATGCTAAGATTGAAAAAATTGCAGATTATATTCCTGAAATTGAATGTGAAGTGGGCACGAACAAAGGTAAAATGCTTGTGCTCGGCTGGGGTTCAACATTCGGTGCTATCAAGAGTGCTGTTATCAAAGCACGCAGTCAGGGCTACGATGTATCACATGCGCATCTCCGTTACATCAAACCTTTCCCGAAAAACCTGGGAGAGTTGTTGTACAATTTTGAACATGTGTTGATCCCTGAATTGAACTGTGGTCAGCTTATTAAAATCATTCGTGATAAATATCTTATTCCTGCTGAAGGACTGAATAAAGTTCAAGGACTTCCTTTCAGTGCGGAAGAAATTTTCTCGAAAATTGAACAAACACTGAAATAATAAATGTTGTGTTCCTGAACAGGAGCATGATGAATTCAATCTCATACAAAACATCAAATTATAGCATGGAAATTCCAAGCACACCCGCAGAAAAATTCACTTCAAAAGATCTCGCAACCGACCAGGAAGTTCGCTGGTGCCCGGGCTGTGGTGACTATTCTATTTTGAAGCAAGCACAAACGGTTATTCCGGAACTCGGGATCGCCCGCGAAAATATAGTTATCATTTCCGGTATCGGTTGTTCTTCGCGTTTTCCATATTACATGGAAACATACGGTATGCATTCCATCCATGGAAGAGCAACTGCTGTTGCAAGCGGATTAAAAGCATCCCGACCTGAATTGAGTATCTGGATCGTAACCGGTGATGGTGATGGATTGTCAATTGGCGGAAATCACACTATCCATATTCTTCGCAGAAATTTCAATGTGAATATTCTTTTGTTCAACAATGAAATTTATGGCTTGACGAAAGGTCAATACTCACCAACATCAGAAGAAGGAAAAGTGACCAAGTCGACACCAATGGGTTCAGTGGATCATCCTTTTAATCCAATTGCTCTGTGCATGGGTGCTGATGCAACTTTTGTTGCACGTTCGATGGATCGTGATCCAAAACATTTGCAGGCGATTCTTAAAAGAGCGAATGATCACCAGGGTGCTTCATTCGTTGAGATTTATCAGAACTGCAACGTGTTCAACGATGGAGCATTTGAGGTGTTCACAGAAAAATCCTCAAAGAAAAACGAAACGTTGTTCATGGAAAGTGGCAAGCCACTTATCTTCGGCGATAACAGTGATAAAGGAATTAAGCTGGATGGATTCACACCTGTCGTTGTTTCATTGACGGATGGAATTTCTGCAAATGATTGTTGGATCCATGACGAAACAGACCGGGTAAAAGCCGGAATCCTATCTCGCTTCTTTGACAATCCGAAAAATGAAAATCATTTGCCACGTCCTTTTGGTGTGTTTTATACTGAAGATCGTGGTCGTTACGAAGATAAAATGCAACAGCAGATCACAGATGCCAAAGGCAAAAAAGGAGCCGGTGATTTGGATGCGCTACTTCGTGGCAGAGAAACCTGGACGATTAATTAATTGTTGAGAAATTATAAATAAAAAAAGCGCTGGATTAATCCGGCGCTTTTTTTATTGCCTTAAACTAAGGCAAAAAAAAATCCCGTTTTTGACGGGATTTTTTTTGGGATGACGAAATGAATCAGAAGTTGAAGTTTACTCCGAAGCGTGCGAAAGAAATGTCATATCCAAGTTCACCAAATACTCCGATCGCCGGGGCGAAATTGTATTTTGCTCCAATGAATAAACCACTCACTAAATTTGTTGTTGTGTAGTCACTGTAATAGTGATTGCCATAAAGATTATAGTAATAATCATCATAGGTATCAGAATAAGAATTAAATCTCAAGCCGAGCATCACCCCTGCATATGGATCAAATTTATTGTTTTTCTCAGCCAAGCCGGTAAAATGGTAAGTTCCGCGTACAGCTACAATGGTATGTGTCCATTTTGCTTTGTAACCACCGGAAGAGTAATTGTAGGATGCTGTTTTATAGCCGATAATTCCACCGATGCCAATTGTTCCAGGTCCTACTTCAGGGAAAAATCCATGATCGTAAATAAACGAAAGTGCAGGAGAAGCGGTAGTGTTTCCATAGTAGCCATAGGTTAATCCAAATCCAACACCAAGGCCAATGGTATTTGAACCCTGATCAAATGCGGGTTCAGCTGCAGTGGAATAATTACATACTGCCTGAATGCAAACCAGACATGCAGTTCCGATTGCAAGTTTGATTGATTTCTTAAAACGAATGAGGTTTTTCATGTGTGATTGTATTGAAGGGTTTATTAATGATTTTGTGTATGTGGTGTTTTTGTGATTTATTTCAGAGAACTTTTTTTTTGAATCTGGATTGAACAGTTTAAAATGATTGAATTCAAGCGTAAATTTAATAAGGGAAGTCACATAAGCTACAAATTGGGCAGCTTTTTTTACAATTCCGGTGTTCAGGAAAGATAGCGACCAACAATGGGCATTCTTCTGCCCATCCCAAAAGATTTCGGAGAAACCCTCAGGATTGGAGGAGTCTGGTAACGCTTATATTCATTGGTGTTTACGAGTTTCAGGATACGACGGATTAATGCTTCGTCAAATCCATTCTGAATCAGTTCAGCTGGTCCCTTTCGCTGTTCAATGTATTGGTAAAGAACCTGGTCCAACAAATCATAGGAGGGTAAAGAATCTGAGTCTTTTTGATTCGGACGAAGTTCGGCGGAAGGGGCTTTGGAAATGATTTCTTTGGGAATGATTTCCCCGTCTTTGTTGATGAACCTTGCCAGTTCAAAGACTTCTGTTTTGTAAACATCTCCGATTACAGAAATTCCTCCACACATATCGCCATACAATGTTCCATAGCCTACAGCAATTTCACTTTTGTTGGATGTATTGAGGAGGATATAACCAAACTTATTGGACATGGCCATCAATAATACGCCGCGTATCCTTGCCTGGATATTTTCTTCCGCAACATTGAATGGAAGATTGTTGAACTGTGGGCTCAGGGTTTCACCAAAGAGGTCGAAAACTTTTGCGATAGGAATTAATTCATGATGAATGCCAAGTGCATGAATGAGTTTGAGTGAATCATCAACGGATCCTGTTGATGAAAACTCCGATGGCATGAGTAGTACTTTTACGTTTTCCGATCCAAGAGCACGTACAGCGAGTACAGTTACCAGTGCTGAATCAATTCCGCCGGATAAGCCAAGTATTGCTTTGCTGAATCCTTGTTTGTGAAAATAATCACGAATACCAAGCAGCAGTGCATCGTGGATTCTCTCTATTTTTTGTGGAGCAGTATTTGCATCACTTACTTTCGTTTCTGTTGTTTTTAATGTCCTGGTTTTTTCATCGAAATCAAAAAACGAAAGTTCTTCCGCAAAGTAATTACATTCTTTTACAATGTCGCCATTTGTATTTAACGCAACGGAGCCTCCATCGAAGATGATTTCAGTTTGCGCGCCTACATGATTAACATAAACTAAAGGAATCTTGTATTTTTTTACATTTTGAATCAGGATGTCTTTTCTGTTTTCTGCATGTGAATAATCAAAGGGTGAAGCCGCAATGTTTATCATGAGCACGGGTTCTTCCCGAATCAATTCATCCATCGGGCAATTGATGTACATCGGATCATCGTCAATGTTCCACAAGTCTTCACAGATGGTGAGTGCGATCTTTGTATTGTTTATTTCAATGCAGTGGAAGTGACGGTTGGGTTCAAAATATCTGTACTCATCAAAGATGTCATAATTTGGAAGTAATGCCTTGTGAACTTTGTCAGTGATTTTTCCTTCCTGAAGAACAAATGCTGAATTGAACAAGTTTTTTCCTTCACGTTTTGGATTGGTGCTGGGGAGTCCAACAATTCCGGTAATTCCATTACAGTCAGTAGCAATCTCTAATGCTGCTTTGTAGCATTGAGTGATAAAGTCATCAAATTCCAGAAAATCCTGAGGTGGGTATGCAGAGATGGAAAGTTCCGGAAAAACAATAAGGTTGGCACCCCGGGCTTTTGCCAGGCCGATGGCTTCTTTCGATTTGCGGATATTCTCCACAAAATCTCCGACTACAAAATTCAGTTGTGCAAGTGCAATGCGCATAAAACAAAAATCCCGTCCGGGGATTTCTCCGGACGGGACAAAGGTAGGGATTAGTAGCTTAGAATAAAATTCCGACTGTCAGTGCAAGATAATTGCTGTTCGCCTTCAGGTTGTCGCCATCCGCAACATCCATAAATCCATTGTTGAATTGTACGCCAACAAGGAGGGTTGTTGAGCCGCTCAAAGTATATTCTACCCCGCCGCCAATAATCATGGACAAATTAAAACTATTGATATCGTCTTTGATGTCAATTCCGTCTTCAGATGCGCTGGTTGTTACACCATTGGCTTGTAGTGTGGTTTTTGAATCGGCTTTCGCACGAATATTAACTCCGGGTGATACACCTACTTGAAGAAAATAAGTGAGGTAGCCAATTTCATTTGTTTTCAATTTCAATGTGAGAGGAATTTCAACGTATTGTAGAATCATTGCTTGCTCGGAAGTGAAAACTGAATCTCCGCCATTGATATTTGGACTATTAAAAATTGATTTCAGTTTACCGCCGCGATACGCAACATCTATTCCGGTTGCGAATGCATACCTTTTGGTAAAATTAAATTCAGTCATTAGTCCGTAACTGAAACCAAATTTGGAACCGTTTGCTGTATAATCTTTCGAATCGGTTTTCAGCCAGGCAAAAGAAGGAGCCGCCTTGAGTCCAAAATGTACAGTAGACTCATCCTGTGCCAGCAATGCTAATGAACTGGTCATTATCATGCCGAGTAGAATAATTTTCTTCATAGGTGGTATTTTTTTATAAATTGGATCCAGAGCCGCTTCAAATCGGTATTTTTGTCCGGAAATTAATGCAAAGTTAATGAAAATTACACCACGATTGGCGCTTACAAAATTCGCCTTTATATACATGTGTTTGTTGATTACTTCCTGTGGCACTGATTCCGGGAAGTTGGACATTTCGGCAGTGAATGTTTCTCTTGAAATGAAGCACTTTGATCAGGACCTCTTTTCAGCGGATACAAATAGATTGGATCAGTCCCTGGTTCAACTTAAAAATAAGTATGGGAATTTTTTCGATTTATTTGCATTCCGGATCACGAGTCTTGGTTCTTCAGATTCGATTGTGATGCAAAATAAATTTCGGCAATTCATCACGGATACCAATTTCATCGCTGTTTACAAGGATATTCAAAAGGAATTTGGTGATGCCGAACCGCTCAAAGCACAACTTACCGAGGCATTCAGGTATTACCATTATTATTTTCCAAACAAAATTATCCCGGAGGTAATCACATTGCTGTCCGCATTTTCATTTCCGATTGTTGCAGATTCAACACATCTTGGAATCGGTCTGGATATGTATCTTGGTTCCGGATACCGATATTATTCCACCATTGAGCCTCCTTTACCCTTGTATCTCCGGAGTAAAATGACAAAAGAATATGTTGCGATTGATGCCTTGCGAGGATGGTTGCAAAGTGATTACATGGTGGACGAATCGCAGGCAAAAATGCTGGAGATGATGGTTTCACAGGGAAAAATAATTTATGCACTTGATTTGCTTTTTCCGGATTCTCCTGACAGTTTGAAAATTGCATATTCGTCGAGTCAGCTCAATTGGTGCAGAGAAAATGAAACAAAAGTTTGGTCCTTTTTTATTGATCAACAACTGTTGTTCAGCACTGACCCAAACCTTTTGATGAAATATGTTAACGATGCACCCACCACGAATGGCTTTCCAAAAGAATCTCCGGGGAATATCGGACAGTTTATCGGTTGGGGAATTGTGAATGCTTATATGAAGAATCATTCTGAGATTTCATTGTCTCAATTGATGGAAGAAAAGGATTTGCAGAAAATTTTTAGAGAATCAAAATATAAGCCCGCAAAATAAACATGAATTGTTGCTTGATTATAGTTTAAAAATGAAACGATGAAAACCTCAGAAATTAAATTTGTAGTCACTCTTGATGAAGGGAAAATTCCATCCAAACTGGAATGGGAGGCAAGCGATAGCGGAATTGAAGGACGAAAAGCATGCAATGCCACAATGATGTCGATTTGGGATCCTAAAGACAATACAACGCTGCGCATTGATTTGTGGACCAAAGACATGCTTGTCGATGACATGAAACGGTTTTTCTATGAAAATTTTGTGACGATGGCCGACACGTATTTGCGTGCTACCAATGATCCTGAAATGGCGAATGAAATCAGGGTTTTTGCAGAATCATTCGGGAAGAAAATCAGTCAGACGAAAAGTATTTAACTGTCTTTTTTTTGTTTTAAACCGGAAGGCTTTTCGAAATCTTTGTTCGTGAGTTCAAGGAATTCGAGAATCTCGTCTCGTCCTGATCTTTTGTCAGCGGAAGTGATAAAAAGTAAGGGAAGTTCGTCCCACTCTTTACTTAGCTCCTTTTTATAGACTTCGACGGATTTGACTACTTGTTGTTTTGAAAGTTTGTCAGCTTTTGTAAAGGCAATAGCGAGCGGAATGTTATTTTCTCCAACCCATTGAATAAATGCAAGATCTAATTTTTGTGGTTCGTGACGAATGTCAACCAGAATGAAAACAGTCATGAGGTTGGATCTTTTAATCAGGTAATCACGAATCATTTTATCCCAGGTTGCTTTTGCAGTTTTGGATACACGGGCAAAGCCATATCCCGGTAGATCGACGAGGTACCAGGCTTCATTAATCATGAAATGATTGATGAGTTGTGTTTTACCCGGTGTTCCGGAAGTTTTGGCCAGGCCTTTTCGTCCTGTGAGCATATTTATTAAAGAAGATTTGCCCACATTTGAACGACCAATAAAAGCATATTCCGGAAAAACCGGATCCGGACATTTTGTATAGGTAGTCTGGCTTGCAATAAAACGCGCCTCACGAATAATCATCGGGAATCTATTTGGAAATATAAAAAAGCCTTCGTGGATTATTCAGGCTTCGGAGTATTCTGAAATTTTTTCAGCCACACTTCGAGAATGGTGTTAAATTCCTGGGCTTGTTCCATCATTGGAGCATGGCCACACTTGTCGATCCAGAACAAATCACTTTTGGGCAGCAGGCGATGAAATTCTTCCGCGACATCGGGAGGAGTGATGGTATCTTGTTTTCCCCAGATAAGGCATACAGGCATTTTCATGTCCTTGAGATCGTCACTCATGTTGTGACGGATGGCTGATTTTGCCAGACTGAGAATACGGATGAGTTTACCTCTGTCGTTTACAATTCCAAAAACTTCATCGACCAGTTCTTTGGTTGCATTCTTGGGATCAAAAAAGTGTACTCTACTTTTGTTCTAATAAAATCGTAATCTTCCCGTTTTGGAAAAGTGCCGCCCATTGCATTTTCATACAAGCCAGAACTTCCTGTGAGGACCATTGCACTGACAACGTCCGGATGTTTTTTTACGTACACCAGAGTGACATGTCCACCGAGGGAATTGCCAATGAGTATTGGATTTTTGTAGTTTTTGAAAGTAATAAAATCGTGGACAAAATCTGCCAAAGCTTTTACGTTCGTGTTCAGAACAGGAAGTGTATAGATGGGCATCAGCGGGATGATGACCGTATATTCTTTTTTGAACTTTTCTACAACATCCATCCAGTTGCTTAGTGCGCCAAACAAGCCATGCAGCAGGATCAATGGTTTGCCCTGGCCTTCTTCGATATATTGGAAATTGTTTTCGCGTTTGATTTCGTAACGCATAAGTATTGTTTTTCCAAATGTAGAGAAAAAAAGAAAAACGCCACGAACTTCCTGTAGAGTTTAGATTATTTGTCAACATTTTTTTTTCTGAAAAGCGCTTTTAATAATCAGGGGTTCTATTTTATTCTGAAGTCCCGGAATTCCACCGACCGGTCTGGTAGGGGCAAGTCTGCGAGCGAATTTCAGGGATTCCAATCTTCCCACCGCATCCTGATTTACACCAATCGATTGCATAAAAGCACTCTTTTTTTTGAGCTGCGGAACCTACCGGCCTTCTGAAACCCTTGTCAATAGAGGCTTTCAGAAAGTTTTCAACAAAGTGGTAAAAAGTGGTAGAAAGTGGGGATTTTATTTCTACATTAGCCGATCTAAAAATCAGTGATGGCGGGGTATATCGGTGAATTTCCATGTACGATTGATGCGAAAGGACGTTTCCTGCTTCCGGTTGCTTTGAAAAAGCAAATTCCGGTCAAGGAGCAAAAGCAATTCGTTGTGCATCGCGGCATTGAGAAGCACCTGATTATTTACACGAAAAAAGTTTGGGATAAAATCAGCGAAGAAGTGAATGAGCTGAATCTCTACGTTCGGAAGAACAGGGAGTTTATCCGGAAATTCAATCGTGGTGCAACAGAGATTGAATTGGATGCTACCAATCGTTTACTGTTGCCGAAGACGCTCGCTGATTTTGCAGGTATTGAAAAAGACATTGTGCTCTTTGCATATGGTAACCGTATTGAAATCTGGTCACAGGCAGAATACGAACGAATGATGAAGGAAGAGTCTTCCGACTTCGCTCAACTTGCTGAAGATGTGATGGGAAAGAAGCTTCGCGATGACGACGACCTATCATGATCCCGTAATGTTGAAGGAGTGCATCGATGCACTCGGGATTGTTGAAAATGGTGTGTACGTCGACGTGACATTCGGAGGAGGAGGGCATAGCCGGGAAATTCTTCGCCGGCTGGGTCCCAAGGGAAAGTTGATAGCCTTTGATCAGGATGAAGATGCGCAGCGAAATCGGATTTCGGATCCGCGGTTTGTATTGGTTAGACACAACTACCGGTACATCCGTCAGTTTCTCCGCTATTACGATGTACTGCCTGTCAACGGATTGTTAGCCGACCTGGGAATTTCTTCCTATCAGATCGATGAAGCATCAAAGGGGTTTTCGATCCGGTTCAATGCGCCCCTGGATATGCGGATGAATCGTCAGGGTTCGTTGACTGCCGCAAGAGTGTTGAATGAATATCCCGAAAGGGAATTGGTGCGTGTCTTCTCAGATTATGGAGAAGTGAGAAATGCGAAAAGTCTGGTTCGCCTCATTCTTGAGATGAGGATGGAAAAAAAGATTGAGGAAATCGAAGATTTTAAACAAAGAATAAGTTCAGTTGCAGACCGACAACACGAGTCCAATTATTATGCAAAAGTATTTCAGGCATTGAGGATTGAAGTCAACGATGAATTGGGTGCATTGAAAGAGTTATTGATCCGTTCTGCCGAAGTCGTGGCGCCGGGAGGGAAACTGGTGGTGATGGCATATCATTCTTTAGAGGACAGGCTGGTAAAAAATTTTATTGCAAGAGGAAAATTTGAGGGGGAAACAGAAAAGGATCTTTTTGGAAACGCAATACAAGTACCCTTTCGGGCATTAACAAAAAAACCTTTGGAAGCCGGTGAAGAGGAAATAAACCGAAATCCAAGGGCACGAAGTGCGAAGCTGAGAATCGCAGAACGGATATAGTATATGGCAGAGAATAAATTAAAAGAAGAAGTTCAGGAAGAGCAGGCTCCTTTACCCAAGCCTAAGAAACGTTCTTCACGTCCTGCACGTCGACTGATTAAAATGTTTAATGTTTTCGGAGTTCTGGATAGAAACCAGATCGTTCATGCTATGCCTTTTATCCTCTTCGTTACATTATTGATTGTCGGCTATATCGCGAACAGCTATTATGCTGAGCGTGTGATCCGTGAAATCGACAAGACCAAAACAGAATTGAAAGAACGGCGTGCAGAATATATCTCCACCAAATCCATGCTCATGAACAATAGCCGGCAGTCACAGGTTGCGGGTGCATTGGAGACCGAAAATATTAAAGAAACTACCGAACCCCCACGAATGATTATAGTAACGGATCCTGTCCGTTCAAAAAAATAGTTTGCTATAAGTGAATGGAAGTTAAAAAGGACATACTCTGGAGGATTTACCTCGCATTTCTCATCATCTGTGTGATGGGTCTGGCAATTATTGTCCAGATCGTTCGCATCCAGTTTGTGCAAGGTGATGAATGGCGTGCAAAGCAGGATAGTATGACCTTGTCGTTTGAGCCCATCGAAGCGTCCCGTGGAAATATTTTTTCAGATGATGGCAGCTTGCTCGCAACATCTGTTCCGATTTACGATATCCGATTTGACACACGTGCAACTGCAGTGACTGATGAAGTCTTCAATTCCGGAGTGGATTCACTTGCTCAGGCTTTGGCAGAACTTTTTAAAGACAAATCGTGGCAGGATTATCACCATGAAATTAAGGAGGCGCGTACAGAGAAAAACAGGTATTACCTGATCCAAAGAAATGTGAGTTTCACCGAGCTGCAGCAGTTAAAGAAATTTCCGATTCTTCGCATGGGCCGCAACAGAGGAGGACTCATTATTGACGAGAAAAATATGCGTCAGCTATCCTTCGGACAACTTGCTTCCCGTACCATCGGGACAGTTCGGGATATCAAGCCGGTTGGAGTTGAAGCATCATTCAATGCAGATCTCAAAGGTTCCGGTGGACAACGACTAATGCAACGCATTGGAGGAAATGTAAAAGTTCCTGTACGTGATAAAGATGAAGTGGAGCCCCGGGATGGAAATGATCTTGTCACAACTCTTGATATTAATATTCAGGATGTAGCAGAACATTCACTGGAGCAACATTTGCGTGAACACAATGCCGATCACGGCTGTGCTGTTTTAATGGAAGTATCGACAGGAGCCATCAAAGCCATCGCGAATCTATCCCGTACAAAGGATGGAAACTATATAGAGAACTTCAACTATGCAATTGCCGAAGCATCGGAACCCGGCTCTACATTTAAGCTTGCTTCCATCATGGCTGCTTTGGAAGATGGTTTAATTGAGCTTACTGATACGGTGAATGTTGGAAATGGAACAGCAACTTATTTCGGAAAAAAAATGCCGGATGCACATGCTCCCAAGTCCAGTAAATTGTCTATTCAACAAGCTTTCGAGTCGTCATCAAACGTCGGAATTTCAAAAGTCATCTATCAGCACTATCTGAAAAATCCGGGTGCATTTATTTCGCGTCTCAAGTCATTCGGTTTATCAGAGAAGCTTGGTCTTCAAATTGAAGGAGAAGGACAGCCTTTTATAAAAAACATTACTGATAAAAGCTGGTCCGGACTTTCGCTCCCATGGATTTCCATTGGATATGAATCCAAGTTGACGCCACTTCAAACACTTACTTTCTACAATGCAGTGGCCAACAACGGGAAAGTTGTGCGACCCATGTTCGTGAGTAAAATTTTAAATCACGGAAAAGTAATCCGGGAGTTTTCGAGTGAAGTGATCCGGGATTCCATTGCTTCACCGGAAGTATTGCTAAAAGCCCGACAGATTCTGGAAGGAGTTGTACAGCACGGTACCACTTCGATGTTGAATAAATCCCCGTATAAAATTGCAGGGAAAACAGGAACAGCACAAATTTTTAATAACAAGTATGGCTATGACAAGGAACACATGACCTATCAGGCGTCGTTCGTTGGCTACTTCCCTGCTGACAAGCCCAAGTATTCCTGTATTGTAGTTGTGTATGCACCATCCAACGATGTGTATTATGGAGGTGCAGTTGCTGCTCCTATTTTCAAAGAAATCGCTGACAAGGTGTATTCAAATCATCTGGACATGAATGAATCGCCTGTACAAACCGATTCGTTGATCCCTTCACTCCCAGTTGTGAAAGCAGGTCAGCATCGGGATTTGAAAAAGGTGTTGGAAAAACTAACGCTTCCGTCTGCTGTGTCTGATCCTGACGCCTATTGGGTGAGTGTCGATTCAAGATCCGAAGTGCTCAAAGCGAATGAAAGAAAAACAATCGTCGGTCTCGTTCCTAATGTTGTTGGGATGGGATTGAAAGATGCAATATATCTGCTGGAAAATGCAGGATTAAATGTTCGTGTGAATGGAAAAGGCTGGGTTTCCAGGCAATCCATTGAAGCAGGGACACGTATCCGAAAAGGTCAACAAATCCAGATTGAATTAAGCTGAGTCATGAACGTACTGAAGGACATCTTATACAAAACAGGCATCCTTGATGTAGCCGGATTCACGGATACAATCATAACGGATGTGTGTTTTGATTCCCGGAAGGTTCGTGAAGGGAGCTTGTTTGTTGCAGTCCGAGGGACACAAACTGACGGACATGAATTCATTGCTGCTGTCCATGAGAAAGGAGCAAGTGCAATTGTTTGTGAACAATTTCCAACCGAGCTGAAAAGTGGAGTCACGTATGTGAAAGTTGCAGACTCTTCTCTTGCCTTGTCACAGATTGCTTCGAATTTCTATGGCAATCCTTCGGAGAAATTAAAATTGGTTGGAGTGACCGGTACCAATGGCAAGACTACTACAGCAACATTGTTGTTTCAATTGTTTCGATCACTTGGACATCCCTGTGGATTGTTGTCTACCGTTCGCAATCAAATTAACGATCAGGTAATTCCTTCCACACACACTACACCGGATCCTTTGCAACTCAACGCACTTCTGTCAGCAATGGTCGATGATGGTTGTTCGCATGCTTTATGGAGGTGAGTTCGCATGCTGTTGTGCAGAAACGCATTGCAGGATTGCAATTTGCAGGTGGTGTATTTACTAATATCACACACGATCATCTCGACTATCATAAAACATTTGAAGACTACCTGAAAGCAAAAAAAGGTTTTTTTGATGCATTGCCTGAATCGGCATTTGCACTGATCAATCTTGACGACAAGAATGGAATTGTCATGCTTCAGAATACAAAGGCAAGAAAATACACGTACAGTCTTCGCTCAATGAGTGATTATAAGTGCAGACTTATCGAGAATCATTTTTCAGGCTTGTTGCTCAATCTTGATGGACATGAAGTGTTGTGCAGGTTAATTGGAAGCTTTAATGCCTACAACCTCACAGCCACTTATGCAACCGGATTGTTACTGGATGAACCCAAAATGGAAGTGCTCACAGCAATCAGCAAACTGGTGCCGGTTGAAGGACGGTTTGACTTTCTCACTTCCCGTGCAAATGTGGTAGCAGTTGTTGACTATGCTCACACGCCGGATGCTTTGCAAAATGTATTGTCTACCATTCACGATGTACGTTCGGGACAAGGCCGGGTAATCACCATCGTAGGCTGTGGCGGAGATCGTGATGCAGCAAAACGTCCGGTGATGGCAAAGATTGCGTGTGAACTAAGTGATAAAGTTATTCTCACAAGTGATAATCCGCGTTCTGAGGATCCGGCTGAAATCATTCACCAGATGGAAAAAGGAGTTCCGATGGGTGAAGTGCGCAAGACACTTTCAATAGTTGACAGGAAAGAGGCGATTAAAACTGCAGTGTCGATTGCATTGCCAGGAGATATCATCCTCGTTGCGGGAAAGGCCATGAAAAATACCCAGGAAGTAAAAGGTGTTCGAACACCATTTGATGATAAAAAAGTGTTGCAGGATTTTTTCAACCTCATGAACTGATATGCTGTACTATCTGTTTGCTTATTTACACAAGGAATTTGATATGCCGGGCGCCGGTGTATTCCAATACATTTCCTTTCGTGCAGCATTGGCCATTATCACATCGCTAATCATCGCGATGGTATTTGGAAAACGCATCATTGGATACCTTTTGCGCATGCAGGTTGGAGAAACAGTCCGTGATTTGGGACTGGATGGTCAGAAGGAAAAACAAGGCACTCCAACGATGGGTGGTTTGATCATGTTGGGAGCAATACTTATCCCGACACTTTTGTTTGCCCGTTTAATGAATGTATATGTGATCATCATGATTGTTACAACCGTTTGGTTGGGAATAATTGGTTTTATCGATGATTATATAAAAGTGTTCAAGAAAGATAAAGCGGGATTGGCCGGCCGCTTTAAAATCATGGGACAAGTCGGACTGGGCCTCATCATCGGGAGCACCTTGTATTTTAATCCCTATGTAGTTGTTAAAGAAAAAGCAAGTAAGAATGAAATACGATTGCATACGGAATCAAGCAATGTGATAGAAAATATTCGTCAGAATGAAAATATTCTCGTTTCTCCATTGGCTGTAAAATCAACAAAGACTACAATTCCGTTTTTGAAGAACCATGAATTTGACTACGCTTCTTTGTTGAAGTGGACAGGTCCGAATTATCGCAACTGGTCCTGGTTAATTTTTATTCCGGTTGTCATTCTCATCATCACTGCAGTTTCCAATGGAGCGAATATTACCGATGGAATTGACGGACTTGCAACGGGAACTTCGGCAATCATCGGTACGACCCTCGGGATTTTAGCCTATGTATCCGGTAATACGGTGTTTGCAAATTACCTCAACATCATGTACATCCCGAATGCAGGCGAGCTGGTGGTTTTCATCGCTGCATTTGTTGGAGCTTGTGTAGGATTTCTATGGTACAATGCATATCCCGCACAGGTATTCATGGGAGATACCGGCAGTCTGGCCCTTGGTGGAATCATCGCCACGTTTGCAATCGCCATTCGTAAAGAACTTCTTATTCCTGTCTTGTGCGGAATTTTCGTTGTGGAAAATCTCTCTGTTGTAATTCAGGTAAGTTATTTCAAATACACAAAGAAAAAGTACGGTGAAGGCAGGAGGATATTCAGGATGTCGCCACTTCATCACCACTATCAAAAGCTCGGCTATCATGAATCGAAAATTGTTTCTAGATTCTGGATTATTGGAATCATGCTGGCAATTTTCACAGTAGTAACACTCAAGTTGAGATAAGTTCTGGAACCGATTTCAACCAATTGCGCAAATAGAAAATGAATAGTTCGTCAGATAAAAGAATTGTGATCCTTGGCGCCGCTGAAAGCGGAGTTGGGGCGGCAATTCTTGCTTTGAAAAAAGGACTGGATGTATTTGTGTCAGATGGAGGCAAGATCAAGGAGCAATACAAAAAATTACTGGATCAACATCGTATTCCTTATGAAGAAGGAAGTCATTCGGAAGAAATTATTTTAAATGCCAGGGAGATTATTAAAAGTCCCGGGATTCCTGAGAAAGCGGAGATCGTAAAAAAAATTCGTAAAGCAGGAATACCCGTAATCAGCGAAATAGAATTTGCCGGAAGGTATTCCAAATCGAAGATGATCGGGATAACCGGAACGAATGGAAAAACAACTACAACACTGCTCATTTATCACATACTGAAAAAAGCAGGACTGAATGTAGGACTGGCCGGGAATATAGGAAAGAGCCTGGCATTGCAAGTTGCAGAGAATGATTTCGATTTCTATGTGATCGAATTGAGCAGCTTTCAGTTGGATGGGATGATCGATTTCAAATGTGATATCGCTGTGCTGACAAATATTACGCCGGATCACCTGGATCGATACGAGTACGAATTAAAAAATTATGCACTCTCAAAATTTCGCATCACGCAGAACCAGACAGGTGTAGACGCATTTATTTATTGCACTGATGACGAATTTACGAATCAGTATATGAGTGAAACAACTATCCGGGCACATCACTATCCATTTTCCATCAAGAGGAAGCTGGAAGAAGGAGCCTGGCTTGAAAACGAAAACTTAACCATAAACATAACACCTAACCAACCCCACTTCTCTATGCTCATCCACGAACTTGCACTACAGGGTAAACACAATTTGTATAATTCTATGGCAGCAGGCATTGCGTCCCGCGTGCTTGAAATCCGGAAAGAAGTTGTCCGCGAAAGCCTTTCTGATTTCCGGAACGTTGAACACCGTCTGGAGCATGTTTCGACTGTTCATGGAATTGAATTCATCAATGATTCCAAAGCCACGAATGTAAATTCAACATGGTATGCCTTGGAAAGCTTTAACCGTCCGGTTGTACTCATCCTGGGTGGTGTTGACAAAGGAAACGATTATACAATGTTGCATGAACTGGTAAAAGAAAAAGTAAAGGCAATCGTTTGTCTGGGAACAGACAACAAGAAAATCATTAAGGCATTCAAAGATGTAGTGGAAGAAATCGTTGAAACAGCAACAGCGGAGGAAGCAGTTCAGGCAAGTTACAAACTGGGCAAGAAAGGCGATGTTGTTTTATTGTCACCGGCGTGTGCAAGTTTCGATTTGTTCGAAAATTACGAGGACCGTGGTCGTCAATTCAAGAAGGCAGTAAAAGCTCTCTAATTTTCAATAATACTTCGGGAAAAATTACATTCCATAATACCTGATTACCAATGCAAGCTACGTGGCTCGATAAATATTTTAAAGGAGACAGGACAATCTGGTTGATTGTTTTCATCCTTTCTATTTTTTCCCTGCTCGCTGTATACAGCAGCACCGGAACTCTGGCCTATAAGTTTAAAAGTGGCAATACAGAGTATTATCTTGTTAAACACCTGTCGATATTATTGCTGGGATTGGGTTTAATGTATGCTGCTCACGCAATCCGATATACCTATTATTCTAAATTCTCAACAATTGCATTGATTTTATCTCTTCCATTGTTGGTATTGACCTTATTCAACGGTACGAACCTGAATGAAGCCAGTCGTTGGATAACTTTACCCGGGATAGGGATTACATTTCAGACATCGGATTTTGCAAAACTTGCACTCATCATGTTTGTCGCAAGAATGTTGTCGAAAAAACAGGATGAGATTAAGAGTTTTAAAACTGCTTTTCTTCCCATTGTATTGCCGGTATTAGGAATATGCGGGTTGATTTTACCTGCAAATTTTTCAACAGCTGCAGTACTTTTTATTTCGTGTTGCTTCCTGATGTTCATTGGTAGAATCAATATGAAATATATCCTCGGATTGGGAGGTATAGCTATTGTTTGTTTCGGATTGTTCATTGTGGTGTCCTTTGCAATCGGAAAAACCGGTCGCATCGAGACATGGAAATCACGAATCGAGCGCTTTGCCAGTGACGACAATCAGGATACCTACCAGACCGATCAGGCTAAAATTGCAATCGCCGGCGGAGGAATGTTCGGAAGGTTTCCGGGAAACAGCAAGGCCAGAAATTATCTTCCACATCCTTATTCGGATTTTATCTACGCGATTATTGTTGAAGAGTATGGTTTGATCGGAGGCATCCTGATTATTTTCCTGTACATCTGGTTGTTTTTCCGGGTGATCAGGTTTATTCATCATAGTCCGATGGCGTTCGGAACTTTACTTGCAATTGGGTGTGCATTCAGCCTGGTATTCCAGGCGATGATCAACATGGCTGTTGCGGTAAATCTGTTTCCTGTTACAGGACAACCTTTGCCGATGTTGAGTATGGGAGGTACTTCAATATGGTTTACAAGTATTTCCATTGGTATTGTATTGAGTGTAAGCAGACAAGTAGAAAAAGAGAAAAAAGAAGGAGGACAGGAGCTTGCAGCAGCCTGAAATCAGAGTCCTTATTAGTGGAGGTGGAACCGGTGGACATATTTTTCCGGCAATCGCAATTGCAAATGCATTAAAACAATTGAATGAGAAGAATGAGATTTTGTTTGTCGGCGCATACGGGAGAATGGAAATGGAAAAAGTCCCTGCTGCAGGATATAAAATTGAAGGATTAAATATTAGCGGAATTCAACGGAAGTTCAGTTTGTCAAACCTGAAGCTTCCTTTCAAAATAATTCAAAGTGTCCTTAAAGCAAGGGCGATAGTGCGTTCTTTTAAACCAGATGTTGCTGTTGGTGTAGGCGGTTATGCCAGTGGACCACTCTTGTATGCAGCGACTGCCTTGGATGTACCCTCCTTGATTCAGGAGCAAAATTCATTTGCCGGAATCACAAATAAAATTCTGGCGAAACGAGTGCAGAAAATTTGCGTGGCCTATGAAGGAATGGAGAAGTATTTTCCGAAAGAAAAAATAATTCTTACCGGAAATCCGGTTCGGCAGGATCTTCTCAATCTAAACGGAAAAAAGGAAGAAGGGCTAAAGTCTTTCGGACTTGATTCATCGAAGCCCACACTGCTGGTGATCGGAGGAAGTCTGGGGGCAAGGACAATCAATGAGTGTATTCTGGACAGAATGGAAAAAATTTCATCGGCCAGTGTTCAAATGATTTGGCAAACTGGAAAAACGTTCTTTCCTAGGGTCGTTGAGTTGAAATCGGAAGCCTTGAAAAAGGGAATCTGCATCACAGAGTTTATCCAGCGAATGGATTTGGCGTATGCAGCGGCAGATGTGGTGGTTTCACGGGCAGGAGCAAGCTCGGTTTCAGAATTATCACTTGCAGGAAAACCATCTATTCTGATTCCTTCTCCGAATGTGGCGGAGGATCACCAGACTAAAAATGCAATGGCTTTGGTAAATAAAAATGCAGCGATGCTGGTGAAGGATTCCAAAGCGAAAGAAGAATTGATTGATGCCGCACTTCAGTTGGTGATCAATAAAGAAATGCAAAGTTTGTTATCAGATGAAATAAAAAAATTGGCCATGCCGGACTCCGCAAAAAAAATTGCCGGAATTGTGTATGATCTCGCAAAGAAAAAGTAAACATTTTTTACCCAATGAATATTAGCAAGCTTCAACACGTATATTTTGTTGGTATCGGAGGGATCGGTATGTCGGCACTTGCTCGTTATTTTAAAGCGATTGGGAAAAATGTATCCGGATACGACAAAACTCCTACGCCTCTTACTGATGAATTAGTACGGGAAGGAATCGAGGTTCATTTTAAGGATGATGCGGCATTGCTTCCGGAGATTTTTCGCAGTTCATTCGCTGACCCGGATTCCGCAATGATAGTGTATACACCTGCTGTTCCCAAAGATCATGTTCAGCTGAATTTTTTAAAAACAAAAGGATATTCAATCCTTAAAAGATCAGAAGTCCTCGGCCTCATTACGAGAAATGCATATACGATTGCCGTTGCCGGGACACATGGAAAGACTACGACATCTTCGATGGTAGCGCATCTCCTTCGCTTCTCGGGCATGGATTGTTCGGCATTTCTCGGTGGAATTACAAAAAACTACAATACAAATTTACTCATTGGCAGCGGGAAGGAGAAAAGTACAGTCGTTGTTGAAGCGGATGAATACGATCGCTCCTTTCTAACTTTATTCCCGGATGTTGCAGTCATTACTTCCATGGATGCTGATCATCTTGATATTTATGGTGACAAAGGATACATGGAAGAGTCGTACCGGCTATTTGCAAAGCAGTTAAAACCCGGAGGTACACTCATCTATAAAAAAGGATTACCCATCGGAGCAAATTCTGACGAACATGTTTACGCGGATTATTCTGTAGAAAGCAATGCAAATTATTATGCGAGTGATATTCACATTGAAAATCACCGCTATCATTTCAACTGGAATGGAGGCAATGAGGTTCTGAAAGACCTGACATCGGAAATGCCAGGAATGCATAATGTAGAAAATGCAGTCGCTGCCATTGCAGTTGCCAGGCATCTGGGGATCTCCGATGATAAGATCAAACAAGGGCTGGCAACATATTCCGGAGTAAAACGGCGCTTCGACTACCAGGTGAAAAACGACACTGTCATTTACATCGATGATTATGCCCATCATCCGGAAGAGTTACGAGCCTGTATTGCTTCTGCACGTGAATTATACCCCGGGAAACGAATCCTTGGAATCTTTCAGCCGCATTTGTTCACACGGACGCGTGATTTCGTTGATGGGTTTGCAAATTCCTTATCGATGCTGGATGATTTAATGCTCCTGGAAATATACCCGGCCAGGGAAAAGCCGATCGAAGGGGTAAATTCAAAATTGATATTGGATAAAGTAACGCTTCAAAACAAGACGCTCACAAGCATGGCTGAGTTTCCTGAGGTATTAAAGAATCATTCCTTTGATGTGTTGTTAACACTTGGTGCAGGTGACATTGATCAGTTGGTGGGTCCAATCAGAGAGTATTTTCTTCATTCAAAAGAAAATTGAGCAAAATGAACACTGCAATAAATTGGAAAAAAGTTGGCAAAATCTCAAGCTGGAGCCTTATTCTGGTCGCATTTGCCATTTCTGTTGGATTTACAGAGAGCAAGCAAGCCAATCTGCTGTGCAATGATCTTCGGATTGCTGTTAACGACTCAACAGGATTCGCATTTGTGGAAACATCGGATATACAAAATATTGTTCATGATAAGTTCGGAGAATTGAAGGGACAAACACTCAGTTCTATTAACATATCATTGTTGGAAAAAATCATAGATAACAACCCCTTCATTTCAGCAGCCGAAGTATTTTCAACGATTGATGGGAAGCTGAATATTGAGGTAAAACAACGCCGACCTGTGGTCAGAATTTTAAACTTCAATCATGAAAGCTTTTATATAGACGACCAGGGAGTTTTCATGCCGATGTCGGAGAAATACACAGCACGCGTTCCGGTAGCGAACGGTTATATTTTCGATAGAGAGGTGGAGAAAAGTGTCAGAATTGTCAACGATGATGTTGCCGACACCAGTGTTCACCTTTCGCGCATTGAGAAAGTTTACAAAGTAGCAGATTACATTCACCGGCATGAATTCTGGAGCGCACAGATCGAACAAATCTATGTGAATGCAAATGGAGACATGGAGTTGGTACCCAGAGTTGGTGACCATACTATCCTGATAGGAGATGATCAACAGATTCATGAAAAGTTTGAAAAATTGTTTTTGTTTTATATGGAAGGCCTGAACAAAGCCGGCTGGAATAAATACAAAGTCATTAACTTAAAATACAAAGACCAGGTGGTCTGCACGAAAAATAAAATGGAAAATATCGATATCATTGTAGGCCTTGACATTGGCACAACCAAAATTTGCACCATTGTCGGCAAGAAAAATGAGTTTGGAAAAATCGACATTCTCGGTTATGGTAAATGCGAATCGTTGGGAGTTACCCGCGGTGTAGTAACCAATATTGTGAATACGATTGAGTCCATCAAAATGTCGGTGCAGGAAGCTTCCGGTCGATCCAATGTTGAAATTGCGAATGTGTATGTCGGCATTGCCGGACAACACATCAAGAGTCTTCAGCATCGTGGGCAAAAAATGCGCAATTCCCTCGAAGACGAAATCAGTCAGCCGGATATTGATGCAATCGTCGAGGATATGTACAAGCTCGCCATGCCTCCGGGAGAAGAAATTATTCATGTCATCCCACAGGAATATATTGTTGACAGCGAGCAGGGCATTAAAAATCCAATCGGTATGTCCGGTATTCGTCTGGAAGCAAATTGCCACATCATCACCGGACAAGTAACAGCGGCAAAAAATATTTACAAATGTGTAAACAGAGCCGGCCTTCATACGGAAGGTTTGTTCCTGGAGCCATTGGCATCTTCAGAAGCCGTTCTTACCGATGAAGAAAAAGAAGCAGGTGTTGTTCTTGTTGATATCGGTGGTGGAACGACAGACATAGCGATTTTCCAGGACGGCGTTATCCGTCACACTGCCGTTATTCCATTTGGCGGAAATGTAATCACTGAAGATATCAAAGAAGGTTGTACGATTATTCGCAGTCAGGCTGAATTGTTGAAGATTCGTTTCGGCTCAGCACTTGCAAGCGAAAATCAGGAGAATGAAATCGTTTCGATTCCCGGTCTCCGCGGACGGGAGCCAAAAGAAATTTCCATCCGAAATCTTGCCAATATAATTCAGGCAAGAATGGAAGAGATTATCGAGCATGTTTATTATGAAATTAAAAACTCCGGTTTCGAGAAAAAACTCGTTGCCGGAATTGTGATTACCGGCGGAGGTGCTCAACTGCGACACATTGTTCAGCTTGTTGAATTCATCACCGGTATGGATACGCGAATTGGTTATCCGAACGAACATCTGGCAAAAGGTGCTGACGAATTGAAAAGTCCAATGTATGCCACGAGTGTAGGGCTGGTGATCAAAGGATTTCTCGAAATGGAGAAAAAGAAACTTGCTCAGAAAAAACTGCGCGATAAAGTCGAATTCGAGAAAAAAGGCAAATCCGACAAACTTGTTCCCCCAAGCCGCACCGGCGGCGGATTCTTCGATGCAATCAAAAAGATTTTCGAAGAAGAACCGGACAATGAACTGAAGTAAGCAACAACCCCTCAATATCAAAACTTAACAAAAACAATTTACACATGGAATTCGATCTTCAGAAAGAACATAGCTCTATCATCAAGGTGATTGGGGTAGGTGGTGGAGGCAGTAATGCAGTGAACCACATGTACCGTCAGGGTATCAAGGGTGTTGAATTTATCGTTTGCAACACAGACGCACAAGCTCTTGAAATGTCTCCGGTGCCGGCAAAGGTTCAGCTGGGCTCAAGCCTGACTGAAGGACGTGGAGCAGGATCAATCGCCGAAGTCGGACGAAATGCCGCGATCGAAAATATTGAAGATATCCGCCGGATACTTCTTGATAATACTCGCATGGTTTTCATCACTGCCGGAATGGGCGGTGGTACAGGAACAGGTGCGGCACCGATCATTGCGCAGACTGCCCGTGAAATGGGAATCCTGACTGTCGGTATTGTTACTATTCCTTTCGATTTCGAAGGCAAGAAAAGAAAGATCCAGGCTGATGAAGGTATCGAAGCACTCAAACGTAGTGTTGATACTATTCTCATTATCCGCAATGAAAAATTGCGTGAAATGTTTGGTAACCTGAAATTATCAGAAGCCTTTTCACACGCCGATGATATTCTCACTACTGCTGCAAAAGGAATTGCAGAGATCATCACCGTTACCGGTTATATCAACGTCGATTTCGAAGATGTGAAAACAGCAGTGCAAAACAGTGGTGTCGCAATCATGGGATCAGCAGTGGCAGAAGGGGAAAACAGAGCGATCAAGGCAGTTGAACAAGCACTTGCATCTCCTTTATTAAATGATAACAATATTAAAGGAGCACGGTATATATTGATGAATATTGCTTCGGGTTCACGCGAAGTAACAATGGATGAAATCGGTGAGATCACTGATTATATCCAGGAGCAGGCCGGACTTACTGCAGATATCATTTGGGGAAATTGTCATGAAGAAAATCTTGAAGACAAACTGAATGTCACCATTATCGCAACCGGATTCAAAACCCGTGAGGAGTTGGGACATGAAGTTGAAGTCGTGAAACAATCTGCTAAAGTTGTTCACGTACTCGGCAAGGAATCCTTACCCAATCCGATTCCTGTTATCCAGAAAGAACAAATCCAGGAAGCTTCATCGATGGAGCCGACTTTGTTAAAATCGAATGAATCTGTTCAACAACCGGAAAACAAAGAGATTTACCTGGAAAATAACGAAATCAGTTTTGAGTTTAGTGTTGGCTCTTCCGGAAAAGAATCTTCTATCAGTACTCCTGTAGCCGAGAAGAGAGAGGAAACGAATGAACAGAAACAGGAACCTGTTGTTTACAATCTGAACGACCACACTCTTGAAGAGGACCCTACAGAAGAGCAACTTCGTAAATCCCGTGAGCGGATTATGAAATTGAAATCGCTGAGTTATCGTATCGGAAATACAAACATCACCGATATGGAGAAGGAGCCTGCCTACAAACGTCGCAATATTAAACTTGACTCTGTTCCACATTCCAGTGAATCCAGTGTGTCAAGGTTTACACTAACTAATGAAGATGAGAAGAAAGCTGAATTGCGTCAGAACAACTCCTTCCTTCACGACAACGTAGATTAATTCGAAGGAAGAGAAATATTCTTCCGCATCGAAAATTATAAGATAGTTTTCATGTTAAGTTTTGATCCAATTCCCTACCCTCCCTTCCCGGGGAGGGTTTTTTTATGAATACAAAATAATTTGGATAGGAGTTTATTATTTTATTTCTTAAATCCCCTGGAGAACTCATTTCACAGAATTTGTATCTTCGTGATACAAAAAAAATGAGGTCGGTATTTCCCGGCTCGAAAAATTCGAAAATTATGACACTGGAGGAAAAGATAAACGGTGAATTGAAAACGGCAATGCTTGCAAAAGATGAAGCATCTGTACGTGGATTGAGAGCAATCAAACAATCCATATTAATGGCAAAAACTTCCGGAGCAACTGCAGTGAGTACGGAAGATGAAATTAAAATGCTTCAGAAACTTGTGAAGCAAAGGAAAGAATCTGTTGAGATTTACCAGCAACAAAACCGTCCGGATCTTGCCAAACCGGAACTGGAGGAAATCGCTGTCATCGAAAAATTTCTTCCCCAACAAATGGGCGAATCTGAAATTCGCTCCGAACTCACCAGAATTATTGGAGAAGTAGGAGCAAAATCACCCCAGGATATGGGGAAAGTGATGGGTGCGGCATCTAAATTTTTTGCCGGAAAAGCAGATAATAAAATAGTGTCCCAACTGGTCAAGGAGCTCCTGTCCTGATTGGACCCTCACGGATTTGCATTTTTGGATTAGATTGCTACCTTTGAAATTCTAAAGCCCGCATTTGACAATTAATTACTCGCAACGGCAGTTGTCCGCGGGTTGCAGCTGACCCTTGTGAAGTAAACCATTACCTAATGAAAACCGGTAAAGTAAAATTCTTCAATGAATCCAAAGGATACGGATTCATCGTTACAGATGACAATGCAGCAGAGGTGTTTGTTCACCACAGTGGCCTTATCGAAAAAGTACGTGAGAACGACCACGTCGAGTTTGAAATTATTGATGGCAAAAAAGGCCAGAACGCTATTAACGTGAAAAAGGTTCAGGAATAATACATACCTACCGTCTGCAACGGGAACCCCAAAAAGGTTCCCTTTTTTTTTAGTGATTAGTAAATAGTGAATGGTGAATAGTAGTTTGTGCGTAGTACAATCTTCAATCTACAATCCAAAATCTACAATTCATCACGTGTGCTCATGCGTCCGCATAAACTCATCAGCGGAATATTTTCCGGAGCCGACAATCAGAAATAAAATTAATAAACACAGAACAAGAATTGACAGAGGCAATTCCGAGTGCATGCTGAAAAATCCTTTTTGAGCGTTTACAAATACAATAGCACCAACTAAAATCGGGATTTGGAAAAGCACCGATACACGGGTGACTAATCCGATGGCGATAAGAAATCCACCCATAAGGTGAACCAAGGCCACATAATGTGCGAGGAAAACTGCATACAGAGCAACGGAACTATTTGCAATCATTCCGTTGATCGCATCCGTATTCTGGATAAATACGATTCCTTTGAAAAAGATTATCAGTCCGAGAACCAAACGTAGAATGGAAAACCATTTGTTCTGATGGGTGTCACCCCATGATTCAATTTTATGGAGAAGATTCATGGCTTAGGATTTTGGATTTTTAATTTCAAAAGATCTCTACAAAGTTTATCGATAAAAAACGTCAAATTCAAGTGTATATTATTGAAAATAAGCACAATGTAAGTTTTTCGAAGAATATTCCACATTCTGATAAATTCTTTGTCTCAGGAGTAAATTGTATCATGAATAAAACAAACTGCGATTCTCCTTCCAGAATACCAACATCGTTCAATTTTCATTTACTTTAGGATCCTGAAAACACCACACATCCACTTCAGAGAATTGCCGGTTCCATGCAAACATTAGCGTTGGGTATTGACATTGGAGGCACAAATACCTCCTTTGGTTTTGTTGATCGAAAAGGCCACATCTTTCCAAAGAATGTGATCGCTACTACAGATTTTCCAAAGGCCGAAGACCTGGCCCGGGTAGTTTCAGAAAAAGCTTTGCAACAACTTTCAACTTTTGATTTTGATGCATCCCTGGTGGCAGTGGGTATTGGTGCTCCCAATGGAAATTATTTTAACGGTACAATAGAGTTTGCGCCCAACCTTAAATGGAAAGGTATAATTCCTCTTGCAAAATATTTCAGTGATCGATTGAAAGTTCCGGCAGTACTCACCAATGATGCGAATGCAGCAAGTCTAGGTGAACTCTATTACGGTGGAGCAAAAGGAATGAAAGATTTTTTATTTATCACTCTTGGAACAGGATTGGGAAGCGGAATTGTGGTGAATGGTGATCTCGTGTACGGTCATGATGGATTTGCAGGAGAGATCGGACACACACTTATTATACAGCATGGCCGCTTGTGTGGTTGTGGCCGGAGAGGTTGTCTCGAGCAGTATTGTAGTGCGACAGGAATTGTGAAAACATATCTTGAAATCCTGAGGAATGAAGATCCGGGGTATCTGAACAAACTGAATGTTTCTGAAATTGACGCTAAGTCGATTTATAAAAAAGCGCTTGCTGGTGATGAAGCGGCATTCTATGCTTTCAATTATACAGGAGAATTGCTCGGTTTCGCATTGGCCAACAGTGTTGCGTATACAAGTCCGGAAGCAATTTTTCTTTTCGGAGGACTGGCAGAAGCAGGGGAATTATTGTTTAATCCAACAATACTCAGCTTTGAAAAAAACGTATTGCACATTTATAAAAATAAAATCAAAATCCTTCCTTCTTCTTTGCCGGAGAACGATGCCGCGATTCTTGGAGCGGCCTCACTTGCATGGAAAGAACTGGATAAACATTCTGCAAAAACGAATTATGAAAAGTAGAATAACATTAATTTCCTTCTCATTGATATTGATTGTGATGAGTTCCGAGGTATTCTCACAGGAAAAAAAAGATACTTATCCATTGATACCACAACCTGTTCTGTTAGTATCGGGTAACGGTAATTTTAAAATCACTCCGGAAGTTTCAATCGTAGTGAATGATGTTATGTCAAGAAAGGATGCCGGATTTTTTAATGCGTATCTTCTCGAGCATTATGGATTTCAGTTGAAAATTGAAGTTCTAGGAAAAGAAAAGAAACAGGCAATTAATTTTTTTCGGGATTCGATGAACAACAAACTCGGCCCGGATGCATATAATCTGACTATTACTTCTGACAAAATTTCTCTTCGTGGCGGAACGCAAGCCGGGGTATTTTATGGAATCCAAACAATGATTCAATTATTGCCTGCAGGCAAAGTTGCAGTGCCAATTTTGCCCGCAGTACATATCGATGACTATCCACGTTTCTCTTGGCGGGGAATGCATCTTGATGTTAGTCGTCATTTTTTTTCTAAAGAGTTTGTAAAAAAATACATCGATTATCTGGCGATGTATAAGATGAATACTTTTCACTGGCATCTCACAGATGATCAGGGTTGGAGAATTGAAATTCGGAAGTATCAAAAATTGCAGGAGATTAGTGCCTTCAGGAAGGGAACATTGATCGGTCACTACGGTGAAATTCCCGAGCGTTACGACACAATAAAATATGGCGGGTTTTATACTCAAAATGAAATCAGGGAAATTGTTGCCCATGCGACACAAAGGCACATCACAATAGTCCCTGAAATCGAAATGCCCGGTCATGGCCTTGCAGCCCTTGCAGCATATCCCGAACTCTCCTGCACCGGAGGTCCGTTCGAAGTTGGAAAAACCTGGGGTGTTTTTCAGGATGTCTTTTGTCCCAAAGAAGAAACTTTTGAATTCCTGGAAAATGTTTTGACAGAAGTTTGCGATTTATTTCCAGGAAAATATATTCATATCGGTGGCGATGAATGTCCGAAGGATCGATGGAAAAGTTGTGCCCATTGCCAGGCCTTAATGAAAAAAGAAGGATTGAAAAACGAACACGAACTTCAAAGTTATTTTGTTCAGCGAATCCAAAAATTTCTATCGACAAAGGGGAAGAAAATTATTGGATGGGATGAAATTCTCGAAGGTGGACTGGCTCAGGATGCAGCAGTAATGTCATGGCGCGGTAATGCCGGAGGAATTGAAGCAGCGAAACAAAATCACGATGTGGTCATGACACCAACCGGATCTTGCTATTTTGATTATTATCAATCAAAAGATTCGAAAGAACCCCTGGCCATCGGAGGCTATCTTCCCCTGGAAAAAGTTTATCAGTTTGAACCTTATCCGGATGTTCTCACTGCAGATGAACGGAAACACATCCTCGGTGCCCAAGGAAATCTATGGACGGAATATATACCCACTTTTTCGCAGGTTGAATACATGGCAATTCCACGAATGTCTGCTCTGGCAGAAGTGCTTTGGTCGCCTGCCGACAAACGAAATTATACCAGTTTTACACATCGCCTTATCGGTCATTTTAAATTATTGGATTTTTTGAAAGTTAATTACTCCAAAGCACTCTTTGACCTGAATTATTTTGTCTATCCGAATTCCGGTTCGGAAGGTGTTGCTCTCGAACTGATGAGTGCATACGAAGGAGGAATTATACATTATACGGATGATGGTTCTGAGCCCTCTTTGCATTCACCTCTGTATAAAGGCAGGATTCCTGTTGGGCAGTCGACTGTTATAAAAGCCGCTTTGTTTGACGGACAATTCAAAAGAGGAAGAGATTTTTCGCAAATGTTTAAACTGAACTTTGCTTCCGGAAAAGAGGTCTTGTTGAAAGAGCCACCTCACGAAGAATATAGTAGAGGAGGTGGTTTTACACTTGTAAATGGTGTAACAGGAAATTTACCATGGAATGGTTCCGACTGGCTTGGATTCAGCGGTAAAAACCTGGATGCGACCATCGACCTTGGAAATCCTGTTACCTTTACGAAAGTCAGTATTGATGTTCTTCAGGATGAAAGTAGCTGGATTTATCTTCCTGCTTCCGTTGAAGTCCTTGTGAGTGATGATGGAGTTAGTTTTAAACCCATGAAAAAAGTCTTGGCCGCTGAAATGAAACCCGGACAAAGATTAATTACGCTGACTCTTGGGCGAACTACTGCTAAATTTGTAAAAGTAATCGCAGAAAACGCAGGGATTATTCCATCCGGAAAGCCCGGTGAAGGAAATCCTGCCTGGTTGTTGACTGATGAAATTCTTGTCGAATAAATAAAAAATATGCCTGTCAAAAGTAGAAGAGATTTTATTAAAATTTCCGGAGTCGGTTCCATTTTCTTCATGGGATTGCCAAAAATATTTTCCGGAAAAAATCCTGCAGATGCATCCGGACCCATTGTTATTTCAACCTGGTCGCATGGAATTCCTGCAAATACTGCTGCATGGGAAATACTTTCCAAAGGCGGAAGAGCGCTCGATGCTGTTGAAGCTGGAGTGCGAATACCGGAAGCTGATCCAAAAATCACCTCTGTTGGTTATGGTGGCTTGCCGGATCGTGACGGGAAAGTCACTCTCGATGCTTGTATCATGGATGAAAATTCGGGTTGTGGTTCTGTTGCATTTTTAGAACACATCATGCATCCGATTTCAGTGGCCAGACTAGTCATGGAAAAAACTCCGCATGTGATGATCGTTGGTGAAGGAGCATTGAAGTTTGCACTGGACAATGGTTTTAAAAAAGAAAATCTCCTGACAGCTGAGTCCGAAGCAGCATGGAAGGAATGGCTGAAGACTGCCCAATACAAACCGGTTGTCAACTGGGAGAATCACGATACAATTGGTATGATAGCAATCGATCAGCAAGGCAATTTGTCCGGTGCCTGCACGACAAGTGGAATGGCTTACAAACTCCACGGCCGTGTAGGTGATTCGCCAATCATTGGTGCAGGATTGTTTGTGGACAATGAAATTGGTGCTGCTACTTCTACGGGTGTCGGTGAAGAAGTGATTCGCATTTGTGGTTCCCATCTTGTTGTCGAATTGATGCGTCAGGGAAAAAGTCCGGAAGATGCATGTCGTATTGCAGTAGAAAGAATAGTAAAGAACCAGCCAAAAAAATCGAAGGAAATTCAGGTTGGTTTTCTTGCACTCAACAAACACGGTGAATTTGGTTCTTATTGTCTGCAAAAAGGATTCAATTATGCTGTCCGATCAGCACTGCATAAAGATGTACTGATGGATGCGAAAAGTTATTATTGATGCAAAGGCCCGGATTTTTTCAAACGTATCCGAATGTTTAATTTTAACTACAAAAAAATAAGAATTGATACTTGAACTTGTTTGCACGAATATGGAATCGATTTCTGCGGCCATTGAAGGCAAAGCAGATCGAATAGAATTGTGCGAAAATCTGCATGAAGGTGGAGTTACTCCAAGTGAAGAATTTATTCTTGAAGCAAAAAAAGTTTGCCAGATTCCTATCCATGTCTTGATCCGACCAAGAAGCGGGAATTTTGTTTATACATTGAATGAGTTTTTACAAATGGAAGAAGAAATTCGATTTTGTAAGAGAAACGGAATTGAAGGAGTAGTGTTGGGTTGTTTGTTGCCATCCGGGAAGATAGATATAGAGAATACTCGGATGTTAGCTTCACTGGCCAAACCAATGTCTGTCACTTTTCATCGTGCATTTGATGTAGCATCTGATTATCCTGAAATACTCGAAGATGTTATTGCATGTGGATGTAATCGATTGCTCACTTCCGGACAAGCCAAAGGCGCATTTGAAGGCGCCAATAAAATTCGTGAGTTGATTACTCAAAGTGCGGGCAGGATAATTATTCTTCCCGGTGGAAGAGTTCGGGATAGCAATGTTGCAGAACTCATCCGTTTGACTCGTGCTTCCGAAATCCATAGTTCCTGTATTAATTTTGAGAACTCAGTCAATCTGACTCCTGATCCATTAGACATTCTTAAATTGAAAAAAAATGCATCTGAAGCATTAGAAAATAATTGAGTTATTAAAATGAAAAAAACAAATAGATTTATATTCGGACTCATTATTATTTTCTGTCAACAAGCATTTGCCGGAGAATTAATTAATCTGAATCAAAACTGGACCTTTCGCAAAGCAAATACTGGTACTTGGTTGCCAGCAAATGTTCCCGGTTCAGTACATACTGATTTGCTTGCGAATAAGCAAATCAAGGATCCCTATCAGAAGGACAATGCAGCAGAATTGTCCTGGATTGATAGTGCAGACTGGGAGTACAGCACAACTTTTATTTTGTCGGAAGAGCAAGTAAAAAATCAGGGAGGTGAAATTGATTTCAATGGACTCGATACGTATGCTTCCGTTTATTTGAATGATTCGTTGATCCTGAATGCAGACAATATGTTTCGTACATGGAAAGTAAATTGCATTCATTTGTTGAAACCCGGAAAAAATAGTTTAAGAATTTTATTTGAATCAGCACTGAAAAAAGGGGCGGAGCAGGCTTCAAAAATTCAGTACACCTTACCCGGCGGAGATCGTGTGTTTACCCGTAAAGCTGCCTATCAGTATGGTTGGGATTTTGCACCACGATTTATTACCTGTGGAATCTGGAAGTCGATTGAATTGCGTCTCTGGAATAATTTCACGTTTCGGGATATTCGGATTAAAGTAAAGGAACTGACGGAGAAACGCGCGATCTTACATATGGAAGTGGATGTCCTGGCAAATGAAGGAAGCGATTTTAATTTGAAGATGATCAACAAAGCTACAGGACAGCGACTTGGAAAAACTGATTCTCTGCACAAAGGGATGAATACGGTGGAATACGATTATCAGATATACGGTCCAAAAAAATGGTGGTGCAATGGATATGGAGAACCATTTTTGTACACATTTTATTTTGAAGGCAGCGATTTTAAAGGAAATGTCGATCGGAAGGAATTTTCATATGGCCTTCGTACTTTAGAGTTAATGCAAGATAAGGACAGTACTGGAAAAGGTTTTTATTTCAGATTGAATGGTGTTCCAATTTTTGCAAAAGGTGCCAATGTTGTTCCACTGGATATGTTTAATCCCGAAGGGGATAATTCTGTAGTGGATAGTTTGGTTTCGGATGCAGCGCGGTGCAACATGAATATGCTGCGAGTCTGGGGTGGCGGAGTTTATCTCTCAGATGAATTCTATTCTCAATGTGACCGTAAAGGAATTTTAGTATGGCAGGATTTTATGTTTGCCTGTTCAATGCTTCCCGGTGATCCTGAATTTGTTTCAAATGTAAAAGAGGAAGTTCAGGATAATGTCCGTCGTTTGCGTCATCATCCTTGTATTGCACTCTGGTGTGGAAATAATGAATGCGAGGAAGGCTGGGCGAACTGGGGATGGCAAAAAGAGTTTAAATACACAGCTTCAGATTCTGCAAAAATATGGAATGATTATAAAAATATATTTTACACAGTCATTCCGGATATTTTGAAACAGGAAGATCCTGCGAGAGCATATTGGCCCTCATCACCATCTCTCGGCTGGGGTCATCCTGAAAGTTTACAGAGTGGTGATTCTCACTATTGGGGAGTATGGTGGGGAAAAGAACCCTTTAGTAATTATGAAAACAAAGTGGGACGCTTCATGTCTGAATACGGTTTTCAGGGAATGCCGGCTAATTCTACATTGCAATTATTCGGTGCCGGAGATAAATGGAAAATTGATGATGCGATTTTGAAAGCCCATCAAAAACATCCTACAGGTTTCGAAACAATTAAAGAGTACATGAAACGGGATTTTCCTGAACCATGGAGTTCCGATCGATTCCTTTATTATTCTCAATTGCTTCAAGCAGATGGAATGCAGACAGCCATTGAAGCTCATCGCAGATCTTCTCCACGCTGCATGGGAACTTTGTACTGGCAACTGAATGATCCATGGCCGGGCATCAGCTGGAGTTCGCGTGATTATTTTGGAAAATGGAAAGCATCACAGTACATGGTGCAGGACCGCTATAAAATGGTTATCGTTTCTCCTGTGATCGAAAGAGATAAATTGAATACATATATAATTTCTGATTCAACGAATGATCTCGAAAGTGTTTTGCTTTTGCGTTTGTTTTCATTTGATGGTAAGGAAAAATGGTTTCATAAGGAGCCTGTAAACTTAAAACCCGGAACCAGTACTCTTGCGTATTCTGTTGATACAATCATCACCAAACAAAAAATTGATCCGGCAAAGGGATATTTGCTTGCATCAGTGGTTTCAAAAGGGATACTATTGGATCAGCGTATATTTTATTTCAGGAAACCGAATGAACTGATTCTTCCAAAAGCTAAACCGGAGTATTCTGTTGATTCAACGGAAGGTTATTTAATTATGAAATCTAAAGTACTCATTAAAAATCTGTATTTGAAAGCAAATGGAAACGATCAGTTTGGAATGAATTTCTTTGATGTCATTCCAAATCTTGAATATAGAATTCCATTGCCTGCAGGTGTTTCAGGCAATGATGTAAAAATTGAATTCGAGTCATTGAACGACAAGAAGTAATGTAAATTCCGTAATTTAAAGTATAAAAGATGAAAGCAAAGGATTGTTCATTTCTGATTTTACTGTTTTCATTTCTTTCTGTCAATGCACAGCCTGATTATTCCGCTTTAGTGAATCCATTCATCGGTACCGGTGGACATGGACATACGTATCCTGGAGCTACGCTTCCATTTGCTATGGTTCAATTGAGTCCGGATACACGCATCGATGGAAGCTGGGATGGTTGCGGTGGCTATCATTACAGTGATTCTGTTATATATGGTTTCTCCCATACTCACCTGAGTGGAACAGGTTGCTCTGACTACGGAGATATTATGCTGATGCCTTTTACGGGTGTTTTTGATACCGGAAAAAAGATTCAGTCAAAATTTTCTCATACGAATGAAAAAGCCAGTCCGGGATTTTATTCTGTAAAGCTCGATGATAGCAATGTTCAGGTTGAATTGACAAGCACACTTCGATCAGGCTTTCATAAGTATTCATTTCCTCAGGGAAGCAATGCAAATATTTTACTGGATCTTACCCATAGAGATCAAGTACTTGCTTCCGAAATTCACATTGTTGATTCTACGCATGTACAAGGTTACAGAAGATCGAGTGCGTAGTCGAAAAATCAGATTGTTTATTTCGCATTGGAATTTTCAAAACCATTTATTAGCATCAAAGGTGAAATTGATTCATTGTTGATGGATGGAATGAACTCTGGTAAAATATTCAATGCAAAAAAATACTTTGTGCTTTTCATTTTGAAACAAGCGGCAATGAAGCGATTTATGTGAAAGTAGGAATCTCTGCAGTTTCGGAAACAAATGCATTGCTCAATTTAACGACTGAAATTCCTGGATGGGATTTTGAAAAAGTAAAATCCGATGCAAGAGCAATGTGGAACAAGGAATTGTCAAAAATTGAAGTGAGTGGAGGGAGCAAGGAGCAGCAAACAATTTTCTATACAGCTTTGTACCATTGTATGGTAGTCCCGAATTTGTTTACGGATGTGGATGGAAAATACCGTGGAATGGATCAGAAGATTCATCAGGCAGATGGATTTCAGCAATACACTGTTTTTTCGCTTTGGGATACATTTCGTGCAGAACATCCTTTGCTAAGCCTGATCGACAGAAAGCGCACACTCGATTTTATCAAAACCTTTTTAAATCAATACGATCAGGGTGGATTGTTGCCTGTGTGGGAACTTTCTTCCTATGAAACAGAATGCATGATCGGCTATCACGCAGTTCCGGTGATCGTGGATGCTTATGTAAATGGAATTCGTGGTTTTGATGAAAGTAAAGCCCTGGATGCAATGCTCAAAAGTGCTACATCAAAAAACCGGTATGGACTTGGAGCTTACATGCAACACGCCGGATTGGATGTCAACGATGAACCGGAATCTGTTTCCCGGACATTAGAGTATGCTTATGATGACTGGTGCATTGCAAAATATGCCGGCTTGCAGGTACGGAACGAAGAATCAAAGGCATTTTATCAACGTGCACAATATTGGAAGAATAGTTTCGATCCTTCAACACGTTTTATGCGGCCGAAGAAAAATTCGGCCTGGCTGAGCCCTTTTGATCCGTATCAGGTAAATAATCATTTTACCGAAGCGAATTCCTGGCAATATTCTTTTTTTGTTCCGCAGGATATTTCCGGATTGATCATGGCGATGGGCGGACCAATAAAATTTGAAACACAACTGGACAGTTTGTTTACTACAGTTTCTAAAACCTCGGGTCGTGATCAGGCTGACATAACAGGGATGATCGGACAATATGCGCATGGGAATGAACCGAGTCATCACATGGCTTATCTCTATAATTTTGTTGGCAAGCCATGGAAATCTCAGCAACGTATCCATGAAATTCTGGAGAATCAATACCATGCTGCTCCGGATGGTTTGAGTGGCAATGAAGACTGCGGACAAATGAGTGCCTGGTATGTGATGAGTGCTTTGGGTTTTTATTCAGTAACACCCGGTTCCGGATATTTGTGTTTGGGAACGCCTCTGTTTCCGAAAACTGTTATTCATCTCGAGAACGGGAAAGACTTTACTATCCTTGCTCCAGAAGTTTCGAAAGAAAATTATTTTGTCTCATCGATTGACTTGAATGGAAACGCTTATGCAAACAACTGGATTAAACATGAATTGATTCGCAATGGCGGAACAATTAAATATAACATGAGTTCAGTTCCTGAAAAAACATTTGCCATCAATCCTCCTCCTGAAACGATGCCAACGGAGCCGGATGTTCATCCATTGGTAGTGAAACCAGTCTTCAGTGATCCGGGAATCGCTTTTAAGGACAGTGCCCGCATTGCCATCAGTGCCGGCTTTGGTGCAAGGATTTATTATACTACGGATGGTTCAGATCCAACAGGAGCATCCACGCCTTACGGAAATCCGATTCTGCTTACTTCAGACACTACAATCAATGCGATTGCTGTAAAAAACGGATTAAGCAGTGCTGTTGCCAGTGCTTCATTTATCCGAAATCGACATCCCGAATGGAAAATAAAAATTCTTTCGCAGTACAGTTCGCAATACACTGCCGGTGGAGATGAAGGAATCATTGATGGTGTTCGCGGAAGTGTGGATTGGAGAAAAGGAAACTGGCAAGGATATCAGGGCGAAGATTTCGAAGCTATAGTTGACCTCGGTACAGAAAAAACAATTTTAAAATTGGGTGCCGGATTTCTGCAGGATGTTAGTCCATGGATTTTGTTTCCAAAGAAAGTAGATTTTTTAATTTCAACAGACGGAAAGAAATTTTCAAAAGTGCTCACGATTTTGAATACAGTCCCGGACACCAGCATGAAAGCACAAACAAAAGATTTTATCGACAATATTTCTCCCCGCAAAGGTCGTTATGTAAAAGTAATTGCCAAAACATACGGAACCTTACCTCCCTGGCATCCCGGAGCGGGTTATGACTCACATATTTTTGTGGATGAGATTCTGGTTAGTGAAGAGTGAATGGTGAAGAGTGAATAGCGCCTCTAGCAAAGCGCTGATTAACTTTTATCATTGTATTGCTACGTAATAAACCTGGACTTTTCAATTGGAACGTGTCTTTGTTAATAAGATTGCAGAATTAATTCCAGTTGGCAGAATTTTACTATTTAGGCTCCATTCATCCTAGTGTTTTTTTTCTAATTATTTTACAAGTGTAACCCTGCTTTAAACCCAATCCTTTTTCTTTGTTTTTGTTCTGATTCAATTTTTTCTTTTTCCAAAAGATAGTTTATTGCTTCATACACATCATTAAATTTTCTATCAATTCGTGATTCTAGTGCTTTCAGCTTGTCAGTAAGGTCCTTGTGCGTAAGAGCATATTGTCGGATGAATACAAAAGTTCTCATAATTGCAATGTTTACGTCTATAGCTATTTCGCTTCTTAGAACACTTGAAAGCATAGAAACACCTTGTTCTGTAAATGCATAAGGCATAATTGTCTTCGATCTATGCTTTTGCGAACCGGTCACAATTTGTGACCGGTTCATATTGATCTTTCTATTTTTAAATTGAGCCTGCCCATTCTGTTTCGCTGAGTTGAAACATAAAATCTGAGGAAATCGCTTTATATTTCTTTTTACAGCCTGATTCAAAGCTTTTGTACCAACAGAATATAAATCTGCAAGATCAAAGTCCAGCATAATCTTATGTCCACGTATTTCATAGATTTTATTTTGGATATCCAATTCGGGAGTAATTTCCATTTTGCAAAGATGCGATCTTTGACCTTCTTTTGCATCCATTATATGCGTGAAAAATTGAATGTTCATCTTTTATTAAAACATAATTTCGAACAGTATTATAAATGAAGATAAATTATAAAAATTTAGAATGTCAGGGAGCAATATTATACTGTACCTCTCATTTCATGATTCAAGCCTAGTATCTGGTAGCTGAGCACTAACAACTAACAACTAATTACTAATATCTAATCATTAGTAATTGAAGTATTTACTACTCCAATTCATCGAACTAAACGTCTTGTCAAACGAAAGTCCGGCAAAAAGTGTAAGTCCGAAAATTCCGATGAAGGTGTGCATGGTGAGCCACACACGCAGGTAAAATTCGCTTTCGATATTCCATATATTCATGATGGAAGCGGGGAGAAGGAAGGCGAAAGCGGCGGAGATGATCATCAGTGAAATGAGATAGGTTCTGAAAGTTTGCAATGGCCAAAGCAAGATTCGTTTGTACCATGCAAGATCTTGTCCCCATTTATGAATCAGAAAAAAAGTGTTGTTGTTGAGTTGGGCAAACAGCAAAGGATCCTTGTTGATGTTTTCGAGATTGAATGTATGATCCGGAGCGATGATTTTAAACTGTCCGATTTTCAGTTTGTAGTTCTGCTCAAAGTTTTTGATTTGCTGTAATGCTTCGTATGGATATTCTGAACGAAAATGATGTGTATCGAGAAAACGTAAACGGTAACGAATGCAAATCTCTTTGATCTCAGTCAGTGAAAAAATTCTACCACGATCTTCTTCACGGATTCGGATCCCCAGTTCTTTCTCGGCTTGCGTTGAATGCAAGCGTTCAAGAATTTCTTCGTCCTTTTCCTTTGCATTTTCCAGGAGTTCGTGAATTTCATCAAGCAATTGATGCTGCTTGTTTCGTTCTTTAACAAGCTCCGACTGAAGATTGATCCTTGAGAAAATCATAGACGCAGAATTCTTACCTTAAAGATATTCATCCAAGGGAGAATAATACTGTAAGATTTTTAGAATCTCTATGTTTAATTCATGGAATTCCCGGAGATAAACACGAAGCGCCGGATCAGGGTTCCTTCCTTACCAGACTAATCACCGAACCGTTTTCATTGATGAAATAGAGTACGCCTTCTTTGAATTTGTATTTTACCCGATACATCACTTTTTCCGGGGCTGCTTTTTCTACAAAATAGAGCATCCCGTTTTCAGTGTACCAGGCTGTCAGACTATCTCTGAAAGGAACAGGTTTGTCAATGTGCAATGTGTCTTTTGTTCCCGGACGATACGGTTTACTGTTTGCAGTTCCACAAGAACCATCCGAAAAAAAAGCATGTATTACTATCACTTCTGTCGCACTCATCGGTGGCTTTGCCTTGCTGTGGATCTTCACAGATTCCCATGTGCCCAACAGAAGTGAATCGTGTTCGTGTACAATCCGGGGTTTGCTTTCAACAAGTGTTGTATCCTTCCACTGAGAAAAACTAATTACTGAATCCTTTCGCAACTCTTCATTGCTTTGTTCTATTTTTTTAAAATCGACAGTATTTTGCTTCTGATCACAATTGATTTCATCAAAAGTTTCAAATGTGATGGAAAGTCTGTCGCTGAGAAATCGTCCGCGCATTTTTTGATCCCTGCTGGCTCGATGGATACTTGCACTTTTAATTTCATTGCCAATGACGGAACCTTCAATTTTGAAAACACCGGAAGCATCCATCAATCTGCCATTCAAGGAAGAGCCGGAGATTTCATCAATATAAATCTTAATTGTTTCCCCTTTGTGCATGCCTTCGTAGACCCCTGTAAACGGATGCTGAGCGTAAACAAGAATTGAAAATAATACGGATGTGACTGAAGCAATGAGATTCCGGAACACGTGGTTTGTTTAACAGAGAGGAAAGGTATACTTATTCCAAATCCTATAAAAATAAAAGAGGCTGTCTTTCGAACAGCCTCTTTTAATATTTCCGGGAAGGATAATTTTAGTAATCCATTCCGCCGCCCATACCACCTGGCATTGCAGGAGCTGGTTTGTCTTCCTTGATATCAGCAAGTACACATTCTGTAGTCAGAAGCATACCGGCGATAGAAGCCGCGTGCTCAAGAGCAACACGTGTAACTTTAGTAGGATCGATAACACCTGCGCTATAGAGGTTTTCGTATTTGTCGGTACGGGCATTGTAACCGTAGTCTTCTTTGCCTTCACGTACTTTCTGAACAACGATAGAACCTTCGATACCTGCGTTCGCCACGATCTGACGAAGAGGCTCTTCAAGAGCACGTTTCACGATCATGATACCTGTAGTTTCATCATCGTTATCGCCGGTCATCTTCTCGAGAGTGTTGATGGTACGGATGTACGCAACACCACCACCCGGTACGATTCCTTCTTCAACAGCTGCACGGGTAGCGTGCAATGCATCGTCAACGCGGTCTTTCTTTTCCTTCATTTCAGTTTCAGTAGCTGCACCAACGTACAGAACTGCAACTCCGCCAGCCAATTTAGCCAGACGTTCCTGAAGTTTCTCACGATCGTAATCGGATGTAGTTGATTCGATCTGTGCTTTGATTTGATTCACACGCGCAAGGATGTCTGCTTTTTTACCAGCACCGCCAACGATTGTTGTGTTGTCTTTGTCGATGGTGATTTTTTCTGCTTTTCCGAGGTAGCTCAGGTCAGCATTTTCAAGTTTGAAACCACGCTCTTCACTGATGAGTGTTCCACCGGTAAGGATTGCGATATCTTCCATCATTGCCTTGCGGCGATCACCGAAGCCCGGAGCTTTTACAGCTGCAACTTTCAATGAACCACGGATTTTATTTACAACCAGAGTAGCCAATGCTTCTCCGTCGATTTCTTCAGAGATGATCAGAAGTGGATTGCCTGTCTGAACCTGCTTCTCAAGGATCGGCAACAATTCTTTCATGTTGCTGATTTTCTTGTCGTAGATCAGGATATGTGGACGCTCAAGAACGGCTTCCATTTTATCAGCGTTGGTTACGAAGTAAGGGGAGATGTAACCACGGTCGAATTGCATACCTTCTACAATTTCAACAGTTGTTTCAGTTCCTTTAGCTTCTTCAACAGTGATAACTCCTTCTTTCTTCACTTTCGCCATTGCGTTTGCAATGAGCTTTCCGATTTCAGCATCGTTGTTTGCAGAGATAGAAGCGATCTGTTCGATCTTCTTGTTATCATCGCCAACTTTCTTGCTCATCTTCTGAAGCATGTCAACAACCTTTTCAACAGCTTTGTCGATACCGCGTTTCAAATCCATTGGATTTGCACCGGCAGCAACATTCTTCAGTCCGGCTGTAACGATTGCTTGTGCAAGAACAGTAGCGGTAGTAGTACCGTCTCCGGCAACATCAGCAGTTTTGGAAGCAACTTCCTTCACCATCTGAGCGCCCATGTTCTCGATAGGATCTTTCAGTTCGATTTCTTTTGCAACAGTAACACCGTCTTTTGTAATAATCGGTGAACCGAATTTTTTGTCAATGATAACATTCCGTCCTTTTGGACCGAGAGTTACTTTTACTGCATTTGCTAAAGCGTCAACGCCCTTTTTCAGACGGTCACGTGCTTCAACATCAAATGTGATATCTTTTGCCATTGTTAATTTGGATTTAAGTGTTAGTTCTTAGTTGAATTCAGGATAGAGGAAAAAATCCTTTGGTCCTTTGTTAAAAAATTTTGGTTTAGAGTACCGCGAAAATGTCTGATTCACGCATGATCAGGTATTCACGTCCTTCGATGTTGATTTCTGTTCCGGCATATTTTCCGTAAAGCACGGAATCACCAACTTTAACCGTCAGGGGCTCATCTTTTTTTCCTGTTCCCACTGCGATTACTTTACCACGTTGTGGTTTTTCTTTAGCAGTATCCGGAATGATAATTCCGCCAGCTGTTTTCTCTTCTGCAGCAGCGGCTTCAACAAGCACGCGGTCTGCCAACGGTTTCAATGCAACTTTAGCCATTTGAATATGTGTTTTTTAAGTTAGACAATAAAAATTCAAGAACTGTGTTCCACCCGCGCTGGTCAGAAATGGTGCCAGTGGCGCGGATTTCGGAGGATTCTGACAAGATTTCCAGTTTCTCCTTTCGGAGGAAATTCTTGTCAGCATTCGGGTGACACCGTGACACCTTGTTCAAGCATCTTGGGAAACGGAATCAGGTAAATTCAATTTGTGGAGATGCCTGAGTATTAAAAAACCCCTCTGAAAGAGGGGTTTGGATATTCTTTAGAGATTATTTCTGCTGTGGTTGATCGGGCTGGGCTTGTCCGGGTTGAGGCTGACCAGGCTGATTTTGTGCCGGTGCCGCCGGTCCTGCCGGAGCTTTGGAAGGCGTTGTTCCTGCATCGATCTGTTCCTGCATCGACGAACCTACAGTTCTCTGTTCCTTATTCGGGAGAGAAAAGCTGGCTGCCAGACAGAGAATTACAAGCGACAGTGCAAGTCCCCAGGTCAGTTTTTCAACGAAATCGCTGGTTTTTTTAACACCCATCAATTGGCCTGAACCAATAATTCCGGAAGCGATACCACCGCCTTTAGGGTTTTGAACAAGTACTACTAATACAAGCAGCACACAAACTAAAATGATCAATATGGTAATTACAGTATACATTACAGATCTTCTTTATTCAGATTATTGGTTTGCTCATCAATTTCCTTGACAAGGGCGGCAAAGTAACTGCTTTTTTCGGGATGAAGCAAGCTTAATTTTTCATAACACCAACGTGCTTTCTGGTAATTACCTTGAGCAAAATAAATTTTCGCAAGTGTTTCAGAAACAAGGTCTTCGTGCTCGATAACGCTTTTTTTCGCCTGATTCGCAGGAGAATAGAACTCGGCTTTCGATGGAACGATCCGTGGTTCAGTGGCAATAAAGCGATCAATTAAAGCTGATTTGCTGGACTTTTCAGCAGATGGAATAACAACTTCAGGCTCCTCAGGTGTTGAATGTATCGGATTTATATCGGAAATACCATGAGGTGTGTGCGGACTTTCAAATGAAGAAGTAGAAAGTCCCGATTCGGAGTTCACATCATCAGCGTGCACTTCTTCAATAAAACCAAATTTATCAGTACGTTTTGACCGGAGCCATTCACTGAAGGATCTTGGATTGTCTGTGTTGGTCCAGCTTTCCTGCCCGCCATCATCGAAGATCACAATTGCTTGTGCAGGGCGTGCATCTTTCTCAATTACCGGCAATTTTTCCAGAGAATGCAAAAGCGTTTCTTCCAATGCATGTTCCAGTTCAGTTTTTTCAATAATTCCAAGAGGCTTTTTAATTTCAGTTTGAATGATGTCACTCGCGCTTTCAACCTCAGGTGTTTCAGAAACAATTTTTGTTTCTAAAGGCACCGACTGTTCTTCATTGATCTTTTCGATAAGTTGATCCGATTCAAATGACGAATCATTTACTGTTTTTATTGAAGGTGCTTCCTGGATGGGTTCCTGAATATTTGAACTCAGTTTGGAATGAGAATCAAGAATTTCTTCCGGTGACGTTTTTTCAGAAACAGTCCCAAGTATTTCAGCTAAACGTCTTTTTATGATCTCCCTGGGATCTTCCTTTTTTTCTTCATCCGAATGAAAAGATTCGATTTCGAATTCCTGTTCTTCCTTGAAAAATGAGCTGATGGAGTCTTCAGGCAATGTCAATGAAGCGGCTTCCTTTTGTGTTGAAAGGTTGTTTAGTTCTTTTGAAAGCAGCGTGCTGTTCCGGACTTCTTCTTCCTGTGTGCGTTCGATAAAGGGATGGATATCTGCTGACGCCTGATCATTCGTTCCATCCGTTTTTTTTTCTTCCGAAAAATCTACAGACGTAGATTCCAATATAAAAGGGGAAGATGATTCCGTGTTTTCTTTAAAAAATTTGGGGGCTACAGTACCTTGTCGATGAATCAAATCAAACAAAGCTTTCCGATCGGTCGCATAAATTGCAGCAAGTTTTAACTGCCTGTCATAGCGCACATGTTCCTGATCATGATAGGCTTTTGCAAGTAATAAATGTGCCGTCTGAAAGTATGGGTATTCCCGCGTCATCTCCTGCAGGGAAGAAATTGTTTCCTTGCCGGTAAGCCGGGTACTTTCCATCAGTGCTTTGAAATTCCGCTGATCCATTACCAGTTAATCACTGCTTTGTTAAAAATGTCATCCACCAACTGATCATCAATTTCTTTAATCAACTGATCTTCGATGGAGGAAATATTTTGTGAACTTTCGAAATCTGCATACCGCGTAAAACCTGTTTCGAAATTTTGTTTTTCGTCTTTCAGGTTTGTAAACTTAACATTTACTGTGATACTTAACCTGTTTTTCGCCGCTGTTTCATTTGCCTGAATCGCCAGAGGCTGGATCACATAATTGTTGATGCTTCCTTCAAAAGTAAGATCTCCTTCACGATCAACAACATTCAGATTCGTTTGTGAAATGAACTTATCTTTCAATGCTTCTGTAAAAGTCTGACTCAAAGATGCCGGTCCCAAGGCCGCTGTCTTTTGAAAATACTTCACCGTGATCGTCTTCACCTCCGGCGATATCGATGCCCCACTCAACGAGTAGTTTACTTTGCATGACCCCAGTGAAATCAGGAGGAAGATGAGGAAAGTGAGGTTTTTCAATTTGGTGATTTGGTATAAGGTATTAGGTATAAAGTATAAGGTATTAGGTACGGCATGGCAACTCATAATTCATAACTCATAACTCAGTCCCCGTCCCTCGTCCCTCGTCCCCCGTCCCATTTTAATGAAGATCATACTCATTCATCTTCCGATACAGCGTCCGTTCCGAAATTCCTAATTCCTTCGCTGCCATCTTTCTTCTTCCTTTGTGTTTTTGCAATGCCTTCTGAATGAATTCTCTTTCTTTGTCTTCCAGGGAAAGGGATTCTTCAACCTCTGTGTGTTGCTGAATCGGACTCACAGTAACATTCGGTTGAATCGAGCTGGGCTGAATAGTGACATTAGAATTTGAAGTAGGGAAATTTGCCGGTTGAGCTTCTGCATGAATGGAATTGATGAGTGTAGCATTGCGTTCATGCCATGAAGGATCGTTACCTGCGCCTTTCATGATTTCGCTGATGAGGGATTTCATGTCGTTCATGTCCTTCTTCATATCGAAAAGAACTTTGTACAGCAATTCTCTTTCTGAAAACTCCTGTCCGTTTTTCGAATCGTCGCGAAGCAACACAGGCAAATTACTCAATGGAGCAGGAGGAAGATAGGCCATCATTGTTTCTGCACTTATCTCCCGGTGTTTTTCAAGAATTGAAAGCTGTTCCGAAAGATTTTTAAGCTGACGGATATTTCCCGGCCAACGATAATCAACCAGTAGTTTCTGAGCATCTGTTTGCAGACTCAGCGCTGGAACGCGATACCGTTCAGCAAAGTCATGCGCGAATTTGCGGAACAATAATAATATATCTTCTTTCCGGTCACGCAAAGGCGGTACGCGAATAGGAACAGTATTCAAACGGTAATAGAGGTCTTCGCGAAATTTACCATGTTCAATTGCCTGGATGAGATCCACATTGGTGGCGGCTACAACTCTGACATTTGTTTTTTGAGATTTCGAAGAACCGACTTTAATAAATTCTCCGGATTCAAGAACACGAAGTAAGCGGACTTGCGTATTCAACGGCAGTTCTCCAACCTCATCAAGGAAAATTGTTCCACCGTTGGCAACTTCAAAATATCCTTTGCGGGCTTCGTGAGCTCCGGTGAAAGAACCTTTTTCATGTCCGAACAATTCAGAATCAATAGTACCTTCCGGAATCGCTCCACAGTTCACTGCGATATAGGTGCCGTGTTTACGTGCACTCAATTGGTGAATGATCTGAGGAAAAACTTCTTTCCCCACACCACTTTCTCCAAAAATCATGATGGACACATCTGTTGATGCTACTTGTCTGGCAACATTGATCGCATGTTCCAGCAAAGGAGAATTTCCGATGATTCCAAAGCGGGCTTTTATTTCGTTAATTGTCATGGTTGTGAATCAAGGATGCAATTAATAGCCAAATAATTTTTTTCAAACAATCACTCCGTTTAATCCAGTGCTTCGCCCATCAATGTCCCGCCGGTACAGTCCGTTATTTTTACACGAACGTAATCACCCGGCTTGAAATTTTTTCGGGGGAACACAACAACTTTCGCTTCACTGCTTCTTCCGGATAAATGATCTTCGGATCGTTTTGAATTGGATTCAACCAGAACTTCTACAGTGATTCCGATATCTCGTTTATTACTGATCAACGATAATTTCTTTTGCATGTCGATGATCTCTGTCAACCGTCTGCTTTTTACTTCTTCAGGAACATCATCCGCATATTTTCTTGCGGCCAATGTACCCGGACGTTCCGAGTATTTAAACATGTACGCGTAATCGTAGCCGGCCCATTCCATTATGCTCAAAGTTTCCTGATGCTCTTCTTCTGTTTCTGAACAAAAGCCGGAAATAATATCTGTCGACAACGCACAGCCGGGAAGAATTTGTCGAATGGATTCAATCCTGTCCATGTATTGTTGACGCGTATAGCCACGGTTCATTTTTTCCAAAACGTTTGTGCTTCCACTCTGAACAGGAAGATGGATGTATTTCGCAATGTTTTCATGCTGTGCCATCACATAGAGAACAGCATCTGTCATGTCGCGCGGATTGGAAGTTGAAAAACGAATCCTTAGTTTCTTATTCACAAGGGCTACCTTATCCAGGAGATCGGCAAATGTGGTGAACTGCTTTTGTTCTTCTTCGGGAAGTTTGTGAGAGAGCGCAGCGTGTGCTTTGTCTTCCGGCAGATCTTTTTTCGGACCACCGCCCCACCAGAGATAAGAATCGACATTTTGTCCAAGCAAAGTAACTTCGCGGTATCCCTGTTCAAACAATTCTCTTGCTTCGTTCACGATCGATTCCGGATCACGACTGCGTTCACGGCCACGTGTAAAAGGAACCACACAAAATGCGCACATGTTGTCACAGCCACGTGTGATGGAAATAAATGCCGTGATACCATTTGATCCAAGTCGAACCGGACTGATCTCTGCATACGTTTCTTCTCTTGACAAAAGTGTATTCACTGCCTTTTGTCCTGAACCTGCGGCACTCACCAGATTTGGAAGATCACGGTATGCATCCGGACCAACAACGATATCAACAAGTTTTTCTTTTTCGAGCAATTCAATTTTCAAACGTTCAGCCATGCAACCTAAAACTCCAACAATGAGTGAAGGGTTCTTCCTTTTCTTTTGTCTGAAATCTTTCAAGCGTGCCCAAATACGTTGCTCGGCATTATCACGGATCGCGCAAGTATTCAGGAAAATCACATCGGCATCGTCGGTTGTTGATGTAGTTTGAAATCCCATTCCTATCATGATGGACGCAATGATTTCACTATCCGAGAAATTCATCGCACATCCGTAACTCTCTAAATAGAACTTTTTACCGGCAGGAATCGAACTTTCCTTTACCAGGACTTCGCCTTGCCTTGCTTCATCAATAACTTTGTTCATCGTCCTTTCCATGCTTCAGTTTTGGGGATTGCAAAGATACAGCTTAGAATCATGTCTGACAAGATGGCAGAGCAAATACCGAAACAAGATTCATAAATATAAGGTGTTGAAATAGAGCATATTGATGATTGGGTTAAAATCCTGAAGCACTTGCTTTAATCATTGAAGGGTAGAGCTGATTCTATGATCTCTCTAATTTTAATGAATCTGAATCCATATCTGTTTAACCCTCTAAAATGCTCATTCAGCTATTCTTATTACACCTTGGATAAGTTCCGTTTCTTTTCGATCGCGAATGACTCTACTTTGGACGAATTATGATCCCGATGGAAACACAAATAGCTGAACCAATGAAAAAATCTACCCTTGCATGGTTGATCCTTGTAATTCTGGCAAATATTATCCTCTTAGGAATTGGGAATGCTGATGCTCAAATGCCTGGAGCAGGAGAAGTACTCGCCGGAAAACCGCTGACATCAACTTCGGTCTTTACTTCAAATGATGGCAATGCGACGATGATGAGCGACATTATTTGTAAGGAATTGAATTTTTGGACCATTGGTACGCAGGGAGAAATTTTGCAATGGCAAATGTCGGGGAATACAGTATCCTTTGCGGATACCATATTCCAATCTTCGCCTATGGTTTCCCTGGCCTTCGCCGATAACCTGAACAGTGGCGGACTCACACGAACATTCTATGGTTCCAATTTTTATCATGGATCGGATCTATACTATTATAATGGACAAGCCTGGGATACTCTTTTCTTTCCAGGAGGTCCGGGTACACCCAATGTCGGCGGCTATCATTCATTCTTGTATTATCAATCGCTTCTGCATGGTTCTTATCTGGATGCCATCATTCGTTTTGATGGAAGCCATGAAGACACACTCTTTGAATTGCCTTTGAACCGGAATTTCGCAATTGCGGATATTGCAGTAGATGCGCAGGGAAACATTTGGACCATGGAAGGTTCCCAGGGATTACAGGCCGATTCCGTAATTGTTATCAATTCCGCCGGAGTTGTTGTTCAAAAGTTTGAGATCAACCTTAACACGACAAATGCTTACGGTTGTTTTTTACTCAATGATGAATTCTATGTAGTTTTTGGAAGTGGAAATCCGGTTTACCCATCATCTCTGGTGCAGATCGCTTTTTCAGGAAACCAGGCGAATGTGCAGCAGGTTATTCCTTTTCCAAATAATGATTTCATGGATGTTGCAAGTTGTGTCCCCGGATTGCCACTCATCCTCACTACTCTGGAAAAGAATCCTGATCCTGAACAACAACTTTCACTTTCCCCAAATCCGGCTTCAACTTTCTTGCATGTTCAGCTTTCACAAGAGGTCAGGGAGGTGGGGCTGATCATTCTGTATGATCCTACCGGCAAAGAGATTTTGAGAAAATCAATGAATGTTGGCAGTTTAACGCTCGATTTGGAATCATATTCTGCTGGTTTGTATCTGATAAGAGTGATTGGCAAAGAAAAGATGTACACATCCAGATTCTTCAAGTCTTAATGAATGTTCCTCATAATCAGATACTTGTTATACGAATAGGAGGAAAAATGATCAAATTGCATGTGTGAACATTAAATTTCTACCCCCTGGGGTTAGATTACATTCGGTGGCTTACCTTGCCCGCTGAATATAATCCTATTTATAGATTTTTTATGTCCATAAAACTTGAAAGCCTTTGCCTTGCCGTGAGCTCAGATAATTCGGAATTTTCTGACTGTTTTGAAATCACAAGTATAGCAATTCAAAATGCGCTGATGAACCAGCGTTCAGAGATCGAAATAATTTCCACCTTTGTGGATGCAGCAAGAAAGCTTGTTGACAATGGGAAATTCAAAGCCTATAGAATTCGAATAAAATGCAATAATAAGTGGATGTACTTGTCGGATGTGTGGATGACTGCGAATTGATTTGTTTACGGAATTTTTTTGTTACAAACTGCGTTTCAAAAATCCGGAAGGTTTATTTCAATTTGATTTTTTAGTATCAATCAAAATTGTCTTCGTGTTCGCAATTGCGGACGTGGAAATTTTTATCAAATAAAAACCAGCAAAGAAGAGTTTGGGAACAAATTGCAACGGTGTTTTTCGTTTCACAAAAAAAAATCAGAAATCAAAATTCAAAAAAAAACAGCATTCATGAGGATTCTGTATGAATTCTGTTCGAGTGCAATAATTTTTTCAATCGTCTGATTTCCGCCTTAATATGACCTTGTGAAGCAATCCATGCGAGCGATGACACATTCGATTTGTTCTATTAAAAAGAAAATTCTTTTATTTGCGCCCACTGAAATATAAAGGATGGCAAAAAATCTTGTAATCGTTGAGTCACCGGCAAAGGCAAAAACCATTGAAGGATATCTCGGAAAAGACTATACCGTGAAGTCGAGTTATGGTCATGTTCGGGATCTGGTGAAGAGTGGAATGGGAATTCAGGTTGAAAAAAACTTTGAACCGGTATATGAAATCAGTAAAGACAAAGAGGATGTTATAAATGATTTAAAAAAATTAGTAAAGAAAGCAGAAGTGGTTTGGCTCGCGACGGATGAGGACCGTGAAGGAGAAGCTATATCATGGCATTTGTTTGAAACCCTGAAGCTCGACGAAAAAAGTACGAGACGAATCGTGTTTCATGAAATCACCAAGAAAGCAATTACGGAAGCGATTAAAAATCCGCGAAAAATTGACAAACATCTTGTGGATGCACAACAGGCACGACGGATTCTGGATCGTCTTGTGGGTTTTGAATTGTCACCGGTTCTGTGGAAAAAAGTTCGACCGCAACTTTCAGCCGGACGGGTTCAATCCGTTACAGTCCGGCTCATCGTAGAACGGGAAAGAGAAATTGATGCTCATAAAGTTGCTTCTTCTTTCCGTGTTGTCGCGATTTTTGAAATCGACGGAAAAACATTCAAAGCCGAGCTTCCGAAACGTTTTAAAACTCAGGAAGAAGCTGAAAAATTTCTGGAGCAATGTATCGGAGCAAATTTCAGTGTTAAAAATCTGGAAGTTAAACCCGGTAAACGTTCACCATCAGCTCCATTTACAACTTCCACTTTACAACAGGAAGCCAGTAGAAAACTTGGATTCAGTGTTGCGCAAACAATGGTACTTGCTCAGCGGTTGTATGAAAGTGGTAAAATCACTTACATGCGTACTGATTCTGTGGCGCTTTCACAGGACGCATTGACAATGGCCGAAGCAGCCATCACGAAAAATTACGGCAAGAAATACGTTAATATTCATCAGTACAAAAATAAGATTGCTTCTGCACAGGAAGCTCACGAAGCTATCCGACCTACTGATTTTGCGGTAGATGAAGTGGAAGCTGATGCACGGGAACAAAAATTGTATTCACTGATCTGGAAACGGGCGATTGCCTCTCAAATGGCAGATGCTCAGCTCGAAAAAACTGTCGTCACAATTTCCTCCGCAAAAACAAAAGAAGATTTTGTCGCTTCCGGTGAAGTGATCAAGTTCGACGGGTTCCTGAAAGTATATATGGAGAGTACCGATGAGGAAACTCCGGAAGATCAGGAGGGGATTTTGCCACCCATGAAAATCGGTGATAAACTCAAGCTCAATGAAATCACCGCAACTGAACGCTTCTCCTATCCTCCGCCAAGGTATACCGAAGCATCTCTCGTAAAAAAACTTGAAGAATTGGGAATTGGTCGTCCGTCTACATATGCGCCAACCATTTCAACAGTACAAAAACGCGGATATGTAGTGAAGGAAGAACGTCAGGGAAGAGAACGTCCTTACCAGGTGTTGACACTAAAGAAGAGTAAAATAGCCATAGAGACAAAAACAGAAATTACCGGTGCTGAAAAGAACAAATTGTTCCCGACGGATATTGGTATGTTGGTGAATGATTTTCTGGTTTTGAATTTCAAAGATATTCTGGATTACAACTTTACTGCTTTCGTTGAAAAAGAGTTTGATGATATAGCAAATGGTGATTTGAAATGGCAGAAAATGATCAAGGAGTTTTATGGTCCTTTTCATATTACTGTTACCAAAACCGAAAAAGAATCCGAGCGTGTTACCGGTGAAAGAATCCTTGGGAAAGATCCGGTAAGCGGACATACATTATTAGTACGTGTCGGGCGTTTTGGACCGATGGCTCAGATCGGTATCACCGAGGAGACGGAGAAGCCACGGTATGCAAAAATGCGGAATGATCAGCGTCTGGATACGATTACAGTTGAGGAAGCTTTGGATCTTTTCAAAATGCCGAGAAAGCTCGGACTCTTTGAAGAAACCGAAGTACAGGTTTCAATTGGTCGTTTTGGTCCGTATGTTCGACTTGGTGATTTTTATGTTTCGATAAAAAAGGAAGATGATCCCTACACGATTACTTATGATCGTGCTGTTGAATACATTGTAGAGAAAAGAAAATCCAATGCTGAAAAAATAATTCAGTCGTTCCCGGAGGATACTACAGTGCAGGTTTTAAATGGCCGTTGGGGTCCATACATAGCCTATGGAGATCGGAATATCAAAATCCCCAAAGACCGTGATCCGAAATCACTTTCACTCCCTGAAATTTATGAAATCGCAGCATCCACTCCGGTGACTCCTAAGAAAAAGGGAGCTTGGGGACGGAAGAAAAAAGCTTGAAGGAAGGGACGGGGGACGGGGGACGAGGGACGGTAGGCTGACGGAGTATTTTCATAGCCGGGAGTGGAATTAGGAATTAAGAATTAAGAATTAAGAATGTGACTGGTCTACAATTCTGGTTTCAAACTCTATTTCGCGTACTACACCCAGACCACCGAACCCCTCACTCATAACTCATAACTCATAACTCATCACTCAATTAAATGGAATTCTCTTCCTATTTCCACCCTCTCAATTCAGACCGATTCAATGTATTTAAAGACCAGCGAAATGTGCTGGGGGGAGTGATTGAAAAGTTTCTGGATCCGGAGAGATTTCCTGATTTTTCCGGATTTGATATTGCGATCATTGGTGTGGAGGAAGATCGTGGTGCAGTATTGAATGATGGTTGTGGAAGGGCGCCGGATATTATTCGTGAAAAACTGTACGCTCTCAAAACGGCCCGTTATCCATACAAAATCGTTGACCTAGGAAATATTCGGTTGGGTGAAACTCTAACTGACACTTATGCGGCACTTTCAGCAATTCATGTCGAACTCTTTAAAGAAGGTGTTCTTCCGGTAATTCTTGGTGGAAGTCAGGATCTTACTTTTGCGCAATATGTTGCATATCAGAAACTTGAAGAAACGGTAAACATTGTATCGGTTGATTCGAAATTTGATTTGGGAACAACCGAAGAACCCAATAATGCCGATTCCTACCTCGGAAAGATTGTACTCCATGAGCCCAATTTTCTTTTCAACTTCAGTAGTGTTGGTTACCAGACTTATTTTGTAGGCCATGAACAAATCGATCTCATGGAAAAGCTCTATTTCGATGCATATCGTCTCGGTCAGGTGAGAAGAGACATCGAAGAAGTAGAGCCGATAGTGAGAAATGCTGATATTTTAACATTTGACGTTTCGTCGATTCGTCAAAGTGATGCACCTGGAAATGGCAATGCAACTCCGAATGGATTTTATGGCGAAGAAGCATGTCAGATTGTTCGCTATGCCGGCTTAAGTGACAAGTTGAGTTCATTTGGTATCTATGAAATCAATCCATTGTTTGATAATCATGATCAAACCTCGCATTTGGCCGCACAAATGATTTGGTACCTGATCGATGGATTTTACAATCGGAAAAAAGATGTTCCCCTGAAGAACAAAACAGATTTTATCAAATACAGGGTGAACATTAAGAAGTCTGAACAGGAAATTGTATTTTACAAGAGTCAGAAAAGCGAACGGTGGTGGATGGAAGTGCCTTATCCGGGCAACAAAGTACGGTATCATAAACATCATCTCGTGCCCTGTTCATACAGAGATTACGAGACTGCATGCAATGATGAAATGCCGGAACGTTGGTGGCAGGCTTTTCAGAAAATGAGCTAAGTCTTTCTTTCTGAGTGGTAACTTTTATCAATTCCTGACGTGTAAGATCCGGGTAGAAAATGACGGAAAAATCCGGGAGAATATTAACAATGCTGTATTCAAAAAAATTTTGTTTATAGTTTTATTTTTTCATTACTTTACCCGCTCAACATGATTTGGGAAGCAAAAAAAGGCTCCCATACAAAGTCCGAAGATGCGTAAAACACTTACGGTTGCGTTTTTTATTGCCTGTTTAGGGAACAGCCTTGTGTCCTTAGCTCAACAGGACCCACAATTTAGCCAGAATATGTTCACCAAATTATCGGTGAATCCGGGAGTAGCAGGAGCAAATGATGCAATCTGTGCAACTTTGTTGTATCGTAATCAGTGGACAGGGTTTGGTGGAGAACCTAAAACCATGCTGTTTACTGCTGACATGCCAATCGATTTATTGCATGGTGCTGTTGGTTTGTCCGTTTATGCCGCAGATAATCTGGGTGCTGAAAAAAACCTGAATCTTCGCGGCGCTTACGCTTACAGAGCAGAACTTGGTGCCGGCAGAATCGGGATCGGAGTGGACCTTGGTTACCATCAGAAATCTATTGACGGATCAAAATTTGTCTATAATGACGTAGGCGATCAGAGTATTCCATTGAACTCTGTAAGCGGAGGGACTTTTGATCTTGGTTTCGGAGCGTATTACAATACTGATCAATTATACGTCGGGATCTCTGCTCAGCACCTCACTCAGGGTGATATCAAATACAGTAACATCACGACTTCTCTTGCCCGACATTATTATCTTATGGCGGGATACAATGTTGACTTAACTTCTTCGTTAACACTGAAACCAATGGTCATGCTAAAGTCAGATGCGGTGTCTACGCAGGCTGATTTTAATGCCAACCTTTGGATCAACAACCGTTTCTGGGTCGGGGGGTCATATCGTTTGCAGGATGCCATTGTTCTCATGGCCGGACTGGAGATCGTACCGAATCTGAAATTGGGGTATTCGTACGATCTGACAACATCAGACATCAAAACATACAGTAGCGGATCGCACGAGGTGATGCTGGGGTATTGTTTCAAGCCTAATAAAGTCGTAAAGCGTCAATTCCACCGGAATGTAAGATTCTTGTGAAAATTGACAGGTATTGAGGGATAGGATTGCTTAGATTTGATGAAACCAATGGTGTATGCACCCGTTAAAGGATGTCACACCAAACTGGCTTCATACCAATACAGTACTAAATGTTATTTGGAAACAGTTCAACTTCTCATAAAAAATGAATCTCAAGACCTTAGGAATTAAGAAATTTGGTTTTCTGTATTCCATTGTCCTGTTGAGCCTGGCGGGCTGCGGGAGCGGAAACAAGGGAGAGCTTACCGGCGTTCAGAATCGGGAAAGGTGGTATCAGGCTGATCCCTTCGGAATGGTCTATATCCCTGCTGGTTCCTATAACATGGGCCCGAGTGACCAGGATGTGCCGTATGCGGTAACAGCGCAAGCTAAATCCGTGACTATCCCGGCATTTTACATGGACAATACAGAGATCACCAACAACGAATACCGTCAATTCGTTTATTGGGTTCGCGATTCACTGGCTCATCGCCTCATTGGTGGAGAGCACCTTATTGAAGAAGGTGAATATGGTGAGCGAATTAACTGGCGCGAGAAAATCAAATGGGAAGATGATCAGAATGAGGAAACTCTTGCTGAGCTTTTCCTTCCTGAAACTGAACGTTTTTATCGCCGGAAAGAAATTGATACTCGTAAATTGAATTTTGAATATTACTGGATCGACTTGCGTAGTGCTGCTGCAAAGGAAAATCGTGAGCAGGGTATGCGTGACCGTTCTGTGTTCATTAAGAAAGATGTTATCAATGTTTATCCCGATACTCTGTCCTGGATTCATGATTATACATATTCTTATCATGAACCTTTAACGTCTATGTATTTCTGGCATCCATCTTACGATGATTATCCTGTTGTAGGTGTATCCTGGAAACAGGCGCGTGCATTCTGTATCTGGAGAACTCAATTGCTCAACAGTTACCTTGCTGATAATGGAGGTTCATTCGTACAAGACTTCCGTCTTCCTACTGAATCTGAATGGGAATATGCTGCGCGTGGCGGACTAGACCTTTCTCCATATCCTTGGGGCGGACCATATATCCGGAACAGTCGTGGTTGTTTCTTAGGAAACTTCAAACCAATGCGCGGTAATTATATGGATGATGGTGGTGTTTACACTGTAAAAGCTACATCTTACTGGCCGAACGATTATGGTTTATATTGCATGGCAGGTAACGTTTCCGAATGGACCAGCAATGCATTTGACGAATCTGCGTATAGCTTTACACATGATGTGAGCACTGATTACGAATACGAAGCAAAAGAGTCAGATCCTCCATCTTTAAAGCGTAAAGTAATTCGCGGAGGTTCCTGGAAGGATGTGATGTATTATCTTCAGACCGGTTCACGGACATTTGAATACCAGGATACTGCGAAGTGCTATGTCGGTTTCCGTTGTGTGATGAGTTTCCTCGGACGCGACAAAGCTGATTACTAGAATCTCCTATAAAATTCCCGATCCTCCCGTTCGGGCATTTTGCCTCAGGAAAATTTCATTGAATAAAATCCATACTCGATAAACAAATCAACGTCTAACCAATAAATCAATTCGAAAACTATGGGACTTAGCGATTTAACACAAGGAAAGAAGTTCAAGCAATTCATGGCCAGATTATATGGATGGGGAGCATCCATCGTAATCATAGTGCCCTTTTTAAAATTCAGCACTGGCCCTTCTCAGGTTTCTTCCTGGTACTTGGTCTGGGAACTGAAGCAGTCATCTTCTTCTTCTCAGCTTTCGAGCCACCACATGAAGATGTTGATTGGTCCCTTGTATATCCTGAACTTGCCGGAATGGATGATGATTCACACGGCAAAAAAGAAAAGAAAAAGAAAGTCGATCCTGTTGCACAGCATCTTGATAAATTAATGTCCGAAGCGAAAATCGGTCCTGAACTGATTGAAAGTCTGGGCACAGGTCTCCGATCACTGAGCGAGAATACAGCTTCCATGGCGAATCTCAGCAGCGCTTCCGTTGCAACTGAAGATTATGTTAAGAATGTATCCAAGGCTTCACAGTCTGTTGATCAGTTGAATAATTCGTATACAAAAGCAGCATCTGCTGTTGAAGCATTATCGAATTCCACCGAAGAAGTACGTGTATATAAAGACCAGGTTGTTACTGCAGGTAAAAATCTGGCTTCTTTGAATGCGGTGTACGAACTGCAGTTGCAAGACAGCAGTGAGCACCTCAAACAAACCAGCCGGTTTTACGATGGTATCAATGAGCTTATGTCAAACCTCAATTCTTCTCTCGACGATACACGCAAGTATCGTGAGGAAGTGGCGACATTGGCCAAGAACCTTTCGCAGCTCAACACTGTTTATGGAAACATGTTGTCGGCTATGACCATTCGCTAAGCGAAATAGTCCGGATTAACAATTAACCAATTACACTTAACCTAACCAGCAAAACACACAACTATGGCAGGTGGAAAATTGACACCCAGGCAGAAGATGATCAACATGATGTACCTCGTGTTGACGGCCCTCCTGGCGTTGAACGTAACGAAGGAGGTAATCAATGCCTTCGTCACAATCAACGAGAGTGTCCAGTTATCAAAATCGAATATTGACAAAAAGAATCAGAATACATACGCTGCATTCGCTCAGGCGATGTCAGTAGATGCTGCCAAATACAAGGATGTAAATGACAGAGCGAATAGTGTCAAGAAAAGTGCGAATGATCTTGTAAAAAAGATCGACGACCTGAAGGAACAATTGATACGTGAAGCAGATCATATCGACCAGGGAGAACCAACTCCGACATTGCCAGCAATGGAACGTAAGGATGATTACGATGTGCCTACACATATCATGGTCGGCGGTGAGCAAGATGGACAAGGCGCAAAAGCATCTGAATTAAAAAAAGATCTCTTGAACTTTAAAACTGTTATCTTAAGTAATGTACCAAAAGGTTCGGAAGAAGAATTCAAAAAACAATTGGATATTCTTTTGAATACTTCCGATCCGGCAAAACCGGAAGATGGTAAACGTACCTGGGAAATGGCCAGTTTCTACCACAACCCGATTGTTGCGACTGTTGCTTTGTTGACAAAAATTCAAGCTGACGTTAGAAATGCCGAGTCCCAGGTAATTGACGTACTGCTTGCTTCTGTAGACAAAAACATCATCAAGCTCGACAAATTGAATGCGAAAGTGATTGCAAACAGTACTGTTGTAACGATTGGTTCAGACTATCAGGCTGACGTATTCCTTTCCGCTACTTCTTCTACAATGGCTCCTGAAGTTTTCATCGGTGCTACATTTGATTCTACCAAGAATGAAATGCGTGGAGGAAGTGATAAACCCTTACCGGTTGAAGGTGGATACGCGAAATACAGCGATCGTCCGGGTTCAGAAGGTGAGAAAAAATGGGGTGGAGTTATCCGCGTTAAAAAACCGGATGGCAGTTTTGATTATTTCCCATTCACTCAATCTTATGTTGCTCAAAAACCAAACTCTGTAGTTTCTGCTGATAAGATGAATGTGTTGTACATCGGTGTAGATAATCCAATGTCTATTTCTGTGCCGGGAGTATCCAACGACAAAGTTCGCGTAAGCATTGCCGGTGGCGGTGGAACTTTGAAACCAAATTCAACTTTGGGCGGTGGTCATTACATGGCAACGGTTTCCAATGTTGGTGAAGCAGAAATTAAAGTGACAGCAGAAATTGGTGGCAAACAAATGCCAATGGGTGCTTTCAAATATCGTGTGAAACGTGTTCCTGATCCGGTTGCTTTCATTTCGAATAGCAAAGGCGGTCCAATCAATAAAAATTTATTGATGGCGGGAACATTGATCCCGAAACTCGAAAACTTCGATTTCGAATTGTTCTTTAAAATCACAAATTTCAAAATGTCGATTTCCGGTAAAGGAAAAGATCCTCAGGATTTTGATTCACAGGGAAATCAATTGACATCACAAATGCGTGATGCATTGGCAAAGTGCAGGGCCGGTGACAAAGTATTCTTTGAATACATCAAAGCCAGAATGGCTAAAGGAGACCCTACAATCCGTGCTTTATCCCCAATGAGCTTTGTCATTCAATAAGTTCAACCTAAAAGGTTAAAAAAATGAAAATCAGAATCCTCTTGACATTCTTCACAGCCCTGCTCGCAGGAACTGCTATGTCTCAGAATGTACTTGACGGTGTCTATGTGAAAGAACACACCGTTACACGTCAGGTGATTCCTTATCCTTATTTGCGTGAAGCAGACGTAATGTGGTCCAAACGGATCTGGCGTGTAATTGATCTGAATGAAAAGATCAATCTACCACTCCGCTATCCATTGCACGATGCAACGAAAGATCGTAAAAATCTTGTCGATGTATTGATGGACGCTGTTACAGAAGGATCGCTTACAGCTTATGGCTACCAGGATGATCAGTTTACACTCCCCATTACCCTGAAAGAAGTTGAATCTCGCGGAGGTGCCCGTACGGACACTACAAAGATGCAAAGACCGGATCCACCATATGATGAATTCGATACTGTTATCGTGAGAGAATTCTCTCGTGACAATGTGATCGGTTATCGTGTGAAGGAAGATTGGTTTTTCGACAAACAGCGTTCGGTAATGGATGTTCGGATCATCGGTATTGCTCCATTGATCTACGACCGTGATGAATTCGGAAATGTTCGTGAAGGAAATATCAAGAAGCCATTGTTCTGGATCTACTATCCTGAAGCACGCAAGCTCCTTGCTAATGCGGAGGTCTTTAACCGCCAGAACGATGCGGAACGCAGATCATTTGATGACATCTTCCAGAAGCGTTTATTCGGCTCTTATATCTATAAGGAAGCGAACGTTTATGATCGATTGATTTCGGATTACCGACAAGGCCTCAGTGCACTTCTGGAATCAGAAAGAATCAAAGACGATATCACGAATTTCGAACACGATATGTGGGAGTTTTAATTCCTGCGTAAAGAGTTTCAATATTTAAAAGCCCTGGCTAGTTTAGCCGGGGCTTTCCTTTTGAATATAGTTCAAGGTTCAAAGTTCAAGGTTCAAGGTTGGTTTTGGGTTCAGAGTTCAGAGTTTCGTGTTCTGGATGGTACACGGAATAAGGAGCCTTGAACTCGAAACCTGGAGCATTTCAGGTTTTGGGTTCAGAGTTCAGGGTTTCGTGTTCTGGATGGTACACGGAATAAGGAGCCTTGAACTCGAAACCTGGAGCATTTCAGTACTTGCATTTTGTTTTGTTGTTTTGTTTTCGTTGTGTGTGTGTACATTTTATTGAAATTAAAATATTGGGTTCTTTGGTTGCGTTTGTGAATACATCTAAGAGCCAACCTATGAAAAACACAAATCGAATTTTTGAATTTGGAGTTTGTTGTTTCATTATTGTTTTGGGGATTATGAAAAGTCAAATCAGCTCTGGGCAGCTGCCGGAAAAGTCGGATTCAATTCACACGATGACTTATGCTTATCTCAGGGAAGCTGATGCGATGTGGGCGAAGCGGGTCTGGCGAGTGATTGACCTGAGCGAGAAAATAAATTTGCCGCTCAAATATCCTTTACACAATGTAACGAACGACAGAAAGAGTTTGATTGATGTCTTGCTGGCTTCCATTCAAAATGGAGAATTGCAGGCATACAGTTATCTCGACGATCAGTTTACATTGCCAATTACTTTCAAAGAGATTGAAGTCAGAGGAGGGGCGAGGATGGATTCAATAACGATTCCTTATCCTGATCCTCCCTACATCGAACATGACACACTCGTGTACCGCGATTTTTCACCTGATAATGTCATTGGATATCGTGTGAAGGAAGACTGGTTCTTCGATAAACAAAGATCAGAAATGGATGTCCGGATTATCGGTATTGCACCCTTGATCTATGATCGGGATGAGTCTGGAACTATTCGTGAAGGAAATATTAAAAAACCATTGTTCTGGATTTATTATCCTCAGGCACGCAACGTGCTCCGAAATGCTCCGGTCTTCAACAGGGAAAATGACGCGGCAAGATTGTCGTTCGATGATGTATTTCAGAAACGAATGTTCGGTTCGTATATCTATAAGGAATCAAATGTGTACGACCGATTGATATCTGATTATCGTGATGGTTTACATGCGCTCACCGAGTCAGAAAAAATCAAAGAGGAGATCATTAATTTTGAACATGAAATGTGGGAGTTCTGAATTCGGTTCAAGGTTTAAGGTTCAAGGTTCAAGGTTCAAGGTTGGTTCGGGGTTCTGGGTTTCGTGTACAATCCAAAACACGGAACCCTGAAATGTCCCGGGTTTCGAGTTCAGGGCTCATCGGTCCGTGTACCATCCAGAACACGAAACTCTGAACCCTGAACTCTGAACCAACCTTGAACCTTGAACCTTAAGCCTTGAACTGGTAAAAATTCTAAAGTGATAACAGCCTGTCCCGAACCTCCTCCATCAACCACATCGGAGTAGAGGTAGCGCCACAAATACCGACACTATTGTTACTTTCGAACCATTCGGGATTTAATTCGTTCTCGGAGCTGATGAAATGGGTTCTTGGATTAACGAGTTTGCAAACATCAAAAAGTACTTTTCCATTGGAAGATTTTAACCCGGACACAAAAATGATCACGTCATAGGCCCGCGCAAATTCGCGCAGTTGTAAATCTCTGTTCGAAACTTGTCTGCAAGTGGTGTCATTCAGCTCCACTTCAATTCCGTTTTCAATCAATTGATCATAGATGGAATAAAATTTTTCCGTGCTCTTTGTGGTTTGGCTATAGAGCGAAATCTTAGTCGGAATGGTTTTTAGGTCCAATTCATTTATATCCTGAAAAACGACAACATCTTTTCCAACCTGACCAATCAAACCTTCTACTTCAGCATGACCTCTTTTTCCGTAGATGAAAATATTTTTATCCTCGTCTGCTGTCTGCTTCACTCGATTCTGCAGTTTTAGCACCACAGGACAGGATGCGTCTATCAAAGTAAGATCATTTTCCAGGGCCAACTGGTAAGTGGAAGGCGGCTCTCCGTGCGCACGGATCAGTACCCTTTCAGAACGCAGGTTTATTAATTCGGAATGATTGATAATCGCAAGTCCCTTTTTTTTTAGTCTTTCAATCTCTGCATCATTGTGCACGATATCGCCCAGACAATATAGTTTTCCATACTCATCGAGAATTTCTTCTGCAAGTTTTATTGCATACACAACACCAAAGCAAAAGCCGGATCCGGGATCGATTGTAACGCTTAGGTGTTTCATGGTGTTTCAGGTCAGCCTCTTCTCCATTCAAATGTCAAAGCGAATGGATAATATTGCCATCAATTTCAAAATTCATACAGAAGAATTACTGTTTTTATTTTACTGGAATCATCTTCTTTTTGAAAAACTCGAAAAGAACAACGTTCATCAGCAAGAGCAGCAAACTGTACATTGTATCTTCAACCGGTATTGTAAAAATTCTGATCCCTAAATTCTCGGCATCATTGTAAATCACAACCGGCAAACTGGTCAGAATTCCATTCACGATCAGAAACGGAATTAAACTCACCAGGTAAGCCCTGTAAAATTTACCCATGAATGGGAATTTTTTTAGGACTACAAATACCAACATCAAGGCTGCCAGGGATAATTTAATCCATGTATAGCTCTTGTCAGTATTCAACAATGCGGTAATGGAAAGAATAACAATCAAAACGATGGAAAAGTTTTTTGAAAAACGGAGTAAATGATCTTTTTTAATGAGAAAATTCAAGCTTTCATAAATAAACAGGCAGGAATAGGGAATTGTGAGGAAGAAAAGCCATTCTTCGATTGGAAGTCCCCAGACATTGATTCCTAGAACATAAGCCGGATTGAATTGCCAGACATTCCAGAGGGTCATGTAATGATCCCATACAATAAAAAAGGAACCGGTAATCAAAACTGCCGGGAATAAAGCTTTCCACAGCTTATAAAAGGACAATCGCTTTTCAAAAGAAAATAGCAGGGGGATCAGAATGGAAAAGATGTTGATGAGGAGATATGTGTACATCGACGAAGCTGAAAAAAATGAGGAATCACATTTGGATAGAATGATATCAGTATTTTCTAAGTATAATTTTCTCTGCTTCCGTGCACACAATGTGTTGAATCAGATAATTCGCAATCTTCTTTCGCTGTTGGATTTCTGTAAATTTGTTTATGTTTTGCAAAATGACCCTTTTGTCTTGTTCAATATCACCACTCATATTTAGAATTGAAGGGAGGTGAGATTGGATGGTAATTCGCAAATATCTTATTTCAATATTTTCAGAATCAGCACGCACAGCCAAACGGAAAGTTTTCATGGATTGTTTGCACCATGAATATTTGTTCCAGGGTGTACTTGCAAATTTACCCATGAGTGCTTCAGTGGCCGCCCGGTAAGCGATTAGCACGGGATCGGTCAAAGGCCCGCCAAGATTTTTGAGGAGAACTTCGTTTTTTATTTCATCCTCTGCAGCTTGTTCAAACGCTACTCTGGTTTCTTCAATAGATAGTGATGTGCCGGATGCAGGGAATGCAAGGAAGAAACAATAAATACCAAAGAGGAATTTGTTCTGCACTCAGATAAGATTTAGCTGGTAGCGAAGCCAGGTTTTTATCAACAGGATGATTTTTAAATAATCAGGCACACGGATTCTGTTCTGTTGGAGGGAATTTGCAGAAGACATTTTTATTTTGCGGAAAAGTGCCAGGTAATAGATGTATGCAACAGTAACACCGAGCCTGGCGCCCTTTGGTAGTGCCTTGATCCCGGGTATACTCTCATTTAAGTCCGCTTGAATGTCGGCTTCAATTTTTAATTTCATTTCAGCATTAAATGAATTAAAATCAACACCCGGAAAATAAATTCTTCCTCGTTCAGAGAAATCACTTTTCATATCCCGGAGAAAATTGATTTTTTGCAAAGCAGAACCAAGTTTTCTTGCTGGAACAAGCAATTGATTGTACAGTTGGGCATTGTTTTCACAGAAAACATGCAGGCACATCAAACCGACAACTTCCGCGCTTCCATAAATGTATTCTGAATAACTACTGTGTTCGTGTTTTTTCTCCGAAAGATCCATTTCCATGCTTCGGAAAAAGGAACTGATGTGTGTGCGTTCAATTGCATAGCGATGCACCACATCCTGAAATGCATTCAGAACGGGGTTGGTGCTAACCTTACATGTCAAAGCATCATCAGTGTCAGTAATAAATTTGCGAAGCATTTCTGTCTGATCGCAATGATGGAATGTATCTACGATCTCATCAGCAAGTCTTACAAAACCATAGATTGCAAAAATCGGATCGTGGAATTTCTTATCAAGCATACGAATTCCCAGTGAGAAGGAAGTGCTGTAATCCTTCGTAATCACTTTGCTGATTTTATAGCTCGTTTGATTATAGAGATCCATAGTCCTTTTCTATACGTTCCATTACTAGTTTTGAACTGATGACAACCATCGGCAAACCGGTTCCGGGAGTGGTCGATGCCCCAACATAAAAAAGATTCTTGAATTTCTCATCTTTATTCGAAGGCCTCCAGGCACCAACCTGATTCAAACCATGGGCAAGACCCAATCCGCTGCCCTGATACAAATTAAATTGATTTTGCCAGTCGAGCGGCGTGAGGATGGTTTTTGTTAATGTTACTTTGTCGAGATCAATATCGATTCTATTGGAAAGATCCTGAAGAATTGTATTTGCGAAATTGTTGGAGTCACTCCAGTCGGGCTTGTGTCGTAGGTCTGGAACCGGGCAAAGTATGAAAATATTCTCACAGCCTTCCGGGGCACATTCAGGGTTTGACTTGCTGCTTACATTGACATAATAATAGGGCTTTTCCGGACTTACAGAAGTTTTGAAAATAGTTTCGGCATATTCCTTAAAATTGCTTCCAAGGAAATAATTGTGATGATTGAGATGGGGAATTTTCCCTTTGACTCCAAGGTATATGGTGAAAGGCGCCAATGTCCATTCCATAGCATCCAGTTTTTTGTCTGAAAAATTTTCACGCTTCAAAACTTTTCCCCTGAAAGCTGCCGCATCACTATTGGAGATGTAAATATCGGCCGTCCATATTTTCCCATTCGAATCTACAAATGAATTGATCTCTCCACCTGTAGTCTGAACAGAGGTGATCTCAGTGTTGAAATGAAATTTTACACCGCGTTCTGTATTCAGTCGTTGGAGTTCTTCTACAATCCGGTACATGCCACCTTTAACATTCCAATATCCATCGTGTTCAAGTTCTGTATACGTGAGCAAACTATAGACTGCCGGGGTATGAAAAGGTGTGGAACCAAGGAAAAAGGCGACCAGAGAAAAAATCACTCTTGCTTCTTCTGATTGGAATGTATTGCTCAGCTCTTTCCACATGGAACGAAACATCTTCGGACTATGGCGCAAGGGTACTCTGGTAAGCTTCAATAAGTAATCGATTCTTGAATTAAAATTTTTCCGGATGACGATATCTTCGGTATCGTGAAACATTTTTTTTGCAGCCAGGAGGTAGGCTTTCATTTTTACTTCAAAATCTGCCTCGATACCAAGGAATTCTTCAGCTAATTTTTGAAGATCTTTGTAAATGAGAATTGGTTTTTTTCTGTTTGCAAAACGAACGGAGTAAACCGGGTCAAGTGCTTCTAACTGTAAAGGGTTTGGGATATTGCAAGAACGAAATAGTTCCTCAAATTCATAACTCATACTAAAGAACGAAGGACCCATGTCGAAAGTAAATCCATCCTTTTCCAGTTGATTCAGCCTTCCTCCGGCACGGTGATATTTTTCCACCATTTCAACAGAATATCCTCTGGAGGACAACCGAAGTGCAGTAGCCAGTGCGCCAAGTCCGGTGCCGATAATCAGTACTTTCTTCGACATTTGTAGGTTTGCATTATTCTCAAAGGGAACAATGAATGAATAGATTTGTTTCGAGTAGGGGACTAATATTCGCTACGCCAGTTTCGGCGTTTGAAAAGCAGCAGCCCGAATTCTTCACAGCCATCTTTTCCCATGTTTTTGTGATGCACTTTGTGAGCCTTCCTCATGGCTTGAAAATATTTTGAATTAATTTTATTAAGCCATTTACCCCGACGATGTATGAATATATCGTGGAGTATAAAATATGTAAATCCATAAGTAGTCACTCCAACACCCATCCAGAAGCGATAATCCAAATTTTCGTAACCGAAGTACATCAGAATCATTGCTATGCTTGCATAGATGAGAAAAAAGAAATCATTCTTTTCGAAAATTCCTGTATGCGGACGGTGATGGGATTCGTGCAGATTCCAAAGAATTCCGTGCATCACATATTTATGGGTTGTCCAGGCCACGCCTTCCATGATCAGAAAGCTCAGAATGAATGCTAAAATATTGACTATCAAAGAATTTTCCATAATTGCAAATTTACCATTTATTCAACATTATATTAAACAATCCAACCGGCCTCATTGTTCATAATCTAAGAAATTCAAACTGATATTTGAAATTTATTCATGCGGAATACAGAATAAATTTCGTTTTTTTAGGCCACCATAATAATTGCGATGAATATTGATAAACAGATGCGTAAGCAGGACTATTTTGAAAAGCTAATCGATCACAGGACTGACGCTTTTTTCGTTGTTGACGAACAAGGTTTGTTAATTTATGCCAGCCAGACAGTTGGTAAACTCTTTGGATATAATCCTGAGGATTTGGTTGGAAAATCTGCCCTGGATTTTATTCACCCCGAGGATCATCATTCAGCTAAATTGCGCCAATCTGTATTGCTTGTGTATCCCGGAAACAGGATTGCAGCAGATTACCGGATTCGAAACGTACACAAGGAGTATTTGTGGATGGAATGTATCTTCAATAACATGATCAACATCCCTCAGGTGAATGGGATCATGATTCAGATGCGTGATGTGACTGAGCGAAAATCTTTTGAATTGCAACTAGAGGAAAGTGAAGAACGATTCAGAATATTCATGAACAATGCCCCGGGTGCTGCCTGGATCAGAGACGAAAACGGGAAATATGTATTTCTCAATGAGGGATTTGAACAATTGACGAACAAGAAGTCGTCAGAGTTGATTGGAAAGGTATATTCCAAGATTTTTCCGGACAAGGCCGAGCATATTCGGGACACTGATAAATTGTGTATTGATTATGGAAAGTCTGTGGAATATATAGACAGGTTCATTGCAAACGATGGATTAGAGCGGGATTGGATCGTTCATAAATTTCCTTTGCCTCAGTCCAACGGCAAAGTCTTTGTTGGAGCATTTGCCCTTGATTATACGAAGTTGCTTCGCGCAGATCAATCCATTCGGGAATCAGAGTCCAGATTCCGACACATATTTGATCAAAATCCGGAAGCTTTGTTTATAGAAGATGAGAATGGGTACATCCTGGAAGCAAATATTAAAGCCGGGGAGATGCAGCGCATGCCTCTGGAAGATTTGATTGGCAAGAACATGCTGGATTTTGTTCCGGAACACAAAAGAGAAGAAGTAAAAAAAGCACATCAGGATTTTTTCGAAGGACGTATTCTTCACCAAACGACTTCTGCATGGAATAAAGATGGGAAAGAAATTTCTGTGGATTTACGGGCGAGTTTTATACAACACAAAGGGAAAAAAGCCTTGCTATTTAGTTTGAGCGAGCGGGAAGTATAGCCTGTGTGAAAATGTTTTCATAAAAAGAGCGATGAAGAAATTATTTTTCATCGCTCTTTTCGTGTGGTCTCACTAGGAATCGAACCTAGATCTCAGGCTTCGGAGGCCCACGTACTATCCGTTGTACTATGAGACCATAAAATTGGCGGTGCAAAGGTAGTACTGCCTGTCGAATTACAAAGGAATTCAGCATGGACTAAGACCAGAATTCTCATTGAAAATGAAAGGAATGAAAATTTATTTCCCAAATTCCTATTGCGTCCTTGGCTTGGTCCAATTTGCTTCGAAGATTGCTTTCGGTGAGGTTTGTCAATCCCCTATTTCACCGGCTCCATCACCAAGGCGTCCTCGCAAACATGAATGATTTCCTCCCTGTTCATCATTTCCTGGCGAAACTCGCCACGGACATAAAGCTGGGCCTGGTCGCCATAATGTTCACTCATAAAGTTGCCGCTTTGTCCGGATGGATTAATACTCAGTCCATGTTGGGGATCCGAGAAATCTAAGATCCGGCGCAATGCAGGACCCAGGTTTACTTTGTACCGGTAATCAGAAGTTAGGTTGAAACTTTGGTTGTTCACTGTTTCAATTCCACCGACAATAGGGTACGGACCGAGATTGAAAAATTTGTTCAAGGGTTTTTGTTTTCCCAGGGGATGTTCAAATTCCAGTGTGTGTACCAATTTCCAGTTCCACTTTTCAGGATGTTTTCCTAATTTATCTGTCAATACACCGATTGCAGCAATAAAGGATTCATTGATGATTTCAGTTTTGCTTTCTTTCTTTCCGCTGCTGTTGATATTGTCATACCAAATCGATTCCTTTAATTTCAGGAACGGAGCAACCGAAGTTTTTTCAATATGAGTTTTCAGAAATGCTTCAAAATCTTTTTCTCCCATTTCATCTGCAAAGGTCCGGTGCAGTAATTCGTACAACCATCGATAGTAAATTGTTGGAGCACAATCTTCCAGCTGATGAGATCCATTCCATTTTTCAAGGATAGAAATAGCAGCTTTGTTGACAGGGTTTGCAGCTTGCAATTCATTTGAGAGTGATGAAATCAATTGCTTTGCATTTTCAGCTGAAACAGGATTTGTAACATCAGTATTTAATTGTTCAAAAGCCTTTACATCAAAAACCCCTCTGGATTTAAAAAATTTTGTCACCCGTAAAGCCCTGTCTTCGGGAAGATAATACCCCGGATACAGTACATGATTCACTGAATCCGGTTGATTGTTTGTGGAATAAACATATCCACTTGGTGGATTTTCAGATCTCGGGTTTTCAGAAAAAGAATAATAACCCAGCCAGTCGTCTTTTCCAGTTGATCCATCCAGTAATAAAACGGAATTTGAATTTGCTTGCCTTTTAACAATTTTTGCCGCAGTCCACCAGGCAATGTTGTTTTCGGAATCTCCATAGAGCACATTCAATCCCGGTGCCGAAATTTGGGAAACAGCGGCACGAAAATTTTCCATAGAAGTAGCATGTGCCAGATCGTAGGTCACTTCCAGGAGGTTATTCTTTTCACGTAAAAAAGTCCAGCATGCCGCTACTGGATTAGGGGTGATGTCTTTGAAATCTCTCATCACATCACTGCAGATCGGACCGTGATGAGAACTACGACAAAGAATTTTGATGGCAGCACTGTCTTTTACATGAATTGTTTCCTCTCTCAAAACAAGGTCTTCCCAATGATCTTTTACCCATATTCTGTTCGGGTTAGTTGAATCAGGTTTCTCAATGAAAAAGTCGAGATCATCGTTTTCAAAAATTGTCAATCCCCAGGCATGACGTAAACTATGACCAATCGGGGCAAATGGAAATCCTGCGAGGAAATTTCCGTAAAAACTAAAACCGGGACACTCGAGATGTGCCTCGTACCAAACGGCCGGTTGTTGATGACCAATATGTGTGTCGTTTTCAAAAAGAACTTTTCCAGAGGATGAACGACTGGCGGCTGCAACCCATGCATTGCTTCCTGTCCAGATTTTAAACGGCAGCAGGTTTTCGATTCTGTCAAAACTGCTGATCAAGGTTGAGTCTGTTTTTTTTATCGCACTGTCAGTGGGAAAAAAGACAGGAGTGGTTGCAGTTCCTGCAACATGCGACAATGCGAGATCCTTCAGGTATTCATCTCCCAGATTATTCCTGAACCTGCTGAGCAGCGGATCAGTACGAAAGGCCATCTGAAAATTGAAAGACATGTAATCTACGATGAGATACAGGTCTTTGATGGTGAATTTTTCTTTTGGAATTCCGATCAGGGTGAATTCTATCGGGGTTTTGCCTTTCTCAATGTATTGGTTGATCCCTTCAAGGTATGCAAGAGTTGCCCGATGACTGGAACTTGTGGTATCGGTCAGGAATTCTTTTGCGGAAATTTCTGCGTGTTGTGCTATTCCAAGCATTCGGAAAAATCGATCTACATCCAGAAGACTGCTGCCAAGTATTTCACACAAACGGCCTGCGCTAACGCGTCGAAGCATTTCCATTTGAAAAAGTCTGTCTTGCGCGTGAATATAACCCAATGCACGAAAAACATCTTCTTCATTCTCTCCATAAATATGAGGTACACCATACTGATCAAAATAAGCCTCGACTGCTTCTGTCATTCCTTTTACCGGGATGTTGCCAGAATACATTGGTTTGGTAGTCCATAAATAAATGGAGATACTACTGCCAAGTACGAGGATGAGGCCAAGGCAAATAAAAAATATTCTTTTAAATATTCTCACGCTGAAATTTTCCGAAATTTAAACTAAAAAATCAAAGGGAATAACCAAAGCGTCGCAATTTGTTTTCGCTTTTTCTCCAGTCTTTTTCCACCCTTACAAAAATTTCCAGAAACACTTTTTTGCCAAGAAATTTTTCAATGTCTTTTCTGGCTTCGGTTCCAATTCGTTTGATTGATTCCCCTCCTTTGCCGATGAGAATGCCTTTTTGAGAATCCCGTTCCACAAAAATCACTGCATTGATTCTGATGATTTTGTTTTCTTCCTTGAATTCTTCAATCCCAACTTCAGCGGAGTAAGGAATTTCCTGTTGGTAATGCAGAAAAATTTTTTCACGAATAATTTCAGAAACAAAAAACGTTCGGAAGAATCACTGAGATTTTCTTTTGGAAAATAGGGTGGGGCTTCCGGGATCAATTCCAAAAGGCTATCGCGAACCTGTTCTACATTAAAATCTTTTAATGCGGAAATCGGGATGATCGCATAGGGGTTCAGTTTTTTTTTCCAACCGTGAACCAATTTATTGATTTCATCAGGAGAAGATTCATCCATTTTATTAATGACAACGACAATCGGCACTTTGATTTGTGTCAACAACTTCATGATGGCTTCGTCACCATAGGATTCACTAAGATCTGAGATATAAAGAACTGCGTCCGCATCCTTCATCGATTCAGTCACGAAATCCATCATTTTTTCCTGCAACAAATAATGGGGTTCCAGGATTCCCGGTGTGTCCGAAAAAACGATCTGGTAATTTTCATTATTCAGGATGCCCTTGATCCGGTGTCGGGTGGTTTGGGCCTTGGAAGTGACAATAGAGAGAGATTGGCCAACCAACCTGTTCATTAGAGTCGATTTTCCAACATTCGGTTTCCCGATAATTCCAACAAACCCAGCTTTATGACTCATAATTATTTTCGGAAAGATTAGTCAGGTAAAAGAACGAATTATATCTTTGCACACCAAAATTAAGGAAATTAAGTCAAACTAATTGTTTTTCAGTAAATTAGTTTGAATACGATATAGTGCGGGGTGGAGCAGTTGGTAGCTCGTTGGGCCCAGACCCCCCCCGGGGGGGGGCAGGGACGGGGAAAGGGAGGAGAGGAAGATAAAATTTGGTTGCGGGGTGGAGCGTTGGTAGCTCGTTGGGCTCATATCCGCCTGAGGCGGACAAAGGTTCGAGTAGATTATTAGGAATTCGAAAAGAATAAAAATATAGTGCGGGGTGGAGCTTTGGTAGCTCGTTGGGCTCATATCCGCCTAAGGCGGACACAGGTTCGAGTAGATTATTAGGAATTCGAAAAGAATAAAAATATAGTGCGGGGTGGAGCAGTTGGTAGCTCGTTGGGCTCATAACCCAAAGGTCACAGGTTCGAGTCCTGTCCCCGCTACCTCAGGGAAATAGCCGATTTATTTCGGCTATTTTTATTTTATTTCTCATGTATTGCGTTTATGTACTTTATTCTGAGACGTACAATAAAACATATGTTGGATATTCTTCGGATCTTGAATCTAGAATAAAATCCCACAATGAGTACGCAACCAAAGGCTGGACAATTAAATATCGCCCTTGGAAATTACTTTTTCATGAGGAGTATTCAACAAAAGCAGAGGCCATGAAAAGAGAAAAGGCGCTTAAGGCAGGTAAGGGTCGTGATTACATTAAGAAAATACTGTCAGAATACATTTCAAAATGATTTAAAGTTTAATTAAATCAGTCCATTAAATTAGTGATTTGCATGTGTATGCAAAATTATTTATTCATCCAATTATAAATACGAGTTCATTAATTTTTATCCAAAAAAACCATTGTCTACCATTGTTGCCATCGTAGGTCGTCCGAATGTGGGGAAATCCACACTCTTCAATCGTCTCACCGAGTCGCGTAAAGCGATTGTCGATGAGCATAGCGGTGTTACGCGCGACCGACATTACGGACATGTGGAATGGAATGGAAAGAAATTTTCGGTGATTGATACCGGTGGTTATGTGCGTGGATCGGACGATATATTTGAATCCGAAATTCGCAGGCAAGTAGAAGTTGCTATCGAAGAGGCAGATATTTTCCTTTTTGTAGTTGATGTTGAAATGGGAATCACAGACCTCGATGATGCGATGGCTGCTGTACTTCGCAAATCGAAGAAGAAAGTTTTCCTGGTCGCTAACAAAGTTGACAACCCACAACGAATTGCTGAAGCTGCCGAGTTTTATAAAATGGGACTCGGTGACCCGTATTGTGTTTCATCCATTAGCGGAAGTGGAACAGGTGAGTTACTGGATGATCTGGTGAATGAATTACCCAAAGAATTTGTTGATCTAACAGAGGGCTTGCCACGCTTTGCAATCGTTGGACAACCGAATGTTGGCAAATCTTCACTTTTAAATATGCTTACCGGTGAAGAAAGAAGTATTGTAACTCCTCTTGCCGGCACAACCCGTGACACTATAGATCAACGCTATTCAAAATATGGCCACGATTTTTTATTGATTGATACGGCCGGTGTTAGAAGAAAGAATAAAGTTAAAGAGGATTTGGAATATTATTCAGTTCTGCGTTCCATTCGTGCAATTGAAGAAGCGGATGTTTGTTTGTTCATGATTGATGCTACGAGCGGATTGAATGCGCAGGATCTAGCGATTTTTAGTCTGATTGAACGCAACAATAAGGGTGTAATCATCATCGTCAACAAATGGGACCTCATGGAAAAAGATTCTCATTCCGTGAAAAAGTTCACCGAAATGATCGAGTCGAAAATCGTTCCTTTCACTGATGTTCCAATTGTCTTCACGTCCGTTCACGACAAACAACGTATACACAAAGCCCTTGAAATGGCTGTTCATGTTTACGAAAACAGAACTAAAAAAATAAAAACTTCTGAGTTAAACGATTTCATTCTTCCCATCATCGAACACACACCTCCACCAACGGTGAAAGGAAAGTATGTGAAAGTGAAGTATGTTACCCAACTGCCTACTCATACACCACAATTCGCTTTTTTCTGCAACTTGCCACAATATGTAAATGAGCCTTACAAACGTTTCCTGGAAAAGAAGCTCCGCGAACGGTTTGATTTTTCAGGGGTTCCAATTAATTTGTTCTTCCGCAGTAAAAACAAGGAAGATAAATAAAGGATTGAAATGTGTTGAAGCAGGGGCAGTGCCTGAATAATTAAGCGAAAACCAGCTTCTCAATCCCAATACTTTCTGCTATTTTTACGTAAAATATTACGTATGCGCTCAGCCTTTGTATTGTTGTTGTTGTCACTATTTGGATGCTCCATTTTAAATGCTCAATCCAAATTTTCTTTGACGGGAAAAATTTCCGAAGCAAAAGAAGCCACTGTTCAAGTTCATCTTAATCGTTCTTATCTTCCCTACAAACCGGAAGTCATTGCTGTGCCTCTTCAAAACGGACAATTCAGTTTTGTTTTTGATTTGGATCGCAACCGGATGATTGAATTGATTTATGGTAATTTACGTATGCCGGTATACGCTGCCCCCGGAAAAGATCTGGTAATAGAATTTACAGATGCTATCCCTGTCCAACTTCAAATTAATGGAAGTGTGGCAGAGGAGAACGGTTTCGTACAACAATTCTTCACTCAATTCAGTTCCGATTTTAATGATAGTTTGCTAAATATACGAGCACTTGGTTCAAGCATTGATGCATTTGAAATGGATGCCTTCAAGCAACGTAAGACACAGCAGGAATACGTAAAAAAAGCACCTCAAAAGGATAGATGCTCACCGGAGTTTCTTGCTTTTCTGGAGGATCAGATTGCATACCATTATTGGCATCAGATTTTTGCGTTCCCGATTCTGAATGCGAATAGCAACAAAAGTGTACTCACCGTTAACCCTTTACCGGCGCCGATGTTGGAGGGATTGGATAAGCTTGTAGTGAATAATGAAAAAGCGCTGATCAGTGATTCTTACCGCGAGTTTCTGAAATATTATGTAATCTATTTTGCATCTAAAACCAACGCGTTTAATAAATTCCAGGATCCTTCAACTTCTGCCGACCGAAAGCAGGCAGTTGCACGAGAAAAGTTGAGTGGGACGGTATTTGCATATTGGGAGTCACGTTTTATTTCCGATGAATGTGAGAGACTTTCTCCTTTTATTGTAAAAAAGATGATGGCTGAATTAAAAGAGAATGATCCGGCTGCCGTTTTTGTTCCTGTTGTTAAAGCGTATTGTGATGGACGTACAGGAAACGCAGCGGCTGCACAGGCCGAACAAAAACCGGACTCAAAAGGAAACGCTGCTTCAAACAGCGACGAACTTGATCTGACAGATGTAAATGGTAAGGCAGTCCAATTGTCCGATTTTAAAGGGAAAGTCGTCTACATCGATTTCTGGGCCAGCTGGTGTGGACCATGCCGGGGAATGATGCCGTTCTCCAAACAGTTGCATGAACAATTAAGTGATAAAGAAAAAAAGCAAATCGTTTTCTTGTATATTTCTATTGATGCAAACAAAGATGCATGGATGAAAGGTATCAAGGACATGGATATCCAGGGTGTCAATGCTCTCTCGCCCGGAAACTGGAGCTCTAGAGCGTGTAAATATTTTCAGATTAACAGCATTCCACGATACATGATCATGAATAAGAAAGGAGACATCGTGAATTTTAATGCCCCACGACCGGTCGAACCTTCGCTGCTTCCGGAACTTCGAAAATATGCAAGTGAATAATTTTAGATTTTGGATTTTAGATTGTAGATTTGAAACTGCAATCTAAAATCAACATTCTGCAATCCCAAATTCCATGTTCGACAATCTTCTCCAACTCATCAAAGAAAATGCTGGTGAATCTATCATCAATAACCCTGCAATTCCAAATGAAAAAAATGATGCCGCAATCCAGGTTGCCGGTGAAGGAATCATGAATCAACTCAAAGGAGTTTTGGCTGGAGGGGGAATGCAGAATTTGATGGAAATGTTCCAGGGCGGAAATACAACCAGCAATCCTATGGTTGGACAGATCAGCAATAATGTTGCTCAATCCTTAATGAGTAAGTTTGGAATTGATGCTGGCCAGGCTCAGAATATTGTGAATAATTTGGTACCTGGAGTCATGAGCAAATTTGTTCAAAAAACAAATGATCCAAACGATAATTCGTTCGATATTCAAGGCATTTTAAGTTCACTAAGTGGCACTAGTGGTGGTGCAGGTATTCTTGATTCTGTGAAAAAGCTTTTCTAGAGAAATATATTATCAGCAATCTTTATAATTTTATTTTTCACCAACTACCAAGCACCAAGCACCAACCACCTGTCATTTTCTTTTGTATTTTGCTCTTCATAAACTGAAACAATGACTGAGCAAAAAATTAAACATCCAACCGGGTTAAAATATCTTTTTTTTACAGAAATGTGGGAACGCTTCGGGTATTACCTGATGTTGGGGATCCTTTTTCTGTACATGACAGACACTGCCAAAGGGGGATTGGGTTTTGAACGGAAAGAAGCATCAGACGTTTTTGGGACTTTCATCGCATTGGTTTTTCTGACTCCTTTCATTGGTGGATTGTTGGCCGACAGAGTACTTGGGTACCGCACATCGATTACAATTGGTGGGATTCTCATGGGTATCGGTTACATGTCTCTTGCCATCCCCGGGCAAACAATGTTTTATGTTTCTTTGATGCTCATCATTGTGGGAAATGGTTTTTTTAAGCCTAATATTTCTACTCTCCTGGGAAATCTTTACAACGAACCCAAATACAAACAAAAAAAGGATGCCGGATACAACATATTCTACATGGGGATTAACGTCGGTGCCTTTGTTTGTAATTTCTTCGCTGCGTATCTGAGAAATACTTTTGGCTGGGGACATGCATTCATGGCAGCCGGTATCGGAATGTTGCTTGGTGTCGCGATTTTTTGGATCGGGAACAAGCATTACCGGCATGCAGATGTTCGCAAACCTGCAAATCCTGAAGATATGGGTTTGGGAAAAGTCTTCGGTGTAGTGCTCTTGCCGGCATTTATCGCAGGATATCTGGGTTGGGTTATTCCCGGAAATATTTTCGGCTCCGATTCGACGGATGCATTCATCTTTGGTGCCTTACCGGTTGCAATTTTTTATATCACTTTATTATCGAGACTCAATGCGACGGATCGAAGACCGGTTTCCGCATTGCTGGCAATTTTTGGTGTTGTTATTGTTTTCTGGGCAATCTTCAAACAGAATGGAACCGCCCTCACAACCTGGGCTGAAAGTTATACGGATCGTCAATTGCCAGAATCCATCGTTCCTGCAGCGAAGACGATCGGTGTAGTTCAAGACATGACTTTAAAAGAGGATTCCTTTCCAAAAATTGATGAGCAGTTCCGAACTCAAAAAGACGAAAATGGGAAAATTATTAAAGAGCTGAGCGTTCCTCATTATTTTGTAAATCTTTCAAAGGACAAATTTCCGGAGCAAGGTGGGACTTTACATTTGGTATCGACCGAATTATTTCAATCGGTGAATCCTTTCTTTGTGATTGTCCTCACTCCTTTAGTAGTTGGCTTCTTTGCGTTCATGAGGCGAAGAAATAAGGAACCCTCGACACCCGGGAAAATTTTCTATGGACTCTTGATTACCGCTTTGTCAACATTGGTAATGGTTGCAGCAGTTCTCGTTAGCCAGAATGGACTTGAAAAAAGTTCGGCAATGTGGTTGATTGGTGTCTATGCGGTAATTACTGTTGGAGAACTGTGCTTGAGCCCGATGGGATTGTCTCTTGTTTCTAAACTTAGTCCGCCTCGTCTAACCTCTTTGATGATGGGAGGCTGGTTTCTCAGTACTTCGATCGGAAATAAAATGTCAGGAGTACTCGCGGCTTTGTGGGACGGATATGAACACAAGGAAAATTTTTTCTGGGTAAACTTTTTTGTCGCGTTGCTAGCGGCTATTTCAATTCTCTTTATGTTGAAATGGCTGCGAAGAATTGTGCAGGAACACGATGCTTAAAAATGTAAAACGCGCATCAACAAAGTGAGTAAAAGTATGCCGCAAACATTGAGTAAGAATCCCGTTCGCATCATACTTTTTACAGGAATATAACCTGTTCCATACACTATTGTATTCGCTGCAGTTGCAACAGGAAGCATATATCCAAAGGATGCAGCAAGCGTTGCAGGAACCATGAGTTGCAATGGATCAGTTCCCATTGAAGCAGAGAGTGGCAGCAAAATGGGAAGCATCAACTGAATGCTGGCAACATTGGAAGCAAACTCACTCAACACAGTAACTAAAGTTGCAACGCCAAGAACAATGATCCAGGTCGGGAAATCTTTGAGGAGAATTAATTTCCCTGCAAGCAGATTTCCCAGTCCGCTCTGCTCAAAACCTTTAGCAAGTGCGAAACCACTCCCAAATAAAAGCAAGATACGAAGAGGTAGTTTTGTAACATCCTTCCATTCGAGCAATGCCTCGGTTTTTATTTTGCCGGATGGGAGGATAAACAGAACAGTTGCAGCGGCCATGGCGATTGTGCTGTCTTTAATCCATTTTCCAAATGAAAGATAACTTGCCCAGCCGCGGAAAACGGAATCACCAATTTGTATATCGGCACGTGTGAACCATAATAGTACAGTTATAAAAAAAACGACAAGAACCCTTTTTTCTTCTGTACTCATCTTCCCGAGTTTTTCCTGTTCTTTCCGGATAAATTCCATGTCAAATTTACGGTCAGCATCTTTATGGATAAATAATTTCCGGATAATGAAATACGCGATTGTCGCGAGAGTCAGAGAAAATGGAAATGCAAACATGAACCATCTTGAAAAACTAATCGGGAGTGCGTCAGGAAAAGTTTTGTCGTAAAATCCGGCGAAGATCATGTTCGTTGGTGTTCCCACAAGTGTAGCCATACCACCGATAGAGGCGGTATATCCGAGTCCAAGTAACAGTGCACAGGCAATCTGAGAATGGTATTTCCGGTCAAATAAATGTTCGTGGCGCACGATGGAAAGTACAGCCGCAAGTAACATCATTACAGTCGCGGTGTTTGATATCCACATGGAAATAATAAACGTTGTGAGCATTACACCAAGGAGAACCCTCGATGGTTTTTGCCCTGTATTCCTAAGCACTTTGTAGGCAAGGCGCTGGTGTAAATTCCATTTCTCCATAGCGTATGCGATAAAAAAACCACCCATAAACAAGAAGATGGTTTGTTCCATGTATTGCATCGCAACAGTAGATGCATCCATGACGCCAAGGATAGGGAAGAAGACAAAGGGAAGAAAGGAAGTTACTCCTAGGTCCACAGGTTCTAAAATCCACCACATGGCCATCCACACCAACACACATGCTGTGCCTGCAATAGGCTGTGATAATCCCTGTCGCGACAAAATCACAAAAATGATCAGTGCGGCAATTGGCCCGAGTAAAATCTTGAACAATCTGGAATTCATTGGGTGAATGTAGCGTCCTTTTGATGGATTCACAAAAACTTAGGGAGTAAAAATTCACTAGAGGATTAAGGAGTTTGTTTAATGATGCTGCAGGTTGGAATGGCAATTCAACAGCAGCTGATTTAGCTTCACCAATTTCTGTAGGAGAAAAGCCAAATAAAAAAGGCTCCCCTTGCGGAAAGCCTTTCTTATTTTATTATAATGAATGGTTTGATTATACCATTTCCAGCTGTGCTTGTTTAGCCGAAATTTTCTTTGCACCGCTTTTGCCTGCTGCGAAAGCTTCTTTCACCTGATTCACATAATTCAATTCTTCCCAAGGGAATAATTTAACCTTGATGCGTTTCTCGTTCTTTTTTCCTTTATTGAAAACCTTTTCAATTGTTTTCGTCTCACGACCCATGTGTCCGTAAGCTGCGGTCTCCAGATAAATAGGAGTGCGAAGGTTAAAGCGTTGTTCAATTGCATACGGACGCATGTCGAAGATCTTGCGAATTTTTTGTGCAATCTCGCCGTCTGACATGGTCACTTTCGCCGTACCATAAGTATTCACGTACAAACCTACCGGTTCAGCAACACCGATCGCATACGCAACCTGTACAAGCACTTCATCGCAGATTCCTGCTGCAACCATATTTTTTGCAATGTGACGCGTTGCGTATGCTGCAGAACGATCAACTTTTGAAGGATCTTTACCGGAGAAAGCTCCACCACCGTGAGCGCCTTTTCCACCATAAGTATCAACAATAATTTTACGTCCGGTCAAACCTGTATCGCCATGTGGACCCCCGATTACAAATTTACCTGTCGGATTAACATGGTATTTGATCTTATCATTAAACAATGCCTGTACACGCTTTGGTAATTTTTTCATGATGCGTGGCACAAGGATATTGATAACATCTTCCTTGATTTTCTTCAACATGGCAGCGTCTTTTTCAAAATCGTCATGCTGTGTTGAAATAACTATTGTATCGATTCGTACGGGTTGGTTATCGTCACCATATTCTATTGTTACCTGTGATTTAGCATCCGGACGCAGGTAAGTCATCGTCTTATTCTCCTTGCGAATTGCGGCAAGTTCGCGCAATAAAAGATGAGCAAGTTCCAAAGGCAATGGCATGTAAGTATCTGTTTCACGACAAGCATAACCAAACATCATTCCCTGGTCACCTGCACCTTGTTTCCAAGGATCTTTTTTATCAACTCCCTGGTTGATGTCAGGTGATTGTTCGTGGATTGCACTGAAAATTCCACAGGAATTCGCTTCAAACATATATTCACTCTTTGTATAACCGATTTTTCGGATAACATCCCTTGCGATATCCTGAACATCAAGATACGCCTCCGATTTTACTTCTCCTGCAAGGACAACTTGTCCGGTTGTAACCAGGGTTTCGCAAGCCACTTTCGACTTGGGATCGTAAGCAAGGAAATAGTCAATCAATGCATCTGAAATCTGGTCCGCAACTTTGTCGGGATGCCCTTCGGAAACGGATTCTGAGGTGAACAAATAAGACATGGTTCTATTTTAGTTTTTAAGAATAAGGACTAATCAAATCGAAGAGAGGAGGATCGCGGATGCAAAAGCTTTTAAAAGCCTTAGCATTTTTTACCGTGGTTGCAATATTGCCTCTAACGGAGGCGAATCAAATCTTTCCACTCGGCTGCAAAAGTAAGAAATTACTTTGATTCAGGCTTGAAATTGGCTTCAAAATCAGCGGAATTATATGCTAAAAAGCTTGCCATAGCCTATAAATCAATAGTTTTTGCCTTCAAAAAAAATATTTACGGTATTGGAGCCGGTTTCGTATTTCAGGACATTGCCGATGAGCTCGTATTTGTTGATAATCTCATACGAAGCAGTATAGGTTTTACCTCTGTCAAAAACCTTTAGGCGATTGCTTTCGTCGAGCCACGCTACTCCATTTATTCCCAACTGAAAATTCGATGGGTTGAAGTTTTCCAGAGTGCTTACTACGCCATTGTAGAAGACGTTGAACATTCTGTTATAGGAATAGACAACGATATTTCCTTTCACAAAGAAATAATCAGGACGGTCAGAAAGAAGTCGTTTCGTTGCTCCATTGTTGAAGACACGGAAATTTCCCAGGTTGTCTACATAAGCCATGATCCCATAGCCAACTTTGAAAGAATCCGGTGCATACTCTTCCACTACTGCCGAATCGCCTTTGTAGAACAGATGAAAGTGCTTATCGTAATCATCGGTGTATGCAACTATATCCTGCCCGGCTGCATACTCCAGTGGAGGAATATTGGTAACGGTATGTACCTGCCCCTGATAAAATATGCTGAAATAATTACTCTGATTTACCCAGGCTACGGTGTTCGATCCGGTTTTTATACTTTTTGGTTTGTCAAGAAGAGAGGACTCAAGGACAGCAGATTTTCCCTGATAATAAACACTGAGATTGTAATTAGAGTCGTCAAAATATACCAGAACACTGTCGTTCACTGTCATGATGGTGGTGTAATAACTCAGGGTTTTTCGTACACCATTGTCGAACACATACAACACTGATCCAACTCTGAAGGCAACAAGATAATCCGTTACAGTGTAGGAAAAATCCGCAGCGTTGACCATCTGGAATTTTTCGCCTTTGTAATATATTTTAAAATCATTTTTATTGTCGATGTAAGCAACAGAACTGGAACCTACCTTGTATGACTTCACAGGTAAATATTCAAGTTGATGAAACATTCCCTGATCAAATGCCTGCAAATATCCTCTGTAATCAGAATATGCTGAAATGTTTTGTGCATTTAGTATTCTGCTGTATGAAAGAGAAAGAATTGTGAAGAAGATGAGAAGTCTCATAGTAGAGAGGTGAAGAATTGGAATTGCTGTGCTTCGGGATAAAAAATCAGGAATTGGTTTTTTTGTCAGCAGTTGGAATACATCTTCAAGTTTTTGTTCCTGTTTTTGCATGGATAAAACAGCAAGATTATTTTGAACAGCAAACTGGAACAAATGTGGACGAATGTCAGTTTTCCCGTCGGACTTCAGCTTCCAGGTGTTTCCACTTATATTTTCAACACTTGCAACTCCGGTTATTTTCAGGAGCTGAGTTTGACTCGAGGTAGTGTCGAATTCAACCAGGATAATGTCCTCCGGTGTGGATGATTTTCTGAGAATTTCTGTCGTTTCATCAGCGACAATTTTGCCCTGGTTAATGATGATCACTCGGTCACAAATGGCCTCCACCTCCTGCATAATATGGGTCGAAAGAATTACTGTCTTTTCTTTACCGATGGATTTTATCAGTGTTCGAACTTCCGACAATTGGTTAGGGTCGAGCCCGGAAGTCGGCTCATCCAGAATTAAAACCTTCGGGTCATGAATCAAGGCTTGTGCTAAACCGACTCTCTGCCGAAAGCCTTTTGATAATGCACCGATTTTTTTAGTCTGTTCTTTTTCCAGACCCGTTATTTCAATCATTTCGTTCACCCTTGTTTTCTTCGATCCTGCAAGCTTGTGGAGCCCCGCGATGAATTCCAGGTATTCTCTAACATACATCTCAAGGTAAAGAGGATTGTGTTCCGGCAAATATCCGACCAGTTTTCTAACTTCTATACTTTGTTCGCTAACATCAAATCCGCATACTTTTACTGTTCCGGAGGTTTGTGGTATAAAACAGGTGATAATTTTCATCATTGTCGATTTTCCTGCTCCATTAGGACCGAGAAATCCTACAACTTGTCCACCCTCTACGCCGAATGAAACTTCATCCAGTGCCTTTTGCTTGCCATACAATTTAGTTATTGAATCTATAATTACTGACATATTTTTTATTGAATAAGTTTTTCGAAATTCAGTGATTCCGTCCTTCGTCCTTCGTCCCCCCCCGTCCCCCGTCCCTCCCCAACAAATCTAAGTTATTTCTCACAAAATTCCGGTGTATTCTCCGCTTGCTTTTTTTTACTTTCGCTGCATGCGCGGAATAGTAATCAAATCCACTGGGGCACTCTATACGGTATTGCTGGAAGACGGGAGAAATCTCACGTGTAGAATCCGTGGAAATCTGCGACTTATTGATTTTGAAGCGACCAATCCGCTGACTGTAGGAGATAATGTGAATGTGGAATGGGATCAGTCCCAGGATGTAGGCAATATCACCGAGCTTTTTGACAGGAAAAATTACATCATCCGTAAATCGGTGAAGCTTTCCAAACAAGTACAGATAATTGCTGCTAATATTGACCGGGCTTGGGTCGTTGCTACACCTGTTTTGCCAAAGACTTCTCTTGGATTCATCGATCGTTTTCTTGCAACCGCTGAAGCCCATAGTGTTCCGGCCGGAATTCTCTGGAACAAAGCGGATATCTATGATGAAGATGTCTGGGATTTTGTAAATGAATTGAAAAATCTTTATGAAGGAATCGGTTATAAAGTGATGTCAGTTTCAGGTCTTACCGGAATTGGTATTCAGGCTTTAACCGAAGAACTGAAAGGAAAAGTAAACTTGTTTTCAGGACACAGTGGAGTAGGGAAGACTTCCCTGATCAATGCTCTCATTCCGGGAATGGCGTTGAAAACATCCCGCCTTTCCTCACAGCACATGAAAGGAACGCATACAACAACATTTGCTGAAATGCACCCCTTACCGGAAGGAGGATTCCTGATCGATACTCCCGGCATCCGTGAATTCGGTACTATCGATTTTGATAAACACGAAGTGTCTCATTTCTTTCCGGATATTTTTGTCTTTGCAAAAGGCTGCAAGTTCAATAACTGTCTGCATACAAACGAAAAGGATTGTGCAGTAAAACCCGCTGTTGAAAGGGGTGAAATCGCTTATAGCAGGTACGACAGTTATCTGAGCATTCTAAGTAACCAGGATATTTTCCGATAAATTTTCACAAAACGAAATGCAAGTGTTATGCGGGTAGTCATACAAAGGGTAACAAGCGCCTCTGTAACCATTGATGGTCAACTCAAATCATCAATCGGATTGGGATTGCTGGTCTTACTTGGAATTGAAGTGGACGACACAGTAGAAGATATAGAATGGATGTGCGGAAAAATTTCAAAACTTCGTATTTTCAGCGATGAAAATGGAAATATGAATTTGTCGATTGCTGATGTAAATGGAGAATTTCTTGTCATCAGTCAGTTCACATTACATGCCTCCACAAAAAAAGGAAATCGTCCTTCCTTCCTTTCTGCAGCTCGTCCGGAACAGGCAATTCCACTGTACGAAAAATTTCTTTTGCAACTTGAAAATGAAAGTGGAAGAAAAGTTTACTCGGGTGAATTTGGTGCCGACATGAAAGTTGCCTTACTTAACGATGGTCCCGTAACTATTTGGATGGATTCGAAAAGTAAAATCTGAATCTAGAGATGCTCTGCGTTCCAAGTTCTATTCACTCTATTCCGTGTTCCGTGTTCGGGGTTCCGTGTTCTGTGTGCAGAGCCCCACTAACCACTAACCACACCAACCACTATCCACCAACCACTAACCACCTAAAAAATGCATCTCTCCGAAGCCCAATCAACAGTCGACAAGTGGATAAAATCCCATGGTGTCCGGTACTTCAATGAACTCACGAATATGGCAATGCTAACAGAGGAAGTTGGAGAAGTTGCTCGTGTGATCGCAAGGCAATATGGTGAGCAATCTTCGAAGGAATCAGATTTAGGAAAAGAGTTGGGAGAAGAATTAGCAGATGTATTGTTTGTGCTCATTTGTTTGGCTAATCAGACCGGAGTTGATTTGACAGAAGCTTTTCAAAAGAATCTTATAAAAAAAACGGAAAGGGATGCTGAGCGGCATAAACAAAACCCTAAATTGGGTTAATCCTCGAAATCAACGACAAAAGGTCTTTTTTTTGTCATTTTTTAAGGAAGAATAAGAGATTGAGAGCTTTTCCTTATCTTAACTGCTTCAATTGCCGGAGTGTTTTCCTGCATCAAGAAAATCTCATGAAAAAAAGTCTCTTACTCACATCATTTCTTTTTTTTCTCGCCTCTTTCGCAGTTTCAATTCAGGCGAAACAATGGATGGCAACAACAAGTTCATCCTCACAAAAAGTAACAGCAAAACTTGTAAGCCAGACAGGCGATGAGTCTGTGATAAAATTTCATGTACCGGGATTTTACATCAACAATGTTCAAACTCCTTTAGGACAAATTCAGGTTCTCAGCGCTGAGAAAGCGAGCCGTTTGCTCGAAACTGGATCTCCGGATGTATTGAAAATGGCTGCATCCATCATCATTCCTGATCAGTCGACAATGGAAGTTCAAGTTGTTTCAGTGAGTTATCATGACTATACCAATATTCTTCTGGCTCCTTCAAAAGGAAACTTAAAAAGAGATCAGGATCCATCGAGTATTCCCTATGTTTACGGACCGGCTTATTCAAACAATGGTTTTTTTCCTGGGAAGCTTGCCGAACTTCGCGATCCATACATTCTACGCGACTTCCGTGGACAAACAGTAGTGGTTTATCCTTTTCAATACAATCCGGTTACTCAAACACTTCGTGTATATGATGAAATTACAGTAAAAATTGTACCTGTAATTTCGCAAACAACAGTAAACGCGTTCACACGTTCCCGTCAGCCTCAGCCAAATCCGATTTATACTCCCATTTATACTTCCCGTTTTTTAAATTTTAATCAGACTCAATATACTCCCGCACAGGAAATCGGTAGGATGCTGATTATTTCCGACGCGTCATTGATTAGTATCATGCAGCCTTTTGTAGACTGGAAAAATAAAATGGGACAGGCTACAGAGATTGTTGATGTTGCAAGTATCGGAGCGAATTCCTACAGCTATTAAAACATTTATCGAAAATAAATACAATACGGATGGACTTACATTTGTGCTACTTGTTGGCGATGGTCCTCAAATTCCTGCATATCCTTCGATGAATGGTGATTCGGATCCAAGTTACGGTGACATTCTCGGAAATGATTCCTATGCCGAAGTGATCGTTGGACGGTTCTCCGCTAATACTCCTCAGGAACTGGAAACGCAGGTTCAGCGATCTATCAATTATGAAAAGTATCCAGATCCTTCCGGACAATGGTATCACAAGGGAATCTGTGTTGGTTCTGATCAGGGTCCGGGGGATGATGGTGAAATGGATTTCGAACACGAGAGAAATATTCGACAGAAATATTTAGGTTATACCTATACCCAGGTGGATGAAATATTTGACGGCTCACAGGGTGGTGTCGATCTCACAGGAGATCCCGGACCTCAGGATCTTGCAGATGCATTCAATGATGGACGAAGCATTCTAACGTATACCGGTCATGGAAGTCAGAACAGTTGTGGAACTACAAGTTTTAGTTCGGCGGATGTTCAATCACTCACAAACGAAAACATGTTGCCTTTTTTCTGGTCTGTAGCTTGTGTAAATGGAGATTTCCAAACCGGCGACTGCCTTGCTGAAGCATTGCTGCGCACTACTTCAGTTTCCGGTGCTCCCATCGGCGCTATAGCAACATTGATGTCAACTATTAACCAAAGCTGGGATCCTCCTATGGATGGCCAGGATGAGATGGTGGATATCCTTGTAGAAACATATCCCGGAAATATCAAGCATACTTTTGGTGGTATTTCGGTAAATGGCTGCATGCACATGAATGATGAGTATGGAGCTGCAGGTGTTGAAATGACGGATACCTGGACTTGCTTTGGTGATCCTAGCATCATGGTAAGAACAGCTACTCCTGAGTTAATTCCTGTTGCGCATGATGCAACGATTGATGAGAATATATCAACATGGACTGTACAGTGCAATATTGATCAGGCTCTCGTTTGCCTGAGTTACCACAATCAGATTATCGCAACCGGTTATGCATTAAGCGGCACTGCCTATCTTACAATTCCGGGATTGACTGTTGGCGATACTCTCGATGTAACAGTTACTGCTTACAATCACATTCCTTATTTTGGTACTGTTGTGGTTGTTCCAAACGGTACAACTCAGGTTGGAACTACTGATGCAAATGCGTTTTCTTTAAGTGCCGGTCTGGCTGCGCAAGGAAAACCTTCAACCATTTCATTTACCATTCCTTTGAATACGACAGTTTCAATTGATCTATATTCCAGCAGCGGACAACTCATTTCTAAGGTTCTCGAAAATCAAAAGATGAATTCCGGTACACACCGGATTTCGCAGGATGTTTCCGGACTCAGTTCAGGAATTTATTTTGTGAAAATGAAAGCCGATCAACACGAAATTGTCACCCGAATGGTGGTGGAATAATTAGATAATAGAAAATAGAAATTAGAAGAGCTTAGGTCCTTCTGGCTTTTACCCACCAAATTCCATTCTCCATTCTCCATTCTCCATTCTCTATTCTCTAATTTCTACTCTCTACTCTCTACTTTCTCTTCTTGTTCTCCGGAAAAAAATACCTCAAATCGAGAGTCAGATAATTCCCGAGTAGCTTTTGATCTGTTGACTCATCTTTTCCTCTGTATCGGTATTCGATTTTGGTGAGATAGATGAACGAAAACGGTCGATGATAGGAGGCTCCAAGATAAATGTATCCACTTTCTTCCGTTCTCCATTCCCAGCCGAGATTGGCTAAAACGGAAGCTTGAAAAATATGATTTCTAAAGGATACGTGCTGAAAATATTCGTCATACGATTGAACATTGCTTGCAAACATATCCAGACTCGGTCCCATTGATGCGTTCATGAATAACTTTTCTCCAAGCTGAATGTAGACGAGTAGATTAACCGGTATTTCATATCCAATGATCCGGAACTCAGATTTGCCTTTGAAGTCTGCATCCGAAATTGTCAAATTATATTTTCTTTTTACATAGTTGATTCCGGATTCGAGTGCAAGTAGTTCAGAGAAATTATGTCGGATGACCATGCCAGCACAATACCCTGACTTTAATTCAACATCAAATGTTACCAGTTCCGGAGTGCTGGATTGCTTGCCTGTTCCGAGGAAACCTACAGGAAATATTGGTTTGTATTGAACGCCGACAATAGTAGAACCTTTTTGAGCAAAAGAACTTGATTGCAGTTGTAGTTGAAAGCATGCCAACAAAAAAAACATCCTGCGAACAAGCACTGAAAATGAAAGTGGAATTCTTTCAGGGATCAAAGCGTTTTCATCTTATTGAGGAAACTCATTAATGCGATCCAGTATTCCTGGTTGTCAGGTGCCACAGACCACAATACTTTTGAACCATGATTGCCTGCAGTCTTTGGTATGTACTGAACCTTGATTCTTGAATTCACATCTTTTAAAAGTTCAGTTACACCATCTGCTTCATCTTTGGAAGAAGTTGCAAAAACCGGTTTGCTAAGAGCAGCAATATTTTTAGAAATGTAATTTTTTTCTTCAAAGTACTCGCCCGGACTGAAGACAGCAACTCCGAGAACTTTAGGGTTATTTACAGCAATTTTTAATGCAAGCGAAGCAGAGTAAGAACTTCCAATCACTATGATCTCCTTTTTGTATTTGTCATAGAGATAGTCGAGTGCTGCAATTATATCTTGTTCAGCATCTGCATACACCGGGTTTGAGCCTTTGGCTTTTGCCAGGGCTGCAGTTTCGTTTTTTATTCCGTTTACTTCGTCACCAACACGCTGGTCGATAGCCATGCAATTGAATCCGAATTTATTCAGGCGTAATGCAGTTTCATTGTATTCCCGCGGCTAAACCGATTTTGATGGCAGAGCAAAATTATCGGCATTTCAGTACTAATCGGATACCAGTCGGCCGTGATGAGAAGACTATCCTTTGAAGGGAAGCTTACTTTCAACTGAGCATCTGAGTTTATTGCAGCAGTCATGAGCAGGAAGATGAATAGAAGTATTCGTTTATTCATTGTATGCATACACAGTGTGGAATTGATGGGGAAAGGTATAAAAAATTTAAAGCTGTAAGAAAAATCTATCCGTGCATTTATCAATGTCTCTTCAGGTCAAATCGCTTCCAGTCGTGATCCTTGAATGTCAGGAGACGGTCATGAAATAAAATTGTTTGTGAAAAATTGAAAATATGTATGGAATCCTTTCCGTTTTCTTCTCAGTTATAAAAATCAAGCATATGTCTACTCAAGAAAAGTCTTCTCGCACATGGGACGATGTCCTTTTTGAAAACCGCAACAAAGCTTATGGAGCTTACCAGCTGAGGGTCACTTACCACCAGAGAGTGGCCAGATCTTTTCTCTATACCCTATTGGCAATTGTCGGATTTTTCCTTGTTCCGGTATTGTTGAACAAATTGTTTTTTAGCACGAATGTTCCCATGAAACCTAAAATGGATGAACATTTGGTGTTTTCGAATTACATTCTCCCGCAAGTTGAAACTCCTGTTATTCAGCAACCGGTTACCGGAAGCATTACTCCACCGGTCAAAATACCTGATGAGCATATCTTCCAACCTGTAGTAGATCCTCCGGTTCCCGTTGTTGATCCGATAATTCCAGGAGATCCTGCAGGTACGCCAACAGTGCCGCTTGTACCCACCGGTCCATTTGCCGGAACAGGCGGAGTTGATCCTGCGATCACAGCTCCTCCTCTAATTGCTGAGACATTTAGCATTGCCGCTGTTGATGTAAAGCCTGATTTTCCGGGAGGACTCTTTAAGTTTTATGAATTTATCAAAGATCATTTACGCTTTACTCCCGGTGCGAGAGAGGCAGGACTAAACGGACGATACTATGTCACGTTTGTTGTCAATGAAAGCGGAGCGATAAGCAATATAGAGATGATGAAAATGATTGGTTATGGACAGGATGAAGAAGTAGCTAAGGTTCTGGCAAAATCACCATCCTGGAAACCCGGACTATATCAATCTAAACCGGTTCGGACGCAAATGGTCCTCCCGATCAACTTTAATCTCGTTCAATAATTTTTCAAACAGAGCGTTTTGGACTAACATAACGATGTTTAAAAGTAGGGGCTTGTGCCGGCTTGTTGCGGAGCAATGCTCCTACTTTTGTGAGTTATTAATATATAACCCTAATTATGACCTACGGAATTATCCTGCAGATCTCACAAAACCTTGGCAATGCTGCCGACACCCTCGCTCAGGCTGCAACCACGGCGATTACTCCACCGGTAGAACAATCAATTTCTCTCTGGGACATGGCAGTAAAAGGCGGCGGAATATTGATTCCGATTGCGATTCTTTCGGTCATGGCTTTTTACATATTTTTTGAAAGACTCTTCACAATTCAGCGTTTTTCAAAAATTGATATGAATTTCATGCATCAGATAAGAGATTATGTCCACAGCGGTAACATCGATGCAGCTAAAGCCCTTTGCAAGAATACAAGGAGCCCGGTTGCAAGAATGATTGAGAAAGGGATCATGCGTCTTGGTAAGCCCGTAAAGGAAATAGAAGGAGCCATCGAAAACGTTGGGAAACTCGAGATCTTCAAAATGGAGAAAAACCTGAATATCCTCGCAACCATCGCCGGTATTGCCCCGATGTTCGGATTTCTTGGAACAATCTTCGGTGTAATCAAAATCTTTTATCAGATTGCATTACAGAACAGCCTTGAAATTAATACCATCTCCGGTGGATTGTATGTCAAAATGATCTCCAGTGCCGCAGGTCTTCTCGTTGGAATGATTGCCTACGCAGCCTATCACTATCTCGTTCACCTGATCGATCGGATCATCAATAAAATGGAGATTAACGCTGTTCAGTTTATCGACCTTCTTGAGGAGCCTGTGAAAAATTAGTGGTTAGTGGTTGGTTGTTGGTGGTTAGTACGGGAAGCATACTCAAACCACATCCCACACTCACACTCACACTCACACTCACACTCACACTCACACCACACCACCCCACCCCGTCCCCGTCCCTCGTCCCCTGTCCCACCAAAAATGCAATCATGAATCTCCGAAGAAGAACACGAGTGGTTGGCGAAGTTTACAGTGCTTCCCTGAATGACATCATGTTTTTCCTGCTGTTGTTTTTCCTCATCACTTCGACAATGGCAACACCGAATGTGTTGAAGCTGTTATTGCCGAATGCGAAGAGCAGCAACCAGTCAGTAAAACACCCCTTGACAATTTCAGTGACATCCGATTTGCAATATGCAATCAACAATACACCGATTGATGCAGAACAATTGGAAGCGGCTATCAAGGTAAACATCGCCGGACAAACGGATCCAACTGCTTTGTTAAAAGTTGATAAAACAGTGCAGGTTCAAAATCTTGTCGACTTGCTGGATATAGGGAATCGGTTAAAAATAAAAATGGTACTGGCAACCCAGACCTCTAAGCAATAAGCTGTTCTCATGGATGCAACCATCCGGTCACGATCAATAATTATTTCAGTCGCAATTCATGCGGCTCTTTTTCTCATTCTCCTGTTTGTGATGGTGACAACACAAATTCCACCATTTCCGGAAACCGGCGGAGGTGGAGGTGTGATTGTCAATATTGGTTATATTGATGAAGCCAGTGGGGACGTTCAGCCCATGTCTGATAACATCACTGAAAACCCCGCACTCACAAAAGTTAAACCTGCTTCTCAGCCGGATGAAAATATTGCCACTCAGGACATCGAAGAATCAGGAATCACCAAAGAGATTAAGGATCCGAAAAAAACAGATATCAAAAGAGTCAACACAACAGTTACGGCACCAAGAGATGATCGAAAGGTTGTGGAGCCTGTGAAAACTGTTGATCAGCGATCTATTTACAAAGGCAAATCAAACAACAGTTCTTCCCAGGGTACGGGAAAAGGTACCGGTGACCAGGGTGATCCTACCGGCGATCCCAATTCCAAATACTATGGAAAGAATGGCAGTGGGAATGGTGGTCCCGGTATCGGTCCCGGTGAAGGTCCTGGACAAGGCCCGGCAAAGGAGGGGATTAGTTTCAGTCTGGCAGGCAGAAAGATGATCCGAACTCCTCAGATCAATGACCGTTCACAAGAGACCGGGAAAGTTGTTGTCGATATCACTGTCGATAAAAACGGGGAAGTCACAGCAGCAATTCCCGGTGGACGTGGTTCCACAACTACTTCATCCTATTTATACCGTCTTGCACGTGAAGCGGCGATGAAAGCTAAATTCAATGCCGGTCCCGAAGACGCAGATATTCAAAAAGGTACTATCACTTTTGTCTTCTGGTTCAATAATCTTTCGGTGAATAAATTCATTCTTTGCTGAACGATTTTTTCCATCTTCGCAGCGGATGAATTACAAGGATACCCTGGATTATCTTTTCGCTCAATTGCCAATGTTTCATCGCATCGGTGCTGCAGCGTATAAAGCCAACCTTGACAACACACATGCGATTTGTGATTTTCTGGATCATCCTGAAAATAAATTCCGGTCAGTTCATATAGCAGGGACAAATGGTAAGGGATCTACATCACACATGCTTGCTGCAATTTTACAATCAGCAGGATACAAGACTGGTTTGTATACTTCACCGCATCTCATAGATTTTCGTGAGCGGATCCGAATAAACGGAGAAATGATACCGGAAAAAATTGTGATCAGTTTTGTAGAAAAATACAGAGAGCAATTTGAAAAAATAAAGCCATCCTTTTTTGAATGGACTGTCGGACTGGCTTTTGATTATTTTGCAAATGAAAAAGTTGAGATTGCTGTGATTGAAACCGGACTGGGGGGGAGACTGGATTCTACAAATGTTATTGTTCCGGAATTGTCGGTGATAACAAACATCGGTTGGGATCATGCAAACTTACTCGGAGATTCACTGATAAAAATTGCAAAAGAAAAAGCTGGAATCATTAAGCAGAACATACCCGTTGTGATTGGTGAGGTGCAGGCGGAAACAGCACAAGTGTTCAGCGACAAAGCTTTTGAAATGAATTCATCAATTGTATTTGCTGAAATTTTATTGAAGTCCCAACGAAAAGATATCGGCAATTCCAATCAACAAAGTTTTGATATTTTTTCGGGCAAACATTTGCTTTTTGAAAACCTCGTTCTGGATTTGCCCGGATTGTATCAACGAAAAAATATTATTACGGTAATTGAAACTGTGCTTAAATTGAGGGAAGCCGGATATTCTATCGAAGACAAGCATGTTCGTGAAGGATTGAGTGCAGTGCGGAACTTAACCGGACTGATGGGTCGGTGGCAAATTCTTTCCAATGCGCCTTTGACAATTTGTGATGTTGGTCACAATGAGGACGGAATTCATGAAGTACTCAATCAATTAACGCTCACTCCGCATGACGATTTACATTTTGTTTTTGGTGTGGTGAATGATAAAGACATTTCCTCCATTCTGTCCTTGCTCCCTGTAAATATTAAATATTATTTCTGCAAAGCAAATTTACCCAGGGCTCTGGATGCAATAGAATTGAAAAATAAGGCTGCTGGCTTTGGATTAAACGGACTTGCTTACAATTCTGTAGCGGAAGCTTTTCACGCTGCAAAAACAAATGCACAGGAGAAGGACCTGATTTTTATAGGTGGAAGTACATTTGTGGTTGCGGAAGTATTGCAGGTAATTGCTGAAATCTAAGATCAATTTTTGGGAGCAAATCCTGATTCCCATTTTCATTTTTCAGAATCTGATCGATGAGCCTAATTGCTCTTTACTAAATGAACAATCCAAAAAAATTACAAAACCCACCTATTGGCGGGTTTTGTGTTAGTGTAGGAGCTACAGGGTTCAAACCTTTGACCCTCCCGGTTGAAAACCGGGATGCTCTGAATTGCATCCCAGGATCAGTATTTCAATTCTTAATTGCTGTATTTTAAAAGAACACTTCTTAAAAATAGCAAAACCCACCTATTGGTGGGCTTTGTTTTAGTGTGGGAACTGTAGGGTTCGAACCTACGACCCTCTGCTTGTAAGGCAGATGCTCTGAACCAGCTGAGCTAAGCTCCCAAATTACTTGAACTTTTTAATCTAAGCTCCCTTTTTCCTTGATTGAACATTAAAATCAACGCTCTCTCAAAAACGGAGGGCAAAGATAGCTACTTTTTGTTTTTATCAAAATTTCTGTGATTTATTTTAAAATTGACTGGTTTTAAGGCTTTTAAAAAGATGAAGCGAAAATGGTCGATGATCATGAAAATGCCATAAACGCATCATTAACAAAGATTAACAGGAGCACTACTGTGTGTGCATGATCCTTTCTGTATTTTCACGTCTATGTTAATCAACATAGTACTGGATACACTTTTACAGCCGTCTTTCGATAAATGGACCTCCATCTTCCTGGTTGCGGCTCTTCAGGGAGTATTCCTGTCATTGATATTGTACAGGCATCAAAAAGGAAACCGTACAGCGAACAGGATGCTTTCGTTGATCATTGCATTGTATTCCATCACCCTGATTTCTTATGTGGCGTATTGGACGGGTTATAGCAAGGTGTATGAATGGATGAATGGCTGGACAGATGCATTCCCTTTCTTGTTCGGTCCGCTCACTTATTTATATGTTCGTGTATTGGAAGAAGGTGTTTTGCCTTCTGGATTAAAAAAACATTTTATCCTTTTCTGGCTTTCTGTTGCTTTCCTCACTCCCGTATTGATTAAAAATACTTTTGGAACTCCTGCCTGGATTGCTCCTTTGTTTCGGAATGAAGTAGCCTGGACATGGATGTTTCGCGTGTTGGTTATCATTCAGAATGTCAGTTTGTGTTATTACGGTGCATTGTTACTCAGAAAACTTTCCACTGCATCAAAGTCGGATGCAAAACAGAATGGAGAAACTGTCAAAAGAAAGTGGCTCACAAAAGTTGCATGGTTTTACAATGGATTCGCCTGGGCTTATCTTGCTTATTGGGTTCTTGTTTGGACCAATCTCATAAAAGTGGAATACGATTATTCGATTTCTTTCGCGATGACTGCTTTCATCTATATGACCGGATATCTGGGATTCCGGCAACCGGAAATATTCAATGGCACTGATCATCTAAAAAAAGAAATAGAAGCGAAATACACTCGCTCAACTTTGAAACCGGAACAAATGATTCTGCTGAAGGACAGATTGATTCAATTGATGGAAGAAAAGAAACCTTTCCTCGACAGTGAATTGAAAATCCAACAGCTAAGTGAACTGATGGGTATCTCAACGCATCAGCTGTCTCAATTGATCAATGAACAATTGGGGCTGAGTTATCCTGAATTTATCCACAAGTACAGAATCCGGGAAGCGGAGCGATTGTTATCGGATCCTAATTTTGCGGAAACAAAAATTCTAAGTATTGCTTTCGATGTTGGCTATAGTAACAAAGCAACCTTCAATAGTGCTTTCAAAAAGTTAACGGGAATGTCTCCGGTGGAATTCAAAAGAAATAAATCAAGACAGGTTTTACGTGTGGTGAGAACAGGAACAGACCTCTTTTTGTAAAAAAGTGGTCTATCCTTATAAGATAGTACCTTTTTATTGCATTTCAGGACTCTCTTTGCATGATCAGTGGAGATTTTTGGTCTCTAAATTTCTGAATCATGAAAGCAAAATCCTTCCTCCCGGGTATCATCGCCTTGCTACTGTGCAGTTCAATCCAGGCAAGCCTGATTCATGTTCCCACTGATTATCCCCAAATTCAACAAGCAATTCTTGCTTCTGTCAACAGCGATACGGTGGTCGTTGCTCCCGGAACATATTACGAAAACATCAATTTCAGAGGAAAGCGGATTGTATTGACCAGTCGTTTTTACGAAGGACTGGATACCACTTTTATTTCTTCTACAATCATCAATGGAAGTCAGCCGGCATATGCAGATACTGCTTCCTGTGTCATTTTTAATTCAGGTGAAGATTCAACTACAGTATTGCAGGGTTTTACTCTCACCGGTGGAAGTGGAACTGTATGGGCGGATGTACACGGTGCGGGAACATACCGTGAAGGTGGTGGTATTTTGGTGGAGTTTTCTTCGCCTTTGATTCAATACAATGTCATTCACGACAATATTGTAATGAACACTTCAGGAGTACTTTCTACAGGGGGTGGAGGTATTCGTTGCGGTGACGGAAATCCAACTTTGCGCAATAATGTAATTTGTCACAACCAGGGAAAATACGGTTGTGGGGTTGTTTTCAATTATTGCAATGGAACAGTTGTGAATAATCTTATTTCCTACAATTCCGGTGGCCAATCATACGGTGGTGGTGGTTTGTGGGCTACCGGTGTGGATACGAATACTGTTGTTCGCATAGAGAACAACACGATTTCGAATAACAGTGTTACCGGCACTGGATCTTTTGCCGGAAGAGGAGGAGCTCTTTTGGTATTTTCTGTGAAACTCGATTTGTTCAACAATATCCTTTGGGGAAATACTCAGTCATCGGGTTCATGCATAGCAGTTTTTACGCCCGGAGTGGTGCGTGCACAACACAGCGATATAGAAGGTGGTTTCCCGGGAATTTCGAATTTAAACGTTGATCCTTTTTTCGCCAATAGTTCACATTTCCTATTGTCGATAGGCTCACCTTGTATTGATGCCGGGATTCCGGGCTCAATCTATTTTGATCCTGAATCTGAAGCACTCGGAACGGCTGCTTTTCCATCGCTGGGAACATTGCAAAATGACATGGGAGTGTACGGTGGACAGGGTTCCTTCCTGATGCCTGTCTGTACAGGCTTTTCAACCGGAATTCTTTCTCCTTCTGATTATGCTAATTTCTCTATCGATGCATTTCCGAACCCGACAAATTCTGATCATGTGAAGATCCGGGTAAGTAAAAATCCGGGAGCGAGTGGATTGCTCACACTGTCTGATTTTTCAGGAAGAGAAGTTTTTCGTCGTACGTATTCAGGTGATTCATTGGTGAACGGTGAAGACCTTGACCTGACTGGTTTCCAGAATGGAGTATATACTATCCGTTATACAGGAAATAATCTATACAGAGATTTAAAATTTATGATTCTTCGATAATCAACAAATCATGAAGCCATGAAATTTACATTTCTCTTCCTCATATTATCTTATATGCTGCAGGCAGAAGCACCCGAATCGAAAAAACACATGATGGACTTCTGGATCGGAGATTGGAATGCATCCTGGCAGGATTCGATACAAGGGTCAAATCATATTGCGAAAGTACTGGGTGATCATGTTGTCGAAGAAAATTTCAAGTTGAATGATGGAAGTTTTATTGGGAAAAGCTGGAGCCTGCTTGATTCAGTTTCCGGAGAATGGAAGCAGACATGGGTCGATAATACCAGCTCCTATCTTGTATTTAAAGGACGAAAGGAAGCGGACACAGTAATTTTTGAAGAGATCGAAAGTGTGACAAAAAACGGACAGAAACATTACAGACGCATGATATTCTATTCAATTAAAAATGAAAGCTTTGAGTGGGATTGGCAAAGTTCAACTGATCGCATTTCATGGAAAACAAACTGGCATATTTTTTACACAGAGAAAAATGAACAAATAATCATAAAAACTAAATCAATTCCACGGATTATGAAACCGAGCATCGACATGACGTACTTTGGTAAAATGGAAACCACAGTTGAACGTGGTTTAAAACAATTGTATTTTATTCTTTGGACAATGGGCGAGAATTTCCCTGCGCATAAAAGTTTTACCAATGCTGATTTGCAACGCCATGAAAATTACATCCGGCAAGCATACAAGGATGGTCGCTTGCTGATGGCTGCTCTGTTTGAAAACGGAAGCGGATTCATTACTCTTGTTGAAGCGGAAACGGAATACGAAATTCACAAATTTGTTCGGAGCAATCCTGAAGTGGCAGAAAAAATTATTCAGGCGAGAATAAAATCCTGTAAACCGGTATTCTGGAAAAGTTTTTAAATTCAACTCCAATCCGGGACTAGCCATTTGCAATGAGTGACTAGTCCTCTTTTCTTATTTTTAAGAAGTGATACCCGCCTTTTTCTGCACCCCAAACCTGTTCGTCTTTATCATTGTAGCCACGATCCCAAGAGATTAATTCATTCTCAGTAATAGTAACTTCTGAGGTCGCATATGCTGCTCCTTTCCGGTCGCTCGGACACATTTTACCCTGAGTTTCACCAACAAAGGTGAACTCATCTTTTTTCGATAAAATAACGGAACAGCCTTCTTTTTCAGTAAGACTGTCGGTGATTAATTTTTCAATTTCTTCCGGCTTGTGTGTAAATCGCAATGGATCTTTAAGTGTTAAACTACACTTTCGAAAACTTCCTTTCCTTTCTTTCAAATGATATACACGCTGACGATACGGTTTGTCAATGTAGTCGGCAACTGCCTGTTCAACATAAAACCAATAGCCGTCTTTTTTGTCCTTCCAGATTGGAATAATTTGGAGGCGGATGTCGAAATAATTCGCTGTATCTTTGAGATGTTGGTTCTGGCTACTGTATGAACCTTCCATCCATTGAGCCAGTGATTTCAGCTCTGTCGATTGAGCATGAACTGTATTCGAAGATGACAGGAATAAAATTAAACAAAGTGAGATTACGAAATGTTGCATTGGTGAAATTTTGTTTGCGAAAATAAAGAATAATTTCTAAAATAATACGGATGTTCATCAGGTCAAATTTTATTAAAGTATGTGTCTACTAAATTCGAAGAATGAAATACGATGGTATTTTGTAAGCCTCTTCGTGATGCTTTGTTTTTCCGGAGACATATCCTCCCAATCCGTTCGCTGGTCGCAGCCGATGATTGATAATAATAAATTCCAGTACTTGAAAATTATTGGTTCAGATGGAGATGGTTTTTTGTTTTAAGGAGCAATATCTCTTTAAATTCTGTGCGCGATCGATCCGGATTTAAAACAGGAAGTATTTAATGCAGTATTTCGGAAATGATCTCAACCTGCGTTGGGAAGAAGAATTGCTTTCTCCTCTTGAAGGGGGAAAAATAACAGATATACAAGTGATGGGTGACAAAGCAATGGTCTTGTTTTATACCCGTGATAAAACAACCAAACAATTTAATTTTTATTCCCAGTTTCTGAATACCTCCGGTAAATGGCTCGGCCAACCAGTTTTGCTCGATGCGTTTAGTACAGAAGAGTTTGATGAAGAAAATAAGCCGGGTATTCTGCTTTGTCACGATCAGTCGAAGTTTGCATTGTCGTACCGAAAATTTCAGAAGGATAGGGAAATCCAATCTTTCATGGTAGTTGTTGCGGATCAAAACCTGAGTGTATTGTATAAGAAGGAAATCATTGTCCCCATGACGATTCGGCATTTTGTACCGGTTGCTTCCGTACTTTCTGATTCGGGAAATTTCTTTGTTCTAGGAATCAAGTATACAACCGATAAAAAAGTAAAGGCTCCGGGAGAAAGTTATTATCAATTGATCGGATACAACAAGAACGAAGACAGAACAATAGATAAAGAAGTGAAAATTCAGGATAAATTTTTAACCGATGTAGCCATTTCAAGCGATAACTATAATCACAAGATCGTGGTTGCCGGTTTTTATTCAGACAAGACAACTTATTCTACTGCAGGAATTTTTACGTGTTATTTTACTGAGGACAGTTTGAGCGATCAACAGGTCTTGAGTAGTCCGTTTGCAGCGAGTTTTTTGCAAAAATTTGTTGGGGATAAAAAAGAGAACAAGAATAAAGAGTTGGTAAATTATTCTATTGACCGCCTTGTTTTACGTCGTGATGGAGGAGTCGCTGTGATTGCAGAATCGTATTACGAAACATCAAGAACATATTGGGATTATTACACACAAACAGTGACGAGTCACTATTATTATCATTTTGGTAATATCATGATCTTGTCCGTCAATCCGGATGGGAAAATTTTATGGAGTAATGTGTTTAGTAAAGATCAGAACTCGACCGATGATGCCGGATATTATTCTTCCTATGCGTCTGCAATATCCGGCGGTAAGATTATTGCCTTGTACAATAAATATGCTGATGAAGAATCTTCTGTCCTGTATTCTACAGTGGATGGTCTGGGGAATCAGAAAACAGATGTCTTGTTCAATGAAGTAGAAAAGGTGAGTGTAATCGCCCGTTCTGCCCGGCAAATTGATGAGGAGACCTTAATTGTTCCTGCGTTTAAGGAAAATAAATTTTATATGGTCAGCATCACGAATCAATAAATAAAAAAAGCGCCCGATTGGACGCTTTCAAAATTGTCAGGATTGTTTTTTCAGATATAATTTCTGTCCAGTCTGCAATTGCTGCCCTTCTGTGAGATTGTTGTATTTGTAAATGTATTTGGTTTTTATTCCCATCAGCTGAGCAATATAATAAACGGTATCGCCGTCCTTCACAACATAACTTGTGCGATCAGCTTCTCTTTTCTTAGGTTTTAGGAAAACAATTTGTCCGTCCTGAAGAGGCAGGTCTTCCGCAACTTCATTGTATTTCGGCAATTGCCAGTAACCCAGTTCAAATTCTTGTGCAAGGCTTTTGAAAGTATCACCGCGACGAGCAACAATATAATCAACCCCGTTCACTTGTTTTACTCTTCTTGAAGTATAGGGATCAACAGCATCGACACTAGGAACAAAAATTTTCTTCGGTTCAGGATTTACTCTTTCTTCCGGAATAACGATGGCGTTGCTGGTACTTGCATATTCTGTCGATGATTGCTCACGATCCAGGAGGTAGAGCTGATTATCTTCTATGATTTTGATGAGTCGGTCAGCATAGCTTGGATCCGTTGCATATCCTGCTTTTTTAAGACCCTTTGCCCAGCCTTTGTAATCCGTATTGTCAAGTTGGAACAAGGAAGAATAACGCGGACGGGTTTTCAAAAAATTCGAATGATCGTCATAGGATTCAAGAACCGAATTGTATTTTCGGAAACATTCATTTCTTTTATCGTCATCCTGAATATAAGATGGTCCTGTCCATTCAGCACACTTGATTCCGAAGTGATTGTTAGCTTCTACTGCAAGTGGACTGTTGCCGTCGTTCGATTCGAGCAATGCCTGCGCCATTGTGATGCAAGCCGGAACTCCTGTTTTTATCATGTCACGGACCGCATCGTTTTTGTACAATGCAATGTATTCGCTTCTTGACATCCGGCGGTTATCACCGGCAGTGGAAGTGAAGCTATAAAACAGGCAAAGCAATAGCAGTGACGTTTGTTTCATCGATCTTACAACGGTTTTGTGTTTAAACATATTGAACAAGGATTTGATCCGTAAGATTATTCATGCTTTTATACCTGAATTCGCTGAAATGGATACAATAGGAGGTAAAAATGCGATGACAATTTTAACATCCTCAAAAATGTCTGAAATTTTTTTGTGAATATTTTTCAGAAAACGAAACCATTTCAATTGTCATCGAAAAAAATCAACCTGAAGGTAACCTGCGGGAAAATTCCTGATTGAAATCAAATATTCCACCCGTGTGAATAGCTGTGATAACTGAACCTTGTGGAAAATGCCCATCCTGAATAAGTTGTGTTAAACCATAGAACATTTTGCCTGTATAAACAGGTTCTACCGGGATTGTTGTGTGCTTGCTGAAGTGCTCACAAAAATCAGTGAGCAATTTATTTTTCTTTGCATATCCGCCAAAAGTAAATTGATGATGCAATTCTATCTGTGAAAGTGGTGCCTCCCAATGGATGAGCGATTCGTTGAAATATGTTTCAGCATTGAGAACAGGAATCCCAATTGCTGCTTGATGCTTTTTCATTCCCCGTGCAATTCCGGCTAAGGTAGATCCTGTACCACAAGCGCAGCAAATGAAATTGGTGTCGATGGAAATTGCCAATGGAATTTCTTCACAACCTTTTAATGCGGCTTGATTTGCACCTCCCTCCGGCAACCAATACACAAATTTTTCTTCAAGCAATTCCGGATGAATCTGTCGGAGTTCTTTCTCTAATTGCCATTGAAATTCAGGGATGTTTCGCTCACGGTATTTTTCGCGGGAAATAAAATGCAAGGTCATTCCACATTCTTGTGCAAATTGAAGGGCATCGTTCGAAACAGCTTCATCACCCCGCACTATTCCTATTGAAGGAAACCCATACATTTTACCGGCTGCTGCCGTTGCCACAAGATGGTTTGACCATGCTCCACCAAAAGTGATCACAAGGGTGCTGTGATTTTCTTTTATGAGAGGTATGTTGTATTTTAGTTTTCGCCATTTGTTACCATTCAGAAAAGGGTGAATTAAATCGTCACGTAAAACAAACAACTGAACACCGCTGTTGATGATGGGAGGATACCGGATTTCCTGGATTATAGCTGTGGGAACTGATTCTGACACCTTGTAAAACTACAATTTGTGCTTCCATTTTGAATCGGTAAATTTACATTCAAATTCATATTAATATATTGAAAATCAAGTAGTAGAAAGCCAGATTGATTTTTATCCAAATTCGCGAACCGAGAATGACCCATCATGAAAAATTTGATCCGGAAGATTTTTACTTATCTGCCGAGGGCTATATTATCTTTACAGAGAAATACCATTTGAAGAGAGGGTATTGTTGTGAGAGTGGATGTCGTCATTGTCCCTGGAAAAACAAAGATCAAAAGAAGAAGAAATCAAAAGAAGAGTAATCAATATGCAATCAACCAGCACCAACGAAAAGCTCGATTTATCGAAGACAAAAACACCAACAGGTACAGACATTTCATGCAAAGGATGGATTCAGGAGGCTGCATTGCGAATGTTGCACAACAATCTCGATCCGGATGTTGCTGAACGTCCGGAAGATCTCATTGTGTATGGCGGACGGGGAAAAGCTGCCCGAAATGTGGAGTCTTTTCACCTGATTGTAAAAGCACTGCGTGATTTAAATGAAGATGAAACGCTGTTGGTTCAAAGTGGAAAGCCGGTTGGCATTCTCCCAACGCATAAAGATGCTCCTCGTGTGATCATCAGCAATTCGCAACTTGTTCCTCATTGGGCAACGTGGGAAGTGTTCGATGAATTGGAGAAAAAGGGCTTGATCATGTATGGCCAGATGACCGCGGGATCCTGGATCTATATTGGATCTCAGGGAATTGTTCAGGGAACTTATGAAACCTTTAATGCACTTGCCGACAAACATTTTAATGGCAGTCTGAAAGGCAGACTCTGTGTCACAGCCGGCCTTGGAGGCATGGGTGGAGCACAGCCTCTTGCAATCACTATGGCTGATGGAGTTTGTCTTGCTGCGGAAGTGGAAGAATGGCGTGCACAAAAAAGAGTAGAGACACGTTACCTCGATTTTATTGAACACGACATCGATAAAGCAATCGACAAAGCCTTAGAATTCAAAAAGAATAGCGAGAATAAATCTATCGGTGTAATCTGTACCGCGGTAAAATTACTTCGTCGGTTGAAGGAACGCGGAATTATTCCGGATGCTCTCACTGATCAGACTTCTGCTCACGATCCACTCATTGGTTATTTACCGGAAGGACTTACAATTGCTGAAGCAAATGTATTGAGAGAAAAAAATCAGGAACAGTATCTGGAAATGGCCTATGATTCCATGGCGGAACATGTTCGGCTGATGCTGGAAATGCAATCCCTGGGAGCTGTCACTTTTGATTATGGAAACAACTTGCGTGGACGAGCTCTGGAACGCGGTGTTAAGAATGCTTTCGATTTTCCCGGTTTTGTTCCTGCATACATTCGTCCTTTGTTCTGTGAAGGGAAAGGACCTTTTCGCTGGGCAGCTTTGAGTGGTGACCCACAAGATATTTTCGAAACGGATAAAGTCATATTGGAATTATTTCCGGAAAACAAATCCCTGCATCGCTGGATTAAAATGGCTCAGGAACGAATTGCTTTTCAAGGTCTACCTGCACGAATTTGCTGGCTTGGAATGGGTGATCGGGAGAAAGCCGGTCTCGCATTCAATGAACTTGTGAAAAGCGGAAAAGTAAAGGCTCCGATTGTAATTGGTCGCGACCATCTCGATACAGGTTCTGTGGCTTCCCCAAACCGGGAAACAGAAGCGATGAAGGATGGCAGTGATGCTATTGCCGACTGGCCTGTATTAAATGCCTTGATTAACACAGCTGGTGGAGCAAGCTGGGTGTCGCTTCACCATGGCGGTGGTGTTGGAATGGGATACAGCATCCATTCCGGTATGGTAATCGTCGCTGATGGTACTGATGATGCACACCGTCGCCTGAAAAGGGTGTTGAACAATGATCCCGCTATGGGAGTCATCCGTCACGCAGATGCAGGATATGACATAGCCCTGGACACAGCCCGTAAATTCAAACTTGACCTGAAATCACGACTCAAATAATTTTTGGTCCGGTTCTTGACTTAGTAGTGAAGATCCCATTCTCATGAAAACGAATAAAGTCATTGCTTCCGTCCTGATCATCAGTTCTATTTTTATACTGTATTCCTGTGAAAAAAATTCCACAGAAGACGGACCTTCAACTGCGGATCGTGAAAAATTTCTTGGCGATTGGCAGGGTTCATCGGATGGATCTGTTGGTGGTCCGTTGAATTTCAATATGACTATTACAGCAAGTAATAGTGCTCCGGATCAGATTCTGATGGAGAATTTTGACGGGATAGGAGCGGGGTCGAAAATTGTTGCTTCGGTTTCCGGAAATTCAATCACAATTCCCGGAGCTCCATTAAACATTGTTGGATCAGATACGATTACCGGTACAGGAACCTACAATAGCAACAATACGCTTTCGTTCACATTCACCATCAAAGACGGACAAACAACTGATTATCGTACAGGAAGTGCGCACAAATAATTGGACTGTGTAGTGCATAAAAAAAGGGAACCATTGGCTCCCTTTTTTTTATGGCTTGTCATTTTCTGTTATGGTAACTCAGCAAGAATTGTTTCACCACCGGTGACTTTCTGATCCATGGATACTTTGATTTTTGCGTTCAAGGGAAGAAAGAGATCAACGCGTGATCCGAATTTAATGAAGCCTAATTCATCGCCTTGTTGAACTTTCATGCCTTGTTCCGAATAGCAAACAATTCTTCTTGCCAGTGCACCGGCTATTTGTCGAACCAGAATCGAAATCTTTGAGTTGGTTTCGATCACCACTGTGGTGCGCTCATTTTCAGTGGAGGATTTCGGGTGCCAGGCGACAAGGTATAATCCGGGATGATATTTGCAAAATGTAATATTTCCACTCACCGGATACCTGTTCACATGCACATTGAAAGGCGACATGAAAATAGAAACCTGAATGCGCTTGTCTTTTAATACTTCACCTTCCACTGTTTCTTCAATCACTACAACTTTCCCATCGGCAGGGCAAATCACATGTTTTTCATTTTTTGTGATTGTGCGTGAAGGATGACGAAAAATTGCAGGATGATGAGAAAAAGAATTATGGTGACGACGAGGATGCTTATTCTCAGGAAAGGATACATCGTGAGAAACTGATCTCCGATAATATTTAATCCGGCGAGAACCAGAATTGTAATTGTAAGTGTTGCGTAACCTTCTTTGTGAATTGTCATGAGAATGAAATTGTGATTCCGAAATTCCTAAGCTTCAGGAGCGAAGATAGCATTTGTACTTAATTGCAGGGAATCATTTCAAGTCAGTATCCAACAGTACTTGGTTAAAAAAAAGCCGGAGATCTTGAAATATCTCCGGCTCTCTGATCATCAATAATTTCCTCGTGATTTGAGGGCAATCGTAACCTTTTCCAGAGCAAATATATATGCCGCAATCCGCAAGGAGACCTTGTGTTTTTGGGCCGTAGCCCACACATTTTCAAATGCCTTGGTCATCGAACGGTCGGCACGTTTGTGGATTTCGTCTTCAGCATAATAATAACCAAATCGGTTTTGTGTCCATTCAAAATAAGAAACAGTCACACCGCCGCCATTTGCAAGAATATCCGGAATCACTACAATTCCCTTTTGAAGCAGGATCTCATCGGCACCAGCGGTCGTTGGCCCATTGGCTCCTTCCACAATCAGTTGAGCTTTGATATCATTGGCATTTGCACGACGAATCTGATTTTCCAAAGCACAAGGAGCAAGTATGTTTACATCGAGGGTCAGCAATTCTTCATTGCTAATTAAAGTTCCATTTGGAAAGCCAGCCAGGATGCCACCGTTCAGATTGCGGTATTGGATTGCCTCTTTAATATTGATTCCTTTCTCATTGTACCAGGCACCACTATGATCGCTGATTGCAACGATACGTATGCCTGCTTCTTCCATGTATTTTGCTGTAATGGAACCTACATTTCCAAAGCCCTGAACTGCCGCAGTGGATTTGCGCGGATCCATATTTATTTTTTTCATTGCCTCCAAAGCAGCGGTATTCACACCACGACCTGTTGCTTCCACTCTTCCTTCAGAACCTCCGAGATGGAGAGGTTTTCCGGTAACTACCCCTGGTGTAAATGCACCTTTTATTTTTGAATATTCATCCACAATCCAGGCCATTTCACGCGGACCTGTCGCTACATCCGGAGCAGGAATGTCCTTATCGACACCAAACACATCGCTCATTGCAGCTGTGTAAGCACGTGTAAGTCTTTCCAGTTCTCCTTCCGATAATTTAGAAGGGTCAACAGTAATACCGCCTTTTGCACCACCATATGGAATATCTGCAATCGCACATTTCCATGTCATCCAGGCAGCGAGAGCTTTTACTTCATCCAGATTCACTTCCAGTGAATAACGAATTCCCCCTTTCGATGGTCCGCGACTGGCATTATGAACGATGCGATAGCCTTCAAATACTTTGACTTTTCCATCATCCATTTTCACCGGTAAACTTACCAGGTATTGTCTGTGAGGAGTTTTGAGTACATTGTATGTATCATCATCCAATCCAATAATCTTTGCAGCAACATCAAATCGCTGGATCATTGACTCATAGGGGTTGTTTGTGTCTTTTGACACAGCACCGGTACTCGTTTTTTCTTTTGATTCCGCAGTAATCATCTTTTATGAATAAGGGCGGCAAAGGTAGGCTTTTAGAAACTGTCAGTGCTTCTGGAGCTATGCTCGAACCAATTTGTTTTTAATATTAGAATCAAATGCCTTATTATCAGTGGGGTATGAAACCCTCAATAGAAATGATTTTTCTCATGTCTTGATGGACATGGCTTTAAATTGAATAGAAAGGCATTTGAATACACTCTCAAAAAATCAGATGTAGATCGAGAAGGGAATTCAAAGAGGTGAATCAGGCAAACATTAGCAGATAGAAGAAAACAAAAGGTGCTGCTATAAAAAGCCCATCGAATCGATCCAAAACGCCACCATGACCGGGAAGTAAAGAGGAAGAATCCTTAATCTTTATACTTCTTTTAAAAAGTGATTCGACCAGATCACCCAGGGTACCGGTGATAATTATTATTCCTGCAATGATGAACCAATTCTCAGGATCCAGATTCGTATAATACTTCGAAATGATAAAGGCAACAGCAATGGCAAGAACGATTCCACCACCAACACCTTCCCAGGTTTTCTTTGGAGAAATTCGTTCAAATAATTTTGTTCGTCCGATCCATCTTCCTGCAAGGTATGCACCGGTATCATTAGCCCACAATAGGAGAAAAAATCCGATGATATTTGTTCCGTGATAAATTTCCTTGTTGTGTCCCTGGAAAGATATCAGATAAAACATAAATACAGGAGCAACAATGTAAAATATGCCGAGTAAGGTGTAGGCAATATCTGTAAATGGTTTTTCTGCTTTTGTGAAAAGCTCGCGAATAAAAATAAAGTAGGGGAGTACCAATAAAAGAGGAAGAAAATTCAATTGGATCATGAAAGCACTGTTCATCAAGGGCGAGAGAAAAGGAAGTATCCCAAGTACAATTCCAAAACCGGCTTGCGGTTGAATACCTTCACTCCGAACGAGAGAATAAAATTCACGCAAGCCCAGGATGACCATTAATAAGAGTAACAAAAGGAAACTCCACTCGCTGTACAGGATCGCAAAAACGACAAGTGCAGCTCCGATGAGAGCGGTGAAAAGACGTTGAAGAAAATTATTCACAGCTTGTGTTGTTCAATAATCGATCGTGCAAGTGTAGCATTTTCTCCGGGGACATACAATTCGATTTCACCAATAGCGATATAACTCGAATCTCTTTTATCCACAGAAACGGATTCGATTCCTTCATCCCGAAGTACTGCCTGAACAATTTCCGCCAAGTGTGGCGTATTACTGCTATAAATGCATTGCCACCCGGGTTCCATAAAATTAAGCGGGAGGATTAGTGTCGTCTACCAGAAAAACCATGATATCCCGAGGGCCATGGGCAGGTGTAACGAGTGTCTTTTCAATGTCTGCAGTTCGACTAGGTCCGGTCAAAGATGCAATCATGGATGGCGGCTGGTCTCCGTATTTGGTTCGGATAAGTTGCAAAGCATCTTTCAGTTCCGGCACGATCTGCGAAGTATAAGCGAGTACAATATGTGTTGTAGGGACAACAAATAATTGTCGGCCTGAACCCAGCTTTGATGAAACAAGGACAGAGCCAAGTCGGGCAACAAGTGCTTCACAACTGGTCACAGCGACCATTCCTTCCGGATAATCAACACTGTTTTTTAAATACGGAAATTCAACCTGATCCATCTTCTCCGTGATTTTTGGTTCACGACAATGAATCATTTTCCATCCGCGTTCCTGAGCCAGGGTAACCATGTGCTCCAGGAATTCGAGTTCATTTTCACAAAAAATAAATTGCCCGCCTATTTTTGTAAATGCATTTGCAAACTGCTCTTCGAGGCTGTCTTCCGACGTAACATAAATATTTTTATCCCAATCAATACTAGGGAAGCGTTGATTCGTTTTATGAATCAAGGCCTGCCTGATTTTTTTTAATATTTTCTCCCGTGTGGTACTGTCCTGCATTCGAAGGAAAGGGATATTTGAAATGTGAAAATTTTGTGTCAGTCTAACTCTTTCGACAATTAAACAGCAGCACCGGGTTCCGGAGTATCAGGAACTGGAGCAGGAGGATTGGCAGGTGGTAATGCAGTTGTGTTTTCCTCTTTGCCATTGTGACTTCCATTAATGGCAGCCAACGACATCAAGGGAACTTCCGGTTTGTCTTCCCATTGACGTTTCCCGAAAATCTGTTCAAGATCTTCTTTGAAAATAACTTCTCTTTCCAGGAGACGAACTGCAAGTAACGCTAGTTGCTCTTTGTGCTTCAACAAAATATCTTTGGTGCGTGCATAAGCTATATCAATCATCTTCTTGACTTCGAAGTCGATTGTTTCAGCGGTATGTTCACTATAAGGTTTGTTGAAAGTATATTCCTGTTGTCCTGAGCTATCGTAGAAACTGATGTTACCGATTTTGTCATTCAAACCATAAATGGTCACCATTGCATACGCTTGCTTGGTAATTTTTTCGAGGTCACTGAGTGCTCCGGTTGAAATTTTACCAAAGATGATATCTTCTGCTACACGACCTCCAAGAGCTGCGCAAATTTCATCCATCAATTGATCGGTGGTTGTAATTTGTCTTTCTTCCGGCAGGTACCAGGCCGCACCCAGGGAATTACCACGAGGGACGATGGTTACTTTCACGAGAGGATGTGCGTGTTCAAGAAGCCAGCTTACGGAAGCATGACCTGCTTCGTGGTATGCGATGACTTTCTTTTCCTGTGGAGAAATGATTTTATTTTTCTTTTCCAGTCCGCCAATGATACGATCAATCGCGTCCAGGAAATCCTGTTTGTCGATACTCGTTTTGTTTTTACGTGCGGCAATCAACGCAGCTTCATTGCAGACATTCGCGATATCAGCACCGGAAAATCCGGGTGTCTGTCGTGCAAGGAAATCAACATCGAGTGTATCGTTTATTTTGAGAGGTTTTAAATGCACGGCGAAAATTGCTTTCCGTCCATTTACATCCGGCAACTCAACATAAATCTGACGGTCGAAACGACCCGGACGTAACAATGCTCTGTCAAGGATATCCGCACGGTTGGTCGCAGCAAGAATGATTACTCCGGAATTACTTCCGAAGCCATCCATTTCAGTAAGCAACTGGTTCAGGGTACTCTCACGCTCATCGTTAGCAGAGAAAGAAGGTGATTTTCCGCGTGCCCGGCCGATGGCATCTATTTCGTCGATAAAGATGATACAGGGAGCTTTCTCTTTTGCCTGGCGGAACAAATCCCTCACACGGGAAGCACCAACACCAACAAACATTTCCACGAAATCGGATCCGGACAATGAAAAGAAAGGTACTTGTGCTTCACCGGCAACTGCTTTTGCAAGAAGCGTTTTTCCTGTTCCCGGAGGACCAACAAGCAATGCACCGCGTGGTATTTTTCCGCCGAGAGTTGTATATTTCTTTGGAGTCTTGAGGAAATCAACAATTTCCATGACTTCCACTTTGGCTTCTTCAAGACCGGCAACATCATTAAATGTTACTCTGACCTGAAGGTCTTTATCAAAAAGCTGTGCTTTGGATTTTCCGATATTGAAGATCTGGCTTCCACCACCTCCGCCACCCATTCTGCGCATGATGAAAACCCAAATCAGAATGAAGAACCCGATAGGCAGCAACCAATTCAGGACGATATCCCAATAGCTGTGGCTATCCTGCTCATAATCGATACTGATTTTTTCTTCGGGGGTAAATGTTTTCTGTGCTTCATCAATTTTTTTTGCGAAGAGTTCAGAAGGTCCGGTGTTGAGATAATAATGAGGACCCGGATTCTCGACATTTCCCCATGTCTTGAAACGAACATCTTTGAATTTCGCGTCGGCCAGCTTATCTTTTTTGATATAGATATGAGCCACATCATTGGTCACAACAATTCTGTCCACATCTTTTGTCAGCAACATCGTGCGTTCAAAATCATCGAAGAGAATTTTGTGTTCTGCAGTTCCCCATTGAAAAAACTGAGTAATAATCAGAATTACAATAATGATCCCGTAGATCCAATAGAAATTAAAATTGAAGCGGGGAGTATTCGGAAATTTTTTTCCGTCTTTCCCGCTTTTGGGCTGTCCACCCGGTGTCTCGCTGCTTTTGTTGTTCTCGCTCATGGAAAATAGAATCGATTACGAATGTCAAACTTGATACCATATACATGGTATCCGACAAATCGTCATCTTTAACAAAGTTAAGGATTAATAGTTACTTGCAATACGTTGAATTTCGGCGTCGGCCCAGAGGCGCTCTATCCCATAAAATTCCCGCTGTTCGTGGCGGAAAATATGGACGACAACATTCACGTAATCCAGTAGTATCCACTCAGAATTCGCCATTCCTTCACGATGGAGAGGGTCTTCGCCCTGTTTTTTGAATACAAATTCTTCAACAGATCGGGCGATGGCGTCAACATGGGTCCTGGAATCAGCATGACAGACTATAAAGAAATCTGTTACTGCATTTTTTAAATTTCGGAGATCAATACAGACAATTTCCTTTGCTTTTTTTTCCTGCATACCCTCTACAATCAAATCCTTCATGAGAGCTGCTTCATCGATCTTTTTCGCCGGTTTTTTCGTTATCTTTCGCGAAGGAGATTTAGTCTTTTTGATCATTCTTCTGTTTAAGTCTTATCAAGATTTAGGACGTAAAAGTACTTAAAATATTGTCGACACTTAAAGGTATTCCGTTAAGGAGGTGAAGCTTATCCGCTTATGCAAAAAGAGTTAACAACCTTATTCACAGGGAGGCAGGTTATTTCGTTGGGTACTGTCATGTCGACAAATTCCTATATGGCAGATTTGCTCAAAATGCGCGTCATGCCTGAAGGGACATTGCTCAAAGCTGCGATCCAGTCGGCGGGGCGAGGACAAGGGGAGTCAACCTGGTTCAGTGAGAAAAGCAAAAACATGCTCCTTAGTTTTGCCTTTTTTCCGCGATTTTTGCTTGCCAGGGATATTTTTCTTCTCAATAAAGCCTATTCTCTTGGGATTTTCGATTATGTGTCTTCCCGACTTGGTCCCGGAGTAAAAATAAAATGGCCAAATGATATTTATTGGGAGGACAAAAAGGTTAGTGGTATCCTGATTGAGAATCAAATTAATAGTTCTGCGGTTATTCAGTCTATTTTGGGGATAGGATTAAATGTAAACCAGGAAAGTTTTCCGGATTATCTCACAAACGCAGTTTCCATGAGCATGGTTCTCGGAAAAGACTTAGAGCTTGAAGAGGAAATTTTGGACCTTTGTAATTGCCTGGAAGGACGCTACCTGCAGTTGAAAAGAGAGGAACATAAAGAGCTCAATGCTGACTACCTGAACGTGCTGTACCGCTATGAAGAATGGCATCCCTTTTCTGCAAATGAAAATAGTTTTTCCGGTAAAATCATGGGAATTGATCCATCCGGTAAACTCATCGTGAAAAGGACGATGGGATAGTCCTTGCTTACGACACAAAAGAAATTCAGTTTACCTGAACATTTCTTTCTTCATCCCATCCACCCGGATTATAATTTAATCAGTTTTGACTGAGAAATCAAGATCTTGTTTTGATTCCGGATTTGAAGAATATATATTCCTGTTTCCAGTTCCGAAACATTGAGATGTGGGTTTACTCCGGAAAGATTTCCGCTCATGCATTGTTTTCCTTCCATTGAATGGATTTGGAACGATAGAGGTTTGTTGTTCACATTCAAGTCCAGCGAAATTTCACCACTTGATGGATTTGGATACAAGTGAATATTTGAATTGAAAACTAGAGGAATTGATGTTGTTGGCGAGTATTTCAGAATAGTTCCATCATCGCCAACTGCATAACCGATGTTTTCATCAATCATTTCTATGTCTGAAAGAGTGTCCGAAGTAGAAGCATAATCACTCGTCCAGGAAACACCTCCATCTGTTGTTTTGTAAATTGTACCACCGGTAAAAACAGCAAATCCGTCGAGGGTGTTTTTAAAATCTGCAGCAAATGCATATCCAGGCATCGAGGAGTTGATGATCTGACTTGTAAAGTGAACACTGGTATCACCTGGAAAATTTACAACGGTAACGAAGCCGTACATTTTCCAAAGAAAGTTTTGGTTCGATGGCATAAAGCCATTGTAATGGTTTACAAACATAAACACAGTGTCCTTGTGTGGAAAACTGAGTGTCGTATAAGCATCTGCATTGGGAAATGAAAATACATCACCAATGTACCAGTTGAAGCCATCTTCTGTTCTTGCAAAATTTGCAGAATAGGTCGTAAAACCGGAAATCAAACCTCCGGCAACTCCTATTTGCCCTGATTTGAAATGAACTTGTGTGAGCGAATTGGTACCACCTGTATATGCAAGGAGTGTGTCCCATGAATTCCCGAAATTGAGTGAACGGTCAAGGCTGCTGCCAACTGAATAAATGGAGGATTGATCATGTGTCGAAAGTTGTGTTGAATGGGCTGAGCCGGGTTCAGAACCTATTTGCGACCAGTTTGTTCCACCATCGAATGTGATATATGTTTCACCGGTAAACAGACTTTGATCAAATGTGCTAACAACGATGGTGTCGTGCTGAAGAATGAGTGCCGAGTACACATTTCCGGAGAAACTGTGGGAGTTGATTGATGTCCAAGTTTGCCCACCATCATCTGTAAGGAGGACAGTAGCATTATTACCAACAACGACACCGTAATCGGGGTTTAGGAAATTTACATCTCTGAGTTTTTCAGTAGTGCCTGAATTCAATACAGACCACTGGGAAGAAATGCTGAATGCAGATTGCATAGCTCCTGCAAATAGCATAAGGAACATTAATATGAATCGTACGTGGGTATACTTTTTCATGGAAATTATATTAGAATTAGGATGCAAAGAAAAAAAAATCTCAGGAACTTAATTTGGCACTAACACAGTTTAACGTGTATGCATGATACTTTAAGAAAAAATTGAATGAAAGTTAAAGAATTAAGACTTATTAAGAAATTTTAATAAAATGTAAACTCAGGTGTGAATAAATGTGCGCTGAAAGAATTATGGTAAATCATTTAGTTTGTGAACCAATAAATTCAGGAAATTGGTAAGTGGTTTTACAGCCATCATTTTTAGCATAGGGTTGAGGTCGGCATCAAATGCAAGCTGAACTTCACATTGTGGTGCAAGGTCTTTAATCGAACAATCAAGATTAAAATCAAAAGGCGCTTTGCCATTGCGGGTAACTTTAATCATTGTGTGTGGGATTTTTTCTACAATCTTCATCCCCAAACTAGCCATTCCGGCAATGGTAAAACTACAATCTTCTTCTGTCGATTGCCAGTTTGTAACCTGCTCAGGCATGAGCTTTTGAAAATTATTAAAATTGCTCAGAAAAGTGTAGATCTCTTCGGATGTTTTGTTGACAGTAACTTTGTCGCTTTCGATTCGGGTCATTTTTTGGGAGTAAATAGTGAAGGGTAAATAGTGAATAGTAAGGAGTTCTCTCAGCTCCAGCTTTCAGGCGATTGTCGCCACTGACGAAGTGTGATGAGGTCTTTTGCGGTTATGTAATTTGCTTCGAGTGCTTTGTCGAGCAGGGTTTCGTAATCACACAATGAAATATTCAGACAATTTTCTTTTTCAAAATTATCTTCTGCAATTTGAAATCCATAAGTGAAAACAGAGATCATTCCTTTGACGAGACAACCGGAATCCCTAAGCGCCTGCACTGCTTTCAGCGAAGATTTTCCTGTAGAAATTAAATCTTCAATCACAACGACAGATTGTCCTGCGGTCACTTCTCCTTCAATCAGATTCTCCCGACCATGGTCCTTTGGAGAAGAACGAACATATACAAAAGGTAAGCCCATTGCTTCGGCAACCAGCGCGCCCTGTGCTATTGCAGCTGTTGCAACGCCGGCAATACAATCCGGTTTACCGTATTTTACTTCAATGGCCTTCACGAGGGCTTGTCTGATGTATGTTCTCACTTTCGGGTGAGAAAGACTAATGCGATTGTCACAATAAATTGGTGACTTCCATCCGGATGCCCAGGTGAAAGGACGGTCAGGTTGTAATTTTATTGCTTTAATTTGTAAAAGGTATTCTGCGATATTTGCTGCTGTTTCGTCTTTCACTGCCATGAGGCAAACGTACTTGATTTCTTGCACTTGACAAAGCAAGCAGAGTGCGAAAATCCTGATTTTAATCAGGAATGAACTACCCGACACTTCTTAGTGTATATTTGAATTAATTTGTTATTTCATTATAAAGAAGTTGTATGAAGGAGAAATCAGAGTATAAAGTTTTTGTAAACGACAAGCCATTTGTGATCCGGGAAATTTATCAGCCTTCGGAAAAAGATGAAACCGAAGGGATGCAAATTATTAGTGAATCAAGCGTTTCTCTTGAAAAAGCAATCGGGGACCTGGAAAGAAATAAAAAGTGGAAGCAGGTGAATTATCTCACGGATTCCACTTTGCAAACCTGGAAACAAATGGTATCTCAATTTACTTTGATTGAAGCTGCAGGCGGACTCGTTCAAAAGAATGACGATTCATATCTTGTCATTTTCCGGAGAGGGAAATGGGATTTACCAAAAGGAAAACTTGATTATGATGAAAGTCCTGAGCAGGCTGCCTTGCGTGAAGTGGAGGAGGAGTGCGGGATAAGCAAGCTTCGAATCCTTAAACCTTTGCCGACGACATTTCATACGTATCCTGAAGGAGGCCGGAGAATTCTTAAAAAAACACATTGGTACCTGATGGAATCTGACGACAACAGAAAATTAATTCCACAGGCTGAAGAAGATATTCAGGAAGCACTTTGGATGAGTGAAACGGAAATAAAAACTAAAGTTTTTTCAAACACATACAATTCCATTCAAGATTTATTGGTGTCTTTTTTCAATTCCCCTCAAAACGCGAAGTGATTTATTTGAATTCGAGATAGCTTGTTGTAATGAGAATATTATCTGTTGTATACAGGCTTACTTTATAAGCGGCAGCTTCCGGAAAAGTGACCAGTGCATATCCTCTGTTTGAATCCTGAATGAAGGTAAATTGACTGGATGTCATGAAACGGCTGTATTCGCTTCCTTCTTTTTTCCAAATGTCTACGATACGCTCCGGTGTTGTAATGTCAAAGGGTTCGATGTATAAATAGATTTTACCTCGTGTACTCCGGAATGGAAATTCGGTATTCAAATTTGCGTTTTCGTCAAGCAAGCCATCTGAAAATAATATCTGAGTCGTATGCAATGAGTCCGGTGCCAATGCAACCGCGTTCGTTTCATGTTGGACTTCGCCTTCCTCCATTGAATTCGAAACACTGATGACTTCATCGGCTAATATTCTGTTGTCGTAATCGTAATATCGAATTCTGTAATCGCCGCTGCTTTTGATTTTAAAATCGCTTACAATTCCTGCTTGTGTAGGATCACTGAAAAATGAAATTTCATCGAATTTTGAAAAATTACTTTTTTGCAACTTTTCAAAAGTTATCTTAATCTTACGGGTGTTGAGTTTTCCGGAATCGGATTTGTAATGCATTTTTACTGTTTGCCCGCCGGGATCCATAATTAAAGATTGCATGACGCCAATCTCCTGGCCGCTAGTTGTGACGCTGTCACAGAACACCAATGTTCCCTGAGCAGAGATCAGATGAAGAAAAGCAGCGAATAGAATTATGAGTACTAACAGAAACAATCTCCGGAGCATATTTCAATTGTAATTTCAGTTGATTGACCAGAATGCCAAAATCGATTTACTGAAAGTTTTAACGAATAATTAATAAATCTATTGAAAGGCTGGGGTTGAATAATTATCAGGGTGTAACCGAGCTGGGTACAAATTTTGACATGTCGCCCTGGTAGAGCAGGATATCCCTAACAATGGTAGAGGAAATATGTGAAAGCGCAGGATCGGCAACTACAAATATGGTATCGATTTCAGGCACAAGTGCTCTGTTCATTTGTGCTATTGCGCGTTCGAATTCATAATCGGCTGATGTCCGCAAACCACGCAGGATATACTGAGCACCGATTTGTTTACAAAATTCTACGGTAAGTCCGCTGTAACGTTCTACACGTACTTTGTCTTCACCCTGAAATGTTTTTTTAATAAAAATCTCTCTCCTTTCCTGCGAGAAATAATAATGCTTGTTTGAGTTGTAACCGATTCCAATTACAATTTCATCAAACAATGTCAGGCAGCGGTGAACGATGCTTTCGTGACCCTTGGTGATTGGATCAAATGATCCCGGAAACACGGCTATTTTTTTGTCGGACATTTTTTTAATGCTTTAAATTGAAAGAGTGGATGATTAAAAGTAGGAAATTTATTTTAATGGGATGAGAGTTGTGAATTATGAATTATGAGTTATGAGTTATGAGTGTTCAACAAGTTGCTGAGGCATTCCGTCCCTCGTCCCTCGTCCCTCGTCCCTCGTCCCCCGTCCCTTTAGTTCAGTGTGAGTGTGGAGGGCGTTCGTCACCCGTCCCTCAAGCCTGATAAAATGAAAACCCCACATTCCCGTACTTACGGATAACTGAAACAGGAATTTTAGACTGTAATTCCCTTTTTGACTGATGTTCCACGATGAGCACTCCTCCGGGATTTAATAGATTTCTTTCGAAAATCAGATCCGGTAGCTGATCTGTTTCTTTCTGTTCGAATGGAGGATCAGCAAAGATGAGGTCGTACTGAGAGATGTTTTGTTTAAGAAATTTGAAAACATCAGAACGGACGCATTTCAGCTCTTTGATTCCAAGTTTGGCAGCTGTTTCGTTTAGAAATTTTACACAATTGAAATTAACATCAATTGCGGTAACACTTAATGCGCCCCTGGAAGCAAATTCAAGACTGATTCCACCGGCACCACTGAACAGATCCAATACCCTGAGTGTTTCGAAATCGATTTGATTGTTGAGGATGTTGAAGAGTCCCGACTTTGCATAATCTGTCGTCGGGCGCACAGGTAATGATGCGGGAGGGTTGAGTGTGCGGCCACCGAATTTTCCGCCTATGATTCGCAAAGGGATAAGCTAAAGAGTGGGTGAAAAAATTGTGCGGGCAATTCCTGGAAACCATAGCTGTATTCAGCAGGGCCCGGACGCAGACTGAAGTTTAGATTTCGAATGTAACGGAATAATAATTTGTAGAGGGCAGATTCTTTTTCTATTTCGCCTGCAAGTTTCACCTGCAATTCTTCCGGGTTCATGTCGAGCTGCTCGCAGAGAAACAATACATAATACAATGTATCCTCGATCCCATTACATGAATATGAATTCATGAGGATCAGTTTCTTTCCTTCCGTCACAATTGCGTCCATGCTGTTACCGTAGATGTTCAGGAAAAGTTGACGTTCATCGTGATTACGGGCGTACATGCTGGTGCTCTCCAGCAGTGATTTGGAATGATGTACGATTTCCGGGTCCTCAAACAGGTGATTCAACTCTGTTATTAAGGATGTAGGAATTCCGAAGATTGAATAAAGTTGGAAGAAGGGGACAGGTGAAGCATACACCGACATATCCTGATCAGTAGGTAAATTAAATTGAAGATATCCTTGTTCGTCCCCTTTTTTAAATAATCCATCAGGCACAAGAGTATACACCGGAGAATGCACGTTTACGATTACTTTTGAAAACTCATAGGTTCGTAGCAGTTTACTCTTCGCGGAAACTCTTTCGAGTAATTCTGTCCATTGCAATTCTACCCGTTTCGGATCAGCAGGAAAAAATTCGAGAGCTAAAAAAAGATTGTCTTTGCGTTCTTTAAGGGCAATTTGAATTCCGCCGGGTTCCACTGACACCAATAAATCACATCGTCCGGCTGCATGTGTCTCGAGACTTTCGTCAAGAATGAAGATGGAAGCCGAATCGTTTGTGGAACGGCTGCGAAAGATATTTTCCGTGGTGATGTTCAATCGAAGAGGTGTTGGGTGGCAAATCTACGAATTAAACCCAAAAAATCTTTGAAAGAGTTTGCAATAATGGCTTCATTACTGAGAGAATGAAATGATTTTTTGAATCTATACAGATTTATTTTTAGTTTTGCCGCCGCCCGGATAATATCCAAAATGGACGCTTAGCTCAGTTGGTTTAGAGCATTACCTTGACAGGGTAGGGGTCACAGGTTCGAATCCTGTAGCGTTCACTTTTTTCTTAGTGCTTAGTGCTTAGTGCTTAGTGCTTAGTTTTTAGTTGTTAGTTGTTGGTACACCTTGGTTAGCTAATTCTTCCCTCCATTTTTCTAAGCTCACACCTCACACTCACACTCACACCTCACACCTCACACTCACACTCACACTCACACTCACACCCACACCCACACTCCAATTCGCCTTCAGCCATTAAAATTAAGCCAAAATGAACTGAACTATCATACTCTGGTTTTAATAATGAAAAATTTGTACTTTCAGGCTCAAGACCCAAAACCAACAGCCATGTCCGACTCAATCAAAAGAAGAAATTTTCTTTCAAGATTTTCACTTGGAGTGGTAGCTGCTTTGTCGGCTCCATTCTCGGGAGTTTCAAATGCATTCAAAGAAGCAGCAAATTCAGACGCAAAGAAAATGAATCCTATAAAATCGATTAAACCGCTCGGTTTCCAATGGGAAACTGCCGACCCTTTTCTCTTTTGTGTACATCATGAAGATAAGTTTCCAAAAGGGAATGATGTCATGGGACCTGTGACATCGATGCAAGGACGACAGCTGGGAGATGATTTTATCATCAAGGATGGATTCAGAATGTATCATGGAAAAACTGTTCCCGGTTTTCCCGGTCATCCACACAGAGGTTTCGAGACCATTACAGTTGTTCGCCAGGGATTGGTAGATCATGCAGATTCCATGGGAGCTGCAGGAAGATATGGTAACGGCGATGTACAATGGATGACAGCAGGAAAAGGTGTTCAACATTCGGAGATGTTTCCTTTGCTCAGTAAGGAGAAAGAAAATCCTATGGAATTATTTCAGATCTGGCTAAATCTTCCTGCGAAGAATAAAATGGTTGAACCGTATTTTAAAATGCTTTGGAAGGATGCGATTCCACGGTATGTTCACCTGGATTCGAATAAAAAGAAAATTACGATCGAAGTTATTGCAGGAAAAATCGATACGATCAAAGCTCCTTCTCCACCACCGGATTCCTGGGCCTCCAATGAAAAGAATGAAGTCGCAATCTGGAACATTAAAATGAGTGCAGGTGCTCAATGGTCGATACCAAAGGCTTCCCCGGGAATTAATCGCACTGTGTATTTTTATGAAGGAGAATCTTCCATCCTCGCCGGGACAAATATTCCGCGATACAATGCTGTTGAATTGGTGCCGGATGCAGATGTACTGATTCAAGCAGGAGATCAGCCGACGAGTATTCTATTGTTACAAGGAAGACCTATCGGTGAAACTGTCATCCAGTACGGGCCCTTCGTGATGAATACAAAAGAAGAAATTAACCAGGCTTTTGAAGATTATCACAAAACTCAATTTGGTGGTTGGCCCTGGCCACGATACGACATGGTTCATTCACGGACGAAGAGCCGGTTTGCGAAACATGCGGATGGGAAAGAGGAAGTGAAAGCAACTTGAATTTAGTTAAATCTAAAGACATACTCGATTTAAATAACCCCCAAAAATACTTTGAAACTTGAAAAGTATTTTTGGGGTTATCATTTTATAAAATGAATTAAGGTACTCAATACGGTTACTTTCTATTTTGCGATCACCACTTTTTTTATTCCTGTGAATTGATCGTTTTGGATTTGTACAAAGTAGATTCCATTCGGAAATCCAGAAGTATTCACTTTTAACTGACTATTCACTTTTTCAACTGTGCTGAAAATCAGCTTTACGGTAATATCAAGAATGGCAATATTTGATTCTTTTAATTTATTTTCGAGTGAGATGATCAGTTCATCCGAAGCAGGGTTCGGAAATATTTTCCAGTTCAATGCTGAATTATTTTCTTCAATCGCCACAGAACCTGATTTTACTTTGATATTATCTATATACAGACCTTTCAATTTGTTAGTTGGAGTAAAACTTCCCCAGTCAAATCCGATCTGAACTTCTCCGGAAATGCTGTCCGGAATAGTTAACGAAATTGTTTTCCACTGATTTGCAGTCGGAATGAAGACTGCATTAGTGACTGCAGTTCTAAGCGAATCGGGTACTAATGCTTCACCGGGATGAAGGGCTGAGGTCGCTGCTCCTCGATAGTTATTGCCAATCATTTGATCTCTCTCATTTTCGCAGGGCCTTTTCCATGTGACACGAAGTCCTCCGTTAATTGCGGCACCTACCGGACTTAAACCAAGAGCTACGCGAAATTCTAATGTACGTCCGGTCGATGTAACCTGATTTAAGTCAAAAGTGTGAGTGAAAAATGTACTGAAAAATTTCAAGCTACTATCCAATCGGATGGAATAATTGCCGGAATCTGCAGCCAGATTTGTGATGCTCCATCTCTTACCCAGTGCGTTCCATTGAGTAATTTGTTCATTGAGAATTGTATCCTCGAAAGATTCTGTCATCGATGCATTGTAATTTGCCGGAGCGGGCAGTATCCGGATCAACTTTTCAACTGTGTCAAGTCCGAAGCTGTTGCTGACGATTAGTGTTACACGATGCAAACCGCTATCTGCAAAGATGACGGAAGGGAAGGTGTCGGTGGATAGTGCAGGGTTTCCTCCGACAAATTCCCAATTCCAGGAATTTGCATTAGAAGAAGCAGCTTCATAAAACTGAACAGGTTTGTCGGTGCAAAGCAATCCTGAAAAATTTCCATATCCGAAATCAGCTATCGGGATATTCTGACAAGGAACCAATGTTGAATCAACTCCTGTCGCAGTGAGATTTGACGGAGTCCATAAAGAAGTTCGCCACTCATTTCTTGCAAGACATGTCCGCATACGATCAACTTGTCCTTCAGTAAACATATTGATATTTTCGGCATAATCTTCAAAATTGTTAAACATATCTCCGTTAGGTCCATTGTTGCAGGATATTTCGGGGAACACAGGGTAACTTGTACTGGCATCATCCTGTAGTGGCGTATCTGTAACGTCGTCGTCATCTGTGCATCCGGAGAGCGCCCCCCAAACGTGGTTCAATCCGAGATTGTGTGCTGTTTCGTGGGTAAGTAGATGGGAACGCTGTGGTGCAAGAAACCCATTGAACCCGTCACCAATTACATAATATGGTGCTTCAATAAAATCAGAATTGTCGGGTTGAGTTTGTCCGCTGTCAATAGAAGCAAGATATGCTAATCCTGATCGCAAGGGTTCATTCTCAATCCACTTTACGATATAAATATTCAGATACTTTGTGTGGTTCCAGCCAAAATTATCATAGAGGTTACCATAGATTCCTTCTTGTGGGGTGTAGATCCTGTCAATTCCATCAGTGCAATTTCCCTGAGGATCAATTCTCGCCAAACGGAATTCGATTCTTGGATTCCCGCGTACAGGATGAAAGGGAGATGGAATATCAAAGGTGTCGGAATTCTGCCTGTTGAAGTCTTGATTTAAAATTTGCAATGCCCTGTAGACATGACTTTTTGAAATGTTTTCTGCTCCTCCTTGTGTCAGTATGTGGAATACAGTTGGAACGACAATCACAGAGTCGCCATTTACTATCGTATCGGGTTGAAATTGACTGGTGCGAACTTGTACAGATACACCACAATTTTGATTCCAGTTATTTTGCGCGGAAACTGATGAAGCAAATAAGAAATTTAGAATGATTAAATTAATGGTAAAATTTTTCATGGTTTCAATTATTATTTATTCAATGAATGAAGATTCTTGAAGGTGGAGAAATAACAATTGCACACGTTTGCTAAGATATTCTGGTAAAAAATTAAAGCCGGAAATCTAAGATGAAGAGAAGAATATAGTCTTTATTGCTGCGCCAGCATAACGATGAAATTATTTCCATAAGACTTTGCACATTTAGGACAATATGGATAATAGAAATAAAGTTTCTTTATTTCCTTTCCTTTTGCTCTTACGTATGCTTGCATCTGTTCAACGAATTTTCCAATGTCGTTATAGGATCCCTCAAATACTTTTGTTAAAAAAGTTCCGGATATTTTTTCCATGTCTGCTTTAGGAACTTCTTTTTCAATTGCAAAATAAATTTCAGATCCCCATAGAGATTTTTCATCTGTCAGTACAAGTTGGTCTGCAGGTTTTGCCCCGGCATGTTCAATTTTTTCCATACTTCTTTCCATCACTTTTCCGAAATTCAGTGGAATGTGAAAAATGCTCGTGACATGGTCTTTCAGGAATAATTTGTCTTTAAAGACGATTTCTTTCTCCTGCCAGAGTTCAGGATTAAATTTTGGGCAACATCCTATTTCGAAATTTTCTTCAGTTTTCATGGCCTTCGGTTTAATATCCCAAAGTTAAATCAAGCAGTTACTCGAAAATATGACGAATGACCTGTATGAAAACAGGTTTGTTTGCTTTTATGCAGGTTTAATCAATGCTTTTTGTCATGAAATTTCAAAAAAATTAAATCGGATTTCAGGTGTTCAAGTTCAAATAACCTTCCAAATCATATGCACTCCAAATCCAATGAGAGCGGATCCAATAATCCTGTTTACCCAAAGGATCACATTTGCTTTTAGAAGATTTTTTATGCGATGTGAAACAAAAGATTTTAATAAATCAGTTCCAAAAACGGTGAGCAGAACCGAAGTGAAAAATGCAGTTTCATTTGCCCTGGAATATTCTTTCAGGCTCACCATACTTATTACACTTAGCCAGAACAGCAAAACGGCAGGGTTGAAAATGTTCAGCAAGAAACCTTGCAGCATAAATTTGGCATGAACCGTTTTCTTATCATCGTCAACTTCTTTCACCTTTGTTTTCTTGATGAAATTTACAATACCAAACCCAATCAGGAGTGAACCTCCAACCCAACCCATGACTGATTTGTTTTGTTCCATCAGGTTGAGCTGAGCTGCGAAGAAATAACAAACAGCAATGACTGTAGCATCGCTAATCAAAACCCCGATTGCCAGATGAACACCTGCTTTAAAACCTTCATGCAAACTGGTCTGTAACAAAGCAAAAAAAACCGGACCAAGCATGACTGCCAACAGGAGGCCAAACGTGAATCCGCTGACAATTGGTTCGAGCATTTTTATTTTGGTTTCGCGTTATTCGTTGCGAATTATTTATTCGATTTTTGAAATGGATAAAAACCTGAAAAGATCAATTGCCCGTATACCTGGTACTTAATACCTAATACCTAATACCTAATACCTAATACCTTTTCCCAATAACTCACTTCGAAATATATTCCTTCCATTCCGCCAACTGAGCAGCTTTCAAAACCCGGGGAAATTTATTTTGTCCGCCCAGCCTTCCGTTTGTGCTCATATAATCATAGAATTTTGCAGCGGGAACTGTGTCGATGATCACTTCTTTCAATGCGGAGATCCGTTCAATTGCGTAATCATCATTCAGTTCTTTCAATTTTTTGTCGAGTAATTCTTTTGCTTTTGTACGATCAAGGTTTCCGTTTACTCCGAGAAACCAATGATGTGCAAACGAACCTTCGTATGGAATTCCGGCTACTGCATATTCCGGAATTTCAACATTCAGTTCTTGTGCAATGTATTCCACTGCTTTGTTCATATTGTCGACACTGAGGTGCTCGCCAACAAGACTTAAGAAATGTTTTGTGCGTCCGCTGATTATAATTTCACAGTTTTCTTTGCTTACAAAACGAACGACGTCACCGATCATGTATCTCCATGCTCCGGCACATGTGCTGATTAAAATTGCATAGTCAACTCCTTCTTTGATTTCATTCACCAGCAGCGTTTGCGGATTGGCAACAATATCTCCGTTGGCGTCAAAATTTTCATCATTGAATGGAACAAACTCATAAAATAAGCCATTGTTCAAAATCAATTTCATGTAACGAACGTTCGGTTCCGATTGGAAAGCAATAAATCCTTCCGAAGCCGGATACATTTCAATAAAATGAACCGGTTTTGAAAAAAAGCGTTCGAAGCTTTTCCGATAGGGTTCAAATGAAACTCCTCCATGTGCCACAACCTGAAGGTTTGGCCAGATTTCATGGATGCTCTTTAGTTTGTAACGTTCAATTACTTTTTCCATAAGCAATTGCACCCAGGAAGGAACACCTGTGATAATTCCGATGTCCCATTTCTCGGCTTGCTTTGTGATTTCTTCTAACTTAATATTCCAATCCTTTTCCTTGGATATTTTTTTCCCCGGCTTGTAATAACGCTGAAACCAGATTGGAACTCGTCGTGCCGATATCCCACTTACATCTCCTTCGTAATAGCCGCCATGTCGGTTCAATTGAGTGGATCCACCCAGCCAGAGAATTCCTTTTTCGAAAAATGATGCAGGCAAATCGTATTTGCTCAATGTAATGATCTGGCGAATACTTGCTTTGCGCAAGGCCTTCACCATATCATTGGTTACCGGAATGTGTTTGCTTGCAGATTCCGATGTTCCTGAACTCAGTGCAAAATAATTGACATGACCCGGCCAACAAACATTTTCTTCTTCAGCCAAACAACGGTGCCACCAGTTCTGGAAAATAGAATTATAGTTGAATACAGGAACGTCTTGTTGGAATGCGCGCACAAAATTTCGTGAGTCCAGCATTTTTTCAAATCCGTAATGCTTCCCAAAAGAAGTATCCTCTGCTTTCCGGAGTAGTTTCCGTAATTCTTTCCGTTGATGCTGGATCGGAGTATAATCCCGCAGTTTAACGCGGGTGCCGAGTTTCAATCCTTGCTTGATAAGTGCTCCGATCAGCGGCATTTTGTTGATTTGAATTGACGCAAAATAAGGAAATTCAGTTAATGTGGAATCAATTTTGAACTTCAATTTGGAATGTTTTGAGTTCCGGAATCAAAGGTTTTGTGTGATTGTGAATTGTAAATGGTAAATGGTGAATGGTGAATGGTGAAGAGAGGAGTTCTCCGAAATTAAGAAAATCCACACTAAGCACTGACCACTAAGCACTGAACACTAAGAACTAACCACTAAGCACTAACCACTAAGCACTAACCGACAAAAAAAAGCCCCGCAATAGCAGGGCTTTGTCGATATTGGACAGAATCAAATTACATATTGTTAATCAGTTCGTCTCCAAACTCAGAACATTTAAGCAAGGTGGCACCCTGCATTTGGCGTTCAAAGTCATAGGTGACACGTTTTTTAGCAATACTCTTTTCCATACTCTTGTAGATGAGGTTGGCAGCTTCGATCCAACCAAGATGTTCCAGCATCATTGCTCCGGAAAGAATAACTGATCCCGGGTTTACTTTGTCTAGATCGGCATATTTTGGTGCAGTACCATGTGTTGCTTCGAAGATAGCGTGACCTGTAACGTAATTTATGTTTGCACCGGGAGCAATCCCGATTCCGCCGACTTGCGCGGCAAGGGCATCGCTCAGGTAATCTCCATTCAAATTGAGAGTTGCAATAACATCAAAATCTTCAGGTCGGGTAAGCACTTGTTGAAGAGTGATATCTGCGATGGAATCTTTTACCAAAATTTTTCCGGAAGCAAGAGCTGCTTTTTGTTCTTCATTCGCAGCAGCCTCTCCTTTTTCTTTTTTTGTTTTCTCCCATGTAGCCCAGGTATAGACCTTGTCACCATATTTTTGCTCAGCAACAGCATATCCCCAGTCACGGAAGGCTCCTTCTGTGTATTTCATGATATTGCCTTTGTGAACAATTGTCACTGATTTCTTTTTGTGAAGGATCGCAAAATCAATAGCAGAACTAATCAGTCGCTCTGACCCAATTTTAGAAACGGGCTTGATACCTATTCCGACAGCTACTGCCGAAGAGTCCGAAGAACCGGCAGCTTGTAAAAAACCTTTGCCTTTATCTTCAGTACCAAACCGGATTTTACTGAAATCTTTAGGGAATTCCTTAGCAATGAAGTCAAGTACTTTTTGAGCTTCAGGTGAACCTGCAACAAATTCAATTCCTGCATAGATGTCTTCAGTGTTCTCACGGAAGATAACCATGTCGACTGCTCCCGGTTTTTTTACCGGAGAAGGTACACCTTCAAACCAGCGAACAGGACGCAGGCAAACGTACAAATCGAGAATCTGACGCAGAGCAACATTGAGTGAACGGATACCACCACCCACAGGAGTAGTTAGTGGTCCTTTGATGCCGACAAGATATTCTTTGAAAGCATCCAGAGTTTCATCCGGGAGCCAGCTGCCGTTTTGTTTGAATGATTTTTCTCCTGCAAGAACTTCCTTCCAGATAATTTTCTTTTTGCCGCCGAAAGCTTTTTCAACAGCAGCATCGAGAACACGAACGGATGCACGCCAGATATCAGGACCGGTACCGTCACCCTCAATAAACGGAATAATGGGTTGATCAGGCACAGTGAGTTTACCACCGGACATTGTAATTTTATTTCCAGACATAATATTTGATTGGTTAAAATTGGAGGGCGAAATTAAACATTTCGAAGGATACCTGAAACGTCAAAGGTCATAGGAATTGGTTTCTGCAATTCAAAATCAGGAAAGGGTGCTCTGTCTGAAGGTAAATTCATTTTGTTTCCTGAGGAATCTTATTTTTGTTGCCTGATTTTAGCCCCATTGAAAGTATATTCCTCAGTTGACGAATTTCCCGGACTCCCGAATGCAGTGGTTACCATAGGCACATTTGATGGTGTCCATGCCGGTCATTGTAAGATCATTCAACGATTGAATGAGGTAGCGAAAGAAACAGGAGGAGAAACATTGTTACTTACTTTTTTTCCTCATCCCAGGATGGTCCTTCAGCCGGATGATAGTGATTTAAAGCTTATTACAACAATGGAGGAGCGTAAACTGCTCCTCAAAAAAAATGGAATTGATCATCTGATTATCCAGCCTTTCAGTAAAGAGTTTTCAAGAATTTCCGCGACGGAATTTGTTCGGGATGTATTATTGGGCAAAATGGGAATGAAAACCCTCGTTATCGGGTACGATCATCATTTTGGTAGAAACAGGGAGGGGTCTTACAAAGAGCTGGAAGAAATGGCAACGATGTATGGATTTCGTCTCGAAGAAATTTCAAAGCAGGTTATCGATGAAGTAGATGTAAGTTCCACGAAAATCAGGAAAGCGTTGTTGGTGGGAGATGTGGAAGCTGCAAATAAATTGCTTGGACATGATTTTACATTGCAAGGGGAAGTTGTGAAAGGCGACAGAATTGGTACTTTACTTGGATTTCCTACAGCCAATATCAAAATCCAGGAAAGCTATAAACTCATCCCGGATGATGGTATTTATGCTGCTATGGTGGAAGTTGACCAAGTGCTTTACAAAGGAATGCTCTACCTCGGCACCAGACCTACTGTGGATGGGAAAAAGCATACATCAGAAGTAAATATCCTCGATTTTGATCAGGATATTTATGGCAAAACCATTACTGTGTTCCTCAAAACCCGCATTCGCGGAGACATGCATTTTGATAATTTGGAACAATTAAAAGAAAAGATGAAGGAAGACCTAAAGAATGCAACAAAATTGCTTTCCTGACGTTTTTCTATTCAAAATCTGCACACATTGTTTTCTCCTAAAAGTGCTTTTCCCGGCTTGTTTTGCTTTTTCCTGTTCGTATTCTCTGCGTCAGGTCAGGAGGGAAATGTTGTTTTAAGAGATTCCAACTATATTTTCCGGAGCCTGAAGGAAGCAAAAGAATTCCCGGACCAGGTTTACAGGCTGAATCTGAGTAAATCCAGACTCGATACCTTTCCGACTGACATTCTCCTTTTTCATAATCTTCGTGAATTGGATCTCAGCAAAAACAGGCTTGATTCAATCCCAAATGAAATTGGACAATTGATAAATCTCCGTCGCTTAAATCTTGCAAACAATAAACTGGATTCGCTACCGGATGGTATTGGCCAGCTTACCAATCTGATTTATCTGGGATTAAACAGGAATGTTCTCGAATCACTTCCTTCCACCATCGGGAATCTTCAAAACCTGGAAGTACTGGAACTCTGGGATAATGAACTTGCTGATGTTCCCGATGAAATCGGAAATCTCGGCAACCTGAAAACACTTGAATTGCGTGGAATACTTTTTTCTGAAGAACAACAAGCACGCATTGATTCTCTTGTCGTTAAAACCGCCAAGATTTTTATGTCACCCAGCTGCGCGTGTAAGAATTAGTTGTTAGTTGTTAGTTGTTAGTTGTTAGTGCGCGGCAGCTTTATTGCTAAACTATCAACAAGTTTCTATTTTCTATTTCTATTTTCTATTTTCTATTTTCTACTTTCTACTCCCATTCACATCCTGATTTTCAACCCAAACATCACCGTTGTTCCGGCTTGTGGAAAATAATTGTTGAAGGTTGATTGAGTTCCGCCGTATATGTAGCTGTAGGTATAACCATTTGACACATAGGATTGGTTAAAGATGTTGTTGGCTGCAAAGGTAAATCCGATTTCTTGCTTTGCTTTTGTTTGAATTGAATATGAAATCCGGGCATCATTTACCATGTAGGCATCGATTATTCTATCTGCATTCATTGTGTTGTCAAGGAATTGTTTCCCTACATATTTTCCTGTAAATTCAAATTCCAGTTTTTTTACCGGCATCCAGATAATGGATCCGGCAGAAATAAATTCCGGTGAAAAAGAAATTGTCGTGTTGTCGTAGCTGTTTTTTATCTGTGTATAGTCATCGTAATTATCGATGAATTCTTCGAAATGATCGATTTTATTTTGACTTATTGTTGCATTCGCATACAGTTTTAGTTTGTCATTGATTGTCCAGGCTCCTTCAATTTCAACACCTTCGCGTACACTGTGTGAAACGTTCTGACGGGTGTATTCACCTACATCATTAATTTCTCCGGTTAGAATTAATTGATTAGAATAGCTCATCTGATAAAAATTTGCTGCGAGGTAAAACTTCTTTCCGGTGTATCGATATCCTGCTTCGACATCCAACATAGATTCCGGTTTCGGACGGCTTTGTGGCGATGAATTTACATAGTCATCACGGATCGGTTCTTTGTTTGCGACAGCGGCAGAAAGAAAAATCTGTTGTTTTTCATTCAGCTTCCAGGACATTCCTCCTTTTGGATTGAAAAAACTCAAGGATATAATTTGAGGCAGATTTTTTCCGTCACGATTGTATCCGATGAATTCGTATGAAATATTTCTTGATTGAAGATCTGCAAAAAGGTAAATTCCATTTTGTAGTGCATATGCGATTTTTAAAAACCCGGTGAACTCCTTTTTAATTGCATCATCAGAATAGTATTGTTGTTTGCCTTCCGGAATGGAAGCGTCTTTCGACCACAATACTTCTCCAAAATGTTTGCCATCATATTCATTGGCTGATAATCCAAGAATGAAATTCCATCCTGATTTTTCGTAGTGCAAATCAGCTTTGATTCCATAAAAATCATTGTCAAGCCAACGTCTCCGAATAAAATCAGATATACTTATCGTGTCCGTTATGGTGTATACATCGTTCAATCCATATTTTGAAAACGCATCTCCAACGCTGTATTCTTCATAATAGCCCTTGCCTTTTGTATAATGGAGAGCGGTGTTCATACTAAAGTAAGGGTTGATTGCAAGGGCATAAAGTAATTGATAGTAATCCTGCTGGTAATTGTCGGTCTGATTTTCGTAAAAAACTACATTGCCTGCCGCATCAATATGCATTCCGGCAGGATTAAAAGTTCTGTTTGAAAAAAGTGAATCTTCCGGAACGCCATACCATGCCTGATACGTTTTTTCATTTCCTGACAACAGGAGTCCTCGCAAGGAACTGTTCTTCCCATAATAGCCTCCGGAAAGAAAAATGGAATGAAGATCGCTCCTGGCCCTGTCGATGTAGCCTGCCGAACTGATTTTTGATAATCGTCCATCGATTGCAAATTTGTCTTTGATCAAACCGGTACCGAAAGACAATGTATTTTTCCAGGTATCAAATGAACCGAATGCGCTATTGACCTGAGCAAATGCTTTTGCCTCAAGAGTGCCGGATTGAATATTCACACTTCCTCCAAAAGCACCGGCTCCATTTGTAGAAGTTCCGGCACCTCGTTGAACCTGTATGTTTTCTGAAGAAGAAGCCAGATCCGGAAGATCTACCCAATAGACCTGGTGAGACTCAGGATCATTTACAGGAACACCATTCAATGTGACATTTATTCGGCTGGCATCACTTCCCCGGATTCGCAATCCTGTATATCCAACACTGTTTCCTGCATCCGATGTTACGACAAGCGACGGGTTCATGTTTAGCAGAAAGGGAAGGTCCTGTCCGAGATTTCTTTTTTCCAACTCTTCTTTATTCGTGGTCGAAAATGCCAATCCACTACGTGTATCCATTCGCGTGGAAGTGATGGTGACTTCTTCCGAGAGGTAGTTTTTTATCCGCAAACGAATTGAAACTGCAGTGTCTGGGATGTGAACATGGATTGTATTTTTTTCAAATGAAATGTGTGTGAAACTAAGATCTGCTTCTTTTAAATGAATATCAGAAAAATCAAATTGACCTTCTTCATTGCTTAACAGCCTGAAAAAAGTGCCTTCGATTTGAATGACAACACCCGGAACCGGATTTCCATTTTCATCGTCCACAATTTTTCCACTCAGCATGTTTTGTGCATTCACTTCCTTCCGGATAAAAAAGAATACGAGTAATAGCAAAAACCGGCAACAACCGTTTGCATTCAAATACAATTTCATTGAATTCAGATTAAGGATGAACAATGCACGCACCCTGGAGTGTGAACGTGCTTATATTCTTTACCTCGTTCCCTTCGCAGGCATTACCCTGAACAGGTTCGATGGGTATAATCTCAGCCCCGTAGTTCAGGAGCACCCCAGTTTAATATATGCAAAAGTATGAAAAATTTAATGCGGGCGATTTTTAATAAAATACCCAGAAGTTACCTTGATTTTTCCGGTATTTAATTAACTTGTGCATCCTAAGCGGCAGTATTTTATGAAAAGAATTATTTCATGCATCGTTTTCCTGCTGATTGTTTCAGCAGCGAACGCACAGTTGTACGTGTTTGGTCTGGGAGTACGTGCAGGGAAATTTAATACCGGAGTATCGATCAAATCCTTTTTTAATGCGGATAATGCAACCGGGCTTTTGCTCGATGGTTACTACACCAATATTGCCTCCAAAGGATATACGGTGAAAGCTATCCTTATCAAACAACTTCCATTCAAGATGCCAATTGTTCAAATTCCATTGGATTTCATTTATGGCGGTGGTATTCACGGTGCATATTTTCCCTATAACAAGCAAGGCTATTACAAAAGAAGAAATGGAGAGCCCGTTTATTATGATAAAAGTGTTGTTACCGCAGGTGTAGATGCAACAATTCAAATCGAATACCAGGTGAAGAAAATTGCTCCATTCACAATAGGAATTGACGTTGTCCCATACTATGAATTTTATAACCCTGGTCCGGAATGGATTGATTTCGGTGTGACTGTGCGTTATGTTTTTCGATGATCTGCTAAAAAAGAATCAATTTCATTTTTTGCATTCTTAAATCGCGAGGGACCACTGCCGGAGATTATACAATACCTGAATTTTCTTTTTTTTAATTCTGATTTATACCAGTTGAAAAAATATTCCCTACGTGATGGATTTTCCCGTACCGAATCCTGAACGAATGGTAAATCCGGATATAATAAAAGATACAAATCGTAGGCGCGATCCTGAATCAGTTGGTCAAGTTCTTTATTTGACTCCTGAAAAACATCTTCCATCCAGACTTTTGCAAGGATAGGATCGGTGTCCGCGAAAATGAGTGTATTTGCTTTTGTCATCAACTCATCTTCCTGCTTGCATTGTTCACGAATACTGAAAAGAATATCTTCCCTATCGTATTGCCTGCCGAGTGTTTCAACGTAATTTCTCGAGTGTTCGGGCACCCAGACAGTCTGAAAAGAGTCAGCCAATTCCTGTGCAAGTGTTGATTTGCCGGTAGATTCCGGTCCGAGGATGGCAACCCGTAAAATATCATTTTTCATGTTTCTGTATCAGGCATTATTTTTTTCCATTTCACAAAACCACTCACTGCCATGACAAGAAACACAACGTATAAGAATGCAGTCAAAGGAAGGTGTTTGAAGAAAAACAAAGGAACATAAATACTATTTGCAAAAATCCAGATGATCCAGTTTTCTATTTTCTTTTTTGCAACCATCCATTGAGCAACAAGACTTGCTGAAGTGAGTGCTGAATCGAGCCATGGAAGGGCAGCATCGGTATAGTGTTCAAAGAAATAGCCCAGAAAACAACTGCCTCCTAAAAAATAAAGCAGAACTTTCTTCCATTGATCGGGACTCATTTTCTCCGGCACAAAAACCTGTTTCTCCTCATTTTTTTTATTCCAGTTTATCCATCCAAAGATAAGCAGGAAAACATAGATACATTGCAATAATGAATCAGCATACAAACGAACAGATGGTGAAAAAAAAAGAATGGCATACAAGATGACATTCACGATTCCAAGAGGAAAGCACCAGGCCGAATGAAGAACAGTTAACCAAACACCTGCAAGCCCGGTAAGCATTGCAACTATCTCTAATAAGGAAGTTTGTTGACCGAGCAGAAAAATTGGATCATGAAACACTACGCAAATATCAGCATCCTGTTGAAACTTCAATTGAATTTGGATTAAATTAAGAGGTTTAATTCTAATTGAATATACATAAATGAGAAAAATCCCCAGTTCTAAGCCTTTATGGTCATAGAATTGTCAGGAAATTACTGCAAATCTTGTATTTAAATAATATTGTTGGATATATTTGTATAATACCAAGGGGGGGGTATTATTCAAAGCCGAATAATTTTTTTTAATCGGGGGGCTTAAACTATGGCACTACTAAGCAAATTCATCGATTCCCTTAATGTACACCTATACCGTACAGCGTTCAGAGAAGTCGTGCATCCTGTCAAACTGAATGGGAGTTTTGATAAACACAATGTTATTATCCATTTGAATAAAGGTAAACTCCTTGTAGGTCCCGAGGATGAAGTGATGCCTCAGGATAGTTTTTATTTTTTTCCTGCCGGACAACCCATCTATGTCAAGCATGCAAATGGAATTACCATGATCTGGGACCGGATGGATTTAAAGACGACGATCATCGGTCACGTTTTCTTCGTATCATTTCCGGACTTGAGGATGTGAGTCAGATGAAGGAAGTGTTTACCATACTTGCATTTGATGTGATGCTCTACGATGCAATTCCCTTTTTTGAAGTATTGGGCATGCCACCATTTGCACTCACAAAAGATGAAGAGTTTGGATTCCTTGTCAAACACATTGCCTTGGAAAATGAACAAAACAAATTGGGTCGTGAAAAATTAATCCGGAATTACATGGAGGAAATCATGATTCATATGTGTCGGTACATTGAATCACAGGAAAAATTTAAAAAGTATACGGATAAACTCGAATTTCTTTCGGATCGAAGGCTCGTGGATATTGTCAAGCATATTCAGGAAAATCTGGAAAAGGATTTGTCGAACAAAACGATTGCAAACATTGCCTATGTGTCTGAAGATTATGTAGGGCAATTTTTCAAATCGCTTACCGGAAAAAACCTGCAGGATTATATAGAGAACCAGCGTCTGGACAGGGCCATGTTTTTATTGCGTACACAGCCCGACAACATCCAGGAAATCGCACATCGCGTTGGATTTAAAGACCCCGCTTATTTTAGCCGTCGGTTTAAAATGAAGTTTGGGGCAAATGCAAATTCGATCCGGCAGAATAAGAATCAACTGGTGTGAAGCATGGTTATTATTTGCCAGGAAAAATAATTTCAGAATTATAGTATCAAAGAATGTGTTGCTGCAGCCATTTCTGCTATGAGTGATGGCTCTTTCTCGATTGCATTTCCAACCACAATAATATCCGCTCCTGCATTGCATTGATCAATGGCTTTTTCCGCAGTGCGAATTCCGCCACCGACAATCAAGGGAGTGTTGATTGTATTCCTGACTGTTGTAATCATTGACTTACTCACCGGAAATCGTGCACCACTACCGGCATCCATGTACATAATTTTCAATCCGAGCATTTCCCCGGCAAGAGCGGTACATGCTGCGATATCGTCTTTGTCATGAGGAATAGGGAAAGTATTGCTCATATAACTTACTGATGTGGGTGAGCCGCTATCAATAAGCATGTAGCCGGTTGGAAGGATTTCGATTCCGCTGCGTTTAAGTAATGGGGCAGTGATCACATGTCGTCCAATCAGCATTTCCGGGTTCCTTCCACTGATGAGGGAAAGAAAAAGAATCGCATCTGCTTTTTCAGAAATCTGCATTGTATTCCCTGGAAAAAGGATAACAGGGATGTTGCTGTTTTTTTTCAAAACGGAAACACAAGCATCAAGGTCTCCATGGGTGAGAATACTACTGCCGACAAAAAAATAATCAACAGCTGCATCCAAAGCCTGAGTCGCAAGTTTCTCACATTGTGCAAGGGATGTCTTGTCAGGATCTACCAGTATGGCCAGCGACTTTCGGTGATTCGATTTTGCGAAATGGATACGATCAAAAACTGTTGACATACAATTAAATATAAACGAAGATACAATAATCCTGAATTATTTTGCTTTCCTCAGGAACTGATCGCCCAGGCCAGCATTCGTTCTTCTAATTTTTCGTATTGAACATTGAATGTTTTGTCAAAATCTTTCTTGTGAAATCTTGCCTGGACAGATCCTGCGTTTTTATATTGAAATGAATCGACATTCATGTGTTTTCGAAAATCAACATCTCCTTTACCATATATTTTATACAACACTTCTTTTGCTCCCCAAATCACATGCAGATGTTCGTTCTTGTGTTCTATAGGAATATCCTTTGCTTCTTTTTCATTCACAAATTTATGCGCGATCTTTTGAATGGCCGGACGAATCGTTTCAAGATCGATTCCGACATGTTGCATCGGTGAAAGTAGAATAGCTACATATTCCTGAGTGTGTGAAATGGAAATTGACAAACTATTGCCAAGAGTTGGTTTCCCTTTTTCATCATAAGTGATCGACAAGGGAGAGAACTGGTACAGTTGATTCACAAGAACCCTCACTGTCAGATATTCTCTTCTTCGGTTTTCACTTTTAAAATTCTGCAAGATGGATTGCTCCGCTTCTGTTAGTCGGGATTGTCCTACCAAAGTATCAAATGGCTCCAGGCTCTGCCAAATCCCCAAAACATGATCTTTTCCTTCCTTTTTTAAAACAATCGGCATGCAGTCTTGTTGATTTATTCAAGATCCAAAAATACGAAGGATTATGCGGTTTTTCCGTCATTTCCTTTGCAATCCTTAGCCCTTTGCTTATCTTTGCAGCCTGAAATTCAAGACTATCCAAAAAAACCATTTATTTACCATGGCAAACACCACAACAGTAGACAAATTCGTGAAATACAAAGTAAAAGACATTTCTCTGGCCGAATGGGGCCGTAAAGAAATCACATTGGCCGAAGCAGAAATGCCGGGTTTGATGTCACTCCGAGAAGAATATGGCAAACAAAAGCCTTTGAAAGGTGCCCGGATCGCCGGTTGTCTGCACATGACTATCCAAACAGCTGTTCTCATCGAAACACTCGTTGAGCTGGGAGCTGAAGTTACATGGTCCTCTTGCAACATCTTCTCAACTCAGGATCACGCCGCTGCGGCAATTGCTGCTGCCGGTATTTCTGTATATGCCTGGAAAGGGATGAATGCGGAAGAATTTGACTGGTGTATCGAACAGACACTTTTCTTTGGTGAAGATCGCAAGCCATTGAACATGATCCTGGATGATGGTGGTGACCTTACAAACATGGTTCTTGATAAATTTCCTGAACTTGTTCAGGGAATCAAAGGACTTTCTGAAGAAACAACAACTGGTGTTCACCGTTTGCACGAACGAGTTAAAAACGGAACATTGTTGATGCCTGCTATCAACATCAATGACTCAGTTACGAAATCGAAATTCGATAATAAATACGGTTGCCGTGAATCACTTGTTGATGCGATCCGTCGCGCAACCGATTTGATGCTTGCCGGAAAAATTGCCGTTGTTGCCGGTTTCGGTGATGTTGGTAAAGGTTCTGCTGAATCATTGAAGGATTCTAAAGTTCGTGTGATCGTTACTGAAATCGATCCGATCTGTGCATTGCAGGCAGCGATGGAAGGTTATGAAGTGAAAAAGATGGACGATGCAGTGAAGGAAGCAGATATTATTGTTACGGCTACCGGAAACTACAACATCATTAAAGATCGTCATTTCAAGGCGATGAAGCACAATGCGATCGTTTGTAACATCGGCCACTTCGATAATGAAATTGATATGGCTTGGTTAAACAAAAATCATGGCGCATCGAAAGACACGATCAAGCCACAAGTAGATAAATATACGATTGATGGGAAAGACATTATCGTGCTTGCCGAAGGACGTCTTGTGAATCTCGGTTGTGCAATGGGACATCCTTCCTTTGTCATGTCAAACTCTTTCACGAACCAAACGATGGCTCAACTTGAGTTGTGGCAGAATCATAGTAAATACGAGAATAAAGTTTATACACTTCCAAAACATCTCGATGAGAAAGTTGCTCGTTTACACCTGAAGAAAATCGGTGTTGAGCTCGATGAACTCACTGATGAGCAGGCAAAATATATTGGTGTGCAAAAATCCGGTCCGTTCAAATCTGAACATTACCGTTACTAAGAGGAATTATTTTTTATTCAATAGGCGATGGAGAGTTTTCTTCATCGCCTATTTTATTTTCAATTATTCTACTCGCGTTAATCGCAGAGGATGCAATAAAAAAATTTTCTATGCAAACTTTGCTTTAATCTGTGTGGAGGAAATAAATTTCTTTTTTACATAGTCGATTTATAAAGCACAGAACACAAAGAGCGTTGAAGATCTATGTTTTGTTGGTCAATAGGTAGCCAGGCTGATTGGCGCTTTCTGTGCGTCTGCAGGAACTTCCCCCGAAAGAGCATTGAGAAAAGAAACGATGAAACGAATTTCTTCTTCATCCAATTCCTTGTCGAGCTGGGTCTTTGCCATAATTTTAACAGCGGTACTCAGGTACTCAACACTGCCATCATGAAAATAAGGATATGTCCTCCCGATATTCCTTAGGCCGGCAACTTTAAATTTGTCTTTATCTTCCAAAGCACCTGTTTTGTTTTTCAGTCCCTCGTCCTGGTGAGTGCTGCCGGTTAGCGGATGATAATCGTGAGCTTCACCAAATTTGCGAACCATGGAACCTCCCAGCATTGTTCCCCCATGGCAGTCGGTGCATCCTGTTTTGATAAAAAGCCTGAGCCCTTCACGTTCATCATACGAAAGCGCGTATACATTTCCCATCAGGAATTTATCCAATGCGGAAGGTGTAATCAAAGTACGTTCAAATGCAACAATCGACTTCTGGAGATTTCGCAAGGTCAGTGCTGTATCGGCATGGGGGAATGCAGCTTCAAATAATTTGTTGTATTCCGGAATTTCAGCAATCCTTTTGGAAAGAATATCCTGATGTGGAATCGCAAGACTGTCTTGATTCTGGCTATCCTCAAAAGTTCCATCCCAATTTGAGACGTGATTCATGATAGCATTGAGAACTGTCGGAACATTCCTCACAATTTCTTTCTGTGAACTTGCAATCGTAGTGGGTTTGTTATCGACACCGGCTGTAGAAAGATTGTGACATGAGTTGCAGCTGTAAGTCCCAAATTTCGAAAGCCTTGGATCATAATACAACATTTTGCCCAAACTGATTTGCTGAGCAGTTTCGGAACGATCGTATTGCAATTGTTCCAATGGGAGAGGCTGAAAGAATTTTTTTGCTTCGACAATGAGCGCTTCGTTTGCTTTTTTGTCGAGCTCATTGTAATCTATTTCAGGAGGTGAGTCATGACATCCGTAAATCAGAAAAATTAAAAAGACGACGACAGATACTTTTTTCATCGGATGGAAAATCAATCTAATTTACCTGGTTTATTTTTAGTGAAGAATGACTACTGTCATGCATTGATTTTTGAGGTAATTTAATTGATTTCGGAAGAAAAATTCCTCGCTGGCTTGCGGATCATTTTCCTCCTACGATACAATCACTTAAGAGTTGCGTTGAACATGTCTTGTATTGGCAGAGTGAATGTTTTTCTATTCGTGGTACTGTCATTCTTGCGCTTAGCATTGTAAAACAAAAAGAGGAGTCACCATTGGCAACCCCTCTTTTCGAATGATGAAAAATTGCCTCTTTAATATGTTGATGCCAGCGCGACTGCAGCACCTGCATTGATATTTCCATAACCCCGACTGGAATTTGGACTTGGATAATACTGTGCAGTTTGTTGCATTGCAGTAATAATTTGAGCACGTGTGAGCGTGGGTTTAACTGACCAAATCACACCGGCAATTCCGGCAGTGATTGCAGTAGCACAGGAAGAACCTCCAATATAGTTTGAATTGAAACCGCTTGGAGCAAGGGATAAGGATGTTCTGTTTGAACTGGCATTCCTTTGCATTGGGATTGTGAAATCAACCTGGCTACCATCGTGACAATCGCTGCATGTGGAACCACTTTCTTTTACTCCTGTTACAGCCTGACATTGACTCAAGGCTGCCGGATAAATTACTCCCCACCAGCTTGTCCAGCTGAAGGATGTTCCTGCAGCTGCAAAAATTAGTTTGCCTTTGTTGTATGCATAGGTAACCCCATCTTTCAGGGTTCCACTGGAAAAAGGTGTTCCGATGGACATGCTGATAATTTTTATGTCGTTGAGATCACCCATTCGAATCAATGCGTTTTTCACGCCTGATAATTCTGCAGATGCATCAAGCACGACATCATCACATCCACGGATAAAATGAAGATTTGCTTTGTATGCGACACCTGTTGTTGCATTCTGTGCATTGCGCGGACCGGCAGCCAGACCGGCCATTGAAGTACCGTGCGTGCAGGAAGTGTATGCACTTGTCCCATAAGTGTAATCCGTTGTGATGCTTCTTCCGACATTGCTCATTCCGTCATTAAACATACTGCCGAGTAAGGTTTGTGAAGAACTGATTCCTGCATCAATTACTCCGATGCGAATTCCTTCTCCCTGAGCAGTATTCCAGGCAGTTGGAATATTGACATTATTGAAATCCCAGGGAAGTTTGCAACCCGGGGTGATGGTCGTAAAATCTGCTGCATTCACTGTTGTTGTAGATCCGCTGCATCCGGATGAAGAACGATCGTTCCAGGCAGCAGGCCAGTATCCATAGGGTTCGATATATCTGACATTTTTCAAGTTGAATAGTTGTGTGAGAACATCTTTGTCAGTGACACGCAGTACAAGAATTGGTAGTACCTGATCATCTTCGACTATGATGTCGTTGAGTGTTACTGTCTGACCATTTTTATTGAGACCTTTTACTACCAAATCCAACAGTGCATCGTGAACGGATTTCCATTCTTTGCTTTGTAAATTGAGTTGATGAATTATTGGATCTATGTTTTCGATGTTCGCCGGCTTGTAGCCAAGAACGACCTGATTCGTCAGACTTGCCGCACTCCAGAGTGTTCTCATGTCGGTCCATTCCCAATGGAAATCTTTCCGCTCTGATTGAAGAGTGATTATTTTGTTATCCAGATCCTGGCGATTGTAAGCCAGTTCTTTTGGTACAGCTACTGTAGCTGATTTTTGAACCAGGACATCCTGGTTTAATTCAGATTGAGGAGATGCCTGATTGTCGTCAAGTCGATTACAACCTGCTACAACAACTATAAATGTCAGCAGGAAAATGTGGTAGATTTTCTTCATGTTAATTGTGTTATGTTTGATTTTAGTGGATGTAATTTTTCGGCCCGGTTTCATACAAAAATTTAAGGTGCCGGCTCTTGCCCTCTAATTTAGAAAAGATCTTTGAATTGACAATTTCTTGCAAGAGTTCGGGACTGAGGAAATGTAATTTTATTGTATTTTGGGTGGAAAAATATGTCTTTCAGATTCCGGTTATAAAAATGAGGATAGTCCTTTGTTGATGCCATGAAATCTTAGCAACTATAATGTTCAATATTTGCACATTTTTCCAGAAGGAAAATGGATGCAGTCAAAATGAATTATTCCTATGGGAAAAAACAGAATTGAAGCATTTAGTGACGGAGTATTGGCCATCATTATCACGATTATGGTACTTGAAATTAAAGTGCCCCATGGTTCTGCATTGTCGGATTTGCTTCCCTTGATTCCGGTTTTTATCAGCTATGTTTTGAGTTTCCTGTATATTGGAATTTACTGGGGGAATCATCATCATTTGATTCATACGGCTACTCATGTGAATGGGAAAATAATTTTAGCGAATCTGCACCTTTTGTTTTGGTTATCACTAATTCCATTTACCACCGGCTGGATGGGAGAAAATCATTTTGATCCCAATCCTGTTGCATTGTATGCCACCAATCTGCTCATTGCCGGATTTGCATATTTCATTTTGCAAAAAGTAATTGAAAGGAGCGTGCATGCTGATGGAAACCTAAATCATGCATTTCAAAAGCATTCTCAAAAAGGAATAATTTCACAAGTATCTTATGCTTCAGCCATTCCACTGGCTTATGTTCATCCGATGATCTCCGGAATTATTTTCCTCCTCATCGCTATCTTGTGGATTATTCCGGATAGAGAAATTGAAAAGGCGATAAAATAAATAGGAATAATAAAATTCAGAAGGATTGAAATTGGTACAAATGAAAAAGGACTCCGGCCAATGGCAGAAGTCCTTTTTCGCATTACATCGTTAAATACTACACAGATTCTGCGAGGATGATGATTTTGTTTTTTAAATTCTCAACAACTCCGCCTTTTACTTCAAAGGTCTTAACGCCTTCTTTGTCTTTGATCTTTACTTTTCCATTCAGAAGTGTAGAGATCACAGCGGCATGATTGTTCAGCATTTCAAAACGTCCTTTTGCCCCCGGAACGGAAACAGAAGTGACATCCCCACTATAAATTTTTTTATCCGGTGTGATAATTTCGAGCTGCATTTGATCGCTTTTTATTCTTATAAGAGATAAATTAGAATTGTTGATTTTAGATTGCTGATTTTAGATTCCTGTAATTATTTATTAGTGAACCAGCTAACCACCAACCACCAACCACCAACCACCAACTACCTCGATTCTGCCAGAATTTTCTTCCCCTTTGCAATCGCATCGTCGATAGTTCCAACGAGGTTGAATGCTACTTCCGGGTATTCATCCACATCGCCATTCATGATCATGTTAAAGCCTTTGATCGTTTCTTCGATCGGCACGATTACACCTTTTAGCCCGGTGAATTGTTCAGCGACATTGAATGGTTGTGAAAGGAAACGTTGTACACGACGTGCGCGGGATACCACGAGTTTGTCATCGTCACTCAATTCATCCATACCAAGAATGGCAATGATGTCCTGCAATTCTTTGTAGCGTTGAAGAATTGATTTAACTCTTTGTGCAGTGTTGTAATGTTCTGCCCCAACAACCTGTGGAGTCAGAATCCGGGACGTAGAATCCAGAGGATCTACAGCCGGATAAATCCCCAACTCAGATATTTTACGATTCAATACTGTTGTAGCATCCAAGTGAGCGAATGTTGTCGCAGGAGCCGGATCGGTAAGGTCATCCGCAGGTACATAGACAGCCTGCACAGAAGTGATGGAACCACGCTTTGTTGACGTGATTCGTTCCTGCATCAGTCCCATTTCGGTTGCAAGTGTAGGCTGATAACCCACAGCGGAAGGCATCCGTCCAAGAAGAGCGGATACTTCAGATCCGGCCTGTGTGAAACGGAAGATATTGTCGATAAAGAAGAGGATATCACGACCACCGGATTTTTCATCACCATCGCGGAAATATTCAGCTACTGTGAGTCCGGAAAGTGCTACACGTGCACGTGCTCCAGGAGGTTCGTTCATTTGCCCGAACACCAATGTTGCTTGCGATTTTGCAAGTTCGTTCATGTCCACCTTACTCAAATCCCATCCGCCTTTTTCCATGCTGTGTTTGAATTCGTCTCCATAACGAATAACACTGGATTCGATCATTTCACGAAGCAGGTCATTTCCTTCTCGGGTACGCTCACCAACACCGGCGAAAACAGATAATCCGGAATAAGATTTAGCAATGTTGTTGATCAATTCCATGATCAATACAGTCTTTCCAACACCGGCACCACCGAACAGACCGATTTTACCACCTTTCGCGTAAGGCTCGATCAGATCAATTACTTTGATTCCGGTAAGAAGTATTTCAGATTCAGTAGAGAGGTTTTCGAATTTTGGAGCTTGACGATGGATCGGAACGCTTTTCTCTTTGGACACTTTGCCGATTCCATCAATCGCATCGCCAACCACATTGAATAGGCGACCTTTAATAGCATCACTCGCAGGCATTTGGATTGGAGAACCAACTGCGCGAACAAGTGTTCCGCGTGTCAATCCATCGGTAGAATCCATGGCAATTGCACGAACTGTATCTTCTCCGATGTGCTGCTGGCATTCGAGTACCAACACACCACCATCCGGACGGTCGATTTCCATTGCATCCAAAATGTTCGGAAGAGCTGTGTCTTCTGCGTCAAAACTAACGTCGACAACCGGTCCGATGATCTGCGTTATTTTTCCAATATTCGCCATGATAATGTATGTAGATTTAAGGTTTTTGATTTGAGAGCGCAAAAGTACTGCTTTTTTTGAAAATTAAGGTGGCTGTTAGTAAATTTCAACCCAATTTTGCTCGTGTTTATTGAAATTAATTCGTTGAATATTATATGGTTACAAAGTGGGTGCTGCTGTTTAAGCAATTCCTTATACAATTAATTGTTTGTTGACTCCAACCTTCAAAAAGCCCTGATTTCTGTTTCTTCATATCTCTTTTCGAAAAATGGGAAAGGGTGGGTCTTGTAATTTACATTTGTTCAATGGTATCGACGGAGGAAATCTATTCATTGTATTTGAAACACCCACAAATTTGTACGGATAGCCGTGCAATTTTGCCAGGGTCGATTTTTATTGCATTGAAGGGACCAAGTTTTAATGGAAACACATTTGCGGAAAAAGCATTAGCGACCGGAGCAGCCTATGCAGTTGTAGATGAACCTGAATATAAAACAAGTGATCGTTGTTTGCTTGTGGAAGATGGATTGCAAACGTTGCAAAGTCTGGCCAATCACCACCGTCATCAACTGACGATTCCAATACTTGCGATTACCGGTTCGAATGGGAAAACAACAACGAAGGAATTGATTCTGGCGGTACTTTCCAAACAGTACACTACTCTCGCAACCAAAGGAAATCTGAATAATCACATTGGTGTTCCACTTACATTGCTTTCGATCACTCCCGATATTGAATTTGCAGTCATTGAAATGGGAGCAAATCACCGGAAAGAAATTGAATTGTATTGCCGAATTGCAGAGCCGCATTACGGTTTGATCACTAATGTTGGAAAGGCGCACCTCGAAGGATTTGGGGGATTTGAAGGTGTGAAACAAGGGAAAGCTGAGCTCTACAACTGGCTGGCAAATCATTCGAAAACTGCATTCATCAATGGCAACAATTCTCATTTGCTCGAAATGGCAAAGGAGAATAAAGTTCAATATGTAATGTTGTATGGTACGGATGAAGAATTTGACTGTTTTGGCGAATTGATTACGGATACTCCCACACTCGAAGTGAAATGGAAACATGCGGATCATTCCGGTCATGTTCAGTCACAACTAATCGGTGCCTACAATTTTGAAAACATTTTGTCTGCAGTTTGTGTCGGCAATTATTTTGGAGTCGATGCAGATGCAATCAATGAAGCAATAGCTTCCTATGTGCCTGACAATTCACGATCGCAGGTAATTAAAAAAGGCAGCAATACGATTATCCTGGATGCATACAATGCGAATCCCACTTCAATGGAAGCAGCGCTGAAAAATTTTGCAGCGATTCCTGTTTCTCACAAATTGGTGTGTATCGGAGACATGGCTGAATTGGGAGAAGAGAGTAGTGTTGAACATGAGCGCATCATGCAATTGTTGAAAAAAATCAAACCTGCAAAATTCATACTCGTAGGAAAAAATTTCGGAGCATTCAAAGATCAGATAGAATGTCTTTATTTCCCGACTTCCGACGAAGCTGCCAGCTATGTTAAAAAACATCCTGTTCGAAATTCAACGATTCTCGTCAAAGGATCGAGAAGTACTAGAATGGAAAAGGTAGTGGAAGCTTTATAAGTGCCGGCAGTATGGTACAGACCTCGTTTTATTGACAGCACCACTATAGCCGGCTCCGCTCAAATAAAATTTATTCAGTACACTTGACAAAGTTTGATATACTGCCTGGATGCCGATAGTGAAATTGTTGGTGGTGTTGGTTTAGTTTGAATTGCTCCAAAGAAGGATGGACCACAATTTCTCACGTATGGATTGAATGTACTTGTGGATTTTGATTTTTTCATACACAGAATTTCCTCTAAAAGAAAATAATCCGGAATAAAAACACGCAGAAAGTTCTGTTGCGACAGCATTCAAATTTGCAGTCGTCATTAATAGGAATGGGAAAAGAAATAATCGAATTATTTTTTTCAAAATAATCGTACAGTTCAAAAGGTTAAATCAGACTCTCTTAAACAGCCTGCCTAAAAAGCCCTTCTTTTGATGTTCTTCGTCGTAATAGCCGTATCCGTGATAGCCATAACTATAGCCATAACCATAGCCATACCGATGATTGGTTCCTGCATCATTTAAGAGCACACATAGGTTTTTTACTTTCCCCTGAACATAGTAATCATTGATGGTTTTCATGTATTCCTTCTTCGAGTAATTCTCACGAAGAATGAAAATATTAATATCAGCAAGGTTCATCAGCATCATTGCATCGCTCACAATTCCTACCGGCGGTGTATCAATAATAATGTAATCATAGCGGCCACGGAGTTCATCAAGAAGCTTGAGCGTTTCTTTTTTTTTGCAAGTAGCTCGGCAGGATTCGGCGGAACCGGACCGGAGGGAATAATGTCAAGATTTTCAATAGTCGTATGCTGGATAACATCTTCCAGTTTCGCTTTTCCGATAAGATAAGTACTTACACCTACATCATTACGGATTTCCAGATCCTGAACGAGCTGTGGCTTCCGCAGATCCATTCCGATGATGATGACTTTGTGGTGCTGCAGAGAAAGTACTGCTGCAAGATTCAGACTTGAAAATGATTTTCCTTCTCCGCCAACGGAAGATGTTATCAATACAATTTTGTGCTGATCTGCCAAACCAAAAAACATAAGGTTTGCCCGAATGGAACGAAACGCTTCTGTGATCGATGATTTTGGTTTACTTGAAACAACGAGACGTTCACCTGTATTGTGATGCCCTACAACTCCGATAATCGGAATCTTGCTCATTTTTTCAATATCTTCCTTGTTGCTAATTGTGTTTTTGATATATCCCTGAAGGATGATCAGGATAATCGGAACAATCAAGGCCAGCATCATGGTGATAATAAGAACGGCTTTGGTATTCGGAATTACGGGGATGTCATTGATGCTCGCTTCATCGAGTACTTTGTTGTCGGATACCGCAGTCGCTTTCGCGATTCCGGTTTCGGCTTTCTTCTGAAGAAGATACAGATAAATGTTTTCATTCACACTGAAATTTCGTTGAATGCCTAACAGCTCTCTTTCAATGTTTGGAATTTTCCGGATGCTTCCTTCGTAACGAACCAATTCAGTATTGATACTCGACAAATTTACTTTGGTCATGTTGCGGAGATTGTTAATGTTCTCCACTAAAGTTTTCTTCGTTTGTTCAATTTGCTGGTCAATCACTTTCAATGCCGGTGATTGTGCGCTGCTTCCATAAGCAATACTTTTCCGTTTGCTTTGTAATTCTTTCAAACGCGTGATTAGATCAATCAGCAATGGATCAGGGTTCCCCAGGCTGCTTGGTGCAAGTTCTTCAACATCTCTGCTTCCGGTAACATAATTGTATAAATAATCGAGCGACTTCAGTTCAATTTCTGCTTTCACACGATCAGCATCGATATTCGTTACCCGTTCCAGGTAAGCCTTCGATTCCTCGCTCAGGTCAACAGTTCCTTTTTGTTCTTTGAACTTTTGCAGTTCAAGCTCAGTAGCATTTAGGGTTTTACTTATTTCTTCGAGTTGTTCGTCAACGAATTTCAAGGTGAGGCCGGCGACAGAAGATTTGTCCTTGACATCTCTGTTGATGTACACTTTTCCAAGCGTGTTGAGAAAATCAGTGGCCCTTTCCTTGATTTTATCCTGGACAGAAATTTCAACAATCGTTGCATCTTTGTTCTGTGGTTCAGCCTTCATTTTCTCCTGGTAGAAGGCGATCATTTTATTCAGACTGTTTACAGTAAAGACAAAGTCGTCATCCTCAACCGGGTTTACTGCTGAGTCGTTGTGTAAAACGACAAGGGTGAAATTTGGTGTGCGGACTTCTTCTCCAAAATGATGCGTCCCGGAATAATTGTAGTTGTTGAGAAAGTTGTTGTCTGCATCCAGCTCCAGTTTGTATGTTGAACTGTCTAGAATAGTAAGGTGGAAATACTCGTCATAGGCACCTTCTGTCATCCGGATCGGCTTAATCACGAAGGGCTGGTTTTTGTAAAGAGGGAATTTGAAAAAAGTTGTTTTCCCGTAATAGCTTACCCCAAGATGTAATTCGTTGATCGTTTCTTCGAGAACAGAACGTGATTTTAGAATCCCGATTTCTGTTGCAATATTTTTGGTGTTTCCGAATAAATCTCCTGTGAGAAAGTCTTCAATATTGTTCGACGTGTTTTTGGTATCTTTTACCAATACACTTGCACGTGCTTCAAAAACAGGCAAAGTAAATCGGATATAAAAAAATGCGCCGACGCAAAAAAGAATAGCAGAGAGCAAAAAATAATGCCATTTCCTGCGCATGTTGTAAAAAAGTAAACGCAGGTCGATTTCATCGTCGTTGCGGCGTTGAGCCCCTTCGTTTGTTCGCATGGTTTACTTGGTTTGGGTAAGTATGAAAGTGAGGGCAATAACTGCTGTCGTGATGACAGAAGTAAAGATTGTAACTGAAGGACTGATATTCTGAAATGCACGTCGCTTCAAGGGTTGAATGTAGATGATATCATCCGGATGCAGAAAGTAAGTATCCGCGGTGAGGGTTTCGCCTTTCGTGAGGTCGAGAAAAAAATCTTTTGTTTGTTGATTTTCTTCACGGATGATTCTCACTTTGGTGCGATCACCATAAATTGTAAGATCACCGGCCATCCCCAATACTTCCGGTAATGTAGCATGTTCATTCAGGATGGGGTAAGTGCCCGGACGGTTTACCTCTCCCAGCACTGTGACTTTGAAATTTAATTTCTTGACAGTGACAATGGGATCTTCCATGTATTCCCGAAACTTTGTTTCCAATGCCTGAGTCGCTTCATTGATCGTTTTTCCAGTGAGAAGAATAGTGCCAATCAAAGGAAGTTTGACTTCTCCGTGTTCGTTTACCACATATCCTTTTTCATATGGCGAGCGATTGTCACTCGAAGGTTTATCTGCAGGCACGGCCAGATAAGGATATGCTTCTGCATTGATGGTGAAAATATTTATAGAAAGTATGTCTCCGGGATAAATACGGAGTTTATAGCCTTCTGATTCTTTCAGAACAGGAATATTCCCTTGAAAATAAATCAAATTTTTTTGCGAGCTGCAGCTAAACAACACGCTGATCGATAGGAGAGAAAATAATTTCAGGATGTTGCGGTACATCGACAGGCATTAATACTAATGATAAGAAAATTATTTTCCAAGAATGGAACGACTGATAACGATTTTCTGAACTTCAGAAGTGCCTTCGTAGATCTGTGTGATTTTAGCATCGCGCATCAAGCGTTCGACATGGAATTCTTTTACAAAACCATACCCACCATGCACTTGTACAGCTTCGACAGTTGTTTCCATTGCGACCCGGGAAGCGAAAAGTTTTGCCATGGAAGAAGAAAGTCCGTAATCCAGATTTTGATCCTTCATCCATGCAGCTTTGTAACAGAGCAATCGTGCGGCTTCGATTTCGGTAGCCATATCGGCCAATTTAAATTGGATTGCCTGATGCTGTGAAATTGGAACTCCGAATGCTTTTCTCTCTTTTGAATATTGCAATGCCAGTTCATAAGCACCTGCAGCGATACCAAGAGCTTGTGAAGCGATTCCGATACGTCCTCCTGTAAGTGTTTTCATTGCAAATTTAAAACCGAAGCCATCCTCACCAATCCGGTTGGCTTTTGGAACTTTTACATCCGTGAACATTAGCGAATGCGTATCGCTTCCTCTTATTCCGAGTTTATTTTCTTTCGGTCCGATTGTGAAACCGGGCATTCCTTTTTCAACAATAAGAGCATTGATACCTTTGTGACCTTTGGCTACATCCGTTTGTGCAATAACGAGATAAACAGATGCTGTGGATCCGTTGGTGATCCAGTTTTTCGTGCCATTCAATATGTAGTGATCCCCTGCATCAATAGCAGTAGTATGCTGCGAAGTTGCATCAGAGCCGGCTTCCGGTTCTGAAAGGCAAAATGCTCCGATGATTTCCCCTTTTGCCAGAGGAACCAAATATTTTTGCTTTTGTGATTCCGAACCATAATTTTCCAAACCCCAGCAAACAAGTGAGTTGTTTACTGACATCACTACGGAAGCAGAAGCATCCACTTTAGAAATTTCTTCCATCGCCAGGACATAAGATACTGTGTCCATTCCGCCGCCACCATACTTTGGGTCCACCATCATTCCAAGGAAACCCAGTTCACCCATTTTCCGGATTTGTTCAGATGGAAATTTTTGATGCTCATCTCTTTCGATAACTCCCGGTTTCAATTCATTTTGTGCAAAATCGCGGGCCGCTTTTTGGATCATCAGGTGTTCTTCACTCAAATCGAAATTCATAATCGTGTTCTTTGTGTTGAAATGTTTCCCGTTTTGCAGGATTCCGGGAGGATTTGCTACTTTTATTTGCGCGAACAAACCTACACGATTTGAACGTGATTCCCAAAGGAAATATGACCCCTCGTATGCATCTGAAAATTGATTCTAACTATTTGAAATTGTGCTGTAAAGAGTTAGTTGCCGAGCATTTTACGGCAGGTATTTTCCGGGTTCTGTTCCTGATCCTCCTATTCATCAAGCTCCCACATGGGTGTGCAGCTCAGCAGTCCTTTGAACGTTCCATTGGCATCATTCCCGGGGCATCACATCTTGGTACCAGTGGAATGGAATTACCGGATAGTTCGCTTTTGGCAATTGGAACAATCGCGGAAAGTAATCTTTCACAGAAAATATGTGTGGTATGGGCGAATGTTTATGGAGACACTACGCGTTCACGAATTATTCCTTCAAATTCCCTGAGAGAAATTTCTTCGCGTGGAATCCGGTCAGCCGTTGGTGATATTTTTATTTCCGGCAGAACAGAAGATACTGTTCAAAGTGATGCGCTTCTGCTAAAGCTTGATCCAAACGGCACTCTGCTCTGGCGTCATTCCACAGGTGCTCTTTTTTCGAATGAACGTTTTAATTCCGTTTGCAAGACAGCTGATGATCATATTATTGGAGCAGGCAGATCTGTTAACATCCAAACCAATGCATATTATTTTAAAAGTGAATCTGTTGACCTGACCGGTGCTACCCTCTGGTCCAAAGAATGGCGAACACGACTCGGTGAAATTTTTGATGTAGCGCAGGCACCGGATAGTTCGATTTATTTTACCGGTTATGTATTGGATTTTGGGGATACAAGCGGAGCAATGTTTCTGATGAAAGTAAATTCCAATGGCGATTCTCTGTGGATGAAGAAATATTTTGGTTCAGGATGGTCGACAGGAAATTCTCTCCTGGTGTTGCCTGACGGGATTTTGATCGCCGGTTCTACAGCAGCGAGTGCTTTGGTTTCAGGAGATCATTTTTTAGTACGAACAGATTTTGCCGGGGACACATTGTGGACCAGAAAAATTGGTTTGAGCAATGCTGATGAAACGACAATGGATGTTTCAATCTCCTCAGACAATTGTTATATCCTCTGCGGAAATTCCCGGTCTTATCTTGAATTGGTAAAAGTAGATACCCTTGGAAATGTGGAATGGACCAAGGATTACAATTCCGGGGATGCGAATGGGAGGAGTGTTGTTGCAACCATGGATTCAGGTTATTTTAGTGTTGGAAGCGCCGCTCTTGCAACAGGCTTGCCATTGATTTATTTTGTAAAAACAGATGCAACCGGGGGAATTCTTCTTGGTGAAACGCTGCCGATGGTACTCACGAACGAGATAAAAATCTATCCCAATCCTTCAGATGGAAAGATCCAGATCATGCCTTCCGAGTTGAAGGATGTGGTTGTTCGGGATTTTTCCGGGAAAATTATCTTTCAATCTGAAAAAAATTCGGGAGTACTAGATCTTTCTTTTTTATCTGCAGGTGCTTATTTTCTGTATGCGCGTTCTGAGAAAGGTGATTTTATGCAGGGAAAAATTCTTCTTGTAAATCAACCTTGAAAAATTAATTTGAAATGAAAATAAAGTATGCAGCAGTATAATGTGATTGGAATTATGTCGGGCACTTCACTAGATGGTGTTGATCTGGCCTATTGTACGTTTCAGTTCAACACTCATTGGACTTATGCAATTCTGAAGGCTGAAACTTTTTCATATTCTGAGGAATGGAAAAAAATCCTGACTGAGTTGCCGACTAAAAATGCAGAAACGTTTGTGAAAGTGGATTCAGCTCTCGGAAAACTCTTTGGTCAATTGGTAAAAGATTTTTGCACCAAACATTCTTTGGATCCTGATTTTATTTCCTCACATGGGCATACTATTTTTCATCAGCCTGATTCCGGATACACGAGTCAGATTGGCGATGGTTCCTCCATCTCTGCAGTTTCGGGATTTCCTGTAATCTGTGATTTCCGGAGTGCCGATGTTGCTTTGGGCGGACAAGGTGCACCACTGGTGCCGATCGGGGATCGTTTGCTGTTTGAAGAATTTGATTATTGTTTGAATCTCGGAGGCATTGCAAACATATCCTTTGAAGAAAATAACCAAAGAATTGCCTTTGATGTGTGTGGTTGTAATATTGTTTTGAATGCGCTTGCTTGTCGGCTGGGAGACGAATACGATGAGGGAGGAAAGTACGCTGCGAAAGGCACTATAAATAATGAACTGCTTGATAAAATTAACAAGTCCGGTTATTTCAATAAACCGTATCCAAAATCTTTAGGAAGAGAAGATCTGGAGGTAGATATTTTACCTGTATTTGACAAACCCGGAATGAAAGTTGAAGATTTGCTCGCTACTTTTTGCGAGCATATCGCACAGCAAATCGGAAAGCAAACAAAATCCGGAAATATGATTGTGAGTGGGGGAGGAGTTCACAATTCTTTTTTATTGGATCGGATAAAATTCTATTCTAAAGCATCAATTGTTGTCCCGGATGTACAAATCATTAACTTCAAAGAAGCCCTGATTTTTGCTTTTCTCGGGGTGCTCCGGAAAAGAAAAGAAGTGAATTGCCTTTCAAGTGTTACAGGTTCAAGTCGCGATAATTGCGGCGGAATCATCTGGGAGCCTTGATTTAATTTTTTGTCAATAAAAAAGAGCACTCGAATTTTCGAATGCTCTTTTTGTTAATGGGACAATATTCACCATCTGCATGCAACGGAAAACGCCACAGCAGAACGAAAAAATCCCGATTGATTAAAAGTCATCGTCGTCGTCTTCAAAATCACTCATTGGAGCAGGATCATCAAATCCTTTGATATCCTCTTCCATTGGAAGATCCATCTCCTCTGTGCTATCGATCTCGGGTGGTGAAATCGGAGTGATTTCTAGAATTTCAGCTTTTGTTACAATAGCTTTTGGTTGTGCTGCTGGTTTTGCCTTTGGCTCTGATTTTTTTGGAGCAGGCTTAGGAGCAGGTTTGGGAGCAGCTTTTTTAGCTACCGGTTTTTTAGCTACTGTTTTTTTAGCTGCAGGTTTTTTAGGAGCTGCTTTTTTAGCTGCGGGTTTCTTCGCAGCCGCTTTTTTAGCAACTGGTTTCTTCGCTGCTTTCTTTTTGGGAGCGGCTTTTTCTTAGCTACTTTTTTAGTTGCCTTCGCTGCTTTTTTTGCAGGAGATTTTTTCTTTGCAGGCTTTTTTCCTGCTGGTTTTTTTGATGCTTTCTTTTTGGTTGCCATGGCTGGTGAATTGAATGTGATTAGACGATGATGCAATATTAGATGGTGACGTTCAAATTTACAATATCAATTCAACTTCTTCCAAAAAAAATTATTTTATTCGAAGAGGGACAAAGGCGGGGCCGAGGGTCGATCGGTGCGGAAGCGATAGTGGTTAGGGTGTGGTTCAGGTGTCAGTAGTCTGTTAAGCGGATTTGGAGATTAGCCCAGGGTCTTGAGAGTTAGATTGCCTGATATAATATCATCTATGACAATATCTCCATAAACCGGTAACTCAAACCAGGTAATCCAATAACCAATATCCTGCAATCTGAACAACTATTAAACAACAACGACAAGCAATCCCTTTGCCTTTTCCCTGATTTCCCGTAGGTTTGCACTCCTTTTAATTATCATGAGCGAACAAACTGCGACTTTCGAATCAGCCAGACTAAAAGAGTTAATCCGTCGTTTTGAAGAAAAACGTCCTGAAATTGTGTTTGAATGGAAGGACCCTGAAACCGAAGCCGAGGGTTGGATTGTCATTAATTCCTTGCGGGGTGGGTCGGCCGGAGGTGGAACAAGAATGCGCAAAGGCTTGGACATGCGAGAAGTGGAATCTCTGGCTAAAACTATGGAAATCAAGTTTTCTGTAAGTGGTCCGGCGATAGGTGGGGCCAAATCAGGAATCAATTTTGATCCCTCTGATCCAAGAAAAAAGGGCGTTCTTGAACGTTGGTTCAAGGCCGTCATGCCTTTGTTGAAGACATATTATGGAACTGGAGGCGATCTAAATGTGGATGAAATTCATGATGTGATTCCGATTACTGAAAAGCTTGGATTGCGACATCCGCAGGAAGGAACGGTTGTTGCACATTTTAATGCAACAGAAGAGAGAAAGGCGGCAATCATTGATCAGCTGCGAAAAGGAGTCAAGAAAAGACTCGATGATCCGTTGTATTCACCGGATGTACAACAAAATATCACTGTTGCAGACATGATCACAGGTTATGGAGTTGCTGAATCTGTTCGTCACCAGTATTTGCTGCAAGGCTCAAACGCAAAGGGGAAAAGAGCGATTATTCAGGGATGGGGAAATGTTGGTGCAGCTGCGGGTTATTATCTGGCTCAGATGGGTGTCAAGGTTGTTGGGATTATCGACAGGAATGGTGGCCTGCTAAATAAGAACGGTTTTTCCTTCAATGAAATCAAAGATTTGTACCTAAATAGAAATGGAAATCAGTTGCAAGCGACAAATCTTTTGCCACTTGAGACTATTAAAAAAGAGATATGGCACACCGAAGCTGAAATATTTATTCCTGCTGCGGCCTCGCGTTTGATCCATAAGGAGCATCTGAAAGGACTAATTGACAAAGGTTTGGAAATGATAAGCTGTGGCGCCAATGTGCCCTTTGCCGATAATGAAATTTTCTTTGGAAGCATCGCAGAATATGCGGATTCGCACGTCACTGTGATTCCTGATTTTATAGCCAATTGTGGAATGGCTCGCGTGTTCCGTTACCTCATGGGTGATCAGGTTGAAATTTCCGATAATGCTATTTTCTCAGATGTTTCATCCTGTATTGGTGGGGCGCTGAAAGAGGTTCACACTCGTCATCCGGAGTCTGTTCGGTTGAGTCAGGCTGCATTGGAATGGTCAATTGAGAAATTAATTTGACTTTGAGGAGTCTTAAATTGGTTTAGTACCATTGAAATCTTCTGAACTTTGCAATAAAAAATCAGATTTCTGACCATTAGATCCTTGATTCATGGAAGAATTCAACACTGCTCTTCAACACACTTTTCTAAACAACACTCTCGCTGATTATCTCTGGTTCTTTGGGATACTATTCCTTGGCTTACTATTAAAAAAATTCATCTCAAAAGTACTCAGCCGGCTTCTGTATCGGCTGTTCCGCAGATATGGAAAACATATAGGTGTTGAAAAATTCATCGCCTTGCTTTCTGCCCCTGTTGGTTTTCTCATTCTGGTAATCATTGTCTATGTTGCCTGCACTCGATTATCATTCCCAAAGGAATGGAATCTGGATCCGGAAAATGTTTTCGGACTGCGGTTTGTATTAATTCAGGTTTTTCAAGGAACAATGGTTCTTGCAGTAACATGGATTGCAACAAGAGTGATCGAATTTATTGGCCTGGTGATGAAATCCAGGGCCATGCACACAGAATCCAAACTGGACGACCAGCTTGTTCCATTTGTAAAAGAGATCGCAAAAGTAATTGTAGCGGGTGTTGGATTTTTGATCATGCTGGCTGTGACTTTCGATCTTGATGTTTTGTCCCTCGTTGCCGGATTAGGAATTGGTGGATTGGCTATTGCACTTGCAGCCAAAGAGACTCTTGAAAATCTTTTGGGTTCATTCACGATTTTTCTGGATAAACCTTTTGTAGTAGGAGATCATGTCAAAGCAGGTGCTGTGGAAGGAACGATAGACAGTATCGGGTTCAGGTCTACCCGTATCCGGGCTTTGGATAAAATGCTTGTCACTGTTCCCAATAAAAAGATGGTGGATGCTGAACTGATTAACGAGACAGCCAGGACTGTTAGAAGAGCAAAGTTTTCCCTGGGATTAGTTTATTCCACAAATGAGAGCCAGCTTAAAAGTATTCTTAAGGACATCCGCCAGCTTCTGAATGCACATTCATTGCTTGAACCTCACCCGATAGTTCGATTTGAGCAATTCGGTAACAGTTCCCTGGATATACTGGTAATTTATGTGGTGATGACTCCCGTTTACGAAGAATATCTAAAAGTAAAGGAAGAGATCAACTTTGCAATTCTGGAAATTGTGAGGAAACATGGAAGTAATTTTGCACTTCCGACCCTTTCAGTTTTTGTAAACCAGCCCCAAAAAGAAGATATATAATTTACATACTTTCTACTTTCTACTCTCTACTTTCTACTCTCTACTTTCTACTCTCTACTCTCTACTATCAAAAAAAATCAATTGTGTATATACACAGTTTGATTCGTCGCGTCGTATTCACAAACATATTGTTTCATGGGTCGGGAAGCAGGACCTTGAATAATGGAGCCATCAGCAAAGCTGAATTTACTGCCACAGTTTCTGTCCACGCCAATCACCTGGCTGGTGTCAATGTCAATGATCGCAGCATTTACAGAGGGGTCGTAAGGGCAGGCTCTTTCGGAAGCGGTGAATTCATCTATACTTCTCCGATATACTACAATTCCCTTTACTCCGCCATCGATGGCAAGAGAATTTCCGATACTGTTCAACGCTGCATACTGAGGCAGACCAAGGGAAACTACTCGGTCAACGGTTACATTTGGAATATTGTTTTCGCTGTTGCTTTTTTTACAAGCCTGAATGAAAAACAAAGCACTTGCCCAGGCAAGGATCCAAAAGATTTTGTTCATAACAATTGGAGGGGTTGGAGTGGATCTTTTTTGCATTATTTATATTTGTCTTTCAAACCATTTAACCATGAAAAAACTAATTCTCTTCATTGCAATTCCATTGTTATTTGTTGCTTGTAAAGGTAACGAAAACAAGTCGGATGCAACAGCAACTGATTCCAGCAGTACAGCAGCACCGGTGGATACAAGTGCAGCGACAAGCGCAACTCAATACACCTGCCCAATGCATCCGGAAGTGATGGCTGACAAACCCGGGGCATGTCCGCAGTGCGGAATGGAATTGCAGGTAAAAAGTTAAGTTGTTGGCAGGTAGAAAGAACTTTTGGTACAGAATACTTTTACTGAATTTTCGTTAGTCATCCATGATTCCGAAACTCAAAATTCTGTTTTTTTTAGTGATGTTGTTAATGGGGAAAGCGCTGCATGCTCAGGATCTTGATGCACGCTCTCCTTAACCTGCGCCTGTTGGCAAACAACAAAAAACTGCCGAAAAGAAGAAAGCTCTGCAACAGAAAAAATTTGATAAAAGTGTTGAGAAGGCCAGAAAACAACATTTAAAGAATCAATCCAAAAACACTCGTAAGATGATGCGAAAGAGTCATCATTCATCAAAACGATGGAATGAGGACCGGAAAGGTTTTTTTCTGACTCGTTGGATGAAAAAAAAGAACCACTAAGCACATTTCGGATAAGACGATTACATGAATTCCTTGTGAGCCGATAATAAGCTGGTTTTTTAACATTTTTTCCCCAAGCAATATTCAGTGTTGGCCAAAAACCGCTACCAGAGCGGGTTCTAAAGGCTTATGTTTGCACAAGCCTTGGAAAGCCTTAATTGGCGCAGTTTTCATGGCATGATGTAAATTATTCTGATATTTTCATATGACTTTGCCCCCGACAAATCCATTGAAATTTAATTGCACTGTAGCGGACATTATTGTCAGCGAAATCATTCATTCTTTTTCTCGAAACTGCCATTCATTCTTAACAGATAAATATTTGAATATATTTTATGGTTTTGGATATTTTACAAAACCTCATCATATGTTGCCTGTAGTTAATGCGTATAAAAATCACGGAAATTTATCCTTTGTGGAAAAGGATTGAACCGGGATAAACCAATTCGTTTGCCATGTAATTCAGTGCATTCGCCATTGGTAACAATTGCTTAAGCAAGATAACTTGTAAGTCGGGTTCAGCTGGAAATATCTTGCCGTGCTGTTGATTTCAAGAATGAATCTACTTCGGTTGATTTGGGAGCAACTATGCCCATAACAACTAATGGAGCTACAATAAAATATAATTAATCAACAACCCCCAACTTGATAAAAGCCAAAATTCTCATGAAAAAAATTACGAAATCCTGAAACACATTTTAGTCGCCTTTCTGTTTATTCTCACAAAGTCAGGCTTTGCACAAACCCAGACATTTACTACTACAGGAACATTCACTGCGCCAGCAGGAGTAACATCCGTAGTGGTTGAATGTTGGGGTGCAGGCGGTGCTGGTGGGGGTAATACTTCTAACAGCGATGGTGGAGGTGGAGGTGGAGGTGGTGCTTATGCAAAAAACACAGTTTCTGTAACTCCAGGAAATAACTACACCGTTACTGTTGGTACTGGTGCCAATGGGGGTACAGGGAATGGATCCGCCGGAGGTGATTCTTATTTTATTAATATTTCCACTGTCATGGCAAAAGGTGGTGCTGGTGGATCTGCAGTTTCAGGTGGTAACCCCGGTAATGGTGGTGCAGGTGGTTCTGGTACTTCCAGCGTAGGAACGACAAAATTCTCAGGTGGTACGGGTGGAACGGGACGAAATAACAATACTGGTCAGGGAGGTCCTGGTGGATCATCAGCAGGAACCGCAGCTGTTGGCACATCCGGAGCTGGTACTCGGACCACGGTTACGGCTGCTGCCGCGGCTCTCTTGGTGGTGGTGGGATTGGGAAATGGCGGCAATTCCGGAAGTGATGGTTCAAATGGGGGAACACCGGGTGGTGGTGGTGGTGGTTCCGGTGATGGAAACAATAGTGGAGGGGATGGAGCGCGTGGTCAGGTATTGATCACATGGACTTGTTCCAACACACTTACTTCAGGAGCCGGGACAAATATTCAGTCTCTGTAAAAACTATTCGATAACAACAATTACTTATACACTCGTTGGTGCAACAGGAGCAAATATTACCGGTTTGCCAACAGGTGTCACAGGTTCTTATAGTTCAGGAACTGTGACGATTAGTGGCAGTCCGTCCGTAACAGGTACATTTAATTATACTGTTACACCAACCGGAAGTTGTACGAGTAGCACATCAACGGGTACGATTACAGTCAACGGCCCAACAGCAAACGTGGGTTCAGCACTCAGTTCAATCTGTCAGAACGGAACTTCAGGATTACTTGGTGGGAGTGTTTCCGGTACTGCTACCGGAGGTACGTGGTCGGATGGTGCAATCGGAGGGGCTTTTAATCCAAATGCAACAACATTAAATGGAACCTATTCTCCGCCTTCTGGTTTTTCCGGAACTGTAGTATTAACTCTTACTTCAAGTGGAGGGTCTTGTGGTACAGCAAGCGCATCCAAAAACCTGACTGTTGTCGCACAACCAACTGCATCCGGAAGCGGAGGCAGTCAGACTATTTGTGCTGGTGGTTCTGCAACAGTCAGTGGTATTTCAGCTTCCAATGGAACAATCTCATGGACCGAAAATGGAGCAGGTTCTATTACAAGTGGTGGAGCTACTGTATCTCCCACATATACTTCACAAGCAGGTGACGCAGGAAATACTGTCACCTTAACAATGACTGTCACAGGTAACCCGTGTACGGTTGCTAATGCAACTTATACTGTTCTTGTAAATGCTTTGCCTTCAATTTCTGTGAGCCCGGCTTCACCAAATGTTTGTTTAGGAAGTGGTGTTTCTCTCACAGTTTCAGGAGCAAGTACTTATCTATGGTCACCAGCAGGTAGTTTAAGCGCATCCACAGGTGCCACTGTAATTGCTTCTCCTTCTGTCAATACAACATATACTGTTACTGGTACGGATGCCAATAGTTGTACCAAGACTAGCACTGTAACAGTAACGATAATCCCTGCGCCTTCTGCAGTGACGGTTACTCCTTCTTCAACTACCATTTGTTCTGGGGGAAGTGTTTCACTTGCTGCTTCCGGCGGTCCGCTTGTTTCTACTGTTACTTCAGGTACCGGATCGTCAACAACTTCTTCCAACACGAGTAGCTCAACACTTGGACCCAACTTTGCAGAACTATTACGGTGGAATGAAGCAACAAACTATGTGGCGTGCGTCAGAATTGACTGCCTTAGGATTGATCAGTGGCTCCAAGATAAATTCTATTACCATCAACCTGGCAGCTGCCGGAACAACGTATGCGCTTTTAAATTACAGAGTAAAATACCAGTTGTCTCCATCGATAACTTCATTGTCAACAACGCCAATTACTACAGGATGGGCAACAATCTTTGGTCCGCAAAGCTATACTCCAAACGTAGGATTGAATACATTCACTTTTACCTCTCCTATAACCTGGGATGGTTCAAGCTCCTTGATTCTTGAATTCAATTTCAGCAATAATAACACAGGAAGTACCGGTACTCTCAATACAGCAACATTTAATACAGGGATTGGATATACTGCAACTAACTTTTACCGTGCTGACAATGTGACTGCTGCTTCTGTAGATGCATTTTCAAGTACTGTGAATTTTTCCTATTCATCCAGAAACAATGTTCAGTTCAACATAACTCAACCAGTCACTTATGCCTGGTTGCCAGCCACAGGATTGAACACAACTTCTGGTACCCCTGTAATTGCTACACCGTCGGTAAGTACAACGTACACAGTTAGTGGAACTTTATCCAATGGTTGTGCTTCAACTGCAACTTCAGTTGTTAATATTGACCCGGCTATTTCGATTTCATTTAGCCAAAGCGATGTGTCGTGCAATGGTGGTTCCAATGGTTCTGCAACAGCTAGCCCAAGTGGTGGAAATGGATCGTATACTGCTTATTTGTGGTCGGATGGTCAGACTACTTCTACAGCGACTGGCCTTATTGCAGGAACATATTCTGTTACTGTCACTGATGGAATTGGGTGTACTGCAAGTAATTCTGTAACGATCACTCAGCCTGCAGCACTTGTCGCATCATGTTCAGTGGTTTCGAACGTCTCCTGTAATGGTGGTACGAATGGCGCAGCAGATGTAACTGCAAGTGGCGGTACTGCGCCTTATACCGGAACTGGTTCGTTCACCGGTCTTGCTGCCGGATCATATACGTACAACATATCTGATGCGAATGGTTGCACCGCATCCTGTTCAGTAACCATTTCTGAACCTGCTGCACTTGTGGCTACATGTTCTGTTGTTGCAAACGTTTCCTGTAACGGTGGAACTGATGGCGCTGCGGATGTAACTGCAAGCGGTGGTACTACTCCATATACAGGCACAGGTTCCTTCACCGGTTTAGCTGCAGGTTCTTATACTTATAATATTTCTGATGCGAATGGTTGTACAGCTTCTTGTACAGTGACAATCACTGAGCCGGCAGTTCTTTCAGCATCGTGTTCAGTTGCTTCAAACGTTTCTTGTAACGGAGGTGCTGATGGTGTTGTTACTGTTACCGGAAGTGGTGGTACAGCTCCATATTCTGTGTCTCCTTCACCTAACGGATTGACTGCAGGTTCGTACACTTTCACAATCACAGATGCAAACGGTTGTACTACGACCTGTTCTGAAACTATTACAGAACCAACTGTATTGTCTGCATCGTGTTCATGGGTATCGGATGCAAGTTGTAATGGTGGTTCTGATGGATCAGCTTCTGTGAGTGCTACCGGAGGTACAGCTCCATATTCCGGTACAGGTCTTATTGCAGGACTTTCAGCAGGAACTCAAACTCTTACTGTTACGGATGCGAATGGCTGTACAGCTACGTGTTCAGTAACTATCAACGAACCGACTGCACTTGTTGCAACATGTTCAGTTGTCTCCCATGTTTCTTGTAACGGTGGAACAGACGGTGCTGCGGATGTAACTGCAAGTGGTGGTACTGCTCCTTATACCGGAACAGGATCCTTCACCGGTCTTGCTGCCGGAACTTATACTTACAATGTATCTGATGCAAGCGGTTGCACAGCTTCCTGTTCAGTAACAATCACTGAGCCAGCTGCACTTGTTGCAACATGTTCTGTTGTTGCAAACGTTTCCTGTAACGGTGGAACGGATGGCGCTGCAGATGTAAGTGCAAGCGGTGGCACTGCTCCATATACCGGAACAGGATCGTTTACCGGTCTTGCTGCTGGTTCTTATACTTATAATATTTCTGATGCAAACGGTTGCACAGCTTCATGCTCTGTAACAATCACTGAGCCTGCAGTTCTGGTTGCAACGTGTTCTGTTGTTTCTCATGTTTCCTGTAACGGTGGAACAGATGGTGCTGCAGATGTAACTGCAAGTGGTGGTACTGCTCCATACACTGGAACAGGATCCTTCACTGGTCTTGCTGCCGGAACTTATACTTACAATGTATCGGATGCAAATGGTTGCACAGCTTCCTGTTCAGTAACAATCACTGAGCCGACTGTCCTGCTTGCTTCTTGTACTTTCGTTTCTGATGTAACCTGCAATGGTGGTTCAGATGGATCAGCTTCTGTGAGTGCTTCCGGTGGTACAGCTCCATATTCCGGAACAGGTCTGATAACAGGTCTTTCAGCAGGAACACAAACTCTTACTGTTACAGATGCAAACGGCTGCACAGCTACTTGTTCAGTAACTATCAGCGAACCTGCTGCACTTGTTGCGACATGTTCAATTGTCTCCCATGTTTCTTGTAACGGTGGAACAGACGGCGCTGCGGATGTTACTGCAAGCGGTGGTACTGCACCTTATACCGGAACAGGATCCTTCACCGGTCTTGCTGCCGGTTCTTATACTTACAACGTATCGGATGCAAACGGTTGCACAGCTTCCTGTTCAGTGACAATCACTGAGCCTGCTGCCCTGGTTGCTACTTGTTCTGTTGTTTCTCACGTTTCCTGTAATGGTGGAACAGACGGCGCTGCAGA
>JADKKE010000005.1 GCA_016720655.1 Bacteroidota bacterium
GAAGGCAAGACGTACTGTCTGCATGTATCCACACACACTGCCGGCGGATTAATACTTTCATTCCCTACTGAATCCACCGCAGTTACTTTGTAGCAGCCGGCAAGAATGACCAGATTTCTATGAAGGTAGGTGGTGTCATTCGGATTGGTGATGGAATCAATGCGCTCAAAGGCTGAACTTTGGGACGGTGCATAATAAATATAATATTTCAATACATCATCCGCACACGTGAGGTTGGGATTGGTCCATTCCAGTTTATTGAGATTATCAATACAGAACGACAACACCGTTAAATCCGGATTGCATGGAGCGACATTATCGGTAGGACTGCCACAAACCTGTTGTGAGCGATTTAATATCGGATCCACATAACCGGGGAAAGAATAGAGACCGATGCTCCGAACATAATAACAATAGTTTTGTCCATTCACCAAACCGCTATCGGTATACGAATGCTGACTTGTTGTATCCAACAAATTAAATAATCCGGAGACAAGATCCTTTTTGTAAATCTCATAATATTCATTCAGCCAGGGAACGTTTTCCGTCCAGGAAAGAATCAAACGATTATCGCTTGGAGTAAGTGTAAGAAAAACACTGCTTGCTTTTGTTGAACTGCCCTTCAGAACAAGATTACTGGCTTGAGTGAAATACAATTCAACTTTGTAAGTCCACTGGAAATTCACAGTATTAATAAGAGTGTCAATATAGATTGTATCGTTCAGGTCATTGAATACAGCAATCTGATTGAATGCAATTCCGTCTTGTGAATGGTACAAACGGTACTGATACGGTGGCGGATCCTGAATTGTATCCAAATCTGTTGGCTTACTCCATGCAACATAGATCGAACCGTTGAGCAAATCGGTAGTCCGAACATCAGCATTTGTCAATACAGGAAGATCTTTTTTTAGAGTCACACATGTTTGCGGTGTCGCACAACTTTCAGAACCTCCTGCATACACAGCAGTAATGATGTAACAATACTGAACACCCGTTGACAATCCACCTCCATTGTTGTTATCTATGAAAGTCGTATCGTTGATAGTGGACTTGGTTCCAATCAAGGTATAGCCGGCATAAGCAGGAGCCCCATTGTCGCAAGGACATTCAATTGTGCCGTTGTAAATTCCAAGTCGTCGATAGATTCTGTAACCTGTTGCTCCTGCACAACCCGGAGGACTCCAGCGTAGTTGAACAACATTACCATTTGCAACAGCAATCGGATTCACCGGCGGTAATCCGATTACACGAATGGAAATATTTTTCAGATTTACCAATCGGGTAGTATCCGTATCCTGAGCCTTAAAAAGCACCTGATATGGTTGCGCACGCACGTTCAGGCAATTTGTGCCCCACTTGAAATGCGAAGTGACAGTATCATTATTTAACTGGATCGGTGTAAATGTAGCAGCATTAGCAACTACAAAAGGCCCGCCACTTGCTGTCAGAATGACACTGTTTCCATCCGGGTCGTACGCCGTGACATCAAAATCAAGAGTATCTCCGGCAACAACACAGGTATCAGCGAGCGGAAAAAATTCAGGAGGGTGATTAGAACAGCTGCCGATAAGGATTTGCATATCACGGGTAACATACCCGATCTTACTTCCATTTCTCCACTCGATGATTTTGTAAAGCAACATTGTATTCGCCCTCTTGAATCGGAGCATCCCATGTCAGATCACCTGTGAGAGCATTCATGTTAAAAGTAGTAGATGCAGCTGGGAATGTATATCCGGGAATAGGATCCCCATTGGCTCCCCGACAAACAGTAAGTTCATACGAAAGACTGTCGCCATCAGGATCATATGCGCCCGGGTTATGAATGAAAATTCTGTTGAGACATCCTTGATCTATCGGAGGGTAAGTAAGTATCGGAGAGCTGTTCGGTTGACCCTGAAAAGGATTGTAAATCAATTGTGTTTCTACATAAAAAGGCACTTCGACGGAATTGGGAATATTGACAACATCCGAATTCCTGTTGGGATCTTCGAAATGAAAATAATAGGTTCCATTTCCGCTATATGTATGAAATCCTATGTAAATATTCTTAGAAATATCATTGCCTAAATCAATTTTCTGACTCCTCACAAAAACATCTCGTGGTGAACCATCGCCCCAATAAACAGAATCCAGGGTTGGCCGGTCAGCAGCAGAACTGCTGGTTTTTGTATACGTGATGATTGTTCCTTTGTAATACAAAGTCGGAAAAGGGCCGACGAACTCAAGGTACATTTCCCCTGCTCTGTTATGAGTAGCCTGAACAAAGTCAGAACAGATGAACAAGAAAAAAAACAGAATAAAAAATCTTTTCAAAACCATCAGTGCTTGAATGGATTAATAATTAATCACCTGTTGTTCCATGAGTTCAGGGAGCTCACGGTATTCGTATTGTTGTGTACGCAATTGAGGAATGAAACCTGCTTCGCAAATGGCATCCTGAATTCCTTTGGAGGTGAAACGATGCGGAGCACCGGCAACGGAAACAACATTTTCTTCAATCATAATCGAACCGAAATCATTCGCACCCCCATGCAAACATAGCTGCGCAATTTCTTTTCCTACTGTCAGCCAACTTGCCTGGATGTTTCTAAAATTCGGCAACATGATTCTGCACAAGGCAAGCATGCGGATGTATTCTTCACCGGTCACCTGGTTGCGAACGCCTTTTATTCTTCTCAACAATGTGCCCTCATCCTGGAAAGGCCATGGAATAAAAGCGATAAAGCCTTTTGCATCCGCAGGTTTTTCACTTTGTACTTCACGCAACCACACCAAATGCTCGAATCGTTCTTCGATGGTCTCGATGTGCCCGAACATCATGGTTGCAGAAGTCGTAAGCTTCAGCTGATGCGCTGCACGCATCACATCAAGCCATTCCCGTCCTGTACATTTTCCTTTGCTGATGAGTCGGCGCACACGATCGTTCAGAATCTCTGCTCCTGCTCCGGGCAATGAATCCAGACCTGCATCCATCAGGGCTTTGAGCACTTCCGTATGCGTGGATTTTTCAAGCTTTGTGATATGAGCGATCTCCGGCGGTCCGAGAGAATGCAATTTCAGATTCGGATAAAGACTTTTCAGCTCTTTAAATAAATCAACATAGAATTTCAAACCGAGATCCGGATGATGTCCGCCTTGGAGCAATAATTGTTCACCTCCATAACGGAAGGTCTCTTCTATCTTTTGTTTGTACTGATCGATTGTAGTAATGTATGCCTCCGCATGGCCGGGAATCCGATAGAAGTTGCAAAATTTGCAATTTGCAATACATACATTCGTTGTATTTACATTTCGGTCGATGATCCAGGTAACTTTATTATCAGCATGATATTTTTTCCGGATCTCGTTGGCAACATCCATCAGCTCGGAGGTAGGAGCATTCTCAAAAAGGTACTGGCCTTCGCCTATGCTAAGGAATTCTAAATTGAGGGCCCGTTGAAGCAATGTTTCGGCGTTCATAAAAAGGAACGGAATCAGGGAATAATGGAAAATGATCCAGGCATTTTCAGCAAGCATCAGCTGCCAAAAATATTTTAACTAATTTCCGCCCTTCAAAAATACAATATATAATGCAGACTACCATCCTCACCACCCCCTCCGCGAGGGCTACTGATTCCCTGATTTTACTTCTGGATGACAATGGAAATATCCCTGAAAGAGTTTTTTCGAAAGAAGAAGGCGCTTTTATTAAAAAAGAGCTAAAAGCTGAGCGTAAAACCATCATCATCAACCAGTACGACAGACTGGTGATTGTATTTCAACCTGATTATAAGAAGGATTCAACCCGTTTACGTGAAGCATGCCGGAAGGCCGGCGATAGCTTTCTGGGAAATATCAATAAGCACAAATTAAACCGGATCGTAATCCAGGATCTTGCCGGAAATGCCGAAACGACATTGGCTGTTGCTGAAGGCTTGGCACTTGGAAATTACCAGTTTCTGAAATACAGAAAAGACAGAAAAAAGGAAGAAAATCCACTTCGGGAAATTGCTATTAAAAGCAAGTCGGTAAAAGAGAAACATACTGAAGAATTGCAACACATTGTTGATGCTGTCTACAAAGCCCGGACACTTGTGAATGAACCACAATCCTGGCTCACAGCAACACAACTCGCTTCTGAATTCGTGAAGCTTGGAAAAGAAGCTAAATTCAAAGTGCAGGTTCTTGGAAAATCAAGAATCAAAGCATTGAAAATGGGCGGATTGCTCGCAGTGAACAAAGGTAGCATTGCACCACCGACGTTCACTATCATGGAATACAAACCAAGAAATGCGAAGAATAAAAAACCTTTTGTCATCATTGGAAAAGGAGTGACTTATGATACAGGCGGATTGAGCCTCAAGCCGACACCGAACTCCATGGATTACATGAAAAGTGATATGGCCGGATCTGCAGCAGTGGCTTGTGCGATGTATGCAATTGCAAAATCAAAATTGCCGGTACATGTGATTGCCCTGGTTCCTTCTACAGATAACCGTCCGGGTGGCGATGCTTATACGCCGGGTGATGTGATCACGATGATGAGCGGGCATACCGTTGAAGTTCTGAATACTGATGCAGAAGGCAGACTGATCCTTGCGGATGCTCTTCATTTTGCAAAAAAATACAAGCCTGAACTCGTCATGGATTTCGCCACATTAACAGGAGCAGCAGCGATGGCTGTTGGTTCCTACGGAATCGTTTCGATGGGAACTGCAGGTGAAGCAATGCGTGGTAAACTTCGTGACAGCGGAAATGCTGTGTACGAACGTCTTGCTGAGTTTCCATACTGGGATGAATATGATGACCTGATCCGCAGCGACATTGCAGACATGAAAAATATTGGCGGACCTGTTGCCGGTGCCATCACCGCCGGGAAATTCCTGCAACGTTATACTGATTATCCCTGGATGCATTTCGATATCGCAGGACCATCCTTTGTTCATTCACCGAGTAGTTATCGGGGAAAAAATGGGACGGGAGTTGGGGTTAGGTTATTATATGAGTTTTTTAAAAGTATGTAGAGGGGACGGTAGACGGGGGACGAGGGACGGAACCGGCAGAAGATATCTCATATGTTCACCATGCTTATATGTCATTGGTTTTCTGTAATTGCCCTTGTCCATTTCTAAATATCTCAATGATTTCGTTAGAATATTCAATCACATTTCTATCGACAAACTACCTGCTTCAAAGAATGACCCCATGCTTCAGTATGGCAGTATCGTCCCTCGTCTCCCGTCCTTCATCCCCTTTTATAAATAGAAAGTTCTCAAAATTACCGACAGCGGAAACGTCCCTCGTCCCCCGTCCCTCGTCCCCTTTCATAAATAGAAAGTTCTCAAAATTACCGACTGCGTAAACGTCCCCCGCCCCTCGTCCCTTCGTCCCCGTCAAATATTCTGCTAACTTTGCACAATTCAAAACTGCACTATGAGTCATTTGGAACAAGAAGGACGTATCAAAGTTGGGATCACTTGTGGAGACGTGAATGGAATTGGTCTCGAAGTGGTGATGAAAACTTTTCTTGACAACAGAATGCACCAGGTGTGTACGCCGGTGATTTATGCAAGTAACAAACTCGTTTCACTGCAAAGAAAATTACTGAACCTTACCGATTTTCAATATCAGACTGTTAAAAACAGCAACGAAGTAATTCTTCGTAAAACAAATGTTCTGAACTGCTGGGAAGAAGAAATTCCGGTTGAATGGGGCAAGCCTACTGAAATTTCGGGAATGCATGCTTTCAAATCGCTCGAAGCTGCAACGGAAGATTTGCGTGACAAAAAAATCGATGTGCTGGTGACTGCACCAATCAACAAACACACGATACAGAATCCAGATTTCAATTTCCAGGGACATACAGAATATTTAAGTGCAAAATTTGATTCGCCGGATTATCTCATGTTTCTGGTGAGTGAAACATTACGTGTTGCCGTTGTTTCCGGGCATATTCCGGTGAAAGATGTTGCTGCTCATTTATCCATTGAAAAAATTGTGAAGAAGCTGCAACTGATGAACAAATCACTCAAACGTGATTTTGGATTTCGTAAACCACGCATTGCTGTCCTGGGCTTGAATCCACATGCAGGAGATAGCGGATTGATCGGTGTTGAAGAACGGGACATTATCCAACCGGCAGTGAAGCAAGCATTCGATTCCGGCCTTTTTGTGTATGGCCCCTACTCTGCTGATGGATTTTTTGGTTCCGGATCTTTCCGGAAATTCGATGCAGTACTTGCGATGTACCACGACCAGGGATTGGTACCGTTCAAGACGATTAGTTTTTCTACGGGTGTGAACTTCACTGCAGGATTACCTGTTGTGCGTACTTCTCCGGATCATGGAACAGCATATGATATCGCAGGGAAAGGAACGGCGAACGAAGATTCTCTCCGCGACGCGATTTACACTGCAATTGATATCCTGAAAAAACGGGAAGAATACGATGAAGTCACAGCAAAACCTCTGGCTTTTTCAAAACAAACCCGGGATCAATAATTTTTCGAATCAATACAAACGTATTCGTTTCACATACGCATTCGAATGTGTTTGAATCCGCAGGAGATAAATTCCTGAAGGCATAGTATTTCTTTGCAATACTATTTTATTCCCGGTAGAAGAAATTTCAGTTACAATTTGTCCGCATGAATTGATCATTTGCAAATTTTCAATCTTCTCATCAGCGTTTTTCATTTCAACAGAAAACTGATTGATCGAAGGATTCGGATACACAGAAATTCCATCAGCATCACCAATCAGGTTATTAATTCCTGTACTTGGAAATGTATTCGGCAAGGGATTTGGATCTGCGGGAGTGCAAGCCAATTGCGAATACAGGAAATTACTTACAAAACGCACAGTTGTATCCATGTAAGCCAGACTGCCGGAATACGGCACATGGTCTTGTCCGAAATAGGTGAACATGACATTTGTTAATCCAATGCTATTCGCATAATCGTTGATAGAATAACTTCCATCCACAACCATGATTGCCCAAATATTCAGCAGATTGAGCATCGCAGTCGCATAAGGGACAACATTATCTACGGTTCCATGCATACTGCAGAGTGGTTCATCGCCGGGGTGTAGCCATGTTTTGTTGCCAAGTGCGCCACAAAGATTTACGACAGCATTCACAGCTGAAGAGTAACCGGGATTGCCACTGTTTCCTTCCATTCCACCCAACAGAGTAGTATCGATTTGTGCAGGCAATTCCGATGGTTCATCCAGGTAAGCAAGATGCAGAGCGGTGAATGCTCCTGCTGAACTCCCGCCTACTACAATAAAATTTGTATCGATCTTATAAACATTTGTTGTCACCGCATCTTTTCGGAAAAAACGAATGGACGCTTTCATGTCCTGCACAGCGCGATATACTGCCTGTGTAGCTGTCGTCTGATTCGGAGGAATCGTCATCCCCAATCGATAATTGATCGAAACACATACATAACCGCGTTTTGCAAAATGATTGCAGAGACTTGTCACATCACCATCGTTCTTTGTTCCACCCATGAAACTGCCACCGTGTGCCCACACAATCAATGGTCGCGCAGCGAGTGAATCTGAATCGGGCTCGTACACATCCATCGTAAGTGCCTGTGTAGCTCCTGTATAATCCACATTCGATCCGTAATTGACATTGGAGGTAATTCTCACAGTTGAAAACACTTCTGCATCATATCGACCGGAATTGCAATAATTAATTTGAGCTGAACCAAAATGGTATGACATGAAAGTCATTAAGAACAGGAGAGTATACTTGTTCATCTAGAATTGAATTTAGAGGAAAGGTATTTAATATTTTGAAATAGCCAAAGTGAATGAATTGATTCATTTTATACAAAAAAAGGCCGCCAGAAAAAATTCCCGGCGGCCTTTTTTAAAATATTATTACAAAATTACTGGATACTGATTTTTTCAATCACTTCCCCACTATCGAATTTGATTTTCAGGAAATAGGAACCTGCATCAAGATTCTGGGTATTGATGATGAGTTTCATATCATCAAGGCGATCGAGTGAGCGAACGAGACGACCGGAAATATCATACATATTAATACTACGAACCGGAGTCCTGGAAGCCGATGCATCGATTTGGATCAAGTCTGAAGCAGGATTCGGATATACTTTCAGAGTACTTTGAATGAACGCTGAATTATCAATTCCGGTTGTAAGATTCAGAGAAACTGCAATCCGGTGGTTGAGGTAACCCATGATCGTATCAATGTACGCAAGCGCTTTTGTACGGCTCATGTCAGGATTTGTAGCCAAAGAATTGTACCAGATGGTATCACAATGTCCTTGTGTAAAGCCCAGACCAAACATCGCTGTCATGTACACCGTTGTTGAATCGTACCATTCCCAAGGTCCCGCTTGTCCTGTTGCAGGGCCCGGAGGGTCAGCCATTTCGAAAGGGAACAAACCATCGTAACCATCGTTGATCTGATTCGCACGGGTAGTGTAAGCATCTGTCCAGGTATTGTTCTGGAATGCAGAATTATTTCCGAGTGAATCCGCGATGCGGATAACGCGCCAGCTTCCACTTACGTCTACTACGAAGTCGCCTGTTGTAGGAACGATAACCGAACCATCTTTATACGGAGCGAAAGGATCATTCACAACGTGGAAAGCCACGATTGGAGCTGAAGGAGCTGCCTGCATCCAGGAGCTGTCTCCAAGAGCACCGCCCATGTTCACAATGAATGCAACGCTGTTGTCGACGCCCGGAGTATTGTTATCAAGATTAAAACCGGGAGTACCGGCATACCCATCGAAATCACCCCAGATCGCCTGGTTGATATAGGATTGTCCGGCTGTGAATCCATACGTAGCGTTGGTTGTCGCTGCAAGGAATTTTGGTAGAGCAATCTGTGCAGGATCATTCAAATTCGCATATGCCATGGCTACATATCCGCCTGAACCTACACCAGCAAGGATGAAGAGATTCTTGTCGATGTGATACGTGTTTGCATTGTTCGCATCGTTACGGAAATAACGAACAGCAGCTTTCACATCCTGAAGGGAGCGATAAACTGCCTGCAGCAATGTTCCTGTGCGGATGTCTTGTCCGCTTGCACCTACTGCAGCAGGATTCCAACCCAAACGGTAATCAACTGCAATCGCTGTGTAGCCACGGCGTGCAAATTGACGGCACAACTCAGTTACAGCGCTGTCGGTTTTAATACCTGTTGCCTGTCCATTGTAAAAAATAGGAAGGAAGCTTCCGGTGTGAATCACAATTACAGTTGGTCTTGCACCCATGGTATCACCTACCGGTTCATAGATGTCGGATTTCAATTCAACTGTATCAGCAGCTCCTGTCAGAAATTGAATATTCTGTCCATAAGTAATGTTGGAAGTAACATTGACCGAACTGAATATTTCGCTGACAAATCTTTGGGCAAATAAGTTCCCGGTAAATCCGGTTACGCCCATCACAAAAAGTAATGTAAGTAAGTGTTTTCTCATGGTGTTTTTCTTTAGCACAAACTTAACAGAATTTTGGCTGAATTCAAACAAATACATTTGCACAAAAGAATTATTCCTTTGCTTGGTTGTGTCGAAAAAATGATTATTTACTGAGTTCAAACAATGCTGAAAAATAAGCCATCCTGCCAACAACCGGACCACCGTATACAGTGAATTTACGGTTATCGAACAAATTCGAGCTGCCGAGCTTGAATGTACAATGGATCTTTGGAATTTTATATGTAATCTGAGCGTCTACCAAATTGTAAGTTGGTACAAATCCTGTGAATTGCGGAGAGCCCTCAAAATCGAAACCTTGTATCCATTTGTAATTGATATTGAAACCGACATTATGGATGTGCATGGTTTTGAAAACATACACATCCAGATCCCGTGCACTGAAACCGATATTGTATTTGTGTTCCGGTGAATTGAATGCCGGAATCAAAGGATCTGTTGAGTTGCCGCGGTCGAGAACATTGTAACTGTAGTTTCCATTGAGTGCGAAAAACTTCTTGAAATAATACGTTAGTCCGACAGATACACCACGCGTAGTAACTTCGTCTTTTGAATTCGTGGCCACACGATAAATGTTGTTTACATTCAGAAGATTCACTGCCTGAACATAATCTACAGAGGCTCCGATTTTGTATCCGATAAATTTTTTATACCAGCTGTAGTATCCGACAAGATCCATGTACAAATTCTTGAACAAAGTAGTTCGGTACCCAACTTCAACGGTTTTCACTTGTTCCGGGCGAATGGGATCCACATTAAAATAGTCTAAGGTGTCTACATTTTGTGTGTTCAATTCATTCAGCAGACTTTCGATGGTAACGAGAGAATCAAAACCATCGAGATTTCCAACGAGCAATGCACGACCAACATCGTAATATAAATATTGATCAGCAAGTGATGGGTTTCGAATCGCAGAAGAAAAAGACACTCTCACAATTTGAGCCGGGTTGAATGTATAAACTCCGCTCAATGCAGGAGAAAATAAATAATCGAAATTTTCATTCTTATCCAGACGCGCACTGAGATCGATTTTTAATTTGTCGTCGATAAATCTTTTTTGCAAACCTGTATAAAATCCGAACTCACGGTTTTTAATCACATATCCTCCTGTATCCCTGAAAATGGTTCCCTTTGAATCCGGGCGGTATTCCCGGAAATTACCGCCCACAGTGATCTCCATAAATTTGGGAGTGAATTTGTATTCGGCATGGAAATGTGTGAGTGCAGATTTGTCATAAAAACGGGATCCACCATCCGTGTATAAAGTAGTTGTAATTGCTTTGAATGCGGAATCAAATGCAGCAGTACCGGGAACGAAACGAGGATATTGTCCGGTGGTTGTGACTGTCTGGTCTGCATAACCACGCGTTTCTTCGTGAAATTTGTAGAGTGTATCCGGATAATTTTCAAACAACCATGGATTGATAGCATTGACATAATCTGTATACGTCGGATACTGATTCGGCTGAGGATAACCCGGGAGTTGCCGGATTTTATTTCCGTAGGAAGTATTCCAGTGATTGCTATACGCCTGAGCCCATTGCCCGTCACTTCTTGCTGCATTTTGCAAGAGCAATGCTGTTAAAAATGCATCGTAGGAATTCCCTGCATTTTCATTGGTTGTATACGCACGTACGAAAAATTTTCCTTCCTGTCTCACTTCAACACGCTGCTGATAAAAATAAATGTCTTTCAGACTGTACCTGTTATCACCCTGGTAGACTGTCGTGCCATTTCCAAAATTCGAGGACAGAATAACTTCTATTTTTTCTGTTGCTTTATAATGCAGGGCAGCATTTAATTTCAGATTCTTTGTTCCGTAGTCAACAATATCCTTTTCTTCATAACCGGTCCTGTACCAGATTCCAAGACCCGGACGACTTACGGCAATTGCGGAAGCATCATTCTGATTGTTATACTCATCACCGTACCTGTTCACTGCATCGTATCCCCCGGGATTATTTTCTTTGTCCTTGGATTGAGGTGTAGCAGCCATGTTATCGGCAACCCAATCATTTGCCTGCATATAAAATGCATTGATCTTGTAACCGAATTTGTCTTTGCCCGCTTTATTTTTGAATACCTGAGCCCAGCGAAGTGCTCCCTGCATCAAGCTTCGTTCACCTGTTTTCAATTCGATTTCGAGTCCGGGTTTGATGAAGGGACTGCGCGTGTTCATACTGATCACACCATTGAAAGCATTGGGACCATAATATGCGGAACTCGCTCCGGCCACCATATCCACTTTCAATACATCCAGCTCAGAACAGCCGAGAAAATTACCGAGCGAAAAATTCAATCCGGGAGCCTGGTTGTCGACCCCGTCAATAATTTGAAGTGAACGAACCGGAGATGTACTATTGAAGCCACGGGTGTTTACAATGGTGAAACCCAAAGAAGCGCTCGTGAGATCAACACCTTTGAGGGTTCCTAAAGCTTCGTAAAAACTGGTTTGCGCACACTCTTTAATCGCAATTATATCCATCGATTCCACTGTGAGCGGAGATTCCTTTTGCTTTTCCGAAATCCGGCTGCCGGTGATTTCGATGCCTTTTAGTTCTACCTCTTTTGATTTGAGTTTCAGGTTTAGTCCTTTATCGACGGATGTTACTTTAATTTCCTGTGGCTCATAGCCAACAAAGGAAATGACAAGTGTTACGGGCAATGCCTGCTTCACTTCCAATTCAAATTTTCCATCAATATCTGTGCTACTGCCGATGCTTGTTCCTTTCAGCGAAACAATGGCACCGATAATTGGCTCATTGGTTTTTCCATCACGAATGACACCGCTAATTTTTTGAGCGAATGTGCTGAAGGCGCAACACAGGAAGCATCCGATACAAAGGATGGTATTGAGAATTTTCATCAGGAAGGGAATTCTTGGATATCCAAACCTACGTGTTTAGGAGTAAATAAACAAATCCTGCAACGAACCTTGTACTTGCTTTAAAATCAATGCACGACCTGGAAGAAATGCCAATCTCAACAGGATTTTTAAGAAGAAACATTGGGAATTAAAAATTGGCCCAAAATGGACAATGAGTTCAATCAAAGTAATACAGATGGTTCTGTAAACTCTTATTCCACGCATTCACAAAACCCTTTTGCACCAAAGTTTATATTTTCAAAATCCGGGATCATTCAATTGCTTTTTAAACCGCAGAGTGCGCAGAGTTTTAAACGCAAAGTTCGCGAGAGGTCTTCACTTTTTTGCCATACTTAATGGAAAGATCCTGGAGAATGGCGGATAGACTCTGCATTTTAGATTTAAGATTTTAGATTTTCAAAATCCTGTATCGTTCAATTGCTCTACTAAAAAGTGGGATAAATAAGTGGATCACATTGAACAAAAGTATATTCATGGAATCACACCGAATTTAAGCGCAATGAAAATCTATTTCATCGCGGGATCTGCAAATCTTCTATCCATTAAAAAAGTTTTATCGGTGAGGGTTTTCAAAAATGCAATGAGATCTGATTTATCATCTTCGCTAAGTCCGACAGCTTTTTCGATGCTTTTATCAAAATCAGGAGTAAAGAATTTGCCATCAGCATAATGATTCATCACTTCTTTGAGATTTCGGAATCGCCCGTCGTGCATATAGGGATAACTCACTTCTACATTACGCAAGGAAGGAACTTTGAATTTCATTTTATCCTCGTTTACACCGGTAATGGCAGCTCTCCCGGAATCTTTGAGTGATGTATCCGGTTTCAAGCCAATGTTGCGATAGGAATTATCTGTAAACAAAGGCTCCTTGTGACACGTTTCACATTTGCTCCGGAACAATTTCAAACCGTTCAACTCCTGGCTACTGAATTCCATTTTCCCTTCCAGATATTTGTCGTAAGGTGAATTGGATGAAATCATCAGTGCCAGAAACTGAGAAAGCGATTTCAATAATCGTTCTGAATTAATTTCGTCGCTGCCGAATGCTTTATTGAACATTCCGGGATAAAGGGAATCGTTCCGGAGTTTTTCCAGGACACCGGCAACGCTCTCGCCCATTTCAATCGGGCTGGTAAGAGGCGCAAGAGGCTGGAGATCGAGGTGATTAATTCCACCATCCGCCATGTAAGCATCTTTCCAGATGAGATTTTGCAAAGCCGGAACATTCCGTTTTCCAAATTGCCCGAGCATGCCATGACTTAATGCATGATCAATGTGCGCAAAGGCTGCAAAACGCTGGTGGCAACTTGCACAACTGGTGAAATAATCTTTGGAAAGAATAGGATCGTAAAACAATTTCCTGCCAAGAATAAATCCTGCAGGAGTAATTTTATTTTTTTTAAGATCGTAGAGTGGTTGTGGAAAACCTATGGGAATCTTTAGCTCAACATCCTTTTTGATATACTGAAATACGGATTCTCCTGGATGAACCCATAGAGAGCAGTAAACAACACAAGCAATGCAAGGACAATCAGACTTTTTCGAATCTTCATTTTGCTTTGCTCTCTTCAAGAATAGAAAACATTTTGGAATAATTATCCGCTACCATTTCAGCATTGTGAAAGTCAGTAACAGAATTCAACTTTGCCAAATCGAGGGCGACAGTATTTTTAAAGATCTCTGCAACATCCGCTTTGATCGAAATTTCAGATATCTCTGAATCTCTCTCTTTCAAAGTCAGGATAACCTGACGGATACAATTGGCCGGAGTTTTGTAACCTCCAATGTGATATTCAAAAATATTTCCGTTGGCTGTAGATTCCGGAGATTTTCCTTCCAGTTTCAGAAAGATGTACCCGGTGTTCCATGTCCAGAACATTCCATTCACAGGATCCAAAGCTCCCGACTGAACCCCGCTACAATTCAGAATGCTGTCGACTCCCAGAGTAAACTGAACGGAAGCATACTTTCCGGCCGGAATATCTTTGAGCAGAAAATGCTTCGAACCAGAATCTTCTTCGTTGATCAGGAAAACTTCTTTGGAAAACTCTTCTTTTCCGTCATTTCTTTTCAGTCTAAAATTGCTGACATAGTATTTGAATTTGCTGACAGTAAAGTTTTGGCCGAGAACATTTTTGTACTGAAGGGAATCCAAAATCAATGCTTCAGTGCCAACTGCATGTTCAAAGCGAATGCTGAAGTTTGCCTGAGAATACAAGGTATTCCAACTGAAAAAGAACACCAACGCAAGCACCGAAAACCTCAGCCAATGAATCATGCGTACAAAGTAAGGATATTCTGATTTGGAAGAAATTATTTCACAACAACGATCTTTTCCACCCGGCTCACATTTTTTGAACTGAGATGCAGGAAATAATTTCCGGAAGGGTATTTTGTGAAATCGAGGGTGTAACTGATACTCGGTTGCATGAAATCGAAAGTTTGTAACAAACGTCCCTGCGTTGAATACAATTCCCCTTTGATATTGTTCTCACTTGCCGGATCAAAATAAATGAACGCATATTCATTTATAATATTCGGTGTGATCTCGAATTTAATCTGCGCGTTGATTTCGTGGATTGCAGTTGTGCTGTCTGAATACACTGTTGTAGGCTCTGTAATCGTGACATGTCCGGAGCCAGGCCCTGTATTGCCTTGCTGTACTACACCGTAGTATGTACCATACATAGTATAGGGAAATACAGGGTTGAGGGCTGCGTCAATGGTAACGAAGTAAGCATAAATTCCGGAAGGATATTCCGGTGTCACACAAAATCTTCCGTTGCGCTCATCCAGATCACCGGAGCCTTGGGTGTACACATGGTCTTCAATAAAACAACCGGCAGGATAGGTTCCATTCACGGCAGGACCATTGGCTCTTGTTGTATTTGTTGAAAGAACATAACTGCTTGTCATTCTTTTAATCGGACCGCTTCCGTTCGTATTGGTAAATGCATAGGCACCATAAATCGGGAAGCCATCGAAAGCATATCCAATGACAGGAGAATGATTCAAGCTATCCGCATCGTTGTACAAACAAGTCGGACTCACATGATGATGGTATTCTCCCTGCTGCTGTGGGTGGCCCAGACAATTGTCGAATCCCGATCCTTCCCAGTAGTAAGCATTCCGATTCCAGATGCCCTGGTTTTGGTAGGACATCGCATCCGATACATTAAATACACTCACTCCGTTGGACCAAACACCTGTATGGCCAAGTCCGATCGTTGTCGGATTGCCGGTATTTTGCATCGGAGAACGTGTGATTTTAAAAACAAAATTCTGATTGGATGGAGTATTCGGATTTCCGGTCCAAGGTCCAATGCTGTAGCCAGGAATGCATGTACAACTGATGTATACATTTCCGGTAGAATATTGTACTACCTGCACATTTGAAGGAATACCATTGTATCCGGTTCCTCCTGTTGTGTTCCTGATCCAGGTTGACAATTCAGGACTTTGAGCAAAGAGTAAAGAAGAAAGAATTAAAAATAACAGGGAGAAGATTCCTTTTTTCATGATGATTAATTTTTTGCAAAAATTAGCAGCGCTGAACGCCTGTAATTCCTTGCGATAAAAATAGGTAGAAAAATGAATTAAGGAAGCTTCTGCGAAGGCTAATTACCGATAAAATCAGGTCAAATACCGATGTTGAAGATCCGGCAACTGCAGATTCAGGGCAATAAAAATTAGAAAAACGGTTTCCGTTCAAACACGCCAAACAGAAAGAATCTGAATTTGTTGCAGGTGAAAATAATTCAAGAAGAAAAAATTATCTGTTCACGATGAGTCTGCCCGTCTGTGAATGACTGGAGGTTCGGAAACGATAAATATATATACCCGGGCTCAGCAGACTTCCATCGAAACGAACAATGTGTTCACCGGCCTGAATCTCCTCATTAATGATCGGTTTTATTAACTGACCAGCCAAGTCATAGATTTCGAGATTGACCTTTTCATTTCGTTTCAATCCAAATACGAATGTTGTGTAATCAGTGAATGGATTTGGAAAAATATAGAGTGAAGTATTGTTTTTCAATTCTTCAATTCCAATGATTCCATCCTGAATCTGCACTGTATCGCATTGCGTACAATTTCCGGAATCGGTGATACACAAAGTATAAATACCTGCTGATAGATTCGTCGCCTGCGAAGTGGATTGTCCAGAAGGAGTCCACAAATAAGCATATGGCGGCAATCCACCTGCCAGCTGAACCGGATGCAGATCCATCATTGCAACCCTGACAACTTGCATCAATATGCTGCAATGAAATACTCAATGGAGATGGTTCCGCGATCGTGAATGACCGATTGATAAAGCATCCGTTACCATCCGAAACAACAACCTGACAAGTTCCGGGACATAAATTCGATTGCATCATTACCGTATCCCCGTTGCACCAGTTGAGATAATAGGGTTGAATTCCTCCCGAGATATTTACTTGTGCAGAACCGTTACAAGCACTGTAGCAGGTTACATCCTGTGCTGTCACAGAAGCAGTCAATGCTGCAGGCTCTGAAATTGATGCTGAGGAAGTCGTGAAACAACCGAGAGAATCCGTAACAACAACAGCATATGAACCTGCGCCAAGATTTACTGCAGAGTCTGTCTGTTGTCCGCCAGGGCTCCAGGAGTAGGTATATGGTGGTGTTCCGCCACCTGCGTCCGCATAAATAAATCCATCCATGGCAGCATTGCAATTCACATTGTTCGCAAACATAAGCACTGCCAATGGAGCAGGCTCTTCGAGCAACATTCCGATTGAATCAGTGCAACCATTCGCATCTCTCACAACAACACTATACAATCCCGCGGAAAGAGCTGTAGAAAAAGCTGTAGAAGAAACATTGGGTGTCCAGGTATACTGATACGGCAAGGTGCCACCGGACACAGCTACTGAAAGTGCACCATCCGAATTTCCGTTACAGGTAACATTTTGCACTGAAGCGGGAGCTACCTGAGGAGAAGTGTTCGCTGCAACAGTTGCACTTGCCGTTTTGGTACAAGCATTCGCATCGGTAATTGTCACTGTATAATTTCCTGCTGAAAGGTTCTGAATGCTACTGATTGTATCCAGGGTTGGCAACCATGAATAATGATATGCTCCTGTTCCACCACTTACATTTGCTGTCACAGATCCATTGTCCATCCCGCACATTGCAGCCTGGGTTGTCATTAGTATCGAGATGGAAGTGGGTTGTGGAACATTAACCGGAGAAGAAGTTGTACATCCCGCGAGATCCGTCACTGTAACAAGATAATTTCCGGATGAAACAGAACTAATTGTTGAAGTAGTTCCACCGGAAGGTGTCCATGAATACGTATATCCCGGAGTTCCGCCTGTAGCAATTACAGAAGCAGAGCCGTTCGATCCGCCGAAACAGGTTACAGGGACATTACTCATTGATACAGACAATGCAGACGGTTGTGAAATGATAATTTGTTGTAAACTGACACAACCACTCATATCCGTTGTTGTGATTGTATATACACCTGCATTCAATCCACTTGCAGCAGATGCCGTCCCTCCGGATGGTGACCACGAATAGGAATAGGGTGTCATTCCTCCACTCGCAAAAACGGCTCCACTTCCATTCGATCCACCATTACAACTCACATTGCTCTGATTTGAAATGCTTGTTGCGAGTCCGGATGTACTGGCTACAATTGCAGTGGAAGTTACTGAGCAAGAATTTGCATCTGTTACTGTTACTGTATATGTTCCTGCACTCAAAGCATTCGCTGCTGAACCCGTACCTCCCGCAGGAGACCAGAGATAGGTATACCCCGGAGTTCCACCGGAAGCAATCACTGTTGCAGTGCCATCCCCGGCCCCACACGTCGACGGAGTGCTTGATGTATTAGCACTTATTGAAGAAGCTTGTGTGATCGTTGCCTGTGCATTTGCAGTACAGGAATTTGCATCGGTAACGGTAACGGTATATGTACCTGAAATCAGGTTATTAATACTTGCCAATGTAGAATTTCCGGGTGACCACTGATAGGTATAAGCTCCAGTTCCACCGGAAGGATTTACTGTAGCGCTGCCATTGCTTCCACCGAAACAAGTGACTGAAGAAAAAGATATACCGGCATTGATGGCTGATGGTTGAGTGAGTACTGTACTTGCAGTAATTGTACAACCTGAAGCATCGGTTGCTGTTACTGTATAGTTCCCTGATGATAATTGTGAAGCAGTGCTACCTGTTCCTCCGGATGGTGACCAGGAATAGGAATAAGGTGCTGTCCCTCCATTGATGGATGCTGAAGCCGAACCGTTGGCACTGTTGAAACAAGTTAGTGAAACTCCCGACACACTTGCGGACATTGACACTGGTTCTGTGATGAGAATTGTAACCCGTCCTTCACAGCCCACAGCATCGGTAACAGTAACTTCATATGTTCCTGCGATGAGTCCGGTTGCCGTACTTTGATTTCCTCCGGATGGTGACCACAGATAAGTGAAAGGAGCATTTCCTCCACTTACATTTACGGAAGCACTTCCATTTGCTGCACCATTACAGGAAACATTGCTCTGGTTGCCAATTGATGCAACAGGGGCTATAGGATTACTGATAAATGCATCCGCTGAATCTTTACAACCACGCGAATCAGTTACTACTACACGAACACTTCCTGCACACAATCCTGTCGCGATAGCTGTTGTTTGTCCATCAGACCATAAATACGAATACGGAGGAGTTCCGCCTCCCGGTGTTGCTGTGGCTGAAGCATTGCATCCATTTCCGGTACAACTGGCAGAAGTTGCATTTGCGGAAACTGAAACCGGCGCAGGCTCTGTAATCGTCACGGTAGTAACACGCCTGCATCCTACAGCATCTTCGAAAGTAAGTTCGTATGCTCCGGGACACAATTGTGTGATCGAATCATTTTCTATTCCTGTATCCCAGGTGTATGTTTTTGCATACGGACTAACACCGCTTGCAAATGCGACACCATCACAGGAACTCACACAGGAAACATTTTGCTGTCCTGATACAACAGAACAATTACAATGACCCGGTACATTATTATCCATCCAGGTCAAACGGGTATTCACCCAGTTCTTCAGATTTTGAATTTCACCGGCATAGGTTGTTGGATACGGCGAAGGATTGGGCCAGACATATGTTCCCAGGATGGGCCAGACAGTGAAATTCCAGTCTTTACTTTCATTTAATGTCGCTGCGATGGAATCGATGACATTGTAAATATGTTGCTTGTCGAGAACGGTAGTGCGCAGATTTTGCCAGCGGCATTTCAACTGATTCGTGTAATTGGAATCCTGCATCATTCGTTGCCACCAGAACGGAGGCTGGTATCCATCGCCGGTACACGTGAATTGATACGCCCAACCGGTAGTATCATTCCCACCACAATAATTTGCATTCCCAAATGCTATATCGTAGTCCCAAACCGGTCCGGTTTTGAGTGTCTTTTCTTTGTCTTTGTACAAATAGGAACTGATCCGGTAACCATCTACATTTTTACTGATTTCATTCGAGAAAAAATAATCGATAAAAGACGTGTTGCCAATGAATTTGGCATAGCCAAGGGAGCTGTCCATAAAATTTGAACTGTTCAAAGCCCGCTCAAAACTGTCAACATAAGCCTGAATATATGCTTTCTGCGGAGCTACAATACTGTCAGGATCCGGATAATCGTATTGATAATATATTGTTTGTCCGTTTGGATGATTCACCGGAGCATAATTGGATGTCCATCCGGATCCTCCACCGCCAGTGGTTTTATCGATCTTGATAATGTATCCTCCGGAAACATCAGGATAACTTGTTTCGAAAGTGTATAATTTTTTCAGATCAAGCCTGTCCGCATCGCGCTTGATTTTTTCCATGAATACATAAATCCCCATGTATTCGCCGTTAATCACCAGGTCTACATATTTTGTGCGAACAGCATAGTGCCCCATTTCATTGGCCAGCTGATAAGACAGTACATTTCTGCAAAATGTTTTGTCGGTATAATTTGCACTGAGAATCCAATCATGCTCTTCCGGCATTCCAACAAGTGAAACATCATTCTTTAAGTTTCCTGAAATGTCACGTGTTTCAAAACCGTAGGATTTCTTAGGAAACATTTGTGAGCTCGAACCACGAACTTCAATGGCAATTTTTCCATTGTAATTATTCATGGGATCACTGATATTATTTCGGTTACCCGTGCCGTTATCAATCACACCCAGATTTGCAATAATTTTAGGAGAATCCGAAATGGATTGCCCGTTTGTATTGATGATAAAAATCGGCAAACTACTTTCTTCAAAAATAAAGGGATGAGCAGGATTGTTGCCAAAAGTCAGACTCCAGCTTACAACATTCCCTGTGACTCCATTATTCGAATCATCGATTACACGCAATTGCCAGGTTCCGTTACCCGACTGGCCGTTATTGACACCCCAAAGATTTCCCTCCGGTGAATACGTCCCATTGAAAGGTGCGGAACCGGAAGTTATGGACTGAGAAGCGTCGTGTCGGAAAGTAGTTGCTGTATAATTATCTCCTGTTCCACCATTATCCGTACTGAGTTCAATTCGTGTTCCGTCAGGAGCGGCAAGAAAGCAATCGATATCCCTATCCTGAGTGTGTGTAATTGTTACAGTGACTGATTCAAGTCCAAAGTGATAATCAACTGCCGCACTCAATCCACTCACCGAAATATTAAATCGCGAAGTATCTGTTAGTGTAATGATCGAACCACCCGTTCCATTAAATGTTTGCGATGAAGCAAAATGACTGCACAGAAAAAAGAAAATGCCAAATAAATATTTTAAAAATCTATCCATAATTCTGTTAAAGGTTGGGATTGTTTCAAAAAAGGAAAAACAAATTCCTGAAATGCACATTCGCTACAACACTCTTGCGTAAATTTAATTCTGAAACAAGCATTCCTCCCGCAAGTATTCGATCAAGAAATTTTTAAATTTCAAAATCAATTCCCCGGAGAGATCCGGCCTTCATTTATTATTCTACTTCAAACAGACTGAAAAGTTCAACAATAATCATTATAAAACTGTCAATTTTAACCAAAATTGACCATAACCTGGTTTTTTTCGACCTTATCACCCTTAATTACATGTACTTTTTTGACAATCCCATCCGAAGGGGATTTTAGGATATTTTCCATTTTCATGGCTTCCAAAACCACGATGGCATCACCTTTTTTGATTGTCTGACCATTTTCAACGAGAACATTCAATACTAATCCCGGCATGGGCGCTTTCATATCGTTCACTTTTGGCCCGGCACTAAGATCGATACCCATTTCCTTCAGCAAGTCATCGTATTTATCACGAACAGAAAGCGAATAAACCGAATTGTTTACTTTGATAACAAAGCACTTTTCCGCTGGTTTTATCTCGATAATTTCAGCGATATAGGATTTATTGTCTTGTAGAATGTGAAACTTTCCCTGGCTGAATTCAAGAATATCTGCCTGAAAAGGTTTTCCATCGATGCTCTGATGTGTCGAATCGTATTCAACTTTGAATTCCTGATTATTAACGAGGACTTTGTACATCAAACAAAGGTAATAATTTTCCTATTGACACTTCCGGAAAAGGCTTGCAGAACAAGGCAATTTCTATCTTTGAGCACACAAAGCAATGATGAGAAAATTCGTATTCCCCGTCCTGGTTCTATTGATCTGGGCATCTTGTTCTACTTCGAATCAGTCGGTGAAACGAGGAGGCAAAGCTTCCGATTCGACATTTGCGAATGTCATTCCCCAACCCACAATTTACCGGGCAACCTATACACGATTTACGGATCTGGTTCATACTAAACTTGAAATTGTTCCTGACTGGACAACAAAACAAGTGAACGGAAAAGCCACGCTAACCTTACATCCGCATTTTTATGAAAACGACTCTCTTGTTTTGAATGCAAGAGGAATGGATCTCCATGAAGTGGCACTGCTGAATAATGATAATACCAAAAGCAGTTTGGTGTATGCATATGCTGATGATCTTCTTAGAATTAAACTGGATCGCTCCTATAAAAAGGAAGAAAATTTTTCCATCTATATCCGTTACACTGCGAAACCGGAAGAATTGAAACAAGGCGGGAGCAGGGCGATACAGAATGACAAAGGTTTTTATTTTATCAATGCCGATGGAAAAAATCCTGACAAACCGAAAGAATTCTGGACACAGGGAGAAACAGAATCCAATTCCGGTTGGTTTCCCACCATCGAATCACCAGACCAGCGCATGACGCAGGAAATCTATCTGACAGTGGACACCGCGTTTGAAACTTTGTCGAATGGACTTCTCCTTTCAACTCAAATCAATGGAGATGGAACCAAAACAGATTATTGGAAACAAAGTCTGCCAAATGCTCCTTACCTCACCATGGTGGCAGCCGGTGATTTCGCAATTATCAAAGATCGATGGAGAAACATTGAAGTGAATTATTATCTGGATAAACCCTATGAAAAATATGCACGATTGATTTTTGGAAATACGCCGGAGATGTTGGAATTCTTTTCAAAAAAATTAAATGTGGATTATGTCTGGGAAAAATATTCTCAGATAGTTGTTCATGATTATGTAAGTGGTGCAATGGAAAATACGACCGCTGTCGTCCATGGCACCAACATGCTGGAGGATGCAAGGGAGCTAATGGATTACAATTACGAAGACTACATCTCACATGAACTTTTTCATCATTGGTTTGGCAACCTGGTAACCTGTGAATCCTGGTCCAATCTCACCTTGAATGAAGGATTCGCTAACTATTCTGAATACCTGTGGAGAGAATACAAATACGGAAGAGACGATGCCGATTACAGCAACCAGGGAGAACAATCAGCCTATCTTTTATACACTGCAAAAAATGATCCGACATTAATTCGATATGACTACGAAGATCGGGAAGATATGTACGATGTTGTTTCTTATCAAAAAGGAGGACGCGTATTGCATATGCTGAGAAAATATGTCGGCGATGACGCCTTTTATGCAGCATTGAAACTTTATCTGGATGCGAGAAGCTTCAACACGGCAGAAATTGCAGATCTCCGGATGGCCTTTGAACATGTGACCGGAGAAGACCTGAACTGGTTCTTTGATCAATGGTTCCTGAAAGCCGGAAGACCCACATTGGAAATTTCCTACAATTGGGATGAGGTGAGCATGCAGGAAACTATCCTCCTGGAACAAACTCAGGATTTCTCTAAAAATCCTCTGTACAGGATTCCGCTTGATGTTGATATTTATGCTAAAGGAAAAGTTGAACAAAAAAAAATTGTCCTGGACAGTGCAAAACAGGAATTCGTGTTTACACTTTCGACGAAACCGGATCTCGTAAATGTGGATGCTGAAAAAATGTTGCTCTGCACAAAAAAAGAAAACAAAGAAAAGCAAGCTTATGTTTTTCAGTTTTATCATGCGCCTTTGTATCTCGACAGATTTGAAGCACTGAGTTTCCTTTCCAAGGAATACCGCAGCGGTAGTGAAGAAGCAGGTGTAGTAATGGATGCATTAAAAGATCCTTTTTGGAAAATCCGATTGACTGCACTTGACAACATCTCTGAACTCGCAAAAAATGTCCCGGATTCAATACTGCCGGTCGTTCGCAAGCTCGCAAAAGCGGATTCCTCTTCCGATGTACGCGAAGCAGCATACAGAACCCTGGGAAAATACTTCCGGTATCAGGATCTTGTAGAAGATTTCGAAAACGGATTGAAAGACAGTTCGTACCAGGTAAATGCACGTGTCTTTAAAATTGTATCTGAAAAAGATGCAATCAAAGCTACGCAGATTGCGAAAAACATGGAAGCGGATTCCAGTTCGGATATTTTCAATGAAATCACCAATTACTATTCCCTCCACCCGGAAGAAAACCATGTATCGTATTTTTCGAGAGCAATAGGAAAAAGCAAAGGTTGGAACCGATACCAGGTTATTAATAACTTCGGAAAGTACCTTGCACAAACTGAAGAGAACGTGATGATCGAAGGATTGCCAGTCCTTGAATATTTCGGCACTCAACTTGAAAAGCGACACTTGAAAAACGCGATCAACAATTGTTACAAGGCAATACAGACTGAATTAAAATCAAAAATCGAGAAAAAAGAGGCCGAATTAAAAGAAGGCGAGAAAAATAAAATGTTGCAGGCTGAGCGCTCTCAACTGGAACGTAGTATTCAGAACTTGAAAGAGCTCAAGGACAAAGTCTCCAACTCTCAGGACAAACTTGCGCATGGAGCAGATAAATAATACAACGCAAGTATTTTCCGGGAGAACTGTCCGGCAGAAAGTCTTGCTCTTTTCTACTGCACTATTTATTTTCAACCTTGTCCTAAAGTTGCTTTTCATCGACGCCGGCGATATTGCACTCGACGAACCATTCACGCTATTTCACGCTCAAAAATCCATCGCAGGAATTTTTGAAATGTTGAAGGACGAAAACAATCCACCACTCTATTTTTTGTTTATGAAAGGATGGACATCGTTGTTTGGTATCGGCGCATTTGCAGCCCGACTCCCCTCTGTTGTGTTCAGTTCAGTGACAGCGACCTTATTATTTATCCTTGGAAACCGCTTTTGGAATTTAAGAACTGGAATTCTTGCAGGGCTTATTTACACGTTCTCATCCTTTCACATGTTCTATGCGCATGACGCCAGAGTATACTCACTCTTTTGTATGCTGTCGGCGCTTTCGTATTATTTCTTCTTCTCACTATCACAAAATCCATCTTCCAGAAAATTCATGTATTGGTGGATCATCATCAACACATTGCTGCTCTATTCCCATTTTTTCGGAATCGTTTTAATTGGGTCACAATTCATTTTTATTCTGCTAAACAAAACTCTTCGTGCAACAATTTTTAAACCACTGGTAGTGTGCGCGATCACATTGTTGCTGGTTTTTTCGCCCTACCTGTCTGTCCTTTTCCAGAGATTTCAGTCCACCGTTCACAATACTCCATGGATCCAGGCACCGGTATGGTCGGATCTTTACACAATGCTGTGGCGGTTTTCAAATGTTCCTGTAAATACAGTACTCATGATCATATTGCTGGTGGCTTTAATTGCAATGGCTATTGCAGGAAAATATTCAAAAGACATAAATAAAAACAATCTCACGAAATCTGTATTGTTTCTTTTCCTCCTTCCCTACCTCAGTATTTTTCTTGTCTCATTTTATATTCCTGTCTTTCTCGATCGTTATATTATTTTCATTTCACTTCTTTACTATTTTTCTGTTTCCATTTCATTGGACAGACTGATCCCTGAAAATAAATCCGGATGGCTTATTCTGATGATCCTTCCTTTGATGATGGCAAGTACACTAAAGCTGAATCCCGGAAAGAAGAAAAATGTTCAGGAACTCGTCGCGAAAATCAATACTACCAAGAGCAAAGAAACAGCGCTCTACATATACCCGGAATGGTTTGATTTAAATTTTGTGTATTACTACCGTAGGGATTGGTTTCGTGAGCCATTGAAAACCAAATCACTGATGCGTGAAAACTCAATCTTTCCAATACTTAAACCGGAACACATCGATACACTTCAACTCAAATTGGTTCACGATGTCATTTTGATTGACGCTACAGGAAGTAGTACCAACCAGGACAATGAAATTTCACAACGTATTGAAAAGTTTTTCCGAAGAAAGAAATTTCAGAGATTTACGAGCATCTTTATATCATTCATTTCAGCAGACCCGAATGAACTTCGTCAAATTATCCATCTTTCTGCTTCTGTTCTGTTGCAATGTTACTGCAAGGGATTTGGATTCTACTCAGGGGTCCTGGGCCATCGAACTGCGTGCCGACTACGGTTTCATCATGGCACATCGACCGGCTGTCCTTGCACTTCAGCAAGCACATATTCCTGGATTAGAAATTTCATTTCTCAGGCCAAGTACAGGAAAGAAGTTCTGGGAGGAGAGCTTCTTGTATCCACAGGTTGGATTCACAGTAGCGGCTTTTGACCTGGGGAGTCCGGATTACCTTGGACAAGGCTTTGCTGTTTATCCGTTCATCAATTTTCCACTTCATCCTACAGCAGACTGGAATCTGTATTTCCGCTATGGCATGGGTTTGGGCTGGATCACAAAAACATTTAATACCACAGACAGAATAAAAAACGGCGCGATAGGTTCACATTTGAATGGAATATTACACTTTGATTTCCATACAGAGAAGAAACTGAATTCGCAATCGTTAATCACTGCAGGTGTAGGCCTGACTCATTATTCAAATGGCAGCACTGCAACACCAAACCTGGGCATCAATATCCCGAATGCACACTTGGGTTACATCCATTATTTCGGAGAACAACAAGCACATGTTCGTCCGCAGGAAGATTTGGTTACAAAAAAAGGGAGGCTCGAAGCTTACATTGCAGGTGCGTTTAAAAAAATTTATCCGCCGCTTGGAAAAAGTTACCCTGCCGGAACATTTTCAATTGCAAGAATGCAGGCTATTTCACAACGCAGCGACTGGGGAATTGGAGCTGATTTATTTTATGATGAAAGCATTCAGCGTCGTTTAATTCTGGATCTTCAAACTTCGACCAAGAATGCAGATAATTTTCGCCCTGGAATTTATGGTGCTTACCAAGTCGCCGCCGGAAACTTAGGCCTGATGTTCAACATGGGATTTTACCCATACAGCAAATGGAAAGGCGATGGAAACTTCTATCACCGGATCTGCTTCCGTTATTACATCCGCAACTTCATTGTGTGCATGAATTTGAAAACACATTATGCTAAAGCAGATTTCATTGAGTGGGGAATCGGTTGGAAATTCGGTAAACGCTGAAGAATTAATAAAATGAAGATGAATAATAAATTGAAATATTTCGGAATGAAATGGATGCAGATTCTGTTTCTTCTTGGAATTTCATCGTTTATCACAACGTGCAAGAAGGATCATTTACTGGATTGCATCACAAGCAGCGGTGATATCGTTTCAGAATTTCGTCCTGCAACTCCATTTGTACGCGTCGAAATGGAAGATCATGTAGATTTGGTGATTCACAAATCCACAAAGCCAAGCATTCGTGTAACTGCAGGATCCCATCTGATTGATGGAATCATCACCGAACTCAGCAACGGAGTATTGTATATCCGCAATGAAAACCGTTGCAATTGGGTTCGCAGTTTTAAAAACCAATACACTGTTGACATCGGAATTGACAGCCTTCAATCCATTGCAACATTTGGAAATGGCAATATTACTTGTGCGGATACATTATCGGCTTATGAGTTCACTTTTGATTCCTGGAATGCTTCCGGGAGCATGGATTTGCTTTTGCATTGTGAACGATCGCATCTCAACAACAACACAGGAAGAATTGATATGCGTGCAGCCGGAATCGTTGGAGTCAGTTATATTGCCTTCAATGACGTTGGTATTCTGGATGCAGGAAAACTGGTTTCCGATCTGACGTACATGCGGAATAATTCCACCGGTGAAATCAGGGTTTGTGCGACTCGCGAACTGGATGTAGAAATTCGCTATACTGGAAATGTATATTACACCGGCAATCCGTATAGAGTTCAGCAGGACATAACAGGAACTGGTCGATTAATTCAATATTAAGGAACAAGCATTGAACTATTCTAAAAGTAAACTATTGCAGTCAGTCATTTCCTGTGTAACCCTGGTCAATCAGGAGATGAGAACCAAAGGACGCTGCTACTGCTAGTTCATCGCAACGATTATTTTCAGGTGTGTGAGCATGTCCTTTCACCCAATGAAATTTCACATGATGTTTTCGGTAAATTCTTAGAAAACGTTGCCAGAGATCAGGATTTTTTTTTCCTGCATACCCTTTTTTCTCCCAACCAAAGACCCATTTCTTTTCAACGGAATCAACTACGTATTTTGAATCGGAATAAATACTTACGTGTTGACCTTCCTTTTTCAATGCTTCAAGACCCACAATCACACTCATCAATTCCATTCTGTTATTCGTAGTGAGACGATATCCCTGAGAAAGTTCTTTTCGGTGCTCGCCGGAAAGCATTACTACTCCATATCCTCCCGGACCAGGATTACCACGTGAGCTGCCATCTGTGTATATTGTTATCAAGGAAAATATTTTAATTCCGGTGCAAAAATCCGGTGGTTGATGTATAATTGAAAGCGTTCAATTCAATTGCATCCAGATAGTCCGACCTGATTTGTCGATGTATCCGCGTTTGGAATTCAGTTTAATAGCAGCCATTCCGTTTTGAAAACGTTCAGCCGATCCGAATTGAGGTGTGATCATGAACTTTCCAGTCTTATTTATATAGCCCCATTTACCATCTGTTCGAACAGCAGCGAGTCCTTCGGAAAAATTTTTGTGTTCATCGTCACCGTTGATGTCATCCTCGAATTTAGGATTGATGAGATAGGAACCATCTTTTGAAATGTATCCCCATTTGTTGCCAAGACGAACAGCAGCACATCCTTCAGTAAAATTTTGCGCATCATCAAACTGGTATTGAATAACGACAACTCCTTCTTTATTTATAAATCCCCATTTACCATTCAGTCTAACTGCTGCAAGATTTTCCGCGAATGGTTCGGCCTTTTCAAACTGAGGTGTGATCACGTATCGGTCTGCTTTATTGACAAATCCCCAAGCCAATCCAATTTGAACCGGAGCCAGTCCGGCAGAAAATTTCTTTGCATTGCTGAACTGAGGATTAATGGCAATTTTCCCCAATGTATCAATGAAAGCCCATGATGTAGATATTTCAACAGCGGCAACACCTTCCGCGAAATCTTCAACCTGCGAAAATTGTGGTGTGACTATGCCCAGGGACTTGGTATTGATGAAGCCCCATTTGCCATTCAATTTTACTGCAGCATAACCATTAGAAAAATTACGGACTTCAGTAAACTGAGGATTGACTTTAATTTTACCATTTTCGTCTGCGAAACCCCATACGCCACCGATTTTGACAGGGATGAAAGATTCCGAATAATTTCCAACAGCATCAAACTCCGGGCTAACAATCATTTTTCCATTCTTGTCGATAAACCCCCACTTGTTATCAATCTTCACCGGAAATAATGAGCCTTGCGAAAACAATTCATTGCTCATCAACAACCCAAGCAATCCAATCATTACAAAGATTCTTACTTTGCCTAAACCAATACGCTCATTCATAATTCTAAATTCATAATTTAAAATTCCAATCTACAATCTAAAATCCAAAATCTTTAATTCTTCAAAACCAACAATTCCTTCCCGATTTTCGAAAAAGCAGCGACAGCTTTATCAAGATGATGCTTTTCATGAGCGGCTGAGATTTGCACTCGAATCCGCGCATTGCCTTTTGCAACCACCGGGTAAAAGAAGCCAATTACATAAATCCCTTCATTCATCAAACGCGATGCAAAATCCTGTGCCAGTTTTGCATCGTATAACATAATCGGAACAATCGGGTGCTCACCGGGTTTGATATCAAATCCAGCTGCTGTAATTTTCTCGCGAAAATATTTTGTGTTTTCCCAGAGTTTATCGCGCAAAGCAGTTGTTTCACTAAGCATATCGATAACTGCAATAGAAGCACCCACAATACTTGGTGCCAGTGAATTTGAAAAAAGATAGGGACGGGAACGCTGACGAAGCAGGTCAATGATTTCTTTTCTTCCGCTGGTAAATCCACCCATTGCACCACCCAAAGCTTTGCCGAGAGTCCCGGTGATAATATCAATTTTGCCCATCACACCACGAAATTCGTGGGTACCTCGCCCTGTTTTTCCCATGAAACCCGAAGCATGACATTCATCAATCATGATGAGTGCCTTGAACTTGTCAGCGAGTTCGGAAATTTTATCCAGCTGCGCGATCGTGCCATCCATGCTGAACACTCCATCTGTAACAATGATGCGATGACGAAGCGACTGAGTCTCTCTGAGAATCCTCTCCAGATCTGCCATGTCGTTGTGCTTGAAACGGAACCGTTGTGCTTTACACAAACGCACTCCATCGATAATGGACGCATGATTCAATTCATCACTGATGATTGCGTCTTGTTCATTGAAGAGCGGTTCAAAAATACCGCCGTTTGCATCGAACGCTGCCGCATATAGTATTGTGTCTTCTGTCCCCAGAAATTTCGAAATTTTTGTTTCAAGTTCCTTATGAATATCCTGAGTACCACATATGAAACGAACAGAAGACATTCCATATCCATGCGTATCGATTGCCCGTTTTGCAGCTTCGATGACTTTGGGATGAGATGAAAGTCCGAGGTAGTTATTGGCACAAAAGTTTACTACCTCTTTACCATTCGCTGTAATATCTGCACCTTGAGGTGTAGTAATAATTCGTTCTGTTTTAAACAGTCCGAGTGATTTTATTTCTTCGAGTTCCTTTTCAAGAACCGGTTTTAATGTATCGTACATGATGAAGAGAATGAAGCGCAAAAGTCAGAAAAAAACCGGTACTTGGAGGGATTCTGATCAATTGATAAGGTCTTTAAGTGTTTTTCACTTTGAAGAAATGAGATATTACACCAATTCATAAACTTTTCCCGGAAGTGAGCGGACGAGCCCTGCAAACTCAAGGCTCAACAACATCCCTGAAACCTTACTTACAGGCATTTGTACTTCTAAGGATAAACTGTCGATCGCAAATTGTCCTTTTTGCTTTAATGCTTCAACGAGTTTTCTTTCCTCCGGCTGTAAGTCCTGAAACAGGATCAACTGTGTCTGAGGTTTTTTCTTCTTATCATCTTCTTCGAGATCCCAATTCATGGCCTGAGCAATATCCTGGGCCGATTCAACAAGGATGGCTTTATTTTGACGAATCAGTTGGTGGCAACCTTGGGAATACGTATCCGTTACCCTTCCGGGAACAGCAAAAACATCACGGTTATACGAATTGGCAAACTCCGCAGTAATCAAAGCACCACCTCGCATGGCAGACTCGATAACGAGTGTAGCATCTGTCATCCCTGCCACAATCCGATTTCGGGCTGGAAAATTTTCCCGATCAGGATTTGTACCGCTCAGGTATTCTGTAAGGATGCCTCCATGATGCACCATTTTCTCAGCCGTTGATTTGTGCAATGATGGATAAATGCGATCCAAACCATGAGCAGTGACAGCGACAGTAGGCAATTGATTTTTTATTGCTGATTTATGCGCAGCTATATCAACACCATATGCCATACCACTCACGATGAGCGTTTCGTATTTCACCAGGCCTTCGATAATTTGATCTGTCATTTCCTTTCCATAGGAAGTGATGTGTCGGGTACCTACAACTGCAATAGCGTGTGGAACATTCAGATTTTGGGATCCCTTGTAAAAAAGTATCACCGGCGCATCGTCACAGTTTTTCAGGCGCGAAGGATAGTCAGTATCCAGATAAAAGAGCGGCGTAATTTTGTGTTTTCGGATAAAAGCAACTTCCTTTTCCGCTTCCGAAAATAAGCTATGACGCAGAATGAATTCTGCCCGCTCGGCACCTATCCCCGGAATTCTCTCCAGCTGAGATTTTTTCTTCCGGAAAATTTCTTCCACACTGCCACAATAACTCACCAGATTCCGGGCCAGCACAGGGCCAATACCGGGTAAAAGGCTGAGCGTAATTTGCATCTTCAACAATTCATCAGGGTTATTCATATTCACAATCAATGCTATAGGCTAATCTGATTTTTTTCTATTATACTTGTTCCTGTATTTGAATGACAAAACAAAAATTGGCAAGCCAAGATTACTACATGAGGAGCGGTTCTACAATCCAATATATGCTGAGAAATTTTTTCTTTCTCAGCATTCTTTTTACACTTCCACTATACACTTTTGCGCAATCTGGAATTGTGCATGGAAAAATCACTTCCAGCTCTGGTGAACTTTTACCGGGAGCGACCGTCCTAGCCGACAGTATTACAGGTGTGTCTTCTGATTTGAATGGACATTTTGAACTCAAATTAAATCCGGGTATTTATTCTCTTCGTGTCAAATTGATTTCATTCACTGAAAAATATATTCAGATTGAATTGAAACCAGGTGAAAACAGAGAACTGAATATTATCCTCGAACCATCATCGCGTGAACTCAAACTTGTGGTTGTGAGTGCCGGGAAATTTGAGCAAAAAATTGAGGATGTTACAGTATCGATAGAAGTTTTGAAACCTCACCTTGTCGAACAACGGGCAACCACAACGATGGAAGATGCCATGGATTATGTTCCCGGAGTGAACATCATCGATGGACAGGCGAATATCAGAGGTGGCAGCGGCTGGAGTTATGGTGCGGGAAGTCGCGTACAAGTACTTGTTGACGATTTACCAATGCTTACTGCCGATGCAGGCGATGCGAAATGGAGTTTTCTCCCTGTAGAAAACCTGGAACAGGTCGAAGTTATCAAAGGTGCTTCCTCTGTACTTTTCGGTTCCTCAGCATTAAACGGAGCAATTAATTTGCGGACGGCTTTTCCTCGCGATACACCCATGACAAAAATAAATTTCCTCACAGGGGTTTATGATCATGCTACGGTGAAATTCGACACTTCGGAATACGATCTGAATTCGCCGGGAAGTATCCGCAACAAACAGGGAGTACTCAGCTTTCTTCATAGCAGACAAATTGGGAATCTGGATCTGGTTGCCGGCGGAAATATGTTTATTGACGAGGGTTACCGTGAGGGAGAAAACGAACAGCATGGACGCTTCAATTTAAACACCCGCTATCGTTTTAAAAACATAGAGGGATTGTCAGCAGGGATCAACGGAAATGTGATGATGTCAGCAGGTACATTATTTTTTATCTGGAAAAATGATTCGACCGGAGCGTATCAGCCGGCGCCGACCACACTGAGTGATTACACTACTTATCGAACAAATCTGGATCCGTTTATCACCTACATTGGTAAGAAAGGCAGTTCACACAAAATCCGAACCCGCTGGTTTAATTCCAAAAACGAAAACAATACCAATCAGGAATCAACAGGCAATGTTTATTATGCAGAATATCAATTTCAGAAAAGATTTGGAGAGAAGGCAACGGTTACTGCCGGACTTGTAGATCAGGAAAATAAAGTAAAGAGCGAATTGTATCTGGATCATTCCGGTAATCAGCTGGCGGCGTATGTTCAGGGTGATGTAAAATGGAAAATCCTCACTTTTTCAGCCGGGGCAAGGGTTGAGCAAAATAAAATTGACAGTATTCGAGAAGACTGGAATCCGGTTTTTCGCGGAGGTATAAATGCGCATATATTGAAAGGCACATACTTGCGTGCATCTATCGGACAGGGCTACCGCTTTCCATCCGTTGCTGAAAGGTTTGTAAGGACAAATGTCGGTTCACTCTACATCTATCCCAACCCCGGATTAAATTCCGAAAAAGGTTACAGTGCAGAGGTTGGTTTCCGGCAAGTGCTGAAATTCGGAAGCTGGATCGGTTATTTCGATGCGGCAGCTTTCCAGAGTCAATACGAAAATATGATGGAATTTATTTTTGCTCAATGGGGCAAACCATCGGATCCGCTTGTAGGTTTTGGATTCAGTTCAGTAAATGTCGGGAAGACAAAATCAAGGGCTTTGATCTTTCTTTGATGGCAGAAGGCAAAATTGTCGGGGAACTGAGCGCGACACTCATGCTGAGTTATACATATTTGGATCCCAAACAAACCACATACGACAGTGCCTATGTCGCGAAAGCGGGAATCGGGCAGGTTCGCGGGAGTGATTCAACAGATTTTCTCAAGTATCGGTTCCGGCATATGGGAAAAGCTGATCTTGAATTCAATTTCCGGAAGTTCTCCCTCGGAGGCAGTTTGAGATACAACAGCAAAATGGAAAATATCGATTACATTTTTTTGACTCCATTGTTTGATCAGATTTCTCCACCCGGTTTAGGAATTGGGGATTATCGGCTTCAACATGACCGGGGAGATCTTGTTCTTGATGCACGAGCCGGATACCAACTCAATAAGAATGTGAAGGCAACGTTCATTGTGAAGAATGTTACCAATTACATTTATATGCAACGTCCGGCAGACATGCAAGCACCACGTACATTTTTCTTCCAACTTGGGATTACCTTGTAAACCGTTGATAAATCAGGGCTTCTGTTGAAAATTAGTAGACACAAATTTCAATTTGTTTCTATTTTTGTCCTTCCTAGCCATTTGAACAGAGATGAACATTATTGGAATTATTCCTGCCCGCTTCGGCTCCACACGTTTTCCCGGCAAACCACTTGCGGATATTGACGGCAAAACCATGATACAACGTGTATACGAGCAGAGTGTAAAATGCAGTCGTCTGTCACGAGTGATCATCGCCACTGATGATGAACGGATTTTTAATCATGTTGTAGAATTTGGCGGACATGCTATTATGTCTTCACCGCAACATCAAAGTGGAACTGACCGTTGTGCGGAAATAATTGGTAAAGATGAATCTGTGAAATGGGATGCTGTGATCAATATCCAGGGTGACGAACCCTTCATTCATCCGGAACAGATCGATCTGCTCTGTTCTTGTTTTGACCAGCCGGATACTAAAATCGCAACACTCGTCAAGAAAATAACTTCTACCGATGAGTTATTCAATCACAACAATGTAAAAGTCGTAGTCAACAAACGTGGAGAAGCTATTTATTTCAGCCGATCACCGATCCCCTACAATCGGAATTTTCCGGAACAAGACTGGCTAAAATATTCTACCTATTACAAGCATATCGGAATCTACGGTTACCGGTCAGACGTGTTAGTTGAAATCGCTACACTCTCTAAAACGAATCTCGAAATTACTGAATCTCTGGAGCAACTTCGATGGATTGAAAATGGCTATGTGATCAAAGCCGAAGTTACTTCACTTGAAAGTATTGCAATCGATACTCCGGATGATCTTTTAAAGATCAAAACGAATGTATAAGTAAACCGGACCGGTTTTCCCAGTGTAAAAAAACTTCTACTTCGGACCAAACACAAGGGCTGCTCCAACTGAAATTACAAAGTTGTGTCCTGCATTTTCATCTTTGATAAAATCTCCGTCCTGAACTTTTCCAAAACCGGTAGAAGCGCGCGCATAGATCATCAATAAAGCAGGTAATTTATAACCAATTCCTCCCATCAGCGAGAGATCCGTTTTGTGAAACTCCAGTTTATTGGAAGTGCTAGGTGTTGTAGGTTGTGGCGACTGCCCATTTTGGCTGATTGTCGCTGAAGTATTCACTGTAGCATTGTCTGTAATCAAATACGACAATTGCGGTCCAACCTGAATCATGAAACCTTTGTGCTCTCCGGAATACCATGTCAATAATGCAGGTACATCCAGATAACCCAGAGTTGCATTTACATCAACGGTAGCAGTAATGGTCGCAGTTCCGGTAGACGTATCAATAGGTTCTGCAGAAGTAGTAGAAATATATTCGTACTTATATCCTTTGGTAGAATATAAAACACTTGGCATTATGCTCAAATGCTTGGTGAGAGAAACATCAAAAAACAATCCGGCATGCCAACCAATTTTTGGGTCCACAGTAATGTCGGTACCGGACAAAGTAGCGACATTCAATCCAACAGCAGGACCAAGACGAAACTGAGCTTGGGAAGAAATTGTACTGAAGATTGAAACCAGGAAGAATATGGAAAGGAGTTTTTTCATTTTGAAATAGTTTGTATAAAATTAATGATTTATCCATAAAATCAAAACTGATTTAACATTCGCCTGACATCAGGATACATTAAAGGGCACTTCTAAAATGAAAAACGAAAATCAGGTAAAAAAATTGGACCTGTTTTTTAAAATTTTACTCAACAATTATTTTCCCCTGGAAAACCGGTCCATCTGTCTGCAACACACGGTAAAAATACATTCCGGATGTTAAAGACTGGCGATTCAATTGAAATTCCGTTCCATCCAAATTTTCTGTTCGCACAATTTTTCCTTCCGGATTCATCAGTACCAGTGTAGCGCCTGCGGAGATTTTTTCTGACAACTGAAATGTCGTTACAGAAGAAAAGGGATTGGGCCAGTTCAACAATTGGTTCGGAATCGAACTTGCCTGAGGAACACTTGTGGTGACCTGTTGAATATATTGTCCAAGATCAAAACTCCACAATTGCGGATCAACATTGAAAACAAGTTGTTGAAAACGCTCATTGGTAATGTAACCAAAATGATTGTTTCGAAAGCAAATGCCTTCAACTTGCCCGACATTCAATGCAGTTCCCAACGAAAATCTACGCTTGTTCCCGCTAAAAATACTGGTTCCGGAATAATCGTAAAGCAACCAAAGAAAACAAGGCGCCGGAATTACATTGTCATATCCCAGCAGTACAATCGAACCATCGGAAGCCCTGGCTGCAGAAGTCACCAGTCCGTCCACATCAAAACTATCCACCAGTGTAGCCATGTAAAATCCGGGTGCAGCCGGTACAGTGTAATGGCGCGTATGTTTGTTTACCCAATCTTTGCAAAACAAATGCAACGAATCATTGTGATAAAAAAAAGCTTCGCAATCGTATCGAGTTGCATTTAGAGCGGGAGTAAAATCAACCTGATCAGGATACGCAAATTGAATTGCTTCCGCGATGAGCACCGAAGATGTATCGTTGATTGAACTTTGATCCAGTCGAAGAATTTTCAAATCGCTTCTATTTCCGGAGTTATTCCCAAAGTCTCCAATAAATACATAGCCATTGCCTGTAGTAATGTCTTCCCAATCAGTATTCGTCGCATTGACAACCGTAATTTCCTGTGCCGACAATCCACTGCTTGAATCAAGTCGATAAATGTTCGCATCGGTATTATCGACATGCGTCCAAAGCTGATCATTAAAAAAAGAAACGCCTGAACTTTCATCGAGTAATGGAGTATCCAATCCAGCTAATCTCGTAAGATTTAAATTTGTTGCAGCATAAACACATGAGCCATCATTGCTCGTAGCTCCGACAGAATAATTACTTGCCTGAGGATCGGTACAACCGGGCTGTGCACAAACATTTTCAATACAGAAAAACGCTGAGATAAGAAATGCACTAAGTTGACGAAAAACGAAAGTATACGAGCTATTCATCCCGGGAGCTTGGGTTAGTAATTTGCTCCTAAATTTAACATTCTTAAGCCGAAGAAAGAAAAAAATTGGCCGGCTACAGATCCGGGGCGACGATAAACTCTATTTGAAGGGTGTATACACCTGGCCGGTAATTGAGTCCGGGAGCAAGTTTTAGATCCACGCGAAACTGGTAGCATTGCGGATCGGTCGTATAGCTTCCAGCCGTATTTGTACCTGCCGGAGAAGGATCCGTACAATTGATATCGGTATCCAGTCCCAGATGATTCCCAATGATGTCGAGGGTGGATGTAGCGACATCCTGCATCGGAACATACCCGGAAATGAGCGGAGTATTGCTCAGGTTGTGCACTCTCATTTGCAAAATACTTACGGGTGGGGTTCCATTACCGGAGCTTGTATAATATTGTGCATTGTCCCATGTTCCGGGTGTAGTCGTCACGGTGCCGGCATACAAATCCCATCCTGTTCCAATGGCTTCAATATTCACTGTCACCGCATTTGGAATCACGATTCCATTTACCAGCTTGGCAACCGAATTGAATGTGAACTCTACATTTGGATTTGTGGCAAGAATTATATCAACTGTTTGAGCCCGGATTGCAGAACCACAAAAAACAAAAAATGCTGAAAAGAAAATTCTCTTCAGTTGCTTCAAATTAAGTATTCGGGTGTTTTTCATGAATTACCAGTACTGGTCTGCTTCAAATTTAAACATGCATGGACACTTGTTTATGATCTTAGGTTTACTCTATTCTCCACTGAAAAGTTTCGGAACAGGATTAAAAATCAAAAGCAACCTCAAATGAGATTGCTTTCGATTCATTTCACACTATGCCTTTTTTAGAGGTCTTCAGTAAGTGTATACACAACTTCGAGGTCATAGAAACCCGGTTGCGCATAAGGATTCGTTGCTGTAAATGTTGTTGCAGCTACGGTTGGGTATTGTGTTGTAAGGTCTGGGAAATTCGCAGGAACTCCCGGTTTGATACGGTAGTGTACAAGGAATTTGTTTGTAAGCGGACTGGCAGTAGAAGTTGCAGGAGCATAGCTGCTTGCAACACCTTGTCCGAATTCACCGGCAAGAAACTGAGTGTTCAGTGATGGAGTCAGGGATGCAGTATTTGCACCCAGGTTGCTAAACAGACCAATGAAGTTATCAAAGGTCAATGGAGCAGCAACTGCGTTGGCCTGAATACTCTGCATTTCGAGAATTTCAGAAGGCAATGTGTTGGTACCATTTGTACCTGCACCATACGCAATTTGCTGAACCCAGAATTCAGTACTTGGTTGAGCATACAAGTCCCATGGAACAGTAGCTTCAACTTCCAAACGAGTTGCATTGTACTTAGTAATACCAACCTGGTATTTTTGGATTGTGTTAAATACGAAGTCAACCTGGGGTTCAGTTGTCATCGTTAATTCCAGGATCCCCTGAAGGTCCATAGTTACTGCAACATATTCCTGATCGGAAAGTTGCGCTTTTGTTTGTCCAACACTGAAGATGCCGGCTATTGCAGTCATCAGAATTGTTTTTTGTACGATCTTTTTCATAAGGCTATTTTTTATTTTAAATTATTAGGGTGATTTGATTACAAATAAACGACACCAGAAAAACGCAAGGGATCATTTTTTACCGAATCCTTACAGAAATTGTGTATTTTCATAGTGAATCCAGTTTGTTGGGGTATTTGAATTGTAGAGTATAAGTATAAGGAGGTTTTATACGTTCTTCTTCACCCGTCTGGAGATTTGTAAATTCAAGATAGGAGGCACAATCCAGAATCGCTTCTCCTGTATTGCGAATACGCATCACCAGCAAACGAGCGCGCTCACCTTCCGCTGCAAGGTCTTTGAAACTCTCTATCTCTGCACTCTTCAGAGTTACTGATGGAGGTGTTTGGAAAACGTGCGCAACGAATTGAAACGTTTCGTTAACACCCATTCCAATAGAATTTTTATCATTTGAATCCGGTGCTTTTTTCTCTTTTGTTAATTTGATCCGCATTGCGGCCCATTTCACTTTGTTAGCATCCGGAGAAGCCGGCACTTGTAAGAGCACCTGAATCTTTTGCGTTTGTCCGGGCTCTATTTCAAAAAACGAAGGAGTCGCACTTAACCAACGCGAACAGGAGTTTTCACTTTCACCTGCATCCATAAATCTGCTTTTCCCTTCGATGCCCGCAGGTTCGAAATCTGAAAAGAGGACAGTAAAGGATTGACGTACGGTAGAATTATTTGTTACATTAATTTCCTGTGTTTTGTATTCACCCATCCCTACCTTATAATAGAGACGACTTGGCGAAATCGAAACGCTTTGTGCTTTTGCGGGTTGAAAGCCACTGATGAACAGAAATAATGTCGCAATGAGAATTTGTTTTAATTTGTGCATTTGGGTATCCATTTCAGGTTTTTATACATCTTCTTAAACGGAAATTCTTTTCAGAGGTTTGTATTATTTAATGAGTTCACCTTCGCTATTGAACTTTTTTATCTCCATTTTTCTTCGTTTTTCTGCAACATTGAAAGTGACACTATAATTGTCAATCGGGTGTGTGAGGTCCAGATTCATTTTACTCTGAACGAAAACCAATTTATTTCCCAGGGCAGCATCGTTAATCGCTAATATGTATACACCCATTGGAAGGAAGAGCGAAAACTGACCGGCCCTGTCTGTTAAACAAGAAAATGTTTTTCCTGCAGAGTCAATCGCCGTTACCCTGATTCTGGATAAATCCATACTTCCTTCTTCATTGGAATATTTATCCCGGGAAATGAGTACAGAACCATTCAACTTTATTCCTCTGCTCAGGGGAAGAAAAATCGTGTTCCGTTTATCAATCTGAATTTCAACACTGTTTACATCAAACCATTCTCCCTGGTTCACAAGAGGCGTAGCTTTCATCAGGTATACTCCCGGCGTCATGTTGTCATAGAAAATCTCACCTTTCATATCGGTGACAAATTCCTCTGATGCATCGCGACCTATAGATAATGTGTCAGGTCTGTCTGTAGGCGGACTTTTTTTCCGAATGCTAACCAGCATATTTTCCACTCCTTCTTCATTCCTGTCTTGCTTTCCATTCCCATTGATGTCCTTGAAAACAATGACACGAACACTGTAGAATTTTTTTCCAGGTATTGGAATTCCAATTTGTTTCTTGACACCAAATCCCATGTTCAATTCCTGAGAAGTCAGTTTTTCAAAAGGAGCCCTGCTCTGAATATCATCCAGCATCGGATTCGCGCCTTGTGAATTGCTGAAGAAGGATGCATAAACAGAAAAACGGAAACCACTCTTTGTATAATAGAAGAGTTCCGGTCTCAAACGGAAATTAAATTTCTTGTAAAATGTTTCGTACAAAATATTGCTCGTCGTTGTAAGTAGGAATTTTCCTTGTCCGAACCAGTAATCGTAAGCAGCATTGGCATGCACCGCTTGAGGATTGATACGATGATTGATAAAACGCAATTGTTCGGAAAGCTGATTGGGTCCGTAGAAATAACGGACATTCACAAAGAATCTTTCCCACCGTGCCAGCACACTCAATCGTGACATGAAGAAAGATGGAAGATCGTAATCCGGGAGCGTAGCATAGCCCATGAATAAATTTGTCGACAATTTCGCAGCACCGGAATTCCGGATACTGTATTCGAATCCGGAACCGTATGTATTTACACGAAGCTGGAGATTCTCATCCTCCATATACATGGGCTTAATCGCCACCATGGCTGTTGGCGTACTAATTCCCCAACGTAATTCGTACCGATCGGAGCGGATATAATTTCCAGCTTGCAATACACCATTAATATAGAAAGATGGTCTTTGTCTGAAATTTTGAGTGCTGAATGAAAAATTATTTTGTCTGTTCAGCGTGTAGGTCGTTCGTGTTGCATACATCTTTACACCACGAGCAAGAGCGTAGTTGGGTGAACCTTGCATTGTCGATGCGGAAAAACTCAAGGCATCCCGATTTCCGGCATAACTCAAATCATAACCGTAACCCGGACGAAGTGCTCCATTGCCTGCTGCCGGAGTCCACAATTCCATGCTGTAACCACCACCGGCAGAAATCTGATGATGCGAATTGACTTTCCAACTGGCAAAAGTATTTGCAAGTGCAGTGGCAATATCCAATGCAGAATGTTTCTGGTAACTGAGGTAATTGCTCCAGGTAATTTTTTTCAATTGCAAGCGATGATAAAATCCATATCCTTCAGAAGTATGGGAACGAAAAAAATACGGAGAGCGAACGATCATGGCGCCGATGGTATTTCTGCCAATCGTATAAGACCCTTTAAAGCCACGTCCGCTAAGCAAACTTCTTCCCCAACCATTCACTTCACCTGCTTCAAAAGTCATCCGGTTTGAAAAATATCCGATGTAATGATTAGTACCGAGGTAACTGTTTTCATCCAGAAAATTTGTGACAAAAACCGATTGTAATCTGTAGGTCAGGAAACGATCTTCTCCAAAGGTGGTACTGCCATAAGCATCCAGCGCCATCGTTGTTCCATCCGAGAGGACATCGTACACATTCGCTTCGAGAGTTACCGGTAAAGCCGTATGACTGAATTCATTTTTTTGTCCGCGATTCCCGACCCGATTGAATTGCACTGTGCCTGTCCAGCTCTGATTGTTCGTACCGGATGTGCTCCGGGCCATTACCTGGATTGGAAAAGATTCGCGCGGACTGTAAGCAGAAACAGCTCCGTCTTTTTTTCCGGCGTATGCATTTTTATCCGCGATGCGATGTACCGTAAAAAGTATCGTTGTGTCTGCACCAACTACCAATGGAACTGTGAAAGATAAAAGTGCAGGTTGATCGTTTTCGGCTGAGAACAACTGAAGGTGCCTGTCAGGCAGCATGGTCACCCGAATATTCTCTTCCGAATTACCCAGATTCTGCAAACGGATTTTAAACCCACTTGAATCAACGTGGTTCACAAAATAAATCTGCTTCAGTGGAAGCAAAGCTTTCCATTGCGAATTTGCATGAATGTCGACATACCAGTTCTGAGCAGCGAATTGTAAGCCTTTGTCGGAAACAAGAAGAATTGTGATGATGTAACTGGTTCCACCCTTGCTAAGCTTTTGAGGAATTACCCGAACCGGAATAAAAATAGAATCATTGGTATTAATAAGCATATCATCCTCATGACCTCCAAGCAATTGCCAGCCAGCAGGAAGAGAATAATCAAGATGAAAATGAACAGGTTTTCCCGTATAATTAGCAACTTTCAGAACATTCGAAGCCACTTCGCTGGCATCCTGAACTGTATTATTTCTGACCAAAGCTGTCTGAATTCCATACGAAGCAGATTCAGCCTGAACCCAAGAAAAAAGCAAGCACACAGTCACAAGAATGTGACTGAGGCTGAGCAATTTCCGTTTTAAAGACTTCGGGTTCATTATATACTAATAACGCTCAGAAGTCTTCAACGATACCACAAAATGGATCAGGAACTTACATTTTCAGCATTCTTTTGGAGGCTGCATGAAGAATTGCATTTGATTATCAAAAACAATTGATCATTTTCAAAAGTGTAAGAATGAGCATCAAAATTTAAAAAAGGAAGATCGCGAATTGAAAAAATTTGCAGAATTAAAACGAAATCAGAATTTAATCTTCGTTTTAGAAACTGAAATGATTCGATAGGGTTGTAATGAAATTAATCAATCAGACTTTGCTCTGCTTTATTCGTGACTCAATAAAATGCCGGTTTCAATTATCAAAATGACCTTTGCACATCAAAAGTATAGGTCTGAAAAATTGACAAAACAAACCAGCGACGAAAATAAATTAATGAAGAACATTAAGATCGTTTAAAAAGATTGTCATTCTAAAAAGTTAAAATTAAAAACTCTCAGTTCCCAATGCTCCCATGAGAATCATGATTTAAAGACTTTCTTTTTTCCAAAGCATCAATGATTTTTTGAAAAAGAATATCCGGTTCAAAGGGTTTCACTATAAAATCATCCATCCCACACTGAAAACATTTCTCCAGCTCAGGGGTAGATCCGTGGGCTGTCATTGCGATGATCGGAATTTGTTTGTCCCATCCTTTGTCAACATTGCGAATAATGACAGCCGTTTCATATCCGTCCAGTTCAGGCATGAGCAGATCCATCAAAACCAAATTGTATTTCCCGGCTTTCAGTTTTTCCAGTGCAATATTTCCATTTTCTGCAACATCAATGGTAAGACTGGAATTCCATTCTTTCAATGTATCCACAGCAACCATTTGGTTAAAGGGATTGTCTTCTACCAGGAGAATGTTCAGATTATCCACAGATCCTTTGTTCAAAGCAAGAAATCCCTCACCCGGTTTTTCAAATGATTGAAGGCCTTTTGATTTCAAAAAATCAATGGTAAAATAAAACTCAGATCCTTTCCCGGGAGAAGAGATCAGTTCAATTTTTGATCCGAAAAGTTCCGTTAATTTTTTCACAATACCCAATCCCAATCCGGTCCCGCCAAATACGCGTGTAGTAGAATCACTGGCTTGAACAAAAGCATCAAAAATCAATTCGTGCTTGTCTTCGGGGATCCCTACTCCACTGTCTTTCACGCTGAACTTAACAGAAACTGTTTCCTCCGTTTCATGAACCTGTGTTGCAGACAATACAATCGATCCATGTTCTGTAAATTTGATGGCATTTGAAATCAGATTTACCAAGACCTGGTCCAGTCGCGTAGAATCACTGCATATTCGGTTCGGAAACACGGGGGAAATTCGGAGCTCCAGTTTTACATTATTCGACAGACGTTCTGAATTTTCAAAAGAGTGATAAATGAGTTCAAGATTATCACGAAGGTTGAAGTCTTCCTTCTCCAACAGAACCTTCCCGGAATCAATTTTTGTCAAATCGAGGATGTCATTCACCAGTGACAAAAGATAATTCGAATTCAAATGAATTACTTTTGAATATTCCGCTTCCCTCTCCTGAAGTTTATCGGATTTCTCCAGCAGGTTTGAAATCCCGACAATTGCGTTTAAAGGCGTTCGGATTTCATGACTCATGGTTGTCAGGAATTCTTCCTTCAGCTTGGCCTGTCTTTGCGCATCTTGCTTTTCCTGTTCCAGAATGACGTTTCTCTTCTTCAGATCTTCCGATTCTACCAATTCAGTCACGTCACGCGCTGTAGCGTAAATTAATTTGTCTTTCGAATTCGGATATGCATTCCAGCTTATCCACATGTAAGTGCCATCGCGTCTCCGATACCTGTTTCTGAAAAATTTCAAATTCTCATGTCGTGTACCAAGATTTTCAAGAACCGAAATTGTTGACGGAATATCTTCGGGATGAACAAAACTCATAAACGGCACGCCTGTCAATTCTTCTTCTGAATATCCGAGTTCTTTGGTGAATGAAGCACTGATCTTTATAAAATAACCATCCTCCGTTGCAATAACCATGAAATCACTGGAGAGTAAAAAAAAGTTTTCAAGAATTGAATTTGCTTTTTCAAGATCTCTTTTCTTTTTGACAAGAACAAAATGGGAAACAACAGAATTGGCAAGTAATTCCATTGCTTTCTTCTGAAACTCACTCAGATCTTTTGCACGATGATCCAGCACACAAAGTGAACCAAGCACGTATCCATCCGGATCGATCAAGGGAGCTCCTGCATAAAATTTCAAATAGGGCTTACCGGCAACCAATGGGTTTCTGGAAAAAACATTGTCTTCTGTTGCATTGGGAACAATAAGCATTTCTTTCCCGAGGATTGTATATTGGCAGAAAGAAGTTTCTCTTGCAGATTCTTTTGCCATAAAACCATAAGCGGACTTAAACCACTGTCGCTTTTCATCAATCAGACTGATCAGAGCTATTGGCGTATCACATATTTGTGATGCAAGTTGTGTGATTGCATCCAGACTGCTTTCTGGTGAAGTATCCAAAACTCCATAGGAATGAAGCGCATTGAGCCTCTGCAATTCATCCTTCGGTATCGATGGAATTAATAATTTTTTCTTCATGTGGTATCATTTTAAAATATTCACTGTCAAAATCACAGTGTCCACACTTTCTCATTCAAATAAAACCAAAGCCTTCAAAAATCAATTCAATCACAACAAAATAAAATTCGATCAAAATTCCTCAACCTTGGGGAACAAGGAGCTTTCAATTCAATCCTAAAGTAGTCAGGAAAATTCATTTTCGCAAATTTTTAAGCGAAAGATCAAATAACATACCGTGAAATCAGGGAATTTCACACGAAATGAATTTTTGACAGGCTTTTTTAATAAACAGCATCGATTCGCACAGACTGAGAAAAACGATACATCTCAAGACCTTGAAGAGATAGATGTTGCAATAGAACAAAGTATTGAAAATAGGCCCAAAGAAAAACGAAAAATTTGAACGATTCTATCAACGAACAAGCGTCACATGACCAATAAAACGATGTTTCTTCTCGAGAAAATCAATAACATCGATGACATATTCATACACATCATTTTGACACAATGAATGGTTACCATAATACGTGCCGTCCCATTCCTGTTCTATATCTGTCGAATGAAATATCTCCAATCCCCATCTGTCGATAATCCACATTTCATACTTCAGGATCCCGTGACCTTTCGCACTAAAACCATCATTCACACCATTGTTGTTGGGTGTAAAAGCATTGGGAATATAAATTGTAAAAACATCTTCCACGTGAATTTGTCTGTAAGTTGTATCCGGACAAGCTCCATTGCTTGTCACGATCAGGCGGATTGTATACGTTCCACTATCCCCGTAAGCATGTGCCGGGTTGGAATTAATGCTATCGACACCTCCGTCACCAAAATCCCAATTCCATGTGATTGCATCCAGACTAAGATCTGTAAAATTGATCACCGGATTAAAAATCGAAACCTCACTTGTGGAAGGTGAAAAATCCGCCAGTGGATATCCGTAAACAGTTACAACATCATTTACAAACAAGTCAGATCTGCATCCCTCCGGACTCACTATTGTCAAACCAACATCGTATGTTCCGGGTTGATCGTAAACGTGTACAGGAGCCGTATCATTGGACATTGTCTGATCTCCCAGATTCCACGTAAACAACGAACCTTCGGGAGTACTGGAATAATTTTGAAAATCAACGAGGACAGGTGTACATCCCTCAATTGTATGTGGAAGAAACTGAACTTCCGGTAATGGATGAATGATCATGTCTACTTGGTCGTGCACCGGCGGACTGCATCCATCCGTCACAGTAACGACAAAAGAAGAATCGTGAGAAGGACTAACAGTCGCGGATGCGCTGTTGATCAGGCTATCGTTCCAGGAATAGGAATAGGGACCACCATTGCCACCTGCTGCATTCGCATTGATCGGTGCGCTATTGCCTGCACACATTTCAATATCGCCGGTGGCTTGCACCTGAAGAGGAGGAAAAACAGGAAGTATGATCACCTGCGGTTCAGTCGGACAATTAAAGGCATCCGAAACACTCACAGTATAGGTGGAAGTAGTCAAGGGTGATGCTTGTGTTGAAACAGTAGTATCACCGGTACTCCACAAATAGGAATACGGAGAAGTTCCACCGGAAACATTTACTTCCAGCAAAGCAGATTGGCCAATACAAATTGTATCGGGAACATTCCCCTGAATTGCAAGTGGTGCCGCCTGAACAATATTCACCGACGCAGTCGACACACAAGCATTATGATCGGTGACTGTCACCTCGTATAATCCTACATTCAGATTACTGAGCTGACTACTTGTTTCAGCTCCCGGGGACCATAAGTAAGAATACGCCGGTGTTCCACCATTCACATCCACTTGAGCAGTACCACTTGCCGCACCAAAACAAGAAACCGGTGTTGTGATTGTTGCCAATTCCAATGGTTCCGGTTGCAGCACTTCTGAAGAATCGATTTTAACACATCCATTTGTGTCCCTCACAGTGACATAATATGTTCCGGAAAAAAGTCCGGAAACCAATGCCGCATTCACTCCTCCCGGCGTCCAGTGGTAATTGTACCCGGGCGAACCTCCCTGAGCCAGGACGGATACCGAACCTGTCGGTGTACCATTGCAGGCTGCCGGCAAGGAGTTCGTGACTGTGTGAATTGCCGGAGGTTGCGAGACAATGGCTCTGTCAGTATGCTGACAACCATTTTCATCAGTAACGGTAAGCGTATATGTATTCGCGGAAAGCCCTGAGATCGTTGCGGAGCTTGAACCGGTAGGTGACCAAAGGTATTGATACGGAGGTACTCCTCCGGTTGCAAGTGCCTGAGCTGTACCATCGGAAGAACCGTTACACAAAGCTGGTGTGGCAGAAAGGACTGTAACAATAGCCTCCGGCTGAACAATTGTGAGTGTATCCATTGCTGAGCATCCATTCACATCGACAACAACAACTGTATAACTCCCGGAGCTCAGATTTGAAGCAACAGCTGCATTTTTTCCGGAAGGAGACCAATGAATTTGGTACGGAGCGATTCCGGATAGAACTGTCACCGTCGCTTCTCCCTGATTGCCGCCATTACACAAAACATTTTGGTCAACGTTTGCTGAAATACTTGGTCCGGCACGGGAGGGAATATTGGCCTGGGCTGTTTTTGTACATCCATTGCCATCCGTCACGCGCACAGTATAAATTCCTGTTGGCAAACCCACTGTTGTTGCGCCATTTCCGCCCGCAGGATTCCAGGAATACAAGTAGGCCGGTGTTCCGCCTTGTACGTTGACTGTCGCCGAACCATCACTTACTCCACAGGTTGCGGCTAAAGAATTCGTTGCTAACACCAATGCGGTTGGCTGACTCACCATTGCTGTATTCGATGCAGTGCATGAATGTGCATCGGTTACAACAACAGTATAATTTGCGGAAGGAATTGCAGTCATTGATGAGCCAGTTCCTCCCAGCGGTGTCCATGCATAGGAATAGGCTGCCGTTCCTCCACTCACCCCAACGGCGACAGAACCGGAATTTCCACCGTTACAAAGTGCAGGAGATGTAACCAGATTCAGATTGAGTGCTGTCGGTTCCGTTACACTCACCGAACTGGTTTCAGTACAACCGAGTGCGTCCCTGACAGTGACTGTATAATTTCCCGCAGCCAATCCCTGAACAGTATCAACCACAACACCACCTGGAAACCATGAATAGGAATATCCCGGAGTTCCTCCATTTGCAATTACCATGGCGATCCCATCTGTTGAACCATTGCACAAGGCAGGAATCATCGACGATGAAACCCGGACTGCAGTGGGTTCATTTACTATCGTTGAGATTGAAACAGTACAACCTGCATCATCCGTTACTGTAACTGTATATGTACCGGCTGCTAAGCCAGTAGCTGTAACTCCGCTTCCACCGGATGGTGACCAGGTGTAACTGAAAGGTGAAGTTCCATTTGCCGGAACAACCGTTGCAAATCCATTGGACCCACCATTGCATGATACAGAGGAAGGAAATACTTGTGCTGTTGGCAATGGGTTCACGAACACTTCAACACTATCCGTCGACACACACGAATTCGCATCAGTCACTGTTACAGTGTAAGAAGAATTGACCAAAGGTGAGACACTGAGCTGTGCTCCCGCAACAGTGCCCGGTTCCCATACATATGTTGTTCCTCCGCTTGCATTGAGAACGATTTGATCTCCCAAACAAATATTCACATCCGCCCCTGCATCTGCAAGTGGAAGCGGATTGACTGTTAGTGTCACCTGATCTGTATTGGTACATCCGTTTGCATCCGTGGCAGTAACAGTATATGTGCTGGTGACAGTGGGATTCACTGTTATCGAATCAGCTGTTGAACCACCTGGATTCCACAAATAAAAAATTCCGCCGGTAGCAGTGAATGTTGCCGAATCTCCAATACAGATCGCCTGGGGAATTCCTGCATCTGTTATGGGTAAAGGATTTACAGAAACTGTTTCCACGTCAGTTGAAGTACATCCATTGGCGTCCGTCACAGTTACCGTGTAATCGGTGCTCACTGATGGAGAAATTGTGAGTTGAGCATTTGTTGAGCCACCCGGATTCCAGAGATACGAGAGACCTCCGCTCGCATCCAAAGTTACAGAAGCTCCGAAACAAATGGTTTGCGGCAAGCCTGCATCAGCTACCGGTAGCGGATTTACTGAAACACTCGTTTGATCTGTTGAAGTACATCCATTCGCGTCAGTAACTGTGACGGTATAGGTTTCCAAAACCTGCGGAGCTACACTTATTTGTGCGGTAGTAGCACCGCCAGGATTCCATACATACGAAACTCCGCCACTTGCAGTAAGTGTCGCAATGTTTCCGGTACAAATTGCTTGCGGTAATCCCGCATCCGCAACCGGCAAAGGATTTACTGTCAAAGTAGTTTGATCCGTTGAAGTACAACCATTGGCGTCTGTAACGGTTACTGTATATGAATTTGTTGCCGCCGGCGTAATTGTCAGCTGAGCGGAGGTTGTACCGCCAGGATTCCAGAGATATGTAAGTCCGCCACTCGCCGTAAATGTCGCTGATTCTCCAATACAAATTGCCTGTGGAATTCCTGCATCAGCAACCGGCAGGGGATTTACAGTGACTGTTGCCTGATCTGTTGCAGTGCATCCACTGGCATTCGTTCCGGTCACAGTGTACGTTGCCGATCCGGCAGGTGTCACATTTAACTGTGCCTGCGTGGCTCCTCCGGGATTCCATACATACGTTGACGCACCACTCGCCGTAAGGGTTGCACTTGTTCCGGCACATACAACCTGATCCGGACCTGCGTTCACGGTGGTCTGGGTCACCGTTATGCAATAGGAATACACCTGACTTCCGTTGTATGGACAATTATCATCAGTAACATTCGCCGTGAAACAATACGGTGTAGCACTCACTTGAGCGACTCCGGGAGTCCAGCAGAAAGTAGCTGTTGGACGTGTACCTGTTGTTGTAGTAAATGTCGCACCCGGAATTGAAGAATCCCATGTCACGGAGAGGTTCTGACTTGCATCCACATCGGCAGAATTAATTGTAAAACACGTTGGAGCGCCTGCGCATACTGTTTGTGAAAAATTATTTGTTCCATTCATCCCGCTGAGTGTAGGCAATACATTATTGCAATTGATCACTGTCAATTGAATATCGCGTTCCACGCTTCCGATTAAAATACCATTTCTATATTCCTGAACCAGTACGGCCATCACTGTTACTTCTAAATTTGTCGGAGTCATACAAATATCTCCGGTTTGGCTATTAAAAGATACAGCCGGTGAAGAAGAAAGAGGTTGTGTTGGAGAAAATGGAGCAGTATAAACAATGGGAAGTCCTGCCATGTCGTACGGAGTCATCATCGAATAAACCAATGAATCTCCATCGGGATCGAAACCACCATGGTTAAAACAATATTGTTGACCCAAACAAGCAAATGGAACAGGTTTGTTTGAAAAAACAGGAGAGTTATTGCAAGGAGCAATTGTATTGTCCAGTGTTGCGAAAATATACATCAGGGTTGAACCCGGATTATTGATATTGGTGATGGCGAGATTCCGGCAGCATAAATTGTAGCTGAAATTCCAATCGGCACATGGACCTGGCAAAGTAATAATCCCAGTGTATACATACTCCTGAATGCCAGTGAAACTTCCGCCACTGCAGGTTGTCGTATCGCTTGAACAAATCGGACTAATCTCTTGTCCTGTACCGGCAATTGGATACAAGGTTGCGTTGAACGATCCGTAACACGAAGAAGAATAAATGATGTCAGCGAATGGATCCGCTTGGATTCCCACGCAGTCACGGTAGAATGACAAACTAACTTCATAACTATTCCCTCCCAAACATCGGTAGGTAAGATCCGCACCCATCGAGTGACTGGCATGCGCATTCTTAATTCCTACACTACATGTCAGGAGAAAGAATGAAAAAAGAAAAATCCGTGTAAAATTTTCTTTCAACAGCAAGAAATTAAATGAATGAATAGTTCCCTTGAACTTAAAGTCGTGAAGTAATTATAACTTACTGTTTGCAAAATGAAGTATTCGCATTTCAATTGTGTTTCACGAAAAGTTGAACGCCGAAAATGTTGATATCAATTTTGCAATCGTCTTCTGTTTCGAAAGCAATTTAAAATCCTTATGTGGAACTAACAAAAGAAAAATTTATTATGTTAAGTGAGTTATGAGTGAGTTATGAGTTATGATGAGTTTTGAGTTATGAGTTATGAATGTCGTTCGCTACTGAACAGAAACCCAGTAATTTAATAATATACTAACATAACATTCAGGGCAACATAACATTCAGCATCGATCTCTGTCGATCTCTGTTTTGAACTCTTCGATTTCAGAAACAAATGCCATGGCCTTGGCGATGGAGTGTGCACCAGAGTTTTCGAGGAGGCTTTGTACCCAGAAATTATTTTTATTTGTGTATGAGCATTTGCGGTAAAGCCATATAGAGACGGGAATCAGCAGTAAACTAAAAAGAATATTTGCGATCCACCAGGATGTAGTAAATCCAGCTACCACATCTATTCCTGCGATTAATTTACAAGTCATAATGATGTACACCAGATAAAAGGGAATACACAGAAATGCAAAACGAATGTAATTCAGCAGCGATGCCTCGAGACTGACAAGTTTCTTCTGGATGTTTATCACCGAATCGCTGTAATGCAATTCTTGAATCGTCATGATCTGGCGGATGCATCCATAAATATCAATCATCAAGAACAAAATCAAAGCTGAAGCAGAAAGAACAAAATACCAGGTCGAACTATTTTCATGAATGAATAGACCAAGAAAGAAAATAATTACAAGCACAAATGCAATTTCCAACATCCTATTTCTTTTCAAAGGAGCTAAAGCTGAAACAGATTTTTGAGTCTGTAATTCTGTAATGCAACGTTTGTTCAAAGCCAGGGATTTTTCAAGACGGGAATCGTGCGTTTTCCAGATCGCTTTTAATTCATCTGCTTCCATAGAGGTTTTATTAAAGTGATTTGAATTTTAATTTCAGTAGTTCTTTTATTCTACTCAGCTTTGTTGCAACATTGGTTACTGTGATGCCCAGAATTTCTGAAATTTCTCCATAACTCTTGTCTTCCAGATACAATAAGATCAAGGCACGATCCAGTTCCTTCAGCTCTAAAATGAATCTCTGCAAACGTTGAATATTCTCTTCTAAGTCATCTTCTTGTTCATTCTCAATTTCTATCAGATTTTCACTCAGCACATGTACGTTTTTTTGCCGCCTGTCTTTCCGATAAAATGAAATAGCCACATTTAAGGCTACCCGATACATCCATGTTGAAAATTTAAAATTAGCATTATAAGCAGCAAAAGATCGCCACAACTGATACACAATTTCCTGTGCAAGGTCTTCACGATCGGATCTATCCCGACAGTAGGAATTGCAGATCTTGAACAGAATTCTTTTATGTTGCTGGATCAGAGCAATGAATTGGTCATTCACTTCCATCGTATAAGCGGAAATCAATATCTTGATAATACACTATTATTCGCATGACAATGTAAAAAATCACAAGAGAACCGGGAAAAAGTTAGAAATTAGATATTAGAAATTAGAAATTAGAAAACTATGATAAATGAAGAAGCATATAATTTAAGAAAAGGACTCTCTAATTGTAGAACACAGAACTCGAAACACTGAACCATGAACTGACCTTGAACTTTAAACCTTGAACCTTAAACCACTTTACTCAAACCATTTTTATAAAACTCCAGGCATCTTTTTCGGGCGAATGTATAATCTACCATTGGTCGCGGATAAGTTAATTCCTGGAATTCCGGTACCCATTTTTTTATATATGTAAAATGAGGATCGAAGCGTTTGGTTTGTTCGTCCATACTAAAAATCCTGAAGTAAGGTGCGGCATCTACGCCTGTTCCGGCACTCCATTGCCAACCACCATTGTTGCTGGACAATTCGTAATCGAGAAGTTTTTGTGCAAAATAGGCTTCTCCCCATCTCCAGTCGATCAGAAGATATTTCGTGAGGAACATTGCTGTAATCATTCGAACACGATTGTGCATAAATCCCGTTTCGTTGAGTTCCCTCATTCCCGCATCGACAATCGGATAACCGGTGAGACCCTTGCACCAACGTTCAAATTCATCCTCTTTGTTTCTCCATTTCAAAAAATTATACTGCGACTTGAAAGTACTGTTCACCACATGCGGAAAATGCCAGAGAATAGCCATATAAAATTCTCTCCAGATTAATTCATTTACCCATTTCTCTGAAATCGTCCAGGCAAACCTAAACAGCTCACGCATACTTACAGTACCAAAACGCATGTGAATACTCAACTGTGATGTCCCCCGAATACCCGGAAAATCACGGTTGTCGGCATACTTGCGAATGACTTCTTCATTCAGTTTCACGGAAGGAAATTCAAAATCGGAATTTTGAAATCCAATCTGCTCCAATGGAATTATCGGACGAGACTCTGCAGAAACAAAATTTTCAAAATAATTTTCTGTCGGGAAAGACGCAAATGCATCCTCCGTCACATTCATTTTCCAACGCTTCATGTAAGGAGTGAAGACGGTGTAGGGTGTTCCATCCTCTTTAACAACTTCGTTCTTTTCAAAAATCACCTGATCTTTGAAGGACTGAAAGCGGATGTTATGCTGGTTCAAAAAAACCTCGACGAGGCGATCTCTCTCCTTTGCATACGGTTCGTAGTCAGTATTGGCGAAGACATTCGCAAGAGGATTTTCGGCACATATTTTTTTCCAAACGTCGATTGGTTTACCACAATACACTTCCAATCGGGAACCTGAAGTGTGCAATTGTTTGTTTAAATTTTCAAGTTGGCGATGAATGAAGACCAATCGCAAATCCTTTTTATCCTCCAGTTTATCCAGAATTTCTGTGTCTAGAATAAAAACAGCTTTTACTTTTAACCCCGAACGCAAAGCATGATACAAACCCGCGTTATCATGCAAACGCAAGTCCCTGCGAAACCAGAAGATGGAGATAGGTTGGGACATGGGGATTTTGGGATTGATGATTGTAGATTGTTGATTTTTGATTGATTGATGATTGTAGATTGCTGATTTGATTTACATGAGTGTCTGAAGACTTTCTTTCAAATCTGAATGGAGAAATTTATATCCAGTGTTTAAAACCTTTTTATTTGAAACATTTTGTCCAAACAAAACAATGTCGGCCTTTTCTCCTAAAATTAAACGAAGCATAAAAGCAGGAACAGGTATTGGCCAAAAGGGACGATGCATAGTATGTGCAATTGATCTGATGAATTCTTTGTTGGTAACAGGAAACGAAGCAACTGCATTGTAAACTCCATTCATTTTATCATCCCGGATCGATTGCAAGATCAATTGGCATACATCATCGATATGGATCCAGGAAATAATTTGCTCGCCGGTTCCGAATGCTGATCCTGCAAACAAGCCAACTTGCTTTTTCAGAACCGGCAGTGCGCCACCATCTTTTGCAAGTACGAATCCAATTCTCAGGATTACTACACGGATTCCAAGTTTTTCAAAGCGCATCGCAGCTTCTTCCCACTCCCTGCAAATTTTTCCAAGAAAATCATTTCCTGCATCCCTGGATTCATCGACACCCGTAATGCCGGAATTCCCATAAAAACCGATAGCAGATGCAGAAACGAGAGTTTTAACAGAATGGTCCCCTGATTTGAGGCTATTATATAAGGTATCCAGACCGTCAACCCTACTCCGGAGGATCTCTTTTTTCCTTTTTTCTGACCATTTTTTATCTGCGATTCCGGTTCCAGCAAGATTTACAATGGTATGAACGTTATTAAATGCATTCGGAGGCACTGCATTTTCTTCAGGATTCCACTGAAAAACAGGACATTCCAATTTCACAGAATTTCTGGAAAGAATTGAATATTGCATTTTTTCACTAAAAAGGTGATTTCTAAGCCTTGTTCCGATAAGTCCTGTGGCACCTGTAATGAGAATTCCTGCATCCTTGGTCATAATCAATTCTCCCTGATACCATATGACAAGATCTAACTCAAATTGTTTTAAATTTGTTTAAAAATAGGCCCATTTTCGGCCTTTCTTTTCGGCCGTGTTTATTCACTATTGCTTCTTTAAGAATAATTTACAAGAGTATTTGTGGAGATTCAAAATTATCCTACTTTTGCAACCCCTTCGGGGAAACCAATTTTTTGCTAATAACCTTTAAAAATCATTGAAAAGTGGACGCAGTGAGCTATAAAACTGTTTCGGTTAACGCCAAATCAGCAAACAAAACCTGGGTACTTGTAGATGCCAGCGACATGGTCGTAGGCCGTCTTTCTTCCGAAGTGGCTAAAATCCTTCGCGGAAAGCACAAACCAAGTTATACCCCACACGCAGATTGTGGTGACTATGTCATCATTGTCAATGCAGAGAAAATTCGTTTCACCGGTAATAAGATGAACGATAAAGAATACGTACACTACACGGGTTATCCGGGTGGACAGCGTTTCGCGACGCCTACGGAATGGATGCGCAAGAATCCTGCGATGATCCTTGAGAATGCTATTCGTGGCATGCTCCCGAAGAATCGTCTCGGTCGTGAAATCTACCGTAATCTTCATATCTACGTCGGCAGTGAGCATCCGCATACAGCTCAGCAACCAAAAACTCTTAAACTCTCCTAAAGTACAGTCATGGCTATTATCCATTCTATTGGTAGAAGAAAGACCTCAATTGCCCGTGTCTATGTAGACCTCGGCAACGGAAACATTAAAGTTAACGATCGCGAATTCAAAGAATATTTTCCGACCGGTCCACTGCAGTATATTGTTACACAAGCGCAAACTGCTGTGAATGCAAAAGAAATGTACGATATCAATGTAACCGTTGATGGTGGCGGAATCAAAGGCCAGGCTGAAGCGATTCGTTTGGGTATTGCACGTTGCCTCGTGAAAGTGAACGAAGAGCACAAGCCTACACTTCGTAAAGAAGGATTGCTTACCCGTGACCCACGCATGGTGGAACGGAAAAAGCCGGGACAAAAGAAAGCCCGTAAACGCTTCCAGTTCTCCAAACGTTAATCGGAGTTCCATTTCAATCTTCAATCAAGAATTTACAATCTACAATTCAATAAAATGTCCAGAGTTTCATACAACGATTTACTCGAAGCAGGTGCCCACTTCGGCCACTTGAAAAGCAAATGGAACCCGAAAATGGCTCCATATATTTTCATGGAAGCCCGTGGTATCCACATCATCGACCTCAACAAGACTGTTGCTAAAATTGACGAAGCAGCGAATGCAATGAAACAAATTGCAAAGTCAGGGAAGAAAGTATTGTTCGTCGCTACCAAAAAGCAGGCAAAAGAAATTGTCTCTGCCGGTGCCGAAAAAGTGAACATGCCTTTCATCACTGAACGCTGGCCCGGAGGAATGCTCACCAATTTCGCTACTGTACGTAAGTCAGTAAAGAAAATGACAGGCTTCGAGAAAATGGCAACGGATGGTACATTCGACAACATTTCCAAGAAAGAGCGTCTGCAGATCACTCGTCAGAAAGCGAAAATGGAAAAGTTCCTCGGTAGTATCTCTGACCTGAGTCGTCTTCCTGCAGCTTTGTTCATCGTGGACATCAACAAAGAACACATCGCAGTTGCAGAAGCTCAGAAACTCAACATCCCGACTTTCGCAATCACCGATACAAATACAGATCCTACACAGGTTGATTTTGCAATTCCTGCAAATGATGACGCAACGAAATCCATTGCTTTGATCGTTGACACAATGGTTAGTGCAATCGAAGAAGGACTTGCTGAACGCAAGGTTGACAAGGAGATGGAAAAAGAGAAAGAAGAAGAAGAAACAGCAGCAGGATTGGAAAAAGTTGTCGCAGCTGCTGATGACGAAGAAGAAACAGAAGGTGGAAAACCTGCAGCACCAAAGGCTGGAGCAACACCACGCAAGAGAACAACAAATCGCAAGTAATTTATTACCATTAATTAATAAGGAGTACAAAAATGAGTACAGTAGCAATCAGTGCAGGTGATGTAAACAAACTTCGCCAACAAACCGGAGCCGGAATGATGGACTGTAAAAAGGCCCTCACCGAAGCAAACGGAGATTTTGAAGCAGCAATTGATATCCTTCGTAAAAAAGGACAAAAAATTGCAGCAAACCGTCAGGATCGTGAAGCTAAAGAAGGTTATGTATACGGAAAAGTAACAGCCGATGGCAAAACCGGTGTGGTTGTAGCTGTTTGTTGCGAAACTGATTTCGTAGCAAAGAATGCTGATTTTATTAAATACGGAGAATCAATCCTTGAACTTGCTGTTGCAAATAAGCCTGCAAGTGCTGATGATTTGAAGAACTTAAAGCTCGGTAACCAGACTGTAGGCGAATCATTGATCGAACAGATGGGTAAAATCGGTGAAAAGATTGATGTTGTTGATTACCAGTTGGTGAATTCCGACAAAGTGATTGTTTACAATCATCCGGGTAACAAACTTGCTTCAATGATCGGATTTAATTCTGCACCTGCAGGAATTGACGATGCCGGACGTGATGTTGCAATGCAAACTGCTGCAATGGCTCCTGTGGCTATCGACAAAGACGATGTTGACGCAAAAACCCTTGAGCGCGAAATCGAAATCGGTAAGGATCAAGCCCGTCAGGAAGGCAAACCTGAAAATATGATTGAAAAAATCGCTTTGGGCAAACTGAACAAATTCTATAACGAATATACCCTGCTCAACCAGGTATTTATTAAAGACGAAAAGAAAACGGTTCGTCAGTACCTTGAGAGTATCGACAAGAACCTCAAAGTCACCGCAATGAAACGGGTGAAACTCGGATAATGAATCAAAAAGAGAATCGAAAGATTCTCTTTTTTTGCCATGAATTCTGTAAAGGTATTAGGTATTTAGAGTTAGTGTGGTTGTTCCAGGTTCCGTGTTCTATATTTAGTTACAGCCGTATCCTTATACTTTATACTTTATACCTTATACTTTACACCCACCAATTCGTCCACCCATCAGCAAACCCCAGGGCCATTCCGTCCCCCGCCCCTCGTCCCTCGTCCCTCTAAAATAAATTGCATAAATTAGCCATCCGAAAACAACACACCATGAAATACAAACGTGTCCTTCTTAAACTTAGTGGAGAATCATTAATGGGTGAAAAGGAATTCGGAATCGACCATGACAGGTTGAAGCAATATTCCGAAGACATCAAGGCAATTGTGGGCATGGGTGTTGAGATTGCGATTGTGATCGGAGGAGGAAATATTTTCCGTGGAGTGAACAACGATGTAGAAGATGTGATTGACCGTGTGCAGGGCGACTATATGGGAATGCTTGCGACAGTAATCAACAGCATGGCTCTCCAGGCTGCCCTGGAAAAAATCGGTGTGAGCACACGACTGCAATCTGCAATCAAAATGGAACAGATCTGCGAGCCCTATATCAAACGTCGTGCTGTCCGTCACCTGGAAAAAGGTCGTGTGGTCATCTTCGGAGCCGGAACCGGGAATCCGTATTTTACGACTGATACAGCTGCATCATTGCGAGCTATTGAAATTGGCGCGGATGTGATTTTGAAAGGAACACGGGTCGATGGAATTTACACTGCAGACCCTGAAAAATTTAAAGATGCCGTGAAATACGAGACTGTTACTTTTGATGAAGTGTATGAAAAAGGGCTGAAGGTGATGGATCTCACAGCGTTCACACTCTGCAATGAGAACAAAGTACCGATCATTGTATTCGACATGAACAAAACCGGAAATCTCATCCGCATTCTCGATGGTGAACATGTTGGAACCCTCGTAGAATTTTGAAAAAATATTTAATAAATTGCATTCAATTCATAACAAAGAACAAATGCTTGACACGAATAAACTTCTGAACGAAACAAAAGCTCACATGGTGAAAGCCATAGAGCATCTGGAACTTGAGTTGACGAAAATCCGTGCCGGTCGTGCGAATCCGGCTATGTTAGACAGTGTCCATGTTGACTACTACGGGACCAATACGCCATTGAGCCAGGTTTCGAATGTGAGTACACCGGATGCAAAAACAATTGTGATTCAACCCTGGGAAAAATCAATGGTTGGTCCGATTGAAAAAGCAATTCTTGTTGCCAATCTTGGTTTCACGCCGATGAATGATGGATTGGTCGTTCGTATCAATGTGCCTGCACTCACCGAAGAACGCAGAAAAGAATTGGTAAAGAAAACAAAAGCTGAAGCCGAGCATTGCCGGGTTGCAGTTCGCAATATCCGCAGAGATGCAAACGAACACATTAAGAAAGAATCAAAATCAGTTCCGGAAGATGTTGTAAAGATCTTGAAGATAAAATTCAGAAAATGACCGATCAATATATCGCCATGGTTGAAAAACATTTGGAGGCGAAGGATAAGGAGATTATGACGATTTGAAATTAGGTATTAAGTATTAGGTACCAAGTACCAGGTATTCTCTTTAACTTCTCCTGCGTTGTCATACTTTATACTTTATACTTCATACCAAACAAGCCCTCGGATACAATTCCACCAAAAAACAAGAAACCCCGGAGTTTAGTCCGGGGCTTCCTGATCAACAATTCAAATTACTTAATTAAAACTTAACATGAAACACGTGTCTTATAACGGGGACGTGTATGGCAAAGTTTCAGTTTTTTTTATTTTTTTTATTCTTTGCATGAATTATTTGAATTTTCAATAAAATCAAAGTTTTTTATTCGGTAATTAATTTCATTTTTCTAATTCTACATGAAAGCTGTCCCAATAATTTTAATGTTATAACATTTATTATTTATACAATAGTAATCTCCCAAACCATTATCGAACGATCATCGCCTGCTGAAATAAGATAGTTCTGATAGCTTGTCCAGAGAATTTTATTCACGCTGTTTAGATGACCCTGATACTTTTCTTTGTCAATGCGGGCAAGGATTTCGAAAGATTCTGCATCCCAAATTTTAATTGTTTTATCACGACTTGCAGTCGCTAACAATCGTCCATCCGGAGAAAATTCAATTCCATATACGGCATAATTGTGCGCGGGGATCGACTGTAACAAGTGGTAGGATTTCGCATCCCAGATATTCAAATGTGCATCCCGTCCGCCGCTCAGCAGAAGATCATTCGATGGATGGTACATCACTGTGTTGGCTGACAATTCATGCGCTTTGAAAGAAATTTTCTCTGTCATATTCTCCGGATCAAATATGCGGATCATGCCATCGCCCGATGCTACAGCAAGTTCGCTCCCATCCTGCTTGAGCTGTATACTCCTGACTTTTTCCTTGCAAAGATCCAAAGAATACAGCAATGTAAAATCATCCAAAGACCATACAGCTATTGAACCATCAGCACTGGCAGTATATACACGATTTAGCAGAAGTGAATACGTGATATCAAAGATCCCATTCTTATGATGCACGAGAAATTTTATTTCCTGTTTCTTCTCAAGATCCACAACATGCAATCCTCCTCCCGACACTCCAATCAACAACAATCGTCGCTCGGGAATATGTCGGAGAGAATAAATTATCGAACCTACATTCACTATTCCCCGTGGTGTAGAATCTGAACCAAGATTCCATTCTGTCACTAATTTATCACTGCTCCCTGAAAAAAATAATTCCGGCGCTATGCTGTGTTCCAATGCATACACAGACCCTTCATGCCCTTTGTAAGTGTGTATTTTTTTTACCTGGATTTGGAGCATAGGATTGTGGGTAGTGAGATGTTGAGATGCTGAGTTATTGGGTTATTGAGTTATTGGTAGGGTTATAGGGTTATTAGGTTATTGAGTTATTGGGCTCAAAGGAAAAACAGAGCAATCTATCGACCCTTACCTTATACTTTATACCTTATACTTTATACCAAATTACTAAATACCCATCTTCATTATTTGATTATTTATTCCTATTTTTAAACATCAATTATTATAAAATGAATTAATATCAGACATAATTGAAAACTAAAAGCTTCAGTCGGCCCAGACTTTTGTGCCTTCGGAACAATTTTTACAGATGTCAATTTCCTTGCGGCTCTTCATCAAGGAACGTCTGAAAGACTGATACGCATCATTTTTCCATATGCTTTGAAAGTTCAATTCCTTCAAATTACCCATTTTGTGATCGGCATCCTTGTCGAAGCAACAGGGAACCACAGTTCCATCCCAGGTGATGACACAGGAATGCCAGAGTTTCCAGCAATGGTTGAGGAGTTTGTTTTTTAATGCAAAGGTTCCGTCATCCTGTTTTCGGTAACGCGAGTATTTTTCATTTTCCGGAATCAGTGTATTCCCATTTTCATAATCATAGACTTGAGCTGTTTTGAATGCAACATCATCGACACCGATTTCACGTGCCAGTTTTTTCACTTCTTCTGTTTGGTGTTCATTTGGCTTCACAACAAGAAACTGAAAAACAACATACGGTCTGGTTTTGTTCAGGTTCTTTTTCCATTTCACAATATTGCGCGCACCTTCCAATACTTTTTCAAGTTTTCCTCCGATCCTGTACTGCTCATAGGTCTCCTGCGTAGTTCCATCAATTGAAATAATCAGTCGGTCCAGCCCGGATTCCACTGTTCGCTTCGCAGTCTCATCGTCGAGATAATGCGCATTCGTGGATGTTGCTGTGTACATTTTCTTAGCGGCAGCATAGCTTACCATTTCGAGAAAACCAGGATTAAGAAATGGTTCTCCCTGGAAATAAAACGTCAGGTACAAAACTTTTTTGCTTACATCGTCAATTACACTTCTGAAAAATTCCTGTTCCAACATTCCTATCGGACGCGTGAATGATCGCAGTCCGCTCGGACATTCCGGACATCGCAAGTTGCAGGAAGTGGTTGGTTCGATGGAAATGCTAATGGGAAAAGCAGGATGCCAGGACTTTCCTCTCATTCGTGACCAATAATAACTAAGCCAAACAAGACTTGCGTTTGCAAATCGCTGTACACTCAGCTTTGACAACAAATTCAATATATCCCGGGGATGAGTATTCATAGACCTTCACAACAAAGATGCATACAATTTTCATTCACGCCAGTACCATTCAGCAGGATTCCAAATGAAAGGAGAACTGCATTGCATCCATTTGGGCAAAACAATCAAATAAACACCAGTTCGATCTTGAAATAATGCAAACAGTTTCGAAACCCTTGAATTTCAAGGCTTCGCGCAATACTGAGAACCCTGTCATTTCCATCTTTTTAGTATACTTGTAAAAAATACATCATGCGCTATTTGTTGGTATTTCTGGGCATCACAGCTGTGTCCTCGATTCTTGCACAGGACAACACCAAACTTGCCACAGAACTTCAGTTGAAATACAAAGATTCACCCGTTGCCATTCTTAGTGCAGAAACCAACTTCGAGTTTTCCAAGGACCCGAACAGGCCATTGATTAAAGTCCTGGTGAAAGAAACAGAGAAATACCTGTCACTACGCTTCAATTCAAGAATAACGAAAAGTGTTCTTTATGACAGCAATTCTGAAGTAGAAAAGTTCTACGGATCCAGTTCATTGAAAGGTGAAATCAGTGAACGGACTAAATACTGTGGCAAATACACGAGTGAAGGTTATTTTTACGATGACAGTAAGTTTTGTTCTCAGTCAATCAATTTGAAAGAGCTTGGAGAAGTATGGACAATCAACACTGTTAAATCTGTCAACGATTCCAAATATCTTCCTTCCTGTTATTTCCAGGATGAATACCCGACTGTTTCACGAAAAATAACGTTTACATTTCCTTCGACAATAGATATCGAATTAAAAGAATTTAATTTTCAAGGCAACTCAATTATTAAATCAGAGTCGACTGTAGGAAACAACCGTGTTGTGAGCTTTACAGTTTCAAATCTCGGGCCTGTTCAGGATGTTGGATACAAACCGGGCATCCAGCATCATGCACCCCATGTTTTAATTTTGGTGAAATCAGTAAAGAACGGAAGCAGCACCCAAAATCTTCTTGCATCTGTTGATGATTTGTATGCATGGTACCATAGTCTGGTTTTAAAATTAAATACAAATCCTGAACCTTTCAAGGCAACTGTGGCCAGTCTTATCAAAGATAAAAAAACCGATGAAGATAAAATCAAATCCATTTTTTACTGGGTTCAAGACAACATTCGCTACATCGCTTATGAAGATGGAATAGCCGGCTTCAAACCCGATGATGCACAAAATGTTTACGAGAAAAAATATGGCGATTGCAAAGGCATGGCAAATCTGACTAAGGAAATGCTCAAAATAGCCGGCTTTGATGCACGACTCACATGGATCGGAACCCGTCAAATTCTCTATGACTACAGCATTCCTTCGCTCGCCGTCGACAATCATATGATATGTACGGTGGTGTTGAATGATAAAAAATATTTTCTGGATGCAACAGAAGACAATGTATCGTTTGGCGACTATGCTGAACGAATTCAGAACAGGCAAGTGATGATCGAGAACGGCGACAAATATATTTTGGATAAAGTGCCCACATTTGACAAAACCCGAAACCTGGAACAACATTCATATACATCAAAGATTAACAGCGAGTTGTTGGAGGGCGTAGGGAAATTTACTCTGCATGGTGAAACAAAAAAAGATTTTGTGACCCACTACACGCACACACAAAATGATAAGAAGCAGGAATACCTTGAAGGGTATATCAATGACAAAAAAAGTGATTTCAAAATAAGTGACGTTAAAGTTGGTGACATGACGGAGCGAAGCGGTCCATTGGATATTGATTATGCTTTTTCAATTGCCAATTCTGTTAGTTCATTCAATAATGAAATGTATGTTGACATGGACCCGGAAAAAGATTTTAAAAATACTGTGATTAAAGATGATCGCTTAGTAGACATTGATTTTGGTGAAAAAATTTACAAAAAATTTCATGTGGAATTAGAAACACCGACAGGCTATACCGTTGCGACTGTTCCTGAAAACCTGACAGTTTCAGAGCCCGATTTCTCTTTCAGCATTACCTATTCCAAAAATGGCAATAAGGTAATTTACAATAGAGAAATTTCAGTGGAAAAAGGAACAATTACCAAAGCTAATTTTCCAAAATGGAACGATGCGATAAAAAAATTAAGTAAGGCTTACGAAAACCAATTGGTTCTTAAAAAGAAATAAATCATGTTCAAACGAATTATTTTCACTCTCCTGTTTATCCCGACTTTTTTTCTGACTTTAAAAGCAGATTCCGAAGAAGAGAAAAAAATCAAAGCTGAAATCTGGGGCAACACGCAAGCCGAATTCAAAATAACTCAAATCCCAAAACAATGGGAAAATGAATCCGCTGTTATCATCGCAACACGCCTGGATTATTCCCTGACGAAAAGTACTACAGAAAAGGTGTACTCCCATCACCGTATTAAACTGCTTGACAAAGCGGCTGTAAAAGAATTTTCAGAACTTTCGTTCAATGAAAAATACGTAAATACCAATCTCTTCGGTAAAGCGAACAGCTATTCTTTTGTCGGAGTAAAAATCATCAAAGCGAATGGCACTGAAAAGGAAGTCGATCTGAGCAAAGCTGTTAAAGCTGATGATGACAGCAGGAAAGAAATGAAATTCGCAGTTCCGGATCTGGAAGTTGGAGACATCATTGATTACTTTTCAGCAGGTAAACAAATTTATAAAGATGTCTACCCTCCGGACATCTATGAGAATTTCCTTTTCGAAGGAGAATATCCGGTTATGAAACGAGTGGTGCAGTTTCGCTTTACCAAAGGAACAACACTCGAAAGCAAAGTGTACAATGGAGCACCTGATTTTATAAAGACTGATGAAGACAAAGAAATGGTGTATACGCTGGTGGATACGATGCGAAACAAATCGGAAGACCTTTTGTGGACTTACGATCATCGCACAGCACCGGAATTGCGGTACAAGAAAACCAGTTATTTTGCTTCGAGTATTGAATTCTCTGCCACTTCCTATGTAACCGGATATGATCCGAACTTGTCGAACATTGGATTCATCCTGGATTACTTCGACGCGAATTTTAAAAACGAAACCGATCCGAAAAAAATTGTGAATGAATTGTATTACCTCCTTCGCAATCCCTTGTACCTGAAAGCATATTTTTCCATCGAACCCGATCATCCCATGGGCGCAGATTACGATGGAGACCTTTTCTTCCGACTAATTAACAAAGTACTCATTAAAAGAAAAATCGCGCACAATGTAATGTTGCTGCCAAGTGCAGAAGTTGGTCCCCTGAACGAACACCTGAACCTCAGTACATGTGATGCAGTAATCCGTGTGAATACAACGCCGCCAATGTATCTTGGGAGAGTGGCACCTTTTTCAATGATTAATGAAATTCCGGCAACTCTCGAAGGAATGGAAGGTGTAGTAGGATCAATATGGCCGAGAAAATTTCCGGACAATGATCAAAGTAAATCAGTCCCGAAATCGACCCAGGATCAAAATAGTACTACAACTACAATGACAGTTGCATTGAATCCTGAAGACAACTCGAAGCTCAATGTCAACAGAAATACAGTTTCCAAAGGTCATAACAAACGGACTCATCAATATCTTGCAGTTACGAATTATGATTACCTGAAAGCCTATGATTTGCCGAAGTATCAGGCAAAAAGTTCCAGCCTTATGTCATCAATTCTAAAAAAATACAATGAAGAAAAAAAGAAACTGGAACAAAGACAAGCACAGGATTACAATATTCGTGATACCAAACTCAAGGAAGATATTGAAAGCAGCATGGAAGTAAAAGTCAGCGATTACAAAAACTTCAAATTGAAATCACTTGGAATGTGGGAAGAATCACCAAACATCGAATACTCGGATGATTTCACCATTGAAAATGTAACCAAAAAGGCAGGACCAAACTATATTCTTGAATTGCCAAAACTGATCGAAGCACAAACTGAAATTAAAGACAAACAAAAAAAGCGCGACCGTGATATCTACATGAAGTATGCGCGATCATTTCTGAATGAAATTAATTTCACCATTCCGGATGGCTATTCCGTAGACGGACTGGAAGCCCTCAACAAAGAAGTTAAAAACAATACAGGCGGATTTATTTCAACAGCAAAAATTGAAGGAAACACTCTAAAGATTACTTCGAAGAAATATTATTCCGGAAATTATTTCCCTGCAAGTGATTGGCCGAAGATGGTCGAATTCCTGAATGCAGCGGTGGATTTTACAAAAGCGAAAGTATTGTTGAAGAAGAAATAATACGCGGGAAACGATCGCTTTCAAGATCGATAAATCAATTAAAAAAAGGTCGCCATACATGGTGGCCTTTTTTTAGTGGAATTCGCCACGGATCAGGTTCAAGACATGAAATACGTGCATTCGATCTCTCAGTTTTCCTATCGAAGGATCTACTATGATTGACTATCTTTAAGGCCTCAAATTAACAAGCTCATCCCGCATTGCAAGGCCAGGATCCCATAGAAGCCCCCGACCAGTACTTCGGTAAGCAATTGTATGCTTATCAGGAACAGGCTATTGAGGAAATTTTCAAGAGGCTGAAGGATCACCCGGTCAGACATAACCTCTTGTACCAGCTTCCTACCGGAGGCGGTAAAACGGTTATTTTCTCTGAAATCACACGACGGTTTATTGAAGAAACCGGAAAAAAGGTACTTATCCTCACCCACCGGGTTGAGCTTTGCGGACAAACTCACCAGATGCTCAATGAATTTGGTGTTGTCAACAAGATCATAAGCCGCGAAGTATGGGAACTGCCGGTGCCCAATGAATTCATGTGTTATGTCGCAATGGTGGAAACGCTGAACAACCGTTTGCGTGACAAGATCCTGGATCTCGACAATATCGGTTTGATGATCGTTGATGAAGCACATTACAATTCTTTTGGCAAACTTTTTAAGTTTTATGAAAAGGGCGTTATCCTGGGTGTTACAGCAACCCCATTGAGCTCGAATATTAATCTGCCGATGAAAGACAATTACGATGAACTTATCGTAGGCGAATCGATTTCATCACTCATCAATATGGGCTTTCTTGCGAAAGCGACAACATGGAGTTATCATGTTGGTCTCACCTCCTTGAAAGTCGGAATGAATGGAGATTATACTGTGAGTTCCTCGGAACGCTTGTACAACAACCATGCGATGCAGGATAAACTCCTCAATGCATACAGGGAAAAAAGTCTGGGCAAAAAAACATTGATCTTTAACAATGGTATTGCAACATCACAGTATGTATATGCAACTTTTCATGAAGCCGGTTATAAAATAAAACACCTCGACAATACACATACTCCGAAAGAACGCAGAGAAATTTTGCAATGGTTCCGTGAGAAACCGGATGCTATTCTCACCTCTGTAAGTATCCTCACCACAGGATTTGATGAACCTACTGTTGAAAGCATCATTTTAAACCGTGCGACAAAATCGCTGACACTGTATTTTCAAATGATTGGTCGTGGTTCACGTATTCTGCCGAACAAATCAGAATTTACCGTCATTGATCTTGGAAACAATCTTAGTCGCTTCGGGCTCTGGGATGCAGAGGTAGACTGGCACAGAATCTTCCGTTCGCCTGAAGCATATTTATCTACCATCTGGAGTGATGAGGAAATCGAAAAACATTACAAGTATGTAATGCCGGAAGAGTTGCGCCTGCGATTTGCCAAATCAGAATCCATCGACTTTGATGTGAAAGCAGTTCACCAACAAGTCATGAAATCCGGGCAACGTCCGAAAATCGTGATTGAGCAATCCATTGAGCAACACATCCGTATTTGTCAGGAAAACAGTGATGACCTGGAAGGCGCAGTTGCTTTAGCGGATTTATTAAAAGAAGAAATCGAATACCGTGTTCGTTTGTTCACGCATTGCCTGAGTAAAACTTCTGAAAGCTATGTGAAATGGCTGCAGGAAGATTACAAACGAAAACTTAAAGCAAGTTTGCTCAGAAATTCAGAGCATCACATGGATGAAAACATGGATGAATTGATTGAGGAGGAAAATCAGGAAGAAGATAATCAGCCGGACTGATATAAATTTTCGCCTCTTCCTGTTTTTTTTATAAACACCATTTTTTTCACCTCCGCTTTTCCTTTATTCACTATCACTTTTATTGCTTTGGTCACAATTTGAAATCTCTGTTTGAACAAAGAGATAATTTCAATACGTTTTAGGATTCGTTGAGTTTTCGGGCATTTTTTCAACATCACATTTCAAGGCCATGAAAAAACATTTTTTTATCACAGTATTTTTCTTGCTGTTTTATTTCGCAGGATTCTCACAGGCAAATTGCAACACTCCTGTACATGTTTCAATTTGTCCGGACACTACCCTATTAAATCAAACAAATCTTGGAATGGGAGATGATGCCCCTTCGTGGTGCAACCTTTCCGGCGAGGATGTTGTGTACCGGATAACCGTTCCGGTCTCAACAGTCAACATTTTTGTAGCCTTTTCCAACCTTTCTCATTCTGTAAATTCAGTATTGATGAAGGACAGTTGCAATAATCTCACGGGAATGCCACATACTTTTTATACAGGTGTTCCCATCCATACATTCGCAGTTTCCGGTGCTCTAGATTATTTTCTATGGATTGACTGTAGTGTTACAGTAAATTTTAATATCTCCTTTGGTGCGGATACTTCTGCCGTATTTGTAAGCCATCCAAATACATTGGGTAATTTTCAATTTGATTCCTCAGGTTGTGCCAGCCCGGTTTTTACAAACAGCAAACCATTTTACCAGGTAAAATTCAACAACATTTACCAGGTAAACCCGATGACATTGGCCCCGTTGAATATTTCCGGTACACTTTGCATTACTACTTTTTTGAAGAACACCAGCGGTGATGCCGGTGCGAGAACATTCAAATTTACATTTGGTCCCGACTATTCTTCCGTGCAGCTACCGGATAGCATTCCGGGATTTTACAATGTCAGGTTACTGGATACGAATTGGCATTGGAAATTTTCTGGCATATAATTTCTTTGATTCTCTTTCACTTGGCCGGGGAGATTTTGATGGATTACCGAATAGTTGCCTGGCCTATGAATTTTGCTTCGATTTGATTCCAACTTCAAATAATCCGACCACTACCAATGTTGACGTACTTATCCTTTCAGACGGGTATGGCTCTGCATTTACCGGAACAGTTTATTCGGGATGCTGCCCTTCCTACTCCCCGGGATGTCATTTGTTAAACGGAGGAAGCGCTGGCGGTATTAGTGGACTCGGGTATGGAATGAGTGATCCTGCCGGACCGCTGCCAATTGAATTGATAAGCTTTGATGCTATTCCAACAAATCAAACTGTGAAGTTATCCTGGGTAACTGCAACTGAAACGAACAATGACTATTTCACAATTGAAAGGTCTCACGAGGGAACAGAATGGAAGGAACTTCAAATTGTGCAAGGAGAGGAAACTCCACTTCCTATTTATCTTATGAAAATACAGACCATCATCCATTGAATGGGACGTCTTATTACAGAATAAAACAAACCGATTATGATGGTACTACGACGACCTCGGATGCGAAAACAGTAAAAATGAATTTGGGTAAATTATTCAGTATTTATCCAAATCCTGCTTGCTCTCAAATCATTGTTCAATCGATGGATGAAAATAATTTTCAAACAAATTTATTTACCAATCTTGGACAAAAAGTTGAAATTCCAATTGCAACACTCGATCAAACCAGACTCCTGAACACGATGGAGCTTGAAACCGGATTGTACTTTTTAACTATCCAGATAAATGGCCAATTAATTAAGACAGAAATGGTGCGCATTAATCACTGACCCTGATTTTGTTGATTTATTTTAGGAATCAAGACTGATCTTGCGGTTTAACTAACAATGCGAAAAAACCGGCTGTTAATAAGTCATTTCTCCTATGAAAACAGTGTTGAAAGGTTCAAGGTATCTTAGACCCTTGAATCAAAATTTTAATGCAGAAATTATACCTCTTCTCTATCCTGCTCCTCTTTGCTGCGACAGCATATTCTCAGGACGACTGTTCCTTTGCAACCCCGCTCTGTGGCAGCTTTCAGGCTTCCGGCTCTACACAGGGCGCTACTCAGGCAATCAACGATCCGGGTCTGGACTGTGGAGACAATACTGTCAACAATAGCGTTTGGTTTACGATCGAAGGGATCAATGACGTACCGCAACTGTTACCGTTTCCGGAATTGATAACAACCCCGGACTGGAAATGGAAATCTACACAGGCGGTTGCGGTTCTCTTGCACCTGTCGCAGGGGCTTGTACCAGCGCGAATGGTCCCTCCGGAAGCATGACCCTAAATTTCAGTGTAAGTGCAGGAATTACGTATTTTATCATGGTTGATGGAAGCGCCGGAAACGAAGAAGCCTTTACCATTGTGGCCACAGCAACGAACAATGCAATTATTGGGGCACCACAAACACAATTTACAACCAACGTTTTGCGTGGATGTACTCCACTGAATTTTACTGTACTCAATCAGACTCAATTATACGGTGGAAGCAACATTACCTACAACTGGACTATTGACAATGGAACACCCATTGTTGGATCAGGTGCCGATACAAATTTTACCATTGCAAGTGTAGGATCGCACAACATCCTGTTGAATGTTTGCAACGATGAGTGTGGTTGCGTTGGTTCTACCCGCTCTGTGACAGTGCAGGAATTATATCCGGCAATTACAGCTACCCCAACACTTTCCTGTCTGGGAACTCCGGTTGACTTCATTGGCTCTGCAGTGATTCTTCCACCCTTCCCTCCAACCAATCCGAATGTAACCCTCTGGCAATGGGATTTTGGCGATCCAAATTCCGGGGCTTCAAACACCGTAACCGGGCAGAATGTTCAGCATACATTTGTCGGACCCGGAAATTCATTCACTGTCACACTCACCGCCTTCGGAACATGCGGCCCGGAAGTAACAACTCAAGTCATTACAATGCGTCCAAAGCCTTTGATCAATGCCGGTTTACCCCAAACGGTTTGTGAAGATCAGGACATCAATCTCAGCGCAATTGTTTCAAATGCCACTTCTCCTGTACTCTACAATTGGGGAGGTCCTGGTTCATTTTCCTGCTCCAACTGTTCCACCACTGTGTTAAGCGGGGTTCCTCCGGGAGGTCCATATTCGGTGACCATAGACATCGTTGATTCACTTGGTTGTACAGCAGACACAACAGTAGATGTAACCGTCAACCCAAAACCCCTGATCAATGCCGGTGCTGATGTTCAAGTTTGTCGCTATGATGTTTTGGCACTGGACGCTTTCCCGATCTCAGGAACGCAACCACTTTCCTATACCTGGACACCCTCAGCCGGATTGAGCAACGACACCCTTGCGAGTACTTTTGCTACTATCATTGCTCCGATCACTTATTGCGTCACCGCTGTTGATCCTATTGGATGTACTTCTGATCCGGCTTGCATAAACATTACACTTTTCCCTCCTCCTGCAATTTCACCAACTGTTGCAACATTGTGTGCAACACAACCTGTTCTTCAAAATACCTTCACCGTTTCAGGTGCTGATCCATCTTCCGTAATCACCTGGTCACTTTCTCCGAACTTCTCCTTGATCACAAGCGCTAGTCCGGATTCATCAGATATCACAGTTAATTTCCCTCTTGGAATTGCTGCCACATACAACTTCACCGCAATTGTAGAGGATGCAAATACTGGTTGCATCGATACTGTGAATACAAGTTTCACTGTAACACCGGGCCTCACCATGAGCATCAGCGGAGCATCACAAACCTGCCAGGGTGATGCAATTCCACTCACTGCATCAGGAGCTACCAGCTATGTCTGGACATCAACACCTGCTTACACATTTACGGATCCAACTCTTGCCTTGCAAAATGTGACCCCTTCGGTAACTACAACTTTTACTGTTACCGGAACCAGTGGTTTATGTACGCAGGTTATTACACATGTTGTAACTGTGAATGCAAAACCAACAGCTGCTGCTGCACCAACACCTGTATTTTGCGGATGCGATACACTTACACTGAACGGAACAGGCAGCACACCGGGTATGACTTACCATTGGTCGAGTGTAATCGGCTATGTAATCGCTGATCCGGCGGCACTGAATACAACGGTTATTGCATGCAGCAATGATATTTATACACTTCGTGTGACAGATCCGGCAACGGGCTGTTTCCGCGATTCTGCTGTTGGAGCAGTATCCAGACCAAAGCCGGTAGCTGTAGCAAATGTAATTCCCGATCTTATTTGCAATGGCGTTGCAACGGTAGTTGCGCTCGATGCAACAGGAAGTAACACGAATTCCAATTCACTTTACGATTGGTCAAGCAACAGTATCGGTGTTCCGATTACCGACACCGCTGCATTTTCAACGACAGCAACGGTGAACGGAACAACTGTGTTTTATCTCACTGTTACAGATTCTCTGGGATGTGATTCCACAGCGACAGATACCGTGAATGTTTATCCGGTTCCAACCATTACGGCTTCCAGCCCATTCATTTGCACCTCGGATCCTGACTTGTCATCAATCATTTCTGTCAACGGAGCAAGCCCGGGATCAAATTTCAACTGGACAAGTATTCCCGGTTGTGTATCCCCATCAACATCTTCAAATTCGACAGACACTTTTGATTTTTCTTCCTGTGGTCCGAATACTTACAATTTTGCAATCACAGTAACGGATGTTGTCACAAATTGCATCACAAGTTTAAGCCAGGATGTAACAGTGGTGAGCGGTGTTGTGCTCAGTGTTTCGAGTGACGCAACCATTTGCGAAGGTCAGGGAGCAACACTTTTTGCGAGTGGTGCTAACACCTATAACTGGAGCAATGGATTTACAACAGATACAATCACCATCAACGGACTCAGTGCAGCAGGATCACCTTACTCTGTTGATGTAACAGGGACTGTTGGAATTTGCACGGATACACGAACGATTAACATCACTGTAAATCCGATACCTGCAACCGGACCAATCACAGGATCAATTTCGGTATGTGCGAACGATACGGCTGTTGCGTATGTTGTGACTCCGACCGGAGGAAATTATACCTGGTCAATCACTGGAGGAACTATCGACAACGGACAAAACAGCGACAGCATTGTAGTGCATTGGGATTCTGCGGGTGTGGGTACGCTGAGTGTTGTGGATACAAATAGTTTCGGTTGTGCCGGACCTGTGCAGACTTTAAATGTTACGATCAATCCATTGCCGGATTCATCCAATGTAATCCAGGGCCCCACACCGGTTTGCGAAAACAGTTTGCAAACGTATTTTGTGAATGCAAATGCAGGGTCAAATTATTTTTTCTTTGCAAGTGGCGGGACTGTCGTGTCGCAGACAAATAACCTAGTAAGCATCCAATGGCTCAATGCCGGGCTTGGTCAGGTCACGATGTATGAAGTGAATGCAACAAATTGTTACGGTCCGGTGTTGAATTACGATGTAGTCATCAACCCTGTACCACAGCCTGCAGCGATTGACGGCATAGCTTCCGTTTGTGACAGTTCTACAGAAATCTATACTGTTCCGATGAATGTTGGTTCCACCTATAACTGGTCAGTAATTGGTGGTGCGATAACAACCATTTATCCAAACCAGGACAGTATCGAAGTGTATTGGACAGGCTCAGGTACATCGAATGTACAGGTTAGCGAGACGAATTCATTTGGTTGTACAAGCGATACAACAAATTACAGTGTCGCTGTGAATATTCGTCCGCAGGCAATTGCTCAACCGGATTCAGCAACGATTTGTCAGGGCAATGCTTTTCAGATTTCCGGAAATGTCAACATCGGAACCATTCAGTGGCTAAGTTCAGGAACTGGAACATTCAGTGACACAAGTATTGCATCACCGATGTACACTCCAAGTGTACAGGATACCGGATATATTACATTGACCATGGTAGTATCAGGTCCTCCTTGTGAAAACGATACAGCCGATGTTGTACTCTATGTTTCGCAAGCTCCTGTTGTGACGGTGAGTGGCACTTTGAATACATTGTGTTACGGGCAAGTGGACACAATTTCTGCAACGGGTGGTGGAACGTATTTGTGGATGCCGGGAGGTTTGACTGACTCAACTATAATTGTTCAGCCATTGGTTTCAACTCAATACACGATAGCTGTTACGAATAATTTCAATTGTACTACTACAGATACCCTGGATGTAACAGTCATTCCACCGGGAATTCCGAATGCCGGTCCGGATTTACTGGCCTGTCTTGGAGATAGTGTTTCGCTTTTAGGTTCACAGCAGAATGCAGGCGGTTTGCTCTGGACCACACTTGGGAATGGAAGCTTCTCCCCTGCGAATAACATTCCTTCTCCGTATTATTTACCCGGCTCAATGGATACCTCATCCGGATATGCACAAATCGTATTGACGACAACAGGAGCATGTCTCAACCTGAGTGACACCTTGTTGATCAGCATCTCTGGTTTGCCATCGGTGAATGTCGGTCCGGATACTGTAATTACATCCGGTCCGGGAACAGGAGTAAGTCTTCCTCTCAATCCTGTATTGATCAACACACCAACAGTAATCTGGACAACTATTGGAATCGGAACTTTCAGTCCGAGTGATACATCGCTGAATCCAACCTACACACCGAGTGATGCTGATTTTGGAATGGACTCAATCCTGATCACAGTCACCAACACAGCAGGCTGTATAACAGTGAGCGATCAATTTAAAATTGAATTTGCTCCGTTCATTATTCCCAATGTATTCACACCTTTCCCAAATTCACCGGGCTTCAATGATTATTTTGAAATCAAAAACCTCCCGGCAAACAGTATCCTGAAAATCTGGGACCGATGGGGCTTGATTGTTTTCTCTACAGATAATTACCGAAACGACTGGGATGCAGCACTGTTAAAATCGGATGTGTATTACTACTTGCTGATTCTTGAGGATACAAAAGAATACCACGGCTGGATTAAAGTTCTTAAAGAATAATTCTCTTTTCGATTTTAGGAAAAACCAGCTGCGCTTTATTTGCTTCTACAAATTGATTTTAAAAGCACACGCTTCGACGGATATTCCGCTACCGTCGCGGCATCCGTTGTCCTTTCACTGTGTGATGTTTATCCACTTTAGGTACCTCAACGTCTCAGCTTGATTTCATTCTAATTTAAAGTTTTGAAAATCCTGCTGGGCCATAATTTACCCCGCTGGAACAAGTCTTTAACGAAAGCCTGTGCGTGGGAGGACTTGGACCGCAATAAAACCAAATACCTTAGAAATAAAATATTTGTTCCAAATCCAGATTAAAATAAAATGGAACCTTCAGCAAATCCAGATTGATTTTTAAATTTTTGACAAGTCCGCATGTGCATAGGCTTTGGTTAAAGAAATGGCCCAGCGGGTCTTTGGCTTCAAAACGGTCCAAGTCAGCTGGCGCACAGGCTTTCGTTAAAGACTTGTCCCAGCGGGGAAGTAAAATGCGCATCACTCTGCAATATAACCCCGGGCGAAGCGATCCCGCACGAGCGGGAGAGCGAAGCACGGGTAGGGCGGTGTTAAGATGAAAGAATCTGTCGTTCCAAATATTAAAAAAAATACATGCAGAATTTTTTCAGCTTTCCCTTTGCATCAATTGTTCCGCCCATTTCAGAAGCACTTCTTTGTGGCTTTCGTCGGCCTGGATTTTTTCGAAAGATTGCATTGCTGCGAAAAAATATTTTCCCATTTCCTCTTCGGCGGATTCGCGGATGTTGAGTGATTCGTAAATTCCTTTTACAGCTTTTACTTTTTCTGAAGGTTTGTGTTTTTTATCGCTGAGCCAATTGTCTAATTCCGCTTTTTGTGTTTCATGGGCGGTGGCAAGAGCGGTGAGTAATAAAAATGTTTTTTTATTTGAGAGAATGTCGCCACCAACCTGTTTCCCGAATTTAGTTGAATCCGCATACACATCCAGAATATCATCGTGCAACTGGAATGCGATACCAAGATTTTTCCCAAATTGATAAATCAATTCTGCATCTGCTTTTGAAGCTCCTGCCAGGATCGCTCCCAGTTGCAGTGAACAGGCAAGCAGTACAGCTGTTTTAAGACTGATCATGTGGATGTATTCCGGAATGCTCACATCATTGCGGGATTCAAAATTCATATCGAGCTGCTGGCCTTCGCATACTTCCACAGCTGTTTTGTGAAAGAGATTCATCACTTGCCGGAGGAATTTATCTTCCACCTGCATCATCAGTTCACAGGATTTCACAAACATGGTATCGCCGGAAAGAATTGCGATGTCTGAATTCCATTGAGTATGTACAGTCGGTTTCGCACGACGCAGCGGAGCCTTGTCCATGATGTCGTCGTGCAGCAGGGTAAAATTGTGGAACATTTCTATTCCCAATGCAGGATTGGTGATTGCAAATGGATGTCCGCCAAAAAGTTCATTTGCCATGAGCATGACAGCCGGCCTGAGTCTTTTGCCGCCTAGTGTGAGCATGTAAGTAATAGGGTCGTAAAGTTCCGGCGGTTGATTACTGAAGGATATTTTTTTTATTTCCTGTTCGATCAGTTCCTGGAAAAACTTCGGGCTATGCATGCTGTAAACTTACGGAATTATGATCAGCCCGAAAAGCAAACAGGCCGTAGAGATGATCTACGGCCTGTGGTCTATTTTATCTGGTTAAATCAGGATAGTACGAAGTGATTGTTTCGGATGATGATTTTCAACCCCTCTTCGAGTGACATGAAATCGCGTTTCAGCAATTCCTTCATTTGGGTGACATCCGGTTTACGTCGGCTCATATCCCCTTCTTTGAGTGAAGGCATGTGAACTATGCTCGAACGGGAATTGGTGACTTTGATAATTATTTTTGCAAGCTCCAGAACGGTTACCTCCTGATCCGTTCCAATGTTCGCAACATCATTCACCATTAAGTTATTGTAAAACGCATTGCAAGTGGCGTCGAGGTGATCTTCGATATAGCAGAAGGTGCGGGTCTGACTGCCATCACCGTAAATAGTAATGTCTTTGTCTTTCAACGCAGCATTCAGGAATTTGGAAATAACGAAATCGGTGCTTTGTTTTGGGCCGTAGGTATTGAACAAACGGAAGATTGTAAAATCCAGATCGTACTCACGTTTGAAAGAACGCAGGTATGCTTCGCCTACATTTTTTACGATCGCATAGGGCAATCGTGAATTGAGTGGAGTGGTATGTTCGTTCTGAGGATATTCAACCGGCTCTCCGTACACTTCAGATGAAGATGTATAAAAGACGCGTTTTGTCCCTGTATTCTTAGCAAGATTGAGAATGTTATTGATTCCGTTGATGTCGTTCAAAACCATCACCGGATGTGCGAGTGTGCGTTTCACACCAACTACAGCAGCGTAGTGAAACACATAATCAAAACGCCAGGAGAGAAAAATGCTGCTGATGTCTTTCAAGTCATTCACATCCGCCTTGATGAATTTCACATTCTGATGAATGGATTTCGGGACTTTGGAATGGGATCCGGTAAGCAGATTATCTACGATAACAATAAAATTATCAGGGTCGCGGGCCAGGCGTTCAGCGAGGCTGCTTCCAATAAAACCGGCACCACCTGTAATGAGTATTTTTCTTGTCATAATCGCGCAGTTTTGGTTAAACAGAGTTTACAGGCTCAAAGATTGAAATATAATTCTGATGCAATTTAGGTTTTACATGAACAGCATTCAAGTGGGGGTGAATGAATTGTTTCTGTCCACGAAAAGGGGATTAATTTGTAAAAATCCCAACCGGTAAATTTATGTGGCTTATATTCAGTCGTTTACTGAACTCACTCCTTTGCATAAAAGACATGTTCATTAGACCTATCATAACAACTCAGAAAACCGGACAAATATTGTAGACTGAGCCAATCCGTTTTGCAAAATTGCCAGAAGAGCTTTGAAAGATCGAATCAGAATAGAAAAATGTAAAGAAATTGAGGAATCTGTGATGGATTAAAATCACACGGTTAAATGATGAGGGATTAATATCCGTCGAAGCATGTTCTTAATAAATAAGTAAGAAGAAGTCAAATCCGATACAGCTCGAAAGTAAGTTGAGGAAAAATTCTTATGAATTTTCTATAAGTGCCAGTAAATACTTCCCATACCCACTCTTCACCAGTGGCTCCGCGATTTTCCGAAGTTGCTCTTTGTTGATGAACTTCATGTTGTAGGCGACTTCTTCGATGCAACCGATTTTTAATCCTTGTCGTTCTTCGATGACCTGCACAAATTGTCCGGCTTGCATGAGTGATGAAAAAGTTCCGGTATCGAGCCAGGCTGTTCCTTTGTCGAGGATGCCTACTTTCAATTTGCCCATTTCAAGATAAGCTTTGTTTACATCCGTGATTTCGTATTCACCACGGGCACTGGGCTTGAGATTTTTTGCAATCTGAACAACTGTATTGTCGTAGAAATAAAGTCCGGGTACCGCAAAATTTGATTTTGGCTTCAAGGGTTTTTCTTCGATGCTTATCGCGATGTTGTCTTTGTCGAATTCCACCACTCCATATCGCTCCGGATCACTCACGTGATAAGCAAACACCACTCCTCCACTCGGATTGCTGATGCTTTGCAACAATTGCTGCAAACCGGATCCATAGAAAATATTATCGCCGAGAATCAGCGCAACAGAATCTTTTCCGATAAAGGATTCACCAATCACAAATGCCTGTGCGAGTCCGTTTGGTATTGCCTGCTCAGCAAAAGAAAACTTACAGCCAATCGCAGAACCATCACCCAACAAACGTTTGAAATTGGGAAGATCCATGGGCGTGGAGATAATCAGGATCTCATTGATTCCTGCTGCCATCAACACCGACAATGGATAATAAATCATCGGTTTGTCGTACACGGGCATCATTTGTTTACTCATTGCCAGTGTGAGTGGATGTAATCGTGTACCGGAGCCTCCGGCGAGAATGATGCCTTTCATTTTGTTGGTGAAGAGTGAATGGTGAAGAGTAAAGAGTTTCGGGTTCAGAGTTCAGGGTTCCGGGTTCCGGCTTGGGTTGATTAAATATTTTTAGTCTATGAAATGATTTTGTGTTAATCGAGTTCAAAATATTTGGTTCAATGATTCGGGTTCAGGGTTCAGGGTTCAGGGTTCAGGGTTCAGGGTTTCGGGTTCCGGCTTGGGTTGATAACATATTTTTAGGCAATGAAATGATTTTGTGTTAATCGAGTTCAAAATATTTGGTTCAATGATTCGGGTTCATGGTTCAGAGTTCAGGGTTCAGGGTTTCGGGTTTCGGCTTGGGTTGATTAAAAAATTTTTGGCAATAAAATGAATTTGGCGGGATAATTTTGTTTCAAGAGTAAAATTTCTGAACACAGAACCCTGATATCGGATAATTAAGACTAATTCACAAATTGCGACAGCCTTTCTAAACACAGAACACGGAACTCTGAACTCTGAACTCTGAACCCTGAACCCGAAACTCTGAACCAGGAACTCGAAACAACCTTGAACCTTGAACTTTAAACTTTAAACCTTAACCTCCTTCTGCACCTGCAAATCATCCAACTCCACATCTTCTTCTTCATCAAATACCTGGATGAGTGGTTCGCTGAGGAAGGCTTTGGTGATAATGCGTCTTTCGAGTGAGAGGAGTAAACATGGGAGGAAGATGAGGTTGCTCATCATTGCGATCAACAGGGTAACGGAAATCAACATTCCAAGCGCTGAAGTGCCGCCGAAACTGGAAGCTGTAAAAATAAAGAATCCGGAGAACAAGATCACAGCTGTGTAGATCATGCTTACTCCTGTTTCACGGATAACCGTTGAAACTGTACGCGAGATGCTTCCGCCAAACTTCCGCATTTCCTGCCGGTACTTGGTGAGGAAATACATGGTCCCGTCACTGGCAATCCCGAATGCAATAGAGAAGATCAGAATCGTCGATGGCTTTAATGGAATACTGAAATACCCCATCATTGCCGCGGTTATTAGCAATGGCGTCATACTTGGAATCAGTGCGATTACCACCATTCGGAAAGACATAAACATAAAAAACATCACTGTACCGATGAGAAGTATGGCAAGCAATACACTTTCCTTTAGGTTCAACAAGAGGTAATCGTTGTTCTTTAAAAAGATGATCGAATTTCCCGTTAATTTCACATCGTAATTTTCTGCAGGAAAAATACTGTCGACTCTCGGTTTGATTTCAGCAAGCAGAGTTTTCATCTTGATGGATCCGATGTCTGCTACCTGGAAACTAATCCTTGTAATTTGTTTGGTGCTGTCGATGATGGAACGGAACATCCGCTGATTATCCTTTGCACCTCCGGCATATCCTTTCAATCGGCCCAACTCTTCAACATTCGGAATAATATACCGTTTCGGGTCGTTGTCATTCAGACCCTGATAAGAAAACTTGATTCCTTCAGCAACAGAAACAGGTTCAGAGAATTCCTTGTAATTCGCCATTACCTTTTGAAGTCGGTTGATCTTGTACAAAGTCGAAAGATCAAGAGCACCGCCAGGTTTTCGTGTATCAATAGCCACTTCAAAAGGTAGCACGCCTCTGAAATGTTTTTCAAAAAATTTAAGGTCCGTATAGATAACATCTTTTTTTGGCAAATCATCCACGACGAATCCCACCGTTGTAATTTTCGTCATCCCGTACAAACTGATCACGACGAGAACAATCACGATCGCATACACTCTTTTCCGGTACTGGTGAACCCACCTGTCAATGCGTTTAAGAAAACGATTAAGTGTTTTTCTGTCGAGATGTTTCACCTGCTTCGCCGAGGGTGGCGGGAGGAAGCTGAATACAATCGGAATAAAGATGAGGGAAATCAGAAAAGTGATCATCACATTCAATGAAGTGATAAGACCAAATTCAATCAATACGTCACTATGTGTAAACGCAAACACGAGGAATCCGAGAGCAGTCGTGACATTTGCAAAAAAAGTACTCACTCCTATTCTGTAGATGGAACGAACCAGTGCTTTGATCTGGTTACCATGTTTTGCAAATTCCTGCTGGTATTTATTCAGCAGCAGAATGCAGTTTGGGATTCCGATTACAATAATCAGAGGCGGGATGAGGCTGGTAAGAATTGTGATTTTATAGCCAAATAAAACAAGTGTCCCAAAAGACCAAATCACACCTAAAACGACGACGATCATCGGAAAAAGAACCGCATAAAAACTTCTGAAGAAAATGAGAAGGATGAATGCTGTGATGAACAAAGCGAGCGCAACGAACATCTTCATTTCTCCCAATATTTTTTCGGAAACAGCAGTACGGATATACGGCAATCCTGAAAAATGAAGATCGATAGTATTGTCGGCAGCAAACTTATCCGCAAGGCCTTTTACCTGATGGACGATGTCAATCCGACTTTTGGTATTTAACTTTTTCTGGTCAAAAGTGATTGCCATCACTGTTGCTTTAGACTCCGGATTGAAAAGCAATCCTTCGTAAAAAGGAAGTTTCATGAGTTCTTCGCGCAAGCTATCCACTTCACTTTGTGATTCCGGACGAGTTTTTATGAGCGGAAGGAAATCGAGTTTGTGCAAACTGTCATTGCGCTCAACTTTGAAAGCGCGGGCGATCGACACCACTTCCTGAATTCCATCAATTGCTTTGATCTCATTCGTGAGATCATACCAACCGGCGAAAGTTTTCTGATCCCAGATCTTGTCGCTTTGAAAACCAATCACCATCACTGTACCGTCTTCTCCAAAAGTATCCTTGAATTTCAGGTACTGCGCGTAGGTAGAATCAGTGAGTGGAAGAATTTTTGCAGACTCATAACTCAGCTGCACTTTTGTGGCAAAAAATCCCATCAATAGTGTGAGAGCCAACAAAGTAATCAATGTTAGGTTACGGTAACGAAGTATAATCCTTGCAGCTGCTTCGATCATGGTTATAGGTCGGGTAAATGTAATATTTTCTGAATATCGGGGGAGAGAATCCGCGAATGTGTTATCAATAAATCGATGTTATTCAATGTCTGTTCCGGACACTGTAATTGAAGGAAATCTCCCTTCGATTGAGTGTGAACAGACGCATTCACCGGATCAAAATTATTTGAGACGATGCAAAGGGTTTTTCTTAATCATTCCACCTTTGGAATCATTAATACTATGCATGACCATGAATGCATTCGGGTCGATACGTTCGATTAAACCCTTCAACTTATTAATTTCCAAACGAGTGATCACTGTATAGATGACATCCATATCATGGTTTTTCTCTCCATGACTGCCATATCCTCTTTTGCCTTTCAGCAAGGTGACACCCCAACCCATCTGGTAAACAATGATTCGTCTGATTTCTTCGGAACGCTCGGAAACAATGGTGACTCCGGTATATTCTTCCAAACCATGAATTACAAAATCGATTGTCTTTGATGCAGATAAATAAGTAAGCGTTGAATACATCGCTCGTTCAAAATCCAGGAACCAGGCAGCTGCAGAAAAGATGAGAATGTTGAACAGCAAAATCAAGTCACCTACAGACATGCCGGCTTTCCGGCTAACAAAAAGCGCGAGAACTTCTGTTCCGTCCAGTACTCCACCACCCCGGATTGCCAGACCAATTCCGGCTCCAAGGAAAAATCCTCCGAATACAGCAACCAGTAATTTGTCATGCGTGATGTCCGGAAAATCGATGACAGCGAGAGCAAGTCCGAGTCCGAGAACAGCCAATGCAGTTTTGATCGCAAAAACAATTCCGACTTGCTTGTAACCAAGAATTACAAATGGAATATTGATCATCACAATCAATAGTGGCAGTGGAAGTCCGGATAAGAAACTGATCAACATGGAAATTCCTGTGACTCCACCATCGATAAAATGATTGGGAAGAAGAAAGCCTTTCAATCCAAAGCATGCGGAGAGAATTCCGAGAATGAGCAGAAATAAAGAGGAGAACCGACCGGGGCCTTTTCTATTTTTAGCATTTAGTTTTTTCCTGGGCTTGGCAAGATGCTTGAATTCTTCAATAGAATTCTGAATAAGAACATACAGTGACATAGGCTGATTTGTTAATGTGAAAAGAGCAAAATATGAATGAAGGTTGGTTGCGCCCAACAAACCCTAATCCTGAAGGGCGCAACCCAACACATCAAAGTACTGATTTTAAAATCACCAACAAAATGATGACCCCTGCAACAAAGAGTACAGGGAATAGTAAGCCGTGAGATTGTTTTTTTTCGTTTTCCATTTTGTGAGAGTTGAGAGTTATGAGTTATGAGTTGAGAGTTATGAGTTAATGGTATGTATAAGGTATAAGGTATAAGGTATAAGGTATAAGGTATAAGGTATAAGGTATGCGGAATAATGATGCGGGAATAGGCATCATGGGTGGCAGATATTTAAATCCAGAATTAAGAATTAAGAATTAAGAATGTGCATCCAGTTAAAAGGTTAGAATACCTTATACTTACCTATACCTAATACCAAATACCAAGAATTAAGAATGTGCATCCAGATAAATGGTAAGAATACCTTATACTTTATACCTAATACCAAATTCCAAATACCTCGTACCTAAAATCTTCAAATCAACAACTGACGATGAATGAGAAAAAGATGTTGATTGGTTTTGGCAATTTCAATACTGGAAAAATAAAAGCTGTTTGCAACAACAACAGAAGAAATAAAATTGTTTACTGAAGGACAAAAACCGGTTCGTAATTTTGAAGGTGCCGATGTAGCAACAAAAACATTTACTGATAAAGTCGGTGTCTCGAAGCTTGTTGATTCAGCAGAAGAAAAGGAGGGACTAGTCACCGCCAGAAAATCTCCGGTGTTCTGTTCATCATTTTCAGCTCCTGTTATCATGCTAAATGGCACAATAAGGCCAAAAAACAGGATTATTAGAGTGAAAAATGACTTTTTTGAACAATTAGGCATGGGGCAAAGATACTGTTTTTTGTTTAAGGGACAGGGGACGAGGGACGGGGGACGGACCCAGTTCAGGGTTTAAGGTTAAGGTTCAAAGTTTGTTCCGGGTTTAGAGTTCCGGGTTTAGAGTTCCGGGTTCAGAGTTCCGGGTTCAGAGTTCAAGGTTCCGTGTTCTGTGTTTAGAACGGCATTACCTAATACCTGGTACCTAATACCTAATACCTTTTACTAAATTCTTCCCAACCTTAGCAATCTGCCAAAAGAAACTAAAATCTTATCGTATTATTGCGATAAATAAAAAAGCATATGCTTGCGAATGAATGTGCGCCTGTGAAAGAAAGAAAACATCTGAGTTTTCTGGATCGTTATCTGACTCTATGGATTTTTGCTGCCATGGCATTAGGAGTTGGAATCGGGTACTTTTTTCCTTCGGCACCGGGGATTATTCAATCTTTTCAGATCGGGACAACGAATGTTCCGATTGCAATCGGATTGATCCTGATGATGTATCCACCACTTGCGAAGGTTCGTTTCGAAGAATTGCACCTGGTTTTCAGAAATAAAAAAATACTCGGTCTCTCTTTGGTGATGAATTGGATCATCGGTCCTGTACTCATGTTTGCGCTTGCAATTATTTTCCTGCGTGATCATCCGGCTTACATGACCGGACTAATTATGATCGGACTCGCACGTTGTATAGCAATGGTCATCGTATGGAACGAACTTGCTGAAGGGAACCGGGAATATGCAGCAGGTCTGGTTGCTTTCAATAGCATTTTTCAGGTCTTGTTTTACAGTCTGTTTGCTTGGATTTTTATCACTGTACTTCCGCCCTATTTTGGTATTCAGGGAATGGATGTGGATGTACACATTTCCCAGATTGCGGAAAGTGTATTCATTTACCTTGGCATTCCGTTTATAGCCGGCTTCCTGACGAGATATTTCCTTAGAAAGATAAAAGGTGATCTCTGGTATACAGAAAAATTTATCCCCAGAATCAGTCCGATCACACTCATTGCATTGTTGTTCACGATTGTTGCAATGTTTAGTCTGAAAGGCGAAATGATTATTCAGATTCCATTCGACGTCATCCGGATTGCCATTCCACTTCTAATTTATTTTATCCTGATGTTTCTGGTTACTTTTTTCGCAGGGAAGTCACTCGGCGCAGATTACTCGCAAAATGCAGCATTATCTTTTACTGCCGCCGGAAATAATTTCGAACTTGCAATTGCCGTTTCCATTGGAGTATTTGGAATCAACAGCGGACAAGCGTTTGCCGGTGTCATCGGACCATTGGTAGAAGTCCCGGCTTTGATCGCTTTGGTGAATGTGGCGTTTTGGTTGAAAAGGAAAGTTTATAGATAACAGTTCAAGGTTCAAGGTTCAAAGTTTAAGGTTGGTTCCGGGTTTAGAGTTCCGGGTTCAGGGTTGAGGGTTGGCGAACACATTTTGAAAGATTCATCATTTTAATAAGTTATTAATAAAAACGAAATTAATTTATAAAGCACACATGGAACTCTGAACCTTGAACCTTGAACCCGGAACTCTAAACCCGAACTCTCTGACCCTAACTTACCTGAGACTCGGAAACCAGAGGCCGTCAAAAACTCCCTCCGGGTTGCTTAATAAATTGCAAAACCGCTTCTTGATTTGCTCACGAACTTTTCGGGTAAAATTTAATTTTTCTTCCTGCGTTCCCTGAAAAGCGGAAGGATCAGGAAAAGACCAGTGAAGACGACGGGTAATGCCGGGGAATATGGGACAGCTTTCCGCAGCTTTCGGATCACAAACTGTTATTACATAATTGTAGGTCTTGCCTTGCTTCAACATTTCAGCAGTTGTTTTAGCATAGTGTGCCGACATGTCTATCCCCTCTTCTTCCATCACTTGTATTGCAACAGGATTGAGTTTACCCGATTCCAAACCTGCGCTTTCAACATCATATTGCTCTCCGGCAAATTTTCTTAAAAATGCTTCTGCCATCTGACTTCGTGCACTGTTGTGAATACAAACAAATAAAACACGTTTCTTGATCATCGCTGAATATTTAATCGCAATAATACGATATAGAATTTAATTGACGATTTTTCTATGTTAAAAAATTGTTACGAAAGACATTAGTTAAAGGTTCAAGGTTCAAAGTTCAGAGTTGGTTTCGGGTTCAGAGTTCAATTTGGTTCAAGGTTCAGAGTTCAGGGTTCAGGGTTGGCGTGTGCATAATAAATTAGATTCGATTTCAAAAATGCCGTTATTTGCACTCTGAAAATTTCCAATCAGCAATCAGCAATCCAAAATCCTCAATCCAAAATGAACCCCTGGCACGACGTATCTCCCGGAAAAGAAATTCCGGAAATTGTAAACGCAATCATTGAAATTCCGAAGGGCAGCAGAGCAAAATACGAACTTGACAAAGAAAGTGGTCTGCTCAAGTTGGATCGGGTATTGTATTCTGCTTTTTATTATCCTGCAAATTACGGCTTCATTCCACAGTCTTACGGTGATGATCACGATCCGCTTGATATCCTGGTGCTTTCACAAATCGATTTTGTACCGCTTTGTCTGGTGAAAGCAAAAGTAATTGGAGTGATGCGTATGGTTGACAGTGGCGAAGGTGACGACAAGATCATCGCGGTAGCGGCAAACGATGTAAGTGTAAATTACATACAGTCGGTCAACGAATTACCTCCGCATTTCATGCAAGAACTCCGGCAATTTTTTGAAGAATACAAAAGCTCGAAAAGAAAACTGTGGTTGTGGATGAGTTTCAGGACAAAGCTGTTGCCCTCGAAATTATAAAAACAAGTTTGAGCCACTATAAAACTTCTTTCCCGGCCAAATAATTTCCTGTATTTCCAGTTCATCCTTCAATGGATAATTGCCAATTCTTTTTACCTCTGCACAAATTAGTTAAGTTTGTCGCAACGAAATTAACATGCTCCTGAGAGCTTTCCGTTTATACATCTTTTTGTTCCTGTTGTTTTCCTTTGATTCAAAAGCACAAAATGCTTTTGCAAGCAAGGGAGAGGACCCTTTTCGTTTTTTTACAGACACGCTGGGTTTACCGGAAGGTGTGCAACAAAAACCCAGAATTCGTGCTTTGCGATTTCTTTCCTCCGACCGGAGCGATCTTGATTTATTGCAGCAGGCTGAAAGAAGAATGAACCGAAAAGCCGTAGCCTTCATTGCAGGAAGGCTCGGTGTGCGATTGGCTGAAAGCGGACAAAGTGATTCGGCCATTCAGTTTTTCCGGAAAAGCCAGGCTACCTTTAGTGAACTAAACATGCCTGTGGGAGAAGCAGCTGCCAGCACAGCACTCGGGGTTTTGTATGAAAGAGAAAAGAATTACAAAGAAGCTTCAGTACAATTTTTACGCGGATTGAAGAATTTTGAAACGACAGCAAACTCCGAAGGTGTTATTTCAGAATACAAAAATCTTGCACGCATCAGTGAAGCACAGAAGGACCATGCTTCTGCTCTGGAGTATTATAAAAAAGCTTATGCAAAATCCCTTGCTGATTCAAATCCGGCAATGCAGGCTGAATTGAACAATAAAATTGCCGAAGAATTATTGCATGCCGGAAAAGACACAGAAGCACTCCCCTATTTACAGAACGCGCTACCCTTTTACCAACGAAAAAATAGCAAAAAGGATATCGCTGTCATCCTTCGAAATATAGGTATTGTACATTACAAAACGGGCAAATACGAAGAGGCACTGGATTTTTTTAAACGCAGCACTGAAGTAGATAAAAAACTTCCCGCATTGCGCCTGATACGTGATACCTATCTGAAATTGTTTGCGACACACAGAGTAAAATCAGATCCATCCAAAGCCGCATATTATTCCACGCAGTACAAACTTTTCCGCGACAGCATTGAACATCTCATCAATAGCAGAGTATTAAGTCCGGATTCTTTTACGACTGAACTGGAAGAGAAAGCCTATGTAAGGGACCTGGTGAACCGCGATCCGGATTTGTATACAGATCCTTCGAATGCAAAGTCATTGGAGTACAATCAAAAACTTACGGAAGCTGAATTGGAGCGCCTCAAAACGGAGGAAGCTCTGGCCAGAATGAACCAGGAAAAGCTCGATGATGAAGTCGCTGCCGGTGAGAGAGAAGAGAAAATACAACAATTGGAGAAGGAACAAGCATTGCAACATGCCGCCTTGCTTCAGAAAGAAGCCCGGCAAAAGCAACTGATTTATATTTTTAGCAGCGCAGGGATACTCGTTTTGGGCGTGCTTGGTTTCCTCTTGTACCGATACCAGGTGAAAAGAAAATCACATGCCACGCTCGACAAAGCCTTTGCCGAATTAAAAGACGCACACCTAAAACTCAAGAATGCACAGGAGCAATTGGTGCATGCCGAGAAGATGGCATCCCTTGGGCAAATGACGGCCGGAATCGCGCATGAAATCCAGAACCCTTTGAACTTCGTAAATAATTTTTCCGAATCTTCAATGGAACTCTTGCAGGAAATGGCAGAAGCAAAGACTCCGGAAGAGCGGGAAATGATATTGGGCGATTTGCAATTAAATATAAGCAAGGTTGTCCAGCATGGAAAACGTGCAGACGGCATTGTAAAAAACATGTTGCAACATAGTCGGGGAGGTACGGGTGAGAAACAATCAACTGATCTGAACAAGCTGGCTGAAGAATACTTAAATCTTGCATTCCATGGGATGCGAGCGAAAGACCCTACTTTTTCCTGTACGATAGAAACAGATTTCGATAAAAATCTTCCTGCTGTTCATGTGATTTCGCAGGACATCAGCCGCGTATTGCTGAATTTGTATAACAATGCTTTTTATACAGTTCAAAAGAAAACCCTTGATTCCAAAGCAGCCGGGATGGATTATAAACCGAGGATAAATGTTTCAACTTTACTCCTCTCGCGGTATGTGACCTTAACAGTGAGAGACAATGGAACCGGCATTCCGAATACGATCCGGGATAGAATTTTCGAACCTTTCTTTACCACCAAACCGGCTGGTGAAGGGATTGGCCTGGGTTTGTCATTGAGTTATGATCTGATCAAAGCGCATGGAGGTGAAATGAAATTTGAAAGTGAACACGGTAGTGGTAGCACATTTACACTCGTACTCCCTGTGGAGCGATCCGTTTCAGGATAAAATCAGACTCAATTTCTTTGATTCTGTTCATTACAGGGCAATTCTTGGACTTTGACATTTAAACCTGAATCGTATCTTTATCCGATCTTCGTCATTCAACTATGAATCAACCCAATGTTCCTTTGGAAAAATGTTATCGTCTGCTAAAGCAGGTCGACATTTTTCATCATGTTCCTTCAGCAGTACTGGAGGATCTTGCAAAGAAAATGATCCTTGCCTCCTATGCTCAGGATTCACTTATCATCCTGAAAGGAGAGCCCGGCAACTCCATGTACCTGGTTATTGAAGGCAAGGTGAAAATCCATGACGAGGAACACAACGTTGCAGAAATGGGCACAGGCATGTTGTTCGGTGAGATGAGTATTCTTGACTGGGAACCCCGTTCCATGTCAGTAACGGCTTTGTTACCGACTACAGTAGGCATCATTCATCAGACAGACTTTTACCAGGTTGTGAAAGACCATCCGGATACGATGAAGGATATCGTGAAGGTCTTGTCGAGCAGGTTAAGGAATCAGAATTCGACACTCATAGCGCAGCTTCGTTCACGACACCAGGAATTGGAGAAGCTCGTTGACGAAAAAACCAGAGATCTTCAGATAAAAAACCGTGAGCTTACCGAATTATTGCAACAACTTACCTCCACACAGGAACGACTGGTGACGCAGGAAAAACTCGCTTCGCTTGGTCATTTAACAGCGGGAATTGCCCATGAAATTCAAAATCCACTCAACTTCGTTAATAATTTTTCTGAACTCTGTCTGGAGTTAATCCGGGAATTGAGTGAAGAGAAAAATGATGATGAAAGAAAAGCCTTACTCAGCAACCTCGCAAACACAGTAAATAAAATTCACAAGCATGGCAAGCGTGCCGACAGCATCGTTCGGAATATGATGTTGCACAGTCGGACCGGGTCTTCCGAAAAGACCATTGCTGATCTGAATAAATTATCGGAAGAATACCTCCATCTGGCATTTCATGGTATCCGGGCAAAAGATCCTTTGTTCCAATGCCAGCTTGAATTTTCACCGGACCCGGATCTCCCGCCAACAGCCATCGTTCAGCAGGATATCAGTCGTGTAATTCTGAATCTCCTGAGCAATGCATTTTATGCCGTCAACAAAAGGAAGAAGTCTGGTGAAGCTGGATTTCAGGCAACGGTGAGACTAGCCACCCGATACAAAAATGGATGGGCTGAAATCCGTATAGAAGATAACGGTACGGGTATCCCTGCCAATCTTCTCGAAAAAATCTTCCAGCCATTCTTCACAACAAAACCAACGGGAGAAGGAACAGGTCTCGGTTTATCGCTAAGCTTTGACATCATCACCAAGGGGCATGGAGGAACTTTTAATGTGGAAAGTGCAGAAGGAAAAGGAACAACATTTATAATCACACTTCCAATCACTCCTTGATTTTCACTGGCGAAAAGGCATAAAAAAAGCGGAACCAATGGCTCCGCTTTTTTTATGCTAGAATGTATTAAGACAGGTGCTTGTTAACCAACTTGGTCATTTCAAACATTGATACCGTCTTTTTACCACCAAAGACTTTCTTCAGGTTGTCATCAGCATTGATGTTACGGCGCTCTTTAGCATCCTGGAGTTTGTTCTTTTTGATGTAATCCCAGAGGCGTTTAGTCACCTCAGTACGTGGAAGTGGTTTACTGCCAACGATTGGTTGCAACAATTCACTGATGTTCATCGGCTTCATGAATGCAGCATTTGGTTTACGCTTTACCTTTGCCTTTGGCTTTGCAGCTGCTTTGGCTTTAGGTTTTGTAGCGGTTTTAGCTTTTGACTTAGACTTTGTTTTTGACTTTGCCTTTGCCGGAGCTTTCTTTTTCGCTTTTTTGGTTGCCATGTTTAAAATGGTTTAGGGTTAATCTATAGTGCAAATCAACAAAGTAATCTCGACCGAAAGCTACTCGTGTCAGAGAAGTTTTCCACAATCGTTGTCAATTCTCAGAGGGAGAATCGTGTCCAAGGCTTGCTGGATGGGCGATTAAAAGGTATCGAAGAGGCTGCTTCATTCCATAATTATTTCAAATCAATGCGTCGGAAATGAGCCACCATGGCTGATTTTAGCAAGAATAGGATAATTCCCCCTCTGAAAGTCTGTTCCGCGATTCCGGTTAATATTTCTTCCGGGAAAACCTGTTCGAAAATAATTAACAATTTGTCCTGTGAATACCTCCTCTTGTCCCCTCTTTTTTACCACTTGTACAGTGCAGATTCCCCGGTGACACCGCTGAACTTACTTTGCAGCCATGCCTTTACTATTGAATCTGAAATGCATTCTTTCACTCTGTAAAAAGCCCATTATTTCTTGTCCATTGACCAGAAGTTTGATATTATTGTATTCCTTACTCTAACAGGTTTCCCCCCTTACCTCCTTCTCCTTCCTACGTGAGCCACAAACGAATTCATTTCCTTTCTTTCATTCTTTGTCTGCTGATCAGCGGAACTGCCCTTGCTCAACAGGATAGTTCCATGATGAGTAAGGTAAAAGTCGGCTGCCTTAGCGGAAATTGCGAAAACGGACAAGGGACGTATCGCACCAGTGCAGGGAACATTTATACCGGTCCTTTTGTGAATGGGAAATACTTTGGTGCAGGCAAGATGACCTACCGTGACGGAGATGTGTACGAAGGTAATTTTGAGAATGGAAAAATGCATGGACACGGGCTGTACCTCTATCGGGACGGGAGTGTGTATGATGGAAATTTTGCAAATGGAAAAATGGATGGAGAGGGTTCTCTTACTTATCTCAGCGGGAACAGATATGTCGGCTCCTTCATGAACAATCAAAAATTCGGAACCGGGACATTCTGGTTCAGTGACAGCAGCCGTTATGAAGGCGGGTTTGTAGCAGACCGTATGGATGGCATAGGCAAATGGTATTATCCGAACGGCGATAAATACGAAGGAGCATTCAGCAAAGGAAAACAAAATGGAAAAGGAGCTTATTTCTATCGTGACGGGAATAAATACGAAGGCGATTTTGTGAATGGAAACTTTCAGGGCAATGGTGTACTTTCTTTGAATGACGGAAGTTATTATGAAGGAGAATTCAGTCGTGATAACCCACATGGATTCGGGATCTTCTATTATGTGAATGGAGATATTTATTCCGGGCAATTCGAAAATGGAGCCTATGGCGGTTGTGGTACATACTATTATGCAAATGGTGACCGATACGAAGGTGACTATATGGGAAATGTATCTCACGGAACAGGTACTTTCCTTGAAGCAGATGGAGGTGCTTCAAAATATCATTACGATCACGGAACCATTATCGGAGAAGGTACTCAGGTGGCAAATGCATCCTTTCCTGTTTCCAGAAACCTGCCTGTAGAAAATACAACGGTCGCATCACCTGTGAGTCCTGCGACGCCGAAAGAAGAAATAGCTACTAAGGAGACGGGCACCAGCAGCACACCGCTGGTCGAGGAAACCAAAACAAAGGAAACACCTGTCAAGGAAACTATCGTGGAAAAACCGATTACTCAGGAAGCCATCGCCATGACAACGAAACCTTCTTCAGTAACCAATACGAGTGGAACTATTTGTCCGGTTTGCCGAGGGAAAGGAAAAATCACCCAGGCAGAAATCAGAAAAAAATAAAATGGTTACAAAAGATATCAGCAATGGACTTGGACCCAGAAACTTCGTTACCTATTCTGTGAATGAAGTTGTTCGCCCTGCAGGAAATGTCAGCTGTGGACGCTGTGGTGGTTCCGGAAAATTGCACGAAGAATAAAACATCCCAAAATCCGGGAATCAGTATATGAAAAAGATTTTTCCCCTCTTGATTATACTCTTCTGTACCCTTGAGGGTTCAGCAGAGGGAAAACTAGCCTCATCGCTCCGATTTGGAAGAATTTCTGTTGACAAAGGACTTTCGCAATCCACTGTATTCTGTAGTTATCAGGATAGTCAGGGCTTTCTTTGGTTTGGAACCGATGATGGTTTGAATAAATATGACGGATACAATTTCGAAGTATACAAATTCGATCCTACTGACACCAAAACACTTTCCAATAATAGTGTTCATGTCATTTTTGAAGACAGTAAAAAAAATCTTTTCGTTGGTACTGACCTTGGGTTAAATCTCTACAATCCGCAAAACGGCTCGTTCCGGCGTTTTCAGAATATTCCCGGCGATCCTGCCTCGATTAGCAGCAATATCATTTCATCAATTGCAGAAGACAAGGATGGTGTTGTTTGGATAGGCACAAGCAAAGGGTTGAATGCATTAAATACAGAAAACTTTAGTTTTTCAGTAAACCACAGTAACAAAGCAAATGTATCCACCCTCAGCAGTGATGTAATTTCCTGTTTATTGGTTGACAAATCCGGAACAGTATGGGTAGGAACGGCTTCGAATGGGATCAATGCATTTGATCCGAAAACAAAAAAGTGTACACGTTACACCAGTATCCCGGGAGATAAAAATTCACTCAGTGAAAACGACATCACAACTATTACACAGGACCGTAGCGGAAATCTTTGGATCGGTACTGTGAATGGCGGAGTGAATGTAATGAATGTGAGCAGCCGGCAATTCATACACTATACAACTGAAAATGGTTTATCAAACAACAGTATTTTCAGTGTTCTGGAAGATCAGGAAGGTATCTTCTGGATTGGAACTCTGGGAGGTGGATTGGATGCACTCGACAGGGCAACCGGGCGCACAATGAATTACAAGTTCGACCCACTCAATCTTGAATCGATTTCAAATAATAAAGTATGGAGCATTTTTGAAGACAAAGCTTCCACACTCTGGTTCACTACTTCGGATGGAATCAGTTATTTCAACCGAACCATTGGAAAATTTGTAACGCATAAGGTAAGCCAGGGAGAAGGCGGGGATGCCAACAACAGTATTTTTGCTGTGAATGAAGATCACGAAGGAAATATCTGGGTAGGTGTTTTGGGCGGCGGTTTGAATGTTTTCAGCCGCACAGACGGGAGATTTGTGAACGAACGTTTTCCATCGTTGAATAATCCTTTGCTACGCTTCAATAATATTTTTGCGATTGAGGAAGACCGAACAGGAATGTTGTGGATTGGGACAGCGGATGGTCTCATTAGTTACGATCGCAAGAGCGGTGCAGTAACACAATTCCGCCACAACCCTTCAGACAAATTTTCTTTGAGTAATAATTATGTCCGTTGTATCAAAGAAGACAAGTCGGGAACCTTGTGGATTGGCACCCATGGTGGTGGGTTGAATGCATTTGACAGAACTCAAAAGAAATTCAAGGTCTACCGCAACATCCCGGCAGATGCGACTTCACTCAGCGCAGACGTTGTGCTCACTGTCTGTGAAGATAAAGACGGACAAATCTGGGTGGGAACGTATGGAGGCGGGCTGAACAAACTGGATAGAACAAGCGGAAAATTCACTTCCTTTCATTTCGATCCGAATGACAGCAAAACAATCAGCAGCAATTTTATTCATTCGATATTTCAGGATGCTTTGGGCAAACTGTGGATCGGAACATATGGTGGAGGCATTAATGTATTTCAGCCAGAGGATTTGTCGTTCATACATTACACAGAGAATAACGGTCTGCCCAACAATGTCGTGAACGGAATTCTCTCAGACGAAAAAGGAAATTTATGGGTGAGTACCAATAATGGGGTCTGCAAAATCCTGCCTGAAAAGACCTCTTCGAATTCGATGACATCCACACGAAGTTATAATTTGCAAGATGGTTTGCAGAATAAATTAAACGAAAATGCCTGTTGTACGGGATTTGGTGGCTGGATGTTTTTTGGAGGAAGCAATGGTTTGAATGCATTTCATCCCGACAGCATCCACGACAACACTGCGATACCACCGGTAGTGATTACGCGGTTTTACCTTTTTGAAAAACCGGCCCGAATGGACACTCTTATTTCGAGTGAACACAAACTGGAACTGAATTACAAACAAAACTTTTTTTCCTTCGAATTCGCGGCTCTCAACTTTATCCTTCCGGCCAAAAACAGGTATTATATTATGATGGAAGGTCTCGACAAAGACTGGATTTACCGGGACAATCAACGTATTGCAACCTATACCAATATTGATCCGGGCCATTATACCTTCCGGGTGAAAGCATGCAATAACGACGGAGTTTGGAACAACGAAGGCATCGCCATTGAAATTACAATTGAACCACCCTTCTACCGCACCTGGTGGTTTACGGGTTTAAGTGCATTATTGATTACACTTCTGATTTTTATTTACATCCGCATCCGAACAAATACTCTCGTGAAACAAAACATTGTTCTGGAAGACAAAGTAAATTCCAGAACGGCAGAGTTACAGGACAAAAATATTGAGCTCACCAAAACGATGGATAATCTCCGTTCCACGCAAACACAGCTGGTACAATCGGAGAAAATGGCTTCCCTTGGACAGCTTACAGCAGGAATTGCCCATGAAATACAGAATCCGCTTAATTTTGTCAATAATTTCTCGGAACTTTCGGTAGAATTGCTGAATGAATTTGAAACCGCTCCGGAGCCTGAACAAAAAGAGATCGTTGGTGATCTGAAACAGAATCTTGAAAAAATTGTTTTGCATGGAAAACGAGCCGACAGCATTGTGAAAGGAATGTTGCAGCACAGTCGGGCTTCATCGGTTCAAAAGCAAGCAACAGACATTAATAAGTTGGTCGAGGAGTTTTTCTCTCTTGCTTACCATGGAATGAGGGCAAACGATCCCGGATTTAATTGTGCAATGCAGAAACAACTGGACCCAAAAATTCCTGAACTCACGATTATCCCACAGGATATCAGCCGTGTGATTTTAAACATCTTCAACAATGCATTTTATGCTGTTGACGAACGAAAAAAATCAGGTGAAAAGAATTATCAGCCAACCGTTTCGATTACAACACAATTGACCGGCAATAAAGTTCGCATCTCGATTCATGACAATGGAAAAGGCATAGCGAAAGACATCCGTGACAAGATTTTTAATCCGTTCTTTACAACAAAACCAACCGGCAAAGGAACCGGACTGGGATTGTCGATCAGTTACGATATCATTGTGAAAGGACACGGAGGAGAAATTAATGTCGATTCTGTTCCGGGTGAATATTCCGAGTTTACCGTAATTTTACCTGTTAAAACCTGAAACCAAGCATTATGATTAAAATGTTAGTCGTCGATGACGAACAGGATGTGGAGATGTTGTTCTCCCAACGTTTTCGGAAAGAATTAAAAAACGGAGAAGTTCTTATTCACTTTGCCTTTAGTGGCGAGGATGCACTGCAATTTTTACGGACACTGGACCCGTTCGATCTCGTTTTAGTGCTTAGTGACATCAACATGCCGGGCATGACCGGCCTGGAATTACTGCGCATCATTCGCACAGAGTTTCCTACCTTACGGGTGATGATGGTGACTGCCTATGGCGATCAGAATAATTTTGACAACGCAGTGGCGATCGGAGCCAATGACTTTGTCACCAAACCGGTTGATTTCTCCTTACTAAAGGAAAAGATTTACAAGTTAGCACCTTGAAAAAGCGATGGACTTTTCAATCATTAATAAAGGATAGATAACGATGAACAGTGTGGATGGCCCTGCAAAAATTCTGGTCGTTGACGACGAGCCGGATCTGGAATTGCTGATTCGTCAGCGTTTCCGTCATAAGATCCGGAGCAACGAACTTACTTTTGAATTTGCTGGAAACGGAGTGGAAGCATTGAGGAAACTCAGCATGGATGCTGACTCCTATGATATGGTCCTTACCGACATCAACATGCCGGAGATGGATGGCTTGTCTTTATTGGTAAAGATCAAAGAACAGTTCGCTCATCACAAGGCAGTAGTGGTGAGTGCGTACGGTGACATGGAAAATATCCGTACAGCAATGAACAGGGGTGCTTTTGATTTTATCACCAAGCCCATCGATTTTACAGATCTGGAAACAACAATAAATAAAACGATCGCTGAAATCCGGCTGATCCGGCAAGGTCAGGTTGCACGGCAGAAATTGGCAGAAACGATTCTTGCCAAAGAGATCGCCGAACTTGAACGCCTGAAAGCGGAGCAAAGCGAGAAATTCAAGCAACAGTTTCTGGCGAATATGAGTCATGAAATACGCACCCCGATGAATTCGGTAATCGGGCTCACCAACCTGTTGGTAAAAACACAACTGGATGATCAACAAAAAAAATACCTGAATGTAATTAAGAAGTCGTCCGAGAATTTGCTTGTCATCATCAACGACATTCTGGATCTTTCTAAGATCGAAGCAGGGAAAATGGTATTTGAAAAAACACCATTCTTTGTCGCGGAATCACTGGACACCGTCTTTCATACTTTGCAGTTCAGATCCGATGAAAAAAAATTGGCCTTTGCCATTGATATCAAACCCAATGTACCTCACGCCCTGCTTGGTGATCCCGTGCGTTTGAACCAAATCCTGATCAATCTTGCAGGGAATGCTATCAAATTTACAGAGAAAGGTTCGGTTACAATTACCGCAGATGAATTGAGTCGAAACGGCGATCAGAGTATTATTGAATTTGCAATCCGCGATACAGGAATCGGAATCGCGGAAGATGGATTGAATAAAATATTTGAAAGTTTCTCTCAGGCCAGTAATGATACAACCAGAAAATTTGGTGGAACCGGATTGGGGCTTACTATTTCAAAACAGCTTATCGAATTGCAAGGTGGAAGTATCTATGTAAGCAGTGAGCTTGGCAAAGGAACTACCTTCAGTTTTAAAATTCCTTTTCATATTGCGTCCGAACAGGAATCCGGAGCGGGGAAAGACGAAGCGACTGAAATTAATCGTGATGATTTGAAAGGGTTGAGGATCTTGCTGGTGGAAGACAATCCATTTAACCAAATGGTAGCCGTAGACACATTGAATGACCTTCTCCCTGAACCATTCATTGAAGTTGCGGAGAACGGCCTTGAGGCAATTCATCACTTGTCAGCTGCCGATTTCGACGTGATTTTAATGGATATTCAAATGCCTGAAATGGACGGTTTCGAAGCCACCCGAAAAATCCGCCAGGATCTGCCGGCTCCGAAACACATGACTAAAATAATGGCCATGACTGCCAATGTGACGAAGGATGAAGTAGATAATTGTTTTTCTTCCGGAATGGATGAATATATTGCAAAGCCATTTGACCCCCAGGATTTACTTGGCAAATTGTGGAAGCTAAAGTTCAAGGTTTAAGGTTCAATGTTTAATGTTGTTCCGTGTTCAGAGTTCAAAGTTCCGTGTTCTGAATGTTTGCCCGTATATATCGAACCAATGTAGAATTCACTAACCCGTACCAACCACTAACAACTAACCACCAACCACTAACAACTAACAACTAACCACTAATCACTATCCATGGACCGCCAAAGCGACCTCACTTTCCTACGTACATTCACGGGAGGAAATCCTGACAAGATCAAAAAATATGTTTCGATGTTTTTGCAATTGTGTCCGACACAGTTGGCGACTATGAGTTCCCAACTGACGGAGCAGAATTATTCCGGTTTGCGTGCAACAGCACATGCGTTGAAACCCCAGATCACCTACATGGGAATCCGTCGCGGTGAGGAATTGATTAAAACGATCGAGAACAATGCAGGGAATAATGTTGAAGTGGAAAAGTTGCCTTCCATGCTGAACGAGTTCCAGACGGTTTGTAACCAGGCGATGGATGAACTGAAACTGGATATCGCCTGATACCATGAAAAAGACAGATAAAGATCAGGTTCCCGAATCCGGCCTTTCTCTTCAAATATTCACATCGCCCTGTTAACCATTACTTTACAGCCAAATTTGACAAAACAAAAATATTCCTACTTTTGGGCAACCAATCGCCAACTATGCAGCATATAAAGACTATTTTCATCGTAGATGATGACCCAACTCAGGCGATGATGCTTCAGGATTACCTGAGCAAATATTCGACCTTTTCGGTACATATTTTTAATTCAGGAGAAGAGAGTCTGAAGAACTTTTCTCTGGACCCGCAAATCGTTTTCCTGGATTATAATTTCGACAAAGCCGGAAAGGATGCAATGAATGGAGTTGAGATTCTTAAGGAAATCAAAGCCGCACATCCGAAAGTTGAGGTTGTGATGTTCAGCGGACAAGATAAAATTGAAGTGGCGGTGAATACGATGAAATACGGAGCGTTTGATTACATTGTAAAGAGCGAAAGCGCTTTCCACCGTTCTGAGAACGTTATCTTTAATTTGATCAAAAGGATGAAATTACAAGGGGAAGCGAATATGTATAAGAAACTAACCATTTCTTTCGGTATTGCTTTGTTGGCGATGGTTATCCTGGTAATCTGGCTTTATAAAACCGGATTGATCAGTAAAAATCCGGGTTGGATGTAAGACGTAATCGGGAGCTATTCATTGAGGAATGGTTCCCATTCACAAAATTTATTATCAACACAAAACAGATTGATTCACAAATTGTTCTTGTACATCAATCTGTTTTTTTCTGAATTCTGTTTCTAAATATTCCCGACAACCCGCTACCATGGCGGGTTTTTTAGTATCTTAGAGGAGGAAATCGATCCCGGTTTTTACTTTCCATCAGTGAATTAATTCGTATGCCTTTCTACCCGAATCTTATCAAATCAAAATTACCCAAGGCAGGAACAACGATTTTCACAGTGATGTCGGCGCTCGCGAGCGAACAAAAAGCGATCAACCTTTCCCAGGGATTTCCAAATTTCGAAGCTTCCGAAGAACTGATATCACTGGTTTATCAGTACATGAAAAAAGGCTTCAATCAATATGCCCCGATGCAGGGAATATTGCCTCTCCGTGAACGGATAGCTGAAAAAACTGAAAGCCTGTACGGTGCACAATACAATCCGGATACAGAAATCACAATCACCAGTGGTGGGACGCAGGCTATCTACACTGCGATTACAGCCATGGTGAGGGAAGGCGATGAAGTTGTGGTTCTTGAACCGGCATACGACAGCTATGTGCCCGCCATTGAACTGGCAGGCGGCGTACCTGTGTATGTTGCATTAAAATTTCCCGACTACACGATCGACTGGAACGCTGTAAAAAAAGTTATCAGTCAGCGTACGAAGATGATCCTGATCAACACACCGCACAATCCGTCAGGAACGGTGTGGACACAAAAGGACATGCAGGAACTTGAAAAAATCACCTCCCATTCTGAAATCACCATCGTGAGTGATGAAGTTTATGAACACATTTTATTTGACGGCTTGCGACATGAAAGTGTTATGCGCTATCCAAAATTAGCAGAAAGAAGTTTTGTTGTTTTTTCATTCGGCAAAACATACCACACTACCGGTTGGAAGATGGGCTATTGTCTGGCACCGGAAAAACTGATGATGGAATTCCGGCGTGTGCACCAGTTTGTTGTGTTTAGCAGCAACACCCCGATTCAATATGCTCTCGCAGATTTCATGGAGAATAAAAACTATCTGGAGCTTCCACAATTTTATCAGGAAAAAAGAGATTATTTCCTACGTCTCTTGGCGGGGTCGAAATTCAAATTCAAGCCCGCCACAGGTTCCTATTTCCAACTCCTCGATTACAGCGCAATTACCCGGGAAAAAGATACCGATTTTGCCGTACGACTCACGAAACAATTCAAAGTAGCTTCCATCCCGATCTCCTCGTTTTATCACGAACCGATCGACAATAAACTTCTGCGTTTTTGCTTTGCCAAAACAAATGAAACACTCGAAATGGCTGCTGAACGGTTACAAAAAGTTTGATTTTCTTTATCTGATCTGCTTTAAAAAAGCGAGGTGTTTCTATTTCATTCAATTGTCATAAAATCGAAGGACACATGGTTTTTTTGTACCTTGTGAACTAAACCATCTGCTTTTATTTTGATCCTGTTTGAAAACGGGAAAAATAATTTTCTGAAAATGCCGAACACCCTATCCCCCACTTTGCGTGTGACGCTGATCCAATCGAATTTGCATTGGGAGTCGGTGGAAAAGAACATAGAACAATTTTCACTGAAAATAAAAGCAATCGAAGAACAGACTGACCTTATCCTTCTTCCGGAAATGTTCAGTACAGGATTCACTATGAATGCCTCCGCACATGCTGAAGCAATGGACGGCACCACGGTGCAATGGATGCGCAAAATGGCATTTCAAAAACAAGCTGTTATTACAGGCAGTCTGATCATCGAAGAAGATAAAAAATATTACAATCGCCTCATCTGGATGCGACCTGACGGATCATTTAATCATTACGACAAAAGACATCTGTTCAGTCTCGCAGAAGAGCAAAATACTTATGTTGCAGGAAAACACCAGTGGATCATGGTTTGGAAAGGTTGGAAAATTTACCCGCTTATCTGCTATGACCTTCGCTTTCCCGTTTGGGCGAGAAGAAAAAAAGACATGGATTATGATCTCCTCCTCTATGTCGCGAACTGGCCGGAACCAAGAATTCAGGCATGGAATAACCTGCTGCCTGCGAGAGCAATCGAAAACCAATGCTATGTTGCCGGTTTAAATCGTGTAGGAACGGATGGTCATTCTTTTCAATACACAGGAGAATCAGCTGTGATTGATTTCAAAGGAACTCCATTGAGTCATTTTGAAACAAGCAATGAAAAAACAGAAACCGTCATTCTTGATAAAGAATCGCTCGAACAATTCCGAAAACATTTTGCTTTTGCCGATGATGCCGATGAATTCGAAATAAAACCTTGATACAATTAACACGCACATACAAGCAATGAAAAAAAATATACTTGTGCTCCTTGTGGGATGCCTTCCCTTTCTTTCTTCTTCTCAAACTTCTCTCCACAAAATCAGTGAATCAGAAAAAATTCAAATGCCGGATTATCTTCGGCAGGTTTCTCAATTCAGAACGGATGGAATTACCATTCCTCCGGTTGGTGCAGTGAGGGCTTCCGCTGAATGGGAAGAAATCGACGCATTGATTGTTGCCTGGGTTTCATTTCCCGTAATTCTTAAAGACATCGTTCGTTATGCTCAGGATGAAACGGATGTATATATTGTTTGCACGGACTCAGCAACGGTCATCAATTATTTAACACTGAATGGAATTCCGCTTACACGTGTGCATTACATCATTGCTCCGTTCAACACGATCTGGTGCAGGGATTATGGTCCATGGAATATTTATTCAGATGATGTTGATTCATTGGCTCTGATTGACTGGATTTATAACCGACCCCGACCAAAAGACGATACAGTGAATTCTTCAATTGAGAGATTCACCGGACTACCGATGTATCAGACAACAGTATCGCCATCGAATCTCATTCATACCGGAGGGAATTTTATGGCGGATGGTTTGGGGACAGGGTTTTCTTCGAATCTTGTAGTTAATGAAAACCCTACACACAGCATTGCAGAGATTGACACCATCATGAAACAGTTCATGGGTATTGACCGCTACATCAAAATGAACGAGCTTCCTTATGATGGCATTCATCACATCGATATGCACATGAAATTACTCGATGAAGAAACGATCCTGATGGGGGAATATCCTGCAGGTGTTGCGGATGGTCCGGGAATCGAAGCAAATTTGCAAACGGTTCTCAGCACTTACAATTCCCCATTCGGTACACCGTACAAAGTTGTTCGCATCCCAATGCCTCCGGATGCAACTGGAAACTACCCGAATGTTGGTGGAGATTACAGAACGTATGCAAATGCAGTTTTTGTAAACAAAACCATCCTCCTTCCAACCTATGCCCAACAATACGATACTACCGCCTTGCGAATTTGGCAAGAAGCAATGCCCGGTTACAGAGTGATCGGAATCGACTGTAATTCCATCATCACAAATTTGGGTGCTATCCATTGCATTACAAAAGAAGTAGCTGCAGCTGATCCTTTGCTGATTGTACATCAACCCTTGCGCGATACCTATGTAACGAGTACCAGCTATGGAATTGACGCGCGCATTCAGCATCGCTCCGGAATTGCCAATGCAACAATTTTATACCGGACCGATACTCTTCAGCCCTATTCTTCAGCGATCATGACGCTAACAAATCCGGGCAACAATACCTGGTCAGGAGCTATTCCCGCTCAATCTGCCGGAACAACAGTGTATTATTACATTGAAGTAAATGCAAATTCCGGAAAACATCAGGTTCGTCCATTGCCGGCACCTGCAGGATATTGGAAATTCAATGTGTTGCTAAATACAGGGATTTCAACTCTTCAGAAAAGCAATACCATCTTCCTCGGAACAGCTTACCCAAATCCTGCTGAAGATGTTTTTGTAGTGCCTGTAAAAACTGATCGTACAACTCTTTGTTCGCTTGAATTGAAAAATATTTTAGGACAACATATTTTGTCAATATACAATGGATTTGTGCAAGGTGAACGGAGTTTCTTTGTCAATTCCGGTGAACTGAAAACCGGAATCTACATTATAGAATTGAAAACAGAGGAAACAGTAATCAAGCAGAAAATTCTGATCAGGTAACAGCCTACGCTGCTTCCTTTTCAGACGGATTTTAAAATTCGAGGTGCTAAGCACTCAAGTTTTACGGCATAAATTCATCCTCGCAACAACGGCTCTGCTTAATCTTTGCCGGTTGTCTCAAGACTGCTTCCAATTTCAGAAAGCTCTTCCTCTGAAAAATTGAGTTGAATCAATTGAAACAAACGACGCTCCTCCTTCCGGATATGATCATCAAGTAAATTTCCAATTTTATCGATGTCGTCGTAAAGTGTCGGACCCGGCTTTGCTTCTTCAATCATGAAGCGGAGAGCGTTGTGTTCCCCTATCAATTCGTCGATAAGAACATCAATTTCTTCTGTGCGTCCGGTGATAATTGGGAAGAGAATGTTTTCCTCCTTGTCGAAGTGCGCTTTAATTTCATCCTGAAAACGCTGCTGAAGTAATTTAAGTTTACCTTCCGTTGTTCCCGGCATTCCACGGTATTGGGGGGTTTCTTTTTTCAGGATCATCGCGAGCAACAGGCTGGCCTGATGATCATGAGACAAAGGAATTAAAGCCGGATGACGTTTCAGTGGAGCATTCATGGTATCGCCTATTAAACTACGTGAAAATTGAAATTGAATTAAAATTGTTTTGCAACTTGTTTCAATATAGAAATCCATTCTTCCTTCGCCCTGCTTACACCAAGTCTTACGATAATCAGATTTTTCTTTGGGTATACATAAATATACTGCCCGAGGTGTCCTACAGCGGAGAAATCACCATCCTCCTTTGATGCCAACCACCATTGCCGGTTGTAATACCATTCGGCGCCGGGTTCAGTATTTATTGTCAGACTTTTCTTCACCCATTCAGCGGGTACAACCTGATCACCATTCCAGTTGCCTTTGTTCAGATACAATCTTCCAAACTTTGCAAAATCGCGGGCTTTGGCATTGATACAACAGAATGCTTTTTCCAGGCCATTGTTCTTTTTATCAATGCTCCAGCTTGCATCATATTCCATTCCCAAGGGTTGCCAGATTTTCTCATCAAGATATTCTGTCATGTGCTTACCCGTAGCACGCTCAAGAATCAATCCGAGTAACTCTGTATTTACACTTTTATAATCAAAGCCCGTCATCGGCTCCTTCTCAATTTTCAATCGTGCGATACTTTTACGCAAAGTGCGACCATAATAAAAGGATGCTGCTCCGCTAAAAGGTGTATTGTAGCCTTCACCGAATTTCACACCGGAAGCCATTTGCAATAAATGATGAATTGTTACCTTATCCCAACCTTTCTTCCCTTTAAGTTCAGTGAGGTAATTAACAACAGGTTCATCTTCACTTTTGATTTTCCCTTCAGCAATAGCAATACCGATCAAAGCAGAAACATAGGACTTCGCCATGGAAAAAGATGCAACAGGAGTACCTGCTTCATAATCCCGGAAATACCTTTCGTACATCAAAGTATCATTCCGGATGATCAGGAATGCAACTGTTGGCGACTTCTCCAGAAATATCTTCATGTCCATCTTTTCATGGGCATAATTTTCTATGGTAATCCGCTTTTCTATCGCATCATTTTGCAGTGCTTCCGTAAAGTAAAATGGTGTTGCTGATTTGTGCAAAGGCCGGTTCGGGAATATTTTGTAATCGGTAACATCAGAAAAATTATACCAGACAAATCGACCAACTTTACAGCCCTGGAAAACAAAAACAATTGTCAATGAGAATAATAAAACAGTAAAATGTTTAGCCTTCCACCGGACAAATAATTTTTTCAGATTCATTTTTAAGTTCTAATTTTTTCGTAATTTTTTGAAATTGCGCGTGACAACAACACAGAGAATCAGGGATATGTTCAACGCTAAAGGTAAAATAAATTATGGAAATTGAGAATCAAGCGAAGATGCATTTTCAACAATTCCACTTCTTCATTTCAACAACGTCAATAATCATTCAAGTCCTAAATGCACGTCCTTAATGCATAAACAATCCCGGACTCAAGTTGAACTTTGCAGGTATCCAAATTTAATATCGTTCGGGGAATATAAATTACGGAGAAAAGGGTACAGCCAATTTGATGAAATGTTAAAAATGAGTTTAATTTTTAACTTATAAAATCAACAAGCTTTGGACCAATTCTTTAGCTTAGCAAGAGATATCCAATTCACAGATGATAATAAATTTCAGCCCGGAATCAGTTACGGTATTCACCAAATAAAATGAAAATGCTATGAATAAATCTTTTTCATTATTGATAACGATTCTACTGTTTCAGAATTCACTTCAGGGACAAATAACAGATATCGTAAAAAGCGACAGCATTTCCAGTGTTCTGCATCAGGAGAATATTGGAAAAATTACATTCATGTCAAAGCCGATTCCGCTTGAAGAATATAAAGCTGCTGACTTCCTTGACTATTATGAAATAAAAGAAAAGGGAGACCTTAACATTCGTACTTTCCTGGGCAATTCTCTGACAAATTACCTGCATTTGCTGTCTCCCGAAATGCCGGCAGACGAACTTACACAAAATGGGAACTATCAATTTACATTTTACATAGATTCCTTTGTCGTCTATACTGAAAATTTAAACCCGGGAGCCGGGAGCGCGCAGAATAAAAATACAAAAACAGTTTTCCGTGTTCCCCTGATCAGCTCTACCGACGAAGACAGCTGGGGACGGTTTTTATGGAATCGTTTTATGATGAAAGGCGGACAAGATGCTTTGAGTTCCGGAATTCATTTACTTAAAATTGAAATCAGGCCTTATCTAAACTCTTCAACATTACTCGTCGGTAACAAAATAGCGGAAGGAACAATTCGCCTCAAAATAAACCAACAGGAAGAGAAATTTATTCCTGAAAATCTTTTGGCGATTCAAAAAATCAAAGCAACAGCCGATTGGGAAATAGCATCCGAAGAACCAAATCATGAGAAAATACGAGAGTTAAATAAAAAAATACTGACTGAAGAATTTAAGGATATAACCAGCGTCGTTGTTATAAAAGATGGCAAACTCATTTTGGAAGAGTATTTTAATGGCTCGAATAGAAACAGCTTGCACGATACACGATCTGTAGGGAAGTCTTTCGCATCAACACTTACGGGGTTTGCCATAAGGGACGGATATCTCCAAAACGAAAATCAGAAACTGGGAACATTTTATCCGCTAAAAACATTTTCCAACTATTCAACACAAAAAGAAAATATCAGCATAAAAGATCTACTCACCATGAGCTCTTCATTTGATGGTTCAGACAGGAACGATCAGTCACCTGGAAATGAAGAAAACATGTATCCTACAGCGAATTGGGTTACGTTCACTTTAAATTTGCCTACCGATAGCCTAAAACAAAACGGCCAACAATGGGATTACTTCACTGCGGGAGTTATTTTAATCGGCGATATCCTTCACAAATCTATTCCCGAAGGTTTGGAGAAATATGCTGAAAGAACATTGTTCAAACCATTGGAAATTGCAAACTATGAATGGCAATATACTCCACAAAAAGTAGTGAACACGGCAGGTGGAATAAAAATGAATTCCCTTGAACTTGCTAAATTCGGGCAACTTTATAAAAACTCCGGACTCTGGAAAGGCCGGCAAATAATTCCTCAAAACTGGGTGGATCAAAGCTTATCACATCACATCAAAATTCCTGACACAGAAAATGAATATTACGGTTACTTGTTTTGGAATAAATGCTACATTTCTGAAAATAATAAATATGAAGCCTACTATTGCAGTGGAAACGGCGGCAACAAAATAATCATTTTCAAAAACGAACCGCTTGTGATTGTGATCACATCAACTGCCTATAACAAATCGTACGGACATTACCAGGCAGACAAAATTGTTGAAAATTATCTACTCCCATCATTTGTCCGTTCAAAAATTATTAAAAAATAAATTCAGGTAAAATGAAAGAAACAAACTACAACTATGATAAAAAAAGGTTTGAAACTTTTATTGATGCAGTTATTGCGATCATCCTTACTATATTGGTATTGGAATTAAAAATTCCGGAAAGCGAACTGACTTCGGATCTGAATACAAGGCAGCAATTGACACATCTGATTCCTTCATTTGTCAGCTACATCGGCTCCTTTCTACTCATCACAGGCATCTGGATTGATCATCATCTGCTCTTTTTGAATCTCAATAAACTTACCCGAAAGTACATTTTGCTGAACATGCTTTTTGTTCTTTCCCTTTCTGTTGTTCCTTTCACCACAGCATTTGCCGGCCATCATTATCTCGACTCTTTTGCAGTCGCACTTCTTTTTGTAAATTATGTAATCATGAATATACTTTTCGGAGCCTTGTACTGGCATGCCAACTGGTACAAACTATTACCAAGCAAATATTTCTCTGACAATAAAGCTACAGCACGATATTCAATGGTTGGAATTGCCGGCTTACTCATTGCGATCCCATTGGCGTATGTACATACCTACTTGTCTTTTGGGTTGGGAATACTAATATTTACGGGACATTTGTTCAAAAAGAAATAGTGATCCGGATAGAAAATCCGGTTTCCGCTGAAAACAATTACAAACTTCAATTTCCCTGTTTTTATCAGTATATTTGGTAGGCTATGAACCGCTGAATTGACGTTCATAGATTACCAATTGCCTATGTCTTTTCCATCCGGAAAACGACAGTTTCAAAAATACACAAGCACTCTGAATGAAAAAATTCATCCTGGTTTCCATTGCACTTCTTCTTGCTTTGCTTTCGATGCCAACACAAATTCTGGCACAAGAGCTTCCGAACTGGGTGCATGAAATGAAAAAATCTACTATAAACTACTCGCTTCTCACAAAAGAATTCAATGACTATTGGAAGGACAAGAAAAAAGACGCGAGTGAATTCAACCGTAAATTTGAAGAAGAAGAATTTGTGATTGATGAAAGTTACGGTTGGTTGCGCATGTATATTCGTCAGTATTTTGAATTGATCAAATTGCATCCGCAAAGAAATCCAAACCATTTAAAAAGCCAGGACATAAGCCAAAACAGATTACTTTCTCAGGGACAATGGACAGTGGCAGGTCCGGCTTCAGCTCCTGAAGACATTTTTAGTTCCTGGAGCGGAGTTCCCTATGGAGTTGGCCGCATTAACCATCTTGCATTCAGCGGCACTAATGCAAATGTAATGTATACTGTTGCGCCCGCAGGATTGTTTATCTCTAAAGACACCGGCAATACCTGGCAATCCACTCAAACAGATTACATGGGATATCATTCGTTTCGTTGTGTTGCAGTGGATCCAACGAATGACAGTGTGATTTATCTTGGTTATGGCGACTTCAACATGTCTCTTGGATATATTTACGATACCGGTGTAATGAAGTCGGTTGATTTTGGCAACTCCTTTACTTCTCTTCCGAATGGAATGGATTCTACCGTAATTAACTCTATTCAGATAGATCCAAACAACAACAATAACATCATAGCTGGAGGAATTAACGGAATCTGGAAAAGTACCGATGCAGGATTGAATTGGCAACATACGTACATCATGTTTGATTCTCTCAATGCAGCCCATTTTATTTACGATCTTAAATACAAACCCAATAGCTCGGATACAATTTATGCGACAACAGACATAGAATTCCTAATCAGTGTTGATGGTGGGAACTCCTGGAATAGCGGATTCAGCAATTTTCAATTTACAAATACATTGTCGAAAGAACTTTTACTAGGTGTAACACCGTTTGCACCGGATTATGTGTACATCACATCAGCTCAGGATTTCGGAAATATCTACAAATCGACAGACGGAGGAATAAATTTTACTGCAACAAAATTAAATCAATCTCCCGGCCTGGTTGGCTATGACACTTTGTTAGGATCATACGGACAAGGCGCTTATGATTTTACATTTTACGCAGACCCATTTGACTCTTTAAAACTATACATCGGATCGATCTCTGTGTATTCAAGCAACGATGGAGGAATCACATGGAACACTCCTTACAAAAATTGGTACGAGTACGCAAGTGCACACAATTTGCATCCTGACCAGCATTGCATCATCCGCAATCAATTGGTGCCGGATATTCTTTGGGTAGCCAATGACGGAGGGATCTATGCAAAACACGATACCAGTTCAGAATACACTGCCATGCAAAACAATTTGGCAGTGACGATGGCTTTTCATTTTGATGCAGATAATTTTTATGACTCCACATTTGCTATCGGCACACAGGACAACGGAGCATCGTTCACAAATGATGGAAGTAATTTTATTGCTTACAAAGGCGGCGATGTTTATGGCCGTATCTATTGTGCATACAATAACAACGCAGCAATTTATACATCGAATTCCAATTTCCTTTCCGGTTCGAGTAACATAGATTTACGAAACCCTCCACTCTCCTACCCTTTCAATTTGCCAGAATCAGGAATGCAGGAGCCCTTGAGTCTGACTCCTGTTTCACCTTTAACTGCTTTTTTAGCGAATGAGGATGTTTGGGAAACGAATGACATGAACGGCAACCCCGTGAACTGGAGAAAAATAATTGACAACACAACAGGAAATACATTTGTTGCTGCGAGTCATTGTCTGGCCGACTCCAACATTTTTTATGTGGTTCGCGGGGACGGAATATTATTCCGCACCTTTAATGCGCTTGATATTCAACCGGTCTTTGATTCATTGCCTTTGCCAACAAATTATATCACATCAATGACAACAGTGGCAAATAATCCCAACTCTCTTTATCTTTGCGGCGATCGGGTTTTCTTTTCGAATGATCAGGGTGTCACATGGACAGACATTACGAATCCACTGAATCCTCTTTTTAGTTTCCAGGAAATAGTCGCAGATCCTTATGCACTGGATGGATCGGTCTATTTGCTTGCCACCAACAAGGTCTATTATAAAAATGACGTACTGAACTGGATTGAATTCTCCAACCAGCTACCGGATGTGACATACATCAACGATATTTCTGTGAAAAAATACAATTCTCAGGAGAGAAAAGTGTGGGTTTCAATTTACGGAAGGAGTATTTGGTCTTCTCCGGTTTACCAAACAATTGTAGCCACTACTGAGGAGACAATTATTCCGGAGAATGAAATTACTATTTTTCCTGTGCCTGCGTCAAATTCCATAACTGTTGAATCGAATTCTGACAATCTCAAAATTGAACAAATTAAAATTTACACGGCAACAGGGCAGCAGCTGAGTTCAAGCCGAAACAAAATGAACACACATAAATTGAACATTTCCATTTCCAACCTTGCTGCAGGTATTTATTTTTTAGAAGTGATTTCAAGAAATGGAATAAGCATGAAGAGATTAATCGTCGATAAATAAAAGCATTGAATCCACATGCATTATTCTAATTATTGAAACAAACCTGATCTTCAATTTAAAACAAATAAAATAATCTTTGATCAGAATGAAACAAATCTGGAAAAAAGGCAGAGGAAAATTAGGGGTCATGCAGCCATTGCTCGGAAAATGGGAGGCAACAAGTGATTCTCCTATGGGAAAATTCAAATGCAGTCGTGAATTTTCATTGACTCTGGGTGGAAAATATATTCAATTGAATGCTGTGTGGGATTTTGGAAACAAACAATATGTAGAACATGCAATTTATGGGATCGCTGATGATAAACTCAGGTTTTGGTCATTTACATCGGATGGAAAACAATCGCAAGGCGAAATTGCTGATGGCACTGACATTCATCAGGAAGCAATAAGTTTTGAGGCAAACATGCCTGCCGGTTTGGCAAGGATGATCTACTGGCCGAACTCAGATGAAACAATGAACTGGGCTGTTGAATCGAAAAATAAAAAAGGGTGGAACAGGTTTACAATGCATAAGTATGCTTTAATATAATTTTCAAAAAAGCTAATTCGGCTTGAAAGGACTGTCCTTACTACCAAAGTCATGCATTAAAATCATGGTAAAAAACATATCCAGCATCATCATTAACGCTCCTATACAGAAAGTCTGGGACACTGTCACACAACCAGCCCTTGTGAAACAATGGCAATTTGGAAGTGATTTAATCACAGATTGGAAAATTGGAAGCGAGATCCGTTTCAGGTCGGAGTGGAACAATCAGATTTTTGAACAATGGGGGATTGTGAAAGATATCCGTCTTCACGAATACATTCAATACAGCCTTTTTGCACCCGGATCCGGACGGGAAGACATCCCGGAAAATTATTTTACAATGAACTACAATTTCAGTTCTGAAAATGGCAAAACCAAACTGGTAATTATTCAGGAAGACAACCGGTCCGGAGCAGTTCAGGAGGCACCACAAGGAGAAGAAAATCCAGTGTTAAGTTCTTTAAAAGCTGTAGCGGAAGCGGCAGATTGAAAAATAATTTTCGAGCTGAAACATTCTCATTCCCCAATACTCCACTTCAATTCCACATCCCAATTTGCCCGAACCATAATAGCTTCCTTGTAAAAATCAACTTCTTCCGCCTGGACGTGTTTCAGATAATTACCTGCATCCCATTTTCCACTTTTGTTCTCATCCCGAATCAGTTTCATTCGGTATGAACCGGGAAGTAAATTCAGAAACTGAACAAGTGAGTCCGACTTCAAAACCGACTCCCTCACAACATTGTCCTTGGCATCTAATAATTGCAATATGTACTGATCACTGACTTCCTCCCTGCTGAAAAGGACGGCCAGGGTTCCATAGTCGGTAAGTTCGTGAGTTCGCGTGTCAAAAAGGATAGTGTCGTTTTTTAAACCATAGATATCTTCAATCGAGCCTGAAGGAATAAACAAATGATAACTTTTTGCCTCTTTCCAATTGCAAAAAAAGTTCAAAATACGATGTATCGAATCACCGAATTCAATCCGGAGTGGTTCGACCTGTTGACTATCCGCCATAAAACGGATTTTTGAATATTCAACATTTTTGATCGGGTGATTGAACACGAGTGAAAACGGACGGTGCAAATCCTGAGCCTGAATAAGACTCGACGATGGATCCACTGTCAATGCAAATGGTTGTCTGAGATTTTGTTTTCCTTCAAATTTAAAAAGCCGCAATGTACTTGTATCCGTTTTCTCTTTTATTGTATAGGAAATCTGAAGTGAATCCGCCTTCAGATTTGTATACCATATATTAAGTGTATCCTTTTTTTCAGAATAAGACAAAGCATGAATAGCTAATTTACTTGTATCGGTGATCCATTTGAATGGCAATGTATCCAAAGCACCATTTGCGATGACAACAACCTTTCCGGCAAATTCGGAATACGATCGTGTTATTTGAAATTCACGCTGCTCGGAAAATAAATGCAAATTAACTTTACTTTGTCCGGCCTCAACAAGTGTATCAAGAAATCCAATACTCTCGTCACCATTTGTATACTGATAATCTGTTCCTCCTGTTTTTAATGCAAAGATTCTGTACTTACCCGGAGCGATGTTTTTAACATGGAACTCTCCAAGATCATTCGTTTTCGCAAAATACAATGGCCTCTCTTTGTAGGGTACAGAATCCTCCGGACTGGAATACAACATCACCAGAATACCTTTCTCAGTTTTAAGATCAAACGCGAAATCGACCTTCCCGCTGATCTCAAGAGAATCAATCACATCACCTGTAGAAAATACGTATTGAAAATTTTCCAAAACATTTCCTTCATTATTATCAATTATCGAATTTCCGAAATTAAAAGTATAGGTTGTATTTTCCCGCAAGGTGTCATCGAAATGTATGAAAAGAATTTTCTTGCGAACCTTTGTTTCCGGTTGATAAGCCAATGGAGGCGATACTATCAGTTGAGTTTGGATATCTTTCAGTTGAATAAATTCATCGAAGCGAATGACCAGGTCGTGGCCTTTGAATCCTGTTGTATGATTCTCCGGAATCATTTTTTCGATAACAGGAGGGGCCAAATCTTTGTCCCCACCTCCGGGAGCAACCTGAATCGCACAAGAAAAAAGGCAGAATGCAATGCAAATGAAAAAGGAAAACCGGACTATTCTACTCATAAAATCGTACTAATTAGCCTTGCGATTTCTTCGAGAGCTTCCGCATCTTCCGCATTGAACTGGTTAAGTTCTTTACTGTCGATATCGAGCACCCCGACAACCTTTCCATTTATAAAAACCGGAACAACGATTTCTGATCGTGACAAACTACTACAGGCAATGTGTCCCGGAAACAAGTCAACATCCGGAACGACAATAGTTTTCGCTTCTTTCCATGCTGTCCCACAAACACCTTTTCCAAAACCAATGCGGGTACAAGCCACCGGTCCCTGAAAAGGGCCAAGTACCAATTCATTCCGGTCACCTGCAACTTTCATAAAATAATATCCTACCCAAAGAAATCCGATGGTTTCCTTGATAGCAGCAATGATATTTGCCAGATTGGCTATTGTATCCTTCTCCCCTTCCACCAAGGCTTTGATCTGTGGAATGAGCGAACGATAAACCTCTTTTTTATCCAACCCGGAAGGAATATTGATGTTCTCTGACATGGGAATTTCGTGAAGCGAAGATAGGGCTTCTTGGGGAATTTTTTAGAGCCAAAAAGAGTAAATATTTTCATTTGCACGAGGGACCGGACCTTTCAATTGAACCAATTTCAAGCGCTGATATCACGGAGATATATCCCCTAAGGGTGCATTTAGGGTGAACACAACACCTCAGAAATCATTGCGGTTAATCTTTGATTGCTTTGCGAGAACCAAAACCCTTGAGCTTTCAATGATGTGCCGGTGCAGTCAAAAGCAAATATCAATTCATCTTGAAAATCACAAATTCAAAGAAAGATTTACAATCCATTTATGCACACGCCATGGCACCGATGCTTACGCGTGTTCCCGGGATTTCCAACAAAGCCTCAGCGCATGAAACCAAAGTGGATCCTGTTGTCACAACATCATCCACCAACAATACATGCTTACCTGCTACAGCAGAAACCTGGTTCACAGCGAAAACTTTATTTACGTTCTCAAAGCGTTCAAATCGATGCTTGCGCGTTTGTGTTTCTGTTTCGTCAATTTTCTTCAATACATGAGGTCCAAATTTAATTCCCATAGCAGCAGCAATACCCTCTGCGAAAAAATCACTTTGATTATAACCTCTCTTCCTGAGTTTTTTCGGATGCAAAGGGACGGGAACGACAATATCCGCGGAAGAATACGGAGCAGTATTCAATAAATCGTATCCATACAATTCCCCTGTAAGCAAACCGACATCCTTTCTCCCTTTGTATTTAAGCTGATGAATCAACTGTTGCACACGTTCCCCTTTGGAAAAATAATAATAACCGGAAGCGGCTTCTATTTTCACCTTTCCCCAGAAATGCTTGACAACAGGATTGTCCGGGAGAAGATGAAAGCGAGTTCGTGGCAGATGAAAACGACAATGCGTACAAATGCATCGCTCGTTCATCAACAACGCTTTTCCACAAGCAGCACACAATTCAGGAAAGACGAGCCAAAGGAGGTCGTCGATTTTTTCATGCAGAAGAGACAGTGGGCTCCATTTTCTCATTTTAATTTTTTCCAGAATATTAGCCTTTGAATTCTCCGTTTCCAAATTTCGCAAGTGGTTTTTAAATGCAGGAGAAAGAAAGCGGAGAATTGGCGGGCGAATCCACTAAAAGAATGACTCCGGTCATGCATTCTGGGATATCAGTCCGTACTTTTGAATTTAGAAATGAACACAGCAAATAACATTGGATTAAGTCCGGAAGAAGTATTGAAATATCGGTCGGAATTCGGTCGGAATTCTCTTTTGTCCAAAAAGAAAAACTCATTTCGAATTTTTTATGACGTTTTTAAAGAACCGATGATGATCCTGCTCATCGTAGCAGCGAGTATTTACTTTTTTACAGGTGAAAATGAAGAAGGTTTTCTAATGCTTGCAGCAATTGGAATTGTTGCCGGAATTTCTATTTACCAGGAAATACGAAGTGAAAATGCTACCAGTGCACTAAAGGAGATGACTCAGCCTTTGATCGTGGTAATTCGCAACGGAGAAAAGATCTCCATTCCCAGCGAAGAACTTGTGGTTAATGACTTGATTATTGTTTCCGAAGGAGAACATATTTCAGCGGATGCGACTATTCTGGATTCAAATGATTGTTCGGTTAACGAATCGATATTAACAGGAGAATCTTTTCCGGTTTCCAAAAATGAAAAGGACCCACTCCTTTTTGCAGGCACTGTAATGGTGAGCGGACTAGCACATGCAAAAGTGTTGGCTGTAGGAGCTTCCACACGACTGGGAAAATTGGGTCAGTCGATGGAGGAAATAGAAAAAGAAAAGACGCCATTGCAAATGCAGATTAGTCTCTTCGTACGGCGGATGGCTCTTTTCGGAGGGATTGCATTCTTGTTTGTGTGGGGATATAATTATTGGGCATCCGGTGATGTGATTCACGGATTATTGCATGGACTCACCATGGCTATGGCAGCATTGCCTGAAGAAATCCCAGTTGCATTATCGACGTTCATGGCATTGGGAGCATACCGGATGATTCGAAATAATGTTCTTACAAAACATCCGCAAACGGTTGAAGCACTTGGATCAGCGACTGTAATTTGCGTTGACAAGACAGGCACACTCACTGAAAATAAAATGGCCTTAGTAGAATTGTATCAGTTACAGAAAGACTCATTTTATTCTCTTGAAACGATGCAGCCCGATGAAGAAGCGAAGTTGATCTTAGAATATTCGCTTTTCGCATCCGAACCTGTCCCCTTTGATCCGATGGAGAAAGCAATTCACGAAGCATTTCTCGCACAATCTCCATTGATCAAACCATCGGAATTTAAAATGGTTCATGAATATCCCTTGTCCGGAATTCATCCCATGATGACTCATATTTACGAGCATGCAGGAGGAAGAAAAGTAATTGCTTGCAAAGGTGCACCGGAAGGAATTGTAAAGAAGTCCACTCTTTCAGCAGCAGCACAAGCTTCGGTCTTATCAAAAGTTGAAGAGCTCGCCTCGAAAGGATATCGTGTTTTGGCTGTTGCCCGTGCGACTGATGAAAATTCAAAATGGCCTGAAAAACAGGAGGAGTTTGACTGGGTATTCCTGGGTCTGATTGCATTCAGTGATCCTCCAAGAAAAAATAGTAAAGTGGTGATTCAGAATTTTCAAAACGCAGGCATTGAAGTGAAAATGATCACCGGCGATTTCCCGACAACAGCAAAGAGTATTGCAACACAAGTTGGCATCCGCAATCCGGAATTCATCCTCACCGGTTCAGAGATTATGGCGATGAATGAAAAGGAACTGGAAGAAAGTGTCATAAAAGTGAACCTCTATGACGGATGTTGCCGGAAGCGAAATTAAAAGTGATCCAGGCATTGAAAAGAATCGGTGAAGTTGTCGCTATGACTGGCGATGGAGTAAATGACGGTCCTGCCTTAAAAGCAGCACACATCGGTGTAGCGATGGGAAAAAGAGGAAGTGAAATTGCAAGGCAGGCAGCATCACTTATACTCATTGATGATGACCTTGGAAATATGGTGACAGCTATTGGTTTGGGAAGAAAGATATATACAAACCTGAAAAAAGCAATTCAATATATTATTTCCATTCACATTCCATTGATTTCGGTAGTCACAATACCACTGATTCTCGGATGGAAATACTTGAACATCTTCTCTCCTATTCACGTCATTTTTTTAGAGCTTGTCATGGGCCCAACGTGCAGCATCGCTTTTGAAAATGAACCAATGGAAAAAGATGTAATGACGCAGAAGCCAAGAAAATTGTCAACTACTTTTTTTACATGGAGAGAACTATCGGTGAGCATTGTGCAAGGATTGGCGATTACATTCGGCTTGATGGTTGTCATGTATTTTTCCATTGACAAAGGTTATACGGAGCCCATGACGCGTACATTGGTGTTCAGTACACTCATCTTTTCGAACATTTTGCTGACATTAACCAGCAGGTCGAAAACAGACTCATTAATCACAGGATTAAAAACCAAAAACAATCTGATCCCCTTAATGATTGGGATTACCCTGGTGATATTGGCGCTTGCTTTGTATTTCGCTCCGGTAAGAAACCTGTTCCAGTTCGTTCCGATAAATTCTATTGACCTTGTGTATTGCAGTTTGGTTGCTTTTGTTTCTGTGATCTGGGTGGAGATTGTGAAATTCATCCGGAACAAAAAATCAAGTTGATGATAGTTCACTATACAGAATTTCTCACTTGACAGCTGTGAATGTGTAGATGCTTCCGGGAGAACGGAAAATATTTTCAATTTTCATTGATTATTTACAAAAAACGAGATATCCTTCTGTATTTCATAGAACCCGGTACATTCTAAATTGAATTACTTCTTGTTTAAGATTTATAGTGATTGAAGGAGTTTTTTACATTTGAGCCAGGTTAATTGAAGGTTAATTATGGCTGAGAGGGATCTACGGATCAATAATTTTGATTTGCTTCGGATACTTGCAGCCATACAAGTGGTTTTCAGTCATGGGTTTCACCATTTACACCTAGACAAAACAAGTACTTTTTTTCAGTTCATTGAGTTGTTTCCAGGTGTTCCGGTATTCTTCACAATCAGCGGATTTCTCATTTCTGCTTCTTTTGAAAAAAATCCGGGTCTTTCAAATTATTTCAAGAACAGGGCACTTAGAATTTTTCCGGGATTATGGGTTTGTATTTTGTTCTCAATACTCACTGCATTTCTTATTGGAAAAATCAATTTCTTTAATCCCATTACAATTCCATGGTTAATTGGGCAATTCAGTTTTGTTCAATTCTTCAATCCGGATTTCCTCCGCCCTTATGGCACGGGAGTATTGAACGGAAGCTTATGGACGATCACTGTGGAACTGCAATTTTACATACTGCTGCCCTTGTTGTACCACTTAATGAAAGGAGCCGGGAAAGGAATGCATTGGTTGGGATCCTTCTATTGATATTCCTTTCTCTGGCTGTTTTGTTGCACGAACTGCCATTTACGACAAGTCAGGATAAATTTATTGCCGTTACATTCCTGCCTCATTTCTACATGTTCCTGGCCGGGATGCTAATGCAGCGATTAAAGCTGTTCAATTCACGACTGATTGAAGGAAAAGGATTCGTGTGGATACTGGTATTCATTCTCTACTGCTATCTGATTCCGGATTCGCTACTCAAGCCATTTATCGGGAAATTACTGCTCAGTATTCTGACCATCTCTTTGGCTTACACATTCCCATTGCTCGCAAAAAAAATTATTCGGGGCAACGATTTATCCTATGGAACATATATCTATCATATGCCTGTGATAAACATGTTCGTAGAAAGAGGACTAACGGGTACGTATTCCGTATTTATTTATTCTCTCGCATTAACACTGTTGCTTTCCGGAATCTCATGGAAATACATAGAACAAAAGTTTATCCGGATGAAGAGAAAAAGCCTGATGAAGTAAAAATTGCCAAAGAAATTGTAATTTTATAAAAAGAATAAATATGAAATGTGAATTCCTGTCCATTCGTGCCTTACTCATTCTCCTTTGTTCTATAAGCTTATACGTGGATGTCTCCGGACAACATTCTACGAAAAATACAAAGACAGGTATTTTTTCTTCAATTAATATAAATGAAATCTTAAATCCGTCTTCCCTTCAACCTGATAATGTTTCGCAATCAATAGGCAGTGCGGAAGTAAATAATAGAAATTCTACAGGACTAAAAAAACTACTAGACTCTCAACAATCGCGAGCAACCCTCTTACAGCTGCACCAAATTGCGTCCTCTCAACGGATGATGGACGATACACTTATCGTAGGCTTCTTACCGGGGGATACTTTGCGGGTAACAGGAGTGTGGGCAAACAATGGACCGATCATCGTTTTACAAGATGGCGTATTGATATTCGATCATGCGAATGCTACAATTCTTGGAGATCTTTTTGTGATTGGGCGTGGTCAGGTATGGGTAGATTCTTCTACGTTGTTTTTTCCTCAGCAGTACTTTTATCAACGAAGTATTTTAGTTGTGGACACAACAGTTCTCAATATTCAGAACAGCACTCTGGATTATGGCGGCATGTCGCACAATTTTATTGCGTATGGACATGCTCAGGTCACATTGAATAACGTACATCAGGCTGATTGGACAACAGCCGGGATCTATGATCATGCGAATTTCTTTTGTGATGGGAATAACCTCGGAGGCGAATACATTTGCACCGGAAATTCAACAGTACATTTTCGCAATACATCAACTTTGTTGGTCTGGCACCACCTTCCGGATTCTGCAGTGATCCAGCACCAATTTCCGACAGGCCCCACTATTCCGGCTTATACATTCAATAACCAGCAGCCCGGAATACAAGGTGTTGGCTACACTGTTCAACTGGATTCCTGTTCGGATGTGATGTGGGCAATCATGCCGGAGAACGGATCGGATGTAACACTTTCAAATTCCACAATTCGTGCCATCGGATTGTGGTTCAACCGGGGAGATTCGGTCAGTATTTCCGGTTTAGTCAACAATTCAAATTACAACAATTTCATTGCACCACTTGCAGATAGAAACCTGAATCTTATCAATTCGCAATTGCAAACATGGAGTGTTTATCTTTTTGATTCTTCACAAGCCACTATTAGCGGATGCATTCTTGGCGAAGTGGGTGCTATGGGAACTTCACGGATTACTACCAATGGTTTTTATTGTGATGGTTCCGGCGGATATTTTTGGTCCAGTGAATCCGGAATTACTTTTGCATCCAATGTGTCGGTGGCAACAAGTGTAAGGAGTGAAAAAAATGGGATCATGGTTTTTGGCTACGGTTCGGTGAACAGTGGTGGCGCAGCAGCAGTAGGCCAGTCGCTTCTTGTTGTTGTACAAAGCAGTTTGCCTGCTGACCCAACAGCGAACGATGGCGCCACTGTCTGGTTTCTCCAGGTAGACGCTCCCGTAGCAGCGTACATCGACAGTACAGTTCTATTGCCGGGTTCCACATGGATAGATCAGGGTCCGCAAGGTTCATTTATGCATTTCAATAAATACGGAATGTATTATCAGATTCCAAATGCAGGTTCCTGGACTCCGATTGACACAGGAATTACAAGCGAAGTGAGACATGGCATTCTCGCCAGCTGGAACACACATGGCTTGACACCGGGATCTTATTATGTTCGCCTGCTTTCTTTCAATGATTTGGGAGATAGCATCGAAGCGATTCGACAGGTGACTTTACTTCCAACCATTCTTGGATTGAATGCGATGAATCAAACAAATTCCATTTCTGTTTTTCCAAACCCTAGCACCGGAGCAATTAATATCCGGCTTGAATCATTCCTCGGAGAGAGCATTTCTTTGGAAATCAGGGATCTTTCAGGAAAAACAATAAAGAAAACAGAAGAAATAAATTTGGCTTCCGGAAATCAATCAATCGTGTTGGACACACAGGGTTTGGTTTCCGGAATGTATTTTTTATTGATCCGGAAACAATCGGGCACACAAGTAGAACGTATTCACATTATTAATTGAAAGAAAAAAGATACCGGTACAAAAGAAGAAGCCCGGATTAAATAAATTAATTCCGGGCTTTCTTTTTAAAATCAGAATCTTAACGGTCTGTTTTAATTATTTTTAAAGTTTTACGCTGATCCAAATAGATCACATCTACGAAATAAGTACCCGCCGCCAGATTAGATCCTGCATCGGTATATCCATTGACATTTTGTTGTTGCTCGACAACACGTCCACTCATATCATAGATATAAATGTTGACCACTTTTTCAGCAAGAATTCTGAATGAACCATGAAATGGATTGGGATAAATAAAGACTCCCAAATTTTCTTTCACAGGTTGTGACATTCCACTGCAGGGATCAAATGTAATTCGAATTGTATCGCTTGATTGACATCCAAATGTATTCGTCACAACAACGCTGATTAACCGCGATCCAATTCCGGTTCCTGCGCTATCCACATTGATTGATGAACCAACTTCTCCGGTTGACCAAACAACGGAACTGAAACCGGATCCGGCATTAATGAGGATTGTTGAATTTGCACACACCACTGAATCCACTCCAAGTTGTACACTTGGTGCAGGAAATACTGTAATAGGTCTCGAAGCACTTCCCAGACAATTATTCTGAGATACACTATAATTAATGGTATATGTGCCTGTTCCCAACTGCGGATTAAAATATCCGTTACTGACACCGGTACCGCTATACGTTCCACCGGAAGGACTACCTCCGCTCAGGAGAACGGGCGTACCGTTGACACATGTTGCTGAGAAAGTTGACAATGTCACTGTCGGAGGAGCCGTAACAGATATCTGAGTCTGTGCTGAATTTGTGCATGAATTTACATCTGTAAATACGTAGGAGATCGTAGTGAATCCTGCGCCTGCAACTGAAGGATTAAAAGTTGTTCCTGACACACCTGTTCCACTGTAATATCCTCCCGCAGGTGTCCCACCTGAAAGATTGAATGGAGTTGTATTCAAACACGTTGGTGAAAAGTTCCCAATCGTAACTGCAGGCAATGGATTCACCTGGATGTTCGCAGTCGCTGTAGCCGAACAACCATTTCCGGCAGTATATGTATAGCTCACAGGAATATTTCCTGTCCCTGCGAGTACCGGAAAGAAATTTCCATTGCTAATTCCGTTTCCTGAATATTGTCCGCCTGAAGGCGAGCCTCCGCTCAATGCGAAGAAGGCAGAATTTGAACAAACTGGAGAAAATGATCCCAATGAAACCACAGGTCCTGCGAGTACATTTATATTCGTGCTTGCTGAAGAAGAGCATCCGTTTCCATCAGAATAAGAATAGGAAATAGAATGCACTCCAACACCCGCTGTTGCAGGATTAAAAAAACCATTGCTTACACTCGTCCCGGAATAGGTACCACCGAGAGGTGATCCACCTATCAAAGTGATGGGGGCAGCACTTGAACAGACATCACCGATTGCTGATTGTGAAACAACAGGTGATGCATTGACTACAAGAATTGAAGTATCAGAACCATTGCAACCACCGTTTGAATATTGGTATGTAATTATATGTTGTCCTACTCCTGCTGTCGTTGGAGAAAACACTCCGGCACTCACTCCAGGTCCTGAATAGGTTCCGCCCGCGGGTGAACCTTGATTTAATTGTACAGTACCGCCGGTCAGACACACTGGTGCTAAATTTCCAAATGTCACAACTGGTACCGGAGTCACAGATACAATAACCAAAGCCTGTGCTGTACAGGAACCCGAATTTGTACCCGTCACTGTATATGTTGTTGATATTGCAGGATTCGCAGTAACTACCGATCCGGTAGTGCTGCTCAAACCTGTTGAAGGTGTCCATTGATAAGTAGCAGCTCCGCTTGCAGTCAGCTGCGTGGATGCTCCGGCACAGATAGTCGGAGAAGATGCAGAAGCATTCATTGAGAAGCCATTCGATATTGAATTCACCGTTGGATTTCCTACGTTCAAATAATTTGCTGCATAACCAATCCCATTGTATTCCACAATTTGAAAATAATAACGCAGTCCCATAGTAAGTCCTGTTACTGTCACCGAAGTTCCTGTTCCATTGTATACCACATAACTACCTGAACCCAGATTTGCGCCATTTCCAAAAAGAGAATTCGCAGTATAATAATTTCCATCAACAGGAAATGAATTTACAGCTGAACCTTGCTTGGCTATTACAATTCTCCCATATCCATTTCCGGCGAGAAAATTGAGTTGCATATCTCCACAATTGGTACTGGAAATCTGAATTGCCGACGTATTAACATTTGGCTGAGTCGCAATCGACGGGGAAGTTTTAGCAACATAAAAATCAGCCAAAGGATATCCTTGCAATGTTGAATTTCCAAAAAATGCTGTGTCGTTAAAAAAACCTGTAGTATAGATATTGTTTAAAGTATCAGAAGTAATTGCCAGTCCGGCATCGCGTTGAACACCACCTCCCGGTTTTGCCCAATTAACATTTCCTGCTGTATCATAAGCAGCAATAAAGACGTCACGATTTCCGCGAGCACCAACATACACCGTTCCAAAATATCCGTGATCATCGATCTGCCCTGTTATATATAGCAGATTTTTTCGGGCATCATACGTGCAGCCATAGGCCATATCTTCGTAGGGACCTCCACTTCTGCGCGCCCATACTACATTTCCATTTGGATCATATTTTACAACAAAATTATCTGAACTTCCTTCCGCAACAAGTTCATTGGCACCGAAAAAAGTGGTGTCTTTAAAATAACCTGCCACATATGCATTTCCCAATTCATCTGTTGCAATGGCGTTTCCACGAGTGGTGTCGCAACAACCACCGGCAGTACGCACCCATTGAAAATTTCCGCTCGTATCATACTTGGCAATAAACATACTATTTTTCCCCAGGACAGAAACATTCGTTCCACTGAAATTCGCAGACTGCGTAATTGTTCCGGTTATAAAAACATTTCCGCTTCCATCAAACGCAACACCCCGGCCTCTGTCCTCTTTCGTTCCGCCGGCTTTACGCACCCAAAGAATCGTACCATCCGAATTTGCTTTGGCGAGATAAATATCATTGCTGTTACTGCTACTCGTCACATTCAGTGATCCAAAATTAGAATTTCCTGAAAAATAACCAGTGAGGTAACACATACCATTGGGATCCACAGCAATCGCTTTTCCTTTATCGTCACCTGAACCACCCATTCTTTTTGCCCAAAGGAATGCACCATTACTTGAATATTTCGTAAAGAAAATATCATTGGCTCCCTGTACAGTTAGCGAATCACCCGGATTGAATCCTGCAGTTGTTTCAAATTCTCCTGTATGGTAGCTGTTATGTTCAGCATCGACTCCGACTCCCCAACTCACATCACCACCATTTCCTCCGGCATGCTTCACCCATTTCAGATTACCATCTGTGTCGTATTTACCGACAAGAATATCATGCTTCCCGTTGGAATTAAGTGTTACATTTTCGAAAACTGAGGAATACTCAATTTGTCCGGAGACATATACATTTCCTGAATCATCTGAAGTAATTGCATTTCCGTATTCGAAGCCTTGCGAGCTTCCTTGTTTGGCCCACAAGTAGGATTGAGCGGACGTCTGCTGTTCAAAGCAAAAAACAAATCCGCAAATGAGTAAAATTAAGGCAAGGGGGGAGTACTGCTTTTTCATAGGTTTCATTATGGCTCTAAAAACGGACAGAATAGCAGTATGGTTAGTACAAAATCATCCTTGATCTGACGGTTTTATTACAAAAAGATCAGAATTAATCTCAAAATCATAAATCAAGTGCCCAAATTCAAGTGTTGAGTGATTTTAAAAAAACGAAAAGAAGATTATTGAAATAACCTTACACTTATTTTACACTTTGAAAAAACCAAGGAATATAATTACTTCAACTATTGCGGGCGAATTGTATACAAATTCACCTTCGTCTTCAATTGATGCCTGATCACATTCATCGCAGTAGAATGTACCTCAAACTTTTGCTTTTTTAATTCCGAAAAAAAAGTCTGAGCAAATGCTCTGTTTGGCTCTGCCATCAACAGACAGCCACCGGGCTTCACCAACACACGGAAAGCCAGCATCAAGTCTGCAAAAGCTTTTGTTTCATACGCTACGTCTGCAGCAAGAACCAAATCCGCCGCAAATGCAGAATCCGATTTCCTCCAGTCAAGGATTTTAAATGCAGCTTTTGCTGTGTTGTTCAATTTCCAATTGTGTTCAGCAAAAACAAGAGGCTCTTGCATGTAATCAGTGAGCACGACATCTCCTCCTAATTTACCTGCAACTATACCGGGCAAACCAAGTCCGCATCCAATTTCCAAAACATTCATTCCGGGTTTTATAATTGCAGACTGGATAAGGAAATGTGACAGTCCAATTGCAGAAGGCCATAAGTCAGCCCAATAAGGAATGCGTTCATCCTGAACATCGGGATGATTATCGTCTTTTTTAACCAATTCATTGAAAAGAAAATCCACATCGGAAATAATATCCATGGTTATGGAAAATCCGGAGAACAGAAGTTCTTCTCTTTGAGTAGGATATTTGGAAGGAAGCAAAAATGCTGGTTTAGGAATTCAAACAATTCAACTTACACCGCGGATGGAAACATTGAAGCCTGTTTAATGAAGGACAATAAATTTAGCCGTTGTGAAAGGAGATCCTTGCTCAGGACAAATAAAATAAATTCCGGCCGGAAATTCACTGACGTTGATGATGGCTTCTCTTCCTGAAAAAATTCGGGAAGAGATAATACGTCCAAGCATATCTTTAATTGTAAATGGAATATTCACATGTCGAAACTGATCCTTCCATTGCAAAATTACTTCCTGAGAAGCCGGAACGGGATAGATCACCAGTTCTTTATGCACTTCAGTTTCATTGATTGCAGATGTCGGGTCTATTTGTAAAAAGATCTGTGCTCCGCCGCCATACAATCCATACACCAGATCCAGATAAGGATCGTTGTTAAGATATCCGCCGCTGACTGTCATATGAAAACTATATTTGTTCCCCTGTACTTTGGAAAGCAAAGTATCTTCAAGCGTAAACGATCCATTCAGGTTTCCATCAATATTCGAATATAAAAACACCTTCCCCTGCATAGAGGATACAATCAATCGAAATGTTCCATCATCATCAAAAAGATACGGAACAGAATAGCCGTCAGGAAAACCGGTTGTCTGAACAACAATCCCACCCAATGTATCATTTGTTGGTAGGTTGCTGAAGAACGGTGTAGCGCTTGTTCCGATATTCTCATAGAAATTAATAAATCCGCTTTTTTCTCCGATCAGTAAATCGAGTTTGCCATCACGTGTAATGTCAGTCAATTGAGGCGCCGCAGTATTTCCTACATCGATTCCCATATACGCTGCTGCTGTATAGACAAACACAGCAACTTGTCCCGGACCGGCAGTATTGTTAAAGTAATACAGTTTTCCATCATCAGAACCGATGAGTAAATCTACATCAAGGTCTCCGTCCAAATCTCCGAAGGCAGGAATTAAAGGAGGAGCCAGCGAAAATGCGACAACACCTGCATAATCTCTTGTCACGAATTCGAATGCCGGAGATGTAGGTGTTCCGTTGTTATGATAATAGGCAAGTCCGGATTCAACATTTCCTCCACCAATCGATAAGGATTTGTAACCAATAATCAGATCCTGAAGTCCGTCCGCATCCGCATCAAAAAAAACAGGAGCTGCGCCTTCACCAAAGTCTATCATTTCATGTTGAAGAAAATCATTTTGATGCACGTCAAAAATGGGAATTGAATTGGTGCCATTGTTTCGATAAAACAAAACTCCATGTTTATTCTCAAACTCCCGATTCCCAACCAACAAATCTTTTTTTCCATCATGATCTGCATCCGCATAAGCATGGGTTGTGAAGGATGTCATTACTGCCGGAGTATTGTAAGAAGGAAACAATGTATCCTCTGAAACCATTTGTGCCAATTGATTTGTTCCTCCATTAATGATCAACAAACTATTCGTTGCCTGCGAATCACCAACGAGCAGATCCTTATCACCATCTCCATCAATGTCAATTGTATAGCCTTGCGCATAGGTATCGTCTCTTCGCGCAATCGTCGGCTCATACAATTCCGGCGGAACATTTTGATTCATGGTGCAGGAAGAATTATACGTCCCAACCGCTACATTCGAATACAGTCCGGAACGCAAGGCAAACCTGCCCCAGGCATACGTTTCCAAAGCATACTTATTAATCGAATCACAAACACCAAATTGCTCCATGCTCAGGTTCTTGTAATACGCGAAAGAGCCCACACAAAAAAATTGCTGTCCGAGAATGTCCATGTCGCCATCGCCGTCAACATCATCAAAATTTGGCATAAGAAATCCACTTGCCAAAATGTTTGAAAACGATCCTCCACCATAATCTGCTTTGATTTGATTTTCGACAAGAGTAAAAATCAATTGCCCGGATTGTGAATCATTCCTGTACTGCATGATCCCATTGTTATTCACCGGAACACTAAACAAATCCGGTTTCCCATCGCAGTTGTAATCGTACAAAATTGCCCAGCCTCTCATTTCCGGAAATTGATCAGCGTATTCCGGGGCATAACGATAAGAATCGATACCGCCTGTACCTGTATTTACAAATGTCAGCACACGATTGTTGGACATATCGAAGGCGAACAAATCGATTAGTCCATCCGCATTCAGATCTATTTCGGAAAATTTCGGAAAATTAATTCCACCTGCCCAGGGATATAGCAATTGGTGACCGGCGTCAACAACAGGAATAGAATCCGCAATTGCAAAATTCATTGGCTGTTGTGCAGATCCACCAAAAGCCGAAAGGAACAGACACAGGAAAGCGATTTTTCTCATACAACAGATTTGAATGTGAAATTACGATTTGGCCACGGATGATTGCATAAAAAAACCGGAAATCATTAACAAGTCTTTCCCCTGCTATGATTCCCGGCCCTTTCGATTGTCCGCCTAGCGGATCGCTATCATTCCGGAATGAGCTTCTCCGGTTCTTGTGTTTATCAACTGGAATAAATAGAGTCCGGATGCTAAATTTCCTCTATTTACAATGTATTTACTGGCGTTTGTAGAAATATTTAACACTTCCTTTCCGGAAACGTCAATTATCCGAAGCTGCATTTTATCAGATTTGTCATTTTCAAATACTAGCTCCCCGGATTTTTCCATTGGATTCGGATGGAATCTGACCACATTATCTATTTCAATCCCATGATCCAATCCAACAGGAATCTGATTCACCATCGTATTCCAGGTGATGTTCGTTTCAACCGCAGGGTTCAGATCAAAATAAATGAAAGCCTGATTTTCTATCCTCGTTGGATCGGGCAAACCAGCCATCGGATGAATACGGTAACGCACATACCCATGACTGTTCGGCTCATCCACAATACTGTCAGGCAGAAGAATATTATTGAACGTAAAAGTGACAGCACGATTGCTGTCGATTTGAACTTCAACAAGGTGGCTTGCTGCAATCAATTCAAATGATGTGAGATCAAGTGAAACATCAAGTGTATCCCGAATCATGACGATAAATGCTGTATCGTTCCCTGTGTTTTGAAAACGAATCAGGTAATCCAGAGAATCAGAAAGCAATGTATAATGCATGACATCGTCAACACCTTCCGGCATCACAGATTTATCATTCGGATCGTACGAACAACGAACAATGCCTGCATACCTCGGACTGCTTTCGGAATATTGCACTACTCCAAGACCATCCCGAACATCAATATGTGTATCATACCAGAAAGCTGAACCTGCACCCGGATTCAACATCGTAAGAGAAATGGATCTTGTTTCCATCGCCTGCAGATTACTGAAGTTCCAGAAAGTTGTATCTCCATTCCAGGAATCACGCGGTGGATTCACATATCCAAAAATTATATTCGGACTATGAATCATGTGAATTGTACCCTGTGCGACAGTGTTGCTCCTGTTTGTATATGTGATGTACGATGTGGAATACTGGTTACAACGCATCCAGGCAGGATTGAAATAAATATTGGTGGTATAATCAGGAAGTGCTGATCGTAAACCAAAATCAAAACCACCCTGATTCCCGGTATTTGTAAATGTATAACTCGGCTGACTGGAAACTACATAAGCGCCGACTGAAGGAGTCCAGGCTGCAGTGTGGGTCCCAAGAGCAGCACCAAATCTGTAATCACCATTGGCATCCGTAAAAGCATAATAATTATCCGGCGTGAGGAAAATTTTTTGATTCGCGACCGGTAATTCACCTGTGTCAAACTGACCGTTGTTGTTTGCATCATAATATACATGACCGGTAAGAAAAGAAGGGGCAACGGTTACAGTAAGTACATTTTGAAGTACATTTTCCTGACCACTGGCATAGACAACCAGGTCATATATTCCAATAGGCATAGACAAGGGTAGCGCATACAAAAGCTGAACCCGGTTGGTATCCAGAATTGTGAACGCTGAATTATTGATGATGTCATAAGTACCAGCACTGGTTCTCCACAAACCGTAACTAACATTACCATTGGGGTTGGCCCCGGGGACAAACTGATCGCGGGAAACAACTATTGCATTCAACGTACCACCCTGGTATGCAGTTGATGGAGACATGCTTATTAATCCGGGAATACCACCGAAATCATATCCGGTCATGTTTGAACCGTTGAGAATCACATTAAATGTTGCGGAATCAGAATTTAAAATATAATGATTGTCATTACTCATTGAATTGTTATACCAACGAACAGTATAATTTCCATTCATCACAGGGATACTATAATTTCCTGAAGAGTCTGTATAAACCAATCCATTACCCGTATTGACTCCGACATTTTGACCATAAATTCCAGGCTCACCGACATCGTAGGTTCCATTAAAATTTAAATCGTTATAAACTTTTCCTTGTATGAAGCCATCCGGCGGGGTAACAGTGAAACATGCGGGTAAAGTGTAAACGGTTAAATTTGTTCCCCATACATTTATATCAGTGGTTGTGATCACCAAATCATAAACTCCTAATGTAGTAGTATCCCGCAGACTAAAAGACACTTCTGCTGTATCTGAGTTTATATACGTGCAGCCACTAAAATTATTACCAGCGTAATCCATAATCGGGATAACAACAGAACCTTGCTCGAGGTGAGCTTCATAAATATTTCCGCTCGGTGTCACTGAAGCCTGAAATAATGAACTCGATGTAATGTTGGTGGTAAGATAACCTTGACCGGCATATCCTGTTGCGGGATTCATACCTGTCAGCTGTGCATGTGTGGAAATAGTGAAGAGAAAAAGAATCAGCGTGAGCTTGTATCGGTTCTTAAACATAGTAATGGTCTAATTAAAAACTATTGAGAGGTCGTGCGATTCTATATCACATAAAATTCCAAAATCATGTTGTAAAAAAATGATTTGAAAAAAATGTTAATCAGGGGAAACCATAATTTCCCCTGATTAACTTACCCTCCGATTGCCCGCCTAGCGGATCGTTATCTTACCCGCATGCATTTCTCCGCTCACTGAATTAATCAGCCTGAAGAAATATAATCCGCCTGACAGGTTGCCTTTATTCAAGGTGTAATTTTCGCTGCTCGTTGTTGTTCTCAACACTTCTTTTCCCGTAAGATCCACTAGCGTAATGATCATCTTTTCAGATTTTTCATTCCGGAAAACAAACTGTCCGGTTTTATCCATTGGATTCGGATAGAATGTTACTGCATTGTCAATTTCAATCGCATGATCCAAACCAACAGGAATCTGGTTCACCATCGTATTCCAGGTAATGTTCGTTTCGATCGCAGGATTTTGATCGAAATAAATGAAGGCCTGATTCTCGATACGTGTCGGATCAGGCAAATTAGCCATCGGATGAATACGGTAACGTACATACCCATGACTGTTCGGCTCATCCACGTTGCTGTCAGGAAGCAATATGTTATTGTAAAGGAAAGTGACGGCACGATTACTGTCAATTTCTGTTTCTACACTATGACTTGATGCGATCAATTCGAAAGTGCTCAGATCGAGGGAGGCATCGATTGTATCGCGAATAAAGACAGTGAATGCTGTATCATTTCCTGAATTCTGGAAACGAATTAAATATTCCAGCGAATCCGACAACAATGTGTAATGCATCACATCATCAACACCTTCCGGGGTAACAGCTTTGTCGTTGGGATCGTAGGAGCAACGTACAACAGTAGTAAAACGCGGACTACTCTCTGAATACTGCACTGCGGAAGTTCCGTCAGTCACATCAATATGTGTATCATACCAAATAGTATTTCCTACTCCCGGGTTCTGCATTGTCACCGAAATGGATCTAGTTTCCATCGGCTGCAGATTACTGAAGTTCCAGAAAGTTGTATCTCCATTCCATGAATCGCGCGGTGGATTTACATAGCCAAAAATCACATTCGGACTATGGATCATATAAATTGTACCCTGAGCGACTGCATTACTACGATTCACGTAGGTGATATACGATGTGACGAATTGGTTGCAACGCATCCAGGCCGGGTTGAAATAAATATGTGTGGTATAATCCGGAAGATTAGAGCGCACACCGAAATCAAAACCACCCTGGTTTCCGGTATTTGTAAATGTATAACTGGGTTGACTGGACACAATAAATTGTCCGTTCGATTGTGTCCATGTTGCCGTATGGGTTCCTAGCACTGCACCGATAGTGTAATCACCATTTGCATCAGTGAAAGCAATGGCGTTGTCTGGAGTGAGGACAACCTTTTGTCCGGCAACAGGAATTTCACCTGTATCAAACTGTCCGTTGTTATTCGCATCATAATAAATATGACCGGTGAGATAGGATGGTGCAATTGTAATCTGCAATGCGTTAGCCAAAATCCAGTAGCCTGAAGTAACGCCACTGGTATAAATTCGGAGGGTGTATATTCCTGCAGGCAAAGACAAAGGGATCGCATACAAAAGCTGAACTCTGTTGGTGTCCAGTACTGTGTAGGCAGTCACTGTCAGGCTATAACTATAGCCGGTCGATTGGTTCACCAAACTAGAATAGGAGATATTGCCGTATGGATAAGTACCTGTTCTGAACAATGCTCTGGAATTAACTATCGCATTTAATGTCCCACCTTGAAAAGCACTGGATGGTGATACACTCAACAAGCCATCCTTGGCACCAAAATCATATCCGGTTTGATTGGCACTGTTCATTGTTACAGTATAGGATGCAGAATCTGAACTTAAGAGATAACTGATCCCGGAAGTTCTGTTCCAGGTAATTGTATAGATGCCGTTCATGACACCAAATGTGTAATCTCCATTTGCATCAGTTGTAGCACTTACATTACCCGGTGTCAGGGTAAGGTATTGCGATGTTAAAGGTGTTTCTCCTGTATCAAAGACACCATTTAGATTGGCATCAAAGTAAACTTTGCCGGAAATAAATCCATCCGGTGGCGTTATTGTAAATGATGCCGGAAGCGTATAGGTTTGAAGGTTGCTTCCTATAAATAAAGTATCTGTTGTAGTAACAACTAAATCATAAACACCGGGTACTGCAGTTCCGGGTATACTGAATTGCAAATTCATTGTATTTGGATCCGTCACGGTTACCGGATATGGAAAGTTCCAGATATTGTTCATGTCCGCGATGGTTATCCTGTTCACACCTTGCTCAAGGTAGACTTCATAAATATTTCCTCCGGGAGAAATACTTGCTTGAAACAATCCGTTGGATGTGACAGTTGTCATTAGACTCGTTTGTGAAGCAAATCCTGTAGCCGGATTGATACTTGTCAATTGGGCATTTGCTGAAATTGCGAAGCAAAAAAGAACGAGTGTCGGGTAGAGTTTTTTAAACATGTGAAAGCAGTTTGAAACAATGAATTATTGGGTGCTAAATTGGATTGAACATTTCAGAAAAATAAATTATCAGAATTAAACTGATATTATCAATTCATTCAAATGATTTTATATTCTCCAATTGAAGAATTTAATGCAAAAAATGGAAATCAGGGAAAACCATAATTTCCCCTGATTTCCTAACTCCGATTGCCCGCCTAGCGGATCGTTATCTTGCCTGCATGCGTTTCTCCGCTCACTGAATTAATCAGCCTGAAGAAATATAATCCGCCTGACAGGTTGCCTTTATTTAAGGTGTATTGTTCGTTGTTCGTTGTGGCTCTCAGCACTTCTTTGCCGGATAGATCAACCAATGTGATGATCATCTGTTCAGATTTATCATTTCGGAAAATGAACTGCCCGGTCTTATCCATTGGATTTGGATAGAACGTCACTGCATTGTCGATTTCAATCGCATGATCCAAACCAACAGGAATCTGGTTCACCATCGTATTCCAGGTAATGTTCGTTTCAATCGCAGGATTTTGATCGAAGTAAATAAAGGCCTGGTTCTCGATTCTGGTTGGATCAGGCAGGTTTGCCATCGGATGAATACGATAACGCACATACCCATGACTGTTCGGCTCATCCACATTACTGTCAGGAAGCAAAATATTATTGTAAAGGAAGGTCACAGCCCTGTTGCTATCGATTTCAACTTCAACAGTATGACTCGAAGCAAGTAATTCGAAAGTAGAAAGATCCAATGAAACATCTATAGTATCACGAATGAAAACTGTAAATGCCGTGTCATTTCCTGAGTTCTGGAAACGGATTAAATAATCCAGTGAGTCCGACAATAATGTGTAATGCATTACATCATCGACACCTTCCGGAGTGACTGCTTTGTCATTCGGGTCAAAGGAACAACGAACTACTGTGGTGAATCGCGGACTACTTTCAGAATACATAATGGTGCCGGATCCATTCGTCACATCAATATGGGTGTCGTACCAGATTGTGCTTCCAACTCCCGGATTCACCATGGTAAGAGAAATGCTTCTTGTTTCCATGGGCTGCAAATTACTGAAGGTCCAGAAAGTTGTGTCGCCATTCCAGGAATTGCGTGGAGGGTTCACATATCCAAAAATAATATTCGGGCTATGAACCATGTAAATTGTTCCTTGTGCAACTGCATTGCTTCGATTCGTATATGTAATAAAGGAAGTGACCGATTGATTGCAACGCATAAATGCCGGATTAAAATAAATGTTCGTAGTGTAATCAGGCAAGGTTGATCTTAATCCAAAATCAAATCCTCCCTGGTTCCCGGTATTTGTAAATGTATAACTCGGCTGACTGGAGACAACAAATTGCCCGACGGAAGGAACCCATGTTGCTGTATGCGTTCCAAGTGCCGCTCCAAAAGTATAATCACCATTTGCATCTGAGAAAGCCAATGAATTATCCGGTGTGAGCTGGATCTTTTGATTTGAAATCGGAACTTCACCTGTATCAAATTGCCCATTGCTATTTGCATCATAATAGACATGTCCGGTGAGATAAGATGGCGGAGGTGTAACAATGAGGGCATCTTGCAATATCCACTGTTGATTGCTAATATAAAGTGTCAACTGGTACGTTCCAGCAACCACAGAAAGTGGAATAGTATATAGAAACTGAACCCTGTTGGTATCCAGAATTGTGAAGGAATTGATAGGGACGCTATACGAGTTGAAGTTTGTCTGATTGGTAAGGTATGCATAGCTGATATTACCATATGGATTAGCACCTGTGAGAAATAAATCCCTGGAAACTACAGTTGAATTAAGGTTCTGTCCCTGAAATGCAGTACCCGGAGCCATGCTGACCAGACCATCAACGCCACCGAAATCAAGACCGGAAATATTTGCACTGTTAACAGTGACTGTGTACGATGCGGAATCGGAATTCAGAACATAATTAGCAGATGTTGAATGACTCCATGCAACTGTATAAGATCCATTCATCACTCCAAAGCTATAATCTCCACTCGCATTCGAATACGCAGTTTGACTTCCCGGATTTAAAATTACTACTTGATTACTTAAGCCCGCCTCTCCAACATCATAAATACCGTTAAAATTTGCATCGAAATATATTTTTCCGGTGATATATCCATCCGGTGGATTTATTGTAAAGCATGCAGGTAATGTAAAGGTTTGCAAATTACTACCCCAGAAATTCACATCCGTTGTAGTAACCACAAGATCATAAACACCTGTCACCTGATTTCCGGGAATATTAAATACCAGAGTTGCAGTATTCGGATCGACATAGGTACACGCTCCATTCCACCATCCTGTTCCAAAATCCATTATGGAAAGTACATTCACTCCTGCCCCCTGTTCGAGATGCACTTCATAAATATTACCGCTTTCTGTGATGGCGTATTGAAAAAGTCCGGCAGATGTAATCGTAGTTGTTAGATTATTTTGAGTTGCAAATCCTGAATTCGGATTGATACCAGTGAGCTGTGCGCTAACTGAAAAAGAAAACAGTAGGAAAAATACTGAGGAGTAGAGTAGTTTCATGGACATGAGATTTAGAAAGAACGATTGAAAGGTAGAAAAAGCTAAGACTCCTGCTATCTACATATTGTTCAATCGACTAAAAATATTGGCGAATGAAAAGTTTGGAATAAAAAATCTTCAAAATTAACCTGAAAACAAGGTCGTCTGGAGTGAAAATATTGGCGAAAATTCAAATAAAAATCATGTATAAAGCCTAATTCCTACTCCAATTCATTCACATTAACGTATATAAACTGTTTTTTGATTTACAAATTCCATCATTCCTTCTCTTGATAATTCCCTTCCATATCCGCTTCTCTTAACACCCCCAAAAGGCAATGCCGGGTCTGATTTTACAAAATCATTCACGAAAACATTTCCGGTTTCAAAAAGAGGAATCATTTTTTTTACTCTATGAATATTGCCTGTCCAAATTGAAACACCCAACCCATATTTTGAATCGTTCGCAACACGTATCGCGTCTTCTTCGCTTCGAACAATCACAACAGACCATACCGGACCAAACACTTCTTCCCTGTAGCTCCTGATTTCCGGTCCAACACCGGTGAGAACTACGGGTTGAACAAAATTTCCGTTCCCTGCCGGAACCTTCATTCCAAAATGCGCAATCGCTCCTTCGCGAATAGAGTCTTCAATCTGCTTTTTTACTTTGTCGGCAAGATCCTTCCTTGCCATCGGACCAATTTCGGTTGACGGATCCATGGGATCACCGACTTTCAATTTTTTCACTCCGGCGATAAGTCCGGCAATAAAATCATTCGCTGCTGACCCAACGACAATAAATCGTTTGGCAGCATTGCAGGCTTGTCCGCCATTAATACTTCTGGACCGAATCGCTGCAACAACTGCATTTTCAATATCTGCATCTTCAAAGACTACAAAGGGATCATTCCCTCCGAGTTCCATTACAGATTTTTTCAAATGCTGGCCGGCCAATGATGCAAGATGAGAACCTGTACTATCACTTCCTGTAAAACTCAAGCCGGCCATACGTTCATCACCAATGACGAGAGCAGCATCTTCATTTGTCAGAAAATGATTGCTGAAAAGATGATCGGGGAACCCCGACTGCAAGAATAATTCTTCAATTTTAGCAGCACATTGAGGAACATTTGGAGCATGTTTTAGAAGGATGCCATTCCCGGCGAATACTGCTGGCACCGCACATCGAAAGACCTGCCAGAATGGGAAGTTCCAGGGCATGATCAGAAAAATCAGGCCCAGTGGTTCATGGCTCACATAACTTTCCAGGGCATCTGTTTTTACAGTTCTGGGCTCAAGAAAAAGACTTGCATTTTCAATGTAATACCGGATGGCGCCGGCTGATTTTTTTATTTCCAATACAGCTTCCGACAATGGTTTACCCATCTCTGTTGTAATCAGCTGAGCAAGTTGTGTTCTTTGCTCCGTCATCATCATATGCAGACGTTCAAAACACTCAACTCGCTCCGGGATCGATTTTTTTCTCCATTCTAAAAATGCATTCTGACAAACATCAAAATCCGGCAATGCTCCGAAAGGATAATTTTTCAATTCCTGATTCGTAAATGGATTGACTGAAGCGTAAAGCATGATTAAATAAAATTACAATCAAGCTGAGGCTTTGAAACAGGAAAGGCAAAAATTTTCAAACAAAGCCTGATAATTCACTCTGTATTAGCAATATTCCTTTCCATAATGTAATTTCCGAACCTGAAAAGCTCTTCTCCCCTTCTTAACCATGAACTTTTGAAATAATGAAAGGCTCCAGCAATCGAGTTAACATTTTCTTTCTGGCGATCCTTCGTTTGGCGCTTGCCTGGATCATGATTCCGGACTCCACATCTCTCACGGCAGGATCACTGGACACTTTGCATTGGGACAAACTGAAAAAAGGTCATGACCTCCTGGGACATTGGTATTTCAAAATGGGAGATTCTCTCGCCTGGGCTTCTCCATCGTATGATGATAGCCAGTGGAACACTCTCATTGGTGATTCCGCCCAGGAAGCAGCGGATTCAATATACAAGGAATTCTACGGTGTCGCCTGGTTCCGTACGCATATCTGGATTGATAGTAGTGTAGCATCCAAAATGCTCGCACTTTCAAGCAACATCATTGGAGCTTGCGAAATTTATATCGACGGAAAACTTGTACGAACTATCGGGACTCTGGCCGTGGATGGTAAAACTGAAAAGTCAGGATTTACTATAAAAGCGACACCATACCCATTCACCCTGGATCAAGAGGGCGAACACTTACTTGCCTTTCGCATTTCCAATCTTTCTGAAAAAGAAAAAACCTATTATATCAATTTTGGATCCAATATTGGAGTTATTGAATTTGCTGCAGAGATCAGTCAGCTCGAAACAGAAATAGAGCACCTGGTGGATTTCAGCCAGGAATCGAAAATCCTGATTTTATCCGGAATATTTATTACCCTGTCTCTCTTTCATTTCGTAATGTTCTTGTATTACAGAAAAAACCGGACTAATTTATATTACAGCCTGTTTACAGCCCTTCTCTTTTTCATCTTCTTTGGAGCTTACCTGATCATCCGTGGCGCAGATCTTCAAACCACACAACAGTTAGCTCTTCTGGAAATCTGTGCAGTTTTTCTTGTGCCAATGTTTTTTCTTGCCTTGCTATACCAGGTTTTCTACAAACGACTTTTATTGATTTACTGGATTCTATTGACTGTCTTGCTTGCCGCAGGATATTTTTTGTTTTTCACTGAAAATGAAGGTCTGGGGCTTTCTTTGCTTATTGGTTTCATCATCACCATCATTGTCGAAACCATCCGCATTTTTATCCGTGCATTTGTAAAGAAAAAAGATGGAGCAGGCATTTTTCTATTGGGAATTTTTATTCCTCCTCTGGGCACCTTTGGTTTATGGATTATTCGTGAGATCCTTGGGAAAATGGGATATGCTGTGTGGGAGAAGAATATGGACGAAGTACTTGGACAATTTTTTGGGTACTCTTTACTCTTGAGTGTTTCCGTTTCGATGACCATTTACCTTGCACGGGATTTCGCACGGATGAACAAAAAACTTCAGCAGCAGTTGAGGGAAATAAAACAATTATTCGAAAAAACCATCGTGCAGGAATCAGAACGTAAACGGATTCTCGAAAACCAGAAATCTGAACTGGAGAGAAAGGTAACACTTCGCACTGCTGAAGTCATGCACCAGAAAGCAGAGATCGAGCTTAAAAATCGCGATATCGTCGACAACCTCAATTATGCACGACGCATTCAATCCGCCATCCTTCCTGAGATAAAACTTATCTATGAAACTCTGCAGGATTCATTCATTCTGTACAAGCCCAAAGATATCGTGAGTGGAGACTTTTACACTTTCTCTCAGAAAGAAAACCGGGTGATAATTGCTGCTGCGGATTGCACCGGACATGGTGTTACCGGAGCGTTTATGAGCATGATCGGAAGTTCTCACCTCAATCAGATCATCAACGAACGCGGTATCACACAACCCGCACAGATTTTAAACCATCTCAATACCGGAATTGCCTCCGCGCTCAAACAGAACGAAACAGAAGTGAATGACGGAATGGACATCGCATTGTGCAGTTTCCATCTCGATGAACTTCGCCTTGAATATGCCGGGGCGAATCGTCCATTGTGGCTAATCCGGAACGGAGAGTTGACAGAAATCAAACCCGACAAACTGCCGATTGGCGGATTCCGGATTAACCGGGATGCTGTCTTCACCAATCATGAACTAAAGTTGCAAAAAGGAGATGCAATCTATCTATTTACCGATGGATTCGCAGATCAATTTGGCGGCACATTCGGCAAAAAAATGCTGTCGAAAAGATTCCGTGAATTATTGATCAGTTTGCAATCCATTCCAATGTCAGACCAGGAGAAAAAACTTGAACAGTTTTTTAACGAATGGAAGAATTCAATGGAGCAAGTTGATGATGTACTGGTAATCGGTATCCGCGTTTGATATTCGACTATTGAAATTCTTTTGCACGATCAAAAATTCATTGCAGAAATTTATATTCAATAAATACACACTAAATATAATTCCGTATTATTCTCAGAAGAAGTTTCCAATGAATAAAAAATACTCCTTTCGATTTACCTTTCTTTTCTTTTTTACTCTGCTATTTCTGGTTCCGGAAATTACGGTTAATGCCAGTTCAAGTACAGACACTTTGGGAGCATCAACCTACTCGAAGATCAAAAATCACTATATTTTCAAAGGATGGAAATTCAAAGCAGGAGATGATTCATCCTGGTCTTCTCCAAGTACTGTTGATTCAGGCTGGCAGTCTATTCCATTGAGCCCATTGAGTTTTATGGAAGACGGATTACCGGTAAACGACTTCGAAGGAATCGGCTGGCTGAGAAATCATATCTATGTTGACACAACCCTCATCAATGATACATTGTCCTTGTACCTTGAAACATTCGGAGCAACAGAAGTTTACATTGACGGGAAATTGATTGCGACATACGGTGTCGTTGGCACTAATGAAGCCACTGAAATTTGTGGTTATTCAAGTGCACCGAAACCGGTCATTTGTCCCCCGCTGAGTCCGGGCGAACATGTTTTTGCCATGCGCTATTCTAATTTTGGAGGAGCGAGTAAACACTTCTTCAAAAACAATCACACGATCCGGTTTATATTCATCATTAAAAAATACAAACGAGACAAAGAATACACTGATTTGTATTGGGATCCCATGGCTTCCCTTTTATTGGCAGGCATTTTCCTTGCTTTTAGTGCTCTCCACATTGTTTTGTTTTTGTACTACAAACGTGAACGTGCTAATTTTTACTATGGTCTGTTTGCAATTGGATTTTCTGCAATCTTTTTCATCTCCTATATCGAAGACAGTGGTACAAACATATTGATGACTAGTATTTTCGATGCCATCACAAAAGGACTGATTGTTCCATTCTGTATTCTGACAATCATCCGATTGCTTTCCCAAATTTTTAATAAGAAATCCACGATTGCCTTTTACAGTATGCTTACCCTGGCGATTCTTTACAATCCAATGTCCTGGTTCGATGTGTTTCTGAATGATGAAATTTATATCATCATGCTGGTGATCGGAGTCGCTGAAATTATTCGTCAGATCATTCTCGCAATGGTGGAGAAAAAAGAAGGTTCGAGGATTTTTGCCTTTGGTTTACTTTTCTTTCCAGCCTGTATTGTGGCGACAATTTTCACCATGGGAATTCTCCAGAACTTAAATAATTCAAACTGGAGAAATAGTTTTATCAATGAAATGCTGAATTTTATGTTTTATGGTTCAGTTCTCGGTATATCATTCGCAATGACCATTTATCTCGCCAGAGATTTTTCGAAAATCAACAAAAAACTTTCTGCACAGCTTCAGGAAATAAAATCACTCTTCAACAAGACAATCGAACAGGAATCTGAAAAAAAGAAAATTCTCGAAGGGCAAAAATCTGAATTGGAACAACAAGTAAAAATACGCACATCCGAACTCGAGCAAAAAAATCGGGACATTCTCGACAACCTGCATTACGCGCGAAGAATTCAATCCGCGATTCTTCCGGAAACAAAACAAATCTTCAATGCGCTCAAAGATGCATTTATCCTGTATCTCCCGAAGGATATTGTGAGTGGCGACTTCTACACTTTTTCATTCCGGAACGAAAAGGTAATTCTGGCTGCTGCTGACTGTACAGGACATGGGGTCACCGGTGCCTTCATGAGTATGATCGGAAGTTCCCAGCTCAATCAGATAGTCAATGAAAGAGGAATTACACAACCGGCAAAAATTCTCAATCACCTGAATACCGGCATTGTTGAAGCACTCAAGCAAAATCCAACCGAAGTCAACGATGGAATGGATATCGCTCTTTGCAGTCTTGATTTAACTACGAAAAAACTTGAATATGCGGGAGCCAATCGGCCACTTTGGTTGATCCGTGACAGTGAATGGAAAGAGATCAAGCCGGACAAATTGGCTATCGGCGGATTCCGTTTGAAAGAAGATATGAGTTTTACGAATCACGAATTGCAGTTGCACAAAGGAGACATCATTTATCTTTTTTCGGATGGTTATGCCGATCAATTTGGAGGAGAAGACGGAAAAAAAATGTTGTCCAAACGATTCCGCGACAAATTGTTTTCAATGCAAAGCATGATCATGCGCGAACAGGAGAAAGAACTACTTTCTTATTTCAATAACTGGAAAGGCACTCACGATCAGGTTGATGATGTTCTTGTAATCGGCATTCGGATATGAGTTCACCGGGATTTTCAGAGACAAAAAAACCATCGCCGGAAATGACGATGGTTTTTTTGATCCGAAGGACTGGTTATTGCTTAACAATCCTGGCTTGAAGTGTTTCATCATCATTGCGCAGTACAACAATGTAATTCCCGGGAGCAAGACCCGAAACATTGAGGGAGTAATCACTCATGCTTTGAACATTCTTGAATGTTCTCTCTTCAACAATTTGTCCGATCATATCCGTAAGCTGAATGGTCCAGCTTTTCCCTTCAGAAGATTTATTGAATCGAATTTTCAAAAGTTCCTGAACAGGATTCGGATACATCTGCACCTGACGATCGATAGAAATATCCGCAACACCAACAGAAGTAATGTTCACAGTCTGACACAATGTATCCGTACAACCATTTGCTCCCGTAACTGTGAGACAGGCAGTGTAATTGCCAAGGGCAGCATATGTATGCGTTGGATTCTGTTGCGTGGAACTCGTAAGGTCACCAAAAGTCCAGAAATAAGAAACAGCATTCACCGATGCGTCTGTAAAATCAACCACATTCGCAGCAATGGAATTTGTGTAGGCGGCAGTTGGTAATGGAAGAACATTTACAGCAACTGCTTCGCGTGCACTCCTGCATGGATATTCCTGAATTTCCCAATCGTAGAAATAATAATAGTAACCCGGCTGGCCCGCATTCGTTCCGGTGATGGAAACAAATCCTGAGAGTGTGTATGGAAATACTGCGCCACCATTGGTACGCCATAAACTTGTATTTCCTGCACAACCCAGTTCGAGGTTAGTCCCGACAGGCAAATCGAAATTTAAATTCACCCGACTTTCGCCATCCGGAATATTCACAGTCACAGATTGAATTGTCGTATTGTTCTGGATCAATGTGATCGTGCGACTTCCGGCTCCCTGAGCATACACCTTCACCGACTTCAACACCACAGGAGTATAACAATCAAAGACGAGATCGTGGTAATTTGTATTTGCAAAATAACCGCCTCCTGAGAATGTATTGTCTGCCGGACCGGTGTTTTGTGAAGCATTGTAAATGTCATCCTCAGCATAATAAATTGTAGAGAATCCGATTTGCGGTGTGTTGAATGAATTACCGGTAGCCAATACTGCTCCGCCGGTAGCATTTGCATACCAGGTGATGACACCCGCACCCGTAGCAGTGAGCGTTGCCGAAGAGCCGGTACAAACTGTTTGATCCTGTGCAGTTGGAGGATTTGGAAGACTTACAGTGATGTAATTGGATTGTGTTTGTGTATCACTTCCATTAGCATTCGTAACTGTTAGTGTAACGCTGTATGTACCACTGCTCGTGTATGTGTGTGTCGGGCTTTGCGTAGTGGAAGTACCACCGTCACCGAAATCCCAATCCCATGAAGTTGGACCATTGGTACTGTGATCCGTAAACGAAATGCTTCCTGAACAAGACGTCGTGGCGCTAGCACTGAAGTTCGCTATCGGCGGAACATTGGATAATGTACACAGCCAGTTCAATCCAAAGCCGGGACGTGTAAGTCCGCCATCAGTAGTTTGTCGCAGAGTGATGGATCCTGTCGTAGACGTTACAGTGCCTCCATTTGGCAATGCAGTTCCATCGAATGTTCCAATCAAAGTGGAAGAAGTATTCGGACCGTCATAGATATACAAATAATCAAATCCTGTTTCGAAATCGAAAGAACTGAATGTAAGTGTCACGAAGGAAGCACCCACAGGTGCTATCGTAATTGTTGCATCTGTGTTATCAGAATAATCTCCCGTTGGACCTCCGCTGTCGTAGAGCTGGCCCGCACAGGTAGTTTGTGTGGTTGCTGATCCATTGGATGGCAATGAAACAATACATGGATTTAGTGTATCAATATTGATGAACTGTGTTTTTACAACTGTATCGATTCCACAGCTTCCTCCATCAGCAATCAGACTCACATTGAACAATCCGTAGCTGGTATAAATATGTGTTGGGTTTACTGAAGTACTGGTTCCGCCATCACCGAAATCCCAGGTGAATGTTCCGGCATTCGAACTCTGATTGGAAAAATCTACTGATGCCGGTGTTGAACAGAAAGAAGTGAGCGGTGAAATAAAATCACTTGTAACGCCAGGCGTAAATGCATTTCCAACACCTACAGCATGCCAGGCATTTGCAGTCTGTATAACTTCATTCGTACAAGGCCCGAACAAATCAATTGCGGCCTGGATTGCATACATTCTGGCATCAGCATATTGTGATGTAGGCACGAGGTACACGGTGTTCATGCGGAAACAGATGGCTGCAGCAGCATCTATTCCCAATCCCACAACTGTATACGCATCTCCATTGTCATTCGTACCGGCTCCGCCTTCTGTCAATAAATAAAACCAGTGATTCATGACTCCGCTATTGGTGTGAACACCACCATTGTCCCCTGCACCGGTTGCCCAGTTATTTCCCTGATAGGTATCCGGATCTCCATAGGCATTCGGATCAGACATAGACCGGAAAGGTGAAGAAGATATCTCATCTCCAATTAACCAATTGATAGGCGATGCTGGTTTTCCATACTGACGAATGGAATTTCCCATACAATCACTGAAGGACTCATTCATCGCTCCTGATTCGTAGGAGTAATTAAGTCCGGAAGTAAATTCTGTGAGTCCGTGAGAAATTTCATGACCGGTTACATCCAAGGCTGTAAAGGGTGTATAATTACCACCATCGCCATCACCATAGGTCATCTCACTTCCATCCCAGAATGCATTCGAATAATTCACATCATAATGCACATAACTCAGGAGATGAAAACCATTTCCATCGATACTGTTCCGGCTGAATTTTGTGAGGTAGAAATCGTATGTTTTCTCTGCTCCCCAATGTGCATCGCCTGCATATTCATCCAGATTTGCATTTACATTGTCCCAGTAATTATCAGTATCCAGAAAATCGGTGTTGGTGTAATTTGTTGTTTGCTGCAGATTATAGGTTTCAATACCATTTCCACGACCGGCTTCACGCAAGCGATAGGTTGTTGCATTTACACTGTCCACAACAATCTCTTTGATACCACTGTAAGCAGTCACTGCAGTGGAAGGCTTGTCGGTGTGATGAATCCGTGTCCGGGTATAAATTACCTCACCGGAAGCAGCATCCACAAAAACATAATCACGACTCAAGGGTTTCTCAGCATACACATCGAAACGGTAAGCAAGTTTGTAGCTTCCATCTTTGGGTTCACCATTCACTGGTGCAAGAACAAGTTCGCCTTTCGGGTACCATGTTGCTCCCGGATTTTTATCCTGTATTTTCAACAGTTGCTCCATTTGCGGTACTTGCCAACGGTATACTTCAGCATGCGTGTAGTCAAGAGCAGCATTTAACGCGGTAGATTCACTGAGAGAAGGAGAAGAGCTTGCTTGAATTTTATTAAAGACAGTTCCATTCACGGAAACGATCTTGTCACTTTTCACATGCACCAGGAACATTGTCCCTTCCAGTTCAAGAGCTTTATATGTTTGTCTGAAACGATAATGAGACATACCAAGCGGATCCTTTTCTACGCTCAATAGTTTAAAGCCATAATCATCAGACAACTTGAAAGCATTGTGAGCCCAGAAATTGAAATCTGAAAAAGGAACCTGAGCTTCCGTCCGAAACTGAACAAACTCCGGGATTTCACTTTTCGTGCCGACAATAATTTTTTCAGCACCTTTTATTTTTTGTTGCGCTTCCTGGCCGGTGATTTCACGGGCACAAAGATTAGTCGTGACGAAGGCCATGACAAGCAACAGCGTGTACTTGTTGAGTAATTTCATTTTGTAGAATTGCTTTGTGGGAAATTGGTTTTAACAGAGCTGCAATATAAAAATTCCCGATTTTCATTGGATGTGCATGAGGTGAAATAATGAATTTTATAGACTAAATGCTACATTTTCATGACAAACCCAAGTTCAATCCGACGGAAACTCGGTATTCAGGCTAAAATTCGAACAACAACAAATATGATTCTAATCATGAAATAAAAAAGGAGAGCGAAATCAATCGCTCTCCTGACAGAATGATTATTCAAAATTTATCTGATCACTGCAAAACGCTTGATTAGCCTTCCTTCCGGAGCAATCATCTGGATAAAATACAATCCTGATTTCACATCTGATAAATCCAGGGCATAAGACTTTTGACCTTTCGCATTTATCCGTTTGTTTTCGATCTCTCTTCCTTGCAAATCAAAAAGACGGAACTCGGTTGCATGCTGGAAGATTTCGCCGCCGGAGATCATTAATTGATTGGAAGCAGGATTTGGAGACATTGACATTGCATCCTCAGAAATGTTTCCTGCCAATCCAACCGGAATGCTGATAGTCAGTGAATCTGTAAATGTGCAACCATTCGGACCGGTTACTGTAACCCAATAAATCCCTTCTATTGTTGCAACAATTGTTTGCGTAGTGCTACCATCATTCCACAAATAGCTGGTAAATCCTGCTCCTGCATCAAGTGGAAAACTAAAAGGAGGATTCAAAACTGTGTCGTTGCCCAAACTTGTAGAAACACCTGCAATGAGCGTTATGTCGATCGGTATACGTTGACTGGCACAAGCACCAATTCCACAATTTTGCAATATGGATGCAAGGCCCGGATTTTGTACTCCTTTTGTAGCAGGAATACATGTAAAATCAACGGCAATATTCTGATCTTCTGTTCCAGTCCTGCTCATCGTTTCAAGGTTTCCAATAGGACAAGAGATTACTCCCTCTCCGATCCATTCACTTCCAATGACAATCGGAAAGTTGTTTAATGTAACGGACATGGCTTGAATGGAAGTACTATCCCAATCCCATGCTATAAAATCGATAACAATACCATTGTTATCGATAATGATCGCCCATCCACTCAGGTTGGTGCTCCAAAGAATATTATTTCCCCAATAATTATCCGCTGCATCATCAGTCCGGTATTGTACTTCGCCCGGAGTAAAAACACCCAGATCCCAGGAAAGAGAGTTGACGAGATTGATATTGTTGTAATCATTGCTTACAAATACTTTCCATCCGCTTGCGTCCAGAGTACCTCCTGATAAATTCTGAATCTCGATATAATCCCCTCCGCCTTCCGGTTCAATTTCTGTGATGCGCAAGCAACCGGAAGTACCGCTTCCCTGCCTTGTTTCAACATAAAAAGTCGTATCACCAAAAACAATCGGGCTAAAAACATCACCAACGAACAAAGGCGTGCCTCCGCTTGCTTCCGAATACCAGGCAAGTGCATCTCCTGAATCAGCCTGTGCAGTAATCTGGAGATTGGTATTGCATTGTTGCTGTGGCGACTGAACAACAGGAGGATTTGGATGCGGTCCGAAATCAAAGGAATCACGAATGGTATCATTCAACAAATACTGATCTCCGACAAGTTCAGACCATGCAGCGATGTCGATGGTTCCACCCGCATATGTATCAATTGTTTGAGCGAAACGCAAAGTGTCCGTAGTGCCGGGTCCGAGTGTTGCGGTATACAAATCTGTAAGTGTGGTCGTAACAGCCCCGGTCACAGAGGCTTTTACGTCAATATTTGTTTGCGGCAATTGTCCGTAATTTTTTATCAGGACTCCTACTTCTGTAGTTGTCGATCCACACGATCCACTTTCCGGGTTGACAAAGGCAATCAAACCAATATTTGCATCAAGAGGAATAAATTCATCAGCGCCCAAATCAGGATTCACGATATCTCTGACTTCTCCATCAATGTCATTCGCTACTTCAGCAAATGGCAAACCTGCATTGTTAATCACAGGGCTTCCCACATGCAAGTCTGAACTTGAAATAAACTGTGGATCAGCAGTAACGGAATGTTGATCCTGGGCTGAAGCCGTTTGCCAGTCGGCAAGCGTAGGTTGTGTTGCTGTGCCCCAACTGGTGATGGAAGTATCGCCGGGAGTGACATACAAATCATTGTAATCACTATTTGTGAAACCGCTGGTTGCAGAAGCAGCCACGGAAAGTGCAAATCCGCCGCCGGTTTGTATGAGTAAATTATTGAACACTATAATTTCAGAACTTGCAGCACCGGAGAATGTCATTGCAGAAGCTCCAGGGCCTGTTTGATTGCAGAGAATACTGTTGTGAAGAATTTTCTGAAACGCGCTGCCGTCAAAATAAATTCCTGCTCCTGCAGAGTTACCTCGAATGGAAATAAAATTATTTGCAATTAAACCTTCCGACCCACTCTGGGCAACACAGAGCGTTTGCACAATTCCGTTCCCATTTGAAATGTTTATGTTATTGCGCAGAATTTGCAAACCGCTTCCTGCAGTACTCAGTAAAATGGCTGCATAATTCGTATTCGCACCGGCAATAGAAAATTCATTGTCCACGATCATTGCACCCTGATGAAAATTCAACAAGATAGAATGAAAATAATTGTCGATAAATCTGTTATTTGAAATTTCCACACCGGGAATCAATTGGTTTGCACCCTGTCCAATCATGTATATTCCAGAGGATCCGCCTTGCAATACATTTGAAGAAATTACAATATTACTATCGTTCGAATTTCCCAGCGGAATATAAATAAGATTGTTGTTGACACCGGTATTGGTCGTCGCACCGGACCGGAGAATACAATTTTTTACCTGGAAAGATTTTGAGCCGGAGCCAATGTAAATAACAGTCGCATAACCAAGAGAGCCTATTCGTTCAATTGTCAAATGCTGAAAAGTAACATAATCGGTTCCATTCACCAAAACGGTAAAATTACTGGACGATGTTGAAGAGGAAGAGTCGGCAATGATCACATCTGTACTGTCACCACTTTCGGATTGAAAAGTGATGGTATTGGCTGCAGATGCTCCAACGACATTTCCCATTGAAACTTTTCCGGTGTATGTCCCGCTACGGATATTAAAAATAACTGCGCCATTAACACCATTCACCTGCAATGCAGTAATTGCTGTCTGGATACTTGCATAATCCGGAGTAGTGCCGCCAATCGTGTAGGAACCACTTAATTGTGCATTGCTTGCAAGGGAAATTAAAAGACTGCAAACCAGAATCAAAGTAGATTTTTTCATAATGTTTTGTTTAGGGAATTGACAATATGCATGAGGGGTAAGAAATAGAGAATTAGGCCCAAAAACCAATTTGGGGGGAGGGGCTTGGGGATGTTTTTTAGGGGGGGGGGGGGGAAGGGGGGGGGGGGGAAAAAAAAAAAAAAAAAGGGGGGGGTTGTGAATTAATTAACGCCGGAAGAGGTATGTGGGTTAAGGTAGATTTTTTTTAATTTCCATCCACTATTTTCGATGAAAAATATCTATTCTCAGATTTAAATTATAAAAACAAACAAATTTTAACCCTTGTTATTCAATGATCCTTGCTTTTCCCACAGAAGTTTCGCAAGTTGCAGAAGTTTGATTAATATTCATTTCCATGAAAAAAACGGCTTTTTACTTCTCTTTTCTGTGCTTACTTTTTTCCTTTCATGTTCTCCCGGCTCAACATGCAGAAAAAACAGATTCTATCATCACAACTATTTTGAATGAATCCAAATCCACCGACGCTGATGACCAGGGATTGATGTTAATTAAAAACGAAAAATACGATGAAGCAAACAAGTTTTTTACCGGAGCCATTAACAAAGACGAATCAAACCGCGATGCTTATTTTAAACGTGGCGTTACGAACTGGCATTTGAATGATTCACTCAGTGCTTGCAGGGACTGGAGTGCTGTCCTTGCACTCGGGGATACTGCTACTTATTTATTGCTTCAGAAAAACTGTCATGGGAATATGGTCTTTGAAGACGACACTGTCCCGGCTTCAAGAGTTCGAAATCTCTTTGTGAATCCTGCAAAAACTACAGCGCCCGGTTATCCTACAACTTTTGCAAAAACAATTGTAGAAGAAATGCCGGAATTTCCTGGCGGAGAATCTGCCCTCATCGACTATTTCAATAAAAATATGAAATATCCGGTTGCTGCGAAGCAAAAAGGTATAGAAGGAAGAGTATATATCAATTTTATTATAAGTAAGAAAGGCAAGGTCATGTACCCGTATGTGATTCGTGGTATTTCAGGAAACTGCAATGAAGAAGCGCTTCGGCTTATTCGCGAAATGCCGCTCTGGAAACCAGGGAAAGAAAAAGGGAAAGCTGTGCTGGTAAGGTATAATTTGCCGGTGAAGTTTTCTTTAAAATAATTCTGTGTTCAGACGCCGATTATTTCAGAAATAGATTTTTTGAAATTTGCAGGACAAGAAAAATGATAGTTTGTACATCCCTAAAATGCCATAAAATTTGAAATCCTTTCAAAAGGCCTGAATTTACTGGCTTTCGCGGTTTTTTGTTCAAAAAAAAATCTTTTGTAAAATGGAAAAATTGTTACTTTTCCATTCGAATAAAATTTCAAAAGCAAATGAAAATAACCCCTACACTTTTATTGCTATTGGTTTCAATGTACATGAACGGACAAACGATCCTCAACATGTCAACCTATCCTGCTCAACCCACTCCCAATGACCAGGTAATGGTGATTGTAAACTCTTCCTTTCCGAGTGGAGGCTGTGATCTCAGAAATGAAAACCACTCTGTGAATGGAAATCAAATCACTGCAATGGTCTACCATTGCCTTGGACCACTGACTTTTATTTGTTACAGTTCGGATACGGTGAATCTTGGACCATTGTCTGTAGGCAGTTACACTTTTCAGAGTAATTTATTAATTGGCACCACAGGCGGTACCGGCATTTGTAATGCCTACAATCAAACAGATCAACACATACTCAACTTCACTGTAACACAAGGTACAGGGATCACCGAAGTTTCAGCAACAATCCCACAACTGAACTTAGAACCTGCATCACGAAGCCTGATCCTGAAAGCATCCGACCTTAGCCAATACTCTATTGAATTGTTTGATCTCACCGGAAAAAAAGTATTCTCCACTGTTTCTTCCCCCGGTAAAATAAATATTCCTTCTTCATTGGTAAGGGGAATGTATATTTATTCTCTCCATACCGGAGACAAACAACCTTTTTCAGGTAAGGTGATGTTGAATTAGCCGTAAATCTCCAAACTGATTTTTTTCATTAACACTGCCTGAAAGCTGTGCGCAAAATTGTGTATTTTCATTTGAAGAATTGAAAACATTGAATGCGCAATCAATTTGGTTTTACAAGTTGTTCTATTAAACTTTAATACAACAAAACACAATTTACGTGAATATCGCTTTTCCGTATCTTTGTATTTGCTTTCCAAAAACAAAATGCAATGACTCCAAAAATCAGAACTGTCTCCAAAATAATTTACGCATCCGAACATGCTATGGGAAGCATCATGATTCGCCAGCCGCTTCCATCGTCGGCCGTGGAGTACCTTGATCCCTTTGTGCTCCTGCATCACGGCAATAACAAAGTCAATCCGGAAGATAAAAACGAAGGTGTTGGACCACACCCGCATCGTGGCTTTGCTCCTGTCTCCTTTTTATTCAAGGGAGGAGTGCATCACCGCGATAGCCGGGGAAACAATAAAGCAGTACTTGCAGGCGGCACGCAATGGATGAATGCAGGAATGGGAATTATTCACAGTGAACGACCTGTTCCCGGGACTACCGAAATGGAACTGATCCAAATGTGGATTAATATTCCTGCTAAAAATAAAATGGATGCGCCATCGTATTTTCCGGTATCGAAAGATGAGACTCCTGTTCACATCAGCGAGGATGGAAAAATTTCTTTGTCAGTGGTATCCGGAAACTTATTCGGACTCAAAGGGCCTGTGCCTTCTCTTAGCCCTGTGAATTCTGCCATGATTCATGCAGAAGAAAACGGAAAAATTTTCATCCCACTGCCTCCAACACACAACGCATTCATCTATTTGCTGGAAGGTCAAATTAAAACAGGAGAAAATAATATGGCAGAAGGTTTACACATGGTGATTTATAAAAACGACGGGGACGGGATTGCAATTGAAACAACAAAACCAACACGCGCACTTCTCATGAGCGGAGAGCCAATCAATGAAGAGATTTTTGCTCAGGGACCTTTTGTCATGAACTCAGAAATCCAAATCATGGAAGCATACCGCGATTTTAGAATGGGGAAAATGGGAGTGTTGATTGAGGAGTAGTTGGTGGTTAGTGGTTGGTGGTTGGTGGTTAGTGGTTAGTGGTTAGTGGTTAGTGGTTAGTGGTTAGTGGTTAGTGGTTAGTGGTTAGTTTTTAGTGGTTAGTGGTTAGTGGTTAGTACAGTGTCTGTTGGAAATTACGAAAGAATTAAAACTTTCATGTACCTGATTTGGTTAGGCCATACTTTAATTGTTATTTTTTATTCTTGAACAGAAGTCTTGTTTTTTATTCCATTTCAATTTATTATCAGCCCACCATCTTGAATTTTGACTTATGATTTTTTCAAACATCAAGTGCTGACATAACGCTAAATAACCAGAAATTCAGCGAAATCCATAATCTCTCAACCCGTTGCGAAGCCTGTTCAGGACTGAATTTTTCCCGTTCCGCAGGGTTTACTTTCCTCAGGCAGGAGAAGGCAGTACTTTAGATTTCGAAAACAGATATGAGTACCATCAATTAAGAAATTCACTCTAATCCTTCTGTTCATCATGACTATGAAATCATCTGCGCGCATATTCCTTGGATTGTTACTGAGCCTCCTTTTTGTATTGGCATCGTGTAAACATGATCCGGATGTTATTCCTACTCCACCGGTAACTCCTATAGATAATGGGAATGGAAACGGGAATGGAAATGGAAATGGAAATGGAAATGGAAATTCTGCTTCCTGCGATCCTGATACCGCTTACTTTCAGAATGATGTTTTGCCATTGTTCATTTCCAATTGTGCAATGAGCGGTTGCCATGATGCCGGAAGTCACAAGGAAGGAATCATCCTCGATTCTTATCAGAATATTATGGTTACCGGAAACATTCGTCCCTTCCGTCTTGATGGTAAAATCATGGAGGCAATCACTACTTCTGATCCGGATGACAGAATGCCTCCTGCTCCTTCTCCAACTATGACTTCAGCACAAATAAATTTAATTCAGAACTGGATAAGTCAGGGAGCTTTGAATAATTTATGTACAGCCGGCAACTGCGACACCAGCAATGTTACTTATTCAGGGCTGATTGTTCCCTTGATGCAAAATCAGTGTATCGGTTGTCACAATACCGGCAATCCAAGAGGAGGCGTGAATCTGGAAACCTATGCCGGAGTACAAAGTGTTGCTCTTGACGGACGATTGTTCGGTTCAGTAAATTGGGACACCGGGATTTCAGCAATGCCTAAGAACAGCAATAAAATGGCGGATTGTGAAATTGCACAAATCAGAATCTGGATTCAAAATGGTTCACAAAACAATTAATCAGGCATCGAAACAAGATGCAGGATAAACGAAAGTAAAATGGAAAATTATCTGACCAGGGTCACTCTGCCAAGGTACTGATAAGGATTGTCCTGCATGTCGTGAACCCGAATAATATACACATACACTTCTGCCTGTGCAGGTATCGGACTTCCGGCAGTATATCCATCCCATCCTTTTTCCAGATTCTTCGTTGAGAAAATCTGTGCACCCCAACGATCGAAAATCAACATTTCAAAATCTTTTATTCCAATACCCATTGCAGTGAACTGGTCATTGACTCCGTCTTCATTTGGTGTAAATGCATCGGGTATAAAAATTGCAAATTCACCACGCACATGGACTTTTCTGTAGGTTGTATCAATACAACCGTGCAAGCTTGTTGCAATCAGTCGAACAGTATAATACCCGCTATCAGGAAAAGTATACGTCGGAAACTGCACAGTTGACGTTCCTGTTCCATCTCCAAAATCCCATTCCCAATGTACCGCTAGCTGACTCTGATCCAGGAAAGATATTTCCGGTTGATAAATGGATGCATTGTCAGGAGTTGAAGTGAATTGTGCTTCCGGCAATGGAAATACTTCCACCGCTGCCGGAACAGAAGCTTCTGTTCTGCAACCCATACCATTGGTAACAATATGTCTTACTGTATAGTGTCCCGGAGCTGTAAATAAGTGCACGGGGTTCCTGTTGATATCCGTTGTGCCATCCCCGAAATCCCACATGTAAGTAGTCCCCGGAGGTGTATTTCCCTGTTGACGATAGTGAACCACCAATGGCGGACAACCGCTTGCAGGGTTTGGAATAAAATCAGCGGAAGGTCCACTTACAACTGTTACAGGTATGCTCACAACAACAGGAGGGGTCCCACAAGCATCCGAAATTGTCACGCTATATACTTGCGAAGTGAGTGGATTAACAATGATGCTTGCCGTTGTTGGTCCGGTACTCCATGAATAGGAATACGGCCCTCCATTTCCTCCGGCCGGTATCACTTGTAATGTATCAGAACGACCAACACAAATTGAATCATCGCCTGCCGTTGCGGCCATTAATCCCGGATATACATTTACAGCAATAGATTGAGGCGCTGCAGTACACCCTTGAGCATCTGTTACTGAAACCGTATAGACTTCTGTAGTGGTCGGAGTCACAACAATTGAAGCCGAAGTATTGCTATTGCTCCACTGATAGGAATACATACTCGTTCCACCGGAAGCATTTGCATTAAGGTTCATCTCTTGTCCGATACAAATCCAACCACCTCCGCTTACATTCAACACAAGCGGACTTGGTTCCGTTAATTGTACTGAAGTACTCACCGTGCATCCATGTTGATCGGTGATTTGCACAGAATAATTTCCTGCTGACACCGGTCCGGTAGAAACAGAATCACTTCCATTTGTCCACTGATAATTGTACGGCGGTGTTCCTCCTGTTTGCAAAACATTTGCAAATGCATCGGAAGCTCCATAACACCGAGCATCCTGTTGATTCGTGATTACCTGAATTGCCGGTGGCGCACCAATGGTTAATGTGGACGATTGCATACAACCGTGTACATCTGTAACCGACAATGAATATGTGCCGGCTGGTAAATCTCTGGCGATTTCCTGAGAACCACCGGAAGGTGACCATTGATAGTTATAAGGAGGTGATCCTCCTGAAATGTTTGCTATTGCTATCCCATCAGATGAACCAAAACAAAGTGCATCTGTCGTGGAAAATGCCAGTGCTAGTGCAGCAGGCTCTGACAAAGAAACAGCTCCAAGGATTGTACACCCATGTTGATCAGTAATTGTGACGTTGTAATTTCCCGCACGTATGCCGGTCACGGAATTTACCGTGGCTCCATTGGACCAGGAATAAGTATATCCCGGACTCCCGCCGGTAATTTCAACCATCGCGGACCCATCACTTCCTCCAAAACAATTTACATCGGAGGTATGAATGTTTGTATTTAAGGGAGACGGCTCAGAAACCACTGCATTTTGTGTCAGCGTACATCCGTTTGAATCAGTCACGCGAACAGAATAGGAACCTGCGGAAAGTCCTGTTGCTGTTGAACTCGTTGCTCCCGTCGACCAGTCATATTGATAGGGTTGTGTTCCACCGCTGATTACAACACTTGCACTTCCATCCGCACTACCGGAACACAATGCATCTGTAGCTTGTGGAGATGCCTGCAATGCCGCTGGTTCAGAAATTGTCACCGTCATGCCGGTCAAACAATTGTTAGCATCAGCAACAAGTACAGAATATGATCCAGCTGACAAGTTTGATGCAAGGGAATCTGTTCCCCCGGAAGGATACCATTGATAAGAATAGGGAGCGGAACCCTGGAGAACAGCAATTGTCGCATCTCCATTACTTCCACCAAAACAACTTACCGGATTTACATTCAAGAGTGAAAGCGTCGGTCCTCCGATATTGGAAATAAATGTATTCAGATTCACCTGACAGTTGTGAGCATCTGTCACGATCACGGAATAAGATCCGGCGGGAATTGATGTTACATGATCGGATGTCATTCCTCCGGGCGACCATTGATAAGTATACGGAAGCGTTCCACCATTTGTTGTTGCAGTTGCAGAACCATTCGACGAACCACATGTTGCCGGTGTTGAACTTACCTGAACCTGCAGTTGCGCAGGCTCGGTCAGTGTGACTTGTGATTGAGTTGTACAACCGTGTGCATCCGTGACCGCAACTGTATAGTTTCCTGAATTCAGATTTGATATTTGCATTGTACTGTCATAGCCCGGATTCCATAAGTATGAATAGGGCGATGTTCCTCCGCTTACTGAAACAGAAGCCGAACCATCTTGGGCAGCATAACAGGAAATAGAATTGAATGAAGAAATTGCACTAACAAGAATTGATGGCTCTGTAACTGTCATCGTTAATGTTTGCACACATTGAAATGCATCGGTGATTGTTACCGAGTATTGACCGGCACTGAGATTTCCTGCAAATGGTGTGTTCCCTGTTCCGGTGGTCCAGGTATACACTATAGGTGCTGTACCTCCACTGACTGACACAGCCACTGAGCCGTCATTTCCACCATTACACAAAACATTATTAATAGATGAAACTGCGGCAGTTAGTGATCCGGAATTTGTAACCGTCATCGAATTGACAACAGTACATCCGTGTGCATCTGTCGTTGTGTTGGTGTAATTTCCTGCAGGAAGTCCCTGCAGCGTGGAACTTGTTCCACCACCGGGACTCCATAGATAAGAGTACGGCGGTGTTCCTCCGGAAGGAGCGACATTGGCGGAACCATTCGGTAGTCCACATGTGCCGGCGGTGACATTGGGTGTTACTATCAGCGCACTTGGCTGAGATATTGTTACTCCGAGTAAATCCTCACAACCCATCGCGTCTGTCACGCGTACAGAATAATTCCCTGCAAGGAGACCGATAACTGAGGCAGTTGTACCATTTCCCGGTGACCATGAATAACTATAGGGTGGCGTACCACCTTGCACAGTTACACCGGCATTGCCATCATTTCCACCTGCGCAGGACACATCATGTAATGCAACAAGCGAAGCCTGTAGAGCAGGAGGTTCTGAGATAGTTGTACTTGAACTAATGGTACATCCATGTTGATCAGTTACTGTGCAAAGGAAATTTCCTGCAGTCAATCCGCCAATTGAAGGACCAGAAGGAGCGCCGTTACTCCATGCATACGAATACGAAGGTGTACCGCCGCTGAGGCTTAATGAGATGCTACCTGAATTTCCTCCATAGCAGGAAACATTACTCATCGTTGCCGACAATTGAAGTGGAGCAGGCTCTGAAATTGAAATGGATAATAGTGTCTGACAATTATTCGCATCTGTAAGTGTAACGGAATAATTTCCCGCAATTAAACCGGATGCAGTAGCAGAACTTCCACCTGATGGCGACCATGAATATTGATAGGAAGGAGTACCTCCGGAAGGAATGATGGAAGCAGACCCATCTGCTCCTCCTGAACAATTTACATTTGTAATGGTACCCGGTTGCAACAACAATGCTGAAGGTTGAGACACTACAGATGTTGATGATTGAATGCAACCATTTGCATCTCTCACGGTTACTGTGTAATTCCCGGCAGGAATTCCCGAAAGTGAGGATGTTGTTGATCCGCCAACATTCCATGAATAACTATAGGGTGATACACCTCCTGAAGTCAAGGTAAACACAGAACCATCCGAAGCATTTGCACACAAAGCATCGGAAGGTGTTGCATTTACAATTAATGGCGGCGGTTCTGTTATAACGACGGTGAGACCGGAAATACAATTATTCCCATCTGTAACAATTACAGAATAATTTCCGGCAACCAGGTTGTTTGCTGTTGCCGCTGTTCCGCCGGAAGGTGACCATTGATAGGTGAATGGAGCGGTTCCACCGGAAACAGAAATACCGGCAGAACCACTTGCAACTCCGGAACAGAGAACAGGAACAATGGAAGTAACACTTGCAGTAGGGCCACCAATATTGGATACGGCTATCGCAACAACTTCGCTGCATCCATGGGCATCCGTTACAGTTACAGAATAATTCCCTGCAGGAACATTCGTCAGGGAAGCACTTGTATTTCCTCCGGTGGACCACTGATATGAATAAGGCGGCGTGCCACCGGATGGTACAACAGAAGCACTTCCATTCGAAGCACCGCATGTAGCAGACTGAGTTGATGATGAAACAACGAGTACCGGCGGCTCAGTGATCAACGCTGACAAACTTCCTGTGCAACCATTTGCATCAGTGATTGATACAGTATAAGATCCGGCAGCAAGATTGGTCACTTGCGAAGTGTTTCCTCCTGTTGGGGACCATTGATAAGAATATGGACTAGTTCCTCCTGTCGCTTCCACTTCGATTGAACCGACCATGTTTCCAAAACAGGAGTTCATCACAGTGCTTAATACAGACATGGCAAGAGGTGTCGGTTCATTGATCGATACTATCGCTTGCTGTGAACAACTGTTTCCATCTGTAACGGTAACTGTATATGTATTTGCAACCAGGCCCGAAGCGATAGGGGCAATTCCTCCTCCTGGTGACCATGAATACGCATAGGGACTTGTTCCACCGGAGGCCAATACCGTAGCCATTCCATTATTTCCACCGGAACAATTGACATTCACAGGAGATAGGATCGTGGTGCTGAGAAGAGGCGGTTCACTGATCAATGCCGGGGATGTAGATGTACAACCTCTTGCATCTGTGACCAAAACAGAATAGACTCCGGATGGCAAATTTCCTGACGAAGAGGAAGTGCTTCCACTACCGGTCCATAAATAAGTATAAGGCAAAGTCCCTCCACTTGCTCCGGCAATTGCAGATCCCGTAGAATCGCCATTGCACAGTACAGGGGTGCTGGATGAAACAGAAGCCAACAATGCTGCCGGTTCCGAAATTACAATTGTGGCATTCTGTGTACAAGCATGTGCATCTGTAACGGTAACCATATATGTACCACCTTCCAGTCCGACCACTGTAGGAAGTGTTCCGACAGAAGGCAGCCAGGCATAATCATAAGGTGCTGTCCCTCCGTTAACACTGACACTTGCAGCTCCATTGCTTCCACCATTGCAAGAAACAGGAACATTCGTGGAAACATTGACAACTAAAGCAGGTGGTTGACTCAGGTTGACAGATGCTGTTTCTGTACAACCATAAGCATCGGTAATTGTAACGCTGTAAGTGCCTGCAGTAAGATTCAACGGGTTGGATGAAGAACCGGCACCATTCGTCCAGGAATAGGAATAGGGTGATACTCCTCCACCAGCTGCAGAAAGTATGGACCCGTTATTACTTCCCTGGCAGGAAGGATGCGTTGGTGTAAGACTAATTTGAAGTGGATTGGGTTCTGAAATATTTACGACAGTGGAAGACAAACAATTATTTGCATCCTCAACAACGACGGAATAGCTTCCTGCCTGCAAACCGGAAGCAAAAGTTCCTGTACAAACGGATGGATTCCACTGATACGAAAACGGTGGCTGTCCTCCTGTCACCTGAATAGTTGCATCGCCATCATTTCCTCCTTCACACAAAACATTGTGAGTTCCGGTAACAGAAACACTGGGCCCTCCAAGGTTTGAAATTGCTGCCACTGTTGATACCGTGCAGCCATGAGCATCGGTGATTACAACTGTATATGCACCGGCTCCGACTCCACTCAATGTAATTCCTGTTGCTCCGCCCGGATTCCATTGATAGGAGTATGGCGATGTTCCTCCGGACGCGCTTATGCTGGCAGATCCATTTGGGCTCCCACATGTCGCCGCCGTTGTAGAAGTAATTCCTGAAACACTTGTCGGCTCGGTAACAGCCACAGTTGTAATCGTAGTACACCCACGCGCATCTGTAGTCGTTACAGAATACGAGCCGGCTGAAAGACCTGATAAATTTGAACTTGTGGATCCGCCCAGGGACCAGTTGTATGCATAAGGTGTTGTTCCTCCCGATGAGGATACGGATACCGAACCTGTTGCATCACCGTTACACAACAAGGATGTACTTCCGGTAATACTTGATAATAAAATTGCAGGTTGTACAATGTTCACTGTTGAAGTTCGGGTACAAGAATGTGCGTCGGTAACTGTCACTGTATACGTTCCGGCTGCAAGATTAGAAGCAGATGCTGCTGTGCCTCCTGAAGGAGACCATACATATGTATATGGAGGAGTTCCGCCACTTACTGAAATCGCAGCTGCACCATCATTGCCTCCTCGACAGGAAACACTTGAAGATCCCGCAGTAGACATTGAAATTGGCGTTGGTGTAGTGACAGAAGTTGTTGCAGTAATCGTACAACCATTTGCATCTGTAGCTGTGACTGTATAAGTACCCGCTCCGAGCCCGGAAATCGTTGAGCTTGTTCCTCCTCCCGGTGTCCACGAATAATTAAACGGAGCTGTTCCTGTCGGAATTACGGTTGCAGTTCCATTCAAAGGACTTGAACATGCAGATGGAGTCGAACTTGCAGTGGCAGCAATAGAAGGAACGATAATATCGTAGGAATAAGTTTGGAATCCGGCACTCGGACAGTTGTTATCCTGTACAGTTACGGTAAACGTATAGGGTTGTGGTCGGGCATCAGCGCTTGTTGGAGTCCAGGTAAATGTTCCAACCGGACGAGATACATTTGTTGTTGTAAATGTTGCACCGGAAACAGCATTGTTCCAATTCATCACGACATTTTGAACTGCATTTCCATCTGCTGAATTCACAGTGAATGTGATGGGCTGGTTTGGACACGCGATGATGCTAAAATTATTAGTTCCATTAATTCCTGTAGCTGTAGGAAGAATATTGGAACAAGGCTGAGTCCAGATTTGCATATCACGAATTACAGAACCGACCAGTATACCATTTCTATATTCTCTTACGATAATTGCCATAACCCCTACTTCACTTTGGGTTGGAGTGATGAGGATATCACCGGAAGCGTCCAGGGTCATCGCCGGCGAGGAAGAAATGGGATTATTCACATTGTACCCGGCTGCAAAAACAACATTTGTATTCGCTGCGGACCGTGGTGTGATGAATGAATAGGTGATTGAGTCACCATCCGTTTCAAATGCTCCATGGTTATAGTGAAATGCCTGACCAATACACAAAAACGAAATCGGAATATTTGAAAAGATTGGAGAAGAATTATTGGGAGCTGCTACATTGTTCAACGTTGCTTCAACATACATGGCGGGTACTCCGGAACAATTGTTTGGAGTATATGACAAAGTAGTGATCGCGCAATTCCGGCAACAGATAACGTAGCCGAACCGCCAGTCGGTACATTGCGCCGGCAGCGTTACAGTTCCTGTATATTCATATTTCTGAATCCTGGACTGGTCCCACCGGTGCATGTTGTGAGCCCTGCTGTACAAGGATGCGTAATCTCCTGACCCGTTCCAGGAATCTTATTCAAAGTTACACTCAGATTGTATCCACATGTAGCAGAAGAATACGATACCGAAACATTATTAGGAGCAGCAATACCCGAACAATCCCTGTATAAGGTAAGATCGAGTGTATAGGTATTTCCACTCACCCAGGTATAGGTAATGTCGGCACCACTAATGTGTGTTGCAAAAGAAGTTACCGGTGCGGTAAAATAAATAAGCAGAAGAAGTAGGCATCGGTGCCTGATTCCCTGTTTGCAATAACAGAATACGGATGCAATTTTTTTCATGACAAAATAAATACATATTTATGCCTCCATCAGAAGACATAAATAAATTGCTTCAAAAAGTGATTGGCTCTAATATATGTTCAAAGAGAAGCGTGAAATGGCAAAATGTTGGAGTGCTTCTGACTTATACTCAGGAGCTTGGACTAAAAAAAAACGTATGAGTTATGTAACATTTCAAACTATCGATTTTCAAATAATTTCCATGATTTAAGTCAGCAAAAAATTCAGAATGGGAATATTTGTTGAAAAAATGGAATTAATGAAAGTTGAATCCTTTGATTCAAAATGAAAAAATCTTTAAAATCACTTGCTTTCTTACAGATGTATAAAAAATATTTTTGCTTTGCTATTGTTATATAAAAACAATACTCAGGAAATTATTCCGTTGATCCGGGAGTTTCATTATCGAATGCTTACAATGGTTTAGTCGAAATTTAATGCAGCTAAAAAGTAAACCTTCTTCTTTTCGCTCTGCTTTCTATTTTTCATACTCCCACCACGCCGGGATTGCAGCAGATTCCTGATACCAAAGTGGCTGACCAATCATTGGGGTCACGGTTTTAAATTTAGCTTGCTCCGCTGCGCGAACAAATCTTTTGATCGGCTCATTCCAGGGATGAACAGATAAAACAAATTTGCTCCAGTGAACAGGAAGAACTACCGATGCATTCAAATCCTTTCCCGCCTGAACTGTTTCTTCAGGAATCATATGAATCAATGGCCAACCTTTTCCGTATTGTCCGGAATCAAGAATTGCAAGATCAAATCCCGAATACTTTTCTCCGATCATTTTAAAATGTTTTCCGTAACCGGAATCACCGCCGAGATAAATTTTTTGATCATAAATCTCAAGAACAAAGGATGCCCACAAGGTTTTTGCACGCTTAAATAGCCTGCCGGAAAAATGTCTTGAAGGCGCAGCACTCAATTTAATTTCTGAATTAATATTTACAATTTCCCACCAGTCCAGCTCTGTAATTTTTTTGGATTCGATTCCCCAGTATTCAAGATGTGATCCAACACCCAATGCAGTAATGATCCGTTTTACTCCCGGCATTAATTTCAAAACAGTTTTGTAATCAAGATGATCGTAATGATCGTGTGTAATCAGCAACACATCAAGCTGCGGAAAATCTTCAACAGAATACACGTCGCTTCCTTTGAATGCTTTCCCTATTCCGGAAAAAGGTGAGGCATTTCCGCTTAAAACCGGATCAACCAACATCCGAAATCCTTTGAAACTAAAATAGTAGGAAGAATGTCCCAACCACACGATGACCGGCTTGGCATCATCCAGTGTCATCAAATTTACTTTTGTTGTTGGCAATTCACCCTGTGGCTGAGCACTCGAAGGTTTAGAAAAATATTCTTTCAATATCTTCACAAAAGACACATCAGCCATCACGGCAGTTTGCTCAACATTTTGAAACTGACCATTCCTGTAATTCGGACTTTGTTCAATTCTTTGCAATCGGGAACCGCTGGGATTTTTACCGAATATTTTCATGCGATATGAGAGGAATGTGGTTAATTGTTATTTGGGACGGGGGACGAGGGACGGGGGACGGAGCCCCACTTCTATTGCTGACGAATGGTCATCGAATAAATTGTATTGAAATTCTGCGAAACAATAAAGGAATACACATCAATCACTCTCTCCCAACAGCTCTGGCTTCCGTCCCTCGTCCCTCGCCCCCAGTCCCTTTCTATAAAAATCAATAAAAGCTTTTGTCCGTATCTCCCTCCCTTTCCCATTCAAATGATACACTGTGTCGAAGAAAAGGGAATCATTATACAGGAAATCTTCCGGCGTATTCAGAACCGGTATCAATAATTTTTCCGAAACATCCTGTTGATACCTTTTAATCACCTCCTTATTGAGATTAAAAACCGAAACAGGAAAATTCGGATACATAAAATAAATGTGAATATCTTTTTCTTTCGCCAATTTATAAAAATCATTCAGCATAGATATCCCTTCATATTCTTTATACTTAATGGGATCAATGTCATCAGCACGGATGGAGCTATTCTGATTTTTATGACATTCCACATCACCATACGCATTGAAGCAATTCCGTTCGTAAACATTCGGATTCTGATTTGGAGTCTTTGCAATATTTGATTTGGCGAAAACCAATTTTTTAAGGGCAGACAAATTTTCAATTGCTGCACTTCGTTTTCTGTCTACAGCATAGCGAATATTACCCATTATGTTTGACTCGAAATAGTCTTTCGCCGGGGGATAATACTCTGCTGCTTTGACTTTCAAATCATATTCCCCTTTTTCTGACAAATAATATTCAAGCGAAATGACGACCTCATCTCCGGACTTCATTTGCGATGAAATTTCTTTCAGGATAAATTCCAATCCCAATCCTGCGTGCAGTCCCAGATTCACAACGGGCATCTTTAGTTCCGATTCAACCAGCTTACTGTCAATACCAAATGCAAGATTCGACCCTCCAACGAAAATCAACCGGGGACCATGAATCGAGTCCAGTCGATGGTGTTTGTCGATGATGGCAGCCAGATAATCTGCAGGATCCCTTTTCTCTAACCGGATCCCAACCAAGAAAATAGAAAGAGAAACAATCCCGATAAATACAATTGATTTTATATAGAATTGTCGCATCCTTTTATCAGAATTGAAAATAAATGAACGGTTGTTCCTGAACCGGTCTTAATAGAAATATCGCCAGTACCAGAACATAATAAAATGACCAGCGAAATACCCTGTTCCAGGTATTTCCTGTTGATTCAATTGCATAGGCATTGTTTCTTCCGCTCCATTCAATGCAAAGGAAAAACAACAGCAACAAACACAACATCTTCGAAGGCAGAAGTGGCAGCAAAAACAAAGAAGCAGAAAATACTTCTCCAACAATTGCAAATGCCTGTACCAGATTTTCTGATCTAAAAAAGATCCATGCAAATACGGTGAGCAAGAAGGTGACGAGAATATTTACAGCATCTCTGATATTTGGAAAAATCTTACCATTGGCCACAGTATCCAGATGCGTTCGGTTCCTTTTCAATAGAATAGACGGTAGAATATACAATGCATTCAATACACCCCATGCAATGAAGGTCCAGTTTGCTCCGTGCCAGAATCCGCTGATAAGAAAAATAATAAATGTGTTGAGAACTGTTCTTGCCATCCCAAGCCGACTTCCACCCAAGGGGATATACAAGTAATCCCTGAACCAGGATGTAAGAGAAATATGCCAGCGTCTCCAGAATTCTGCAATGTCTCTGGAAAAATAAGGGAAGGAAAAATTTCTCAGCAATTCAATCCCAAGCAAACGGGCAGTGCCCAAAGCGATATCTGAATATCCTGAAAAATCTCCGTAAATCTGAAATGCAAAAAATACCGCTCCAAGAAAAAGTGTGCTCCCGGAATAATCTGAAGAATGATTAAAGATCAGGTTGCTATAATTCGCACAATTATCTGCAATGACAATTTTCTTAAACAATCCCCATAAGATTTGCTTTAAACCATCGACTGCTTTTGGATAACTCCATGTTCGCGGTTTTTCAAGTTGAGGAAGTAAATGTGTAGCGCGTTCAATGGGTTCGGCTACCAGTAAGGGAAAAAAGCTGACAAAAAGAGAGTAGTTAACCACACTTGCACACGGCTCAATCTTCTTGTTGTAAATATCAAATAAATAAGATAGGCCATGAAAGGTATAAAATGAAATTCCTACCGGAAGAATGATATTCAATGTACTCGCGTGTGCATGCAATCCAAAAGACTCCAACAACACAGAAAAATTTTCAATGAAAAAGTTAAAGTATTTGAAAAACCCCAGGAAGCCCAGGTTAATTACAACACTCAGTCCCAACCAAATCCTGCGCGTTTTCAGGTTTTTAGATTTGTGGATTTTGCTCCCGGTATAGAAATCGAGTCCGGTGGAGAATGCCAGAAGGAAAAGAAATCTCCAATCCCAGCAGGCATAAAAAAAGTAACTGGCAAATAACAAAACGCTATTCTGCAATTGCAATGAATTTCTATTCAGCAACCAGAGTAGTACAAAAAGAAGTGGTAGAAAAAATGCAAACTCTATTGAGTTAAACAACATAGGGCTGATGGATCTTTTGCAACTATCACGAAAGCTCCGGCTCTATGATCGACCGACAAGGTGAAGTGAAAATCCATGCTAAATATATAAAAAACACAATCAACTCATTGTTCCCGGTAAACGTGAATTCAAAAAATAATATGAAACAAGGATCTTATGACCGTTGAACCTACAAATTCAACCAGTCTATACGAGACATCTCAAATTTTATCTCTCCATTCCCATGAACACCAACTTCTTTCCATCCCAATTTACGATAGAATAATTCTGCTCTGGTATTCGCTGAAGTTCCAAGCCAAACCGTTTCATGTGTTTGAGAAAAATACCAGTTGAGCATAAGGTCATGCAAGGTTTTACCAATTCCCTGCCCTTCAAATTCAGGCAGGATGAATAAAGCCCAGATATTATTCTCTTGTAAATCAGTGACTGCGAATCCAACTATTTTGTTTTCAATTTCGCACACCCAGGCTTTTCCCCGCTTAAACATAAACTCTTCATAATCCTTCTCTTTAATCGAATCAGGATTGGAAAGAATATTCTCTTTCACTGCCATTCGCACATGCATGATTTGAGGAATATCTGCACTTTGTGCTTCTCTGAATTTCATGAAAAATCGAAATTGTTTAAGCCAGGTTTTCTAAGGAAGCACTTCTAAAAATACCGAAAACCGATATGACTCGCCGCAGTCTCCATCAACGCGTGCGATTCCAGGAACAAGGAATTTTCAGAGTCAACAAACCCTCCGCCTTTGGTCATCCCTTTGGTCGCAATCATTTCCGCAGCATTCCCTGCCATATTGTAAATACCGAATGAACAAGGCCAATAAGACTTCACCGGTGCCAGCATAAGGATATCTTCCGGATCAGGAGTATTTGGATCAGTGTGAGGGGGCAGATCTGTTCGTTTGTAATTCGCCATTGGAACACCGTGTTATTCTTCAATCCAATGCCCGTCGGATAAATTGCTTCAAGATTTTTTCCTTTCGCTGCCTTCATCCATTCTTCTTCATTTGGCAAACGAATCTGTACTTTTTTATATTTTCTACCCGGGAAGGAATTGTATTTCATACTGAGCCATTCGCAAAATAAAACAGCTGCATCATACGATACATTCACTACCGGAAACTCATCATATTGCTTGTCTGAATGGTACAATTTTGCCAGCGAAGCGATATAAACCGGTTGTTTTAACCAACCTTCTGTATATACCATTGCAATCTGATATTCCTCCTTTTTTTTATTCGCCAGGAGATCTTTCAAAAATTGCCTGTACAACCAGTTGTTTGTTTCGTATTTACATGCAAACAAATTCTCGCTAATTTTAACTACAGATTTTTCGATATACTCTGCATCCAGAATCTGTTTTTCCTTCTGACCGTACCCGGACAATGAAACGCAGACAAACAAAATCTGAAACAAAAAGTTTTTTTTCATATTTCTCTCAGGATAATTGAAGTCGAATAAAAGAAGCCACCTCAACAGCTTGTTTTACTGGATCCAAACTAAAAGTTACTGATCTACTTATTTGGTATTAAATTTAGTAGGCATTCTATTGAATTCACAAAATTCTGGAGTTTTATTCAAATTTTACCAAATTAATCACTTTTCAACTGATTTTTCCGCATTGCTACAGAAAAACCGAGGCATCACTTTGGCTTTGATAAAGGAATCAATAACGTTTCATCTGTACTGAAATAGCAGAAGCGTGAAGGGTATTGATCATTGAAGCAGTCCTTTATGTCCGACAGAAGATGCGGTAATTAAATATCACAGTCAGTCTAATGCATTTTTCAAAGTTCCCGGAACACCAAATGCATATTCAGGAGTACAAATAATTATACCATCATCTTCTCTTTTCTAAAATTAACAATTGAAAGTGGGGACTATCAGAATCCAAATCGGGGGAAACTCCTGAGATTGCTAGAATTTTTATCATGATTGTATTTATGGGTCCAAAATTACACAAATGAATCTTTTTCAGAATATGATACATATCGCTTATTTTCAATAATATACAGTCTTCTCGGCAGATCGGATTGAGTTTGAAATATCATCTGTTTAACTATATTTGAATCCCATTTCTCCGAAGAAAACTTTCTATTTATATACAATCAATCTTAAACCCAGACCAATTCTCATGAAAATTCGTTCGCTTATTATTCTCGCTACACTGTTCCTTCCACAGATTATGACCGGACAGGTGAAGCTCTCTACCGATTTCAAGATCAAAGTTTCCGAACCTTACAAAGTTGTCGATGCCCGCAACAAGGAATATTTCGGTGATGGCGCAGGACATATTGTTTCCGTTAAAAAAGACGATGAAACTGTGATCATTCAGAAATTCAATGTTTCTGATGGAAAAGAAATTTCACGAAAAGAATACAAAGATCTTCCGGACAAAACTGAACTGCAAGATATTGTTCAAGTTGGTACAAAATTGTACTTCATTTATACAGTAGCTAAAAAAGGAGATCTATTTGATGTGTGTTCACGTGAAGTAGATATGACGAAAGCCAGTTTCGACGCTCCAAAAACTTTATTCACCACGAAAGGCGATATTTCACGCACAGCACCAACTGAAATTATTGGTTTCTGGGGAATGCAAAAAGGACCATTTCTCACTGTAGTACATTCTTTTGATGATTCAAAAATTCTGATGAATTATCGCCGAATTCCTCTCGTTAAAAAGGATTCTAAAAATAAAGACATCCTGGGATTTTATGTATTCGACAATTCAATGAATAAAATCTGGGGTGATGAAGTAACAATGCCGCATACTGAAAAAGAGATGAACAATCTTGCATACAGTGTTACAAAAGACGGTACAGCACACATGCTGGCGTATCTGAATGAAAGCAAATCCTTCGAGTTGATTAATATTACTGCTCCCGCTACTTTGACGAATAAAAAAATAGAATTGGGTGGAACAGTAATGTTTCAAAAGTTCGATGTGAAAGAAGATGCAGGCGGAAACCTGGTGTGCACCGGTTATTATGCAAAAGGTGTAGATGTTAAGGTTAACTGGACCGGCAACGCGGCATTGAGTTGGAATATTGATGGTATCAAAATTTTCAGACTTGATCCTGCAGGTGCGGTTCTTGACAACAAAGACTATGAATTCCCAATGAGCATTATCAATCAGTTTGAAAGTAAAAAAACACAGGAAAAAAATGCTAAACGTGAAGGCGAAGGCAAGGCCGGTATCCCGGATCTTGTATTGCGTGATGTTGTGAATAATGAAGATGGAAGTACAACAATTACAGGAGAACAATATTATGTCAGGAATGAATTTTACATCAACTCGACCAAAACTGTTTATTACTACGGAGATATTGTGATGACTAGAATTGCCAAGGATGGTAAAGTTCAATGGATGAAAAAACTTCCTAAAAATCAAGCCGGATTTGTCGGCAAAGGTGGTAATGGAATTCGTTACATCAATGGCAAATCTGCGAGCTATGTATTGTATGTTGACAACAAGAAAAATGCAGAAATGAAAGAAAACTCAGCCCCTGAAAAACACATGGATGGAAAAGGTGGTTTCCTCACTGCTTACAAAGTTGATAATGCAACAGGCGATGTTTCGAAACATTTGCTCTTCGATATGGATGATCTTCAAGGGGAAGAGATTTTCCAGTTCAATACATCACGTATTTTCGAACCGGAACCAAATATCTTTTTCCTTGAATCCTATATGAAAAAGAAGCAGGATAAAATGATTCGAATTGAATTGGCCACAAAATAATTTTTAACCACATTTTATTCAGGATTAAAAAAATCCGGTCTGTAACAGACCGGATTTTTTATTTCACAGAATTCCTTTTCCAACGATATGTTCAGACAAAAGCAAAATAATTCCTTATTTGTTTCTTTTAAAATTTTTTACTCAGTATTAACTATTCATCCTTACCATACATTTTACATCCTTTTCATTCACATACCATTCAACACAATATCCCTGTGAATCGATGCCCGGGATGTGAAGCAACTTTTGAAAGGCAATTCCAATTGCAGGAAAATCCTTCTGATAATCGCGAATCATTATACAATTGTATTTCCCTTTTCGAATCACCAACCTTTCACTCTTTAATTCCTCTGCTTCACCAGGAAACAATTCTTCAGTTGCAGCTTTGTATTCAATTTTTCCATTCTCCGGACGAGACAATCCAAATTTTCTTCGCTCGTGTATGTTTGGAATTAGTACCGCCAAATTTTCATGAGCATTCATAATGCCTTCCGGAAATGATTTTGCTTTGATACAAACAACTTTAATATCCTGCTCCAGTGTTATTGTTTCCATGATTTAGAAGCTTCTGAAATTTAATTCTTGCTTACAAATGTATCAGGAAATGAACTTATGCAATCGGTAAAATACGACAGATTGAGGGGGTGTATGCGAATTTGTGGATTGGGATAAAACTCAATCTTTTGAAAATCATTTAAATAAACCCTCATGATTCTTTTTAAACGATTTTTTGAGACATTCTCATTGGAGAAGATGGACAAGAAATAGCTGCAAATATTCCAAAAGATTGAAATTCGTCGATCACTAATCCTACCTTTACAATGACTCATAAAATATTTCTAAATGACCGATCATTCGAATTTGTATCCGGGAAAGAGCCGACAGTTTATAGTAATCTCTATCATTGCAATACTGTTGCTTTTCTTAATTTTCAGCTTGAATGCATTCATCAATGCATTTCTTGGAGCGCTAATATTTTATGTTCTGTTCCGGAAGTTCATGCACAAACTTGTCATCAAATACAAGTGGAGAAAATGGATTGCAGCTACCTTAATCATTTTCATTTCTCTATTGGTGATCATTATTCCTGTATTCGGCTTGCTCTATGTGCTGATCGACAGATTGCAAAATATCCTAAGCAACCCACAGGACCTTGTCGCCGGATACAATACCTTGATAGGTAAAATCAATGGCATCTTTAATAAAGAACTTATCAGTAGCACAACGCTCTCCGGGTATTTAAAAACACTTGCTGCCGAAATTCCAACTCTACTCAATTCATCACTTATGCTGTTGGGAAGTTTGCTGATGATGTATTTTCTCCTGTTCTATTTACTCATCAACCAGGGTAAAACAGAAAAATCATTTTTCGTTTACCTCCCCTTTTCAAAAGGAGGAATTAACATTCTCACCAAAGAACTTCACGACATGACCTATGCGAATGCAATCGCTGTTCCCTTGATCGCTGTTTGCCAGGGCATCGTTGCTTCCATCGGATTCTGGATCTTCGGCTTGAACGACCCTTTCTTTTGGGGAATGCTCTGTGGTTGCACCAGTATTATTCCGGTAATCGGAGCCGGATTGATCTGGTTCCCTGCCGGTATCTTTCTACTCTCGACAACAGATTCATGGCACGGAATAGGAATCCTGTTGTATGGTGGCATTGTTATTTCGACAATCGACAATATTTTTCGCTTCTTTTTTGCAAGATGGTTTGCTGATGTACATCCAATCATTACCATTTTTGGTGTGATTGTCGGGTTAAAATGGTTTGGTTTACCCGGACTGGTATTTGGTCCGCTTTTAATTTCATATTTCTTTTTGCTTCTCAAAATTTACAGGAAAGAATTTGTGACAGAAGTACAATCAGGATAAATCTAATCATGAAACATAACCGACCTATCCATTCTTTTTTACAACAGCTGAAAAAGAATCTTTTTTACAAAATAATACTCGGTTTAGTTGCCCTGGTATTGCTCTTCATTGTTGCAACATATCTGTTCATAGATCCCTGGCTTGAAAATAAATTTCGCACAGCAGTCAATAAAAATAACAGTCAGTACACTATAGATATAAAAAAGATCCACGCATCCGTTTTTACACTGGGTCTTAAACTTGGAACTATATCTATCCGTACAAAACCTGAAAACAGAGAAAAGGGAGACATCCTTGCTGAGATTGAATCTGCCAACGTAGAAGGAATTAGTCTTAAAAAGGCAATTTTCGATCAGGATTTTCTCTTTGGTGAAGTAAATATTTCAAATATTAAAATCTCCGGAACAATTTCCGGTAAGGATGACGATTCTGTAAAGATTATTCTTTCTCCTCTTAATTTAGGAATCAAAAGAGTTCATATCAACTCATTAAACCTTTTATTAAACAACATTGAGAATTCCCAAATTTTTTCATTAAAAAATGTCGATGTTTCACTCTATAACCTGCATCTGTCTACACAGGATACTTTGTCTATCGCTGTTCTAAAGCAGTTTGAGTGCAAGGCTGAATTATTTTCGTATACCAGTTCTGACAGTATGTACACTGCTTCAGCAATCGGATTTGATTATTCGACAAAAACGAAAACATTGGCACTAAATACCTTTTCTGTTCGCCCCAATTATCCCGATTACGAATTCACAAGCCGGCTAAAGTATCAGTCAGATTGTGTACACCTCGAGGTTAATAAAATCAATGTTGCAGATTTTAAAGCAATAGCGTTTATAAAAGCTCAGGATGTAGAATGTTCAGGTATATCCATCGAAAATATGAATATCCATGTTTTTCGGGACATGCGAAAGCCGACAAAACATGTAAACATACCAATGCTTCAGGATCTAATTCGTGATTATCCGGCTAAACTCAATGTTGACTCCATCCACCTTAAAAACGGGAACGTGAAGTACGTTGAACATGCAGCAAAGGCAAACCACGCAGGAAGAATATCTTTCAATGACATGGAGGCTTATATTTATTGCATTTCAAACGACACTGTTTTAAAATCAGATACAAATTGGTTTGTATTGAAAAGCACAGCCATGCTCATGGATAAAAGTAAATTGAAAGTACTTTTGAAAAACAAACTCTTCGACAATCAAAATACATTTACAGTCGAAGGAAGTCTTTCTGGCATGGATGTAAAAACATTAAATCCAATTCTGGAACGCAATGCCTTCTTTTATGCTACTTCCGGAAAAATCGATAAAATGAATTTTAACTTTACTGCAGATAAGAATAATTCCAGTGGTAAACTCACTATGTTTTATCACGGACTGGAAATTGCTGTGAAAAATAAAGAAACGGATGACACAACAGGACTTGGCGAGAAAATTATTTCTTTCATTGCTAATATTAAAATTTTGAATTCCAATCCTCTTCCGGGAGATGAAATAAGAGTAGGGACGATTGAATACAAACGGGATCCGGAAAAATTTCTTTTCAATTATTGCCTTAAGTCGATTCTTTCCGGAATTACAACGAGTATGGTCAAACAGCCTAAAAAGAAGTAGTCAGCGGGAATGCGTGGGTTTTTGTAAATCAGAAAAGAGTTTTACGCTTTATCTCTCCCAACAAATCTTGTTTTTCCCGTTAGAAAACCAATAGCCCTCTTTACATTCCTTTCAACTGAAACTTCTGTTTTCAAACAACCTATGTACCTGATTATTTCTTTTTGTCGGGATGGGCTTAAGCTTTTGAAAACTTTCATTGCTTGCATATTCTTCTTCAATGCTTCTTGCAATTTCGGATGAATCGGTATTGTCCGTGATTTCGGATCAAATTCAATATCAAGTCTAACTGTGTCCCCAATCTTTACCTTTGAACCTTTCAGCATCGGGGTATTGACATACAATCTCCAATGTCCATTGTATTTTACAAGCGTTTGAATAAATGGATGTCCTTCAATAGCTCCACAAACCGGAATTGGTCCGCGTTCCTTTCCAGCTTGCTGAAAATACCGGCCAATACCCCTTGGTAAAAAAACAAATGGATTGACGCCAATAATTTCGATTTTAGCTTTGAAAGAATACAAGGATAAGCGAATTTAAGTACAGTTTTGAACGGGAAATTAATCCGGGTACCTTAAATATTTTTTGCAAGTAAAACAATTTATTCTAAATTAGTCCTGCCATGCCCCCTGAATCCATTTTTAATCCTATTTGCAATGAGCAATACTGATTCGGTAAGCATTGCAACTATCCAGCAATGGATAGCAGAAAAGCGCGACACACAATTAATCGAGGAAGAATTAGTGCGCAAGGTCACGACCCTGATCCATAGAAAGTTGTATCCGTGAATTTAAAAAAATAAAATACGGTAGACGGCAAAGTACAGGATTTACTTTTCTGGCGATCGGCGCTGTATTGGGTTTTATCAGTTGTTTGCTTTCGATTCTCAATCCGATACCAGATCTGTATTATGTGATTTTGTACGGACTTACTTCTATTGCTGTACTTTTAATATGTGCAGGACTTTACTATTTATTAGAGTAAAAGAGGATGGAGTAAATTATACTTTTAGCCCTCTATTTATTATTTCTTTCAAAACAGCAAGGTCAATTTCTTCAAGCTTATTAATATACAAGCATCCTTTTCCGGTTTTGTGTTTGCCAAGTTTTTTCAATAATGCCTGCTGCTTCTCCACAGTCCCGCTGATGTACAATGTCAAATTTTGTTTGCGTGGTGAAAATCCCATTACAAACCAATCCAATTCGCGTCCGCTCTCATACACAAGACGCCTGTCACCAAAACCAATGATGGCACTTCCCCACATTTTCGCTTTTGACTTTGTAGCTTTTTCCATTAAATCCCGAATGACCGCAGCATCCTTTCGTTTTTTGTTCCTCGGGAATCTTTTTATAAAAGCATCGACACTAAGTTCTGTTTTTTGTGTTTTTAATTCTGCCATTTTTGTTAGTTTGTTTTCTGGTTATTAGACTAACAGCAATCTGCATTGATGACCGATCAGATTGAGATCCCGGTAAAATGGAATTGTTAACCCCAGATGACTATCAGGGTATTGAATAAGAATTCAAACTATTATTAAAGAAGTTTTATTGCAACATCCTTTCGCGAATGTATTTTACGGGAGAACTTCCAAAACTTAAAAATGTCTCATGAAATTCTTTCAGGCTGTATTTGTCTCCCATTTTCTTCTTGTAATCTTCCCGCAAGGCTTGAATGGCTGTTGATCCGGCATAATACGAACACAATTGAACCTGGGAAACTGTTGCCTGGTGATATTTTCCTCTGCTTGTGCATTTGTTTGAAAACATTCGTTCACCATGAGGTGTATCAAATCTTCCTTGGGTTTATCAAGACATTGCAAATCATAATCGATAATCACATTGGCAAGTTCACGAAGTTTCAATTTATCATGGACCAATTCCATTTCCGGTGATTGGTTTCCCCAACCATTTTCCAGCATCATAGCCTCCGCATAAACGGCCCAGCCTTCAATCATGGCTCCATTTTGAAAAACAGCACGAACCACATCCGGCGATTTTTTATTGTTATAAATTCCCTGGAGACAATGACCCGGAACTGCTTCATGGATGGAGAGAAGTTGAGATGCATAGTTGTTGTATTCCTTCAACACACTCTCCGCTTTTTCAGGAGAATAAAGTGTGAGATCATCGATATTATAAAAAGTAGTTCCGCTTTTTTGATATGGCGGTGTAAATTCTGCACTCGCCACACTAAAGCCTCTGGCATACGCCGGCATTATTCTTACTTTGATAGGAGGTGCAATCGTGTCAAAATCGAATAACTTTTTCTCAATGATGAAGGCTTTCAAGCGATAGACCTGATTGGTCAAGGAATCAAAGAAATGCTCAGGTTTTGCATGCTGCAATTGAATTTTATCCAATACCAATTGGATCAATTGCAAACTATCCTTTGGCTTACTTTGGGAAGGATAATATTTCGACCACAAGCCATTCGCAATACTGATCATTTTAGCATGAAAATAATCCTTATCGGCTTTCGCTTTCTCATACACTTGCTCTGGTGTAAAATCAGTAGCAAGATCGTACTTAAATTTTTCGGCAAACATTCCCTTTCCAATTCTGAAGTTTCGGAATGTATAATTTTTATCAGCGACAATTGATTTCAATGCATCGACATAGTCCGTCATTGCTTTTGTCGCTTTGACTATATTCTGACTCAAAGCATTTTTCTCATCTGCAGTTAAACCGGATGCATTGATAGAATCTGTCAAGGATGCTCCGAAAACAGAAACTCCACCCTGGTTTTGAAGAATAGCCATTTCCATGTGTTCCTTTGTCGGCTCACGTAGCCCGGCCAAGGCTGCTTTGTAATACGCATCGGCTGATTCTATGTGTTTCGAAAGCGTTTTGAGTCGCTCATCCAAAGGAGCGTAGGGCTGATTGATGATGTAATCACATTCACCTGCAATATTGAAGATCGAAGCATCCCATTCCTGAACTTTGAATGTAGAATTGTACCAGATATCACTTTCCAATTGATTCTTGATAATATTCAGACTGATCTTGTTATTATCACTCAACTTTTGAATATCAAATTTGTTCAATGAATCAATCCATAATTGCGAAAATGCAATACTCTGCGCAAACGAGGCGCTGTCAGGGATGACAAGCGCATCGTAGTATTTTCCATAGCCTACAAAAATTGAGGACGAAGGATGCTGCTTCCAATAGGCATCTAAAAAATTATCTTCGAATGTGGTAAATAATTTATCGGATTCGTCTGTTGTGTTTTGTTTAGGAGAGTTGCAGGCAAATGCGAAGAACAAACTCAGGAACACAAGGATTGAATAAACTTTTTTCATCAGGATATTTTTTATTTGATGGTTGATTAATTCCGGCAGGAAAGATTTTCAGGCAGACCTATGCGTTCTTCAAATATAGGATTTTTAACCGAAATCAAATTCCTGGCGATTGCTGAAGAAACCACACCATTTTAAGGAAAAGCATTAAAAATTTCAAATGATTCAGGCTGATCCGGCAGAAGAAGAGCTGATTTATGCAGTCGCCTTGCCCAAAATATAAGTCCTGAAAAAGTATCGCCATGGCATAAAAATAGCCGGAAGGATTACCCAAATAAAAACATTCGCAGTATACTCAGCAGACGAACCAATCAGTTCATTTTTCATCCACAAAGGATAAGCAACCACTAACAACCATGCTGTTTTGTATACAATTTCAAACAGTATAATTGGCAACATCTTAAGCGGACGAAGTATTCCAATAAAAGAAATGATTGCATACGATCCCCACATACACCAGGCTGCAGCATCTGTTACTTGCCAGGCACCGGTGTGATTGAAAATATGTGTCCAGGAATCAAAGGAAAGAAACAAGAACATGAGGGTGAAAAGCAATCTCAACAAATAGATGTTGATCTTGGGCACACCTTCGTAATTTTTATAATCCCGTTTAAAAAGCTTGAATACACCAAAACGTGTGGAATGTTGCACATCTTCAACTGATTCCAGTGATGAATTGATCTTCGTCGTTTCGGTAGAGCTCATGGTTTAGGCTTATATCCTCATCAGACGAATCAAGCCCGGGATTGTTACAATGGCATTGAAAATATATTTTTCAGAACAATGGGTTTTGGCGCTAAATTCTTTAATTGAGACTATCCTTAAAATAAGCAAATGCTGAATTTTGTCCAGGTTGCGATTTTCCATCATACCGACACACACCACTTGCTGTGCCAAACCAAATGTTTCCATCTCTATCCTCAGTAACGCCAAAAATCTGAAGACTGGTTTTGATCTCTGAAAATATTTTTCCATCATATTTGTACAAAGTCATGTCCTTGCCATTCTCTTTGCCTCCACTTAACCACAGGTTTCCTGCTCTGTCCTCAAAAATATTCATTGGGAAATAAGTTGGAACAGTAGTTAGAGATTTTCCATCGAAACGATTGAGTCCTTCCTGACTGCAAATCCATATGTTACCTTCTCTATCTTCAAGAATAGCCCGGACATTATGAAAAGAAAGATCTTTACTCATGGAGAAATTAACAAATTCTGGTCCACCGGAAATCGACGAATGTAAGGGATCATAGCAATTAATTCCTCCATTGGTTCCAAACCAAAGTTTTCCGTTTTTATCTTCTTCAATTGAACTAATGAAATTGCTGCTCAGTCCGTTTTGTGTTGTGAAATTTCTAAAATTATTCCCGGAATAGCAGCTGACTCCTTCCGTTGTACCCAACCAGATATTTCCGGCTTTGTCTTCCTGAATGCATATCACAGAATTTCCGACAAGATGATCATGGCTTGTAAAATTGGTGTAATTCCTCCCATTGAAACGAATTACTCCTCCGCCAATAGTACCAAACCAAAGATTGCCAGATCTATCTTCTAAAATCGAAAAGACATGAAATTGTGGAAGACCTTCCTGCAATGTAATATTGGTAAATAATTTACCGTCGTAACGAATGATTCCCTCCCAGCTTGCCAGCCAAATGTTGCCATTTCTATCCTGCAACACACTCCTTGTTATACTGTGCGGTCCATTCAGGGAAATTGTATCCTTCGTTCTTTCAAAACTCGGATCGGCATTCGGTTGCCTGTTTTTTGGAAGCACTACTTGAATTGAATCGGATCCACTTTTATCAGCCTTTGATTTGTTGTTTTCTGTGCAGGAAGTAATTAAATTCAGAACTAATAAAATGATGAAAATCAGAATCCTGTGAATACGATAATAATTTCTCATAAAATTGTTTGAGTTGATCGATCAGTTTTCTGCTTCACTATTTTCATTCCAAACTCTTCATGAACTAACAGCCTCCGGTACCCATTGCAAACTCAAAATCCTGTTTCATTTTCCCTCCTTGGGAATTCGTGGCGGGTTTCCACTTGGGCATATTCCGAATCGCATCAAGCAGCAATTTATCGCTCTTAGGATTATTTGTAGTTACTTTTATCTTTGGATCAATAATTTCGCCTTCTTCGTTCACAGTGAAGCGAACAACACCTTCCAATTGTTGTCCGGTCTCCGGTTCAGCTATTTTATTGATCACATTTTCCTTTAAATATTTTTTCATTTGAACTACACCACCTTTGTATTCGGCTTCATGTTCAGGAACAAGTGTAACTGAATAACTCATCGTATGAATATCCATTTTATCAATTGCAGCATTTGGCGTTTTGTACTTCACCCGAATTAATATTTCATCACCATTATCTGTTGTACTCAATAATTCCTTTTGCTTATCCGTAAGGATTTCATTATTACCAGAGGCCTTCCTTGCAACCCCTTTACAAACAGAAGAAATTTCTGTGGAAATGTAATCGCTCAACCAATTGCTCGGATACCCCGGGCTAATTTCATCTAAAGTTCTGGCACTATTTAAAGTCTCTTTCAGCACAGGACGCTTGTAGGCTCCCCGTATTTCGTACCAAAAATTACTTTCCCGTGAAGAAGTCGTTTCCGAATTTCTCATTTTCGGCTTGTAAGCTACCAAGTTATCAAAACCGTTTTCTTGTGAAAACAAGCTGATAAACAACAGCGACAGAAACAATGTGATTGAAATCTTTTTCATCGTTTTGAAATTATATTTGAAATTAATAATATTTTTCATTGGTTCTCATTAAATTTTATCAGACAAAGTTAATTCAGATAAACAGTTTACCTGTTACTCAGTCGTTATTGACTTGTTATTGAGTTGTTAATGCGAAATTATATCGTTTTAAAAGGCTAAATTTGCTTTCCTCAATGAAACAAAACCGGACAGCTATTTTTATCGTTATTTCTTCCATTGCCTTGCTGATTGTGTTGATCATTCAAGTGAACTGGATTTTCCAGACCGCAAAAATAAAGGAAGATATTTTTAATGATAAGGCGAATTTAGTTCTCTCTAAAACTGCCGAAGCTCTCAGCACAGATACTGTAACTTGCAAAAACATGGAAGAATGTGTTGGCAAGAACGAGATTCATAAAACAGATTCGTTGTTTTCTAACTACATGAATTATTACAATTTTCATATCGATTATTCTTTTGAAGTCAAGAAACCCAATTCAAATACACCAGCTGACGAAAGTAGTTTGACAAATAATGTTTACAAAAAACGCTTGGAGGAAGAAGCCACAAAAAATGGTCTTGAACTCAACATGTTCCTTCCCGGCAAGAAGCAATTCATCATCCAGGAGATGGGAACCTTGTTTATCACTTCGGTTCTGCTGATCCTGATCGTACTCATCATGTTCTGGCGAACAATATTGTCGCTCATTAATGAGAAAAGAATTTCGGAACACACTACGGACTTTCTAAACAACATGACCCATGAATTCAAGACTCCTTTAACGAATATTGCCTTGGCTGGAAAAATGATCAGGAAAGATGTGGGTACAGGGCAGGAAGAAAAAATAAAACACTATTCCGGAATCATTCTCCAGGAAAATGAGAAGCTCCGACTACAGGTTGAACAAGTGCTCAGCATGACAGCTCTTGAAAGAGGCGAGATCCCTCTCCGGAAAACAGAATTGGATTTCCATGAATTGATAAAAGATTCCCTCAAAAGCATGAGCCTCCAATTGGAGAATGCAAAAGGTGAAATAGACCTGGCTCTGAATGCAGAGAAAGTGGTAGTGTTTGGCGACAAAACACATCTTACAAATGCAATGTGTAACCTGATTGACAATGCAATCAAATACGCAAAGGAAATACCAACCATCCGCATCCAAACAACAAATGAAGGGGATGATCTGGTAGTCGTATTTTCAGATTCCGGAATTGGGATCGATAAAGATTTCCACAAAAAAGTATTTGACAAATTCTTCAGGGTTCCAACCGGAGATGTACATAATGTTAAAGGATTTGGTCTTGGTTTGGCGTATATCAAAAAAATAATTGAGTTGCACGGCGGGCGAATTGAGATTCAGAGTGAAAAAGATAAGGGAACAAGTTTTAGATTTACATTGCCCAATGTTTAAAGGAAAGTTCAAAATACTTCTTGCTGAAGACGATCTCAATTTAGGCGTTCTTTTGGTTGACTATTTGCAGACTGAAGGCTTTGAAGTTAATCTGTGCAAAAACGGAGATCTCGCCTTAAAAGCCTTTCAGGGTGATCAGTTTGACCTTTGTTTATTGGATGTCATGATGCCGGTGATGGACGGTTTCACATTGGCAAAAGGAATCCGGATGCTGGACAAAAATATTCCGATCATTTTTATAACAGCTAAATCTCTTAAGGAGGACAAATTAAAAGGTTATGACCTGGGTGCAGATGATTATATAACAAAACCGTTTGATGAAGAAGAATTACTCTGGAAAATCAAAGCAGTGATTCGCAGGATTCCTGATAACAAAAACGAAGTGAAAGCTGAAATTATTAAAATCGGAAAATATACTTTTGATTTTAGTAATCAATCCCTCAGTATTGCAGGTCAAACCAAACGAATCACAGAAAGAGAAAACGAAATCCTCAACTATCTTTCAGGTCGTCGAAACAATGTGATTAAACGGGAGGAACTACTGAAAGATCTTTGGGGTGAAAACGATTATTTCTTTGGCAGAAGTCTGGATGTATTTATCTCCAAAATCCGTAAATACCTGAAAGACGATCCCGAACTGAGTATTGAAAATGTCTTTAAGGTTGGATTCATCTTTAACGTTCCGGAAGAATAACCAGGTTTAGGAATTTCCCTTATAATATTTCTATTCCCTTACATAAATTTCACTTGTCGCTTCATTGCTGTCATACCCATAGAAATATATTTTAAGGGTATTCGGATTAATCAAATTCACTATACAGGAATAAGGTGGCCAATTTGCAGCGCATCCCATAACAGAAATCTCTCTTTCTTTTTTAGTAAATCTATAGTAATCCACATATATTTTTGGAAGCATAATGACATAAAAATTATCTTCCTTAAATTCAATTTTTGTTTTCAAAGAATCGGTAGAAACCCATGACCCAAGCAAATCTTTAACATTTATCGTAACACCTTCATTTACTTTGCTGAGGCTATCAACTTTGTTTTGCCCTTGAACACAATTCGAAAAAGTTGTTAGAATACAGATAATGAAAATTAAAAGTATACGTGGAATCATAAATACAAATATAATGAAAAGATATTGAATTTTCAGGTTATTGGTTCGGGTCTACCCTTTCCTTCAGTCAATAATCCGGATAAACTTTCCGGTAAGTAATGCCTCCAGGCATTTGAGCAATCTTTATAACACGCTATGCCGGGAAGCAGACCAACATGAGTGAAAGTAATCAGTGAGCAGTCGTCCTGCTCAAGAATTTTAAAAACAATTTTGGTGTTATCCCACTCGTGCTTGTCCTTCAAAAAATTGAGCTTGCTCTTCGTGGTACCGCATATACTCATTGCGGCAATAAAGAAAACCGATGTCACCATTAGAATACAAAGGCAAATACAATAAAGAAATGATGAATTAAAATTATACAGGATTATAAATTGATCTCCTTTTCAAACTACAAATCACCGAAAAAAAGACGCTATCGGTTTAAATAATTAAACCGAAGCAATGTCGGTTTCATCCTTTGGGCTTCATTTGTAATGAGCATATCTCCATTCGCAAAAAACGTAATGCCTTCTGCTTTATTAAAAAGTTTCGGGCTCAATTGCTCAATGTGTTCCAATTTTCCAGTTGAGTCAAATATAAACATCATTGGTCAACCGCAGAAAGCAAATAAAGCTTTTGGTCACGGGATGAACGGCTATAGCAGAAGGGAAAATTTAATGAGTGCTTTGCTCCTTTTTTCTCACGAACGGCCAGGTTCAATTTCATTTCCTGAGCAAATGCCTTGATCACGGGAAGTTCAAAACTGAAAACCGGTTCATCGCTCAGCTTTTTTGTCGACAAGTCGAATCCATAAATCACTCGTTTATCTTTATACTCCGGGCCTTTACCCGGTTTGCTTTTGCAAGCAACGAGCAATCGATTGTTATCAGGATCATAACAAAGTCCTTCGTTGTTATTTGCAGGGATTCCTGTCGTGTAGTGATGTAATTTAAAATTTCTTGCTTCATAATCCACTATTTCAAACAATGATCCATCACTTCTGAGAATATACATTGTCTTTCCAACCAATGTTATTCCTTCATAATCACCATCAACATGAAAATTGTATTGCTCGCGAATTTCGTTACGGAGGATATCGTACACGAAAAGGATCCCATTTTCATCCTGAATACAAGCAATAGTAGCTGTATCAATGTCCGTCAATCCCGAAATCTCACGAAGTGTATCGGGTAAGATCAGAACAGTATCCGGTTTTGATAAATCATATCCGGAAAAACTATTATCGTGATTTAAGGAAGTGCTGAAATATGAAGATAGATTTAAACATAACAAGAGCAGGAATTTAGAGATGAAAAGTATCATACGGTTTACAATTTTCTTTTACTGAGTCAAATTGCATTTCAATGTCCGGAAATTTAATCAGGACAATTTGCATTACCTCAAGGTACAAACTATTTAGTTCCAGACGATCGTACCAAATATCCGTTTTCACCAAACGAAAGTTTGATGATTTTGCCCCTTCAACCGGAATCAGATCTTGAAGGCTTCATTTCAACGGTGCCTTATTATACAAATTTGATCAATGCTCCTCGTATACAATTTCAAATTTTAAGCCTTCCAGGTCCTTAAAAAAAAGTGCATAGTAGCTTTGTCCATGCTGGGGATAAAATTTGGGTGTGTCAATAATAGTGGCCCCTGTTTCCTTTATTTGCAAATACAATTGATCCACCTCTTCCCTGGAAGTTGCTCTAAACGCCAGATGATGAAGGGCTCCGGGTTTTCTTCGGTGAATGATTTCATCTTTAAAACTGCCCTGGAGAATTTATACCAATCGTCAATTGGGGATGAATATACTCTACCACATCAAATTCATGTGCAGGAACTGCGCCTTTTGTTTTCCTGTTAAGATCAAAACCCAAGATGGGCATTAATTTGTCATAGAAGGATTCTGCGACTTTCATATCCTTAACTGTTATTTGAATGTGGTCAATTATTGGTTTCATTTGCAAGGTCCGGATTTCTGGAATTTTTTATCGCGATTATAGCACACCTTATTCAATCGCTTTTATTACAACATTAGCAGTTTTTTGCCCGGTCTCAACATATTTATACGCGTCGACAACTTGCTCCAATTTATAATATCGATCAATTACAGGCTTAAATTCCCCTTTTTCAACAAGTTCTTTTAAGAAATTCACATCTGCTTGGTTGATTGTAGGAATCGGAAATAAAACTTTCCTCCCTCCCCACAACGGAGTAATCAGGGCAAAAAAAATATTCTCTGCATTCTTTCCCAATTCCGTTGAAATGTAGATCCCCTTGTCAGTCATTAAAGGCTTACATTTCCCAAACGAGCTTTTACCAACTGCATCAAATATAAAGTGAAATTTCCGGTCTGTTTTTGTATAATCCTGAGTTTGATAATCAATAACAGTATCGGCACCAAGAGATTTTATCAATTCCACATTTTTTGTGTTGCAAACAGCGCTCACATGTGTACCAAAATGTTTTAGCAATTGCACAGCAGCAGAACCAATAGCCCCGGTTGCACCATAGACAAGCACATTTTGTCCTGCTTCCACTTTTGCAGCTCTGATATCATTTAAAGCATAATGCGCACCTTCTGTAATAGCTGCGGCGTGATCAAAGTTTAAATTATCAGGTATATGTGCAATTGCATCATCCGCAGCCATTGTTAAATACTCGGCATGGCCTCCACAGGTCTTGTCATTGTACCCAAAAACTTTATCCCCTGTTTTGAAAGATTTAACTTCCTTTCCAATTTCCTCAATTGTGCCGGCGAACTCACAACCCAGGATCTGATTCTTGGGACGCATCAAACCTGTCCAAAATCTGGAAATAAAATATTCTGCACTTCGAAAACCGGAATCAGTACGGTTGACCGTGGACGCATGAATTTTTATCAATACTTCATTGTCCTTGGGAATCGGCTTTGCGACTTCTTTTAATTCCGCAACTTCAGGCGGACCATATTTTGTGTACACAATTGCTTTCATTTAACACAATTTAGTTTTTACGATTCTCGGAGACCAAACAAAACTATCACCAATTAATGGTCATAACTAACCACCCTGGTAAGTCTCCATACACCATCTGTCTTATGCCAGAGATGAATAAACTTAAATGTACCACAATCCTCTTTACCATTTTCAACATGACAAAATTTATGCATACCAACTTCCAAAGCACCAAAATCCTTTATTGAATAAACTTCCACGCTGCTGATATCTAGATCCCGCCTTAATCCTGTCGTTAAATTTTTCTCAAACAAAGACTTAAAATTCGCGATAGTCTGGTTGTAATCTGTTAGTCCGCCTTTATCATGATAAAACTCGAGATCCGTTGAAAATGTATTTTTCATTTGTTCAAGATCCTGAGCATTGAATGCATTGAACAAAACGCTATCCATATGTAGTATTTCACGATACAATTCCAGGGATTCTGGCGAAATGGAACGACCTTGTCCGGCTTCATTCTTTGGTTGTTCCGCAGGCAGTATTGATTCTTCAACATGAACTACTTTGTCAGAAGGCACACTACAAATTCCCTGAAATTGTGAATTGACCAGTAAGCCAAAGAGTACCCATAACTTTACTTTATTCATTTTCATAAGTTCAAATATTACATCCATTAGAAAACCATTTTCAATAAGATTACTTGTCAATCAATTTCAACCACGCCTTGATGATTTTTTTCAAGTCCTTTTCCCTGGATTTTACATCTTCCAGATCTTTGAATACAGCAGTTCTTCTTCCATCCTTGTAATCACCTTCAAGCAAACCTGTGGTGTCATTCACTTTTGCCCCACTGGGAAACACAAGCATAATTCTTCCCTTGAATAAATTGAAAACGATTAACTCTCTTTTGTATTCCTTTGGGTCGAATGGTTTCATTTCTCCCTTGTAGTAAAAGCTTGGGTTATTCCATTTGATGCGTTCAGCGATTTCCTTATCGGTACTCAGGATCAAGTCTCTTAAATACTGAATAATTTTCCTTGTATCCGGATCTAATTTTTTGATATGAGCACTTACTTGTTCCTCATCAGAAAGAGGCTTGGATTTTTTCTTTACTTCATTCATCGTGTTTTATTGATTTTGTCCAGTTTCAATTCCATTCCTTCCAGGATTTCTTTCCAGGCCCGCCGCTTTGCATCTGCGGAGTCAGCCTCAACAATATTATTGTGCGAAAGAGTCAATATACATTGTTCATTGTTTTGTTGAAGGTGAATTGACAAAATCGTTTTCAACTCTGTTGGTCTCTGAAATCCTTCAACATTCCATTCCAGTACCAATTCATTTTCTTCGATTTTGATAAATTGTCCATAAATAATTCCTCTATCACTAAACGTGAGGTGATACTTACCAAACATATTAAAATCACTTTCAATTTCATTTGCGCCGGTTAATTCAAATATGGTATTGTCGCGGAACAAATTTATAATTGCGGATAAATTTGCAGTATACGTTTTTGTTAAATTGATTTCAAATTGTTTGTTGTCTGTCATGTCAATTTAAAAAAACACAAAGAATGTACTAATCATCCAAACCTTTTCCCTTCAGAATCTGCTGAACACTTTTTTCAACCCTTGATTCCCGGGTTTTGGATTGTTTCGCTGCGGAAAAATAAAGCAAATATGCTCTTTGTCTACCCGGAGTTAAGCCATTGAAGGCCGTTTTCAATGCCGGCATTTTCTTCAATTTATTTTGAAACTCTTCCGGCATCGAGAAGGCCGTGGTTTTTTTCAAATCCACTTTCAATCCTGCTTTCTCCACTTCGATAGCTTCATAAATGTAAGCTTTTAGAATTGTTTTCAATTTCACTACATCACGAATAGATGTGAATCGAATTTGTCGTGCGGATTGGACATTCTCAGTTTGTTGAATCAGAATACCTTTGGCATCCTTTAATAAGACACCTTTGAAAAATAAAATCGCACAGTATTCTTTGAACACATGGATTAAAACGATATTACTTTTCTGTTTGCCAGTAGACGTGGGAAATGAATAACAGGGAACTCCCCATTTCAATTCTTCAAGGAGTCCGCAGTCAAGAATTATCGTTCTCAAGAGCTTTATAGTTTCCTGCCATTGCCCTTCTTTATTAAAATAAAAATCAACTTTGGGATTCATGGTATTCATATCCTATCAGTTAGTTTCACGCTCAGACTCTCAATGAACCACGGAATCCCCTGGCAGCATAATAGGAATCTGCACCGTTGTGATAAACGAAGACTGTGTCATAACGACGGTCACAAAACAGAGCTCCTCCAAGTCTTCTGATTTCAGGAGGAGTGATTATCCAACTGGATGATTTTGTATCAAATTCTCCCAATTGTTGCAGCTCCCGATACTGTGCTTCTGTTAAAATTTCAATTCCAATTTCAGTGGCCAAATCCATAGCACTATTCCCTGGTTTATGTTCTTTCCTTGCATCAAGCGCTCTCCGGTCGTAACAAACACTTCTGCGGCCTTTGGGACTTTCTGCTGAGCAATCGTAAAAAATAATTTCTCCGCTTTTCTTATCCTGAGCAACCACATCCGGTTCTCCGCCGGTGTATTCCATTTCATTCAATGACCAAAGCTTATCCGCATTTGATTTTAATCGTGCTTCTACTTTCTCCCATTGAACACCTTTGTGTCGCTTTGCATTTTTTTCAAACCGAACCTTCAACAGGTGCAACAGTTCTGTGCTTTGATCAGCAGACAGTTTTTTTTTATTGCTTTGAGTCTTACTCATTATTACAAATTTTTAAAATACTCTGATTGTCATCTCTGTCTGAACTACCAAGATAATACAATCGGGATTAATTTAACGATGCAAACTCCGGCAAATCCGCTCAAACGCCAAATTTGTCCTTTTTTTTGTAATGCTATTTCAATTTAAGCATGATTTCTTCCATTCGTTTGTGGGCCATATTTATTCCCTGAGCAAAAGGCAATTTCAGCATTTGGTCTCGGAGTGAGACTGATTTATACACTACTTGCATGGTGAGTTCGCTTTATCATCACTCAGTTTTTCGAATTTCAGGGGCATATAAAACACCATAGAAAAAGGACTAGTTAATTCTGCTTTCATCTTATTCTACAAAATACATATCAATCTCACCTTTGTTCTTTGCCTGAATTTTACCTCTGTGGACGCATTTGAATTTATCTTTGACCAATTCATATGTGCTGCCACTGATGTTTATTTTACCCGCTTCTCCGGAGGATTCCATACGAGATGCAATGTTCACGGTATCTCCCCAAATATCGTAGGCAAATTTTTTAACACCGACGATTCCTGCAACAACAGGACCTGTGTGAATTCCTATTCGGATTTCAAATATTTCTTTCTTCTCAAGTTTTCTCTCCTGCACATGCTGCTGCATGAATTGCTGAATTTCCAATGCAGCCTTCAGCACATCCGAAGCATGTGTTCTATTGGCCACAGGCAAACCGCCGGCACACATATAACTGTCGCCAATAGTTTTTATTTTTTCAATATTATGTTTTGTGATGATTTGATCAAAAGCTTTAAAGCATGTATCGATTTCGGCCACCAACTCTGCCGGAGTCAGTTTTTCTGAAATCTGTGTAAACCCTTTGAAATCGGTAAACATGACTGTTACTTCATCAAATTGTTTGGCTTCTGTACTTCCCTTTTCTTTTAACTCGTCGGCGACCTCTTCGGGAAGAATATTGAGTAAAAGTTCATCACTTCGTTTCCGTGCTCTGGAAATCCGGTTTCGCTGCCTGTAAACTACCACCAAAAACAGGAGTGATCCACCCAAGCCGGTAGCAATAGAATTGCGCAGGAGTCGTTGCCGGATATCTTTCTTCTCCTGTTCCGCTTTTACAGCCGCTTCCTTTCTGTCATACTCATACTGCATGGATGTTTGCATTATTTTTTTTGTGTTTTCATCATTGTACAGTTTATTCGTAAGCTGCACTGACATTTTATAATTGGCATATGCATCCTTCCAGTTACCCGTTGCACTATCCAGCAATTCTACGCTCTGATAGTATTTGTTCGAAATGGATTCACTTTCGATCATCATTGACAATGCTTTTGCATTTTCAAAATATTTTTTTGCTTCTGAAAATTTATTTAAGCGTGTATAACAGGCTCCTATTTCAATATACAATTCAGCTTTGGACTGATTGTCTTCAGTTGAATCCAATATCTCCGATGCTGACAGGAAATTTTTTAAGGCTTCAGGTTCATTTCCCTGAAGAACGAACAGGCCGGCCTTGGAACGATAGGCTCTTGCGAGTACATTCATGTCATGAATTTCAGCACCGATTTTCAAGGCAAGGTCAAAGTAGTTTAATGCTTCTTTGAAATTTTGATGGTCCGTATGAATGGAAGCCATACTGATGTAGGTTTCGCAAAGATTAATATAATCATGTTCCTCTTTCAAAGGAACGATCGAACTATCCAGGTATTGAAGTGCTAATTCGTAGTTTCCGAGTGCCAGGTAATCCCATGAAATGTTTGCCATGCAAATGGCAATCGAATATTTATCATTTACTTCCTGGCTGTACCTCAATGCAGAAAAATCATATTTTGTTTTCTCCGGATAATTGCCCTGTTGTTCGCATACCCAGGAGATCAGGATGTGCAGCTCCAAAATCTGGTCTTTATCCCCCAACTGATATGCGATCTCATACGCTTTGTTAAAATATTTTAGCGCTTCCGGATAATTGGACTGATCGGCATAATCCTGGCCGATGGCGATCATCACTGAAGTTTTCATTCCGTTCCAATTATTCTTTTCCGCAAGGGAAAGTGCTTCAACATGATTTTTTAATGCCTGATCAAATTTTTTCAATCGCCAATAAATCCTACCGGTAAGATAATACACCTGACAAACACCAAATTTCCAATCTGTTTTTTTGGCGAGTTCAAGAGCCGCCATAGAATACTTTAATCCTTCTTCAGGTTTATAATACGAATGTGCATACAACACGTCACACATCAATTGGGCCTTACTACTATCTTCCCCGGAAACAGCTATGATGGCGAGGAGGGAATCAATATGCTTCTGATTCTTATCCTGGGCAATACCACGACTTGAGAACAGAATTCCCAGGAATATAAAAAATAAAGAAAAGTAGCCGCCTCTCATATTAATTCGCTTGCAAGCATTAATAAATTCGCTTCTTTACAGAGTACCGTCTGAAACGAATTTTGTGTTAAATATTCAAGCACTATGTATTCTGTAGAAACAAATTATTAAAAGATAAATTGAGTTAAAATTCAGGTCTTTCTATCTGATTCTACCGAAAAATTCAGCACGAATTCAATTCTAAGGCAGTCGGGACAAAAGATTTACTGGATATGGTTTATACGAAACAAATTCTATTTGCGCTTGAGTGCAATGGCTATAATTCCCTTCAACACTTTGATATCGATATCTTCCAATTTGTTAATATAAAGACAACCTACACCGGTTTTATGCTTGCCAAGTTTCTTGAGCACATCAGCATGTTCCTTGATATTCATTGTGAGATACAATGACAAGTTTGCTTTACGCGGGGAGAATCCAATGAGAAGCCAATCTACTTCTCTTCCGGTGGCTGGACTTTTATACCGCTTATTCCCAAAACCAATGAGTGAGCTCCCCCACATCTTTGGCTTTTCTCCACTTGCTTTTTTCATCATTTCCAATATCACAAAACTGTCTTTGCGTTTTTGTTCATCCGGAACACTATTGATAAAATCTTCAACACTTGCAGTGGTTTCCCTGGTTTTAATTTCAGCCAGTTTGGATTTTACTTTAGACATAGGAAAATTCGTTTGAACTTTTGTCCGCCATTTTTTAGAAGAAAACGATACTATAATAGAAACAAGCATCCCACAATTAATCCACCAGGTTTGTCCGGTAATTGATTACAAGGTTTGTCGGCTACAATGAAAACGAAGCTTGTGTGGATCGATTCTTGAAAATGCCATTTACTCAACGAACATTTTCAAGAATCTTCCAAGGCTAAAATTGTTTGATATAAAAATTTCAAGAGAAGAAAGTGATGAACAGATTACAGCCTTCAATTTTCAACAGCAATAACCATCGTCAATTGACTTTCGTCGATTCCCGATCCACAATTGTACAACACCGCTTCTTTATCAATGCTCTACCAAATTCTTCCCCGGCTGAGCTACAATACGCAAGTATGGCTTCACTGTTTTCCATCCATTCGGATATTTTTCTTTCGCCTCCGCATCAGTCACAGCAGGAACAATGATTACATCTTCTCCATCTTTCCAATTGACCGGAGTTGCTACTTTGTGTGCCGCGGTCAGTTGCATTGAATCGAGCACACGGAGTATTTCATTGAAGTTTCTTCCTGTGGTCATTGGATAAGTAAGTTGCAATTTGATTTTTTTATCGGGCCCGACCACGAAAACAGAGCGTACCGTTTGATTGTTAAGTGCCGTTCTTCCATCCGAAGTTCCAGGCTCTTCCGCAGGCAGCATATCATATAATTTTGCGATGGCCAGAGTCGGGTCACCAATCATGGGATAGTTTACAGCAGTGCCTTGGGTTTCTTCAATATCTTTTTCCCATTTTAAGTGGCTTTCAACAGGATCTACACTTAAGCCAATCACTTTGCAATTCCGTTTCTTGAACTCCGGCGCCAATTTTGCCATGTATCCAAGTTCGGTGGTACAAACAGGTGTGAAATCTTTGGGATGTGAAAAAAGAATTGCCCAACCATCTCCGATCCAATTGTGAAAATTGATGATGCCTTGGGTGGTGTCAGCTTTGAAATCCGGTGCTATGTCGCCTAATCTGAGACTCATGATATTTAGTTTTTGAGGGTTTAAATTAAATGGTGAACAGGTCTCTATGCAATTACTAAAGTAGCAAATATTTTTTAAAATTTTTCAATTCTTTTTTTTAGTGTCCGGGTTCACAGGCGTTTAAATTTTGCTTTATTCTGTAAAAGGAGACTCCTGAGATGTCGTTTTTATTAATCATTTAGCAGTAATTTTGATGCTGTAGGATTGTATCTTGTGTTCTGATTTTTATCCCATTCAGAACATTTTTTTGATAAAATGTTTGATAAATTTGTACTCCGGCTTATAAAATAATAAATCAATCATACTATGGAAACCTTAAACAACATGTCAAGCGACACGATCAACGGTGAAGCCAAATGTCCATTTACGGGAGGAGCACTGAAGAAGAGTGCGGGCTCCGGTACACGAAACCAGGATTGGTGGCCAAATCAATTAAAGTTAACGATTCTACGCCAACACTCTTCCTTGTCCAATCCGATGGATGAGAAATTCAATTACGCTAAAGAGTTCAAGAGTCTTGATTTTAAAGCACTGAAGAAAGACCTCTTCGATTTGATGACAAATTCGCAAGACTGGTGGCCTGCAGATTATGGTCATTACGGTCCTTTCTTCATTCGAATGGCCTGGCATAGTGCCGGTACTTACCGAATTTCAGACGGCCGTGGTGGTGGTGGTTCGGGTACTCAACGCTTTGCACCGCTCAACAGCTGGCCCGACAATGCAAACCTGGACAAAGCGCGATTACTTCTTTGGCCAATCAAAAAGAAATATGGAAAGAAAATTTCATGGGCTGACTTGATGATCCTTGCCGGTAACTGTGCACTCGAATCAATGGGATTTAAAACTTTCGGTTTCGCCGGTGGACGGGAAGATGTATGGGAACCGCAGGAAGAAATTTATTGGGGTTCTGAAGGCAAATGGCTTGACGACAAACGTTATGAAGGAAATCGGGAATTGGAAAATCCGCTTGCGGCAGTTCAGATGGGTCTCATTTATGTAAATCCGGAAGGACCTAACGGCAATCCGGATCCGCTTGCAGCAGCAAAAGATATCCGTGAAACATTTGGTCGTATGGCAATGGACGACGAAGAAACTGTTGCTTTGATAGCAGGCGGCCACAGCTTCGGGAAAACCCATGGTGCTGCTGAACCCGGAAAATATATTGGTCCTGAACCAGCAGCTGCAGGAATTGAAGAACAAAGTATGGGTTGGAAAAATTCATTGGGAGCAGGAAATGGTGCGAATACAATTACCAGTGGATTGGAAGGTGCATGGACGACTTCTCCTACTAAATGGAGCAACAATTTCTTCGAGAATCTTTTTGGTTATGAATGGGAACTCACAAAGAGTCCTGCCGGTGCACACCAGTGGAAACCGAAAGGAAATGCAGGAGCCGGATTGGTGCCGGATGCACACGATCCTGCTAAGAAACATCAACCGTTTATGCTTACGACTGATCTTTCACTGAGAGTTGATCCTGCATACGAGAAAATTTCAAAACGTTTCCACGAAAATCCGAAAGAGTTTGCGGATGCCTTCGCTCGAGCGTGGTTTAAACTTACTCACCGTGATATGGGGCCGATTGCACGTTACCTCGGTCCTGAAGTACCAAAAGAAGAATTGATCTGGCAAGATCCAATACCCGCAGTTACAAACAAATTAATCGATGAGCAGGATATTGTAGCTTTAAAAAATAAAATTTCTGCTTCCGGATTATCCGTTTCTCAATTGGTATCTACAGCCTGGGCTTCAGCATCAACATTCCGTGGTTCTGATAAACGTGGTGGTGCGAATGGTGCACGCATCCGGCTTGCTCCTCAGAAGGATTGGAAAGTTAACAATCCAAGTCAACTGAAAAAGGTGCTCGAATCACTTGAAGGTATAAAAAAGGAATTCAATGCTGCCGGTGGTAAACAAGTTTCAGTTGCTGATTTGATTGTTCTGGCCGGTTGTGCCGGAGTCGAGAAAGCAGCAAAGAATGCCGGCCACAATGTGACTGTTCCTTTTTCTCCGGGTCGTACCGATGCAACTCAGGAACAAACAGATGTAGAATCATTTGGAGTGTTGGAACCTAAAGCTGACGGATTCCGCAATTATATGAAGTCGCGGTATTCTGTTTCTGCCGAAGAAATGCTTGTTGACAAAGCTCAACTGCTTACATTAACAGCTCCTGAAATGACTGTTCTTGTTGGCGGACTGCGTGTTTTGAATGCGAACTTTGATCAGTCGAAGCATGGTGTTTTCACCAAACGTCCGGAGTCACTCACGAATGATTTCTTTGTGAACCTTGTCGATTTGGGAACAACATGGAAAGCAAGTTCTGATTCCCAGGATGTATTTGAGGGTCGTGACCGAAAAACCGGAGAACTCAAATGGATGGGCACTCGTGTGGATTTGATCTTCGGCTCCAACTCAGAACTCAGAGCGCTTTCTGAAGTTTACGGTTGTGATGATTCGCAGGATAAGTTCGTGAACGATTTCGTTGCTGCATGGAACAAAGTGATGAATCTTGATCGATTTGATTTAGCCCGATAACAGAATCGAATTATATAAAAAAAGGTGGTCCTGAATCGGATCACCTTTTTTTATATGCAAGTTTTTTTTTAGCGTTCTATAAACAAAATTAAAAATCCTTTGAACTGTCAAAAGAATTTATGCTAACGGCTGTCATACTTGTTCATATGGGATCAATCCGCATTCGGCAAACCAGATGTAATCATACTCACACGCATTTTCATTTCACCTCATTCAATTCCTGCCAGCGTTGTTCATTCATATTTTCATCTAAATTCGGATTGTAATCATGTCGGTCGGTGCTGATGTACTCTCCATTGCTGTTCATCCAGTATTGGTTGGCGCCTGCAGCTACTTTATAACGCTGACCGTTAGAAGGATCCACAACATTCGTTCGCTCGTAGATTCCGTCGACTCTTTGCTCCTGTTGTTTATCACTTGCAGCATTGTTTGCTCTCCATCCGTTCATGATGGCATCGTTGATTGCATTGCTTTTATTTACAAAAGCACGTTGCTGCGCTTCGAAATTGGCCTGGTTCTGGACCATTCTCTGATTGAATTCGGCCCAGCTTCTGCCGGCCTTTTCTGCTTCGCGTTGATTATATGCAAGAATGGGTTCGAGTGGATAGTGCGTATTCCCAAGAGCAAAAATCAATTGCTTTTTTGCTTTTTCGAAATTTGTTTTTTCCGCTTCCAAGCCTGTACAATAGTAATACCAGTTCATAAGCTGTGCCGTGGCACTAACATTAAGATGTATCAGGAGGAAGTATGGACTACCGTCACTTGATTTCCATTCTGAACCGATTGCCATAATTTCTGATTGGCCGGGAACTGCCTTATACAATTGATCGTTGTACCATTTATCAACCTTGGAAACTTCCGGCACTTCATAGTGCCGGACATATTGCAAACCCCGATTCGCCGCCCAAGGAACAATATCCTGTTGAATCAATTGCTCGATACCCGGCATTGCACGCAATTGCTGACCACTTTGATAATACACCTGCTGCATCTGCGGGTCGTTGGTATACATAAAACTTTGCAATGGAAAGTCAGTAACTCTAACTCCATTCGGACCGCTAATTGAAGGCTCCCCTTTAGCAGGATGTGCGGCAATTTTCCATGAGGCCGGGAATGGCATAGCAGCTATAACAGTTCCGTTGTTATCCTTGTATTCATTCCACACAAGCGGTTCCCAGAATCCGGATGATTTTTTATTCACGCTTTCAGAAGTAGACTGTTTATTTTCTGCAGTAGAATCACTGATGTTTCCATCTTGATTGGTACTGTTGCTCGCGCAGCTACCAAGTAAAATTGTAAGAGCTGCAAAATAAAATGCTGATTTCATGATAAATTTTTATAGAGCTAAAATTTGAATAAGTCAGGAATTATAATTCCATTCGCTTTTGTTCTTTGCTTATTTTTATTGTCTTTTCAAGTCTTGACAGTCTTGTCTTTTCCTGTTTGGCATTCATTATCCAATGGATCATTACTTTTTTATATGAAGGAGCCTGAGAATTAAAAAACTTCCAGGCTAATTTATCTCTTTTAAAATCTTTTTCAAAATCCGGATGAAGCTGAATGGGTTCTTTTTCATGAGAATAAATCCGGGATTTATTTTCCTTTCTGAGTGCAAATGCTTTTTGTCCATCTGGAGTCATCAACCCGAGTTTCTCCAGCTCTTCAACTTTCTTTATGTTGATAGCGCTCCAAATACTGGTGCTCCTTCGTGGTGTAAAGCGAATGCAATAACTTTCCTTGTCAATGGATCTTCTCACACCATCAATCCACCCATAACACAGTGCCTGATCCACAGATTCCGACCAGGTCATTGAGGGTTTGCCGCTGTCCACTTTATAGTAACCAACCAAAAGTTCCTTCTCTTTTTTATGGTGTTTTTTCAACCATTTTCTAAATTCTGAAGGGGCCGCAAAAAAGGAAAATTCATTCACAGTGTTAAGATAAAGATAATCTAATCATATAAATAAGGCTCCCGGTTATAGGCCAATTTTTTTATATTCTCCAACACTCTTTTCATGTAGGCCAACCAAAATAATCTGGCAAACAACCAATTTAATGGATAAAACAAAGCAACATTCGAAAACAATGTATAAGTATATTCAACCAAAATTTTATTCGCTTCTATTTCTGTTGTTTTCCACTCTCCTTCAAATTTATAAAATCCGAGCATCCAGGATTGAAATTCACTTACCTCTATTCTCCAGTATTTGTTTTCTATGCGTTCAATAACTTTATCAACGGAGGCAAAGCCACCCTTCTGTGAAAATGATTTTGCAACAAATACTTTTTTGCTAAAACCCGGCTTACCCCAATTTTCGTCTTCTGTGCAATGGGTGACTTTAGGCATGATACCATAGCCGGTATGAACTTTGCTAACATCACACAGCATTGGAGTTTTAAATGCTCTCTCCAAACTACAGTTGAATATGGTTTTTACAGTAACGCTCGTTTTCATATTAAAGTTCTATCAAGTCTCAGATTGAAAGCCCATTGATAAAATCAATTCTATTGATGAATTCCAATTCAATTGCAATGAAACAAGATCAAAGTAGCTCTTGAATTATTTTTGGGACAAATAAAATAAACTCCGTCCGGCAAATCAGAAACATTTATTATTTCGTTGTTATGTATCGAAATTTCTTTCACAATCTTCCCAATTGGATTATAAATTTGAAAGGATTGAGATTCATCTGTACCGGAATAATGTACTGTGATAAAACCGGAAGAAGGGTTTGGATAAATTTCAAAATTGTTCCGCACTAAAAACTCCGGCACAGAGGATGAAGAATTGTACTCGTAAGCTCCTATGTCGATTGCATTTAAAAGCGGTCTGCTTTCAAACAAACATGTGTCCTTGTACATTTTATCCGGTTGCAACAGAACTCCTTCAACACTGGTGCTTATCGATACACCTGCATCAACAGATACAGAATTGCTTAGTAAATGATAGTCGTAAGTATTCGCATTGACAAATCCACAATTTGAAATAAAATCGTCGATGAAATTGTTCGAGGAATCAAGTGTTATTGCTGTACCCAGGATTAATCCGCCTGTTTTAGCGCCTGCCAAGATGTTGTTCTTTAGAAATAACTTATTTGTACCGGAGGCAATATCAATAAAACTGCCTGTTGTTTTCTTATTCACAAATGTGTTATTCACGATCCAAAGTTCATGTGGTGCGGTGTTCGATAAACCTTCCTTGCCATAACCTAAAATATTAGAATTAGCAGAATTCGGTCCTTGTTCGATAATATTCCCCATCAGTACAGTTGTTCCTCCATTCGGGAGGTCAATCGTTCTGCTGTCGACAGATTGGTAATTGGCAATAGTGTTATACAAAATAAAATTATAATTCGCTCTGCTCTTAAACTCATGTCCTTCCGCGATGGAATTATAAGAGAAATTGTATCGGAATATCAAAGTATCAATATGGTTGATATAAATATTGTGCTGATAGCCCGGATTTGCCGAAGAACCGCCATTCAGGAATTCACAATATTCTACTGTAGTTTTACAATTCGGAATCGTTCCGCCCTGCAATATCCCCATTTCATTCCCGTCAAATTTGCAAGCATGCACAAATAGATTAATTCCCTCCTGGCGTATTCCCGCTCCGTTCATGTCGATTACAGCTGCATTCGCAAATTCAATATTTTCTACCCTGACATTTGAACCACTGATGACAAAAATTCCTTTCCCGTTGACATTGTCATTCGCGATAATACTTCCCGCCTGCAAACGCGGCCGGCCCCCTACTCCAACGATGTACAAATTACTTTTACTCCATTGAACCTGTGGGTCATTAATGTAAGTTGCAAAGTCTATCTGAACCGTATCGTCATCCTGCACCAGGGGCGCCACCTGGCTACAATAGGTATACGTTCTTGCAGGGCCTACCTGCCAAAGGGTAGCATACGATTGAATGCCAAACAGTACAAATAAAATAAACTGGAGAGCGACTTTCATTATTTCTTTCTTGCAAATTGAAGGATTCACAATTATACCCGTGAATTAAAAGCGATATTTATTTTTGTAGATTCCACTTTTACTCTTCCTGGTTTTATTTTTTTCGTTTTAAAATTAAAGAGCTGATAAGTGTTACAATCAATCCGACCGGTAAAATTTCCATGTAAGTCATCATTGCATTAAAGAGCGGATTTTTATACATCTTACCAAATCTCGCAATTTCCTCTGCCTGCTTATCGATTTCCAATTGACTTGCTCCACTTGCTTTCAGTTCGTCAAGCATGTGTGTAGCATATTTGTCCATGAAATCGGGGATGAAGAAAAAGTAGTCTATCAACCATGCAATAACATAAATTGTGGAAGCGATTAAAACAATCATGGTCCCAATTTTAAATGCTTTACCAAAACTGATAATTCCTTCATTGAATTTGTCCCGGTAATTACGAATTCCAACAAATACCAGTGAAAATGCGATGAGCATGGAAGCATACCCAATGAGCATACTTGTGTCATAATCGACGTTTCCTTCACAATGGCTTAAATAGTTAACCGTTGACAACATTAAAATAGATACGATGGCGCCGGCTATGAGTCCGTAAATGACAATGTTCTTTTTCATTTTTTTATGGTTTTATCTCGCAAATGTGCCCATTACCGGGTATTTCGGGTCATACTTTCGGCTATTTTTTTACTGTCCGAACATTTTCGTACCAAAGTATGATTTTTTCAAGGGATAAGGTTTAATCTTTTTGCCTTTTCTACCGCTTGTATTCTTCTTTTCACATCTAACTTTTCAAAAAGATTTTGATTGTGTGTTTTGACGGTGCTAAGGGACACGAAGAGTTTTTCGGCAATCTCCTGATTGCTGTGCCCTTGTGCCAACAAACTCAACACTTCCAGTTCTCGTTTGCTGAGTTCAAGTTGGGAGACAAGTGATGCATTCGGAACAAAATCAACATTGCGACCTGACAGACTTTCATTTGTGTTAACATACACTTCCTTTACTATCACCACGGTTTCCATGTTGGGTTTTGCTTCAATCCCTGAAGACCCCTTTGGAAAACCTTCTCTTCGGGAAAGTTTCAAGGCTAACCATATCCCCAAGCCTGTAAAAATTACTGCTATACATCCGATATAGATTTCAAAAGAATGGTCAAAAAGAAAAAAGCGAAGTTCCAGCCATTTGAGAAGAAATAGCAGAAAAGCCAAACTTATGCTATAAACTATAGTGGCTTTATTCCTAAGAAAGAAGTTCTTGTTGCCTGTCATAGAATAATTGTCCATGTTCCACTTGCAAACAGTTTAGTGCTTCAGCTCTGTACAAACTGAAGTAATGACTGAATCGGGTATTCAGGATTTTATTCGAAGATATAAATTTTATTTCCGGTGTATGCGGGAAATTAGTTTCAGAATAAACGAATTTATAAAAATCATCCGGAAACTCTTAGTCTATTCGTTATATTTCATTCTCTCAAACGAAGTACCATTAAATTTATAAACCCCCTATTCATGCGTGCCCAGCCACAGCTCACCTTTCCTGTCTTTATAAATTGAGAACAATGCGACGTTTTTCGAATCAACAGTCACCAGATAGTGTGTTACCATTTTTCCATTGTACCGATAAACACCATCGTTATAAGTAGTAAACCATAAGTCACCCTGCTTATCCTCAACTGCAGACATGAAATAAATATTATCAGTCCCATTGGCTGATTTTATGCCTTCAATTCCATTTTCCCTTTCATACCTGATTAAATTTTTTCCATTCTCAGTTGTGCTGTCAGAAGAAATGGTGTAACGATAACGGGTATTGCAAAACCAGTACTTTCCATTTTTATCTTCGAGAATGGACCGGATACCGAATGAACCGCCATTGGGGATCATTGTCAAATGGTCTTCATACAGCCAGCTATGCGATATTCCATCGTATCGACACACACCAAAATTGGAGGTGCCAAACCACATTGTTCCTTTGCTGTCAGTATAAATATAGTAAACCTCATAAGGACTCCAGGCCTTGTTCGGAAATTGTTTAAAATAATCATCAGCCATGTAGTGTTTCGGAAATTCAAGTTGATAAAGCTTTAGTCCGTCGTACCGATACGGTCCATTTTCACCTTCTTTGCCAGCCATACTAAACCACAAGTCATTGCTTTGAAGCTTCCAATTATTTCCGGAAGAATAATCTTTTACCGGAGTAAGTGTTGTCAAAGTTTGACCGTCGAACTTGTTGATACCACCCAATGAACTTATAAAAATGTTTCCCTGTTTATCTTCCTGAATACTACGTATGCGATTGCCGCTTAAGCCATTCTTCGTGGAAAAATGGAGCATTGTTTTACAATCAAAGCTGAAAAGTCCGTCCTTGTCGCTACCAAACCAATACGTACCATTCCTTGCCTGGAATACGAGAATAATGCTGTTGCTGAGTTCGGAAACAGTATCGCCAATTGCCTTAGAAAAATTCTGAGCATCAATTTGTGCCGGCTGCTGTCCATTACACGACGTCAACATTTTCAGAATACTTAAGAATAATACTATTTTCACCTTCATTATTTCCTTTTACAAATTTGATTGTCTCGATCTCACTATTGTCCTCCTAGTCAAATTTAAATAGAATTCTCTATGCATTGAAGGATCAATGATTCGATAAAGGGATTGGAGGTCGATACATTAAAACCGAATGTCCTGATATCCCAATCCTGATCTGATATTAAAGTATGCGTTTCTTATTGTAAGATTGGAATTCAATGACGCTTATTCAGTTTACTATTTTATTATTGGTTCGTTTAGAAACTTGTTGATCATCGAAACCGTCGCTGAAATTAAAGAACTGTTCTGTGGTGTTGTTAATTCTCCAATATAATCTCCATGGCCACCCGGGATTATTGCAAGTCGGGAGTTTGAAATTAAGCGGTGCATTTCTACACTGTGTTCGGGCGTGACAACATCTTTGTCTCCACAAATAATAAATGCAGGGACTTTGATTGATTTCATTTGCTCCTCTGAAAGATCAGGGAACGATTGCATTCTTGCCACATCTCTTTCATACATTTTGTGAAGTGCATTTGTGTCCGGATTGATTTTCAGAAAAGCATCTTTGTAGGCTTGTGGCATAGCTTCGAAGGTCGGTTTGGACATCATGTCCCAGAACCAGTCAGGAGCACCCGACTTTTTATAGAAAGTAGAGGCTACAATTATTTTGTTAGTCCGTTCCGGATGTCGAAGAGCAAACTGAAGCGTAGTACTTGCTCCATTACTGAAACCGAAAATGTCAGCTTTGTCAATGTTTAGGTATTCCAATAATCCTGCGATATCATCTGCATCCTGCTGAAAACTTAAAGGTCTGTCAATATCTTCTGTATGTCCATGAGCCTGCATCTCGACTGCAATAACTTTGTGATTTTTTGCAAAGTCAGACAAGACCCTTCCAAATGTTGTTTGAAGGGTTGAGCCACCTCCGTGTATTAATACCAGCGGTGTTCCCGTCCCGTGAATTTCGAAATACATTTTTAATCCATTCACCGAAGCATAAGCACCGGAACTGTCCTGACTCGTAAGACTATCTGATGTTGATTGGGTATTCATCTTTTTCTTTTCAGAATTGTTGCAGCTTGCAATTAGCAAAGCTGACAAAGCTATTATCATTGGTAGTTTTTTCATTCGTCAATTTCAAATTATCAGGAATCAAAATTTAATCTGAAGAAGTAATGATCAAGAAGGAAGCACATTTGGCAAATCGGCCAATTCATCTCATTTAAGTTATTCCTCCTTTCTTTGGGGCTTGTAGTAAAGTATGATTGATCCGGACTCAAAGATTTTAGTTTTTACAAGCTTGAGATTAACACTATCCTGAATACTTTTAAAAAGCGGCAAGCCCTTTCCCAAAATAATTGGCAAAACACAGATTTGATATTCATCAATTAAATCAAGTTTCGCAAAAGCATTAATTAAACCCGGGCTGCCAACAAACATGTTTTTGCTTCCATTGAGATTTGAATGTTTGAGCTCTAAAATTTCCTCTTTAACCAAAGCGTTTTTCAATATTGTATTTTTCCATTGAACGTTTTTAAGAGTACCGGGAAAAAACGATCTTTGAAATATCGTCAATCAAAACTCCAAACTCATCAATCGGTTTGTTACCGGTAGGATTTTTTACGATCGAGGGCCAATAACTTTCCATTAATTGATAGGTAATTCTACCATACAGGAGGATGTCTCCGGTTTTTAATAACTCATTATAATGTTGGTGTATTTCGTCGTCTGGAATCCCAGCCGTGTGGTCGCAAAAACCATCGAGTGTCATATTAATTGCAGCAATCAGCTTTCTCATTTTTTTTTGGGAATTAGAGTGATTTTGTCAAACGAAATTTAAAAGGCAAAAAGCCCGAATCTTGCTCTGCGTCGAATTTAAAATCCGGGTGCACACTCACAACCATGTCAAACTCACCAAGTCTCTTCATGATTTTGGGAATCATGTCTTTGGAAACCTTCCTGCAATATACCTTGAGTTCTAAACTCATACTTTTTTATTGTAATTTAATTATAGGGTGTGAAATAAAACAACTCATCTTCATCACAGAAGGGATTCGAATTTAGCATTTTCTACTTAATGCAGTCTTGCGTTTATTAAAATTCCTGAAAATCAACATGAAAACATTGGTGTCGAAATACGATACGAAACCACACCAAATGGGGAATTTCTTCCCTTTCCAACAAATTTTTGATTTAATTGAGAAGTTTTTTCCACAAGTCTTCTTGCCTAAACTTCTTTTAATCCAAATTTCAATACAAGAATTAAAGTCTCATTTACATGGCATGATTTTTTTTATAAAAACAGTACTGGATTAAAATAAATTGCCACCCACAGGGGTGAAGAATGAAATCCGGATTTTTCCATGAAGGAATTTACTAATGTGAAAATCAAAAGCCATGAAAACGACAATCGAAGACAAATACGCGGTAAAACTCTCTGTTACCGAACTCCAATGGCAAGGCCAGCCAGGAAAAGAGATGGTCCCTTCGGAGTTTGAAGAAATAACTGTGGCCTCACCGGCTAACAAAAATAAAAAAGTGAAACTTTACATTAAGAATATGGTCAGCACTTCCTGCATCATTGTGGTTAAGTCACTATTGGATAACTTGCAATTGCAATATTCAGATGTGGAATTGGGCAAAATAGAAATCGCAGGTGCCCTCACCGAAATAAAACGCAACACACTCAAAGACGCCTTGCGAAAATCAGGCTATGAACTCCTGGAGGACAGTAAATATATTCTTATCGAAAAAATAAAAAATATCATTGTAGAGATGGTTCACTATGACGAGGGAGAACCAAAATCCAAATTCTCTGAATACCTCAGTCAACAATTAAATCATAATTACACATATCTGTCCAACCTTTTTTCAAAAGTAAAAGGAACCACGATTGAACACTGCATCCTTGCTCACAAAATAGAACGTGTAAAAGAATTGCTCATCTATAATGAACTTACACTTTCCGAAATCGCCTGGAAACTTAATTACAGCAGCGTTGCACATCTGTCCTACCAATTCAAAAAAATTACAGGATTTACTCCAACGCACTTTAAAAACATGAAAGATAAAAAACGGATTGCTTTGGAATACTTATGATATCAATGCAAACAACAAAGCTTAATCCTGATGCCTATCATTTCTCTGGCTTGATTCAACAGTGAATGATCGAATATTCTGTGCAATTTAGCTGAAAATATGCCGCACTTTGGACAAGAATACACTGTTCGCCGGTTAATCATTGCTTTTCCAATTTACAGGTACACGCGTACGACTTATCACTACAGTTTAAATTCATTCAATTCGTCCCCATGAAAATCCTTTCGGAGGATAATAGCTGCTGATAATGTATTTTGATAAATCAGGACCGGCTAATTATGCCCGGCTATTCGTTTTTCAAATCAATACATTGTCTATTAGGTACACTCTCTGTGCCTCTGGAAAGTTCGCCCAAGCTCCATCCAAACAATTTCCACCAGAAATTTTATATCGCTATTTGTCCAGCAATGGGCTATACATCATTATCGCCTTATTTTCTGTCACAAGTTCATTGGTTACTTGGTTGTCAATTCGGTTGGTTATTCTTTTCCAAATTTTATTGTGTCTCGTGTAGCCACCCCACCATTGTTGCCTGAATAGATGATCCGTTTCATAAATTTCGTATTCTGTATTGAGATTGCTGTCGCAAGTAATTTCTCCGTTCAAATATTCACTATCAAGCCATAAATTAATTTGAAAAGCCTTAGTTGAATTATTGGTTAACTGTAAGTCAATGTAATTGTAGGACAGGGTCGCACCGCAGGCAAATGGAATTGTTCTGTTGATATCAGGAAACACATCATAGCTATGTCGCCAGCGCTCTTTAATTGTCAATGGTGTATGAAGTGCCATCCAATAAAGCAAATTACCCAGCTGGCAAAGTCCACCGCCTGTGTCTTTTGAGATCTGACCATTATGTAATGTCATACCTTCAAGATAACCCTTTGATTTGGTTGGTCTGCCTACAAGTCTCCAAATTGAAAATGTCTGCCCTGGCTGAATTACTACTTTATCGATATGAGCAATTGCAATTTTAAGATTTGCAACTTTGTTGTGTTGCAGATACATTTCCACATTCTTCAAAGGTCTTAACAGAAAGGATCTGTGTTTTATCAAAGAGTGTTCGAATTTAATTTTCGGGTCAACTTTTGCAAAATTGTTCTCCCCAAAGAGCCAATTCATTCGTCTCTTGAAAATAAAGAATTCTTTGCCCAAATACTTTCTTAGGCCTTTTCTTTGTTGTGGTTTATCAACTTGCTGATAGTTCATCATTAAATTACAGCTCCTTAAAAGACACCATCAACAACTTCAAAAATTAACCAATTGTCCTTTGTTTTCATTCTTCGTCCGCTCACTAAGGAGTTGGTATACTTTTCCGTTTTGACAAATTTCTCCAAGATCCTTTTTTGCTTATTATAAACCAAACATTGTCCATGCTCCAACAGATCTGCAATTCTATAAAGAAGTCTGGATTTATGAATATTGGTTTTTACCAAACTGTCTGCATAAATAATTTTGGAATTGTCACTCGTGAACAGATTCAAAAGGTCCTTGTCCAAGTCAAGGTTGTATTCCTTTATAAATTGCCTGCAATTTTCAACAAATAATTCATAGTTCGTTACAATCGTGAAAGTGTCTGTTTCCAATAACATAACTTCTCTTACATTTTTTACCAGGAAAGAAGAATCTAGTAAAATCTTTGTTGAATTATTTATCTGTCCATAGGAAACGAATGTTGCGGCACAGTAAAATGTTAAGATGATATTTCTAAATCGCCTTTGCACTTTGATCATTTCAGAATGTTTGACAGCTGTTCATTATTTCTCAAAGTCCAGATTTGGTTCGGTTCTTTTTGTTCCGGTCAGGGGAACTGATTTATTTACTACCTCTATTTGCAATTTTTCAAACCAAATTTGCCCAACACCATTTAACAAAGCCCCAAATAAAATGTTAGAAGCATTTTTGGGCACCTCCAAAACAATTTCATATTTCTTCCAGTCCGTAGTTCCCTTTACTGCTCTGTCTTGCATGTTATCAAATGCCAACGGCTTTTGAGAACTTGCCTGATCGACCCGCAACCAAAAGCCAGCCCAACCTTTGACGTCAAGCGATTTCATGTATCCGCTCAATTTGATTCGCTTCCCAATATAGTCATCCGGTAAAAAATCCTGCATTAAAGTTCCAAAGCCCTGAATCTTTGGTTCCAATGACTTTATAGTAAGCACTTTTTTTCCGTCCTGTCCCGGAATTGAATCAATCAGCATTTGATAACTGGTTGATTCGTTACCCGATCTGTACCAGCCGGTCGGTAATTTATTTCGTTTCACACGGTCAAGCAAAGGTTCCCAACGTTTGTCTGAATGCAATGCAGTAAAATCTTCTTCCGCGACAATTTCGTCCAATTTTGAATACCCAATTTTGTTTACCATTCGATCAAGGTATTCGAATGCACTATCCGTAACATTTGCTAATGCCCAGGCTCGGGCAGCTTTGTATCGATCCATTGGAGTACTTTTCCACTCAAATGTTTTAAATGCTAAAGAATAATTTTCAGCAGCGCTTTTATATTCATTCAATTTAAACAAAGAGTCTGCCTTTTCAATAAAGACGTTGTACTGGGCCGGAGGCACTTGAGCGTAGATTGGATTTAATACAAGGACGAGAAAAACGGAAATACTAAAGTTCATCATTGGAGATGATTTAAATGTCAGAACTGGACAGTGCTGAAAATCTAAATGTTATCGGATGTTTCATTTAAAAGTAAACGTTTCTTCTTTACATAAATCACAAGTAAAGGAAAATAATCGTTTTGTATTGGGTCCAAGTTTTACAGCGATTCCATCGTAATACTTTTTGGCAAGAATCATATCCGTAAAAACCTTAATTGTCCAAGTGGCCACCGGGCTATCAAGTGAAATATAAGATTTTAAATCCAAAAAACCAAACTTTATAGTATCTGCGTTAATCACAAATTGTAACTCATGGCTGGTATTCTTCAAGAATCCAATTTTTTCTACAAATCTATTTGAATCAATAGATAAATTAATTACTGTGTCATTAGTAGTAATTAATATACTCCTAATTGTATCAGAAACATTTAATGCATTATCCTTCCAAAGAATAATTTCCACTTTTCGATTATTGCTTCTTATTTCCTGGCAGAATACTTTTGTCAAAAATAGAATAGAGATTGTCAAAATAGTTAATGTATGTTTCATAGAAAATCTTTCTGTTTTCTTGCGACCCCTGATATCCGATAACGTTTAGTATTGCAACAGTATTATATTTTCCAAAAAAAATAAAAATGGAAATTAAGAACGCTATGGCAATGCGGTGTTCTATCTCACTACTATTTCTTCTTTGTTTTCGGCAAATATTTTTCCTCATACAGGTTAATCCATTCCTTAGCGCTCATCTTTTTCATTAATTCAGCAATGAGTTTATAGGGAATCTCCTCCATCTTCTTAAAACGCACACAACTCTTACCCATATCCAGTTTTTGCTTGCTGTGTTTAGGATACTCGCTCACAAACCATTTTAATAATTTGGGGTCAGCATAAATCCCCATGTGGTAAAAATTTATGGATCCTTTTTGCGAGGCAATACCCACAAAAGGCAAGGGCTCCTCCGGTTTGCAATGGTAACCTGCCGGGTAAAGTTTATGCGGTACCACATAACCCAGACCACCGTAACTAATCCCGGGCTCAAATCCTTTGGGCAGGTTTTTTACGATTACATCATGTAGTTTATTAAAGGGCTCAAGCCTGTCTTCAGGCAGATTCAATAAAATTTCCATAACGGTTTTGCCATTCGCTTTCATGGGACTTTTGTTTAAATCAAATATACAATTTTTTCATCTTCCTGGCTGTCGGCGGTTTACTGAAATTTTGAGAAATCAGAAATAATTACTAAAATAAAAATTGCCAAAACCAGGGAAAAAATCAGATTCCCAAAAATTCCATACTATTTTTTTCGAGAATTTATTTGCCCATACTGTGAGCCTCGCAGAGCATGAACAAAACCAATCGAACTAATTATTCCGGAAGCAAGAATTGGAATTATCCCATTCTTTATAAAAAGACGCCTAACGACCAAACTTTACACCAGCACCATTTGTGGGTTAATTCGGCGCAAATTCGTAAGAAGCTATGAGAAGAATTTTTCAGGGAGCGTACATTCAAAAAACCTTCTTGCCTTTTCCTGTCGTAATCAAACTGAATAAACTTTGTTGTACAAGCATTTCCCATGCACCTGAACAATCACCATAACATTGAAATTTGGGGACCAATCCAAGGTGAGTGAAGCGCATTTGGGTCTTGCCATTTATTTCGGTGATTTCAAAAATAATTTTCGTACCGTTCCATTCTTCCTTGTTCTTAAAGGAATTCAAATTGCTTTCTATGACAAGCCAGACCACTTTTTCATTTGGAATAAGTTCAACCAGTTTTTGTTTTGAAAAATGGATGCCCGGCATACGATATTCAAATTCATCGTTCAGTTGAGTTGGACTACCCTTAATTTCTCCCTGCCACCATTTGCTTACATTATTAATTGCCTTGAAAACCTCTTCCGGTGTCTGGTTTACGAAAAAAGTGGTTGTGAAATTTGCTGTTAATCGTTTCTCATCTTCCGTTTGAGGCTTGTCTTTGCCATTGGGAAGGCCTTTGCCTGTTGCTATTAAACTGTATAAACTTTTTTGAATGTAAGTTGTCCAGGCACCTTGACAAATATCATAACACTCAAGTTCCGGAACCAAACCTATTTGGGTGAATTGAAGTTGCGTTTGATTTTCTTTTTCCGAGATCTCAAAAATAATTTTGTTGCCCTTCCATTCGTTTTTGTCTTTTGTGAAACTAAAATAATTGTCCATCACCAACCAAACTACTTTCTTGTTTGGAACGAACTCAATTATTTTCATTTTACACCGATGCACATCCTGGTAATGATATGCCCACTCCTCATTGAGTTTGTCTGTTCGGCCTTCAATTTCTTCACTCCACCAGGCACGAACATTGTTGATAGCATTGAAAACATCCGCTGCGGAATTATCAACCAAAATTGTGGTTGTAAAATTGTGATTGCTCATTGTATTCTTTTATTTTGCTTTATTGTTTAAAATCATTTGCAATTTTTTCAGTTTTCCATCCCAAAATTTATCAAAGTAATTAATGAAATCCTGAATCTCATCAAAGCCATCCTGTTTCAAAACACAGTGACGTTCTCTACCAATGTCCGTAATGGAAATGAATCCGGCGGTGTAAAGAATTTTAATGTGTTTTGAAACAGCAGGCCGACTCATGTCAAAATTTTCCGCCAGGGAATTTATTGTCATGCTGTCTTTTGAAAGCATTGTCAGTATTTGTCTGCGGCTTGGGTCGGCAATTACCTGAAAGGCATCAAGCGTTTGCGTTCTCATTTTTTACCCGCTTTGAAAAGTTCACCCAATTTATTGACCAGAAACATCCAACCACTGTTGTGTGCAGACAAATCTTTGAACAGCTCAAATCCGCTGTGAACCAATAACAATTCGGTTCCGCCTTCCATCGGAGTTAGCGTCCAGCTTACTTTTGAAGTATAAGGCGTTTTGGTTACTGCCCAATCGTTTTTCCATATATAGGAAAGATTTGTAAAAGGCTTCACCTCTGACACTTCGCAGACGACAAACGAATTATTGGGATTTGTAAAACGAAAATGATGTCCGACAACGGGCTTAAAATCGCTTGGCATCAGCCATTGTTCCATCAATTCGGGCTTGGTTAAATACTCCCAAACTTCTTGTGGCGTTTGAGAGAAATAAAACGTGTGTTTAATTTCCTTTTGCATATTGAGTAAATTTTAGGTTACGCAAATATATGTAACTTTAAAGTTACCTAACAAATTTTAATCAAAATATTTTCAGACTGGCTGTTTTTTTTACTTTTTTGGCTGTTCGGGACGCAATTTTGGGTGCAGGAAACAAATTGCGTGTATACGATGGGTGTGTGTTTACGAACAATTGTTCATTCAGGGAACAGAACCTTCTTCAACCATATAAAGTCTGTGGAGTACGAAATTCCGCCTATTGCAAATGTGTTGTAAGCGGATATATTCATTTTTTTTATAAGAAAGGTCCTGTCGGTACAATTGCCATTAAGATTTCCAACCATAAATTAATTACGAATACAATTCCAAAAGCAATAGAGGTCCATCTATATGTCTTTTTCGAAATTGTTGTTTTCAGTCCAATTAATTGAGCTACAAAAGTTAAAATTGTCTGCAAGAATATGGCATTGAGAAAAACTTCATTTTGCTTTTTCACATACGCTTTCTTGTCTACCAAGTCTTTCCAAATGGTGTCATTACCACGCCAGTTGTCTGCAGCTTTCATTTTGTTTTCGTCTGCACTTTTCCAGTAAGCGATGTCAAGTTGAGATATTTTCTTGTCATTGTATATTCTCCAGGTTATGAAAAATGAAAACAGTAAAGTCCAAATTGGAATTGTCAACAGCCAAATTCTTTTGTCAGCTCGATAAATTAATACCAATACAACATTTAATGCCAATAGCAGCAAGTAGATCATTTATCTGTGTCACTTTGTGCGTTGTCTTTTACCATTTCCACTAGCTCTTTGAAGTTTTCAAGGAAAGATGATTAATCTCATTGTACGGCTTTACCTTCAAAATATTTTCCGTTTTTGTCTTCTGCGTCGATAGTTTCTTTGTTTACCAATTTGAATGTTTTCGGGTCGGCAGCTTCAATTTTTACGAGTCCGAAATAAACAGATTTGTCGTCAACAAAATAACAATTACCACAATTCCAACAACCACGGTCAGGGTTTAACACTTTGATAGTTTTGGGATCTGCTCCCATAATTATTTCAAAGTCGTCAGGAACTCCGCCATAAAAAACATGGTATTCATCCGTCCCTCCTCCAACACTGTCAAAAGGAATAAATGTCCTTGGGTCAGCACCGGTAACCTCAACAGGATAATCTCCGTCCGAGTTGCTACCCCAGGTAAATACCTTTCCTTTATTTTGAAAGAAGCCGTGCTTTATTTGTCTGTATGATTTTAGGTCCAGGAAGCCGGAGATATCTTTGAAATACTCCAAATAAACCGATGTGTCATTACTCGCTGGTCGGAAGCTCACATTAAGAATGTAAATTTTTCCAATACGGTCTCTGAAAATATTGTCAACTACTTTTTTGAAATTAATGGTATCGTCAACAGGGTCGGTGAAAAATTCTTTGTTGCTTTTGTCCTGAACGAACTCAACTATATTATTACCAGTCAAACCTCCTCTTGATTTTAATATTGTCTGTCCATATGAATAAAAACTCATGAGAATCACAAAAGCTAATATTGAAAAGGGCTTTCTAAAAAAGGCTTGCCATGATTGTTCGTTACTTGTCCAAATGTTCATTTAGTATTGTCAAAACTTGCCAATAATTTAGAACGTTTTTAAGGAATTTAAAAAATTGAGATTAGATGTACAACGTTTGTTTTAGCAAACTCAGAGCTCCACTTTAAAATAAAATTTAACCTTTCTGTCATGCGTTAAGCTATTATCATCAATTTCATTTTTCCATTCTATTTTGTCACGTCTTTTTGTTTATTACTCCCAGGGTCCTTGCTGTTTAACCTGATAAAATCGTTTGCCATCAAATCGATAGAGCCCGGCTCCTGTACCCCACCACATATTTCCAGACCTGTCCTGATACATGCTTTGAACACAACAGTTAATCCCGTCTTTATCGGTAAACACAGTGAATGCTTTTGAATTCGAAATCGAAGGGTCGTATCTCGTTGTGCTACCTCTGGTTGTAATCCAAATGATCCCGGACTTTTCGATATAAATTCCCCAAACTTCCGTTCCGCCTAATCCGTCTTTGGTTGTAAACTCAGTGAAACCTGTCTGTCCGGAAGGCAGGACTTTCCCCTGCCCATCTGGCCCTACGCCTCTATCCGTGGCTTGGTCAAGCAGACGCGCATCATACCGGCAAATTCCACCCTTCATCGTGAACCAAAAATTACCTGCCTGATCTTGTACCATGCCGCCGGCATAATTATCACCAAGCCTTTTTTCTCAGAAATATTTATGATTGCTTTTCTTCGCCCAGCCGATTCTCTTTCTGTAGACGTGGCGAGATAATGCACACTGGGATCATAGCGAAAGACTCCATTGTCTTCTGAAGCAAACCAAATATTTCCAGATTTGTCTTCCATTATGTCTCTAACTTTTATGGGAGGCAGCAATTGAAATAGCGAAAAGCATTTACCTTCTGTGGTATCGGCAGAGGGGATATATCGAAAAACTCCGCCATTGGTTCCTACCCATAGGGTACCGGCTTTGTCGATGAGGATACTTTTTCGACCAACATAGATATTGCTCAAACCATTTTTTTGAGTATAACTTCTAAAGGTTTTTCCATCATATTTAATTGCACCGTGCTCTGTTCCAAACCAGATATTACCATTCCTATCTTCAGCAATAGCATGTACGCTATTTCCATAGTCGTGGTCTACACTATCATTACCAAGAAAAAATTCTTTTTTGCTGTAGTATTTTAAAGTTTTCCATCGAATCTTGCGACGCTTTGACCAGCTGTACCAAACCAGTAATTTCCTTTTGAATCCTGAAAAATACTTCTGATGTATTGACCTACCAGATCAGAGTCAGAAGAGGGTTCGGAATAGGAAAATAAAAAGGGAGGCGTTTCTATTACCACGGAACCTGGTTTGGAATCGCTTGTACCCTTCTTCGGGTTGTTTGCTCCTACCTGACCATTGCATGAACTAATAAACAACTCCGCTAAAAACAAAAGGTAAATTGGATGGTGAAAATAAGATCTTCTCATTTCTCTCTGGTTAATGTTGTAAAAAGGTATTTGTGAAAGGCATAATGTTTCAGGACTAAATTCGTATAAGTATGACATAGAACAATCAAGTCTCGCTCCCGGACCTTTTTCGGTTTACTCGAAGATACAAAATCATGTTGTACTGATTTAATTAATTTGCACTCAACAGATCATCAACAACCGATACTCTCCGCTTTTCTCCATTGGTGCACGGTGAACACAAGGAAGAACTTTGCTTTCGGGATGATCAACTGCCAGGCGCCATAGGTGACCCAGGCCTGCGCTGATCGGGTTTGCCATAGGTTTAGCGCGATAATGCAGATCAAAGAAATGTTCACTCAAAAACGATTCAAATTCATCTTCTGCGCCACGGTATATTTTTTTGAGTTCATCACGTATTTCGGGAACAAGTACTTTTTGTTCGGCTTGTGAATTTGGCAAGAGTTCACTCGACTCACCATAATAAGTGCATAAAAAGGTATCGGTTGGTACGGGAGAGCGATCCACATGAAAGGAGTAAACATCGGTTGGAAAAAACGGGTAGGAATCATCTTTTTCATAGTACCTGATCAGATTTAATACCGGAGAAGCACCATGAGCTTTCAACAACTTCAAATCATTTAAAAAATTTCACGGGCAAGAAGCCCCTGTTCACTCAACTGAAGTTGGAAAAGATCCTTTTGATCAATTACCGCTATATTTCCATTTACTTCTAACTTCTCAACGATCTCAGAAAAATCACCGATTAGATTACGCGTCCAGCAAATCGCATTTATTTCATCATGAAAAGGAGTAGAAACAAGATCTTGAAAATTCGTGACACAGTGAATTTGATTCTCAGGTTTAGATAAATCGATCATGATGGGCAATTTTCGATTGCCGACTTAATCAACTTAATATTTTATGATTCTATCTGTATTTACCAAACATTTTTTATACTTCGACATATGCTGTCATCGAATCAACCCGAGCTATGGTTAGGTTAAATTAGATCAACTCTGGCTCATTGAAATGCTTTTTAATATTCCTCCTTTGCCAGGCATTCAGCCTGTTGCGAACGATGGCCATAGAAACAGCCAATGAAATGCCAGTAGGAAGTGTAAGAGCAAACAATAAGCTGGTGAGCACTAACATTACCGGTATTGTGAAGAGAGATATCGCACAATTCATATGAATAAAAAACTCTATTTCGTTCCAAAGGCCCTTGTAGGTTTTTATTTTATTATAAAAATGGAATACACCGAGTCCGGACAACACTATAAAGAACGAAACTTCAAAATACGGTTTAAAAAGATGCCCTAACAGAATGAATTCATCGCTCAATCCCGGGCTTGTCAACATGGCGATCCTCATAATCCATACTAGGTAAACACACATCAGGCCGAAACCAGTCATTAGGGAAACAATCAGTTTAAAGATCAGCTTTAAGTGACCAATAAAACGCATAAATGAAATGTAGAAAAGCAATTGAACGCATTGGTCAATCCAGTAAAAGGCCAACAATCTGGCGGGATCCCATTTCAAAAATATCGTGCCGCTGATGATCAATAGATCAAATAGCGTTGTGAAGTTGGAAAACCGATATCCTAAAAATGTTTTCAATGTTCTAGATTCACCGAGCGCAAATTTCAATTACGTCCAATTGATTAAAATGAAATTGAATTCTTAATGTCCGGTCCATATTATGCAAATGAGATATTTACCGTTAACGTCCAAGCCTTACCGCCGGGCCTGCTGTGGTTTATTCGAAGATACAAACTTTCGTCTCGTGGGAGGGCGATGTTATTCGATGATTGTGTCTTTAGATTCCTCAACCATGTATTTAACTTGAACAATTTGTCTATGACTAAGAATAAACAAGGAAATAATGATAATGGAATAAACCAAAGATCTACTTACCCATGAGTTTCCCATTTCAATAAGGTTATCTTTATAGCAAGTGTATGCTGTCCAATAGCTTGGGAGGACAAACATTAAGAATAGTATAATGAGGTATAATTTTAAAATGGATAATAAGTTCTTGTTTAGTGTAATTAAGCAGTACCAGATAATCGCTACAATTGCCAGGGTTATGATTTGAACCCACCAAATTGTTAGTGCATGTTCATAGTGACTTGCAGCTGGAATATATTGATAAATAAAATAGGAAAAAGACCAATAAGTATGTGCTCCAACTATTCCTGCAATGAGAACTAAAAACCAATGAGAGTTAAATTTGGATTTCATGGACTTGATTTTTGAAATGGCGCATAACGTCCAAGCCTTACCGCCGGGTCATTTGTGGTTTATTCGAAGATACTAAATTTTCGCCTGGCTGTAGAATACGTATAAAATGAGTCCAACAATTATTATGTTGGCAATTAATAAACCCTTCCAGCCCATTCCAAAAGTCGGTAGAAGGGATTTAGTTCGCCTGTAGGGTTTTCAAAAAACCACAGGCTTGTCGCATAGAAGTCACAAGCTCTCGCAATGAGAAGACCTCAAATGAAAATGAAATAATTTATTCTCATATATAGCTCGCTAATTTAATCTAAATTATCATTTTCAACTGCCCTGGTGCGGTCAAGGCTGTGTGCTGAAGGCATTTATATTTTAACGTTGCAAAGGTAGATCAGAATTATAGCAGTCGCGAAAGAGTTTCCATTCCCCATCTTCAATTTTCCAGAGTACAATGTATTTCCCTTTGTCAAATAGTTTTCCACCTTTATCGGTAAATGTGAATTCTCCTTCTTCTGCCAATATCTTTGCATCACCCCACAAACCGGTTGTAACTAAACCTAATGTATTAGCGCCGGCATTCATTACCAATGAATAATGGTTTTGAATCGCTCTTCTTCCAACGAAAGCAGGTTCATTAGGTTCCATTGATTTTCCGTCAGAAGTGAACATATTTGCCAAACCAATTGAGTCACTTTTGTTGAAGAGTTCAACGAATTCAAGATTGGCTTTGTCAATTTCTTTTCTGGCTGTATCTATATTAAAAACTTCACTTTCATTTTCAGTTGCTATATTAGAATTTTCAGCAGAATTGCAGCTTGCTATTGCTAATAAGCTAAAAAAACTAAGTATGTGAGGAATAAATAATCTTGTCATAATTCAGCTTTTAAGGTTTGATTAGTAATTTCTTTTGACAACAGTTTAGCTAACGTTTTGCAGCTTTGCGTTGGCGGATTAGATGCACGAAACTGTCTGCGCGCACAATGTATATTAAATGCACAACTGTTTATATTCGCACTTCCCCCGCCATACAGCGAAAGTGCTGTTAGGCACCAAATTTTTTCAGTCCGATGAGGAAATATTATTTGTCCGAATAGTCAATAAATGTTTTTCCGTCATAGCGACAGACCGGTATTTCGAGTGCCAAACCAAATATTCCCCTCCTTGTCTTCTACCATACACATAACATGGTTATGGCTCAGGCCATCCTTAGTTGTGAATAATTTTAACGATTTACCATCAAAATGCCAAAGTCCACCATCCCCACCGTTTTTGATATTGTCGCTTATATGTCCGAACCACAGGTTACCCTTTTTATCCTCTATCATGGAAATAAGAGTGTCGCTTTTAATTCCAATTTTTACATTGAGGTTCGAAAATATTTTTCCACTATACGAATAAAGGCCATTAAATGGGCTGAGAAACAATAAGTCTCCGTTCTTTCTTTCAATAATTGACCGAAAAGAATATGTACTATCAGGTGTAAAGTTAACCAGTGACTTTCCATCATAACGTACAATGCCTTCACCTTTACGCCATGCCGAAGCAAGCCATATATTTCCGTTCTTGTCTTGCAGCATAACCGAGATATCTATTAATTGCAGATTCTTGTTATTTATCGGACTATTGCTATCGAAAAAACGTCTGAAAAGCGGGCCATCCTTGTCGTTATCTGCAGAGGGGTCATGAATATAAATTCCCTTACTTGTCCCGAACCAGATTTTTCCCGACTTATCCTGCATGATGCTCCACACAAAATTATCTCCCGACTGAAAAGTGTATGGTAATCTTGTTCGAGTGGAACCACTGATAGTATTCTGAGGAATTAAAAATAGAGTAAAGTCTTTGCCTTCTGCCTTATCTTTTGACGGTTTGTACCTAATGAGCCCTCTCCTTGTGCCAAACCAGATGTTACTGTTCTTATCTTCCATGCAACAAAGAATATCATTATGATTCAAATCTTCTTTGAGGAAAAATTAACAAAAGATTTATGAGCAAAATTAGCAAAGGAATTTCCATCAAAATAGATGCCATTACCAGCCGTCCCCGAACCAAATATTTCCCTTCTTGTCCTGCAACCCACATTGAACAAACTTAAATTCTTCGGCAAGGTCGGGTAAGAAATTATTTTTAATAATTTTTGATTGGCCACCCGTGATTTGTTTGTCTTTTGGAGAGCCTGTTTTTACTTGTCCGTTGCAAGATGTGAATGCAAAGATTAAGTTGAGAATAATTATCCAGTTGAATAGTTGCCGTGTCAATGTGCCGTTTTTAAAATTGATGATAACGTTTTGAGGGTTTAAGAAGTTGGGGCTTTCGGAGCAGAAAACTTTCAGGCTACCACAAATGTTGATGCGAGACAGAATGCTCAATTAACTCCCAAACCCCCAATTTCTGTAAACCCACTGTTAACAGTAGTTGTTTCTGTCAGTTGGTTCTCTAAGTTCCGAGTAGTCAGCTTGCCCGTTGAATAAACTTAATCCAGTTTCCATAATTAATATTTTGGGTCGTTAAGTCATTGTCAAAAAGGAAGCAAGCTCTTGGTTTAACCAATATTCTACCTGCTCGTAAGTTGTTTCGTTTTTCTCAACCGCTGCAATGATGTTACTCTGTGTCGTAAAATATAAAGTCAATTGATTTTTATTGAATGTAATAGTGTTCTTAAATTTTTCTTCGGTTACAAAATTGAAATTCCTTGGTGTTAGATTTTCACTTGTCCATGAGTAAAAATTATTACGTGGCGGTGATGGGAATTTTTTCAAATAAACTCTCTCAAACCAATCGGTGAAATTGTCATTACCAACCATTTTTGCAATAAAGTAATTGTCGTAGAGCACAAGCCACGATCTACTTTTTAATAGCCGTTGCGTCTCTATTAGGAATTTGTCAATATCGAACCAGTGTATACCTGAACCAACTGTAATCAAATCAAAACTATCATCTGCAAAAGGTTGCTCCTCTGCAGAAGCAATGGTGTAATGTATTTTGTCCTGCTCCAAAGCACGGTTCAACATTTCTTGTGATATATCTGTTCCGTAAACATCAGTTTGCAATGTCTAAAAGTGCTTTGGTTGAAAGTCCTGTTCCGCAAGCAATATCTAATGCTTTATCAAGTTTTAAATCAAGCTGTAAATATTCTTTGATGTGCTTCAAAGTGTTGCTGTGGAAGTCAGGTCGTCCTCTTGAGTATCGTTCTGCTGCCGTTTTGCGATTAAAGTAGTTCATTGCATTGCAGTATAATGTTTTTCACTTGCTATTAAAGAAATTATAATCTGTGGCAGGTATGTTTTCCGTTATTCCCAATCCTCTTGCTATTGTAACAACTTGTCCTCTGTGATATGTACTGTGATTGATAACGTGTATAATGTATTCATATCTGCTTAATTTATTTTTCGACCAAGACATATTAAGTTCTATTTCTTCTGTTAATTCATTATTTGTATATGTCAAAAATAATTTTTCCATATGAACAGACTGATTTTTTAATTCAATTAAATTATTCTTGGCTTGGTTTTCTATTACTGACCAATCAAAATTTGAAACATCTTTTGAGCAATGAAAACTGACCAAAATTTTTGTATTCTTAAAATGTGCTGAATAGTAGTATCAATACCGTTGAAACTTGACGGAATTGTTGGTATAATAGTCCTTCGTCAATAGTTTGCAACCAATCAACTAACTTACTGTTCGCCCACGAATTAAAAGTTGCGTAATTATGTATTAATTTTTGCAAACTCATATTGTTTATTTTCTTAGTTCATTTATTTAATCCTCCAAGGCGGATTTTTCCTGTTATCTCCGGCGTAATATAGAATGAGCTGATTGCCATCAAGGTCTTTCAATCTTGCTTCCTGCCACATCCAAGGTTTCTCGTTTGGCATTTCTTCCACTTCTATTTTTTGTTGCATTAGTTGATTGACGAATAAATCCAATTCTTTTACTTCAAAATAAATCCAAATACTATTCTCCACTGAAGATAGTTTTTCAACTTTGTGTAACGAGAAAGTAGCATCACCGTCAGGACATTCAAATCTTGCATAGTGAGGCAAAGATTTTACAATCAGTTTTAATCCTAATATTTCATAGAATTGAATGGATTTTTCTATGTCAAAAACAGGAATTGTAATTTGATTTAAGTTCAGTTTCATCTTTTTGCTACGAGTTGAAATGCTTCTGCTCTATGGTTGTTAATACTGAATTACTTTCCCTGAAAAAAGGATTTAGCAGATGCGTAAATTCCTTTTGGTTTGCTACTGTACTCCAGTATTCGGTTTGGTTATTAATGTCCACTGATGCCATTGTTTGTCAGATTTATCTCCAAAGGTCTGAATACATAGTTCTCTATTGTCCACCTGACACAAAACCGCTGTTATGCGTCCGTGCTACTGCCCATTCGGAATTCGTCAACCCGAAGTTCGCACAATCGCTAATTAAAAGTTTCTTCATCATTCGTCTATTGTTGTCAGGCTAACAATACTATCTAACGCAAATATTTATTTTGTAGGCGCTGCAGGCAAACTGGTATTCCATATATTGCTATATATTTTCCAATCGCCGTTTTCCTTTTTCCAAATATTTATATATTTTCCTTTGTCAATTATATCATTTTCGCCATATCGTAAATAATATTTGCCTTCATCGATGAGGTAATCTTGATTACCATAAAAAGAAGTGGATTCTTCGCTAAATTCCTTTATTCCGTAATTAACCCATTCTGAATTAACCGCCGAAATAGCAGCCAGTCCGGTCACAACATCGGAATTTGGTGGATACGCTCTTGCATCTTGTGTGAAAATCTGATTCAGATAAGCGGTGTCTTTTGTAATATGTGCTTGTGTAAACTTGTTAGTTTTTTCATCAATAATTTTTTTCATCGCTATTGAATCAAATATAACTCCACTATTTTTATTAGTGTCTTTTGAAGCATTGTTACCGCAACCAGTAGTTAATACTGTACATATGATTGCCAGAAAATAAATTGAAACTTGTTTCATTTATTTAGTTTATAATTTTGCCTACTCTATCCGCTTTCGGCATCCCCGTTTATATTTAGTTTGCCAAGGTTAATTTCTTGAATTAGGTCATTGAATTTGCGGTGTTGCCATGCTTGATGCACAATGGTTTGGCGATTGGCGAAGTGGATTACGAAGCACAAAACTGTCTGCCAGCACTGCACTTGATACGAAGCACAAATGTTCATTTGACCACTGAACCGCCAATTTCTTAAACCCACTGTTATACGCAGCCAAGCAGTTCGTTCGGAGCACAACTGTTTGAGGTTCGCACCACAGGTAATTAGAATTGGGATTCTCTCTTGTCATAATTTGAATACTACACATTTATATTCTTCAATCAATTTGTCAATAAAAAGGGGATGTAATTTTTCGGGATTAGTCGTAACCAAGAATTCCAGTACTTTAGTTTTTAAAGGTAATCCCATTTTGTCTTTGCAGTAAATGAGTTCCACTTTATAAATGTAATATTTGCCACGATTCATTTTAAAGTCGGTAAAGTTCTCATATAATGAGTCAAGAGTTTTATAGGTGGATGATTCTGTAAAAAACGCGCTTGGCTTTATCTCAAGTTTTTTAAATGATTTGTTTGACTTGTTTCTAAACCCAAAAGTGCTGTCTGTTAAACTATATTCTAACTCTTGGTTGAATGTAATGTCATGAAAACCGTTATTGTAACCGCAAGTTGAGTTGCAATGTCCACTGGAGATAATTACTTTTTGAGGAAGTTCAGCAATCGGTGAACTGATTTGTGCAGCTACAACTGAAAATATAGAAAGATTAACAAGAAAGAAAAGTAATTTCAGATAAGATGCGAACTTTTCCAACGATGCTATGAAACTAGGAATAGGTAGAAGTCCGAAAGCAACTGTTGCAATTATAAATGTCCTTTTATTATAATTTTTCATTTAGTGTCAGCATTTCCATTTATGTCAAAGAATCTAATTCTTTGTTATGCTTTTCTATTTGCTCAAGCAATCGTTTGGCCTCTGCACTATTTTTAAATGCATCAGAGTTGGGGTTTTTGTTTCGTTTTAAAAAGTCAAAGAGTCCCACAGTTGTAGTTTTTTGTATTTGTCAAAGTTAATTTATTGCCGAATGGCTCAAGTTAGCACTGCTGATTCAAATCCTGTCAAACATTGACTTGTCAATTATTTCCTTTAATTCGTTTTTGTCATCGTCACTAAGCCCTAAGACAAAGCTATTCATAATCTCAATGGCGTCTAAAATCTCTAATCTTGATTTGATAAACCCTTTCTTCTTAATTCTATTATAAAGTTTAATCTTCTTATCAATAAAAGCAACACCATCTTCACCCATTTTTTCTTTTAGAAAATTTAACGCACTAAGTTGTTCATCTTTTGTAAGCGAATTTTTTCCAATTATCAAGTTGTTAATTATGTTGTCAAATATCCTCATTCGTCTTAAACTCCCGCTTTTTATTCGCTCCTCCAACTCTCTGTTTGAAGCTTCTCTATAAGGGAAAATTTTATCAATTTTATTCACTTCTAAAAACTCCATAAAATAATTGGCTCGCCTCACTAAAAATTCAAATTCATGATTCTTTGTTGCATAATTTTTCCAGACCTGGTTAGTATTAGTCATTACTTGAATTGATAATCATATTGATATTTCTTGTCCAATTTAAAAAACTGTCCGCTTGAACCTGAACCAAAAACTTTTCCATTTGTGCTTAATCTAATTGTTTTGTCGCTACATATAATCAGTATTTCATCCCACTTTGCGCCTTTCCAAAGTCCGTCAATTTCGGCTTTGTTAAGGTCTGTGACAAAAGTTTTTATTGAGTCCTTGTCAGAAATTAGTTTTGTTAAGTTTTGGTCAGCACGGTGGATTGTAATAGATATTTCCTTTACTGTTTCGTGATTTATCATCCTCTTAACTTCGAAAGGTCTTGCTGGTCATACAACTACCAAAAGAAATAATTGTCAGAAGTAATACGATTAAAAGTTTGTTCATTGGTCGTCTGTTTAAGTTCTTAATTTAATCTCTGCACCACACATCATTTACTTTGTTAGTTGTCGTGTCAAATTGCACTGACATAAAGAATAACCAAGTTCCACCCAAACCTAACGGTCCAACTTTTAATCCCAAGTCAACCTCATAAACTAAAGGTGATGTCGTATCACTTGCAGTTGGGCTACCTAATAATTGTAGAACATCTGATTTTGATTTACCAATCAAGATGCTGTCTGAAATCATTTTGTCAACCATTGCACCTCTTATTTTCCTGTCACCACTTGACCACTTTGCTTTGTCAAAATTGATAACTGCACCTTTGAAATATTTTCTTATCCAAACTTCTCCGCCCTTGTTCTTGTATGCAATTAGTCCTTCTTTTTTTGACCAGTAAATTTCTGAAACATCAGTTCAATCTTTATTCGTTCGGGATAACTGTGTTTAATCAAGTAGTAATTCCAAATTTTTCTACTGTTGAACTCAACTGTGTCGGTTTGAAGTTCACCTATAATTGAATCGTTACTTGAGTAAAATCCTTTAAAGCTAAAACTAAACTCAAGCTGTTTTGGTTTTGGCGACTTTGTTATGGTGAACAAACTCTGATAGTCAATTTTAGTTTTTGAATTTGTTGTTGAAGTTCCATGCCAATTGTCAATTGGAAGATGTTTAATAAGAATCGATAAATTATTTGTTGGTCTTGGTTGGATAAACATTCCACATCCATTAACCTGTTCCGAAAGAGTATCAATAATTAATATCGTGTCCATGTCATGTAAGTTGCTTTCATAATAAATAGTATCACCCACATGCAATGAAGAAGAAATTCTAACTCCTCACTTGTGAAGTCAAAGTCCTTTTGTTCAGAACAGCAAGCTAGAAAAAGCACAGTCAAAAGTGTGAATACTATATAAGTTGTCTTGCTGTTATTTTTCATTGTGGTTGTCACTGTTTGTTTCTTGCAGTAATTTAGATTTAGCAGTGTCGCCAATTGGTTGCGTATAACGTTTTGCAGCAACAAGAAGTTGGCGATTTCGAGCACTAAACTGTCTAACAGCTTGGAACTTGATACGAAGCACAAGCTTCATTTACCCACTGAACCGCCAATTTTGTAAGTGCTTTTATCCACTGGCTTACTGTCTATCCTAAGCAATCTGTTAATAGTTTATGCAATGGCTAGTTAGATGTTTCACCATTTTTTACCACAACAATAGGTCTAAAGCCAACCAAAGGGGACGGTTTTTCATAACTCATTGTGCTTAAATTTTTCACATCCGTATCTTTAGAAGCCCAAGAAACACTAGCGGCAACTCCGCTTTTTCCGAAACCATTTCAGCGACATTTCCATTCATGTTATAAAGCCCAATTGAATTCGGAAAATATGGAATAGGAAGGACTTGTATAAGTGGTCGGTCAAAAACAGGTTTAGGTTCTGCTTGAACGATTGACATTTGCACAACATACAACCTTTATTGTGATTTACTGGCATCAGTCCACCCCATGCAAAATCAATTATGGACAGTTTGCCTTCTGCAGCTCTTATCCATTCGAATCTTGTGGGGCAACCTATATTCATATACTTACCATTCGATGATTCTTTGTTACTTTTTTTACAATTAACACTTACAGTAT
>JADKKE010000006.1 GCA_016720655.1 Bacteroidota bacterium
CATTTCTCATCCTCGCCATATAAATTCCCGATGGCAGTTCAGGCAAAACCAAATGCTGAATACTACTCCACTCCGGCAATGAGTATTTTATTGTTCCTTTTTCCTTCCAAGTTTAACAATTTCTGAATTTCTCCCGGCGATTTCAGTGTAGGATAAGTTGTGAAATGTCCATCAGTAATAGGGTTTGGATTAAATTGAAAATTAACTTTTGAATTAATTTCAGAGATTCTATTTGTTAAGCTGTCACAAACAGTTCCCGTCTCTGCTCCTAAAAAATAATTCGGATAATTGGGAATGGTGAACGCATTGTAAAATCCCAGGTTTATACAGTGCTGGCAGACATCACAGCCCATTCCGATCACATCAGGATGATTGATGACATGAATATCGATTGTGCTATTCCGCAGTTGATATATTTTTCCATCCGGAGCTAATTGAGACAAATAAAACGAAGTAGCAAAAGGAGGTTGCGGAGAATAGTAACCATCGTATACTGCCACTGTAGTTTTAGATGCAGCGATGTTTGATGCAGAAAGATCAAATTGGTAAACGTATTTCATCGAGGAAAGGTAAAGCACTCTGGAATTAGGAGAAAATGCAGCACCCGCACCAACAGCGCTGTCGTTTATTGCCACACGTGTCAGTAACGTAAAATCACCGGAGCATCGATCAAATTGGTAAAGATCCAAATCAGCGGTAGGTTCGTAGTAAGCACAATAATTTCCATCCGGAGAAAAAACACATTGTCCAAAATTTACATCCCCTTAAACTCCCAATATCTTGAGTAAAGGGGCCATCGATGCTAAAGGGAGTTATCAAATATTTAAAATACTTCTTGCTGTAGTGGCTTTTGTGGGCGATGAGCCACCAGTCTCTTCCGTTTGAATGTTTGCATGCAGTCAAACGGCCATCAACCAAACTATCATGTATTAGAATATTATTTTTGAAATAACTGCACCTAAACCTCCATCCAATGTCATATCTATTTATGGAATAATATAAATAAAATGCAGAATAGGTAGATTGATAATCATCGCTGGTAAGGTAAATAAATAATATTACTTTGGATGATCCGGAATTGGGATGACAAAAGATTTGCTTGGCATGGTCACCCATATTGGGTATGATTGGTCGTAAAGAGTGCAGGATTTAAACCACTACCATTTTGCATTGTATCTTTATTGGCATTTTCAATATAAATACCATTCGAGATAAATAGCATATTTCCCAGTGAATCGGAAATCAAACCATTGGTGCAATTAATATTAATATTCCTGTTTTCTTGACCAATCTGGAGAACACCACCTGTAAAATCCAATTTAATTCCTCCCCAGGGTGGACCACTTTGAGAATCATCACCCATGAGCCATAGGTTATTGATCCCTTGAGAAAACAATTGTATTGAAAAGAAAAGCCCTAAAAAAAGTAGAGTTTGAATTTTTGCAATCACAATACGAATATACCACAAAAAAGCCCGCCATTTTGAAAACAGCGGGCTCAATCCATTTATAAATGGCCTATTTTTTCTCTTCCGTTGCCGCAGCAGTACTATCTGTATTCGTCGCACCAACGTCCATCCTGTCGCCGCCTTCAGCGCCATTGAGACTTTCCTTGGTCATGTTTACTTTCCATTTGCCGTCAACACGCATTAGGTTAAGAGGTATTTCGCCTTCTTTGCCTTCTTCTTTGTACATCACCACTGCATTGTCGCCTTCGATTTTCTCGGAAACAATTTCGTATTTTACTTCAGTAACCTGTGCGGAATCCTGAACCATTTTGGAAAAGCCGGCCATAACGTCCATGAGTTTACCGGTATCTTCTGTGCCGTACTTTCTTGCTCCAGCAAAATCCTGACTGTGGAATGCCTTTAGGAAGGAATCGGCAACAGCTTTTGGAGAATCACCCTTGCCACAGGAAATAGCGGAGAATAAAATAATGACAGTACAAACAGCCTGGAATTTAAGTTTCATTTTCTTGGTTTTATAGAATTAGTTTCGGTAGTCGTATGCATAGATTTCACGGCAATGTGAACTGAGATAAATATTATCACAGGAAACATAGGTCCTGCCGGAAATATGGGTTAAAGGTAGAAAATTTTTATCCCCGATGGCATTCGTCAGGAGTTTGTAAACCATTTCGGTACAATACATTTTATCATCGGTGCTCAGATTAAAATCTGTATCGAATTCCAAACCGGATTTGTAATAATCATTTAGGCCGGTGATTACTTTTTTCAATTGTTTTGCGTTCAGATCAGTGCGGTAAATGCCAAAAGTATGATTGTGATCCGGTCGGCAAAAAGCGGAGAGCGTCTCCCGTTTCATTTTATTGCTTTTGTTTTCTTCGCCTCCAATACAATGATAAACGAAGACTTGTCCGTTCTCGACTTCAATAATTCCTGCATGGGAATACCGTGGATCTTCCTTGCTGAGCTTCTGAAATGCATTGCTGATGAATCCCCGGCCATGGCGGAAAATGAGATCACCGGATTTCAGCTGGCTTAAATCCGGTGCTGCCTGAATCCAGGTCGTACGAATTTGTACCGGTTGCATTCTCGCAGTCACAGGTTCAATCCAGCCGGATGTAGCCAGAAGGATCAGAACAAGCGTCCCGGAAGCAATGATTAACAATAAGAGATCGGAGTATTTCTTCATCCTTACATTCTGTCAGGAACCGTAATTCCCAGGAGCAACATCGACTGACGAATCACTTTTGATGTGAGATCACTCAGCTTTAAACGGAAAACTGATGTCTGAGGTTCTGCTTCATCCACAATTACATGATCATGGTAGAAATGATTGTAGGCTTTGGCAACATCATAGGCGTAATTGGCCATCACAGCAGGACTGAGATTTTGTCCGGCTTCCCTGAGCATTTGTGGATAAGCATAAATCAAACTGAGCAAATGCTTTTCTTCTTTGGATAATTGATGTGTCCCAACTGAAGCACTCAGATTCAATTTCTCTCCCTTTTTCAGGACAGAACGAATCCGGGCATGTGTGTGTACTGAATAAACGGACCTGTGTTGCCATTGAGGTCGATACTTTCAGCCGGATTGAAAAGCATCCGCTTCTTGGGATCAACCTTTAGGATGAAATATTTGATGGCTCCCATTCCAAGGTTGTGATACAATTCTTTTGCTTCGGCAGAATCAAAGTCATCGAGTTTGCCCATGGCTTTGGTGGCCATTTCAGCTTCTTCTACCACGTCCTTGATCAGGTCATCAGCATCCACCACAGTTCCTTCACGGGATTTCATTTTACCGCTGGGAAGATCCACCATTCCATAGGAAAGATGGTACAAGCCATCGGCCCATGGACGATTGAGTTTATGAAAAATACCACGAAGTACTTTGAAATGATAATCCTGTTCGTTGCCGACTACATAGATCAATTGCTCAAGTCCTGGGTTTTCATCAAAACGGAGTTGAGCTGTACCGATATCCTGAGTGATGTACACTGAAGTTCCATCGGCACGCAACAATACTTTTTGATCCAATCCTTCTGCTGTTAACTCATCTTTTCCCAAAGCGCACGTGTCTCCGGATCTCCTGCTTCCCATTTCAGAAGCATGTTCTGGATTTCTATGGCAAGTGGAGCAGTTTTTTCGGCTTCTTCTTTTGCTGTTCCTTTCTCAATCAAAGTTTCAACCTGCTCTTTGTATTTCTTATCGTAAAGAACATAATATTTGCCTACAAGATGATCGCCTTTCATTCCACTGGAAGCAGGAGTTTCTCCATTTCCCCATTTGGACCAGGCAAGCATGGATTTGCAAATATGAATTCCACGATCGTTGACCAGGTTTACTTTTAAAACTTTGTGACCGTTTGCTTTGAGAATTTCAGCGACAGAATAACCCAGAAGATTGTTCCGGATATGGCCGAGATGCAAGGGCTTGTTGGTATTCGGGGAGGAATATTCCACCATCAACAAACGCGGCTTTACAGGAGAATCTGAATTGCGGTTAGGATCAAATAAAACCTGAACATCAGAAGATGCAGCGGCAAAAAAATCGGTCCAGAAAGATTCGGCTATGGCAAGGTTAAGAAAACCCTTGACGACATTGAAGGAAGAAACAATTTTGCAATGCTCCTGAACATGTGTGCCAATTTGTGTGGCAGTTTCTTCCGGCGATTTCCCTGCTTTTTTTGTAAAAGGAAAAACGACAAGCGTTTTATCCCCTTCAAATTCCTTCTTTGTATCCTGCAAAAGAATATTCTCCTCCTGCTCTGTGATTTCGTACAAATCTTTCAGCGCAGCAAGGATTCCCTGCTTAATTTCTTTCTCAAACCACAAACTCATGTATTCTCGGGATTAAATCGGTTCTTTAATTGGTCAGCTGGCTGACGACCCTTTGCAGAATTTCAAAAGTATTTTCTGCCATCAGGTTTTCTTTGTCCAAGGTAGGATTCACTTCTGATATTTCGAAACAGATGACTTTTTCATTTTGAATCAAACGCACCAATAAGCTTCCTGCTTCTTTCTCTGTAATTCCATTGCGGACCGGAGTTCCGGTTCCTTTGGAGATGGAGGAATCCATGCTGTCGACATCGAAAGAAATATAAATCATGTGACAACGCGACAAATGAGCCAAAGTATCACGGGCGATTTTCTCGACACCGTTTCGTTTCACATCATTGGTGCTGAAGATTTTCACTTTATTTTTCTTGAGCAAATAGGATTCTTCCGGCTCAACATCACGCAGACCGATAAACACAAGATCGTTCCAGTCGATTTTTGGCATGATGCCACCAATCTTTTTGATCTTATTCCATTGTTCCAGGGTATCCTTATCCGGCTTGTTCATTTTGTTGCTGGCATTGTCTTCCGCCAGTACAGCCGCAAGCGGCATCCCGTGCATGTTGCCCGAAGGAGTCGTCCAGGGTGAATGCATGTCGGCATGAGCATCGATCCAGATCACACCGAGGCGTTGCTTAGGGTAAGCCATCTTGATCCCGGAGATCGTACCGGCTGATGTGCTGTGATCACCAGCCAGGACAATCGGGAACTCGTTTGACTTGAGGGAATTCTTCACTGCATTTGCAGTACGCTCCAATACAGCGAGCATACTCTTGATTCGTTTCGCATACGGACTCCCGGGAGATTCAAAGAGACTCTGGTTTTCAGTCTGCACCTCGACAGATTCTATCTTCTTAAACAAATTACTTCCATAGTCAAAGGCAGCAATCTTGATTGCATCCGGTCCCATGCTGGCACCACGTGTACCCGCTCCCACCTCTGATTTCACTTCTACAAACCTGATCTTTTTCATTTGTACTTTTTGTTTATTCTATGCAAAAAATTTATTCCCTACGTAAGTGATAAATGTAAGTTACTTACATTAGCAGAAATTAATCAATCCGGGTGACTTACATTCTTCAGCATCCGGCCAACCTTTAATCTCCCACTCTCTGATTTATTATGAAGAACACCTACCGTGATCTGATCGAACAGACTTTCTACTTCCCACAGGAAGGATTTGAGGTGATCGATAATCAACTGCACTTTTATGGTATTGATTTGATGGAGATTATCAAGCAATACGGTACTCCATTGAAAATCAATTATCTGCCTAAAATCGGATCACAAATTAAGAAAGCCAAACGGATTTTCAATGTTGCGATCGCGAAAGCAGATTATAAGGGGTCTTATACTTACTGTTATTGTACGAAGAGTTCACATTTTTCGTTCGTTTTGCATGAAGTTTTAAAGCACGATGTTCATCTGGAAACCTCCTCTGCTTTTGACATTCCGATTATCCGTTCCCTTTACCAGGAGAAGAAAATCGACAAGAATATTTACATCGTTTGTAATGGTTACAAGCGCCCGCAATACATCCAGTATATCAGTGAACTCATCAACGACGGTTTCGAGAATGTGATTCCCGTTCTGGACAACATGAATGAGTTGCCTTTGTACGAGAAGAAAATCAAGGGACGCAAGAAGGTAAAAGTAGGCATTCGGATCGCAGCCGGCGAAGAACCCAATTTCGAGTTCTACGCTTCTCGTTTGGGGAGCCGTTATGATGAAATCCACGATTACTACAATAAAAATCTGAAGAAGAACAGCAAATTCCAGCTTAAAATGCTGCATTTCTTCATTAATACCGGGATTAAGGACAATGCCTATTACTGGAGTGAGTTGAATAAATGTGTGAATGTGTATTGTGAGCTGAAGAAAATTTGTCCGACACTCGATTCATTGGATATCGGTGGCGGCTGGCCGATCCGAAAGTCGCTTGGTTTCGAATACGATTACGAATACATGGCTGAGCAAATCATCAAGCAAATCAAACAAACTTGCAAAGCACAAGGCGTTGATGAGCCGAATATTTTTACTGAGTTTGGCAGCTTCACAGTCGCCGAAAGTGGCGCAACTCTTTTTTCGATCATTGATCAAAAGCAACAGAACGATAACGAATTGTGGTACATGATCGACAGTTCATTCATCACCACACTTCCGGATACCTGGGGAATTAAACAGAAGTTTATCCTGCTTGCGATCAACCAATGGGAGAAGGATTATAACCGAGTCAATATTGGAGGACTCACCTGCGACAGCGACGATTATTACAATACGGAGTCGCATGTGAATCAGGTCTATCTTCCGAAGGAGGATGAACCAAAGGGAGAAACTTTGTACATCGGATTTTTCCATACCGGCGCTTACCAGGAAAGTATTGGGGGCTATGGAGGAATTCAGCACTGTCTGGTTCCTGCTCCAAAGCATGTAATTATCGACCGCGATGAAGATGGTGAAATCACTACCCGTCTGTTTGCAAAAGAACAAAGTGCAAAAAGCATGTTGAAAATTCTTGGTTACTAATTTAGCAGATAAACTGATGAAACGTGTCACTGGTCTTGGTGGAGTATTTCTCAAAGCAAAGGATCCGAAATTCCTTGCAAGATGGTATGAAGACAATCTTGGGATTCCATTTGGTACCAATGTATATGCAAGTTTGAAATGGAGAAATCCGGATAATCCTGATGAAATTTGCACCACAGCATTCAGCATGTTTTCTGTTCAGACAGAATACTTTGCTCCGAGTACAAAAGATCTGATGCTGAACTTTCGTGTGAGTAATTTATTTGAACTCCTGCCACTGTTGAAATCTGAAGGAGTCGATGTGATGCAGTCAACCGAAGAACATGAATACGGAAAATTCGGCTGGGTGATGGATCCGGAAGGAAACAAAATCGAATTGTGGGAACCAAATGAATCCGGATTTGGAGAATCAGCACAGACAATTCCTTTGGAAGGAGAAGTCAATGGTTTCGGCGGGATTTTTATAAAAAGTAAAAATCCGGAAGCCCAGGGTAAATGGTATTCAGATCATTTTGGTTTGGTATTCCAGTATGGTATGCACACTTTTAAATGGCGTCAATTGAACGATGCATCTATACAAGCAAAAACAGCCTTTACTTTTTTCAAAGAAGACACAAAATATTTCCAGCCTTCCATCAAAAATCAAATGTTGAACTTCAGAGTAAACAATTTGCGACCATTGTTGGAAACACTGAAATCAGCACACGTCGAAGTCGATCCCAAAATTGAAGATTCTGAATACGGTACCTTCGGCTGGATCATGGATCCTGAAGGGAACAGGGTCGAGCTCTGGAGTGGGAATAGAAATTAGAAATTAGAGAATAGAAAATAGAAATTAGACCTTATTAGGTAAAAGCTGAGGACTGGCAACTAATGAAGAATTCAAAAGTCAAAAATCAGCAGCCTGACAGCTCATTCATAATTCATAATTCTCAATTCCCCACTCCCCACTCCTAACTCTTAACTCTTAACTCTTAACTCTTAACTCATAACTCATAACTCCTAAAGAAACTCCACCTCCGTCGCCCCAAACCCATACTGTTCCGGAGGTGCTTCGCCGTAGCGGATGAAGGGTATTTTTTTCAGTTCTTCGCGAATAGCACTCTTAAGTACTCCTTGACCAACGCCATGTATAAAGGTGATTTTGTGGATCTTATTGATCATGGCCTGATCCAGTTCATAAAGAAAATAGTTTAGTTGATAAGCGATTATCTGTGCATTACTCATTGCAGAATAGTCCTTGATCAGTTCTTCAATATGCAGGTCGACAACCTTGGTTCTTGAAAGGACAGTAAACCTTTCAGTTTTCCCTTTTGCTCCTTTTTGTTGATTTCTCAGGCTTTCCTCGGTTTCTTTTTGCTGGTATTTGTCCAGCAATTTCGAAATATCTACATCATTCAAGGGATTCAGGCTGAACAAAGGCATAAGGAGAACAGGTCTTTCCTCGGATCTCAAGCTGTTTTTGTGAGAAGGATCCAGGAAATCGGAACCTGAAAACATAAGAGATTTAATAAACGGAGCCCTTGGTCTGAATTCCTTTTTTCCGAAGAAAAGGAATTGAAATTCGAAGCCATCAAAACGATGCAATTGGTCAGGAGAATAAACACCAAGTGATAATTCTGTCCGCGTGGATAATGCTCCGGAATCGATCCCCGATCGAAATTCTGCCAGCTTTCTGGATACAGTGAAAATTACTTCATAATTGGTATTGTTTACAAGAATGAGCTCTATTTCCGAAGTTAATGGTGTTTTTTCATTCACCATTTTTAGTGCAGCATAGATTGTATCATCAGGATCCAGAGAAGGAATTACCTCTGCTTTTCGCACAGAAACTTTTGCTGCAGGAGCCAGAGTTACAGTTTCATTTGCCTCTATTTTACCTTGTGCTTCCTTAGGGAGCTTAGCATCGAGTTGAAATTCAATACGAACCCATTGCTTCTCCTCTGCAATATGTTTAAAGCCGTCGGCGTCGGCTACTTCGACTTTATCGTTGGATAAGATCCGTACTACTGATCCTTCAAGGTTGTCATTTAAGAACCTGACTTTATCACCAATTTGTAATTTCAATTTCCGCGGTTTTTAGCTTCCACCTGTTTAAATACAAGAGTAAATCAAACACTGAAAATACAAGAAATTGTGGTATTTTCTTAGGATCAGAACATCCCTTTTTCAGCAGGGAATGTTTATAACTGAAAATTCATAAATTCATCATCGGAAATGATTGTGATCATAGTTCTTAGTTACAGACTAAGTTACAATTGTATATGTGAATTTGATAAATGTTAAATAAGTTTAATTAAGTAATAAAAATGTATTGATTGTCGAAAAAGGTATACTTATTCCTTATCTTTGCACCGGAGTTAGTGAAAAGCTGCGACACTTCTTATCTGATTCCTCCTTTAAGTCTTAGAATCTTTTACCCCTGAAATGGAGTTTATTCAACAGTTAATTGATTTTATTTTGCATATCGATAAGCATCTCATCGAGATGGTTAATCAGTATGATAAACTCACTTACTTGTTGTTGGCCCTGATCATCTTCTGTGAAACAGGATTTGTGGTCACTCCGTTTCTTCCGGGAGATTCTTTGTTGTTTGCTGCCGGTGCTATTGCTGCTACAGGTTCACTGAGTATTGGTTTACTCATCCTGATTTTATTCCTTGCTGCATTTGCCGGTGACAATACAAATTATGCTATTGGGAATTTCATCGGACACAAAATTCTCGCAGCAAAAAGAAAATTGATCAAGAAAGAATACATTGACCGTACGCATGGTTTCTATGAAAAGCATGGGGGTAAAACTGTAGTGATAGCGAAGTTCATGCCTATCCTTCGCACCTTTGCTCCTTTTGTTGTCGGACTTGGAAGTATGACTTATCGTCGTTTCATCGGTTTCAGCTTTCTCGGCAATATTCTTTGGATTCTCGGATTTTGCCTTGCCGGTTATGCCTTTGGTAATATTCCAGCTGTCAAACAAAATTTCACTCTTGTTGTCTTCGGAATTATTGTTCTTTCACTTTTACCTATGATTATCGCTTTTATCAAAGCAAAATTCTTCCCATCTAATACTGCGAATTAATTTAACCACAAATTCCTTCAATCATGAAACGTTTTGGTTTATTTGGTCACCCACTCGAACATTCTTACTCAAAGAAATTTTTTCTCGAAAAATTTCAGCGTGAAGGTCGTAGTGATTGTGCCTATGAAAATTACGATACCGAGAATATTTATGATCTGAAGCAGATTGTAAAAGATAATCCTGATCTGGTTGGTCTGAATGTAACCATTCCTTTCAAACAGGATATTATCCCAATGCTGGATAACCTGGATGATATCTCCCAAAAAATCGGGGCTGTGAATACCATTCGCATTCACCGTCAGGACAATGGAAAATTTGAACTTCATGGATTCAATACGGATGCCTGGGGTTTTGAATTGGCTATACGTCCGATTCTTCGTCCGCACCACCGCCGAGCTTTGATTTTGGGTACCGGCGGTTCTGCAAAAGCAGTGTCTTTTGTTTTCAGAAAGCTGAACATCGAACATTTCTTCGTCACCCGTGAAGAGTCACGTTTTCATTATTGTTATGCTGATTTGAACGCTAATACAATGAAGGCATTCCAGGTGATTGTCAATACAACTCCGCTTGGAATGTATCCGAACGTGAGTGAATGTCCGAATATTCCCTACGAATTTCTGACACATAAAAATTTGTGTTTCGATTTGATCTACAATCCGGCACAAACGAAGTTTCTTGAAAAATCAAAGGAAGCCGGTGCCTTTATCCACAACGGATTCCGAATGCTCCGTCTCCAGGCTGAAAAGTCCTGGGAGATCTGGAACGAACCGATTTATGTTTAGAAAAAAGACCGGTCGATCCGGTCTTTTTTTTGTCCATACATCAGATGCTGAGATGTATTTAGATCCTGTTGTTTTTCTATTTTTATAATTCCTTATTGGTCGATTTTCTTTCCTCAATTCCTGTCCCTTATGCAATTTGAACTAGAATCCGATTACAAACCCACAGGCGATCAGCCACAGGCAATTCAACAACTTGTGGAAGGCGTGAACAGAGGCGATGGAGCACAGACTCTGCTTGGTGTTACCGGTTCCGGGAAAACATTCACCATCGCCAATGTGATCTCTCAAACCCAAAGACCTACTCTGGTCTTGAGTCATAATAAAACTCTTGCTGCGCAGTTGTACGGTGAGTTCAAACAGTTTTTTCCGCGAAACTCTGTGGAATATTTTGTTTCGTATTACGATTATTACCAGCCGGAAGCTTACATCCCTACTACGAATACTTATATCGAAAAAGATCTTGCCATCAATGAGGAAATTGAAAAGCTGAGATTGAGTACCACTACTGCCCTGCTTTCCGGTCGCCAGGATGTGATTGTCGTGAGTTCGGTTTCTTGTATTTACGGTATTGGAAATCCGGATGATTTTAAATCCAATACTATCAAAGCAACAGAAGGCCAGAAAATCAGTCGGAATGGTTTTCTCCACCAACTGGTTACAGCACTCTATAGCCGTACCGATATTGAATTCAAGCGAGGCACATTCAGAGTACGCGGAGAAACTGTAGATGTTTTTCTTGCTTACGGAGACATTGCCTACCGGATTAATTTCTTTGGAGATGAGATTGAAGAAATTGTAACAATCGATCCTGTTTCCGGACGTACGATAGAAAAAAATACGGAAGTCACTATTTATCCTGCAACCATCTTTGTCACCAGTCCGGACCGGCAATTGGAAGCCATCTGGAATATTCAGGAGGATATGGTTAAGCAGACGGAATACATGAAATCACTCGGACAAAATCTCGAAGCGAAACGTCTGGAAGACCGTGTGACCTATGATCTGGAAATGATTCGTGAATTGGGATATTGCTCCGGTATTGAAAACTACTCCCGCTATTTTGATGGTCGTGAGCCGGGAACCCGACCCTTTTGCCTGATCGATTATTTCCCTGACAATTGGTTAATGGTCGTCGACGAAAGCCATGTGACAATACCACAGATCCGTGCTATGTACGGTGGAGACCGTTCGAGAAAACAAAATCTTGTTGAATATGGATTCCGCCTGCCATCAGCACTTGACAACCGTCCTTTGAAATTTGAAGAATGGGAATCGATGGTAAAACAAATCATCTATGTGAGTGCTACTCCTGCGGATTATGAATTGCAAAAAAGTGAGGGTGTACTTGTCGAGCAGGTCATTCGCCCTACCGGCTTGCTGGATCCTGTGATTGAAGTACGTCCGAGCATCAATCAGGTAGATGATCTCCTGGAAGAAATCGACAAAACAGTAAAAGCGGGTCAACGTGTCTTGGTCACGACACTCACAAAGAGAATGGCTGAGGAGCTCACTAAATACATGACCAAATTGAATATCAATTGTCGCTACATCCATTCCGAAGTAGTGACCCTGGATCGTGTTGAACTTCTCAGGGATCTTCGTCTTGGAAATTTCGATGTGCTGGTTGGAATTAATTTGTTGCGGGAAGGTCTGGATTTGCCGGAGGTCTCCTTGGTTGCTATTTTGGATGCAGACAAAGAAGGATTTTTACGGAGCAATCGTTCACTGACTCAAACAGCAGGACGTGCTGCACGGAATATCAACGGTCGTGTTATCTTTTATGCAGATAAAATGACAGACAGCATGCAAAAAACGATTGATGAGACACAGCGCCGACGTGAGAAGCAGATAAAATACAATGAAGAACATGGATTGTCGCCACAGCAGATTGTTAAATCCATTGAAAGTATAATGGGGCAAACCAAAGTAGCGGATTCCAAACACATCGAAGCGAATGCCTATGTGGAAGGTGGCCATTTGAGTATTGCCGCTGATCCGGTCGTAAAATACATGAAGAGCGAAGACCTCAAAAAACTGATTGCGCAAACAAGGAAGTCAATGGAAAAGGCCGCCCGTGATTTGGATTTTATCGAAGCAGCAAGATTGCGTGACGAAATGTATGAATTGGAAAAATTAGCAGGCTCCTGAAATTGAATTCTTTTCTCTCAAATAAATTATGAAGCAGACATTGGCACTCATCGCACTTGTTGTGGACGATTATGATAAAGCAATCGAGTATTACACAAAAACATTGTTGTTCACTCTTGTGGAAGACACTGTGATGAGTGAGACGAAACGATGGGTGGTGGTTGCACCGGCAGGTAGCACAGGAACATCCTTATTATTAGCCAAAGCGGCAAGTGATGAACAATACAGCCGCATTGGCAATCAAACCGGCGGACGGGTGTTTTTATTTTTACATACGGATGATTTGGAAAGAGACTACAAACATTTGAAAGAAAAAAATGTAACGTTTATCCGTGAGCCTGCTGAAGAATCCTGGGGAAAAGTTGCAGTGTTCAGAGATCTCTATGGAAATTTATGGGATCTTATTCAGCCGAAAAATAAATAATTTTAAAATCAAATTTCCCTCAATCGAGATTCAATTCCATTTTGAATGTCAATCTGCCAAAATCAGGATGAATTTCCTCCGGGCTGGATTGAACAAAGCCAGTTTTTTTATACAGTGAAATTGCTGCTTTTAGTGAAGCAGCAGTTTCAAGGGTGATTTTTTTAATGCCCTTCTTTTTTGCTTCTTCGATTACCGCCTGCATCAAAGTATTTGCTATTCCTCTTCCTTGAAAAGCCGCTGTTACTCCCATTTTTATGAGCTCGTAAGAATTTTGTTGGTGAAGCACCACAGCGCAAGTCCCGGCAACAACACCATCTCCCAATGCGAAGAAAACCTGACCACCCTTGCTGACAATATCTTCCGGATGATCGAGAATCAGAAGATCCGCGACTGTAGGTGTATAATATTTATTCAGCCATTCCAGATTCAAACTTTTAAAATGCGGTTTGAGTTCTTCGGAATAATGTATGACTTCAATTTTCATGAAAAAAAAATAAAAAGAAACCCGGCTAGTATCCGGGTTTCTTAGAAATCAATTAATTTATCGGATGACATTCACGATACGTGTGGCAATTTTATTTTCAGAATAGATTTTGCAAAAGTATACACCTGTATTTAACGCGGATACATCGAGACGAATCTGATTGGAGATACCCGGATTAATTTCCGGATGGTTCTCGGATACCAGTTTACCATCAGAAGAATACAATTGCAAACCAATATATTTATCCTGAACACCCTGCATATCCAATGTCAGATATGTACTTGAACCTGTAGGATTCGGATAAAACTGACTGATTCCTGTTTCAAAGGCCAGTGAAGCAATACCAACAGGAATATTCACTGTGTCAATAGTTGCGTTGATCATCAGATCTTCGATCTGACGGTTGCGGTAAATGGCCCATGCATTTCCAAGTACTTCAAAAGTTCTGTTACTGAATGGTCCGGTTACCGAGTTTCCAAGTATAATCCCTTGTCCATCCATATTCCAGGACACATAAAAGCTTCCGCTGGTAATAATGATCGGATTAGTAAGAGGAATGTCGACCCAGGTCGGAGCAATAAATGCAGATGACGGAACAAATACAGAATCCAATCTGGTTCCGGTGCTTCCGGATCCTCCATTGTCATCGAACACTGACATGTAGAAGTTGACAATATTCGGGTTGGAAGTAATGTATGCATGAACAGAAGTTAATTTACACGGATAAAAAGGAGGAACAAATTCAACACCTGCGCCACCCTGTCCGCCAAGCCAATTCAATCCCACTCCATTGCTGAATCCATCATCATAAGATAATCGTACCGGAACATTCATTGTATCGACTACAACAAGCTCAAGTGTTGCACTGTCATTGCTTGGAGCGATATCACCCGGGGAAAAGTGTGCGTGTAACTTGCAAATATGTTCCATCAAACTGCGGACTAAACGTCTCACCCATAGTGATAGCCTGGGTTGCTTGCGGAGAAAGTGCTCCTGTTGTAATTGTATCATCAACTTCAATTGTCCCTGTGAAACCGCTTGCGGAGGTAGCAACATAAGAATACACATTGAAGGGATTCAGTGGAACATTACCGGCATTTTTTATTTCACTGCTCATCGGCCATGGACGCGGAGTTTGATTGCTGATAAATCGTGCGCCATTGGTTACATTATCATTGTATAAAGTGGAAGCATCCAGTGCCTGGAAAGAACTATTGGAAGGAAAAGTAAACTTCACAGCATAGGGAGTAATGAAATAACCGGAACCACCACCACCCGGATTCAGCATACTTTGTAATCCGATTCCACCGTTAATATTCTCAATCCCTGCGGATAGAAACGGAGAATTTCCTCCTCCATAAATTCCGGTTTGTTGCTGGTATTGAAATGTTATTGAACTATCCAATGTACACAGGATCAACTGGAATGTATTATTGCCCTGATAGGATGGCGCCAGCTGATCCCAGAATGGAACATTGAGCCATGAAACTACGAGTGAATCCTGATTCGGACTTTGCCAATAATAACATTGTCCCGGGTTTCCGGCTCCGTCAAAATTAAGATCCGCAGCCATTGCAGCAATGTAATCTTGCGGCATGGATGTATTCGGAATGATGGGCAGAGGAACCGATAATTGACAACTTTGGAAAGCAATGTATCCGTTGGACCCGATCCAGAACTGATTCACATCGTACCAATAATAATGAAATCCAAAATTCATCTGAAAGGGTCCTTGCGTGTTGTCGTCGGAAAGTCTTTCAACCAGTACACGTCCGGGTTTGGAAAGAATGTCTATCCAATTGTATGCAGGCCCTTGCGGATCGAGGTTGTCGCGCCAGATATACCCGAAGGCATCGGGACCACCGGAACCGGCCATCGATTGGCCTGCGTAGCAACAGAAAAGCACGAGCAGTTGTAGAATTTTTTTCATGGGATCAGGATTTTATTTTTAATTCGCAAAGGTGCTGAAGGATCAAATTTCCAATTTGTGAGAAATTCGTTCTGATTTTGTAGATGTTAAATTTAATCCATCAATCATTAATATCAACCTAAAATAATTTATTTTTACCGGACTCCAAAATTGCCAATAAAATACCCCATGAAAGAAATAACTGTACAGGAATTAAAGGAAAAAATGGACAGAAATGAAGATTTTCAGCTCATTGATGTCAGGGAATCTTTTGAATATGAAATTTGCAACCTGAACGGAGAACTCATTCCGATGGCTTCTGTACTGGAAGAAGTCGACCGTATTTCTAAAGATAGGCCGGTAATTGTGCATTGCAAAAGTGGCGGACGAAGCGGCGTCATCGTGATGGAGCTTGAACGACGGTTCGGGATGACAAATCTGTACAATTTGAAAGGTGGAATAATTGCATATTCACAACAAATTGACCCGAGCATTCCTGCTTATTGATACTGTTAAAAATAGAATGCGTGATACCGGGCTTTTCTTCCCTTGCCGAATTCGATTGCAGGTGCCGGTAGATGAACGATATTGATGAATTTAAAAATTGATGTCAGCACTTTTGATTTCATTTGTACTCGTGCAAGATCAATATCCAGACCGAGATAATATTGTCTGTAGCGCTCGAACGAAGGAATCATTTTACCGTCCACATATTCCGGATTTTCCTTCCCTCCTGTCATTCCTTCAGCACCAAATCCGATACCCAGACTTATCCAATTCGGTATCCAGGTTTTGTTCTTAAAAAAACTAGCGGGATTAATGCTGGCCCAGTAGGTAAGACCATTGTAATCTTTCAGAATATTTTCTGGTAAATTACTTCCGAGTAGCTGTGGACGATACCTGGAATACTTCGTTTGATGAAATGAATATTTTAAAACTATGCGTTGCTCTTCCCATCCTACTTGTTGCGCGGCAAACAAGCCAACTCCGGCAGTGTTGCAGATAATATCGCCGGAAGAAAACCCCCATTCCTCAGAAAAGCCATCGAACACTTCTACAGTTGTCTGATAAAGAAATGAAATTCCACTTGCCAGCAAAGTAGACTTCGTGTTGCTATAACCGGACCAGCGAAAACATTTCATCAGTGGTTTTGAAATTGAGTAGGCATCCCAGGCATGTCCGAATTTATCCATCTTTTCCCATTCAGCATTGTCGTTAAAAAAATGAAACCCGGATTGTGGATAATCCTGATACCATTGCGTGTACAACCAATACATGCTCACAGGATACAAACCAATCGTTGTACACATTAATAAACGTGTTCGACTTTTATCAGGAACAGGAGAATTTTCAAATAATTTTATATGTGACCGGGAAGACTCTTCTTCTGCAATTGATGAATCATTCACAATTATTGAATCGGTTGCAATCCGATCCATGGCATGTACATTAGACTGAAAAAGAAACCAAAAAATAAAAATAAAAGATAAAGGTGCTTTCATAAATCATTGAGCCTTGCTCTTAGCGAATGAGAACAAGTTTTCCGGTTCTTGCTTTTTCTTCTCCGGATCGGATTCCATAACTCACTTTGTAAAGATAAATTCCATCCTGCTGGGCACGACCATGGAATCTTCCGTCCCACCCTTTGTTTTGATCATCGGTTTCAAAAATCAGTTGACCCCAACGATTAAAAATCCGGAGATCGTACGTGCTGACTTCGCTTCCCAGTGGCAAGAAAATTTCATTGATTCCATCCTCATTCGGAGTAAAAGCATTTGGAAATACCAGTTCATTCAGGCAATCTTTCTGAAATAAAAATCGAATCACTTGTTGTACATCCTGCAGAATTTGTGATGCGAACAGAATACATTCCACCGGATTCGACAACAAAAGAACTCTGTGCCGAAGAATCCTGCCATTTGTATGCTTGAAAATTTCCTGCTCGCAACAGAATAAATGAACCGGGACACAAAGTATCATTGCCAAGTTCTACAACAGGGAACGCGTCAGGTCCAATTTCCACTCTTACAGTTGCATCCACATCACAGGCATTGGCAGTGGTAATATTCACGGCATAATCCCCAGCACCCAATCCGGTTGCTGTGGCTGTGTTTTGAATTGGATCCGTATTCCAGGTGTACAGATTCACAGAAGGACTACCGATCACCTGAACCGCTGCTGTGCCATCTTTTGCATTGATGCATGTTCCGGAGTGGATGTAGTTGTGATATCAAGGATAAATATGTTCACCGAAGCACTCACGTCCGGAATACATTCATTTCCTGCAAAAAGTGTGACAGAATAAGTTCCCGGAGCAGAGTAAGTATGTTGGGGTGATTGCAGATTACTTGTATTTCCGGAAGAGCCCGGATCACCAAAATTCCAATTCCAATAGGTGTGACAAGTAGAAATGGTATCGTTGAACTGAACAACATTATTTGCAACACAATGCCAGGTAAAATTGTATGGGACAGCAGTCGCTTCTTCAATACGAAAAAGGTCGAATGCAAATCCATCGTAATCATTGCACGTTGTACCGGAACCAAAAGTAAAACGAAATAAAACCTGGGATTGTCCGGCGACTACGGCAAGACAATGTTTCGCCTCCATCCATTGTCCGCTCCCATGGCCACCTCTGCAGGATCCGGAAGTGTTTTGTGTTGTCCCTGCCCAACCCTGGTTGTCATTGGTAATCCCGGAAAGATTCGTAACACTGTTTACGTTGTACCAATTCTGATCGAGGCAATTATCCGGTTCTGAAAATGCTCCCAATGTTCTCCATGAATTTCCACCATCAATGGAATATTGAAAATTTGCTCCATCGTACAAGTACTCCGTATCCCAGAATGCAGAAAACGAAACAACAGGTTTAGTGAGTGAACTCAGGTCAAAACACGGACTCATCACCCATGATCTTTCTCCGTAACTATAAAAGGAAGTATTCAAACCACCAGTAATCCAACAATTGCTTCCACTCGCTGCATTTGCTATTACTGGTTTAGTGGGAGTGCCCAGAACCCAATCAGAATTCGTTCCGCCGGAGACCCAACCGGCAGGTCCAGCTTCAAAATCTTCTTGAAAAGGGTAAATTGAAATCGGACTCAGACACTGGGCATAGAGGCTTTCCTGCAAATGGAAGAGTCCAAATGCAGTAAACAAGCAGAAAACACCGAATATTCTCTTGATTTTGATCAAAATAGACAAGCAGATGGAATACAAAAAAACGGAAAAAAGGGATGCGAAGCTAATCCAGGCGTGCGATTTGCATATTGACCTTCCAGCATCAAATAATTAACACTTACTCACCGTTTTTCCGAGCTCATTTCTCAATAATTTCATCTTATCAGAGCCCAACAATTTCTTTTTCCTTGGGATATTTAACCGTAAAATTAAGTTTTCGTTTTTCTGTGGTTCCGGGTGGAATATCCATCTTCTACATTACTTTTCCAGTTTCTTCTGAATAGTTACCGGATGAATTTTCCTGGACATTAACTTTAATATCTCCGTTTTTAGAAATCGGAACCTGATCTTCAATCACAATTTGAATGGATTCTTTTTTACCATTTCGAACTGAAATTTCATAGTTGAGTTCTTTCACAACATTTCCACCAACAAATTTAGAGGAACTTAATTCCTTTTGTTTCTCACGAAGAATTACAATTTTTTTATCCCTTCCTAATGAAAGATCAAGAGTATCATTTGTGCTTCTTGGATTAATGGACGATTCGCCTACAAAGCTCCCCTCAAAATAGACATTGGATTTTCCCGCGAGCAGGTTTAAACTTTCCCATCCTGTTATTTTTGCTATCAGAAATGCATCCTTATCTTTTTTGGGTACTGCGAAATAGGTAAAACTCGCAGGCAACTCATAGGATTGAATATCGACAGTGTACTGTTTTCCATCGGAAGGAATAGTATATGGAATTTGAATTTCGAAATCTGTGCTCAGTTGATTTTGTTCCACAATAACCGCGTCCCATTGGTAAGTTGTAGCATCTGATTTCCTTGTACTAATTTGTACTTCATTCAATTCATAATTAGCGGGAACCTGATTCGTCAAATTCAAATTTGTTTTGTGTTGATACTCCGGTCGGTAAATGTCCAGATACCAGGGAAGCAATTCCGGTTTGTTACCGCTCAGGGATGGATTACCTGTGGAAAGTGTTAGCTTGACATCCTTCCATTCTTCACCGGTATTTTGAAGGATATCTGCTTTGTAAGCCAATAGAACCGGGTTCTTTATATCGGTTGCACGAATATCATATTTGGGTGTCCAGCCTGCTCCACTCACAAAATAGGTCAGGTTAAGATTAAGGTTCATTCGTGATTTTGCGGAAACAGCAATAATGATTATGCTGCTTGGTACATCGTTCTTTGCATTCAATTCACCGATGTGTCTGGATACTTTTGCAATCCTTTCATCCAGACTGGTTTGTTCTTTTTCCAGATCCAGCAACTTCACTTTCAGCTCGATCATTCGTTCGCGAAAAAAATCCGCAATCTCTTTCAGATTATCCGGATCAACACCAACATTCGCACCTCCAACAGATTTATTCGCTTTCAATAAAGTAATTTCTTCAAGAAACACTTCCTGCAGACTCGTTGCCTTGTCTTTATCCTTCATCAATAGGAGAAGTGAGTCTTCCATGTTTTTTAATTCCGGTGTTTTCATCTCTTCTTCCAGGGAGTTCAGTTGGTGTACAACAGATAACAATGTCGCATCTGCAATCCCGGAAACGGCGATGGTACTCTTCGATATTGATGAAGATAAATTCGGAATGAGTAGCTGTGTAATGCCAGCCTCAACAGTTGTTTGGACGCTGCGATTCACTTGTGCTCCATTCTGATAAACTCGCACAGTTTTTATTTCGGAGTTTTTTATTGTTTTGAGAGTCTGGGCTGCACTTGTTCCACTGATAAGAACGAAGAAGGCAAAAAATACATTTCTCATACTTTGGTTTTCAAAACTAAATTTCATTTAAATAATTTTATACCGGAATAAAAACGATTTCAGGAATTCTTTATTTTGAGGTTACAACAAAAACTGTTCTCCTGTTTCTTGCTTTTCCTGCTTCAGTAGCGTTCGACGTAATCGGTTTTGTTTCTCCAAATCCTTTGAATGACATTCTTCCTTTCTCAATGCCTCTCGAAACGAGGTAATCAAAAACTGCTTTCGCCCGGTCTTCAGAAAGTATCATATTGTCTTTTGGATTTCCAATGTTGTCGGTATGACCATGCAGGGAGACTCTCAGCTTTGGATTTAATTTCATGTATTCGGAAAACTCGTCGAGGACAGTTTTAATCGTATCATTTAGTTCATACGAATTGGTGCTGAATAAAATATCATTGATTGTATACTGTCCTCCTACGACTAACTTTTTTAATTCGATATCTCGTTTTACAGGTTGTACATTTTCTGTGTCCCGGGAAGAAATATATTGCGATTCAAACGCGTATCCTTCCTTTTTTACAGACAACAACAAATCATGTTCAAAATTAACAACGAAGGCATATTCTCCTGTCACAGAATCGACATCAATTTTAGTGATCTTTTTAGTGGAAGCATCTTTGATTTCAATTGTTGCATTGACGATCTCTTCATTTTGAGTTCCGTTCATATCCCCTTTCTGAAAATAAACTTTATTCGGTCGCATATCCGGATAAAGATCGAATGAATAGATATCAAAACCGCTTCCACCTCCGTTCAATTTATTGGAAGCAAAATATCCCGACTTACCATCTGTGCTTACAAAAAATCCCACTTCATCCGACTCGGTATTGATGGGATATCCAATGTTCACCGGTTTTCCCCAATGTCCTTTGTCATCCATCTTACTCATGAAAATATCGTAACCACCGAGTCCGGGTAAACTGTCTGAAGAGAAATATAAACTTCTGCTGTCACTATGGAGGAATGGCGATTTTTCATTCCCGTTGCTATTGATTTCCGGTCCGAGTTTCTTCGCTCTGTTCCAGCTTCCATCCTCTTTCTTTGTTGTGTAGTAAATATCAATTCCCGACAATGAATCCCGTGCGGAAGCAAAATAGAGTGTCTTGCCATCGGAAGAAATACTGGGTTGGGAATCCCATTGCATCGGATCATTTACGGCAGATCCGAGATTGGTGATTTCTGACCATCTTCCATCAATTAAATCAGAAGTACAGATATCAAAATTCCCTTTTGTATTGACCGTGAAAAATAAATGCTTGTTGTCGATTGTGATTGATGCACCACCTTCGTTATTGCTCGTATTTCTATTGAAGGGTTCCTCCATTGGAACTCCCTGATCAAAAACGCCGGGTGATTTTAAATGCGCAATCATGAACTTCTCAACACTCTGAGGCGTTAACAAGTCGCGTACTTTCATTTCAAATCGCCTTGTGAAAAATGCAAGCTCGTTATCCGGAGAGATATAAGGAAGATATTCCGGATCTCTGGTAGACAAGTCCTGAACAGGTTTGGGATCAAAAGGTACTGGATGAGCATACAATTTTGCTTTCACAAGCATCTGTTCTGCCTTGGTCCCATGTTCCTCATTGATCTTGTCGAAAGAGAGAAATTTCTTGAAATAGCTTTCTGATTCTTTCCATTTTTTATAATCAAAATACAACCACCCCATTTGAAAATACATTTCGGGATCCAAATCGGGACACAGTTCCATGACTTTCTTGAAACTTTGTTCCATGGTTTTAAAGTCCTTTTTTTTCAGGCTGGCATTCCCTTGTAACAAATAGGCATCTGCAAATTCCGGATCATCGTCGATAGCTTTTCCGATGAGTTCCAGAGCATCGTTGTACTTCTTTGATTTGAATAAAGCCGCGGCTTCTTCGTAGTTCTTGACAGCCTTTTTATTCTGCGACTTCGGACAAAGGCCATCCTGTGCAGAAGCACTGAAAGCGATAAGGAACAATACGACAAACAAACCCAAGGCTTTATTCCTTGCAGGAGTTAAATAATGCATCAAAATTAAAATCTACTTTTTAAAAGGGTTTAAATTTTTCAATTCGTCTTTTGCTTTTTGTTCAGCGGCTTTTTTCAAACTATCTGATTTGGCTTTTGCTTTTGCTTCGGCATCCTTTTTCACACGGTCGACTTCCGCTGCAGCCTTTGCTTTTTCAGCATCCAGTTTTGCCTGGCCTTGCGATTTCAATTTATCTGCTTCTTCCCTTATTTTTGCTTCTGCTTCCGCCTTCTTTTTATCAAATTCAGCTTTGGCAGCGGCTTTCAAATCGTCCATTGCTTTGGCTCCTTGTTTGCTGAGATCTGTGGAAATTTTAGGGTCTGTTACTGTGCCACCAATTTTGATATTCACGGGAATCATTTCACCAACACTAACATTAGCACCTTTGGAATTGGCTGCTGAAAGCAGATTGTCAAGAGCAGCATTTGCCGCACCGCCAAAAGATGCACGAGGAATGTCGGAAAAGACAGTGTAATCAATTGTCTGATCAAATCCATTCGATCCACCGATCTTGCTTTTGAATCCATTTATTGTCACATCAAAAGGATCAATAAATACACTTCCATTCACAAATTTAAAAGAAGGATTCATGGAAGGAATATCCAGTTTTTTCCAGGATGGCATTTTTAATGCATCTGCAATTTTATTGAATGCAGGAAAACCACTTACAGTAATTTTCGAAGTATTTAGTTTGCCTGCACCGTTCAGTGAATTCACAATTGGACTCATCTGCTGATCCAGTAATCCGGCAACTGTCATGTCCACCGAAAATTTCCCGGTGGTGTTCTTGGCAATCGGCGCCATTTTTTCAACTGTATTGAAAGTAGTAACGGTTTTCTGGATATCCCAGTCTTTCAATCCCATTGCAAAATCGATACTTGGTTTCTTCGGATCTGCTGAACTGTAACCTCCATTTAATTTCATGCTGCCATCCATCATTTGCAAAGTCACATCTTTCATTCGTACAGCTTTGTCCTTGATTACAATTCCACCATTCACATTTTTCATTGTGTAATTCTGATAAGCCAATGTGCCAATGCTTGCATTGATGGTGAAATCAATATTTCCCGGAATTTCAACGACAGACATTTTTGTTGTATCGGGAGTCGCGGCTGCACTTGTTGTTTCTGCACCCATCATATCATTGAGATCAATGCTTGTCGAATTTAATTTCAAACTTCCCTTGATCGTTTCATCTTTTAAAGCATAAGGAAGGAAGTTTTCAAGCGTTCCACTTGCATTAAAATCACTTTTGCCCAATTTAGCATTCAATGCAGTCATGGAGACAAGTTGTGGATTGAAAGCGAGCTGAAGTGTATTTAAAATGAGCGGTTGAGCCATGGTAGCGGAACTGTAATGCATTCCGGTAATTCCCAGGTTTCCGGCAGCATGAAATTGATCAAACTTTTTTTGTTCAACTGCCGACATTTTTCCTTTTGCACTAAGATCACAGGCAATAATGCCGGTGAGTGAAGTACCTTTTTCAAGTGGTACAATTTTGCCAATGTTATCAAGAATAATTTTTCCTTTGAAGAAGGCATCAAGATCGGGATCACTCACAGGTGTTTTGAGTACCAATTTGGCATCAAACGGATCGCCGGCCATTTCCACATGCAGTTTGGATAAATTGATCAGTGTATGATCCGGAACGCCGTCAGGGTTCATAATATTCAGGTCAACGAACACATTTTTGACAGCTGCCGGCAATGCGGGATACTGAAACATTCCGTTGTCAATATTGAGTGTCAATCCAAATCCCGGCATTGAACCTGCATTGTAACGACCCTGAATGAAACCACTGAGCGACATTTTACCGGATGATTTCAAGTCCTTAAAATCGGCTGAATAAACGGCAGGAATGATGGAAATAAAATTCTTGAATTCAGATTGTGCGGCTGCAAATTTCAATTCCATATCAATGTTGGTATCAGGCATAGATACCCAGCCATTCAGTCCCAGATCGAGTTCATTCAAACGAATTTTATTCTCTTTGAAAGTGAATTTAAAATTCTTCATGTCCATATCAAGATCTGCCTCAATGGCGGCTTTCGCTTTGGATATATATGTTAAACCTCCATAAGACATATCCACTTTGGATGCATCTGTATGTAGATAAAACAAACAAATCCTGAGTGAAGTCACCGGATCCATTGTGATTCACATCATCAAGTTTCAGGTAAAATCCCAGGCTTTTGTCATCGTAGATAATTTTCCCTTTTTCGAGAGAATATTTATTTAACGATGCTTTAAAGGTTGAAGGCTCTGAGGCATTGGCCGGTCCGGAAGATGCTTTGGCGATGTCCCAGTTTGCTTTGCCTTCTTTGTTTACAAGAAAATAGAGAACAGGAGAATTCAGGCTCACAGATCGAATAGTAATCTCACCTCCTCTGATGACACTCATCAAATCAACGGTGAGGTCCAGCTGTTTTGTATAGAGTAAAGTATCACCGGCAAAAGGTTCCACGTTGATTACTTTAAGTTCGTTCATACGCAGGGAGAAATTTGGAAAACTTCGGATGAGCGAAAGATCGAAATCTCCAAAATCCACTTTTGCATTCAGGTTCTTATTTGTTTCTTCTTTAATCTTCGCGACTATTTTGTCTTTGAAAAGAAAAGGAGCTGCTACAAGAAAGGCAATAAAGAGTACCAGGAAAATGCCGATCCATTTGAGTGCTTTTTTCATTGATTGATTTGTTTAAATTTTGATTCAGAATTTTATTAAATAAATTTTTGCAAATTATTCTTCCGGAAAAAGTCCGGACAACTTCACTGTTTTATTTTTCATAAAATGATCCAATACAACAAGTGCAGCCATTGCCTCTACAATGGGAACAGCGCGAGGAACTACACAGGGATCGTGACGGCCTTTCATGTCGAGCTGAACAGATTCTCCGGCTTCATTGATGGTTTGTTGCGTTTTTCAGAAGTGTAGAAACAGGTTTGAATGCTACCCGGAAATAAATATCCATGCCATTGGTGATTCCTCCCTGTATTCCTCCTGAAAAATTACTTTTTTGTGATCACTTTTCCGTGCATGTCTTTTTCAAAAACATCATTGTGCTCAGAACCTTTCATGGACGCAGCATCAAAACCGCTTCCATAATCAAATGCATGAGCAGCATTGATACTCATGCAGGCCTTCGCAAGATCAGCCTGAAATTTATCGAAAACCGGTTCGCCTAATCCTGGAGGAATTTGTTTCAAAATACATGTAATCACTCCGCCAGTCGTATCGCCTTCTGCTTTGAGTTTTGAAATGTAGTCTGACATCGTCTCAGCCATCCTCAGATCAGGACAACGCACAGCTGTGGATTCTATTGTGGATAAATCAAGCTCCGTGTAAGGAATTGCCAGTTTATGTGGACCCACTTGCGATACGTAAGCCTGAATTTGTATACCAGCTTGTTCGAGGAATTGCATTGCCACAGCACCGGCGAACACGCGTGCAGCAGTTTCTCGTGCGGACGACCGGCCTCCTCCACGATGATCGCGATGACCGTATTTGACATGATACGTATAATCAGCATGAGAAGGACGAAAAACTGTCTTTACAGTTTCGTAATCAGAAGGCTTGTAATCCTGATTTCGGATAATGAATGCCAATGGAGTGCCGAGAGTTTTCCCTTCAAAAACACCGGAAAGTATTTCAAATTCATCAGCCTCCTGGCGTTGGGTAGTGAGAATTGATTGACCCGGCTTGCGGCGTGCCATGGCACCTCGAATCTTCTCCAGATCCAATTGCAAACCTGCCGGACATCCATCGATTATACCCCCAATGGCAGAACCGTGGGATTCGCCAAAAGTTGTGAGTTTGAAAAGTGTTCCGAATGAATTTCCTCCCATGTGGTGAAGGTAGCTAAAAGCACACTTGGAGAGCGATGAAGATCGCAGAGAAATCAACGTTCTTTTGTTGATTCAAGTGTAAAATCCGTAGTTAAAGCTTTTTACCTATCCAGTCTTTTATTCCCGGATTTGAAATACCAAGATTAACAAGGCGGTTGATCAGCCAGGGTCGATTGAAAATTTTTTGCATCCACCATTTTTTCCTCAATTCAGGATACAATTTTTTATAGACAGCAAGATCGTAGGCATGAAGATTATTGGCACTGAAGTCGGACGTTTGAAAGGCACGAATCACGTGTTCGGCAGCGATTCGACCACTCAGCATTGCATTTCCAATTCCTTCACCATTCAATGGATCGATGAGAGAAGCAGCATCACCGCAAAGCAAAAATCGGTTGCCTGACAAAGCTCTTTTTTTACCACCCAAAGGCAATCCAAAACCTTCAATTTCACCTTTCATCGCCGCGTTTTCAAATCTTGATTTAAGCATCGGATTTGAATGAATAATATGTTTTAAAGCGATTTTTAAATCAAGTTTTCGCTTCCGAATATCCTCCGATAACATACCAAATCCAACATTGGCACTTGTCGGACTCAGGGGAAAGATCCAGAAATATCCTGGGAGATAATCCTTTAGCAAATATATTTCGATCAAATTTGGATCTGTAATTCCAGAAATGTGTTCGTAATATGTTCGCACTGCACCGGAATAATCTTTGAGGTTTACTTTAAAACCGGCAAGCTGCTTTGCTACTATCGAATGCGCACCATCACATCCAATTACCATTTTCGCACAAAGAGTTTTTCCTGATTCTGTTTGTAACTCAATTTTGTCGCCTTGATTTCGTATTGATGAAACACGATCATTCAGAATTGTTTCAATCCCATCGGATTTGCTGGCCTTCTGAAAAAGAAAATGGTCAAAATCCATACGTGTGGCTACATAACCTGAGTTCGAAAAGTACACCGAAACTTCTTTACCGTTGGGAGCTACCAGTTTCCAACCTTTGGAAATATTCTTGCGGGGAAAAGCTTCCCATTCTGAAAGTAATGTTGGGTCAATCTGGTCCAAAACACGTTTTACCCGACCACCGATGGCATCTCCACATACCTTATCTCGTGGAAAATCAGACTTATCCATCAATGCGATTTTTAAACCACTGTTTTTCAGGGACAGTGCACAAGAGCTCCCTGCCGGTCCTGAGCCGATGATGATAAGATCAAAATATATCGATGGAGAGTTGATAGTATTATTATTAATTTCGAACGCGAATCTATCGAATTCTTTGTGAGTCTTCTCATTTATAACATCCGTAAAATTGTTCAGACCGAACAAAACCCTGTCGACTTTCGACGCGGAGAAGAAATGTCTATTTTGGATTGTGTTGACAACGGATATATCTGGATCATAGAAGGTCGCATTCATGAATTTGGAACATTTTCACCTGAAATTCTCAACAAAATCAGAAACCTTGCTCCGGATATTGATGAACTGGATGCTGAAGATGGAATGGTATTTCCTTCATGGGTTGATTCACATACACACATGGTTTATGCGGGCAGCCGGGAAGCTGAATTTGTAGACAGGATCAAAGGTTTAAGTTACCAGGATATTGCTGCCCGAGGTGGTGGTATTTTAAACTCAGCCCAACTTTTAAGAGATACTCCGGAAGAACAACTGTTTCAGGACGCATTTCAACGACTGAATGAAATCGTTCGCTCCGGGACCGGAGCTGTCGAAATAAAAAGTGGATATGGCCTGAGCCTTGACAGCGAGCTGAAAATGTTACGTGTCATTCGCAGACTGAAAGAAGTGTCACCCATTGAAATCAAGGCAACATTTCTGGGCGCGCATGCTGTGCCAAAAGAATTCAGCGGAAATAAATCAGGTTACATCGATTATCTCATTGAAGAATTGATGCCGAAGATCGAGGAAGAAGGACTAGCTGATTTTTGTGATGTTTTTTGTGAGCAAAATTATTTTACAAAGGAAGAATCCATTCGCATTTTGGAAGCCGGTAAGAGAAATGGAATGCAACCAAAACTTCATGCAGAGCAATTGAGTCACTCCGGAGGAATCGAAGCTGGAGTTCAATGCGCTGCAATCAGTGTGGATCACCTGGAATTTGCGACAGATAATGATCTTCAATTGCTCCGGAAGTCGGATACTATTCCAGTGCTTCTCCCGGGTGCCCAGTTGTTTCTTGGTTTACAGAATCCTCCGGCTCGGAAAATGATTCAAGCCGGATTACCGGTTGCATTGTCTTCTGATTTTAATCCGGGAAGTTGTCCGAGCGGAAATATGAACCAAATGGTTTCACTGGCTTGTATTCTGTACAAGATGACTCCGGAAGAAGCAATCAATGCGGCTACGATTAATTCAGCAGCGGCGATTGGTTTGAGTGCAACTCATGGAAGTATCGCCGTTGGAAAGAAGGCGAATTTGTTTATCACACCTCCTGTTCCCTCCTATTCTTTTCTCCCGTATTATTTTGGTCAGAATCTTGTGCGGACAATTGTTCTCAATGGCATGATCCATAGCTTTGATAAAATTTCAGAATAAAATAAATTCATTTTAAAAAACGTTCAAATTTATTTCTGATAAATACAAACGAACCAAATGATCCCCTCTAAATTCATTGCGAGAAACCTTCTCTTTCTTTTTTCAATTATTCTTCTGATTCAGATGGTTGGATGCAATCCTCGCCCACTGAAAAAGAACCTGTACTGAATGCAAAACTTGAGAAACTGACATGGTTAAAAGGGATCTGGGAAAATCGCGTAAAGACGGATGTACTTCAGGAAACCTGGACGGTTGGAGAAGATTCATTATTGTATGGAGAGACTTATGAAATAATCAAAGACGATACTGTATTCCGGGAAAAATTAGCGATCCTGATTGATAAGGATTCGGTTAGTTATGTAGCTACTGTTCCGAATCAAAATGATGGACAACCGGTTTGGTTTCGGATCATTTCCATGACTGATTCCGGTTTCGTTTGTCAAAATACGCTGCATGATTTTCCTCAAATTATCCGTTATACACTGGAGGGATCTGCGGTACTGGTTGTAAAACTGGAAGGGATCGTCGACAGCTTACCTCGATCTCAGGAATTGATCATGCGCAGAGCCAAAGTGAGATTGATGCCTTAAAAAATTATTTACAGAAATTGAATTATCCTTTCTTATGAAGCAACTGATAGAATGTGTTCCAAACTTTAGTGAAGGCCGGGACCTGAATATTATCCGACAAATCACTGATGTTATAGAAAATGTCGAAGGGGTACGACTCCTGAATGTTGATCCCGGAAAAGCAACCAACAGAACTGTTGTCACATTCGTGGGAGAGCCTGCTCCTGTAATCGAAGCGGCATTTCGTGCTATACGCAAAGCTGCCGAACTGATTGATATGAGCAAACATCAGGGAGAGCATCCACGAATGGGAGCCACAGATGTTTGTCCTCTGATTCCGATTAGTGGTATTTCGATGACAGAAACTGTGCAATGGGCGAAAAAGCTGGGTGAACGTGTGGGCAAGGAGCAAAATATTCCTGTGTATCTCTATGAAAGTGCACAAGAAAATCCTGCCCGAAGAAATCTGTCACTGATTCGTGCAGGGGAATACGAAGGCTTTTTTAAAAAGATAAAATTACCGGAATGGAAACCGGATTTCGGTCCTGCGGAATTTCCTGCAGGTAGCGGTGCAACGGTGATTGGCGCTCGTGATTTTCTGGTTGCTTACAATGCAAACCTGAATACCACTTCTGTACGACGTGCAAATTCTGTTGCTTTTGATGTCCGTGAAAATGGTAGAAAAGTAAAAAACGAAAAAGGAGAAGAAATAAACCAACCCGGAACATGCAAGTCTGTAAAAGCTATCGGATGGTTCATTGAAGAATACGGAATTGCACAGGTTAGCATGAATCTCACCAACATTTCCATTACTCCTGTACACATCGCATTTGACGAGTGTGTGAAGAGTGCTTACAACAGGGGAATGAGAGTAACAGGATCTGAGCTTGTTGGCCTGATCCCTCTCAAAGCAATGCTTGATGCAGGTGCCTATTTTCTAAAGAAACAACAAAGGAGTACAGGCGTTTCAGAACAGGAGTTAATTCGAATCGCAGTGAAATCAATGGGCCTGGATGAATTGGGTCCTTTCAAACCGGAAGAAAGAATCATCGAATATCTGTTAAAGGATCCTCTGGAAGAGAAACTGGTCAAAATGAACCTGATCGATTTTGCCAATGAAACTGCTTCTGAATCTCCGGCACCTGGAGGTGGATCTATATCAGCTTATGTTGGAGCTTTGGGAGTTTCACTCGGTACAATGGTTGCAAATCTTAGTTCCCATAAAAAAGGGATGGATGAACAGTGGGAAGAATTTTCGAACTGGGCTGAGAAAGGACAATCCCTTAAATCAGCACTTTTGAAACTGGTGGACGAAGACACACGGGCTTTTACCAAAATCATGAATGCCTTCGGCCTTCCAAAGAGTAATGATGAGGAGAAAAATACGGACAGAGGCTATTGAAGCAGCCACCCGTTATGCAACCGAGGTCCCTTACAAAGTCATGGAGCTGTGCTTTGAATCCATGGAAGTGATCAAAGAAATGGCGGCGAAAGGGAATCCAAATTCCGTGACCGATGCCGGCGTTGGTGCATTGTGTGCCAGATCTGCTGTATTTGGTGCGTATTTGAATGTACGGATCAATTCCTCCGGACTTAAAGACAAAGCCTTTGTAGAGAAAATCCTGAAGGATGGCCAAGCCCTGGTTGATAACACTACTGCCGCCGAAATTGAAATCCTTAAAATTGTTGATACAAAAATCAAATGAGCTGGAAAGTCAAACATTTATTGACTTTTTTCGTAGAATAATGTATCTTATGAATTACTGATTCAAGAGATACATCAACGAATTGGTATTTCTTATTGGAGCATGTGGTCGAGAAAAGCATTTACTAGATTATTTTTTTCATTCCCCATTCAACTCGTTGTGGTTCTCTTAAAAAAGAACCACATCCTCTTGTTGTATTGGGTGATACTTTTTGGCTGGATTACGAATACCTCTTCAAAGACTTTTGGTATCCCTTTTTTATTCCTTGACCCGGAATACATGGGTACAGTTGGATTTACTTCTTTTTTCATCATGGGATTTGCGACCGGTGCTTTCATCATGGTGTACAATATTTCAAGTTATATCGTCAATGGATTTCGCTTCCCGTTCATCGCGACATTGTCACGACCCTTCCTGAAATACACAATCAATAATTTCATTGTCCCTACTCTCTTTGTAATCACCTATCTGGGCAATATTTTTTATTTTCAACAGAGCAACGAGTACCAATCCATCTGGACAGTGCTGGTTCTGATATTTGGATTTGTGATCGGAATGGTCCTGATTATCATGATCACCCTCACTTACTTTTTCCATTCGAATAAAGATATTGTCCACATGTTTGGCGTGGAAACCTCCGATGCGGATCCGAATGCTCCAGTTGCGGATCATCTCATGGAGATGAAAGAGTTCAAGCCGAAAAGGAAATTATTCGGCGCCAGAAAAAAAATCTATGATAAAGTTTGGCGTGTCGATACTTACCTCAGCACCTTTACGAAAGTGAAACTGGTTCGGAGAACCGGCCACTATACCCGTGAAATGGTGGAATCCGTATTCCGTCAGAATCACCTGAATGCTGCGATCGTAGAAATTATTGTCTTTGGATTGTTCATCATCATGGGACTGTTCAAGGACTACGCCTTTTTCCAGATTCCTGCAGGAGCGAGTGTCTTGTTGATTTTCTCAATGTTTATTATGTTGAGCAGTGCATTCCGGTTCTGGCTCAAAGCATGGGCAGGGTCGGTCTTTGTGCTGCTCATCATTGTTATCAATTCACTCTCCCGCTTTGGTATCTTTTATCCGGATAACAAAGCTTACGGTATGGAATACACCGTTCCTCCCGCTACTTATAGCATCAACAGATTCCATGCACTGGATGATCCAATCACTGTTCAGGCTGATTACGACAGCACCATCAAAATTCTGGAGCGATGGAAAGAAAAATTTATCACCCAACCGGAAAAACCGAAGATGATTTTCATCAATTGCTCCGGTGGCGGTTTGCGAGCTTCCATTTGGGCTTTCCGGATCATGCAGGTATCCGATAGTTTAACCAATAATGAGTTCACCAAATCCACTCAATTAATTACGGGTGCTTCGGGAGGTATGGTCGGTGCAGCTTATTACAGGGAGCTTGCCCTTCAGCGGAGACTCGGATTGCTCAAAAAATACAACAGCAAAAAGAGTATTACCAACATTGGCAAGGACCTGCTCAATCCGGTTGCATATAGCGTTACCGTTAGTGATCTATTTTTTAATATTCAAAAAATTTCAGGACGGAAATACACGATTTAGCAAGGATCGTGCGTATTCGTTTGAAAAACAATTGAACGAAAATACAGGAGCAGTTTTGGCAAAACGTCTTTCCGCTTACCGTCAGCCGGAAGCGAACGCGCTCATTCCAATGATGGTATTTTCTCCTACAATTGTGAATGATGGACGAAGGCTGATGATCTCTCCACAGCCCATCAGTTATCTTGTGAGTCATGCAAAGATACCTCTTTTCAATTTGAACCAACGATTGATGAAATTGAATTTCGCCAGTTGTTTCGTGAACAGAATGCCGATAATGTCAAGTTCACATCCGTACTGCGGATGAATGCCACTTTCCCTTACATCCTCCCTGCAGTGACATTACCCAGTCGTCCTCAGATTCAGGTGATGGATGCCGGGATACGGGACAATACCGGATTAAAAACCTCGCTGAAGTTCTTGTATGTGTTCAGGAAGTGGATTGAAGAGAATACCAGCGGAGTGATATTCGTGGATGTACGGGATTCACACAAAGCGAGACCCATTGAAGAAAAACCAAGAATGACATTTTTGGAGAACATAATCACTCCTTTGGGGAACATTTACGGAAACCTTCTCACGATTCAGGATTACAACCAGGATGAAGCGTATGAATATGCCAAATCATGGTTTCATTCCCCCTTTGATTTTGTAATTTTTGAATTGCCCACAAAAGAACAGGACATTTCATTATCCTGGCATCTGACAACCCGTGAAAAACGCCTGGTTGAAAACTCAGTGAATCTCGATGCTAATCTCAAAGCAATGGAGAAATTGCTTGAACTTCTTTCCACTGAGAATAGAAAAAATGCTACTCCGCTATTGGTTGAAAAGATCAATCCCGAAGAACTCCCGGATACATTACAATAACATCTTCAATTAATAATTCAGAAGCGCCTGGAGTTGTTCTCCGAATCTCTTTTTGGAAGGAAGTTCCATTCTAATTCCAGATTCATTGGAACCGGCGAGTCCAGACTTGCCGAACGGATCAAGGGCGCATCGAGGAATTCGAATGCATGTTCCGCTATTTCAGCAGCTATCTCACCTCCGATTCCTCCGGTGATTGTGTCTTCGTGCAGTATAATGGCTCTGCCGGTCTTTTTTACAGAATCCAGAACAGCGGATTTATCCCATGGCAACAAAGTTCTAAGATCGATCAGATCAGCAGAAATTTCCGGATGCTCATTCAAATATTCGATTGCCCAATGCACTCCCAATCCATACGAAATAATGCTTACCTGATTTCCTTCTCGTACGAGTCTTGCTTTTCCGATCTCCGTAGTGTAATACTCATCAGATACTTCTTCAGTAATACTTCTGTACAATCCTTTATGTTCAAAGAACATCACAGGGTTTGGATCTTCAATGGAGGAAATGATCAGTCCTTTTGCATCGGATGGAAAAGCAGGATAAACAACTTTCAATCCGGGAGTATGGACAAACCATGCTTCATTCGATTGAGAATGGAAGGGTCCGGCATTTACACCCGCTCCGGTAGGCATCCGTACAACGACATCCACATTCTGTCCCCAGCGATAATGTGTCTTGGCCAGATTATTAATGATCTGGTTAAAACCACAGGTGACAAAGTCGGCAAACTGCATTTCCACAATATCCATAGATATATATGCTTCATCAAGTACTTTTTCTTTAAGCAGGAAATTCTCAAAATTATTAACCGGATCCTTTTTTCCCCATTCCTCAAACAAATGCTGTGGAACATACTTTGTTCCTGAAGCCTCTTCATGGCCTCTCATTCTGAATGTAAGACACTCCAGCAATACCGGTCTGGGATTCTCACGGATGGATTCTGCAAGCTTCCTGATCGTGCTATAGGTCTCAAGGATATTGTTCCCATCGATCTGTACAGCTTCCATACCATAACCAATTCCTTTGTCGATAAATTGCTTCATCCGGAACTGTTCATTGGATGGTGTTGAGAGTCCATAACCATTATTTTCGATGATGAAAATTACCGGCAGTTGCCAGACGGCAGCGACATTCAGACTTTCATGAAAATCACCTTCGCTGCTCCCGCCATCTCCGGAAAAAACTGCTGTCACTTTTTTATTCTTCTTCAATAAATTTCCCAAGGCAATTCCATCTGCTACTCCAAGCTGAGGTCCGAGATGAGAGATCATTCCGATAATTTTGTACTCCTGGTTCCGAAATGAAAAGACCGGTCCCGACCTTTTGTAAATCCACCCGGTTTACCTTGCCACTGAGAAAAGAGCCTGTTCAACGGAATTTTCCGCGTTGTAAAAACACCAAGGTTCCTGTGCATTGGAAGAATGTACTCGTCAGCTTGCAGCGCGAGTCCGCAACCCACCGAAATTGCTTCCTGTCCGATTCCCGAGAACCATTTGGAAATTTTCCCCTGTCGAAGAAGCACAAGCATCTTTTCTTCGATTAATCGGGGTTTTAACAGTTCCTTGTAGATATTGATCAATTCATCGTTACTGAATTGCTCACGATTGTAGTTCATCATGAAGAATGGAATGGGCGACAAAATTATTCAAATTCGATGAGTATCTTTGTCAAAATTCTCATGATATGGACATTCAGTTGTTAGTTGTCCTGATTTTGTTTGGAGCAGCCCTTTTTTTTATCGGGCGCAGGATTTACCGTCAATTTGATGGAAAAAAGCAGGCTGGCTGCGAAAAATGCGGAGCTAACGAGAGTAGTTCGGCCAAAATATCAGGAAAATAAAAAAGGAGCTCCTGTTGGGAACTCCTTTAAACGATGGGTTCTGAGTAAGAAGGATTACTTCTTCAAAGAATCTACAACAGCTGCTGTGCTATCAACAACAGTGTTCATAGAATCTTGCATTGACGCTTGCTCAGCAGCAGCTTTAGCAGCTTGCTCAGCAGTAGCGATAGAATCTTGAACAGCTTTTTCAGTGGCAGCTTTTTCTTCAGCGCTTGGTCCACAAGCAACAACTGCAAACATACCAGCAACTAACAGGGTAGAGAGAACTTTTTTCATTTTGTTTTTTAGGGTTTGTTGAATTTAATGGGCGCAAAAGTAGGGGTTTTTTGTTAATAATCAAGCAGTCTGTTAAAAATAATTAACAGACAAAAGTTAACAACCTAACCATGCCCTAAAAAAATGGATAAAAAAATTAAAAGGGGCATAATGCCCCTTTTAAGAATAAATATTACTTCGAACCTGGTTTTTTATTACCAACCTTCGGAGCACCTTCCGGAGCTTTCACTTCAGCTTTAGGTTTAACCTTTGGTTTTGGCTTATTTGCGGCCTTCTTGTTTGCAGCATCGATAGAATCCTGCTGTGCTTGCATCATAACAGCATTAAGAGAGTCCATTCGAGCTTGTTCAGCGGCTGCTACAGCTGCCATGGAATCAGATGTAATCTTTTGCATTGCTGTATTGATGGAATCCTGAACTGCCTTTTCAGCAGCAGCTTTTTCTTCAGCACTTGGTCCGCAGGAGATCAAAGCGACCATTCCGGCAGCAATAAGAAGAGAGAATACTTTTTTCATTGGTTTTTTAGGTTTGTGGTTATTGAGAATATTTTATGCAAAACTATTACTTTTTTTGACAATCAAATGTTGCATTTTTCTGTACTTTTGCATGACTTAATCAAATAAACCAATCTAAAACCAATTAACAAATGAAAAAACAACTCTTTCGTGTTTCGATCGGGCTTTTTACCCTTGGTACTATTTTCCTGACCGGTTGTTCAAAAGATGAAGACACGACCGCTCCTAGCATCACATTGAGCGGAAGTCAATCCATCACGGCTTCATTACCAGCGACTGCTGGTGGAAACGGTAGCTTCGTTGAGCCGGGCTTTTCTGCAACAGATGATGAAGATGGAACAATTACTAGTTCTGTAACTGTTAGTGGTACTGTTGACCTGAATCGTAAAGGAACCTATACCCTTACGTACACAGTTGCTGATAAAGCAGGAAATTCTACCTCAGTAAACCGTACTGTCCAGGTTGTCAATGATGCTGAAGTCTTCGGCGGAGCTTACAACAATTCAGTTGATAGTTCTGTTGTTTCTCCTCCAGCAGCATTCAATGCTACTGTTACTACATCTGATACAGTGAACAACCTGGTTAAAATTAACAATTTTGGATCCTTCGGTCTGACTGTTAATGTGTGGGCAACTATCAATGGAACTACAACCGGTTCATCCATTACTGTTCCAACTCCACAAGACATTGGAACAACAGCTCAGGTTGTGACTGTATTTTCAAGTGATTGTTTTGTTATTTCAGGAACAGCACCTACTACTTTCAAGGTGAAATATACCTGGAATGATGGTGCGAATGGCGATACAAGCTGGAGTTTCTATATCCGGTAATCTTCCATTGAATATTTTTAAAAAAGCTGTCTCCAAAGGGCAGCTTTTTTTATTTGTCCTGACCTCGTACATTCGCCAAATGTCCAACAAGAGTAATTTCATTTTGCTGCTTCAGCGTACCTTTGTGCTGTTGGTACTTTTTTCAGTCTGCAGATTTTTATTTCTCATCATTAATTTTTCTTATTTCGAAGAAGCTTCATCTGCAGAGATCTTGTTCTCTTTCATTTATGGTTTGCGTTTCGATATCACTGCTATTGTGCTTTGTAACTTAGTGTTCATCTTTTTGCATTTTTTTCCATTTCATTTTTTTTACTCCGCGTGGTATCAACTGATCCTTCGGATTTTATTTTTTCTTGTAAACATCCCACTCTTACTGCTCAATTGTATTGATTTCGTCTTGTTCCGATTCGCCGGTAAGCGAGCAACAGCGGATGTGTTTAAAATTATGAGCTTCGGGGAGGACTTCACCAATGCTGTACCCAAGATGATTCTGGATTTCTGGTACATCCTGCTTTTATTTTTCATCCTCGTTGTGCTTCTCGTTACATTGTACAAACGAATAAATCTTCAAACGGCTTCTGACAATCAATGGAACAATTTCTTTTTCCGGAGATGGATTAAACCACTTTCATATGTGGTCTTTGCTTTCCTGGTCTTCACCGGTTTTCGTGGTGGTTTGCAATACCGTCCGATCAATATCCTAACAGCTTCTCAATACGGTTCGGGACAAGTTACGTCCCTTGTCTTGAACACTCCTTTTTCCATCATCAAATCCTATGGAAAAGGGATGCTCCTGGAATTGCATTATTTTGATGACGCAGAGGCTGATAAAATATCTCCGGTAATCCATTTACCCAATCAGAATCCGGTTTTCCGTCCATTGAATGTGGTGTTGATCATTCTTGAAAGTTTCGGAAAAGAATACATTGGAGCTTTAAACAAATCTGAAGGTTATACCCCATTCCTCGATTCCCTCATTCAGCAAAGTCTGGTTTTTGAAAATGCATTTGCCAATGGCAAAAGATCAATTGAAGGAATTCCGGCGGTAGTTGCCGGTATTCCGGCGCTTATGCAAGAGCCTTACATCACCTCTGCCTATGCCGGGAATAAAATAACAAGTTTGGCAACCCTGTTAAATGACAAGGGATACACCAGCACTTTTTTTCACGGAGGAACGAATGGTACAATGGGCTTCGACAATTTTGCACGGTCCGCGGCTTTCTTGAATTATTTTGGGAGGAAGGAATACAACAACGATCAGGACTTCGATGGCAGCTGGGGTATTTATGATGAACCTTTCCTGCAACGTGTTGTGAAGGAATGTTCCGGCAAGAAACAACCTTTTTTCTCCACACTATTCACAATATCTTCCCATCATCCCTATAAATTGCCGGATAACTTTGAGACAATTTTCCCGAAAGGCTCCCTCCCTATTCATCAAAGTATCGGGTATGCAGATTATTCTCTTCGAAAGTTTTTTGAATCCGCTGCTCAACAACCCTGGTATGCCAATACCCTTTTTGTGATTACTGCTGATCATACAGCTTTGTCTGAAAAAGCATTTTACCAGAATCGTGTTGGAATGTATTCGTTGCCATTGATCTTTTACAGACCCGATGGCTCTTTGAAAGGAAAATCCATGCGTACTGCGCAGCAGATTGATATTCTTCCGAGCGTGATGGATTACCTCGATTATGATCTGCCTTATTTTGCTTTTGGAACCAGCGTTTTTGACTCCCTCTCCACAGGCTACGCTGTGAATTTTATCAACGATAATTATCAACTAATCGAGTCGGAATACGCGCTTATACTGGATACACTTTCTGCCAACAAATTGTATAATTTTGTACTTGATAGTACCTTACAGAACAATATCCTTTCCACGTCGACAGCACCGGGTTTAGAAATGGAAAAAAAAGTCAAGGGAATTATTCAACAGTTCAATCACGCAATTGTGATGAATAAAATGGGAACCTCGAAGAGATAATGTGATGCCAACCAAAAGAATTCGTTTTATCATCAATCCCCGTTCCGGTGCTATGCACAAGGAGCATTTTGCTGATTTGATAAACTCAGGCATTGATAAATCCAAATACGAAGCTGAAATTGTTTTTACAGAATATCCAAAACATGCAACCGAACTAAGCCGGGAGGCTGCTCAACGTGGGGACCACCTCGTTGTTGCTGTCGGCGGGGATGGTTCTGTGAATGAGGCGGGCGCTGGTTTGGTTGGTGGTACAACCGCTCTTGGAATTATCCCAACAGGTTCCGGGAATGGTATGGCCAGGCATCTCAATATTCCCATGAATTTCAAGAAGGCAATCGAAGTCATCAACAGGGGAAAACCGGAACGAATCGATACTGTGACGATCAATTCACATTTTTGTGCAGGAACGTTTGGTTTGGGTTTCGATGCGCACATCGCGCACCTTTTTTCAAAAGCAGGCACGCGCGGATATTCTACGTACGTAAAATTGGTGCTCACGGAATTTTACAAGTATAAGTCCAGAAATTTTCAAATTGAAATAGACGGAGAAAGCATCGACAGGGAATGTTTCCTGCTTACTTTTGCAAATTCCTCACAGTTTGGGAATAACGCTGTGATTGCTCCTTTTGCTGATGTGAAAGATGGTTGGATCGATGTATCCATGATGAAAAAATTCCCGGTTTTAATCGCTCCACATCTGATCTACAGAATGATGAATAACAGTTTACACAGATCACGTTATTTTTCCGGAATGAGAGGAAAATCAATACGGATTCTTAATTCCGGCACGCTACTGGGTCATATCGATGGTGAACCAATGGAGTTCAGTAATACCATCCACGTTGATGTAGTTCCTCTGTCACTCAATGTTTGGATTCTTCCGGAAGATGCATAAGCAAATGGGAAAGTCTGCTCGGAAATCTTTTCTAGGTTCATTTAAACCGGCCATCGCCGGACTGGCAGCTGCTTATCGCAGTCAGTTCAACATGCGGTTTCATGTGGCGGTCACTGTACTTGTGCTGGCAGCCTCCTTTTATTTTCAACTTGCTCCACTCGAATGGTGCGTTATTCTCTTTTGCATTGGTTCAGTGATTGTCGCGGAACTTCTGAATACTTCACTGGAAGTTACTGTGGATATCGCTTCTCCTCAAATACAAGAAAAAGCGGGTTTGGCAAAGGATATTGCTGCCGCTGCGGTATTGATAGCCGCAATCATGTCCGTAATCATCGGACTAATAATTTTTATTCCTCGAATTCTTCCATTGGTAAATTCATGGATGTAACAAAATATAATGTGCAGCAAATGTCAAAAAAAATAAAGTAAATTCCGGTGTGGTGTATTCCACAAATCCCGATTTTCAATATCAGGTAAAGCCTTTGAACGGTCTGGTCACTCTCGCATCAGATAAGCAAGATCTTCGGATACAACTTGACAAGAAAAACAGAAGCGGAAAAGCAGTGACACTGATCACCGGATTTATCGGCAAACCCGAAGATCTCGAAAAACTCGGAAGGGAACTAAAATCAAAATGCGGAGTTGGGGGTTCAGTGAAAGATGGAGAGATTCTTATTCAGGGAGATCACAGGGATAGAATTCTTGCCTTGTTAATTGCAGCAGGTTACAAAGCAAAAAAATCAGGGTCTTAATTCCTCTTTTCGGTTGGCGTTGCATTTTCTCTGACCTTTTTGTAGACTTTTATTGCGATCAATAAAAGCAGGGAGAAAATCACGAGTCCTACAAGGCCCCAAATCCAATTACTCAGATCTTTAAGAACAACAATAAATACAATGGAAACCAACAGGATTGTTGCCACTTCATTCCATAGACGTAATTTAAAGCCACTGTACTTTATTTCTCCTTTTTGATATCTGCGAAACATGATTCCACATTGCAAATGATACAATGTAAGAGCAAAAATAAATGCAATTTTAAGCCAGAGCCAGGAAGGAATTGACCAACCGTACATAACATAAGTCATCCAAAATCCAAACACATAGGTGCCGATTGCAGAGGGCCAGGTAATTCCGTACCACAGTGGTTTCTCGGCTTTTTTAAAATGATTCATCAGGATGCTTCGTTCCGGTTCTGTTTTTCCTGCTGCTTCACTGTGATAAACAAATAAACGGACAATGTAGAACAAGCCGGCAAACCAGGTGACGACAAAAATGATGTGGAGTGATTTGAGATAGAGAAAATTCATAGGTTCTGAATCAGGATATTAATTTTCTATGCGCGTGAAAGTACTTCTTCATACAAGCGCTCATACATGGGCATGATACGCCGGATATCAAAGGTTTTGGCGTGCTCCAGTGCCTGATGCTTGAACTGAAGCAAGCGCTCTTCGTTTTCCAGAAGGTAAATTGCATTTTTTGCCATGTCATCAACATCCCCAACATTACTCATGAATCCTGTGACTCCATGAACATTCAATTCCGGTATTCCACCTGTATTGGTAGAAATAACCGGCACCTGACAGGCCATTGCTTCAAGAGCTGCCAATCCAAAACTTTCTGTTTCCGATGGGAGTATGAATAAATCACCTATGGAAAGTATCTCTTCCACTGCTTCCAGTTTTCCGAGAAAACGAATGTGCTCACAGGCCGAACTTTCCCGACATTCCTTTTCAATTTTACCGCGATCAGGTCCATCACCGATTAATAGCAACTTTGCCGGAATTTTTTCAACCACCTGAGCAAAAACTTTGATGACATCACTCACCCTTTTCACCGGCCTGAAGTTTGAAGCGTGTATAATCAGTTTTTCATGTCCGGGTGCTACTGCCCGGCGGAAATGATCCTTACGTTGTTTGTTGAACCGCCGCAAGTCAATAAAGTTCGGAATCACATCTATCTTTTTATCGATTTTGAAATTCTGATAGGTATCTTCCATCAGGTTTTTCGAAACAGATGTGACAGCATCACTTTGATTAATAGCGAAGGTGACAACCGGATTGTAACTTGCATTTTTCCCAACCAGTGTGATGTCGGTTCCGTGAAGAGTTGTGATGAAAGGTAAATTTAACCCTTGCGCCTTCATGATCTGTTTAGCCATGTAAGCAACGGATGCATGCGGAATAGCATAATGGACATGGACCAGATCCAAATGTTCAAAGCTTGCTACATCCACAAGTTTACTTGTCAATGCAGTCTCGTAAGGAGCAAATTCAAACAGTGGATAATCGGCCACACTCACTTCGTGGAAAAATACATTCTCAGTGAAATGTTAAAGTCGTACCGGCTGACTGTACGTAATGAAATGAATCTTATGACCTTTTTCAGCAAGTGCTTTCCCGAGTTCAGTTGCCACTACTCCACTTCCCCCGAATGTAGGGTAACACAAGATTCCGATTTTCATAATTAAATTTCTTGTCCTTCAGGTCTCCCCTCAGAAAATCAAAGATAGAAATAGGAAATAAATGAAGGGCTTAAAAAAATCTATTTTTTATCAATGGCATCATAAATAGCTTGCTGAATATCAGTGCGTACATTCATTTTCACCAGTTTATCATTGCCGGCTTCCGGATTAATCCGGTTGGAAAGGAAAATGTAGATCAGATTTTCCCTGGGATCTACCCAGACACACGTTCCTGAAAAACCCTGGTGACCAAAAGTTTCAAGGGAAGCAGATGGGATACACGGACTGGATTTGGAAGGATCCGGTTCGGGTTTATCAAAGAGCAAACCTCTTCGGTTTTTATTCTGAGTAAATTGTTGCTTGGTGAACAAAGTTACCGTGTTCGCTTTTAACAATTGTTTCCCTCCGTAGCTTCCTTTGTTTAAGAGCATTTGCATGATCACAGCAAGATCGTTTGCGTTACTGAACAATCCGGCATTTCCGGAAATCCCACCAAGCATGGCTGCAGCAGGATCATGAACATCCCCAAGGATTTGCTGATGCCTGAACTCCTTATCATTTTCAGTTGGAATCAGAGACGATAAAGGAAAATTCATCCGTGGCCTGAATCCTGAATTCGACAATTGCAAAGGTTTGTAAAAATTTCTTTCAAGGTAATTCGTCAATGAATCTTTAGATACTTTTTCAATCAGACTTTTTAAGATAATCGGACCCAGATCACTGTAAACATACTTCCCTCTTTCCCCCAAAGGAGATTTATAAATCCATTTCATCACACTATCAGCATACGATTTTTTCATGAATACACTATCCGCAACACGAATAGGAAAATCGCTGGATTGTGTTTTCTGATAGATTGTTGCTTTAAGTTTATTCTCAGAAACTGTCTGTTTCCAAAAAGGTATCCAGGACTGTAATCCCGCCTGATGTGCCATCATTTCTTTAATTGTCAGACTTCGTTTATTTGTTGCCTTTAAAGCAGTAAGGTATTTTGAAGCTGGCTGATTTAAATTAATTTTTCCGTCTTCAAAAAGTTTCATTGTTCCCAATGCGGTTGCTGCAATCTTCGTGACAGAAGCAATGTCATACAAATCCGAATTATTTACTTTGGAACTGTCTTTGTACGATTTGGTACCAAAGGATTTGTAATAGATCACCTTCCCATTTTTAGCAACCAAAACCTGACATCCCGGAGTAGCGCCGGCTTTGATCGCTTTGCCAACAATTGTATCTATTTTCGAAAGCTTGTCAGTTGAAACACCTGCATCTTCCGGCACAGTGTATTTCAAACGAATTGGATGACTGGTGTTCTGTCCTGAATTCCTCGGAAACAACTGAGTACTGTTCACAGGCAATTTACCTGTAGAACTGAAGCCACCCATGATTGCCTGAGCGGCCAGAGAATGCATCAAAGGAAAATCTTCATACGCAATCACCACTGCTTTTGCGGAATCCAGTTTCTGAAATCTTGACAAGGTGTAGGCATTTCCAAAATCAACAAAGACTGTCGGGTATTTTGCGATCACTTTATCAATGAATTGTTGTGATGCTTCAGAAATAGCATAATTATTTTGTGCCTTCATACTGGTTCCATGCAAACTCAGAATGACGAGATCATAGTTTTCAAGAAATTTGAATAAAGCATCAAAGATTGAAACCGGAGCGTCCTTTTCCTCAGCATAACAATCAATTCGGCCATACATTTTTAACTGTTGTTGAAAAGCATTGTCTTTGAGATCTCCGATCACGACTGAAGCAATGTGCAAAGAGTCCAGTTTTCTCAAAGGAAGAATAGAATCCTGGTTCGTGAGCACAGTAACAGATTGCTCGTACAACTTTCTTTGCAGCAATAAGGCCGAAGGAGGATTCAGATCTTTGAAAAGATTTGTTGTGTCGATAAATGGTCTGTGGTTGAGACCACACCAGTATTTTGCCATCAGCAATTTCTTCGTCCGGAGGTCAATTTCCTGCTGCGTAATTTCTCCATTGGCAACAGAAAGAAGAATTTCATCAATGGCTTTTCGAACATCTTCGGTGTACAACAACACATCATTTCCGGCAAGAATTGCTTTTTTATCCAATACTCCCGGCTGATAGCAACTGCTCACACCTTTCATGTTTAAGGCATCTGTAAAAATCAAGCCTTTGAAACCCATTTTTGTTTGCAATAAATCAGTCACAATTGGTTTCGATAATGTTGAGGGAAGATTGGGTGTACTGTCCAGTGCAGGAACATGCAAATGTGCAACCATCATGGAAGCCAGACCTTCATCAATAAGATTGCGAAAGGGGAACAGCTCTACGGAATCCAGTTCGGAAGTAGTTTGAGAAATCAGTGGTAATGTAAAGTGCGAATCACTTTCTGAATTTCCATGTCCGGGAAAATGTTTTCCATTCGCAAGGACTCCATTATCCTGCATGCCTTTCATGTATAGCATGGAAAGCTTACTTACTTCACTCCGCTCATCTCCAAACGAACGGCTGCCAATAACAGGATTCAATGGATTGTCGTTGATGTCGGCATCAGGAGCAAAATTGACATGAATTCCTATGCGTTTGCATTCCCGGGCAATTTCAGCTCCCATTGCATAAATCAAAGAATCATCAGGGTTGGCTGCCATTGTCATCTGTCTTGGAAAACGCACTGTACTATCCAGACGCATCGAAATTCCCCATTCAGCATCCATTCCGATCATGAGTGGAACCTTGGAAATGCTTTGGTAATCGTTTGTTAACAATGCCTCACGAATTGGACCACCCTGAAAAAATATCAGACCGCCGATTCCATAATCCTGAATCAGTTTACGGATTTCATTGATATGCAAAGAATCTTTGTTGCTCCATGCAGCAACCATGATGAGCTGTGCAATGCGTTCAGAAGGATTGAGTGTTGTCAGTACAGAATCCGCCCAAACTGCAGCTTCCGCAGTGTAGAATGGCGGAAGTTTTTGGACATGTTGGGCTGACACAAGTGAGATCAAACATGAGCTCAACAAGCCTGTTAGCAGGATTCGTTTCAGGAATTTTATCGTGTGCAAAGTGAACATGTGAAATGCAAAAATAACCCTGTACTGTATGCTAGAATTTCAGCCCTGAGTATGTTCTCAACAATAGTGAATGTAAAACTGTCAATTAAATGCAGCTCCCGGGACCAAACATTCATTGACAGAAACTATCTTCGCTAATTGTCCGGTGTATGAAAATATCACGCTATACTTATTTTTTACTCTTATTTATTGCAGGAATTTTGTTCCGAAGAACAGGAATTCCAGGTTCCTTGGCTTTTCTCGCACTTGCCGGCTTTTTATTGGGATCGACTTTAATTAATTCCGGAATCATCCAATCATGGCATCAATCCAAACGTAATCAGGGGATCAAAATTTCCCAGGCCTTGTTTATCGGCTTGGCATTTCTCTTCCTGCTGGCCCGCTACCAGTATTGGATTCAGGGGGAATTGATTTTCCAAATTACATTGCTATTGTCAATCATTTTTCTATTCTTAATTCCTTTCCAAAATCATAGTAAAAATATATTCCGGTCCTTGATTCCACTTGAGATAAGCAGGTTTCAACAAATCTTGTTATTGTCAACTTTGCTCATCTTGTCCCTGACCAGTGTCCTGCTGAATGCACGGGAATTTCACAATACATTTCGCTCAACACGTTATGAAGAATACATTCGAGGGAATTATCCTGATTCCCTTCAGACAGAAGCCAATGTTCTTATTGATCAAAATAAATGTCTCTCATTGCAATGCAAAGAGGAAGCACGAAATAAATGCAATCAGGCTTTTCTGTGTGACAGCCTCAGGGATTACGAGCAGGCCTTGAAATGGTTCAATTATGCAGTGGATCTGGATCCGGATGAGCCCGAATATTACTACCAACGAGGCCATTTGAAACTTATTAAAATGGACATCAATGAAGAACAAGCACGCTCTGCTATTGTGGATTTTAACAGAGCAATTGAATTAAAAACAGATTTTGCCTATGCCTATTATTTTCGTGGAATAGCCTTCGCTTACCTGGATCGAAAAGAAAAAGTTTGCCCCGATATGAAGTATGCGAAAAATTTGGACACGGCTCTCATTATAATCGACTTCACGAACAAATTTTGTCCCGATTCAGGCAGCCTTTCGCTTGAATAAATGCACCCTTGATTCTTCCCTTCGAATTAATCGTTCGATATTCCTTTGATGCGTTACAAGAATCAGAATAGCTACTGCTAAAGAAAAAATATTGATACTTGAATTGGTGGAATAAAAGACCATGATAACAACCGGAAAAGTGATTCCGCTAAGCATACTACTCAGCGACACATAACCGGAAATTGAAAGGGTAAGAATGAAAACAACTGCACATGCAAGTGCAGCCTGAGGGTGAACTGCAGTGAGGATTCCAAGCATGGTGGCAACACCTTTACCACCCCGAAAACCAACGTAAATCGGAAAAATGTGACCGAATAAACCACATACAGCAAGAGCGAGTTCAAAGTCGATAAACTCCGGTGATTGTGGATCGTAATCACCCATGAAATAAGCAAGCTTCACTGCCAAAAATCCTTTCAGGATATCCATGATCAACACAGCCGTTCCGGGTCTTTTCCCAAGAACACGAAATGTATTGGTTGCTCCTGCATTACCACTACCGTATTCACGTACATCAATGCCGTAAAAGGTTCTTCCAACCCAAACAGCTGAAGGAATTGACCCTATCAGGTAAGCCGCAAGTAACCCGAGAATATTTGGTAATGTTAGCAATCCTTGATCTTTTGAAAGACAGGGACTTACGAATTAAGGCACCTGTCTTGGCAGTTTTCGGATACAATCTTAACCAAACATTCTTTAATATTCAACCACTACTTATTTATCTTCTTCATTAGCAGACGGTTGCATCCTCTTGAGGAAATTCTTCACAGCTCTGTCGGTTGAGAGGATGTATTCAAAATCCGGCTTGTCTTTTTCTTTGTTGATTCGCTTTTCCGGTTTCAGCTTTGTGATTACATCATTGAAAGTTGTATACGAAGAAAGTGCTTGCATCAACCCTCTTGCATAGCTGAAATAGAACCATTTACCACTCTCCGGTTCAAGATAAATATTTAATACATCACCGGTTCGTTTATGGATAATTTCAATGTATCCGTTCATCTTTCGGTTGAGTGACACTTTATCGATATTGCCGATTCCGATTGGTCCGATGGATCTGTAGGACCTTGTTTCATTGTTCCAGGCCATCTTCAATTCGGTAAAGAAAAACGTTTGGCGCAGGTCTTCCGGAATCTTTTAAAGGATCCATACAGGTTGAGTTCAGCAATCAATTTATCCGCTTTTTCTTTTCCTACCAATTCTGCCAGGCCATGCTCGAAAGTCGAGCGACCAACATCCTGAGTTGCCAGAAGAGATGGATTCGTAGAAATCTGCTCGCTCATGATCTTGATTGCATCTTCATTGAAAAAGAAATTTACAGCTCCAAGAACATCAAACTGTGTACTGTCATTATTGAGATTGTTCATGACATTCCCAACCACTTTGAGACTGAGTTGACCAAAGTCCGAACCAAAATCCAATTTCCCTTCTCCGTATACCAGACATTTTGAATCATCCAGGCTCAAATAATTTCCGGCAATCCCCGGTTTTTCCAATTTCTCCGGAGTTGTGATTCGGAATTGATTGGAGGTTTTATCATAATACAAAACACCTGATGCATTAATAATTTCAAGATCGGATGGTTTCTGTTTTGGCATCAGGAAAGCCGCGTAAATACCGGTGCTATCACTGGTTTGTGCTACGGCTGCTGCGAGTTTTGTACCGGCATCGGTAACCGGAGATTCAATGGTGATACTCACATTTGCCGGATTGATATCCCCGCTGGTTCTGATCCAGTTCTTTTCAATTTTCTCACAGTGAATATTTGGTTTACTGTATCCTGTGAAATTCAGAAATTCCTTTGAGGCGGTGAGATGAACTGATCCTTTGAAGAGAAATTGTGGACTCAAAGGAAAACCGGCTGTATCCGCCAATTCGCCATCAGCAATCGTTTGAAATGTGGTATCGACAGCAATTTTATCAAAGTGCAAATGATGCTTGATCTTGTTTTCATCCACATAATCATAGTCTCCCTTCCTTCATATTTCTTTCTTCCCAGGATATCGATGTCAGCATTGTAAATCGTATGATATTTTGTCGTGTTGTTGGCAATTACACGGGAATCTTTAAGAGTTCTCATTTTTCGCATAACGCTCTACAACCACTTTACCACTATCCGGAATCACCGATGCATCGGCAGTTTGGATCAAAGCAACTTTTTCAGCTTTGATGAGATAATCTTTGAGAGAATACCGGGCAAACGGCGCCTTGAATCGCAGGGAATCCTGTCGTGCTTCCACACTGATGAATTCTGATCCTGTCAGACTCAAGCCTGTATTCGTTGTGTCTTCCGTCACCTGAGCTTTGTTTGAAGAGCTAAATTCAATTTCCTGTTGATCCATGAACCATTTAAACTGATCGATGTAACAGATGTATTGATTCAATGGGAAGCTCACATAGGATCCTCCCCCATTGGATTTAAACTCACCTACACGCTTGGAAAAATCGATGTGAGAATTTACATTCTTGGTACTGAATGCCAATGCTGCAGTATTGTCAGAGGTCAGACGAAAATCTGCCGTGTCAGCGTCAAAGACATTTGATTTGTACTTGAATATTTTCGATTCAAGTTCGCTGGCTGCAAAGGTCATGATTCCTTCGCCCGTCATTCCGCTTGGTTTAAGCTGGATATTTCCATTCAACAAAGCCTGACTCTCGTACATGTTCAGGTCTTTGGATTTTTTATTGACGTACATTACATCTTTCAGAGGTTCCCAATGTTCATACACGGAATCTGCTGTCACAGCAGGGAATTCCACTCCGGCAAGTTTTTCTTTTCTGTTCACAAAACTCCTGACATTGGAATTCATACTATCCGGTAGAAACAGGAAATCATCAGCTTTGGAAGTGGATGTGAGGTATTCAATTGTACCATCACCGTGCAAACCTTCATTGCTCAGCTTGACAGTACTGATGAATTTTCCTTTTCCTCCATAGGCTGGCCATCCTGCATCTCCGGTTTCACGAACAAGTCCGAGCGAGAGATCCGGTTGAAGTCTCAGAGTATCTCTGAAATCAGGAAAGATCCCTGCAGAGACAAACTCTCCGTCGAAGCGAAGTCCTGCCCTGCTGAAATTATCCAATGAATCAATTGTAAACGGGTCCAAATGGAAGAAGAATTTATCCGGAGTGTACACACCTTCCTGGATCCAGGGTCGGTCATAATACACATAGGAGTCTTTTTTGGAATTGAAAATAGGATACTGCGGATATTCGTGCATCCCGGATTTGTTCCCCTGGAAGTCGATGAGCAAGTCCCCGGAAATATTTTGCAAAACACTTCGCACCGGAACAAGCTTTCGCCGACCCAATTCATCCTGTTCTGCAGGGTCATTGCTTTCTACTTTTAAGCGTAATGAATCGACATTGTCCAGATTGATTTTAAAATTCTGGTAATCGAATGCAAATTGTTTTCCGAAAAAATCAAATCGTCCGGCTTTCACCCTTCCTGCAAAGGTGAAGTCCCTGTTTTTCTTCAGTTTTACTTCCTGATCCTTTGGATAAATGATTACGTTCTGGGAATCACTCAATACAATCGGTGCGAGACCACGCAGGGTAATTTCAAAATTCAGGAGATTGATACTGGCATTCGGAAGCGCGTTGATGATGGATTCAAATTGAATGACATCGTAATCGATTTTTCCGGAATTCGCGAGCAAATATGTGTTGAGACGATCTTTAATAAAAGCACGGTCATTTGCAGCATCGAACATGACGAATCCCTGATTCGCAAAAGTCATAAGCATAATTCTCACTTCGCTAACAGGCAGGTGCATGTCCTTCGCCAGATCTTCCGTGTTTATAAAATTGCTCCCTTGTTTCGCCGCGAATTGTTTGACTTTCAAAAACGGATGTACGTCATTCAATCCCTGCAATTTCAGGAATCGTTGCAAACGGAAATAATTCGTGGACTCAAAAGTTGCCTTGCTTTCTCCTACACCGCTGATCATTTTCATATTGATAATGGGCTCATCGATCTTCCAATACAATGCATCAAAATACATATCCACCTGGTGAAAGGAATCAAAATACGGACTCTTTGATTTTCCTTCTTCGCCACGAATCAATGCAACTTCTCTGTCCTTTACAATGTACTTAAACGCAACTCCAGGATGGTAAATCGAATCGTCTTCAAAATATAAGTACACGGAAGCATTGTCGCTGGTAACTTTATCTTTACGCACAACAAAACCCTTAGAAGCAACTTTAAGGAACAGTTTTTTATCCCTGCTGAAATATAAATTGGCATCTTCGAGTTCATTACCGGATCCAATCATTTTGTTTCCGATCATTGAAAATCCTCCTCTGTAATGCACATCCGGAACGATATTTTTTATTTCCAGTCCGGTTGTATAGGATTCAAATCGCGGATACGTAGCTGTTTCCGGAGACACGTTTGCCAGAATTTTATCGTAGTATTTTCCTGTTAAATTTTGTTTAAAATAAGTTGAATTGGTAAACGTGACAGAATCAGCCGTGAAATCACTCCCGGTCACATCAATCGCATAGTTGGATAATTCTGCATGCACGAGTGCTGCATCCCAGCCTGCGCGCAACCAATTCACTTTCCCTCCTGAACCCATGAACACCTGTCGTGTAGGATAGAGAACTCCTTTGGTAGTAAAAATAATTGACGAATCCCCTTTGGAAGTACACACAAGATTCAATGCCGGAAAAACAATTTTTGGAATTGAATCAAAATCAAAACTGTAATTTGAATTGTCGCTATGCCAGTTTGTCGATACGGATTCATACAGCGTATTGCTCCGGAAAAGATTGTTGCAGGTGACCATGTAATTTGCAAAATACTTTGCCGGCATCAACAAGAGTTTGTCCAGACTAATCTGCCAAGCTGAAAAACTTTGTGCCGACTGTGTGCTGCTCGCGAAACTGGTAAGAGCGAGAATATAATTTTTAAAATCCGGGAATGCTTTCATGCGTTTGCGAAGCATTGCATTACTCGTTTTATAAATGGACTGTTGCTGATCGGCATTAAATTTCCCTGCTGTCCATACAAGTTCAAAGGCTTCCATAATCTTCTCCCCTTCCTTCTTGTCGGTTTCCATCAGGAACGTTTTCATTTCCTCCTGAAACTTTGCCGGATCGGTGGTAAAATTCTTGATGCCTTGCGCGAAAACGGCAGGAGAAAATACCAGGCTGCACAGAAAAAGTACAGTTCCGGTTAAGTTTATTTTAAATGGATTCATTATCTGGATTTTCATGCCTGTTATATCTGAGCAAAAATAAACTGTAGTTTGAATTCCTTTGCTCCGGAAAGACAAATCAGGGAGTCAATTATTTTTTGTAACGCACGGAAGACCATTCTCCCTGTTGTTTTTCGTTAATAATTTTCAGTGACAAGCGTTCAGCCTTTGCATTGAGAACTTCGACATCTTCGTGCAGGAATCCGCTCATTACCAGTTCACCGTCATTGTTCAGTATTGAAGCATATACTTCCATGTCGTTCAATAAAACATTCCTGTTGATGTTTGCGAGCACTACTGAAAATTCAGCGTTCCCCAAATTACTGGAGTCTCCTTTTTGAATGCTAATTCCGCTGACGTGATTCCGTTCACAATTTTCAGTGCTATTCTCAACCGCCCAATCATCAATGTCGATTGCCAGAACATCTTTTGCTCCAAGTTTCTTTGCCAAAATAGCAAGCACTCCGCTCCCACAACCCATATCGAGCACTGACTTCCCTTTTAAATCCATTTCGAGCATTTGTTCGATCATCAATGCAGTTGTTGCATGATGCCCTGTTCCGAAAGACATTTTGGGCTCAATGATTAATTCTAACATTGCAGAGGGAGCTGCAGGATGAAACGGAGCTCTGATGTAAACTTTATCCAGAACATTGACAGGTTCAAAACTGGATTCCCATTCTTTGTTCCAGTTTTTATCTTTAATAAACGATTTTTCGAACCGTATATTCTCACCACCCGGAAGGTTTCGAATCAGATCAGTGACTTTTTCCTCTTCGTATTCGTTTGCTGGAATAAAAGCAGACACACCGTCTGTTTGTTCCTGAAACATTTGAAAATCGGATTCTCCCAGAAAGGCGATGAGTACTTCATTGAGTTCCGGATCATTGTAAAAGCGAACTTCAAGATAGTCCATCAGTTTTTTACCAGGTTATGTTTGAGGAAAGCATTCATGGAAGCAATAATCTGATTGAATTCTTTGGCTTTCAAAGAAGCTCCACCCACCAGACCACCATCCACGTCTTCACACCCGAATAATTCAGTAGCATTATTGGAATTTACACTTCCACCATAGAGAACAGGTATTTCCTGAGCCACCTGATCAGAATATTTTTCCCGAATCAATTGTCGGATAAAAGCATGCATTTCCTGTGCCTGAGCGCTTGTAGCATTCACTCCGGTTCCGATAGCCCAAACCGGTTCATAAGCGATTATACAATCGCGTATAATTTTCTCATTCAAATGGAAAAGTCCGTTTTTCAATTGACTCTCAACCGTTGATTTATGCAAACCGGCATTGCGTTGTTCCAGTGTTTCACCGCAACAAAAAATCGGCAGCAAAGAATTTTCAACAGCTCTGGAAATTTTCCCGGCGATTTGTGAATCGGTTTCCTTGTACAAGGCCCTTCTTTCTGAGTGACCAATCAGCACGTATTCGGCTCCTACAGAAGCAAGCATAGCTGCAGATAATTCTCCGGTGAAAGCCCCTTTTGCGTGTTCGGAACAATTCTGTGAAGCCAAAGAAATTTGCGGACATTTCTGGATTCTTCCAAGAATTCCATGAATATACAGAGAAGGCGGCGCCAGAATAATTTCGCATGTTCCGGATTCATCAAAACCATCGATGACTCCATCCACCAATGCTAATGCTTCGGCATAAAGCAGATTCATTTTCCAGTTTCCGGCAACAATTTTTTCGCATGAAAAAGATTTTATCAAGCTTCGAAATAACGGGAAATTGTCGGCACAATCAAGCTCAAGATTTCAACAAATGCATCACTTGTGAACTTTCACTTTCCCTGCTTTTCGGGCTGATGAGAAATGAAAACTATGAACTCTGCTAAACAGAAGTTAAATAGCACGAAACATCCCTATTTTCCATACAAATTGGCCATATTAGACCTTCATTTATCCCGATTTTATTTTACATTTGGAACCCATTAGAAAATTAGATTAATCATTAACGTCAAGTACATGAATCAACTTCACAGGAAGATTTCTTTGCTATTTATTGCCCTGTTTTTAGGCACTATTGCAAGTTTTGCTCAGGTAACAGCGAATTTCACAGCAGATATCACCCAGGATTGTCCTCCGGCTATTGTTCAGTTTACATCCACATCATCAGGAAATCCCACAACATACGCATGGGATTTCGGGGATGGGACGGGTGGATCAATATTGCAGAATCCTTCCCATACTTTTGCTGTTTCCGGTTTGTATACGGTTACATTGACGGCTTCAAATGCATCCTTCTCGGATTCTGAAATTAAAGTAGATTACATCAGAGTTTTTGTTCCTCCGACTGCTGGATTTAGCTTGAGTAATGATTCGATTTGCGCAGGCACTTCAGTTACTTTTGTGAATACTTCAGTACCCGGAGATGGTGCTGTGAATCAGTTCAGCTGGACGTTTAACGATGGTTCACCACAGGAAACAGGTGTGTCAACAGTAAATCACGTTTTTACTAATGGAGGTAGCGGTGTTCAAACGTATTTTCCGAACCTCGCCATCAATGATGCAAATGGTTGCAATGGAGGTATAAGTGATACCATTTGGGTTTTCCCTCAGCCGGTCGCCGACTTTTTTGTCAATCAAATAACTTCCTGTTCAGCGCCAGCAACAATCAGCTTTACGAATTCTTCTTCCGCGACTTCCATTTACAATTGGAATTTTGGTGATCCTTCGAGTGGGATTGACAATACTTCAACGGATGTAAATCCTTCGCATACTTTCAACGCTACTGGAACGTATACAATTGTGCTTACTTCCGGTATCCCGGGATGTGACAGTACGCATTCTCAAACCGTAACAATTGCCCAACCTCAGGCTGATTTTAGTATTTCGGATACAGTAGTTTGTTTTCAGGATACTATCCGGTTTACAAATACAGGAACTGTAGGTAGTTTCAATTGGAATTTTAGTGACCCCGCAAGTGGTGGAAATAATTCATCCGGTCTCGAATCCTGTTCACATGTTCAGCGGACCAGGGCATATAATGTTCAGCTTATTGTATCGATTGGTTCCTGTCAGGATACAATTGTCAAAAGTGTAAGAGTGAGAATTCCTCCACAGGTATCTTTCATTTCACCGGATCATATTGCTTGTGATACACCTTTTACAGTATCGTTCAATGATACAATCTCCAGTCACAATAGCTGGTCCTGGATATTTGGTGATCCTTCCAGCGGAGCGGCTGATTCATCGATATTGCAAAACCCCTCCCATACCTATCACAGTTTTGGCTATTTCCCGGTAACACTCGCGGTGACCGATGCTTTCGGATGTAGAAGTACTGCAACCTTTGCTGCGTATGTACAGATTGTAAAACCAGTCATTGATTTCACAAGACCGGATAGTGGTTGTGTTGGATCTACATTTACATTCAATGCAAATGTAGTTTCACCAGCAGATCCAACAATCACGGATTATACCTGGGTGTTCACGGATGGAACAGGTCCACATTCTTCAGGCAATGTTCCTTCTATTTCTCATACTTTCAATACTGTTGGAATATTTCCTGTGACGCTTACGATCACTACATCTTCAGGGTGTACCGTAACACTCACCAAGCCTGCGTACATTAAAATCGGCACGAAACCGAATGCAAATTTCAGTGCGACACCCTTGAGCATTTGTTTCAAAGAAAATGTTCAGTTCACAGATCTTTCTGCTCCACCGCCAATCACCGGCTGGAGATGGGATTTTGGTGATGGTGGTTCCAGCACTGCACAGAACCCTAATCATCAGTACAACATCGATACTTCCGGAACAGCGGATCCTTTCGATGTAACTTTAATTGTGTTTTACAATGGATGTCCGGATACAATTGTCCAGAATAATCTGATTACAGTCCTTGGCCCAATACCTGACTTTAGCACTGTATACAATTGCGCCAGTCCGTATACAGTGAGTTTTACAAATCTTACAGGTGGTGCGACCAGTTACAGTTGGGATTTCGGTGATGGCTCTGCGCCATCGACAGCATTTGCTCCCAATCATACTTATGCTGATAATATTAATTACACAGTTGTTTTAACAGCAACGAGTTCAGTGAGTGGCTGTACCATTGATACATTTCACACTGTTCAGATTCGTGCCCCTCGTGCCGTCGCTGCATCGAGTACTATCGAAGCTTGTCACCCTGCACCAATTCAATTTACAGGCAGTGGCTCAGAGGATGCAAATACTCAACAATGGACTTTCGGAGAAGGAATTGCAGGAGTACGTGATACCTCAGTGTACCTCGATACACTTCACTTGTACAACACCACCGGTTATTACACTGCCACACTCACCATCACCGATATCCACAATTGTACGAGTGTGGATACACAACGTGTACACATCATCGGACCAACATCCTATTTCTATGCATCACCATTCACCGGTTGTGCTCCGTTGAATGTAAATTTTACCGATACTTCTGATACAGAGGGAAGCTCGATTGTTCAATGGGTTTGGAATTATGGTTCTGTAATTGACACAACCTCGACCGGTGCATCCAGTAATTCTTATCCTACACCGGGAACATATTCTGTGACTCTTACCACTACGGATGCTAACGGATGTACGAATTCAAACACTGCTACCAATTATATTGTACCGACAAAACCGTCTCCAACATTTACTACAACTGCTGATACACTTTGTAGAAACTCTCCGCTCACTTTCACCGGTTCAGCCGGACCTTATGTAGCGAATCCGGTTACTTATAACTGGAATTTTGGCGATGGAAACACAAGTTCTGGAACCAATGCTGTTGTATCACACAGCTATACTTCGAATGGCTCATATTCTGTTCAATTGATTGCAAGAGATGATAACAATTGTGTTGATTCCATTCGAAAGGATATTTTCGTTTATACAACACCTGCGAGTTTTCACTGGGTTCTGCAAGACACATGTGTTGAAGTAAACGGAATTAAACAGGCTCAGGTTTATGCTGTATTCACTTCCGATTCCAATGACTACATGGGAACATATTCCTGGGATCTTGAGTACACTCAGAATCTGAATACAAATCTTTCATCGTATGTTAATTATTATTCCGTTCCGGCAGGCAGTTATGATGTTGCACTATCGGTAACCAACCAGTTTGGTTGCGTTGATTCTATTCGCGTGCCTGATCTTGTTGTCGTTCCCGGTCCTACAGGATCGTTCACTGTTGTGCCGGATTCAGGGTGCCGTCCACTCACAGTCACATTTAATGGTGTAGCAACAAATGCCAATCTCTATGCCTGGGATTTCGGAGATGGAAATGTGATTCCAAGTACATCTGAAGATACAGTAAGCCACACTTATACCGGTGTAGATAATTATCTCCCCCAAATGTACCTTGGATTCACAATGCCAATAAGCGGTGCTTTCTGTTATGTTCAGGTTCCGAATCTGGACACCATTGAAGTTACCTCATTAGTCTCTGTCGATATCCTCGAAGATACGATCATTGTGAGAGATGAGGAATTCGATACGCTGCATGTTCAGACTACCGGACCTTCCGGGCAGACATATACTTATGCATGGAATCCTTCTTCACTTGTCAATGGAGATCCGTTAAGCACTTCGACTTTCTATGCTACAACTACCGGCACAACGCAACTGTATACAGTTAACGTCGGTTATGGTAGTTCCGGTTGTTCCGGAAGTGATTCTGTACTCGTTATTTATTTAGTGTGTGAAGCATCTTTGAAGATCCCCAATGTCTTTACTCCAAACAACGATACAAAAAACGATACCTATCACGTAGATGACCTGTGCAATTTCGCCGACTTTTATTTCAAGATTTTTAACCGTTGGGGAAAAATTGTTTTTGAATCCAACGATCCTGATTTTGCCTGGGACGGATTGGATACCAATGGAACAGAATGTTCGGAAGGAACTTATTATTATGTCATGCACACCCGGAGAAATGAACTGCATGGTTTCATACAACTCATCAGGGAATAAAATAAAAAAGCCACCTCTTCAAAGGTGGCTTTTTCATTAGAGGCACCCTTTACATTGGATCCACATCCACATGCATCTGAATCGAATGATGTTCCCTGTTGGAATAAAAACTCGTCATGCACTCACGGATTTTATTCTTGGCATCTTTTGCGGAAATTTCTCGTTCGATTTTAATGATGACCACACGGTGATACAAGTTACGGATCCTTGAAATGAGTGGGATGTGTGGACCTATGACACGCTGACCCATTTTGTTTCGGAGCAATGCAGCAAAAGTACTTGCCGCTTCCTGAACCACATCCGAGTCTTTGTGACGTATGATGATTTCTACAAGTCTTGAGTGTGGCGGATAATTGAACTTGTGTCGTTCGTATAAATCCCGTTTGTAAAATGCTTCGTAATCGTTCTTGACAACATCCCGGATCACCCAGTGATTGGGTTGTTGCGTCTGGATGATGACTCTTCCCTGCTTTTGTTTTCGTCCGGATCTGCCACTCACCTGTGCCATGAGCTGATAACTTCTTTCGTGTGAACGGAAATCAGGATAATTCAACAACTGATCCGCATTGATAATTCCAACAGTGCTGACATTGTCAAAATCCAGACCTTTGGTCACCATTTGTGTGCCGACAAGAATATCAATTCTCCGTTCTTCAAAATCGGTTATGATGCGGTGAAAAGATTGTTTGGAACGTGTTGCATCCAGGTCCATTCTTGCAATGCGTGCTTCCGGAAAGAAAATTGCAATTTCTTCTTCTATTTTTTCTGTACCGAAACCTTTTACTTCCAGATGGTGGTCTCCACATTGCAAACAGGCAGCAGGAACATGTTGTCCGTAACCACAATAGTGGCACTTCAACTGATGACTTTGTTTGTGATACGTGAGGGTGACCGAGCAGTTTTTACAATTCGGAATCCAGTTGCATTGTCTGCATTCAAGATAGGGTGAAAAACCTCTTCTGTTTTGAAATAGAATGACCTGTTCTTTATTCTTCAATGCAAGATCTACCGATTGGATCAACTCCGGAGTAAAATGCGATTTCATGATTTTCTTCCGCATTGCTTCCTTCACATCGGCAACAACAATTTCCGGCATGAGGACTCCGCCAAAGCGCTGGTTCAAACGGACAAGTCCGTATCTTCCTGCTAAGGCATTGTAATAACTCTCAAGTGATGGTGTGGCAGAACCTAATAAAACTTTCGCACCATGGAATTTTGCCAAAACAATCGCGGTGTCTCTGCCATGGTAGCGTGGTGCCGGATCATTCTGTTTGTAAGAGGAATCGTGTTCCTCATCAACAATTACCAGCCCAAGTTTACTATACGGAAGAAACAAAGCGGATCGTGCTCCTAAAACTATTTGTGATTTGAGAAAAACACCTTCTGCATCACTTTCAGAAAATCGATTAACCTGGTTCCAGACTTCAATGCGTTCATTGCTGCTGTAACGGGAATGGTATACACCTACTTTATCACCAAAATGCCGGCGAAGTCTTGTTATAATTTGTGTTGTAAGTGCAATTTCTGGAAGAAGATACAATACCTGTTTACCCGATTTAATCGTTTCTTCGATCAGATGGATATACACTTCCGTTTTGCCGCTCGATGTCACTCCATGGAGCAAAGTCACATCTTTCTCTGCAAAAACACTCCTGACCTCATCCAGAGCCGTTTGCTGAGCTTCGCTGAGTGAAAACGGAACAACCTGTTCGCCGGTAGCAAGCGGAAGCCGGTCAACCCGCACGTCCCATTCTTTTAAAACATTATTCTTCACCAATGTTTGTAAAGCCGATGAGGAAATATTCTCCTGCTTCAACAAATCATTTTTTTTGATAAAGTCACGTTCCGGTTTTTGATAAAGCAATTTCAAAAAAAACATCAAGGCTTCCAGCTGTTTTGCTTTCCGCTTATCTTGTTCATATTCTTGAAATAATCCATGCAACAGATCATCGGATTCATAGGCAGGACTTAAACGAATCCGGGTTTCCTTCTTTGGTTTATAGCGCTCTTCAATTTCTTCAGAAAGAATGATCATGCCTTTTTCAAGCATGCGCTTTAAAAGTAAATGGACAGATTTCTTCTTTAATACCAGAGAAACTTCATCAATCCGCATTTCCTGTTTACCAAGTAAGGTTTCAAAAAGCAGAAGTTCATTCGTATCCATTTCCTTGCCTTCCATTTCGAAAGATGGATTTAGGACAACTTTTGTTTCACTCTGCAATTTCAACCCTGGAGGAAGAGCCGCATTCATGACTTCGCCTGTCTGACACAAGTAATATTCTGAAATCCAACCCCATAATTCAAACTGGAAAGCGTTCACAATTGCTTTTTCGTCGAGAACACTCTGGATTTGCTTGTAATCTTCAAGATTCTCGGAAGAGTGTCTGACATTTTTAATTAAAGCAGCAAAAATTCTTTGTTTCCCGAAGGGTACAATTACTCTCTTTCCCGGTTCCATTTCAGCAGAAAACTCTTCCGGAACTTTATATGTAAAAAACTGCGATACCGCCAATGGAAGTACCACATCTACAACTACTTGAGAGCCTTTTGCCAATTGTTTGTTAGCTTTGATGACACATGATAAATGTCATAGAAACGTCAGTAAAGTTAAAGCCAATATGTTCATTCTTTCTCCAGTAAGAAAGAATAAATTGCGCACTCGTTTTTACTGCCAAGCGAGCTGCAAACTATGAAATTTTTAACGTATCGGATTCCGATCTATTATTCATTATTGATCGTACTACTTTTTGGATCGGCTTTTACATGGCTTTATCAACGTCCAGTTAAAGTGATTGAAAGGGTTGCTGAACGGAGCAATTGCAATGTTGAAATTCTGCGTCAAAACCAGTATGAATTAACAAAACCACTAATACTGGTGGATGTAGCGAGTGAAGAACAGAGTTTCACAAATTTGAAAAGCATCTTGAATCAATATCTTGACCGTCAAAAATCATTGGGTATCATACAAAGTGCTTCCGTGATGTTTCGTGAGCAATTTGATGGCAAATGGTTTAGTATTAATCCCACTGAAAATTACAATCCGGGTAGTATCATGAAGTTGGTAACCATGATATGCTATCTCAAAGCTGCAGAAAGTAATCCTGCAATTCTTGAAAGAAAAATTTTGCTGGTCCGCCATTTCGGAGAAATTCCTGATCAAACTTTAACAGGGAAAGCGCTTGTCCCCGGTTCCTACTACAAAGTGCGAGACCTGATTGCACAAATGGTCATTTATTCAGATAATGATGCAGCAGCATTGCTCAATAGAGATGTGGATTTTGATGTATACAAAAGGATTCTTAAAGATCTTGGTCTGCCCGGGGTTGAAAAGACACAAATGAATTATGAAATGAATGCTATAGAATGTACCAAGCTTTTACGTGTACTTTTCAATTCATCCATTCTCAAACCTGAATCATCTGAATTTGCACTCCAGTTACTTACACAAAGCGGATACAATGCGGGCATTGCAAAATACATTGATACTTCCGTAAAAATTGCCCGAAAATTTGGTGAGCGCGTTTATGCAGGGAATCAACAATTGCATGAAACAGGTATTTTTTACTACAAAGACCGTCCCTACATACTCACCGTCATGACCAAAGGTCCTGATAACCTTGCCTTGCCTGCAGTCTTAGCGGATGTGAGTCAAATGGTATATAATTATTTGAATGAAGGCTCCCTGGCAATGAAATAAGTGCTTTTTGTTTTCATTTATTTCTTTCCCGTCATATCCTTCCATTCGTTTACAATTCCAGATTACGTTTCTTATGTTTGCAGAACCTATGAAAAAGTGTTTTGCCCGGAATCATTTTCTTATTTTTATCCTTTTCACAGGTTTCTTGCATCCCGCCTTTTCCCAGCCGGCAGAAAAAATTGAACTCCTGAGTGCAGATGTAAGCGAATTCGATCAAAGCCTGAATGCAAAAGCTACCCGACTGATTGGAAATGTCGCCTTCAAACATGAAAATGCCATCATGCATTGTGATAGCGCATACCTCTACCGTGATGAAAACAGACTGGAAGCTTTCCAAAATGTCCGCATTACTCAGGGTGATACTTTGACACTGACTGGAAAAAGATTGCTCTATGATGGAAACACGCGAATGGCACAGGTGTTTGAAAATGTAGTATTGAGCGATAAGCGAATGACTTTACGAACTTCTCAGCTTGATTACGACATGGCAACCGATATCGCATCCTATCGGGACAGCGCCAATATTGTGGATGGAGAAAATACTCTGACGAGCCGGCTTGGTTATTATTACAGCTCATCGCATGATATGTATTTCAGAGAAAAAGTTTTGCTCATCAATCCACGGTACCGTATGGAAGGTGACACTTTGCGTTATAACACATTGGATAAAGTTGCCTATTTCCTCGGTCCAACTTATTTGCATTCGAAAACCAATGTGATTTATTGCGAAAGCGGTTGGTACAATACACAGAATCAAACATCCTCCTTTCATCGCAATTCTTATCTCCAGACTGAAACACAAAGACTAAAAGGTGATTCCGTATTGTACGACAGAAACTCCGGAATCGGACGCGTGTTTGGAAATGTATCCATCGCAGATTCCACAAACAAAATAATTATTTCGGGTGATTACGGGGAGCATCATGAAATCACAGATTCCTCCTGGGTTACCGGACATGCACTGATGTCTCAGATTTTCACGAGTGACACTCTCTTCCTGCATGGTGATACATTACTTGCTGTTGGCGAGAAAATTCCGGGTGATACAATTCAGAAAAAAAGAAACATGTTTGCTTTTCATCATGTAAAACTTTTTAAACCTGACTTCCAGGGTTCCTGTGATTCACTGGTCTATAACTACCAGGATTCCACCATCCGAATGTTTTCCAATCCAATCCTATGGTCTGGCTTGAATCAGTTAACCGCGGATTCGGTTACGATACAAACAGCAAATTCTTCCATCAGTCTGATTTATCTCGTAAACAATGCCTTCATCACTTCGGAAGCCGACAGCAACAGCATTCAAATTCCAGACTCAACAAAGTTCAATCAGATCCGTGGAAAAAAAATGACAGGTTTTTTTGTCGACAATGAATTAAACAGAATCAATGTCGAAGGAAATGGCCAGACAATTTATTATGCAAAAAACAAAAATCAACAAAATTTTGCTGTGAACAGGGCCGATTGCAGCGACATGATCATTTTTATAGATCAGAGCAAAGTAAAAAGCATTACACTCTTGAATGATCCTGACGGCACGATGTATCCAATTCACGAATTACAAACTACAGAATTGCGTCTGAAAGGTTTTTCCTGGCGTGTAAATAAACGACCCAAAACCAAAGACGACCTGTTTTCTGATTCAGTTGAATAATATTATTGACTCAAATTCGGATCACGAATTACTCAGATATTCTTCCTTGAATATTTTCAGCAGAATGAGCGAATAAGAAAGTAATAAAGGTCCGAAAATTATTCCGGACACACCGAACAGCTGCAATCCACTAATCACTCCAACGATAGTGATTATGGGATGTACATCTGCAAATTTTTTCTGAAAGATAAAACGGAAAATATTATCAATCGTCCCAATAACAGCAACCCCAAAAATCCCGATGGCTATACCTTGCCAGGTTTCACCGGCTGACAATTGATAGATTGCGGCCGGTAACCAGATTAACATTGAACCAACCACCGGGAAGAATGAAAAAAATCCGGTCATTACTCCCCAGAACAGAGGATCTGGTAAACCAAAAATCCAGTATCCCAATGCCGCTGCCATTGCTTGTATAATCGCCAGCAGTGGCGAACCCAGTGCATTCGAAAAAGTCTGTGATTCCAGTTCTTTTGAAAAACGACTGATTTTATCCTGTGCAAATGGAAGGTATTGTTCGAGTAAAACTTCTATCCGACCGGTGTGGATCAACATGTAATAGAAAAAGAAAAACAGCAAGAGGATATTGGTGAGCATCACCAGTGACTGGCCAAGGAAATTGGTAATGAATCCGGCTGCTTCAGATTGCAAACTGGAAATGTTCTGTGCTGTCATCATCTGAAAGCCTGTCAAATGCTGGATTCTTATGTCCGCATCTTTGATCACTTTCATTGTAACTGAACCTTCACTAAAAAAAATGGAGAGTTTTGGAATGATCATATAACTCATTGCCATGATTGGAATCATTACCAGAATGAGTGAAATGAAAATGATAAAAAGTGCTGCCATCCCTTTTTTCCATTTCTTTTGTTCTACTAACCTTCGCATCAATGGACGAAAAAGAACATACAAAATAATGGCACCGAGAATCGCATCCAGAAATGGTTTCAAGGTATATCCAATTAATGCAGTGGCAACCAGAAGTGCAACCAGCACAAACTGATGTGTAAATTTCTTTTTAACCCATTCTGTAGCCATAGTTGTAATGAAAGAGTTTGTGAATATACAGAATGAATGAATATTTTACCTTTGTGTAAACATGGAAACACCAACAACGGTCAGAGTCGATAAGTGGTTATGGGCAGTTCGACAGTACAAGACGAGAACTCTGGCTACAACAGCATGCGAGCAAGGGAAAATTGTGATCCAGGGTCAGGGAGTAAAACCTTCCCGGCATCTGAAAATTGGTGAGGAAATTAAAATTAAACGAACCGGATTAATTAAGACTATTAAAGTACTTCAGTTAACTGCCAATCGGCTGAATGCGAAACTCGTTCCGGAGTTTGCAGAAGACCTAACTCCTCCCGAAGATATTGCAGCATACAAAGCACGGGCCACGCGCGTCACCGCATACCGGGATCCGGGAACCGGAAGACCTACAAAAAGAGAGAGAAGAGACCTTGACGAGTTTATGGGCGAATACTAATCTGCATTTTTCTTTTTCCGCCTGATCTTCAATAAATTCCAGTCATTGCCGTTTTTATTTGTGTTGATATTTTCTTTAAAAATCAACCCTTTCCGGGCAATATCACATGTACAGAAGACCTACTTTTGAGCCTTCTCATCCCATTCGGAAATCCCCAATTTATTAACCATCATGCGCACAATAGAAGAATTACAGAAAATTGCTTCACAAGTAAGAAGAGATATCATTCGTCAGGTGAATGGTGCAAATTCCGGACATCCGGGTGGATCTCTGGGTTGTACCGATTTTCTTGTCGGCCTTTATTTTGGAATCCTGAACCATCATCCGGAGAAGTTTTCTATGGATGGAAAAACGGAAGACCTTTTCTTTCTCAGTAACGGTCATATTTCTCCACTCTTTACAGCGTTCTAGCCCGCTCAGGTTATTTTGATGTGAAGGAATTGGCTACGTTTCGATTGATCAATTCACGCTTGCAGGGACATCCGGCAACTCATGAAAAACTTCCCGGGATCAGAGTTGCAAGTGGTTCTCTCGGACAAGGTATCAGTGTTGCGATCGGTGCTTCATTGACAAAGAAATTAAATGGAGAAAAAAGCCTGGTGTATTGTCTCTGTGGCGATGGGGAAATGGAAGAAGGACAAATCTGGGAAGCTGTAATGTATGCAGGTGCAAAAAAAGTTGATAATATAATTGTAACCGTGGATGTGAACAACCAACAAATCGATGGTTCCATTGAACATGTCCTGCCCTACGGTGATCTTCGTCCGAAATTCGAAAGTTTCGGTTGGGATGTGCTGCAGATGGAGGGAAATAATATGGCTGATGTTATCAAAACATTGACAGAAGCAAAAGCAAGATCCGGTAAACAAAAACCGGTTATGATCCTGATGAAAACAGTGATGGGTCAGGGAGTCGACTTTATGATGCATACACACAAATGGCATGGAGTTGCGCCGAATGCGGAACAAACGAAAACTGCACTCGCTCAGTTGGAAGAAACTCTTGGCGATTTTTAATCTTCTATTGATTGAATCATGATAATCTGAGTTGTGTTATTGGTGTAACACGAAGGGTTCGAAAAAAAATAAAGCATAATTGGTGATTAAGATCGTTCGAAATAGTTGTCCTCATGTAATCCGGAAACCACTCTCCGGCAAATTGATACTACTCTCTTTGCTTGTTTTGATGCAGTCAGTTTCATTTGGACAGACGACAAAAAAACTGAAAGCCCCTACTCTCACCCGAATTGAATTTCTTTTTGATGCTTCCCAAAGTATGTATGGTCAATGGCAAAGCGGTGCAAAGATTGACATTGCAAAATCCTTGATGAAAAAGGTATTGGATAGTCTGCGTTATGTGGATAATCTTGAATTAGCACTTCGCGTCTACGGTCATCGAAACCTTATCCGCCTCAGGATTGCGATGACAGTCGTCTGGAAGTGCCGTTTTCAAAAGGAAATATTTCCACGATTCAGGAAGTACTGAAAAACCTGATTCCAAAAGGGACTACGCCCATTGCAAAATCGCTGGAACTTTGTAGCAATGATTTCCCGCAGAGTCCCTCACGGAATATCGTCATTCTTGTCACCGATGGAATCGAAGAATGTGGTGGCGATCCTTGTGCGATCTCCGCAGCTTTGCAAAAGAAAGGAATCTTCCTCAAACCTTTTGTCATCGGTATGGGTATCGATGAGAGCTGGAAAAAGACATTTGAATGTGTCGGAAGATATTTTGACGCAACCAATGAAATCACATTTAAGCAGGCACTCGATGTTGTTATTTCACAGGCATTAAATTCCACCACCATGCAGGTGAATTTGCTCGACATGCAGCACAATCCAACGGAGACAAATGTGAACATGACCTTTTACGACCGCTTCAGTGGTGAGATAAAATATAATTTTATTCACACGTTGAACTCCAAAGGAAATCCGGATACACTCGTAATTGATCCTTTGCCAATCTATAAAATCGTTGTTCACACCATTCCATCAGTTTACCTTGATTCCATTGTACTCACTCCCGGAAAACATACAATTGTAGGGATTGATGCTCCACAAGGATTTCTGAGTCTTAAATTTGATGGTGCATCTGAAGTCAAGAAACCTTTGGCAATTGTTCGTCAGCACGGTGACATGAAAACACTCAATGTACAGGATTTTAATACCACTGAAAAATATATCGTGGGCAAATACGATATGGAAATTCTGACTCTACCCAGAATAAATCTCGAAAATGTTGACATCAGTCAGAGTAAAACAACAACACTTCAGATTCCCCGCCCGGGTATGGTCACACTCATCAGTAATAATCTCGGATACGGAAGCATTTATGTAGAAGACAAAAATAAACTTCGCTGGATATTCAATATGGATGAAAATTTGAACAAAGAGACTATTGTCCTGCAACCCGGAAAATACCATGTAATTTTCCGTCCGAAAAATTCGAAAGAATCTATTTATACTATCGAAAAAGATTTCTCTGTTGTCTCTTCAGAATACAACATCATTGTTTTGAATTAATCTCTCTCTACCTGAAAACTCATCCCATGAAAAAGTATACCTACACGGAAAAAAAAGATACACGTTCCGGTTTCGGAGCGGGATTGCTTGAACTCGGAAGAACAAATCCGGATGTTGTGGCTTTGTGCGCCGATCTTACCGGTTCTTTAAAAATGGATGCTTTTGAAAAAGAATTTCCAAATCGATTTTTCCAGATTGGTATTGCAGAAGCGAACATGATGGGAATTGCTGCCGGAATGACTATCGGCGGAAAAATTCCATTCACCGGAACATTCGCGAACTTTTCGACAGGAAGAGTCTATGACCAGATTCGTCAATCCATAGCTTATTCGGATAAGAACGTAAAAATTTGTGCGAGTCACCGGAATTACACTCGGAGAAGATGGAGCAACTCACCAGATCACTGGAGGACATCGGAATGATGCGGATGTTACCCGGAATGGTCGTAATCAATCCTTGTGATTACAATCAGACCAAAGCCGCGACTATTGCTATTGCGAAATACCACGGACCCGTTTATCTTCGATTTGGTCGGCCTGTAGTTCCTGTCTTCACTCCCGCTGATCAGATTTTTGAAATTGGAAAAGCGGTACTTCTGAACGAAGGCGCTGATGTTTCGATTTTTGCGACCGGTCATTTGGTCTGGAAAGCACTGGAAGCCTGTGAAATTCTGGAAAGCAAAGGGATTCATGCTGAAATAATCAATATCCATACGATTAAACCACTTGACCAGGACGCAGTCTTACGTTCTGTCCGGAAAACAGGATGTGCAGTAAGTGCTGAAGAACATCAGATAAATGGTGGTCTTGGTGATGCAATTGCCAATGTGCTTACGCGAAACTTCCCAGCTCCTCTTGAATATGTTGCTGTAAACGATTCCTTTGGAGAAAGTGGTACTCCGGAACAATTGATGAAAAAATATGGTCTGGAAGCGGAAAATATTGTGCTTGCAGCTGAAAAGGCAATCAAAAGAAAAAAGCCTGAACTTACCCACTCCTGATCCTTCCCGCCTTCGTGCCGGAGCTTGAGGGCACCTCTAAATTCAGAATGACTGAAGAACACACAGACATCGATTTACTCCGGCAATTTCGTGAAGAATCTACACGGCATTATGCTTTCAATATGCTCGTGAGAAAGTATCAGCAGCGATTGTACTGGCATATTCGCAGGATTGTGATCGATCATGAAGATGCCAATGATATCATTCAGAATGTGTTCATCAAAGTTTGGAAATCACTGATCAATTTCCGGGAAGATTCCCAACTCTATACCTGGTTGTACAGAATAGCAACCAATGAATCCCTGACCTTTCTCAACCAAAAGAAAAGACGATTTGCTATTCCTTTTTCGGACGTAGAACATGAGCTTTCCAACTCACTGAGTAGCGACACATATTTCTCAGGTGAAAAGATCCAGTTGAAATTGCAACAGGCGGTTTTGAAGTTACCAACACAACAACGCATTGTGTTTAACATGAAATACTATGATGGTATGAAATACGAGGAAATTTCAGCAATTTTGGGTGTTTCTGTCGGAGGTCTAAAAGCTTCCTATCACCATGCCGTTAAAAAGATCGAAAAATACCTTACCGGAAATTAAACCTTGAGGGCTACAATCCATCCAAAGAAATGTTGCTAATCCAATGAAAAACAGGCAAAATATAAAGGAAGAAAATGAAAAGCTGTCGGGCTTGATGGAATCTCTAAAAGACCAGCATGCCTTTCAGGTTCCTGAAAATTATTTTGAAGAATTGCCTGCTTCTATTCAATCTCAGATTTCTCAGCTTCCCGATTTTGAAAAATCCGCGGTTGTAAATCCATTCTCGGTTCCGGAAAATTATTTTGAACAGCTTCCCCTTGCTATTTCGAATGCAGTGGGACAATCACAACATTCCGGATTTAATCTCCGAACTATCCTTGCGGTTTTCCTCAGACCTCGTGTAACTCTCGCTTTCGCTTCCTTTGTGATTGTTGTGTTGATCAGCGTCCGCTTTTTTACCAGGGAAATAATTATCACTGTACCGGGAGATCAATTCACCATGGAGGAATTAAATCGCGCAGCATCATTTGAGGATCTGGATGAAAGTGATCTCATGGATCTTCTCGCAAATCAAAGTCAGGACATTAGCTCTGAAGATCAAAACTCAGGCATAGAACAATACCTGATTGATAACGATATTGACATTACACAGTTAGAATCCAAATTATAATGAGAAAACAACTATTCCTTCTTTCTTTCCTCGTGCTCTTCAGCGCAATTGTATTTGCACAGGAAAACAAGCCACCTGTGCGCGAACGTCTCGAATCCCTGAAGGTTGGCTTTCTCACGGAACGATTGAACCTCAGCGCTGAGGAAGCAAAAGTATTCTGGCCCGTTTATAATAAATACCAGGATGAACTTGAACAACTCCGGAAATCACGTCGTGAAAACCTGATGAATGCAAAATTGAATTTCGATGAAATGAGTGATTCTGAAGTTGAAAAAACTATCGACAATGAACTCATGTATCGTCAAGGCGAACTGGATGTCCTTAAAAATACAATCCACAGTTAAAAAAGTTTTGCCGGTTAAAAAAGTTGCCAAACTATACAAGGCAGAAGAAGATTTCAAACGCAAACTGATCGATATGATTCAGGATCGTAAAGAAGAGCGCAGACAAGACAAAAGGGAACTAAGAGGCAGATAAATTCAGTGAATGAGTAAAAAAAAAGACCGACACATGTGGCCGGTCTTTTTTTTTGACATTTTTTTTAAGATACTTTCACGACGTATAATTCTTTCAGTTTCTCCACAACAAAATCAATTTCTTCTTTCGTGTTGTATTTGCTGAATGAAAAACGCACAGATGGTCTGTCTACATCACCATACACTGCTTTCAATACATGAGAACCCGCATTGCTCCCGGAAGAACAGGCACTTCCTCCTGAACAGGCAATTCCGGCAATGTCAAGGTTGAACAACAACATTTCCGAATTTTCAGTTGGAGGGAAAGCGACATTCAACACTGTGTACAAACTATTTTCATTCGCAGAATCACCATTGAACTGTATGCCCGGGATATTTTCTACAAGGGTCTCAAGCATGTATTTCTTCAATCCAAGAATGTGTTGTTTGTGTTCTTCCATATGGCTGCTTGCCAATTCCAATGCTTTTGCAAGTCCAACGATGCCGTAAACATTTTCAGTTCCCCCGCGCATGTTGCGTTCCTGTGCTCCGCCAAAAATAAAGGGCTGGATTTTAATTTTGTTACTGATGAAGAGGAATCCGATTCCTTTCGGACCGTGAAATTTATGTGCAGCACAGGTGATAAAATGTACATTTATTTCCTGAAGATTGATCGGGAAATGTCCCATCGTCTGCACAGTATCGCTATGAAAAAGTGCATTGTATTTCAGGCACAATTCACCCACTTCTTTCAATGGAAGTATGTTGCCAAGCTCGTTGTTCCCATGCATCAATGAAACAAGACTCCGTTCATTTGTCTTCAATAATTCTTCCAAATGTTCAAGGCTCACTTTTCCTTTTTCATCCAGATTCACAAAGCTGAGTTTTATTTTGCCTTCTCTTTCCAATTCTTCAACAGTGTGAAGAACCGCATGGTGTTCTATTCGTGAGGTGATGATGTGACGAATCCCCAAATCACGAACCGAACAAAAAATAGCTGCATTGTCGGCCTCGGTCCCACCGGAAGTAAAAAATATTTCCGACGGAGCAGCATGCAGAATTTTTGCAATTGTCTTGCGTGAATTTTCGATTGCAGCTTTCACTTCACGACCGTAAGCATGAATGGAAGATGGATTGCCGAATCCTTGCTTGAGGACGGGTAACATAGCTTCCAGTACTTCCGGATCAAGAGGCGTGGTTGCTGCATTGTCGAGATAAACTCTCATGTTGGTATATGTTCTGTGTTATTTTCTCTACGTTAAAAGGATCAGCTATCAGCGCATCGACTTCTCGCTGATCATATCTTTGATGTCGTAAATAATTTTCTCTGCCAGATTTTCTGCAGTTGTCTGTGACTGACTTTCAGCATAAATCCGGATGATCGGTTCTGTATTGCTTTTTCTCAGGTGAACCCATTCACGGTCAAATTCAATTTTTACACCGTCAATTGTATTGATCGGTTGTTTCTTGTATTTGGACTGAATGCCTTCCAGAATCATATCCACATTGATTTCCGGAGTGAGCTCGATTTTATTTTTCGAAATATAATAATTCGGATAGGTTGATCTGAGCATGGAAGTGGTTTTCCCGGAATGTGCAAGGTGCGTGAGGAACAAGGCAATTCCGACTAAAGCATCTCTTCCATAGTGCAAATCAGGATAAATAATTCCGCCATTGCCTTCTCCGCCGATGACTGCGTGGTTTGCTTTCATTGCTTCCACGACATTGACTTCACCCACGGCAGCTGCGAAGTACTTCCCTCCTGCTTTTTCTGTGACATCACGTAAGGCACGTGTACTTGACAGGTTGGAAACAGTATTTCCTTTTTTGTGTTTCAATATAAAATCCGCGACTGCAACCAGTGTGTATTCCTCACCAAACATTTCACCGTCTTCACAAACAAGCGCAAGACGATCCACATCCGGATCGACTACAATTCCGAGGTGAGCATTTTTCTTTTTCACTTCCTTGGCGATATCACCAAGATGTTCCGGAAGAGGCTCCGGATTGTGTGGAAATTGTCCGTTCGGTTCGCAGTAGAGTTCGATAATTTCATCGACACCCAAAGCCTTCAACAAGGCAGGCAAAACAATTCCGCCTGTGGAATTCACACAATCGATCACTACCCGGAATTTACGGGCTTTGATTGCTTTTACATCCACAAGTGGAAGTGAAAGAATTTTCTCAATGTGTTTGAGGTGATAATGCGGTTCCGTTGTATATTTTCCGAGTTTGTTGACTTCAGCAAAAGTGAAGGCTTCTTCATTTGCAATGCGAAGGACTTCTGCTCCATCAGCGGCAGAGATAAACTCACCCAAATGGTTGAGCAATTTCAAGGCATTCCATTGCTTTGGATTGTGACTTGCAGTAAGAATAATTCCTCCATCGGCCTTCAGATCAACTACCGCTACTTCGACTGTTGGTGTTGTTGAGAGTCCGAGATAAATGACATCAATCCCAAGACCTTTCAATGTACCGGCAACAAGGTTCTGAACCATCTCGCCTGAAATCCGTGCATCACGTCCCAATGCCACCACTGGCCGCTTTGTACTCTTTGTGATTGTGCTCATGAGCCATGTGCCATAAGCTGCGGTATATTTTACGATATCTACAGGTGTCAAACCTTCTCCGGGTTTCCCGCCAATTGTCCCTCTGATTCCTGAAATTGATTTGATTAGTGCCAAACGATCTTAATTTATAAGGATGAAAATAAGGCCACAAAGATAAGGGCTTTCCACGTGTTTTTCGTGATTTTAAAGGCTTTTAAAAGCAACTTTTCAACGCATTTGAAGAATATTTGCATAAAAAAACCGGATCGTGAAATCCGGTTTGTAATTCGTGGACCCAGAGGGAGTCGAACCCCCAACCTTCTGATCCGTAGTCAGATGCTCTATCCAATTAAGCTATGGGTCCAGTGATTGAATTTGAGGGCGCAAAGATAGATTAAAAATCAATTCTGCAAATTCTTTCACTTCGTCCCCGGATGATAATAGCTCAGTGCGGTGGGCATGAATTCTTTAAGATTTTTTATACGGGTTTGATCGCTGGGATGTGTACTCAGCAACTCCGGTGGCTTGGCTCCACCTTTCGAAGCCATTCGCTCCCAGAATACAATTGCTTTCTGTGGATCATAACCTGCCATCGCCGCGAAAATGAGTCCGAGCTTGTCGGCTTCTGTTTCATGCGTCCTGGAATAGGCAAGTGTTCCGAGCGCTGATCCCGCTCCATACGCGGTTAAAAAAATGCTCCGGGTCTCTGCACTCTTCTGTGATAATGCAACATCGAGTGCCATACCACCAAGTGTACTCACCATCATCTGGCTCATTCGTTCATTACCATGACGGGCAACAGCATGGGCAACTTCATGACCCATTACAATAGCCAGACTGGATTCATCCTGTGTGATGGGCAACAAGCCGCTGTACACCACAACTTTTCCTCCGGGCATACACCATGCATTGGCCTCATTGGAATTGACCAGATTGAATTCCCATTGATATCCCTGGACTCTTTTTGCATACCCGTTTTGATTCATGTAGCGGGTCACCGAGGCCGAAATTTTTGCACCTACATTCTTCACCATGCCTGCTTCACTCGAACCGTTTACCGGAGGATGCTGGCTTAGGAATTCACGGTAGCTGGTGAGACTCATCGACATCATTTCACTTTCAGGAAGCAGATTGATTTGTTTTCGCTTGGTGATGGGAACTTTACTGCAGGAGACGAGAAAAAGTACGAGCAGTACAAAGGACAAAAGTTTCTTTTTCATAATTCAAGGTTTTGGATTGTAAAATCAAAAGCCATACCATCTTCCGCAAAAAAATGGCCTGGAAGATTCGCAAATGAATCGCGATTATTTGATTACTGCAGAAAGTCCACGGTCACACAAAGCTTCCCGCATTGGATTGAGATCAGAATAAGAACCGGATTTCACAACGCATTTACCGTTGTAATGAACAATGTAAGTGCACTGTTCAGCTTGCAAAGTATCGTGATTGCAAACTTCGATCAGCGCTTCGATTACGAAATCAAAGGTGTTCACATCATCATTAAATAAAACAAGATCCCGCTGGCGAGCTTCGACGGCTTTTTCGTCGATAACTTCTTTAAATTCCAGATCGTGAGCAGTTCCGGAAAGATTCATGGCTTATTTCTACAATTTTGAATTGTAAAAATAAGAAAAATCCGGAAATAATCAATTTCCTCCCGATTTCAAAGCCTCAGAAATAGTGATTCTTTGGCCATTACGCAGGGCTACTATAAAAGCATCCTTAACACCTTTGTCAACGACTTCCTGTCTCAATGCCAAAGCAAGACGGTAATCAGTGAAACTTCCGGCATAAAAGATATGCAAACCACGGCTATCAGTTTCCCGGGTGATCCCTTTTTCGCTGATATTTAAAAAAGCTTCTACCATTTTGTAAGGAACATTGTTCTTGAAAGCTCCGAGCTGCACCTTGAACAAAATACCTTCAGCAACCGCTGTTTCCTGTTTTGGTGCTGTGCCTATGTCCGGATTTCCATTCACCGGATTCGAACTTTCGTTCCCTGCAACAGATGGGATTGAAACCCGTGCAGGTGCAGTTCCAGATGGTCGTCCCAATCCGGCCAGAGAAATTCTTCTTCCGTTCCGGTAAACAATAATGAATGCATCTTTCACACCTGTGTTCACGGCTATCTTTTTCGCAGAATCAGCTTCCGCATAATAATTGTAACGACCATTTGTGAAGCGGAACAATCCTTTTGACATCGCTTCAGTATACAATGGCTGCAAAGAAGTAAGGATGTTCGGAGGTGTTGATGTCCTGTACACTCCCACCTGGACTGCATACAAAACTTCAGCGGATGAATTGTCAGCATTCGCTGAAGAACTCAACTTTGCTGCATCGGCACCATAAAATTGTTTTGCATCCTCATCCATTTTATTCAGATTGGATACAGTGAATTCACTGGCGATATCCAGGGCCTGCAACATAGCAATTTCTCTTGCGGCTTCTTGTGCATAGGCAGCTCTTAACTCTGATCCGGGTCCGTTCAATTTCAGATACGCTTCTCTGAGTGGAATCCTTTTGCCATTAAAATAAGCTACGACAAACGCATCCTTGAATCCGCTTTTTCTCAGATCTTGTTTGACAAGGTTAGCAGGTTCAAATGTCCTGAACTTCCCGACGCAATAACGGATCCAACCCGGACGAGTAGTTTCTCCCGATACAGGTTGCAGATTTTTAAATGTTTGATCCGGGATTGGTTTATGGAATGCTCCTACCTGAACTTTGAAAACAAGTCCTTCCGGTAAAGATGGATTCATCGGAATCGGATTCTCCGCTGAATAAACAGGGAGAGGACTTCGACTGAATACTTCAACAGCCATTGCTTCCTTATCTTCTTTGCTTAACACTACCTTCGGAATGGAAACAATGTTTTCATTTGTAAATTGATTGGCAGTAGAACCGTCCGCTGACTTGTTTAAATTTGATGATTCGTTTTGTGATTGATCTTTTTGATTTGGAATTTCAGAAGTTCCAGAATTATTTTCTGCTGCAGGAATACCTGTTCCTGCTATTTCTTGCTGACCTGAAGCCGGAGCAATTACAAGTTTGCTTTTCACCGATTCCAACTGCCAGGTAAGAACTTTCACATCCGATGTCTTTTGTTGTGCTTCCGTGAACTTCACTTTTGAAGCCGCTTCATTTTTCTGTGAAGATTTCCTCAACTTTTCAGCTTCCTTCACCAGTTTATTCTTTTTGCTTTCATCGGTCGTGCGGTCAGCTTCCTCCATCAGATCCAATTCCTTTTGCTTTTGTTCAACAGCTGATTTATTCAGATTCACTGCTTCAGCAAATATGTTTATCGTTTCAATCTGAGCTGTGTTGATATCCTTTTGAATTTTCACATAGCGTGGATATTCTTCGCGTGTTGTATCCAGTTGTTCCTTTACAACTACCGGTTGACTCGGTTTTTCCTTTTGAACAGATTCTGTTTTAGCAGAATTTATTACCGGATTATTTTCCGTATTCTGTTTTGGATTAGCGGAAGGATTGTCATTTGAATTAAGCGGAATATTCTGGACTGCTCCTGAAGTTTCGGAAGTATTGCTTTGATTCGAACGCGGATCATTTACACTGGGAGCTTGAGTTGCAGGAACTGATGATTGATTGTTGGTTGATGATTTGTCTGCAATTCTTTCGCTTCCCGCTTGATTTGATGTTGTTGATTGATTTTGAATCGCTGTAACTGACTCGGGTGTTTCATTTCCCTGAATACTCTTCCCTGCTTCTTCTGTTGAAATACGTGTAGATTTTTCTTTTGACTTTTCAGTTTCAGTAGTATTGACACTTGCAGGATTCTGTGCTTGGGAAGGTGTTGTTTGAACGGATTCAGCAGCTTTTGTTGATTGCTGATCTGTTGTCTCAGGAACAATGGTTTTATTTACAATTTCAGACTTTTCATCAGGACTATTTGTTCCGGAATCCTGGCTTGTAGTCGTGGATTTGGTGTTTGTATTATTTGCTGCAATAGTTTTTTCCTCGTTTTGTATTTTAGAATCTTGCCCAGCTCCGGAACCTGTAGATTTTGAATTTACTTCTGGATTCTTCTCTGAACGTGTATTGTTTGTATTCGCTGGTTTATTATTACTTATAGCTTGATCAGGATTTTGACTTGCTTTCGATGGATCAGAATTTGTATCAGCAACATTCAGCGGAGCCGGATTTTCGGAAGCTAAATTTTCACTGTTACCGGATTTATTCTGTGTTGAAACTGCATTGTCTTTTTGTCCGGTCGCGTCATTCTGAGTGTTGGCTTTTTGTGAGTCATTTTCGGAAGCTGGATTCTTTGCTCCTGAATTTTCATTTTGAGGTTTGTCAGCAGAAACGGATTTCTGATCCTTTTTCCTTCGCATTTTCTGAAGCCGGAACATTCGCAGGACTTGAATTCGGATTTGAAACATCATTCTGTGCAGACTTAGAATTTGAATTCACCGCCAAATCTGAAGTCTTATTTTCATTTGCAGCAACAGATGGAAGTGTATTTTGTTGAGAATCTTTCTCAACCGCTTTCGTTCCACTTGTGTTGTTTAAACTTGGATTCACAGCACTTGCAAATTGAGGCTGAGTATTTTTGTACTCTGTTACCTTCTCTTCGATTTCAGGATCAATTTGTTTTGCAGCTTTCAATTGACTTTGCGCTGCCTGCCAGGTGGTAATCGATTCATGACTGATAGAATTGGATACCTCAATCAGGCTATCGCGGACTGGTGATACCTTCATCCCGGCAACGCGTTCCTGCAAATTTTCGGATTGCAAGGCAAGTCTGCGCGATAAGGTGATCTTGTCTTCATAACCTTTGTAGGCTACTAAAGCTTCTGTTTTTACATTCGGTATTTCCCTAACATCTTGTTGTGACAATGTTGCCACATCTCCTTTAACCTGTACCGGAGTGTTTGATGTCTTCAATCCAACATCTTGATTTGTGTCATTGATCTTCTCCTGATTGCCCGCAGCAATCACTGATTCGTTTTTAGTTGAATTTGGATTTGGATTCACATTTACAGGTGACGCTTCATCTTGACGACCGACATTTTCCCTTTTCTGAACATCGGATTGCTCAATTGCCTTATTCTTCGTTGTCTCGGAGAGACTCTGTTCCTTTTTAGCTTCGGTTTCTACTTGTGATATGGAATTCCCTGATTTATCCTGCTGAATAGTAGCCTGTGCTTGATTGTTGTTCTGCTCAATTTGCTTTCCTGAATCTGTATTTTTCGACTGCGTTTCCGTAGTCTTCGATTCGGAGTTTGAATCAAGCTTCTCATTGCTTGTAATCAAAGGCATCGAAGGTTCCGTTGAAGAACCAGAGACATTCGTCTTGTCTTTTCCTGCAGGATCCTGAGCGGATTGAACATTTGCCGGGATTGATTCAGCATTGGTTTTATCCTGTGCACTACCCTTTTCCTTCTCTGCAATTTGATTGGAGTCTTTTGATTCCAGTTTCGGCTGAATCGTGTTCGCTTGTCTTGTTTTAGGATCTGCAACAAGGCTCTCTGAATTCTCCTTACTAGAAGATTTCGATTCAGAAATTTCAATTGGATTTTGTGTACTTGTTTTTTCTTTCTGTTTAAGTTCAGTTACTGGTTCAGTTCCCTGAATCGATTGATCCCTTGAGGTGTTTTCGTGCGTTTTATTTACTGCCAGAACCGGATCATTTGTTTCGGGATTAGCAACAGGTTTGGAATTTTCAGCAGTCTTGGTTTCTGGATTTTTTACACCCTGATTTTGGCTAGCCTTATTCTCCTCCGGTAAAACCGTAGAAGTGGTTTTGACATTTTCAACAGCACTCTTTTCGGTATTTAAATCAGTGTTGGTTTGGACAACTTTATTCTCTTCAGGTACTTGCTGATTTGATGAAAGTTCAGATTGCTTTGGAATGGAGTTTTCGGACTGTTCCTTGTCCTTCTGCTGAGCATCAGTTTGTTTATTCTGGTCCTTTGTTGTTCCGCTTGTTGTTTTGCGATTCTTAGAAGCACTTGAGTTCGCAAGCGTATTGTTTTCCTGTGAAGCAACAACAAGTTTCTGTGCATCTTCGAGAGCCAATTTGGCTTCTGCAGTTCGTTGTGAACTTTGTTCCTCCAATAAGGATGCATGCTGAACCAATTGTTCCGCTTCCGTATGGGACTCTTCCGATTGAGTCAGCAGCAATGTTGACTTCTCAGGATCTTTAACTTTTTCCTTTTCTGATTCATGCAAAAGCACTGCCGAAATACTGTCTTTTGCTACAGCTTTCATCCGCAAAGCTGCGGCTTCTTGTTTCAGGCTTGTTGCTTCTTCATCGATTGCACGTGCATCGTCGAAAGCGAGTTTGGCAAGATCTGCATTGCTTACATTGACATCTATTTCTTCCGCTTTTCCTTTTTCTTCCAGTACTACTTCCTTGGTTCGAGAATCCTCTTCACTTTTTTGTTTGATTTCATCCGGAGTCATGCTCTTCTCAAGGAAAGGATCGTATCTTTCTTTTTTAACTTTAGAAGAACCGGTTAAATCCTGAATCGTATCGTCTTCCAAATCCCGAATTTGATCCGCGGTAAGTTCTCCCGGGACACTTGTGTCAATATTGTCTGAAGTGTTTTTACTTTCCTGCTCATTCAATTGTGGTGCAGACAGTCCATCATTCACGGTTGTTTGTTTTGTCGCAGCGCTTGGTGCTGCAACGTAAACAACCTGGTTATCTATTTTTACAGGAATCATTCCTGACGTATCCGTTCCTGAAATTTCATATGCATTGGAAATCGTTTCTGTTGGTACATCCGAAACAGCTAGAGTTCCCGCACCAGGTCCTGCTGTAAGTGGAGTAAAGAAGTTGACGAGTGTCATTTCTTCTTTCTCTTTGGTTTTGTTAAGTTTCACTTCCTGACGCAGACTTGCAGCTGCCATCATTGGAATGCTGAAATTTTCAGCATGAGGCAAATAACTTCCACCTTCTACTACCAGTGTATATTCCTGACCGGGTTCCAATACAAGTTCGTATTTACCGGTTCGGTCTGTTCTTACTGAAGTAATGATTCCATGATCACTGGTTCGCAACACTGTGACCCTGGCATCTCTCCGTGTTATCTGATCCAGTGAAAAATAAGTTCCGCTGATGGAAACAAGGTTGTTGCTGATATCACCCAATTGAATGTTACGCAATTGAATCTTACCCTTCCCGGCATCTGTGGCAGTGGCATAGATGGCGTGATCACCTTTCAAGGATGATAAATACAATAAGTCATCATCAACTGTATTGATTGGAATGCCCAGGTTTTCCGGTGATGACCATTTGCCTGTATTGAAATCAAATTGTGTTTTGTATAAGTCATAACCACCTATGCTATTGTGTCCACGACTACTGAAATACAGTGTTCGTCCATCACGATCAAGAACCGGGAAATCTTCATTTTCGGTCGTGTTCACTGATGTTCCAAGGTTCTCCGGTTCGCCCCATTCTCCATTGGTCATCTTCCTGCGGAGGTACAAATCTTTCCCGCCTATTGTGTTCTTTCCATAACTGGAATAATAAATGTTCTGACCATCCTTTGTCATGAACATTGTAGGATTCACTTGCAAATCCTTGTCTGAACCCGTTAAAAATTTATCTGCTGTTGGCAGAAGTTTTCCATTGCATCAGAAAAATCATACAAAGAATAGAAATTTGTTCTGCTCACTTCACGAGCATCCATAAGGGCTACATTCCGTCTGGATTTCATCAATTCTTCGGCATTGCTGCAATTGGAAATCAATAAATCTGTTTCCAATTTTTTTACTTTTGCAGAAGGAGCAAGAGTTTTGAATTGTTCGAACACTTTTTTTGCGTTCTGAAAATTCCCGGCAAGCATATATCCTTTTCCAAGGTAATACCAAACATCCGGGTCGACATTCGCCTGGGTGGAAGCAAATTCAAGGTAAGAAATGGAATTTACTTTATCCTTGCCGGCTGAAATCAAACAAACACCATAGCGATAATTGTAAACTGCATCTTTTGGATATAAACTCAAGAGCTGAGAATACAATGGCAGAGCAGGTTCGTAATCCTGTGCGTTGTAAAAGCGATCAGCTTTCTTTTTTAGATCTGTTTCAGATGCAGTGTTCGTTTGAGAAAACACTACACCGGAAAGCATTAAAAAGAAAATAAAAACCCGATATGTTGGTCCGGAAATCATTGGATGTTAAAGCAATACTTTTGTATTGTATTGTATACTCTTTCCAGGTCGTTTAGTTTCTGATAAATCTCGTTTTTTAGAAAGAAAATAGAGATTTCTGTGTTATGAAAGGTCTTTTTAGGCCTTTTTTCAACCTTTCTTTTTTAACCTTGCTACAAACAATGTATCTGCTCCTGATTTTGAACCTTCCAGATAATTTGAGGAAATTAGCTGCAAGCCCAAATTTTTCTCAAAAAAGCGAATATTCCCTTCATTTTCTTTCTCAAAAATGGAACAGGTGATAAAAACCAATGTGCCAGATTTTTTCAATGAAAATGTAAGATTCGAGACTATTTTTCTCTGCAAAGGTACAAAGTGCTTTGAGATCATTTCCGGATCGAAGCCGGTGAGACTCTCCGGTGTACGGGTCCATGTGCCGGAGCCTGTACAGGGAACATCCGCGATGATTCCATCAAACAATTTTGTAGAATCGGTACCGGAAGTATGCAAGAGGTCCAATAGTTCAACTTTGAAGCCTCCTATCCCGGCTTTTGCCATCCGTAATTTGAGATTGGTTAGGATTGTTTCTCTGTTGTCAGTTGACAGCAGGTCGACACCCGGCACCAGATCTTTCAAGAGTAAACTCTTCCCTCCTGACGCTGCGCAGGCATCCCACCATTTTTCACCTTCCCTGGCCTGAAAATACAATCCTGTTTTTTGTGAGTTCAGATCCTGAATTTCGAACCAGCCTTTTTCAAATGCATATAAGGTGTTGAGCGAGGCGCTGTTTTTAATTGCAAATGCATTCGGCAAATCAGTATTCTGGACGAATGGAATTAATTTTTCATTCAATTCATTTTTCACATCCTCAATGAATTTTTTACGCACCCTGATCCAGACAAAAGGTTGTTTTAGAAAAGAAAGATAAAAGGAATGCTGATCTATCTTTGATGTTAATTCTGAATTCAAGGGAAAAATATCCTCCTCCTTGAAAGCTGGAAAATATTTTTTTACAATTTCAATTTTCTCTTCTAATGGCAAGCCCAAGTCTTCAATTCTAAGATCGGGAGTTTTGGAAAGCAGGTAAATCAATGAAGGAGAAGAATTCTCACTGCATAGAAAATTAGCGATCGCAAGACGAAATGGAAATTCAAGCTGCGGAAGTGATTTTCCTAATCTGAAATAATTGAAAATCCATTCCCTGGTTTCCCTCCTGTCACGGGCTCCCATGTTTCGGTGGAGCGCAAAATAACTTTTGAGGTATCTAAACAATGGTTCATTGTGAGTGCATTCATTCTTGAGTGTTTCGATTCTTCGCAGGAGTGCATCTTCTCGCATCAGACAAAGAACGCAATACAAATCAGATTGAGAAAAGAATTTTTACGCTTTAGGGCACCTCTAATAACCTCTTCCGGGTGCTGTTAATTTAGTTCACAATTTCTATCAATAGCTTTCGATGCTTGATCTTTTTTTGCAATACTTCGTTGTTCGTCAGTCTGATACTTAGATTCAGTATCATCCTTCCTCACGCCTCGTCTTGCAAAAAAATATCAAAGCACATCACCCAGAATAGGTTATTAGAGGTGCCCTTTTCTAATTACCTTTCGAAAATAATTGAATTGAAAAAGAAGCATGAATCAAATTCAATTTACACAGAAATGATTCGGTGATGAACAATATCAAGTCTTTGACTCGGAGTCTCAATAATAAATGGTTGAAATTATTTTTCGTTTCGCTCATTTTATCTCTCAGTCAATGTTCTGGTTACAAAAAGGAAAAAGACAGTACAGCAAGCGACAAACCTTCGATCGTTCCGGAAGATAGCTTTCGGGTGAATGCAGTGTATTCTTCACTACTTAGCCGTCAGGGTCAACAAGCTTATGCATTGTACCTTCCATCCCGATGGACAAAATCCATACACTTGCCAGTTTTCATTTTTTTTGATCCGCATGGTGATGGCTCTTTTGCAATTTCGAAGTATCTGAATCTGGCAGAAAAGTTTGGCGTCATCCTGATGGGATCCAATGGGTCGAAGAATGGATTAAATTTTGATCACACCAATGCCATTGCAAATGAGCTGATCACAGAAGCTATCCTTCGATTCCAAGCCGATCAACAAAATATTTCGCTCGCCGGATTTAGTGGTGGAGCAAAAGCTGCATTGGCTGCCGCCTCGGTTCATCCTGAGATCTCTTCTGTGATTTACTGTGGAGCGGCCTTTCCTCCCGGTAGTTTTCAATCTCTTCCTCCTGCTCTTGGCTTTGCCGGAGTGAAGGATATGAATTATACGGAAGTGCTCTCATTTGATGAATCCCTGAATTCCTTATCCGGAAGGCATGCTGTTCAGGAATGGAATGGCAAACACGAATGGCCGGACAGCACTGCATTTGAATTGTCTTTTCTTTGGTCTCAATTGATAGCAAATAAGGATTCTTCTCAAAGAAGAAATCTATTGCAACTGTATCTCTTAGTAAAAGCTAAAGACCTGAAATCACCTGATATTTTAGTGAGAGAAAAAACCTTGAAACAAATAATCAATTTTTATAAAAACGATTCTCTTCAGCAGCACTATGAAAAGCAATTGAATACCCTGCAACAGAAACCTGAATTGAAGGAAAGGGAGAAAAAAGAGAAACTGATTTTTACTGAAGAGAACAAATACAAACAAATGTATATCGATGCTTTTGCTTCGGCACCGATCACGTGGTGGGAAAACGAAGTGAAACGGTTGTCTTTTTCCTCTGAAAATGCGAGTCAGCAAAGACTTCTTGCCTACATCTCCCTTGCTGCCTATTCATTTTCGAATAATGGATTAAAACAAGGAGATCTGATTGCTGCAGAAAAAGCTTTGGAAATTTATCGTATTGCCGATCCGAAAAATTCCGAGCAGCCATTTCTTCAGGCCTGTTTATTTGCAAAAAGAAATGAACCGGAAAAAGCAATTAATGCTCTGAACAAAGCGATCAGTCTTGGTTTAAACAACCGATCGAAAATTGAAACTGAATCTGCATTTGCATCGCTTCAATCCAGAAGTGATTTTCAGGAATTGTTGAACCGATTGAAATGAAAACCTAGTTTTTCTTATTCTTCGCAAGAGAATTTAGAATATTCTCTTCGATTCTACCCAATTGGTTGTTTGTATCCTGCTTGACAAAACTATCACCGATCAGTTTTTCATACAATTCGATGTACCTGCGGGAGATCTGTTCCACCCATTCATCCTGCATTTCAGGAACTACTTGTCCTTCTTTCCCCTGAAAATTATTTTCGATTAACCATTGTCTTACAAATTCCTTGGACAACTGTTTCTGTGGCTGGCCTTTTTGCTGGCGATCTTCATATCCTTCAGCATAAAAATAGCGTGACGAATCAGGAGTGTGAATTTCATCGATCAGGAAAATCTGATCGCCGGATTTCCCGAATTCGTATTTCGTATCGACGAGGATCAAGCCTCTTTTAGCTGCCAGTTCTGATCCACGCTGATAAACAGCCCGGGTATAATTTTCCAGTTGATCATATTCACCCGCAGAAACAATTCCCTGTTGAATGATCTGATCAGCGGAGATGTCCATGTCGTGACCGAATGATGCTTTCGTTGTGGGTGTAATTATTGGTTTTGGAAATTTATCATTTTCCTTCATCCCATCCGGCATTCTCACACCGCACAAGACTCTGTTTCCATTGCTGTATTCTCTCCAGGCATGACCGGAGAGATATCCGCGGATCACCATTTCAACTTTGTACGGTGTACACATTCTTCCAATGGTGACATTGGGATCAGGAACATCAATTACCCAATTCGGCACAACATCTTTCGTTGCGTTAAGCATATATGCAGCGATCTCATTCAGCACCTGACCTTTAAAAGGAATAGCACGAGGCAAAACCACATCAAATGCAGAAATACGATCCGTTACAACCATCACGAGATAGGTCTCGTCGATCGTATACACATCTCTTACTTTGCCTTTGTAATAGGCCGTTTGCCCGGGAAATTTAAATTTCGTTTCCTGAATAGCGTCTGCCACGGAATTTACTGTTTTTGACATAGCAACAATCGAAGATTATTTATTGTAAGCTTCAATAATTTCTTTCACGAGGCGGTGTCGGACTACATCCTGCGCATCGAGGTAAATGAAATCCATTCCTTTAATATTGGAGAGGATTTTAATTGCCTGAATCAGTCCGGAAGGCTGGTTTCTCGGAAGATCTATTTGCGTAACATCACCGGTTACGATGAATTTCGCGGATGGCCCCATTCGGGTTAGAAACATTTTCAACTGGCTTTCTGTTGCATTTTGTGCTTCGTCCAGAATTACAAAAGCATTGTCAAGGGTCCGGCCGCGCATAAAAGCCAAAGGAGCCACTTCAATGATTCCATTTTCTACGTAATTTTTTACTTTTTCTCCCTGGATCATATCGTAGAGAGCATCATAGAGCGGACGCAGGTAGGGATCAATTTTCTCTTTCAGATCACCCGGAAGAAAACCCAGATTTTCACCTGCTTCTACTGCCGGACGAGTGAGGATTATTCGTTTGATCTCACGGTTCTTGAGAGCTCTCACTGCAAGTGCAACAGCAGTGTATGTTTTTCCTGTTCCGGCCGGTCCGATTGCGAAGACCACATCATTTTTCTCCGAACTCTCAACCAATTTTTTTGGTTCACAGTTCGTGCGCGCACCATGATGCCATTCTGTCCGAATACAAGCACATCGGTAGGCGGAGCCGGCGGGCCGCCTTCTTTTCCATTCTTATCCGCAAGAAAATGTTCAACATTATCCGGAGTAAGACTGCCGAACTTTTGATAATGCTGAATCAGACGGTTAATTTTTTCGCTGAAGAGGTGAATATTTTTTTCATCTCCAATCACTTTGATTTCGTTTCCACGGGCGACCAGTTTTAATTCCGGAAAATTTCTCCGGATTACTTCAAGGTTGCTATCGTTAACTCCGAAAAACTCAACGGGATTAAAGGTATCGATCGGAATAATTACTTCACTCAATGTCGTTGGATTTAAGGTTAAACATAAATGAGATGTCCAGACAGGCTAATAACATTGACCTGTGAATAGACGAGTGATATTGAGTTTCAATACTACCTAAATCTAATTACTTTTGGCTTCGCTGAAATTACAAGTTATCAACACAGCACGTTTGAGCTGAAGGCACGATGGCATTACTGACACTTACAACAGATTGGGGATTGAGGGATCATTATGTGGCCGCATTCAAGGGCGATTTAATCGGGCTGTGTCCGGAAGTACAATTCATTGATATCTCACACGATGTCGAACATTTCAACATTTTGCAGGCATCTTTTATTTTGAGGAGTACATATTCCCGCTTTCCAAAAGGTACAATTCATTATATCGGTCTTAGCGGATCTGATCCAAATCAGAAGTCAGCGAATCCGGATTTCCTCATCGTGAATGCAGAGGGACATACTTTTATTGGTCAGGACAGCGGCATTTTTTCACTCCTGCTGGGCGAGAGTGCAATGGAAATAGTTCAGCTCGCCATGCCTGAAAACAGTTCGGCAAGTGAACAGTCTGACAAACTACTTGAGTCGATTGTAGCACTCATACGTGGAACTGAAGCAAATCAACTCGGAGAAATCAAAAGCACTGTTCATCAGAGTTACCTGGCACAACCGACAGTCGACAGTGACAGTATCCGGGGAACCATATTATACATCGACACTTTTGGAAATGTGATCGTGAATGTTGAACGGATTTTGTTTGAGAGAGAGAGAAAAGACAGAGACTTCACTATTTTCCTTCGCAAATCGAAATATGATATTAATAAGATTAGTCATCATTACCACGACATAGAAATCGGAGAAATCGTGGCCTTGTTTAACAGGCAGGGATTTTTAGAAATTGCAATCAACCATGATTCGGCGGCTCATTTGCTCGGATTAAAAATGATGGATCCAATAAGAATTGAATTTTATGATCGTAAGAATCGTACAAATGACGTTTGACCCCTTAAAAACAGGCGATTTTTTAAACGTTTTTAATGGGGTTTGTGAACAAATCCGATCTTTTCCCGGATGCAGGCATTTGGAATTGTGGCATTCCACAAATCCCGACAATATTTACCTCACTTATAGTATCTGGGATTCACAGAAATCCCTTGACCATTACCGCTTTTCGGAGCTTTTCAAAAGCACCTGGGCACAGACAAAAGTGTTGTTTTCTGCGCCCCCAGTGGCTTTGAGCATGGAGAAAACCTGGCCAGCAAGTAGTTAAAATTCTTGTGTCCCTTGTTGGGAAAGGTTTTTATGGGTAATATTGTATATCCAAATGGATTTCAAAAAGCAGAATTCTTGATCTACCGTTATTTTCACAGGGAATTATCTCACGCTCGCCAATTAGAGGCAGTGCTTTACATAAGAATTTAAGATTATCACCTCCCCAGACCCTATTTTTACTAAATATTCACAAAGCAAAACAAACCCAACCCAATAACAACGATGATGAAAACAATCTACACAGCTTGCATTAACAGAGTCCTGCGATCAAAAATAGCTCTGTTGCTTCTGGTTGCCATGTTGTTCAGCGCGAAAGGATCATTCGCGAGTCACATGGCTGGAGCCGATCTGACGTATGAGTACATTGGCAATGGCCAATACCTTGTTACGTTTACTTTATACCGCGACTGTTTCGGTATTCCGGCACCAACAACTGAATCACTTCAGTTGAGTTCGTCGACGTGTAACAACTTCTCACAGTTTTTTACACTTGATGCAGTACCAGGAACAGGACAGGAAATTACCTACACCTGTGATGGTACACTTACAACATGTCAAGGTGGAACTGCTCCCGGTATTCAGGAGTGGCAATACCAAACCATCGTTACAGTTCCGGCACAATGTCCGGATTGGGTTTTCAGTGTTTCAGACTGCTGTCGTAACCAGGCCATCACCACAATTGCAAATGCAAGGGTGATAACCTGTATATCGAAGCTTACCTCAACAACACTATTGTAGATAACAATTCACCTACTTTCTCGAACGTTCCTATCGCTTTCGAATGTATTGGTCAGGACAATTACTACAACCATGGTGTAATTGATGCCGACGGTGATTCACTTGTCTATTTCTTTATTCCTCCAAAAAACAATGCAAACGATCCACTCGTTTACAATCCGGGTTACTCGATTGCTAACCCTATCACATCACTTCCTCCAGTAAGTATCAACCAGTCTACCGGTGATATCCTGATGCACCCTACTCAATCTGAGATTGGTGTAGTCGCAATTCTTGTTCAGGAATGGAGAAATGGTGTATTGATTGGTAGTGTGATGCGTGATATGCAGATCTACACTGTTCAGTGTAATAACACACTTCCTTCAGCAACAGGTATCAATGGAACAACAGATTTCAGTACAACTTCTTGTATTGGCGGTCAACTTTGCTTCGATGTAATCACTGCTGATGTGGATCCGAATGATACCCTTACAATGACCTGGAATCAGGCCATTCAAGGTGCTACATTTACGACTACTACAGGTCCTCGTCCGGTTGGTCACTTCTGCTGGACTCCAACGCCTGCAGATGCTCGTCCGCAGCCGTATACATTCACTGTTACTGTTCGTGACAATGCTTGTCCTTCCAACGGTGTTCAAACATATTCCTACTCTATCGTGGTATCGAATATGACTGTCAGCCTTACTTCTACTCCTTCTGTCGCATGTAGTGGTGACCACAATGGTTCTGCAAGTGCACAGGCTACAGGAAATAATCCATTGAGTTATGTGTGGACTACTCCTACCGGTGAATTGTTCACTCCATCCATTTCTCACTTGTCTGCAGGAAATTATTCTGTTGATATCACAGATGCGAATGGTTGTGTTGGTACACAATATTTCACAATCACTGAACCTGCTCCTATTGTTCTGAGTCTTACAAGCGTGGATGCCGGTTGTGGAAGTTTGTTTGGTGAAGCTACTGTTAGCCCAACAGGTGGAACAGGTGCTTACTCTTATCTTTGGAATGATGCCAATGCTCAAACAACTTCAACAGCTACTGGTCTTGGTACAGGAAACTATTCAGTAATGGTAACTGATGCGAACAACTGTCATGCTTCCGGTTCAGTCGATGTTAACGGCGGACTTCCGGTTACAGCTACCATCTCTTCCACTCCTGCTACTTGTCTTGCAACCGATGGTTCAGTAACAGTAGTAGTATCCGGTGGTAGTGGAGACTTCACCTACTCATGGACACCGAATGTAAGTGCTGGTGCATCTGCAACAGGTCTTACTGCAGGGGTTTACGATGTTGTTGTTACAGATAACATTACCGGTTGTGTTATTCCATTGAGTACAATTGTGAACAACACTTCAGGCATCACTGCTTCAATTTCGTCTTCTACTGATGCAACTTGTCAGAACAGCGAAGATGGAACAGCGTGTGTGGTTGGTTCAGGAGGTTTACTTCCTTACACCTATGCATGGATGCCAAATGGCGATACAACAAATTGCGTTAGCAATCTTTCTCCTGGTACATACAGTGTAATGGTTACAGATTATACAGGTTGCAGTGCTTACGCTTCTGTTACAATTGGTTATGCAAATGCAGCACCGATTGTGGACCTTGGTCCTGATAGCGTAGCTTGTATCGGTACAACTGTTACTCTTGATGCAGGTGCTGGTTTCTCTTCCTACCTCTGGTCTGACAATAGCACAAGCCAAACATTGGATGTCACTGCAGATGGAATCTACTCAGTACTGGTAACCAATGCAGCAGGTTGTGAAAACTTCGATGCGATCAATGTTACATTCATCAGCTGTCAGGGTCAGCGTCCGGTTAAACATCACACAAACCTTACTCAGGCTGTGTCTTTGTCTCCGAATCCAGCCCGTGATAATGTGATTCTCGCAATCGCTAAAATCAGAAATACAGATGTTACTGTAACGATCTCTGATATCCTTGGAAACAAGGTGATGATGACTACAGAAACTGCTGACTACAATTTCAACAAGACAATTGATGTTCATACTTTACCTGCAGGAGTCTACATGGTAAAAGTTGAATATGCTGATCAGGTAAATACAATTCGCCTGGTTAAAGAATAACAAATAGAATTTCAAAAAAGAGGCTGCTTGCAAAAGCAGCCTCTTTTTTTTTGTCCAATTTTTACTCTTTCGCTCATTTATATCTACCCTTGAAAACCATGGAAAAAGGCTAGAATAGTGTCTCTTTTTTACTTCAATTGAACCGCCATTCACATCAGATAATCAGCCATTTACTAACGAATATCAACCATAAACAGAAGAATATTGATCCAGGCTTGTGCTAAGGCTATTTTGCTTTAGTTCATTCAAACCTGGCTCATGAGAAGACATCCACAACCAAGACAAAGTACCACTCCGTATCCTATTGTTTTGATTTTAATGATTTTAGGGTTTATGCTCTTATTCAGGAATATAACCAAGGCTGAATCGAGTATGGTGCCCGCTAATTCAAACAGCGAGAATCATCTCATAGTCACAGGTATTGACGGGACCAACGAATTTGTAACAAAGACATGTCCGGGCAGTGCTTTGTGCTTTGATGTATTCACTGATTTGATATCTGAAAATCAATCAATTACAATGACATGGGACGAGAGCATTCCCGGTGCATCTTTCACTATAGAGGGAAAAATAGCCCCTGTTGGTCATTTTTGCTGGACACCTGGCTTGTCTGATGCACGCCCTGAAGCCTATAATTTTACGGTAAGTACAAAGGATGATTCAAGCCCTTTAGAACCTGTAAAGAGCACTGTATACAGCGTTTATGTTAATAATCTGAACCTTTCAATTAGCACAAACCAAGTTAGTTGTTTTGGGAAGAATGATGGCATGGTAAGCGTTGAGGTTAATGGAGGTGAAAGCCCTTTTTCATACCAATGGACAAACTTTGAAGAAAACTCAGCCTCCTTGAACGGACTTTCCGGAGGATACTATTCAGTGACAGTGAATGACGATTTCGGATGCAGTGCAAGTGCTACTGCATTTATCAGCGAACCTCAGAAACTAGAAATACACACTTCCGTTACATCTTCAGCAAGCCAGGCAAATACGGGAACAGCTTTGGCGGTTCTTACGGGAGGTACTATGCCCTTTCATTATAACTGGTCTGAGGATGGTGGTATTGAAGCATTAGCATTGGGTCTGAAACCCGGATTGCACACAATTTTTGTAGAGGATGCCAATGGTTGCCTCATTTCTTCTCAGGTGAAAGTGCCTGATGAAGGTCGGGATGTAGCAGTAAAATCAACATCTCCATCAGCCTGTGAGGATGGAAAAGAAATAGAACAAAATTATCGCCCTCTAATTGTTCAGTAAATGAATGGCGTCAGCCGGAATCTTTTTTTATTTATCGACATTTTCAAGTATCCTGTCTTCCTTATATATCGACCGGGAAAGATTAATTTTTCATTTGGCACTTATTAAATTGCGAAAGGCTTGTTCAAATTTTCTGTTCAAAAGCTTGAGCTTGAAATTTGAAAACGCACCAGAATAGCTCAAAAAAAACTACTTTTGAGGCCTAATAAATTCTTGTGTTCGCACTATTAAGAAAAGAAATCGACAGCTTCCTGAATTCACTCATTGGATATGTTGTCATCCTTGTATTTCTCCTGAGCATCGGTTTATTCCTGTGGATCTTTCCCGGCACAGAATTTAATTTATTGGAAAACGGTTATGCGAACCTGGATTCGCTCTTCATCCTGTCACCCTGGATGTTTTTGTTCCTCATCCCGGCCATTACGATGCGGATGTTTGCGGAAGAAAATAAATCGGGGACTATCGAATTATTATTAACGCGGCCACTCAGTGATCTTCAGATTGTGCTTGCAAAATACGGAGCAGCAGTAATCCTGGTTTTGTTTTCGATTGTCCCCACCTTCGTCTATTATATTTCCGTTTACAAATTTGCTTCTCCTTCCGGAAATATTGATACTGCAGGCATTTCAGGATCTTACATTGGATTGATCTTTCTTTGCAGTGGTTTTGCTTCCATTGGAATCTTTACCTCTTCCCTCACCAATAATCAGATCATAGCTTTTATACTTTCCGTGTTGCTGTGTTTCTTCTTTTATTCCGGTTTTGACTTCATTTCTTCAATGATGAGTACCGGTCCTGTCGGAATTTTATTGAGTCAGTTTGGAATGTCCAACCACTATGCATCCTTGAGTCGTGGAGTGATCGACACACGCGATCTTGTTTATTTTCTTTCCCTCAGCTCCTTTTTTATCCTGCTTTCTAAATTCAATCTTGAAAAAAGAAAATGGTAGTTATCCATTTTAATTAATATAAACCATGGCCAGTCGCAATCTTAAAAAACAAAGCCTGATTCAGCTCATTTTAGCAGTGCTGATTCTTGTGTTTGTGAATATTGTTGCCGGTTCATTATTTACACGATTCGATTTTACCGCGGAGAAACGCTATTCACTTTCCACATCTTCAAAAGAAATTGCCGGTAATCTGAAAGATGTAATTCTGTTCAAAATATATCTTGATGGCGACCTTCCCCCCGGTTTCAAGCGCTTAAGAAACAGCACAAGAGAATTGCTTGACGAATACAGGGTTTATTCAGGCGACAATATTCAATATGAATTTATCGATCCTTCTGCGAACCCCGATGAAAAGGAAAAGATAAATCTCTACAAGCAGCTATCAGAAAAGGGTCTCTCTCCTACTAACCTGGAAGAGCGTGAAAAAAGTGGTCGATCGCAAAAGTTGGTTTTCCAGGAGCGGTTGTTACCTATAAATCGCGTACAGTTGCTTTACAATTACTTAAAAGTAAAATTGGTGCAGAACCTGAAGTGATGCTCAACAATTCCATTGAAGGATTGGAATACGAAATTACAAGTACCATTCGGCGCTTAACCAATGATATTGCACAGGGAATTGCTTTTCTCCAGGGACAGGACGAATTAACTACGAAACAGATTACTGACGCTGCAAACGGACTCAATGAGTTTTACCGGGTTGACACTGTGACCATCGATGGTCGTTTGGATGCCTTGAAGCATTTTAAAGCTCTCATTATTGCCAAACCACGGCTTGCGTTTACAGAGAAAGATAAATTCGTGATCGATCAATTTATCATGCACGGTGGCCGGGTGCTCTGGCTGATCGACAGAATGGAAATGGATATGGACAGTCTGGTTGAAACCAGCACCAACATTGCTGTTGCAAACGATCTCAATTTGGATGATATGCTCTTTCATTATGGTGTGCGAGTAAATCCAAATCTTGGTACTTGATCTGCAGTCGGCTCCCATCCCAATCATCACCGGAATGGTGGGCAATCAACCGAAGCAGGATTTATTCCCGTGGTATTATTTTCCACTCATCAATCCAACAGCAAAGCATCCGATAGTTAATAATCTGAATGCGATCAAAGGTGAATTCATGAATAGCCTTGACACTGTGGAGGCATCCGGAGTGAAAAAGACAATTTTGTTAAGCACATCCAAATACACTAAAATACAATTCCCTCCTGCGCGGGTGAGTCTGAATATGCTGCGTGAACAACCCGATCAGCTTCAATATAACAAATTGTATGTGCCGGTTGCTGTTTTGCTGGAAGGAACATTTCAGTCTAATTTTCTCAACAGAATTCCCGCGAACATTGCAGAATCGAAAGAAATTGGATTTAAATCCAGCAGTGACACAACGAAAATGATTGTGATTGCGGATGGTGATGTAATTGCAAGTCACGTGAGTAAAAAAGGGACCATTTACCCTTTGGGTTACGATCGTTACACTCAGCAAACCTATGGGAACAGAAATTTTATTCTCAATTGTGTTGACTATCTCTGTGATGATTCCGGCATCCTGGAACTTCGAGGTAAAGAATTTAAACTTCGTTTACTGGATACTTCCAAAACAGAAAACTCTCCCTTCCTTGGATGGTTGAATGTACTCCTTCCTGTTTTTCTTGTCTTTGTCTACGGTTTGATGAGGATGTGGAACAGAAAAAGAAAGTATGGCAGGTCTTGAAGTCTTAAGAACACAGCACGCTACCGATGAAAAAAAATAAACTTTTAATCTTGACAACAGTATTGCTTGGTGCACTGGCAATATATTATTTGATGCAAAATAAGAGTAGTACTTTTAAAACAGAGCTTCGCGAATTTGCTGTTAAGGATACCGCTGCGATTACAAAAATATTTCTCGCGGATCGAAACGGGAATTCGATTGTACTCAATCGTGGTGCGGATGGAAACTGGTTGGTCAATGATACTATCCAACCAAAGAAGGATGTATTAAAAAGTCTGCTGGATGCAATTTATAAGATCGACGTAAAGGAAAATGTTGCAAAATCAGCTTACAACAATACGATTAAAAGCCTCTCGAGTACGGGAATTAAATGTGAGATCTATCTCCACAATGAAAGCAAACCGTATAAAATCTATTATGTCGGTGAATCAACACCTGATATATTGGGAACTTACATGATGCTGGAAAATTCAACAGTACCTTTCATCATGGAAATCCCGGGATTCAACGGTTACCTGACTCCCCGATACACTGTAGAACTTGCGGATTGGAAAGATCCGGTCATCTTCAGTTATTCACCGGAAGAAATCCAACAGATCGAAATTACTTATTCTGCATTTCCGGAACGGAATTTATCGCTTCGCAGAGAGGGAAAGACTTTTGCGGTGAATGGAACTTCGTCAACCAATTCTATTTCTGTAGTGGACACAATCGGTGTCGATAATTACCTGGCACTTTTTAAAGCTCTGTATTACGAGAGTCGGGAAGGACAGATGACGGCGCTTCAACATGATTCTCTCCGTCAAACACAAGCCTTGTGCTCGGTCTCAGTCACAGATATTCGTGGAGCAATCCGAACGGTCACAATTTTCCCAATGCCGATCAGTGAAAAATCTCTCACTCAACAGGATTCACTGGGGAATCTATTGAAATATGATGTGGACAGAATGATTGGATTTATTCCGAAAGAAGGCGAATGGGTTGTAATTCAACACTATACATTCGATCGGATTTTCGTTCCCCGCATGACTTCGATTTGGAAAAGCGTAGAAAGTATCTGAATAAAGGGCACCTCCGATAACCTCTTCCGGGTGCTGTTAATTAGGTTATAATTTCTATCAATAGCTTTCGATGCTTGATCTTTTTTTTCAATACTTCGTTGTTCGTCAGTCTGATACTTAGGTTCAGTTTCATCCTTCCTCAGGCCTCGACTTGCAAAAATATCTCAAAGCACATCCATCAGAATAGGTTATTAGAGGAGCCCTAAATTTGCAAAGCCAAAATCCTTAAATCGCTTTCATTCTCCTCATTTTGTTGATATTTTATAGTTTCAGCGAGGTTCTTTTCTTTGCAGTTTAGCATGAATGAATTAGGTTTGTGTTGAATTACCTGCGAGTCAATTCCGACTCATTTTCAATCCATTTCTTCATTCTCCTTCGCCTGGATGTTTTTTTTAGCGCGAAAAGAATGGAAGAATAATTTATCAAGAGACAATGAAATTTATCGTATCGAGTCAGTCTTTATTAAAGCAACTTCAACAGATTAGTGGTGTGTTGAACTCCAGTAATCCTTTGCCAATTCTGGACAATTTTCTTTTTATTGTTGAAAAGGGAAACCTCATGATTTCCGCATCTGATCTGGAGTCTACGATGACAACTCAGATTAGTCTTATTGAGGGAAAGCAGACAGGTAAAATTGCAGTACCTGCCAAGATTCTTTTGGAAACATTAAAAACATTTCCGGAACAACCGCTTACGTTCATCATTGATGACAAGTCACACGCAATTGAAATTGTATCGGATTTCGGCAAATACAAACTCACAGGATTTGATGGAGAAGAATTTCCTAAAGTTCCATCGATGGACGGTGGAAAATCTCTGGAAATAGTAGCCGGAGTCATGCAAAATGCGATTGGAAAAACTTTATTTGCCACCGGCAATGATGAGCTCAGACCTGTGATGTCCGGAGTGTTCTGCCAGCTGAGCAAAGAGAACATAACTTTCGTGGCGACAGATGCCCATAAATTGGTCCGCTACCGTCGTTCCGATTCGAAATCAAAATCGGAAGGTGCTTTCATCGTTCCCAAGAAGCCGTTGAATCTTCTGAAAAATATCATTTCAGACGCTGAAGAAAAAATTAAAATCAGTTACACCGACAGCAATGCATTTTTTGAATTTGGAAATTACTCACTTATTTGCCGCTTGATTGATGGACGGTATCCAAATTATGAAGCCGTTATCCCGGTTGACAATCCGAATAAACTCACCATTAGCAGACAAGCACTGTTGAATTCGGTACGACGTGTTTCCATTTTCTCAAATAAAACGACGCACCAGGTTCGTTTGAAAATTAATGGCAGCGAGTTGCACATCAGTGCCGAGGATCTTGATTTTGCAAATGAAGCAAATGAACGTCTGAGTTGCCAATATGCAGGGGAAGATATGGAAATTGGTTTCAACGCACGTTTCCTTAGCGATATGCTGAGCAATCTTGAATGTGAAGAAGTAACCGTTGAAATGTCGGCTCCCAACAGAGCAGGAATTCTTGTTCCTTCCAATCCTGAGAACAAAGACGAAGACATTTTAATGCTTGTGATGCCGGTAATGCTAAACAACTAAATTCACAATTCTGTAGAGTTAAAAATAAAAAGCCCGGTCTGGTTGATGCAGACCGGGCTTCTTCATTCTATGGAAATCAGTTGCGTTCCATGCTATAGTTTGAATAGCCGTCTGTATTCCCTGTGTTCATTTTGGTTTCGTGTGGTACCAACATAAAGATGAATACCATCAGACCAATGCAAAACAGAATGAAAATCAGATTGAATGTGCTTAACTTTTTCATGTTGTATTAATTAATCATATGTGCCAACAAAATGCTCGATTCATTCACCGGACGACCAAGTTTAATGTGTGCATCCAATTGGTGATGTGAGCGTGCTGCCTGATATGCTGTTACATTATTTGACGGGATGAAATAATATTCAATTCTTGCTTCCGGAATGTTGTAGCGTGACACGATCATTCCTTCGTCTGTATTTCCATCGATAAAAGTGAATTTTCCGTTTTGGCTAATCAGGTTTTGCATTTCTCGAATACTCATGTTTGTTTTTGTTTTAGGGTGAATGATTATGAAACAAAAGTAAACCCGTGAGCAGGCGACATCAATTATGTTTGGTAAACGGCCCGAATATGGTGGAATGATCCTGCTTTTAATTGGTGAATGGCTCAAGAGAAGGGTGAGAAAATTGAAAAAAAATGAATAATTCGGCCAAATTGTGGCTGATATTCAATTATTTAGCGCAGAATTCGCTGAAAAAAGAAAACCCCGCCAGTACAAGTACTGGACGGGGTCTCTCGTCTAACCAAAAACCAATCTTTACTCGATTACCACTTTTATCTTTTCCTGACCTTGTTCACGAATTACGTTTAGGATATATAATCCTTTGGAGAATTCGCTCAAGTCTATTGTTTCATTATTGATTCCGGTGATTGATTCACGGTTGATCGCAAGAACTTCTCTACCCGTAATGTCAATCAAGCGGATAGAATATTTTTCGGTGTTAGTGCTTTCGAATTGAACTGCAAGTTTGTCTTTTGCCGGATTAGGGAATACGGAAACGGTATTTGACAGAATTGAACCATCTCCACCCATACGACACGGATTTACAATCACGCCTACTACTCTTGCAGGACTGATACCACAATCATTTTGTGCAGCAACAGTAACATTGCCGGAACTTGCTCCAAGATATTCTACTGTAAGTTGTGTCGTACCTTGTCCGATTACGATGGATGCTCCCGGAGGAACCGTCCATACATATTCAATTGCACCAAACACTGGTTGGATCTGATAGAAAGCCTGACTGATCAAAGGATTGGAATTACATGCTCCTGTTGGGCCGTCAATTAATCCAGGTGTTTGAGGGCGTGCGAAAACAACACCACAACGTGCAACACTACTTCCGCAGGAATTATCAGCTGTTACACATAAAGTAGCCTGACGAAATGCTGAATTGAAATCTACATATATAGTATCGTTTCCATTTCCTGATATTGTTGTGTAGGTTCCCGGAGTGAAGCTCCATGAATATGTGCTTGCTCCCGGTACAGAGTCGACCCAATACATAACCGAGGACATATCACAAACACCATAGAATGGTCCGTGAATTCCACCGGGTTTTTGGGGGACAGAACGAATTTTTAATTCACGTCGCGGACTCGAATTGCAACCGCTGTTGGCGGAAACGAACAAAGAACCGTATGTGAATCCGATTGGGAAAGTAATGTCAACTGAATTGGTACTTGAAGTGAGTGGGTTTCCACTGGAAGCTGCTGTACTGATTACACATCCTGCAGGAGCATACCATGTATACGATGTAGCACCAACAACAGGAGCCACTGAATATGTATACGTACCACCCGGACAGGCACCGACTGCAGGTCCTGTTACGGCTCCAGGGCGACCCGGAGCAGAGAAGACACCAATTGTATATTGTCCGGTTGTACCTCTGCAATTCGAAGCAGAGACTCTGAGGTAACCCCAGATGAATCCTGTTGCTACGGATACATTAATTGTCGTTGTGCCTTGTCCATCGATGATACTCATGTAATTCGGTACAACCCAGTTGTAGGAAGAAGCAAGAGGATCTGCCGGAACAGTATAAGTATATACATGATTCGGACAAACGGTGGTCGTAGGACCATTAATGGCTGTTGGCGTTAAAGGTTTACCCGGTGCCAGAAATGTTGTGACACAGCTTGGAGCACCCGGACCAGTTCCATCATCTGCTGTAACACATATATCACCGAAGGTGTTTGTGAAATCAACTACAATAGAATTTGTTCCTTGTCCGCTTGCAATTGATGCACCAACCGGAACTGACCAGTTGTAATCAATTACACCCGGAACTACTTCAACAGAATAATTTACACCTGTTTGATTCAAACAAACAGCAGCAGGCCCGGTAATGGCGCCAACTGCAATGGATGATTGATCATAGGAAGACGAACCCGTATTCGCTCCGGCGATCATGACAACAGCCAAATTCAGCAGTGTCAGCATAATCATAGTAATTAGCTTTTTCATGAGATTGATTTTTGATTTTTATCCTTACTCTTATATTAAACCAATGCTTGCTTTGTTCTGTGCTGAATTGCACAGGTCTCTCACATGTAAGGATTGAACACTATTTCTCTTCACATTCTGTATTTTCAATATGAAAGAATCCAGAATGATTTGTTTTTCAGGATTTCTAAACCCTATGCGGTTTTAAAAAGTCAAAATCTGACCGGCAGATGAAGGAGCAATTCCGTTTTCAGGAAGGTATTTTTAAAAAGGACCAATGATTGTTGAGTTTTTTAGAAGCTCATGGTATCATTTCTTACAGAAAATAAACAGACAGAGAAATGAAAACAACACAAATTTTTGCCTGATTTGGGGTTTTAGAAATGTTGAGCAAGGAAGGATTTCGGCAAACACAATGATGGTAATACGAATTCAACATTCCGAATTCATCAAAAATTTGAATGATTATTATTTGAAAAAAGCAATAATTCTGTTGAAATTCAAGAAATATTGTACTTTTGCAGCCCTATCCTCAGTTTTTGAAATTTATCAATTTGTTGTTTTTAAATGAACAAATGATTGATAATCAAATCAAAATGAATAATGCGCAGGTGGCGAAATTGGTAGACGCACCACTTTGAGGGGGTGGCGGGCAACCGTGCGAGTTCGAGTCTCGCTCTGCGCACACCGTTTACCAGGGTACATTGTCTAACAACAATTTTCCTGGCTCGTAGAGCCGAAATTTGCCCGGATGGCGAAATTGGTAAACGTTGCGGTCTCAGAAGCCGTTGGAGTTATATCCTTGTGAGTTCGAGTCTCACTTCGGGCACTGAACAAAATCCGTACAACGTTGTTGTACGGATTTTTGTTTAGTGGGGGGGGGGGTTGGTGGTTAGTGGTTAGTGGTTAGTGGTTGGTGGTTAGTATAGGAGGGCAGTGTCATGTTTATACGCAACATTCATAATTCATAATTCTCAACTCATAATTCTCAACTCAAAATTCATAACTCATAACTCATAACTCATAACTCACAACTCACTTCAGAAACCGATCCAGCCAATCGTAAAACTCGCGTTGCCAGAGTACACTATTTTGTGGTTTTAAAACCCAGTGTCCTTCATCCGGAAAACAAATGAAACGCGCAGGAATATTTTTCATACGGGCTGCGGAGAATGCTTCTAGACCTTGAGAATATGGAATGCGGTAATCTTTTTCGTTATTAATAATAAGAATTGGAGTGTCCCAGTTTTGCACAAATCGATTTGGAGAAAACTCAGCATAACTTTTGGGAACAGGACTTTGCCAATAAGGGCCACCGAATTCTTTGTTCTGAAAAAATAATTCTTCCGTTCCCCACATTGCTTCGAAATTAAAAACACCACAATGGGAAATGAATGCTTTGAATCGTTTCTCATGATGTCCTCAACCAGAAGACGGAATAACCTCCATAGCTTGCACCTACTGCTCCCATTTTATCTTTGTTGACATACGATTCTTTTGATACATCATCGATTGCACTGAGCAAATCCCGCATCGGTTGTCCGCCCCAATCCCCGACTATGTCGTCATTCCATTTCGATCCGAAGCCTGGCAGTCCGCGACGGTTGGGAGCAACAATGATATATCCATTCGCTGCCATCAATTGAAAATTCCATCGGTAAGAAAAAAACTGACTCACGGTTGATTCAGGTCCTCCCTGACAATACAAAAGTGTCGGGTATTTTTTTGTCGGATCAAAATCCGGTGGATAAATCACCCAGGTAAGAATTTCCTTTCCGTCAGTAGAAGGAACCATTCGCTTCTTTACTTCAGCCAATTTAAAGCCACTCAGAAATTCTTTATTTGTAAATGTTATCTGATTGGAGACTCCTGATTTTGCATCGATGAGAAACAATTCCGTGGGCTCGGAAATAGTCATGCGGGATGCTACAATTACATCTTGTTTGGCAGGAAAACTTGCAACAGAGATAGCAGTATAATCAGCAATATCTTTTGTTAATTGATAGATCGGTTTTGCCGATTTGTTGAACATATCATAAAAAAAGATTTGATCTGTGGCCTGGATGTCGGCGCGAAATATATTCTCCTGCCATTACTTCCCCACACAGGATTTTCCAACATTGAAGTCAAAATTCAAACTCAGTTCCCGTTTGGATTGAGTTGTAAAATCATGAATGAACAAGCGATGGCGATCTGCCTCATTTCCATTCTCGAGCTGACTTTCCCAGACAATCTGGTTTCCTTGCGGAGAGAAAGCAGGGTTCTTATCGTAGCCCACCATTCCTTCGGTGAGATTGCTGGTTTTTTTTGATTCTACATCGTAGAGAAAAATATCCGAATTGGTGTTAAGAGCATATTCCCTGCCTACAGCTTTTTTGCATGTGTAAGCAAGCACTTTTCCATCCGATCTCAGTTAATCTGTTCTTCGCCCCCATCCGGTTTCATTGGAGAATCGTAGTGCTCATCTTTCATGATATCAGTGAGTCTGCCTGAAATTTTTCCATTCTCAAAGGAGGCAACAAAAATGTGACTATAGGATCCATCAGACCAGGAATCCCAATGTCTCATCATCAGATCATCATAAATTTTTCCGGTGCTTTTCGGGAGATCAGAATATTTATCTCTGCCAAAATAATTATCCAGCTTGACATCTTGTGCAATCCAGATCATGGTGCCGGAGGGAGAAATTCCATAGAGATTGATATCATTCTCGAGTTTGCTATTTTGTTTTTTATTCGTGCCATCCACTCCGACACTCCAAAGCTGACTGCTTCCACCTGTATCATTTAGAAAATAGATTATTAAACCATCCGAACTCCAGCGCGGCATGGATTCATTGGAGCTATCCGTTGAGATTGCAGAAACCAAATTTTTCCGGATATCATACATCCAGATATCGGTATTCCCTTTATTGGTTGCTAGGTTGTATGTACGGATAGAATAGAGGACTTTATCACCGGTGGGAGAAACTTGGGGTCTGCTACTCTGCCCAATTTCCAAAGAGATTCCGGGGTCAGTATTTGTTGTGCCGGAATGTAAGTCGAGGTCAGTAAAACCAGACAAAAAACAAGGATGAGTTTTTTCTTCATTGGATACGATTTATTTCGCTAAGGTAGAAACTCCGGACAATTCAGACAACACAACAATGGGAACAAATTTTATCTTTGCAGTACTACTAATTCAAGCCTATGAAATCTGTTTTAAAATTGTTGATTTTATTTCTTCTCCCGGCTCTATCTTTTGCTCAAAAAGATGTGAGTATCTGCGATACCTTAAAAGCAGACCTTGATTCAGGGATCGTGAATAAACTCAAACCGGATGCTCCCTTTGATTCGCTTAAAAAGTATTTTCCCTGTTACACAGAGGAAATTTCTGAAGATGGTGATTCCAAATGCGGGGGCGGACTGCTCTACGACAGGTTGAATTTTGCTGCCTTTACGCAGAATGATTATTTCGAATTCCGGAAAGGATTCATTGGAATATTAAATTACCAATTGTTCGGGCACGACGAAGAATATTTGCAATCCATCCTTGGAGAACCAGTCCGGGTGACAGATGCACAGGAATTTGACGGTGCGCCGATGCAAACAGTATTTTTCTACAAGAAAATGTATGGATTCCTATTGGTTTGGCTGGATGCAGATCACAAAATATTTAAACTCCAGATGCATTCGAAAGATCTGGATAAAATAGAGCTCTGTTTTTGAAAAATGGTGTGAATCTACGCGTGTTTAAGTGAGCATACCACCGTCAACATTTAATACCTGACCGGTGATGTAAGCAGACATATCAGAAGCAAGAAAAACAACAGCGTTTGCTACATCCTCAGGAGTTCCTCCTCTTTTGAGTGGAATAGCTTCCCTCCATGACTTTACAGTTTCTTCTGCGAGAACAGCTGTCATTTCTGTTTCAATAAATCCCGGTGCAATCGCATTGCAGCGAATATTTCTGGATCCCAATTCAAGGGCAATGGATTTTGTAAAGCCAATAATTCCTGCTTTCGAAGCAGCATAATTGGATTGTCCCGCATTTCCTTTTACTCCTACCACACTGCTGATATTGATAATACTTCCTCTTCGTTGCTTCAACATCGGGCGCTGGCATGCTTTTGTGATATTAAAAACGGAATTGAGGTTGGTCCGAATCACTTCATTGAAATTCTCTTCTGTCATCCGCATCAACAAACCATCCCTTGTAATTCCGGCATTGTTGACAACGATATCCAAAGCCCCGAACTCAGTGAGCACAGACGTAATTAATTCTTCAGCAGCGTTAAAATCAGATGCATCTGAACGATACCCTTTTGCTTTCACACCGATACTGTTGCAATTCCTGTTCAAGAGCTAAACCTTTTTCCACCGAGGACAAATATGTGAAAGCAATGTTTGCAAAACTCCTGTTACCAATAGTAACCGCAATGCTCTTCCCGATCCCTTTGGAAGCTCCCGTGATGAGAGCTGTTTTGCCTGAAAGAAGTGTGTCCATTTGTTGGATGCTAGTGGGTTTTAGGTAAATGGGTATAAAGTATAAAGTATAAGGTAAAATACAGGTTGACAAATTGTGAATGTGAATCAATCTACAAACACAGTACTAATCACTAATCACTAATCACTAATCACTAACCACTAATCACTAACCACTACTTCTCAGGCTGGAATTTTCTTCAACACATCAGCCATTGTCAGCCCTATGATAGCGGGTGAGTCCACAACTGTAATTCCACATTCGCGCATGATTTGCATTTTGGCTGCTGCAGTGTCTTCTGCGCCACCGATGATTGCACCTGCATGACCCATTCTCCGACCTGCGGGAGCTGTTTGTCCGGCGATAAATCCAACAACCGGTTTTGTACCGTTTGCTTTCACCCAACGAGCAGCTTCTGCCTCAAGACTGCCACCAATTTCTCCGATCATGATAATTCCTTCAGTAAGCGGATCGTTCATAAACAGTTCGACGGCTTCTTTTGTAGTTGTACCGATGATTGGATCTCCACCGATTCCGATTGCGGTTGATATTCCCATTCCTGCTTTTACAACCTGGTCAGCCGCTTCATACGTGAGCGTTCCTGATTTCGACACGATACCAATTTTTCCGGGCTTGAAAACAAAACCCGGCATGATTCCTACTTTACATTCTCCGGCAGTAATGACACCGGGACAATTTGGACCGATCAGGCGTGTATTTTTATCGCGCAGGTATTCTTTCACCATGATCATATCTTTGGTAGGAATACCTTCAGTGATAGTAACGATCAAACGAATTCCGGCTTCTGCAGCTTCCATGATTGCATCCGCAGCAAATGCAGGAGGTACAAAAACGATGGAAACATCTGCTCCTGTTTTTTGAACTGCTTCAGACACAGTGTTAAAAACCGGACGATCAAGATGGGTGGTTCCTTACCGGGAGTTACCCGCCAACAACATTGGTTCCATACTCAATCATTTGAGTGGCATGAAAAGTTCCTTCACTCCCAGTAAATCCCTGGACAATTACTTTACTTGATTTGTTGACGAGAACACTCATTTTATAGTTGTTAGTTGTTAGTTGTTAGTTATTAGAAGAGATATTCATCAAAATCTGTCCCCCGTCTCCCGTCCCCAGTCCCTTGCCTAATAGTGTGCGAAAATAGAGCTTTTTTACCAGAAGAACTCAATGGAATTTAGATAAATTTGGTCTCTTTTTCAACATGTACACCATCAACCCAAAGGATCCGATCATCGCCATTGCAAGTGCACCGGGAACAGGTGCCATTGCTGTAATTCGTATTTCCGGCACAGGATGCATCGGGATTGTTTCCCCACTATTCAAATCCTTGAAAAAGAAATCACTGTCACTGAGTGACGTGAAATCACATTCACTCCATTTTGGCGTCATCGAAGACGAAGGGCGAATTCTGGATGAAGTTCTGGTGTCGGTTTTCAAAGGTCCGCATTCTTACACAGGTGATGATACAATCGAAATTTCCTGCCATGGTTCGGCATTTATTCAACAGCAGATTCTTTCTACATTTCTCAAAAAAGGAGTACGCCTGGCCCAAGCCGGAGAATTCACTTTGCGCGCATTTTTAAATGGCAAAATGGATTTATCTCAAGCCGAAGCAGTAGCTGATTTAATTGCTGCGGACTCCTCCTTTTCGCATCAACTGGCATTGCAACAAATGCGTGGAGGTTTTGCCGGGGAAATAAAATTACTCCGGGAGGAACTGATCCATTTTGCATCCCTTCTGGAATTAGAACTTGATTTCGCAGAGGAGGATGTAGAATTCGCTTCACGCAAGGACCTTGGAAACACAGTTCAGAAATTATTAATAAAAATATACAGCTTAATTGATTCCTTTGATCTTGGAAATGTTTTACGTACAGGTATTCCTGTTGTAATAGCCGGTAAACCGAATGTCGGAAAATCAACCTTACTCAATGCATTGCTGAACGAAGAGAGAGCTATTGTAAGTCACATTCCGGGAACAACGCGGGATACAATCGAAGAGGAAATAGTTTTGGGGGGAATCAAATTCAGGTTTATTGATACAGCAGGAATCCGTGAAACGACAGATGTGATTGAAAAAATCGGGGTGCAGAAAACATATCAAAAAATCAAAGAGAGTCCTTTCATCCTCTATCTTTTTGATATCAATGAAACCAGTGCCGGCGATTTACGGTTGGAACTGGCTGAACTTCAGCAGCACCTGGCTCCTGATTTTCGTCTCATTCCTGTTGCCAATAAAATTGATGGACATGATCCGGAACAAATAATGAAAGATTATCAGGGCATTGAAGGGACGATGTACATTTCTGCAAAAGAAAAAGTGAATGTTCACGCACTTGCTGGTTTTTTAAGAGAACAGTTTCACAATGGACTTTTGGATGGTACTGATTCCACTGTTTCAAATGCCAGACATGCTGATGCTCTGAGAAAAACTGCTGCAGCATTGGAACGTGTACAGGACGGATTGTCAAGACAGGTGACCAATGATTTCATCGCCGGTGATCTGCGCTTTGCTTTGCATCATCTCGGTGAAATCACCGGACAAATTTCGACAGATGATTTGTTGGAGAATATATTCTCTAAGTTTTGTATCGGAAAGTAAGTCTATGAAATTTATAATTCGGTTGAGAATAATTTGAATGTTTAGAAGTTCATACGAAAGACAATCAATAAAAATTTAAAAATGAATTCACTTCCCGTACTTTTTCAGGACAAACAGTTACAATCTGAAATCGAAAAATATTCCCGTAAGAAACATCTTGGAAAGGATGATATTCTGATGGAAACGGGCGACTCCATTCAATTCATTCCACTGGTACAAGCCGGTGTGCTGCGCATTATGAGACAGGATACAGATGGAAATGAAGTTTTTTTATACCACTTGTATCCCGGACAAACCTGCGCGATGGCATTGAATTGTTGTCAATCGTCAAAGAAAAGTATGGTGAAGGCAATTGCCGAAGATGAAACTGATGTAGTACTCATTCCTGTAGAACAAATCGAGGACTGGTATAAATACCCGGAATGGAGGTCTTTTGTGAATTCGACTTATGGAAACCGGTTTTCTGAACTCTTGAATGTCATTGATCTTATTGCTTTCAATAATCTCGATAAACAATTATTGCATTATTTACAGCAGCGAACCAAAGCAGTGAATACTAATGCATTGTACATTACCCATCAGGAAATAGCGGATGAATTGCATACACACCGTGAAGTTATTTCAAGGTTACTGCGTACAATGGAAGAGAAAAAAATGGTGCTTCTTGGAAGACATACAGTGGAATTGTTAGTCGATTAATATTTTTCAAATTTTCGGAATTCGGACCCAATTTTCCGTCCACTGATTTATTTTTCATTTATCCAACAAATGTCACAGACCTCACGGTTGAAAGTGCTGACCTTTGCATAAATAATCAACTTAAATGACAGAAAAATTTATCCAGGCTTTAAAAACCGGGGAAGCCACAGTTGTGGATGTACGGACTCCTATGGAATTTATGGGCGGTCATGCCGCGGGCAGCATCAACATCCCGCTCTATGAAATTGAAGAACGCATTGAAGAGCTCAGGAAAATGAAAAACCTTGTGCTTTGTTGTGCCAGTGGAAACAGAAGCGGAATGGTTGCAGAATTCCTGCAGTCAATCGATATTCCTTGTTACAATGCCGGCTCATGGCTGGATGTCAACTATCTCCAGGTCGCTTAAAGGAAGTTCAAAAACAATTCACCGAAATTAAAATTCATTTTAAAACTCAATTAAAACCAAACATGTTAAGTCTCCTCAAAAAAGTATTTGGAATCAGTCCTTCAGTAGATGTTCACGATTGGCTCCAAAGAGGTGCAATCATCGTGGATGTCCGAACGCGCGAGGAATTTCAATCCGGTCACATCAAAGGCTCAATGAACATTCCACTGAATTCTCTTCCCGGATCCCTTGCGAAAACGAAAAAAGATCAACTGATATTGACCTGTTGTGCATCCGGGATGCGGAGTTCATCCGCAAAGCATGTTCTCAAATCAAAAGGATTTGAACATGTTCACAATGCAGGCAGCTGGCATAGTTTAAAGAAATATTCGAAATGATAAGGGCTACAATTGATTACTTCATCGCATGGAATTTTGTTCGATGGATTCGTTTTATACTCGGAGGATCGCTATTGTTCCAATCCTTTACGAATAAAGATTCAGTCTCAGGAATTCTTGGAGCATTTCTTTTGTTCCAGGCATTGAGCAATACAGGTTGTTGTGGATCCGGGAATTGTTCGGTTCCCATGACTCGAACAGACAGCAAATCTGAAGAAATTATCGAGTACACTGAGATTAGGGAAAAGAGAGTAGAGAGTAGAGAGTAGAGAGTAGAGAGAGAAGTAGAAAATAGAGAATAGAAAATAGAAAATAGAAAATAATAAACCGATCTCACGATCTTGATTTTAGTACAGGACTGTGCGATATAAATACTACACAAAATGTCATCTTTTCAAGAGTTAATTAATTCAGAAACACCGGTGCTGGTTGATTTTTCAGCGGAATGGTGCGGACCATGCAAAATGATGGCACCGATTCTGGCACAGGTCAAATCCACTATCGGTGATAAAGTCATAATAATTAAGGTGGATGTGGATAAAAACCCCGGGGCCGCAGGAATGTATCAAATTCAAGGTGTACCTACTTTGATTCTCTTTCAAAATGGAGAGATAAAATGGAGGCAATCAGGTGTGGTACCAGCAGAACAGTTAACAAGTATTCTTTCAAAATATAATTAAGCACTATGGAAAAGGTTCATTATTATGATGTAAATTTGAAATGGCTTGCAGATCGGAAAGGCTTAATGAGCTCCCCTGTACTTCACACTACTCTTGAAGTTGCCACACCTCCTGAATTTGCAAAAGGAATGCCGGGGATCTGGTCGCCGGAACATTTACTGGTGGCAGCAGTGAATAGTTGTCTGATGACCACATTTCTTGCGATTGCAGAGAACTCAAAATTAGATTTCATCAGTTTTGAATCTTCAGCAAAAGGTAAACTTGAAATTATAGATGGAAAATACATCATCTCTGAAATTGAATTGATGCCTGTGTTAAAAATTCCGAAAACAACAGACCCCGAAAAAGCTGGAAGGATACTTCAAAAATCGGAAGCAGGATGTCTTATATCAAATTCTGTTAAATCAAAAATATTATTCAAGCCTGAAATTTTAGTTCCGGAAACTGTATGACAAGAATCTTCAGCTCTCTCGTTTTATTCATTGCGCTTGGATTTTCAGCAGCCTGCCAACATTCTGTTCCGGCAACTGAAAATTCCAAGCAGAAAGCTATCAATACCACAATTCCGGTTAACGATTTTGAAAAACAAATCAAGGAAAAGAAAGACATTCAGATTGTGGATGTGAGAACTCCGGATGAATTCAAAGGCGGACATTTGAAAAATGCCTTCAACATCGACTACCGGAATGCAGAATTTACATCGCAAGTCGATGCGCTGGACAAATCCAAACCAACTTATGTGTATTGTCTTTCGGGTGGAAGATCTGCGTCTGCAGCTTCTCAAATGGGAAAGATGGGATTTATAGAGGTTTACAATATGGAAGGCGGAATGCTGAAATGGAATGCTGCAGGAAAAGCTGTTGAAAATCCTGCAGCCTCCAACAACACTCCGGGAATGAGCATGATTGAGTTTAACAAACTGCTTTCCGGTGATAAATATATTCTTGTCGATTTTAATGCTCCGTGGTGTGCTCCATGCATGAAAATGTTGCCGGAACTTGAAGCCCTGGTAGCAGAGAAGAAAGATAAACTCAGCCTGGTAAAAATTGATGCGGATAAAAATAAAAATCTAATGAAAGAAAAAGGCATCAATGGTATCCCCCATCTTGAATTGTATAAAGGCGGGCAATTGATCTGGAAACATGACGGTTACATCAGCAGAAATCAATTGTTACTTGAAACTAAATTATAAAATCTGATTATTGATTTTTTCGATCAATGAAATTTCATAAAGATTGCGCTATCGCAGTTGAATCACAATCAAAACTTTTCTTTCCTTTGCAGCTCGAAAAATATTTTGTTTATGATGGACAGATATGCTTATTCAAGGGCTGAGGAAGCATTGAGTGTAATAAAAAGTGGCCAAAGAGTATTTGTTCACGGGAGTGCCGCTACTCCTACTTACATGTTGAGCAAACTTGCTGAACGTGCTCCGGACCTGAGAGATGTTGAACTCGTGTGCATCAGTGTATTGGGAGAATTTCCGGTAGCCAAACCTGAATTCGCGAAAAGTTTCTATACAAATTCATTATTTGTGTCCGAACCTATCCGTCAGGCAGTTCAGGAAGGAAGGGCAGATTATGTACCCGTTTTTCTGAGTGAAATTCCTGACCTTTTCCGCAATAATATTCTACCCCTGGATGTGGCAATTGTTCAAGTCTCAATTCCGGATGAACATGGTTATTGTTCCCTTGGAGTATCCGTAGATATTGCCCGCACAGCGGTAAACAAAGCAAAGCATGTCATCGCGCAAGTGAATCCTCAAATGCCACGAACACACGGTGATGGGATGATTCATGTAGACGCTTTTCATGCCCTTGTGTATGCTGATGAACCGATCCATGAAATGACTTTTGGCGAACGTGTTTCGGAAGATGAGAAAAAAATTGGTGCCTATATAGCTGAACTAATTCCCGATAAAGCTACGCTTCAAATGGGTATTGGTGCGATTCCGGATGCAGTACTTAGTTTTCTTGGGAATCACAAGAATCTCGGAATTCATACCGAAATGTTTTCCGATGGTGTTATCGATCTGATCGAAAGTGATGTGATCAACAATAAATTTAAGGTGAAACATCCGGGTCGGTCGGTCACAGGATTTTGTCTTGGTTCCAGGAGATTGTATGACTACGTACATGACAACCCATCCTTTGCCTTTCATGATATTGATTATGTGAATGAAGTATCGGTAATCCGGCAGAATCCGAAAGTGCATGCAATCAACAGCTGTATTGAAATTGATCTGACTGGACAAGTTTGTTCCGATTCCATCGGAACGTATCAATATTCAGGTGTTGGCGGACAAATGGATTTCATGCGTGGGGCTGCTCTTTCAGAAGGAGGAAAACCAATTATTGCCTTGGCTTCACGGACCCGCAGAGGAACCTCACGAATTGTTCCTTTTCTTAAACAAGGAGCCGGTGTTGTCACTACGCGGGCTCACGTTCACTATGTTGTCACAGAGTATGGTGTGGCATTTTTACAGGGGAAAAACCTGCGACAACGTGCGCAAGCGTTGATCAATATCGCTCATCCGGAAGATAAAGAAATGTTAGACCGGGCAGCACACGAAAGATTCTCCACGAATTTTTACTGAAAATATTTTATTCCTAAGAACATCCCGCACGATTTAAAAATCGATCATATCCGGTGAATCAGTTTGTGGCACATTGCTTCGTTGATTCTTTTTTCTCTGGAATAGATTTGAATCCTGATTTCCGAAGCGGTATGTGAGAGTGAATGTTGCCACTCTGGATTCGCGTGTTCGAATCATGCTGGAAGTATAATAATCATTGAAACTTGTGATTTCCATCCTCCGGGTTTCGAAGATATCTGTAATATTTGCACTAAGTGAACCTTTGCCTTTCCAGATTTCCTGTTTGAGTCCTGCATCCACACCACTCATGCCTTTGAATGTGGAAGTTGGAGAGTTGAACTTTGACATATAATTTCCTGTAATCTGAGCACTTGTTGTTTTTCCCAATTTCAGATTAATATTCAAGCGTCCGGACCACTGAGTTGAAGAACTTTGCAAGTCGGCTTCGACATTTTTACCATTCACCGTATTCTGATAAATATTAAAACTACCCATGACACTTCCTGCTTTTTCCATTTGATAGCGAATGATCGCTTCTCCACCGATGTTTTCTGAGGTACTGTAATTAATAAAAGTTGAAGTTGAAATTCCTGTATTTCCATCGACAGTACGATAGCGTGAAATCAAATCATCGGTATGACGGTAATACAATGTTGCCGTAATATTGAATTTGGAAACTTGAGTCGAATAACCAAGTTCCATGGAATGAATATATTCCGGCTTCAATTCCGGATTACCCTTCCGAAGCATCAGGGAATCAGAATAATCTGTAAACGGATTCAAAGATCTGCTTTCCGGTCTGTTTACTCTTCTGCTATAGCTCAGTTGCACATCTTGTGATTTGCTGAGAGGATACTTTATGAAAGCACTGGGAAAGAAAGACAAATAGTCATTGATGAAAGAGAGCGACTGACTTCTGGATTGTCCATCAGAAAGCGTTTGTTCAGCTCTGAATCCGGCATTGTATTCAAATTTTTTCCACTTTCCGGAATACATCGAGTAAGCTGCAAAAACCTGTTCATTAAAAATGAAGTGATCGGTTTTAAGAGAATTAATTGAATACGTTAATTGATTGGAATCAATTGTTGAAATAATTTGATCATTGTCCAATTTTCTATATGTACTCTTAAGCCCCGCTTCGAATTTTCCGGATTCTTTCACAGGTTGAACAAAATCAATTTGGCTAATTACAGCGGAATATTTATTCAGATTCTCATTTAACTGGTATGGTTTATTTTCAAGCGAATACACACTGCTTTCCAATGTCCCCTCCTCCGATCTTTCATTTTGTGAATAATTTACGCTACCTGTTAATTCACGTTTTGAACCTGTCCAGTTCTTCTTGTAATCCAGTCCGGCATCACCACTAAGATTCTTATCATCATCAGTACTTCGGGTAGAATATGTCGTGTATTGAAGTCCCTGAACATCTGTAAAGGAATAGAAAGACTGTCCGGGCTGATTGCTTTTTCGTTTCGTCAATGATCCATTTATACCCAAGGTATTGTTCTTGTTCAAATAGAAGTCGGCTCCCAATTTACCATTGTGGAATTCCGATTGGTTATGGCCATGGGAATTGTAGGAGTATGAATAAGGAGTTTGTCCCGGAAAGAAATTATCCTGATTACCTGCACCGGTATTGCTCCGTTCTTCATGGCGGAAACTATAATTCGCATACAGATTCATCTTTGACGTTCTGTTATTTAATCCGAGGGAAAAATTGTATTTATTATTGGTTCCGACCCCTCCGGTAACATTCCCGTTCATCCCTTTCAATTTCCCCTTCTTGGTTTTGATATTGATTATTCCTCCCATTCCATCTGCATCGTATTTCGCAGAAGGATTGGTAATGACTTCAATTTGATCTACCGCACTTGCGGGAATTTGTTGCAACACAGCTTTTCTATCTCCACCAAGTACTCCCGAAGGTTTACCATCAATAAGAATAGTAACGTTCTCAGTACCCCGGAGACTTACTTTTCCATCCATATCCACATTCACCGAAGGAATATTCGAAAGGACTTCAGTAACTGTTCCTCCTGTATTCACGATGTTTTTATCCACATTATAAACTTTCCTGTCGAGAGAATTGATCAGATCCGGACGTTCAGCAGAAACACTGATTTCTTTCAGGCTTGCTGCAGAAGGATCAATCGAAATTTTTCCGGCATCCGATTCCGGGTTTTGCGGAGTTAAAATAAAAACATCGCTAAACATTGTACCGTAACCGAGGATAGTAATCCGTAAGCGAAATCTCCCCATTGGTAATTCTTCAACAAGAAAATTACCCTTTCCATCACTAAGAGAGCCACCTGTGATTGAAGAGTCTCTGTTGGCTACTACAGCAACGGAAGCATACTCAACAGGTTTATTCGATTTTGAATCGAAAATTTTGCCAGATACTTTTCCGATTTTAGGCATGGAACGCATCAGTGAATCATTTCCCTGCCTTCGCATTTGCCCGCGCTCCTGAGCCTGAATGTTGCCAGAAAGAACCAGCAATAGCAACGTAATTCCACTAAAAAGAATGGTGTTTTTCATTGCTGCAAAGGTAGGTATTTTTGATCGGATGAAAACGTAGGAAACACAGAACGGTAAGCCCTCATGCAAATTGAAGGCAACACAAGCTTGCATCTGAATCCTCAGTATATTTGCATGCTCATACTGTATCCATGACTCCATTAGCTGAACGAATGCGACCCACTGACCTTGACCATTATATAGGTCAGCAGCATTTGGTAGGGGAAGGTGCCGCACTAAGACGTTCGATTTTAGCCAATACAATTCCATCCATCATTTTCTGGGGACCTCCGGGCGTAGGTAAGACAACTCTGGCAGGGATCATTGCCAGACAATTGAAGCGACCTTTTTACATTCTGAGTGCTGTGAGTTCCGGGGTAAAGGATGTTCGGGAGGTCATTGAAAAAGCGTCCAGATATGCAACTGAATTGAAAGAAGTTCCGGGCAGTCCTGTTTTGTTCATCGATGAAATTCACAGGTTCAGTAAAAGTCAGCAGGATTCTCTTCTCGGTGCTGTTGAAAAAGGGCTGATCACATTGATTGGTGCAACAACTGAAAATCCCTCCTTCGAAGTAATATCTCCATTGCTGTCCAGATGTCAGGTTTATGTATTGAGGGAACTTTCCAAAGAAGATTTAATTCAGATTCTGGAACAGGCAATGCTTTCGGATTCAGTTTTGTCGAAAAGAAAAATTCAGCTTAAAGAAAGTGAATCCTTATTGCGCTTGTCGGGTGGTGATGCACGTAAACTGCTAAACTTATTTGAATTGGTCGTGAGTACATTCACACATTTGGAGGAAGTCATTATCACCAATCAGTTGGTTCAGGATATCGCACAGGAAAAAACCGCTTTGTATGACAAAGGAGGGGAACAACATTACGATATTATTAGTGCCTTTATAAAATCCATGCGTGGATCCGATCCCAATGCGGCTGTTTATTGGCTGGCAAGAATGATTCGTGGTGGCGAAGATCCTTTATTTATTGCCCGACGAATGGTTATCCTTGCTTCGGAAGACATTGGCAATGCCAATCCGACTGCCATGGTCATTGCGAATGCATGTTTTGAAGCTTGTCAAAAGATTGGTTTTCCTGAATCCAGAATTATCTTGTCGCAAACTGCTATTTATCTTGCTTCCTCTGCAAAGAGCAATGCATCCTACATGGCAATTGAGGAAGCCCTGGCCTTAGTAGACAAAACAGGAGATCTTCCGGTACCCTTGAATATTCGTAATGCGCCCACCAAACTTATGAAGGAGCTTGGGTACGGGCAAGGTTACGATTACGATCATTCAAAGGAAGGTAATTTTGCCGGCCAGGAATTTCTGCCTCAGGCGATAAAAGGCAATAAGCTTTACGAGCCGGGACACAATCCCAGGGAGAACGAACTTCGGGTTTTTCTGCAACAACTTTGGAAAGAGAAATACAATTATTAAAAATAGAAAATTTGTAAAAAAACAAAAACTTCAGAATCGGAATAAATTTTATTCAAATTCAGGAAATGCACGCACAACAAGCCTCGCAGGAGATGACAGTAGAGTGACAAGCAAGGTGTTCCTTGTCAAAATTTTTTTGCATATTTACACAGTCAATTTCCTGTGAGAAAAACTCCCCTTTCTTCCCTCCTTCTTTTACTTTTCGTTTTACAGCTAGCCTGTAAAAAAGAAAATGACCGTCCGCAATGGGATGTGGCTGTAAAAGGTCCCATTCTGAAGGCTTCTCTTACACTTGACAATTTAATTGCAGACTCACTCCAACATACCAATCCGGATGGATCATTGAGTATCGTTTTCGATTCTGATGTTTTCAAGCTGGATCCGGATTCGCTTTTTAAAATTCCGGACACAACACTGAATACACTGAATATTTGGCAATTTATTACCTATCCTGTTCAGCCAAATACTCCTTTTTATTCTGTGAACAACAATATTCAATTGGGAATTTCCGGACCACAACTGACAGAAGTTGCTATTCGTTCCGGGAAAATTAAGTTGGATATTCGCAACACACTACCTTCAAAGTCATCATCATTTATCAGATTCCGAAAGCGATAAAAAATGGTTTGCCTTTTAAAGTTCAGGAAGTGATCGATTCGGGATCCACTACGAATCCAACTTTGTTCAGTGGCACGTATGATCTGGATGGATATCTTGTAGATCTCACAGGCGCTACAGGAAATCAATTCAACACTGCCTATTACGATGTACAGGCAATTTCTGATCCTCAAGGAAATGCATTTGATATTCATACCGGTGATACACTCATCAATCTGAATACAACAATTATGGAACTAATTCCAGAATATGGAAGAGGATATCTTGGGCAGAAAACAATTCATCAATCCGGAAATTCACTTGCCGGAATAGGACAAACGATTCGGAGCGGAACGGTGGAACTTGACAGTGTCACATTGGATCTTGATATTGAGAACGGACTTGGAGCAGAACTGCAGGCGATGATTTCTTCATTCAGTTCATTGAATGAAAATACGGGAAACAGTGTAAATCTTGTTGCACCCGGTCTCTTGAACAGATTTATCAATATGAATCGTGCAACTGAAACAGGTCAGTTGTCGGATCCGGTCAGACCAACACATGCATTGATCCATCTCGACAATTCCAACAGCAACCTCGTTCAGCTCATCGAAAATCTGCCCGATCGGTTGATGTATGATATTGATTTCAGTCTGAATCCGCTTGGAAATGTATCCGGTAGCAATGATTTTCTTTACCGCGATCACCTTGTCAATACACATCTCCGTGTTAACGTTCCTTTGCGTTTTGCTTTGAATCAGGTGGTTCTGGTAGATACTCAGGAAATTGCAACATCTGATCTTTTGAATCTGGATCCTGTTGGTGTGTCTACTTTTACTTTGCTTGTCGACAATGGATTTCCATTCGATTTAGATCTTCAATTATTCCTTATCAATGAATCGGGTAGCATCACGGATTCACTTCTCGTTCCTTCACAGATAGCGATGGCTAATGTGGATGTGAATTTTCGTGTCCTTTCCTCTGTGCGGACTAAAATTCCCATTCCGGTAGATGGATTAAGGAAACAACATCTTTTGGAAGCAAGAAAGATGGCAATTAAAGCGAAGTTTACAAGTCCCTCCTATCCCAGCCTTGTGCAGATGTATGCAGATTATCACCTCGATCTGAAATTAATTGCCGATGGAATTTATTCAATTCGATAATTTTTTGAGAACGTCGCGCTTCTTCCTTCTTTACTTCCTGATTTTTCCCGGATTGGTTCAAGCGGATTCTCCGACTGATCCATTCAATCAGTTTAACAATTCAAAATCACGATTACAAATAGGTTCCGGGTACGAATTTTCAAGTGATGCAATCACAAATAATCTTGCACAGTCTTATTTTCTTGCAAAGTTTATCTCTTCTTCAATTAAGGATGAAGTGAGTAAACATGCTTATCCGGTAAATCGTTTTGGTGCCGATGCCGGCTATTCGATTTCCTACTCACACAAACTGGATTCGTTTTTCCATCGGAGTGGGTTTTCATGGAATGCCGCATTTTCAGACATGAACCATCTTCACGGTAAATTTACACGCGATGCATTCGAACTTTATTTTCGAGGCAATGCGGCATATGCAGGAAAGACTGCAGAGATGGGAGAATTCGATTTTAGCTTATTGCATTATCAGCAAATCAAAATCGGCATGTCGAAAGAGACAAAGTGCCAACGACGAACATATAATTATTCGATCGGATTGGCATTGAATATTGGACAAAAATTTCAGTCGATTCATTCCGATCGCGCGAACCTCTTTACTTCTGAGGATGCTGAATATTTGGATATTGATTTTGACATCGCATTGCGTGGAAGTGATTCAAGCAAGAATAAAATGGGATCCATGAACGGGCTTGGTGGATCCTTGTTTTTAGGTTGGAGTGTTCGGGATGAATCAAAAAATGAATTTGAAATTCAGTTGTCAAACCTTGGAATAATTCAGTTCAATGATCATTCCTATATTGTCCCTGCCGACAGTGTGTTCCGATTTGAAGGTATTGATGCCACAGAACTTTTTGATTTTTCAGATACGATCCGAACGGCAATTTCCAGCGACAGTTCTTTTGTTCAGGGTTTCTTGCACCGAAGAAAAACTGAATCCTATCAATACAATTTGCCCGCGCGCTTGTCGCTTGCCTATCACAGACATCTCACAGAAAAAGATCTGGTGAGTATTGGATTGGACCAGGTTTTCTTTAGCTCCTACCTGCCACACGGTTGGGGGAAATACCAGCATCGTTTCAATGAACATCATCAACTGGGATTGATTCTGGGATATGGTGGCTATACTGTTTGGCAGGCTGGTTTGTGTTACAATCTAAAAATCGGCAAGAGCTGGCTGTTCCAATTGGAGAGTCGCAACCTCAGTGGTTGGATCAACACGAAATCCGGCAGAGCTCAGGGAGCTTTTGTATCTTTGTCAAAATATTTATAATTATGTTAAATAGCATTCCTCAACTTCGCAATTTGGATTCAGGAAATTTCTTTCTGATGGCAGGTCCTTGTGTTGTTGAAAGTCCGGAAATGTGTCTGATGATCGCTCGCAGGGTAAAGGAAATTTGTGACCGACTTGCAATCCCTTATATCTTCAAAGCAAGTTATCGCAAAGCAAACCGTACGCGTCTGGATTCTTTCACAGGTATTGGCGATGACGTAGCATTGCAGGTTCTGGAAAGAGTGAAAAGAGAAGTTGGCGTTCCTATTGTCACCGATATTCACGAGAGTGATGAGGCTGCATTCGCTGCGCAGGTAGCCGATGTTTTTCAGATTCCTGCATTTCTCTGCAGGCAAACAGAATTGCTGGTAGCAGCAGCAAAAACAGGGAAAACTGTCAATATTAAAAAAGGTCAGTTTCTCTCCGCTGATGCGATGAAATTTGCCGTCACCAAAGTACGTGAAGCCGGAAATCAAAACATCATGCTTACAGAGCGTGGAACCATGTTTGGTTACCAGGATTTGATTGTAGATTATCGGAGCATACCGGCCTTGAAAACAAATAATGTGCCTGTGGTTATGGACATCACCCACTCTCTTCAGCAACCGAATCAAAGTTCAGGAGTTACCGGTGGAAAACCGGAACTTATTGAATTGATTGCAAAGGCTGGAATTGTATCAGGAGCCGATGGAATCTTCGTTGAGACACATCCGGATCCGAAAAACGCTTTGTCCGATGGTGCCAACATGTTACACCTTGATTTGCTCGAAGACCTTTTGCAAAAACTCATTCGCGTAAGAAATGCCATCTGATCCCATGAACCGTATCCTTCGATTCAGTTTGTATTTATTTTTTTTCTCTCTTTCTGTGCTCTCTCTAAAGGGACAATCAGTATTTATTAAAACGTTTGGTTTTGGCAGAGTCAACGAAGCATATGGAGTGATTCAGACTCAGGATTTAGGGTATGCCATCACCGGCTCTACAACCGGCAGTTGGAATGAGGTTCCGGATATGTACCTGATGAAAACAGATTCAACGGGTTCCTTTCTCTGGTCACATTTATACGGTGGTAACAATATTGAACAGTGCAAAGCATTTCTAAAGACCAATGATCAGGGATTTTTTCTTGTTGGCTATACCAACAGTTTTGCCTTTAACAATGATTACGATGGTTACCTGGTGAGAACTGATTCACTGGGAAATGTACTCTGGACAAAGTCCGTTGGAACTAACAATTGGGATCTCATCGAATCAGTTTCAAGAGCCGACAACAGTGGTTTTGTCATTGCCGGAACAAGTTATGGAACGAGTAACGGACATCCTACAGGATGGATTGTAAAAATGGATTCATCCGGAAATACGATCTGGCAAAAACTTCTTGAGAGTCAATTTGACATTTTTTTGAAAAAAATAATTCAAAGCAATGACGGGAATTATGTTGCCTGCGGATATTATGTAGATAGCGCCAACTCCAGAGATCAGGCCTATGCGGTAAAACTGGATGCTTCTACCGGGGATACACTTTGGACATATTCCTATCACGGACCGAATGGTACACACTTTAATTCTGTGGATGAATTCAGTTCCGGTACTCTTGGATTGGGTGGATACGAGCTGACTGAGGCGGATACCAACCGTGATGAATTTGTATTCAGTCTGGCTTCATCAGGAATAAAAAATGGGAAGCTGCATTTTTTGAAAATGGAAAAACAGAAGGATTCAATCACGTTTTGATAATTAATGATACGATTTACAATGCAGGCTCCACCTCTACTTTCGGTTCCGGAAATCAGGACTATCATTTTGTGCGTGTTGATTCAATCGGATTGTTTGTGAACGCTGTCAATTGGGGTGGCAATGATGATGAAATTTGCTACAACTTCTCGCAGACAAACGATACCGGATTTGTATTGATTGGAACAACCCGCTCTTTTGGTCCTTCTTTTCAATCGATCTATCTTGTAAAAACAGACAAGAACCTCTCCACAACAAATCTGGTGACAATTGATATTCCCGAGACCATTCTTGATTCCGATGTAGAAGTTTTTCCAAATCCTTTCAGTAATTCAATTTCTGTCCGTACACCTGAAAAATGGAAAAATTCCTCAGAAATAATTTTTAATCTTTATTCGCTTTCCGGTGAATTGGTAAAATCAATTCGTTCAAAAGAAAAGAATTTTCTGATTTCAATTCCGGAATACCCATCCGGAATGTACTTTGTTCAGTTGATTTCTTCAGACGGGAATAGTCAATCGTTTCGAATGATAAAACAAGAATAAAATCCCGAATCAGGCAGAAGCAATTAATTCACAGACATAATTGTAAATTCCGTTCTTCTGTTTTGTGACCTTCCCTGTTCCGTTGTATTATCAGCCACCGGCTTCGCATCCCCATATCCTTTGAACTCAAGTCGGGCAATCGCGATTCCTTTCTGTACAAGATAATCGTAAACTGCTTTGGATCGTTTCTCGGAAAGTTGTTGATTGTATTGTTTACCGCCAACGTTATCAGTATGACCACCCACTTCAATCTTAATTTTAGGATTTTTATTCAGGAACGAAATGAGTTTCCCCAACTCTGCCATGGATTCATCTTTCAGATCAAATTTATCAAAGTCATAAAAAATATTTTTCAGCACCACACTCTGTCCAACTTTGATGGGTTTCATGCCTACATCCTTCAAAACAGGCTCCCGGGAAGATTTAGAATCTTTCAATTGAAAGTTTTCCGAGTAAAATAAATAACCGTCTTTGGAAACATTCAATGCATAGCTTTTCCCTGTAGGCAGACAAACAAGAAATTCACCATTGCCACTGTTGGAGGTTGAGCTAACCACAGTTTTACCTGTTGCCAGATCAATCAATTCAAAACTGGCAGCAAGTACTTTCTTTGTTTCGATATCGAATACTTTTCCTTTCATGTAGGTTACCGGCTGTGGTCGCATGGATTCCGGAAGTGCAAATTGGTAAAGATCCAACTGCCCTTTTCCTCCGGGTCTGTCGGAGGCAAAAAAAGCAAGTTCACCGGATGGACTCACAAGTAATGAATTTTCATCCGCTGTGGAATTGATCGGATAGCCAAGATTAACAGGTTCACTCCATTCGCCCAAAGCAGATTTCTTACTCATAAAAATGTCCAATCCTCCCATACCGGGATGTCCATCGGAAGCGAAATAGATTGTTTGATCATCAGGATGTATGAACACTGACATTTCATCACCGATTGTATTAATTTTATCGGAGACCGAAACCGGTTCGCTCCAGGCTGAGTTGTCGCCTATTTTTGAAACCATAATATCCCGTTGGCTTCGTCCATCACTACCTTTAATTGCACGTACAAAATACAAAGTACGTCCATCGGAGGAAAAAGATGGCTGGCTTTCCCAAGCACCGGTATTGATGGGTAACTCGAGATTTCTTGGAGCATTAAATTTTTCTCCGATTTTCTTGGCTATAAAAATATCACAACTCCCATTCGTTTTCCTGGCATCAGAGCCGTCGAACATTTCCTGACAGGCGGTAAAAAAAAGATATTGTCCGTCTGCAGCGAGTGACGGAGCGCCTTCATTTCCTGTTGTATTGATTTCTGTGACGGGTTCAGCTTTCCCCCAATGATCTTTTCCCCAATGACTCATGTAAAAATCTTTCTGTTGTGAAGTCCTGCCCGAAGAATACTTCACACGCAGGCGACGAGTGAAAAGAAATGTTTTTGCGTCTGCCGTGATAGCAGGAAAGTATTCTTCATCTTCTGAATTGATACTGTCGCCCAGATTAACAGGATTGAAAGGCACCGGATTTTTTACCGCCTGCTCTGCAAAAGCACAGTTTTCGACCATCTGCTTTGCATTGGAAGCCAGGCTGGCTTTGATTTTTGGATAGCTGAGAAATTTCTGGTAATGAATTTTGGCATCACCAAATCGTCCGGCCAGGTATTCAGATTTTGCAAGTGAAAAATAATTATTTGGAAAAAAATCAGGGCTCAGGCGAATAGCTTCGTTGTAAGCTTCAATCGCTTTGTCATGGTTTTTCATGTCAGAGTAAATATTTGCTCTTAACATATACGCTTCAACAAATTTAGAATCTTCCTTCAGTGCCTGATCAATGGATTCCAGGGCTTCTTTGTTTTTACGAGCGTCATAAAACTGAATTGCTGATTCAAAATTGCGGATGGCTTTGGGGACGGAAGAAGTATATTCGTTTTGGGCAGCAGTATCCAGAACCAGGAATAATGCAAACAAACAGAAAAGAGAACTCAAATTTCCGGAGAATTGTTTCATAATGAAGAATACTACTTTAGAAACAAATATACTGCCAAGCAATAGAATCCTTGAATACAGCAGAAAAAATCATCAAGAACTTTTCAACGGAGTATTTCTTTCTTTCATCTCTCCTGAACGGTGGTAAAAATCAAGGGATCTGCAAGACTTTATGAGTCTGTAGTGAAATGATCCAATCCGGATTTTTCTTGACATACTCAACGATCGTTGGAGTCACTTTATTGAAAACAGAATATTCCGGCTGCAAATAGAGCTTGCAGGAAGGTTTCACTTTGCTTTTGTGTTGTTCTGCCCAGGAAAAATCACTTTCATTATAAACGATGATTTTTAATTCATCTGCCCGAGCAAGAACGGAATCCAAGGGTTGTTTAAATTTCTTCGGAGAAACACAAATCCAATCCCATGATCCGGTCAAAGGATAGGCTCCTGATGTTTCTAAAAAACATTCCAACCCTTCTGCGTGAAGCTGATCCGTCAAAGGTTGTAAATTATAGTGCGCAGGTTCACCACCGGTAATCACAGCACGCAAGGCTCCGGAATTTTTTACGTTCGAAACCATGTCTGCAATTTTGACTACGGGATGAATACCCGCTTCCCAGGAATCTTTGACATCACACCAGACACAACCGACATCACAACCACCGAGTCGAATAAAATAGGCCGCTCTCCCTGTATTTGAACCTTCCCCCTGAATGGTGTAGAAATGTTCCATTAAGGGATAAGTGAAGGGGGCTTCGGGATGCATTGCGGGGAATAGGTATTAGGTATTAGGTATTAGGTATTAGGTATTAGGTATTAGGTATTAGGTATTAGGTATAAGTGGTGGAAACTGTTGCTTAGGAAATAAGTTCGCCATTCCAGAATGCCACTTCACCTTTTGCAGCACGGAGTGTATTTTGAAGAAGTCCTACGATTGTCATCAGGCCCACTCCACCCGGCACCGGACTAATGTATGCAGCTTTTGCAGCCACTTGTTCGAAATCCACATCACCGGCAAGTTTGTAACCGCTCTTGGTGAGTGTTGATGATTCACGTGTGATCCCGACATCAATTACCACAGCGCCATCTTTTACCATTGATGCTTTCACAAAGCGAGGTTTTCCGATTGCAGCGATGAGAATATCTGCTGTTCGGGTAATCTCTTCGATATTCTTGGTCTTGCTGTGACAAATAGTAACGGTGCAGTTTCCGGGGTTGTTGTTCCGTGTAAGTAGAATGCTCATTGGCAGTCCGACAATATTACTCCGTCCAATGACAACGCATTTCTTTCCGCTGGTTTCAATACCATAATGTTCCAACATTAAAAGTATTCCCAGTGGAGTTGCAGGAAGATAACAGGGTTGATTTTGCACCATTCTTCCAATATTGATGGGATGAAAACCATCCACATCTTTCCGTGGTGAAATTGTCTCTGTTACTTTCTGCACCTGGATATGGGGTGGCAGGGGCAGCTGAACAATCAATCCATCAATTTCAGAGTCCTCATTGATCTCTCTGATTTTATCCAACAAAATTTCTTCGCTCACTGAATCCGGATAACGAAGCAATGTGGATTTAAAACCAACCTCTTCACAATTCCGGGCTTTGCTTGAAACATATGTTTCGGATGCACCATCATTTCCCACAAGGATCGCGCACAAATGTGGAGGGCGTTTACCGGAAGCGAGAAGTGCCTTTACTTCGGAAATGATCCGGATCTTTGCACTGGCAGAAGTTACTTTTCCATCGAGGAGAATCATATTCTATCGTTCAAAGAAAACCTGTAGTTGTATTCAGATTTTCTGTCATTACCTTCGCATGCCTGGCATGTTGCGCATCATTTTTGCAGCCTGGTCTTTATTCGAGAATACGCGCATCATTTTCCGCATTTCTTCGAACTGCTTTAAGAGCTTATTCACTTCCTGCACACTTGTGCCACTGCCTTTTGCAATTCTCGTCCTCCGGCTTCCATTAATCAGGGCAGGATTTTCCCTTTCCTTTTTGGTCATGGAGTGAATGATGGCTTCAATTTGCTTGAATGAATCATTGCTGATATCAACATCACGAATTGCTTTACCAACTCCTGGAATCATTCCAAGAAGATCTTTCATATTTCCCATCTTCTTGATTTGCTGAATTTGATTCAGGAAATCATCGAAGCCAAACTGATTCTTTGCAATTTTCTTCTGAAGCTTTGCTGCTTCCACTTCATCGAATTGTTCCTGGGCTTTTTCAACAAGGGAAACGATATCACCCATGCCGAGGATCCGATCCGACATACGTTCCGGATAGAATACATCGAGAGCATCGAGTTTTTCTCCTGTACCGACAAATTTGATGGGTTTATTGACAACCGATTTAATTGAAAGAGCAGCTCCACCACGGGTATCGCCATCTAATTTTGTGAGAACAACTCCATCGAAATTCAGTCGATCATTAAAGGCTTTAGCAGTATTCACTGCATCTTGTCCAGTCATTGCATCGACAACAAACAAGATTTCATTTGGACTGACAGCTTTTTTAATCGCCGCAATTTCATCCATCATTTGCTCATCAATTGCAAGTCGGCCTGCTGTATCGATGATCACTACATTCCTGTTAGTTTCCTTTGCATGCTGGATACCACGCAAAGCAATTTCAATCGGATTTTTATTTCCTTCTTCGCTGTAAACCGGAACTTCAATTTGTTCCCCCAAAACTTTCAACTGATCAATCGCTGCGGGACGATATACGTCGCAGGCTACGAGCAAGGGAAGTTTTTGTTTTTTTGATTTGAGGTAAAATGCAAGTTTTCCTGACAAAGTAGTTTTACCGGAACCTTGCAAGCCCGACATCAGGATAATTGCCGGGTTTGAATCCAGGTTGATGTCTTCCTTCTGTCCACCCATGAGTTGTGTGAGTTCATCATGGGCAATCTTGATCATTAACTGTCCGGAGAAACCGCTGTAAGAACGTTTTGTCCAAGAGCTTTTTCCTTTACAGTATCGGTAAATTGCTTTGCAACTTTGAAATTAACGTCAGCATCGAGTAATGCTTTGCGAACCTCCTTAAGAGTTTCCGCGACATTGATTTCAGAGATTTTTCCTTCTCCTTTAAGTACTTTGAAGGCCCGCTCCAGTTTATCACTGAGATTTTCAAACATATTGATTTACAGGATTTAATCAAGAATTAACAAACATTCCGGAAGAAATATTCCGGCTTGCAAAATTAGAAAAAGAAAGGGGAATCTGATCTAATTATACCTCTAATTTTAAGCCATCATAGGCACATCGGATATAGTCAGGAAGTTCTTTATTAATGTCTTCGTGTTTCCCCATTTGATGACTCAAATGGATGAGCCAGGCTTTTTCGGGTTTCAGTTCTTCTATCAAGTCAACAGCTTCTTTGAGGGTGAAATGTGAAACATGTTTCTCCCTTCGTAAGGCATTAAGGACCAAATATTTTGACCCTTTAATTTTTTCTTTCTCTTCTTCGGAGATAAAATTTGCATCGGTGATATAAGTAAAGTCATTCATTCTGAACCCATAAACCGGCAAGTTGAGATGCATCACTTCAACCGGAACAAAGTGTATTCCCAGAATATCAAATGGTACATTCTGAATTGTATGCAACTTAAGTTTTGGAATTCCGGGATAAAGTTCGCCTGAAAAAACATAAAAGAACTCCCTTTTAAGAGCTTCCTGTACGCGAGGGCTGGCAAACACATCCATTGCCTGTCCTGAGATGTAATTAAATGCCCTTACATCATCCAAACCCGCAATGTGATCCTTGTGTTCATGAGTAAAGAGAACGGCACTCAGGTGCTTTACATTCTCTCTGAGCATTTGTTGGCGAAAATCGGGGCCTGTATCAATGACGACAGATGTGCCTTCCTGTTCGACCAGAATTGATGTCCGAAGGCGTTTGTCCTTAGGATCAGGAGATGTGCAAACAGCACATTCACAAGCGATCATTGGCACGCCCTGTGAAGTACCGGTTCCGAGGAAGGTGATTGTTATCATATGCTCACCTTTCTTGACTTATTCCGCAGCTGAGAATTTGATCTCAGTCTGCCTTACTTCCTGGAGAAAACGGAGGAATTTATCATCCATCAAACTTTCGTCTAAAGTGAGAGATTGGATCGCTTCAATAAGGTAAGAAACTTTAGCTTCCACAGGAGCAAACTTATTGAGGACAATGATTTTGGAGTGTTCAATGACGCAGCTTCCGGATTTGAAATTCCCTTTCTCATTCCGGATTTTATATCCTGCCAGAATCAGCAGTTCTTCGAGTTTATCAAGCGAATGTTGAGTGAGCTTTATCATGCCGCAAATATAGGTTTTAGTATGAAATAGCCGCCTTTACCTGATGCCTGTTTTTCCACTGAATGGAATAAATTCTTTTCTTTGCAACCTTCAATCGAAAAAGATCGCTCAGTGAAAGTTATAATACCCAAAGAAACCAAAGAACGCGAACGCCGGGTGGCTCTTTCGCCCGATGTAGTCAGCACACTGGTCAAAGCCGGTTTTGAATGCCTCGTTGAAAAAGAAGCCGGAATTCAATCTTATTTCCCTGATAAAGCTTACGAAACAGCCGGCGCTCAAATGGTATCGGATCGCAAAGACTTGTACGGACAAGCGGATGTTGTTTTAAAAGTCAATGCTCCTTCTGAAGAGGAGATCAGCTGGATGAAGAAAGACGCTGTTCTCATTTCTCTCATGTATGCAGCCACGAATCCTGCACTTGTTGAGGCCTGCGTGAAGCAGGGAATTTCTGCTTTTTCGATGGATGCAATTCCACGTATTTCAAGAGCACAAAAGATGGATGTTTTGAGTTCGCAGGCCAACCTCGCAGGATACAAAGCAGTCATCATCGGGGCAGCAGCTCTTGGTAAAATATTTCCATTATTGATGACGGCTGCAGGAACATTGAAACCTGCTAAAGTTGTAATCATGGGTGCCGGTGTAGCCGGACTTCAAGCGATTGCAACAGCGAAAAGACTTGGTGCCATCGTTGAAGTTTCAGATATCCGTCCGGAAACCAAAGAACAGGTCGAATCTCTTGGCGGGAAATTCATTGAATTCAAAGGTGATGATTCTATAAAAGTCGAAGGCGGATATGTAAAGAATGTTTCTGAAGATTTCCTTAAAAAACAACAAGCACTGATCACGAAACATATTTCGGAAGCAGATCTTGTTATCACGACCGCTTTGATTCCGGGAAGGAAAGCTCCTGTTCTTATTACCGAAGATATGGTGAAAGCCATGCGGATGGGTTCAGTCATAGTGGATATGGCAGTTGAGCAAGGTGGAAATTGTGTGCTCAGTGAAATAAACAAACACGTGGTAAAACACGGTGTTACCATCATCGGGGAAGCGAATCTTCCCAGCCTTTTGCCTCTGAATGCAAGTGAATTGTATGCAAAGAATATTTCTGCCTTCCTCACCCATTTGGCTAAAAAAGATGGATTTCTTTGGGAGCTGGAAGAAGAGATCACCAAAGGATCTTTGATAGTTCATAAAGGCGTTGCCGTCCATCCATCCGTAGCACAAGCAGTACCTGCGTAATATTTATTTTTCAAAATTCTATGCAAGATTTAAATTTCAAAAACTGGACCGATAATTTCGCTCAGGCAATTCTATCTTCAACACTGGATTCAGGCAATCATCATACGGCACTCTTTCTTCATCTCAAATTAAAGGAGTCGGTAAAAAGTTTAAGTGATATCTGCACAAAAATTCATTCTTCTTCTGTACCGATAGAATTTTATCACTCCCTGTGTATTTTTATCCAGGAAGCGAAAAATACAATGTACTGGTACGAACGTTCACTCGAATACGAACAAGTAAATCTCAATAATTCCCAGCTGATTCTCAGCCAGGGTAAAAGTATGATCGATGTCCTGGAATCTGCTCTGCGTGTTATTAAATATCAGGAATCAATAAATTGAAATTATCATGAACTCAATCCTTGCTTTTCTGGGTGAAAATATCCAGATGATTTACATAGTAATTCTCTCCATTTTTGTTGGAGTTGAAGTGATTGGAAAGGTTCCATCAGTATTGCATACGCCTTTGATGTCAGGTGCCAATGCGATCCATGGTGTTGTCATTGTCGGATCCATCATCGTGATGCTCAATACAGAACCCGGAGATATCCTTTTGTTGAGTCTGGGTTTCGTTGCTGTTGTCCTCGGTACCCTGAATGTTGTTGGTGGATTTGTTGTGACTGACAGAATGCTTGAAATGTTTAAAAAGAAAGAAAAGAAATAATCTGTGGGTACGTCTTAAACAACCGATAGAATTCCATTGCTATGAATCAAAAATACCTTCTCGATATTATTTACCTGATTGCATCTGTCACCTTTGTGATTGGATTGAAAATGCTCAGTGGTCCGCAAACAGCTCGCCGCGGGAATTTATGGGCAGCGTTTGGGATGACACTTGCTGTGCTGGGTACAATTGTATTGCACGATACAGTCTCCCCTGTCATTTATGGATTAATCCTCGGCGCGATTGCAATTGGTACAATCATCGGTTGGATGACGGCCAAGCGAGTAAAGATGACTGCGATGCCGGAACTGGTTTCCCTTTTCAACGGAATGGGTGGTGCCTGTGCGGCTTTGATTTCATTGCTTGAATTTCATCATAACGTGGGTGAACCAGGGCGTATTGGAATTATCATGGCAGGAATGATCATCGGCAGTGTTTCATTTTCCGGTTCCATCATCGCGTTCATGAAACTGAACGGAACACTTAAAAAGGCGATTCGGCTTCCACATTATAATACGATCAATACTGTTCTCATGATCATCACGATTGCCAGCGGTGTTTATATGACCATGAGTGGTTCTGAAAGTGTTGCCTTGCTACTTTCTGTTTTTGCACTGGCATTGGTTTACGGAGTATTTTTTGTCGCGCCAATTGGCGGTGCCGATATGCCGGTGGTAATTTCATTGCTCAACTCGTTCACAGGACTTGCAGCAGCATTCGGTGGTTTCCTTTATGGCAACCAGGTGATGCTTACAGGAGGAATACTCGTAGGTTCAGCAGGTACATTGCTAACGTTGGCAATGTGTACAGCGATGAACAGACCATTGTTCAATGTGATCTTTGGCGCCTTCGGTGAAACAGCTGTCGCTGCTACGGGTGGAAAAACCGGTGGTTCCGTGAAAGACATCAGCATCAGTGATGCAGCAGTATTGATGAATTATTCCAAAAAGGTAATCATTGTTCCGGGTTACGGACTTGCCGTGGCTCAGGCGCAACATGTAATTCATGAACTCGAGAAGCTTCTCGAGGAGCGTGGTGTAGATGTAAAGTATGCAATTCATCCGGTAGCCGGACGTATGCCGGGACACATGAACGTTTTGCTTGCTGAAAGCAATGTTGATTATGGAAAGCTTTCAGAAATGGAAGAAATAAATCCGGAGTTCAGCAATACGGATGTTGTCCTTGTTGTAGGAGCAAATGATGTTGTGAACCCCGCCGCAAAAAATGATCCATCCTCCCCTATTTTTGGAATGCCAATTCTGGAAGTGGAAAATGCACATCATATCATCATCAATAAAAGAAGTATGAATGCCGGTTACGCCGGAATCGATAACGAACTTTTTTACAATCCGAAAACAAGTATGTTGTTTGGTGATGCGAAGGATGCGCTTTCGAAACTTGTTACTGAACTCAAAAACTTTATCGAATTTAGAATTATGAATTAAGAATTATGAATGATTTAATCTTAATTCTTAATTCATAATTCTAAATTGATTTTCTAAATTTGCAAACTGAAATAAAAAAAAATTATGTCAAACAGAACCTTTACAATGATCAAACCGGATGGGGTGGCGAATAATTACATTGGCCCGATCCTGGCAAAAATAAACGAGGCCGGCTTTCGGATTATAGCGATGAAATATACCCGGCTAACACCTGATCAGGCCAGCTTATTTTATGCTGTACACAGTCAGCGTCCTTTCTACAATGATCTTGTTAAATACATGTCCAGCGGACCCATTGTTGCTGTAATTCTGGAAAAGAACAATGCTGTGGAAGATTTTCGTACACTGATCGGTGCAACGGATCCGGCAAAAGCCGCTCCCGGAACGATCCGCAACCTCTTCGCTAAATCAATTGAAGCAAATGCAGTTCACGGAAGTGATAGCGACGAAAATGCTGCTGCTGAAGGAAGTTTCTTCTTTTCAATGACAGAAAGATTCTAAGAATTTGAATTAACGAAATACGATTTCATCAATTACCACAGCTCCTGCTTCAGTATTCAGGAGCTGTGTTATTTTATCCCTGTCCTGAAACAGTTCTTGTCGAAGGGATGCTGAACTGAGACTCACAAAGAGTTTTTTGTCGATGATCATGAGTTCAGTTGTTCGGTGAGCCACCGCAGGGCCCATCACTTTTTCCCAGGATTGTATCAACTGAACTTTGTTCATCTTTTCTTTCAGATGAAACTGGTTCAGCATTTCGTCAATTGCTGCTTTTATCGGTCTGTCATTCGTTCGTTTCGCCATGATTTCTACCGCTTCGCGGTTCATTCATTTCCAGGTTTATCAATTTAGATTACAATTCCATTTTTTCCCCGACGATACTCCCCGCTTTTACATGAAAACAACGTATCGATCGTCCGATATCATCGAATATCTTTTGAATACGTTCAGGATGTGTATCGCTGATTAAAAGCTGACCGAAGTTATCCTTGCTCACCAGTTCCATGAGCCGGGCCACACGCTGGTCATCCAGTTTGTCGAAAATATCATCGAGCAGAAGAATTGGTTTGATTCCTTTGACCGCAGAAATAAAATCAAACTGTGCCAGTTTCAACGCGATCAGAAAAGATTTCTGCTGTCCCTGCGAAGCAAAACGTTTCACCGGCGCTTTGTGGATGAGGAAAGCCAGATCATCTTTGTGAATTCCAACGCTGGTATATTGCAATGCCCTGTCTTTTCCTTGGGCCTGCTCCAACACTTGTTTAAAATCGGCATCGTTTAATTGAGATTCGTAACGAACATCGATCTCTTCTTTCCCACCGGAAATGAATTCATAATACCTTTTGAAGATGGGAATAAGCTCTCCGATGAATTTCTGACGAACTGCATGGATTTTCTCCGCGAGACGGATTAATGGATCGTCCCATGCTGCTAATGAATCCGCATCAAAATGTCGTGATTGAGCAGCTTGTTTCAGGTATGCGTTTCGCTGTGCCAATACCCGTGCGTAATTGATCAGGTCATCGAGATAGAATTTATCATACTGCGAAATGATACTGTCAAGAAATTTTCTTCTTTCTTCACTACCTTCAGTAATCAGGCTGGTGTCTGTCGGAGAAACCATCACAACCGGAATAAGACCGATGTGATCCGCGAGACGTTCATATTCTTTTTGATTCCGTTTGAATACCTTTTTCTGATTGCGTTTGATTCCGCAATAAATTTGTTCTTCTTTTTGTTCCAGTTCAAAGCTTCCCTGGATCATGAAAAAGTCTTCCGCAAAACGGATATTTTGTCCATCGATGGGATTAAAATAACTCTTGCACATTGAAAGGTAATGCACAGCATCAAGGAGATTGGTTTTCCCTTCCCCGTTTCCGCCAGTAAAAGCGTTCGCAAAGGGATCGAGGAAAAGCTCTGCTTCAGGGTAATTTCTGAAGTTAATGAGGGCGAGTTTTCGAAGAAACATGGGTGTTTGCGAAGGTACGCAGGAACCCTGAAAAAAATCAAATTGCCTCCGGAAAATTAAAACCCTCAAATTCCTTCGAATTAACCATATCCTGTGAATAACTTGGAATTTACAAAATTGAAATTCGCTGGTATTTCTTATCTTTGATGTAAAGCAATCTCATTTTGGAGGTTTAATCCATTTGCATGGAAGAAGAATTTCTGAATCCCCGCGACGAAAACAACCAGGTTCGTCATTCCATCGAACGGTACGAGCAAATGATTCGCAACAAAGATGCCTACTTCTTTGATGTAGAAGCATTTTTGAATATCATCGATTATTATATCGAAAGGAATGATCCTGTTAAAGCCCTCCAGGTTGTTGAATTCGCTCAATCGCAGCATCCTGATTCCGTTGAGTTTCTACTTCGGGAAGCACAGTTGCTCGCGATGGTGGATCGTTACAATGAAGCATTAGCTATTCTGGATAAAGCTGAAATGATTACGCCAACGGATGCAGATCTGTTTATGATTCGTGGCAGTATTTATTCGCAACAACAAAAATTTGAACTGGCCATTGAAAATTTCAACAAAGCAATTCCGCTTGCTGATGAACTGGACCTCTTGTATCTCAATCTTGCTTATGTTTACGAAAGCTGGGGTGATTACGATAAAGCCATAAATTATCTCGCCCTTTGTCTTGAGGACAATCCTGAAAATGAAGTGGCCATGTATGAGTTGGCATTTTGTTTTGAATTCACTGAACGGTTTCAGGACAGCATCGACTTTTACAAAAAATTCATTGACATGCAGCCGTACTCATTTCCTGCCTGGTACAACCTGGGAAATGTTTACAACAGGATGAATCGTTACGAGGATGCATTGGATGCTTACGATTATTGTCTGGTGATCAAGGATGATTTTTCATCCGCTTATTTCAACAAAGGAAATACACTTGCTAATCTTTCACGCTACAACGACGCTATAGAATGTTATAAAAAGACATTCGAATTTGAAGCTCCGGATGCACTCACCTATTATAACATCGGAGAATGCTACGAACAGCTGGAAGACCTGCACAAAGCAAGAGATTATTATAAGAAAGCTACAAAGCTGGATGCCAATCTCGCCGAAGCATGGTTGGGAATCGGGATCACTTTGCAAAGTGAAGAGCGATGGTTTGAAGCTACCCGTTATATCAAGAAAGCTCTTGAGTTGGATGAACACAATGCAGAATTCTGGTTTGCTTTAGGCGATGCAGAGTATCACATGGAAAATTATCCTGCCGCTGAACAGGCCTATCAAAAGGTCCTCGAACTGGAGCCTGAAAATCATGACATCTGGCTGGAGTACTCCCACTTGCTCATGGCTGATAGCCGTGCCGAAGAAGCATTGGAACTAATTGAGAATGGCTTGGTTTACCATCCGGATGATGCGGAAATTTTATACCGCATGGCCTGCTATCATTACAGCACCGGTCACATCCGTGAATCGTATCAAACACTTGAAGCAGCTTTAGACAAAAACCCGGACCTTTGTCACGCCATTTTTGAATATGCACCGATCATGGAAAATGATCGTAATGTCGCTGGACTTGATTGATCATTACAAAAATCGAATATGAATTTTAATTTGGACCAGGTGCCGCAAAGGACCTCTAAGCCTCGTGAACATGGATTAACCATGGTTATGGACAAAGGACTTGGAGTCCGACAAACTGAAGATTTTATTGAATCAGCTTCTGAATTTATTGATATCGTCAAATTGGGATTTGGGAGCTCGATGATAACTCCGAATCTTCAAAAAAAGATTGATGTTTATCGAGCCGCAGGAATTCCGGTTTATCTGGGTGGAACACTCCTCGAAGCTTTCATCATTCGAAAAAAATTCGACGATTACCTGCGTCTGATTGAAAAATTACATCTCACGCACGCGGAAGTAAGCGATGGTAGTATTTCACTTCCTCATTCGCAAAAGCTCGATTACATTCGCAAGCTTGCAAAGCATGTTACAGTAATTACCGAAGTTGGTTCGAAGGAAGAAGGAATCATTATTCATCCGAACAAGTGGATTGAAATGATAGAAAGCGAAGTCCAGGCAGGGGCTTGGAAAGTAATCGCTGAAGCGAGAGAAAGTGGAACTGTAGGTATTTACAGACCAAGCGGAAAAGCGCACGTTGTGCTCATCAACAAAATTATTTCGAAAGTTTCTCCGGAGAGAATGATCTGGGAAGCTCCAACAAAAGGCGGACAGACCTATTTCATCAAACTACTTGGCGCCAATGTAAATCTCGGGAATATTGCACCGAACGAGATCATCGCTGTGGAAGCTTTACGTATCGGATTGCGAAGCGATACCTTCTTCCAGTTCCTGGATCCTAAATCAATTTGATAATCGCGTTTTTCGAACGTCTTTCACGATGAAGTTTTCTTCTTTTGTTCTTTCCCTTCAAACGGTATTCGTTTGTAGCATGGTAATTTCCTTATCGGCATGCTTCTCCACGCTTCCTGTTGAATTCCGGAAGATTGATGCTTTGAATATAAATACGCAGGAAAACATACCTCAAATCAGTTTTGATATGGTCATGAACAATCCCAATAACTGGGGTTTCAAGATTGTAAATATCGAGACAGAACTCTTATTGGATCAACATGCTGTGGGAAGTATTGTGCTCCCAAGAAATTTCAAAGTGAAACGAAAAGCGGAATCACGCATGCCTGTGAAAATTTCGACTTCAACACAGGAATTGCTCACGATCCTGCCATCCGGAATTGGTTTGTTGTTGGGAAGCCAAAGCATGGATGCAATCGTACATGGTAAAATTACTTTTGGGAAATTTTTATTCAGGAAAAAGTATCCCTTTGAAATCAAACAGAAAGTGGATAGCAAAATGATGAAAGGCGCTTTGGGTTTTTAATCTCTGCATTCAATTACCTGAAACATTGTATGTCATGTAAATTTTGTCCAAATTAATTCAGACAAATTAATTAGTTTCTGATAAACACTTCTCACAATGGAATTATTTTCTGCCTGGCTTTCTCGTTTGGAGCAAATTAAAAATACAGCTCAGGTAGAATTGTCTGCATTAAATTCAAGTCAACTAAATTGGAAGTCGGCTGATAAAAAATGGAGTATTGCACAATGTCTGGATCATTTGATTGTTTCAAATGAAAAATATTTTGCTTTACTGGATAAATTGGCAACGGGAACTTATTCCATGACATTTTGGGAAAAATACAATCCTCTTTCAGGATATACAGGAAGAAAGATGGCTGAGAGTCTGGGACCAAAAGGGATCAAACCATTTGTTTCACCGAAAATTTTTGAACCCGGACGGAGCACAATCCGGACTACAATCGTCAACGATTTTATTCAACACCAGGAAAAATTCATCTCGAAAATTTTACTTCTAAGAGATCTCAATACTGATTTGCTTGTCGTCACTTCTCCGGTTGCTCCCTTGATCAGTTATAAATTAAAAGATTGCATTGAAATATTGGTAGGTCATGAAGAAAGACATCTTCTGCAGGCAAAACGCGTAATGCAATTGGCCGAATTTCCGGGAATCTGATTTCTCGTTGATCAAAAAAAATCCCCCCGTTTTAGCGGGAGGACCTTCTGTTTAACCAATCAAAGCTACTCTAGCAAGAATGTGCTTTTTGGCATCCTGCGACCCAGCAGGATTTTTTTGTGGATTATTCTCAAGATATTTATTCCACGATTACTTTTTTCGAAACACTTTTATCTCCCTGACTTATTTTCAAAATATAAGTCCCTCTTCCATGTTCTGAGATGTCCAGTTGATGGAAGTATTCACCGCTGAAATCCTTTCGTTTTTCATTATAAATTTCCTTTCCATTCGGATCGAAAATTCTGATTTCTGTGTCTGCTTTTGTACTGAGATTAAAAACCAAATCAAATTTTCCATTACTCGGATTTGGATAATACCGAAGGTGCAGCATTTCATCTTTTCCAAAACCATCAAGATTCCTATCATTTCCACTATTTTTCTGTGCGGAATCTGAGCGCTTGAAAACAAAAGCCTTTTGTCCGTTCTTACCAATGATCTCCTTTTCAAATACAGGAGCGTCCTCCCCTTCATCGCCGATGAAAATCAAATGATCGGCATCGTCAATGCTGTCAAGTCCTTCAAATTGCTCAAGTATAGAAAAGGAATGAACCGGTCCGGAACGGCAGGGATCAGGTTGATGCGGCCAATTGGGAATATCCGGCATTTCTGGAATTTCAGGCATTTCAAAAGAGAAATTGAAACTGTTTGTATCTGAACTATTGATTTCTATATGAATATCATGAAGTGCTTGTTTTGCCGCTTCAATTGATTCTTTTGCATCAGCCATGGCTTGTTCCACGGCTTTCTCAATTTCGTCCTGTTCTTTCTCTGACAAATGCTTGTCGTCATAGTTCATCACAATGTGATGTCTGCGATTTTGATTATGCTTTGAATTTGGTGACCCGGGTGGTTTAGGTGTGTTCGTAGAAAAATGATTCTCGATTTCGAGTTGTTCTAACAATTTTTCAATTTCCGCTTCATCGTTGACATCCAAGGTGGTATCAATTTTTATCGTTTTTCCATTTTCCTTCTTAGTAATTTTTATGGAAATTGTATTCTTGTTTTTTTGTGCATTGCCGGTATTGGTGTCCTGAGCAATTGCAAAGGAAACTCCAAGGAGTAAAATTGCTGAGACTAATGCAATCCAGGCAAGGAATTCTTTGGGGTGTCTTGTCATCATGGTGTCAGAAATTTTAAATGTATACCAAAAGTAAAGTCAGAGTTGTATCCCGGCAGTTAAAGCGGGGTTAATACGTGTTAATATTTGGTTAAAATCGACAGTCAAGTGTTAAGGCTCTGTATTTTTGCAAGAGATGAATAAACACAGAATCCGATGGATTATCGCCCTGATGAGTATAGCCCTTCTTGGTATCATTACCCTGCAGGTTTATTGGATCATGCATGATATTCAGTTGAAGGAGCAACAATTCGAACAAACAGTTACTCAGGCTATGAGTTCTATTGTTGACCGGATAGAAACGAATGAGGCGATGAACATCCTGCATGACAGGATCTTTGACATTGATCCTGCAAAAATCAGCAGGATGATGATGAATGATACCCTCTCTGAAGTAGATGAAACAAGTTCCCTACCCATCACGATTACGGATACGAGCATAGAAATTCCGGATATGCCGATGAGTCCCCCACCTCCGATTTGGGAGGACCTTGACAATGCGGATATCAATATAGAATTTCATCGGCCGGGAAGTAACCAGACGTTTCTTCGCTTGCAACGCCGAAATTTTGTTCATAAAGATTCCGTTTCACAACACACTTTTCGCTCTTCTCAAATCATGCGGTTTTACGGTGATTCTGCAGAAGTAATCATTCGTCAAAATGAAGAGAAAATCAAGGCCCGGCTTGAGAAATTGAATGAAGTCATGCACAAAATGGCGGTGGAATTCGCCGGACAAGACGATGATATCCGCAATCGAATCAATCCAAAGAACCTTGATACTTTGGTCAGTTATGAACTCAAAAACAGAGGACTGGAAATTGATTATAATTTCGGAGTGCTCAACGGAGAAAGCAATTCTTTTGCCATTACTAAAAACTCAGAAGGTGCTGAAGATTTGGTCAATTCGAAATTTAGAACACTCCTTTTTCCGAATGATATTGTAGCTAAACCAGATTTCCTTGTACTTAACTTCCCAAATACGATCAAATATCTGCTTGCTTCCATGTGGCTCATGTTGATAAGCTCCACTTTGTTTACATTAATTATCCTCTTTGGCTTTGCCTATACAATTCAGGTTATATTCAGGCAGAAAAAGCTTTCGGATATTAAGACCGATTTCATAAATAATATGACTCATGAATTTAAAACTCCAATTGCAACTATATCTTTGGCAGTAGATTCTATCAAGGATCCACGGGTTATCAGTAATCCTGAAAAAATGAATTACTTCACACGAATTATTCGGGAAGAAAATAAACGAATGAATGTACAGGTCGAACATGTATTGCAGATGGCGCAACTGGAAAAAGGAGAACTCAATATTCGCCACCAGGATGTAAATGTTCATGATGTGATCATGAAAGCCGTTGACCTTATTAGTTTGCAAGTTGAAAGTAAAGAAGGTCATATCGATTTTCAGTTAAATGCTGAAATCCCATTGGTACACGGGGATCCTATTCATCTTTCGAATGTGATCTTCAATCTACTGGACAATGCGAACAAATATTCTCCTGAAAAGCCCGTTATCCAGGTGAATACTGAAAATCTCAATGATGGCCTGCTTATAAAGGTGAAAGATTTGGGAATGGGTATGACGAAAGAAACTCAAAAACGAATTTTCGAAAAATTTTACCGGGTACCCACCGGGAATATTCACGACATTAAAGGCTTTGGACTAGGATTAAGTTATGTCAAAGCAATTGTAGAAAAACACAATGGATGGATCGTCGTAGAAAGCGAGCCCGGCAAAGGAAGTACGTTTGAAATCTTCCTTCCCTTCAAATAACCCCCAACCTTCTGATATATGAACACTAAAACCAAAATTCTACTCGTCGAAGATGACCCAAACTTCGGATCAGTATTAAAAAATTACCTTGAATTAAACGAATACGATGTCAAATTGTGTACGGATGGATTTGCCGGCTACGATCAGTTCGTATCCGGAAAATATGATATCTGCATTTTTGATGTTATGATGCCACGAAAAGACGGATTTACATTGGCGAAAGAAATTCGGGAGAAAGATGAGCACGTTCCAATTATTTTTCTCACGGCTAAAACAATGAAGGAAGACATGCTCAACGGTTTCCGGGTCGGTGCTGATGATTATGTTACGAAGCCTTTTGATTCGGAAGTACTGCTGTATAAACTAAAAGCAATTCTGAAAAGAAGCGCTGAGAAAGGTCACGATCCTTCACAGAAAGAATTTACACTAGGCAAATACCATTTCAATTACGATCACCGCAGCATCAGCATCAATGGCGAAGCTCAGAAACTCAGTCCGAAGGAAGCGGATTTGCTCCGGATGTTGTGCATTTATAAAAATGAATTGCTCCCCCGTCAAAAAGCTTTAAAGGAAATCTGGGGCGATGACAATTATTTCAATGCACGAAGCATGGATGTGTTTATCACCAAACTTAGAAAATATCTCAAAGACGATCCATCTCTCGATATTATTAATATCCATGGAAAAGGTTTTCGTTTAATTGATAATGCGGCGAATTAAACTGTCGTTTTATTTCAAATAAAAATGCGCAAAAGGTGTTGAAACCTTTTGCGCATTTGTTTTTACATTCTGAATACCTGTATTCCCTGAATTATTTTAATTCACCATCAGTTTTTTCGAGATTCTTTTTCCATCGGTAATAAGACTGATAAAATACACTCCGCTTTGAATGCCATCAATGTTTAATTCAAGCAGATGATTTGATATGATTAAATTTTCTTCTTCCAAAACAATACGTCCGCTTATATCCACAAGTTCAACTTTGGTGATTCCACTTTCAAAAGACGTATTGATCCGGATGTTTTGAGACGCCGGATTTGGATAAACAAAAAATGTTCCCTTTTCCTCTTTCTCATTGATTCCTGTTGTATAATCCAGTGTAATGTTTTTAGTGTAAGCAGCACCAAAGTCGCGTACAGTATACAATACATTTCCATCAATCTGATTAATACTAAAAAATCCTTGTCCGCCACCGTAGCAGCAGAGTCCATCACCATAACTATCGTAAACACTTACTGAATAACAACCGTTTGGTAAATAAATTGTGTCATTGTACAACCCATATGCCGTTGTAAAACCCGAGCGTGAAAACAATACTGTTCCACTCACATCTTTAATATCCCAGGAAGCTTCGTTTGGAGAGCCGTCATTTTTTAATTGAATCCAAATGCCATTCAAATTTAAAATATTGGTTGCTGAAAAATCACAAAGGAGAGTATCGTCGTGGACAAATTCATCAGTCGACGAATTCGGATTATCCGTATACACCGTGAAGCTGTGATTTCCTGCACCGAAATTGATCAATGGTAAAATTACACTGGCCGTATCCAGAAAATTGAGTGATCCCGTCCAGATATAGGAAAAGGATGTACTTCCATCAATTCCATAGTGAAACGTAAGACTGGTTAGCGGAGCAGTTCCATAATTTTTTATAAGAACTTCCGGGCTGGTACCATCACAAACAGGATTCATTCTGTTGTATTCGAAAGCGCCATTCGGTTTCCTGACTTCAAGTATAGCGGCATTGTTGATATAATTCAGTTCATCATAAAAAATTGCCTGTGACTGAATGTAGTATTCAGGCGGATACCAGCCGGATGGGCCTCCGGTAACAGTGTAGGGAACCATGTTGTAATCTACAGTGAGAGAGTCTCCCGGTGTAGCAGCACTGCTCACATTGTAATCGTGTGGCGTGACATACGATCCCGGACACCAATTCGCACGCTGATAAAACCAGGTGCTTGAATATCCTGGTGCTCCCTGAGGATACAATGGATTGATACCGCAATCGGATCTCCAGAGATGTTGTGGTAAAGTATCTGAACCTGCAATAAACTGATGTGTGACATCATAGAACTCAGCAACATTCTGATTTGGATAGCCTCCAAAGCCATGTCCTGTTGTAATCAAGCGAACTTTGGAATAGACAGCCTGTGAATCCACACTCAGGGTAATGGGCTGCAAATGATTTTCAATCGGATTATTTATATTTCCATAGGGAAAAGTACCGTTCCACAAATTGGTTATCTGAAAAGGATGAGCCGGTGCTGTTCCTTCGATAAAGTAAAAATCCGTTGTAACAAACCATCCATTGCTGTATCCACAGACATAAGTATACAATGAAACGCTATCCTGTAAAATAGGTTTGTAATCCGAAACATCAAACCAAAGTGAAACTGCCTGACCATAAGGGGTAATTGCACGGGCTATTTCAATGGGCTCCGTGACTTCAAAAGGAGCTGAATAAACAGTATCCGGTAAATAATAGACCATTGAATCCGGTGGTACAGCAGTGGAATCAGTAGCGACACCATTTACATCAAAAACATATTGGTTATAGTAAAGTGGCCACACCACCATTGTATCTGTCGCTTGAAATGGATTTAGAGAATCGCTGTAAAACACAATTTGAAAACCGGGCATCGGAAAAGAATCAATGCTCGCTGTTAATGTATCGTAAGCATAATGGTAAGCAGTATCCGTCATGAACCATATGGAATCCGGAGTGGAACCATTGATTGCAAAATTTGGTGCAAGTGTATAGGTTGAATCGTAGGTGCCTGTGGGTCTCAATACTTTTAACGTTGCAATCCTGTCATAAATATCACAACCGAAAGACGGACAAGTCAATTGGTAACGGAGCATGACTTTATACGAACTGTATGTTTCCGGAGGGAAGGCAAACTTTCCAGTTCCGGAATTGCAGTTCTGGTGAAGGAAATTGCTGAAACCATGTACAACTGTCGTATCTCCGGGTGCAGCGGAAATTTTGGAGAATGGAAGAATTCCAAAAACAATTAAAAAACAGAGAAAGAAGGTTTGTTTTGCGTATTTAATTTGGTTCATGTTACTTAGCTTTGGTGCGCGGATCAAAAATATAATAAATTCACGATGATCAGATACTATGTCATTCTATCTCGCAATAATTAGTTACATCTCTTCGGTTGTTATAGCCTTGGTTTTGATGATCTTGGGGAAAAACCTCGGGCGCAGCAGATTCTTTTTAATGGCCGGGATGCATTCCATTCTCTTATTTGGATTTATCGCTTCCCTTCTACTTCGTGCACCGGGAACGCCTGCCGGGACATTCAATTATTTTTTTCTGATCTACTTCTGTTCCGGAGTTGTATTGTGCGGATGGGTATGGAGAATTTCTTTGCCTCTGTTATTCCGTATTTATTTTGGATTGTTCATTCTTGGTTTCCCGATGTTTCTGTTTTCGCCTTCTATGATGGTCAACTTTCTTCTCACAAGCAGGTATACTGATTCCTTTGGTCCTTCCTACCAAGTTCATGGGAACATTTGGCTTGAAACTCAAAGTACTATTGCTAATGAAGATTCAATTCAGCATTACAAGCTTATTCGAAAAAGAGGATTTTATCGTGAAACACTGGCAAGAGATCTTAGCTTTAAAGGAAAAGTAGATAGCGTAAAAGTACTGGACCTTCAACCTGGAATTTCTGTAAACATCCGTGCTTATTCGTCCAGGGTAACATTTGTAAGTACAGAAATTGACAGCCTGGATCTGGATATTCCATTGGTCGCAAAAAAGAGAAACGGCATCGATTATCATTTATAAAAGCAAAATGAAAAACTACACAATCCCCGGCATTCTCATTTATTTGAGTATTTCATTAAATGCATTTGCACAATTGCCCGACACAGATATTTTTCTCGTCGGCATTAAACAAGAAAAAGGGAAACTTGTTTTTGGAAGTCCTGAGAATATTACGAATCGAAAAGGGTACGATAATCAACCCTGTTTTTCAAAAGACGGCAAATCCGTTTTTTTCGTGAGTGTGATTGATTCTTCGCAATCAGATATCTATTCAGTGAATACTGCTACAAAAAAAATATCCCAGATTACGACAACTAAGGAAAGTGAATATTCACCAGGCTATAGCCCGGATGGTCTGGGTTTGTCAGTCGTACGTGTGGATGAAGATTCCGGTCAAAGACTCTACACACTTCCATTTGCTTCCTTGGAGTCAGCAAACAATATAATCGGAACCGACTCAATTGGATATTATAATTGGTTGAATGACTCACTTGTTGCGATGTTTATCCTCGGACCTTCCAATACATTACAGGTTCTCAATACACTTTCAGGAACACGAACATTAATAGCAAGTGATATCGGACGCTGTCTGAAACTATCACCGGATAAGAAGTCACTGACTTTTGTGATAAAGTCAAATGAAAAGGAATGGTTTATTTATTCCATGGATTGCAGAACTTTCAAACTTGATCGAATCATCCAAACCATACCCGGGAATGAAGATTTTGCCTTCCTGCCGGATAATACACTTCTTCTTGGGAGTGAAGGAAAATTATTCGGATGGAAAAAGGGTGTGTATGAAACCTGGACAGAACTTGCTGACCTGACATCGAGCGTTCATTCATTTTATAGAATAACGGTCAATGCAAATGGAACTCAGCTTGCATTGGTTGCTTTCACAGGCCAAAAGCCATGAGTGAAACACCGGTCCATGATTACATTATTGTCGGACAAGGATTGGCCGGTTCCCTACTCGCCCACTTCTTACGGAAAAGAGGAAAAAAGATATTGGTCATCGATGCCTTTTCTTCCTCTTCTTCATCACAAATAGCTGCCGGACTTGTACATCCAATCACCGGCAGGAGACTGGTAAAAACATGGATGGCAGATACAGCATTTCCCTTTGCGTTCAAATTCTACGATGAATTAAAAAAAGAAACCGGAACAAGCTTTTTTCAATCCATGCCGATTCTTGAAATTATTTCAAATGCTAAACAATGGAATGACTGGACTGGTAGAAAATCAGATCCTGAAATAAGTGACCTGATCGGCGAGCGTATTGATGAAAGTAAATATTCATCATGCCTGCATCCATTTCTTCATTTGGTTCCAATTTTAAACAGTGGCTGGCTTAATTTGCCTTCATTTTTGCATACTATTCGTACTCAACTGAAAAATTCTCATCAACTTCTGGAAGAAGAATTTGACTATGAAAAATTAGTCATTCTAAATGACAGCATTTCATACAAAGAAAATAAGGCGCGCAGAATAATTTTTTGCGAAGGCTATAAAATTTCTGAAAATCCTTTCTGGTCATGGGTTCCAATGCTTCCTGCAAAAGGAGAAATTCTAACTATAGAAACTACAGGTCTGCCGGAGGAGAATATCCTTATGAAAAGTATTTTCATTGTTCCTTTGGGAAGTAATTTGTTTCGTGTTGGATCAACTTATTCCTGGTCACCACTCGATGAAATCCCGACGGAAGGTGCTCTACAGAAGCTCACCGAACAACTTGATGAAATCCTGAAAGTATCGTACCGGGTGATCAGTCAGAAAGCCGGTGTAAGACCCACCGTGAAAGACCGGAGACCGTTGTTAGGGCTACATCCGCAACATCCAGGAGTATATGTGTTCAATGGACTTGGAACAAAGGGAGTTTCTCTCGGGCCATTTTTTGCATCGCATTTTGTGAATTACCTGGAAGATAAAACAGAGCTGATCGAAGAGGTCAATGTCAAGCGATTTTGGAATGTTGGAAGAAAGCTTGACTTGTGATTCAGCAATAATAAATCAGATGGATTGCAGGGCTTTCAATCGTTCGAGCAAGGGTGGATGTGAATAATGCACATAGGCATAAGCCGGATGTGGAGTGAGATTGCTCAGATTATCAGCAGACAATTTTTTCAGGGCAGCAATCAATTGACCTGCATCGTTGGTTTTTCCTGCGAAAGCATCCGCTTCGAATTCATGCTTCCTTGAAATGCGATTCATGAAAATACTCATGACATTTGAAACAGGTGAATACAAAATTCCAAAGGCAAGTATATTCAAATGAAAAGAAGGTTCTGTCGCACCCAGGGCGAGTGCTAAATCTTTATTCCCAAGAAAAAAAGAAAGCAGAAAAAACATAAGACCAGTCTGAAATAAACTCAAGGCTAGGCCGGTGCGTGTGTGTTTCAACTGATAATGTCCGGTTTCGTGAGCAAGCACGGCAAGCAATTCTGCTGTTGTATGTTTTTGAATCAATGTGTCAAACAATACAATTTTCTTTTTCTTTCCCAATCCGCTGAAAAATGCATTGGCTTTTGCAGAACGTTTCGATCCGTCCATGACAAAAATATTGTTTAGTTGAAAGCCCGCCTTCCTGCTGTATTCCTCAATTGCTGTGCGCAATTCACCCTCAGGTAAAGGGATTAAGCGATTAAAAAGCGGTAGGATCCAGGAGGCATAAAACATTGTCGCAAACAAAAGAAATGCAGCAACAACTCCCAGGCCAGAATCCAGAAATACGCTCCTGTTCTCAGGTAAATAAAAACCAACAGGGAAAGTATCAGGCCACCGAGAATTGAACCAATCAGCATGCCCTTGATTTTATCCAGAATAAATGTTTTGAGAGTCATCGTGTTGAAACCGTACTTTTCCTCTATTACAAATATTTTATACAGCTGAAAAGGAATTCCAAAAATCCCGGAGGCTGTCATCAAAGTTCCAAAAAAAAGCAAGGCGAGATAAACCGGATGGCTCGTAGTATTCCGTAGAAATGCATCCAACCATCCAAATCCGCCTGTACCCAAAATAATCAAAGTGAGAATTAAAACAGGCACTGAGGAGATCCATGAAAATCGTTGGTTCGTACGGTAGTATTCCTGACTACGCTTGTACTTTTCAGCATCGTAAATATCTTTTGCTTCTGCAGGCAAGTCCGGCTTTAAGGACTTCAGATTCAAAACATCCAAAACAAATTCAAAGATTGCATCTGCAATCAGAATACAAATCATGAAGACAAGTAGTGGATGCATATCGGGATTAATAAGCTCCTGCCCGCTTCCTGAGAAACCATTCAACTGTGAGAAGTGCGAGGAGTAGAAAAAATACGAGTTTGATATTGACGAGATCCTGAAGTTTATAATGCGCGTAGGAAACTGTTTTAATATCTTCTCTGGCGAGAAGAGCTTTTTCCAATTCGTTCAATTGCTCCGGGTAATACATTTCCCCACCGTTTTTGTGAGCAAGATTATACATCAGTTGATGATCGGCTGAAGTTTCCGTTTGTTCTGCCTGCAAAGCACTCACAGAAAATGCGCCTTCAGTGTTATACACTTTATCGCCCACTTTCACAGTGGATTTATACCTGTATTCGCCTGCTGTGAGAAAACCGGCATTGAGTGAATATGCGCGTTCTGTTTTTGAAAATGTATAGGGAAATGATTTCTTCTCAGTATTTGTAATTGTGAGATTGATATCCGGTGTGTTGATCAGTTCGTAATTATCATTGTACACTTCCGCATCGAATGAAACAGGTTCGTTTTCGGCAAAACTATTTTTCGTACTTATTTTAAAATGAGATTTGTTATCCTTAATACACAGATTTTGTATTGTTTTAGTCATGATCTCGTTAAATGCATTCGTCTGATCATGCTGACGGTAATCGGATAATTTCCATCTCCAGATTCCTTCACCACACAAGACCCCTGTTTTGACTTCACCGGATTCAAAGAAAACCAACAAAGGATCATCGGTTGAAACGGTACCAACCTGTTGATTCAATAAAACTGCATTGGATGCATTCATAGAATACCTTCCAAAGGGAGTGAGTAAAGGAGGAAATTCGGGTAAGCTATGCCGTGTTTCGTCACTCAAGGTGAACAGCGAGAATCCGGGATTCACTGCAACCTGCACCGGGTTTGATTTATCGAGACCTCCTGAAATACTCAGTCCTGTCGACAAAGCATTGAAGGCCCGAACATTTGTTTGCGTTCCAAGAATGTATAAAATTGGAATAGAAGATTCTTTTGCTTTCGTAATGAGTGCTGAAATATCGTGTTTTGCAGAAGGAAGATTGTGCAGAATCAAAAGATTGTAATCCTTCAAAGGGTCATTTGCATCTTCGGCACTACTAATTTTTACAGTGTAGTTCTCAGAGCTTTCTATGGTAGTCTTCAGGACACCCAGATCAGGATGAGGAGCTTCCGCGACAAGGTAAATCTTCTGTTTACTTTCAAGAACTTCTACATAAATATCACGGGAATTGTTGACCAGTGTGATTTCTCCATCAATACTTGAAAGAGTAATCTTATAATGAAGAATCCCTTTCTTTTTTGCATCCAGGATAACAGGGACTTCCTGACTGAATGCATTTCCATTCACGGACAGAGTGCGTGTAAAGAGAACCGCAGAATCCTGTTTAACTGTTAGCGTTGTTTGAGCGCCTGCGCATTGTCTTGCTGCAACATTTATTTGAATCGGAAAAGAATTGCCCAGGTAAACTACTTTGTTAAACGCGACACTGCGAATGAGCAAGTCTTTGTGAACAGTAGTATCTCCGATTGCAATCGTATACAAAGGGACTTTGAGATTAGAACCACTAAATACAGGGTTACTGCCACGGTTGTACAAACCATCGCTTGCAATCACCATCGCTCCAACATTCCTGTTTCCATAGCGGATGCTGATCTCATCAAGCAAAGTAGAAAAATCCGTTTGTTGTTCGGTATAAGAAAAATTCAGGTCTTCGGAAACATGATCGCCCCAGGAAATTGCCTTTACATCGTATTTCTCTTTCAGTGCATCCAAAAATTTGCGAATGTTATTCGGATATTCTTTTTGATAAAGGGATGAATCCTTGTTAATCAGAATACTCTTGGAATTATCCTGTGCAAATACCAGAATTGGTTTCTCTGTCTCCCGGGAATTGATTTTGATAAGGGGTGTGAGCAATAAGAATGCAAGAATACTCACCACAATTGCTCTGAAAGCAAACAGCAATCTTTTCAGCCAGGGACTTAAAGACTCAAGGCTTTTTTCGTTTCGATAAAGCAGAATTGCATAGCCGATGCCAAGGGCAATGCAAAGTATTAACCACCAAAGCGGTTGTTCTGTAATCAGTTGAAATTTCATACCGGGTTGCCAAAGATAAACAATGAAAATGATTGCCAATCAATGAATATTGCAAACGTATATTCCTCCATTTTATTCCATGCACTCACTGCGAAGCTGTTTGACAGATTGCTTAAGAACTCTTCCTGTTCAGGAAACAAAACGTCCTCCCGGAGGAGGACGTTAGGCACATCATTGGTATGTAAGCCGGGTTCTGTACCCTGATGAAACACCAGGGTTTCTATCATTTATCTGGGATGACACTCGCGCATCACCTCCATCGACCTACCCGCCAGGGATTTGAGCGAGCCGCTCTTCTTGTCTTGCGACATACCCTGACTTATTTGGTCTTTCAACTCCTGAGGTTTACCCGCGCACACATCGCTGCGTACGCCGTGAGCTCTTACCTCACGTTTTCACCCTTATCCCGCAATTGCAGGACGGTTTTTTTCTGCGGCACTTGCTGTAACCCGAAAATTTCTTTTCGGGCTCCTTCCCGTTAGGAAGCAGGATGCCCTTTGTTGCCCGGACTTTCCTCCCTCCTGCAAAAGCAGGAAGGCGATAGAACCACCAACGATGATTTATTAATTACATTTCAAAGATACGGCTATGCAATCGAAATCCAATTGTTTTTCATGCCATTCAATCTCTAAACAGGATTAAATGATTTCAGCAAATAATGGCTGGTAATTTCCCCGACAGGTTCTTGCTTTTAAAGCCAAATAGCTCAAAATGACCAGTTTCCTTTTTGAATCTTTTAAATAAATAATAACATTTCAGATGAATTGCATTGTCTATTTTTGCGCCTCGAAAAACAAGTTCGATCCATTAAACGTTGTTGCCTTTGTATTCACCATACTTATGAAATTTCTATTCCGAATTCTCCCTCTTTTCCCTTTTAGTATTCGATTCTTCGACATTCCAGGCTTAATCATATACAGTGAGTGGTTTTGTGAAAGAAGACGAAACCGGTGAGTCGCTCCTGGGAACCAATGTTTATCTCAAGGAAAATTTAAAGGGAACCAGCACCAATCAATATGGTTTCTATTCTATCACTGTACCTGAAGGTAAATACACTCTGGTAGTTTCATATCTCGGATTTGTTACTCAGGAATTTCCGATTGAACTGACAAAAGATTTACGTATCAATGTGAATTTGAAAAGTACTGCTATTGAATCGAAAGAAGTCACCATTTCTGCAGAACGGGACGATCGCAATGTCGAGAGTATCGACATGGGTAAGGATAAAATAGAAGTTGAAAAGATCAAGCAATTGCCCGCCTTTATGGGTGAAGTCGACATCCTTAAAACTATCCAGCTGCTTCCCGGAGTACAATCAGCCGGAGAGGGCAATAGTGGATTTTATGTCAGAGGTGGCGGCCCCGATCAGAACCTGATTCTGCTTGATGAGGCGAATGTTTACAATGCTTCTCACCTCTTCGGATTCTTCTCTGTCTTCAATGCAGATGCAGTTCAAAACATTACGCTTACCAAAGGCGGAATGCCTGCAAATTATGGAGGCCGGCTCGCTTCCGTGCTTGATATCCAGATGAAGGAAGGAAACAATAAAAAATTTAGCGCTGAAGGTGGAATTGGATTTGTTTCTTCCCGTCTTACGATACAAGGGCCTATAAAAAAGGATACCGGCTCATTTATTATTTCCGGACGAAGAACATTCATTGATCTTTTCTTTGGTCCTCCATTCGTGAAAAAGAGTTCAAACATCTATGGCAACAAATATTATTTCTATGACCTGAACGCGAAAGTGAACTACCGCCTGAGCGATCGCGACAGATTGTTCATCAGTGGTTATTTTGGCAGAGATGTGTTCCGTTACAAAAGTCCGGATTCCGATTTTTTTGTTCGCGTGCCATGGGGAAATACCACAGCTACACTCCGATGGAATCATTTGTTCAACAACAAACTTTTCATGAACACATCATTGATCTATACCGATTATCAGTTTGAGTTTGAGGGCGGACAAGATGCATTTAGTTTTAAATTATTCTCAGGAATTACAGATTACAATTTGAAGAGCGATATCAATTGGCTTCCGAATGTCCGCCACAATGTGAAATTCGGAGGTCAGTATATTTTCCATGTATTTGTGCCGAGCAATGCATCAGCCAAATCCGGTGATATTGTTTTTGATCTTGGAAAAATTTTGCGCAACTATGCACATGACGGCATGATTTATATCAATGATGAATTTGATCTGAGCAAGACCATCAAATTAAACGGTGGTTTGCGCTATACTTTATTCCAGCAAATCGGACCCTTCGACAGATTTGTGCGCAGTCCGATAAATGGAAATGTGACGGATACACTTCATTACGATGCCGGTGAAAATGTAAAAACCTATTCGCATGTAGAACCACGAATCTCAGGCCGACTAAGTTTGAGTCCAAAATCATCGCTCAAGGCATCCTACACTCAGAATTATCAATACATACATCTCGCCTCTCTTTCCGGGATCTCTCTCCCTACCGACACATGGATTCCGAGTACAGACAAAGTAAAACCGCAATTTGGTACACAATACGCTTTGGGATATTTCCGGAATTTCAAGAACAATACGTACGAAACGAGCCTGGAAGTGTATTACAAGGAAATGAAAAACCAGGTTGAATACGAAGAAGGTTTTCTGCCCGAGAATACTGTGAATGATAATATCGACAACAATTTTGTATACGGAAAAGGCTGGAGTTACGGAGCAGAATTATTCCTGAAAAAAGCAAAAGGCAATTTCAGCGGATGGATTGGATATACGATTGCATGGACAAAGCGTCAGTTTGATGACCTGAATCAGGGCAAAACATTTTATGCGAAGTACGACCGACGTCATGATGTTTCAGTGGTTATGACCTATGAATTGGGAAATCGTTGGGTCTTCGGTGCAACATGGATTTATGCGACAGGAAATCTGAATACCTTTCCACAGCGGCTCTATGTATTGTCGAATGGAAATGTTGTGGAAGATTATGGCGGACAAAGAAACAATTACCGTCTGCCCTCCTACCACCGTTTGGACATCAGTGCAACGATCAAAAGCAAGCCCGGGAAGAAATTCGAATCGAGCTGGAACTTCAGCATCTTCAATGTTTACAACCGTTACAATCCATACATCATCTATTTCGATAAAAAATTCGAAGAAAATTCAATTGAAATTCAAGCCAAACAAATTTCATTGTTTCCGATGATTCCAAGTGTGACGTATAATTTTAAGTTTTGAGAGTAAATTAGAGAGTAGAAATTGAGTAGAATTTGGAGTGAATACCCAGAAAATGCGAGGATACCTAATACTTTATACTTAATACCTAATACCTATTTCCAAATACCTAATACCTAATTGCATGCAATTCCACATCACCCAAATCCGATACATACTTATTTTAATCGCATCAATTTCACTTATCGGATGTGAAAAAAATGTGACAGTAGAAATTCCGAAAGCGGATGAGCAAATCGTTGTTGAAGGTTATATTGAAACAGGTCAGTATCCATTTGTGATTCTTTCAAAGACACTTCCATTCTTTGGTTCCATTAATACGAGTACAACAAGTTTATTGGCAAATACTGTCACTGGAGCTTTGATAACATTGAATGACGGAACTACAATTGACACCCTGAATCAACTGGCCGGAATCGATTATGGAATCTATTCTACAGTGAGGATGCGTGGGGAAGTTGGAAAAACATACAGCTTGACAATTTCAGTAAATGGAAAAACACTCAAAGCAGTCACTTCGATTCCGAATCCGGTTGTATTGGACAGTGTTTGGTGGAAGGTAGACGGACAAAGAGATTCACTTGGTTTTGCCTGGGCACATTTAACGGATCCTGACACCTTGGGAAATTGCTACCGCTGGTTTGCTCAGCGTATCAATCATTATACTTACGGGGATGACATCGGTAAAATAAAAGATTCGACATTCATCGCTCCTCAGGGATCAGTGTTCGAAGATAAATTCTTTAATGCAAGAAGTTTTGATATCAATGCTATCCGTGGACAATTTCTAAATTCACAGAAGGAAGATGACCAGAATGAAGAAAGAATATTTTTCAAACGCGGCGACACTATCGTTCTGAAGTTTTGCAGTATTGACCGTTCTCATTTTGAGTTTTGGAGAACGGAAGAGACTCAGGTTGGTAACAATGGAAATCCATTTGGATCGCCGGCTCCGATTACGAGTAATATCGAAGGTGGATTGGGAATTTGGGGAGGGTATGCGACTACTTTTGATACTATCATTGCAAGATGAGGGACGGGGGACGAGGGACGAGGGACAGGGGACGAACTGCCGAATCAATTCCATTGTTCTGTGACATATGTCTCCAAGAAATCCATTTTGAGTTTCGTATTTTTGCATCCTATTAAATTCTTATGTCAAACGAATCTGAACATGTTAAATGCCTGATCATTGGATCGGGTCCTGCCGGATATACTGCTGCTATTTATGCTGCACGTGCGGATATGAAACCTGTAATGTACCAGGGATTGCAACCGGGCGGACAACTTACGATCACAACGGAAGTAGAGAATTATCCCGGCTATCCAAAAGGAACCATGGGACCTGAGATGATGGAAGATTTCAAAGCACAGGCCGAACGATTTGGAACGGATGTACGCTATGGTTATGCAACAGCAGTAGATTTTACCGGTCCGGTTCACAAAGTTATTGTGGACGAAACAAAAACGATCACTGCGGATACGGTAATCATCGCAACCGGAGCTTCTGCCAAATGGCTTGGTCTGGAGTCTGAACAGCGATTAAACGGATTTGGAGTCTCCGCTTGCGCAGTATGCGATGGTTTCTTCTTCAAAGGCCAGGATGTCGCTATTGTAGGTGCTGGAGATACTGCTGCTGAAGAAGCAACCTACCTCGCGAAACTTTGCAAAAAAGTATACATGATTGTTCGTCGTGATGAAATGCGTGCCAGCAAAGCAATGCAGCACCGTGTACTCAATACTCCGAATATTGAAGTTCTGTTTAACCATATGCCAAAAGAAGTAATTGGTGGAAAAACAGTAGAAGGTGTGATTGTTACGAATGTAAAAACAAATGAAGAACGTACTTTGAATGTGACCGGATTTTTTGTTGCTATCGGCCATCATCCAAATTCAGATATTTTTAAACCCTGGCTGGATATGGATGAAACCGGTTATTTAAAAACAATTCCGGGCTCTTCCAAAACCAATCGTGAAGGTGTTTTTGCAGCAGGAGATGTTGCAGATAAAATCTACCGTCAGGCTGTCACTGCAGCGGGTACAGGATGTATGGCTGCATTGGATGCTGAACGCTATTTGGCTGCAAAAGGTATTCATTGATTCCAAAAGAATTCTTGATCTGTTTCGATTCCATTCTATTCCAGTGAGACAGCTATAAGTTTTTAGTTCACTCTTATTAATTTTAAATGATCATGTGGAAAGAAGAAAACAATTCATTACAGGCATCTTTCGAATTTAAAGATTTTGTCCATGCCTTTGCTTTCATGACACAGGTAGCATTCACTGCCGAGAAAATGAATCATCATCCGGAGTGGAAAAATGTCTGGAATAAAGTTGACATTCGCCTGTCAACACATGATGCAGGGGATATTGTCACTGAAAAAGACCGAAAACTGGCCGATGCAATCGACAGGATTTTCAAGGAGATGAAAGCCTGATTTCGGATGCTCTCAGATTTTTACAATCTTCCGGAGATAGGATTTGCTTTTCGAAATCACCCTCACGAAATAAATACCTGCATGAACTCCGCTCAGTGAAGGAAAAGAGATGTTGCTTATTTTTCCACCGTTGATTTCAACATCAGAAGCACCGACCTCCTGCCCTATTTCATCTATCAGTGACAAGTGGATTGTCTGGTTGGTACTGGAATAAAAACTGATTTCAAAATCCTGACTGAATGGATTTGGGAAAACACTCAGGAGATTATCTTCTGAAGAAAGATCGAGAATAGTTCCTCCCAAGAGCAAATCAGCAACAATAAAATTTGGAATTCCATATCCTAACGAATCCCCCGGAGTGTTGAAATAATTTGCGCTCTGCTCAATTGCATGCAGAACTTCCATATTCGTCTTTCCGGGATGTGCCTGCCACAAACACGCAGCAGATCCTGCCAATACAGGACAAGAAAAACTGGTACCACTTCCCTGCCCTATGCTTCCATCAGTATTAGCAATAGTTGTTTGAGATCCTTTTGCTGCTACATTGGGTTTCACATTACCATCTGATGAAGGACCCCAGCTACTGAATCCGGATTTGTATCCTGCGGAATCAACAGAACCCACACTCAATACACTGTCGGCATCGGATGGTGCCGAGATATAATGCCATGCTGAATTTCCAAGATTACCGGCACTCACCAAAACAAGAATTCCTTTGGAAGCTGCGATATCCGCACCGATAGATGCCGGACAAGTATTGCCGTTCATATCAGCATACGTATGGCTCATCGTGGAATCATCGAAAGTTGAATATCCCAAAGAAGATGAAATCAGGTCGGCGCCGGCACTATCGGCAAATTCAGCAGCGGAAACCCAATTGTATTCCTCAATAATATTTTCTGTGGGTGCATCTTCGGATCGCAACAACCAGAAATCAGAATGTGGTGCCGTCCCTATCAATTGTCCGGGAACATTTCCTGCAATGCAAGACAGTACTGACATTCCATGAGAATTGTCTTCGTACACAGAAGCATCATTTGCAACAAAATCCCAGGTACCGAGAATTTGTCCGCCGGCACGAATGCTGTCAAAAGGAGAAAGCTGATCGACAGAATAAAATCCTGCATCGAGAATTGCTATGGTCATTCCTTCTCCTTTGAATCCGGCATCGTGAAGGTATTCGCCATTCATGAGATGAATCTGATTGAAGGATCCGCCGTAATCAAAACTTTGTGTGCGTGCAAGGCTGCCGGATGAATTGTACGGTACATCACTCGTTTTAAACTTATCAATTTTACCGGAAGATCTACCAATTCTGTTGACGGCAGTACTCGAATTGACAAAAGGAAGTGCTGTCACTGCTTGCAGAGTGGCCGAATCACAATCAATGATAATTCCATTATACCACTTGCTCCGGTTGAGTACCACTGCTCCAGTATTTTGCACAGCGAGAATATAAGCAGGATCAACAGGAAGATCATTTTGCAACACAGGAATATTCTGTGTAATCCTTCTGCTGATTGCTTTCGCTGATAAAAAATCAGAAGGCGTGGATACCGAATACGGTGTATTGTTCTTGTCTGAAAAACTGATAAAATATTTTGAAGCGCCTGCATCAACAAAGCAGCTGCTCACCAGGATCAGAACCAGAAGAATTCGAAGAAACATGACTTAATGTTTATAGTTTGAGAGATGTAATTGGTACTCCATGCCATTCAAGATCAATACAGTTCCGTTAGGCAAATGAACAGTATTCAAACTGTCCTGCCTTTTGTAAACCATACCCACATGATTTGCATAAATTTCATTTTTCAGAATTCGGTTCACATTGGACGTAAAATCATTCTGGATGACATTCACGGTAGAATCAAAAGAAAAGCCGCCGAGAGAAAATGGCTGGTGAATATCTGCATACGAATAATCTTCTTCGATATAATAATTAAAGGCATTCCCATTCCATGTTTTTCGCTCATTGATTGGAAATGAAAGCTTGACAAAACGAATGTTGTCTTCCACTCTCTGTGCAGATGTATTGGTAATTTTCGCAGTCCATAAATTCATGAAGTCCCAGGGCAATGTATCGCTCAATCTTCTGTATCTCGAAATGCGATAAGCCCATTCTCCTTCTGCATCAAAAAAACCGGAATCAATTTCTTCTCTCAATTGAAAGGTATAAGCACGAATGGCAGTGTCGAGATTAAAAGGATCGTCTTCATCAAGGTGAACAACAGAATCGGCATTGTATTCTATCCAGAATCCTGTTTCAAGAGGAAAATATCCGGCATAGGTGTTTTCAATAGAAGGTTCCACCTGATCATCTTTGCAGGAGAACAGAAACATTCCTAAAATACCAATACAAACAATAAGTTTTCTCAACATAAAAGGATTATTTCGATTCTCACTCAATGTTGTCTTTAGGAAATTTTCATCCAACAGAATTCTGAACTGTCTTCCGGTATTCTGTCAAACGTTTATGAATGACATGAAACCAAATGGGTGGAATCAAAGCCATGTAAATCGCAGAAGCATATCCACCGGGAAGTACCGGACTTTCCTCGTAATGCTGCAAGGTATGATATGCTTTTGAAGCATAAAAATGATGATCACTGTGCCGACTCAGATCAATCAATATAAAACGAGAGATTACTTTGTCAGGTCTGCCAGCTATGTGTTTCATTCACACGTTCTTTTTCATTTCTTGTCAAACCATAATGTTCAATATAATTCGTGTATCCAGAAGGAAATTCGCAACAAGGCTTTGAAAGATGAACACAAACAATGCAACTTTTCCAAGTAGAAACACAATGACTGTATAAAAGGCAATTAAAAGCAAAGTATTAGTAAGGACATAATTTCTGAATCCATACGGATTGGATTTTTCTGATTTCAAACGGTTCACTTCCACGTTCCATGCACTGGCAATCTGTCCGAATGTAGAGCGCAGGAAAAAAGCATAAAGGCTCTCTCCATACTTCGCAGTAGCGGGATCGCGTTCAGTGCCAACCCATTTGTGGTGTACCCGGAGGTGATCAACATAGAAGTAAACATTGCTGACGCTAAACAAGAGCATTTTACCCAACATCTGCCAATGCTTTTTCTTTCTGTGAATCATTTCATGAGCAACAATCAAAGACGAAGAACCGGAATGAACACCCGTAGAAACAGCAACCCAGAAAATTTGCCAACCCACGATTCTTCCTGCATGCAGGGAATAGAAAAGAGCAGTCAATGAAAGGACTTGCAAAAGCGCATGCAAGACCAGGATCAGATCCGGGATGAAAGGAGAAGCCGAATGTTCCTGACTCTTATCTTCCGGCATAAACCATTCGACCAGGGCAAGAAATCCAATAGAAAAAATGAGGTTGGACAGTACCCACCAGCCACCAAGCAAGTTTCCTGTTATGGTGATAAGACCCGGGAGCAAACTCCAGAAATACTTGTAATTGCGTGAAGTAACAGACATCTTCAAGAATGCTATTTTACAAATTTAGTCAATTCTCCGGGGTAACATGACAGGCTATTGTAACAATTTTTCAGGCTTTGATCCGTTCTTTTTGATTAAAAATAAGTTAATACCTTTAGCGGTGTCATTCAACCTCAATGAGAACTTACATTAGTCTATTCAGCCTTCTATTCTTTAACTTGTCTATCGGTCTTGCCCAGGAAAAAAGCCTTCCTGAAAATGATCTTGTGCAGTTTTCCGGTATCGTCGTTACCAGCGATAGCCTTAATCCTGTTCCTTACACAAGTATCATGATTCGGAACACGTACCGGGGAACTGTCGGAGATTATTACGGCTTTTTCTCGTTTGTGGCAAAAATGAAAGACACAATTGAGTTTCTTGCCATTGGTTACAAAAGGGCAGTCTTCGTGATTCCGGATACCCTGAGTGATCACCGTTGCTCGCTCATACAATTGTTAAAACCGGATACAGTTTACTTACGTGAAGTGGTCATTTTCCCCTGGCCAACCAAGGAACAATTCAAGGAAGCTTTCCTTCGATTGCATATTCCATCAGATGATATGACCCGGGCCGAAAGGAATCTCGATCCGGGCAGGCTTGCAATGCTCTCCGCAGCTATGCCAATGGATGGAAGTATGAATTTCAAAAATGCCATGGAGCAACAAACCAGCAGATTGTATTATGCCGGACAACTTCCTCCCAATAATCTCCTGAATCCTGTCGCCTGGTCAAAATTTATACAGATGTGGCAGAACGGAGAATTCCGGAGAAAAGACAAAACAATTAAAGACGAAAATTAAGTCAGCAAGCCTATGAATCTGAGAGGCCTTTTCACCTCCCTCCTTTTTGTTTTTTCATTTCTCGGCTTTTCAAGTCAAGGTCAGCAAGCCCGCATTTTTGGCGTAGTCAAGGATTCCCTGAACAAACCGGTTTTTGGAGCCACTGTCGCAGTGTTTGGTAAACCAATCGGAATAACAACAAGCGACAATGGAAACTATACCTTGTTTGTGCCTGCAAATGAACCGCTGAAAATTGTGTTCAGTTTCACCGGTTTAAGGGCTGATACTGTTTTCATTAAGCTCAATCCCGGAGAAGAACGCAACATCGACCGCAAGCTGAAAGATCGGGTAGTTGAAATTGGAACCGTTGACATCGAAGAAAGATCCATGAAGTCCCTCAATCTCACGAAGATTGATCCAAAAGTTGTTTCCGTAATTCCGACACCGAATCAAAGTGTAGAAGATCTTATAAAAACGCTACCCGGTGTGGGTTCGGCAAACGAACTGAGTTCATCGTATTCTGTTCGCGGAGGAAATTACGATGAGAATCTTGTTTATGTAAATGACTTTGAAGTCTACCGGCCACTTCTTGTGCGCTCCGGACAGCAGGAAGGCTTAAGTATCATCAATCCCGACATGGTAGAATCTATTCAATTTTCTGCTGGCGGTTTTGATGCAGTTTATGGTGATAAATTATCTTCTGTACTGGATATTAAATATAGAAAGCCCAACAAATTCGGCGGATCTATCAGTGCAAGTATGCTCGGAGGTTCACTTGAACTTGAAAACCGGAGTAAAAACAAGAAGTGGTATTACATGGCAGGTGTAAGACAGAAGTCAAATAAATACCTCCTGAATACTTTTGATACCAAGGGCGAATACAAGCCCTCTTTTACGGATGTCCAACTGCTCACCGGTGTGGAATTCTCGAAGAAGTTTTCGATGGAAATTTTCGGGAATTATGCACGCAACAGGTACAATCTTGTTCCTGAATCGAGGGAAACAAATTTCGGAACCATCAATGATGCGAAGCGATTCACGGTCTATTTCGAAGGACAGGAAATTGACAGGTATCAGACATATACAGGCTCTTTATCAGCAACTTATAAGCCTTCAGATAATGTGAAGCTGAAGCTGATCAGTAGCGCTTACCATACACGGGAAGAAGAAAATTTCGACATCCTCGGACAGTATTTTCTGGACCAACTTGAAAACGATTTCGGGAAGGATAATTTTGGCGATGTGGCATTTAATCTTGGTGTTGGATCATTCCTGAACCATGCCAGAAACAGACTTGAAGCTACTGTGTACAATGCGGAACACAAAGGAGAAATTGTCGGGGATAAAACACTCTGGCAATGGGGAGTAAAAGTTCAGCATGAAGAAATTGATGATAAGTTACACGAATGGTATTACAACGATTCTTCCGGATTCTCTATTCCCTCTCCAAGAGACAGCATTAATCCGATGATTGTTTTGAATGATGTGGTCATTGCAAAATCCAATCTTTCGTCGAATCGGATTTCAGGATATGTTCAAAATACCTGGAAGATTCTTGAGAAGAACAAACTTATTCTGAATCTTGGTGTACGTGCGAATTACTGGGACCTTAACGAAGAGCTGGTGATTAGTCCGCGCGGATCTGTAACGTTTAAACCCAATCCAAAAAAGAGTCTGAATTTTCGCGCTGCCGGAGGATATTATTACCAGCCTCCCTTCTACCGGGAACTGAGAGATATCGATGGAAAATTACATCCAGGAACAAAAGCGCAGCGTTCGATCCAGGGAGTCCTTGGTGCTGATTTTACTTTTCTTGCTCTTGGAAGAGAGTTCAAGCTGACATCGGAAGTATTTTACAAATCGCTGAATCAACTTATTCCCTACAAAATCGACAATCTAAGAATCCGGTATCTTCCGAATCTGATGTCCAAAGGATATGCACGCGGACTAGATTTTCGGTTGTTTGGTGAATTTGTTCCCGGTGCTGAATCCTGGGCCAGTTTATCGATACTTCAGACAGAAGAAGATGTTGAGGGTGATTATTATTACGTTCGTTACAATGCAGCCGGAGAAGAAATTATCCCCGGGTTTACTTTCGACAATGTAGCCGTTGACAGTACACGTATGGAACCGGGTTATATCCCGAGGCCGGCAGATCAAAGGGTGAGTTTCGGTTTGTTTTTTCAGGACTACCTGCCCAAGTTTCCAACGTATAAAATGTCCCTCACTTTGTTGTTCGGCACCGCATTGCCATTTGGTCCTCCGGGTCGTGACCGATACAAGGATATCCTGCGAATGCCAACCTATCGCCGCGTGGATATTGGATTCTCGAAACAATTAATTGGCGACGAAGTAAAACACAAACCAAAAGGAAAATTACTCGGCAATCTGGAATCGCTATGGTTTGGTGTTGAAGTATTCAATTTGCTTCAGGTAAGTAATGTTGCATCTTACAACTGGGTAACAGATATCAGTAATGCGCGGAAATATGCTATCCCAAATTACCTTACCTCCCGACAACTGAATATCCGGGTGAATGCTAAATTTTAGGTTTGCCTTCCGGAAGCAAGTAAAAACAAACTGAGGTCCATGAAATTTCGGCTTCTCCTTCTCTTTCTCTTTTTCAGGCTCGCATCCTTCGGGCAAGAAGTTGTTTTCTGTGAAAGTGTAAATGATGTTGATGGTACACCGGTGAAACCCAGTTCTTATTTCATCATCAGCAACAATGGCGGAACACTCATGCTCTTGTTGAAACTTGACAAGCTCATCAATTCAAAGTCCCTTAAAATTGATCTTTACATACTTGACGAAGAAAGTAAAAAAGAAGTATTCCACAATACTCTCCAGGCAAAGCCCGAACCGCATTATACCTGGATAAAAAAAGAAATAACTTTTTTCAAAGCCGGCGAATATACCGTTTACATCTATGATGAAACAGATCGATTGCTTGGTGTGGGAAAAGTGAGGATTGTATTGAGTTGAGTTAGTCCCGCTGGGACAAGTCTTTAACGAAAGCCAGTGCGTCGGCGGACTTGGACCGTTATATAGCCATAGACCTTAGAAATATAATCCTTTAAAATCTTTTTTTAAAAAGGCAACTGAACACTATAGATGAATTTCGAAGGTGTTTAAAATTTTCTATAAAAGAATGAACCTTTCCATAGCCAAAATACATACTATAAGAACCCGCATATTGGGTTTTATTTTTTCAATGAAAAATAAAATATTTGCGGAATGGGACATGCGTATAGAATTCACAAACAGGATGCGGCGTATTTTATAACATTCACTGTTGTTGACTGGATTGATCTATTCACAAGGCCGGAATACAAATATTTACTTTGTGAAAGTTTAAACTATTGCATTCGGGAGAAATCACTAAAAATATTCTCCTATGTGATCATGACAAATCACATTCATCTATTATGCCGGGCTGAAGAAGGAAAACTGAGTGACATCGTTCGCGATTTTAAAAAATATACAACGGGAAAACTTATTTCAATGATCCTTACCGGAGGTGAAAGCAGGCGTGAATTCCTGCTTGAAAAATTTAATCATCACGGTAAACAAAATAACTTGAATACCAAATATCAAATTTGGCAAAACGGGAGTCACGCTGAAGAAGTTTTTGAGCCGAAATTTACATTGAGTAAAATTCAATACATTCATTACAACCCGGTAGAAGCAGGTCTTGTGACCTATCCTCATGAATATAGATTTAGCAGTGCACAGGATTATGCCGGTATTAAAGGACCGGTAGAAGTTGAGGTTCTGGAACTTCATAAATTATTTTAATTGGCTTATGTATGCATTAAGTGCTGTCAGCATTAATGCTTTAAAATTGTCTTTCGCATATTTTGAAATGCAAAATAATTGAAGAAATATCAGATTTCGAAGCACTGGCTATTTTGGACCATTCAGCAATGCGCAGGCTAATATTTAAGAATGTTCCAGTTGGGGATAAAATGCTATATTTCTAAGGTATTAGACTTTATAACGGGCCAAGTCCGCTAGCGCACAGGCTTTCGTTAAAGACTTGTCCCAGCGGGAATATTAGAATTCTAAAGCGCTTGTTATTATGAACCACAGAGCCAAAGCGGATGTATTTATTTACAAATTCCATAGATGGGGACAAAAATGCTATATTTCTAAGGTTTTAAACTTTATAACGGGCCACGTCCGCCGACGCACAGGCTTTCGTTAAAGACTTGTCCCAGCGGGAGCTTAAAGATACTTTTCAAAAAAAAATAGTTACCTTTCATTAATTGACGCTCATGATAGCATTTTAGAGTGCCAAAAGATCACTCTCAGCTAAAACTAATTATTTTCTAAAATGAAATATTGGATATTTGTTTTAGTTCTGTTTTCTTCAATGCAGCAGTTATCTGGTCAGGTATATCAACCCTTTCCAGATTCCGGAGCCACTTGGCGTGAATTTTTTGTGCATCATTCCGGACCAATAGACCGCACTGAGAATAAATATTCAATTGCCACTGGAGCAGACACAATCATACTAGGAAATATTTATACTTCACTTTGGATGACTGGAACAGAGACAGAATATAATGATAATGGTCAAATAGTGAATGTAAACCATGTTGAAAATTCTTTTGCCGGTTGTATTCGGGAAGATTCGTTGAGACGAATATATCTTTGGTCCGGAGTAAATGAGGAATTGTTATATGATTTTTCATTAAATCTAAACGACTCCTTGGTTGGTAATTATCGCTGGATCCTACCAAGTTCAACTTATGTATCATCAATTGATTCAATTTTTGATGGATTTATTTACCGGAGAACACTACACATTTCAGTTCCTAATTTAGGATCCGACTATATTCAATTGATAGAAGGTATAGGAAGTACATGGGGGTTATTCAATTTTTTTAGTCCGCAATTACCGTCATGGGGTTATTTGTATTGTTTTTCTAATGATTCCAGTAACTTAATATTGGATACAACACAATGTATCTTGTTGGGTATAAACAATCCTTCAGAAGTGAACAACCAATTTTATCTTCATCCAAACCCTGCGTTTGAACGCGTTTATATCCATGGTGATGGGATGGTCGCACAATCTATCGAGTTATTAAATTTAACTGGTAAAACTTTGATGTTGTATTCCAATTATCCAATCGAAAATGGTCTTGATATTAGTATCTTGCCCAATGGAATGTATTTTTTAAGAATCCGAACTTTAGAAAAAGTTTTTAGTTTTAAATTACTTAAAGGGTAGATTTATTGGCTGCAACACTAAAATAATATTTTTTCTTAACCTATTATTACGTTCCAGTCCACTGACGCACAGGCTTTCGTTAAAGACTTGTCCCAGCGGGTCTCCCAGTTGGGTATAAAAACGTTATATTTCTAAGGTATTAGACTTTTTAACGGGTCAAGTCCGCCGACGCACAGGCTTTCGTTAAAGACTTGTCCCAGCGGGCAGCGTGCTGCTATTTAAACGGCGAATCCGCTTCTTTCGCCATGTGATTGTAGACAACTTTGTCCATCATTCCGGGGAAAAATTTATTGAGCAAGACAGTGAGTTTACCATGACCGGTCATGACGAGATCGCGTTTTCTGGATTTTACTGCTGCGAAGATTCGTTCGGCTACTTCTTCCGGCTGCATCATCTTTTTTTCATCCCTTGGAGATTCGCCTTGGGTGCTTCCATCGGCGGCAAGTGCTGAGTTACGAATGTTTGATGCGGTGAAACCCGGACAGGCAACGAGTACATGCAATCCTGTTTTCAAATTTTCGGTGCGCAATGTTTCGAGAAATCCTTCCATTGCAAATTTGGAAGCTGAGTATCCGGTACGTCCGGGTAAACCTTTTTTTCCTGCGATGGATGAGATGCCTACTACACTACCTTTTGTTTTCAGAAGATATGGAAGCGCAAATTTGGTACAATAAACAGTTCCCCAGAAATTAATATCCATCAGCGAACGAATCACATTCAGTTCGGTGTTTTCAAAAAGTGCCCGCATCGACTGACCGGCATTGTTGATGAGTACATCGATTCTGCCAAACTTGTGGATTGCTTCGTCGATTAGTTTTTTACAGTCTGCTTCTTTTGAACCATCAACGATACAAGCCAAAACTTCGGCACCACTTTTTTCAATCTGGTTCTTTACAGCAATCAGTCGTTCTTCATTTCTCCCGGAAATTACTACGCGGAATCCATTCCTGGCAAAAACCACAGCCAGCGATTTGCCGATTCCGGAAGATGCACCGGTGATTACAACAACTTTTGAATCCATTTCCAGATCGCTTCTACTTTTAAATTTTATATTTTATTTATTTTGACTCAGGGAATATTTTTCCGGGATTTAAAATACCATTTGGATCAAAGAGATTTTTTATTCCCTTCATCAGATTCATCTGAACAGCATTAAAAGGAATATCCATGTAATTCTTCTGAACATAACCAATCCCGTGTTCACCGGAAATTGTTCCTCCCAATGATACACACAATTCAAAGATCTCACGAATTCCTTTGGGTACTTCATTGTCCCAATCTTCATCGCGCATATTTTCTTTGATGATATTTACATGCAAATTTCCGTCACCTGCATGTCCGTAACAGACACTTCGAAAACCGTATTTGGCACCAATCTCTTTTACTCCTTTTAATAATTTCGGCAGTTCAGCGCGGGGAACTACAGTATCTTCTTCTTTATAGATCGAATGAGATTTTACAGCTTCACCGGCAGAACGACGAGCGCGCCATAGGTCTGCTTTTTGTTGAGCAGTGTCTGCAAATAAAATTTCATCGCAATCGTATTGGTACAAGATCTCCGAAATTTTTTCGCATTCTTTAAACAATACATCCTTATCGTTTCCATCCACTTCTACAATCAGGTGAGCCTGGATTCCGTCTTTCAAAGGAATTTTTACATCCACAAATTTCATGACATACTCGATGCAATCGCGTTCCATAAATTCGAGAGCAGATGGAATGACTCCGGATCTGAAAATCGCGCTTACAGCTTCACAGGCTCTTTCAGCACTGAAGAAAGGAACCAGCATCAGAAGGTTTTCTGTTGGCAATGGAATCAGGCGAACAACAATTTTCGTGATCACTCCCAGAGTGCCTTCACTGCCGATGATGAGTTGTGTGAGATTATAACCGGTAGAATTTTTCAACACATTCGCACCGGTCCAGATGATTTCACCAGTCGGAAGCACCACTTCGCAATTGAGTACATAATCTTTTGTGACACCATACTTCACTGCCTTTGGTCCGCCGGCACATTCAGCAAGATTACCACCGAGGAAACAACTACCTCTGCTCGCAGGATCCGGAGGATAGAACAATGACTTTTCCATCACTGCATCCTGGAATACCTGATTGATCACCCCGGGCTCAACTGTTGCCTGGAGATTGCGTTCATCAATCTGAATAATCGTATTGAAGCGTTCCATGGAAATCACAATGCCGCCAAAGACAGGCAATGCACCGCCACTCAATCCGGTCCCTGCTCCTCTTGGTGTAGCCGGAATGTTTTGAGTATTGCAAAATTTCAGGATGGCTGAAATTTCATTCGCTGTTCTTGGCTTAAGGACAACTTCCGGATAGAATCGTAAGTCTTCCGTATAATCGTGAGCATTGATGTCAAGGACTTCTTTACTCGTAAAAACATAGGAATCGCCAACAATGGACCGCAATTCCTCCAGATGAACCGAATTAATTTTTTGAAACTCCACTTTTAGTTTTGTTTGATGGAACTTTTTTAAGTTTATCGTTTTCACGGATGATGGTATACATCATCACTTCAATGCTCCCTGTTGCATCGCCTGCATCATCACCCAGAAAATAAACAGTATCGCCCACAATTTTCATACTCACGAGGTGCGCCATTCCAAAAACTGTTGAATCAGCAAACTCCCAGCGAAATTTTGATCCGGTGTCTATACTTGCAATATACGGCATGAGTGTACTTTCAGGATGTGATAATTTGCTCCCGAGAACAAGCGTATTCAAGGAAGTCTCTAGAAAACTCTGGAAGACTACATCCAACGGTGCAATGATCATTCTTCTTTCAAGACCTGCTCTGTCAAATTGAAGAACCATACTTCCATTTGTCCCCACACTATAATCAGTTCTGTAGATTGTCAAAAAAGCACCGCTTTTGGAAACTGAAAGTCCGGTTGCAAAACAATCGCTGATACCACCGTTGTAAAATTTTTCCCGCAACATTTCTCCGTCTCTGTTCAATTTGAGTAAAGGAACATCGGAGCGATCACTGGTGTGATTCACGAATCCACTCACATACAAATACGTCGAATCATCAATGACCATACAAGAAGCAGCATCATTTTCTGCAAAAACTCCATTGTAAATCAGCGACCACTTTCCTTTTCCGGATGAATCGTATTTCTGAATAAGGATGTCGGATGAATGTTGTCCTGTATTGCAATTTCCGGTAAGGTAGACATTGCAGGAATCGTCAGTTAAAACAACATTGCCAATGTCCATCATTAGTGAACTGTATGTTCGCTTCCAGGATATTGCTCCGTCCGGACGAATCCTATACAAAAACATATTCATCCCGGAATCTGCAGATGTTTCAGCGCCGGTAATGAAAATATTATTGAATTTATCATTGGTAATCGCGGAAGGTGTGTCGAACGAATGGGAAGGCCCGTCAAAATGCAGATCGAAAACAGGAACACCTTCAGTAGAAAATTTCACCAGCAAAACATCCGCATTTCCACTTTTGTCTTTACTGATGCCGGTGATAAGAACATTGCCTTCTTCGTCAACACTCATGGCAACAGGAATATCATCTCCGTGATCGGGATTATCATAAATTCTACGCCACTCCTCTTCACCTTTTGGATTGAATTTAATGAGCAGAATGTCCTTGGCTGAATCCGGAATGGATGTTGTCCCAAGAACAAAACAGTTTTTCGTCCGGTCTATTTCAACACTTTTGGCTTTGTTGATACTGTTCAATGAATTTTTTATCGTGTGTTTCCAACCCGGTACCACCTGACTGTGTGAAAAATTGCAAAAGAGAATGAAGAAAAAGGTGGCTAAAAACCTGTAAAATGAAATGGGAGTCAGATGTGTCATATTGAGGCTCAAAAATAACAAAAAAAGCTGCCCCGGAACTTATCGAGGAAGCTTCTTTTGAAAGAAAAATAATTTACATAATTACCATTCGGATCACCTGACTCTTGGAGCCGGAAACTACTTTCACGAAATAAATTCCGGAATGAAGCTGATAATTTTTAGGATCTACTTCAATCTGGTATTTCCCTGCCAATTGTTGGCTGTTCGTTAGTGTTGAAATATTTCTTCCCAGCGCATCAAGCAATTCTACTTCAACCTTTCCCGGATTCACAAGTGAATAAGCGACGTTAAATACTCCTTTGGATGGATTCGGAAATGCTTTTAAAGAAACCACCGATTCCGGTGATGTGATACCTACAGTCGACTGAATAGTTACAGTATCAATGGTAACTGTCGGTCCGCATTGATTGTACGCATACAAAGTGACGATATAGGTTCCGATCCCCGGAAAATCATGGACGATAGATGCGTTACTTGTCACCTCTACTGCCGAACCATCACCCCATCTCCACATCAATGAATCCGCTCCAAGAGCTGAAGACATAAAATCTACTGTGGTATTGCTAACAGTATACGTATAGCCAGGATCAGGAAATGAACCTGCTGATTGCAGACTTAAAGTAACAGGAACAGTCACCCAGTTATTGTTATCATTTGTCTCAAGCATATTGTTTTCAGGATCGGTGATAGAAACGATGTAATAATTCCCATTACATGTGATCGCCGGAAGAATAATTCCCATTCCGTTCAAACCAGAACTGTAGATGTCAAGATTTCCTACATAGATACCCTGATCACGGGAACAACCGGTGACACTTCCGAAATCTGAATTGGCAATATTGGCTTTTGAAAGAGGTGCTCCTGAAGAATCGACACAATACCCGAAATCAGAATCACAGTCCCCGAGATTTACGAGACAGAAACTCTGCTTATTGCCTTGTCCGATTTTCGGCCAGTTGCGGGCATCAGGATCCGCTGTTGCACGACGCAGAGAGAAATCTGCCCAGTTGTCTACATGCACGTGACCATGCGAAGGATGATAAGTCATCGTTCCGGCAGGTCGGTCAAAAAAGGTCATCGAGTTTCCATCGCGATGGTAAATCCGTTGAGAAAGCATTTCTTTCGGATAAGAGCCATCCGGACAAGTAGTAGTAGAACATGGAACAGGAACAGAATCACAGAAGCAGCTATTCGATCCGTGGATTTCCAGCGGACCCCATCCTACATTCGGTGTTGCATTGCTCAGCGTGATGTTGCCTGTAAATTCCTGATAGTCATTTGCGATACACATAGCAGAAGCAGTCATATCCGGAAGCAGATCGCAATCTGTAGAAACACCATCCGGACACTGACATCCGGCAGGATTCCCCGTGCTGCACAAACTATTACTTTGTGTTGGATCAGCAGGAGGATTCATCATGAACGTGATATTCACATAATGAAAAGAACCTGTATCAGCCGGAGTGAATACATCCCTCAATACCAGGTTCCATTGTCCGTTTGGATCAGAATTATCATTGAAAATATTCACGGATTCCTGCGGAAAATACGACCCGTTAAAGGGCGGAGCAGCAAATTGAATCCAGCCACCGGTAGCATTTTCCATGAAACAGGTATTCGGATAACCATTGCCATTACCACCTTTGGTATCGACGAGAACAACCTGTTTTCCGTCCGGAGACTGCAATCTCACTTGCAGATCAGCAGAAAACTGATGCGTAATTTTCAGGCAAACTACTCCCAAGCCATAGCTTGTATTGATGCTGGTAGGCAAACCAGAAACCTGGATAGGGATAAAAATATCCGTATTCGTGTTCGGAATCTGGGTCCAGTTCGTATTGCTGAAGGTTTGTGCCCACAGCATTGCAGGAAAAAATGCAAATAGCGTAAAGAGTTTTTTCATATTGTGTTAGTAGTTAGATTCTTGGATTTCGTAAAAATAGGAAAATACCCTAATAAACTGCTCATCCTGAAATATTTTCAAAGAAATGTCCATACTTATGTCGGTGCATTCCTCAAGGGAAATTATCAACAACAGCCGGGAAAAGGAGGAGAAGTCAAATTAAATGTAACTTTGGGGAAAATTATCTATAGCTATGCAAATTACCGGTATACTCAAAGTTAAAAAAGCCGAGCAAGTCGTTAACGACCGTTTTAAAAAGAGAGAATTTGTCCTGACCGACAATTCCTCCCAGTATCCTCAACATGTCAGTTTCCAGTTAACACAAGATCGTTGTGGACTGTTGGATTCTGTGCAACAAGGTGAAAACATCACAGTACATTTCAACCTTCGTGGCCGGGAATGGACAAGTCCTCAGGGAGAAGTGAAGTATTTCAATACCCTTGAAGCATGGAAAATCGACAAAGCCGGTGCACCGACCGGAGGAGAATACAATCAAAGTGTTCCTGATTTTGAAAGCATGCCTGCTCCTGCCAAGGACGACTTGCCATTCTAAATATTGACAGCCGTGAAATCTTCACGGTTGGATAAAAAAAGAAGAAGTGGATTTTCGGTTGTACAACCAGAAATCCACTTCTTCTTTTTTATTAAGGGCAATCTAAATATGTTTAGTGAACGTGACCGTGAGTTATTTCTTCTTCAGTAGCTTCACGAACTTCAACGATTTCTCCTGCAAAATGAAGAGTATGTCCGGCGAGCGGATGATTAAAATCCATTTTCACAGTAGTGTCGTCGTATCCAAGAACTCTTCCGTTCAATACATTCCCCTGGTTATCGCTCATTGGAAGTACATTCCCGATTTTAAGAATTTCAAAATCGATTACATCTTCTACTTTGAAAATATCGATAGGAAGACTGATGACAGCAGTTTCATCCGCATCACCATACGCATCGGTAGCCTGGATTGTGAAATCAAAGGCATCGCCAACACCTTTGCCTTCGAGTCCTCTTTCAAAACCCGGTATCATCATGCCTACTCCATAAAGGAATTTAAGTGGTTGACTGGCATCAGCCGTTTCGATATGTCGCTTTTCTTCAGCAGGAAGATTTGCCTGTAAGCGGTAGGTAACGGTAACAACTTTATTATTCGCAATTTGCATCTCGTTTTTTTTTTGGCAAAGTTATATTTATTTTGATTTCGAACTTGTACTTTACGAATAATTTCCAAGCCCTTTTACTCCGTTTCTATCCTAACCTATGGATTCACTTACACATACAGTTCTTGGTGCCTGCGCAGGAGAAGCTTTAGCGGGCAAGAAACTTGGTAAAAAAGCCATGCTCTGGGGAGCATTGGCCAATAACCTCCCGGATATTGATGTAATCACTTCCGGATGGATGAATCAGGCAGATTCTCTGCTCGCCCACCGTGGGTTTACACACTCCATCCTGTTTGCCTTGCTCATGACTCCCCTGCTTGCCTGGTGGTTTAAACGCAGGATTCCGAACGAACTCATGACGTATAGAAACTGGATGATTCTTTGGGGAAGCGGGATGTTTTTTCACATCGGAATTGATGCACTCACAGCCTATGGCACCGGTTGGTTTGAACCCTTCAGTCACTACCGCGTATCCTTCAATGTACTTTTTGTTGCTGATCCGTTTTACACCATCAGTTTACTCATTGCCAGCATCGCTTTATTGATTTTGAAACGGAACAGTAATTACAGAAAATTCTGGATGCGATTCGGAATACTTATTTCAACTGTCTATATTTTTACGCTTTTTCAAATAAATTTAAAGTTGATAAAACAACCCGTGAAAATCTGGCTGCTCAATCGATTCATGAAGTGAGTTATTTCAGTACCCTACTCCGTTGAACAACTGGCTCTGGTATATCAATGCCAAAACAGATTCCGGATATTTCATCGGGTATTATTCCCTTTTCGATCAGACAGATCAAATTGAATTTAGTTATTTACCACAGAATGATTCTTTACTCTTTCAGTTTAAAGACAATGATGAAGTAAAAAAGCTCATTCGATTCTCGCAAGGCTATTACAGTGCGGATGCACTGGGAGACACAGTTTATTTAAGTGATCTTCGTTTCGGTCTGATCACCGACTGGAAAAGTGGCACCGGATATTCTGTTTTCCGTTATGCCTTAAACAACAATGTAAACAATGATCTTATCATTCAAAAAGGTCGTATGGAAGGTTCAGGGAAAGAAGCCATCAAAGCTTTGATTGAAAGAGCAAAGGGAACTAACCTGGTTCCGAGTTCAATGTTCAAAGTTGTTCCGGGTTCAGTGTTCCGGGTTCAGTGTTCTGTGTTTAGATAGTTATTCGCAATCAGCTTAATAACTGAATAACTTAATAACTGAAAAGGGACGAGGGACGTTGGGACGAGGGACGATCCCCAGCCTAATAACTTAATAACTTAATAACTGAAAAGGAACGAGGGACGTTGGGACGAGGGACGATCCCCGGCCTAATAACTTAATAACTTAATAACCGAATTGCTCCGCATGAACGGTAGCTAACAAAAAATCTACAATCAAAAATCTACAATCAGCAATCCCTACAACTCTGCTGCCTTAGCAATCAGCTCCGCAATATCCATCACCTTCACCGTCTCTTCTTTGTTGAAATTTTTCACGCCATCGGTCATCATTGTCATACAAAATGGACACCCTACGGCAATGATATCGGGTTGTAAAGCGAGGGCTTCTTCGGTGCGTTCGACATTTACATCTTTGCTTCCCTTTTCCGGTTCTTTGAACATCTGAGCGCCACCGGCACCACAACAGAATCCTTTTGCTTTGGAGCGTTTCATTTCGCTGAGTGCTGCATCCAGTTTTTCAAGAACGATGCGCGGGGCTTCGTAAACACCATTGCCCCGACCGAGATAACAAGGATCGTGAAAAGTAATTTTCTTTCCCTGAAAACTTCCTCCCTGCACTTTTATTTTGCCTTCTGCAAATAAAGACTGGAGCAATTCGGAGTGATGGACGACTTCATAATTGCCTCCCAACTCAGGATATTCATTTTTCAGCGTATTGAAGCAATGCGGACAAGCAGTGACTATTTTCCGAACTCCATATCCATTCAAGACCTGGATATTCATCATGGCTTGCATCTGGAACAGGAATTCATTCCCTGCTCTTTTTGCAGGATCGCCTGTACAACTTTCTTCTGTACCCAGTACAGCAAAACGAACACCTGCATGATGCAATAATTTAGCAACAGCACGTGTAATTTTTTGCGCACGTTCATCAAAACTTCCTGAGCAACCCACCCAAAAGAGAACATCCGGAACTTCTCCCCGGGATGCGTATTCGGCCATTGTTGGTACCTGGAAATCCATAGTTAGTGAAGAGTGAATGGTGAATGGTGAATAGTGATGAAGAGAAAATTATCCGAATTATTCTCTCGTATTTGAATACTTTTTTGAATAGAAAATCATTCCGTTCAAGTTCCTTCTTCCGCCCATTTGTAGCGATCAGCCTGAGCAAATTGCCAGGGAGCACCGTTGTTTTCAATTTTATTAAACATTCCTGCCAGTTCTTGCGGAACTTTGGATTCTTCCATGATGAGATAACGTCGCATATCAAGGATGATACTCAGCGGATCAATATTCACAGGACAAGCTTCTGTGCATGCATTACAACTTGTGCATGCCCATAATTCTTCTTCCGTGATATAATTTAATAATGATTTTTCGTCTCGGTATTCCGTTCCGTTTTTATCGATTGCTTTTCCTACTTCTTCCAATCGGTCACGGGTATCCATCATTATTTTGCGTGGAGAAAGTAATTTCCCTGTTTGATTTGCCGGACATGATGAAGTGCATCGACCACATTCCGTACAGGAATACGCATCCATCAATTGTTTCCAGGTGAGGTCTTCCACATCCTTGGCACCAAATCGCTGTGGACTTGCCGGAACATCTGTAGCAGGGACTGAAGCAGGATCCAGCATTAACTTTACTTCACGTGTTACACTCTCCATATTTGTAAACCGACCTTTCGCTTCCAGGTTGGAATAATACACATTCGGGAATGAAAGAAAGATGTGGAAGTGTTTTGAATACGGAACATAATTGAGAAACAATAAAATCCCAATGATGTGAAACCACCAGCAAAATCGTTCGATCAATTCAAGAGATTCACTGCTCATCCCGGAAACACTCGGCGAATAAACCACTCACCGGAAATGAACCGGCATGAATATAATGACTAAAGTCGCGGCTTTGAAGAACACTGTCTGTTGCATTCATTGTAAGAAATGCTGTCATCAACAACACTTCAGTGATCAGAATGATATTCGCATCGGTGCGCGGCCAGGAAGTCATTTCGCGCATCCAGAAACGCTTCAGTTTAAGAATATTTCTTCTGGCAAGAAAGACCAGAACACCGACCAACACCAGCAAAGCGAGCACTTCAAAACTGGCAATCAGAAAATCGTATACAGGACCAAGTCCGGCGAAAAACCGATGCGTTCCGAATACGCCATCAATCATAATTTCAAGGACTTCGAAATTGATGATGATGAAACCAACGTACACAAATATGTGCATGATCCCGGCAACCGGACGTACAACCATTTTGGATTGTCCCAGAGCAACGCGTATCATGGTCATCCAGCGATCACCGGAACGATCGGTACGGCTTAAATCCCGACCCAGACGAATGTTACGAATGATGGTAGAAAGGTTCCTGGAAAACCAGTAGATCGCGACAAGGAGGATTAGTGCAAAAAGTATTTGTGCAATCATAATGTCAATAGATCAGTTCCGGTTTATTCAGCCGGATGTCAATTCTTGTTTTTCTTTTTCCCTCCAAAAGAAAAGAGAGAAAGATTGATATACCGCTTCGGATTTTCATGCAAGTCTGTGATCAATGCATCCAAATCTCTTGCTGTAGAATTTAAATTGTGATACAAACTGTCGTTCGTTGCCAACTGACCAAGCGATCCTTCTCCCTTATTCATTCCTTCAAAAAGGATTGCTGTTTGTTCCAGAGTTCTTTTTGCATTCCCGATGGTTTCAGCAAGGTTAGCTTTTGCCAAAGTGTCTGAAATGGAAGCAAAATTGTTGAGTATATCAGCAATTTTATCGTTGTTATTCTTGATGTTCGTTGTGATGGATTCAAGATTGTCAAAAATCATCCGGAGTCGGCCTTGCTTCGCCAAAACTGTATCCATATTCGAAGCGATGTTCTGAATTGAATACAGGGAATTGGAAATACTTTCAAATGAACGCTTCAGGTTGTTCTTCGTTTCTTCATTAAAGACTCCACGGAGAATCAACAATACAGAATCGAGAGAACTCAGAAGATTTTCTGCCTTTAATTTAATAGGTGCAACCTGTGCGCTCACCTGTTCGGTCAAACTGCTTTGCCTTGCACTTTGCAAGGTATCTCCATTTTGCAATTCTTCCTGCGCATCTCCAAATACCAAACGAATTCCTTTAGTCCCCAATAAATCAGTACTGTATATTTCAGCAACGCAGTTACGCGGAACTTTTACTTTGCTGCTCACATGCATACTCACCAGAATTTTACCGGAATAGTCCGGTAAAAGAATCAGGTTCCTCACCAGTCCTACTTTCATTCCATTCACAAGAATCACATTGCTTGCAGCAAGGCCATCCACTCTGTCGTACACTGCAAAAACAAGCTTCTGACTCGTGAAAAAATCTTTTCCTTTGAGATAATTGACTCCCCAGAACATCAGGGCGATGCCGGTGGTTACAATCAATCCTATTCTGGCTTCTCTTGAAAGTTTCATACTTTATATTTTCCTGCCCTGTTAAAAGGATTTTCCGAAAAATTTTAATCGGAAAAGTTTTTAAAAGTAACTATTTTAGTTTGAAGACTGCACTCCATCCCCCCTTTCCTCGCTCCCTGTTGAAAATCACTGTGTTCGGAACCGAACAAGAAGCCTGACATCCTTTGCATCAATCAACAATCCTCAATCCTCAATCTACAATCAACAATCCTCTCACCTCTTCCTCATCCTCTCCCTCGCCTCCTTAATACTGATTCGTTTATCATCTAAATACGCAACAACAAACGCGTCTTTAAATCCTTTCTCCCTCATCTCATCCTGCAATGCAATTGCATCATTCATCGTCTTTACATCGCCACTGATGTATTTATACATTCCTTTTTCTTTTCTTCCCTGACATTTTTTAAACCCTTAAACTTTGTACTTCCTTTAACTATCCGGGAAGGCGAAATCAGAATTTGTACCCCGAAAGTCAGATCCCCTGAAATATGTCCTTCAGGCATAATTGAATTGTCTTTTAACACAATTTCATCTTTGGGCTTTTCGCTTTCCGCTCCCTGATCTTTTACGATTGGTTTAGGTTTGGATTCCAAATCATTATCGTTTGGAACTCCTTTTGTACCCGGACTTGAACTGTCCTTTGATGGTGCCGGAGCTTCCGGTTCCGAGGTTTCCTGCTTAATACCATAAGACTCAATATTGTTCTTATAAGATTTAAAAGCATTGAAAATTCCGTGTGCTACTTCTTGTTGTCCTTTTTCTGAACTGAGGTATTTCGCTTCAGTGGGATGAGAAAGAAATCCGGTTTCGATGAGAATACTCGGCATGGCAGTTTTGTACAAAACGAGAAAACCTGCTTGCTTGACTCCGCGGCTTGGTCGACCTTTGGATTTTAGTTCCTGCTGAACAGCAGATGCCATTTTGAGACTTTGGTCCAGGAAAGTATTTTGATAAAGGGAGAAAATAATATTGGCTTCCGGACTGTTTGGATCAAAGCCATCATATTGTTTCGTGTAATCCTTTTCCAGCAAAACGACTTCATTCTCCCGTTTGGATACTTCGAGGTTCGCTTCGGACATATGCAGTCCCATCACCCAGGTTTCCGCACCAAGAATTTCTTCGTTACAAAGCTCCTTCTTCTTCTTTTTGTTGAAATAGCATGCTGAATTGCAATGAATACAAATAAACAGGTCCGCACGTGCGTTGTTCGCAATAGCAGCACGTTCATGCAATTCAACAAACACATCTGTCTTTCGAGTATAAATCACTTTCACATCCGGAAAATGCTCCTCAATGTATTTCCCGAGCTTGAGAGCCACACCAAGAGCCACATCCTTCTCCTTCACATTCTTACCCAGACAACCGGAATCATGTCCACCATGCCCTGCATCGATCACAACTTTCGTCACACCATAAGGTTTGGATTTGAAAGTGGTGAAGGAAGTGGAAATGAACAAACATCCAATTGCGAGTAGTTTACCCACAAAAGGAAGTCCGGGACGATATTTTTTCGTTAGTTTTGAAGCCAAATCCGAGGCAAATTTTCTTTAGAATTGTTTTCGCAAGTATCCAAAATATCAACCCCGCTTTTAGCCCTTTTCCTGCTTGTTTTTCAACAATTTGCTGTTGGTTCAAGAGGTTCAGATTTCAAGCCGGAAATCACACTTTCGGTTGATACTGACAGCCTGGTAATCAGAACAGACACTCTTGCCCTGGCTCCCGATACTAACGTGGCAGACGATGATGTATTGAAGTCTAAAATCCATTACCATGCCACTGATTCAATTAGGGTGGATGTGGAAAATGAAGTTGTGTACTTGTATGGAAATGCAAAGGTAGACTACGAAGACCTCCATTTGAAAGCAAATTACATTCTTATCAACATGGGAAAGAAGGATTTGTATGCAGAGGGAAGCACTGATAGTACCGGTAAATTAATCGGCGCACCCGAATTTTCCCAGGCTGATCAGCAATTCAGGTCCAATTCTATCCATTATAACTTCGAAACGAAAAAAGGGAAGATCGGCTATGTGATAACAAAGGAAGGTGAAGGATATATTCATGGTGAAGTAGTAAAAAAGGATCCGGAGAACAACTTCTTCATCAAGAACGGTTTGTATACTACCTGCGACCTTGATACTCCTCACTTTGCTATTACAGCCAATAAGCTAAAAGTGATCAGCAACAATAAGATTGTAACTGGACCGGCATATCTGACCATTGAAAACATCCCTACTCCCTTCCTTATTCCTTTCGGCTTTTTCCCAAACAAAAAAGGGCGCAGTTCGGGAATCATTTTCCCGGCATTTGGAGAATCAACAGAACGAGGATTTTACTTCCAGCATCTGGGCTACTATTTTGGCTTCAGTGATTATTTCAATCTCGCTCTCACCTCCGATTTGTATACCAAAGGAAGTTATACACTCGATCTCGCCTCCATTTATAAAAAACGATACCGCTATTCCGGAACACTCCGGCTTAGTTATGCGAAAAGTCTGACCAGCGAAAGAGAACTGCCTGATTTCAGCAGTGTCGAAGATTTCCATGTCAACTGGACACATGCTCAGGATCCGAAAGCGAATCCGTATCGATCTTTTAATGCTACAGTCAATGCCGGGACATCGAAGTATTACAGGAATACAATTTCTTCGGTCAACAATTTCTTATCCAATACATTTTCATCTTCTATTGCCTACAGCCGTTCCTTTCCTGACAAGCCAATCAATCTGGGTATTTCCCTCAATCATACCCAAAATACCATCACACACGATATCCGTATCACTGCGCCGGATGTGAGCTTCAATGTTGCACGGATAAGTCCTTTTAAAAGAAAACATTCAATCGGAGCGCAACGATGGTTTGAAAAAATCGGGACAAGTTATTCCCTGCGGGCGACAAATTATGTACAAACCAAAGATTCATTGCTTTTCAAAGATGGCACTCTGGAAAATATGCAAAATGGAATCCAGCATTCAATTCCGGTATCGACTTCCTTTAACATCCTGAGTTATTTTACACTGAGTCCATCAGCCAATTATACTGAACGCTGGTATTTCAAGACTACACAATTTGAATGGAACAATGAGTTGAATAAGCTGGACACCATCACTGTGAAAAAATTTCAAACGGCGAGAGATTATCAGTTCAGCCTGGGATTGAATACACGAATTTATGGAATGTACCAGATGAAACACGGTCCGGTTGCAGCAGTTCGTCATGTGATGACCCCGACAGTTTCTTTCGGTTACCGACCGGATTTCAGTAAGCCGGGTTATGGTTATTATAAAACCATTCAATACGATACACTGGGCCGTACACAAACCTATTCAATATTTCAGAATTCAGTTTACGGGGGGCCCGGTGGAGGAAAATTCGGGAGTCTGAATTTCGGTCTGGATAATAATATTGAAATGAAAGTGCGGACGAAATCAGACACCGGTGCAACGATGAAAAAAATAAAGTTGTTGGAAAGCTTGCGGTTCGGAGCAAGTTACAACCTCATTGCTGATTCCATGAACTGGAGTTCATTGTCGATCAGTGGTCGGACAACATTGTTTGATCGAATGAGTATTAATTTTGGTGGTGTTCTTGATCCTTACGCTTTTGATGAAAACAATCGTGATTATAACAAATATCTGAAAGACCAGAACGGACATTTGTTTCGTTTAACGGCGGCAAGTATTTCTACCAATTTTTCGATTACACCACGAAAGAATAAAACAAGCGCTAAATTTTCAAAACAAGAAATCGACTACATCAATCAGCATCCGGAGGAATATGTAGATTTTGAAATACCCTACAATCTCACTGTCAGTTACACCTACAGTTATTCAAAACTGGGAAATGCGCCAACAGTTCAATCACAATCTGCCAGCTTCAATGCGGATCTCAGTCTGACACCACGCTGGAAAATCGGATTCAACAGCTGGTATGATTTTACAGGAGGAAGATTTACCAATGCAGGAGTAAATATCTATCGTGATTTGCATTGCTGGGAGATGCGCCTGAACTGGACTCCATTCGGTTATCTCGAGGGATACAATTTTCAGATCAATGTAAAATCTTCTATCCTTCAGGATTTGAAATTATTAAAGAAGAAAGAGTTTTACGACCGTTAAAAAACCGGGATTTCAGGAAAATCTTAGTGCAGTTTTAATTTCATGAGGTAATCTTCATCCTCGGCATCACCCAATTTGAACATTTTGGATCCGAAAATTTCGAATCCATACGCTTTGTAAAAATTGATGGCTTTGTGGTTGTCGATGTTCACTCCCAGCCAGATCCATTCATTCTTCTCTGCATTCGCGATACGAAGACTTTCTTCCATGAGTGCTTTACCAGCTTGTTGTTTTTGAAAAGCCTGATAAATATAGATCCGTTCTACTTCAATTACTTTTGCATCTTTGAATTCATCGTAAGTCCTGTCTCTCCTGATCTTCGCATACCCCACCGGTTCCTCATTTGCGAATACAAATAAAAAAGTATTTACATCCCGGTTCTCCAGATCCTTTTTAATTTTCTCTTCATCAAAAGCATCGAGAAGATAGGTCTGCATATCTTCCGGTGTATTGTAATCTTTCCAGGTTTCATAAAAGGTTTCTCTGCCAATCCTGGCCAGAAGGGAATATTCACCGGGTTCAACCAAACGCACTGAAACTTGCATTGAAGAGAAATTTAGGTCCTAAAAATACAGAAAACATGTAAAATTCATCCGATCATGAACAATTCGATTAATTTTGCGCCAATAATCATGATAACAATATGAAAAAGGTACTCTATACATTCCTCCTTATTTTCCCGGCATTCATCTATGCACAGCAGGCGCCCAAAACTGTTCCACTGATCCAGAAAGGTGAAAAAACCGAAAACAAAGCGGATACCATTGTATCAAAAGATCCACTTGATCCATCACGGGAGTACATCATTATTCTGAATTTTAAAGGAGTCATGACTGAACAAGGCACCAAAGTGAGTGGCCGGAAAGATGGAGTCTGGAGGGAATACTCGAATGGAAATGGATTGCTTAGCAAAGTCACAGAATATAAAATGGGACGTAAACACGGCGCTTGTATTACTTTTTCTGTAATTGGTCAGGCCACATTGGACGAAACGTATGTGAACGATACTCTGCAGGGAAAACGAACAACTTATCTGAGCAACGGAAGAATCAAAACAACCGAATATTTTGTAAACGGTATTCTTACCGGTGAAAAGAAAAGCTATTACGAAGACACAAAAATTCAGGAAGAAGCTTTTTACAAAAACGGAGTTCGTGAAGGTGTGAGCAAATGGTACAAACAGAATGGAAAAACAACTCTGGAATACTCCTACAAGAATGGAGAATTGCAAGGACCTGCAAAAGAATACGATGACAATGGCGTTATAAAACGCGAAGGAAATTACATTTCCAATAATGAAGAAGGAGAATGGAAAGTTTACGAGGATTCTGTTTTGGTGAAAAAGGTAATTTACAAAGGCGGACAAATATTCCGGGAAATTCCTGTGAAGAAATAATGGGCCAATTGCAATACCGAATGAAGCCTTGACTTACACTTCCAGGAGTGCTTTGTGCCAGCTTTCTTTCAGTGGAACTTCCCATTTCGTGTTCAGATCAATTTTGCTTTGAACCAGGTTATTGAATACAATTGTATCCGCGGTAATTTCTCCTTTTTCCATTTTCTCTTCGAAAATAGTGCGGTTCACAACGCTGACATTGTCGGCAGTTTTAAATGCAAATAACATCCTGTTCATGAGCGAAAGATTCATTTCCTTTTCCAGATTCTGGATGAAGTGAACAGACTTATCAATCGAACAACCGCTTGCAGCCGCTTGTTTTTCGTCGATCATCATCACGATAAATCTATCGTATCGTATTTCATAACTGGCAAGCAAAGCCTGATCGTGCGCTGTCCAGTTTGCAAGAAATGCTTTAATTTTTTGATCAATGGCTTCCACATCTGTTGATGTAAATGCTCGGTCGGATTGATATACCCATACTCGCGAGTGATCCGGCATGGAAGTGAACGGACTATACATAGCAATTTCTTTATACTTGTTGAAGTGTGATAATTTTAAGCGATTCGATTTTAAGCGGATCGAATGACAAAGATACGGATAAGTTTTATCAGGCCTTACTCAGGTCGAGTTTACGCATTTCCGGCAGTGCTACACCAGCCGCTGCTACAGATGTAAGTGCAATGGATCCGCCAATGATTACCGACGGAATCAAACCCAGAAGTTTTGCTGCAAATCCGGATTCAAAGGCACCAATTTCATTGGAGGAACTAATAAACATAGTACTTACAGAAGAAACCCTGCCGCGCATATGGTCCGGAGTCATCAATTGCATGATCAACGAACGGATGACGACACTTACATTGTCGAATGCTCCGCTCAGTGCAAGAATAAACAAGGAGAGATAAAAATTTCTGCTCAGTGCAAATGCAATCATGCAAACAGAAAATCCGGCCACACAAAACAACAAGCGTTTGCCTGCATTTTTTAATGGAGGATACCGTGTCATATACAATGCAATGATGACGGACCCGGCAAAGGGAGCGGCACGTAGAAAACCAAAGCCTTTTTCTCCTACATGCAATATATCGCTGGCAAAACTGGGTAACATCGCAGTTGCTCCTCCGAAAAGTACTGCAATCAGGTCAAGTGTGAGCGCTCCCAATATAGCCTGGTTGCTAAATACGAATCGCAAACCTTCCCGGATGTTGCTCATCATTTTCTCGCCGGGTTTTATCTCCTGTATCGGTTGTGGAGGAATTCTGACGATCTGAAGAAATCCAATCAGCATACACACCAGCACTACAATGTAGGAAGTATTCTTTCCGAAGAAGCCCAGCATTAGTCCGCCACCGGATGAGCCAAGTACGACAGCAATGTGCCAGAATGTGCTGTTCCATGCCGAAGAGTTTGCATACGCTTCCCTTGGGACCACTTGTGTCATGAGTGGAAATTGTGCCGGACTGTAAAACCCGCGCAGAATCCCGATACCGAACATGATCACATAAAATGGAAATGCGGATTGCTGGCTCAGCGGAAGACTGGAATAATGATAGGACAAATACGTGAGTATTCCGGTACAGACTATCATCAATCCCTGAACCCAAACCAGGATTTTCCGTCGGTCACTTCGATCCGAAATATAACCGCCATACAAAGCCAGACCAACAGCCGGAATAGCTTCTGCAAGTCCGATGAAACCAAGGGATAAAGGATCGTGTGTAATTTCATATACCTGCCAACTCAATACAACAAATTGTATTTGCAAAGCGAGTGTGAGCATGAACTTTGAGAAAATAAATCTTCTGAAATTCAAATGCTGAAAAGCCAGAAAAGATTCTTTATTTCCTAGTAATGGTTTTGTCATAATGGATTTCTTCCAGCATCAAAAAAAAATATTATGCCAATTCAGACAATTCCAGCCAGCGCATCGACTTTTCATCAATTTCCTGAATCACCTGCTCCATTCGTAGAGCCCACTCCTGCAATTGTATGTGTGTGGCTTCTGTCCCTCCCATCTGATCCTCAAGACCAAGCTTTTCTTTCTCCAGTAATTCTATTGCTTTGCCAAGGTTTTCATATTCCAGTCTTTCCTTATACGAAAGCTTTTTCTTATCGCCCTTGTTGGTATTGTCTCTCTTTTTTTGTTCCTCGACTTCTTTGTTTTTAGCACGAGCGGCTTCCTTCTCTTTCTCTTCTTCCACCATTCTCCATTCGGTGTAAGTTCCATTGTAATCTTTAATAACACCATTGCCTTCAAAGATGAACAGATGATCCACCAGTTTATCCATGAAATACCTGTCGTGGCTCACGATGATTAAACATCCTTTGTAATTCAACAGAAATTCTTCCAGAATTCCCAATGTTAACAAGTCAAGATCATTGGTGGGTTCATCCAAAATCAAAAAGTTGGGATTCCGGATTAAGACAGTCAGCAAATGCAAACGTCTTCGTTCTCCCCCGCTGAGTTTGGATACATAAGTGAATTGCTGTTCAGGTGGAAATTGAAAAAGATTCAGAAATTGAGATGCAGAAACTTTGGAACCGTCGCTCAACTGAATGACTTCAGCGTAATCTTTGACAACTTCAATAACACGTTTATCATCCTTCAATTCCAGACCTTGCTGAGAATAGTAACCGAAGATAATAGTATCCCCAACATTGATCTTTCCACTGTCCGGGAGTTCTTTGCCTGTTAAGAGATTCAGGAAAGTTGATTTCCCGGCTCCATTTTTTCCGACAATTCCAATTCGTTCACCGGTCCGGAACGTATAGTCAAATCCATTCAGGATCGTCAATTCATCGAATCGTTTATTTACTTTTTTCAATTCAATCACCTTGCCGCCGATGCGATTCATTTTCACATCGAGCTCTATCGTGCCTTGTGTTTTTTTACCTGCGGCTTTATCTTTCAGTTCATAGAAAGAATCTATTCTTGCTTTTGATTTTGTTCCTCTCGCTTTGGGCATTCTCCGCATCCATTCCAACTCAGTGCGCATCAGATTGCGGGCCTTGTCTGTTTCCTGCGATTCGTTCCATTCCCGTTCAGCTTTCTTCTCCAGAAAATAAGAATAGTTCCCTTCATAGGTAAACAAGCGATTATTCTCAAGTTCAATGATTTTATCGCAAATATTATCGAGAAAATACCTGTCGTGTGTCACGAGTAATAGCGAAAGCTGAGAACGCGTGAGAAATTCTTCCAGCCATTCAACCATCTCCACATCGAGGTGATTCGTTGGCTCATCCATGATCAACAGTTCTGCCGGTTCGATGAGTGTCTTTGCAAGGGCAATTCTTTTCCGTTGTCCTCCGGAAAGCTGTCGCACCTTTTGATCAAGGTGATGGATGTTCAGTCGTGACAACACCTGACGAACACGCACTTCGTAATCCCAGGCATGTGCATCGTCCATTTTGGAAGCTGCTTCCTCCAATGCTTTTTGAGTAATCGGCGAATGTGCTTCTGCATCAGCTTCCAGACATGCTTCGTATTCCTTCAGCAGACGAATAATGGGATTGTCCATACTAAAAATAACTTCCAGCACAGTCTTTTGTGTATCCAAAAAAGGATCCTGATCGAGATAAGCAACACGGATATCTTTCCGCATGGTCACATCACCGGAATCCGCATTGTCTTGTCCGGCCAGGATTCGCATCAGCGTGGTTTTTCCGGTTCCGTTCCGTGCAATCAACGCAACTTTCTCGCCTTTTGCAATCCCAAAACTTATTCCGTCGAAAAGAATTTTCTCTCCATAGGATTTACTCAGATTTTCAACAGATAACAAATTCATAATTCAGAGTCAGCACTCGGGTAAATTCCACTATGGATAAATAGAACCGAACAATTTTTATTTGCAAAAACAAAAACGTTCCGTTAAAAATAATTTGACTAAAATTTTAATCCTTACTTCCTTTTTCTCCTACAAAATAATCCGTTGAATATTTGAATAAGACATTGAAAGTAGTAAGCGAACCATAACAACGTGTGATGTATTGTTGAATATTCACTTTATCATCTTCCGTTAACTTGTCGTGAGAATTGATCCGCTGTTCCAAAACACGCAGTCGATCACGCAGCATCACAATTTTATTGAAGAACACATCGATCGGAACTTCCTTCGATTTGAGAGAAGTGTCCCCGGGTTTCATGATGAGAGTCCCTCCTGTCCACTTCTGACCGATTTCGACACGCTCCTGCATGTCAGAATACTTTTTGATGATGTTTACGAGCAGCACTTCAATATCCGCCAGACTCACCAAATCATTGTCTGCATCATTCGCATCGATGATCTCGAGCTCACTATCCGTTCTCTCAATATCACGCATCCCGTGTTGCATGAAAGTAATCACATATTCTTCCGGTTTAATCTGAACGACTACTCCATCCCCAAATTGAGGATGCCGGATCCGGGAACCAATACCAAGGCTAATTTTTTGCATGAGGTTTCTTTATTGGTGCAAATTTATGTAAACAGCTGAAAGAAGGCCGCTGAATATTTATCGATTTAGAAAAAATATCATGTACAGACCTTTGAAAATTAATTCCATTCACCGCTCAAATTCAGGTTCTTACCTCAATCAATGGTTAAGAGATGTTAAACATTGTCATTTTAGTGTCAATGTCGGCAATCGTTACAACAATAGAGCGCTTTATGCGTTTCTTGTTATAGTTTTTGTGTTCATGTTTTTCGTGTGGGGGGCCGTTGGGGTAAAAGCCAACGGCTCTTCTTTTTAAGGCGGTTCAAGGTTTAAGGTTTAGGTCCTGTTCAAGTGTTCTTGGTTCAGAGTTCCGTGTTCAGTGTTCCGTGTTCTGTGTGTAGATAGTGTTGTGCTTGATTGAACTTAGAAGCACGAACCGATTTGTGTAGATACATACTGAACACTTAGCAAGGAACAGCACTACTATCCCGCTCGCTAAACCCAGAACACGAAACCCTGAACCGAAACCCGGAACTTTGAACCTGGAACTCTGTAAACTGAACTCTAACCTGCAAACCAAATTGTAAATTTTTAAAATTGCCACGCATTATTGTTACCTTCGAAGCGATTTAAATGAGTACCAAATGGACGATCATCCATGTTTAGTGAACAAGAAAAAGAGCTGCTTGCCGAGCGTATGGTTACCGGCAATCTCTACAAACTGAAACACTTAACCGAGTCCGTTCAGCCTGAAGAGCTTGCGGAGCTGATCAATGAATCCAAGCATATAGATGTTCGTAAAGTTTTCCAGGTACTGGAAGCGGAGAAGGCAATCAAAACTTTTGAGAACCTCGACTTCGATATCCAGGAGGAATTGCTGGGCACTTTTAGTGTTGAGCAACTCTCGCATACCTTAAATCAGATTTCTCCGGATGACCGGACTGCTCTTTTCGAAAAACTTTCTCAGGAAACACTGCAGAAGTATCTGAGTCTGCTCAGCGATGAAGAGCGGAAGACAGCAAACCAATTGCTGCAATATCCTGAAGACAGTATTGGCCGATTGATGACACCGGATTTTATTTCGGTGAAAGAAGACTGGACGATTCAGCAGGTTTTGGATTATATCCGCAAGTATGGAAAGGATTCGGAAACACTCAATGTGATTTATGTAACGGATCCAAAAGGTTTTCTGCAGGACGATATTAAGGTACGTGATTTTCTCCTTGCTCCTCTTGACAAAAAAGTTGGCGACCTGATGACACGTCAGGTTGTTGCTTTGTATGCACGCGATGACCAGGAAAAAGCCATTGATATTTTCAAACAAACCAATCGTGTCGCGCTTCCTGTAACAGATTTCAATGGATTGCTTCTGGGTATCGTCACCTTTGACGATATGATGGATGTAATCGAAGAAGAAGATACTGAGGATATCCAGAAATTTGGGGGTACTGAAGCTTTGTCAGAACCTTACCTCAAAGTTTCATTGCGGGAAATGGTCAGCAAACGTGCAGGCTGGCTCATTATCCTTTTTCTTGGTGAAATGCTCACTGCAAGTGCAATGGGTTTTTTCAATGATGAACTCAATAAAGCCGTTGTTCTTGCCTTGTTTGTTCCACTGATAATTTCATCGGGAGGTAACAGCGGTTCTCAGGCTGCAACTCTCATCATACGCGCCATGGCACTTGGAGAAATCACTCTTTCAAATTGGTGGCGTGTAATGCGGAGAGAATTTCTTTCCGGATTATTGTTGGGTACACTTTTGGGGCTCATCGGATTCATGCGGATAGCTGCCTGGACATTGTTCACCGATCTGTATGGACCACATTGGTTATTGATCGCATTCACAGTCGGCTTCACCCTCATTGGTGTTGTCTTGTGGGGAACACTTTCCGGTTCGATGTTGCCTATGCTCCTGAAAAAGTTAGGCTTTGACCCGGCCGTCTCTTCAGCCCCATTCATTGCTACATTGGTTGATGTAACAGGTCTGATTATTTATTTTTCGATTGCCTTTTTAATTTTGAAAGGTACACTTCTCTGAGTACAAACAATTAAGTGTCCCATCATATCATTTGGTCATAAATTTTATGATGACCCTCTCAAATTCGTCTTTTGATTCAACAAAAGGAAAATGTCCGCAAGATTCAAAAAGATAATATTCGGAATTTTTTTAATGTTTTATGCAACTGCTCGTTGGCTTCCGGTGGAACAAAATCAGCTTCGGCTCCGCATAACAATGTGCGGCATTTCACTTTTTTCAATTCCGCTGTGAGATCGTAGGTGATCAGGGTGGAATCCTTATAGAGCGAATTCATCAGTTCTCTTGTCTTCACATAATTCGGTCGAAAAATCAAGGTCAGACTATCGATGTATTCAGGATGAAAAAAAGAATTTTTCAGCAATAATTTGAAATACCTGCTTACAGTCTCAGGTGTGCTGTTTTTGAATTCAGCACTCGCAAGAATTTCCTTTTTCTCCTTCGTAGTTTTTTCATCATCCCTGAGATCCATCATGCTGAAAGAGCTATCTCTCCAATAAGATGTTTGTGGGCTGGGATTGATCAACATCAGGCGCTGCAGACGATCGGGATACTTCACAGCGTAACGCATAGCAATGAGTCCGCCGAAAGAATGTCCCATCAGATTCATTTTGTCAATTTTGAAAAAGGCACGGATGGAATCCAGATCCTCAACAAACTGATTCATGTTCATACTTGAAGGATCTACATCAACCGGTGACCTCCCACTTCCACGTTGATCATAAAAAATCAAACGGTATTTGGAAGCAAGTGATAGCAACTGAGGCAGGAAATAAGTGTGTTCCATCCCCGGACCGCCATGAACGATGACTATTGGCTCCCCACTTCCAATCACACGACAATATATTTTAGTGCCTTTAACCTGCACCAGCATCTCCCTGTCAACCATTTTGGTTTTAGCCTGACCGGAGATAGACAAAAGCTGGCTCATGATAAGTATGGTAAGAATCCGAATGGACATAATTTGATTTTATGCAAAGATATCAGGATTAATAATTGATCTCAAATCCGCTGATTGAGTACCCTCGGGAAAGATGGATTGGCTTGCGAATGACAAAAATCATGGTTCCATAAGATTCTGTAAAACAAACACATGCAAAGGTTATTTACATTTAGAAAAGATTATCCGAAAAGAATAGAAACTGAATTCTTAACTTGGGAAAATTAGCAATTTCAATTGCCCTTTGCGGTTAAAAGCATTAATGAATCTGGCCACACTAAGAATCATCAAATTTTACCGAATGATATGGCTGCGGCACGATTTGCCGGCAGGAATGTAGGTGTTTTTCGTCGCCTTGCCCTTGTGTCTGGGAATAGCACTTGCATCCGGGGCTCCGCTGTATGCCGGTATCATGACAGGAGTAATTGGCGGAATCATCACTTCTTTTATTAGTGGTTCACAATTGAGTGTATCCGGACCTGCAGCCGGCTTAACGACAATCGTCAGCGCATCCATTTTAGCCTGGGGTGATTATCGGATCTTTATACTCTCCGTGGTAATTGCAGGTTTGGTGCAAGTGATCATGGGACTTCTCCGTTTTGGTGGTGTTGCCTATTATTTTCCTTCATCGGTAATTAAAGGCATGCTTGCAGCTATCGGGATTCTGCTGATCTCAAAACAGATTCCTCTTGCACTGGGATATGATCAACCGGATTTCTGGAGGAGTGGATTTCCTTCATTGGTTGCTGATAAAAATTTTCTTGGCAACCTCACAAATTTCAACCATCACATTCGACGAGGTGTAGTAGTGATCACTTTGTTTTCGCTTGGAATTTTACTGATGGCAAAAATTCCATTCATCAAAAAGAAATTAAAAATCATTCCCCCACCCCTACTTGTCGTCCTTGCCGGAATTCTGCTGAATGAATTCTACCATTTCACAATGCCGGATCTCGCTTTGAACCCGACACAATTGGTGGCCATTCCCGACAATCTGTTTGCACAAATACAATTCCCTGATTTCAGCAAACTTTTTTCGAATTTTAAAATCTGGGAAGACGGAATTATCATCGGAATACTTGCGAGTCTGGAAACACTACTCTGCGTGGAGGCCGTTGACAAACTAGACCCTTCACACCGTGTCACTCCGGTAAACCGTGAGTTGATTGCACAGGGCATCGGAAACATGACTTGCGGCTTGGTAGGCGCTTTGCCGATGACAGCTGTAATCGTGCGTGGAGCAGCCAATGTTGACGCCGGAGCCCGGACAAAATTATCGTCTGTTACACATGGTATTTTTTTACTCGTAAGTGTACTGACAATTCCATTTCTGATGAACAGGATTCCCTATGCTTCCCTATCGGCAATCTTGCTGATGACAGGTTATAACCTGAGCAAACCAAAAATGTTCCGGAATATGTTTAGCATGGGATTGAAACAATTCCTTCCTTTCATCTTTACTATTGTAGTGATTCTATCTACCGATTTGTTGATCGGGGTTTCCATCGGACTCTTCGTTTCCATGTATTTCATTATTCAAAGTAATTTCAAAGCAGAATTTATCATCGAGAAAACAATGCAACACATCACTGAAGTCTATTACATCCGGCTTCATTCAACCGTTACATTTTTAAACAAAAGAAAACTCCGGGAAGCATTGGATAAAATTCCTCAGTATTCAGTCCTTACGATTGATGGAACCGATTCACACTTTATCGACTACGACGTCCTTGAAATTATCAGTGAATTCGACAGCAAAGCCCACGATCGCCATATTGAGGTGCATTTGAAGGGAATTGAAAAGGTGAATGTGCAGGCGATACATTAGTTGGTTGTTGGTGCTTAGAAGTTGGTGCTGTGGTGGGTTGTGTTGGTGCTTAGTGGTTGGTGCTTAATGGTTGGTGGTTAGTGGTTGGTATGGCTTGGATTAATTGCTTAGCATTCGTTATTCGCTGGCTTTACTCTTCACCATTCACCATTCACTCTTCAGTATTTCAGTTGTTATACAGGCTTACTTTATATTCTTTGCTGAATTGTGTATCCTTAAAATTGTCACATTGTTTCTTTGCATACGATAGAATATTCTATAATTTCCTTCAATCAATTCTCTCAAATCGTTTTCTTCTTTTTCGGGTATAATTCTCCCGGATTCGGGAAATTCAATTAATTGTTCAACTCTTGAAACAATTTTATTAATAAAACGATCAGCATAAAATTTTGAATCAAGCGAAATAAATTCATGAATCAACTTAAGATCATTGATTGATCTTCGTGTCCAACTTACTTTTGCCATTTAGAAATTATTTTCTTTGCAGCTTCATGAGATACTGTCTTTCCGGCTTTTGCTTCTTTAAGACCGTCTTCAATCTTCTCAATTACAAGTAATCTATCTAAAAGTTTGTCCAAATTAAATTCGTTAGGCAATTCACTTAACGCATTGAGTACGGTTGTCTTTTTCATATTCAAATGTAGTATTCTTAGTTTAGTTTTCCAAAGATGATGAAGTTAGGTATTAATACTTGCCTATGACGATAAATTGCTGGTACCTGTCTGATCAATACCAAGTTTTCCGAAATTTCCACGCTTGATACCAACCACCATCCACCAACCACCAAGCACCAACAACCAATCTACTTCAAAATCTCCCCCACCATCTCCAACTTAATCTCCGGCATCGCAGGATCGTTCATGTATACATTAACTTTCCGGGAATCTTTTCCTTCTTTACCAAAAGAATCAAAATCAACTCGCACAAATGCACTGTCGCCGGCGGCGATTACATTTTTTGAAAGGGTTGTTTGAATACAGCCGCAATTGGATTTGGCTTTGTGCAGGGTGAGATCTCGTTTTCCATCATTGTACACTACGAATTCATGAAATTTCTTTTCTCCCTGTGAAATTGTTCCATAATTAAATGTCAGTTCAGGAACTCTGGCTTTTTGAATCATTGCGGAATCTTCAGCAGTCATGACAGGGAAATTTTCAAATAAAGTTGCAGTGATATTGATGTATTTAAGTGCCTGAATGGAATCATTCGTACTAAATGCTATACGGTCGAGGACAAAACCAAAATCGTTTTTCAATCCGGCATCGTAAGAGATCGCAATCCATCCTTCTGTTCCGGGATCGATTGAATTCTGTCCGGGACTTACCTGGATATGAGCAGGGATTTTCCCGCTTACCGAAATTGTGACAGGACGACTTGCTATATTGAAAATGCGAATGGTATCCTTCCTGATCTGATTGTTAGCAAGCTTGCCCAAATTCAATGTGGTTGTACTGAAACGCAAACTACCCGATCGTTTTGCATACTTGTCCTGCAAGGTTCCCGGAGAGGCGACGACAGAATTTTGAGCATACGTATTTCCAAAAACCAGGAATCCTGAAAAAAATAAAATTGAAAGTATTCGTTTCATAAACATCGGATTAATGAGATGTAGGGGTCATTGTTTTCTCTGCAATTTTTAATGCAAACTCTTCCAAAGATTGTCCGTCAAAATTTCCGGAACTCATCATCAGAAATACTTTACCGCGTGGATCCATTTGCAATAAATCATCCATCAGTCGTTTGGAATCTGTATAAATTTTCAAACCCGGATTCCCAAAGGCTGCTTTCACACGTTCCGCGGAGATGGGCTTCAATTTTTTATGCTCAATGGTATGCGGATTGAAATAAACAATTCCAATATCAGCACCGTCCATGGAACCTTTGTACTGATCCAGGAAATCTTCATTCAGACTGCTGAAGGTATGCAATTCCATGCAGGCTACAAGGGTCTCGTTCATGAATTGCTTACGCACTGCTTCTGTAGTTGCTTTCAATTTCGAAGGTGAATGTGCAAAGTCCTTGAACACTGCTACCTGCTCTGTCCTGGCCAGAGTTTCCAGTCGGCGCGATGCTCCGGTAAATTCCCGGATTGCCTTGTAAAACTGCGGGTTTTCGATTCCCAATAAATTACAAATTGACCTTGCCCCTTCCAGGTTCATCAGATTATGTTCTCCGAAAACTTTTAAGTCGACTTCACCGGATTCTGTTTGCAGCCAGGTAATTCCATTGCGAATTTCATGCGCCGGAATTCCGTAGGGGATTTTCTTTGCGGGAGTTACTGATTGCTCAACAAGATTTTTTACTTCCGGATCCGCTTCACAATACACCAGCTTCCCTGTGATTGGAATCTGATCCGCAAAAATCCGGAACTGCTCCTGGTAACTTTCATAGGTCGGAAAAACATTGATGTGGTCCCAGGCAATTCCACTAATGAGGGCAATATCTGCACGGTACAAATGGAACTTCGGACGACGATCAACAGGTGAAGAAAGATATTCATCTCCTTCCAGTATGATCACCGGAGCATCACTCAATTTCACCATGGTGTCAAATCCATCGAGCTTCGCTCCTACCATAAAATCGAATTCCATCCCGACTTTCTTCAGCACAAAAAGAATCATGGAAGTAATCGTCGTTTTCCCATGACTCCCACCAATGACGACACGTGTCTTGTCTTTGGATTGTTCGTATAAATATTCAGGGTAGGAATATATTTTTAAGCCAAGCTCTTTCGCTTTTAGAAGTTCCGGATTGTCTGCACGTGCGTGCATGCCGAGAATGACTGCATCCAATTCTTTGCTGATCGATTCCGGCTTCCAGCCATCCTGCTTTGGCAATAAACCGGCTGCATTTAATCTGGATCTGGAGGGTTCATTGATTTCATCATCCGATCCACTGACCAGAAATCCTTTTTGATGAAGTGCCAATGCCAGGTTGTGCATCGCTGCTCCGCCAATAGCGATGAAATGAATTTTCTGTTGATCTTTAGCTTTCATAGGATTCCCAAGGTATATTTCATTCCTGAATCAGAAATATTCTCACTAAGGGTTCTTTCCACATCGTTACGAACAGGCAATTTACGTATTTTGCAGCTCTTTATACCTCACAGAATGAAGCTCTACACAATAGAAACAGGTTACTTTAAATTGGATGGAGGCGCGATGTTTGGCGTTGTACCAAAATCCATCTGGAACAAATTAAATCCCGCTGATGAGCAGAACATGTGCAACTGGGCCATGCGTTGCCTGCTCGTTCAGGAAGGGAACAGACTCATTTTGATTGATAATGGTGTGGGTGACAAACAGGATTCAAAATTCTTCGGCTATTATTTTCTCAATGGGGATGATTCCTTAGCAAAGTCACTTCGGAAACATGGTTTTACGGAAAATGACATCACGGACGTATTTCTCACGCATTTGCATTTCGACCATTGTGGCGGGAGCGTAAAATGGAATGCAAAAAGAGACGGCTATGAACTGGCTTTCCCGAATGCTACTTTTTGGAGTAACGAAGCACATTGGAATTGGGCCATTAAACCTAATTCCAGGGAGAAGGCTAGTTTCCTGAAAGAGAATATTCTTCCGATTCAGGAAAGCGGCCACTTGAAATTTATCGCTGACGGAGAAGAATTATTCCCGGGCTTCAAAGTGCTTTGTGTAAATGGCCATACAGAAGCAATGATGTTGCCGATCATCAATTACAATGGACAAACCCTTGCTTACTGCGCCGACCTCATTCCTTCTGCAGCCCATGTTCCTCTGGCCTATGTTATGGCGTATGACATGCGTCCATTGATTACGCTTGAAGAAAAAGCAAAATTCCTGAACGAAGCTGTAGATAAAAACTACATTCTTTTCTATGAACACGATCCGGTAGTAGAATGTTCACGAATCGAACGAACAGAAAGAGGAATAAAAGTGAAAGATCAGATGTCATTATCTCAAATTGGCTGATTCAGAAGTTTCAAGGATAAATGCGCCCTGTGAAGATGTTGAATGAAAAGCGATTCGTTCTTGTTTACAAAACTCTTCCCAGCGCACAATCGTATACCTGGAATTACTACCGTCTACAATAACTTTTTTGCATTTCGGAAACCGAATCTTGAAATTTTTCAGCGGTTTGGTGTTTTGTGAAACGAGGAGAAATTCCGCATCTGAAGCAAAAGCAAATTCTGTTTTCATTGAGTTGAACAGATCAATGCGTGTTGTACCAAATTGTATAGAATTGCCAGATACTATCATTTGCTTCGAAAGAAATATCTCCGGATTCTTCTGATTGCAATCAAGAACCATGGTATTTTCATCACGAATTCCTGATTTTATTTCAAATGCAGCACTGGCCATTTTTCGCATCCGTGGATTTGCATACCCTGATGAATCCGTGAGTACCACACTCGAATTTCCCTGGATGAATTGCACACAAAAAGATTTTGGAATCTAGTAGACGATTAATTTTTGTTGCTCCCGCAGAGTTAAGTGTCTGAAACAAACAGAACAAAACAGGAATATAATTCCGGGGACAGCAAGCATGAACCACTTTTTATTCGCAGTCGTAAAGTAAATTGCAAAAAACACAACAGCGAAATACCATATCAGCAATTCTAAAAAAGAAACATAGATACCGCTTAGCATTGAGTAGGGAAGCTGTTCCACTACACTCACTGCTGTATTTAATGCAAGTACCAATTTACCTGTAATCCATGCCACTTTCAATGCCAGCCATGCCCAGGATGAAAGCAGAAGAAGAATTATTCCTCCAAAAATTACGGCTGTGGAAATGGGAATGACAACAAGATTTGAAGGAAGAAAATAATTGGGGAATTGATGAAAATAATACAAGCTCAATGGAAATGTCGCCATTTGGGCTGCTAAAGACACAGAGAGTATTCCCCACACTTGTTTGCCAAACCAGGATTTAAAATAAAGTTTCGCTTCAATCTCTTTGTATAAAAACAAAATTCCGGCAACAGCGAGGTATGACAATTGAAATCCTGCCTGCAAAATTAATTGAGGAGAAAACAAAATAAACAAAGCAAGCATGGAAGCTCCGAGGGTATTGTATGTGTTTGTAGATCGGGCTAAAGTCTGACCAATGACGATAAACGTGAGCATCATCGCGGAACGAAGCACGGATGGTGACAAACCTGTAAGCAAAGCATAAAACCACAGGAACAGAATGATCAATATTGCCTTAAATAATCGGGATCGTTTATGCTTTGATAAAAATGCAAGAAGAGTCTGTAAGGCTCCATAGATAATCCCGAGATGCATACCGGAAACGGAAAGGATGTGCAAAGCCCCGGAAGCGGCATACGCCTGCATCGTTTCAGAACTGATCTCATCATCATAGCCCAGAATGAGAGCTGATAGAACTGCAAATTCCTGACCTTCCACTCCATTCTCTTTAAAAACCCGAATCCATTGGTTTCTCAGTGCAATGGACCATTCCACAAGTGCAGAAGCCTGATGCTTCCGGGTGAGAACAAATTCATCATTCTTCAAAGCTAGCTGATGGTAAATCTGTCTTGTACTTAGCCATTTTCGAAAATCAAATTGCTCCGGATTCATTGGATCTTTTACTTCCTCCGGTTGCTTCGTAAAAAGAAAACTATCACCATAACCCGGAATTTTGACCAAGCCATTTTTTCGCATATAAATAAGCACTCTCCCTTCTGCATAGCACCAGGCTGAATCCATTTTTATTTGCAAAATTTTTGCTTCAAAGCGATACGAATTTCCTTTGTCCTTTGGGTCTTCGCAAATAACCGCCAGATAAGCCTCACAATTCTTTTGCTTTGAAAAATGAAATGGATACTCTTTTTCTGTTTTCAGCAGCGTGAATCCCCAGGAACAAAGAAAAACAAACAGATATGCCAGCAAACCAAAAAAGCGTACAGCAAGGAATGTGTATTTCTTGTGAATTCTGATTAATTGAATCACAAACAATCCAAAGACGAAGAGAGAACAAATAAAAAGTAAGACAGGAGAAATTTGAAAATAAAATCCGCTGAACATCCCTGCAATAAAAAATGGTAAAAACCTGAGAACAGGAGTTTGATTCCAAACACGCATGCTGCGCAAGTTAGAATAGCAGCATCAGGAATTTCATGTTAATATAAAAACCTGTATAGAATCAACAGCTTTTGAAGAAAGAAATCACTTGTTTTCATGTGTAAAACCTGCATCTTCAATTCTAACATCTTTAAAGTAGAATCTTAGAATATCGATGGCTGAAAAACCAAGAGAAGCCATTTGCATGGCTCCTTCCTGACAGAGTCCTACACCGTGACCAAAACCCCGTCCTGAAAACAGAACAGAATCTTCAGCAATACAAATATTGAAAAAAGTAGATTTCAAATGAAAATCTTCTCTGATTTTTCGCAACGGTATATTTGTACCTACTTTATTCATGCAAATCATTCTCTCCTCCTGGGCAAAACAAAGGAGTGAATCCGTCATCAAAGAATCTGTCGGGTTGACACCATTTATTTTGAGGTAATGGATCCAATCTTTTTTTGAAATTGAAGAATTCCAGGTTGCATGTGATCCCGATAGACAAAAAGTATCGATGACAGATTGCGTGCTAAGCAATGGCGTAGTCCAGATATCCATTGCAGAAATAGTTTGTCCGCCACAATTGCTGTGGTACGGAGCTGCGATCATTGAATTTAATGTATCGCAAATCACTTTGTTACGGGTAGAATCAATTGCTTGCAAGACGGCGGCATTGAAACGACTCCGTGAATTATACGCCTGGCAATGACTGAGATCGCAGACTGAAAAATTTTCTTCTGCATGTCTATCCGAATGACTCAATACAAATGTCCGTGCCAGAATTGCCTGAGCTTTCAGCAACTCCTGAAGCTTGGTATTTCCAATTTCCGACTCGACAACACCTGCGACATACTTTTCCAGATCGACAACATTGATAATTCTTATTCTCTTTTCATGAATACTGAGCTCCACATTATCATCGTATGGAAGTGTCGGAGTTTCCGGACGATTTCCACGTATCCTGAAAAAACCAATTACACTGTCCTCTTTGAAAATGAGATTTTTGAATGTTCCCTTTACTTTACCAAATTTCTTCACTTGCAACTTCCCGCTTTTGTATTCTACGCGGACAGATTCGTCCTGATGCAAAGTGAACAGCATTTTTTTTCCTTCGTAAATGGTGTACGAAGAACCTGAAGCAATAAATGTTACCGAGTTTGGCAAAGCCTTTGACAGCAATCCTACTCTGACAGTGCTTGCATCACAGTGTCCGGAAAGTAAAATGCTGATAAAAAAAAGGAATGAAAGTTTCATTTTACTATGTGTTCCGGAGATACTCTAGCATTCGCTTTGCTGTGAGTGCAGAAGCTCCTCTCCCACCTAGAATCTGTGCGAGTTCCTTGTAATTTTGCAACATTTCAGCACGAAATTCCGGGTTTAGAATTTTGTGGAGTTCTTTTGTGATCTGATTGGTATTCAAATCCTGCTGGATCAATTCCTTTACCACTTCACGGTCCATGATGAGGTTCACGAGCGAAATAAACTTTATTTTGATGAGAGAACGCGCGATGAAATAGGAAATTTTTCCTCCTTTGTAACACACCACTTCCGGTACTTTTAGCAATGCTGTTTCGAGTGTTGCAGTACCGGAGGTAACGAGTGCTGCTTCCGAATGAAATAGTAATTCATAGGTTTGATTATGAATAACCGGAAGCTTTTCACCATTCAGAACCTGAGTATAAAAAGTTTCGGTCTGAGAAGGTGCTCCAGCAATCACAAACTGGTATTCCGGAAAACTACTTCTCACCGAAAGCATCAAGGGCAGCATGGTTTCAATCTCTTGTTTCCGGCTCCCGGGTAATAATGCAATTATTGGTTTTGCATCCAGATTATTGTTATTCAGAAAATCATTCCTGTTTGGAAATGTGGATTGCTTGTCTTCAAGCGCATCCAGCAAAGGATGACCAACAAAATCTACAGCGTAATCAAATTTCTGATAAAACTCTTTTTCAAAAGGCAGGATCACGAACATACGCTCTACTGTACGCTTGATTTTATGCACTCTGGATTGCTTCCATGCCCAAACTTGCGGAGAAATATAATAGAATACGCGAATCCCATTTTCTTTCGCGAATTCAGCAATGCGCAGATTAAAGCCCGGGTAATCCACGAGAATCAATACATCCGGCCGATGCTCAAGCAAATCCTTTTTACAAATGTCAATATTCCGGAAAATAGTTCGCAGATTCATCAGTACTTCGGTGAATCCCATAAAAGCGAGATCGCGGTAATGCTTCACTAAAACTGCACCTTGCGCTTGCATAAGATCACCGCCCCAGGCTCTGAAATCAGTATGATCGTCAAGGAGCTTTAGTTCCTTCATCAGATTCGATGCATGCAGATCACCCGATGCTTCTCCGGCTATGATGTAATACTTCATCAGGTAAATTTAAGTATGAATACCAGAATCGCATACAGAATTGTCATTCCCAAAACGCCACGCGCCAGTTTTTCTTTCTGAGTCCACAGGGCTATGAAGAAAACAATCAGGTTCACGAGTACTGCAAGACTGATCACATGCGTGTGAACATTTCTTCGTTGAAATACAGCGAATACTTCCCACATCCCGATTTCCGGATAACTGAGACTCGTATAGAGCCAAAATGCCAGAACCGGAGATACTAATCCCAGGAACATGCCGGTAAAGATATGATCAGTCCAACGCTGCATATTAGGAATGATGAAGAAAACGATAGAAATAATAGAAATATGTCAGCGCACTCATCACAGAAATAAACAGTACTCCTTTTGCGGTTTTTTCGCGATCAAAATTTACCAGAAGAAATCGGAATGCAAGAATATTCACAAGCAATGAACACAACTGAACGCGTGGAGCCTGGAACATGTACGGATTTCCATACGCACCAGCAATCGTGCTTCGGATATATTCGAATAAAAAATAAGTCCCTGTGAGTAAGCCAGCCCCGGAAAATAAACCGAGAACAAAGGAATCCTTAACCTTGCTTATCCACTTCATATGTCTGTTCATTTAGAAAAGAAATGGCATGATGAGCGGTGAAATCAAACTGAACAGGAACAACGGAAACATATCCATTCGTCAATGCCCATTCGTCAGTATCCTCACCTTTGTCGCCATTGATAAATTTTCCTGTTAACCAGTAATATTTACGTCGGTTTGGATCCAGTCGTTCATCAAATTCTTCAATCCATTTTGCCATTGCCTGTCGGCAAATTTTAACGCCTTTAATTTCCTGCAATGAAAGATTTGGAATATTTACATTCAATAAAGTTCCTTTTGGCAATCCATGCGCGAGAACATTTTTTGCAACAACACGAGCATACGCTCTCGCTGCGGTAAAATCAGCATCCAGTGCATAGTTCAGCAGGGAAAAACCAATGGAAGGAATTCCTTCGATTGCACCTTCCATAGCCGCCGACATCGTGCCCGAATAAATTACATTGATCGAAGAATTGCTTCCATGATTCACACCGGAAACACAGAGATCGGGTTTGCGATGCAGGATTTTATCGATTGCTATTTTGACACAATCCACCGGTGTCCCACTGCATTGATACCATTGATGTTTCGGATAGACTTCCACTTTATCCAAACGCAAAGGTTGGTTGATTGTGATCGCATGTCCCATTCCGGATTGCGGACTGTCGGGAGCAACTACTGTTATTTCTCCCAATCCTTCCATCGCCTGAACCAGGTTGTGCAAGCCGGGAGCAGTAATACCATCGTCATTGGTCACCAAAATGACCGGTTTTTCACTTTTCACAAAAATTGATTTTGATAGGGATACAAAGCCCTGATAAATTTCTGCAAAGGTAGCAATTTTCAGGGTATTTTCCTGAAGCAGAATGGTGTCAAACCAAAAAAAGCCGTCCCGGAACGAACCGGAACGGCTTTATCAAAACCAACATGAATTTAACTAATCGCAATTTCCCTTACTGCTTTTTTCTTTGCTTCGTCTTTCTTTGGCAATACCAAATTGAGAACACCGTTCACGTACTCCGCAGCAATGTTTTCTGTATTCACATGCTCAGGCATTGTGAAAGTCCTGTTAAAAGTTGAATACGAAAACTCTTTGCGGGTGTACTTCGAATTCTCATCGGATTTTTCTTCCTTCTTCTCAGCCTGAATGGATAATACTCCATTTTCTACTTCGATTTTAAAATCGCTTTTACTCATTCCGGGCGCAGCAATTTCCAAACGGTAGTGTTCGGGAGTTTCACTGATGTTTACTGCCGGAATCGATTTGAAAACGTTCCTTGACAAAGAATCTTCAGTAATAAAATCATTGAAGAAATCAGAAAAAATAGATGGAATTCCTGTGTACCGATCAATCGGTCTTGCATTTTTAAATTTTACGAGTGTCATATGTTGTCCTCCTTTAATTTGTTTAACATCCCCACTTCGACAACACTTGTGCCAATGCCAAAAAGGAAACATAAAACACAATTTTCAAGACAAGTTGTCAAAACATTTTTAAAAAATTGACAAAAAGTCTGAATGAAAAATAAATTCGGACAAAAATTCAGGACTTAAAGAAGTTTATTGTAATCGAAAATTCAGCGTGCCCACGAATAGGGAAAAAATTTGGTGGAGCGCTACTGTTTAATCATTTGAATGGCCTTGGACTTCGTTTCTCCGTTCAGGAGAATAAGTATGTATGTGCCTTTCGGCAAATCAGCCAATTCTTCCCATTGAAAAGAATTCATTCCGTTACCGGAATATTCTTTCGCAGTACGAACGAGTTGTCCGGAAATCGAATAAAGTTGAAACTCAACAGGTGTTTCTTTTTTCGTTTCATAATCAATTTTCATTCGCTCACTAAAAGGATTCGGTCCGGCCTGAAAAACCAATTCGGTAGAATTTTTATTTTCAAATTTTAAATGGATCGGCGGGAAAGTTTCAGATTTACCATCGTAATCGGTCTGGCTCAGTCTGTAATAATTATCTCCATCTGTTGGCCCATCATCCGAGTAGCTATAGTTTTTATCCTGTGTTGAATTTCCGGCTCCCTGTATATTTCCCAGAGTCGTATAGTTCATTCCATCGATACTTCTTTCCAGTGTAAAATATTCGTTATTGATTTCAGCGGAAGTAACCCAATTGAGTTGAATAGTACCATCATTTACTTTTCCTGAAAATGATTTGAGTTCGATTGGCAATGTAACTATTCCAGAATACGGGTTTCCCGGACTTGTTGCAATGGTTCCATTTCCTCCTGAAGTTGCTCCGTTGGGCAGGAAGTTAGCCATCGATGATGAATTTGTTGTACCTGATGATCCACCGGTAACAACTCTTGTAAGTGCTGATGCAGTTGTAGTTGAAATGTATCCACCACCGCCACCACCGCCGGGACCTTCGGCTTCTGCATCCACAGTCAGATCCTGATCACCACCGTCACCACCTTTTGCATTGATGGTAAGATTGCTTATGGTTTGTCCTTGTGTATAAATGAATACAGCACCGCCACCACCACCACCACCACTTCCATCTCTCCCGCGAGGACCGCTTGTTGTGGCGGCACTTGCTCCATTCGCATTGATGGTCCCTGTACCGGTAACATTTCTTCCACTGAGAATATATACAATTCCGCCGCCGGCTGCACCACTCACACCTGTACCATCATTTGAATCACCGGCACCGCCACCACCACCAAAGAAAATCCTTCCTCCGGAATAATCCAGAGGTCGTCCGCCCCAACCTCCGACATTGTATCTCTCATCACCACCCCAGGATGAATTTCCGGGCCCTTTGGTTTGCGGGTTGGAGGCATTTGCAGAATACGTATAACCTCCTCTTCCTCCACCGGAAGAAGTATTTGCAGAAAACAATAATGCTTCTCTATTCCAGGCTGTGGTCCAGTTGGCTACTGAATTGTCGGGATTTCCTTTTCCATTCCAGAGAGCAACTGTTCCCGAATTTGCTCCACCGCCACCAGATGCATTGTGTGAATTTCCACCACCACCACCATTTGCCGGTGCACCACGACCATATCTTCCGGCTCCATAACCGGATTGATATCCTGCTACCGATTCTCCTTTTTCTGCTCCGTCCAAATCTGATGTAGAACGCCAATTGGTATGATCTCCCGGCAAATTCGAGTTTTGTTCAACCACTCCACCACGGAATCCCAACCCACTCACATTGATAGTTCCATTCAATGTTACTCCATGATTTGCTTCGATTGCAACAATTCCTCCTGTTGAGCCATTCCATGCAGGAGCAGTTATTGATGCTCCGCTGTTCACCGTAAGTGTACTGTACCGTGGAACTCGTATGACCTGAACTTTTCCGGAAGAAGTATAACTGTATCGTAAAGGGCTGCTAAATTTTATTTTTGTTGCGCTGGGGATTGATGAAACTTCATTGAATTCAAATCTACCGCAATTGTTATAGGAGCTCACTTTACCGTACGTAGAGTCATTGGATTCGGTGAAAGAAACACCTTGCATCTGAATGATCATGATCAGTTCTCCGACTTGTAGATTGCTGCTGAAGCGACCGTTTGCATTCAGTGATGAGCTGCTTACATTGATTGTCGTTCCACCGGAACTAATATTGCTTGTAAGCGCAGTATATTCATTTAGAATTGTATTGGAAGAAGAAACAGTTTTCGCGCCATGCATTGCAAGTGCAGCGAGTGTTTTTTGTGAATTCCCAAAGTTTCCATAAATAAAAAACAATCCAAATGCAGCAACAGCAAAAGAAGCAACAGCCGCAACTTTACGGATGGAGATCTTTTGACGTGTACGCGGCGCAAGACGGATCCTGCTCTTCGTTGGTTTTCTACTTTTCAAAATGCAAAGGAAAATTGGATTCCCCCAATCTTCTTTACGTTTTACAGTTCAGGAAGTTGAACAGGTGTAAGAAACGCGATTAAATTAAAAAATTCACCCTCTTCGAGATGTGGGACATCCAGAAAAGGGTTATGAAATCTGTGCAATTTTCTTGAAAAATCCGATTCTGTTATTTATTCAGAATGGTTTTTGCATTTTTTATTTCCTGGTCGAAAAGTGACTGTGTAAGATTGCTCTCGTTTTTGAAGAAAAACACACCACCCCAGGTATAGACTATTTTCTGATAATTCACTGCTGTACCATCGATCTTTACTACAGTCCGGTAAATTGTGCGACTGGTTTCATTGACCGTTTCTTCTGTAATTCCTTCATGGTAATCGGAGTCAATGATTTTAGGTACCGCAGCAGGTTTAGAAGCAGCTTTTGATTTGTCATCTGTCGCGGCATTCGTTTTGGATAAAAGCAGTTTTTTCGCTTCAATTTCTGCCAGCGCTTTTGCTCTGCGATCCTGCTCGTCCTTTTCCATTTTCAACCGTTGAGCAGTTGCAATAGAATCTTGTCTGCTTTTCTCCTCATTTTGTTTGCGGATTCTCTCTTCTTCTGCTTTGGCTTTGGCTTCTGCATCGGCTTGAGATTTTGCGAGTGCTTCATTTTTCAAACGCTCAGCATCTGCTTTCGCAAGTGAATCCTGTTTTGCTTTCTCCTGAGCACTTGCAAGACGGCGATTTTCTTCATCGTCTTTTTTCTTCTTCTCCGCATCGGCTTTCGCTTGCGCATCTGCCAATTGTTGAGCCTTTACATCTGCTTGTGCTTTTGAAATGGAATCTTGTTTTGCTTTTTCTCTTGCAGCCAACTGTTCTGCAGCCCTGGCTTTCGCATCGGAATCTGCTTTCGCGAGACTGTCAGCCACGGCTTTCTTTCTTGCCAATCCTGCAGCTTCAGCCTGAACTATTGAATCCTGACGAGCCTTGGTTCTTGCCTGTGCTTCTGCTTCCAGTCTTGATTTCTCCTGTGCATCCATCCTCGCTTTTTCAGCTTGGGCTTTGGATGTTGAATCAGAAACAAATTTCTCACGTTCTTTCAAGGCTGTCTGAGCGCGTGCGAGGGAATCCTGTTGTTGCTTTTGTCTTGCCTTGTTAGCTGCTTCTGCTGAAGCCAAAGAATCCGCCACTGCTTTTTGTCGCGACTGCTCCAGTGCTGTTGCACGCGCAATCGAATCCTGTCTGGATTTCTCTCTTGCCTTCAGGTCGGCTTCCGCTTTGAGTCGTGCTTTTTCCTGAGCCAATTGTGCCTGACTTAAACTATCTTCTGCTGCTTTTTTCCTGGCGAGTTCCTGAGCTTGTGCGCGGAGAAGGGAATCCTGTCGTGCTTTTTCATCGGCTTTTAGTTTCGCATCGGCCAAAGCTTTTGCATCCGCATCGGCTTTAACTCTGGCGATTGAATCTCTTCTGCTCTTGTCTGATTCAGCTCTGGCAAGGGAATCCTGTCGTGCTTTTTCTCTGGCAAGTGATTGTGCTGCCATTTTCGCCTGATCGGCTTCCGCTTTTGAAATGGAATCCTGTCGTGCTTTTTCTCTTGCTGCGGCTAAAGCATTTGCTTTTTCTTCCGCTCTGCTGATACTATCTTGTCTGGCCTTTTCTTTGGAAAGAGCCAATGCTTGCGCAGAAGCATCTGCTGTTGCACGGGCTATTGAATCTTGTCGGGCTTTTTCCTGTGCTGCTTTCAAGCGATCCTGTTCCGAACGCTGTGCGAGCAATTCTGCTTCTCTTGCTTTAACTTTTGTAAGCGAATCATTCCAGACTTTATTCAGTGAATCAAGTCGGGCTCTTTCCTGGAGTCTTCTGAGTTCTTCCGCTTCTTTTCTGGCAACGTTCTGCTCAGACTGAATTTGCTTCGAGTAATTGGCATCAAAAACAAAATCTTCGTAAGTTGGATTATACGAGAATTTTGCAACTGCCTTATTCATTGCTGAACTTTGAGAAACACCGGCGATATCATCAAAGAGATCGATGGCAAACTCCGGTGAATAAATAATATCGGTTAAATCGGCCGGGATAACGGTACTGAATTCAACCATTTTGGATACCAGTCCTTCTTTACCAAAAGAGATGGTATACTTCTTTTGAAAATCAAGGATAAATCCAAATGATCCATTATCCTTTGAAGTGATTGTCTGATCCGGTGTTCCCGGGGCGCTGATTTTAATAATTACACCGCCGATTGGCCGGTTGTCTTTTCTAACTTTTCCATCAATCTCCACATATTTAGGAGCCTGTGCATGCACAAAATCCGGTAAAAATCCCAGAAACAGGAATAGGTTCAAAAGTAAAAAAGTACTGCGTTTAAGGTGTTTGTTCATGGACTATTAACGGAAAACCGCTTTTTATATTCTTGTGCAAATTTAATCTAAACCTTGATTAAGAGAATGAATCTGAACCAAATCAGGCCTCTTTTTTCAACAATCATTAATCTATCCGAAACGTTTTTTAGGAAAAAGTTGCAGAATAAATCAATGAAAAATCTCAGCTGCAATGGCCAGGGAATCACGGAATGCAGCATCCTGTAATTGGAGATCTTGAATTCCTTTAAAATAGGACACCAGATTTTCAGTAGCCAGATTCCCGACCAGGTCATCATTCGCCATCGGACAGCCTCCAATCCCTTTCAGTGCTGAATCGAAGCGTTTGCATCCGCTTTGATATGCAGCCTCTACCTTTTCAAGCCAGGTAAGAGGATTGGAATGCAAATGAGCTCCAAATTCAACTTCTTTGACTTCAGGAATAAGTTGCGTAAAAAGCGAAGAAATATTCACCGGATTACTTACACCTACTGTATCGGATAATGCAATTATTTTTATGCCCATTACAGATAAGCGGCGTACCCATTTGATCACAATTTCAGCATTCCAGGGTTCACCATAGGGATTTCCAAAGCCCATCGAAATATAAATGACCAGGCCTTTGTTTTTCTTTATACATAACTTTTGAATCTCCTCTACTCGAATCAAAGATTCCTCGATAGTTGAATTTGTATTTCTTTTCTGAAACTCTTCAGAAACCGAAAATGGAAAACCGAGAAAGGAAATTTCATCGTGATTCAAAGCTTGCTCAGCTCCTCTTACATTGGCTACAATAGCAAGCAATTTTGTTTTCGTACTTGAAAGGTCCAGTCCGGCGAGAACTTCCTCTGTATCTCTTAACTGTGGAATCGCTTTCGGGGAAACAAAACTTCCGAAATCAAGTGTATGGAAACCTACTTTGAGCAGAGAATTGAGATAGCGGATCTTTTGCCCGGTGGGGATAAACTCCTCCCAGCCTTGCATAGCATCGCGCGGACATTCAACAAGTTTTATTTCGCTCATTTTTTTTGGATAATATTTTCACTGTGTTGAGAGATCCATTCATCAATCGCTTCCGGTCTTACCAATCGTGTTGATGCTATTTTTCTTTTCTCATCAAGGACATAAATTGTTGGTGTAACAGTAATTTTATATGCCTGTCGGATCTGTTCAGCATTTACTGTATCAGTAACATTGATCCAATCGCTTTTCTGTTCTCTAATCTGTGCCTGCCATCCTTCAAAATCTTTATTTAAAGGCAGAGCATAAATTTCATAGCCTTTCTTTTTCCATTCAGGATATTTCTCTTTCATCTCCGGTAGAATCGCTTCACAGAAATGACAGGAAGTTTCGTAAAAGAACAGCAGGATATTTTTGGATTCTACAGAATGCAATGAGTGAATAACACCGGAACTGTCTTTGCCAAAGATATTGCTGCTTTGTGTTCCTATTTCAAGAACCGGATAACCGCTGGCATCCGTTTGTCCGGCGCTTCTCACAGGAGACACGAGGTAAATCAGGATTAAAATTGAAAAAAGCTTAGCACTGTTCACCATCATTGCAGAATCACACCATTTGCTTCAACAACCATTCCAATTTTGGCTTCCTTGATGGCATCAATTTCAGCTTCTGATTTTCCTGCATCTTTTGCATAATCACGAAGGGTTTCTACGGATGTGGTATCAGTGAATGCTGTGCCATGAAAAAAAGCAGCTTTGCCTGCGCTATTTTTGGGAACAGTAAAACTATGATCTTTCATTCGAACGGTGACAGGCTCGGACCCTTCATTGAGAATGGTAAACCAGCAACCTTCGGATTGGCATACCTCAGCGATGGTTCCTTTTACTGTACAGTCCATGCTGGTTTTTCCCTGCATTTGTTCACCAAGAGCCAACATGCTTATTGCTCCGGTCGTGTCAAAAGATTCCCCGAAAACCGGGCCTTCGCTGCTGTTTCCATTACCACTACAGGAAAACAATACAGAAAGCAATCCTGCAAAAAATGCTAATTTTTTCATCATTTCTGATTTTATCCTGCAAAAATAGCATCTTTCCTGTTAGCATCGGCTTGTTGAAAAAGGGATTAAAAAGCTGAATGAAAAGGGATTGATAATATTGGAAAAAAGACTATTTTTGCAGCCTGTTTTTAAAATAGAACACGCTAAAATGGCAGAAAAACAACAGGATCAAGACTTTATCGTTACCGAAGCGATTGGTAAAACGGAACATTTCATTGATCAAAACAAGAAAAGCCTCGGAATTATCATTGGAGCCCTTGTTTTGGCAGTAGGAGGCTATCTTTTCTACCAAAGAGTATATGTTGCCGGCAAAGAAACTGAAGCTCAGAAGGAACTCTTCCGTGCAGAAGAACATATAAAAAACGATTCATTGCGTCTTGCAATCAACGGCGATGGCAATCATCCCGGGCTGGAAGAAATCGTGAATGAATACAGCGTGAGCCCATCCGGCAACCTCGCCCGTTATTATCTCGGCATGGCGTATTTGAAACAAAAAGAATACGACAAGGCTATCGATATGCTGAAGAGTTACGATATCAAAGACCAGGTAACAGGAGCTATTGTTCTTGGCGCTATCGGCGATGCATACATGGAACTCAAGAATGCTGATGAAGCGATTACTTATTACGAAAAAGCATCCAAAGAAAATCCGAATAATTTCAGCTCACCCATGATGATCATGAAATGGGCCGGTGCTTTGGAAAGCAAAGGAAATTTCAAGGAAGCTTCCGAAGTTTACGAGCGTTTGAAAAAAGATTATCCTTCTTCTCCTGAAGGTGCCCAGATCGAAAAATACATTTCAAGGGCGAATGCACTCGCAGGAAACTAAAACAATAAAAACCGGACCTAGTGTTCGGTTTTCTTTTTTAAGATCATGTCAAGCCTTCATAAAAATCTGAGCGATTACAATTTATCGAATGTTCCTTCCGCGGCAGGAATGCGAATCGCTGTCGTTGTTTCAGAATGGAATACTGAAATCACAGAAGCTCTTTTTACAGGGCTAAGAGATTGCCTTCTGGACCTCGGCTGTTCCCCTTCGGATATTCTTCGTAAAAATGTTCCCGGTAGTTTTGAATTGCCACTGGGAGCACAATGGATGGCAGAAACTCAGGAAGCCGATGCAGTAGTTTGTCTGGGTTGCGTGATCCAGGGAGAAACCCGTCATTTTGATTTTATCTGTAGTTCTGTTGCCGATGGGTTGATGAACCTGGGTATCAAATTCTCTATCCCTTTTATTTTCGGCGTACTCACACCCAATACCATGGAACAAGCCACAGACCGTGCAGGTGGCAAACATGGAAACAAAGGTATTGAAGCTGCTATTACAGCAGTAAAAATGATAGCACTCAGAAGAGAATTGAAGAAAGGATAATTATTCAGCAATGATCAGTTGCTGCTGATTTGCTTTCCCGTCCACGATCAGTCTTACGAAATACGTTCCCGGACTAAGCTTGTCAGCATCCTTGTTGAGCACAGAAAAATGCTGCCCTGAATCCATTTTCTGTTCCGCCACTTTGTAAACAAGCTGTCCTGAAGAGTTCACAATTTCAATGCGCACAGAAGATCGGTGTTTCAATTCAAAATGTAGAACAGAAGGACCAGCAGAGGGATTCGGAAACAAGCTGCGAATTGCTCGTGCTTCATCAGGAGACGCTATATCGGAACTTGAAGATGGTAAGGAGTCCTTGTACGTTATCTGCGTCACAGTTCCATTGTTCGCAGTATTAATTTGAAGGAGTGGAACACCCTGTGCAAGTCCCAGCCATTTGTATTCTTTAGTCGTTACAACAGGAGTATTAAAACCAATACCAAGAGAATCGATATAGATACTGTCCCTCTCCCCGATTGTTGTCATCACCCGCAAAGCATCGAAGGTTCCATAGGGTGTTGTCAATGTACCCCAACCATCCACGATATTGTGTCGTGTGCGATTGACTTTGTAATACAATCCGATGGTGGATGTGAGATCCAGCTCATAACCGCTCGTTGAAGAATCAGTATCTCCGAAATTTATTGGTAAATTATAAATTACTTCGTGCGGAGAATAAATCACAGGAATGGTGACACCGTTTACCGCAGCTCCAAATCCGACTTGCTTGTAAATTGATGATGATTTGTAATAGAAATTGAAAACATCAGAAATATCAATTTGTCCGCCGAAATTGAAAGACGGTCCTCTCACTGCCTGATTCGCACGATTTGGGTTAACCACATTATCAAAAAACACGATCGAATAGACTGTTGCTGTACTCCCAACAGTAAGAAACGAATCAACTGATTGCGCTGTTGAAGTAAGCTGAGAATAATCCCAGGTAACATTCGCACCGGAAATTGTCGCATCCATTCCGCTGAATGCCTGTCCTGTGCTTACCCGAAAGGTGTCGTTTGCGCTCGGGAGATCGGCGCTGTTTATAGTAATTTGAGCAGAAAGCTGCCAGGACAATAAAAGACTAAAAAGGAAGGTGTATAGTTTTTTCATTCTCTTTATTTTGATGAAGTAAAGGTAAAAGATTATCGTCACGGATTATGGCGACAACATGAATTCTAATTCGGCATTTGATTCCCGAAACGCTTTAAGAATGAGTCGAGTTTGCCTTTGCCAATAATTGTAAACCAGCTCCTGCGTCCAGGCGGGTTGTAGGACATCAGACTGCGGAAGAAATTCCCTAAAAACAAGTTTTATATCCAAACAGATGTGCCCTTGCTGGGTCAAGTCCTCTTTCACACAGGTTTGACGAAAAGGATTGACCTATCATCTGATAAATAAAAATTCAACTTTTTTTGAATCTGTATTTAATACCTATTCCAAATGAAATGATATTTTAGCTGACCAGATCATAAGGAAGAAGCTTACCATTGTCTTGAAAATAGTAATTAGGGCCGCTATTTTCTAAAAAAATTGAAACGGGGTGATCTGTTCTTTGGTTTCCATAAAATGCAAAATGCGAAAAACGAGGTTTGAATTCAATTGAGAATTTTCACTTATCCTTCGGGTAAAACAAACTTCTAGATAATAATTGATACCCAATAATGAGGACTCCATTGGGACCTTTTTGTTTTGAGCAAGTTCAGGAAAATTGTGAATTGAAGAATCCTGGTTGGCATTGTAATAATGTGATACAGTTGCTTCCCATCTCAAAGGGTTTGCAGGATACAAATGAGTACCGGTTCCCGTTGCAACATCAATGTTTAATTTATTTGAGCCATACACACAATAACCAATAAGGAAAGCAAATCGCAATTCAGATGTCTTTATCTTAGTATAAACATTAAAATAAATAATTCTATACCCTTCTTGATAATAGTATTTGTAATCTGGCCCATTTATTTCATTTGAAATATATGACACATTCACTTTATAATTTACCTTCTTGGATAACCTATTCGAGTATTCGATTTGATAACTTGGAATAAATTTAGATTTGCAAAAAGCATTTCTTTCCCCATTATTTTCGTACGTTAGTATTCTAAATTTATTCAAAACTGGCAATCCGATTAAAAAAGAAATTTCGCCTTTTTCTTATTTTTAATTTCTCCATAAAATTTGACAGGGATGGAGAAAAAGAAAATGAAACTAATTACACTTAACAATTTTATGTGTGGATTCATGATTCGAATATTTAAATAAAAATACATATGTTCCATTGTTACATACCGACAAATCTATTTCATTGAAAGGCGGGCTAAATGATTTAATTTTCTGTCCAACTATATCAAACATATCTACTTCTTTTAAACCCCCGCTGGGACAAGTCTTTAACGTAAGCCTATGTGTGAGCGGAATGGCCCGTTATGCAGCCTAAGCCCTATCAATATAACAATTTTTCATTGCAAAAAACGAGAGAAAATATTCAATTTCACTAAAAATAATTTCCCCCTGATAAATTGCTGATTTCTGATTGTAGATTGGGTGCCTCAATCAAAAATCAGCAATCTAAAATCAACAATCCTCTCATTCAAACACAATTTTCCCTTTGTAAACTTTTTTTCGATTACTTAGAGTTTCATTGAAAATGCCTTTTGTTTTACAATATGAATATTGCAACAATTCTATTATGCACCATTAGTTATTTCAGGGGCCAAGGCCGCCGGCACACATGCATTCGTTGAAGAATGTCTGAGCGGTTGATCCATATTTTAAATATTCAAAACTTGAAATTTACTCCAATCTCAAATCCAAAATTAAATTGTTGCTTGAAAGTATAAGCAAGAGACGCTCCAGATGCTGACCATTGACTATCCTTAGCAAATACGTTATCTTTAGAACTAACACCCTGCCCATCAAGGTATCGGGTATAGAAATAACTATTTGAAACTTCCATTGAAAATTGTTCCGTGAGATCAAAATAATATGCTATTGTGCCTAAAAAATTTAAACCGTCGATACCATCATTATGATTTATTACTTTTTTGTTTTTTGCCAATTCAGGAAAATTCAATAGTCTGTTGTCTTGATTTTCACCATAAAAGTGTGATACGTATATTTCTCTACGTACCAAATTCTTCGGATATAAATGAACTCTGATTCCACCTCCAACCCTTAACGAATTTCTGCCTTTTTTAAATACTAATTCATTAAAAGAAAGGCTCAGACCTAGTTCACTCATATCAACTCTGGTAAATACGAAGAAATCTGGAGATCCAGTCGAGTTAAATCTTTCCGATTCTACACCAAATTCAGGACCTTCGACAACACATCTATCATAATATATAGCTATGCTGGTTTGTATTTTTCCTGTTCTATTACCGTTGTAATAAATTGAAAATCCATGTTTAACAATAGGTGAATAATTTTTATATCCAATGCCATCACCCCAAGCAGTTTTGATTGATACAGAGTTATTAATAGGAATATAATATTTTAACCCTATGGATTTGTTTTTGCGATGACCTTTTTGTCCAACAATAGTCAGCAACAAAAATAATCCAATCTCACATAGAGATAATTTTTTTTGCATTTCATCATGAACAGCAAATTTTCATTCTTTAATATTCTGATATGATATCAACCGATCATGGTATATATCAATTCACAAATTCTGACCATTCGATGTATAGAAACTTGATCGTAATACGAGTTAATTTTTATTTAGAATTTATAATTAATTCCGAGCTCAGTCCTAAATTGAATTGTGTTCTCAATTCATAGATCATGGATTCGCCGAAATGATTTTTATAATATGTTGGATACAAGTCCGCGAATACATTTTCACTATCTCCAACACCAGTCCACTCAAAGTATCTATAATAAAAATAAGTGTTGGCTATTTCAATTGAAAAATGTTTCTCTATTTCGCGAGAATATATTAATCTGCCGGAAAAATTCAACATTCTAACTGCACTATATGGGCCCATGATAACTTTTATATTTTGAGCTAAGGCGGGAAAATTTGACAGTTGACTATCTTGAGTTTCACTATAAATATGTGAAACCTTTAATTCTCGACGTGAAATACTTTCTGGAAATAAGTGTATTCGAATTCCAAGGCCGGCACGAAAAACATATTTAGCCTTTTTTAACAACAATTTATTTATAGAAAAGCCAATACCCATCTCGCTAACATCAACTTTTGAAAACACTTTAAAGTCTGGGCTCCTGGATAATGAATCCAATTCGATTTACAGAAAATTCCGGTCCACTTACAATGCACTTGTCATAATAAATAAAGATTGCTTGACAAGTTGCCGTTTATATTCCCATTGTAATTAATAGACAATTCATATTTTTATCAAGCGGAAACCTTTTAAAATCAATTGACTCATAGATCTGCGGCCGAATACTGACAGAATTATAAGCAGCTCCAAAGTATTTTACTTCAATCGATCTATTTTGAGAAAAACATGCATTCTGAATGAATAGAAAGGATATTACAAATAATAAGTTACTTTGACTTGAACAATCTGTAGATTTCATCATGATTTATATATCCTGCTGGGACAAGTCTTTAACCTAAGCCTGTGTGTGAGCGGAATGGCCCGTTATATAGCCTAAGCCCTATCAATATAACAATTTTTCATTGCAAAAAAACGAGAGAAAATATTCAATTTCACTAAAAATAATTTCCCCCTGATAAATTGCTGATTGTAGATTGTAAATTACAGATTGGGCGGCAATCAATCTACAATCAGCAATCTAAAATCAACAATCCTCTCATTCAAACACAATTTTCCCCTGATAGCTTTTCTTCTTGTTACTCAAGGTGACATTGTAAATTCCTTTGGCTTCGGCTTCGAGGTTTACACGGATTTTATCTTCATTCATCATGACCTGGGTTTGTTGAATCATTCTTCCGTTATTATCAAAAATCCGAAGTAGCAAACTTCTCTCATGAACAAATTCATCCGGAATTTGCAGCTTACATTGGCCATGGATGGGATTGGCATAAATAAGAAGTTGGTTGTTCTGTTTGAAGATATTTTCATCAATTCCGATGAGTGGGCTGCTTCGCGCGATGAAGGCGTCTGACATTCCTTTGCTCAAAATACTTGTTCCAGTAAAATCTGCAGTATAGACAAAAGTACCACAAGCTGTAAGATATCCAGAACTATCAACTTCACAATCGTATATTCCGATTCATCATCTACATTATAGAATGTAACTGTTCCGGATGAATCGTAATTAATAAAATAATATGTAACAATACCTGTTGCATTAAAGTATCTGAATGAATACCAATTTCCCTTTAAAATTCCCGTAATAATGCTCCATCCTTTTCATCAATTCTAAATTCCATTGGGCTAATAGAACTATCACAAAATAATTGTTTCACCCAAATAAATCTACCTGAACTATCAAATTTACATAGAAACGCATCAAAGGCATTGCTATTTATCGAATAAATAGTATCATTCCCAAATACCGTAAAATTACGAAAAGTGGATGTAATATAATTATTCCCCCATTTATCCTGGATATAATCGAAAGAAGGAATTTCAGGAGTGCCAGCAAACGGCTTAATCCATAATGCAGTGAGTGAAGTGTCAAAGCTAGCTAGTATACTTTGAGAAAAATTATAATTATAGGTTGTAACAGTATCAATCCTTAAGGTATCTGCACGTGCATTTCCATAACCTGTAATAATTCCATTTCGCTCAACCATTTTAAAAAATGCAAATTCGGTTCCAAAAATAGAATTGGGTTGCGCATTGGCTTTTCGCTTGGCCCATATCAAATTCCCATCCGGATCAAATTTTGCCAACCACAGACCCGCATTAACAGACAAAGTGTCAATATAATTGCTCTGAGGAAAGGTGTGTTGTGTAAATATGTTTCCAGTTTCATCAACACATAGACAACTGTACCCAAGAGTTTTACCCCAGCTAAACACACCATTCAAATCAAGTTCAGCAAAAAATCCTGGGACCCATATAGTGTATCATTTCCAAGAATCATCCTGCCATCGAAGGATCCACCAAGCAAAAGTGAATTTTGTTGAGGACGGTATATAAGATAACCTAAATAGTCCTTCTCATGTGAAAATGTGCTATTCCCACCGAAAGAAATGATCCATTGCATTTGCCCTACAGAATTATATTTGGCAACATACAATTCATTGGGTCCAGACAAATGAAGAGTATCAGTTCAAAAATGCAGGAGTCGGAATAATAAGTACCTCCAACATAATAATTTCCATTTGCATCGTGACACAATACTCCTGCAACATCACTATACGTTCCGCCCCCAGGGCTAACCCATTGCCAATCCTGAGCAGTACAATTAATTGTAATAAAGTAGCCAGAGATGCAATAATTACAAAGTTAAAAGTTTTCATTTTTAAAATAGTGATTCACCAAAAGTACTCAAATAAATTGAATTATTAAATGCTCTGTTGAATTCAATTTCGATATCTCTTTTCCCGGATTCATGAACATTACTTACATTACAAACAAATTAATTTCCCCTGAATCAAAACATCAAACGAAAAAATGAAATCACACACTGCCCTCTTGCTTCTATCTATCTTATTCATTGCATCCTGTAAAGACGACAACAAAGACCCTGATCAACCGGCTCCTGCCGCGCCGCAGCTTGTTTTCAAATTCGCTTTCGACAGTACGCAGGTGCGTTTGAATAATTTCGGACAGCCTACCAATGTTCCGGCAGGACATGGAGCTTTATCTCCTCATTTCAATACGATCAGTGCGCATTACATCGAACTTGCTCAGGATAGTCTGACTTTGCTCGGCAATGGAAAAGTATTGTACCGTGCAACAGAAACCACGGCTGGAGGCAGTCTGGCTATTGATTTTAACCAATCGCATGTAGTACACGAAGGAGAAACATTCTTCAGTATGCCACTGAGTGATGTTTCACCCGGAACATACAAATGGCTGAGGGTATCATTGGCATATCAAAATTACGATGTTCCTTTCCGTTCATCCGGATTCGATTTCACCGGAACACTTGCGTCTTTCATCGGATTCAATACTTACATTACTACTTACCAGCCAAAAAATCATCCTGTTGTCGTGAATGGAAACCGAGCACAGGGATATTGGGCATTTGAACTGAATGTTTTTGGAACAGATACTGTTTTCCAGGGACAGGCGCCGGGAACGACCGTACCCAATCCAATTTCGGCTTCATCACCTATCCCTCCCGGATCCTGTGTTGTTACAGGTGCTTTCAATGGTCCACTTACAATTTCAGGTTCTGAATCACACGATGTTGTAGTAACAGTATCCTTATCGAACAACAAAAGTTTTGAGTGGACGGATGCAAATGGAAACAACATTTACGAACCACCATCCGATACGGTTGTGGATATGGGAATCAGAGGACTCATTCCCTATGTAACGTATTAAAAGCTCCGGATTAAAATTCGAGAATCAAGCCAATTGTTGGAATCACCGTTCCGCTTTCATTCTTGATAAAATTTGGCGAATACGATCCCGGATTCGAAGGATCCTCTGTTGGATTGCCATCAGAATCTCTTTGAACGCTGAGATATGGAGATAATGTAGTTTTACTATTGTAGAGATTCTGAATATCGAGGTAAACATTCAGGCTCCACTTTTTAAAATAATATTTCTTATCGACTCTCACATCCAATTGATGGAAGGATTCAGTGCGCAGCGAATTTAATTTTTGTTTATCCAGGATGCCTTGTCCGGTGATATCGAAATTCGATTTTTCCATGGAAGCAGCCACTTGATACGGTGTGTACGGACTTCCGCTATTGTATCTGAACCGTGCTCCTATTTCCCAATTCTTTTTCAGGTATTTCCCGGCCGTTACACTTAGAATGTGCTGGTAATCCCAGCTTGCAGGGATGTAATCCCCTTTGTAATCCTGAAATTCACTTCTTACAAATGTATAGGCTAAAATACCGTACATATTCTTATTCAGTTTTTGCTGAACCAGAATTTCCGCACCGTAAGCTCTGCCTTTGTTCATCGAATTCACAGGCACTGTTCCAACCACTCCAAAGTCACTACCCTGATTCGCGATACTGATCGAATCTCTAAGATCAAAAGGATAGTGGGAATAATTTTTCAGAAATCCCTCAACAGTCACACGCAAAAAAGCAGGACTTGTATATTCAATGCCACCCACAAAATGATCGCATTGGATGTAAGAAACATTTTTATTCACCAGAGTTGTTGTGCTGTCTCTGTAACCAAGTATGGTATACGCCGGAAGTTGAAAATAAGTCCCGGCATTTGCATTGATTCGAAACCTGTCGTTGATAGAATACGAAGCAGAAAGCCGGGGAGAAAGCTGGTTGAATGGATTCTCCATTTCCGAATTGAAATTGTTACCATCCACTCTCAACCCGAGTGAAAGCGCCAGTTTATTCCTGAACAGATCCTTACTCAGCTGAGCAAATGCTCCGTATTTCATCAAGCCAAGTTCCGAACGGTAATTGACTGTACCAACAAATGGAACTCTGTTATACGTAGTGTTGCGATACAAAGCGGATTCTCCATTGATTCCGTAGGTAATTTTATATCCGTTTACTCTACCGGTATGTTCCACTCTTAATTTATTTTCCTGCTCTGAAGAATTGTAATCCAGGATCAGATTAGCAGGATCCGTATCATCATTTTCCCGATATTTTATTGCCTGATTATTCAGTTCATTTCTACTGATTGCGATTGTATAATAACCCTTGGGTTGAAAATGTTTGTAAATCACACCTCCTGTGTAATTCCATTGTGAATTCACCGGAATATTTCCAAGAATATACTGCTGGAATTCGGTTTCATTCTGATCCAGATTGAGAGATACATTGTCGATTGCTCCGAGTCCGAGGACAGTAATTTCATTTTTTGTATCGAGTTTGATTTTCCCTTTCACAAGAAAATCATCGTACTTCGGTAAAAATGGGAGTCCGATTGCTTTAAACAGAAATTGCAGATAAGATCTTCTCCAGGAGGCGATAAAAGTTGTTTTTCCGGAAATCGGACCTTCCGCTGTTAATCCAAGATCGGACGCACCCAGAGTGAGGGAATATCCCATCTTGTCATCTTTTCCATCTTTCAATTTGAAATCCAAAACGGAGCTAAGGGCATTTCCACGTGCTGAGGGAAATGCGCCGGAATAAAAATCAACCTCACGAATAAAATCGACATTGATCATTCCTACCGGACCACCCGTTGCACCCTGAGTAGAAAAATGATTGATATTCGGAACTTCAATTCCATCCAGGTAAAACCGGTTTTCATTTGATGAACCACCGCGGATAATCAGGTCATTCCGGAAACTGGCTGTTGCAGCTACTCCCGGTAATGACTGCAATGCTTTGGAGATATCCCTGTTAGCCCCGGGATTGCGTTTGATTTCAACTTCACCGATTGTATGAATCGAAACAGGAGCTTCTTCAATTTTTGTAAATGGCTGAGGCCTTACTTCCACTTCACTCAGACTCTTGGCCTCTTCTTCCAGTTCAATTTGCACTTGTGTAATTCGGGTAGCTTTCACTTCGAGGTCAAATAAACTGAAGCGTTTGAAACCGATCACAGCAACAACAAGGTTGTAAACTCCCGGATTCAGGCCTTTCAATTCAAAGACTCCAGCTTCGTTCGTAGTGGATCCAATTGTTGTTCCGGCAATGATCACCGGAGCAAAGGGAACGGGTTCATTCGTGAGTTTATTGACAATTTTTCCCTGGATCACTCCGCTTTGAGCAAATGCTGAAGAGATCCCGCAGAAAAATAGCAGAATCAGAATGCAATGATAATTTCTGGTTTTCATAAGAATTGTCGGAATCGAAATCACAACATTCGGCCTGAGTAAAAAGTTTGATTCCCGGAGGAATAATTCTTCAGGCTTTCAGGATAGTATCGAATTTATTCATTGTTGATTTCCCAACACTCATCAAGGGAAGGCGCACATGTTCTGAGCAAACATTCAGAATGGTGAGAAGTCCTTTAATTCCGGACGGATTTCCATCCACAAAAATAGCATGGGTGATTTCCGTTAGTTTGTAATGCAATTTCCGTGCTTTTTCAAAATTGCCTTCAAGTCCTACACGAACCATTTCTGAAAAATCCTTAGGAAATGCGTTGGCGATTACAGAAATCACTCCGTCCGCTCCGCATGCCAGCAAGGGCAAAGTGATTGCATCATCCCCACTGATCACTAAAAAGTCTTTCGGTCGGTGCTGGATAATCTTCATTGCTTTCTCAAAATTTCCGCTTGCTTCCTTTATCCCAATGATATTTTTAAAATCATGAGCTAAGGATAAAGTTGTTTCCGCATCCAGATTACTTCCTGTACGGGAAGGGACATTGTACAATATAACGGGTACAGGGCTGGAATTGGAGATCATTTTGTAATGCTGATAAATTCCGCGTTGCGAAGGACGGTTGTAGTATGGAGAAACAGAAAGTATCGCGTCAACACCTGCAAAATCCCAATCTTCAAGAGTATGCAGAATTTCCTGGGTGTTGTTTCCTCCCAATCCAAGAATCACAGGCACACGTTTGTCAGTGATCTCAATAACAAAATCCAATACTGCCCGTTTTTCATCATTGCTAAGTGTTGCAGATTCACCGGTAGTTCCCAATGGAACGAGGTATTCCACTTTCCCATCGATACAACGGTCAATCAGTTTCCTGAATCCTTTAAAATCGATACTTCCGTCTTTGTGAAAAGGAGTTACAAGTGCAACACCGGTACCTTTTAGCTTGTTGATATTCATGAACGCTGATTTCTAAGTTGTCCCAAAAAAATCTGTATTTCTTCAATCACATTTTTAATCGGTGGATCACCTGTGATTTGAACCATCATATCGTAGGCATGCATGTTTTTCTTATCGTATCTCCCGATGCGAAAACGGGCATGCGACATAGCAGCAATGTATTGCAAAGGAAAACATTTGCCTGAATTGAAATTGACAAGGATGTCAAATTTTTCATTAATAAAATTTATAACAATCGGGTCTTTCGGGATCATGCGAAAGTCGAGATCCTTTTTTGTAAAAAAATCCAGTCCGTATTGCGCAAATTGACCGGGAGGGAGCACTTTCTTATCGACATATCCCAATGCGAGAATATCTTTTTTATAATTCGCCCGGATTTGCTTGACATAAGCTTTTACGACCTCATAATCGCGTTCATCGGTTGCGTCATATAACAACCCGATTTTTGCGGCCGCTTCAAAACTCACAACCTCTCTCTTCAACTTGATCTTTTTAAGATCATGCTGAAACTTAAGTTGTCCGAGCTTGGACCGTATTTTTTTTGTCAACTTCACAAAATTACTTTATCATTTCCTCAAATTCTTTTTCGGAAAGAATTCTCACATTCAATTTTTTTGCTTTCTCCAGTTTACTCGGTCCGGCTTCATCACCGGCAAGCAGAAAATTAGTCTTCGCCGAAACACCGCTCTGATTCTTGCCTCCGTGCTGTTCAATGAGCATTTTCAGATCTTCCCGGCTGAAATTAGAGAAAACCCCCGAAACCACAAAAGTCTGGCCTTCGAGTTTGGCACTGAGCGTTTTGGGGATAGAAGATTCTGATAATTTTAGCTGAAGTCCGGCAGCTTCGAGGTCATGGATGATGCGCAAATTCACTTTATCACCAAAAAATTCAACCACACTTTGTGCAATGCGCTCACCGATTTCTTCAACCTCAATCAGCTCTTCAACACTCGCTTTTTTCAAAGCATCAATTGATTTAAAATGCAATGCCAACTTCTTTGCAACAGTTTCTCCTACAAACCGAATTCCGATGGCATAAAGGACTCTCTCGAAGGGTACTGTTTTGGATGCTTCGATACCGTTCAGGATTTTCTGCACGGATTTATCCTGCAAGCTGATTTTTTTTACTTTTCCTCCATCTTCCGGCTCAATAATTTTCTCAAGTTTGATTAAGGAATGGTAATTCAATTTGTATAAATCTGCCGGAGATTTGATTCTTTCATTTTCAAAAAGAATTTCAACTTTTCCTTCCCCGAGGCTGTCGATATTCATGGCTCTGCGACTGATGAAATGTTCGATTCGTCCTTTAATCTGAGGCGGACAACCGCTGGTATTCGGACAATAATGCAAAGCCTCTCCTTCGCTTCTTTTCAGATGAGTACCACATTCCGGGCATGTATGTATGTAGACAACAGGCTTGCTTGAATCAGAGCGCTTGCTCAGATCGACGGAAGTAATTTTTGGGATGATCTCCCCTCCTTTTTCTACAAAAACATGATCACCAATTCTCAAATCCAGTTTTGCGATCTGATCAGCATTGTGAAGTGTTGCTCTTTTTACTGTGGTACCTGCCAATTGAACGGGACTCAGGTTTGCAACCGGTGTAATTGCTCCGGTACGGCCAACCTGATAGCTGATAGAGATCAATTCGGTAGAAACACTTTCCGCTTTGAATTTATATGCGATTGCCCATCGTGGAGATTTGGCAGTATATCCGAGGTCCTCCTGCTGAGCATAGGAATTCACTTTGATTACCACTCCATCAGTATCGAAAGCCAGTTCGTGTCTTTTTACATTCCATTTTTCGAGAAACGAAAAGACCTGATCAATGCTTTTACAAATTTTTGAATGTTCAGAGATTTTAAATCCCCATTCCTTCGCTTTCTGCAAAGATTCAAAATGAGTTTTAAAGTTCAGGATTCACTAAAGACGAAATACAAATAGCAATCCAGTTTCCGCCTGGCAACAACTGCAGAATCCTGCATTTTAATAGTCCCTGAAGCTGCATTTCGTGGATTCTTAAGGAGGCGTTCTGAAATTTCCACTTCATTGTAGCCATCTTCAAGCAATTGTGCTTCCATATCCGCATTGATTTTCTCAAAAGAAGATCTGGGCATGAAAATTTCTCCGCGAATTTCAAAATCCTCCGGATAATCGCCCGGTTTGAGTCGCAAGGGAATGCTACCGATGGTTTTTACATTCGCTGTAATATCATCACCCTGGACACCATCGCCTCTGGTCACTGCTTGTATCAATCTTCCCTGGTGATACGCTAAACCAATAGCAACTCCATCAAATTTTAATTCGCAAACATATTCAACATCGTCTCCCGTTACTTTTCTAACTCTTTCATCAAAATCTCTAAGCTCATCTTCAGAATACGTATTCCCGAGAGAAAGCATCGGGTATTTGTGTTTCACGGCTTTGAATTGCTTCGTGATTTCACCACCAACACGCTGACTGGGTGATTCCTTCGAGGCAAACTGAGGGTATTTTTTTTCAAGACCGATCAGCTCTTCCAAAAGAGTATCAAATTCTTTATCTGAAATTGTTGGGTTCGACAAAACATAATACGCATGGTTATGCTCATCGATTTGATGCATCAATTGTTCGATCCTGTTCTTGGCTTCCTGTTCAGTCATAATAAAGTCGAAATTCATTGAATCGAAATTCCGGATATCAATGAGAAATTATTTGAAGGACTTGATAATTAAAAATTGCAAAGATTTAAACTTTCCTGGCCCTTACCATTCTGTTTTTTTCCTGCAAATCTTTGCGAACTTCAATATCCTGAAATCCTGCCTTTTCCATAAGTTCCGCTACATCCTCTCCTTTTGCTTCGTTGATTTCAAAGTAAAGATAAGCTCCGGCTTTCAAAGTGTGAAATGCAAATTCCGATATTTTACGATAGAAAATCAATGGATCAGCATCCGAAACGAAAAGTGCAGAATGGGGTTCGAAATCGGTGACCCTGGATTCCATACGCGATTTTTCAGCTTTCATCACATAGGGAGGATTGCTCACAATCACATCAAATTCCTGATCGCGGATCATCGGCGTTTCTTCTCTCATTTTCTCCCAATGAAGAATATCGCCAACACACCAGGATACAGGAACTCCAAGATCTTTGGAATTTTTACTTGCAACAGCAATAGCCTTTTCTGAAATATCCAGTCCGGTGACAGATAGAAAATGCATTCGCTTTTTTAAACTGATAGCAATGCATCCGCTGCCTGTACCGATATCCAAACATTTACCATAAGCCGTTGAAGATTCCGGAAGAATAGAAGAATGAATCCAATTGACAAGTTCTTCAGTTTCCTGACGTGGAATGAGAACATCCTGATTCACATAAAATTTCATTCCATCAAACCAGGCATGTCCAAGTACATATTGCAATGGCATTCCCCTTTGTAAATTTCCGAGTATTTCGTTGAGTCGAAGAGATTCGTGAATATGGAGTTTTCGATCCGCTTGAAGTACGAGATCTGTTCTTTTAAATTTTAATTCAGATTCAAGAACCAGAAATAAAATTTGATCCAGTTCATCAAAAGAATAGATGCCGACAAGCTCTTCCCGGAATTTGGAGATAATATCTTTTACCTTCATAGAGCCTCAAAAATACTCATCTGATTCAATTCATGGTGATTGTGGGAAAGAATCATTTCAAAATAATTACTTTCGCAGGGATGACAGCGGAAGAAAAATACATGATGCGTTGCCTTCAGCTGGCAGAGAACGGATTGGGAAATGTAGCTCCCAATCCAATGGTAGGAGCTGTAATCGTGCATGATGGAAAAATTATTGGAGAAGGATATCATCGCGAATATGGCGGACCGCATGCGGAAGTAAATGCAATTGAAGATGTTCTGAAAAATCATTCGGAAGAAATTCTTGCTGAATCCTCTCTTTTCGTGAATCTGGAACCCTGCAGTCATCATGGTAAAACCCCTCCCTGTTGCGATTTGATTCTTTTAAAAAAAATCAAAAAAATTTTTATTGCTATGAAAGATCCATTTGCGCAGGTAAATGGAGAAGGAATCCGAAAGTTGACGAATGCAGGATTAGATGTTGTAACAGGGATTTGTGAAAAGGAAGCACAGGAATTGAATCGTCGTTTTATACATTTCCATGTTCAGAAAAGGCCTTATGTCATTCTGAAATATGCTCAAAGTTTGGATGGATTTATTTCACCAAAAAATCCAACACCTGAAAACCGCTGGATTACCAATTCATTTTCAAAAAAACTGGTACACAAGTGGAGAAGTGAAGAACCTGCCATCATGGTAGGCACGAAGACTGCCATTCTTGATAATCCTGAACTTACTGTTCGGGAATGGCCGGGTAAGGACCCGCTACGAATTGTGATTGACCGGACTTTAAAATTGCCGGAACATCTTCATTTGTTAAACGGGAAAGTGAAGACCTTGATCATCAATGAAAAGAAAAATCACATCGACGGACTGAGGGAATGGCATCAACTGAATTTCAATGAAGCTGTACTCCCGCAACTGATGAGTTTCATGCACGATAGAAATATTCAGTCTGTGATTGTTGAAGGCGGATTGCAATTACTTCAAAAATTTATCGATGCAGGAATCTGGGAAGAAGCAAGAATTTTAACAGGAGATAAATGGCTGGGTTCCGGAATACAAGCACCTAAAATTGAAGGAGAAATATTTTTTCAGACAACAATTGTTAAAGATCGTTTGGTCGTATTAAGAAAATGATATTTTTGCATCCCTTTTGATTTTGGGAAAAGATTGAAGCAACATCTTATTTAGAATTCCTTGGAACTACTGAAAAAACTCTGTTCGATTGCTGCACCATCCGGTGAAGAAGGACCAATGCATGATTTTTTGATGTCCTATATATATGAGTACAGTAAAAACTGGAAAGTGCAACCAGAAATTTTTGCAGGAGAAGATTTTCAGGAATGCATTGTGCTGGTATTTGGCAAACCACGGACGGCAATTTTTGCGCATATTGATAATATTGGATTCACTGTACGTTACGAGAATCAACTTGTAAAAATCGGCGGTACACATTTAAAGAGTGGAACGCAGCTGGTAGGAACTGATCGTGATGGTTCGGTGACATGTGAAGTTGTTTTGGATGATGAAAATCATCTTCTCTATAAATCGAAAAGGGCAATTGAACGTGGAACCAATCTATCGTACTTTCCCGATTGGAGAGAAGACGAGAACAGTGTTCAATGCTGTTATATGGACAATCGCCTTGGAGTGTGGAGTGCATTGCAGGTATGTGAAACACTTGAACACGGGGCAATTGTTTTTTCCTGTTGGGAAGAGCAAGGTGGTGGCAGTGTACCTTTTCTGGCAAAATTCCTTTTTGAGAAATACGCGATCCGTAAGGCGCTCATCAGTGACATCACATGGATTACGGAAGGAGTTCGGCCCGGACAAGGAGTAGTCGTTTCGATGCGTGATTCCGGATTACCGAGGAGAAAATTCATCAATGAAATCATCCGGCATGCCCGCGAAAGCAAGGTTCCCTTCCAATTGGAAGTAGAATCATCCGGAGGCAGTGATGGCAATGAGTTGCAGAAACAGCCCTATCCTATTGACTGGTGTTTTATTGGAGCAGCAGAAGAAAACGTACACACACCTGATGAAAAGGTAAATAAAAAAGATATTGCTGCAATGGTGGATTTGTATAGGTATTTGATGGAAGAGTTATGAGTTATGAGTTTAGAGTTATGAGTTATGAGTTTAGAGTTATGAGTTATGAGTCACCCCGCACTCATAACTCATAACTCTAAACTCATAACTCTTTTCCACCAAAGAATTTGCCAATTGCATTTCTAAATTCCAGTGGAGCGGGACAAGGGCGATTGGTAGTTTTGTTAATGAAAACCAAAGAAGTATTAGCCGTGTTTAACAATACATCTTTTTCATTATACGTTTCGTATTCAAAACGAATTCTTGCCTGAGGCAATTCACGAATTGTAGTTTTTATAGTGAGAACATCATCATAATATGCAGGTTTAAAATACTTCACGGAAAAATCCAAGACCGGTAACATAAGGCCATCTTCTTCCAGTTTCTTATAGCTAAAACCCAAACTTCTCAATGCTTCCACCCTGGCAACTTCGAAGTAAGCAGCATAGTTCCCGTAGTAGACATATCCCATTTGATCAGTTTCCGCATATCGTACGCGAACCTGTATTTCACTAGTATACATTGCTTTTAAATTTTACGGTGAAGATAAAAACGGAATTAAAATTCTTTATCATTGTTGTTAATTAAAAAAAATGCTTCTTGTCTGCCGGAATTTATTACTTTTCGTTCTGACATATTCCGTTCTAAGCGGATGTTCTACAAAGGATCGATTACAAAAAACGGAGACAAGGGAATATGCGTTTTCAAGGGAAGGAAATGCAGAACAGGACTCCTTAGTTGAAATAAAAATCCGGCCATACAGGGAAAAGATGTCCGGTGAAATGAGTATTGTTCTGGCAGAAAGTGTACAGGCACTCGAAAAAAAAACACCGGAAAGCAGATTGGGAAATTTTGTTGCCGATGCATGTTTGTTACAGTGTAACCAACGATTTACCTCTGAAGACGGACGTGCTGCAGATTTTCTGGTGCTGAATAATGGAGGATTGAGAAAAGGTCTGCCTCAGGGAAAAATTACGAAAGGCGATGTTTACGAACTTATGCCTTTTGAAAATGAATTGGTAGTTTTAACATTGAATGGTGTTAGTGTCAAAAAAATTTTTAACTTCATCGCTTCCAAAGACGGAGCACCGGTTTCCGGAGTTCGTTTTCAGATAGAAAATAAAAATGCAATCAACATTACAATACAGGGAATACCTTTTGATTCAACAAAAACTTATAAAGTAGTAACATCCGATTATCTCGCCAATGGCGGAGATCAGTTTTCAATGTTTGGAGAAGCCGGGAAACGGGAAACAACCGGTTTAAAAGTAAGGGATGCCATCATTCAGTACTTGTACATTCAGGGAAAATCAGAAGAAAAAATTACAGTAGACACTGACGGAAGAATCAGCTATGTCAAGTAGAAGAGATTTTATACGTTCGATTGCGGGAAGTGCAGCTTTGATCGGGTTGACAGGAATTCCGATGGAAGTTCTGGCAAAGCATGAACTGGTGAAGCTCACGATACTGCACACCAACGATGTGCATAGCCGAATTGATCCTTTTCCGGAGAATGATCCCAAGTATCCCGGAATGGCGGGTGTAGCGCGAAGATCTGCATTGATCAGAAAAATCAGATCCGAAGAAAAAAATGTACTCCTCCTCGACTCCGGAGACATTTTCCAGGGCACGCCGTATTTTAATTTGTATGGTGGTGAACTGGAACTGAGCCTCATGAGTGATATGGGCTACGATGCTGCTACTCTCGGCAATCATGATTTTGACAATGGAATGGATGGATTGCTGAAACAAATGCCACATGCAAAATTTCCATTTATAAATTTAAATTATGATTTTTCTGATACACCATTGAACGAAAAAATCATACCTTACAAGATATTTCAGAAAGGAGGCCTCACAATCGGCGTCATCGGACTTGGTATTGAATTGCAAGGACTGGTAGATGCTAAACTTTACGGAAACACACGGTACACAGATCCCGTGATCAAAGCAAACACAACAGCACGGTTGTTAAAACAAGAAATGAAATGCCAACTTGTAATATGCTTATCACACCTGGGATACAAATACAACGAGAAAAAAATATCAGATGAGATTCTCGCTCAACAAACTTCAAACATTGATTTAATTCTGGGTGGACACACCCACACTTTCCTGGATGAACCTGTACACTACAAAAACACAGAGGGAAAAGATGTAATGGTTGCACAAGTCGGCTGGGCGGGTATCCGTTTGGGTCGCATTGACTACTACTTCAATGTACATTCAGGGAAAAAAGAATCATTCGGCTCAAGTGTAAAAATTTCTGAAAAAACAATAGCCGTTTAATTTTTTTTTTATTTTTTTTTGAAGAATATTTGTTAGCGAATTTCAACACTCAATAACGCTTAGAAATTACTCTTTCGAGGGAAAGGGAAAAAGAAATTGGAAAACGAAACACCCAAACTAAAAAAAATTTTCTTGGAGACAACTATGGAGAAAACTTGCGAGAGTGTATGGAAAAAATGTCTGCAGATCATTAAGGACAACGTAAGTGCTCAAAGTTTCAAAACCTGGTTCGAACCCATTAAATCCGTAAAGCTGGAAGGCAAGATCCTGACAATTGAAGTACCCAGTCAGTTTTTTTACGAATGGCTCGAAGAACACTACATCACTTTGCTCCGCAAAACAATCCGTCAGCAACTCGGTACAGAAGGCCGTCTCGAGTACAGTATCGTGATGGAACATGCGAATGCAGAGTCAAAACCTTACACTGTGAAGATCCCTACACGGACTCATGGTGATCTGAAAAACAGCCCAGTAACTGTTCCGTTAAATGCTAACAGCAACAGTACGATCCGGAATCCATTCATTATTCCGGGACTGAAAAAGGTAAATGTTGAATCTCAACTAAATCCTAACTACACCTTTGAAAATTTCATCGAAGGTGATTGCAACCGTCTGGCTCGCTCTGCCGGTTATGCGGTTTCAAACAAACCCGGTGGCACTTCCTTCAACCCATTGCTGATTTATGGTGGTGTAGGTATGGGAAAAACTCACCTGGCTCACGCTATCGGTATAGAAATCAAAAATCAACATCCCGGAAAAACAGTATTGTACGTTTCTTCCGAAAAATTTACACATCAATTCATCGATGCAGTAAAAAATAATGAGCAAAACGATTTCGTTCATTTTTATCAAATGATCGATGTGCTCATTTTGGATGATATTCAATTCTTCGCCGGTAAAGAAAAGACTCAGGATGTATTTTTTCACGTCTTCAATCACCTGCATCAAACCGGGAAACAACTTATCCTCACATCGGATAAAGCCCCTGTAGATCTGCAAGGTATGGAGCAACGCCTCTTGAGTCGCTTTAAGTGGGGACTCGCTGCGGATCTTCAAATGCCGGATCTGGAAACACGAATCGCGATCCTTAATAAGAAGATGTATCTCGATGGTATTGAACTTCCAAAGGAAATTGTTGAATACATCGCCTACTCCATTACTTCGAATGTCCGTGAACTGGAAGGTGCACTGATTTCAATACTCGCTCAGGCTTCCCTGAACAAAAAATCTGTCACACTGGAACTTGCCAAGCAAATGATTGATAAATTCGTGAAGAATACAACCCACGAAGTATCCATCGATTATATCCAGAAAGTTGTTTGCGATTACTTTGACCTGCCAATCGAAATGCTCAAGTCAAAGACCCGTAAACGTCAGGTTGTTCAGGCGCGCCAGATTGCCATGTACTTTGCCAAGAACATGACCAAATCATCTCTCAGCAGCATCGGTGCCCATTGCGGCGGAAAAGACCATGCTACCGTTCTCCACGCCTGCCGTACCGTAAACAACCTCATCGAAACCGATAAGAAGTTCAAAGCAAGCGTACTCGAGCTCCAAAAGAAAATAAGCATCAATGGTAAATAATGCGTTTAACCAAAAATAAGAAAAGCCGTCCTCCAAAAAAGGGCGGTTTTTTTTTGAATACGACCTCCCCTATTTTTGCTCTAAAAGATGGACGTTTTCGAATGAATTTCAAGTACTAATCTGAGCAGCCGGCAGATGACAAAAAATTTTACTTTTGTGGCGATAATTTTCCCATGAAAATCACTGAAGTATCCTCCCCGAAGGATGTTGCCGAATTCCTGAAACTCCCACGAAAAATTTTTTCGGATGATCCGAATTGGATTATGCCCTTGGACAAGGATATACTTGCTGTATTTGACCCAAAGCAAAATAAATTCTTCCGCCACGGACAATGTACCCGTTTTATTCTCCGAAACGACTCCGGAGAATGCATCGGAAGAATCGCCGCGTTTATCAACGACAAACTTGCTAAACGGGATCATCCACACACAGGGGGAATTGGCTTTTTTGATTGCATCAATGATCAGACTGCTGCTCATCTTTTGTTTGATACAGGAAAAAAATGGCTCGAAGAACGTGGAATGGAAGCCATGGATGGGCCGATCAACTTTGGCGAACGGGACAGCTGGTGGGGTTTGATCGTTGAAGGCTTTACTCCGCCTTTGTATAAAATGAATTTCAATAAACCGTATTACAAAGACTTCTTCGAGTCGTACGGCTTCAAAACCTATTTTGAACAATGGTGCTTCTCCATGAAAGTGATGAGTGAGCTCCAGCCAAAATTCTACGAACGACACGAGAACATCCGGAAGAATCCGGATTATCAGGCTCGGTATATTCGTAAAAAGGACTTGGATAAATATGCTGAGGATTTCAGGACCGTGTACAACAAGGCCTGGGGGAAAATCGGTGCAGGAAAAGACCTGGAGAAAAAACAGGTGCAGAAATTTTTTCGCTCCATGAAACCTGTCATTGACGAAAAAGTAATCTGGTACGTGTATTACAAGGATGAACCCGTTGCGATGTGGGTCAACTTACCTGACATCAACCAATTGTTCGGCCACTTTAAAGGGAAATTCGGATGGATTGAAAAATTACGTTTCATTCTGATGCTAAAGCGACGAAGCACCAGGAAATTCATCGGACTCGTCTTTGGAATTGTTCCTGAACACCAGGGAAAAGGCATTGACAGTTACATCATTGTTGAGGGAGCTAAACTGATTCAAAAAGAAAAACTCTACGATGATTTTGAAATGCAATGGATCGGAGATTTTAATCCTAAAATGATCACGATTGCAGAAAACCTGGGCACATACAAAAGTCGGGTACTGGTTACATACAGGTATTTGTTCGACCGGAATGCCGAATTCAAAAGGCATCCGATGATCTGATCGAAAAAAAATCAGGGTTTAAAGTGATCTATTACCTCTTGCTGACTGGCAGGATCTTTACCGACAATTTCGATGTCCACAATATTCGGAAACCAGAAAGTTCCGCCATCGAGGTGAATAAAAATTCTTTTCAACTCCGCCATTTTTCCATTGATGGTCATGAAGGCTTTGTATCTTTTTCCTTCTGAATCGCCAATCAGGAAAAATTTCTTCTTTTCATAAGAAACAAAATTCAACATGTATTGACCGGGATGTCCTTTTACCGGTGTGGTCTGAATACCATATGCGTAGCGGCGTTGGACGTAATTTAAATCTTCCTTTGAACTGTCGCTGGCATATTGCATCCAATAAATTTTCAAAGGATCATCCGTGTTAATTTTTCCGGACGGCAGCACATTTGTTTCATAGACGATTGCATTCGTATTCTTGCTTCGCTGAACAAAAAAAAGTGAACGATCGTTTTGTGGCGGTGCCGGATAACGTGAATACAATGGATTTTTTGATGCAGCATTGTCACCGGCAAAAGTATCCTGAATCAGCAGGGAGCACAGAAACAAGAATACGACCCGGAAGGTTGACATGCTATATTAGCTCAAAAATTCGCTGAATATGATTGTGGATTGTGATTTAAAAATGTTCATCGGAATTTTGTCTGCGCGTTCCGAACCAGAAATTCAAATGTTGCTGAATGACAATTACCAAGAGGAAAAACACTCTGTAGTTTGTCGGTAAATTTGTGTCCTCGGCAGGATTCGAACCTGCGGCCCGCTGATTAAGAGTCAGCTGCTCTACCAACTGAGCTACGAAGACAATTTCAATAGCAAAAAAAGGAACCCGAGAGTTCCTTTTCTTGTTTAGTGATCCCGCTGGGACTCGAACCCAGGACCCATACATTAAAAGTGTATTGCTCTACCAGCTGAGCTACGGAATCCTACTTGTTTAAAGCGGGTGCAAAAATAGGATTATTCGGGAATCTGCAATAGTTTGTGTAAAAATATTTCAATTTTGAAGGATTTTCGATTCATTCGGAATTTAATCATGGACTTGATTCTCAGGAGTAAAGGGAGTTTCCCGATTTTGAGTGTTATTAAGTTATTGTGTTATTATTGGGTTATTGAGTTATTGGGTTATTGGGTTATTGGGTTATTGAGTTATTGAGTCATTCGCATCTGGCTGGGTAGATCCTTTCGTGGATCATGCATTTGTGAGTGTGTCTAGACTGCTTTTTTTCTTCTATATAAATGGTCAACGAAACATTGAAACGATCTGAATCAGAATTCAAGATGGTATTTCTGCTTTACCGCTTTTCATAAACGAATAAAATAGAACAACAGACACCCTCAGCCCAATAACCTAATAACCTAATAACTCAATAAAAGCTCACTATACTAACATCTCCTAGAATCCAACAAAATCAGTGGTTCACGAGATTTTCGTGTTAATAATCAGAACTAATTAAACCATTCACTTTTGGTCCCGTCTTAAGAACATTCCTGCACATTTAAAATTTAAACTCCTTAACAAAGATAAAATGATGAAGAAGAAAAAAAATCCTTTCACACTGCTCACGATAGGTTTTGCAGTCACAGCACTCCTGATGACAAGTGCGTGTAAAAAAGACAATCAAAATTCAGACAACAAAGATGACTTTTCCAATTCCGCTTCGGATATGGGCCAGGTTGAAAATATCTATTCAGATGTCGACAACATGGTAGCACAAGCTTCTGAAACAGGAGCGATCGATCAGCGCCTTGCTGCTCCTGCTGAAGATCTACAGTTTAATTTTTCGGGATGCGCTCTTGTGACCCGCGATACTGTGAACCATACTCTGACTATTGATTTCGGAACAGGTTGTACCGGACAAGACGGCAGACTTCGGAGTGGAAAAGTGATTGTTACCTATACCGGCGGTGGTTATTTTACACCGGGAGCTTCCTGGACAATTACATTCGACAACTATTTTGTAAACAGTCGTCACATTGAAGGAACGCGCACCGTTACCAATAATGGATTCAACAGTTCCAACAACATGAACTGGCACATCAGTGCTGTGAACATGAAAGTAACACGCACAGATGGTACATGGAGAACATGGAACAGCGAACGTACTCGTGAAATGATTGCCGGCTATGGTGATAGTCTGCACATCAATGATATTTACAAAGTGAATGGCACAGCGACATCAACACATAGCAGTGGTGATGTATTCAATGCTGTGATCACAGATTTGATACGCGACAATTCCTGTTATTGGATTACCAGCGGTACCATTGCGATTACACCTCCAAATGGCGTCCTGCGTACGATTGATTTCGGAAATGGTAACTGTGATGATTTGGCAACAGTGACGAAGAACGGGAATGTGGTGACTTTTCACCTTAGACCTTAGCGAGTGAAGTGAATGGTGAATGGTGAATGGTGAATGGTGGTAGTGACAAACCACTATTCACCATTCACTCTTCACCATTCACTAATTTATCCCCGGATCTTCCGGAAAATTATTGAGGATTCCGTAGACATGTCCCATTTTTCGCAGGACACTTCCCCATACAACCGTTGGCTCTTCTAATAAAGTACTGTATTGATCTGCTTCCGTTACCCACCAGTTTTCCGATTTGATTTCTTCTTCAAGCTGTTTCGAATCCCATGCTGAATACCCTGCAAGAAATTTAATCTGATCAGTCGAAATTTCTCCTGCTTCGATCATCATTTTCAATTGCTGATAGTTCCCTCCCCAATACACACCTTCAGCAATCTTGTGACTGCCTTCAAGTGCGGGAACAGAATGTACATAGTAGATCGAATCCAAACGCAAAGAGCCACCCCAATAAACAGGCGCATCAAACTCCGGAAAATCATCCAGAGCTTCATGGATCAACAAAGGTGTAGGTTTGTTGATGATGAATCCGATGGAACCTTTTCGCGTATGCTGACTAATGAGCACAACCGAACGTTTGAAAGTAGGCTCTGGGTTGAAAGGCTCAGAGATCAGCAAGGCTCCTACTTTGGGCTTCGGTTTCTTACTGCTCTTCTTGGGCATCATTGGAGAGGCATTTAAGATGGTTTAACTACAAAGAGGTGTAAAAGTTCCAGTACTAACGAGGGAAACGCAGGTACTCGTTTTAGAAATGAGAAAAAAATTATTTGATTACAATTATCTTCTTGTTAATCAATGTTTTATCTGTCGCAACAGAAAGTAAATAAAGGCCTGGATTTTTAAATAAAAATGAAGGAAAAGGGATTTCATTTCTGCCCCGGATGAAAAATTCAGAATCTGATGACCATAAAATTTGGCCGGAAAGATCGCTAATCCGGCAAAAAACTTTCGTCGCGATATTCAATTGAAATGAAATTGTTCCTTCGTCAACCAATGGGTTTGGATAGACACTCACGTCCGAAACTGCGGCAGAAATCTCTTCGATTCCACTCGTAGGACCGATATCAAACCAGGCATAAACCGGAAGATGATCGGATGCATAATACAAGGCATCCGCGACAGAAACAGGAACAGCGGTATTCGTTCCATAATTGATTGATTCATCAAAATGGTTTCCATCGTTACCTACCGGAGTAAGTGAACCCGGATGATAATACACGCCGGTTGGTTCCGTCACAGCACGTGACAATAGAATCATATCGAAACGATCATTCATTCCTCCGAAAGATCCGCCGTTGAGTGAGTTTAATCGTGTTGATTGTGTATGAAAAAAGCGGTATGAAGGATTGTTCCATGTGCCGGATAAATTGAGCGGATCGTAAAAACGACCATCCGTTCCGGAATGTACCTGAAGCAACTTTTGATAAGCACTTTCAAAAGATCCGTAAATATTGAAATCGCCAACAACTATGAAATCAGTGCCCGATGGTAATGCATCTGTAACAACACGCAAAGCATCGACTTCCTCAGCACGTTGCTGTTCGTTCGAAGATCCATTGCTTGCTTTCAAATGAACAGAATAAATAAGGATGGTATCCGAAGTTGGTTTAAACACCATGGTGAACTGACTGATATCCCGAAGAGATGTCGTGATTCGAACATTACTGACGAAATTGAACAAAGAATCTTTGTAGAAAATTCCGTTGTTGGTGTCCTGTCCGTGGATATACGTTCCTTGGCTGTACACCGGTCCCGATGCATTCATCACACTATTTAAAAACCAGGTCGTACTGTAAGTAGTAGCATTCTCCTGTGTAACCAGTATGTCCGGTTCTTCATACTGAACAACAGTGCGGTAATCCGGACAACGATTTAGTACTATCCGTTGTCGACTGACTTACACTTGGCCAGTTCAACAAATTCCAGGACATAATTTTTACTGAAGAATTCTGACCATGCACACACAATGCTGCGATCAGTAATGTTGTAAGAGAAAAAATTGTACGGGGGGTCGTTGACATCAGGATTGCGTGCTTATTTATCTGCAAGTTTCATCTTTTCAAAAGTATTGTTTTGGATGGCTTCTATTGCTTTTTGCAAAGCTCCGTTGATATCATTGATGACTTCAAAATACGCATCTGTATCCCAGAGATTTCTTGCCAGCAATGCCTTCAACTGAAGTCGGATCAGTGGACCAGAATTCTTATATCCGGCAGTATCCATAGGAACACCTTGTTTCTCACCGAAAGCAATGAAATCATCCATGAATTTTTGTTCGATTTTAAATTTCTCAGTGAATACCTGGATTGTCGGGTAATTCGCTTTAAGCTGTGCGCGGTTATTGTCCGTGTACGTAAGCGTGAAATCGTTCAAAGCACCTTTGCGAAGCAGGTTGCTGTAATAGGTACTTCCCATGGTAGTATCGAGTGGAACAAATACATCCGGCATGATTCCTCCCCCACCTTTCACGACGCGTTTTGCGTTTGTGAAGTACTTTGTACTATCGGCAAAATGGATACTATCAGAACTAAAGAGTTCACCGTGCTTGAAACGATTGTTCAGATCAGAATCGTATTCATCCTCATCACCGAGTTCATAGGGTTTTTGAATGCATCGTCCGGAAGGAGTATAATAATGAGCGACTGTAAGCCGGATCACTGAACCATCAGGCAATTGAAATGGTTTTTGAACCAACCCTTTTCCAAAAGAACGACGGCCGATAATCAAACCACGATCCCAATCCTGAATAGCACCGGAAACAATTTCGGAAGCTGATGCGGATGTTTCATCAATAAGAATTGCAAGCTTTCCTTTCTCCCAACCACCGGTAGTTGTTGACGTGAAATCTTCCGAGGGACTATTTCTTCCCCGGGTGAAAACAATTTTTTTGCCTTCACTTAAAAATTCATCCGATAATTCCACAGCACGGTTGAGATAACCACCTCCGTTGTTTTGCAAATCAAGAATCAAACTGCTTGCACCTTGTTCTTTGAGGCTCTTCAATGCTTTCTTGAATTCGTCAACAGTAGAATCTGCAAAACGACTGATTTTGATATAGCCGATCTGAGGTTTCACCATGTAAGACGCATCAACGCTGAACAAAGGAATCTGATCACGAGTGATTACGTATTCGATCAGTTCAGCGGAGCCTCTTCTGAAGATAGCGACTTTCACTTTCGTTCCTTTATCACCACGTAATTTCTTGAGCACATCATTATTTGTGATTTTAGAACTGGCTACATTCGTATCATTGATAGTCACGATCCGGTCACCTGCACGGATGCCCAGTTTTTCTGATGGACCACCGGGAATTGTTTGAGTCACCATGATGGTATCATCATGAATATTAAACTGTATTCCAACACCCTCAAATTTTCCAACCAATGGTTCATTCATCGCACGCATTTCATCCAGAGGAATGTACACAGAATGTGGATCAAGTTCTTTGATCATGGCTTTCAATGCTTCTTCTGTTAGTTTGCTGTCATTTACAGTATCTACATAATAGTACTTAATGATTTCCAGAGCGTAATCCATTTTCGTAGGCTGGATTGCCTGGGCAGATACAGAATGATTCTGTCCGAAGAAAAGAAATGCCAGCATTGCAATACTGAACAATCGGGTGATGAGGTGTTGACGCATAATAGCTTTATAGATGATTATTAGGAATTACAAAGATACGTTGCTCTATGTTAAATAATGTGAACACGGTTTTTTCTTTCCAACGGGACTTTTTCACAGTCAGAGCTGAATAATCCTCCTGAAACGAACGGAATGGCAGAATCATTCAAAGTTTCAGCCCCGATGAAGGTGCTGAAACCTGAAATTGAAATGAAGAAATGTGTTTATTTTCATTTACGGGTTTTGATTCCGAATGGCATATGCAAATGGATACAAACATTTCTTCCCATATCACGCACGCCAATACTGCGGATCAGGGAAAGGTGATTGAAATAACCAGTGTTCATCAGATTGTTCGCTGATACGCTGATATCGAAAAACTGTTGCCCCCATTTAAAACTTCCACCCAGATGCAAATCGAGCAAACTGTATCCTTCACTTTTCGTTTCGAAAGAAGCCACTTCCGATTGCTCAAAGTAATTGCTAAGCACGAAAGAAATGTAGGGATTATACACATAGTTCATTTTGGCCTTTTTGAGTCTTAAAGCCGCGACAAATTTATCTGCAGGGATGTATGGTAAATTTCCTCCATTGTCCAATTCAGCCTTTAACATTCCATAGGACAACATCAGGTCGATCCACTGCACTTTTTCAGGATGAATGTCAAGCATTAATTCTGCCCCTTTGATTGTAGCATCATCCTGACGGTAGTCGTAAAAAGGCAATAAAGAATCGACTCCACCAATTGACACTTCTTTCACTCCACCTGTATTTGCAAGGTAAATGTACCCGGTGATTTTATTGTAGAAGCCTTCCAAATGCACATCTATATTTTTATTTTCAAGAATAATTCCCAAATCACCCTGTAGATTCTGTTCGACTTCCAGGTGCGTGTTGCCGGCTTCAAACCTGTACGTTCCTTCGTGTTTTCCGTAAACCCCTAACTGAGCATAATTTGGAGCTGTGAATCCAGATGAAACATTTGCTTTCAAAGTGAGATGCTCTGTCGGATGAAAGGCTGCTCCCAGGGAACCGTTTGCAAGGGAATACTCTTTATCCAGCTCAATCTCCGGACGCATTTCGAGTGTGTCGACTTCTGCTTCATTTTCATAGGATTCCACTTCAAGCGTTCGCGCATCAAAACGACCGCCGGCAAGGAGATTCCATTTGCGTGTATCGTAACGCAAAACAGCATAAACTCCGAGGTCTGTTTCCTTTGCATCCGGTACCAGTCCTTCTTTTCCAAAGTTTTTATTAGTCTGAAATAAACCCTGTGACCCAAGAGTAAAGCCAAACTTCTTCTCTGAATTTGAAGAATATTTTACATCATAAGTCATGGTATTTAATTTCAAACCAATGGCATCTTCTTTTTCCTTGTTCGGCAAAGGTTCAAATTCCTTGCGGTCATTAATTTGATAGGACAAATTGAAGTTTATCTTCGACGAACCGAGAACCACAGTATTTTCAAGCGATGCAACATGCGATGTCACATCCTGGTAAGGAGCTTCCATTTCACGATCACGTTGTTCAGCATTGAGATCTCCCGGTTCCAGGGTGGAATCATTTTCCAGTTCAATGATCCCGATTTGTTGGTTGAGATAGGAATATGTGAGCTTACTCATCCCCCACTTTTTGCTCATCCCAAGAACAAGTTTTCCATTCGTCGACATAAATTTTGAATTGCCGGCAAATTCCTTATCCTCTGTATTCTTTTTTACTTCTTCTCCTGCTCCTTGTACATAGCTTGTATGTGAATTCGCACCGAGGCGGACAGAATAAAACAATCCATTTTGTGCACTTCCCTTTACACCTGCTTCAGAAACCAATCCCAATGTGTTTGTATGAAAACCAAGGTTTACATCTCCGACAACATTTCCTGTAATTGCCGGCTTTTCATCAGTAAAAATTAATGCACCGCCCATGGCATCAGCGCCATAAATCAAAGCTGCCGGACCTTTGATCACTTCCACTTTGTCGACACCATTTTCATTGATGCCCATATCATGTCTGTCGTCCCAGGGCTGATTATCGATCCGTGTACCATACTGATACAAGAGCAATCTGTTAAAAGACAAACCACGAATCACCGGCTTGGCAATACCATTTCCCAAAGAAATTTTATCAATGCCCTGCTCATAACTCAAGCGTTGTAACAAACCCATATTGCCATCTCTTTTTAATTCATTCGCAGAAAAAGTAGAAACAGCGTATGGAATCTGGTCCGGCAATTTGGTGCTGTTGCTGGTGATTGCCACTTCTTCAAGCTCCATTGAAGAAGGTTCCATTTCTATATTTACTACTGTTGCGCTGTCTTTCGTGTTAATCGTTTTGACAACAGATTTATAACCCAGTCGGGTAAACTGAATATTGACCACACCGATTCCCACATTTCTGAGAATATACGTCCCACCTTCTTTGGATATATCAAAGCGGTTGAAGTCAGGTATAAATACAGCTACGTTATCGAGCAGTTTTGTTTTGTCTTTCAGGTCGGAAATATTTCCGCTCACCGTATGTTGGGCTTTTGTTCCGTAGCTGATACAAAACAGACAGAACAAGAGTAAAAATCTTTTCATTGGAATTTTTTTAGGAGATTAATGTAAAATAAATTTTCCGGAACAGATTTCCGAAATGATCAGAAGAATGATTCCGAACTCTCCGGAGGCGGGCCTTCCCGTCCATTCGATGACAATTCATAGTATTTTTCTCCGAATTGGATTGATGAGTTCCGTGATCCAGGGAAAAAGAAATTCTGAGAAGTTTTTAAATCTGTTTCCGGACAAAATATTTTTTGATTTGATTGTCGTGGCTTCTTTTTATCATACACCATTACATCTTTACTCAACTGGCAGGCATAAATATGCTTTACCATTTGTTCTTCTTCGTCGTCCTGAAATGCATACACAATCGTGGAATCTTTACGGATTTCCATTGCGTTCACATCCATTAATTTTCCATTGATAAACAGTTCACATTTTCCCGAAGAAAAGAAGCCCTGACTTTCAATTGGCGGACATTCATTTTTCCCAAATGCGAATCTCAGCGGGAGTCCGTAAAAATCACCATGCACACACTCTGGATCTGTTTCAAAACTATTGGTTCTTAATATTCCAAGAAGTCCACATTGAGATACAAAGACCAGCAGCAGCGCCCAGCCAACAATTCGCGATGATCTTTGATATTTTCGGGTCATTCTTAAAACCATAAATCAATTGCCAAATTTAGAAGAAGAAATTGAAATCTTCCTTCTTGTAAGGAGAAATTCAGGAATAAAAACATTTGAAGATTAAGGAATTGCACTGAGATAAGGAGAAATGTGATTCCGAAGATCTTTCTCTCAGAAATGCAATCGAATTCCGTATTAATTTTTAGCCATCGAATCACCTGCGATGAAACCTGTGGTCCAGGCCGCCTGAAAATTAAATCCTCCGGTGAGTGCATCGATATCGAGAACTTCTCCGGCAAAATAAAGGTTGGGGACAATTTTGCTTTGCATGGTTTTGAAATCAACTTCTTTCAAACTAACTCCCCCGCAGGTTACAAACTCTTCCTTGAAAGTGGTTTTTCCTTTGACAGTGTATTTGTCGGATTGAATGGTTGACGCCAGGCGGTTCATTTGTTTTGAAGTCGCATCCGCCCATAGTGTATTCTCCGGCACCTCCGATTTATAAACAAGGAATTCCCAAAGTCGCTTTGGAATACCTGTACCCGGAGTCTGGTACACATTTTTCTTCGGAGAATATTTTCGCGACGCGTTCAACATCTCTTTCACCTGTTCAGGGTTCATGTGACCGGTCCAATTCACTTCCGCTTCAAATTCGTAATTCATCTCTGCCAATTTACGTGCTCCGAGAGAACTCAACTTCAGAATTGCAGGTCCGCTCAAACCCCAATGGGTAATCAATACAGGGCCATGTTGAGAAAATTTTGTTCCACTAATCTTCACAAGAGCATTGGAAACACTCAGTCCCATGAGAGATGTAATCTGACTTTCAGGAATATTAAAAGTAAAGAGCGATGGCACGGGTGCCTGAATCGTATGCCCGAGTTCCGCCAGCCATTTGAAACCGGCAACTGATGGAAATCCACCACTGGAAACCAATACTGCATCAGCAACTTGCTCACCTTTATTTTCAATTTTCAATTGAATCTGACCGGATGGCAAAGGATGAATACCTGTTATTTTTGTATCCGTAAGAATTTCAACTCCGGATTTTTTCGCCTCGTACAATAAACATTGAACAATCGTTGCTGAATCATTACTAACGGGAAACATTCTTCCATCTTCTTCGGTCTTCAGCACAACACCACATGAACGAAACCATTCAACAGTATGCTCCGGAGAAAAACGATGAAAAGGTCCGAGCAATTCCTTACTTCCTCTGGGGTAATAATTCACAAGCGTTGCCTCATCGAAACAATTGTGAGTCACATTACACCTTCCGCCCCCGCTAATCCTCACTTTGGTGAGCACCTTCGGGCTTTTCTCATAGATCACAATTTTTGCGGAAGGATTTAATCTCGCCGCATTGATCGCCGCAAAAAATCCCGCCGCCCCGGCGCCGATGATTGCAATGTATTTTGGTGATTTCATTTGGTTTGCGAAAGATATGAAACCGTCCCCCGCCCCCCGTCCCATAAAAATTCCATTGCAATATGATCGAAAAATCAAATCTTTGCATGCAATGAAATTATTTGGTGACGATACACTCGCTTTATTTGAATTTGACCGTGTCCAGGAACGGGTGGAACATCATTGCCGATCGGCATCCGGGAAGCGTAAAGCCCTGGAACTGGCACCTATAGCTGATCGCGACTTCCTTACGCTGGTCTTGAAACAGGTTGACGAATTCAAACAAACCCTTTTTCAGCAAGGCTATTTTCCGGATTTGACCTTTGAAGATTTCGAGGAAGAATCTCAATTGCTCCTGATTTCCGGATCCATGTTACTGGAAGTACAGTTTAGCCGGATCCGGTCCGCTTCGATGACGGTTAATGCCATCCTGAAGTTTCTGAATGACAGAAAAGCGTCTTATCCATCTTTATTACGAATCACGGAAACCGTTTATACTACGCAGGATATCGTCAAAGCGATAGATTCAATCATCGATGCACATTCGCAGGTAAAAAGCAGTGCATCTCCGATACTCCAGGATATTCGAAATTCTCTGAGCTCCAAGCGACGCGAAGCCGACAAGCGTTTTCGAAGCTTTATTTTGGATCTGAAGAAAAAAGGATGGCTGCAGGGAAAATGAAGAAAACTTTTACAACAACAGAAGGGTCTTGGCGATGCCTTCTGAATACAAACGGGAAGTCAAGGGAATTGTACACGGAAAAAGCGAAAGTGGAAAAACAACTTTTGTAGAACCCGAAGCCCTCGTTGAACTGAACAATGAAATTGCAGAACTGGAACAGGATGAACGGTACGAAATCAACCGGTTGTTACGTGAACTCACAGACACCTTGCGACCATTCAGTCCGCTTATCCGCAATTATCACGAAGTACTCACTACTTTTGATCTCGTCCGTGCTAAAGCAAATTTCGCTATCGAGATCAAAGCGAATTTACCACAGTTGAGTAAGAATTCAGTGGTTCGCTTGGTGAATGCATATCATCCACTACTCTATTTACAAAACAAAACGCAAAACAAGGAAATCATTCCGCTCAGCATCGAACTGAGCCAGGAAAGTCGAATTGTAATCATCAGCGGACCGAATGCAGGAGGAAAATCAATTACGCTAAAGACAGTTGGCTTGTTACAGCTCATGCTGCAAAGTGGAATGCTGGTGCCTGCAGAAGAGAAGTCAGAAATGTGTTTCTTCAATCATCTGCTGGCGGACATTGGTGACAGTCAGTCTATCGAGTATGCCCTGAGTACTTATAGCTCACGTCTTATTCGCATGAATCAGTTTCTGCGGATGGCGAATAACCGAACGCTAATTCTCATCGATGAATTTGGTACAGGAACGGATCCGGAGCTGGGTGGTGCCATCGCGGAAGTTGTTCTGGAAGAGCTGAACAAAAGAAAAGCTTTTGGTGTCTTTACTACGCATTACACCAATATCAAGCTCCTCGCCGATCATCTTGAAGGCGTGCGCAATGCATCGATGCTCTTTGATCCGGAAACATTACAACCGAAGTACAAGCTCATTTCCGGACAGCCGGGAAGTTCATATACTTTTGAAGTAGCAGAAAGAATCGGTTTGCCTAAACATGTACTTGATCGCGCGAAGAAAAAAGTACAACAGGATAAAATCAAACTGAATGAAATGCTTTCGACACTTCATTCACAACGTGTGCAGCAGGAACAACAGCTCGCAACATTAAAAAAGAAGGAAGAACGCACGACAGCAGCCAGTGAAAAATTCGAGCAACTCCGCGAGAAACTCGAAACAAAAATGGAAGTCGAAAAGACCAAATACGAGGAGATGCGTAAACTGGCAGAGCTTGGAAGAAGAATGCAATCCCTGGCGGAAGAATGGGACAAATCAAAAGACAAAAAGCCCGTCATCAAAAAGTTTGTCGGACAGATGACCGCCGAGAAGAAAAAGAAAGCCGCTGACAATGCTCCAGACAAAGTAGAAAAACGCAGACTTGCATTGATCGAAAGACTCAAGAAAGAAATTCAGATCGGCAGCAAAGTGCGTATGCTCAAAGGCAAACAAATTGGCATCGTCGAAGAAATAAAAAAGAATACGATTTATGTGAATTTCGGAACGATGCTGGCGAAGGTGGCGATTGAGAATTTGGAAATCGCGGACACCGATTGATTTAATTATTTTCCGAATCGTTGGTACACATTGCAATGTGTACCAACGATTCGGAAAATAATTAAATCAATCCAACGGGGGCGTTCAAAAATCATCCTTATCGAACCAAAATCTTCCCACACTTCACCTGATTTCCTGAAGGATCTGAAGCATAGTAATAATACAATCCTGCACCGTATTTTTCCAGGTAAATAGTGGTTTGACCACTGTTCGCTTTGAATTCTTCCACGATAGAACCGGTAGAATTGTAGATTTTAAAATTGAAATTGTCAGAACTTACAATATTCAGCAGGTTTGATGTTGGATTGGGAAACAACAGGAGATCGATTGCAGTATTTGCCAGTTCAGGAAGGATTGTGATTTGGCCGACAGTGATGGGTCTGCAAACAGAATCCGTACAACACAATCCACCGCCGATGCACATTGTTGCATGCAGACAAACCTGATAGGTTCCGGGCTGGGCATAGGTATGCGATACGCAGCTATCGGTAGAAGTATTTCCATCGCCAAAATCCCAGAGTGCTGTATACGAAAATGAGCCCGGTTCAAAATTACCATCGGAAATGAAATTAATTTCCAAAGGATTGCTTGCACTGATGACCCAGTTCATGTATGCCGTACACGGCTTTCCGTCTC
>JADKKE010000007.1 GCA_016720655.1 Bacteroidota bacterium
TCGTGTTCCTTCCGGACAAAGAAACACTGAAATATTCTCTTGAATTGATTTTAACATATTTTCCATACTCTTAACACGGGCAGCTTTGTTTTTCCTGTTTACGCTGATATACAGCTTGCGGATTATAAAGCCCAACAATGGAATTTTGGTTAGCTCCTCCTTGGCGAGGAAACGAAACGTATTCGTACACGCCACCGCATACGCCGGGACATCCAGCAACGATCTGTGATTGGCAACAAAAACATAGGTTGATTCCGGATTAATCCTTTCTTGATGCAATACTTTAACGCGGATTCCGAATGCAGGAAATAGAAAACTAGCCCATGTGCGGGAAATGTAAACATGTGCGATATGTGGAGCCTTCTTTTCGGATGCAATTAAAAATACCAGGACATATGCAATACTTGCAATGATCAGTGACAAAGCGAAAATCAGAAGGGCGAAAATACCCAAAAGATGACGAAGAATATTTTTTAACATGCTCAAATCAATTCTTCTTGCAAACATACTACTCCATTAAACAACTTTTACGTCTATTGGCTAAAATGAAACACTCTAAATAGCTGTAGAATATCCAAAAATCTTCTTGGGAATCATCCTTTTTTTGGGTTCCTTTGGTTCTCAACTACCAAGAATAATTTCATGAAAAAATTTATTACACAGATTGCTGCAAGCGCATTGCTCCTTGCAGGACTCTCCACGTATGCCGCTCAGCCGGTTCCGAATCCTTCCCAACTCTTGTTGAAATCAGGAATTATTTCAACATCGAATGATTTCGAAAAGAAAGTGCTGCAGACAATTTCTTCTGCTGAACTTTTTCAAGGCAGGTATTACCGGATTGTTCAGTTTAATTCGATTCCGACTTCCGCCGAAAAAATGGCGATAGAATCAAGCGGAATCCGAATTCTCAATTATATTCCAAACCGGGCTTTTATCCTTTCGATTCCGGAATCATACAATCTAATTCGTTTGGCAGAGTGGAATGTACGTACCATTCTTGCGCTCGAACCTGAGATGAAACTGGCACGTATACTTGCGGAACACAATTATCCTGCTTACGCTCAATCAGCGAATAATCAGATTGATCTGGTTGTCCAGTTTTTTAGTGACAACTCAATCGATCTCATCACCAATAAGCTTTTGCAAGAAGGAATTATTATTGAAGCAAAATATAGTGCGTACCAACAACTCCATGTTCGGGTTGATCAGAGTAAAGTGGATCATCTTGCATCTTTACCATTTATAAAATGGATCGCTCTGTTGCTCCTCCATCCACACCGGATGATACCAGAGGCCGGAGTTTGCATCGTGCGAACCAAATCAATACTGATTATTCAGGTGGCCGTCATTACGATGGAGCAGGCGTAAGCATCTCACTCGCTGATGATGGTGAAGTGGGACCTCACATCGATTTTCAGGGACGACTGACGAATATTGTGAACACAGGTGCCGGTGGGACTCATGGTGACATGACTTCCGGGATTGCAGCCGGAGCAGGAAATTTAGATCCGACGAAAAGAGGAATGGGTTCCGGTGCTTATTTGTATGTTCATGATGTCGGTGCCGGACCTGATGGTTATGATCATGTTTACAATGCACCTTTATATTTTACACAGTATGGCGCTGTCATTACTTCTACAAGTTATAGTCAGGGCTGCAATGATTATGATCTTTATTCCAGTGCAGGTGATCAGCTTGTTCATGACAACCCTCAATTCTCATTGGTATTCTCTGCAGGAAATAATTCCAGGAGCCGATTGTGGATATGGAGCCGGACCGCCATGGGGTACAATTACAGGGGGATTTAAGCAGGGGAAAAATGTGATCGCATGTGCGAATCTGGACCCATATGAAGTTCTCGATGGCTCCAGTAGTCGTGGACCTTCTGCTGACGGTCGGGTGAAACCGGATATTTCTTCCAATGGTGCTGATCAGATGTCGACAGATGAAAGCAATACCTATCAGGTGGGTGGCGGAACTAGCGCTGCATGTCCGGGTATTGCCGGCATATGTTCGGAATTGTATCAGGCATATCGTGAGCTGACAGGAAATCCGAACCCGGAATCCCCACTCATCAAAGCTGTACTTCTGAATTCTGCCGAAGACATAGGAAATCCGGGACCTGATTTTACATATGGCTGGGGCAGAGTCAATGCTCTTCGTGCACTTCAGACTCTCGAACAAAACAGGTATGTTCTCGATTCAGTAGGGCAGGGTGCTGTTCGCTCATTTACTTTACAGATCCCTGCTGGAGTGAATCAGGTAAGGGCTATGGTCTATTGGCTGGATCCGCAAGGAGATCCATTGGGCACAACTTCTCTTGTCAATGACCTTGATATGACGATAAGCACACCTTCCAGCACAATCTTTTCTCCTTGGGTACTGGATCCTTCACCAAATGCTATTGCTCTCGGATCAAATGCAGCACGCGGAGCTGATCATTTGAACAATGTGGAGCAGGTTACTATCGACAATCCAACAGCGGGAACGTATACTGTGAATATAGCAGGTACTTCTGTTCCTTCCGGACCTCAACGCTTTTACATCGTTTGGGAATTCAGGACAGATGAAATTACACTTACATACCCGAATGGTGGCGAAGGTTTCGTGCCCGGGAAACTGAATTATTGCGCTGGGACGCATTTGGAAATACTTCTTCATTCAATCTGGAATATTCTACAGATGCAGGTTCTACGTGGACTACAATTAATGCTGCTGTTGCTCCGAATCTGAGACAATTTGAATGGGCAATTCCATCGACTGTCAGTGATCGTGTAGTAGTAAGGATTAGCAGAGGTGCACAAAGTGATTTGACAAATGCAAACCTCGCAATAATTGCTCTGCCTTCTGATCTTACAATCGATTATGTTTGTATAGATACCATGCAATTGAGCTGGACAGGTGTAAGTGGTGCTGTTTCCTATGAGATTAGTAAACTGGGGAGCCAATTCATGGATTCAATCGGAACAAGCAACACAACTGCTTTCGTGATACCCATTTCTCAGTCTGAAGACACCTGGTTTAGCGTGAGAGCAATCGGTGCAAATGGAGGCAAAGGACGACGTGCTATTGCCATTCACAAAGCTTCCGGATTGCAGAACTGTACTTTCGTTGCTGATTTGTCAATGGTCAACATGATTAGTCCGCTCCCCGGTAATCTTTTCGGATGCCAGAATTTAAGTGCTGTTCCGATCAGTGTGAATCTTAGAAATGATGGAATGAATACGGTGACAAATTTTACGATCTCGTATTCTATCAATGGAGGAACACCGGTGTCTGAAGTGTACAATGGATCCCTGGTCCACGGTGCTTATCTCACCTATACCTTCCTCACAACGGCAGATTTTTCTGTAGCCGGACCTTACCTTCTCGAGTGCTCGATTGTGTATGCTGGTGATCAAAATTCAACAAATGATTTGCTGCAGATACAAATGACCACAGGAACAACCACGGCAATTCCATTAACGGAAAATTTCCAACTCACTTTCCCTCCGGATGGCTGGTCGGTCACAAGTTCAGGGCCTTCGTATGAATGGTCACAAACTACACCTATAGTAGGAAGCGATGGAAATACAACTGTAGCTGCATGGTTTGATAATTTCAGCTACAATAATCCGGGTGCGGAAGATTACCTCATGACAATGCTTGCTGATTTAAATGGTGCCGGTGCTCCACGATTGACTTTTGACGTTGCCTATTCTATTTATGCAGCTTATGAGGATGGATTGAGAGTAGATGTTTCAGATGATTGCGGGAGTACATTTGCAGCTACATCCTATTACAAAACCGGCCTTACATTGCAAACAGTAGCCACTTCCAATGTTGACTTTACACCGTCTCAGGCAAATCATTGGAGGAATGATACAGTAGACCTGACAAGCTATGCAAATTCTATGGCGCTCATACGGTTTGCAAACATTAATGATTTTGGAAATAATATTTACATCGATAATGTAAATGTTGAGAATGATAATATTGCCGGAATCACAACGGTAACAAAAGCCGCAACGATAGCTTTATACCCGAACCCTGCGACAAGCGAAGTGAATTTTCAGATTAAAAATTTGCCTTCGAAAAATCTTGGCGTCTCATTATTGGATAGTCAGGGTAGAGAAGTGGCAGTACGGAATTTTGAGAGAACAGGAGAATTGTTTAATCACACCTTTGATGTAAGATCGTATCGCAAAGGAATTTACATGTTGCGAATTACCGGAGATGAAAAAACGTATGTTCTCCGTCTGACAGTTCTTTAAAACAAACAAAATTGAAGCATACCAAAGACCGGTTTCCTCAGGAACCGGTCTTTGTTTTTACTTTCTCCCACTTTTTAATTTGCCAGTTTACTTTTCCTGTAGAAATATGATTTTTTTTCACATCAAACAATTCAACCACGATTTCAACAAAAACGGCATCCTGAGAGTTTAAGGGGAGAGTAATTTTATTTTTGAATTCTTCAGAGGGAAAATGCAACTCGGCAACAACATCTTCTTTCGCCTGGTAATGATAAACCATAGAAAGCTCTTTCATGATCAATCGGTACGAATCGGTGCCACTCAGTTTTGCCAATGTAATTCCCGCAGCGAATTCGGAAAGTGTTGCCAGTGCACACGCATGAATTCCTTTTAGATGATTCAGGTTTTTCCTTTTGTATGGCAAAAGTATTTTTATTCCGTCTTCGAACACTTCAATTATTCTGAATCCATGTGGTGAATTAAATGGAATTGCACGAGCAAGGGCGAAATCCAGAATTCTTCTTTGAAAAGAGGAGTTTCGTGCACGTTCAAGCAGGATCAATAGTTTTTTCATTGGATAAAATCAATACTTGTTTTCATTTTCCCAAAATGTTCAGGTAGTCATTTTCTTGAGTTCTTCGTAAGCAATTTCAGTTTCCCGAATAAATTCATCAACGATTTCTTTTACCGGTTTTATTTCATGGATTAATTCCACCGATTGTCCTGCACACCATAGACTATGATAATTTCCGGGCTTCACTGCATCTTCGAGCCAGTTGAAGCCTCGTCGCTGAATGAGCATTTTAAAATATTTCTTCGTGCGTGGATTGTTGCTCATCCATCGTTCAAACCAGTTTTGTTTCGTGCCAATTTTTTTTGCAAATTCTGTATTGATGATCGTACATGGAGTTCCGCTGATTCGATCTGTCATCACGATGTCTTCCATTCCAGCGTCAAGGATAGCATTTTTGTATTCTTGTGAAACTCCTGCTTCCGGTGTAGCAATAAATCGTGTACCACAATAGGCAGCAGATGCTCCGGCAGCAAGGACACTCAATATACTTTTTCCATTTGCAATTCCTCCGGCTGCCAATACCGGCTTGTCGGGAAAAGCATTTTTTAAGGTTTCAATCAAAATAGCAAGAGGGTATGGACCTGCATGTCCTCCGGCTCCCTGACCAACAGCAATGAAACCGTCGCATCCCATATCAAAGCACTTCTGTGCGTGTACCAGGTTGGTAACATCGCAAAATACTTTTCCACCGTATGCATGAGCAGCTTCAATCGTCGTTTTTGGGTTTCCAAGAGAAGTGATAAAAACCGGAACTTTGTTATCGATGCAAATTTTCAAATGCTTTTCAAACCAGGGGTTTGATTTCTGGACAATAAGGTTTACTGCATAGGTTCCGGGCTGACCGGCCCTGGCTGATAAAAATTTATTGAGGCTTTTAAGCACCTCATCCAATTGGCCTTCAGTTCGGTAGTTCAGGCTTGGAAAGCAACCCATAATTCCGGCTTCCATCGAGGCCTTCAACATTTCCTCATTGGTAACCAGGAACATCGGAGCTACTATCAGAGGAAACCGTATGTTCAGGCTGCGGGTCAAATCGTTTTGAAAGTGCATAAGGATGATACGAAGGCTTTTCTTCAGGGTTCGGCCTCAGAATACAAAGAACGGAAGCCTTTCAATTGTTAATATCCCCTGCAAAATTTTTTTTCCACCGTCCTTACGGTGTAGTCAAATCAGCTAATTTGGCAGAATAACTGAAAATGGAGGCTGACCGGTCAAAGGAATTTTTCTGGTTTGATGGTCTTTTGCTTACCGTTCAATGATTTGGTATAAATGATTTCACGGCTTTTCGACATTCCTAAAAGACAACTGGAACTGTTTCCAAAGAAGGATGCTTTGGCATCAAAGGTAAATGGCACTTGGGTGCTCACTTCTACAGAAGAGTTTCTTAAAAAAGCAGATCAGATCAGTGAAGGTCTCCTGGCCATGGGGTTGAAAAAGGGTGACATGATTGGCATGATGTCAGCCAACAGGCCCGAGTGGAATATCATGGACATTGGTATGTTGCAAACAGGTGTTGTAAACGTTCCCGTATACACAACACTTAGCGAATCTGAAATTGTTTTTATTCTGAATGATTGTTCTGCAAAATATATGTTCGCAGGCGATGCAGCGATGTACGCCAAAATAAATAACATACGATCTAAAGTCCCTTCTCTGATTGATGTCTATACATTCGACCAGGTTTCCGGATCAAAATGTTGGACTGAAATTATTGAGAAAGGGAAAGCAAATTCCAATCCTGATCGATTGCAGGCGACAAAAGACAGCATCGTTCCCAATGACCTCGCGTCCCTGCTGTATACTTCCGGAACCACCGGTACACCAAAAGGGTAATGCTGTCGCACAACAATATCGTAAGTAATATTCTTGCTTCTGAACATTTATGTCCGGTTGGAAAAGAGAATTGGGCATTGAGCTTCCTTCCTTTGTGTCACAGCTACGAACGAATGCTCACCTACATGTACATGTTTAATGGTGTTTCAATTTACTATGCTGAAAGCATGGAGAAAATTGCGGATAACCTTCGTGAACTAAAGCCACATGTGTTTTCAACAGTTCCTCGTTTGCTCGAGAAAGTATTCGACAGGATTGTTGCAAAAGGAAAAGAGTTAACAGGAATTAAAAAAGCACTTTTCTTCTGGGCTCTGGATCTGGGCTTGAAATATGAAGTGAATGGAAAAAATGGTGCCTGGTATGAACTTCAGCTGAAATGGGCAAATAAATTAATTTTTAGCAAATGGAGGGAAGCATTGGGCGGAAATGTGAAAGTGATCGTCAGTGGTGGCGCAGCTTTGCAACCACGATTGGCCAGAGTTTTCTGGTCGGCGCAGATTCCGGTACTCGAAGGCTACGGCTTAACGGAAACTTCTCCGGTTATTGCCGTGAATAACCTCGAACAGGATGGAATTATGTTCGGCACTGTTGGCCCTGTGATCAAAGAAGTAGAAGTAAAGTTTGCCGAAGATGGAGAAATACTTTGCAAAGGTCCCAATGTAATGTTGGGCTATTTCAACCGACCTGATCTCACAGCCGAAGTGATGGATGCTGATGGCTATTTCCATACGGGCGATATCGGGGTGATGATGAACAACCGTTTCCTTAAAATCACTGACAGAAAGAAAGAAATCTTCAAAACTTCAGGTGGAAAATATATTGCTCCTCAGGCACTCGAGAACAAATTCAAAGAATCTTCTTTCATCGAACAAATCATGGTGATCGGAGAGAATCGCAAATTTCCTTCCGCCCTGATTGTGCCTTCATTTGCCCACATTCAAAAATGGTGTGAAATTAAAGGACTTCCATTTACGAATGCAGATGACATGATCAGGCATCATGAAGTGATCGACAGAATCCAGAAAGAGATCGAGGATTTCAATAAGGATTTCGGACAAACTGAACAAATAAAAAAGTTTGAATTGTTGAGTAAAGAATGGACAATTGATTCCGGGGAATTGACAGCGACGCTCAAACTCCGCAGAAAAATTATTTCGGAAAAATTTTCCAGACAAATTGAAAAAATGTACGCAGAATAGATTTGAAGAATATAAACTATTTGCCAGTGATGGGAACGCAGAGCAAATTCATCTGAAAACATCAGAGCATACCAGAAAGAAAATTGAATGAAAAGATCGATTCAAAAAATTGCAGTACTTGGTAGTGGAATTATGGGTAGCCGTATCGCCTGTCATTTTGCAAATATCGGAGTGAATGTTCTGTTATTGGATATTGTTCCAAAGGAATTATCCGATGAGGAGAAGAAGAAAGGATTGAACCTGGATTCTCCGGAAGTAAAAAACAGAATTGTAAATACCGCATTGCAGGCTACACTCAAAGCGAATCCTTCTCCGATTTATAAAAAATCTTTTACTTCCCGTATCCGTACAGGTAACTTTACGGATAACATGAAAGATATAGCTTCCTGTGACTGGATCCTCGAAGCTGTTGTTGAGAATCTGGATATTAAAAAAAGTGTTTTTACAGAAGTTGAGAAATTCAGAAAACCCGGAACTCTGGTGACGTCGAATACTTCCGGTATTCCGATTCATTTGATGGACGAAGGCCGGTCTGAAGATTTCCAGAAACATTTCTGCGGAACACATTTTTTCAACCCGCCACGGTATCTTCGTCTCCTTGAAATTATTCCTACACCAAAAACAGATCCCGCTGTTGTTGAATTTCTGATGAATTATGGAGATTTGTTTTTAGGAAAATCAACAGTACTTTGTAAAGATACTCCTGCCTTTATCGCCAACCGTATTGGTGTGTTTTCAATCATGTCGCTTTTTCACCTGGTTGAAAAGATGGGACTCACAATTGATGACATAGATAAATTAACAGGACCGGTTCTCGGTCGTCCCAAATCTGCAACTTTCCGTACCTGTGATGTTGTCGGACTGGATACACTTGTGAAAGTTGCATTGGATGTACTGGCCCGTTGTCCAAACGATGAAAGCAAGGATACTTTTAAGTTACCGGCTTTTGTCCAAAAGTTGGTTGATAATAAATGGTTTGGAGATAAAACAAATCAGGGTTTTTATAAAAAGGTAAAAGGAGAAAAAGGCAAAAGCGAAATTCTTACCCTGGATCTCAAGACTTTTGAATACAAGGCAAAAGGGAAATCCAGATTTCCTACTCTTGATCAAACAAAGAGTATCGATAATCTCAAAGACCGGATCAAAGTCCTTTTTGCGGGAACAGATGTTGCGGGTGAATTCTACCGTTCTTCTTTTGCTGAATTGTTCCGTTATATAACGTACCGTATACCCGAAATAGCTGACGATATTCAGCAAATTGATGAAGCAGTGTGCGCCGGATTCGGTTGGGAAATCGGACCCTTTGCTATCTGGGATTTGCTCGGTATCCAGAATGTGATATCGGTGATGGAGCAGAAACAAATGGCTCCTGCTCCCTGGGTGTACGAGATGTTGAAGAAAGGTGTCAGTTCATTTTACGAATATAAAAACGGGCAACAGGAATTTTACGACCTTCAAAAAGGAAGCCGCAAGTCAAAATCAGGAGGATCACAGATCATCCTGTTGGATGCATGCAGAGAAAAAACAGTTTGGAAAAATGCCGGTTGCAGTCTCATCGATATCGGTGATAGTGTTCTAAACCTCGAGTTCCATACTAAAATGAATACCATTGGCGGCGAAGTCATCGAAGGGATGAGCAAAGCGATTGATATCGCTGAAAAGGATTTTGCAGGATTGGTGATCGGCAGTGAAGGACAGAATTTCTCTGCCGGTGCAAATCTCGCGATGATTTTCATGTTTGCTACCGATCAGGAATTTGATGAAATCGATATGGCGATTCGGGCATTTCAAAATATGAATATGCGGGTTCGGTATTCGGGCATCCCGGTAGTGGTGGCGCCGCATGCACTCACATTGGGTGGTGGTTGTGAAATGTCACTTCATGCCGACAGAGTAGTAGCTTCTGCTGAAACATATATTGGTCTTGTCGAATTTGGTGTCGGATTGATTCCGGGTGGTGGTGGAAGTAAAGAAATGACACTGCGCGCCAGCGATGCTTACGGTGATGGAAATATCGATGAACAGGTTCTGCGTGAATACTACCTAACCATAGCAATGGCAAAAGTATCGACATCTGGACATGAAGCCTACGATCTCAAAATACTTCGTGCCGGCCGCGATGAGGTTGTAATCAACCCGAAAAGGGTGATTACGGACGCAAAACGAGCTGTTTTGGAAATTGCAGCAGACGGGTATTCAAAACCAATCCCAAGAAAAGATATAAAAGTGCTTGGACGGAGTGGAATGTGCATGTTTTATGCTGGAGCGAATGCAATGATGTCCGGAAACTTCATTTCTCCTCACGATCAGTTAATATCACAAAAATTGGCAACTGTAATGTGTGGAGGTGATTTGTCTGCACCGACCCTCGTTTCTGAGCAATATTTGTTGGATCTGGAAAGAGAAGCCTTTCTCTCCCTTTGCGGAGAGCGTAAGACTCTTGAAAGGATTCAAAGTATTCTCACAAGCGGTAAACCATTGAGAAATTAGAATTGTAAATTTGTCTGACCGAATGAATACGTCCAAACTATTCCAGAGCTCCCAAAGCCGGATTTTAACTTTGATCCTATTTCTGGGATTGATGCTTCCGGTAATTTCTATGGGACAAGCCAGAGAGGAGAAGCCGAAGTATGCTCCTGGCAAAGAAAAACACCGTAACCGTACTGATGAAATCGGACGCAAACAAGGGAAATGGATGTTCTATAACACCTTCGGAGAAAAAATTTCTGAAATCGATTTCGTGAATGATACCAAGGAAGGTGTAGAACGAAAATACTTTGGCTACGATAAAGTAAAAGAAGAAACAGAGTTTCTTGGGGGAGTTAAGGATGGACAATACACCCGCTATTTTTTCTCCGGACAAACTGCTCAGGAAGGTCAATACAAGGATGGTAAAAAGGATGGAAAATGGACGCGTTACTTTGAGGATGGATCCATCCGCCAGGAAGGCAATTACAAAACAGGAAGAAAAGATGGTGTTTGGAAAACGTATAGCCGCAAGGGTGTAGTAGTCGGTCAAACAACTTACAAGGATGGAATAGATGTAGCTGAAATAGAAGCAGCGGCTGTGAAAAAGAAAGAAGCAGAAAAGAAAGCCACCGAAAAGAAAGGTCCTGTTCCCATAGATCCTAAAAAACCGGGAGCGAATCCGGCTGTTAAGGATACTTTGAAGAAGAAGTAAACAAAGGGGACGAGGGACTGGGGACGAGGGACGAACTGCTCCCTTCTCAGATCCTGAATCTCTTCACAAAAGGTAATGCCCAATAAGTACCCCACACCCACACTCACACTCACACTCACACTCACACTTCAACTCAAACTCACACCCACACCCACACCCACACCCACACTCACTCTTCACTCTTCACTCTTCACTCTTCACTCTTCACTCTTCACCTTCACTTCACCCTTCACTCTTCACTAAAAAAATGGACGCATACATCATCGCCGGTTTTCGCTCTGCAGTCGGGAAAGCTCCCAAAGGTAAGTTTCGTTCCATGCGACCGGATGACCTTGCAGCGGAAGTGATTCGTCATCTCGTTGCATCAATACCACAGTTGGATAAAGAACAAATAGACGATGTGATTGTAGGGAATGCAACCCCGGAGGCTGAACAAGGTTTGAACATCGGAAGGATGATAAGTCTGATGGGATTGAACACAGTGAAAGTTCCTGGAATGACGGTAAACAGGTATTGTGCTTCAGGCCTCGAAACAATTGCAATTGCATCCGCCAAGATTCATGCAGGGATGGCAGATTGTATTATTGCAGGCGGGGTAGAGTGTATGTCGCCAATTCCTTTTGGCGGATGGAAGCTTGTTCCCAATCTAAAATATGTTCAGTCTAATCCTGATTATTACTGGGGAATGGGACTTACGGCAGAAGCAGTAGCTCGCGATTACAAAATAGGCAGGGAAGATCAGGATAGATTCGGTTTCGAATCAAACATCAAGGCTTCCAATGCTATTCGCGATGGAAAATTCAAGGATGAAATAGTTCCAGTAACTGTCACGGAAGTTTATCTCGACGAAAAAGAGAAAAGAAAAACCCGTGATGTAATTGTTGATACGGATGAAGGTCCGCGTGCAGATACTACGCTTGAAAAAATGGCAACACTAAAACCAGTGTTCGATACACGGGGAACAGTAACTGCCGGGAATTCATCACAAACCTCTGACGGCGCAGCTTTTGTAATTGTCGTGAGTGAGCGAATGCTAAAGAAATTAAATGTAAAACCAATTGCGCGTTTTGTGGATTATGCTGTTGCAGGTGTGGAGCCTCGTGTGATGGGAATTGGACCCATTGAAGCGATTCCAAAAGTACTGGCCCATGCCGGACTGAAAAAGGAAGATATGGATCTGATCGAGTTAAATGAAGCTTTTGCTTCCCAGTCTCTCGCTGTGATTCGAACTCTTGAATTGGATCCTTCCAAAATAAATGTTAATGGAGGAGCAATTGCTTTAGGTCATCCGCTCGGTTGTAGCGGTGCCAAACTCTCCGTACAGCTCTTCTCCGAACTTCGCCGACGCAGCGGTAAATACGGCATGGTGACCATGTGCGTTGGAACAGGACAAGGAGCAGCAGGGATTTATGAATTACTCTAAGGAATTTAGAATTTAGAATTATGAATTAAGAATGTTCACTCCCTTATTCTTGCATTATCCAATTAATCTGAAACCACCCATTCATAATTCATAATTCTTAACGCATCCTGTAATTTCAATTCACAACCTGTCTATCTGCATCCCCCAACTCATAATTCATAATTCTTAATTCTCAACTCATCCTGTAGTTTCAATTCACAACCTGTCTATCTGCATCCCCCAACTCATAATTCATAATTCTTAATTCATAATTCATAATTCATAATTAATTCTACGTGGAAACCAGCACCCGACAATCAGCAATTAAAGGCGGAGAATTTATCATTCGCGAGACAAAGGCTTCAGATGTATTTATTCCGGAAGAAGCTACTGAAGAACAGCAAATGATTGCTCAAACCTGTCGCGATTTTTTGCAACAGGAAGTGTATCCAAATCTGGATAAGATTGATGCACAGGAGCCCGGACTCATGCAGACTATCCTTGATAAAGCAGGTGAACTTGGTTTGCTTGGTATTTCTATTCCGGAAGAGTACGGTGGATTTGGAAAAGATTTTACAACCGGAATGATTGCCACAGAATTCCTCGGCGCCGGACATTCCTTTTCTGTTGCATACGCAGCGCACACAGGAATTGGCACTTTGCCAATTTTGTATTACGGCACAGAAGAACAAAAGAAAAAATATATTCCAAACCTCGCTTCCGGAAAATGGAAAGCGGCTTATTGTCTTACTGAGCCGGGTTCAGGCTCCGATGCAAATTCGGCGAAAACGAAAGCTGTGTTGTCTGCAGACGGAAAAAACTGGATCATCAATGGACAAAAGATGTGGATCACCAATGGTGGATTCGCGGATGTATACATTGTTTTTGCAAAAATTGATAACGATGAAAACCTGAGTGCTTTCATTGTAGAACGAAATTTCCCCGGCATTACGTTGAATCCCGAAGAGCACAAGATGGGAATCAAAGGAAGTTCTACACGGCAAATATTTTTCAACGACTGTGTTGTGCCGTTGGAAAACCAGCTCAGCGAAAGAGGAAATGGATTTAAAATCGCTGTGAACATTCTGAACCTCGGTCGTATTAAACTGGCAGGAGCCGCGATTGGCGGATGCAAACGGGTTGCCACACTTTCTGTTCAGTATGCGAACGAACGTCAACAATTTGGACGACCGATTGCAAAATATGGAGCTATCCGTGTTAACCTTGCCGAGCAGGCTATCCGGATTTTCGCTGCGGAAGCAGCGATATATCGTTGTAGTCAGAATATGGAAGATGCCATCAATGCTTTGCGTGAACAAGGAATGGGAGGAGGAAGGCCAAGTTAAAAGGTGTGGAGCAATATGCAGTGGAAGCGGCTATACTCAAAGTCTATGGCAGTGAAACTCTCGACTACGTCACCGATGAAGGTGTTCAGATCTATGGTGGAATGGGTTATAGTTCTGATGCTCCCATGGACCGCGCTTACCGCGACTCCCGAATCAACAGGATTTTCGAAGGTACCAATGAAATTAATCGCATGCTTGCTGTCGACATGATGTTGAAGAAAGCAATGAAAGGAGATCTCGATCTCATGGGACCTGCAACTGCAGTAGCCAATGAACTCTTGCAAATTCCCGACATGAGTAATGGCAGTGATGAATTGTTTGCTGCCGAAAAGAAAACCATTGCAAATTTTAAAAAGGCTGTCCTGATGGTAGCCGGTTCTGCGGTACAAAAGCTGATGATGGAGCTTGCCAAGGAACAGGAAGTGTTGATGAACATCGCAGACATGCTCATCGATCTTTATGTGGCTGAATCCCTTCAGTTGCGCATTGAGAAACTTGCAGGAATGCGCGGCGAAGCCGGATGTACGGAAGAGATTGATATGATGCGTGTTTTCCTTTACGATGCTGCTGAACGGATCAACAAGGCCGGAAAAGATGCCATCAACTCGTATACAAGTGGTGATGAACAACGAATGCTCCTGATGGGCCTGAAACGATTCACCAAAGTTGCTCCTGTCAATGTAAAAGAATCCCGCAGACGGATTGCTGCTAAATTGATTACGGAAAACAAATATTGTTATTAATACATAAGTATATACAAGTAAAGGAAGCCTCAAAAAGGTTTCCTTTTTTTTTTATTGATTTTTTTAAAATCACATGATATTTATTTCAAAGATCCTTCACTATTTCAAGCCGAAGATTTCATTTAAATATACATGCGAATGCCATTGATATTTTTCAAAAAAATCCGCATAAAGAATCTTGCATTTAGTGAGCATGCCTCAGTAAAATTACGGTGATCTTTGTCAATGCATCAGGAACATTATACATGTTCTGTTTTGAGAAGTGATTTACGTGAGGAGAATTTGTTTCTGATGCAAATATTTTAATTGCAATTTAATGTCCACTTTGTATCAAAATAAATACAGGAATGAATCCATACGGCTTCAACATTGGGATTACGCAAATGCAGGAGCATATTTTATTACTATTTGTACAAAGAACAGGGCTCATTTTTTCGGGGAAATTATTGATGGAGAAATGCATTTAAACGAAATAGGGGAAATTGCAAATCAGGAATGGATCAAAACACCGGATATACGCCCGGATATGAATTTGAAATTGGGCGAATTTGTTGTGATGCCGAATCATTTTCATGCGGTGTTGATCATTGGGGAAAATCAATACAATCAACAAAATGATTTCACACAATTTCATGTGATTGGTGGGGACGCAATGCATTGCGTCCCCACCAATCACATGAAATATGTGGTGCCCGCAAAACAAATTCGGCCCCCAATCCAAAAACCTGGCATCCGTCATCCGTGGATACAAATCTTCTGTAACAACCCGGGTAAAAAAAATGATGGCTGCAAATTTGAATACCCAAAATACAATTGGTTGTGAAAATCATGTTTCATCAATTTTGAAAACCGCAAATTCATCCTTTGCCTGGCAGCCACGATTCTATGAACACATCATTCGAAACGACCGGGCATTTTACAACATTCAAAAATACATCGTTGATAATCCCATGAAATGGCAGGAAGATCGTTTTTCAAAAAAATGAATTTGTGCTGATTAATTTTATTTTTTGAAAACATTCAGTATAACCATCACCAATTAGTTTCGTCATGGAGACTCTATGTAGTTCTCTTATTTTTACTCGTATCTCTAATATTTCGTAGATTTACCCTATGGAAGATCAGGAGCCCAAACCCAAGCGAAGGATTCGATACAAAGGCACTCATCCGAAAGCTTTTAAAGAAAAATACAAGGAACTTCAACCTGATCTTTATGCGGAGGATGTTGCCAAGGTGATGCAGCAAGGCCGGACGCCGGCAGGGATGCACCGTCCAATTTGTGTACACGAAATTCTGGATTTTCTTAAAATTAAACCCGGACAAACCGGGTTGGATGCTACTTTAGGATACGGTGGCCATAGTCTGGAAATTCTCAAGGCAATCACTCCGGGTGGAAAATTATATGCCATTGATGTTGATGCAATGGAATTGCCACGAACAAAGGAGCGTCTTGCAGCATTGGGATATGGAGAGGATATATTGATTGTAAAGAAGTTGAACTTTTCAAATATTGACCTGATAACAGAGGAGGCAGGCCCACTTGATTTTGTATTGGCTGATTTAGGAGTTTCGTCGATGCAAATTGATAATCCGGAACGCGGATTTTCTTTTAAAGTGGATGGACCATTGGATCTGCGACTGAACCCAAGTTCCGGTAAGTCAGCAACAGATCTCCTGAAAACGATTTCGGAGGAAGAGCTTGCCGCCCTGTTCCTTCAAAATTCTGATGAGCCTTTTTATCAGATCATCGCAAGAGCTGTCACAAATAAAATTTCAAAGGGATTTATCCTTGATACGACGTCAAAGTTGCAGGAGATAATCAAAGAGGCTTTATCATTATTGCCAGAAAGCACTCGTAAGGATGAGATTAAAAAATGTTGTCAGCGCTGTTTCCAGGCTTTGCGGATTGAAGTGAATGATGAATTTGGCGCACTCGATAAATTCCTGGATAGATTGCCGGAGGCATTAGCACCGGGTGGAAGAGTTGCAATTTTGTCTTTTCATTCGGGTGAAGATCGTCGTGTCAAAAAAGCATTTCAGTATTTTCATCGTGAAGGGATATTTTCAGATGTAGCTCAGGAACCCATTCGACCTACTGTTCAGGAGTGTACTGCTAATCCCCGTGCAAGGTCGGCGAAACTGAGATGGGCAATTAAAGCGTGAGGTGGTGAAATTCATTTTTTGATTTCGATATATTACTTATATTGAACTTTAAATCTTTTATATCTCGACCTATGAAATCGTTTCAAATTTTCCTCGCAACATTTTTGCTTATTGTAATCATGTCCTTCAAAACCGAAAGTCCGGCCCCAATTGTAAAAACTGGAATTTATGGTGTGTGTAATTGTGACGATAAAAGTTTATCCAAAGTGGAACTGACAATCAACGATGATTTTACTTTTCATTATGTCGATAATTTTAATCCAAAAAAAATGATTGATTTGAAGGGCACCTGGACATTGAATGAAAATGCCATTTTGTTGAAAGATTATAAATCTGAGTTTAGGATTCATGATAAATGGCAAATTGACAATAATGAAAAATGCCTTAAATCAAGGAAAGGATTGGAGTTTACCCGATTGTGTTATTTGAAATCGTGCAATTGAAGTTTTCCGGATATTTATTTTTCATAAAGGAGAAAACTTTCCTTGATAGACACTATTGATTTTGCAATTGTTGAATCTTTTAAAGGGCTTTGGACTCGGCAATCTAACCCCGATTGAAGCGAGGAACGAGCGGAAAACGGGTAGGTCAGTGGTAAATGGAAACTAAGTATCGTTCCAAAATTTCTTTTTTCATTTTTTCTTCGAAATATTTCCGACCAATTGTTTCAGTTGAATTCGACAGAAATGATTCGTACCGGACAATTTTTTGCAGCAATTCTGTTTGCTTCATATTCGTCGGCATCCACGATCACTGAAAAATTTCCTTTTTTGTCAATACTTCCTACGAGTGTACATTTCCCGTCTTTTCGTGAAATGCGCCAGCGATGCGCTGCTGCTTCAACACAGGCATTGCAACCGATGCATTTGTCACGACGATGCAGGATCCGAACTTTTTTCATGCATCCATGAGTTTGTAAATTTTATCGGAGGATCGGATTTTTTCTGTGAGTGGAGTAGTGAAGGTCTCTCTTTTTTGCAACAGAAACATTTGTACCAGCGACCATCATATCAGTAAGGATATGATGAATGTAGCCTGTTGTAGGTCCTGTAATAATTATTTCATCACCCGATGAAAGCTGATGCGATTCCATCAGTATTTCAGCAATGCCGGCTTTCTCGAAATACTTGACACCACGACCGACATATACTTTTTTCTTAGTTGCATTTGAACCGTATTCATTGTTCCATTCTCCCATGGTACGGCCAAGGTAATATCCGTCCCAGAATCCACGGTTGTACACTGTGGCGAGTCTTTGCATCCATGCAGCAATTTTTTCACTGTTGTAAGTTCCCTGTTTCCAGGAATCCAAAGCCTCCCGATAACAAGCAGTAACTGTGTGGACATAATCTGCAGCACGACCGCGACCTTCTATTTTAAGAACCGCAACTCCTGCTTCCATGATCTTATCTAAAAATCCGATCGTGCATAGGTCCTTCGCAGACATAATGTATTCGTTGTCTACTTCAAATTCTGTTCCGGACTCTTTGTCAGTGACAACATAACTTCTTCTGCAATTCTGAATACATGCACCACGATTGGCAGAAGCGAAATCCGAATGCAAACTGAGATAGCATTTTCCGGAGACAGCCATACACAAAGCACCGTGAGCGAAAATTTCTATTTCTATCAAATTCCCTTTTGGTCCGGTGATGTTGCGATTTTTAATTTGTCTGGTAATTTCAGCCACTTGTTTGAGACTCAATTCCCGCGCGAGTACCATCACATCTGCATAGGAAGCGTAGAATTCTACCGTATCAATATTGCTGATGTTCGCTTGTGTTGAAATATGAATTTCCACACCTGATTTTTTAGCATAATTCAAAACAGCATGATCGGAAGCGATGAGAGCTGTGATGCCACTTTCTTTTGCGCGATCAACAATACGTTTCATCAAATTGATGTCATGATCGTACATCACGGTATTCAATGTGAGGTATGATTTAACATTGTTAGATTTGCAAATGGATGCAATCTGATCCAGATCTTCCGTGCGGAAATTATTGGTGGAACGGGCACGCATATTGAGTTGCTCCACTCCAAAATAGACAGAATTGCATCCGGCTTTGATTGCAGCCATCAGGGCTTCATAGGAACCTGCCGGAGAAAGGAGTTCGACAGTTTTCTGTTCTAATGCTTTTGACATCGTTTTGACAGCTATTTGAATTGCTTTTTAGCTCTGTAATTTGAGATATCAACAAGTGGTTGGGAATGATATTTATCAGGTGTAAATAAAATTGATATGTCAGTGTAGTGGACCCGAATTGCTGCTGTGTATCCGGTTCAGAAGGTTCTCTCATTTGATGATTTCATTCGTGAATCCGGGCAATTCAATTTCAAGAATGAAAGTAGGAGTCATTTCCTGTTCGGTTCTTAGGAAACTAAAAACGATGGTCGGAAATATGCTTTGTGCAAATTTTCCTTCAGATTAGGCTATTAGCAGATTTAAAGAACGATTTTCAATTCCTACCAATAAGGCATTCAAAAGTGGATTTTGGAGCTTAATTCTGTTTTCAGGACTTTTTAACATTTATCTCTTGATTTCTTGATAACTATTTAATTAAAGGAGAGGTGAAAACATAGTACCTTCGTAAGGAAAGGCTAAAATCGCCTTTATTCAGGATATTCTCTCCATGTACTTTCGCACTGCGGTCTGCGCTTTTTTATACCTTTTTGGGTTTGTCCTTGAGTCGCAGGCTCAGCCTGGTTTCGAACGTGTGTACGGTGGACTCTACAGAGAAACTGCAAATTATATTAAGCCCACTCCTGATCACGGTTATATTTTGATCGGTACAGCGAAAGATCCATTTTACCAAACATATGCTTATTACGTATTGAAGCTCGATAGCATGGGCTTTGAAGAATGGTCAAAAATTTACAGTAATCCACTCGATGCTTTTGGATATGCAATTGTTCCAACCTTCGATAAAGGATATGCATTTGTTGGTTCACACATTGGGATTTTTTACGACGGCATCGCAGAGATTGTAACGTTGGATAGTCTTGGGGATGTTACCAATTCCAATACATTCCCTCCGGCAGATGGATGGGGTACTGCAGGAATTGGAATTATTCAGACGCTGGACAGCAATCTGGCAATTACTGCATATACGGATGGATTTATTTCTCAGAATTATTATTCTTTGTACAAGATTGCACCGGATCTGAGTACCAGTTGGACAAATTTTTTATCGTATGATGGATCTTTTGTCAACGTACACGATGTGATTCAGGAGAAAGATGGAAGTTATTTCTCCCTCGCTTACTACGATAATTTCTATTACGTTTTTCCAAATATCCCACAGGCAACAGGAGTACGCAAGTTTGCTGCTGATGGGACTCTGCTTGTAGATTCTGTATTTGAATTGCATTCCATTTCCAATTCTATTTCACCGACATCGGATTCCGGGGTTATCATCTCCGGCTATCAGGATTCTTTGAATATGCGAAACATCATGCTTACGCGACTTGACTTAAATGCAAGCCCGCTCTGGCAAAAATCCTATGTTGCTCCATCGGGACAAAATGCTGTGTTGACACAACAGGTTTCAGATGGTGGTTTTGTTATTTTAAGTACATGCTCAGGAATGCTTGCAAACCAGAATGACATCCAGTTGATGAAAGTGAATGGATTGGGAGATAGTTTATGGTCAAAAACTTTTGGTTCCTATTTCGATGAACATGCTTTGCATTTTGAAGAAACTGCTGATCATGGTTTTGTTATTCTTGGAAGTACAACAAGTTTTAATGATTCAAAGATTTATGTCATTAAAACTGACAGCCTGGGAAACAGCGATTCACAGTATCAAATAGTTTCTTCCGGAAATTATTTCTGCGAAGATGATACTATCGGTTTGTTCATCCAACCGCTTCCTCCCTCAGGTTCAACAATACTTTGGTCGAATGGGGATACAGGGGATACTATTCTTGTGAACACTTCGGGGAATTATTCGGCACAAATAATAGATTCAAACGGAGATACAAGCAGGACATTTATTCATTCGGTATTTTTTGCATTGGCACCTGTGGCCCAAATTGCATTGCAGGATACACTGCAGCTATGCAGAGAAAGTTTGATCCGGAATCTCAGCGCCGGGGATCTTAGTTTTCATTATCAATGGTATTTCAACGATACACTTATTCCCGGTGAAAATTCTGATGATATTATTCCTCAAGTTTCCGGTAACTATGCTTTAATCATTTCAAATTATTGTGGTACAGATACAGCACAGGTTTACATTGATTCCGTTTTTAGTTTGCCATCCATGCCAAGCTTAAATGCTGTTTCTCCTCTTACAATCTGTCCCGGGGACAGCTTTCGTCTGGCTGTGTTGGATACAGGATTCACGTATCAATGGTGGGAAGACAGTTGGCTCGGAATGCAGACAATTCCCGGTGCTGTGGACTCCGTTATCTATTTGCATTATCAAAACAACTATGAAGTTCAGATCACTGATGTTAATGGTTGCGTTGCCTATTCGGACCTTTTCTTTTTAATGATTGATGATGCACCTGTATTTGTGAATGCATCCGGATCATCCAGTTTTTGTGCAGGCGGGCAAGTGCGTCTTACTGCTCCGGTTGGAAGTGATTATCTATGGTCTACGGGAGATACAATCGCACACATCCTTGTTGACACAGCTGGATTGTATTATTTTTCAATGATGAGTACAGATGGCTGCCGAAAGTATTCGGATACACTTAATGTCGTTGTCAATGCCTTGCCGACCATTTCACTCGGAGCAGATACGATGGTATGTGATACCAGTAGTGTTCTTTTGGATGCCGGAGCCGGCTTCAATTATTATTTATGGCAGGATGCTTCCTTCGATCAAACCTTCCTGGCTTTTTCTCCCCAGATGATGCCTGATTCTCAGGACTACTTTGTTCTTGTAACGGATACAAATGGCTGTGCTAACAGTGATACCATCAGAGTGTATTTCGATATTTGTGATCAGGTGAGTGAGTTTCATAGCGGAAATGTGCAGGTTTATCCGAACCCTGCGACAATAGGAAAAGGAATTCAGATAATCAGAGAAGACAATAGCACTGGTTTTTATTTTCTGCTATATAATGAATCCGGCAGCTTGGTGCTCAGCAAAGCCCTGAATGAGGTGAAAAGTGAAATAATTCCTACACAGAACCTGAGCCAGGGAATTTATTTTTATCGAATTCAGAGCGAAAAGACTGTTTTGGGTCGGGGAATTCTTGTTTTGCAATAAATTATGCAAATTTTCATCTTCTGTTCAGGTCTTGGCGTAACTTTGCATAAGGAATGAAAAAGTCAATCAGAACATTTTTTTCTTTTATCCTTGCTTTCAGCATCCTGATTTCCTCATCCGGAGTTGTGTTGGCAGTGCATACTTGTTTCTCCAGTTCAAAAACGCAAATATCTCTTTTTCATCCAAAAGGATGTTGTTCTAAACCGAGTAAAAGTTGTCACAAGCTCCCTGCTTCCGGGTTTAAATCCAAATGTTGTGAATTAAAGATTTCTTATCACAAGATTGAAGTAAATGCGGATGCAGTTCATCATGCTTTTCCTGTAACAATTGCTGAGATTGATTTGCCCCTTTTTTCATCTGCAGTTTCTCCGGTAGTTTCAATTCCATCGAATACTTTTAATAAAGCACCTCCGGAAATTCTTACCGGAACTTCTTTTTTATACAGCATCCACCGTTTACTGATTTGATTGAATGCAATAGCCTTTATCGGGCTGTCTATCTTTTCTCAATGCTGAGAAAGGGTGGTTTTATCAATGCATTCAAAAAAAATCCAAATGAAAATAAAATTCATTTTTGAGAGAATCGAAAAATATCATTTTCCCAGACGGGTTCTATCAGGGTTAATTCTTGCTCTCCTTTTTTCATTGCAAGTCTATTCACAAGCCACGGTGAAAGGTTCCGTGGCAGAGTGGAACACTGAGATGAACATGGAAATGCCACTGCCTGGTGCGAATGTTTATTGGCTTCCTTCGCTGGATGGTACATCATCTGACCAACAGGGTCGGTTCACACTCCGTAGTGCTGATGCTTATCCTGCCAAACTTGTAGTGAGTTTTGTAGGTTATAAATCCGATACAGTTCTTGTGAAAAGTAATTCGGATCTCCACATCCGACTTGTAAAAATCCTGGACTTAAAAGAAGTTCAGGTGGCTGCTAAACAAGAAGCTGTCGGGCTGTCAATGATTAATCCGATCAATGTCGAAAAAATCAACCAGAAGGAATTACTGAAAGCTGCCTGCTGTAATCTTTCGGAAGCCTTTGAAACCAGTCCGACTGTGAATGTTTCCTATAAGGATGCCGTTACAGGAGCGAAGGAAATTCAAATGCTTGGATTGTCGGGAACTTATTCTCAGTTGATGACAGAGAATATCCCAAACATGCGGGGTATTGCATCGGTTTATGGATTGTCTTTCATTCCGGGCCCCTGGATGGAATCTATACAGGTTACCAAAGGTTCCGGATCAGTAGTCAATGGATATGAGTCAACGACCGGACAAATCAATGTGGAGTTCAAGAAGCCGATGGAAACGACTACCCCAAAATTTTATCTGAATCTTTTTGCTGAAGGCAATGGAAGTACTGAAATCAACACTTTCTATACCAGGAAAATAAATTCCAAATGGAGTTCAATGTTGTTTTTGCATGGCAATTATATGGATAGAAATATCGACAGGAACAAGGATGGTTTTCTTGATATGATGCACAACAAGCAAATCAATGTTTACAATCGTTGGATGTACCATAGTGGAAAGAAGCTGGAGTCGCAATTGGGTGTTCGTTTCCTTGCCGACAAAAGAGAAGGAGGACAGTTGCATTCTACTGTGAACCCTGCTCCGCATCCGCATCCCTATCTCACATCGATTGATTCACGTCGATTGGAAGTTTATGGAAAGCTGGGCTTTGTTTACCCTGGCACTCCGTTTAAAAGTATTGGCAACATCATACAGGGAACGGTCCACACTATGAATTCCAAATTCGGTTTGAAATCATACGATGCGATCCAGAAGACGTTCTATATTCAGAGTATTTATCAGAATATATTATGGAAATCGGAACATCAATACAAGACCGGAATTGTTTTCCGGTATGATGGGCTGGAACAGAAGTATAATTTTCTGGAAATACCGATAGCTGAGGAGGCCGTACCCGGTGTCTTTTTTGAATACACCTACAATCACATTGACAAAACAAGTGTGGTTCTTGGTTTGCGCGAAGATTATCATTCTGACTACGGCTGGGTGTTTACGCCCAGGTTTCACGGGAAACACAATTTCACTGACAATTTCCTGATGAGAGCCAGTGCAGGAAGCAGTTTTCGTGTGCCGTATTTGTATGCTGACAACATCAGTAGTTTCGCTTCTTCGAAAGAATTGTTCGTAACTGAAGAAATCAAGCCTGAAAAAGCATGGAATTACGGAATCAATCTGACTTGGAAATTTGAGCTCGGCCATCATGAAGGTTCCTTCTCCGCAGATTTTTACAGAACTGATTTCAGTAATCAATTGGTAATGGATGCATTTTCGGATTCAACACGCATTTTATTCTACAACCTGAAAGGAGATTCGTATTCAAATAGTTTTCAGGCAATGTTGAATTATGAATTGGTTGAAAATTTAGGAATCCGAATCGCATACAAGTTCGACGATGTGAAGTCAACTTACCAGGGGAAACTGGAACAGAAACCTTTGGTGTCGAGAGAAAAGGTTCTTGCCAATATTTCCTTTGCAACAAATAATGAACATTGGAAATTTGATTACACAGTAGTCTGGGATGGACCTAAAAAACTGGAGACTACCTATACTGATCCGGATGCCGGCGCCTTGCCTTCGTATTCGCCTGATTTTGTTGTGATGCATTTCCAGGTCACAAAAGTGTTTCGCAGGTTTGAGTTGTATGCCGGTGCCGAAAACTTCCTGGACTACAGACAAGAACATCCGATCATCAATGCCGAAAACCCATTCTCGAATACTTTTGATGCCACAAACATTTATGCGCCAATCGATGGCAGAAGAATTTATGCTGGATTACGTTACAGTATTAAATAATCAAGATTTTAAAAAAAAACAAAAACGATCTTTATGAAAACTCTAAAAATAATATTCCTGTCGTTGTTCCTATTTGTTTCCGTAAGCAATTTGTTTGCTCAAACAGATACCGTTAGAATCCACACATCCTCACTGTGCGACATGTGCAAAAAGACCATTGAGCGTGATTTGTCATTCGAGAAAGGTGTAAAAACCATTAACCTGGATATAGATTCAAAATTGGTAACAGTAGTTTATTTGCCTTCGAAAACAAATCCGGAAAAGATTCGGGTTGCACTCACGAAAATCGGTTATGATGCAGATTCACTAAAAGCAGATGCAAAGCTTTTGATAAATTACCGGATTGTTTCGGGTATCATGAATGATCTAAGGAACAGGTAGGATGGTATTCGTCATTAAAAAATAATCCAATACGTCATTCCTTTTTTTAAACAAGATAAATAAGAAGAATCACGTTGACCTAAAGCATCGCTTCGATCGGGTGATTCTTCTTATTTATTTATGAGTTTCTGAAAATTATTTGCCAAAAACTTTCTCTCCATTTACATAAGTTGCAAGCACCTTAGTGTTTGGAATGTTATGGCCTTCAACTTTCATGATATCCTGATCCAGGATTACGAAATCAGCGACTTTTCCTTCCTCCAAACTGCCTTTTTCATTTTCTTCAAAATTTGAATATGCAGCCCAGATGGTCATCGCACGCAGGGCATCTTTCTTTTTGATTTTGTTTTCAGGCTGGAAACCTCCGGAAGGGAAATCTTTAAGATCCTTTCGTTCAACCGCTGCATAGAAAGTATACAATGGATTGATATTTTCTACTGGAAAATCTGTTCCAAAAACTATTGTTCCTCCTGCTTCTTCCTTCAATTCTTTGTATGCATAAGCGTTTGCCAGACGGGTCTTTCCTAATCTTTCTTCAGCCCAATACATATCACTCGTTGCATGCGTGGGTTGAACAGATGGAATAATGCTATAATCTCCGAAATAGTTATGATCTTTTGGATCTACTACCTGGCAATGTTCGATTCTCCAGCGCCTGTTGTTTTCACCATTCAGATGATCCGCATATATTCGTAGTACAACGTTTACAGCGGAGTCGCCAATAGCATGGGTACATACCTGGAATCCATTTTCCAGCGCTTCGTCGGCTATTTCTTTCATGTACTTCTGTGAATTCAACAAAAAACCATAATGTCCCGGTTGATCGGAATAGGCTTTTTTCAGACAGGCACCTCTTGAACCCAGAGATCCATCTGCATAAACTTTAATCGCACGAACAGTTAGGCGTTCTGTTTTTACCGGACCATGTTCAAAGAAGTGTTCTCGTGTTTTTACTTCATCAGAAAACATGGCATATACACGAATTTTTAGTTTACCGGATTTTTGCAACTCATCAATTAATTGAATCGAGTCTTTTCCAAGTCCTGCATCATCAACAGTTGTGAGGCCCACGGCAAAACAATTCTTCTGGGCTTCGAGCAGAGCATTTTCATGCATTTCTTTAGTAAATGCCGGAATTTTTCCTCTGACGAGGTCTACTGCATTGTCAATTAAGACACCCGTCAAAGCTCCGTTCTCCAATAGAATTTCTCCTCCTTCAATCTTCGTTGTTGCTGTGATTCCTGCCAGGGACAATGCAACTTGATTGCACAGAACAGCATGTCCGTCAATTCGCATAAGGTATACAGGTTTGTCAGGGAATAAACTGTCAAGCTTGTGGCGTGTCGGAAATTCTTTAACAACCCAATCATTCTGATCCCATCCACGACCAAGGATCCATTCAAATTTGTTAGTTTGTGCATACACTCTAATTTTTTCCAATGCCTCTTCAAAGGAAGTTGTTCCGGATAAGTCACATTTTACCAAGTCGCTACCGTAACCGAAAAAATGACAATGGCCGTCGATAAAGCCGGGGTAAACGGCATTTCCCTGGAGATCGATGCTTTGTTCAGTTTCGAATGCATCCAGAATATCATCATTTTTTCCGATGGCGATTATTTTTCCATTGCGGACAGCCATAGCTTCAACGATATTAAAACCATTATCTACAGTATAAATTATACCATGATGCAATACCAAATCCGCTTTTTTTGTCCAACTACAGGAATAGTTTAACAACAAAGTTATTGCGAGAAGTAAAGAAACATTCCTATTCATACCCATGTTAAAATCGTTTGGAATTTTGACTCTGCAAAGTAAACCAATATCTTCGCAGGATACAAAATACTACAGATAATGACTAAAATTTTATTGGATGAATTACGCTATCCAATTGGAAAATATGTTAAACCAACAAATTTTTCGGATTCAGATGTCCAAATTTATATCGAAAGAATTGAGAACTTACCTGGCCGACTCCGTGAGTCTGTTGCCGGATTAAATGATCAACAATTGGACACACCGTACAGGGACGGAGGCTGGACGATTCGACAGGTTGTTCATCATGTAGCAGATAGTCATATGAATGCCTATTGTCGGTTTAAACTTGGGATGACAGAGGACTTGCCGTCTATCCGTCCGTATGATGAAAATCTATGGGCGAAAACAGAAGATGGATTGCATGGTAAACCCGAACTTTCACTTGCGCTTCTCGAAAACCTGCACACCCGATGGGTGTATTTTTTGCGTAGTTTGAATAGCACTGACTGGCAACGAAAAATTTATCACCCGGAAGCCAAAATTGAATACACGCTTTTTCAATTACTCGCAATGTATGCCTGGCACGGTGACCATCATTTGGGGCATATTATGTCGCTATTGAAAAGAAAGAGCTTTTAGAATTGTTGATTTTAGATTTTTGATTGTTGATTGAATGCCCAATCTACAATCTACAATCTACAATCTACAATCCTCAATCTACATTCCTCAATCTACAATCATCAATCCTCAATCTACAATCCTCAAAAATGTCCCGCCATTTTCTCATTCACAAACCCTACGGTTATCTCAGTCAGTTTGTTTGTGAGTTGCCAAAAAAGAAATTGCTTGGAGAATTGTACGATTTTCCAGAGGGAATTATGGCCATTGGTCGTCTCGATGAAGAAAGTGAAGGCTTGTTATTGCTTACAACAAATGGTGTGACAAGTGAACGGGTGAGAAGTAAGAAAGTAGAGAAGGAATATTTTGCTCAGGTTGACGGCGAAATTTCTGACGAAGCAATTGCACAATTGCAGCAAGGTGTTGAAATTGGTATCCGGGATGTAAAATACCAAACTTTGCCATGTTCAGTTTTTAGGTTGAATGAAAAGCCGGATTTTCCACCACGGACTCGTAGAATCCGGGACGACCGACATGGTCCGACGAGTTGGGTTTCAATCACCTTGTCTGAAGGGAAAAACCGGCAGGTGCGTAAAATGACGGCAACTGTTGGCTTTCCTACTTTGAGATTATTCAGAGTCAGAATTGGAAAGATATTTCTTGATCAACTTAAAGCTGGCGAAGTGATGGAGGTGGAGCAGGCTTTCATAGATGAAGGCATCCTCGGTTGAGATCTATAACGATTCAATTTATCTGTATTAAAATGAAATTTAGGTAGATGCCATTTCAGATTTTTTCAAAACAATGAAGCGGAGTAGGCACAAATTGTATAATTGAGAATCAATTTCTTGATTTTCACAGATACATTCGGTCAATTTACCGGAATTTCGTGTTTGTTTCCGTCTGGAAACTTACATTTGAAAACTATCGTGAAACCGAACCTCAGGAAAATATTCTCTCATGTACTGGTGTGGGCTGCCTTGATCAGTTTGCACTTTAATTATTTTCCGAAACTTGTACGTCCTGGCGGACCACCACCTTTCCGGATGGAGGAATTTCATCAAGGTCCTGTGAGCAAGGATCAGGCTCCACCTTCACCGGCCACACCTCCAAAAGCGATGGTTGTGATCGTGTATATTTCGCTGATCATTTTTTACTATCTCAATTCACTTGTACTGATTCCATTGCTTTTATCCAGACAAAAGAGAATGGAATATGCATTGAGTGTTTTTGGATGTGTGCTTATTTATTTAATGCTTACTGTCATACCATTGTTAATCCTGCGACCTGAAGTACCTGTCAATAGAGGGTGGATTATTTCAAGTGTACTGTTGATTGCATTGGTTTTTATTGCAAGTGGAATTGGCCAAATCATTGACCTGTGGTTTCTTTCTGAAAAACGCAGTAAAGAGATTGAATACGAAAGAAAATTAAATGAACTTTCATTTTTAAAAGCACAAATCAATCCTCATTTTCTTTTTAATACCCTAAATAATATTTACTCGCTTGCATCCAGGAAATCCGATCAAACCCCCGAAGCAATTCTAAAACTTTCGGAAATGATGCGTTACGTGATGAGCGATGCGAAGCAGGATGTTGTTCCTTTGGGAAAGGAAATCGAATACATCACCCGATTTATTGACTTGCAAAAAATGAGGCTGACGGATAAAGTTCATGTTAGCTTCCAGGTTATTGGCAACGATTCTGAAATTTCAATTGCTCCATTGATTTTGATGCCTTTCATTGAGAATGCTTTTAAATATGGGGTAAGCACGCATGAAGAATCTCTCATTAGTATCACCATTTCAATTGAAGCAAATAAAATTGTACTGGTAACCACCAACAGGGTTTTCAATTACAGCAATATATTAACCGAATCTACAGGAATCGGTATTGTGAACACAAAAAGAAGACTTGACTTACTCTATCCGGGGAAGCATCGTTTGATGATTGACGAGTCCAATAATAATTACGTTGTCCAACTTGAACTGAACTGACATGCTGCGTTGTATTATTGTTGATGATGAACCTTTTGCTGTTGAATTAATCGAATCGTACGTTAGCAAAATTCCGTTTTTGAATTTGCTTTCTACTTTTAATGACGCTATCAATGCTTCGGAGTTTATACATAAAACTCCGGTGGACCTGGTGTTTCTGGATATACAGATGCCACACATCAACGGAATTCAATTGTTGAAGTCATTGGAAAATCCACCATGGATTATTTTTATAACTGCTTTTGACAAGTATGCAGTTCAAGGCTTTGAATTAAATGTGGTAGATTATCTTCTCAAACCAATAAGTTTTGAGCGTTTTCAAAAAGCAGTCAACAAAGCCCAGCAACTGTACAAATTGAAATTCCCTGATAAAGATGATGAGCAATACATTTTCATAAAATCTGACTACCAAATGATTAAAGTGAATGTTGCTAGTATTCAGTTTATCGAAGGTTGGGATGATTACATAAAAATTTATGTAGGTGAAAAGCCAATCATGACGTTGATGAGTTTAAAATCCATACTTGAATTACTTCCGGCTCAGGATTTCATGAGAGTTCATCGCAGTTATATTGTCCCGGTGAAGAGGATAGAAAGCATCCGAAATAAAACCATACGCATTGCCGGAAAAGAGATTCCTGTGGGTACTACATATCTAAGTACAATCAACGAATTTTTGAAAAAGAAATAGTCTTCGGGATTTATAAATTCCAGTTCGATTATTTTATTTTGGATTGCAAACGCGGATCTTAATTTGGACTGATTTTATTCTATAATGTCTTTGTAGTTCTACGAGAAACATGACATTCATCATTGGTGCTAAGCCGGAATTTCTTTTCTTGGAATGGAAATTGAAGTCGATTTTCAAACTCCGATAATAAACATGTATTCACCCGGAAATTTGTTGTTTATTGTGGAAGCAATAGCATATTTACATGTCATAAATTTAGTTCCTTTTCTATTAAACCTTCAAGGCATCGAAGCATCTAATCGTTCTCCAATCCCTGCACCATGAAACTTTTAAGCAATATCGCTGTCAGCGAATCAGGATACCTCTTCAACCCGACAAATGGGGATTCCTTCTCAAGTAATGCTGTGGCAACGGATATTATTTCATTGCTGAAACAGGATAAGAATCCGGACGAAATCAAGAAGGCAATTCTTGAAAAATACGATGTGGAGAAATCTACAATAGAACGTGATCTGGATGAGTTTTTGCAGGAATTGCGTGATAATTATTTAATGGATGGAGATGTCAGGTAAGAAAAGAATCACAATTGCTTTAACCGGATTGAATGCGGTAGACAGCCCTGGCCCCGGGGTGGCAGTTGTCCGTGGCATCAGGGATTGTAAGGACTTCGATGTCCGGATTATTGGTCTTTCCTATGAATCACTGGAACCGGGAATTTATATGGAAGGGATTACGGATAAAACATATCAAATTCCTTATCCTTCTGCCGGGAGTGAATCCTTGCTAACCCGCCTGGAATACATTCATGAAAAGGAACACATTGATGTCCTCATTCCTAATTTTGATGCTGAGTTATATAATTTTATCAAATTGGCTCCAAAGCTGAAGGAGATGAATATTCACACTTTCATGCCCACGATTGAGCAGTTTGAAGCCCGAGATAAGATTAATCTTTTTACTTTTTGTAAAAAGAATAATTTTCTGGTACCGCGTGACAGAACAGTTTATAGCGTTGCTGAACTTCCTGCAGCAGCAGCACATTTCAATTATCCTTTGGTGGTAAAGGGAAAATATTACGATGCAGCTGTTTGCCAAACCTTAGAGCAGGCTCAAAAAGCATTTCATAAACTGGAAGCGAAATGGGGCTTGCCAATTATTGTACAGGAGTTTATTCTCGGAACTGAAATTAATGTCGCTGCATTGGGTGATGGAAAAGGAAATACGATCTCCGCTATTCCAATGCGAAAATTATTTATTACTGATAAAGGCAAGGCCTGGGCTGGTGTAACACTCGAAGATTCCAAGCTGATAAAACTTGCACGAGATTTTATAAAAGCAACCAACTGGCGAGGGGGTTGTGAATTGGAACTGATGGTTACAAATGACGGCCGGCCTTATTTTATGGAAGTGAACCCGCGTTTTCCGGCATGGATTTATCTTACTGTTGGAGCCGGACAAAACCAGCCGGCAGCCTTGGTGAAATTAGCTCTTGGTGAAGAGCTGGAACCATTTACAACCTATGCAGTCGGGAAAACATTTATACGTTATTCCTGGGACATGATTATTGACATTGAACAATTTCAACATTTTTCCGCTTTCGGGGAAAATTAATTTTAATCATTATTTGTATGACAGCAGAGTCAAAAGCAAAAGTGCGTTACGAACGTCCGATCATCCGCAAAATGAACTCGGGGCTCATGAACAAATTTGGTACACGTACTGAGTATGCTCCAACTTCGCATATCGACAGTGTTCCTGTAAAACGAATCATTCAGGAATACGGTTCGCCATGTTTTGTGATTTCTGAGCGAACATTGCGCAAGACATACCAATCTGCATTGCGTGCTTTCAAAACACGATACCCCAAAGTGCAATTTGCATGGAGCTATAAAACGAATTACATCGATGCTGTCTGCAATGTATTCCACCAGGAAGGTTCATGGGCAGAGGTGGTGAGCGGTTTTGAATATGAAAAAGCAATCCGTAACGGAGTCCCGGGAAATAAAATAATTTTTAACGGACCTGACAAGTCTACAGATGAATTGAAACGGGCCATTGAAAATGAATCACTCATTCATATCGATCATTTCGATGAATTGTACGACCTGATTGAAATTACAGAAACATCGAAGAAAAAAGCCAAAGTAGCTATACGGGTAAATATGGATGTTGGTGTATATCCGCTCTGGGATCGTTTTGGATTTAATTATGAATCCTATCAAGCCTGGCAAGCGATCGTAAAGATTATGAATTGCGATAGAATGGAACTTGTCGGATTGCATTGTCATATCGGCACTTTTATGCTTACATCAAACGCTTATTCAGTTGCCGCTTCAAAATTGTGTGATCTTGCTTACAATATTAAACTGAAATGGAATAAGTCAATTCAATATCTTGATCTTGGCGGAGGTTTTGCTTCGACGAATACTTTACGTGGCTCTTATCTTCCGGGTTCTGATAGCAGTCCGGGTTTTGATGATTATGCAGAAGCAATTACTTCCACAATTCTAAATTTCGGTTTCAAACAGGAAGATTTACCCTTGCTCATTCTGGAAACAGGTCGTGCGATGGTTGATGATGCCGGATATTTGCTCGGGACTGTTTTGGCGAATAAGCGATTGTCGGACGGTCGCAGGGCTACAATCATGGATTTTGGAGTGAATATTCTGTTTACAGCTTTCTGGTATGAGCATAAAATTTCACCTGCACAGGAGTTCACTCATCACACAGAAGAAATGGTTGTGTATGGACCATTGTGTATGAACATCGATAAAATCAGAGAGAGTGTAAGTCTGCCCTTATTAAGTCGTGGCGACCATGTTGTGGTTCACAAAGTGGGTGCCTACAATATGACCCAATGGATGCAATTTATTGCCATGCGACCTAATGTTGTGATGATTGATGCAAAAGGTGAAGTGCATAAAATCAGGGAAAGGGAAACGATTGATACACTTACAGGGTTGGAATTGAAACCCGATCATTTGAAAACCTTTAAATTGTAAGAGCGTGTGAAATGGAAAATTATCTTCCAGCGCCATCTGCACGGATTGCTTTTCAGCTATTCGCAGATATTTTTTGCCCGTAGTCTTTGGTTTGGAGCTTTGCTTCTTATTACTTCTATGTTACACCCTGTAATCGGAGTATCCGGATTGCTGGCTGTGATCATTACAAATGCAGTTGCGGAATCCTTCACAATGAATCCACTCTCAATCCGTGAAGGCCTCTATGGCTTTTGCAGTGCATTGGTTGGGATGGGAATGGGGGCATTTTATCATATGAGCTGGATTTTTCTCCTCGTATTATTTTTGATTTCTATACTTTGTTTGTTGGTCACTATCGTTTTTCAGGGCTTTCTTGCAAAATACCAATTGCCATTTATGGGGTTTCCATTTTTGGTCTCCTTCTGGGTTTTGTTGTTGAGCGCGAAGTACTTTGCAAATCTTTCTTTAATCACTGCTGAATCTTACCCTTTCCTTCAGGAGTTTTTAAATTTCAGAGACGGATTTAATGATCTGAATCTGCCGGAGTTTTTGCTTTCATTTTGCCGTTCACTAGGGGCCGTTTTTTTTCAAAGCAATGTATTGGTTGGAATGTGTATTGCCATCGGACTGTTTTTATATTCACGAATTTCATTTTCCTTGGCAGTGTTGGGATTCAGTTCGGCATTTTTGTTTTATAAAATAGCAGGAATTGATACCCGGGATCTTGTTCAGTATTTTGTAGGAGCAAATTATATTTTTATTGCAATTGCTATCGGTGGTTTTTTTGTAGTTGCCAATACCTGGTCATACACTACAGTAATTTTCTTGGTTCCGATTGTGGCATTGATTCATTATGGTAGTACTGAAGTATTAAGTGTATTTCACCTGCCTGCATTTACGTTGTCTTTGGCCATTACTACATTGTTTTATCTTTATCTGTTAAAATGGAGAACGGATGGAAATTATATTCATGCAGTTCAGTTGCAATATTCCTCGCCCGAAAAAAATCTTTATCACTATTTGGTAACAAAGGACAATTACCGCTTTGCAAAATATTTCCCAATTTCACTCCCTTTCTGGGGAGAATGGCTGGTGAGTCAGGCACACAACGGGAAAATTACCCATCTTGGAGAATGGAGTAAAGCATTTGACTTTGTGTTGACAGATGATGAGATGAAAACATTTTATCCTCCGGGTGATCGCGTTGAAAATTACTATTGTTACAATAAGCCCGTTCTATCACCGGGAGAAGGAACAGTAGAAATTGTGGTTGATAATATTGAAGACAATGTAATATTCGAAGTAAATACAAAGGAGAATTGGGGAAACAGCATGGTGATCAATCATGGAAATGCAATTTATTCCCAGCTCTCACACTTGAAATCAGGAGATTTTAAGTACAAAACAGGCGACTTTGTTAAACGAGGGGAGATTGTCGGCTTGTGTGGAAATTCCGGACGATCCCCGGAGCCACACATTCATTTTCAGGTTCAAAACACAGCGAAGGTTGGATCCAAAACAATGGATTATCCGATTGCTTCTTATATCCTTCGCAAAGGTTCATTTTTTGACCTGAAAATATTTGAAAAACCGAATGAAGGAGACCTGATCCGAAATCCGGAAATAAACCCACTGTTGAAGAATGCATTCAATTTTGTTCCGGGGAAATCAATGCGATGGTCCTGGAAAGGCCGTTTTGAAGATTGGACAATTTATACCGATGAATGGAATCGCATAAACATCTGGTGTGCTGCAACGAAAAGTATTGCCAGACTCGAAAATGATGGAGTGATTTGCAGATTTAATTTCTTTGAAGGCGATCGTAATTCTATCCTGTATCACTTTTATCTTAGTTGTTACAAAGTGTTCCTTGGCTTTTATTCTGAACTCATTGTACGGGAGAATTATCCGGTCTTGTTCAAAACAAATATTTTGGTTCAATGGCTGGAAGACATTACCGCACCATTTTTTCATGCAGTAAAATCTGAATTTGCAATCGAATACTTTTTTGCTGACGACTTACAATACACTACACGAATGGAGCTACGGTCCGTTTCCGCATCGAAACTTGCTGGCATAAAGCTAAATAAATTGAATTATGTAATTCACATTTCAACAAGGGGATTTGAGGAAATTGAAATACTCGAAGGTGAAAAGAAAACAGTTGCGGTATGCGTTTCTCAATAGTAGTATTCTTTTTGTTTATTTGCTGCATTTCCTCGAATGGGCAAGTCACAGATTCGTTGGTTCTGAATTATGATTCATTGACATATTCAAATTATATTAATGAGGATTGGAGTGAATTGATTGACAATTCCACTGCTGCAATCGAAACAGGATATGGAACTGTGGGGATTCGAAAACGACTTGGATATTCCTATTTTGAATTAAAAAAATACCTGCAGTCGATTGGTGTTTATGAGTCCATTTACAAGCAAAATAAAACCGACCAGGATGCCCTGGTTATGTTGTATCGTTCTTACAGTGAACTCGGTATGAAGGAGGAGGCAAATTATTATCTTGGAATTATCAATTCTGAAACAAAGCAGCTATTGAAATTGAGGGAAGATCACTTTATGGTGGGCGCAGATATACATTCAGGAATATCCTTGAATGATAATTTTTCTAAGAATAAAAATAAGGACATTCGGCAAGGTGGAGTATACGGTGAACAATCTTTGAATGGTGAACTGTATTATTTACAGGGAGGAATCCTGATAGCGCCAAAGCGATGGTTGAATTTGTATTTTTCATATCAAGATGTCCAGATGAAAAAAATGGAGCGTATCAGTGCCACGGATTTAAAACTGACGGGAACTGTTTCTGATTTTTTTAAAGGGATAAAGTATGAACGCAATTTGTATGCGTTGTCGGATACAACCTATCGTACGAATAGTTTTGTGAACCAACGATTGGGATATATTCAAGGTTCTTTCATCTTGCCAGCACTATTTACTTTTCGGATTTATGGAAACTACCTAATGAACGAATATTCAGTTGCCCGGAGTGCATATCGATTTGAAAATTATTTTGCTCAGCCAATCGACACTTCTTTCTCAACAAAAACTGTATACTCATTTACGGATAGTGTTCAGAAAAAATATGAATATATCGTCGGTGCTGTTGTTGAAAAAAGAGTGGGTCTTTTTGAAATCAATATTGGTGGGACGTATTCAAATCTGAATTCAAAAATTCAAGCACAGAGTAGAGCCGGATTTAAATGGTTCCCAAAGGGAAATACAAGCATTGTCACAGGTGGGCAGCTTTCTTATTTTTATGAAGAAAAACTTGGGCGACTACTTCCCGAAGTATTTTGTACAATACGATTATTAAAGAATGGATGGTTCACTCTTTCCGGAATGCTTGGAGATCTGACAAATACTTCAGAATACAATGGATTGGTAGTTCATAATTCAACCGATAAAACGGAGTACAGAATTAGCTCCTCTGTTTATTGGAATATCCTGAGTCATTTTAATTTAACTGTTGCATTTCATTATTCACAAAAGCAAAGTAATTTTATTACATATCCACAGGCAGACAGGTATTTCTTGACAGAGACACCTTATTCTGCATTTCTCACAGCCATTGGTTTAACTTACACATTATGAAAAAGAATCTTATTTATTTGCTTCTCATGATCTCGATTCATTCCCTTGCTCAGAGGGATACTATGCTTCGTTCGGCGTTCTCAAAAAGCTATACTCTTGAAAACTCTAAGCAGTATGAAAAAGCGAGCCTTGAACTTAAAAATGTTTATAGTGAAAATGGATACGAAATCAATTTAAGACTTGGATGGCTTTGTTATCAAGCCGGGCAATACATGGAATCAATCGGGTATTATGAGAAATCTGTTGCCTTGCATCCTCAATCGATTGAAGCTCGGTTGGGATTGGTTTATCCTTTGTCTGTTCAAAATAAATGGGACGATGTACTTGCACAGTACAAATCCATTCTTGGAATTGATCCTCAGAATTCGGTAGTCAATTACAGGACAGCTTTGATTTATTATAACAGAAAGAATTATTCAGAAGCTAAAAAACATCTGGACACTATTCTCAACTTATACCCATTTGATTACGATTCAAATTTATTGCTTGGATGGACCCGTTATTCTTTGGAGGACAAAGCAGGTGCTGAAATGAATTTCAATACTGTGTTGCTGTATAACCCAAGAGATACTTCTGCTGCTGAAGGGATGAGACTATGCAAATTGTAGAAAATTTGCTATCATGAAATAAAATACGTAAATTCACTATTGAAAAAAATAGTATTTCATGATCAATACAGCACAACTATCTGTGAGGGAAATGTCTGAATCAGACATTCCATTGATTGCAGATTATTGGCTATTTTCTGACCCGGAATATTTAACCAACATGGGAGTGGACCTTGTAAAGGTACCATCAAGGAATGCACTCATTTCAATGTTGACGGAACAATTGACTCAGGAGTATCACGAAAAGAAATCCTATTGTATCATTTGGGAGTTAGAAAATGAACCGATTGGACATTCAAATGTAAATTCAATAGTTTATGGTGATGCTGCTGCCATGCATCTCCATATCTGGAAAGTAGATGTGCGCCGAAAGGGATTTGGCAGTAGTTATTTGCGTATGACTCTGCCCTATTTTTTCAATAATCTGAAGATTGAAAATTTGTATTGTGAACCATACTCCTTAAATCCTTCACCCAATAAGACTTTGGAACGATTGGGATTTAAATTTATTAAAACTTATACAACAATTCCCGGTTCTCTGAATTTTGAACAAACAGTGAACCGATGGGAGATGAGTCGCTGGCAATTCGAAAAGTTGTATCCATGATGCGATAACGGTAAACTTAATTGACACGGAAAAGATTCGTATTCTCTGCATGAATTCAAGCATGAATTCAATTTAAATGAAGATTGAATCATTAAATTGGTATCAATTCTGGTTGTATTTGTGCTTGTTTGTTCATCCATTTTCAATAAATTTGTTTCTTAGTCTAACAGGTTAACCCGCTCTATAAAACTTCCACGATGCAAAGATTTTTATTAGTATTGATTTCTTTGACTTCAGTTCTGTTTTTATGCTTTTCCTGCACAAAAGATAAAATTGATATTGATGAAGACCGAATGCTCTTTGAAGGTGTTATGGCAAGTGGATTTCAGTATTATCAAAATGGCAATAAATTGCCTGGCGCAGCACCAAGTCCGCATGGAAATTTTAGATTGCGTTTTAATGAAATTGCTGCGACGGTATTGGATAGTTCAGGAGAATTGACTGGCGGTACTGAATTTCCTCAGGGATCGATAATCGTGAAAGAAGTGTATTCAGGAAATAATCTTGATGTATACGCCGTTATAAAAAAGGAATCATCAAATACAGCTGCGGCCAAGGGTTGGATTTGGGCAGAACTCAATCCGGATGGTACAACACATTACAGTGCCGGAAACAAGGGACAAGGATGTACAGGTTGTCACAGCGGTGCTCCGAATCGTGATTTTACCCGAACCTTTGATCTGCACTGAGAAGGATGTGGGGAGTGAATAGTGAATAGTGAATAGTGAATAGTGAAGTTGTGAGTAGTACTTTCTTAGATAATTGCAATCATAAACCTAATAACCCAATAACCCAATAACCTAATAACGAAATAACCCAATAACCTAATAACGAAATAACCCAATAACTTAATAACCCAATAACCCAACAACCCACCACCAAATCCAATGGAATCCACAGATGACGAAAGTAACCCCAAACGATCTTCCATCGCTATTTTCTTGATACTGGTAGGGATAATGCTGCTTGTTCTTCTCATCGAATGGCTTTTGGGCTTTATAAAGTGATGAATCTGTGAATTAACCCTTTTTAAGAAAATCCTTTTAACTTTTTTCCGTTCTTGCAGTATAAATCGTACTTATTCCCGGGAATTTCCGGGCTAAATTCCATCATACATGCATTGGATTAAATCTATCTCTGGCCGTACTAAAAAACTGGTACTGGTGTGTTCAATCGTTATTGTTTCAGTTGCTTCTTACAGTTTTGTCGAAGATTATTATTTCGAAGTGAGTAAGAATCTTGATATTTTCAGCACACTGTACCGCGACGTAAATATTTATTATGTTGATTCAGTTCAGCCCGGTGAGTTGATGAAAAAAGGAGCGGATGCAATGCTCCGATCGCTGGATCCATACACTGTGTACATTCCTGAAAGTGAAATTGAAGATTACAGGATGACTCACATTTCCGCTGAATACGGTGGAATAGGAGCACTCGTACACGAACGTGATGGACAAATTGAAATCTCTGAAATCTACGAAGGTTTCCCGGCGCAAAAAGCGGATGTGAAAGTAGGTGATAAGATTATTTCAGTGAATGGTGTTACCACTTCGTTGTTCAGAGAGCAGGTGTAGCGCAGCCGATCGAGAAAACGATTACCAGAGATGAAATCAAATTTAAAAATGTGCCGTATTTCGGAATGGCAAATGACCATACCGGTTATATTAAACTTACACAATTCCTTGAGAACTCTGCTGATGAAGTAAAACAGGCATTGGTGACCTTGAAGCAGGACCCGAAGATGAAAGCTGTTATTCTGGACTTGCGTGGAAACGGTGGTGGATTGTTGAAGGAAGCAGTGGATATTGTTAATCTCTTCGTTGACAAAAGCCAGAAAATCGTTTCACAACGTGGGAAAGTGAAGGAAATGAATATGGAATATTTTGCCAGCAAGACTGCGGTCGATACAGAAATCCCGGTTGTTGTATTGGTAGACCGGGGTTCCGCCTCAGCTTCGGAAATTGTAACCGGAGCGATTCAGGAGTTGGATAGAGGAGTGATCATCGGACAACGGACTTTCGGGAAAGGACTTGTACAGCAAACCTATAATCTTTCCTACAATACACTACTCAAAGTAACGATCGCGAAGTACTATACTCCCAGCGGTCGTTGCATCCAGGCATTGGATTACACGCATCGCAATGCCGATGGTTCTGTTTCCAAAGTTGCAGATTCCGTGATCACTGAATTTAAAACAAAAGGCGGACGTGTAATTTTCGATGGAAGCGGTATTTTTCCGGATATCTATACTGATCCGGAATCCTACAGTAACCTTAGTAACTCACTATACAGGAACTATTTATTCTTCGATTATGCCACAAAATTTGTGAACGAACACCCATCCATTCCGAGTGCAAAGGAATTTGCAATGCAAGAAAAGGAATACCAGGATTTCGTGAGCTTCCTCAATGGCAAGAAGTATGAGTATACAGATAAGAGCGAGCAAGAATTGGAATCATTTCGCAAAGCTGCCGAAAAAGACAAGCATTTCGAAGCTATGAAACTTGAATACGATGCCTTGAAAAAGAAAATGGCGGACAATAAAAAACAAGACCTTATTAATCACAAAACCGAATTAAAGGAGATTCTTGAAGGAGAAATTGCTTCCCGTTATTATTTTCAAAAAGGCCGGCTGGAAAGTAGTTTCCGCTCAGATGTAGATCTCAGGAAAGCACTGGAAGTGTTGGATAATCAACCGCTTTACGCCTCCATACTCAAAGGTGATGGAACCTTCAAAGTGATCGGTAAGCCGGGTAGTGAGGCCCAGGCAAGGGCCAATAGCGAAAGAGATGAAGATGACGGATTCCATTGATATCGGAAACCCAAAAGGATCCCTAAATGAAGAATTTAGGGATTTTTTTTTGCTTTCTTTTGTCCCTGCCTGTTTTAGGGTTTGTTTAATTTTCCTGAATCCCGTACGTTTGCGACCATTAAAAGACATGAATTATGGGTCGGGTATTTGAGAAACGCAAGCACAAGATGTTTGCACGTTATGATAAAATGGCGAAAGCTTTCACACGTGTCGGTCGTGAAATCGCCATTGCAGTGAAAGCAGGAGGTCCTGATCCGGCTTATAATCCACGTTTAAGAACTGCCGTACAAAATGCCAAAGGCTTGAATATGCCTAAGGACAGGATCGACGGTGCTATTAAAAGAGCAGTATCCAAGGATGCAGGTAATTTTGAAGAAATAGTATATGAAGGTTATGGACCGCATGGTGTAGCTATTGTGGTGGAAACGGCCACAGACAATACAACACGGACAGTTGCAAATATCCGTATGTACTTCAACCGGGGAAATGGAACATTGGGGAAAACAGGTTCCCTCGATTTTATGTTTCAACGAAAAGGTGTTTTTAGAATTCAAAATGATGGGAAGGTTAATGCTGAAGAACTTGAACTTGAACTAATCGATTTTGGACTCGATAGTATGGAGGTGGATGATGAGGAGATCCTGATTTATACTGCCTATGAAGATTTTGGAAAAATGGCAAAAGGTCTGGAAGAAAAAAAGATTGATGTAAAAAAAGCAGCACTTGAACGTCTTCCTACCACTGGTGTTGAACTTAGTGAAGAACAACAAGATGAAATACTACAACTCGTTGATAAGTTTGAAGAAGATGATGATGTACAGGCGGTCTATCACAATTTGAAGTAATCGAATCAAAACAAAAAGAAAACGGCGAACCCAATTTCGCCGTTTTCTTTTTATCTATAAATTCTTCTTTCAAATTCAGACCACAATCGAATTCTTGTACTGTTTCTTTAACGCATGAGATACATTTTACCCCAGCCCTTTTTAAAGAATTTATCTGCTTCCGTGTCACGATGTTCAATCGATTCTCCATGAAGATCAGTGACGACGCGATAGAGGTAGAGTCCATTCGCCAATTGATCTCCATATTCATCTTTTCCGTCCCACGCATAATCAGTAATGTTTCTTCCGATGTGAATATTCCCCAGTTCATTTTGCATAATTTCTCTCACAATTTTACCTGTGATTGTCATGATCTGGATTTTCATATGTGACGGAATTTCATTTCCGGTCAGGGTAAAGACAAATCGTGTTGAAGTAGAAAACGGATTTGGGTAGTTAAGAAATTCAGTGATTGTGGATTTGTTGACTACTTCAAAAGATATTTTGTAATTGAATTTTCCCGATTCATTGTTCGATTTATCTGTAGCTTCTACTTCCAGGACATACACACCATCCGTTTCAAAATTTGGATTCCATTCTATCTTACAACTGTTCTTTGGTAAAACAGCGGGAGTGAAGCGCATGGTATTTCCATAGGTAGGAAATGAGAAAAATACAGGAATCAGGTTTTGGGAATTCGGACTCTTGAGATAAACTTTGAATTTAGCAGTATCATTCAATGCCAGAAACTTGTTTTCATCGTGGAGTTGAATTGTAATTGTTGGTTTGCCTGAAACAATATCACCATCCAAAATGTGAACGCCATCAAAGGTGACATCCAGAATTGGATTGATCAAATCCCTGTTCATGTTAAATTTCATTTCCATGAGATTGTTGAAATGATATTTCTCCAACTGATGCGTTGCATTGAAAGGATTCGCTTCCACCCATAGACCATTCGATCCGGCAAGACCAAAAGTATGATCGATGATAACGTTCGCCATAATAGATTGGCCTTGTCGCAATGAGTCCAGTCTTACAGATTGAATATCGTGACGAATGCGGTTGTTATCATACAGGTAAAAGTTCACATCCAGACTATCCATCGGAAGATTGCCGACATTATCAATCGCAATACTCATGCGTACAGTATCACCTTCCTGAACAGGGTTCTTGTAAAAACTAAAGGACCGGTTCGGATTGAGAGCACACTCCGGTACTTCATCGTAATAAATTCTCCAGTACTTCATTTGAGCAGGTGTTCGCAAGGAGTCATCTTGTATGTACGATTGAAGTTTGAGATAGGGATAAGTATTGGCATTGATCCAATTCAATGTGGTGTCTTTTCCGGAAACAGAATAACTTAGATCTGTAATCAATGTATCCCAGGTTTTAGTCAGATCATTTAATCCAAGAACATCCAATTTAACAAGATCTCGTGTCGGGTTTTCAGCAGGAACCTGATTCCAATGCAAACTTTCCCAACGTGGGGTAGGTCCTATGATATCAGTGGTTGTATACCCTCTGTTCCAGATTGCACTCAAAAGTGTCTGAAGTTGCAAATCATCAGAAGATGCCTGTCCCCATTTTTCTTCAATGGTAGAAGGATAACCTTTTTTCATTAATACAATGTAAGGTGTATTGTCCTGAAGCATGTTCATGTTAAACCCAAGTCCGCTGAGTGAAGCATTGAATGCCGGATCTGCTGCAGAATACGGATAAGTATACCATGAATAAGCAAGAATGTAATTTCCAACGGGCACCTGGTTAATCATATTCTGCAAACTTTGCATTTGTGCAGGGTCTGCATATCTGAAAATGAAAATATTTTCAGGACGTTGACGACCACCCGGGAACTGACAAACATTGATCCCTTGCATAGCAGGATCACCACATGCTCCGGAAGTGATTACCCATGGATTCGCCTGACCGAAATTATATTCACACGTGTTCCATGGATCTAGTGTTATGGAGTCCAAAACAGCAATCATGATCGCTGCATTTGCCTGACAACCGTTATACTCAATCGGAGCATTGTTCATGAAATATCCGATTTCATTGTATTGAGTCTGCGAACCATCGGGTGAACCATGAGTGAATACACGCAGTGATTTATTGTTCCTGACAAAATCATATTTTCTGTGGAGTGTATCGTACTGAATGTTTTCAAATTTGTCACTCTTGAACTGATAAAAATGATTCTGTGCCCATCCTGTTTTTCCGGAAATGTACATGAAGGAACTTTCCTGCCACTGGAAGCTTAATGGATCGTTGGATATGGAGTCATTCGCGACACGCCAGAAATACACTGTGCTGTCGAGCAGGTTCACATTCGGTGGAGTCCATGAAAGCACCCCGCCACTGTCACTGATTACCGTGAAACGGAACAATGGACTCGGTTGCATTCCGGGAGTAGAGTCCACGATATTCAAATCGACTGTGTCAATTTCAAAACGATAATTTTTGATATCTGCCAGAGGATCCGCTGTACTGGCTTTTAATGTGACAGTACTGTATGGATGAATAGCAAATTTCGGTGGGTAAACAGGGATAATGTCGTTTGACTTGATAAAGACATTGGTGGATGTAAAATTGTTGCTGTAATCATTGTATTCGGAAACAGAATCAGGAAGGTCTATTTCGACACGAACGTGATTCACTCCTGCAGCACTGAAACCACCGGTTTTCATAGTGATGTTCATCGTGTCTTGATAATAACATCTTCCTCGTTTGAAAGAAAATGTTGAATCTACACCATCCGGAAATGTCCGGATAACATTCACGATGAATGAATCCTGTACTGCTTTTCCAATATTCCGCAACGTTACATTTACTGAAAATGTATCGAGGTCGGTGGAGATTTCTTCCGGAGTGAAACGAATATTACTTTCATTTACTGCATAGTCCGGTTTGCTGAAATGATTCAGTCGGAGAGAAGGATCTCCCTGCAATGACATTTCATTACACACAATCCGAATGTTCTCCTGATTTGGAAGCTGAATAGTTTCGACTGCTTTTTTCATCAACTGCCCAATGGTCGCTCCGTAATTATAATACGATGCATTTTCAAAAAAAGCGTTTGAATAATTGTACAAATCATAGGGGATTCCTTGTCCAACACTGGCTATGAAAGCAATTGCCGCTTTGCGCGGTTCAAGAACAAATTTTTCACTCACACTTTTCTGATACGCATGAAAGTCACCTGCAAAACAGGAATTGGCAACAATCACCGGATAACGTCCCTGGTTATTGTAGGCAGAAGGTTCATCCGTACTTTGATCAAATCCGGAACCGGATGCATGACCAAAGAATGTCATGACTGCGATTCCTGAATCTATCTGTGCCTGTAAGGAGTCGCTTTGATTAATCACAATTGGATTGGAATTGTATTTCAGGTAAGTTGTGACATGACCGCCAAACAGACTGTCTTCCATTACATTTTTGAAAATATCCAGGTAACCGGAAAGCAATCCTTGCTGCGCCACATCATCACCGCCACCGAAATGAAGAATTTCTTTCATCCAGGGTTGAGGAGGACCAGCCTGAGCATCTTCATATTCCTGAACCTTGCTCAGGTAATCCGAAACTTCGGTAGGTGCTCTCGCAGAAACACGACCTACAGGAACTTTTGGTTCGTACAAAGAACCATCGATCCCGGATGTGAGCAATTGGTCCGAAGTCGGTACACCAAAGGATGGGACAAGACACAAAGAAAATAATCCGGTATTGTTTCTGAAATCCGCTCCGGAAATTGACTTGCCTAAAAGGAGCAGATTTTGTGCGGGAGCAACAGTCCAGCTATTCAATGTGAAATGAATAAAATTTTTGATGGAAAGCGGATGCTTCTGAATGCCATATGCAAACTGATCATACAGTTCATCAATGTCAATCAAAATGGCTCTGTTTACTGTAGTCAGATCACGGTATGCTTTATAGCTCTGTGCCTGATTCCAGAGTGAACGATGGGCAATAATAATGAATGCAGAGTCACGACCAATCGTTTGAAGATTGTTGAAGAATCCGAAATTGTTAGAGACGTAATTGATTCCACTTACGGAAGTAACACTTTGTATTGATCCGGGAGTACTGAGAAAACAAACTTTAGGACTGGAACTTCCATCATTCGCAACAAGTGCCTGAAAGGTTGCCCCGGATTGAGAAACAAGAATGCGTTTGTGATTGGTGATATCGTAAAGAATGGGAGCAGCAGCCGGATTGAAATTCGTAATGTTCATCAGCGTCTTGCTCTGTGAACCATCATCCGGAACATACATTCTGAATGTATTCCTTCCTTCAAGATCATAAGTATGCGGATAACGCACAGAGAGCCAGTAAAAGGCACTGTATTCCGCACTGCTCACACTGAGTGGAGTTGTTACATTGTATACAAAAGCTGTTGTTGCAGAGGTGAAGACAGCAGGAGAAACCGAAAATGGATAGTGACGAAGCGATTGTGAATAATAGGTGTCAGTAAAATTCGCACCCGGGAAGGTGATTGAAATGTTGTGCGGATTGTTGTTAATTCCACCAACACACGTGTTGATTTCAACATTCGGACCACTCGAATAAATTTTATCTGTATTTACATTTACAGTAAGAGGATAATTCCCGGCTGAATAATTCCCGAACACATCGCACCATCCTTCACTTTCGGTGTATTCAATGGAAGTAGATGTCATCCCCCGGTTATAACCGATATACCGCCCTGCTTGTCCCTGCGTTGTTGGATCCTGGTAAGAATCTTTGATGAAGTAGGGGGAAGGGGAGTAAGCTGAAAAATTATTATCATTCACACTGGTCAGCCGTTTGCCATTGCTTGTACTACTGATGGTGAGAAAATAAACTGCCGTGTCAGTGAACAAACTGTAATTGGGAGTGGGTTGCCAACTCGGGTCAGCATACAACTTTGAATCTAAACTACCATCATTTTTATCAGCATAGAATTCAATAAAATCCGCTGCATCAAAGACTCCGTCGTTTTCTCCTTCGATGTAAATAAATTGCTCAACACCATTGTGGAAAATTTGAATTTTTCGCGGATCAGAACCCGTGACCTGCACACCTGCGAAAAGCAGTGTCTGCCTGTTGATCCGGTAAATACCTTCCTGGGAAATTTTGAATTTATAATACGGTTGACTGTAATTGATCCAGGAATTCTCGTAAGGTTGTGCAAGGAGCAAAGAAGCACAGGAAGAAAGGAGGAATGTCAGTAAAATTCTTTTCATGGTCACCTTTTAAATTACAATCTGCCTTCAATCGAAAGGCCAGACCTTATGCTTTATTTGTGTTTGTAAATATCCAATTTGAGAGAGAAAACGTTTGATTTCAAATACTCTTGTCCAATATTCGTCAAAGCATAATCAATGGTTAGTTTACCCAAACGAAGTCCGAGTCCCATGTTGGGTTGAACAATAGTGGTACTTGTGCCATCAAATTCTTTTACGCTTTGTATGTTCTGGATACCACCCCGAAGAAAAACAAAATTGGAATAACCGATCTCAAGACCAAAATGAGGATCTACACTGACAGGATTAGAACTGATCAATACGTTTCGTTGTCCGTCAAAGGTCATATCAGCATCCAGCTCAATACGTCCGGATATTTTTTTACTAAATTCGTATTTGTAACCAATGCCAAGAATTAATTTCGGTAAGGTTATTTCAGTTGTATTCTTTGGGATTTCATTTCCTGTTTTGCTATAGGTTTCTTCCAAAAGATCGGTGTTGTAACTCCATGCATTGTAGGTGGAAGTAACGTCTTTTGCCATGAGACCGAATTCCCAGCCATTGCTGTGAAATTGTGCACCAAGATCAAATCCAAACCCCCATGCTTTACCAAAATCTCCTGCTTTCCGATGAATGATTTTAGCATTCCCCCCAAATCGCAATCCTGCGATTCTGGAAATTTTAGCATAACTGAAAACAAATGCATAGTCTGCAATTGAAAAGGATTTGATCTTGGAATAATCAATGACTCCGGAAGCATCTATCAGATCCAGAGTATTCGGAATGTCATCGGTTCCAAAACGGATAATTGAAAATCCAATCGTCCGGGCTGAATCGATCTTTGTTGCCAGAGTTGCATAGTCGAATTTTGAAATCCCGGCAAATAACTCAGCATGCATTGCTGCAATCTGAAGATTCCCCTCAATTCCTGTTAAACCGGCAGGATTCCACACAGCAGAAGTGGCATCGTCTACACCGGCAACCACAGCTCCCGAAAGTCCCATGGGTCGGCCTCCAACACCAATAGATAAAAATTCGTTGCTGTACTTGGGTGTCTGTGCCAGAACCAAAGAAGAAACCAAAACAAGTGAAAGGCTGAGTAGAGATTTTTTGAATTGCATACAGGAGTCAAATTAGGATACCAAACGAAACGCTTTGGACCTGCTTTTATTGTTCGTTTTGCTTAATGTAAAATTACCATATTCAGGTGAATACATGTTTGTCACATTACGTGAACGGCTCCATTTTAGCCGTGAATAGTTATACCTGAAACAAGGACAAAAGATACAGGAAAGCAGAGTGAAAATGGATCCTTTCTGACACTGAAAATCGATTTGTTACCAACATTGATTTCCTTGGAAATGTTTGAAAAGCCAAAGGAAAAACTAATTTTGAGCCTGATGAGTTTTGTACGCCGGCAAATCCCCAATTTCATTACTTGCCTCAACCTTCTTTGTGGATGTATTGCCACTGTTATGGTTTTTCGCAATCATCTGGATTGGGCAGCTTACCTCGTTTTTATCGCAGCTTTCTTTGATTTGATTGATGGAATGGCCGCAAGGGCACTTCATGTTTCTTCACCTATTGGAAAAGAACTGGACTCACTTGCAGATGTAATTAGCTTCGGATTTGTGCCTGGGGTAATTATGTTTAAGTTATTGCAAATGTCAGCTTTAAGTGAATTTATTGAATCAAATACTTTAAGACAAATTGTCCAATTTTTTCCATTCGTCATTGCTGTATTTTCTGCACTCAGACTTGCAAATTTTAACATCGATACGCGTCAGTCTGACTCTTTTATTGGCCTGCCAACTCCGGCGAACACGCTTCTGATTGTTTCATTTCCCCTGATGCTTTCACAGGATTATACACGTTTTAGTCCGATAGTTCTGAATCCTTATTTCATACTCATTGTCTCTGGAATTATGTCCTGGCTTTTGGTGGCTGAAATTCCCTTATTTTCCTTAAAGTTTAAAAGCTTCAAACTGAAAGACAACCTCTTTCAATACATATTACTTTTGCTTGCAGTTGTATTGCTTCCAGTATTTTTATTTGCAGCAATTCCGATTATAATTTTCTCTTATGTACTTTTGTCCATTATTCAAAACAAGACGAGAAAACAATAATATCCTGTTCTATGAAATATACTGCTGAAATAGATGTAATGCCTTTGAAAGCCCTTTTGGATCCGCAAGGAAAGGCAGTTGGCCATGGCCTCACAAACATGGGTTTGAATAAGATCGAAAATGTAAGAATAGGGAAACATATCACTCTTGAAATCGAAGCCGGGAACCGCGACGAGGCACAAGCAAAAGTTGATGAAGCTTGCAAAAAGTTACTTTCAAATCCAATTATGGAGTCCTACAATTTCGAATTGCAGGAAGTAAAATAAAATTCAAAAAGATTCCGATTTCGTTGATCAATCTCCATTTTCTCTTCAAGTGGAAATCGGGTTTTATTTTCTTAACTCGAAATTTTGTCCGAGATACACTTTTCTAACCTGCTCATCAGCGGCAAGTTCTTCTGCAGTTCCTGCTTTCAATATTCTTCCTTCGAACAAAAGATAGGCCCTGTCTGTAATTGTCAGCGTTTCATGAACATTATGATCGGTGATGAGTACTCCGATATTCCGATGCTTGAGTAAGGATACAATACCTTGAATGTCCTCTACGGCAATGGGATCGACACCTGCAAAAGGTTCATCCAGCAATATAAATTTCGGGTCTACTGCCAGAGCCCGCGCAATTTCTGTTCTTCTTCTTTCCCCGCCTGACAAAAGGTCTCCACGGTTTTTACGAATTCTATTGAGACCGAATTCCTGTAAAAGAGATTCAAGTTTTTCACTTTGTTCAGCTTTACTCAATTTTGTCATTTCCAGCACAGCCTTGATATTGTCTTCCACACTGAGTTTACGAAAAACAGAGGCTTCCTGAGCCAGATAACCAATACCAAGCTTGGACCGTTTGTACATAGGAAGATCAGTAATGTCCTGATCATCGAGATAAATCTTGCCTTCATTCGGTTTAATCAGACCCACAATCATGTAAAATGATGTGGTTTTACCGGCTCCATTCGGTCCTAACAAACCGACGATTTCACCTTGCCTCACGTCAATCGAAACATGGTCGACCACAGTCCTCTGTTTGTAACGTTTAATCAGGTTTTCTGAGCGTAATAACATGTTTTTCGTGGGTAAATGGAGATCTGGCAATTCGAAAGTTCAGAATTTGATTCCGAAAGAATTTGTGAGTTTTGTATTTTCTGCAAAGATGATCAATCCCTCGTATCCAACAAAATCAGAAGGAAAGAGAAACCGTTCCGAGGATCGCAACTTTTGAAATGCCAGGGTGATCCAGATAGGACAAACGCCAGATATTGTCGATGCGAAGTACTTTGAAAATATTCTCAATACCCACCCCGAATTCTGCATAGGGTTTTCTCTCCAAATTGTAAAAAACATCAGGGTTGGAAAGTAATTGACGGTTTTTCGATGACAACTGACCAATGACTGCACTGAAGGTGGCAACTTCTCTCCATTTTAGTTTTCGCAAAGCAGGGATCCTGTCTAACAAAATGCCTCCGAAATGTTGCTCTGCTTTGAAGCTTACATATTCGTCACTCACAAATTCATAGAAATTCATGAGGTTGAAGGCAGCTTTATCATATACAAAAGAATTGTTTCCGGGATGGATAAACAGCAATGGGTAAGGAAGTGCCTGAAATATTTTTGCTGCTTCTATGCTGTAACTAAGGATTCCAAAATTACCGAGATAAAGATTGTCATCAAGTTTAAAACGCAACTTATCATAGATAAATGTACTATAGATTACATCTTTCAGTCCGTGTGAATATTGTAAATGTACCACGGGAAATCTTGTTCCCAGAGATACTCTGTCTACTTTGCCACTGACAAATCGTTCTTTGTAGGCAAAACGCAAATAGAAACTCAGTTCTGAATTATTGATTTTGTTGGATGAATCTGTTTTTGCATCATTGAGATAATACGTAAAATCCAATGAGCCGAGTGGATTGTATTCACTGTGTGTGAAAGTGATGCGATTGCTGAATCCTTCCAGCCACTCGTTTTCCAGGTAAATTTTTCCCTGTGTTATGTCATTCAGTTTATTGCTTTTTTCTCTTCGTAAAACAGTGGCGAAAAAGTTATCATCGGCAAATGCATTCGGACTTTTCCCCAGTTGTTCAACATCTTGTTTGAATTCTCCACCAAGAATGACACGTGGTTTTTTGCTGATGAAATAACGGGCTGTACCACCGTATTTGAAACGCTGATCTTTTGTACCGTAGGCACCGTAACCATCCAGGACCAGCCATTCACTGAACTTGTTGCTCGTTTGTCCGCCGAAACGCAGGCGTATTCCTTCCACTGAATTTGAACTTACAAAAGTGTATACCGGTCCGATCTCCACCAGGCCGACTCCTTTGTAACCAGTTGCAAAAATTTTAACAAGATCCGCCCAGCGTTTGTAGGCAGGAATCGTCTTGATGGTATCGATCATCGCATAAATCGCACGCTCATTTTTTGTCAATCGTTCTCCTCTGGTAGAATCCCAATACGCCATCGTTTGCTTTTTCGCGCTTTCCAGAAGATCTACTTCTGAGCCTTTGAAAAACGCTGCATCCTTCGGCTGGTTCAATAAAAATTTACTGTAATAAGTCGTCTTCCTGCCAATGAATCCTGTTGTCTGCTTCGATTTCGTTTCTGTGGGAGCAAGATTGACAACCAGCACTTCTTTAGAAAGCATCCAGTGCTCGTGATTGATGTATTCGTATTCGTGCACCAAAGCAAGATCTTCCACATAATTAATATTCGCGTCGCTGGCAATACGCATATTAATTCTACGAATGGCAAATGAAGAATCAGACACCCACATTTCTCCGTTAAAAGTGAGCTCCTGTTTCCGTCTTGGATGAAAAGTAATTTTGTAACACCAGTTATTTCCGATGAATGCACTGTCCATCAAAGAATACTTGTAATACAATGTAGATAAACCTGCGATCGGACTTACAAAGCCTTTTTGAAACAGATAGATATAGTTGTCGTAAATATTAATGTTGGAATACAAATCACCGAGATATTGAGATACAGTCTCATTTTCCACTCCGGCAATTTTACTTGCTTTAATTACTTCTTTCCGCAGTGTGGGATCGGATCGAAAATAGACATCTGAAACTGTTTCAATCAGGAAAACGGGGAGATAGGGTGTTTGGTTAGATACAGATGAATCCATATTGTCGAAGATGAACTGAAAAGGCTTAAAGATTCTCTTCCTTTTGAATTTATCAGTAATATTATTGATATCAAATTCAAGTTTGTTATAGGATTCATATTGGAATGCCTGCAATTCACTCCGGTCATTTTTAGGTTTGTTCTCAATAATTTTTTTCAAAATAATCAGTGCCGGATTTTCTCCTGCTTTGATGACAACTTCCGGTAAATCAAATTTATTCGCCCGAAGAGCAATGTTAATCTCTTGCGTTTTGTGTCTTTGCACATGCATGGTGGTCGACAAATATCCGATGAATGAGATCCGGATACTGTCCACCACATCCATGGTTTCAAGACTGAACTTTCCATCCATGTCAGTGTTCTTGCCTACTGATGTTCCGATAAAAAGTACGCTCGCAAACGGAATCGGTTCATTCGTGAGCGGGTCGTAAACACGGCCATTCACTCTGGTTACCTGTCCCTGGCTGTGCAAGGCAGATGTGCAGAGAAAAATAAAAGAGAAAAAAAAGAGGAGGGCGTTTCTTTGCATATACCAAATTGCCGGTTAAAATCCGGTTGTCCGGGGTGTTTATCCTGCATGTAATTCATCCCAGAATTCAACTGCGCGCCGGAGATGTGGAATGACAATAGTGCCACCCACAATATTCGCAACGGCAAACACTTCGAAAATTTCTTCTGTTGTCACACCGGCTTCCTTGCATTGGCCGAGATGATACTTGATACAATCATCGCAACGCAAAACCATAGACGCGACAAGTCCGAGCAACTCCTTTGTCTTTACAGACAATGCACCCGGAGCATATGTATTGGTATCGAGATTGAAGAGTCTTTTGATCACCAGATTGTCGGCACCAAGGATGCGTTCATTCATTCTGGATCTATACGCATTAAATTCATCGACAACTTTGTGCATGGCTCGTTAGTTTTCTGACTTTAGTTTTCCACGAATAACATAGGCACTCACAAATATACTGATCTCGTATAAGAAATAGAGAGGCAGCGCAACCATGATGAGAGTTGTAGCATCTGAAGTTGGAGTAATAACTGCTGCAACTACCAGAATCACAACAACAGCATGTCTTCTGTATGTTCTCATGAAACCGGGAGTGAGTACTCCAATCTGTGTCATGAAGTAAACAACAATTGGCAATTCAAAAACCATCCCGGTAATCAGTGTCATTGTTGTGACTGTTGATATAAAGGAATCGAGGGTGATGGTGTTTTTTACTTCAACACTCACCTGGTAATTTCCCAGGAAATTTACGGTCATCGGAGTAATGATGTAGTAGCCGAATGCAACTCCAAAAAGAAACAGAAAGGATGTGTAGAAGACAATTCCGGTCGCATACTTGCGTTCCTTTTCATGCAATGCTGGTTTGATAAATCTCCACAATTCCCAAACCACATAGGGGAAACCGCAGATTAACCCTGCAATGAACGCAACCCACATGTGTGTCGTAAACTGAGCTGAAATATCAGTGCTAATCAGAATGAAAGGACTTGTTGTAATACAAAGATCTTCACCGAGATTGAGCTTTTCAGAAAGCTGACAGAGAATTTTGTAAGTAATAAAATTTGGGTTTTTGGGTGCAAGCAAGACACCATCGAACAAAAATTCTTTAAAAAAGAAAAGAATGATGGCCAGTGACATGACCACGACTACTGCCCGGAATAAATGCCAACGGAGTGCTTCAAGATGACCCAAAAAGGACATCTCCCCACTTGCACTGTTCCCGGTTTTTAAGAAATTGAAAATCGCCATTTGGGCGGTAAAGATAGCTTTTTGAAATTGCCAGAATGATTCCCTGATTATTGAATTCTACAAATAAAATTCATGAATGTTAATAGTTTCAGCGCTCAAGGCTACAGAATTCCTTCTTTCACAAGATCATGCAAATGAACCATACCAACATATCTTCCTTTGTCAGTGAAAATGAGCTGTGAAATGTTGTATTGCTTCATCAGGATCAGTGCATCAATTGCCATGGTGTCTTTCTCCACAGTTTTTGGACTTGGACTCATGATATCATTCGCTGTTCTGTTCTCTATTGATTTTCCTGTCAGTAACATGCGTCGTAAATCTCCATCGGTGATGATCCCTGTTAATTTGTTTTTTATCACAACAGCCGCTGCACCCAGTCTTTTCGAAGATATTTCTACAATCACCTTTTTCAAATCATCATCAGGAGAAACCTGGGGTTTTTCGTTGTGCGGATAAATATCTTTGACCTTCAGATAAAGTTTTTTTCCCAAAGCGCCTCCCGGATGATACTTCGCAAAATCTTTACTGGTAAAGCCTTTCACGTCAAGCAGACACACAGCAAGTGCATCTCCCATAGCCAGTTGCGCTGTCGAGCTGCTGGTGGGGGCAAGGTTGTTTGGACACGCCTCCTGAGCAACATAGGTATTCAGTGTCAAATCACAGCTCACTCCAAGAAAGGAATCCGGATTGCCTACAATGGCAATGAGCTTGTTGCCCCATGATTTTAACAGTGGAACCAGAATTTTAATTTCCGGTGTATCACCACTCTTAGAAATGCAAATTATCACATCGTCCTTCTGAATAATTCCCAAATCTCCATGTATTGCATCCGCAGCATGCATAAAAATTGACGGAGTACCTGTAGAATTGAAGGTAGCGACGATTTTTTGTCCGATAATAGCACTCTTTCCGATGCCGGTTACGACGACTCTTCCCTTGCTTTTTTGTATGAGCTGAACACTTTTCACGAAACTTTCATCAATAAATGATTTCAGATTTCTGATTGCTTCTGACTCTATATCAAGCGTTTTGAGGGCTAATTTTTTTATTTGTTGGGGTGTTTTCAAGGGTCTGAAAATTTTTTCAATGTACATCCGTTTTTCACTATGTATTTCGGCAAAATTATTTAATTTTAGTTCCGAAACGTTTTTGGGAACAAATCCCATATATTTATTATAATTTCATTAAAATCAGAACGATACAATGCTAGTGGCAGAAAAACCTTTGAAAAGTTATCTCCAGAAATATTTTGGATTCGACAAGTTCAAAGGTGAGCAGGAAGAAATAGTTGCAAGTGTACTCGCAGGAAAAGACACTTTTGTGATCATGCCTACGGGCGGAGGGAAGTCGATGTGTTATCAGCTTCCATCTCTCATTATGGATGGGACGGCGGTTGTCGTTTCGCCATTGATTGCCTTGATGAAGAATCAGGTCGATGCAATGCGTGGATTTAGTAATGCTGATGGTGTTGCCCATTTCCTCAATTCATCGTTGAATAAAACTGAAATCGCACAGGTTCGTTCCGACATCAAATCGGGTAAAACCAAATTACTTTATGTCGCTCCTGAATCACTCACGAAGGACGAGAATGTCGAGTTTCTTCGGAGTGTTCAGATCTCCTTTTTTGCGATTGATGAAGCACACTGTATCTCGGAATGGGGACATGATTTTCGCCCGGAATACCGTCGTTTGCGACCAATAATTGAAGCCATCGGAAAGGTACCGATTATTGCGCTTACAGCGACAGCGACACCAAAAGTACAACTGGATATCCAGAAGAATCTTGGAATGATGGATGCGAATGTTTTCAAAGCATCTTTCAATCGTCCAAATTTATACTACGAGGTTAGACCTAAAGTTGAGGTTGTAAAGGAGATTATCAAATTCATCAAGCAGAATATGGGCAAATCAGGCATCGTGTATTGCCTGAGCAGAAAAAAGGTGGAAGAAGTCGCTTCCACATTGGCTGTGAATGGAATCAAAGCTTTGCCTTATCATGCCGGCCTTGAAGCTTCAGTTCGCGCGGAGACACAGGATAAGTTCCTCATGGAGGAAATTGATGTAATCGTTGCCACCATTGCCTTTGGTATGGGTATCGACAAGCCGGATGTGCGTTTTGTTATTCATCATGACATTCCAAAATCACTCGAAGGATATTACCAGGAAACCGGTCGCAGCGGTCGAGATGGAAGAGAAGGGAAATGTGTGACGTTTTACAGTTACAAGGACATTGAAAAGCTTGAAAAGTTCATGAAAGGCAAGCCGGTTGCCGAACAGGAAGTTGGAAAACAACTCTTGCTCGAGACAGTTGGATATGCTGAAACTTCTGTTTGCCGAAGAAAAGTTCTTCTCAGCTATTTTGGAGAGGTTTATAATGAAACAAATTGTGGAAGCTGCGACAATTGCATGCATCCGAAAAAGAGCTTCGATGGCAAAGAAGAAATGTGTACTGTGATCGAAGCTGTACTTGCTGTGAAAGAAAAATTTGCAATGGAACACATTGTAAATGTTGTTACCGGCAAACAGGAAAATGCAGTTAAGCTTCACAACCACGACCAGCTTGAAATTTTCGGCGAAGGTGCTGATCACGATACAAAGTTCTGGACGGCTGTGATTCGTCAGGCATTGTTGGCCGGATTCTTTTCCAAGGATATCGAAACTTACGGGACACTGAAAGTTACAGAGAAAGGAAAAGCTTTTCTGAAAAAACCAACGAAGATCCTCGTTGTTGAAGACAATGATTACAGCAATACAGAAGCTGACGATGACGATGAATTTGGTGGAGGAGGGGCAGCTGCTGATCCTGAATTGTTTGCTGCACTGAAAGATCTTCGAAAGAAAATTGCAAAACAAAAAAATGTTCCGCCATTTGTTGTCTTTCAGGATCCTTCTTTGGAAGAGATGGCGATTCAATACCCGATAACACAGGAAGAGCTGAAGAACATCACTGGAGTAGGTGCAGGAAAAGCTGTGAAGTTTGGAAAACCATTCCTCGATCTGATCTCAAAATATGTAGAAGAAAATGAAATCGAGCGTCCCATGGATCTCGTTGTGAAATCGGTTGTCAATAAAAGCGTTCTCAAAGTTTACCTGATCCAGAATATCGATCGTAAGATTGCACTCAACGATATGGCTACTGCCAAAGGCTTACAGATGAAAGATCTCCTCACGGAAATCGAAAGCATTGTTGGGTCAGGTACGCGTATCGATATCAATTACTACATCAATGAAGTCATCGACGAAGATCGCCAGGCAGAAGTTTTCGAATTCTTCAAAACCGCCGAAACCGATTCTGTCGAATCAGCTTTGAAAGAACTTGGTGAAAATGACTACACTCTCGACGACATTCGCCTCATGCGAATCAAATTTATGTCCGAGCTCGGAAATTAAAAAAAACAAACACAAAAAATCCCGGTGATGAGCCGGGATTTTTTGTGCCACGAATTCACGAATATTTTTTTTCGTTTTGGTTGCTTGCCGGGGTTTTAACTTATAAGATGAATTCACGAATATTTTGTTCTATTCGTGAATTCGTGGCATAAAACTTCATCAATTACTTTCTTTTGCCTCCGGTTTTCTTAGCTGGAGCTTGTTTCGGTGTTGATGGAACAGGCGATGGTTTAACTTCTTTTGGAGTTTTTTGCGGACGAATCACCGGAGGTGAAACCTTTTCTTTTCCTTGTTTTGGTGCGGAAGGAGTAACATCACGAGCAGGCTGAACATTTTTCGGTTCGCGAGGTTTGGATGGTGCCATTTCACGCGGAGGTGTTAGTTCCTTTGGTTTTGATAAATCATTTTGTTTGTCCCGCGGTTGTGAATTAACAGGTTTCACATCTCTTTGTTCGGGTGTTCGTGGCACCTGTTTTCCATATTCGCGGATCCGTTCCGGTTGAGCTTTGTCTTTAACGAAAAAGTCACGCGGTAAATTGCTTCGGTTTTCCTGAACCCATCCGTTTACTTCCCTGGAATTCCTTGCTGCAGCGCGACGCGGACCATGGTAATAATTTACATACACTGCACTCAGGTGCGGATAATGATAAAAATGCGGATGATTGTGGAAATGCCAGTGCATAAAATACCAGGAAGGTTGTCCGATGATGACAATATCGCCTTGCCAGAAATAAAAGCCACTGTGATACCAATACGGATAAGGAGTCCACATGGGTGTAGTGTACCAATAAGGATAGCCACACCAGTAGGGATAAGAATAAAAAACGGGCCGCTCAACAATACGAACATCCACATTTGTTAATTCATCATCCTTATAACCATTCTCTTTCGCATATTCTTTTGTCGATTCCTCCAGCTCTTTTTTAGCTTCCGGATCATTCTTGACAGTTTGTTTCCATTCTTCAGTGTCTCTGGCTTTTTGTGCAGCCAATTCCAGAGCTAAGTCATCCATTTTTTTGGATACTGAAGCAGGATCTGCTTTATACAAATCACCCAATCTTACTGTCATATTCATGTTGTCATTCAACAATGATAGGGCTTCAGGCTGTTGTAACAGTGTGCGAAAAGCTTCCTGATCGTTTCCTGTATATTCTCTAAGTACATTGTCAAATTCAGACGCAAAGGATTTTTGTTGTTTGTCCAGATCAATGGCAATGGATGGGAATTTTGAACTTACAACACGTGCATTCTCTTGTGCTTCCGGAGGATATGATTTAAGGATTTCTTCAAGCGGTTCTCCTTCGGGTGGATTCAATAAAGCCAGCTTTTGTATCAATCCGTCAAAGCGGGTGAGGTTCCAGATTTTTTCCTGGTCCTCTTTGGAATACGATTCAATCAATTTCCGGAACTGCTCATTCGACTTCTTGTTGGCATCATTGATTCTGGCCAATGCATCCGGATGTGTTGATGCCGTTAATAATTTTGTACGTGTCTCTGCCGGATACATTGCAAGCGTTTGAATATCCGTACTGTCTTCTGTAAATAATTTTGATATTCTTTCCTGAACATCCTGAGCACTCAGATTTGAAAAACAGGAAAGCAATAAAATCGCGAAGAAAAAACGATGAAGTTTCATGGCTAATAATTTTCACAAATGTCAGCATTAAAACAATTGACTGTAATGACCGGTGTCAAGTCATAAATAGGGGACGGGGGACGGGGGACGGGGGACGGATGTCTCCTTAAAGAAAAACGAGGAAGAATTAAAATGATTTACTGGGTGTGGGTAAGCCAACTGACCACCAACCACTAACCACCAACCACTAACCACTAACCACCAATCACTAACCACCAACCACTACCTCACCAATGTCACATGCCCGATAAAACGATGTAATTTGCCCTGAAAGTCATGTACACGAATCACATATTCATATACATCACTTTGTGACTGGTTGCTGTTTCTGTAATACGTACCATCCCAGGGTTCGTTCTTGTCTTTTGAATGGAAAATCTTTATTCCCCAGCGATCAAGTATCCACATGTCGTAATCAGCAAAGCCAACTCCGGTTGCGATGAAGCCATCGTTTACACCATCATTATTCGGTGTGAATGCATTTGGAATATAGATTGCAAAATCTTCAGTGACTTTAACAAGACTATAAATTGTATCTGTACAACCCAATTCATTCGTTGTGATGAGTTGAACGATATAAGTACCTGTATCCTCATAAGTATGGGAAGGATTCAATTCGTCGCTCAAGGCAGAACCATCACCAAAGTTCCAACTGTAATCAATTGCGCCGGAACTCATGTTCGTGAAGTTGATTGTCGAACTAACGAGTGTTACATCTTGTGCCGATTGAGAAAATTCAGCAGAAGGGAAAGCAGCAACTTCAACCAAATGTTGAATCAGCATAGAGCCGGTACAACCTTCCGGAGTTGTAACCAGGAGACTTACAGTATATGAACCTGGAATTGTATAGTCATGAGAAGGATTCAATTCGCTTCCGCTTGTATTGTCACCAAAATTCCAGGAATACACTGAACCGGCAGGAGTCACTGTCTGATTGTTGAAATCGACATGGACCGGAGTACATCCGCTGATTTCAGCAGGTGTAAATGCAACAGTAGGTGCAGGGGCAACAATTAACGTGACCAAATCCTGTACCGGGGTGGAGCCACACCCGTCAGTGACTGTTACAACAAAAGTTGAATCATTTGTTGGTGTTACAGTTGCCGAAGGTCCGCTGATTGAACCGTTGTTCCATGAGTACGTGTAATTTCCATCACCTCCTGCCGCTTCAGCACTGATCGAAGTTGGAGTGCCACCACAAAGTATATTGTCACCAAGCGCAACAACTGAGAGAGGTGCGAACAAATCAACAGTGACAGTTTCAACATTAGTTGTGCAACCATTTGCATCAGAAATGCTGACACTGTATGTGGTTGGTGCCAATGGACTAACTGTTTGCATAGGTGAATTTGGTCCATTATTCCAATGATACGTGTAAGGACCTGTTCCTCCGGTCACCACTGCTTCCAGTTCAGTAGTTTGGCCGGAACACAAAGTTGCATCTCCTGTTACAGCCAATGATAAAAGATCCGGTTCAGCGATAGTTGCAGTAGCCGTTGTTGTACAACCGCTCGCATCAGTTACAGTTACAATATAATTTCCTCCGGACAGTCCGCCTGCATTCGCAAGTGTTCCACCGGAAGGTGACCAGGAGTAAGAATAAGGAGGAGTTCCACCTATTGAAACTACCGATGCTGTCCCGTTAGCTCCGCCATTACACGAAACATCTGTTGCTGCAGGAGTGAGGATAATGCCCGAAGCAGATGTTACATCGATATCATTGATTTCAGCGCATCCGCGTGAATCAGTAACAACAACGCTATAGTGACCTACGGTTAAATTATTCGCAGTTGCATTTGTACTACCTCCGGGTGTCCATTGGTATTGATAAGGTGGAGTTCCCCCGGAAGCATTTGCAGTTGCAGTTCCGTTCGTTCCTCCATTACAAGCAGCAGGAGTCATGCTCATTAATATATTTACTGCACTTGGTTCATTGATAATCACGAGAACATCAGCAGCACATCCATTTGCGTCTGTTACTGTAACGGTATATGTATCCGCTGCAAGATTATTTGCTGTTGCTGCATTACCACCGGATGGCAACCAGGAATAAGTAAATGGTGCAGCACCTCCGCTTGTAACAACTGTTGCGGATCCATTTGCGGAACCATTACAGGACACATCCGTCGATGTAAGAAGAGAAGCTGAAGCTCCTCCAATACTCGGAACATTTACGGTTGCAGTGGTTGTGCAGGAATGGCTATCAGTAATAGTGACAGAATAATTTCCGGCAGACAAGCCACTGGCTGTAGATGTAGTTGCTCCACCGGGTGACCATGCGTAGCTATAAGGAGAAGTCCCGCCTGCTGCAAGTACACTTGCAGTACCTGAAGATCCTCCACACGCAGTCCCTGTAGAAGATGTTTGAAGAACAATAGCCGTTGGTTCCGAAATGGTGACATACACTACATTTAAACAACCACTGGCATCGGTTACTGTTACTGTATAATTTCCTCCGTTTAATGCGGATGCGCTAGAAGTATTCCCTCCGGAAGGAGACCACGCATAAACATAAGGAGCCGTTCCACCGCTAACATTAATGCTCGCTGATCCATTTGCCGCGCCGGCGCATGAAACGTTTGTGGAAGAAGCCAGACTTACATTCGGGCCACCTGTATTGTTGACAACAACTGTTGAAGAACTTGTACACCCATTTGCATCGGTGATAGTAGCAGTGTAGGCACCTGCGGAAACACTTCCAATTGTTGGTGTACTTCCACCTCCCGGAGTCCAGGAGTAAATGTAAGGAGCAGAGCCACCAGAAGGTATTACAGTTGCAGAACCATTGGAGGATCCGCAAGTAGCCGGTGTAGAACTATTTTGAACCGACATAGCAGCCGGTTCGGTAATGGTAACCGTCGAGGAACGGGTACAACCATTTGCATCCGTCACAGTCACCTGATAATTTCCCGCCAAAAGATTTGTTGCAGCTGACCCCGATCCTCCGGAAGGGAACCATGCATAGGAGAATCCGGACGCACCACCATTCGCAGTAATGCTTGCAGATCCGTCTGCAGCGCCATGACAACTTGCATTCTGATGTGCCATGTTCAATACAATTGCTGCAGGCTGGGCAACATTGGCTGTGCCAGTAAGGGTACAAGAATTTGCATCTGTAACAGTCACCGTATATGTTCCTGCAGTAAGGTTATTTGCAGTCATTCCCACACCACCTCCCGGTGTCCATACATATGCATATGGACTTGTTCCACCGGCCACATTCACTCCGGCAGAGCCGGAAGCGGCACCGGAACACAAAGCATCTGAAGCATGTGTTTGCAATGCCAGTGCTATAGGTTGGGTGATTGTAATTTGATCCGTAGAGACACATCCATTTGCATCATGAACAGTAACAGTGTAAGCTCCGGCATTCAGGTTGTTTGCAGTTGCGCCAATGCCTCCGGAAGGTGACCAGGTATATGTGTATGGAGCTGTTCCACTAGAGACATTCACTGTTCCAGAACCATTGCTACCACCAAAACAACTAACATGTTGTGCAACGCTTGCAGAAATACTTGGCCCTCCAATATTGGTAATATTCGCTGAGGCAGTACTTGTACACCCGTTTGCATCGGTGACTGTAACAACGTATGCACCTGCAGGCAGGTTGGTAGCATTTGCACTGGATGAAGATCCCGGCGACCAGGAATAAGAATAAGGCGATGAGCCACCATTTGCTACAACTGAAGCAGAACCATTTGATGATCCACAATTGGCAGGATTGGTTGCAGTTTGCAATACCATGGCTGCAGGCTGATTGATTGTTGCCGATTGAGTTGCAACACAACCATTCGCATCAGTCACGGTTACACTGTATGTTCCGGTACTCAGATTACTCGCTGTGGCTGCTGATCCGCCGGCAGGGAACCAGGTATAAGAGAAACCGGAAGTTCCGCCGTTCACATTCACAGTTGCAGATCCATTGGATCCTCCGTTACAACTCGCAGGAACTACATTCATTCCCAAGGTCAATCGGGTCGGTTGAGCAACAATGGTTGAACTCGTGGATGTACATCCGTTATCATCCGAGATTGTCACTGTATAATTTCCTGCGGCGAGATTGTTCGCAGTGGCTGCATTGCCTCCGGAAGGCGTCCATGCAAAAGTATAGGGTGATGTACCTCCGGCAACATTCACAGATGCTCCGCCTGTAGCTGTTCCAAAACACAATGCATCTGTTGAATTGGATTGTGCCGCAATTGCATTGGGCTCCAAAATGGTGACATTATCTGTAGAAACACATCCATTTGCATCGTGTACAATCACAGAGAAGGTACCTGCAGGCAAACCATTTGCTGTCGCGGAGGTGCCTCCGGACGGTGACCAATTATAAGTGAATGGAGCCGTTCCGTTATTTACATTGACAGTTGCCGTACCATTATTTCCACCAAAGCAGGAAACATCCTGGGTTACACTGGCGGCAATAGTTGGACCGCCTGTATTCGAAACATTAGCAACAGCTGTATTGGTACAACCGTTTGCGTCAGTAACTGTCACAGTATAGGCTGCTGCTGCAAGATTCGTGGCAGTAGCTGTATTTGCATTTCCGGGTGACCATGAATAGGTGAAAGGTGCTGATCCTCCGTTTGCAACTACTGATGCAGATCCATTGAAAGAGCCACAGGCAGCTGGTGTTGAAGATGTCTGCAATGCGATTGCAGCCGGCTGTTGAATTGAAGTAGATGTAGAAGCCGTACAGCCGTTGGCATCGGTAACTGTTACAGAATAATTTCCAATTCCAAGGTTGTTAGCAGTGACTCCGGATCCTCCGGAAGGGAACCAGCTGTAGGAATACGCCGGTGTACCGCCATTTGGATTCACAGTTGCAGTTCCATCAGCTAAACCATTACAGGATGCATTTGTTGCCTGAACACCCAGGGCAAGAATTGTTGGTTGTGTAACTGTTGCGGATGCACTTCGTGTACATCCATTAGCATCTGTAATGGTCACCGTGTAATTTCCGGCAGCCAGACCATTAGCAGTAGATGCAGCACCGCCAGACGGTGTCCATATATAGGTATAAGGTGTAGAACCACCTGCTACGTTTACAGATGCACTACCGGTTGCCGATCCTGCACAATTTGCAGGGAGCGATGCAGTTTGTGCATTCATTGCGGCAGGTTCTGAAATGTTGATGTTATCAGTCGAAACACATCCGTTCGCATCATGTACAGTTACAGAATATGCTCCCGCAGATAAATTCGTTGCATTGGCTCCATTCCCTCCGGAAGGAGACCAACTGTAAGTAAAAGGTGCTGTTCCGTTCGCGACATTGACTGTGGCTGCACCATCTGAGCCTCCGTTACAAGATGCATCTTGTGTTACACTGGCTGCAATTGTTGGTCCACCGGTATTGGAAACATTGATCACAGAAGTATTTGTACAACCGTTCGCATCCGTCACTGTAACCGTATAGGCTCCGGCTGAAATGTTAGAAGCTGTAGCTGTATTCGCATTTCCAGGTGACCATGAATAACTGTACGGAGAAGAACCTCCATTTGCGACTACACTTGCGCTTCCATTTGTTGTTCCACAGGTTGCAGGAGTTGAAGAAGTTTGCAAAGAAATTGCAGCAGGTTCCTGAATGTTGGCTGTTCTGGATGCTGTACAAGCATTCGCATCCGTAACTGTCACTGTATAGGTTCCTACTGAAAGATTGGAAGCCGTAGCGGATGAGCCGCCGGATGGGAACCACGTATAAGTGAACCCACTTGTGCCTCCTGTAACATTCACTGTCGCAGATCCATCCGATGAACCATGACAAGCTGCATCCGTTACAGTTGTATTTAAATTGAGAGCAACAGGTTGTGTCACAGAAGTCGTTGCGGTTTGAGTACAGCTGTTCGCATCTGTAATTGTTACTGTATAATTTCCTGCTGCAAGATTTGTTGCTGTTGCTGCAGATCCACCGGATGGTGACCATGCATAAGAATAAGGAGCTGTACCACCTGCAACATTCACCGAAGCACTTCCGTCTGATGATCCATTACAAAGTGTAGGAGTAGAACTTGCTTGTGCTGCAATCGCGCCGGGTTCAGTGATGGTTACATTGTCTGAAGAGATACAACCATTCACATCCGTCACATCTACAGTGTAGTTTCCTGCCTGCAGATTAGAAGCAGTTGCGCCACTTCCTCCGGAAGGTGACCAGGAATAAGTGAATGGTGCTGTGCCATTCGCAACGTTAACATTTGCAGATCCATCATTACCACCGGAACATGAAACCGCTTGTACAAGATTTGCAGCAACCGTAGGTCCGCCTGTATTTGAGACATTGGCAACATCCGTTTGTGTGCAACCATTTGCATCTGTTACTGTAATTGTGAATGCTCCGGCAGGCAAATTATTTGCATTCGCCGCAGCACCACCGGATGGTGACCAGGAATATGAATAGGGTAATGAACCTCCGATTGCTACAACAGCTGCAGTACCATTCGAAGTTCCGCAGGTTGCCGGTGTAGTGGAGGTTTGTAAAGCTATTGCCGAAGGTTCTGTTACAGTAGTTGAACCGGTAGTTGTACAGCCATTCGCATCCGTGATCGTTACAGAATATGTACCGGCAGCGAGATTGCTTGCATTCGCTGCTGATCCTCCACTTGGGAACCAACTGTATGCATATGCTGAAGTGCCTCCTGCGGGAACGGCTGTTGCTGTTCCATCACTGCTTCCGTTACAAAGTGCCGGAGTAAATGAAAGATTCGTTGTGAGCAAGGCGGGTTGATTCACAACAGCACTTGATGTTTGTGTACAACCATTACCGTCTGTCACTGTTACCGTATAGGTTCCTGCACTCAGATTACTTGCATTTGCACCGGAGCCACCGGAAGGTACCCAGTTATAAGAATAAGGTGCAGTTCCTCCTCCGGCAACAACGCCGGTGCTTCCATCATTGTTTCCAAAACACAGTGCCGGACTCGAACTCGAAATTGCAGTGAGCGCAGCCGGCTCTGAAATTGTAACCTGATCAGTAGTGGTACAACCATTTGCATCGATAACATCTATTGTATAGGTACCAGCACTAAGATTTGTTGCATTCGCTGCATTTCCTCCAGTGGGAGACCAGGTATAATTGAAAGGAGCGGTACCATTGAGCAGGCTTACTGTTGCAGATCCATTTGCACCACCGTTGCATGATACATCATTGTTCAGACTTGCAGTTGCTGTTGGTCCGATGATATTTGCAACAGCAACAGTATTCGTTGACGTACAATTGTTCGCATCAGTCACTGTTACCGTGTAGGTTCCTGCACTCAGGTTGGATGCAGTCGCTGTTGCCCCACCGGATGGTGACCAGGAATAGGCAAAAGGTGAAGTTCCACCGCCTGCAACAACATCCGCTGATCCATTTGCATTTCCACAAAGAGAAGGTGTTGAAGAAAGTTGCAAATTGATTACAGTCGGTTCTGTGAGTGTAACTGAAGAAGTGGAGGTACAGCCATTGGCATCTGTAACAGTAACAGTATAGGTTCCTGCAACCAATGCACTAGCAGTTGTTCCGGATCCACCGTTCGGTGTCCAGGAATAAGTATAATTGGTTGTTCCTCCGGCTGCACTCACATCAGCAGTACCATCTGCTCCACCGTTGCATAGGATATTGGTAGAAGAAGGAATGTTGGAAGTTAGCAATGGTGGTTCAGCAATAATCACTGCCGAGGTAGAAGTGCAACCATTGGCGTCCGTAATGGTAACTGTGTAATTACCGGCAGTCAAATTTGGTTCAACTGTTCCGGATCCGCCGGATGGAGACCAGGAATAAGTATAATTCGGGGTGCCACCGTTTCCGGCTACTGTACCTGATCCATCGTTCATGCCATTGCAGGAAACATCAGTAGTCGCCGTAATTGAACTGGTAAGCAATACAGGCTCAGCAATAATCGCTGTGGTTGTGTTCGTACAATTATTTGCATCTGTAACGCTAACCGTATAGGTTCCTGCACCCAAACCAGTTGCATTGGCAGCATTCCCACCAGAAGGTGACCAGGTATATGTATATCCGGGGATTCCTCCGCCGGCAGTCACACTTGCACTTCCATCGGATGCACCATTGCAACTGACATTTGCAGATGCGGCTAGTGTGGCTGTCACCTGAGCAGGTTCAGCAACGACTGAAGTGGCTGTTGTTGTGCATCCATTTAAATCTGTAATTGTGACTGTGTATGTTGCTGCATTCAATCCGGATGCTGAAGAGCTTGTTCCTCCGGAGGGAGCCCAGGCATAAGTATAGGTTGGTGTTCCACCTCCAGCATTCACTGTCGCAGTTCCGTTTGCTGCTCCCAAACAGGTAATATCCGTTGATGCGGGTACAGCGCTTAATGCACTTGGTTCTGCAATTGTTACACTCGCAGTTTCAGTACATGAATTTGCGTCGGTAACAGTCACTGTATAGTTTCCTCCGGATAATCCTGTTGCGGAAGGGTTGTTTCCTCCGGAAGGTGACCAGCTGTAAGAATATCCGGGTGTTCCTCCTGCTGCTGCAACTTGTGCTGTTCCATCAGCTGCCCCATTGCAAAGAAGATCCGTGAAGGTTGCATTCAGAGCAATCACCGGAGGTTCAGTGATTGTCACATCATCTGTACTGGTACATCCATTCACATCTGTTACAGTGACAGTGTAATATCCTGCAGAAAGATTATTTGCTGATGCGCCGGATCCACCGGATGGTGACCATGAAATTGAAAGTGGAGCGGTTCCCTGGACAGTGGACACGGAAGCAGATCCGTTATTACCTCCAAAGCAATCTACATCATTTGAAACGGATGCAGTAGCGATTGGAGAAGGAGCACTCGCTACGTTCACATTCGCACGTTGAATGCAACCATTAGCATCGGTAACTTCGATTGTGTATGCTCCTCCGGTAAGTCCGGATGCAGTGGTACCACTACCTCCTGTTGGAGTCCAGTTGTAAGTGAGTGGAGCAGTACCACCATTTGCATTTACGCTTGCTGTACCATTTGATGCACCGCACAAATCGGTAGTAGAAGAAGTATTGACCACTATTGCCGGTGGTTCATTGATAGTCACTGATGTTGATGAGGTACAACCATTCGCATCGGTTGCTGTGATTGTGTATGTTCCCCCTGCCAGGGCAGTTGCGGCAGCAGTATTGCCACCGGTAGGTGTCCAGGTATAGCTAAGAGCTCCTGTTCCTCCATTTGCATTTGCATTGGCAGTTCCATCGGCAGCACCATTGCATATAACATCTGTAGATGCAGTTATCGCAGTCACAACCGGAGTGGGTTCATAAATCGTGACTGCAGCAGTTGAAGTACATCCACTGGCATCTGAGATCGTGACAGAATAATTCCCTGCCGCTAAGTTCGAAGCCGTCGATCCATTACCACCTGATGGACTCCATGAATAAGTGAACGGAGCAGAGCCTCCTCCTGCTGTTACAGATGCGCTTCCTGTTGCACCACCATTACACAATACATCAACCGGAGTTCCAATCGATGCTGTGAGTGCTGCCGGTTCTGCTACTGTGGCACTTGCTGATGTTGTACAGCCATTCGCGTCTGTGATTGTGATAGTATAATTTCCAGGTCCGAGATTCGTAGCGTTAGCAGCATTACCTCCTGAAGGAGACCATGCATAAGTAAATGGACCGGTTCCTCCGTTCACATTCGATGAAATGGAACCATTTGCGGCTCCATTGCAGATGATGTCAACCGGAGTCGCGGTTGATCCGATCGCTGCCGGTTCTGCAATAACAACTGTACTGGAAAGTGTACAACCATTTGCATCCGTTACAGTCACAGTATAATTTCCGGCATTCAGATTGCTTGCTGAGGATCCGCTACCACCGGATGGTGACCAGTTGAATGAATAGGGTCCAACACCTCCGCCCGGGTTCACATTCGCCGAACCATTGCCTGCTCCGTTGCAGGTGATATCCGTTGGAGTGACTGGTGCAGTTAAAACAGGTGGCTCAGTGAGTGTAATTGCGGCAGTGGATGTACAACCTGCAGCATCTGTTACTGTGACGGAATAATTTCCGGCAGAAAGATTGTTTGCGGTTGCTCCAGAGCCACCTGACGGTGCCCAGTTGTAAGAATAATTTGGAGTTCCACCACCAGCTAACACAGTTGCAGAACCGGTATTTCCACTTGCACATAGAACATCGATCGAAGCTGAAATTGCGGCTGTCACCTGAGGTGGTTCATTGATTGTAATATTTGTACTCGCATTGCATCCAAGTGCATCTGTAACAGTAACAGCATAATTTCCGGCAGCCAGCCCACTGGCAGTTAATCCCGAGCCACCGCTTGGTGACCAGGAATAAGTGAAAGGTGCTGTTCCACCATTCGAAGTCACTGTAGCGCTGCCGTTAGCTCCACCAAAACACGTCACATCCGCAGAAGCAGCAATCGCTGCACTCGGTCCGGCCACATTTGAAACCGCAACAGCAGCAACTGTAGTACAACCGTTGGCATCTGTAATTGTGACTGCGTAAGCTCCGGCTGCCAGATTGGATGCATTGGCAGCATTTCCACCTGAAGGAGACCATTGATAGGAATACGGATTTGTTCCTCCGGACGGCGTAACGGATGCAGTTCCATCACTCGCTCCGCAATTTGCAAGAGTGGAAGCACTTGTATAAGTAATTGCTGTTGGTTCTGTAATATTTGCTGTTGATGTTCGCGTACATCCGTTAGCATCTGTAATTGTCACAGTATAAGTTCCTGCTGAAAGTCCTGTTGCATTTCCCGCTGTTCCTCCTGACGGAAGCCAATTATAAGTATACGGACCAGTACCGCCACCTGCGGCTACTGAAACACTCCCGTCAGTGACACCATTGCAACTGGCTGGTACTGGAACAGCATTTCCAGTAAGTGTAGGAGGTTGGGTAATCGTTGCAAGTGTGGTTGCAGTACATCCATTTGCATCTGTAACAGTAACTGTGAAATTTCCTGCAGCAAGATTGGACGCTGTTGACGAATTACCGCCGGATGGTGTCCATGAATAAGTGTATCCGGGTGAACCTCCATTGGCAGCTGCACTCACAGATCCATTGTTTCCTCCGTTACAGGTAACATTACTTTGATTTTGTAAGCTCGGAACAACCGGTGTGGGCTGTGTGATGGCAACATTCGCAGTCATGGTACATCCACGGGAATCCGTTACCGTTACAGTAAAATTACCGGCAGGGATGTTATTCGCTGTTGCGCCACTGCCGCCGGATGGTGCCCATGAATAGGTATAAGCAGGCGTGCCACCTCCTGCACTTACTGTTGCAGATCCATTGCTGCCTCCGGCACAAGACACATTCGAAGAGGCTGTGATCGCGGCGGTAACCTGAACAGGTTGAGTAATTGTGACTGTCGCTGTCCCAGTACATCCGGCATTATCGCTGACCGTAACGGTGTAAGTTCCCGGTGCTAAATTCGAAGCGGTAGCTGCAGAGCCACCTGTGGGTGCCCAGGAATAAGTGTAAACACCCGAACCTCCAGAAGGATTTGCAACTGCGGATCCATTACTGCCGCCAAAACAACTCACGTTGGTTGGCGCTGTGGTAGCAGTGACAGGTGTTGGTTGTGTGACTGTAAATTGATGTGTGCCTGTACAACCATTCGCGTCTGTAACAGTGACAGTATAATTTCCCGGAGCGACATTGTTCACCGTAGCAGAAGAACCTACATTCGGGTTCCATGCATAAGTGTACGGTCCTGTTCCACCTGCTCCAGCCGCTGTGATTGAACCAGTATTCGCTCCACTGCAGGATGGATTGGTAACGTTACCATTTGCGGTGACAGGAACAGCAGGTGCGATGGTCACTGATTCGGAGGCTGTACAACCTGCATCATCAGTAACAGTCACTGTGTATGTTCCTGCAGCGAGGTTGTTGACTGTATTTGACCCATTGATATTATTTGCTGTTTGGATGATCGTTCCGGCTCCATTTCTCCATATGTAATTCCATGGTGCAATACCTTGTCCTGTTGCCGTTGCTGTTGCTGTTCCTCCCGGACAATTGATTGTTGAATTGGTAATTTGAGGTGGGGTACAACAGGCAAGCTGCGCGAAAAATTGAATGATCGGATCACCACTACAAGCATACGATGTCCAAGATCCCGTTTCTCCATCACCATAAGTGTCGATGGAAATATTCAGACTTGCCCCGGGAATACATTGTCCCGGTGGTAATGTAGTGATCGACCAGCAAAAAGTCCAGTCGCAGGTATTGAGTGCATTATTATCTCCAAAATTATTTCCTGGATTCAGATCGGTTACTCCTGTCGCATTTCCGGCGGCTGTTTCAAAAAAGAAACCCGGCCCAACTGTAAGTCCGGTTGCAGTACTTGTGAATGAGGAATTGTACCAGCTCCAAGTGCCACTTAATAAACCGGTAGCACAGGTTACTGCAGGAGTAGCGCTGAGCGAATTCAGAACCCAGCCTGCACCGAACGATGGCGTGATCGCATGCAACCAGTTGCTGGATGTTTGGTTATAATCCGTGATTGAATAACAGAAATTTACTGTCTGTCCTGCTTGATAAGTTCCGTTGACCGGTGGAGGATTCACCGTCAGATTACTCTGAATCACACATCCGGTGCAATCGAAATTGTTCTGTAAACTCAATGTGAAATTACATTGGTCATTCAAAGAGGCTCCGCTCACCTGCAAGAAATATTGGCCGGGCTGCAGACTTCCAAAAGTTGTATTCAGGTTTCCATTATTCCCAATTGCACAGCCACGGGGAACAAGATTGTTACAGCCACTCCCGGAATACAAACCGACTTCCGGAGTTTGCAAACCGGCAATGTTCACATTGAGCGTGGGTCCGGTAATACTGAATGAATACCATACATCAGCTGCAGGACTTGCCATATTACCTGCAGGTTGGCAACCGATCATGGAAGTATACGGCGTTTCTGCTGTTGCACAAAGATTTGTAGTATTCAAAGTGAGAGGAGTTCCAATTCCAACCGGACACGAAGAAGGAACCGGCAACAATCCCAGGTTTTGTGCTCCGCTACATGCATCATTGGCTGGTGCCGGACCGCCATTGCATGTTGATCCACAGGGACCACCACCACAGGCAACACAGCTAACCGTTGCTGACCATCCATTGTGTGTTACACTTCCGTCTGATGTGAATTCGATAGTTAAACATCCGCTTGTTCCGGTAACAATTCCCGGACTAGTTGTGCCGGTATAAGAACCCAACAGAGGTGAAGCAGTGTTCGGCCCATTGTATATCCGGATCCTGTCAAATGTCGTTTCCAGATCGAACGATGTAAATGTAAGTCGTACACATTGTCCGGAAGTACTTGAACAAAATGTCATCACACTTGTTTCATTGTCAGAGTAAGCATTCGCATTACCACCGCTATCGTAAAAAGTTCCGCCACAGGTGGAAACGTTCGCGTTACCCATATTGTAGTTTTGCGCGATAGCTTTACTGAAAAGGCATAGAAGAAATACAGCTATGACAAGTAGTTGTTTGATCATGCAAGTCTTGTTTAAATTAAAATGCCGACTACAAACTGTTCATGATGGGGTGCATAAACATTTCAACCTTACTAAGAAAGAAAAATAATCCGTCTGAAAACTGTAATAACCATGAACTTTAATTGAAATTATCTATTGTTTCGAACCACTTGATTTTTTTCAAAGTGTTCTACTTATTTAATCTTTGACTTATATAATCGAAATTTATAAAATTTAGCACTTATTTCCTAATTTTTTGGTCAAAGGGTTTTCAACACCTGTTCATATGTTATTTATTGACTCATTTTCAAGGTTCTTACACCGGTCAGATAGCCAGAAAATTGGTGAACCACTTGGAAGCCTTGGGGATGACTTTCCTCATTGGAACCAAAACCAATCCAAGATTAATTTCCGTATTCCATCCTGAGTTCCTAATTTCGTGTCCTAATTCTAAAAATTCAATTGTCCATGAAAGTAACTGTTGTAGGTGCCGGCAATGTGGGAGCTACCTGTGCCGATGTAATAGCGCAAAAAGATTTTGTTCATGAAGTTGTTCTTCTTGATATCAAGGAAGGTACGGCAGAAGGAAAATCCCTGGATATCTGGCAAACGGCCGCAATCAATTTATATGATACTCGCACAGTCGGATCAACAAACGATTATTCCAAGACAGCCAATTCTGATGTGGTTGTAATTACTTCGGGTCTGCCACGTAAACCCGGAATGAGTCGCGATGACCTGATCGCTACCAATGCCGGAATTGTTCGTTCTGTGACTGAGAATATTATTAAGCATTCTCCAAATACAATAATTATCGTTGTGTCAAATCCTTTGGATGTGATGACCTATTGCGCATTCCTTACTGCGAAGATCGATCCGTCTAAAGTTTTTGGTATGGCTGGAATTCTGGACACAGCACGCTATCGTGCTTTCCTCGCTGAAGCACTGGATACTTCACCAAAAGATATTCAGGCAGTACTCATGGGTGGACATGGAGATACGATGGTTCCTTTGCCAAGGTATACTACTGTTGCCGGAATCCCGGTTACAGAATTAATCTCCAAAGAGAAATTGGATGCTATCGTTGAGCGAACAAAAAAAGGTGGTGGTGAATTGGTAAATCTTATGGGAACTTCTGCATGGTATGCTCCCGGAGCTGCAGCTGCACAAATGGTTGAAGCGGTCATCAAGGATCAAAAAAGAATTTTTCCATGTTGTGCATGGTTGCAGGGCGAATACGGACTGAAGAATATTTACCTTGGAGTTCCTGTTAAACTTGGAAAAAATGGCATCGAAGAAATACTTGAGTTGAAATTGAATGACGATGAAATGAAACTGCTTCAATCGTCAGCAAAATCGGTGAAAGAAGTAATGAATGTGCTGGATAATATGCAACAACCTGCTGTTAAATAAAAATTAAACTGATTCTTAATTCATGTGAGAAGACATCCTGATCAAAGGATGTCTTCTTTATTTACACCCGTCATGCTCTCTTCAACCATCAAAATTCCAATTGATATTCGTAACATAGAGGATGATGGTTTTCATCTTACTATCGTTGCAAGGATCAATGGAAAATCTGTTCAAATGTTGATTGATACCGGTGCTTCCCGAACTGTTTTTGATAAAAAAAGATCTCTTCGTTTTGTAGGTGAAAGCAATCATGAGCCTCACGATAAATTGTCGACCGGTTTAGGTACCAATACAATGAAAACACATATTGCTAATCTCAAAAAAATCAGGATAGGTGACTTACTCATTGAAAATTTCGAAGCTGTTCTACTCGATCTGGAACATGTTAATGATTCCTATGAAAAACTTGGACTAACACCAATCGACGGTGTGCTCGGAAGTGACTTGCTGGTAAAACACAAAGCTGTCATAAATTTCGGAAAGAAAGAGTTGAAGCTAAATGTAAAACCGAAAAATTAATTTTCTTAAAACCTTTTAAATAAATTTTTTTTCGAGCCCCGGTAAAACTTTGCAGGTATTCAACTTTCCAAAAAATCGATAGCGGTTGCGGGCAATAATTTTGTACAACATGTCCGTAAATTGAATGGGGAAAATTCTTAGCAGCATTTCCAACCAACGTAAGCCGGGCATTGCACCAAATATTTTTCTAACAGCTTTGGATCGGACAAAGTATCCTTCTTCAGTAAGCAGAATAACACTTTCTTCTTTCTGAATCGGTATTGAATTTTCTAGGGTAATTTTTTTTCCTTTTTCACTCTGAAGACCACAGAATCGAAACACATCATTGGTGTCATACCGATAAATCAATCGTACGATCCAGCTGCACATGACGCATTCATCATCAAGCAAAATTACCGGATGAGAAAGCGGTGGCATTATTTCCTGTAGGAAACAAAATAAGGGAAACTCAAAAGTTCATTTCTGTATTCAAAAGAACTGCCGTCAGATAATTTTTTCTGATACAACTCAAGCGTCGACATATCAATAACGGTCAGGTATCCATTCCGCCCGCCACAGGTGGAAACGTGATGGGGTGCAGGTCCGCTGTTGTCGTAATTCAAATTGGCAACATAGACACAGTCGTGATCATCATCCACTGCAATTCCATGTGGTTGATAACCCGTATAAATTTTCTTGATTACCTGATTGGTAAGATAATTTATCACGTATACTGATCCTTTTTTTCGTGTTCCCATTGTGGAATCTTCTGTGCAGCTTACAAATAAATAGGGTCTTGTTTCCGACAAAGAAAATTCCTGTGGTTTATTTCCTACCGGAATTACTGCAATTAATGTGTCGTCACTACTGCTTCTTTCCCGTTCCATAACACGTACTTCATTCGATTTCTGACAGCTTACATAATAGAAATGTTCATCGGGTGACAATATCATTTCGTGTGCATCATACTTTGATGCCGTGGAAGTATTCTCTCCGGTACCCAAAGCTATTTTATCCACATCGTAAAAGGGTCCATCAATTTCAACTTTAGTGATGAAATTTCCTGTCTGGCTGGTGATGTATGCATATTCACCATCACTCGTTGTAAAGCCACCGTGAGGAAAGTCGATAGACAGTGATGTCTCTACGGCCATGTTTTCAAGATCTACAACTTTTGTAATTCCGGCTATTGTTGCATTCACAAATCCTTTCTTGGAATCCGGAGAAAAAATAATTGTATTCCAGTCACCCGTACCGATTTCAAGTGCTCCGACATAAGAATCATCAGATGTCCTGAATTTTTGCAATACATGTCCGGAGTAAAAAACAACATACCAATATTCACCATCCGGTGATACTCTGACTAGGTGAGGCGCTTCGATTGTTGGATCCACACCAACCGGAATGTAGCGCATAATGACCTTTGACTGTGCATCAAAGACTGCAACCTGATCACAGCCTTGCATGCACACATAAAACTTTTTGCGATTCGGATCATCGGAGAATTTCACAAAATCATTTTCATTGCGGGCGCCATTGTGAACCCAGGAATAAAGGATCTGAAATTCTTCATTTGTAAGGGGTGTTTCTCCTTGTGGCATAGTTGGCAATAGAGCCGGCCCACGTGTTGAATCAGTATTGATAAAATACAGCATGTAACTGTAGTCTGTACTAAATGGGATAACACTGCTTCCATTGCGCCCGCCTTCGAACATCAGATCCCAAGTGGAAAAATCCAGACCACCGGCATTCGCCCGACTCAGGGAATTGTGACAACCTGCAGTTGCACATTTATTCACAATGATTTTCCCTACTTCTGTAGGATAGCCTGAACCTTCTAATGGATCTACCTGTTTGTCGTAGGTACATGATCCAAAAAGAAAAAGGAGAATAATTAACCCAGAGTAAAAATTCTTCATAATTTGTTTGATCATTATTCACTCACCGGCAAGTCAATGCTGGCTGTTTGATTCACCAGAGTTGAGGAATTCAATTGTACTGCAGATTGACCACGTACCCATGCTCCAAAATAGTAATCGTTACCAGTAGCATAGATATAATAATTCCCCGGATATAATTGTGTAAATTCAGCATTCCCATCGCTATCAGCCTGAACCGTATATTCATAAATTGTTGAATCACGGCCTGGAAACTCTGTAGCATTCTTTTTTAAATAAAGGTGTACGTACGGTACACCCCAACTATGATGGAAACTATGCACTTTTAAGGTAATATTTCCTTGAACGACGGATGAACCATCTTTGTTCAAAATGTCATTCTTTTTACAGCCAATAGTAAAAAAGGCAAGAATTAACCCAAAAACAAGGATTTTTGCCAATTTCATCATTTGCATCATTAAATATAAGTTTTGATTCTATAGAAGGTGTGAAGTTTTTAAAAACTGAAAGAAGTACAGGCAAATAGTACTTCTTTCAGTTGACAACCTTATTCAGTCACTGAGATGTCTACCTGGATTTCTCCTTCGTTCTGTTCTGTGGAAAATTTGTTTCCTCCACGGACTACAAACGGGCCTGCTGTATCCAAGCCCGCTGCATACAAATAATAATCTCCACAACGTAAACCGCTGATGTGAACATGATCTTCACCCTCTTCACCGATAAACCGTGCATCATAACCGGCGGGCGCTCCTGACCAATCTTGTGTGTTAAATTTTACCCAAACAGTATCCGGACTTGCACTGTCGTTCGGAATAACAACTCCGTGGTGTTTTAATTTTGCAACCAGTGTCAAAGAACCACCTGTTCCTGCATCACAATTGTCTGTTTTTTTACAGGAACTTGTCACGAAAATAAACGATATTACAATGGCAACAATTGCCATACTTGAATTTTTTCTCATTGGATTTTTTTAAAGTTAATGAATAAGTTCAGCACATGTATCCTGCTTTTATTTTTGGTGGCTGAAATACATTTCCTGGGTGACCATCCGCAAATTCAGGTTTTAAATCCGGACTGTTTGTTATGCTGTATACTGCTGTCAGGACTTTAAAACGGGTGGGATCATTGTAAAAATGATCGAATTTTTCTTTTAGCAAATTACCATGTTGATTCTCTCTTTGATCTTCCTTGTTTAATTCATTTTTAAGAAAACAGGAGCCATGACAATGAAGAGAAGGCTTGTCTTTATTGATGCATACAGTTTCCGAAATTCTCTCTTGATCGAAAATATATCCTGCATAAATAAACGTTTTGCTGCCAATCTGAAGCACTAACGCCGTACAAATCAGATATGAAAATACCTTTCTGAACATCACTGTGAATGTATGGATTTCAAACGCATTCAACGTATTCGAATTGTCATTAGTTTTTCACTTTTGATTGTCAGCTAAATTTAAACATTTTCATGCCTTACCTGAGACCAAATGGCAACCGAATTCCAAAACCGATATTCCGACCCATGCCGGATACGTCAATTTCTTTTAATCGGCTCAGGTGGTCGAAATATTTCTTATTTGCGAGATTGTTCGCATTTACAAATACTGTAATTTCTTGCTGTCCGGTCCTTAATACCGCTCCTACACCTGTGTTCAATAATGCATAGGCTTTGGTGCTGGTTTCGAAAATATCAATTCGATCCTGAGAAGAACTATGCTCTATTTCCAGTTTTACAAATGCTTCCTTCAGTTTGCTGCTCTTCTTCAGTTTTAATTCGTACTTAAGTTCACTTACAATCCTCATCGGAGGAATGAAAGGAAGTGGTTTGTCCAGATCATCATTGTTTCCTTCTACATAGGCAATTGAACTCTCAAAATGAAGTCGGCTGAAAGGGTGAATATCCAGACTAAATTCTCCTCCTTTTAATGTGGATTCTCCCTGCACATAATGGTATACAGGATATGTATTGCCATTCAGGTTTGTTTCTTCAAGATTGGAATTGCGGTAATAAATGAAGTTATTTATTTGGTTGTAAAACAGATCAAGTGACAAACTCATCATTTTGTAATCCGCAGAAAGTCCTGCATCAAATTGCAAACTTGTTTCCGGATGCAATTGCAGATTACCTACTTCATACCGAAAGGTTCCTTCATGGACACCATTCGCAGAAAGTTCGGAGATGTTGGGTGATCTGAATCCCCGTCCAATATTGGCCTTCAAATTATAAACATCATTGAGATGAAATGTACAACCTGCAGAGCCGGATAGAGCTGAAAAGTTTAGATGAAAAGGTGAAAAAAGTTGAGTGTTGTCGACTAGAAGTTCTGCCCCGTCGATATGACGGCTATCATACCGAAATCCTATATTCAGTGTGGTTCGCTTTGTTGATTTTTTAAGCGTAGCAAAAAAACCACCATCGTATAATTTGTATGCCGGAATCAGATATTCACTTCCTTTGTTTTGATTTTCCTGAACCATTCCCGACACACCGATAGCAGTTTCGATTCCTTTGGCTTCAGGGAAATAAAATTTTGCGTCATAGGTAAGTGTTTTCAACCTGAACCAGAGTCCGGGATCTGTTTCAGAGTTTTCGAATTCCTGCCTGTCATTTTGTTGCACACCCAGATTGATTCGCAATTGGTTTTTGCCAAGAATCAGATTGTTGACGGTAGTAATTTTAGTATGCCTTAAATTTTGATGAGGCAAGGCGAGTGACCGTGAATTCAATTCAGCTTCTGTAGCAATTTGACCATTGCTGTCTAAGAATTTTCCGCTTAGCGAATCTCGATCGCCTTCAGTTAATCCAATATTACTTGTCCATCTGCTCACATGCAAATGCGAATATCCCCAGGGTTTATTGAGCCCAATCATGACTTCTCCATTCGCCTCATTAAATGCCGAATTGTAGACAGTTTCAACAGGAGTTCGGAAAGCTGCGGAGTTTTTATATGTTCCTCTTCCTCTCCATATAAATCCATCCTGGTTTCCTTCAAACATAAGTGAATTCGAACTCAACCGATTGTTTGTTGAATATTGTGCATCCAATTCTCCTCTGATTTTTCCTTGTGGCGCAGGTATTGGCTCGAGGATATTGATCACTCCACCCAATGCATCGGATCCGTACAATAAACTGGAAGGACCTTTTAGTATTTCTATTTTGTCAGCTGAGAATTGATCCACTTCGATCCCGTGTTCATCTCCCCATTGCTGCCCTTCCTGCCGCACACCTTCGTTTACAACTACCACACGATTGTAACTGAGTCCACGGATTACCGGTTTGGAAATTCCATTTCCTGTACTCACTGCAGAAACACCGGGAGTTTGTGCAAGTGCTTTGATCAGGTTGTCGGAGGATGACAATGCAATCTGAAGTTTGTCGATCTGAGAAACCGGAACACTTGTACGTTTATTATCAGTTACAAATGCACTCCCGGTTACAACCACTTCATTTTTTTCAATTGCAGATACCCTCAACTCAAAATCCAGGTTGGAAGTGAGGGCCAGATCCACTTGTTTGGATTCGGCAGCATATCCAAGCAGTTTCACTTGAATTACAAATTTACCTTTCGGCAATCCTTTTAACTGGTAGTGTCCATTCAAGTCTGTTATGGCGCCTGTTTTTAAATCCGGGATATATAATGTTGCTCCAGGCAAAAGTTCTTTGGTTTGGATATCTTTAACTGTACCCTGAAGTTCCTGAGCGAAGATTGAATTGTTTATCAGGCTTAAGGGGATAAGAATATGGAGAATGAATTGTAGTTTCATGGAAATAGGTTTTGTTTTTTTGATTTTTTGTTTCCGCGAATTCATGCTTTCTTATGTTTCGACAAATGATGAAACAAAGAATGAAGGAATGAGGCCCGACTTTGGAGCGTAACCGGAATCCGTGTTGGAAAACAAGGAAGTTGAATGAATAAAAAATCAGGAAACGAATACGGGCGGACCGCGAAGAAAATGCAATCCTTTGTACACACAAAAATTATCCGAAACTTTGTAAACAGGTGCAATGTTCTCAAGAACATTCAAGTGAAAATGAAATACAACTGCAGAGCAATAAAGTGGAGGAGAGGAAAGCTGTAAAATATCGCAATGCCTGTGTTCGGGACCAATTTCTGGTCCATCGCCAGGAGAGCAAATTACATCACAAGTTTCTTCCTGATGAAAAAATTCGTGAATCAATTCTTTAGGCAGGAGGATATTCCCAAGAAGAAATAATAGAAAGATGGATAAATATTTCCTACCCTTTTTCATTGTTTTACAAAGGTATGAAATTGAATCTTTATCCAAAACACTATGGGTATTCTCCTTACATTAAGGTACCTTGCCAATCGGAAAAAGTGTACAATGATCCTGTTTTCTGATCATTTCTGAAGTATTCAATAAAAAGGAGGAGAATTATGTTGCGTTATTTTATGATTTATAAGCCTTATGGCATGTTGAGTCAGTTTTCGCGAGAAGGTGACAAAAAAGTATTAGCAGATCTGGATTTTGTATTTCCAAAAGACGTTTATCCCATCGGCAGACTCGATGCTGATAGTGAAGGAATGTTGTTGCTTACCAATGATAAATCGGTGAATGAAAAACTCCTGCACCCATCTAAAAAACACGAAAGAAAATACATTGTTCAGGTAGAAGGCGAGATATCCGATGAAGCGTGTACGCTGCTCCGGGCCGGAGTAGAAATATCAGTCGATGGAAAAAAGTATAAAACATTACCTGCAAATCAGGCAAATCGTATCGATCTTCCCTTATATCTTCCGGAAAGGAACCCTCCTGTACGATTTAGAAAATCGATTCCTACTTCCTGGCTTCAACTCCAACTGATCGAAGGTAAAAACCGACAGGTGAGAAAGATGACTGCTGCTGTCGGGTATCCTACTTTAAGGTTGGTTCGAATTGTCATGGAAACGTTAGAGTTGGATTTTTTTGAGCCGGGTGAAATCAAGGAACTTGACAGGTCATTTTTTTACTCAAAATTGAAATTATCCTGAGTAAACAATGAAGAATCCTGAACTTTGAAAACGGAATTCAAATTCTATAATGGCTTCATAATCCTTAACTAAAAATATGTTAAATTTGTCTTAACAAAAGCGAAAGCACAACCTATTCAGATGAAAATATCTTTACTTGCTCTGGTCATGGCAGGCTCAATTTCCTTTGCTGTTGCCGGCAACACAAATCCACATCCTGAAAAATGTGGGGTCATTGAAAACACAAAACGTAAAATGCAGGAGAACCCAAACCTTGAACGTCTCATGCAAAATGATGAACAACGGCTACAGCAGCTGATTGAACAAAATCAAAATTCACGAATCAGCAATACGATCTATACAATACCGGTTGTTGTTCATATTGTGTGGAAAACAGGAAGTCAGAATATCACCGATGCTCAGATCCTTTCTCAGATAGCAGTTTTGAATGAAGATTTTGGTCATATGAATGCAGATACAGCGAGTATTCCTGTCAGCTGGCGCAGTATTTCAGGACCATCTAATTTCCAATTTTGTCTTGCTCAAAGAGATCCAAATGGCAATTCAACAACAGGAATTGAACGCAGACAAACAACAGCCACCTCTTTCAATACCAACGACAATGTGAAGTACTATACAACTGGAGGAATGGATGCATGGGATACACGCACATATTTCAACATCTGGGTTTGTAACCTGAGTGGTGGAATTATCGGATATGCTGAATTCCCAACATCACAGTCCTCGGATACTTATGGTGTAGTGATCCAATACGATTCATTTGGCAGAGTGGGTACTGTTTCTTATCCCTATAATAAAGGCCGTACGGCATCGCATGAAATCGGACATTGCTTCAACCTCAAACACATCTGGGGAGATGATGGTAGTTCTTGTACCGGATCTGATAATGTTGCCGATACTCCAAATCAGGGTGCTGAAACATATGGTTGTCTGACTTACCCGGCTACGGATAATTGCAATACTTCTGCAAACGGAATCATGTTCATGAACTACATGGATTACAGTGATGACCGTTGTTTGTATATGTTTACCGAAGGTCAAAATACACGGATGAACACCGCGATGACTGCCTGGTATTCGGATTTGCTCGCAGCAAGTACCCTTGCATGTGAAGCTCCTGTAGGAATTCAAGGTGCTCCCGATGATTTTCAGTTCAGCATCTATCCAAATCCAAGCGATGGTTACCTCACACTCGATATGACTGGAACCCGTGAACTTGGTAATTCTATTGATCTGTCTGTAATCGATGCCTTGGGAAAAACTGTGCTTCAGCAGCGAATCGAAAATCCGGTTGGATCTGTTCATCCAATCGATTTACACAAATTTAATTCAGGAATTTATTTTATCAACCTCTCAAATTCTGAATTCAAAAAAACTGTACGTATCTCTTTATTTAACTAGACTGAATTTCCTTCAACACAAAAGGCAGAAATCACTTTCTGCCTTTTGTGTTTTGAACCAGTATGTTTTCTTTTTATTTAAGTCGAAGGTGTTGTTTCTGATTTTTCCAATGTTTTAATTTCGCCGATATATCTGAGAAATAATTGCAGCGCTATTTTTTTATCCGCATCAAAATGATAATCGATATTCTCCGTCAGATAACGTTCTGCTACCTCCGGATCAATGGAGCCGGAGCCGTACATTTCAAGTACTTCAGGGATATTTGAAATTCCTGAATGAGCAGCTTTGTTGAGATCAGCAGTGAATTCCTTTGATATGGGCTTGTTCGAAACCCAGCATGCAAACACAAAAGGGAGCCCGGTGAATTTGTTCCATTCACCGGATAAATCGTAAACGTATTTAAATTGATATTTGAGGATCAAAGCCCGGTCGCCAATAATTATCCCGGCAGTTGTTTTCGATATGGTTTCTTCATAACCATCTTTGCCTTGAATCCAATCCGGAGAAATTTTCCAGAAATGTTCAGCAAGAACACGCGCAAGCATCACCGATGTTCGTGACTGATAATCCATCACAACTTTTTCAATTTCTGTCATGGGTACCTGACTCACCAACACGACTGAATTTACATTCCCGTTTGCTCCAATGCAATAGTCAGTGAGCAAATGGTATTCTTTGAGCTCAGGAAGAATCGCTACAGGTACCAGTCCAATATCGACTTTTCCAGAGATTAATTTGCTCGCGCAGACCGAAGGAATATCCATTTCCAGTTCAATCTGATCTTTCATCCAGGCTTGTTCAAGCCCGTAAATGAATGGTTTGCTGTTCAAATAAGAAACTACAGAAAGGCGGATTTTTGGATACATAAATTAGACCTCAATTCGGAATCAAATATATCAAACAGATTTGGTTTGTTTATGAGTTAAAAGTCGGAACCCGGATGAAAACCAAACACGATTGTGTCTGAATATTGAATTCGTATACATGAACTCAAAAAAAAGAGCCATCCATGAGGAAGGCTCTTTTTAGAATTAAATTTCTACTTCAATCAATTCATCAATTCGTTTGCTTTTTACTCCGGTGTCGATATCGTGCCCTCTCCATTTACGCAATCTGTTTTTCATTCGTTCACTCAAAAGATACATGACGGGAACCATGATCAGGGTGAGGAAAGTAGCAAATGCCAGACCGAAAATCATCGTCCATGAAAGTGGTCCCCAGAATGCTGTATTATCACCACCAAAATAGAGATGGGGATTGAAATCGTGAAAGAGTGTGGCAAAATCCATGTTCAAACCAACGGCCAGAGGAATTAATCCAATCATCGTTGCTCCTGCAGTAAGAATTACCGGAGTCATACGTGTCCTGCCGGCTTCCACAATTGCATCAAAGGTAGGAACTCCCTGTCCACGCAAAAGTTCTGTGAATTCGACCAGCAGAATTCCGTTTCGAACGACAATACCTGCCAATGCGATAATTCCGACACCGCTCATCACGATGGAGAATTCCATTTTGAAGATAGAAAATCCGAGAAAAACTCCAATGATACTAAACAGAATTTCTGTCAGAATGATCAATGGTTTACTAATGGAATTGAATTGAATCACCAGGATGAGAATAATCAGCAGGAGGGAAGTCATCATTGCCCAGCCAAGGAAAGCTGAAGTTTCGGCTTGTTCTTCCTGTGAACCGGTCATTTTGATTTGCACTCCGGGAGTAGCACGATAATTTTCCATTGCTTTTTGTACATCCTGAACGACTGCATTTTCATTGTAGCCTGTGAGTACATTGGAAGAAATAGTAACGACTCGTTTCTGATTCTTGCGTTTGATTACACCGTAAGTATCTGAATATTTTACATCCGCAAAAGCAGACAAGGGCACATTTCTAACCATACCGCCCATTGCCATATCGCGATAGAGAATTTTCAGGTTTCTCAGCATGTCAATGTTGTAACGCTGATCATCCTGGTATTTGATGACTATATTATAGTCGTCATCTGATCTCTGTATTTCGAGATATCTGTACCGAGTACACCGAGATATATTTCATTCCCTACAGAATACGTAGAAATTGCCTCCCTGTTTGCTCGTTCACGATCAATATTCACCACCAGTTGTGGTTTGTGATCCTGCAAATCACTACGGATTTCTTCCACACCTTCTATCTTCAGAGAATCCAGATACCGTTTCAAACCGCGACTATTGGTAACAAGATCGTCAAGATTATCGCCACTCACTTCGATATTAACAGGCTTTCCAACCGGTGGTCCGCCTTGTTCCTGTGCTACAGTGATTTCGGCTCCTGCAATTCCTTTCACAGATTCGCGGATTTTACTCAGGTATTGCAATGTAGAAACACCATCTCTTTTTCCGTATTCAACAAATGCTACGGTTACTTTGCTTTTATTCGGATAGTCGCCCTGATCTTCATCCTGCGGATCCGTAACACTTACAGTTACGTTGGCAATTACTGATTTAACAATTGGATTTGGCCATTCAATAGCTTTGTACACTCTGTCTTCAATAATATGAGTAACAGAATCAGTATAAGACTGGTCGGTTCCTACAGGCAGACTGGTATAAACATACACGAAGTTAGGATCCGCCATAGGGAAGAAACTCACACCTCCATTTCTTGCACCAAGCATGATGAGAGATCCGATAAAAAGTAAAAAAGTACTAATCATCATCATTGCAGGACGATGTAAACACCAAACCAACAAACGTCGGTATGAATTTTGAAATTTAGGCCAACTGTTTTCCTGGAAACGTTTGATGACAAATCGAAGCCAATAGTGATTTAACAAATAAAGCAGCAAGGCTACGATACCGAAATTTCCAACACCGAAATCAATGCTATATCCGAGCAGTATTGCGAGTCCGAAGAAGATGAGTGATCTCTTCAGGTTTTTCTTGTCACGGTTAACATCATGCTCTTTGTGTGGCTTCATAAACTGCACTGCAAATACAGGGTTGATGATATAGGCTACAAAAAGCGATGCGGTGAGTGTAACAATGAGCGTCACCGGAAGAAAGAACATAAATTTTCCGATCACACCTTTCCAGAAAAGCAGTGGTACAAAGGGCGCCAATGTGGTAAGGGTACCTGAAAAGACAGGCAGGAACACTTCACCTGCAGCAAGTTTGGCTGCTTCAACAATATTCTTTTTTCCATTTGCAAAAATCCGATGCGTATTTTCAATAACCACAATCGCATCATCCACCACAATTCCCAGTGCGAGAAGAAAACTAAACAGCACAATCATGTTTAATGAAAATCCGAGCGCCGGCATGACAAGGAATGCGAGACACATCGAAAGTGGTACCGATAAGGCGACAAAGAACGCATTGGTTGTCCCCATGAAGAACATCAGAATCACAAACACCAGAACGAATCCAATAATGATGGTATTGATCAGGTCATGAAGCGTCGTTCTTGTTTGTTCACTCTGGTCCCCTGTGAGAACTACTTTTACATCTTTAGGCCAATCATTTTTCCGGATGTCATCCATGAGCGCGACTATTTTGTCAGAAGACTCAATGAGGTTCTCACCCTTCCTTTTGATGATGTTCAATGTGATTACATTGTTGTGATCCAGTCGTGCATAGCTTTGCTGTTCATGGAAACTGTCAATTACACGGGCAATATCTTTCAGATACACCGGCTTTCCATTGATTGAGTTAATAACCAGGTTTCCGATTTGATCAGTATTTTTAAATTCACCGGTAACACTGAGTGACCGACTGATACCATCCATGCGAACTGAACCTCCCGGGAAGGTCAGATTTTCCGATTGCACAGCGCGTTGAATATCTCCCATCGTGAGATTGGCAGCTTGCATCTTGATCATGTCCACATTGATCTGGATTTCGCGCTCCAGAGCTCCGATGATTTCTACTTTCTTTATTTCTTTGAGACTTTCAATGTGATCTTTCGCATCATCTGCAAATTCTTTGAGTTTTGAAAGATCGTAATTGCCACTAATGTTGACCTGCATTACCGGTAGATCCGAGAAATTGATTTCGATAATTTCAGGATCATTTTTCAAATCCTTCGGCAAATCCTTTTTCGCTTTATCTACTGCATCTTTGACTTTTTGCTTTGCATCTTCAATGTTGACATCCGAATTGAATTCAACAACTACGTTGCAATAGTCCTGGAGAGAGCTGCTTTTAATCTTTTTTACTCCGGCAATATTTTTGCATTCCTTTTCGATCGGACGTACAATTAAATTCTCCATATCTTTTGGAGACGTTCCCGGATAAATAACACTCACATAAATATTTGGAAGTGAAATATCCGGAAAACTTTCTTTGGGCAGGCTGATGTATGCATTTGTACCGGCAATGGCTAACAACAGCGTGAGTACAAAGACTGCAACCTTATTATTGATCGCCCAGGAGGAGGGCTTAAATTCTTTATTTATGTCTTGCATTTTAGTGTTTTCTAGCAGGGGTTGAAAAATCTTTTTGATTTCTGTTCAATAATAAAAATCAAAGTTTGATGGCATCGCCTTCAATAATATTCTGGAAACCAATCGTAATTACTTTGTCTCCCTGGTCAAGTCCTGATTTAATTTCAGCCATGCCGTTGTAAATAATGCCTGTCTTCACTGTTTTTCGTTTCGCGATTTCTTTTCCGTTTTCCTGAACTGTTACGTAAACAAATTCTCCGTCACTGGATTTCTGAACAGATGCAAGAGGTAGAACAAATGCTTTTGGTGAAGTATAATCTACAATTTTCAAAACAGCTACCATGTTGGGGTGATAAATTCCATCCTTCGGAGTGAGGCGAACTTCAACATTGAAAGTTCTGTTGAGGCTGTTAATTGCTTGTCCTGAATAATCAAGTTTGCCTTTGATTTCTTCTCCGATGTCAGGGAAATAGATCATTACATCATTGCCGCGACTTACTTTGCTGATGTAGGACTCAGCAACTTCAGCTGTTACTTTTAGAGAGCTGAGATTCACCACACGGAATGCAGGCAGACCCGGAGCCATTGTTTGTCCAACTTTAATGTTTACCAAATCAACGGTTCCATTGATGGGTGATTTGATTCGCGTCATGTCCATTTGTTCCTGAAGACTTCCCATTCTTTTTTCAAGCGCTTCCTTGTTTGTCTTTGCCTGCAAAAACTGAACTTCACTTCCAATTTTTTGTTCCCAAAGATTTTTCTGTTTGTTGAAAATCTGAGTAACAAGATCGAGTTGTGCCTGCATTTCGGCAATTCCCTGGCGAATGATGCGATCATCGACCACAGCAAGAATTTGACCTTTGCTTACTTTATCACCTGCTTTTACATTCAGAGAAGTGATGTTGCCCATCGTTTCTGAACTCACTGTTACATCTTCGTCGCCTTCAACTTTTGCCTGCACTTCGATGTAGTGGTTAAAAGGTTTCGAAACCATTTCTGTAACAGCCACCAATTTTGATTTATCATTGGAAGCACTCGTGTCGCTGGCAGCAAGTTCTTCTTCCAGCTTCACGATTTTTTCCCGGAGATCAGTTTGTTCTTTTTTGAGTTTGTCGAGTTCTGCACGCTTTTGTTCAGTGCCTGAATTTTGGGAGCAACTGATTGCAGTAAGGATAAGGAGAGAGAAAAATAATTGTTTCATAGCTTCTGTGTTTATCTTAGGGGGAGAATATTAATAATTTAAGTTACCAAGTGCTTTGTCCAGATTAATGCGGGCAACCGTTGCATCGTACAAAGCATTGAAATAATTTGCCTGAGCTTCTTTTAGGGATGTTTCAGCATCCAATACTTCGAGATTAGATCCAACACCCTGATCGTATTTTAATTTTGATGTACGGTAAATATCATTAGCAAGTGTCAGGTTTTGATCCTGGTTATCGAGTGCACTCAATGCATCGATGAGCGCATTTCTGTTGGAATTAATATCCAACGAAATAGCCTGCTCGAAGTTGACCAGTTCAATTTCTATTTTACGAAGTGCTAGTTTCTGCTGACGAATTTTTGCGGATTTCTGGAAACCGTCGAAAATGGGAACATTGAGAGTAGCTCCGATGATTCCGGTCGGATACCATTTCTGATCCTGATCGAAGAAATCGAATTTATTACGTTGTGCGGACGTGCTTAAACTGCCATAGGCTACAAGGTTGGGATAATATCCTACCTGGTACCGTTTCACATTATACGTTTGAAGTTTTTCCTGTGTCTTGAGAATAGAATATTCAATACGTTTGGAAGCATCAGCTTTGTCGAGAGGAATATTGGTACTCTTGATTTCTGCAGTGTTCAATGAATCAGTTAGTTCAACACGCGCTGCAGGATTGGCGCCAATTTGGAATAAAAATACCTGTGCGGATAAAGTGAGTAACCGATCAAATTTACTGTTCTCTGTGCTGAGATTATTGTACAGCACGGTTACTCTGTCGACGTCCAGTTTTTCTACAAATCCATTGTCATACAAAGCCTTTGTGTCATCTTTCAACTTTTGTACACGCTCAACATTGGCCGCAATAACTTTTTTACGTTCCTGAAGAAGCAATACATTGTAATACGCTTTGGTAACGGTCACGGCAGTTTCGATCCTTGTCCGTTTTACATTTCTTACCGAGAGATCGCGAAGCGTTTTTGTTGCTTTTACACCAAGGAGATAGGTTGGATCAAAAAGCAACTGGGAAGCAGTCAGGCCTGCCGTTGCATTCCATCGGGTGCCAAACTGAACCGGGAACACCCCAGTTCCGTTAAGGTCTTTCCTTGGGATTACTCCTTCATCAAAAAGGATATTGTAAACAGAAGGAGAGATGAAATCGGGAATAAATTGTGTTGGAATTTTTTCAAAATCTTTCACATCCAAACTACCACTCAGTTGTGGCAATCCGATTCCGATAATTTCTTTTACCTGAGCATCAGAAATTTGGGCATCCAATTGAGCATTGAGTACATCTTTCTGATTCTCAAGAGCAAAATCTACAGCTTGCTTCAGAGAAAATCGATACAATGAATCCTGTGATTGAGGTTTTGCACTGCCGGCTAAAAATACAGCGAAAAGTAGGGTGAACAGTTTTTTCATAAGAGGGTAGACGTATTGGTTAATTGTTTATTGTGTGGGGGATTATTCTTCTTCATTTATTTGTTTGTATTTGTTGATCATTTTATAGCCTTTGAGGGTAACAACTCCATACAGGAAATGTTCCAACAAAGTAACATGAACATCAGTTATACTGAATTGCTCCTGGGGAAATGCAGTTGTGTTAAATCCCAACTCCACTTCTTCCAAACGTAAACGCGCCAGTGTTTTGACTTTCAGGTCTTTCCTGTATAAATCGTTTTTTATTCCTCTTCTTAAATTTTCTTCAACAAATCCGGTAAGCTCTTTTTCTTTAAAATTCTTGAAATGGCTCCAGGCTGAAGAATGATATTTTGGAGGTCATAAAAACAAGGTGGGATTCATTTTGCTGAAATTCCGGGACATGCAACTCATGGATTGCATCATTTCATCAATTGCATTTTCTGAGTTTTTCCGGATATCCAGCATTTCTTTAGTCTGTGCCTTCAATTCCATAATCATCAGGGAACTCAACAGTGCATTTTTGTCTTCATAAAACTGATAAATGGTCTTTTTTGACATCCCCAACTTATGGGCAATGTCATCCATTGTGATGCTCTTGATCCCATGACGAAAGAAGAGCTCCTTCGAAGTTTCAAGTATTCTATCTTCCTGTTTTAGCATTGTTGGCTTTAGTGGGGCACAAAACTATGGAAACTATTTTCATTTGCAAAGTTTCCTTGCTTTTTTTTCTGAATAATGACGATGCGAAACTAATTCTGTGTTTTCAGTTTCCATTCTAAAATATACTGAAACAACAAAAAAGCATACCGAATTGCAGTATTCCTTTATTCAAATGAAGCGAAAAACGCATTTTAAGGGCTCCCTTTCGTTTTGTACCTTCGCTTACCTCTTTTAATTAGCTACATGGAACTTAGTCCTTTAAGTGCAATTTCGCCCGTCGATGGCCGGTATCGCCTCCAAACCGCTGTTTTAGCTCCCTATTTTTCAGAAGAAGCCCTCATGAAATACCGCGTGCGGGTTGAAGTTGAATACTTTATAGCCTTGAGACAATTGCCATTGCCTCAACTGGACAGTTCAAGTCAACAAAATGTTATCGCCTTAAGAGAAGTATATACTGAATTCAGCCAGGCAGATGCCGAGAGTATAAAGAGAAGAGAAGCAGTTACCAATCACGATGTAAAAGCATTGGAGTATTTTCTAAAAGATAAATGGGCTGAAAGAGGCCTGGGCCAATACAAAGAATTCATTCATTTTGGGCTCACTTCACAGGACATCAACAATACAGCCTTTCCTCTTGCAATTAAAGAAGCAGTAGAGAATATTTATTTACCAATGTTATTGGAAGTGAAAGAGAAGTTGAATTCTTATGCCGGGGAATGGAAGAACATTCCGATGCTTTCGCGTACACATGGACAACCGGCATCACCTACACGACTGGGAAAAGAGATTTCCGTTTTCACAGAGCGATTGGATAACCAGATAAACCTTCTGAAGCAGATTCCTTTCAGTGCCAAATTTGGAGGAGCGACAGGCAATTTTAATGCGCATCATGCAGCTTATCCCAAAATTGACTGGATGGCATTTGCAAATAAATTTGTGAAAGAACAATTAGGATTATCTCGCTTGCAAACCACTACTCAAATTGAACATTATGATAATTTGTGCGCTTTGTTTGATGGCATGAAGCGAATTAATAATATCCTTATCGATTTGAACAGAGATATCTGGACTTATATTTCAATGGATTATTTCAAACAGGAAATAAAATCAGGAGAAATAGGTTCCTCTGCCATGCCACACAAAGTGAATCCAATCGATTTTGAAAATTCTGAGGGGAACTTAGGAATGGCGAATGCACTTTTTGAACATCTGTCAGCCAAACTGCCAATTTCCAGATTGCAACGAGACCTTACAGATTCAACAGTGCTAAGGAATGTAGGAGTACCTTTTGCACATACAGTAATTGCATTGAAATCCTTATTGAAAGGTTTAGGTAAACTAATTGTGAACAAAGATGCTTTGCACAAGGATTTGGAAAATAATTGGGCAGTAGTTGCGGAAGCTATCCAAACCATTTTGCGCCGTGAAAATTATCCAAATCCATATGAAGCGTTGAAAGAACTGACCCGGACCAATTCGAAGATAACATCAGAATCAATGTTGACGTTTATAGAGAAACTGGACGTAAGTGATTCTGTGAAGACAGAGCTAAAAGTTTTTACTCCTTTTAATTATACCGGGATCTGACCAGGAATGAAAGTCACCGGCTTCACTTTCATCAGGAATGCAATTCGCTTCGATTACCCGATTGTGGAAGCGATCACTTCTATTTTACCATTGTGCGATGAATTTATTGTTGTCGTGGGGAATTCAGAAGATTCGACATTGGACCTGATAAAAAATATTAATTCAGCCAAAATTAAAATTGTAAGCAGTACCTGGGATGATTCCCTTCGTGAAGGCGGTCGGGTGCTCGCTGCTGAAACCAACAAAGCGCTCGATGCTATTTCCGATGATACTAACTGGTGTTTTTATATCCAGGGCGATGAAGTGATGCACGAACAATACATCGACTCTGTTCGTGCTGCTATGTTGGAATGGGAAAATGATAAACAAGTCGAAGGGCTTTTGTTCGATTATTTACATTTCTACGGTTCGTATGATTTTGTTGCAGATTCAACAAAATGGTACCGAAAAGAAGTCCGGATTATCCGAAAAGATTCTGCAATCCGTTCTTTCCGTGATGCACAAGGCTTCCAGAAAAACGGCAGACCCTTGCGGGTGAAAAAAAGTGGGGGTTCAATCTATCATTACGGATGGGTGAAACCACCCTCGAAACAACAAGAAAAGCAACAGTATTTTCATTCACTCTGGCATTCAGATGAATGGATGTCGAAAAATATTCCGAAAAATCCTGAGTTTGATTATTCAAAAGTGGATTCGGTTTCTCATTTTTCCGGATCACATCCATTTGTTATGCAAGAACGAATACGTAAAATTAACTGGAAATTTGATTTCGATCCGACAGTAAAAAAATTAAGTATTAAATCCCGATTCAAGCATTCACTCGAAAACCTTACCGGCTGGCGAATCGGTGAGTATAAAAATTACCGATTGATTTAGTAAATAAAATCACCCATCGCCCAAACCCAAAATCCCAAAACTCCAAACTAAACTTTGAACCTTAAACCTTAAACCTTGAACTGCCTTACCAGCCACTCGCCAATACATCCGCCAAATGCATCACCTTTATTTTCTTGCCTTCTTTTTGTATGTATCCTTCCATGTGCATGAGGCAACTCAAATCTGTTGAGATAATGTAATCTGCTTTTGTCGCTTCAACGTTCAGGATTTTTTGTTCAGCCATTCCAACGGCGATCGATTCATACTTAACTGAAAAAGTTCCACCGAAACCACAACAGGTTTCGTTCTCTGCCATTTCCCTTAACTCAAGACCTTTCACATTGTTTAAAAGCTGGCGTGGTTCATTCTTCAAACCAATTTCCCTGAGTCCGCTACAGGAATCGTGGTATGTTGCACTCCCATTCAATTTTGCGCCAAACTCTGTTACTTTCAATACATTCACAAGGAAGTCACTCAGTTCAATGATATTCTTTTGAACTGTTTTGTATTCATTGTGCAACACAGTGTTGTGAAATAATTCCGGATAATAATTTTTCACCATTCCCACACAGGAGGCCGAAGGAGAAACGATGTACCTGTCATTTGGAAAATCACGGATAAATTTTTCACCTACTTCTTTACATTCATCCCAATATCCACCATTGAAAGCGGGTTGTCCGCAGCAGGTTTGGTTGGGATTATAGTTAACTGTGCATCCGACCTTTTCCAGAATTTTAATCATGTTCATCGCGGTATTCGGATAAATCTGATCAACAAAGCAAGGAATGAATATATCGACAATCATGGTGTTCAGGAATAGGATAATCTGTTATGAGTTTGGTGCCAGCTGCGCATTGCTTCCTTCCAGTGAAGCCGGTTGGTCTTTGCGCATTCGAAGCAAAAGAATCAGGCCGATAATGAAAAAACTGATCAGGACGATAATGCTGTTGCGCATACTTCCTGTTCTTTCATTGATGAAGCCGAAGGCAAAGGTACCTAAGACAGTCCCAAGTTTATCACAAACATCAAAAAAACTAAAATAGGAAGCATGATCAATAGTTTCCGGTAGTAATTTGGAGTAAGTGGATCGGGATAAGGACTGTACACCTCCCATGACAAGTCCGACAACAGCAGCGAGGATCATAAACATGGTTTGTTCGTCAACACCATATTTTTTATCACAAAAATAAGCACCGAAGCAGACAAAAACCCAAATAAATAGCGAAATACTCAGTGCAAGAATATTCCCAAACCGCTTGGATAAAGCACTGAACAAATATGCGCCTCCGATGGCTACAAATTGGATAATAAGAATGACAGCAATTAATATGGAGGAAGGAAGATGCAATTCTCCATCCCCAAATAAAGTGGCAACATACATGACCGTCTGCACTCCCATATTGTAGAAAAAGAAGGAAAGCAGAAATGTCTTTATTCTGGATGTGTGTCGTAATTCATTCCAAACCTTTTTCAATTCACGATAACCATTTCTCACAAATTTCCCTTCCGGTTTGCGTTCATATACATTGTTCGGAAGATAGTGAAAGGTGTATTGAGCAAATCCAAACCACCATAAACCGACAAGCAGAAAAGCGATACGTGTTGCTGTGCCACTTTCAATTCCTCCATACCATTGCGGAAAAAGTATCATGGTAAGAGAAAAGATCAACAACAAGGAGCTGCCGATATATCCCATCGCAAAACCTTTTGCACTTACCTTATCCTGATCCTGTGGTTCCGCTATTTCAGGAAGAAATGCATTGTAAAAAACAATACTTCCTGCATATCCAATTGCAGCCAAAACAACACCAAAAACTCCGACCCACAAAGTATCTATCGACGTAAAAAAGAAGAGTGCGGAACACGAACAGGCACCGAGTGTACTGAAAAAGTACATGAATTTTTTCTTGTTACCGGTGTAGTCAGCGATGGAAGAAAGCAATGGATTAATAGCGGCAATAATCAGGAAGGCGACCGAGATTGCATAGGTTTGAAGCGAATCGCTGTTGAAATTTCTTCCTAAAAATCGAACCGTATTGCTTTCAGGAGTGGTTGTGATCGCATGAAAATATATTGGAAAAAGTGCAGAGGTAATTACTAAAGAATAAGACGAATTGGCCCAATCATACATGGCCCAGGCACGGATGATCTTTTTATTTCCTTTGATTTGCATATACCATTGGAGCTTGATAAAGTGCCAAGATAACTTATTTCAGTTTGCTTGCCTTGATTTTTTTTTCAGGCTTTTAGACAGGGAGTACGCAATTTGTATCCTCCTCGAAACCGGATAAACAGTTTTTAATGAGAATATAGAATTTACAACAAAATTTTCTGAAAAATTAAAATCGGAATTTTTTTATGGTTTCAATGAATAATTTAACTTTTTCCTTTTCGATATCCGGATACAATCCATGTCCAAGATTAGCTATATGCCTTTTTGGTCCGAATGCTTTAAGCATTTTGTGAGTTTCAGAAACAATTTTTTCATCTGTGGCATACAGCAAGCAAGGATCCATATTGCCTTGAAGCGTCTTGTCCCAACCAATCGCTTTTCTCGATTCTTCAATTCCCATATTCCAATCGAGACCAATCACACTGCATTTTAGTTTCGACATTTCTTCTCTGGCAAAGAATGCTCCTTTCGCGAAAATGATAACAGGAACTTCTGTTATTGCATCACAAATTGCGGAGATATAACGCAATGCAAATTCATTGTATTGATCCGGTGATAAAATGCCCGCCCAGGAATCAAAAATTTGCACGATATCAGCACCGGATGCTATTTGCCCTTTGAGATAATTAATTGTGCTCCTGGTTATTTTGTCCAATAGCTGATGCGCGAGGAGTGGTTCTGTGTACAGGAATTTTTTTGCCTTGCTGAAAGTCTTGCTGCCGCGGCCTTCAATCATATAGGATAGTATTGTCCATGGTGCTCCGGCAAATCCAATAAGTGGAACCCGGCCTTTGAGTTCTTTTTTCGTTAATTGAATTGCATCCATTACATACGGAAGATCGCCGGCCTCTGCAATCTTTAATTTATCGATGTCGGATTTGTTCTCTATCGTTCTTTCGAACCAGGGCCCTTTGCTTTCTATCATTTGATAGGGAAGGCCCATTGCTTCAGGTATAACAAGGATATCGGAGAATATAATTGCTGCATCAACACCGAGGATATCAACGGGTTGAATTGTAACTTCGGCAGCAAACTCTGGAGTTTCTACCAATTCTTTGAAACCACCAATTTTCTCACGAACAACTCTGTATTCGGGGAGGATTCTTCCTGCCTGTCGCATCAACCAAACCGGTGTTCGTTCAGTTTTTTCGCCTCTCGCTGCGCGTAATATTAAATCGTTTTGTAATTTCATAAGGGGCCAAAAGTACAAATTTTGGCGTTCAGGTTCCTGATGAAAATCAGCTTCATTTTGATCTTCAACTTTTGATTCAGCACTTTGGCATTCAGTGCAATGAAACAATTTTCTTTGAATCAGCACTCAAAAATAATTCACAATGCCAAAATGGATTTTCCCTGTCCTGAAATAAATCGGGTTATCAAACTGCTTACCCAAAGCATAACTGACTGACATTATTCCAAGTTTGGTTTCAAAGTCGATCCCTGCACCAAAACCAAATGGAGTATCCGTAAGAAATCCGGATCGATTCCTGTTTTCGTACCATGCAGCATTGAAAAATGCAAAGAGGAAAGAATTCTGTTCCAACAAATACCTGTATTCCAATTTGCCAATGGTAAATGTGGAAGCATAAATAGATTCTTCATCAAAACCACGGAGAGAACGCAAACCTCCAATACGAAATAACTCATTCGTAAAAATTTCCGGATTGTAGAGGTAAGCAGCCTGCAAACCCGGATTCAACACATGCCTTCCGCCGAGTGAAATGTAATAATCGATTGCAATTTCACCATTGTAATTTGTGGTTTTCAATTTTAAACTATCGTAAAGTATCGGATTGATCGACGAGTTTTTCCGGATAGTTCTGTTACCTGTACTTCCTGTTACTTCCAGCAAGAGACCTTTCCGGGGATTCAATCGATAATCCACACGTTCATAATGAAATGTAAGTCCGTAGGTAAGAATTGTAATATCCGCATAGGGTGGAAGTGTTGTAATATTTTCCAATCCCCGCGTAGACTGCAGGTCACTTTCTTTGTCATTCACAAATGCTTTAATGAAATCATTTCCTATGAAACTGTATTGAACTCCAAGGTTCCGTGTAACATCGACATAGGTAGAATCCTTTTTGTACAAGGAAAGGTGAGCATCCAATCCGAGTGGAGTATCCAGAATGAAAGGATACAATCCATGAATTTTTAGATCCTGTGTTTTCCCGGGCAATTGTTTCCAGTTCAGTTCAATGATTTCTCCCCGTTTCAACGAATTTTGAAGTTTAAGATGTGCTTCACCGGTGAGGACAAATTTTCCCGGCTTGGCATCATCGGGCAACAAACCAATGACGCCGTCAAACTGACTTGCTCTTTTGTTTTCTAAAAATAACTCCAGCTTCGTTTCTTTATTGGTAAATACAACTCTATTGGGTCGGTTTTCTACCACAAATGGAAGTTCACGTAAGCGATTTGATATTTTTCAATTCTTGATTCATCATAAACATCGCCGGGACGGATTCCTATGTAACTGTAAATATACACCGGAGCGATTGTGGCTTTACCCCGTAATACAACACTGTCGATGATTACCGCTCTGTTTTTTTTCAGTGCCAGTTTTGCAGAAAGTAAATTGTCTTTCCAGGAAATGCTGTCGAGTTTGATTTCAGCAAACGGATATCCACTGTTTTCACAGTTCTCCAGAATCTTTTCCTGAATTTTTCGTATTTGAAAATAGCGGAAAGGTTTTCCTTCAAATAATTTTGTCCGGAATCCGGAACCACTGAAAAATGCATCTTCAACATTACCCTTTGATAATTTAGCCCATTCGAAGAAGTTTCCAAGATAGAGCCAGGCAGTATAATTCACTCCTTCATGCGTAAGACTGTCGAAACTTGCTGCGAGATATCCGTTCCCCTGTAAGAACAACAAAGCATCCTTCAATTGAATTAGTATCCCGGAAGTGTCCCTGAAATTTTTTTGACTCAGAATATCTTTTTCAAGTTTGCTGAAATCCGATTGATGTAAAGTGTCTTGTAAGTGAATGGAAAGGTTGAAGTTTTGTTGGGCAGAGGAGGAGAGAATGAAAAAAAAGAGGAGGGCTTGAAAGCATATAGCTGATTTCAAAAAGTGCTTAAGACCTATTCGTTTTTTTTTCAGCATAAAATCAAATCTCGGTTCATACAACGGTTTTCATTATCAATAATTGAAATCCCAACGACGATTTGTTGCAGTATAAATTAATTGTTCAATCCAAACTCCAGTCAATTTCCTTTTGACCTTCGGAAGCGAGAATCTCATTTGTTTTCGAAAAATGCTTGCATCCGAAAAATCCCCGATCGGCTGAGAATGGGGAAGGGTGTGGTGATTTGAGAATGTAATGTTTGGTAGTATCGATGAGTACTTCTTTTGCTTGCGCATATTTTCCCCATAAAATAAAAATGACCCCGGTTCGGGAAGCAGAAATTTCCCGGATCACAGCATCAGTAAACAGTTCCCATCCCTGATTCTGATGAGAACCGGGTTGATTGGCCCTCACAGTTAGTGTTGCATTTAACAACAAAACGCCCTGATCAGCCCATTTCTCCAAGTTTCCTGTTGAAGGTCTAGGAATCCCAAGATCATTTTTCAATTCTTTAAACATATTGAGTAAAGAGGGAGGAATTCCAATACCCGGAGGAACTGAAAAAGAAAGTCCATGAGCCTGACCCGGACCGTGGTATGGATCCTGTCCAAGAATCACAACTTTAACTTTATCGAATGGTGTATGTTCGAAGGCTGAAAAAATTTTTGTGCCTGATGGAAAGACAATTTCCCCTCTTTTTTTTTCTTCCAGTAAAAAATCCTTCAATTTCTTAAAATAAGGCGAATGAAATTCCTCTGAAAGCCGTTTTTTCCAGCTTTCTTCGAGTTTTGGATTTACTTCAGTCATGCTGTGAATGTAAAAATACTATCGATTTCATTTGCTTATGGCGTTTTTTTTAATGAAAAGCGACCATTGTTAATATGTTGAAAACTCTGTCTTGCTCATTTTTGATAAAAAGCTATTTTTGCAAAGCTTTTTGAATTTGAGGAAAACATTTTCAGAAAAGCTTCGTTTCCAGTAACAACGACTCAATCCTTCTCATGAAAAAAATACTCCGTGTTTCTGCATTTGTTGCAGCTCTTGCTTTGATGTTCGCATCGTGCAAATCACATGAAAAATGTCCTGCATACGGACATTCAGGCAGTCCGAAACCAGCAAAAGAAGTACGCGGATAATTATAATTCCGTCAAAATATCCAGCGAACCCATACCAGGTTCGCTTTTCTTATTTATAAGGTATTCAAGACTGTAAAGAACTTGTTAATTATCGATTTATTTCCAGTGAAATTGAATGGACTGTTTGAGATCAGGATGCAGGCTTAAAGCAACCGGACAAGTTTCCGCAGCATGAATGAGGATTGCTTTTTCTTTCTCTGAATAAGAGTGCTCGGGCATTGTAAATTCAATCTGAACCTCAGCAACTCTCCTTGGATTCGCTGCCATGATCTTGGTGATGCTCAAATCCATATGATCGATGTTTATTCCATGAGTTCTGGCTGCGATGCCCATCAGAGTTGCCATACAGCTTCCCAGGGAGGCAGCGAGGAGATCTGTGGGAGAGAAGGATTCGCCTTTCCCCTGATTGTCAGGTGGCGCATCAGTAAATATTTTTACCTGAGATTTGACATGAATCGCTTCAGTACGAAGATCTCCTGTATATGTAGTCCGGATTGTTTCCATGACGCAAAATTAGATAATCCAAATGAGAGAATGGATTTTGGTTTAATGTCAAAAGGATGGAAAGTTGCATCCCGTATCTTTATATCAAATTGGATTTTACCTGTTTCAAACAAAAGTCTGAAAGGATGAAATTGCTATAATTCGATAAAGAAGCATATGAATTGACAATTCAATGATAGAGTAAATCAGGTGAATGCCTGTTTTATCAGATTTTGTGTAGTTTTGTATTCCTGATTCTATGAAGAAGTATTTTTTCCTATTCGCAATCTTTTTTTCGACTTCGCTTTTGGCGCAGGACTCTACACGTGTGGCTCAGGATGACATCACCATTTTATACAGGAACGAAGCAGAAGGGGGTCTCAATATTCATTCTGCCGGTTTTGGGATTACTTTCCGTCGTGGTTGGCACATGACCGGGTATAAAAAGAAGTTAATGGAGTTTGATTTGGTTTCAGTTCGTCACCCAAAGCAATACAAACAACCCAACCCGTATTATCCGGATTCAAGACCTTTCTTTTACGGAAAATTGAATTTCGTGTATTTATTAAGAGGAGGAGTAGGTCGGCAAAACATTTTATTCAGTAAGGCTGAACGAAGTGGTGTTGAGGTGAGATACAATTTATGTGCTGGACTTGATCTTGGAATTACGAAACCTGTTTATTTGGAAATTCTTGTAGATGATCCCTATGATTCTCTAGCAAAAGTTATTGATACCCGTAAGTACGATCCCAATGATCCGGAGCAGCAGGCAGTAGAAAATATTTATGGACCAGGTCCGTATTTTAATGGATTGGGAAATTTGAAAGTCTATCCCGGAGTGTATGGGAAATTTGCACTGTCATTTGAATATGCCGGCTGGCAACAAAAAGTAACTGCAATTGAGGCTGGAGTAGTGTTGGATTATTTCCCCAAAGCGATTCCAATCATGGCTTATACTAAAAACGAAAATATGTATGTGAACTTTTACATCTCACTTCTGTGGGGAGGTAAATGGTAAGCTTGGCAATAATAGATTGATATACTATCAGGAAAGCAGAGCAAAAGAATGGATTCAACAACTGAAATTAAAACAAACCCTGTACGAAAGCCGGATTGGTTAAGAGTAAAGCTTCCAATTGGTGAAGAATACAGAAAAGTACGTGAAATCGTTGGGGATCATAAATTGCACACGATTTGCCAGAGTGGAAATTGTCCGAACATGGGTGAATGTTGGGGTGCAGGAACTGCTACATTCATGATCCTTGGCAATGTGTGTACACGGTCTTGTGGTTTTTGCAATGTTGCAACAGGCCGACCGGAAGCTGTCGATCCATTTGAACCCTTGCGTGTAGCAAAATCAGTGAAGCTGATGGGGGTCAAACACTGTGTGATTACATCGGTTGATCGTGATGATTTAGAAGATGGTGGTTCGGCAATCTGGGTTGAAACGATTCAGAAGATTCGTGAATATTCTCCTACAACAACTCTTGAAACATTGATTCCCGATTTTCAGGGCAAATGGGAAAACCTTCAACGGATGATTGATGTTCGTCCGGAAGTAATTTCACATAATCTGGAAACGGTACGCCGACTTACCAAACAAGTGAGAATACAGGCGAAATATGACAGAAGTCTGGAAGTTTTGAAGAGAATAAGTGCCGCAGGCATCTCTGCAAAATCCGGGATCATGTTGGGATTGGGTGAAACCCGTGATGAAGTTGTGGAATCAATGCAGGATCTTCGAAAGTCAGATGTATCCATCCTAACCCTTGGACAATATTTGCAACCAACCAAAGAACATTTGGATGTAGTTGAGTTTATTCATCCGGATATATTCAAGGAGTACAAGTCAATCGGAATGGAGCTTGGGTTTCGTTATGTTGAAAGTGGTCCCCTGGTGCGATCCAGTTATCATGCGGAAAAACATTTATTGTAAAGGCTGATTTTCCCGGGACATCTATTTTTTATCTGAATTGAATTGTATCTGAATTCAATTTTCAGACTCATTTCTAATCGTCACTTATCTGATTTTATGAAAAAAATTCGCGTTGCTATCAATGGTTTTGGCCGAATAGGTCGAATGACAGCCAGAATATTAATGAAGAAACAAAATATCGAATTGGTTGCTATTAATGACCTGACCGACAATCATACACTGGCACATTTATTTAAATACGATTCCATTCATCGACGCTTTGATGGAGAAGTTTCTTCGGATGAAAAGCATTTAATCATCAACGGAATTAAAATTCAAAGTCTGGCGGAGAGAGATCCTTTGAAACTCCCCTGGAAAGCATTGAACATTGATGTTGTTCTCGAGTGTACCGGTATTTTCACTGATAAGGCCGGAGCTACTTTGCATCTGACTGCAGGGGCAAGAAAGGTAATTTTGTCTGCACCGGCAAAAGGGAAAGAACAGGTAAAAACAATTGTACTTGGAGTGAATGATGATCAGATTACGGCAGAAGACACCATTCTTTCAAATGCATCTTGCACAACCAACAATGCCGCGCCAATGCTTAAAATTCTTGACGAGCTCTGGGGAATTGAATCCGCATTTGTGACCACAATTCATGCTTATACAGGAGATCAAAATATTCATGATGGTCCGCACAAAGATTTACGCCGTGCAAGAGCAGCAGCAGTATCAATAATACCTACGACAACCGGTGCAGCCAAAGCGTTGGGAGATGTACTTCCCCATCTGCAAGGCAAGTTGGGTGGAGCAGGAGTGAGGGTTCCAACACCGGATGGTTCACTCACAGACGTAACCTGCATTTTGAAGGCTCATCCGTCAATGGAAGAAATAAATGCAGCATTTAAAAATGCAAGCGAGACAAGCTTAAAAGGGATTTTAGAATACACGAGTGATCCGATTGTGTCAATTGATATTGTCGGCAATCCGGCCTCCTGCATTTTTGATTCTTTATTAACCACTGTCCTTGGTCCAATGGTGAAGATCGTAGGCTGGTATGATAATGAAATGGGATACAGCACTCGTTTGGCTGAGCTTGTTCAAAAGATTGGGTGAAAAACAGACTTTTGTCAGGTATAGCGTTTCTTCTCAAAAAACATATAAATAACTTATTATAAACATTTTATGATACACTTTCGGTTTAATTGAAATTTTTTCAATTTTCCATGCCTAAATTTTTTTCTCTGTTGAATTGTGATTTTGATAAATTATTTTGGTCGAAAAACGAGTCCGAAGGCTGTAAAAACGTTGATTTTCTATTTTTTTCAGAATAAAATAAATTTAACGTACATTAACTAATAATATCCGGCTAGAATCGTTTCTTTGATCAGGAAATACGAATGGATATTTCGCAAATTCCATGGTTTTCTGCCAATGCGGCTTTAAAAGAACCATGGTATAGTACTTGAAAACTTCATCTGCGAAACATTTTAGAAGTGTTTCTTGTTGTTTAAAATTGAATTTAATTAATCTAAAGAAAATGGTACGTCGCCCTAAAAGAAAGGCCAAAATTGTAAAACAGCCTGAACATGATGCAGCAACCCGCATCAAAGTTCAGCTCGATCATAAAACCATGATGGTAGTTCACTCGATGGCTGCATTTAAAATGTGGAAGAAGCGTTATCCGCTTGCACGAGTAATAGCCTGATTTGAGGTTTTTAGGATTTTGTCCAAGAATTCATTAGAAGGTTCCTCCTGAGGGGAACCTTTTCTATTTTCCTCAATTTGAAAATATTTTTCGCGAAAATTTGTATTTCCATTCAGCTTTTCTACATTTGCAATCCCTTTTTGGAGGGGTAGTGCAATCGTTGAAATTTGATCAAAAAAGCCGATGTAGCTCAGTTGGCCAGAGCTACTGATTTGTAATCAGTGGGTCGGGGGTTCGAATCCCTCCATCGGCTCGAGTTCTTTGAAAAAAATAATGCTGGTTTGTATAAACCAATGAGAAGGGGAGATACCAGAGTGGCCAAATGGGACGGACTGTAAATCCGTTGCGCGAGCTTCGGAGGTTCGAATCCTCCTCTCCCCACCAACAAACCTCATCCAATGACGGATGGCGTATTTGGGGGTATTCTCAAAGGAAAATCTTCGGTTATCCACACCGATAGACCAGATCCTTGCAAGCGGAAGTAGCTCATTTGGTAGAGCATCAGCCTTCCAAGCTGAGGGTGGCGGGTTCGAGCCCCGTCTTCCGCTCTTGAATTGGGTTTGAAAAACCAAGGTAAAATTGAACAAGTTTTACCTATTGTTTTCAACTTAAACAAGCCAATGTAGCTCAGTTGGTAGAGCACATCCATGGTAAGGATGAGGTCACCAGTTCGATCCTGGTCATTGGCTCAAAGCTGGGATCGGAGTAGATGAAAGGTTGAGCATCCCGGAGGTCCGGGAAGGTCACCAGTTCGATCCTGGTCATTGGCTCTAGAGTTAGGATCGGCAGTTAAAAATTCGCTCTTTCCTTGAAACGGGAATAGAATTTTGATCTTGTACTTTGGCTTACAGTAAAAAAAATTGGGAGAATTTTCATTTGATTTCTGAATGAAAACATTCCCGTCAGGCTCCAAAAGGGCTTTTTATTATGGTTATTATTTGTTTGTCTTGTTCAGACTGATCAGAGCTTCCCTCGCTCAGTTACGAATTGGTCGGACAATAAAACATACAATCACTTAATTCTAAATCATTAACCTCTAATACCTCATTGCGATGGCAAAAGAAAAATTCGATCGTTCCAAACCTCATGTCAATATTGGAACAATTGGTCACGTTGACCACGGTAAAACTACCTTGACTGCAGCCATTACTACTGTTCTGGCTTCTAAAGGTCTTGCTGAATTACGTTCATTCGATTCGATTGATAACGCTCCGGAAGAAAAAGAGCGTGGTATCACGATTAACACTGCACACGTTGAATATGCTACGGCTAATCGCCACTATGCACACGTTGACTGTCCGGGTCACGCTGACTATGTAAAGAACATGGTAACAGGTGCTGCCCAAATGGATGGTGCAATCCTCGTTGTTGCTGCGACCGATGGTCCGATGCCACAAACACGTGAGCACATCCTTCTTGCTCGTCAGGTTGGTGTTCCTAAAATCGTTGTGTTCATGAATAAAGTGGACATGGTTGATGATCCGGAACTTCTTGACCTCGTTGAAATGGAAATCCGCGAACTTCTTAGTTTCTATGAGTTCGATGGTACAAACACTCCGGTTATCCGTGGTTCTGCTCTTGGTGGATTGAACAAAGATCCAAAATGGGTAGATGCAATCATGCAACTCATGGATGCTGTAGATACATTCATTCCGATTCCTCCTCGTGATGTTGATAAGCCTTTCCTTATGCCTGTTGAAGATGTATTCTCGATCACTGGTCGTGGTACAGTTGCAACCGGTCGTATTGAGCGTGGTGTAATCAACTCCGGTGACGATGTTGAAATCATCGGAATGCAGGAAAAATCACTGAAGTCAACTGTAACAGGTGTGGAAATGTTCCGCAAAATCCTGGATCGTGGTGAAGCTGGTGATAACGTAGGATTACTCCTTCGTGGTATTGAAAAGAACGATATCCGTCGTGGTATGGTTGTCGCTAAGCCTGGTTCAATCACTCCACATACTCTCTTCAAAGCTGAGATCTATGTGTTGAAGAAAGAAGAAGGTGGACGTCACACTCCATTCCACAACAAATACCGCCCACAATTCTATCTGCGTACTACAGATGTAACAGGTGAAATCACACTTCCGGAAGGACGTGAAATGGTGATGCCTGGTGATAACGTAACTATCACTGTTGAATTGATTCAACCGGTAGCAATGGACAAAGGTCTTCGTTTCGCGATTCGCGAAGGTGGACGTACCGTTGGTGCAGGTCAGGTAATTGAAATTGTAAAATAAATCAATTGATTCTACAGGCTGACAGCAGGTGATGGTAACATCTCCTGCTGTTTCCTGTGAATACGAGGCGCATAGAAATAGGGTTTATAGACTGAAAAGGGCGATAGAATTTGTACTCTGGCAGAACAAATGAAATTCTCTCACAGCCGGCCATACGGGTGTAGCTCAATTGGTAGAGTAGCGGTCTCCAAAACCGTTGGCTGGGAGTTCGAGTCTCTCCACCCGTGCTAAAGTGTAAAAACAGATTTCTTTCTCTCGATTGATAATCTGATAGTTTTTGTGGTGTTCACCCATAATACAAAACGAATAATCCAACATGAGCAAAATCTCTGCTTATATTAAAGAAAGCTACACCGAATTGGTCGACAAAGTAAGTTGGCCTAGCTGGGAAGAGCTCCAAAGTAGTGTGATCGTAGTCATGGTGGCGACTGCCATCATTGGTCTGCTGATCTTCGTGATGGACTTTGGTTTCCAGGCCGTCATGAACCTGTTCTATAAAATGATTGCCTAATTCACCCAAGAAATGTCCGAAGCACAACAGCAGAAAGAACTGGTGAGAAAATGGTATGTCGTACGTGCCATCAGCGGTAAGGAGAAGAAAGTAAAACAATATATCGAATCAGAAATCAACCGCCTGAAGTTGAACGATTACGTTGCGCAGGTATTGATTCCGACCGAGAAGTTTTACCAGATTCGGAATGGAAAAAAAGTAAGTAAAGAAAGAAATATTCTCCCCGGTTACGTCCTAATCGAGGCCGCACTCGTAGGGGAAATTCCACATATTATTGAAAATATCTCCGGGGTGATTTCATTTCTCGGAGCGAAAGGCGAAGCTCCTGCTCCTTTGCGTCAGTCTGAAGTAAACCGAATACTCGGCAAGATGGATGAACTGGCCGATAGCGAAGCAGTAATGAATGTACCTTTTGTAGTAGGAGAAACAGTAAAGGTGATTGATGGTCCATTCAACAGTTTCAGTGGAGTGATCGAAGAAATTAATGAAGAAAAGAAAAAGCTCAAAGTGATGGTGAAAATTTTCGGAAGAAAAACACCTCTTGAGTTGAGTTATATGCAAGTTGAAAAAGAGTAAATGAATCAATGGAATGACCGATGCTGCGTGAGCTTCCACTCGCAAGGCGGAAATTCTACTGAATCCAAACAAACAAAGAGCCATGGCAAAAGAGATAAGCACATACATTAAATTACAGGTAAAAGGTGGTGCAGCAAATCCGGCACCTCCAATCGGACCGGCCCTCGGTGCAAAGGGTGTGAACATCATGGAATTCTGCAAGCAGTTCAATGCACGCACGCAGGATCAACCCGGAAAAGTATTGCCCGTAGTTATTACGGTTTATACCGACAAATCTTTTGAATTCATAATCAAAACTCCACCGGCAGCAGTACAGTTGCTGGAGTTGGCGAAACTGAAAAGCGGTTCCAAAGAATCTAACCGTAACAAGGTTGGTTCGGTGAACTGGGATCAGGTGCGTCAGGTTGCTGAAATAAAAATGCCAGATCTTAACTGCTTTACAATTGAATCAGCAATGAGCATGGTAGCAGGAACAGCGCGCAGCATGGGTATCACCGTAGATGGTGATCGTCCTTTCTGAGACGTTTGCATTCATCCTGATACCTATCCGGTTGAAAAGATATCCTGAATCATCAGGTTCTTTATAGTCCAGATATTAACCGAAGGAGGGGGAGATCCCATCAATCCCGTTCGTACTTCAAAACTTAAATACAATGGCAAAAATCAGTAAGAAAAGGAAACAAGTTCTGGGCAAAGTTGACCAGAGCAAGGTTTACAATTTGGCTGATGCTTCCAAAATTGTGAAGGATATTACCACCACAAAATTTGATGCATCTGTCGATCTTAGTATCCGTTTGGGAGTAGATCCCCGGAAAGCGAACCAGATGGTCCGCGGTGTCGTGACGCTTCCTCACGGAACCGGTAAAACCAAAAAGGTACTTGTACTCTGTACACCTGACAAAGAAGCTGAGGCGAAAGAAGCCGGAGCAGACTACGTTGGACTGGATGAGTACATTCAGAAAATCGAGCAGGGCTGGACAGATATCGATGTCGTTATTACAATGCCGAGTGTGATGGGCAAAGTAGGGAAACTCGGTAAAATCCTCGGTCCAAGAAACCTCATGCCAAACCCGAAAACCGGTACTGTTACTACCGATATCGCAAAGGCGGTGAATGAGGTGAAAGCCGGTAAGATCGACTTCAAAGTCGACAAGCAAGGCAGTATTCATGCTTCTATTGGAAAAGTATCTTTTGATGCAACCAAAATTGCGGATAATGCACACGAATTGCTTCACACGATTATCAAGTTGAAGCCTTCTTCTGCTAAAGGTACCTACCTGAAAAGTGTTTATTTGTCTAGTACGATGAGCCCTTCGGTTCAAATCGATACGAAAACCTTATCGTAATCCGGGAGATTTTCCGGTTAAACCTTAAACGTTAATCCATCATGAAAAGAGAAGAAAAGGACGTGATCATTGGCGAGATCGCGGAACTCCTCACCAAATATCCGAATGTCTATATCACCGATACATCGGCACTCACTGTTGGTAAAACCAATCAGTTGCGTCGCTTGTGTTTTGCAAAAGGTGTAAAGATGCTCGTTGCCAAAAATTCATTGATTCAAAAAGCAATGGAGAAAAAAGATGCAGCTGCTTATGAAGGCATATTTTCTGCACTTTCTGGAACCAGCGCTTTGTTGTTCAGTGAAATCGGAAATGAACCGGCTAAACTCATCAAAGCATTCCGCAAGACTGGAAATGAAAAACCACTTTTGAAAGGTGCCTGGATTGATACAGCTGTTTTCCTCGGCGACAATCAACTGGATACCCTTGCTACCATTAAATCCAAAAATGAATTGGTGGCAGACATTATCGCTTTGTTACAATCTCCTGCACGCAATGTTATTTCTGGTCTTCAAGCCAGTGGTGGCAAACTTGCAGGTATCATCAAAACACTTTCGGAACGGGCTGCATAAACAGCTGCTGTACTCAGTTAGTGTCAGTAAAAGAATGCTTCCAAGAACAACATAATTCAATTTTAAATTAACCCTAACAAGAAATCTCTAACAATTAAAACCTCATAAAAAATGGCAGATCTCAAAGCATTCGCTGAGCAGTTGGTCAACCTGACAGTGAAAGAAGTAAATGAACTCGCAAAGATCCTGAAGGATGAATATGGTATCGAGCCTGCAGCTGCTGCTGTAGCTGTAGCCGCTGCTGGCGGTGGTGATGGCGCTGCTGTTGCTGCTGAAAAATCAACTTTCGATGTGATCCTGAAAGCACCAGGTGGTGCAAAATTGAACATCGTTAAATTGGTGAAAGAAATCACTGGTCTCGGTTTGAAAGAAGCGAAAGACCTCGTTGATGGCGCACCAAAAGCAGTAAAAGAAGGCATTTCTAAAGAAGAAGCAAATGCTATTAAATCACAATTGGAAGAAGCAGGAGCTGAGATTGAACTTAAGTAAGGAACCGGCTTCTGTCCGCGAGCAATTATAGACCTTTCCCCGTCAAAAACGGGGATAGGTCTATATCCTTTTTTAACAGGTGAAGGTTTCCGGAAACATTTCATCGTTAAAAATTCTAATTCACTTAATAAACCCCAGCACCGTGTCCACAGCCATAACTCCTACCAAAAGATTCAGCTTCTCGACCAACAAGCATACAATCGACTATCCTGATTTTTTGGATGTCCAACTGAAATCTTTTCAAGATTTTTTCCAGCTTGAAACTACTTCTGACAACCGTCAGAAAGAAGGTCTTTATAAAGTATTTAGTGAGAATTTCCCGATCACGGATTCTCGGAACAATTTCGTTCTTGAGTTTCTGGACTACTTCATCGATCCACCAAGGTATTCGATCGAAGAATGTATCGAACGCGGATTGACTCATAGTGTTCCTCTGAAAGCAAAACTTAAATTGTATTGCACAGATCCGGAACATGAAGATTTCGAAACGATCGTCCAGGATGTTTACCTGGGAACCATTCCGTACATGACACCAAAGGGAACTTTCGTGATCAATGGTGCGGAACGTGTTGTCGTTTCTCAATTGCACCGTTCTCCCGGCGTGTTCTTCGGACAAAGCCGACATGCGAATGGTACAAAACTCTATTCTGCCCGAGTGATCCCATTCAAAGGATCCTGGATTGAATTCGCGACTGATATCAACAATGTCATGTATGCTTACATCGATCGGAAAAAGAAATTTCCGGTAACGACTTTGCTGCGTGCCATCGGATATCAGACCGACAAAGAAATCCTGGAAATCTTCGGACTCGCCGATGAATTCAAAGTAACCAAATCAGGTATCAAAAATGCAAACAACCGCAAACTCGCTGCCCGGGTTTTGAAAACATGGGTGGAGGATTTCGTTGATGAGGATACCGGTGAAGTGGTTTCTATCGAGCGTAACGAAGTGATCATCGAGCGTGAAACAATTCTTGAAGAACATCATTTGGATCTGATTGTTGAATCGGGTGTGAAATCCATTATCCTCCACAAAGAGGATATGAACACCAACGATTACGCGATCATTTACAATACACTTCAGAAAGATACATCGAACTCAGAAAAAGAAGCGGTGGAGCATATTTATCGTCAGTTGCGTAATGCTGAACCACCGGATGAAGAAACCGCCCGTGGTATCATCGACAAACTTTTCTTCTCTGATAAACGCTATGACCTTGGAGATGTTGGCCGTTACCGGATCAACAAAAAACTCGGTCTGGAAATCGCTGAAGATACCCGTGTACTTACAAAGCAAGACATCATTGAAATCATCCGTCAGCTCATTCAGCTGATCAACTCCAAAGCTGAGGTGGATGATATCGATCACTTGTCGAACCGACGTGTACGTACTGTTGGCGAACAATTGTATGCTCAATTCGGAGTTGGACTTGCCCGTATGGCTCGTACCATCCGTGAACGTATGAACGTTCGTGACAATGAAGTATTCACGCCTGCAGATTTGATCAATGCCAAGACACTCTCTTCGGTGATCAATTCTTTCTTTGGGACAAATCAATTGTCTCAGTTCATGGATCAAACAAATCCACTCGCGGAAATCACGCACAAGCGCCGTTTATCGGCACTCGGGCCTGGAGGTCTCTCCCGTGAACGCGCAGGATTTGAAGTTCGTGACGTACACTATACACACTACGGTCGTCTCTGTACAATTGAAACACCGGAAGGACCAAACATTGGTTTGATTTCTTCCTTGTGTGTATTTGCAAAAATTAACAATCTCGGATTTATCGAAACTCCATACCGTAGCGTTTCTAATGGTAGAGTAGATGTAGATAAGCCGGTTATTTATCTGACGGCAGAAGAAGAAGACGGAAAAGTAATTGCACAGGCGAATGCAGGTGTCAATGAAAAAGGAGATTTCGAAGAGCTGAAAGTTAAAGCCCGGTACGAAGGTGACTTCCCGATTGTTGATCCTGATAAAATTCACCTGATTGACGTAGGTCCGAATCAGATTGCTTCGATTGCCGCATCCCTGATTCCATTCCTGGAACATGATGACGCCAACCGTGCCCTGATGGGATCGAACATGCAACGTCAGGCAGTTCCATTGCTTCGTCCACAGGCTCCAATCGTTGGAACCGGTCTTGAAGGTTTGGTTGCACGCGATTCCCGAGTGCTGATCAATGCGGAAGGTGATGGAGTTGTTGAATATGTAGATGCGAATGAAATTATCATTCGTTACAACCGCAAAGAACATGAGAAACTCGTGAGCTTTGAAGACGATGTAAAATCGTATAACCTTACCAAGTTCCAAAAGACCAACCAGAGTACATGTATCAATTTGAAACCAATTGTTCTCAAAGGACAAAAAGTGAAAAAGGGTCAGGTACTTTCTGAAGGGTATGCAACACAAGGTGGAGAACTTGCATTGGGTCGTAACTTGAAAGTGGCTTTCATGCCATGGAAAGGTTACAATTTTGAAGATGCGATTGTAATTTCTGAGAAAGTAATCCGTGAAGATATCTTTACTTCTATACACGTTGATGAATACAGTCTGGAAGTTCGCGATACCAAGCGTGGTATGGAGGAACTCACTGCTGATATTCCAAACGTAAGTGAAGAAGCTACACGGGAGCTTGATGAAAACGGAATCATTCGTGTTGGAGCAGAAGTAGGAGAGGGCGATATTCTCATCGGTAAAATCACACCGAAGGGAGAAACAGATCCTTCACCTGAAGAAAAACTCCTTCGTGCGATCTTCGGTGATAAAGCCGGGGACGTAAAAGATGCTTCCCTGAAAGTTCCACCATCCGTTAAAGGAGTTGTGATTGACAAACGTCTGTTCTCTCGTGTTGTTGCAAAAGACAAAACGCAGAAGAATGACGAGAAAGTTCAACTCGAAAAACTGGATAAGGAATACAATCAGCATGCTGCTGAACTGAAAGAAAAACTGATCGATAAATTATTCTTACTGGTGAGTGGAAAGACTTCTCAGGGTGTTACTGACCTCTTCAAAGAAGTCATCATCCCGAAAGGTGCCAAGTTCACGCAAAAGATGCTCTCTGAAATCAACTACGAAACCGTTAATCCGGATAAATGGACGACAGACAAAGAGAAAAATGATCAGATCAAGCAATTGTTACACAATTTCAACATCAAATACAACGATGTGACAGGGATCTACAAGCGTAAGAAATTTGCTCTTACTGTTGGAGATGAATTGCCTGCCGGAATTGTACAGCTTGCCAAAGTATACATTGCTAAAAAGCGTAAGCTGAAAGTGGGTGATAAGATGGCGGGTCGTCACGGTAACAAGGGTATCGTTGCGAAAATTGTTCGCGATGAAGATATGCCATTCCTCGAAGATGGAACTCCTGTAGATATCGTATTGAATCCACTGGGTGTACCATCACGGATGAACCTTGGACAGATTTATGAAACGATCCTTGCATGGGCCGGAGAAAAACTGGGGATGAATTTTGCAACCCCGATTTTTGACGGAGCTACCATCGAGCAGATCGATGATTATGTATTGAAAGCAGGTCTTCCAAAATTTGGTTCTACGTATCTCCACGATGGTGGAACAGGTGAGCGCTTTGACCAGCCGGCTACAGTGGGTATTATCTATATGATGAAACTGGGTCACATGGTTGATGATAAGATGCACGCCCGTTCAATCGGACCATACTCGCTCATCACACAACAACCGTTGGGTGGTAAAGCGCAGTTCGGAGGTCAGCGATTCGGAGAAATGGAAGTTTGGGCATTGGAAGCATTCGGTGCTGCCAATATCCTACAGGAAATTCTTACAGTGAAATCAGATGACGTCATCGGTCGTGCGAAAACGTACGAAGCGATTGTTAAAGGCGACAATCTGCCAACACCGGGAATTCCGGAATCCTTCAATGTATTGCTCCATGAACTTCGTGGATTAGGCCTGAAGATTACCCTCGAATAATGTTTGTTGTTTAGAAAGTACAAGCGTTCACGCTAAACATTCTTTAAACCTCAAACTAAAAATCAAAAAAGATGGCAACCAGAAAAGAAATAAAGATCAAATCAAATTTCACCAAGATCATCATCAGTCTGGCATCTCCGGAACATATCCTGGAGCAGTCGAGTGGTGAAGTTCTGAAGCCAGAAACAATCAATTACAGGACGTATAAACCCGAGCGTGACGGATTATTCTGCGAGCGGATTTTCGGACCGGTAAAAGATTGGGAGTGTCATTGCGGTAAATACAAACGGATCCGTTACAAAGGAATCGTTTGTGATCGCTGCGGTGTTGAAGTAACAGAGAAAAAAGTACGTCGTGAACGGATGGGGCATATCACCCTGACGGTTCCCGTTGCACACATCTGGTATTTCCGTTCCCTGCCGAACAAAATCGGTTACCTGTTGGGACTTCCTACAAAGAAGCTCGATATGATTATTTACTACGAACGGTATGTAGTAATTCAGGCAGGTATCAAGGGAGCAGACGGAATTAATTATCTCGACTTCCTCACAGAAGAAGAATATCTCCAGATTCTCGAAGCACTTCCAAAAGACAATCAACATCTGGATGAAAAGGATCCGAATAAATTCATCGCGAAGATGGGAGCGGAAGCATTGTATGATCTGCTTTCCCGTTTGAATCTTGATGAATTGTCTTACAACCTTCGTCACCAAGCCAGCAATGAAACTTCCCAGCAACGTAAAAATGAAGCGTTGAAACGCCTCAATGTTGTGGAAGCTTTCCGTTCTGCAAATACGCATATTGAAAATCATCCGGAATGGATGATTGTAAAAGTAGTACCGGTGATTCCACCGGAATTACGTCCACTCGTTCCTCTGGATGGTGGCCGTTTTGCTACTTCGGATTTGAACGATCTGTACCGTCGTGTGATCATCAGAAATAACCGCTTGAAACGTCTTCTTGAAATCAAAGCGCCGGATGTAATCCTGCGGAATGAAAAGCGGATGTTGCAAGAGGCGGTGGATTCTTTGTTTGACAATTCACGTAAAGTGAATGCTGTGAAAACGGAATCCAACCGTGCACTGAAATCATTGTCGGATTCATTGAAAGGTAAACAAGGACGGTTCCGTCAGAACCTGCTTGGTAAACGTGTCGATTATTCAGCACGTTCTGTCATTGTTGTAGGACCTGAAATGAAACTTCACGAATGCGGTCTGCCGAAAGATATGGCAGCCGAATTGTTCAAACCTTTTATCATCCGTAAGATGATCGAAAGAGGTGTCGTGAAGACAGTAAAATCAGCGAAGAAAATTGTTGACAGAAAAGACCCGATTGTTTGGGACATTCTTGAAAACGTATTGAAAGGTCATCCGGTTCTTCTGAATCGTGCCCCGACTCTTCACCGTTTGGGAATCCAGGCATTCCAGCCGAAACTGATCGAAGGAAAAGCAATTCAATTGCACCCTTTGGTTTGTACTGCCTTCAACGCTGACTTTGACGGTGACCAGATGGCTGTACACGTTCCACTTGGACATGCTGCCGTTCTGGAAGCACAAATGTTAATGCTTGCCTCTCACAATATCCTGAACCCTGCTAACGGAGCGCCGATTACAGTTCCTTCTCAGGACATGGTACTTGGACTTTACTACATCACGAAAGAAAGAAAGACAGAAGGAAAAGTGAAAGTAAAAGGAGATGGAATGCGTTTCTATTCTGCCGAAGAAGTAATTATCGCTTTCAACGAAGGCATTTGTGAACTGCATGCACCAATTCAGGTAAAAGCAAATGTGCTGACTGAAGATGGTGGACTATCCAGAGAAATGATCAAGACCACTGTTGGTCGTGTATTGTTTAACCAGGTGGTTCCCGAAGCAGCAGGTTACATTAACCAATTGTTGACGAAGAAAGCACTGCGTGATATTATCGGAGAAGTATTGAAGAAATGCGGAGTTGCTGCAACTGCGAAATTCCTCGATGATATTAAAGATCTCGGATTTAAAATGGCCTTCAAAGGCGGACTTTCGTTCAATCTTGAAGACGTAAAAATTCCGGAAGTAAAAACAGAACTGATCGGTAAAGCGAATCTTGAAGTAGATGAAGTGATGAATAACTATAACATGGGATTCATCACCTACAACGAGCGTTACAACCAGATCATTGATATCTGGACACGTACCAGTTCACGGATCACAGAAACGCTGATGAAGCAACTGTCGACCGATAAGCAGGGATTCAACTCGATTTACATGATGTTGGATTCCGGAGCCCGTGGTTCCAAAGAGCAGATTCGTCAGCTTGGTGGAATGCGCGGTCTGATGGCGAAACCACAAAAAAGTGGTTCTACCGGAGGAGAAATTATCGAGAACCCGATCCTGTCTAACTTTAAAGAAGGATTGTCGATCCTCGAGTACTTTATCTCGACTCACGGTGCGCGTAAAGGACTTGCCGATACAGCCTTGAAAACGGCTGATGCCGGTTACCTTACACGTCGTCTCGTGGATGTGGCTCAGGACGTGATTATCACAGATGAAGACTGTGGTACTCTTCGTGGACTTGCAGAAACAGCGCTGAAAAATAATGAGGAAGTTGTTGAATCCTTGTACGACCGTATTCTTGGTCGTGTATCCCTTCACACAATTTACCATCCGTTAACAGGTGCTGTGATCATCGAATCCGGAAAAGAATTTACGGAAGAGATTGCTGCTCAGATCGAAGAATCTCCGGTTGAAACTGTTGAAATTCGTTCTGTTCTGACTTGTGAATCGGATCGTGGTGTTTGTGCTAAATGTTATGGCAGAAATCTTGCGACCGGAAGAATGGTTCAAAAAGGAGAAGCTGTAGGTGTCATCGCCGCGCAATCCATTGGTGAACCTGGAACACAGCTTACACTGCGTACCTTCCACGTGGGTGGTGTGGCACAAAAAGGTGCCAACGAATCTGAACTGAAAGCGAAATACAGTGGTAAACTGGAATTCGAAGAAGTGAAGACGGTTACTCACAAGGATGGAAACAAATCTCATGAATTGGTGATTGGTCGTTCCGGTGAATTCAGAATCGTAGATACAAATACAGGAACTGTTTTAACAACCTCCAATATCCCTTACGGTTCAAAACTGTTTGTGAAAGCCGGAGATATTCTTGAAAAAGGAACTGTGATCTGCGAATGGGATCCGTACAATGCGGTTATCCTTTCCGAGTTTGCTGGAAAAATCGAATTCGAACACATTGAAGAAGGGATAACCTTCCGTGAAGAATCCGATGAACAAACCGGTTATAAAGAAAAAGTAATTATTGAAACCCGCGATAAGACAAAGAACCCTGCCATCCGGATTCTGGATGAAAAGAAAGAAGTTGTCAAAGGGTATAACATTCCGGTTGGAGCACACATCATGGTGAACAAAGGACAGAAAATTCAGTCCGGAGACATCCTGGTTAAAATTCCTCGCGCGACAGGTAAATCCGGTGATATCACCGGTGGTCTTCCACGTGTAACGGAATTATTTGAAGCTCGTAACCCAAGTAATCCTGCTGTTGTTTCTGAAATTGACGGTATTGTTTCTTACGGTGGTATTAAGCGTGGTAATCGTGAAATTGTCATCACTTCCCGTGATGGTGAAGTCAAGAAATATCTCGTTCCACTGTCCAAACATATCCTCGTTCAGGACAATGACTTTATTAAAGCCGGTGACGCCCTTTCTGATGGTGCAATTACTCCAAGCGATATCCTCGCTATCAAAGGACCAGCAATGGTTCAGGAGTATCTTGTAAATGAAGTACAGGAAGTTTACCGTCTTCAGGGTGTGAAGATTAATGACAAGCACTTTGAGGTTATCGTTCGTCAGATGATGCGTAAAGTAGTCATCGAAGATCCGGGCGATACAATTTTCCTTGAGCGTGAATTTGTCGATCGTGTTGATTTCATGAAAGAGAATGATTCGATGATGGACAAAGTTGTAGTCCTTGAACCGGGAGATTCTGCTGAAGTGAAAGCCGGTCAGATCATTACACTTCGTAAGTTGAAAGAGGAGAATTCTCTCCTGAAACGTAAGGACCAAAAGCCTATTGATACAAGAGATGCTATTCCGGCAACTTCTTCTCCGATTCTTCAGGGTATTACGCAAGCCTCTCTCCATACGAAGAGCTGGATTTCGGCTGCTTCCTTCCAGGAAACAACTAAGGTTCTCAACGAAGCTGCTGTTAATGGAAAAGTTGATGACTTGCTCGGCTTGAAGGAAAATGTAATCGTTGGTCACCTCATTCCAGCAGGTACCGGATTGCGTGAGTACGATCGACTGATTGTGGGTTCACAGGAGGAATACGACCTTCTGATGGCTTCCAAACAGGAAGAGGAAGTTTCTGCACGTTAATCGTCATTAAACATAAAAAAAAGGTCCATTCGGAAGAGTGGACCTTTTTTATTTTGAAAGATGTTGAGATAAAGATTACCGATTTTTTTACGACCTTTGATATAAATATTTTAATACTCAAATTTCCATGGATGAAAATCAGAACCCTGCCAACCAACTGAACATTGAGTTGACTGAAGAAATTGCCGATGGTATTTATTCGAATTTAGCTATCATCACACATAGTAATTCTGAATTCGTTATTGATTTTGTCAAAGTTTTACCGGGTGTTCCGAAGGCAAAAGTGAAATCAAGAATTCTGCTCACCCCTCAACATGCAAAACGATTGCTGGCAGCCATGCAGGATAACATCGCTAAATATGAAGCTGTACATGGTGCAATCAAACAAACAGAAGGAATCGGCATCCCAATGAATTTTGGTGGCCCTGCTGCTCAAGCATGATACGAGTGGATTGATTTCTAAATTCAAAAGCTTGTGAATACCGATTTTGAAAATCGTGTTTAAAATATTTTCAGGATGTCAACAATGACATCCTTTTCACTTTGTGGTATTTTAGTTTCTGAATACACCTGACTCACGATCACCCTTGTAATATTTTAAGCGGTTGATTCAATTTTCAATTCAAAAAATTTTCGTCTTAAGAGAAATCTATTTTTTCTGAGAATTAATGACATGACCTTCTCGTCCCAATGAACGAGTTTATACCCCTTTTTTTCCGTTTCCGGAGACGTGAGTATCCTGAACACCTTCCGGGCAGGGTAGTACAAGTACGTTGCTTCCATAAGATTTTTCGCAGGAAAGGTGGGGGGCAAGAGAAAAGCAGTGGTACAAGTGTACAAAAAGGAAATTATGAATGAATGAATTTTCTATGACTTTAATGAGAAATATCATTGCATTTTCAAGAGTCAGGTATTGTTTTCGGCACTTTTGCCCTTTTTTCGAATTCTTTGAGGTAAATCAACAATCAAATAATAGTAAGAGATTGAAATCAATCCGGCAATGAAGAAGAACATGGCCAAACCTCTGGTTCTGTCGTCGAAATAGAATTCACCAATCATCCAAACCGAATTGGCGCAAATCCAGAAGCAAATAGCCAGATTATGCAGTAATTCAGACCTGTCAAACCTGTTTCTCCAGGTAATATAGATAGCAAATGCAAGGGGTAGGAACTATCATTATCACTCCCATCATCTTCGAAAGGCTGACCCAGCATAAGTCCTTTACCAACCATAGCAGTATATGAAAATTCTCTATTTTTCGGATGTCGTGGATGGATTTCATGGTGATAAATGTAGAAAATTTGGAATGTGTTAAGGGGGAGCAATAAAAGCAAATTTTATAAATTTACCTCAGCCCTGAAAATCAAGGTCCTAAAAATTGCCCGAAATGGATCACAAAAATTTCCTTGAAAGGTTCTATAAAAATGAAAGAGTAGAAATGTTGAGCGACGGTGTTTTTGCGATTGTCGTAACCCTGTTGATCCTTGAGCTAAGAATTCCGCAACTCCCGGAGGGACATTCTCCCGATGCCTTGTGGATCGAATTAATTCACATGAAACCAAAACTCACAAGTTTTGTGTTGAGTTTCTTGTTTGTGATAAACCTTTGGTTCAGTCACAATGTATTGTTCCGTGTTTTTGTGAGGGTAGACAATGTAATGCTATGGCTGAATAACCTGTTCCTGCTGGTTGTCTGCTTCGTGCCGTTTCCAACAGGACTAATCGGTGAGTATCCCGAAAGTTCAGTAGCAATGTTCCTGTTCGGAATCCCCTGGCTGCTGATTCCTGTTTTGGTGTATTCAATTGGAACTTATGCTATGAAAAAAGGTCACCTTTCGTCATTGGTTGACATGAAACGTTACAAAGAAAACAGCAAGGCAGTACTTTCTTTTATTCCTGTGGCAATTATTCCACTTGTAATTTCGATCTGGTATCCGATGGTAAGTTTCGGAATCTATATCGTTCTTTTATTCGCAGGAATTATTCTTGGTTTCCGGGTGCGTTTGATCAAAGGGGAGTTGGACTGATGGAATTGCCCTGAATCAATTTTTTTGTATTGCATCCAGTAAAATCTGACTGTCCGGTTTGACTTTACTCCTGAAGCGATGGATTAATTTTCCATTCTCATCCAAAAGAAATTTCTCGAAATTCCAGTTGATATCTCCGGTAAAGTCAGGATTGGTTTCGGTTGTCAGCCACTTGAACAGATCGGTGATATCATTTCCTTTCACAGATACTTTTGACATCACAGGAAATGTAACAGAATAATTTTTTTGACAAAAAGTAGCGATCTCTGCATTGGAACCGGGTTCCTGTCCACCGAAATTATTTGCCGGAAAAGCAATGATGACAAGTTTGTCCTTTTGTTCTTCATACAGTTTTTCCAAACCTTCGTATTGAGGAGTGTATCCACATTCTGAAGCAGTATTGACAATAAGTATTTTCTTTCCTTTGAATTGAGAAAAATTGAATTCTTTGCCATTCACATCTTTCACCTGGAAGGAGTAAATGTTTTGTTCCGGAATTGTAAGCATGGTAATCAAGAGAATGAGCAAATTCATGTGATGAAGTTTATACGTTAACAAAAGGAGAGTGAAATTGTTTTCACTCAGAAATATTACTCCAGGGCACTGTGATTGTAGATCAGATAACCGATCTGGAAGAGGAAGGAGAAGGGATTTTTTCTATCGTCATAATAATTCAGGAATGCACCAACAGGCCCAAGCGGACTATGAAAAACAGTTCCCAGAGAACCTATATAAAACCTTCTCGAGAGCACTTCGCCGTACTGGGTTTTTAAATCCGGTGTTCGAACCAATTCTTCATAGGGTTGAAATACGTATCCCTCAATTCGAAGATCGAGATTGGAAGTAATCATGATCACGTTTCGCAAACCTCCACCGGCAAAAATATGGGAATGAAAATTCGGAAGGAAAAGTGTTTTTGTTTCCTGGATTGGATTAAACGACGGTGCATTGAGAACTGTAGAAGTGTAATTGGCAAAAAAAGGACTGTTGGAAGCAGCACCTTCAAAATAGAACCCTAATTTTAACCAACCTTTTCTTTTGTAATAATTTTCATAAGCGATTTTGAACTGAAACCAATCGTGGTAATCTTCTTCAAGTCTACGGTCGATCGAAGTAGAACCCGGGATTGTATATTCATTTGCATTCACATATCGCAGCGAGATATTCAGAAATGTTCCCTGGTTGGCATATTGTTTACGATTTAAAGTGCTTCGCTCAAAAGTCAATGAACCGGTTCCTCCTTTTAGGATGGATTTATCAGCTGTGTCATTTTGCAGGAAATTGGAAGTTTGATAGTAATTATCAGCCACTCTAAAATACGCGGCAGAAGCAATTACTTTGCCCTTGTTCCTCGCTGGGATTCCGAAATTCAATCCATAATTCTGATCAGACTTCACAATGTAGGCGGGTTTTTGATCCGTGAAAAAAGCATTGCTGCTGCGAAAGAAATCGTATTGATTCAATGTGATTTCTGCTTCCAGAAAATAAGGAAAACTGGACGGTGAATCCATTCGGATTTTACCCTGTCCGGAAGTATACAATTTCCCGAAGTAGAAATTTCCGCTGAACGAATATGCTTTTCGGTGCCATAAATTGTATTGGAGACCAATGAAAGCTTCCGAAATTGGTCGAGAAGAAACACTACCACCAAATTGTGTAATGAGATCCTTTTCCCTTTGTACGCGAACCTTCATATCATAAAAACCTGTAACCGTATTGTATTTTAAAGTAGGGAAAATGGATTTTACATTTTGGTCTGCTACAAGCTGGTAATAGGAAGCTTTCAATCGACTCAAGGGAATGGGAGAATACGATGGCTTTAATACCCGACGAATGTAATCCGCCTGTTTACTGTTCACTCCTTCAATTACAACATTGTCGACGAGCACTGGATTCAAATTATTCCGAAAAGCTTTTCTTTTCATTTTTAAAGAATCCTTATCGACTCGTCTTTGAATATTAAATTGAAGGCGACTCAATTGATCCATGGCGGCTTTATAGCCCTCTGCAATTAAGCCTTCAATATTTGAGAAATCGAACAGTCCAAATTTGTCAGTATTGGGCTCGATAAGAATTCCATTTTCACAGATAACGGAAAAATTTGTAGGCGTAGTCATCATCGCCCGGATCTGCGAAATGATATTGGTCTCCGAAGTTGCCATCGTGCTTCCACCTGCATTGATTCCAATGATGATGTCCGGTTGAAAGTCGGCAAGCATTACATCGGCAGGGAAATTATTATACATTCCACCATCGTAAAGAATTTTTCCATCGAAAATGACCGGTCTGAAATAAAATGGGTAAGCAGAGGAAGCTCTAACTGCCATACCAAGATCTCCATCTTTGAAGATTACAGTTTTCTTATTTTCAATATCTGCTGCAACACACCGGAAAGGGATGAAGAGAGAATCGAAATTGTAATTTGCTGCAGCGATAACAGCAGCAGTATTTTGCATTAAAGCGTAATCTATGGGAACAGAGCTGACCAGACTTGTAGGCAAGGTTGTCTGAATGATTGAATCGAGTGAAAATTTAAGATTGATCCAGGAAGCATTTTCTTCTCTTTTTCGAAAGTAGTAGGAGTAGTCTTCATCAATGGTGCCTGTAGCCCAACTGTAGAATTCTTCCGTGCGAACAAGAGAGTCCATTTGATTTGGAGAGAGTCCCATGGCGTACATACAGCCAACAATCGACCCGGCCGAAGTACCTGCGATATAATCAATTGGAATTCCATTTTCTTCCAAGGCCTTCATTACTCCGATATGAGCCAAACCACGGGCACCGCCGCCACTCAATACAAGCCCGACTTTTTGAGCCGATAAGGAATTCACTTGAAATAGAAGAGAGCAAACCAGAAGAATCCGGATGTATTTGTTCTTCACAGGGGTTTAGAATTGGGTCAGGATAATGAATCCAAAGTTACGAAGGAGAATCGATTTGTTAACTACGGGGGGGGGCAGAAGGTTTTTCAAATATTCAGGAGTATTCAATAAGCGGGGGCCGTACCAGGAAAATAGTTCGCCGTCAGCCAAGGCAACCCGGGCTCCACTCAGTTGGCTTTTCACTTCAGCGATGTGTTTCTCTTCGAAGGGATAGGGTTCAGTGGCTAGCAGGATTACATCTGGCTCCAGCTTTTTGATTTCCTGTAGATCGGTTTTCGGGTAGCGTGGAATCTTTTCAAAGACGTTTATACAGCCGCATCGTACAATCAAATCATCAATAAAAGTTTCGGAGCCGGCAACCATCCAGGGTTCTTTCCAAATAACATAGGCTACTCGTAGGGATTTATTGTTGATCCGTTTTTCGAGACTTTTGAAACGAAGCGAAATTTCTGAAACAAGTTCACTTGCTTTTTCAGGTTGTTGAACCAAAGTTCCAATCGCCTGGATCATTTCACAGGCTTCATCGAGGTTGCTGATGTCACTCATCCACACCGGGAATTCCTCCATGAGTTCAGTGATCTGAGTAACATCATTTTCTTCTTTGTTCCCAATGATCAAATCCGGTTGAAGGCTTCTTATTTTTTGAAGATCCGGGTTTTTAGTACCACCGACTCTTGTTTTTGTATGGAACCACGATTCAGGATGAATACAAAATTTCGTAATCCCTACTACACGTTCCTGCAATCCTAAATAATACAAAAGTTCGGTCTGTGAGGGAACCAGGGATACGATTCGCTGAGGCCGGAGTGGATGGGTTATTTCTCTTCCAAGCTGATCCGTTGAGGTCACCATCGCTGCAAGAATTTGGAATCTTTCTCCTGGAGTTTAGAAGAAAGATTCCACATAAAAATTTATCGTGCCAGAGCTTCTGCAATATCACTTTTCGTGATAATGAAACTTCTGTTTGCTTTAAAATCTTTTACTAAAACCGCTGTACGATCATCGGAAATCATTTTCGATAAAGTTTCCAGAGGTGTAGAAATATCAACAAATGGAAGCGCTTCCTGCATGATTGATTCAACAGCATCGTTCTTGGCATTCGGATTCTCCATGATGGTGTTAAAAACAAGATTTTCATAAATCGATCCGATAATTCGGTCGCCGGAAGTAACCGGGATCTGAGAGAAATTGTGTTCGGAAATTAGTTTCAGGGCATTTGCAATTGAATCACTTTTTTCAATCGTCATTAACTCGGTGTTTTTTCTGGAAGCGACGAGGTCCTGTGCAGTCATACCTTTCTTGTCGAGGTATCCCATCTTTCTCATCCATTCATCATTGAATATTTTCCCGATATAACGAGTGCCATGATCATGGAAGATAATTACCACTACATCTTTTTCTGTCAATTGATTTTTTAATTGCAACAAACCTGCAACCGCAGAACCTGCAGAATTCCCCACCCATATGCCTTCTTTCTGAACTATTTCACGGGTCATCAATGCTGCATCTTTATCAGTCACTTTTTCAAAATGATCGATGATGCCAAAGTCGTAATTTTTTGGAATAAAATCTTCACCAATGCCTTCGGTTACATATGGATAAATTTCATTCTGATCCATTTTTCCGGTATCACGAAAAACTTTTAGCACGGAACCATACGTATCAATCCCCCAAACTTTCACATTTGGATTTTTTTCTTTGAGATATTTACCTGTCCCGCAAATTGTACCGCCGGTACCGGCACCCACAACAAGATGCGTGATTTTACCATCGGTTTGATCCCAAATCTCCGGTCCGGTTTGTTCGTAATGTGCCTGACGGTTACTCAGGTTATCGTACTGATTTGGATAAAATGAATTGGCAATTTCTTTATTCAGTCGGGCAGCAACGGAATAATAGGAACGCGGATCTTCCGGTTCAACATTGGTAGGACAAACAATTACTTCCGCTCCAAAAGCGCGTAATGCATCCACCTTTTCTTTGGATTGTTTATCAGTGGTCGTGAAAATACATTTGTATCCTTTTACAATTGCAGCAATAGCCAGTCCCATTCCTGTATTTCCTGATGTTCCTTCTATGATTGTTCCACCTGGTTTCAGTTGTCCTGATTTTTCAGCGTCCTCAATCATTTTTAAAGCCATCCGGTCTTTGATCGAGTTGCCAGGGTTGAATGTCTCTACCTTCGCATAAACGGTTGCTTTTACCCCGGTGACCACATGATTCAGACGGATCATGGGGGTATTTCCAATCGCATCCAGGATAGTATCACATACTTTTTTTGATGTACTCATTGCCATAATGATTCAGATAATTGATAGAATTTTCGGTTAATGTATTCAGTATTGGAAAGCCATGCAATTTGAAATCCAAAGCCTTTCCGGCTTGCGAAGTTAATACTTCTGATGAACTTTATTTGGAATATAAAATACTGATTAAGAGTATCTTAGTGCTTGTATGGGACTGATACGGCTGACAATCATGGAAGGAATAACCAGCATCGCTGTACAAATGACAAGGGTTCCGAGATTCAATACAAGGATATGAAAGGGATCCAGTGAAATAGGAGCGTGACTAATGTAATAGGATTCCTGATCGAGGTGTATCCATTGAAATTTTTTCTGTAGCAAACACAAGCCAATACCAATGATATTCCCAACAATCAAACCCCGGAAGAGCAAGAAGCCGGAGATGTAAATAAAGATTTTACGGATATTGATATTCCTTGTCCCTAATGCTTTCAGTGTCCCAATCATCTTTACTCTTTCAAGAATTATAATGAGAAGTGCTGAAATCATATTAATTCCTGCTACTATTATCATTAGAGTAATAATAATAATCGCATTGATGTTTTGGAGGTCCAGCCAATCGAAAATCTGCGGGTAAATTTCTTTAATTGTTTTTGCATTCAGCTCTGAACCGGAAGCTGCATATACTTTTTGACCTATCTGATCAAGTTCATCGAAATTTTTAATTTTGATTTCGAACCCTCCGATCTGTTCAGGATTCCAGTCATTGAGTTTTTGAATTTGTGCAAGATCACAAAAGAGGTAGAGGTTATCGAATTCTTCGAGCCCGGTTTCATAAATTCCGCAAATCTGAAATTTCCGAACTCTGGGTGGTTGCTGAATAAAATACATGACAAGGTCGTCACCGGTTTTCAGCCTCAGTTTCTGGCTGAGTTGTTTCGAAATCACCACTTCATTACTTCGTGCAGAATCCTGAAAATGCATGATGCGTCCTTCAACCATGCGAGAACTGAAAAAGCTCCAATCGAAATCACGATCGATTCCTTTGGCAACAACACCTTCTATGTCTTCTTTTGTTTTGATAATTCCGGCTTTTGTTGCAAATGCCTGAATGTGTTCTATAGCCGGGTCGCTCCTCAGCACTGTGAGGAAATGCTGATCTTTCGAAATTGGTTTTGTCTCGTAGGAATTATTTTCGTCATAATTACTCACTTGTATATGTGAACCGAATCCAATGACTTTTTCGCGTATTTCCTTCTTGAAACCGGTCACAATTGCAAGTGCTATCACCATCACAGCGAAGCCTAAAGCAACACCTGCCATGGCGATCCAGATGATCGGACGGGAAATAAATGTTCCACCTTCCTTAGAAAAGGCAATTCTTCTGACGATGAATAATTCGTAGTTCAAAACAGAACCGTATTTTGCAGTGATTTGCGGTTAAAGATATTTGATTCAATGAAGTCCATGAACAGTCCGATGAAATTCTTTTACAGTCTTTTTATGCAGATGATGCTGATGGTTCACATCGGCTGCACACAGCCCGGAGTGCAAACAAGTTCGGTTTCTAAGGAATCAGGTATGCGCACAGGTGCAGAACAGCTCAATGCGTATTTGCCATTGTTGACAGGCAAGAGAATAGCAATAGTAGCCAATCAGACATCCAGAATCAATGGGTGTCATTTGGTTGACTCTCTTAAATCCAGAGGAGTGCAAATCCAGTGTGTATTTGCTCCGGAGCACGGGTTCAGAGGGGAGCAGGGTGCAGGCGAAAAAGTAAAAAATGGCGTGGATACTAAATCCGGAATTCAGGTAATTTCACTTTATGGAAAGCATTTAAAACCAACACAAGAGGATCTAGAAGGAATAGATCTTGTGATGTTTGACATTCAGGATGTGGGAGCACGATTTTATACCTACATATCCACATTACAATATGTAATGGAAGCATGCGCGGAGCAAAACAAAATGCTCCTCATTCTTGATCGTCCGAACCCGAATGGTGATTATGTTGACGGTCCTGTTCTCGATACAAATTTCCGTTCCTTTATTGGAATGAATCCAATTCCTGTTGTTCATGGAATGACGATTGGCGAATATGCAAAAATGCTCAATGGAGAAAAGTGGTTGAAAGGGAAAAAGACATGTAAGATCCAGGTGATCCCTGTAAGCAATTACACGCATCGAGATTTGTATTCTCTTCCTGTGGCTCCATCTCCAAATCTGCCGAATATGGCAGCAGTATATTTATATCCTTCCTTATGTTTTTTTGAAGGAACAAAAGTAAGTGTCGGGCGTGGTACCGATTTTCCTTTCCAGATGATCGGATATCCGGGTTTTAAAGGTGGCGATACTGCATTTCGACCCACCAGCATCCACGGAAAAGCCCTGGATCCACCGTATGAAGATTCCTTGTGTGAAGGGTTGAATTTGCGGGAATTCATGGCTAGTTCCAATAAGAAGCAATTGCATTTGGGATGGTTGATCCAAATGTATCGGCAGTATCCCAACAAGGGATCATTTTTTACTCCGTTTTTTGAAAAGTTATCGGGTACAGAAATGCTCAGAAAACAGATCATTCTGGGTGAAAGCGAGAGTGAAATTCGCCAAAGTTGGCAGAAACAACTGGATCAGTTTAAACAAATTCGTAAAAAGTATTTGTTGTACGAAGACTTTGAGTAGTTGAATATTATAATCAAGGTTCCGAACACAGGCTGTTGATGGACGGTTGTAATTCAATATTCAGAACTTTGCCAGATTCAATGATTTTTTTATTTTTGAGAACACTTTGTTCAATCAAATTAAAACCAAGAGATGAAAAAACTTTACCTGATTATTTTCTTAATGCTTTCGATGTGTCTGGTTCAAGCCCAGGATCGCACATGTGGAACGATGACTTCCCTGGAAGACAGAATGGCCAAGGACCCTTCTTTGAAACAAAAACATGAAGCCTATGAACAGGCTACGCAGGAATGGATTCGAACACATTCGACAACGAATACTGCTCCGGTGTATCCGGCGATTAAAGGATTTGTTCCCACAGGAGACAGAGTGCAGGATCAACAAAATTACGCTACTGCAAAAGCAGCGCTCTTGAGCGACCCTGGAAATAAGCAAAGGAGCAGCAATATTTCAAAAGCTCCGGCAAAGAAGTCTGTAAGTACTAAAAAGAAGAATTCCCAGAGTGTTGGATTTCAAACAATGAAAGGAGGCTCAAAATGAAAAACATTTTTAAAGCTCTTTCGGTTCTGTCTCTTTTGTTGTTAAATACAATTCATTCTTCCGGACAATGTCCTTACGATAATACTGCTTATCTGCAAGGTACTGCACCTACAGTCATTGGCAATTTCATAGAGGCTGCAGAAACCTGGGCAGGAGAATTCAATCGCGTAACCGGGATGGTAGCCGGAAATACATATCGCATTTCGACATGCAACACGCCGACATATGACAGTCAGATTTCGATTTATCCTGCCGGTGGCGGAACTTTAATTGCAAGTGATGACGACGGTTGTGGAACATCCGGTGGTCCATCTTCTATTGATTTTACGCCAACAGTGAGTGGTGATTATGATGTACTCCTGGATTATTATCAGGATGCACAAAATCCTTGTGAAAGCAATACCATTGATATGACAATGCGGGTCACTTTAATAAGTACGGGAGGAAGTCAGAACCCACCTGATCTCACCATTCCTGTGGTGGTGCATGTTGTTTACAATGATCCAAATACTGAGAATATTTCAGACGCACAGATTTTTTCTCAGATTCAAGTTCTGAATGCAGATTACCGCAGGCTCAACGCTGATTTTTCTATAGTACCCGGAGCATTTTCAGGTATAGCAGCCGATATGAAAATTGAATTTTGCATGGCATCACGCACTCCATCCGGATCCGCAACAAATGGAATCACCAGAACACAAACAAGTGTGCTCGAATTTACGGGTGACAATGCAGTAAAATCAAGTGCTACAGGCGGCAAGGATCCCTGGAACCCACAAAATTATTTGAATTTTTGGGTGTGTAACCTTGGTGGAGGTTTATTGGGTTATGCTCAATTTCCCGCTGATCTGGCAACTTCACCAGAAACTGATGGTGTAGTGATAGGATATAAATATTTTGGAAATACAGGTCCGGCAGTAGCTCCGCCATACAATCTTGGACGAACGGCAACCCATGAAGTGGGCCATTGGCTCAACCTTCGCCACATTTGGGGTGATGCATCTTGTGGTGATGATTTTGTGAATGATACACCAACACAGGAAGACCATAATTATCAATGTCCCAACTTTCCACATATCACTTGCAGTAATGGTCCGAACGGTGACATGTTTATGGATTATATGGATTATGTAAATGATAATTGCATGGCTATGTTTTCAGAGGGGCAAAAGGTGCGTGTACAGGCGACTATTGCCGGAGCAAGAAGTGGATTGAGTTCATCCCTCGGATGTCAGGTTGTAGGTATCGATGAAATCGGTTGGCTTTCCGGCCTAAGCATTTCTCCGAATCCGGGTAAAGGTGAATTCAGAATTTCTGGATCTTTTCCGGCAGGAGAAAAACTCAATGTCACCGTTTATAATTTGATGGGACAAATTGTTAATGAAACAAAAGTTGTAGATCAGGCAGGATTGAAAATTGATCTTAGCAATAGTTCTGCAGGGATTTAACACGTTTTGTGAGGCCGGCCTTTTCGTGAGAAAAGTCGTGAAAGAATAATTGTAATTCTTCATTTTGAAAAAGAAAAGCAAAAGGATTCAACCAAAACAAAAAACGCCGGTGATTTTCTCACCGGCGTTTTTTATGAATGTTTTTAAGCAATTAGTTCATTGCTTTCGCTTCGACATGTTCCAGCGTACGGCCCGGGTAGACTTTTAAAGCTTCATCAAGACATTTCATTGCACGTTTGAGTGCATCCTGATTCAAGACGTAAGCAATACGAACCTGGTGTTTGCCCAATTCCGGTTTGGAATAAAATCCGGTTGCAGGAGCGAGCATGACAGTTTCATTTTGATATGCAAATTTTTCGAGTAGCCATTGGCAGAAGACATCAGAATCATCAATTGGAAGTTGTGCAATGCAATAAAAAGCTCCATTCGGCATGGGGCAGAATACGCCTTCCATTTTGTTCAGACTTTCAACAACGAGGTTTCTTCGGCTGATATATTCTGATTTAACTTTTTCAAAATAACTATCCGGGTATCAACTGCGCTTCCTGCTGCCACTTGTCCGAATGTTGGAGGACTCAGTCTGGCCTGAGCAAATTTGAGGGCCGTAGCCATCAAATCTTTGTTTCTCGATATAAGCGCTCCAATTCGCGCGCCGCATGCACTGTAACGTTTGGAAATAGAATCGAGGAGGACAACATTATTTTCAATCCCACTGAGGTGCATGACTGAGGTGTAGGGATTTTCAACATAACAAAACTCCCGATAAACTTCATCCGAGAAAAGCCAGAGATCGTATTTTTTTACCAGATCGCGCAAAGACTCAAGCTCCGACTTACTGTATAAATAGCCTGTTGGATTGCTTGGATTGCAAATGAGAATCGCTTTTGTTTTTGGTGTGATCAGTTTTTCAAATTCAGAAACAGGAGGTAAGGCAAATCCCGATTCAATGCTGGAACAAATCGGCACCACCTTAACGTTTGCCTGAGTAGAGAATCCATTGTAATTCGCATAGAATGGTTCGGGGATAATAATTTCATCTCCCGGATCCATGCAACTCATCATTGCAATTTCGATTGCTTCTGAACCACCGGTAGTGATCATGATTTCCTGGTAATCCAGATCGATATTGAATCGCTTGTAATAGGTTGTGAGTTTTTTCCTGTAAGATTCGATGCCGGCAGAATGGCTGTATTCAACCACTTTAGGTGCAAAGGAATGGATCGCGTTGATCATTGTTTCCGGTGTTTCAATATCCGGCTGACCAATATTCAGGTGAAATATTTTTTTTCCTTCTTTTTTAGCTTTTTCAGCAAAAGGGACCAGTTTTCTGATCGGAGAAGGAGGCATTTCTTTGCCTTTTAAGGATGTCTTGGGCATTTCCTGTCAAATTTTAATTCACAAAAGTCATATAATAAATAAGCCCTCCAATTGAGGGCTTAAAAATACAAATATTTCAGATGATAATTACTTCACTTCTGTGCCTGCAGGAACGTCTGTTTGGACCGGAGCAGGAGCTTCAACATTTCCTTTCAGGTGAAGAACTTTCGCACCACCTTTGCATTGGAAGTGATGGTAACAGTTTTATCCTGCATACCCATTTTCCAGTAGAATTAAATTCAACGTGGATCATTCCTTTTGCACTTTTTGCAATAGGTTCTTTTGGCCATTGAGGAACAGTACATCCACAAGATCCGTGAGCTTCAGTGATGATCAGGGGTTCTTTACCTACGTTGGCAAAATTGAAGTCATAGGATACTTTTTCACCCTGCTTAATTGTTCCGAAGTTAAATTCTTCAACATCGAATTTAAAATCAGGAGCATTTTTGTTGTCCTGAACAGCAGGAGCAGGGCTTGCAGCCGGCGTGGCCATTTTGCTGTCTTGCTGTGCATTCGCTGCAACAACAAAAAGGAACATCGATACTGCTAAAATTGCTTTTTTCATTCTTGTGGATTGTTTTTGGATTGTTTGTTATATAGTTAGATTTGAATCTAAATTCGTGCCACTTATTTTTTTGTATCCACTGCAGGCTGCTCTATGGGTTTCTCAACTGTGCCTTTCATATGGATAATCATCGGGTTTTGTTTCGCATTGGAAGTTAAAGTAACTGTCTTGTCCTGAACACCCATTTTACCTGCAGAATTGAAAGTGACTTTGATCACTGAAGATTGACCTTTCATAATCGGCTCCTTTGGATAAATGGGTACTGTACAACCGCAAGAACCTTCTGCTTTTGAAATAATGATTGGTTCACTACCTGTGTTCGTGAATTTGAATTCATACGTAACAGATTCACCCTGAGTGATGGTTCCAAAATTGTGTTCCTCGGTTTCAAATTTAAAGGAAGCCACATTGGTATCATCATTACCGATGTTTGTGAGTACTTTCTTTTCATCCTGAGCAAAACCTGCAAAGGAACCAAGAAGAAGAAATGCAAGTAGAAGGGAACGGATTTTCATAATTTGAAGAGGCTTGTTTTAATTATTAAATTATTTTGAATTTTCCAGAGGTAATCCTGAAGTTTTCTTGATCGGCATTGTTTGATCTGAATTGTCTTCCGAAGCTTCTACAACACCTTTGATGGTGAGTACTTTGGTATCGGATTTGGCATTGGAATTCAAGGTTACTGTTTTGGTGAATGCACCCACGCGTTTTGTATCGTAGTGTACTTTAATTGAACCTGTTTGACCTTTCATGATTGGTTCTTTAGGCCATGTTGGAACGGTGCATCCGCAGCTTCCTTTGGCATTTGAAATAATCAAAGGTTCTTTGCCGGTATTTTTGAATTTGAATTCGCATGTTCCATCGGCTCCTTGTTTAATGGTGCCGTAATCATGCGTTTCATTTTCAAAAGTAATTTCAGCAGCATTTGGATTGTCAGCTTTTACTTCAACTGTTGCAGGGGCAACATCTTGAGCAGTAGCATTGTGACCGGCACCCAGAAGCAGGGCACATGAGATAGCGAGGTATTTAACAGTTTTCATAGTTGAGATAGTATTTTAGGTATTACAAAAATAGCCTTTCCTGTGAATATGGCTCTAATTGTCGCCTGCTCATACAAGATTTTTGCCAAAATTAGAGCTATGCAATGAAGGCTGAATGAAAATACTTTAGAACACCTCTAAATACCTATTTTGGTTGATGTGCGCAGAAAAGGGTAAAGCGCGCATAAAAGTAGATATAAATTAAAAGCGCCCGAAAGAGGTTTTTGGAGGTGCGCTTTATTAAATTTGTTGATTAAATGAACAAAAATGCGGCAATAGCTCAGTTGGTAGAGCATCAGTTTCCCAAACTGAAGGTCGCGGGTTCGATTCCCGTTTGCCGCTCCCTGGTGGTTTTCGGAAAAATTAAAGACCCTGTCTGCATAGATTGACAGGGTCTTTAAGTCGAAAGAAGAATTATCCGGTTTTTATTTGGTTGTTAACACAGCGAATGGAATGATCATTTCTTCAAGTGAAATGCCGCCATGTTGCAAGGTGTTTTTGTAATAGGTCACATAATAATTGAAATTGTTAGGGTAGGCAAAGAAGTTATCCTGTTTGGCAAAAACGAATGCCTGCGACAGATGTTGTCGTGGCAACATAGCATCGGCCGGATTTTTCACTTCAAATACTTCCTTCTTGTCATAATTCAGATTCCTTCCTTGTTTGTAACGAAGATTGGTATTCACTGTCTTGTCACCAACAATTTTTGTTGGTTCTTTCACGCGAATTGTGCCATGATCAGTTGTGATAATCAGTCGGATTTTCTTTTCTGCCATTTTCTTTAGTGCTTCAAACAATGGCGAGTGCTCAAACCAGGATAAGGTGATCGACCTGTAAGCTGCTTCATCATCCGCAAGTTCGCGGATCATTTCCATTTCTGTGCGGGCATGTGATAACATATCCACAAAATTGTAAACGATGACATTGAATTTATTCTGCAATAAATTGGGAACATTTTCAACAAGATCTTTCCCTTCCTGATGATTGGTTACTTTGGTATATGAAAATTTATATTCCTTGCGAAAACGTTTGATTGTATCCGCAAGAAAATCATGTTCGTGTTTATTTTTTCCGCCTTCGTCCTCGTCGTTTAACCATAAATTTGGAAAACGAGCCTCTATCTCTGAAGGCATCAAACCGGCAAAGATGGCATTACGGGAATACTGGGTTGCTGTAGGAAGAATACTAAAGTAAAGTTCGTCCTCATTGATGCGAAAATATTCCGATAAGATAGGCTGCAGTATTTTCCATTGATCGTAACGCAGGTTATCGATGAGGATCATAAAGACCGGATCCGGTGATTCATCAATGACCGGAAGAATTTTCTTCTTCATCAATTGATTTGACATCACCGGAATATCTTTATCCGGATTTTTCAACCACGATAAATAATTGTTTTCGATAAATTTCGAAAATAATTTGTTGGCTTCGCTCTTTTGTGTCGTGAGTATATCATACATGCTCTCGTCATTGGATTTCTGCAATTCAAGTTCCCAATAAACGAGTTTCCTGTACACATCGATCCATTCTTTCCAGCTAAGTTTATCACTCAGTGTCATCCCGATATTTCTGAATTCCTGTTGGTAAGCAGATGCAGTTTTTTCACTGATCAGACGTTTGTTTTCCAGATTCTTCTTGAGTGAAGAAAGGATCTGATTCGGATTTACCGGCTTGATAAGAAAATCTGCGATCTTGCTTCCGATCGCTTCTTCCATAATGCTCTCTTCTTCGCTTTTGGTAATCATGATGACCGGTATTTCCGGTTTCAGATTTTTTATCCGCGACAGTGTTTCGAGACCTGACAATCCTGGCATATTTTCATCCAGGAAGACAATATCAAAATTGTGTTTTTTAAATTGTTCAAATGCATCACCACCATTTGTTGTAGTTGTGACATCGTAACCTTTCTCCTGTAAGAAAAGCAGGTGGGGTTTCAATAAATCTATTTCATCGTCGGCCCAAAGTATTCGAATTGTATCCATAAGATCAGTGGAAGTGTCTGCCGTTTTTCGGCTCTCAAAGGTAGCAAAGTTGTTTCGATTCATGGGAATGGTTTAAAATTTCTATTGGTGTAATGGGCGCATTCTTCAATGCCCTCTCAGTTTGAAACGGGAAGACTTGGTTTTTATTGGCAGAAAGTTGGAATAGCTTCAGATTCATGGTGTAAAATCATTTTTGAATCCGGATATTTGCAAACAAGAATAAAAACGTTGCTGTGAAATCTGCCCATTTAAAGATTGTGAACGACCCAATTTATGGGTTCATCCAAATTCCTTTTGAAAGTGTTTTTCGACTTATTGAGCATCCCTTCTTTCAGCGATTGAGAAGGATTCGTCAATTGGGCATGACTCATCTTGTGTATCCCGGCGCGCACCACACACGATTTCATCATGCATTGGGTGCCATGCACCTGATGGGTGAAGCAATTGAAGTATTACGATCGAAGGGACATGAAATTACGCCGGCAGAAGCAGAAGCTGTAACCATAGCGATTCTACTTCATGATATCGGGCATGGACCATTTTCACACGCACTTGAGGATAGTATTGTTCCCGGGATTCGTCATGAGGAAATTTCGAGCTTGTTCATGGATCGTCTGAATTCCGACTTCAACGGAGAATTATCGCTTGCAATCAAAATTTTTAAAGATCAATATTCGAAACGATTCCTGCATCAGCTGGTTTCCAGTCAGCTCGATGTTGATCGACTGGATTACCTGACAAGAGATAGTTTTTTTACCGGTGTTTCAGAAGGTGTGATTAGTCATGACCGTATTATAAAAATGCTGGAGGTTTGTGATGATGAGCTGGCTATTGAAGAAAAGGGGATCTATTCCATTGAGAAATTTATTGTTTCGCGCAGACTCATGTACTGGCAGGTATACCTTCATAAAACTGTAGTATGTGCCGAACAACTACTCATTAATATTTTACGCCGTGCAAAGGAGTTAAGAAAAAAGGGAGTAGGATTATTTGCAACACCCGCGCTGGCCGTTTTCCTGGAACGAGTTTATACAAAAGACGATTTCAATAAGGATTCATCTTTGTTGTTCACTTTTGCGGAATTGGATGACAGTGATATTACAACTGCAGTGAAACAATGGAGCAAGCACAAGGATACCGTTCTCTCTGAATTGTGTGTGCGGATGATGAACAGACAACTCTTTAAAATCATTTTGCAAAGAGAGAAATTCTCTGATGAATTGATCGAAGAGAAACGAAATTTGGTTTCCGGACAATTCGGTTTGAAAGCTGATGAAATTGATTATTTCGTAGTTCATGGTACTTTGGTCAACAATGCATACGACACACGGAGCGACAGGATCAATATACTTTTGAAAAACAGGACGATCCGGGATATTGTGGAAGCGGCAGATACACTGAATATTAAATCCATCAGCGGTCCACTGGAGAAATATTATCTTTCATTCCCAAAATAATCATAAGCGTTTCGCTGTGAAAACCACTCTGCTTTTCCTTCATGGTGCTCTTGGGAGTACTGAACAAATGAGCTTTTTGGGAAAGGAGTTCAGTCAATTCAATACTCTGTTTTTTGAGTTTTCCGGACATGGAAAAACTCCAGATGTTGATCGAAACTGGTCAATTCAGGAATTCAGTGAGCAACTTTTATCCTTTTGCAAGAAACACAATACTCCATTGCTTGTATTCGGATACAGTATGGGAGGTTATATTGCCTTACATCTTGCATTGCGACATCCTGAACAATTCAAAGGGATCATCACTTTCGGAACAAAACTGGATTGGTCGCCTGAAGTTGCTTCCAAAGAGATTTTAAAACTGGATCCTGAAAAAATTCTGCTGAAGATTCCTCAGTTTGCAGAAGAACTAAAAGCACGCCACGGTGAAAACAGATGGAAAGATGTGTTGAGGAAGACTTCAGAGCTGATGATTTCCCTGGGAGACCATCCTGTATTATTCCCGGGAGAAATGAAGTCCATGACAGTACCTGTATTGTATGGTCTCGGTGAGAAGGATACTCTTGTGAGTTTGGAGGAAACAAAACTTTTTCAAAATGCAACACCGGGATCAGAATTAAAATATTTCACGGATACACCACATCCGATTGAGCGGGTAAATCCCGGTATGTTCCAAAAGGAAACAATGAGGTTTATTGAAAGTATAGAAAGGAATTCCTGATTTATTCTTTTTTTTTTAAAGGAGTTCTTAACGGCAATTAACAGGATTTAACCTCGTTTTAACTAAGGCGTGTTGCTGATGAATCTATATTAACGTTCTGATTCAACAATCTTCTGTTTTTTTAAAAACATGAAAATAGATCTTCGGCCCCATGAAAAAGATACTCTATTCTTTCCTTCTCCTGTTGTGTTGCAGTTTTTTAGTCCATGGCAAAAAGCCCGGGAATATCAGCGGAATAGTTTTGGATATTCAAAAAAAGCCGCTGGAGTTTGCGACAGTTGTTTTGCTTTCGGATAAAGACAGCTCCATTGTGAAAGGAGTTTTCACGGATGATAAAGGAATGTATTCGTTTGAAGAAATTCCTTCGGGAACATATCGGATCATGGTTTCTCAGTTGGGTTTTAATAACCAGTATTCTTCATCATTTACCGTGGCAGATTCTCAGGAAAACGTGGTTGTTCCGGAATTAAAAATTAGTGAAAAATCTGTTCAGTTAAAAGAAGCAACTGTCACAGCTCTGAAGCCATTCATTGAAAGAAGAGTAGATAAAACAATTGTGAATGTTGAAAACAGTATTGTGAGTGCCGGATCAACAGCGCTGGAAATTTTAAAGCGCTCTCCGGGTGTGATTGTAGACAATGATGGAAATATCAGTATAAAAGGAAAGCAGGGAGTTCAGGTTCTAATTGATGGGAAGCCAACTTATTTATCCGCTTCTGATTTGTATACAATGTTGAGGAATATGTCTTCCGATCAATTGGCAACAATTGAGATTATTACAAATCCTTCAGCCCGTTACGATGCAGCAGGAAATTCCGGCATTTTGAATATCCGTTTGAGGAAGAAGCAGAATCTGGGTATGAACGGATCTTTAAATTTGAGTTACGGACAAGGCGTGTATCCTGATTTTGGAGCGGGATTTAGCCTGAACTACTGCAATGAAAATTTTCAATGTATTTGGGAGTTACAATTTCACAAAAAGGTTTTTATTTTGAACGGACTGATTTGCAAAGACGATTCAAGGAGTCCACATACACTTCACAGTTTATTCAGCATAATTTTGATAAAGGACATTACGATACTCATGAATTCCGGGGTGGTCTGGATTATTTTTTAAATCAAAAACAAACTCTCGGCGTCCTGGTGAAAGGTTTCTACAATACGAATACCGACAATACCACCAGTCAAACCGATATTCTGAACACTACCGATGTATCTGATTCAGGTTATGTGACATTGAATCACAGTGAAAGTTCATGGAACAGTCTTACCGGAAACCTGAATTACACTTACCAGATTGATACCTCAGGACAAGAACTGAGTGTGGATTTGGATGTTGCGCATTATACCAACCGTGCAGATTTCAGATTTGAGACGAATCATTACTATCCGAATTCGCTGAATACATACACTGAACTGGCAACCAACAAGCAACCTGCAAGTATCAATGTGCAGTCTATCAAGGCGGATTATGTGAAACCGATTCGAAAAACAATGAAAGTGGAGCTGGGTGCTAAATCCAGCTTTGTGAAAACCGATAACGATGTGAAGTATTACAATTATGAAGATGATTTACCGATGATAGATACAAGCAAAACAAATCATTTTAATTACTCCGAAAGGATTTCGGCTGCTTATGTTAGTTGGTCCGGTGAATTTGAAAAGCTGGGTTTGCAAGTAGGTTTGCGCGGAGAACAAACTATTTCAGAAGGAGACCAAGTAACAACCAATGCAGTTTTTAAAAGAAACTATCTGGAATGGTTCCCCAGTGCATTTTTAACTTACAAATTCACCGGAAATTACGAGGTCAAACTTTCTTACAGCAGACGCATTGATCGTCCGGCATATCAGCAGTTGAATCCGTTTAAATATTTCCTTGATCCGTATACATACCAGCAAGGCAATCCTTTTTTACAACCACAACTGACCCATTCCTTTGAAGTGGCACAAACATTTTTGAAAATGTTCACACTGAGTGTGAATTATAGCATGACCTCGGACGTAATGACGCAGATTACAAAACAAATTGATTCAACCAGAACAACTTTTATCACCACTGAAAATGTCAGCAACAGTGACAATTTCGGCATCGGATTAAGTGTTCCTGTCCAGATAACTCCCTGGTGGTATTCGAGCAATAATGTGAATGTTTTTAATAATGAAATCAGCGGAACAACAAGCAGCGGAACCATTACCAAAGAGATTACTGCATGGTCTTTTAATTCCTACAATTCATTTCAGTTGCCCAAAGGTTGGGCGATGGAATTGAGTGGCTATTACAATTCCCGAATGATTTGGGGAACCTGGCTTGTTTCACCACAAGGATCCATCAGTGCCGGATTCAGAAAATCTTTGTTCAAAGACAGGATGGCTCTTCGGGTCAATGTGAATGATATTTTCCATACGGATATTATCACATCAGAAATCAAATACATGAACGTAGACGCAAATTTCTACAGGATCTATGACAGCCAGTTTGTTCGTTTTCACCTGTCTTACAAGTTTGGGAAAAGAACAGTAGCGAAAGCCAGACAAAGGGCAAGTGGGGCAGAGGATGAATTGAACAGGGTGAGAACAGGCCATTGAGTTCGTTTTTTAAATCAACCCGACCCCGTCAAAACAAGGAATTTACGATGCCAATGTTTTAAGTAATTCTTAAAATAAATGGGCCTAAATATCGTTATTTCAAAGGAATAGCACCTTTGGGTTGACTCCTATTGATAAAAAAACTTACCTTAGAGCCTCATTTAAAATCCATGGAATTTACAGCCAGGCAAATCAGTGATCTTCTTCATGGCAAAGTTGAAGGAAATGAAGATGTCAAAGTCGGCAGTTTGAGTAAGATTGAAGAAGGAACACCGGGATCCTTAAGCTTTTTGGCAAATCCCAAGTATTCATCCTTTATCTATTCAACCAAGGCTTCTGTCGTCATTGTGAATGCTGATTTTGTTCCCGAACAGGCGGTGAGTGCCACATTGGTACGTGTAGAAAATGCATACCAGGCTTTTGTTAAACTTTTGGAATTGTACAATCAGATTCAGAGGGACAAAAAAGGAATCGAACAGCCAAGTTTCATTGCTACGAATGCACAAATGGGAGAGAATTGTTATGTTGGTGCTTTCGCTTACATCGGACAAAATGCAAAGATTGGTAATAATGTTAAGATTTATCCCCAAGCTTTTGTAGGTGACAATGTGAGTATTGGCGATAACACAACCTTATTCGCAGGAGCAAAAGTTTATTCCGACTGTGTGATCGGAAAAGAATGTACACTTCATACAGGAACTGTCATTGGTGCTGATGGATTTGGGTTTACACCGAACAGTGAGAATCAATACAACAAAGTCGCACAGATTGGAAATGTGGTGATTGAAGACTATGTTGAAATTGGAGCAAATACAGCCATCGACAGAGCAACATTGGGTTCTACAATCATTCGCAAAGGTGTGAAGCTTGACAACCTGATTCAGATTGCCCACAATGTTGAAATTGGGGAGAACACTGTAATTGCAGCACAAACAGGTGTTGCCGGATCAACGAAAATTGGAAAAGATTGCATGATCGGTGGACAGGTTGGAATTGTTGGTCACATCACAATCGCAGATAAAGTAAAAATTGCGGCGCAATCCGGAATTGGATCCAGCATCACTACTGAAGGTGAAATCGTACAAGGCTCACCTGCATTCAACATTGGAGATTACAAGAGAACCTATGTTGTTTTTCGCAAGCTTCCCGCTCTGGAAAAAAGGATCAAAGAACTCGAGCAAATGATTGCAGAGTTGAAACAGATTCCTTCCTGATTTTTTTAGCATACAAATCTTTTGACCTTATCGAAGAATCGAAAATCGTTTTGTCAAAATTGATTTTTCTTTTTCAATTACAAGAAAGTACAAGCCTTCCTGCAAGTTTGAAATCTCCAGTACAAATTTCGAGTTTCCAATTTTTTTCTGAATTTGTAATTCACCGATCGAATTGTGTAGGTACAAATATCCATCGAGATATTCTTCAGACAATTCAATGTTGATAGCATTTTGTGCAGGGTTCGGATACATTAGAAAAGTTGTGCCGGAAATTCCTTTGTTCATGCCTGTAAGAAAGTGATAGAGTGTAGAAGTTGTGGTACATCCATTTGTATCCAAAACTTCAACAGTATAATTTCCATCCAAAGGGTTAGGATAGGAAGATCCGGAAATTGCAGTATCGAGTATTCCATTAAAATACCAGTTGTAGCTCACAAAACCCGGCAATGTCCACAAAACGTTTGGTCCTTCAGTTATGAACAGCGCTGAGGTATAGAATACGGACACTTGGGTAGGAGCGGAGGCTGTGCATTGATTGCTATCTGTCACAGTGAGTGTATATACTTCTGTTGAATCCGGAGAAGCTGTAGGATTCGGGACATTTGGATCATCTAAAAAATTAAAAGGTGACCAACTGAATATATACGGAGGGATACCTCCATATCCGGAAGGGCTTCCACCGAGATCTACACTTCCACTGGTGCAATACGATGCAGCCAATCCGGGGTTTGTAATCAATTGTGGAGGCTGGGTGATGCTGATCAATTTTGTGTCGAAGCAGGAATGGATATCATTCACAACAACAAGATAATTACCGGCTCCGAGACCTGAAAGAGTGTTTGAATGAACAGATGTATCCGATTGCCAGGAGTATGTATAAGCGGGAGTTCCACCAGTGACATTGAGTACCACACTTCCGTTTGATTCACCGTAACAGGAAACATTTGTTTGACTCGCATTAATGCTGAGTTGTCCCGGTTCATGAATTGCAATAAATTCCTGGACAGTACATCCATTCACATCCGTTATTGTAACTGTATATGTTCCTGCCAATACATTCGAAATTTGATTTGTAGTATTGTTGTTCGACCAGAGATAGGTGTATCCCGGAGTACCACCGCTCACTTGTATAGAAGCGGCAGAACCAAGAGTCGAGCCATTGCAATCCACTGAATCAACTGAGCTTTGAACAATCATTGCCCGGTGGAGCCTGAACAATTCCGGTGCTGGTTGATGTGCAATTGTGAGCATCTGTAATGATAACTGTGTAAGTGCCCGCTGCCAAATTAGATGCCGTATCATCGGTTTGAACAGGATTTGTATTCCAGTCAAAAGAATATGGAAGTGTACCTCCGGAGGCTGTGACAAACAAGCCACCTGTAGCCTGACCCTGGCAAGCTGCATCAAGTACAGTAATTGACGAATTCAGTATATCAGGTTCAGAGATGGAATATACATCGACAAAAGAGCATCCGGAGTTATCTGTAACGGTAACGGTATAATCACCGGGCGATAAAGCACTCGCATTTTCAGTTGTACTTACATTGGGTACCCATGAAAAAGTATAAGGAGTGGTACCTCCTGTTGTAGTGAGTTGAATGGATCCATTGTTATTTCCAAAACATGTAATCTGATTAATCGTTTGAACCTGCACAGATAAACTTGAAGGTTGCGTGATTGTTTCTGATGCAGTATTAGTGCAACCGATATTGTCAGTGACCACTACAGTATATGTACCACTTGAAAGTCCTGTTGCTGTTTGAGTTAATGCACCACCGGGCGACCATTCATACTGATAGGGAGGAGCTCCACCGGAAGGTGTTGCTGTTGCAGTGCCATTGGCAAGTCCACATGTTGCAGCGGTAGAACTGGTATTAATGATGATTTCTGTAGGCTGTGTTATGCTAACCGTTGCACTTGCAGTACACCCGATTGCGTCCGATATTGTAACGGTATAAGTTCCACTTGTCAATGAATTTGCAATTGCATTTGATCCTCCCTGAGGTAACCAGGAATAGGTATAAGGACTCGTCCCACCATTTGGAAACCCGGCAGCCGAACCATCATTTCCACCGAAGCAGGTAACATGGGTGGGATTGATCGTAGGTCCCATCGCAGGATCGACATTTATGAACAGAGTACTGAAAAGTCCATCTCCACATGCGTTGGATGCGTACACAGATATTTCACCAATTGTGCTGTTTGAAGTTGCATTGATTGAATTTGTTGTCGAATTTCCTGTCCATCCCGGAGGCAAGGACCAAACGTAGGAGGTCGCTCCGGAAACCGGATTAATAAAATAGGTATTTGTAGAGCCCCCACAGATGGTTGTTGCACCTGAAATGGAACCCGCCGGACCCGGAACATTGCATACATTTTCCGCGATCGTAAGTGTGGATAAAAAGGTTGTATCTCCTAGTGAAGTGTATACTGCTCCGCTACCCTCACATGCCAACAAGGAGCCATAGAAGATCACAGTACCGCTTCCTGCGGCGGGAGCGATCCAGTCAAAGGACCAGGAAGCTGAATTTGTGTTGGCGACACCGTTTCTTTTATGCGTTATATAACCACCACCGGGATAAGAAGCATAGGTACGGTTTGCATCAGTGACCACCAATGTGCCCAGTATTTGCGCGCCATTCTGAGGGGAAATTGAAAATCCAAAATGAGTATGGCCCGGACGGTTCAGAGATGCGGTGAGTGAATAAGTTACGCCGGGTGTATACCCTGCAGGTGGAATGTTGGACGTGATAAGTCCGGGAATTGTGATGGGCGCAGCTCCGGTATGACAACCAGTAAAAGCACAGGATTTTCCATCCAGTGGAGAATTGGTGCAATTGTAATTGGTTAGAAATACATCGGAATAGGAGCGCGCAACATTTTGAACAGAATCAATGATGATGAGAAAAATAAAAAAGCAAAAAAGACAAAAAATAATTTTGTTTCTGGCAAGCATAATTTCAGAATTTAAAATGTTGAAGGAGAGGAATTCAAAAATGCACTTTAGCAAATTTAGGTTTTAAGCTGTATTTTCCAAATTCATTTTTCAATTAATTTCCTATTGCCTTGATTTGAGTCAAAGTGGAACTTTCAAAGGGTTAATGGAATAGTGTTTGGACCATTTATTATTTTTTATTTGCATCCCCAATACCAAAATTTTACTTATGTTTGAAATCATTAAAGGTTTTCCAAAAACCAACTTCTTAAGATTTTTTATTCAAAGAAATGCTCAAAATGTACAAGACCTTCTCGTTAGGATTGCTCTTTATTCTCAATTTTTTGCAATCAAGTTCTGCCCAAAATTTCTGCATCCCAGACTATTCGAATTCGTCCGGAAATCCCCTGAGAATCGGAGAAGTCAATCTTGGTGATTTACGGGATACAGCGTTAACAGCGCATGATACAGCACAGTATCTGGATTATTCCAGTGTCATCGCAGTGGATACGAACTTTTATCTGGTCACGACAGAGCTTATCCGGGGAAAAAATCAAACACTTAAAATTAATGCCAATTCAACCACTGCTGCTTTTTCCGCCTGGATTGATTATAATGAAAATGGTTCTTTTGAAGATGCGGATGAAAAGCTTGGAATCGAATATATGCCCGATACTTTTGGTCAGATTCAGTTTCATATTCCCTCGTGGGTAATTCCGGGTACAAAGAGAATGCGAATTTCACTTGCACCTGTATCGGATTCATTAGGTCGGCGATTTGATTTTCTTCCGTGTACACCCATCGATCCAACTGTGGGGCAAACCATAGATTATTCAATTGAGATTCATGCAGATTATTGTTTTCCGTTCCTGACTTCAACATGTGACCAGAATTTCATGATCGATGGATTTGAAATCAACAGAATGCAAAACCTGAACAATGGAAAGGATCTTGCCAACTGTCACAGTGACTTTACCACTGATCCGACTTTGCTCGCTGAACTGGTGCGAGGGACTTACGACTCCATCAAAATTCATTTTAAAAATCTGGTCAACCCTGTGGCTTATTTTAATATGTGGGTGGATGGCGACGATGATGGTGAATATGAAAGTTATGAGACACCGATTAGTAATTTAAGCATTCCGGTTACTACTACTTTGGACACAACCCTGGTGTTTCCTGTTTTTCCTGTGCCCAATGAAACAGGATATAAGAGAATACGGATTCAGGTTTCGAATTCATCGATCACCAATGGTTTTGAGGATGAAGCCTGTAATCCATTTGCTTCCGGTGAGTATGAGGATTACCTGATTTATATTGGTAGTTCCGTTTGTGTGCCCACTAATTCCGCCGGAACTGTGAACGGGGCGTATATTAATTCTGTGACAATGGATGCCACATCGATTACTTCGAATTCAGGTGGCACTGTACATTACCAGGATTATTATTATGCTCCGGCAACGTTCATTAATCTTCCTCCCGATAAGAATCACACGCTAACGATTCAATCTGTAAATGCAACTGGCAATTCTGTGTATTTGGGCGCATATGCGGATTTTAATAACGATGGTATATTCAATGTTGAAAGTCCATATGAAAATCTTGTTCTCAATTCCAACGGACTTGATTATTTAACGCATTCAACTGCATCTTCATTGGACGTTCTAACATTTCGTTCACCATCGATTTTATCGGATGGGCCGGTTCATTTGCGGATAATTGTTGCTGACTCGACAGAAGAATTTTATTGTTCTCTAAATAACCCAATAAATATCGGAGAGATCGAGGATTATAAACTTATAATTTTAAATGATGATAGTCTGGCTCCAATCGCAGATCTGATTCCAAGACTCGGGCAGGGAACATATACCGGAGGAGCACATGAATTTTGTCCGGGTGCCATCCAGTTCTTTGATGCGAGTTACCATCATCCGGATCAATGGCATTGGGAATTTCCAGGAGGGAGACCTTCTGTTTCAGATTTGCAGAATCCTGTTGTATTTTATGATAGTGCAGGTTATAAATCAGTTAAATTGAGAGTGACAAATTCTTTTGGTCTTGATTCAGTATCATTATCAAATTTAATTTATGTTAATTCGAATGGTATCCATTTCCGTGATGTCACCGGTAATTTATTGAATGACACAGTTGTTGTTTGCGGTACCAACAATTCATTTTATATCAACGCCGCCGACGATCCCTATTTTCAAACATATTTATGGAGTACATCATCAACAGATACAGCTGTCAATTTTACTGCTGTGCTTCCCGATACGAATTCAATTTACCTGACTGTTCAAACGAGAACGGCTCCTTCCTGTACCTTAAAAGACACCCTTTTTCTTATTCAGAATTCTACACTTCAAGTGGACCTCAATGTGTCACCTACTGCCAATGATATTTGTGCGTCGACTGCATTTATTGATACACTGAACTGTACAAATTCCAATGCTTTACTGGACACTTATCAATTTTCGACTCATTTTAATTCAGATGCACCAACATTTCTCAACAATGCAGGTTCGAATCCATTGCAGTTGATCGATACCATTGACCTCAGTGCTCATGCCGGGGGAACAATTAGTTATCTGGTCAGTTACAATGCGGTTTCCGGAAACGCAACAAACTTTGGTTGTGCTGTTGTTTCAGATTCGCTCACACTCGCCATTCATGCACAACCTACAGCTTCCCTTCACACTTTAGATTCATCTTTGTATTGTGTTGGAGCAACTTTAACAACAGTCGCAACTTCATCCGGTGGAACGGGTTCACCATCCTATCAATGGTCCGCAATTGGATCTGTACTAAATCAAAATCAGGATAGCCTGGTTTTGCAAGACATTTCTGTTGTGCCGGGTCCGATCGCAATCCAGTATATTTATTCTACCAATGGTCCGGGTTGTATTTCCGATACTGCTGTATATACAGAGCAATTACTTTCGCGTCCTCTTGTGCAAGTATCAACCTCATCGGACTCAATTTGTAATCAGGCCAATCTTTCAATTCTGGGAACCCTCAATCCTCTTTTTGGAAACGGAGAAGCCGGAACTTATGAATGGTCGTGGAGCTCTGATCAGGGAGCGAACTGGAATATTCTTGGTTCGGGAACAGATACATTTTTTGTTGGCCCCTTTTATATTCCGGGTTTGTCTGGAACGGATACTACTGTTCAGGTTCGTGTTCAGTTTACAGGAGCCCAACCGGAACTGGGATGTATGTCTGACCCAGCAAGCAGTAATGTGATTATTCAGGCAACTCCGGATGTCACAAATAGTTCCTTCACGGAGTCAATTTGTTCCGGATCAGGACTCTTAAGTCCGGTGTCACTTCAAGCGAATATTCCGGGTTCAACCTTCCAATGGAATTTCAGTTCCGGAAATCAGGTACAGGTTACACCATCGAGTGGTAGCACTACACAAATTAATCCTGTTTTTACCAATACTAGCAATCAGCAAGACACCACCCGATTGTTTGTTACTGCTACCGGACCGGGAAGCACGGCATGTCCCGGCATTACACGATCAATTGCCTTCCTTACCATTAATCCGGTTCCAGGGGCACCTGTTGTAAGTATTCTTGATTCTGCTGTTTGCAGTGATGCCCAAAATGTATTTATTTCCGTTGTTCCTCAGCCTGGAATTGTTTCGATCTGGGATAGTACTGAAACAACTTTGCATGAATTGAATGGAGTAGAATCCGGTGGTTTTGCTGTTTTCGATTTTAAACCAGTGAGTGCTTCGACAATTGATTCTGCCGGTGTACAATCGCAGTATGCGTTTGCACCGGAATGTCCGAGTGCTACTACATTTGCGCATTTTACTATTTCTCCGGAACCTGCACCTCCCGGTGATATCAAAATACAATTTCAGAGTCTCGGAAATACCTTGGTATGTATGAGAAATGATGTAGACGGGTATCAATGGGGATATGATAGCCTTCCGGATTATCAACCACATCTTCAGTCAGGCCAGGTTTTTCAATCGTGTTCGTTTGGAAATTCATTTGACGTTACCCGGTTTTATTATTGGGTGATTGTTACTCAGGGAAATTGTGAAAGTAAATTTTATTATGGCGGTGATAATGGTGAATTTTTGCCTCCGTATGTTAGAAACTCTGTTGTTCCACTTCCTGTAAAAGGTTTTCCATTACTGGAAGTGTTTCCTAATCCGAACAATGGGGAATTCACAGTTTCTCTGAAAAATTTTACTGGAACTTATGCGAATCTGCAAGTCTATGATGCCATCGGAAAATGTGTACGAAAGCAGGACATGGATTTAAACCAAAGCGATGAATACCATCTAGTATTGAAGGATAATAATTTGCGGAAAGGAATTTATTGGTTGAGAGTAAATACTTCACAGGAAGAATCAGCTTTGGTGTCATTTATTATCCAATAAACATTCAGGACATGAAACAACATTTGTATACAAGAATTTTCGCGCTTATTTTATTTCCTTTTTTCTGTGCTGGTCAAAATACCGGTTCAAAGAAAGCACTCATGAATAATCTGGATGATTTCCTGAGTGAATTTGCAAGTGTATCTTCTTTTCGTGAAATCGGTGGGACCGAGTTCTCGGAAACTCAGGCGACAAGGTTCAAAGAAATGTTTGTGGAAAATGCAATCATCTTTGATGACATCAATGCCTCTATTGTTGAAGATTTACTTGGCGGTAGTCCTTATCAACTGAAGAACAAACCACTCGACGAATACATCGCTGATGTCAGAAAAGGATTTCCTACAGGAATCCGTGTTGATATATTGAATTCGGCAATTGATTTTAGCAGACTTGACAGCAATCTCATCAATATTGTCATCAATAAAAAAGTTAGCGGGAAATCATCAAGTCTCAACAGGTTTGAAAATAACGACACATTGCTTCTTGAAATGATCGTCACCGCCGACAATCATTTTCAGATAAAGAAAATTAGTATGATCGGATCAAATTTTTCATGTGCAAATGATAAGGACAATGATGGAATTATCGATGAACAGGATGCTTGTCCAGGCGTGAAAGGAGAAATGCGTTTCAAAGGATGTCCGGACCGCGACCGTGATGGTATTGCCGACAATGAAGATCAATGTCCGGATGAATACGGTACATTTTTTAATAAGGGCTGTCCGCAGGAAGTGTTTACAAATAAATACGGAATCGATTTGTTTATAGGCTTTGTGTTGAATACGCCTGAGAATCTTATTCTGGAAAATTCGGCATTGGCATTTAACGAATTGGATGCTGAGAGAAGTACAATTGGTACCCTGACATATTCTTCAAAATCGGTTTCCAGCTTAATTAACGGATTGGAATTTTCCATGAGTTTGGATACGAACAAAACAATGGCGCTGGCTATTGGTGTGAACTATACTAAATTCAGCAGTGATTTAACCTGGGCTGGATTTCATGCAGAATACAAGGAGGTCGATAATAGCCTCGTTCAAACACCGTTCAGGAGAGTATTGACATTGAAGCAAACCAAAGAACATCTTGAATCACAATATTTAACTGTTCCACTTCTTTTGAAATTCCGAAAAAGATTGAATGAAAAATTTGGAATCTATTATGAGTTAGGTCCTGCCTTCGATTTGATTAATTTGAATTCGGCAACAAGTTCTGTTGCTGATGAGGAAGCGATTTATGTATACAGCTCAATCTCCGGCGTGAAATGGACGTACTCGAAAAATTATTCGCCCTCCCCAACAGATTGGATAATCACCAGAGATATGGTAACTTCAAATTCAACAGGCGGAGCGAATGCATATTTTGCACTTTTACAGAATAATGGATTTGATGTCGCCCTTGATAAACCATTGTCCGGTACTTCAGAGAAAATTTCGCGCATTGGTTTCAGTGGAATAGCCAGGGTTGGCGCTTTCTATATGGTTGACCGATCCATAAGTATATTTGCAGGGATTGTTTATTCGTATCATTTTTCTTCCAAGAAACAAGATGGAAAGTATACGCCAATCGGAGAATCTCAGAATTATCAATCTGTTATGAATGGAGTGAAAAAATACAATGGTCAGTCGATGGGAATGATGTTGGGAATAAAATATGGTTTTGGAAGATAATGTAGTCAGGTCAACTCTAATAGAATAAAAAGTGGATAAAAGTGTACATGTAACATTTGCAATTACCTGCCTGTTGGCAATCGTACTTCTTGGACTGAAAATGAATGCGCCCGTCCCATGCGTTGAACCGGGAATTGTATTCACATCTGAATTTCCGAAGATCGGGGAGTCGGTTATATTTAAAGCGACAGGAACGGATAGCTCGGGAGTACTGTGGGATTTTGGTGATGGGTCTGAGACTACAAAGGAATTCTGGCGACTCATAGTTATTCAAAACAGGGTAAATATACAGTGATGGCAAAGACAGCTACAGGTTGTCTGGCTGCGCGGAGTTGTATCAATTAGCCCGAAGGAACCGGAAACCAAATCCGTATTTCCGATTGTTAAATTGTCTTCAACTACCGTGTTTGTCGGTGATCGTGTATTGATTGAGGATCAAACCCCGGGAGCGAATTCTTGGTCATGGGATTTGGGAGAAAACGGACAAGTATCTGTTGAGCGTCGTGTATCGATGGCCTATCTCACTCCGGGTAAAAAGGAAATAAGTCTTGCAATTAAAGGGGATGGAATTTCAGGAACATCGAGTTCAATTATAAATGTTCGGGAAAGACCGGAACCGGGAAAGAAACCGGTACCTTATACACCGCCAGCACCATCAGCCTTAAGTTACAAATACCATCCAATTTATTCGCCAAAATTTAAAGCCGCGGCAAATAGTAGAAACAGGGATGCAGCACTGCGACCTTTGGTACAAATGCTTTGCAATCAAAACGGAACGCATGTAAAATTGAATGTGGGTGTGCTGGATGAAAAGTCTTATAATTTTTATGATTTCCGAACCAAGCTGAGCAATGACGAGCAAAGCAACTGGGTTGTTGACAGTGTCTTGATGCGATGGAGGAAATCAGATGGTGACGAATGTATTGAAGATATTTATTTTATTATCAGTTCACATCGATAAGTATGAAAAACCTGTACAAAATTTTTGGAATTTTATCAGCCTTGTTTTCAGTTCAGGCTGTTGCCCAAGAGGGTGCCCATGTGAAAAAATCATACACTACATATGATTTATTTTACATGGATAATAATCATGGGGCCAATGCAATTGGATTGAATGATTCACTGATTGAAAAGATGGCACAGGATGTTCGAAAATTATTAAAACAAGGAGAGGCAGGGTTTCTTCTTTTCCGTAGCAATGGAGATAGGGCACAGGTAACGGAAAGAAAGGAAGATATTTTTACTTTTGAGTTCCGGGATGGAATTTTCGAGCAGAACACTGCGATCCCAAATTTTCTGGAAGATAAAAAGCGTCTCCGCGAAGAATTGTACGATTCCATCGGTGTCATCAGTGACAAATTAAACCTTCATTTTTATTTGTCAGAAAATGCCCTTCGAAGTTTACCCGAAGATCCGAATTCCATTCTCACGAATTTTGCCAGAGAATTTTCTGAATTATTTTCAGCAAAGAATGCTGAAGTGAATGTATACCTCTATTACAATCGTGATATCACTACATTGAATGAAAGTGCTCTGTCAAATTATCTGAATTTCTTTAATGGATCTACATATGCCGCAAGGAGAATTAATTTTACGATTATCAAAGGTTGAGTTGAAAAGTAAAACTGTAGTGAATTTCCAATCTGTCAGTATTAACAGGAGGCCGGTTGCAACCCTTTTGCTATTGGGCATATTCTTTTGTCTGCCATTCATTTCACTCGCACAAGATCACGTGAAGGGGATGAAGGTAAAGCGAATGCCGAAAGATTATCTTGAACCAACAGGAAAGTTGGTTCCCGAAAATTCCAAGGCTTCCGAAGGGGAATATAGTTATTGGAGAGTGTATTCCGACAGAGACAATAATCAGACATTTAAAGATCCTTACTTGAAGACTCCATTCAAGACGATTCAGTTCATGGATGCTTTTTTTGTCGTTCAGGAAAGGTGGAATGCCGTTCGTATTGCGAAATACGATGGGGCCCTTGGCGATAAATACACCATCCAACACGATTCATTGGATTATGGATGGATTGAAAAGACACGCTTATTGTTGTGGAAGAAATGCCTGATCGATACTGTGAAGACAAATTTTAACCTGAAGGGTTTGGTTATCAGAAGTTATAAGGTATTTGAGAATGCAGAAGAGCTGAAGCGACTTTCTCAGGAAAAATTTCCGCTCTATGCTTCTCCTGCATTAAAGTCCCGCACACAGAACGACATCAATCTTTTTGATTTCTTGTTTATATATAAATACGAAAAGGGTGCCTACCTGATCGGTAAGCGGGAAGAGATCTCTGTGATGAGCGCTAAAACAGATGTCCTTGGCTGGGTACCGGAAGTTAATCTAAGGCCCTGGGGTCAACGCTTGTGTCTGGAACCGAATTCTAAACCGGATGCTGTAACAGAAAGAAAAACGGCAGGCTTGCGTGCAGGATTATTTGAATCAGAAGAAAAGGCAAAAAAATATCAGGCAGGAGATAAAATTAACCCGCTTCCGTATCAGGATCCATATGAAAAAGGTATGCAAATGTCTGAAAAGAGATTTCCTGTGATTGCGGATCAGAAAAACGGAATTCTGAAAACCGGCTTCATTACTTCGGTTCTTGATAAAACCGGAAAAGCAATTATCACAACAGATCAGCAAGCGGATATCGAAAAGAAATACAATCAGGCAAGAGAAGATTATCGGGTGATCAATATTGTATTTGTAATCGATGGCTCTGAGAAAGTTCAGCCCTATATGCAAAGTGTCATTAGTTCCATTCAGAATAGTATGAGTTTGCTAAAGATGGATACACGGAATAAATTTAATTTCGGGGCTGTTGTTTATCGCAATTACAATTGTCAGGATGATCAAATAGTATCACTTCAGGATCTCTCACCGAATATCAGTACGGTCACCGGTTTTTTACAAAAGCAAACAACTACTGCCCAGCCATGTTCGAAAATGAAATCGGATGGAACTTCTTTGTATTACGGAATTTCCAAAGGAGTAAAATTGTTTCGGAAGAAAGAGCAGAATAACATTATCATGGTTGTGGGTTGTGGTGGGAATTACCTGATCGACAAATATAATTTTGATGAAACAAATGTGAGTTCCGCTTTGGCTGACATGCAGTGCAGTCTTGTTTCGTTTCAGGTGAAATATTCAGGCGATGATGAGCAACGCTTTGTGAGTCAATCGAAAGAGTTGATCAAGCAATCGGCAAAAAAAATCCGGGATCGGTTGGATGATGTAAGACTTTCAAAGGCAGAAAGGCCAACAAGTATTAAGTTTGAAAGCACCGACAAGCGAATTCAAAACGAATATTCATTGGTTTTCCCGGGAGGGGATAGTCCGGTTCCGGGAAAATTAACTGCGGCTTCACCGAACAGACCCAATTCGCCATCGTACATTCAAGAGCAAATTGAAGAGATCATTACAAACAGGAATGAAGACAATGAGAAAATTCTTGGGAAATGGGATGCGAAAGTAAAGGGGAGAGGAGCGACCACCGTGAAAATGGATGAAGAGTTGTATTTGCTCCTTAAGAATTCAAAAATCGATCCTTCGGCATTTCAGAAACTTGATGTGAATACCAATTTCCAGATATTTGTCGAAGCATATGCATCAGTGAAACAGAGTAAATTGAAAAAACCGCTTTTCAATTTCGTGCTGTTTATGGATGATGATGATTTGTACGAACTGATTATCCAATTCAGGAAACTTGGGAATGCAACAACGGAACAGGAACTCAGAAAAAATCTGGTTGATTCGTATAAGCAATTGGCAATTTCTTATTATGGAGCTAGAGAATCCAAATCAGCAATCAACAAAAAGACATTGTCTGAAATAATGGGACTAATCACGGGCCTGCCGTCAAGAAGTGATTTGTTTACAAAATACACTATTTCCGATTTGGAAAGTTCACGAGCAGTTACGGTCCAAACATTGAAAGATATCGCCGGTGAAATCAACGATATCAAAACCGACCTTGAACGAATTCGATCACGCAAATCCTATTCATTTACCAGCTATGATCAAATGTATTACTGGATCCCTGCTGAAGCGTTACACTAAGTGCCTGGTTCATGGAGGAGAATTCTTTGGTTGATGAAAGTGTATTTTATATTTCTGATCTGTCGTGTTCCTACGACCGGACAGTTGAAAACCGGGTGCTTTACATCCGTGAATTCGGGATACCTCGTGGTAAGCTGACATTTTTATTGGGAGCATCCGGTTCAGGGAAAAGCACATTGCTGGAGACCCTGGGATTAATGAACAATACTTTTGCTGGAGGGGAAGCACATTTTGTTCCGGGCGCAAATGCTGAAAAATTTGCTTTGGATACTGTTTGGAATTCTGAAAATCAGGAAATTTTAAACAAGATTCGAAAACTTCACTATAGTTTTATTTTTCAGGAAAATAATCTGATGGATGATTTTTCTGCTTTTGAAAAATATTTGTCTTTCTCAAATGGTGAAAGACAAACGTACATTTTCAGAAGTGGTTAAGCCTGCAGAATTAATTTTAAAACGAATAGGATTAACCGCAAAGGAAGTGAACGAACACACAATGGCTACTAATCTATCTGGTGGTCAGCGTCAACGTTTGTCTTTTGTACGTGCGCTCAATGTAAATTATTCGGTTTTGTTCTGCGATGAGCCGACGGGTAATCTCGATGAAGTGAATGCTCACGAGTTGATGGAGATTGTAAAAGGTTCCTGTTCTTTTACCCGCTCAGCAATTGTCGTTTCACATGACATTAACCTTGCAATAAAATATGCTGATCAGATTGCTGTCATCACCAAACCACCAGGAGAGAAGTATGGTGTAATCGATTCGGGAAATATTTTTAACCGGAGTGAATGGGAGAATCAGTCGAGCGAAGACCGTGGTGTATTCCGTGAGAAATTGCGGGCTTTGTATTTTTCCAAAGAGAAACACCAGGAAGCCGAGGTGCAAACCAGGGCCGTTCCGCTTTCTGAAACAGGTTTTACAAAATTGTTTATCCGGAATGAATTGCGATCACTGTATGGAAAAAAGTATGTAAATTATTTTATCCTTTTATTTCTCACTGTTTTTTCATTGCTGGTTCTCGGATTTGCTAACGGCACGCTCAATTATATTGATCTTAAATTGAAAGATGCTTTTGTGAACTGGGTGACAATTAAAATTCCCTGGGCGCAGTCGGGAGATCGTTTTCAGGAAATCAAGGAAAAACTGAATGAACCGGCAAATGCCCAGCGATATCGGTATTCCTCAGCGACAAGTTATCCGGAGTTTTCCATGCCGATTTTCGATAAAAACTCTCATGATAAATACAGAGTTTTTTCTGAAAAGGGCCGGACTATTGAAAATGGTTCTCCACCAGATCCGATGCTCAAAGATATTTTGTCGGCAAGTAATCTGGTTCAAGGTTCTGTTTTTAGAAGTACTTCAGATTTTGGGCTGATCGTTTCCAGTCAGTTGCTTTCAAATTACCATTATTCGCTCAACGATCGATTCCTGTATGTTGGATTCAAAATTTTCGATGGACATCAGGATGTTTATGAGCGGATTCCGGTTCCCATCAGAGCAGTTGTCCGATCCATTCCAGGAAAAAATTTATTTATTACAACGAATTATTTTAAAATGGCCTACGATCAGGCCGATGGAAACACTTTTGATCCACAGGTTCACCGGAACAAAATATGTTTGTATCTGGCCATTTCTGAACCCGAAATTCCTGCGATCACCAAAGACCTACGAAGCTCTGTTTCAGAAATGAAAGAGTTTTCAGAATGGAGCCCGGGTGTAGACATCGTTACAGATCAATCTGTCGATACAGGACAATCAAAAATCGCCGAAATTCGTTTTTCACCGGAACCGGAAGACACAATGGTAGCGGGAACATTCATCCGGAAACTTTTTTCTTTGCAATCCATGAAGAAATGGGAGGGAAGAGCAATACCCTATTATGACCTGTCACAATTCAATGAACAACTTCCGGAGTTGACGGATGATATTTTGTGCATTAATTTTAATGGCGATCTGGATAGTATCCGTTCCTTTAAACAATTTATTTTCAGTCTGAATAAACCGGAAGAAAAGGATGTAATTGAGTTGGATGATTCAGCGATCAGAGAAAAGGAGAATTATAATTTCATGAGTAAAGTTACATTGATTATATCCTTTGGGCTTTTGTTTTTTGCTGTTTTTTGTATCGCTTTATTCATCATGAATGTACTCCGCTTGCATTTGTTACAAGTGAAGATGAATCTTGGAACATTAAAGGCATTTGGATTGAATAACGCGGAGACAAATCAGTTGTACATAAAAATTATGCTTCTGTTTGTGATCCTCGTCATGATCCCTGGTTTTACGATTGCTTATTTCATTGGTAAGTTGATTGACCGAATGATCGGATCATTCCTTGCGATGGATCAGAATTATACCTACTTCCAGATTACAGATGGATTGATCCTGGGAATTATCCTGATCATCTTTTTGGTCTCAATGCTTGTAACCGGATTGGTTGCACGGAAGATACTCCTTAAATCTCCGGGTGATCTGATCTATAACCGTTGAAAATAATATTTCTATTCAGACCACTTCATGCCTTTCAATCAATGCAGGTACTGATTACAAATTGCGATAAAGTCTGAGTTTTTGGAAAGCGATGAGAGGAGGGGGTCGTTTTTAATAGCTTTTTTCGAAAATGAACCGGTGGCAAATGCTTCTTTAAAGCTATCCATTGCTTCACTATTTTTGTTTTGCATGGAAAGTGCAATCCCTTTGTACAGCAAGCCTTCAGAGTTTCTTGAATCGGTTTGTAAAATCTGACTGATGCAATCCATGGCACGAATAGGATCGTTTAGCTTCAGGTAGGAATACGCCATCTTCTTGTTGAGAACCGGTTCGGAAACATAAGACTTGTCAATTTTTTTAGCGCTCTTGAAATCTTCTATCGCCATTGGGTAATTCGCTTTTTGCACCAGGCACAAGCCACGCAAACGAAAGGCCTCCGGATCCATGCTATTCTTCTGGAGATATTTGTTCAGGTCAGTAAGTGCTGGGTCATAATCTTCCATTCGGATCAGGCATTGGGCTTTGTGAAATAATGCTTCTGATAATTCCGGATTGTGACCAAGAGCATGATTGTAATCTTTGATCGCCTGTTTGTATTCGTTCAAATCAAAATAGACATTTCCTCTGCCAACATTGAAATCCGGATCGTCTTCGTCACGATCCAATGCTTTGGCATAAAAATCCAGAGCTTGCTGGGGTTGATGGAGCTGTGAATAGGCGTTCCCGATGTAATAATATATTCGTGCAGAATCTTTTTTCAAAGTTAGTGCCTCGTTAAAATAACTGATTGATTTTGCATATTCCTTTTCTTTAAAATAAGTATGTCCCAGATAAATTTTAGCCGGATAAAAGTTCTGTCGAATGTCCAGTGATTTCAGAAATGAGAATTTCGCACTATCAAGTTGCTCGTTTTCGAAATATGCAATTCCGAGGAGATAATGATTTTGAAAATCGGTATTTTCCAAATTGCAGGCGGTCCTGTAATCGGCAATGGCTTTCCGAAGGTCTCCCAATTTAGTATACGCATTGCCCCGGGCAACGAAATAATCTGGCTTGCTGTCGTATAACTGTATGGCGGAATTCAGAGAGACGAGTGAATTCTGAGGGTTACTGATGCCCTTCACACCTGTATAAAATTCGTCAGCTTTTTGCTGGATTTTATTTTTTAAATCTGCATTTAATCCCTGAGAAATTGCTAACCTGAAATAATTTCCAGCTCGCTGATAACGATCGGATTTGGATTCTTTCATCGCAATTAATCCAAGATAATAATTCGCTTCCGGATAAATTTTTCTTTTTTCTATTGCACGCGTGAAATTTTTGGCGGCGATTTCATTTTCGTTCGATAAAAATTCTACCTCACCCAATTCAAAGTAGGTAACCGGATTGTCGACATTTACCTGGAGAGCAGATTCGTAATCACGGATTGCTTTATCGTATGCTCCAATTTCTTTTTGTGCTCTTGCACTCGATAGAAAATAGTAGTCGTTTTTTGGATCCTTTGATTTGAGGATCGCGTAATCACTCAGTGCACCGGCACGATCTTCATTTTTCATTTTGGTTTGGGCTCTCAATTCGTAAGCATCCAGGTAATTTTCATCCATGGATGTCGCTTTTGAAAGATCTTCCAATGCCCGCTTAGGATTGTTAGAAGCTACGTAAGCCTTAGCTCTCCAGAAATACAGTTCAGGGGTCACTTTGTTGTCAGTTTGAATATCTTTCGAACAGCTGTTAATGATTTGATCGAACTGATTTCTACTGAACAATCCCTGCAAGCCCTCTGTCTTGGAAAGAATGGGTTGGATTTGTTGCTTGCGAAGTTCAGTATTCGGATCTCTGTATTTTGCATCCAGCAAAGCCAATTTAGAATACAAACTGTCGGTAAAGTGATAGCGACGGAATTTGTAAGCATAATCAGCTTGTTCTTTCCATTTTCTTGAATTCTGTTCGATGCCTGTAACAGTCGAGAGTTTTTCCTGGTAGTCTTTCAGTTTTAACTGATAGGCAGTATTGGAAGGATCAAAACTGATAGCTCTGCGTATGAAACTAACAGCATCTTCATACAAACCTCTGCGTGCAGCCTGTTCGGCTTTGTCGGCCTGCTCTGAAGCTTTACCGCCTGCAGTAGAAATCGGATCCGGTGCGGCATCGCAATCGATCGCTCGGGCAATATCGGTGACTTCATTCTTCGTATCATTCTGGAAAGCATCGGCATTTGCATAACTGATGGAATTGATTGTGACTGTCCATTCGTTTTTACCGCTACCTGATTTGCCTGTCAATTCTACCCGCATTTCTGCAACTCTCGAAAATTTTGGATAGGTCATTCCGGTTGCAGTATGCTTTGCTTTGTATTCGCAATCGTAATATATATTTACATAGTAATAACTTGTCTTCTTGAGGTTAGAGCATCGGATATTTTTGAAGAAGATTGTATTTTCATCATCATCGTTTTTCTGGTAACCGGAATACAATTGATTCAGATACTTTTTTACATACAAATTTTCATTCCATTTATTTGAAATGATTAATTGTGGATCCACATCATTGGAGATAATAACGGAATCATTATAAAATAAACGTGCCTGTCCTTTGGTTGCAGTGGTATACGACTCATCGAAATCTTGTTTGGTAGTACTTCCCCAGGTGATGAAATTCATTCGGTCTTGCAAGGCCATGATGCGATTCTCAGCACGGAACCGAATGTTCACGGTGTCTTTGCAGGTAATCAGTCCTTCTTGTGCTGTTGAAGAATAATGAAAAGAAAAAAAGAGGAACACTACAATAACAATAGTCTTATTCATCTTGTGGAACATTTAAAAATTGTTTTTTATAAATTGGCTTTGAACTGTATTTTACAAACAAGAGATTGCTGATCAACCAACCGGAATTTCTGGTGTTGCGGTTGAAATTCTCGACAACCATTACATAGTTTGGAATCTGAAGAAAATGGTAGGAGATGTGCTGTACAAAGTCAAAGCGAAGTGATTTTTCTTTCACTAATTTGATCAACAGTTGCATCTGATCGGTGAGGGGTCCTTCGTACAGGTAATCTTTGAATTTATCAGGTTCTTCAAACGCCTGGTACAAGTTAACGAAATTTGTACCATGACTCATGGGATCAAGAAAAACGCTGGTCTGGTTTTCCGGGTCTCGTAAATCGGAACCACACAAGCGGGGAACTGGGACTTTCGATCCGGATTTTGGATATTTAAAATTCAGAAAATCTGCCATCGCACTTACAACAACCCATTTCGTTGAATGATCTATTCCTTCTTCGATTTTAAGTGTAAGATCCAATTGCTTTGATTTGCCCAAATACGTTACTCGACAACGAACATGCGCAAACCAGTCTTTGTCTTTAAAATTCAGAAAAATTGGTGCGCCTCGTTTGGTTACTGTCATAGTAAAATGCTTCAATGTTGACGTATCCCATCTCTGGTTTCGGTCAAACAAAGATTTTACCATTGTCGAACGTAGTGGCAGTTTACCACGGTTGTAATTCTTCAGATTTTGCACGAATACAGAACTCGTGTCTTTATTGAACCTGTCAATAAATTCATCGAGTATTTTTACTTCCAGGGCATGGTTTTCTTTCCAGCGCGTGTCTTCAACGAGACCCTGTGACTGAACTGAAAATGAAAGCAGAAGAAAAGTGTAAAGAAGAAATTGTTTTTTATTCATTCACTAATTGGGGCTGGTTTCCTGTACAAGAACATCAACTAAGAAAACATCCCAGTAGTCCTGAGGAATGCCATTCTCGAATTTCTGAATTTTTTTTACGACAACTTTAATGCTCTTCGTAGTAAGATCTTCATAAGCAGGTAAATCTTTGACATAGCCGATAAAGCGTTGTTTAAAAGAAACCCAGCCGTAGAAATTACCATCCGGACCTTTTTTCAAGTCTTTCACCATGTAATAGTCCGAAGTTTTAATTTCTACTTTTTCATATTGCAACATGCGCAATCGATTCAGATATTTTCGAACCTTCAATGGTTTTTGAGCCTGAGGCTGACGAATTGAAGTAACTCCGATCGTTGAATTTTCATTGAGGAAAAGATCAAGTGCATTTAAAATACTTGTTTGTGCAATATCTTCAAGTGTTGATTTGTCTGCAATAATTCCAATCAGCTGGCCAAATGTCCTTGACTTGATAAGCGCTTTGTCTTTCAATTCCGCCATTGTAGTCTCGTCCAGTGTTGTTGTTGAATTATCCACAGGCTTTACATAAACGTCTTCCTTTGGTTGTTCAACCGGAGCCGTCGATCCTCCGTCACTAACTCCTGAATTCGTGTTGTCAGCGGGAGGTGGAGCAGGACTTTCAGTAGTAACAGTGTTCTCGGAGATTGCAGGCTCAGGATTCGAGCTCATTGATGATGCAGTATAATCCACTGAAATATCATAAGTCGCTTTAGTTGTGAATACATCATTTCCAAGAAAGGTTTTTAAATCCCTGAGCTTTTTATTTGGAAAGGACATCGTGAATTTATTCTCATTTCCAAACATTGCTCTTTCCAGATAATAACGCACGGAATCGTAATCCTGGATCTTCAGATCGTTGCAAACCCTTCGCAGACAGAAATAGTAATCATCGTTCGGATCCTGATTCACAAAATCATCCATTTCTTCAGTAGAACAGGTTGGGGCTTCCTGAGCTCGAGTGGGTGCACCGGAGAAAATGAAAAAGAAGAGAAAGAAAAAGAAGGAGAGAGAGGAGATGTTCTTAAATTTCATGGGAAAGATTCATTTTAGGCAATATTATTAATTATTATCTGAAGTCAAAAGAAAGCTGCTTCATAATCGCAGGGGAAATCAATGAATTCATACTGAAATCAGATATTGCTATTTTCTATCAGTATTTTCTAACTTAAACCATCATTTTTTTTATGCATTTTTAAATGAAAATGGCCTTATGGCAATACTGGTTTGAAGTCAATTTATCCTCAAGTAATAGGCTTGATTATAGGCGAATGCACTGCCTCAGCGGTTTGGTTTAGATGGGTCGGGGAATGATTGTTCAATGAGGACTTTCAGCTTCTTAGGTGTTATTAAATTTTTATTTTTATTTTTGGCCAAAACCCCGGCATATCGTTCCGGTCTTGTTTTCTGAAATTTTACATAATGGCTGAAAATCAGACAGTTGTAGAGGCTTCCGTAGTTAAGAAGGAAAGCCCGTTACCTTCTCCTGCCCCCGAAATCATCCGACAGACCACTATTCTGCATCCGGTGACCGCATCGGGCGTTGGATTGCATACTGGCGCTAGCGTCAATCTTACTTTCATGCCGGCTCCGGAAAACCATGGATATCAGTTCAAACGAATTGACTTACCGGGTCAGCCTGTAGTTGAAGCAGATGTAGATAACGTGACTGATACCGATCGTGGTACCACAATCAGTAAAAACGGTGCCCGAATCAGCACTATTGAGCACGTACTGGCAGCTTTGGCCGGAATGGAAATAGACAATGTCCTGATGGAAATTGATGGTCCGGAAGTGCCGATTATGGATGGGAGTTCCAAGCCTTTCATCGACCTTCTTGAAAAAGCTGGAATCCAGGAACAACGCGAGGAACGTCGGTACTACATGCTGAGTGAGAATATCACTTACGAAGATCCGAAGAGAAAAACTGAAATGCTTGCTGTTCCCAGTGAGGATTTCAGGATCACTGTAATGGTTGATTACAACAGCGACTTGTTGGGTACGCAGCATGCGACACTTTACAATATCGGAGAGTTTAAAAATGAAATCAGTGATTGTAGAACGTTTTGTTTTCTACACGAACTGGAAATGCTCCTTGACAATAATCTCATCAAAGGCGGCGATATCAATAACGCGATTGTCGTGGTTGATAAACCCGTATCGCAGCAACGTCTCGATCATCTCGCGAAAATTTTCAATAAAGAAAAAGTAACAGCTGAACGCGGATTTCTGAACAATGTGAAACTTCATTTTCAGAATGAACCTGCCCGTCATAAATTGCTTGACATTGTGGGTGACCTTGCTCTTGTCGGAGCTCCGCTAAAAGGCCACATTCTCGCAGCCCGTCCGGGTCATGTAGCAAATGTTGAATTTGCTCGAAAGATCAAGGACCTGATGAAACGTGACAGGTTCCGTGAAAAGTCACCGCGTGTTGATCTCAATGCGAAGCCGATTTACGATATCAACGGGATCATGAAATTTCTTCCTCATCGTGCTCCATTTCTTTTCGTCGATAAGATCCTTGAATTATCCGATCGTCATGTCGTGGGATTGAAGAATGTCACAATGAACGAATGGTTTTTCCCTGGACATTTTCCGGGTGCTCCGGTAATGCCCGGTGTGATTCAGATAGAAGCAATGGCACAGGTAGGAGGGATTCTGGTTTTGAATACCGTTCCTGATCCGGAGAACTACCTCACGTATTTCATGAAAATCGACAATACCCGTTTCAGAGATATGGTGATGCCGGGCGATACAATTGTATTCCATCTCGAACTGATCTCGCCAATTCGCAGAGGGATCTGTCACATGAGAGGCAAAGCCTATGTTGGTGATAAAGTTGTCATGGAATCAGAAATGATGGCGCAAATCGTGCGACGCGACAAGAAAAAAAGTATTGAAGCCAGCTGATTCAAGAGCTGAATCCGAATCAGAAATTCCATCCATGAACAACAACCTCGTCGTCATACATCCGAATGCCCGCATTGGTAAGAACGTAAAAATTGATCCGTTCACGATGATCCACGAAAATGTGGAGATTGGTGATGATACCTGGATCGGAAGTAACGTTACCATTTTTCCCGGAGCAAGAATCGGAAGCAATTGCAAAATATTTCCCGGTGCTGTGATTTCTGCAGTACCACAGGATCTGAAATTTCATGGAGAAGATACGATCGCTTCGATTGGTGACCATACGACAATCCGTGAATTTGTTACGGTGAACAGAGGGACTGAAGCGCTTGGGAAAACTGTTGTTGGAAGTCATAACCTCCTGATGGCTTATGTTCATGTTGCGCACGACTGCATCATCGGCGATCATTGTATTCTTGCCAATGGTGCTACTCTTGCAGGACATATTACCATTGCTGATTTTGCGATCATTGGCGGACTTTCTGCGATACATCAATTTGTTCAGGTGGGTTCGCATGTGATGATCTCCGGTGGATCACTTGTACGTAAAGATGTTCCTCCTTTTGTGAAAGCCGCGCACGAGCCATTGTCCTATGTGGGTATCAACTCTGTCGGTTTACGACGACGCGGTTTCAACAATGAAAAAATTGCAGAGATCCAGAATATCTACCGGACAATCTTCGTGAAAGGCTATAGCAATTCTCATGCACTGGATGTTGTGCAGAATGAAATGCAGGCTTCTCCTGAACGTGATCAGATCCTTTCCTTTATTCGCAGTTCCTCGAGAGGAATTATGAAAGGATATTCAAAAGATGAGGATTGATAATTTTCTGTTTAGAATTCAATCCATGTACTTGTGAAAATCGTTTTAGAAAAAGCCGGCAAGAAATTTTACCGCGAATGGATCTTCCGCAATCTCGATCTAAGTATCAATGTTTCGGAAAAAATTGCCATCCTTGGACCTAACGGTTCCGGAAAATCTACTCTTTTGCAATTGCTTGCCGGAGCATCCATTCCTACAGAAGGGAAAGTATCTTACCTGGAAGGGAACACTCTTTTGGATCCCGAAGAGATTTACGAGAAAGTCAGCATTTCGGCTCCATACCTCGATTTGATTGAAGACTATGATTTGGAAGAAACACTTTCCTTTCATTTTCATTTTAAGAAACCTGTTCTCAATCTCAGCGATGAAGCGATGATTGAGTTATCAGGATTGTCATCTTCCCGAAAAAAAATGATGAAGTATTATTCTTCCGGAATGAAGCAAAGAGTGAAACTGATTCTTGCATTATTGAGTGATGTAGATATCGTATTACTGGACGAGCCCTGCTCAAATCTCGACCGAAAATCCATCTTGTGGTATCAGGACCTAGTAGAGAAATATGCTGCTTACAAAACGGTTATTGTTTGTTCGAACAGTCAGCAAGAGGAGTATAGCTTTTGCAAACGAGAAATTAATGTGATGGAGTGGAAGCCGGGAATTCTGTAGCCAGACTATTTTCAGCAAAGGAGATTGCTTAACGATGATTAAAATGGAACCCAGGAAACTGATTGTAAATCAGGAACAGGACTTGAAAAAAGCTGCTCTTGAGCTCATCGAATTCAGCGGGAAAGATCGGATCCTTTGTTTTTATGGAGAAATGGGTGCAGGGAAAACAACTTTTATCCGCTATTTGTGCAGGGAATTAGGTGTTTTGGAAAACGTCAGCAGTCCTACATTTTCAATTGTCAACGAATACAGGACACAAAGCGGTGAAAGGGTCTATCATTTTGACTTTTATCGTTTAAACTCGGCTCAGGAAGCATTGGATATCGGGATCCATGAATATTTTGACAGCGGGAGCTATTGTTTAGTGGAATGGCCGGAAAAAATTCTAAATTTATTGCCTCAACCGCATACAATGGTCCGGATTGTACCGGATCAGGAAACAAGAACCATTACTTTTTCACATGATTGAGAAATTACCTTCAGGCTTATCTTCTCTTGCTGCATCTGCTGCAATGCAACCGCAGGAAGCCATGCTCGAAATAAAGAAAAAAGGGAAGCAGCTTTTTATTGGAATCCCAAAAGAAACCTCTTTTCAGGAAAATAGAATTCCCCTGATTCCGGAATCGATTTCATTGCTGATCAATAATGGTCATGAAATTTTTATCGAAGCAGGTGCTGGTGCCGCTTCCAATATCCAGGATTCTGATTTCAGTGAAGCAGGTGCACGAATTGTGTACACTGCTGAAGAAGTTTACAAAGCAGACATTATACTGAAAGTAGCACCTCCTTCTCCTGCAGAGTTGGAAATGATGCAGCCCAAGCAATACCTCATTTCCATTTTGCAAATGAGTATGCAATCAACTGAATTCATCCGTCAGCTGGGTGCAAAAAAAGTGACTGCTATTGGTTATGAATTTATGCACGATGAATCGGGAGTGTATCCGATCATCCAGGCAATGAGTGAAATTGTTGGAAGTACCTGTATTCTTATTGCTGCTGAATACCTGAGTAATGCGTTCAATGGAAAAGGCGAATTACTTGGCGGTGTTGCCGGCATTCCTCCAACGGAAGTAGTCATTATCGGAGCCGGTTCTGTTGGCGAATATGCTGCCCGTACTGCAATGGGATTGGGTGCCAATATAAAAGTCTTTGATAATTCCATCCACCGTTTGCGTCGTCTGCAAAACAGACTGGGCCGACGTGTTTTTACATCTACTCTTGTACCGAATATACTTTTGAAAGAATTAAAAAATGCGGATGTCGCCATCGGTGCTTTGCGCAGCAACGAAGGCCGGACTCCTGTTGTTGTGACGGAGGAAATGGTTAGTGAAATGCGTGTGGGTTCTGTGATTGTGGATGTGAGTATCGACCAGGGCGGATGTTTTGAAACCTCTGAAGTAACCAATCATTCCCAACCGGTTTTCAGAAAATACGGAGTCGTTCATTATTGTGTACCCAACATTGCATCGCGTGTAAGCCGTACAGCGTCCACAGCATTGAGTAATATTTTCACCCCCATTTTAATTGATGCCGGCAATGAAGGTGGCATCGACGAAATGCTTTGGAAAAATAAAGCAGTCCGAAAAGGCGTTTACCTGTTCCGCGGTGCCATCACCAACCGATTCGTTGCCGAAAGCTGCAAACTTCCTTATAAGGATTTGGATTTGCTTACGGCAGCGAGAATTTCGTAATTGTTGATTTTTGATTTTAGATTTTTGATTGAGGACTTCTAACGTCTAATCTCTAATTTCTACTCTCTATTTCCCAACCAGCTTTCTCCTTTTCTTCTCCATCATCAGCAACGAAAGTTCTCGTCCCATTTGTCCGGCAGCGGAAGTGTTTTCCTGTGCTCTGCGAATGAGATAAGGTAGAACGGATGTAACCGGACCGTACGGAACATATTTGCTCACATTGTATCCTTTCTTCGACAGATTGTATGAAATGTGATCACTCATCCCATACAATTGAGAGAACCAGATATTGGGATGATTGTGTGGTAATTTTTTTTCTTCCATCAATGCAACGAGGTTCAGACAGCTTTGCTCATTGTGTGTTCCGGCGCATACAGCCATACGGTCGATGTGATCTACACAAAATTTTACGGAAGCATCATAATCTCTGTCGGAAGCTGCTTTATCGGCTTGGATAGGGGACGGGTATCCCATTTTTTTTGCGCGTTCCCGCTCTTTTTCCATATATGCGCCACGAACAATTTTAAAACCGGTATGGTAATTATTCGCAAGAGCATGCTGGTATTCTGCTTTCAAAAAATCTAGTCTGTCGGTGCGGTACATTTGGATGGTGTTGTAGACCATCACCTTTTCTTTATTGTACTTCATCATCATTTCCCTGACTACATCATCCACTGCATCCTGGATCCAGGTTTCTTCAGCATCAACATAAATCGGCACATTGTTTTCAAAACCGGTTTTACAAATCGTATTCACACGGTTTTTGAAACGATCAAATTCTTCCTGTTCGGCAGTAGTCAATTCCTTGCCTGCATTTTTCTTTTCCAGCAATGCAAAACGAACAAAACCGGATGGTTTGAAAACAGAGAAGGGAATTCCTGAATCGCCCTTCGCACGTTGAACTGTTGCAAGTGTTTGTTTTAAACCCAAATCAAAATCTACTTCGGACTCTTTTCCTTCTACGGAATAATCGAGAATGGTACCGATATGATATTTCGAAAGACTTTCAATTGTGCGCTGACAATCATCGATGGATTCCCCGCCACAGAAATGCCGGAAAATCGTAGCCTTGATAATGCCTTTTATCGGGAGATGTGCCCAGATGGCGAAGTTTACAAATGGCGGGCTCATCCTGACCAGCCAATTGTAACTGATCATTTTAAAAAGATAAACCGCACGGTTCAGATCAGCAGACGATTTGGAAATGAATGCTGTTTCTGTGTCATCAAAGGAGATCAGTTGATTCTTCATATTTTATGGGGAACAAACGTAATTCATTCCGCCCGAACGGCAAAGATCAAAAATCATGTGAGGTATCCACTTCCTATGACACTTGTTAGGGTTTGATTATCAAGAAAATACAAAAGTCATATTCGGTACTCCCCGAGAATCTTATCTTTGTACAAATATGAAAAGAGCCGAAATTAAAAGCTTGTCATTGGAGGAATGGAACTTAGGTTTTTCACACCCCTTGATTATCGCGGGACCTTGTGGAGTTGAATCTGAAGATCAGATTCACAAAGTTGCTCATGAATTAAAGGGAAGCAAGGTTCAATTGATGCGTGGCGGAATCTGGAAACCAAGAACACGACCGGATTCATTTCAGGGAATAGGTAAAGATGGACTGCGTTGGTTGAAGGAGGCCGGTTTTGAAAATAATCTTCCTGTTACAGTTGAGGTTGCTCATCCACGACATGTTGAAGAAGCTGTTGCAACAGGAATTGATGTCTTGTGGATTGGAGCCAGAACTACTGTGAATCCTTTTTTGGTTCAAGAAATCGCAGATGCATTAAAAGGTATAGATATTCCGGTGATGGTTAAAAATCCCATCAATCCTGATCTTGAATTGTGGATTGGTGCATTGGAGCGATTATCCAGAGCAGGAATCACAAAACTTGCAGCCATTCATCGGGGATTTTCTTCTTCTGAAAAATCTCGCTACAGAAATGTTCCGCAATGGCAAATTCCAATTGAACTGAAACGGAGACTTCCTGCAATGCCTTTGATTTGCGACCCAAGTCATATTTCAGGAAATCGAAATCTTATTTCAAGTATTTCACAAACAGCGCTGGACCTGAATTACGATGGACTTATGATTGAAGTTCATACTGATCCGGATCATGCTTTGAGTGATCGCGAACAACAACTTACTCCGGAAGCGTTTTTAAAAATTCTTGAAGAATTGATAGTACGCCAGCCGCTGGTGGATGATGTTATTTTTCTGAGTTTGCTCGAAGAGTTGCATGACCGGATCGACAAGATTGATGAAGAAATTCTTGTGCTCATGGCAGAAAGAATGCGTGTTGCTCGTGAAATAGGTCAGTACAAGAAAGAAAACAACATGACCATCCTCCAGGTGGAACGCTGGACTGAAATTCTGCGAACCCGACTGCAATCCGGATTAACAAAGGAATTAAGCAACGAGTTTATCGTACGCCTTTATGAATTGATTCACCAGGAGTCGATCGAACATCAGACACAAGTGATGAACACAACCGAATCAACAGATCATTCTCAATAATTTTTCATGCACGTCATCAATCAAAATCATTCATCAGAAGTCATTCTTGGAGATGATGTTTTTTCGACGCTGGAACAATTTTTATCGCGCCAACATCGGGCATATACTGTATTTATCCTTGTTGACGAGAACACAGAAAAATTGTGTCTGTCATTATTCCTGAGTTGCATCCCATCGCTGAAAAATGCGATCCTGTTAAAGATCCACTCCGGCGAACAAAATAAAAACCTGGCAAGTTGTGAGAGTTTATGGAATCAACTTTCCCAACACAATGCAGACCGCCATTCTTTGCTCATCAATCTTGGTGGTGGAATGATCGGTGATGTGGGAGGCTTTGTCGCTGCAACGTTTATGCGCGGGATTTCATTCGTGAATGTTCCTACAACTTTGCTTGCAATGGTTGATGCTTCTTCCGGTGGAAAGAACGGAATTAATCTTTCCGGACTAAAAAACCAGGTGGGTACCTTTACAAACCCTTTGGCAGTTTGCATTTCACCGCTTTTCCTGAAAACGTTGCCACCGCGTGATATTCGTGCCGGTTTCGGAGAATTAATAAAGCATGCACTCATTGCGGATATAAACTATTGGAAAGAAATCAAAGCCATTCGATCGCTTGAAAATGTGGACTGGAATCCCTTGATCGCAAAATCTGTCCAAATAAAAAGACAGATTGTAAATGCTGATTTCAAAGAAAAGAATTTACGCAAGACACTAAATTTCGGTCATACTATCGGTCATGCACTGGAGAGTTATTCGATGAAACACCATCAGGATCCTCTCAAACACGGTGAAGCTGTAGCGGCCGGAATGGTAACAGAACTTTTCCTTTCTGTTGGAATTATTGGTTTCCCAGTCTCGCAAATGGAAGCCATCGTAGATTTTATTCTCCTTCATTTCAATTTATCAGAGTTGGAATTTGATATCAAAGAGATTTTATCTCTCATTTCTCATGATAAAAAAACAGTAGGAAAGGATACTCATTTTGTGCTATTAAAAGATATTGGTTATCCTGTTATTCACAATCAACCGGAAGAACAGGAAATACGGGATGCACTTCAGTTCACCCTCAATCGTTTTCACCAGACCACTTATACTTCCTGAATGCCCTTTCAATTAACGGGAACCAATTCCCAGGATTTGTGCACAGTAAAATTGCCGACATCCAAAAGTATTTCCAACCGACTCCTTTTCATCCGGGCATTGAGCAAAGAAACATTTGCAATACGAGGTTTATCCGCTGCGGAAGACACCATTTTGCTTAATGAACTTTTATCCTCTCACAAATCGGAAGTAAATGCAAAAGATGCAGGAACTGTTTATCGCTTCCTCGCTGCGTATTATTCTTGCATTCCAGGTACTCACATTCTGAAAGGCACAAAAAGAATGCACGAGCGACCCATCGGTCCCCTGGTGGATGCATTGAAATTACTCGGAGCAAAAATTACTTACTTAGGCGAAAAGGGATTTCCTCCATTGTCCATCGAAGGAACAACTCTTCGTGGCGGAAAAGTATCAGTCGATGCAAGCATCAGTTCACAGTTCATCTCCGCATTGTTGATGATAGCACCTACACTTGAAGATGGATTGACAGTGCAAATGGAAGGTGAAATTGCTTCGGCATCCTACATTCGGATGACACTTGATCTGATGTCACTGATGGGGGTTGAGTCGGAATGGATCCGAAATGAAATTCGGATTCCACAACGTGCTTATTCGCCTTCGGAAGTAGACGTTGAACCGGATTGGAGCTCTGCCGCTTTTTGGTACCTGCTTTCTGCACTTTCTCCCGGAAGAACTTTTTTCCTCGAAGGGCTACATCAGAGCAAACTCCAGGGCGATTCAGTAATAGCTGATTGGATGAAATTGCTTGGAGTAGATTCTGTTTTTGAAGAGAATGGAGTGACTTTGCTTTCCCATGGTTATTCTTCCTGGTCGCAACATGCGGCACTGCAATTCGATTTCAAGGATTGCCCTGATCTTTTCCCGCCGATGTTGGTTGCCTGTGCTGCTCTTGGTGTGGAGGCAAAATTAACGTCATTGCAAAATCTAATTCACAAAGAATCAAATCGTCTCGATGTTCTCCTGAAAGAGCTGGGAAAATGCGGTTTGAAATATACCCTGGTGGATGATCAACACAGTTTGATTTTGCAAAAACAAAAACTCAGTCCGCCTGACAGGATTTTTGAAACTCATCAGGATCATCGTGTCGCGATGGCATTGGCGCCTTTGTCGCAGATTTTCGGAAACGTGTCACTGAATGAAATTGCCGTTGTGCAAAAATCATATCCTGAATTCTGGGCTCAGCTGTCTGCTGCCGGTTTTCTCATGAACAAAATCACTTAGAACTGGTAAATGACCTGGAGTTTGTAATCGCCGGAAGATTTCTGTAAGGCTATTGGATCTTGCGAAAGCGGGGCTTTCAGGAGAATGGTCGATGAATATTTCGCCCATACATTTAGTCCTCTGCATATTCTAAATCGTAAATTCAGGTAATACCGGGATCCGCTTCCATAAGCAGCAGGAATAGAGTAGGAGTACAATACATCGTTTTCGTAAGCGAAGATTCTTGAATCATAATCCGGACAATTGAAAACAGCATAACGCAAAGATCCGGAGATAAAACTTTTCAATGGGTGATAAAATATTTCCTGGTAGGCAGCAAAACCGGTGCCTGTTGATTCGTTTTTCTTTATCGAGCGGACCCACTCGAATCGACTGCTCCATTCCCAGCATTCATCAAGATCCATGCGAATACTCCACCTGAAATTTTTCTGAACCCTCGGAATTAAATTGTGTAGTCGTTCGCTCGTTTCGCCTTCATTTTCTTCCTTGGATTGATTGCGGTATCGCACATACATTTCAATTGTTTTCTTGGGTTTCCAGGAAACTTGTACGAGATATTCTTTTCCAGTGGAAGGAGCATCAACCTGGTAACGTAGCCAGGGGAATTGAAAATAATCTGCATACGATACGAGTGTGATTCCGCGTACAACTTTCCAGTTGATCCCTACATACCAGCCTGCTTCATTGCTAGTAAGCGAATTTTCGCTGAATGCATGTGCTTTGAGTGCCTGGTAATTTTCATCGTATTTGCGCAAGAGAATGGATGTTGAAAAATTCGCATGAAGTTGTGCCATAATTCCCTGAAGGAAAGCTTTGCCTCCCGATGCACTGATTCCAAATTCACCAAACATATTCATATTTCTATAAATATAATTGTAGTGGAATCCTGCATTTGTATTCTTGTTGTTATGAAATTCAAATAAATTTCGAGCTTCATCTGATTGTTGAAAAGGGAGCGAAAATTCTGTAGTATAGCAGAGCGAACCGAGACTCAGATTTTCAGTAGTGTAATTCAATGCAGCTCCGATAATTTGTTCCGATTGGGAATGTTTATCTTCGAGCTCTGTTGCATTTCTATGATAGCCTGTATTTTGCAAAGCAGAAATGAAATTGCCAGTGTCAGTAGGCAGACTATTCCCGTCGATTTTGTGTTTGGAGAGAAACAGGTTAACGCTGATTTTTTTATAAGTTGAACGCACTGCGAGTCCGCGCATGAAATTATTTTCGTCGGTAGAGGAATAAGGGATGATTCCGCGGGCATTTTTTTTAAGGAGAACTGTTTCTGAACTTTTGCCAAAGCCAAATCCTGACCACATCACCAATCCTTGTCCGAATTGATAAGAATAATCACCCAGAATAATTTTCCGGATCAATCCTTTTTTTTGTATTTCAAAATAGCCACTCAGATAATCAAAACCATATTTCGCAGGAGGTTTGAATAGACTTTCGCCGGCATCTTTTTCTCCTGTCAGACTAAAGCGAAATCGATCACCGAATTTGTATTTGTATCGGGAGAATAGTTTATACGGAGCTCCTGTATAGTTGCTCTCATTATTTTCCGGATCTGGTTCCGCAGTCACACTCTTTTGGTAGCGTAAAGTGAAGGATTGTTCTGCTTTGGTGATTAGATTCCGAAAACTGGCTTTTATCCCGCTAACTGTATTTCCTGTGCTTACAAAAGGAAGCAAGTTTCGTATTGCTTCCGGGCTGAGTTCATTGATTACCTGTAATTCTTCTAGCGATCGGAATGCTCCGAATTTATTCCTGTGTTCCAGGATCGCAAGCGTCTGGATTGAAGTCAGAAGTGGAAAACTTTCAATCTCTTCAGGGGAGCATGTGTTAATATTGAGTGGATGTTTAATATACTCGTTAAGCTGTTCCTGAAATTCAATATTATCCTCTGTGTTGTTCCCTTCCGAGGCGGCAGATTCCAATTCATTTCGCACAGAAACAGGAAGATCTTCAGTTTGTTTGACCTGAGCGTAAATATTAGTTACACAAATGCATTCAATACAAAGCAGACTGAAAAGAAATGTTGATTTCATAGTTCACGGCTAATTGAAATGGATGGATACAACCCAAGTGTAAGATGCGTCATGCACGCTACATCTATTTTCATTTTATTGATGTTTAATCCAAAACCAAATGCAGGTAAACCCGGATTTGTCCTGTAACCCGTTCGAATGCTCAGTGCATCATTTGGTTTGTATTCAAATCCACTTATTACAGAAACCGATCCCTTGGCTTTTTCTTCGAGTTCAGTTCGCAAGATTAAGCCGGAGGAAATTTTCCATGCGCTCCCGATTGTGAGAGTGGGACTGTGGAAAGGATGTTGTTTTAGTTCCTGGCGAAAATTTGTTGGATTCCAAAGGCAGGCACCTATTTCAAGAAAGGGCAAAGGTTTGGTATAAACTCCAATGGCTGAAGACCAGGTTCCTGTTGGTGGATATTCTCCAGCATTCACTTTAAATACATGATGGAAAATCTCAATACCACAATAGAATTTATCGGAGAGTTTTTGTCCGTACACAATTCCCAGAGAATTTTCAAAAGCATTTTTTGTACCTGTTCGTGTTCCGAAAGCTCCAATTGCTGCAGTGGAAGAAAGGGCTAAAGTTCCCTGAAAAAGGAAAGACTGGAGTTCAGGAATCAGAAAACGGTTCTCAGCACCCATGCCAATCACAGGATTTTTTGTGAATGCTGTTAGTGCCGGATTCTGGAATGCCGAGAAGGGAGTTTTGATTGTTGTTCCAATGCCTGCGTATCCCGCCTGTTCAGCCGACAATGGCTGAGAAGCAAAACACTGAATCAGGCTGCAGTAAAAAAGAATTCCGGGGAGAAAAATCCTGATCATTTTCATTGCGTCATTTTTCGACGAATGTAGAATGCAATGCAGGAATGAATAACCCCTCAGAAGGAGGAACTTACTTGCAGGATTTTATTTGGAGGAAATAATCTGTGGAAATAAATGATAAACTATACCGGAGAAATATCATCATTGCTTTTAATCACTTTTTGTTTCAGTTCTTCTTTGAAAGCAGCAACGATTCAATACTTCCTGATTCGAAGATCCAATAATTTGCGCTGCCAGAATTCCTGCATTCTGCGCAGCATTCAGTGCAACAGTAGCAACAGGAACTCCATTCGGCATTTGGAGAATAGAAAGAACAGAATCCCAGCCATCAATTGAATTGCTGGAACGAATGGGAACTCCGATAACAGGAAGAGGAGTAATGGAAGCAACCATTCCAGGAAGATGTGCGGCTCCACCTGCTCCTGCAATAATTACTTTTAAGCCTCTGCCTGCTGCATCTTTTGCATACTCAAACATCCGCTCCGGAGTGCGGTGTGCAGAGACAATGGAAACTTCGTAACCTATATTTAATTTGGCTAAAATTAGTGCTGCTTCATTCATGACCTGGAGATCAGACTGACTTCCCATGATAATTCCGACGAGAATTGTTTTTGGCATTGGGTGAATTATTTTTCTATTTTAATTTTCAGAAATATATTTTTCGAAGAATTAAGTTCAGGAAGCGATTACACGAATCATCTTGTTAACTCTGATGGCTTTCAATTTGGCTTCTTCAAGAGTATCTGCTGTCACTGTAACATGACCCATTTTACGGAACGGTTTAGTGATTTTCTTTCCATACAAATGCAAATGGACGCCATCAATTGCAAGTGCTTCCTGGAGTCCTTCATACAATGCATGGCCTGTATATCCTTTTTCTCCAAGCAAGTTCACCATTACGGATGGTTTGGTGATTTGCGTAGATCCCAGAGGTAAACCGAGTATCGCCCGCAAATGCTGTTCGTATTGAGAAGTGACATTGCCTTCGATGGTTTGATGTCCGCTGTTGTGTGGTCGTGGAGCAATTTCGTTCACAAGAATTTCTCCGGATCGTGTGAGAAACATTTCCACGGCAAGCAAACCCACAACCTGGATCGATTGTGCAACATGCGTAGCAATTTGAATCGCCTTTTTTTCCTGGTCGGCGCTGATTAAAGCAGGGGAGAAAAGATACTCGACAAGATTCGCTTCTGCATTAAATTCCATTTCAACGACCGGAAAGGCGGAACATTCTCCCTGACTATTTCGTGCAACAAGCACCGACAATTCTTTTTCAAAATCAACCAGTTTTTCAAGGATACTTGGCTCATCGAAACCCTTGTTGATTTCGTTGCTGCTTTCCAATCGCACAACACCTTTTCCATCGTATCCGCCTTTTCTCAATTTCTGCATGAATGGAAATTGCGACGCATATTTTTCAATGTGTGCTATTGAATCGAGGAGATGAAATTCAGCGGTAGGAATTCCGTGGGTTCGGTAAAAGATCTTCTGTAATCCTTTGTCCTGTACCAATCGGATTACTTTTGACTGTGGGTAAACCTTTACACCTTCTTTTTCCAATTGCTCCAAAGCATCAACATTGACATGTTCTATTTCAATGGTGAGCAGGTCAAGGTTTCTTCCAAAATTGATGACCGTATCAAAATCGCGAAAGGAGCCACATACAAATTCATCAGCAATGAACCTGCAAGGAGCCTCAGGATCAGGGTCAAGGACACAATTCGTTACATTGAAATCAGCTGCTTTTTGCAAAAGCATACGACCCAGCTGGCCACCGCCGAGGATTCCAAACCGTAGTGTATCGTAAAAAGCTTTGCTCATAAATCTGCTGCAAATTAATCATTCCCCTTCACCTGCTAAAGCCTTAAAAAACCATTGATTTCAATTGCCTCCTGCCGGATTAATCTTACTTTTGCGCTTGGTTCTTAATTTTATGCAGAAAATCACGATAAAAGACAAAACCTTCTCAATAAACATTCCTTCTGATAAAATTCAGAACAGGATAGGAGAACTGGCAAAGCAGATAAATAGTGATTATAAGGATAAAATCCCTGTATTCATCTGTGTATTAAGTGGGTCTTTTCTTTTTGCGGCGGATCTCATTAAAAAACTCAGCATCGATTGTGAAGTCAGTTTTATCCGTGTTTCATCCTACTCGGGCACACAATCAACAGGTGTGGTGAAAAGTGTGGTTGGAATTTCTACCGAGCTGAAAGACCGACATGTAGTCATCCTGGAAGATATTGTAGATACCGGAGATACAGCAGTTTATTTATTCGAAGAAATAAAAAAACATGCACCTGCTGATGTTCGTTTTGCAAGTCTCTTGTTGAAGCCCAAAGCGCTGCGACACGATGTTAAAGTAGATTATCTTGGATTTGAAGTTCCCAATGATTTCCTGGTAGGTTATGGATTGGATTATGATGGATTGGGAAGAAATTATGCTGATATTTATAAATTGTCTGAATAGCACAAATTTCCTTCTGTAAGGAATGGAATAGATGCAGGTAAAATGAATTATAATTCTGATCACAAATGCTGAATATCGTTCTCTTCGGCCCTCCTGGAGCCGGAAAAGGTACACAGTCGGAAAAATTGATTGACCGTTACAAGCTTGTCCACCTTTCGACTGGTGACATCTTGAGAGCTGAAGTTGCCAGTCAAACTGCACTGGGAGTAGAAGCAAAAAAATTGATGGATCAGGGATTGCTTGTACCGGATTCCGTGGTGATCAGTATGATTGAAAAGAAAGTAGATGCAAATGTTGCAGGCAATGGATTCATCTTTGATGGTTTTCCTCGTACTGCTGCACAAGCAGAAGCATTGGACAAGATGCTCGATTCAAAAGGAACCGGGATCAACATGATGCTTTCTCTGGAGGTGGACAATGAGGAACTGATCAAACGATTGCTCAACCGGGGGAAAGATTCCGGCAGACCGGATGATCAGAATGAAGAGGTGATTCGGAAACGAATTACAGAATACAATTCTAAAACAGCGCCTTTAAAAGAATATTATACAAGCCAGAATAAATACTGTGGAATTCCTGGGATCGGCAGTATCGATGAGATTTTTTTAAAGTTGTGTACGAAGATCGATAGCTGAATTCCAGGTTTCGGTCTTACGTTAAAATCCTGAGAAGCATCCGTACAAGGATGTTTTTCTTTTATAAATAATAGTTTCGGAAAAGAGGTAAAATGTCGTCGTCCAATTTTGTTGATTATGTAAAAATTTGCTGTCGCAGTGGTGCGGGAGGTGCCGGATCCGTTCACTTTCATCGTGATCGGTATACGGCGAAAGGCGGACCGGATGGCGGTGATGGTGGAAGAGGCGGACATATTATCCTGAAGGGAAACAAACAATTGTGGACTTTGCTTCATTTGAAATACCGGAAACATATCATCGCCGAGCCCGGAGGAAAAGGGGAGGGAGCATTGAAGACCGGGAAAGATGGGAAGGATGAAATTCTTGAAGTTCCGATAGGAACAGTTGCACGGGATGCAGAAAGCGGGGAGGTGATTTTCGAAATTACAGAAGACGGCGAAGAAAGAATCCTATTGCCCGGAGGCCGGGGAGGAAAGGGAAATGATCATTTCAAATCCTCGACAATGCAAGCGCCACGTTTTGCACAACCCGGAGAGCCCCTTCTGGAAGAATGGAAGATTCTTGAATTAAAATTACTTGCCGATGTTGGTCTTGTTGGTTTTCCGAATGCCGGAAAATCTACTTTGCTTTCTGTTGTAAGCGCTGCAAAACCGGGAAATCGCTGATTATGCTTTTACAACACTTGTTCCAAATCTCGGAATTGTATCTTATCGTGATGGTCGATCCTTTGTCATGGCCGATATTCCCGGTATTATAGAAGGCGCACACCTTGGCAAAGGCATCGGGCTTCGTTTCCTGAGGCATATTGAACGAAATTCTATTTTGCTTTTCATGATTCCATGTGACAGTAAAAATATCAAAAACGATTATGATATTCTGCTGAATGAATTAAAACAATTCAATCCGGAGCTTTTGGATAAAGCAAGAGTCCTGGCGATTACGAAATGCGATATGCTGGATGCCGGACTGATCGAAGAAATGCGCAAGGAACTCCCCGAAGAAATAAAATCTGTTTTCATTTCCTCTGTTGCACAAATGGGAATTGATGAATTGAAAGACATGTTATGGATTGAGCTGAACAAATGATTTTACCATGTTTGAAAAACTGCAAAGTATTGATGCAGCCTTGTTGCTTTTCTTTAACCACCTGAATAATCCGGTGTTCGATTTCTTTTTTTTCTGGATCAGCAACAAATGGATTTGGTTGCCTTTCTATGGCTTTCTTGCATGGTTTCTTCAGAAACGGTACCCCTATAGGTTTTTATCCGTATTGTTTTTTATCGGAATCATGATTGTACTGAGCGACCAGATTTCTTCTTCTCTGATAAAAAACACAGTGATGCGTTTGCGACCTTGCCATGATCCGATGATCGGCAGCGAAGTCCGGATAGTGAATGGTTACTGCGGGGGAATGTATGGATTTGTGTCCTCTCATGCAGCGAATGTTTTTGCACTCGCGACATTTCTGATTGTGTTTTTTCGCGGACGCCACAAGCGATTGCAAAAAGTCTTATTGATTTGGGCAAGCGTTGTTTCCTTTAGCAGGATTTATTTAGGTGCGCACTATCCGGGCGATGTAATCGGCGGTGCTATTTTGGGTAGCCTGATCGGAGTGTCGCTTGCGAAAACGTATCGTTACTACGATGTCAACTTTAGTGCAAATAGAAAACACCCGTCGAAACATCCTCATTCTTCATAAAGATTTATTTCCATGATCAGAAAAGTCAGTTTAGCCTTACTCATCGTCTTTGCATATTCAACGGCCAGCGCTCAAAAAAATAAACCGAACGATGCAGCATCTTCAGTATATCCAAAAAGACCTCCTCTAGTTGTGGGAGTAGTTGTGGATCAGATGCGTTATGATTATTTGTATCGGTATTGGAATCAGTATGGAGAAAATGGATTTAAACGATTGATGAACCGTGGCTTTTTATGCAAGAATGCAAATTTTAATTATGTTCCAACGTATACAGCGCCCGGACATGCTTGTATTTACACAGGGACAACGCCGTCGGTGAATGGAATTGTTTCCAATGACTGGTTTGACAGAACCACAAAAAAAAGTGTGTATTGTGTGAGTGACTCAACCGAGAAACCTGTGGGCACAACATCTATCTCCGGGAAAATGTCGCCACGTCAGATGTTGAGTACGACGATGACGGATGAATTGAGACTTGCTACAAACTTTCGGTCGAAAGTTATTGGAATCTCATTGAAAGACAGAGGTGCCATATTGCCTGCGGGACACACTGCAAATGCAGCTTACTGGCATGATCCCTATAGTAACAATTGGGTGACGAGTACCTATTACATGCAGGAATTGCCTGGCTGGGTAGCGAAGTTCAACGACCGCAAAACAGTTGATTCATTGCTGATGAATCCATGGACAACCTTGTTGCCATTGAGTGAATACAAAGAAAGTTCCCTTGATGATAATGAATATGAAGGTTTGTTTAAAGGTGAATTGAAGCCAGTTTTTCCTCACAATTTACCTGCAATTAAGGCACTCGATTCAGAACTCATCCGGAGAACTCCCATGGGAAATACTTACACACGCTTATTTGCAGAGGCCGCTTTGGATGGAGAACAGTTGGGCAAAAGAGGTGAAACAGATTTTCTTGCAGTCAGTTTTTCTTCTACTGATTATGTTGGACATATGTACGGCATCAATGCCATTGAAACAGAAGATACCTATCTGAGATTGGATCGGGAGATCGAGCAATTCCTGAATTTTCTCGATGCGCGATTTGGAGATTCAAACTATCTGCTGTTCCTCACTGCAGACCATGGAGCAGCGCACAATCCTGAATACAGTAGCGACCAGAAAATTCCTGCCGGAAATATGTCGGACGACCGTATTGCTGATTCTTTATCAGAATACATCGCTTCCGTTTATGGGGATACTTCAATTATACTTTCAGCTTCTTCACACAACATCTACTTGAATCGTGAACTTATTGAAAAGAAAAAATTGAAACTTGAAGAAATACAAAAAAGTTGTGCGCGGTATGTGATGAATTCGAAAGGTGTGGCTTCCGCTCTCACTGCATCAGAACTCGCAAGAAGTGTACAAAGACAAGGCCTCGCTGAATTGATTCAAAATGGATTTAATGATTTGCGTTCTGCTGATGTGAACATACAATTGCAACCCGGTTGGTTGGATTGGTATACAAAGACAGGAACATCGCATGGTACATTTTACCATTACGATACCCATGTTCCTGTTTTGTTTTATGGGAAGGGAATTGCTCCGGGTTCTACTGCACGCGAAATCAACATTAACGATATTGCTCCAACAGTTTGTACTTTTCTAAACATTGAATCACCGAGTGGGTGCACCGGACAACCGATTCTGGAATTGTTTAAATAAGAAATCAAAGGGATGAGGAAACTAAAATTTTCACGGGTAGTTATCCTCCTTTCATTGGTGAGTCTGCTTACAGATGTTTCCAGTGAAATGCTGTATCCTGTGATGCCATTGTACTTACAGACGATCGGGTTTTCTGCAGTTTGGATAGGTTTTCTGGAAGGCTTTGCGCAAGTGATGATCGGATTTTCTACTGGTTACTTCGGAAAGCTAAGCGATCAAACCGGAGCACGAATGCCATTTGTGAGAATAGGTTACACATTGAGTGCCCTGGCGAAACCAATGATGATTTTCTGGAGCAGTATCGGTTGGGTTTTCTTTTCCAGAGTCTCAGAGCGTCTTGGGAAGGGCATACGTACAAGTGCAAGAGATGCATTGCTGGCTGACGAATCCAAAGAAGGGGAGCGGGGGAGAGTTTTCGGTTTTCACAGAGCGATGGATACATTCGGTGCTGCAATCGGTCCTTTAATTGCGCTCGCTTACTTGACCATTCATCCCGGTGACTACAGATTTTTATTTATAATCGCTTTTGTTCCCGGAATCCTCGGTGCAGTAGCAACTTTTTTTATAAAAGAAAATAAGCGTCCAAAGCAGGTGTCGGAAAAGAAAGGTTTCTTTTCTTATTTCAGTTACTGGAAGCAAGCCTCATTACAATTCAAATTGATAGTTGGTGGTTTGCTTGCTTTTGCTTTGATGAATAGCGCGGATTCTTTTTTATTCATGATCAGTCATGCAAAAGGAATTAGTGATCGGGACCTCATTCTTGCCTATGTTTTTTACAATCTTGTGTATGCATTGCTTGCCTATCCTTCGGGTATGCTTGCCGATAGATTTGGGATGAGAAACACAGTAGTTTTGGGACTCTTTTTCTTTGTCCTTGCATACCTTGGTTTTAGTCAGCTGACAACAGCTAAAATGCTTTTTGCCTTGTTTGGATTGTATGGATTATTTGCAGCCATGACGGAAGGAATCACCAAAGCCTGGATTTCCAACCATTGTGATCCCAAAGACCGGGGAACAGCCATGGGTTTCTACAAAAGCACATCCAGCCTGGTTTCCCTGGCTTCGAGCGTCATCGCCGGATACCTTTGGATGAAGGTTTCTCCCTCATTTTCAATATTATATTCAGCGATAGGTACTGCTTTTGTGATCGTGTATTTCCTGGTCTTTGTACCAGATAAAACCCAACGTTCACCCACAGTTTCATAGCCTTGGTCATAAAAGGGATTAATGTTGAAAACTAAGGTCTGCTCGATGTGTTAAAACCTTGGTAATTAACTGCTTTTTTCATTATTTTTACAGCAGTACCGGAATTGGGGGGTGCCCGGATTTATTGTCAAACAATTTATCCAAATTATTAATTTAAGCTCTATGAAACAACACAGCGTTTACAGTTTAACCGTGTTCTTTTCTTTCGTGATGTGTTTACTCTTCAGTAATCAAGATGCGAAAGCGAGTCATGCAATGGGTGCTGATATTACCTACGAGTATATCGGACCAAATCAGTACCTCGTTACATTTTCTTTTTATCGCGATTGTACCGGTATCCCGGCGCCATCATCTATCGATCTTGACATCACCAATTCCTGTGGATTTCCTGCTCAATCAGTTTTTATGAATCTACTTCCATCGAGCCCTACACAGATTTCTCCTGTGTGTTCGACAGAAGTTACGACCTGTAACGGTGGATTGTATACCGGGATTGAAGAATGGATTTATCAGGCAACAGTTACTTTGCCCGGACCCTGTGCCGATTGGAATTTCAGTCATGGTGAGAGTGCACGAAACTCAGCAATCACAACGATTACCGGAGCCGGTAGTGATATCTTGTATGTTTATACTCAACTCAACAACACTGCAGGATTAGTAAACAACTCACCAATCTTCAGTAACAGACCTGTTCCTTTTGCCTGTGTTGGACAGCGATTCTGTCTGAACCCCGGTGCCTATGATATTGATGGTGATTCGCTTTCGTATCAGATGATCACACCGCTCACAGCAGCGAATAGTACTGTTACTTATTTGCCGGGATATACCAGCACACAACCAGTTCTTTCTTCTCCAGCTGCACAGTTCAGCGCAGTAGCAGGAGATTTATGCATTACACCAACACAAACGGATGTCACCGTATTGGCAATACTTGTGAACGAATACCGCAATGGTGTGTTGATTGGACAAGTGGAAAGAGATATTCAGCTCACAGTTAATAACTGTAATAATTTCCTGCCATTCCTGACCGGTATCAATGGAGCACCATCTTTCTCAAGAACGATTTGTGCAGGACAACCATTTTCATTTTACATCGCATCTATCGATACGAATGCTGCTGACTCGACACGAATCACCTGGGATCAGGCGATTCCGGGAGCGACATTTACTGTTACCGGTCACAAACGGGATTCTGCAATTTTCTCCTGGACACCAAGTTCAGCTGATATCAGTTCCATACCAAAATGTTTTACTGCAACTGTTATGGACAACAGATGTCCCTACCAGGGTCTGCAAATCTTCTCGTATTGTTTTACTGTGATTGGTGTAGCACCGAATGCAGGAGTTGATCAAACCATTTCCTGCAATACAACTACAACACTTAATGGTACGGCTACCGGTGGTAGCGGAAATTATACCTACACTTGGTTGCCGAGTAATACGGTTGGGCAGCAATTAACAAATGTTGGTGTCGGAACTTATTACCTCCACGTCAAAGACAATGTAAATTTGTGTGAGAATACAGATACTGTCAGAGTAGTCCCGGGTGCGGGTGTACCCGCCGCAAGTTTTAATTTCACTAACAATTGTAGTGGTACTCCGATACAGTTTACCGATCAAACAGTGGTTACGGGTGGAGCTATTTCACAATGGAGCTGGGACTTCGGTGATTTGGGAACATCCAATCTTCAAAATCCAACACACCAGTATGCCGCCAACGGTTCATACAATGTTACACTGATAGTTTTTACAGCAACAGGTTGCAGTGATACCATCACTCAGCAATTAACTGTGAATACCAATATTCCTACAGCTTCCTTCAATTCAGTTAATGTATGCCAGGGAACAGCCATGAGTTTTAGCGACGCTTCCCAAGGTGGTCCATTCTCTGCATGGTCATGGAATTTTGGAGATGCTGCGAGCGGAACAAATACTTCGGTATCTCAAAATCCTTCACATTCATTCTCTGCATCCGGAACATTCTCCGTTACACTGGAAGTTACAAACGCTGCCGGATGTCAAAACCAGATTCAACAGGATGTTACCGTGTATGCGAACCCGACAGTTACGGTTGCCGATGCTCAGATTTGTGAGGGTGGTCAGACTACACTCACAGCACCCAATGGATTCAGTAGTTATAGCTGGGCACCCGGTGGAAATACACAGTCAATCAATGTTAATCCTGTGACGACATCCACCTATACAATTACTGTTACTGACAGTCATAATTGTTTGGGAAGTGATCCAGTGTTGGTCACTGTAAATCCTCTTCCTGTTGCAAATGCCGGTACTGCTCAAACGGTTTGTGAAGGAACGGCAGTCAATTTGAATGGTGCAGGTGGAGCTTCCTATGTCTGGACTCCCGGGAATCTGAACACCCAAAATGTAAATGTAACTCCTGCTACTACTACAACTTATACACTCACCGTGACCAGCGCTGCCGGATGTATCGATGCAGATCAGGTAACAATCACAGTAAATCCAATGCCAACAGTTGATGCCGGAAACGGGTTCAGCGTTTGTAAAGGAAGTTCTGTCACGCTTGCTGCCAGTACGGGCGCAGGGAATTATCTTTGGTTGCCCGGTAATTTTAATACGTCTTCGATTTCAGTTGCACCACTTATTACAACAACCTACACTGTCACAGTCAGTGATGCAATTGGTTGTTCTGGTAATGATACTGTAACTGTTGTTGTCAACCCGATTCCGGTTGCCTCTTTCACTAATTCAGGTCCTGTTTGCGTTGGCAATTCAATAACATTCACAGATGGATCCGCTGTGTCTTCCGGTACAATTAGTACCTGGAATTGGGCATTTGACAACAGTCAAACGTCAACACAGCAAAATCCATCGTCAGGATATTCAACGTCCGGAAATTTCAATGTACAATTGATCGTTACATCCAATTCAGGTTGTAAAGACACTACTTTGAATGTTGTTCGTGTAAATCCTCTTCCAGTAGCCGAAGCCGGCAACAATGGAAGTATTTGTCCGGGATTTAATGCTACTCTCACTGGAAGTGGTGGTTCTCAATATCTATGGAATCCAGGTGGTTTTACAACTGCAAGCATTACTGTTTCCCCTGCATTAACAACTGCATACACATTGCAGGTTACGGATGCCAATGGCTGCCAGAACACGGATCAGGCTACAGTAGTGGTCAATCCAGTACCTGTTGCAAATGCAGGCACAGACCAGGAAATTTGTTTGGGTGAAGCAACGACTTTGTTCGCTTCTGGAGGAGCTACATATAGCTGGACTCCGGGAAATGCAAACACTTCAAACTTCAATGTCAACCCGAATTCGACAACAACATATGATGTTCTTGTTATCAATTCGTTCGGTTGTCGGGATAATGATCAGGTCACAGTGACTGTTCATCCAATACCGGTTGCAGCCTTCGCTAATTCCGGTGCAGTTTGTCAATTCAACGATGTTACATTTACTGACAACTCTTCTGTCGGCACAGGCTCACTTGCATCCTGGTCATGGGACTTTGGGAACAATGTGAGTTCATCCTCACAGAATCCTGTTGTGCCATACAATGCTCCCGGTACATATACTGTAAGTTTAATTATTGCATCAGCTGCAGGTTGTCGGGACACGATTTCTCATCCGATAAACATTTGGGCGAAACCTGTTGCTGTTTCTTCTCATACCGATGTATGTTTTGGAAATCCAGTGAATTTCAGTAATACATCTTCAATCAGTGATGCCACACCATTGGCGTATAGCTGGGATCTGGGTGATAATACACTTTCATCCGGTGCCAGTCCTTCACACCAATATGCTTCCTATGGCAACTACCAGGCGACACTTTTGGTGACTTCTGTTCACGGATGTACGGATGAAGTCAATCGTTCTGTAAATGTTTTTGCATTGCCTGATGCTGCTTTTTCAACGAGCACTGTGTGTGAGGATGCTCTTGCAAGCTTCACAGATGGAAGCACCATTGCTGACGGAAATGTGAGCACATGGTATTGGACATTCGGAGATGGGAATACAGGTGCAGAACCTTCTCCGGGTCATACATATACTGAGGCTGGAAATTATCCGATTCACTTGTTGATCACTTCAAACCACGGTTGTCAGGATAGTACAGATGGATTGATTCGTATCATCCCCAAACCTGTTGTTGATTTCCAGACCTTGAATGTTTGTTTTGGTAATCCTACTCAACTAACTGATTTTTCATTCCCGATCACAGGGAGCATCACTCAATACCAGTGGGCATTTGGCGATGGCAGCACATCCACTGATCAGCACCTGAACATTTGTATGCTGCACCGGGATGGTATCAGGTGGGACTTACAGCTACAACTGACAGCGGTTGCAGCACAACATTGGTCAGACCCAATGCCGTAAATATTTATGCCGCTCCTGTTGCCCAATTCATTTCTGACGCAACAAATGCCAGTGATATTTATCCTCTTGTGAATTTTGTCAATGAAACTGTCAGCCCTGGTTTTTATTACTGGAGTTTCGGTGACGGGGCTACTTCAACAGAGTATTCTCCGGCTCACCAATATCCTGATATCGGCGTTTACGACATTCAGCTGATTACAGTGGATTACAACGGTTGTGTTGACACGACAGTAAGTCGTGTTGAAATCAGACCAAGTTCTACAGTATATATCCCAACAGCCTTTACACCAAACAACGATACTAAAAATGACGTGTTCCATGTTTACACATATAATGTGGTAAAAATGGAAGCTGCAATTTATGACCGTTGGGGCTTGAAAATATATGAATGGGACAGTCTGAATGGAGGCTGGGATGGAAAAATTGATGGCAATCCGGTTCAATCAGATACTTATGTATACCGTGTATCTACCCTTGATGTAAACAACAAACGTGACATACTCATCGGTCATGTAAGTGTTGTTCGTTGAAAATAGATTAAATTCATTGATTATAAAAGGAGCCCGGGCATTATTCCCGGGCTCTTTCTTTATGAAAATGTTGAAAAGATTGCTTATAAATACATTTTTTTGGATTTATCATCATTTTATAGTTTCTTTAGATTTGTATATGCGTTACGTACACCAAAACGCTGATCCGGCTTGTAAACTGCGAGTTTACCGGATTCAAAAACATAGTTATGTCAGATCTTAAGAGTAAGCACGACATGGTGATTGAGATTGTCAACCAGGTTGCCTCAATTGCTGCTAAACTTGGCATTGTCCACAACAATACGGATGATGAAATTCTGGACGGTCGTCACATTACCATTCGTGGAAAAAAAATGTTGTATTTCGGTTCTTGCGGTTACCTTGGTCTCGAACATGACCCAAGAATCAAAGCCGGTGCGATCGAAGCGATCAATAAATATGGTACTCAGTTTTCTTCTTCCCGTGCATATGTTTCATCCAGCTATTACCAACAGTCAGAAGAACTGCTGCGTAAAATGTTCTTTGGAAAACCACTTCTGTTATTGCAATCGCTCACTGTTGGACATATGTCCAACATTCCGATAATTGTTGGAAATGATGATGCCGTAATTATGGATTCTCAGGTTCACGATAGTGTGCAAACAGCAGTTCAGATGTTACGCAACCGTGATGTACATATTGAGTTGATTCGTCACAACAGAATCGACATGCTGGAAAGCCGGGTCAAAGCACTGAAAGATAACTATAGGAAAATTTGGTACATGGCTGATGGAGTGTATTCCATGCAGGGGGATTACGCTCCTGTAAAAGACCTCTATCGTTTAGCTGATCAGTACGAACAATTGCATCTTTATTTAGATGATATTCACGGGATGAGTTGGGCAGGTCCAAACGGAACGGGATATGTATTAAGTCAGGGTGATTACCATCCTCGCTTGTATCTCACAACCGGCCTTACCAAAGCATTCGGAACATCCGGTGGATTGTTGATCTATCCGGAGGAAGCGAGCTTTAACCTGATTAAAAACACCAGTAAAGCATTCATCTTTTCTATACAGATGCCTCCAATGGTTTTGGGAGCAACGGTTGAATCTGCTAAAATCCATCTCAGTGATGAGATTTATACGTTTCAGGATGAGTTGAGATTGAAAATGGAATACTTCAACACGACTGCAAAAAAACTAGGCCTTCCATTAATCAATGAAACATCTTCTCCAATTGGATTCATTGGAGTAGGTAAACCGGATGTAGGTTACAATATGGTGAAGAGAATGATGAATCAGGGATATTACTTTAACCTGAGTGTCTTCCCAAGTGTTTCTTATAACAATACCGGATTACGGATTCCTATGAATCGTTTGCATACCTATGAGGACATTGAAAATCTGCTTACTGAAATTGCAACTCAATTACCGCAGGCATTGGAAGATTCCAAATCAAGTATGTCGGAAATTTACAAGCATTTTAAGCTGGTCGCCTGATAGACCAGATACTAAAAAGCAAAGGGTCCGTATTCCGGACCCTTTGCTTTTATTAACCCTTATGATCTTATGGTTGTTCGCACAACTGCCAGAAATTGTTCAATATTGAAACGGCAGCAACGAAATTTTCAAATGAAATAGGCTTGATGATGTATCCGGCTACATTGTAATTGTAGGCTTCGAAACGATCTCTGTCATCATTTGACGTGGTCATCACAAAAACACTGATGTTGTGCAGATCCTTGTCGGCCCGAAGTTCTTTCAAAAACTCAAGACCATTCATTTTGGGCATGTTAATGTCCAATAGTATGATCCGTGGAACCGGAAGTATTTTTTCGACACCATTTGTTCCCCGAAGTTTATCCAGTGCTTCGACACCATTGTGAGCAATAAAAAGCGGATTTGAAATGTTGCTTTTTTTGAATGCTCTTTGAACATTCATACAATCCACTTCGTCGTCGTCAACCAGCAGTATGTTCACGATATTTTCCATTACAAGTTAATTTTAATACGAGTCCCCGATAATGGGGTTGCATCTTTCCCAGATTGCTGAGGCACAAATTACATAAATTCTTGAATTTCATAAAATAATCCAAAGATTCTGCGTAAAGGGTTGATAAGCAAGGATACTGATTTAGCCTTAGTAAGGAGATCCTTGCATTGAAATGTCAATACATAGCCAGGATTCAATAATCTGTTCAAAATTATTTGTAATTTCTTACAGTTCAGTATCCATTCAGGTAAATTAGCGTTATTAATGCATTGAAGTATAAAACTGAAAATCGTTGATGAAAAAGCTCTTAAGCATTCTGTTCCGAAAAGACCTGTACGAAAGCATTCCTTACGATGACCTGATATCACGTCAGCGATTCACGCTTTTCAGGATCTTCACTTATACTGCATTCATTGCCAGTGTATCAACAGCGATTCAAATTCTTGCTGCATTTGAAGAAACCAATATCCTCAGCTTTATTTTATTGGCACTGGCATTTGCAATTCTGGCGACTTTTTTTGCAGTTAAGGATCAATCAAAATTAACAACAGCTTATATAGTATCCTTGATTACTGGTTTTTCTGTCGTTCATATTCAAGCCTACAATGCGGGTGGTTTATTGAATACAGGAACGATGTATATATGCGCGATCATTATGACTGCGTTTATGCTTCTTGGTACAAAAGGTGGTAAATGGTTTACACTGTTGGGTATAATTAGTGTAATTTTTCTTTTTTACGCTTCTGAATTTACTACATGGACAACATACGATTTGTTCAAAAACGATATTCACCTCATCCATCAGGATGCATTAACGACATTCATTCTGGCATTGTTCCTTGTTGCAGCGCAGAGTAATTACTTGCACAGTGGAAAGAATGTAATCATCGAGCGAATCACAGATCAAAAAGATCAGTTGGAAATTAGTAACCTCAAATTACAGGAGTATACGGTCCACCTGGAACGTAAGAACAATGAATTGGATAAGTTTGCTTCGATCGTTTCTCATGATCTCAAAGCTCCGTTGCGGGCAATAGGAAACCTCACCGGATGGATTGAAGAAGATGCAGGTGATACTCTTACACCGGAAGTGAGAACCAATTTTGATATGATCAAGCAGCGTGTGAAGCGGATGGAAGATTTGATTAATGCCATTTTGGATTACTCCCGTGCAGACCGCCGTGCTAGCGATGATGTAAAATTTAATGCGAAGGATTTGTTGGAAGAGACGATGGAATTCATTGGAAAACCAGAAAATGTGAATCTTGAAATCGGTCCCGGAATGCCGGAGATTGTTACAGACAAAACCCGTCTGAGCCAGGTGTTTTCCAATCTTATCGGAAATGCGATTAAATACAATGACAAAGAAATTAAAGAAATAAAAATTTCAGTGAATGATCAACCGGAAGGATGGACATTTTCTGTTAAGGACAATGGGCCCGGGATTGAATCACAATATCACGAAAAAATATTTGTCATCTTCCAAACACTCAATCGTCGGGATGATGTAGAAAGCACCGGTGTGGGTTTGGCTATCGTTAAAAAAATTATTGAAGACCAGGGTGGTAAGATTTGGGTTGAATCCGAACTTGGAAAAGGGTCTGATTTCCGTTTCTTTTGGCCACGTGCCAAAAAACAAAAGGATTCTGTACTTATTGCCGCTACAATATTGGTGTAAGGAATGCGGGTGAATTCCAGAACACTTGGCTTGGGATGAAGTTAAATTGCATGAAGATAACCCATAAGGAACATGCGAAAAATCAAAACATCCCAGGAAGTAAGCGGATCACCGGAAATGAAAGTGGTGAGTCTTCAGAATAACCATGCACAAATTGAAATTGAAATTGACAGGCATGTAAAAAGTATCCAGTGTCTCATTCGCAGGTTGACTCCGGCAGACAGACAAAAGTATTACAATGGATTGCTTTCACATTTGCTTTCAGAACCCGTTCAGTTTCCATTGCAGGCTCATACAGCCAAACAAAAGGTTCAGGAGCACGATTACAGTAATCTCTCTGAAAACGATCTGCAATTGATTCGTGAGCTTTCTCAAAATATGGAAAAGCTTTACCGGATCAATAATTTCGACAATGAATGATGAAATAACCCATACATAAAGTGTAAAAAAAAAGAACGTCTGAGAAATCAGGCGTTTCTTTTTTTTAATGAATTTCAGGTTGATGTAGCGTTAAAAATAATCAAAAACCAACTCCCATTCATTATCGTTTGCCTATCCTGTAAACAGGGTATCTGTTCACACTTTTTTCATAGTATGGGGAGTGCTTGTAAATATAATAGAGCTGTGAAAAGGAATCTTTGGCAAACTCAGGCTCACTGGCTTTTTTAGATTCAAAATTCTTTTTCAGAAGACTATCTGAAAGCAAAATCTGTTCGGCCAGGGGCTCAAAAACATATCCTGAAAACCATTCTTTTTGCTGGAGAATACCGTCAAAAAATCCCCAGTTGAAATAGCTGTCGGCGCATTCCGGTTCCAATGTTTCGATGAGATAGCGGTTGTTTTCCTGAAATACAGGTACAAGATAATCTCCGGTCGAAACTTTGATCTGCTCAACTTGTTTTCTTACACGCGTGTTAGAATGCAGATAATGGCCTTCATAAGGACCATCAGTTGTTGAGAAACTTTCAATATAATACACCTCCGCTGTGGTGACGGAATCCTCCTTAATGGTGATGAGTCGGAATTTATTTTGATCAATCAAAGTCGAAACTTTTAACCAGGCCTGAGGGATCAGGTAATACATCGGAGCATGAATGGTATCCGCTGCAATGTATTTCGGGAAATAAGGAATCTTCTTTTCGTAGGGTTGCGCATGGTCATAATAATACTGTTCCAACCCGGTCACTTTGCTTGTCTTGGAAACTGCTGTATAGCCTTTGAAATCCAGTTTTTCTGAATAGGTAGTGTCCAGCTCCCAATTTGTAGGGAAAGATAAACGCACGACATCTTCTTTCTTCGCGAGAGATCTTGCTTCTCTGATATTTTCAGATTCTGAACTCACTACTTCCAACATTGATCTCAATAATTTTTGTGTGGAAGCAACACGTTTTGAAAAGGGTTTGAGCATATGTGTCTCTGCAATAAATCCAAAAATATTAAACAAACCACAGTATCCGGATGCAAATCTTGGAATTTCAAGAAATGCACGAATTCCTTTTTCGGGGATGTCATCATAGTTTTTTGTATCAACATAAGGACACATTTCTTCACCTTTTTGTTTCATTCTTTTGAAAAGCAAAGGAGAAAATGTTTCTTTCATGTATTTACCCATGACAGGATAGAGTTTATCGGATTGACTACTAATCAATGTCATTGTGTATTGATAATCTGCGCCATCGCTAACATGGGTGTCTAGAAAAACGTCGGGGTCCCACTGCCGCAGAATAGAAATCAGAGATTGAGTATTTCGTGTGTCACATTTTATGAAGTCCCTGTTGAGATCAAGATTTTGTGAATTGCCTCTGAACCCATACTCAGGAGGTCCATCCTGATTTACGCGGCTACAACAATTCCTGTTCATAGCCCCATCAATATTGAAAACCGGAACAATGCAAATCGTCACCTTGTCAAGCAGTGTGTTCGTGTTTATATTTTCCAATAATTCTCTGGCCCAAAGTATACTTGCATTAATTCCGTCGGGTTCGCCGGGATGAATACCATTGTTAATGAAGAGGATTGTATTGCCTATTTCATGCAGTCTTCGGGGCTCAAATAATCCTTGTTTGTCGATGATGAATAGCTGCAGTGGTAGTCCTGAGTCAGTTTTTCCATAAGGAATCAGCCTTGCCTTACTATAAGTGGAATCCAGGGTTTTGTAGGCCTTTATTACTTCAGCATATGTCGGTGTAGTATAGTATAAACTGTCATTTTCCGGGGAACCTGAGGCCAGAACTGAAATCGATTGAACGAAACACACTATTGAAATGAACAAATGCAGGAAATTGTAATTCATGTTTCAAACTTATCAAATTTATTGAATTCCTGATTTAAACTTTGTTAACATCTTTTTGTGCTTGATTTTTTATGATTTTATACCTTGTCTCCTCAAATCTTAACATGAATTCTATGAAAAAATTGTTTTCACTCTGTTGTATGGTCTTTTTTCTGCTGCATGCGAATGCTCAGATGGATCTGAAAAATCCCTTGCCTTCGGATCCCAAAGTAAGGACAGGAACTTTCAGTAATGGGATGAAATATTATATCCGCCAAAATTCGAAACCGGAAAAAAGGGCGGAGTTCCGCCTAGCAGTAAATGCAGGTTCCACTTCTGAAAATGACGATCAGCAGGGGCTTGCGCATTTGGTAGAACACATGGCATTTAACGGCACAAAAAATTTTAAAAAGAATGAACTTGTAGATTACCTCGAATCGGTAGGCACTAAGTTTGGCGCACATCTGAATGCTTACACAAGTTTTGATGAAACTGTGTATATGATCCAACTACCTACCGACAGTGAAACCATTGTCAACAAGGGCATTCAGATTCTTGAGGAATGGGCTCACAGTCTTGCATTCGATTCTCTCGAGGTTGAAAAAGAACGCGGGGTAGTAGTGGAGGAATGGAGACTTGGTCAGGGTGCTGATGAACGAATGCGGAGAAAATATTGGCCTGTTTTGTTCAAAGATTCAAGGTATGCTGAACGATTGCCGATTGGAAAAAAGGAAATTATTGAAGGTTGTACCCAGGCTACATTAAGGAATTTTTACAAAGATTGGTACAGACCGGATATCATGGCAGTGATTGCTGTGGGTGATTTTGACATCAGTGAAATGGAGAAAAAATTGAAAAAGCAATTTGAGAATGTTCCTCCTGTTGCAAAACCAAGACCGGTAATTGCTTATACGGTTCCGGATAATAAAGAAATTGAAATTTCAGTGGCAACGGATAAAGAAGCACGTTACAGTGTTGTGAATTTGTTTTACAAACAACCACCGCAAATCACCAAAACTGTTGAGGATTACAGAAGAACGATTGCGCAAAGCCTTTTTTCCGGGATGTTGAATGCACGCATGTCCGAATTGCAGAGACAAGCAGATCCGCCATTCATGTTTTCATTCAGTGGATATGGTGATCTGGTGCGTAACAAGTACGCATACAATTCTGCTGCGGGTTGCAAAGAAGATGGGATAGAGCGTGCACTGCAGACGGTGGTAACAGAAAATGAACGCGTGCGCAGGTTTGGATTTACTGCAACAGAATTGGCCAGACAGAAGGCGGAAATGTTGAGCGGAATCACTGAATCCTATAATGAACGCGATAAAACAGAATCCAGAAATTTTGCAAGAGAATATGTGAGTAATTTTCTAACTCAGGAACCAATGCCCGGGATAGCATACGAATTCGAGATGTATCAAAAGTATCTTGACGGTATCACTTTGGAAGAAGTGAATGCCTTTGCCGGAAAATGGATCACTGATGGTGAAAATTGTGTTGTCCTCATTACCGCTCCTGAAAAATCAACGACGAAGATGCCGTCAGATGAACAAATCCGTTCAATCATGAAAGGAATGCGTCAATTGCAATTAACACCCTACATCGACAAAGTTGTCAATAAACCATTGATTGAAGGTAATCTTGCCGGAGGAAAAATCGAGAGCACAAAAACGATTGAACCCTTCGGGATCACAGAATGGAAATTGTCAAATGGAATTCGGGTTGCCTTGAAACCAACCGATTTTAAAAACGATGAAATACTTTTCACTTCGTATTCATGGGGCGGATGGTCTTTGTATCCTGAAAAGGAATATTATTCAGCAGCGAGTTGCGATGAGATTGTAGATGAAAGTGGAGTAGGGGAATTCGATGCAACTGCGCTTGAAAAACTCCTCAGCGGAAAGATTGTAGGCGGCTCACCCTATGTTTCGGAATTATCACAAGGTTTTAATGGCAGTTGTGCCCCGAAGGATGTGGAAACATTGATGCAATTGATTTATAAATATTTTACCGATCCACGGGAAGACAAGGATGCATTTCAATCTTATATCGAAACCAGAAAAGGATTTTTACAGAATAAAAATTCTGATCCACAATCAATTTTCCGTGATACAATTGCTTATGTAATGTCTGGCTATAATTACAGGAGCCGGCCGATGACTGTAGAAACATTGAATGAAATCTCATTGAGTCGGTCGCTTGCAATCTATAAGGAACGCTTTAGTGATGCTTCAGGATTTACGTTTGTCTTTGTTGGAAATTTCAAGTTGGATGAAATGAAAGTACTCTGTGAAAAATACCTTGGAAGTTTACCCGCATTGAAAAAAGGAGAAACCTGGAAGGACCTTGGAATGAGATCACCAAAAGGTAAAGTTGAGAAGATTGTGAAAAAAGGCGTTGAGCCTAAATCATCAGTCATGCTGCGTTACAATATGCCATTTGAATATACACGACAACACCGTAATGAAGTCAATGCCCTGGTGAAGTTGGTGAGCATACGTTTGCGTGAGGTTTTGCGTGAAGATAAAAGTGGAGTGTATGGGGTTGGCTGTAATGCTTCCCCAAAACATTATCCCGCTGAAGGCCTTGAAGTAACGATTAGCTTTAGTTGCTCACCTTCTAATGTTGACATGTTAATCAAAGCTGCAGAGGATGTATTGGCAGAAGTAAAAAGCAAGGACTGTGATGAAAAGAACCTGACCAAGATTAAAGAAACAGCCCTGAGAGAGCGGGAGACAGGCTTACAGGAAAATCAATTCTGGCTGAATACGATTAGTTCAAATTATCAAAACAATGAGGATTTGACAGAAATAAAAGGCTATAGCGAATGGGTAAATAAACTTAGCGGAGCTGATTTGAAGGCATTCGCAAACAAATACCTTCAAACAGCAAATGCTGCGAAATTTATTCTGAGTCCGGAAAAATAGAATTTCGGTTTCATAAAAACGAACCTTTTGCCTCTGGCAGAAGGTTCGTTTTTTTTTTGAAAGAATGAAGCTATTCGTAGCCCTGAGCTTTTAATTAAATACCCAAATGATTACTGAGAAAAGCAATGATTTCATTTTGTGATTCCGGTGGAAACCAGTGAATTTCCGGATCTTTTTTGAACCAGGTAAGCTGACGTTTTGCATATCGACGGGTATTCTTTTTTATTTCGTCGATGGCTTCCTCCAGTTGAATTTGGTTTTCGAAAAAAGGAAAAAGTTCCTGATACCCGACGGTACGGAGTGCATTTTTTTCTTTTAGTGGAATAAACGTGCGCGCCTCTTCAACAAGTCCATTGGCAAGCATTTCATCAACCCGTTGGTTGATTCGTTGATACATTTCTTCGCGTTCCGGTAAAAGGCCGATCTTTAGTATAGTGAAGGGTCTTTTTTTGGAGGTCGATTTTCGAAGTGCGGAAAATTTTTCTCCACTTAAAATACAAACTTCTATCGCACGGATCAGTCGATGAGGATTTTGGATGTCCACTTCCTGATAATATTCAGGATCCAATTCCCTGAGCTCTTTTTGCAAAGCCGCGATCCCATTCTTTTCCAAAGCATCTTCCAATCGTTTCCGAATCTCCGGATTGCCTGATGGAAGCTGGTCAAGACCCTTGCAAATGGCATTGATATACAATCCGCTTCCGCCTGCAAGAATTGCCTGATCCTTGTTATTGAAAATTCCCTGAAGAACTTCCAATGCATCTGTTTCATAATTGCCTACATTATACTCTTCAACAGGAGACAAGGTATCGATGAAATGATGTTTCACTGTAGTTAATTCCTGAGGAGTAGGTTTCGCGGTACCGATATCCATCCCTTTATAGAATTGCCTGGAATCCGCATTGATAATTTCAGTTTTTAAAAAAACTGCGAGTTGGATAGCGAGAGCTGTCTTCCCCGAAGCAGTGGGACCTAAAATTACGATCAGTGTTTTCATGAAACAGTAAAAATAAGAAACCCTCCGGAAAGGAGGGTCTCTTATTAATTTCGTGTACAACTAAAAGTCGTCGGATTCTGATGATCCCTCATCATCGATGAGATCTTCATCAGCAGTTTCAAATTCATCGGAGTCACCTTCCACATCAGCTGTTGCTGTAAATGTGTTGGTATTTTCTTCACCTTCCGGAAGATCGGATTCATCGGTGCCGAGAACTTCTTCTTCACGATCCTCTTCGACTTCATCATCCAGGTCAAGAATATCTGCATCCGGATCAAAGTCGTCAGGAACCGGCAGTACTCCAATCCCTGTCCCACCGTATTGTTTTGGAGCTTCACCATGCGTTCGAACGCATTGTGGATAGGAAGCAATCGGATCAGCCTGGGGAATTATTTTAATTAGTTCAATATGAAAGGTCCAGTTTCCCAGCAAATCAAATACGTAATATATTTTCTGATGAGGATCTGCAATGAAATTACACAAGCGTGCGTTTTCCATTGTGGCTATGTTAGACTCCTCTTCGGTAAGTTCTCTGGAAGTTATTTCTTTTCCCTTTTTCCAGTTATCATCGCTCATGTAAAATGAGCCTGGTTTGGATGCATCAAAACCAATGGATTGGTGGATAGCATGATGAAAATCACTAAACGTTTGTGTAGGGCGGATTTCGATGTCTCTGGAGACATCGTCATGATCTTCAAATGTGACGCGAAAGCGGTAGAGTGCCATGGTGGAGTTTGATTCCGTTTTCAAAAATAGAAAGAAAAATTATTCATAATCCAGTCGTCTTTAATTTTATTATTTTTTATTTTCTTCAGAAAGTAGTAAATTGTGAATGCAGGTAAGCCCTAGTTCCATGCCTTTTTTGAGCATATACGTATATGCTTCTTCATAATCATTCCTGATTTCGCCTTCCAGAATGGCTTCGCGAATCGCATTTTTAATTATTCCGACTTCTTTCCCGGGCTTCAGATCAAATGTGAGCATGATGTGTTCTCCCGTAACAGGGGGTTGCCAGTTACGGATTCTATCCTTCTCTTCAACCTCTTTTATTTTATCCTGGACAAGCTGGAAATTGTCTTTGTATTTCCTGATTTTATATTCATTCTTAGTAGTGATGTCGGCTTTGCACAAAACCATCAATGAATCGATATCGTCACCTGCATCGAAGAGCAGTCGACGTATGGCTGAATCTGTCACATGATCCTGGGCGAGTACAATTGGCCGCAGGTGCAGCTGTACCATCTTTTCTACAAATTTCATTTTTTCATTCAAAGGCAATTTGAATTGTCGGAACAACTGTTTTACCATTCGTGCTCCTTTGTCCTCGTGGCCATGAAACGTCCAACCATGTTCAGGTTCAAATTTTTTGGTAGCCGGCTTGGCAATGTCGTGAAGGATGGCGGACCATCTTAACCAGAGGTCATCACTGGCCTTTGCTACATTATCCAGAACTTGCAGAGTGTGATAAAAATTGTCTTTGTGCCCCTTGCCGTTTACAAATTCCACACCGTGCAAAAGACAGAATTGTGGAAATATCAACTCGAGCAAACCGGTATTGAATAGTATTTCAAATCCTTTGGATGGTTTTGGTGAAAGAATAATTTTATTTAATTCTTCAGTGATGCGTTCTACGGAAACGATTTTTATCCTCTCTTTATTGTCTTGTATGGCCTGTAATTCTCTTTCATTAATTGTGAAATTGAACTGACTTGCAAAGCGAATTCCCCGCATCATTCTTAATGGATCATCTGAAAATGTAAGATTTGGATCCAGTGGTGTTCGGATAATGTGATCATGCAAGTCTTGTACTCCGTTGAATGGATCAATCAATTCTCCAAAATTGGATTCCGTAAGTTGAATAGCCATTGCATTGATCGTGAAATCACGTCTTTTCTGATCGTCTTCCAGTGAACCAGTTTCAACAATAGGTTTTCGGGAATCCCTGCGATACGATTCTTTGCGGGCACCAACAAATTCAATTTCCAAATCTTCAAAACGGATCATCGCCGTTCCGAAGTTTTTAAAATAATTCACATGAACTTTATCGCCCAGCCTCTTTGCAACAGCCTTCGCCAGATCAATCCCGCTGCCGAGAACCACCACATCAATATCCTTGGATTCACGTTTCAAAAAAATATCCCTCACATAACCACCCACGACAAATGCCTTAGCTTCAAGTGCGGAAGCTTCTTCCGCAAGGATGGCAAAAACAGGGTGTTGGAGGTGTTTTTTCATTGTAAAGTGGTGGATTGCAACTAAGCCGGATGAAGGTCATGCTGTTTTATTTCCGGCCTTCATCTCAGAAGGCTGCAAAAATAGGGCTTTACGGGCATATCAGAAAGTGAAATGATTGCTGTTTTACAGACGGTGAAAAAGACTATTTCCTGATAAATTCGAACTGCCCGTTCGTCTTCAGACGGATAATTGTTGAGGGTTTGCGTTCGTTTTTTTCTTCTTGTCGCCAATCCACAACATAATCAACTCCGGCTTTGATCCTTTCATCGATATCATAAAAACCGGCAGGGTATGCTTCTCCACTAATATTTGCTGATGTAGAAACAAGGGGCTTGCGGAGTCTTTCCGAAAGCTTCTGTGAAAACTCATCCCGGGTAACCCGAATCGCAATACTCCCGTCGGCAGCGATTAAATTCAAAGGAAGATTCTTCGCCTTGTCGAATACTATAGTCAAAGGATTTTCAGCATATTCTATCAATGACCAGGCAGTCTCCGGTATTTTCTCTACATATGCATCCAGTCTGTTTTCATTGTCAACCAATAAAATCATACTTTTTTGATCCGGGCGGTTTTTTAATTTATAGATTTTTTCAATCGCTGAAGCATTGCTCGCATCACATCCGATTCCCCATATCGTATCCGTAGGGTAAAGAATTATACCACCTTGTTTTAGGATGTTCAGTGCATTTTTTATTTCTGTGTGGAGATCTGACATATTACGTTTATCCGAGTTGATCGATGTCAATGCCTAAAGCACAGCGGAAATGCTGCTGCGGACATGTCTTGTATCCATGAAGGCCGCATGGCCGACATGTAAGTTGTTCTTTGGTTTCAACAATTACTGAAACATCCGATAGAGGTCCGAAGCCGAATGCAGGAACCGTTGAACAGTAGATGGCAGTCACCGGAGCATTCATGGAACTGGCAATGTGAAGAGGAGCAGAGTCGTTTACATAATTCATATGTGCACCTTTCATGAGTGCAGCGGATTGAAGAAAACTCAGTTTTCCGGCCAGGTTGTGTAATCTTTCCCAGCCGACTTCCGCAACAATTTGATTGCACAAATCATCTTCTGCAGGTGAGCCCAGTAAATAGACATTCCAATTTAAAAATCGCTGACGAAAATTAATAATGAACTCAATCCATTTTTTCTGAGGAAATGTTTTAGTAAACCAAATTGAACCCGGAGCGATACAAATGTAATTTTCAATTTGAAATTTTTGCACAAATTGCTCATCAATTTTGGAAGGAAATAGCCGGGGTCGGGTAGAAGGATCACTTGAAAAATACGAAATCAATTGTTGATTGCGTTCGGTTTCGTGTTTCCCGTTTCCTATTTCATGGCGCAAACTGTAGGTGAAGAAAAATGAAAAAGGGTTTTTATTAAAACCACTGGTCGTCTGTGCTCCACTGAAAACAGTGAGAAATCCCGAGCTTGCAAAACGTTGGAGGTTTATTACATCGGAATACTTTTCTTTGCGAATCAACTGAAGTGTTCGGAGGAGATTCCTGAATTTATTTTCTTTCTTGTTCCAAATTAATATTTTATTGATCCCCGGATTATTCTCGAGCAATGATTCATTTCCTTTTCTAACCAATACATCCAGTGTGGCTTCCGGCATCTTCGAATGAATCGATTCAATCAATGCCGTTGCAAGGATGACATCACCTGTAAAAGCCGTTTGTATAATTAGAAATTTCCTCATCCTCTTTTATACTGCGACATTGTAATCCCGAAGGGCCTCGTTCAAAGAAGTCTTTGTATCTGTACTCGCTTTTCTTTTGCCGATTATAAGCGCACATGGAACCTGAAATTCTCCTGCAGGAAATTTCTTGGTATACGATCCCGGTATCACAACAGATCTGGAAGGAACTACCCCTTTGTATTCAACAGGGTTGGGGGTGCTTACATCAATAATTTTGGTGGACATTGTGAGCACTACATTTGCTCCAAGTACTGCTTCTTTTTCGACACGGACACCTTCCACGACAATGCATCGTGAACCGATAAAGCAATTGTCTTCGATAATCACAGGTGCAGCTTGTACGGGTTCCAGAACTCCACCGATTCCAACGCCTCCGGAAAGATGTACATTCTTTCCAATCTGGGCACAGGAACCCACTGTTGCCCAGGTATCCACCATTGTATTTTCATCAACATAAGCTCCGATATTGACATAGGAAGGCATAAGGATTACACCTTTAGCCAGAAATGCTCCATACCTGGCAATCCCGTGCGGAACTACTCTGACACCCAATTCTGCATATCCTGTTTTTAACTTCATTTTATCGTTAAATTCCAGAGGTCCTGAATGAAGTGTTTCCATTGGCTGGATAGGAAAGTAAAGAATGACAGCCTTCTTCACCCAGTCATTTACCTTCCAGGAACCGGATTCTAGTTCCGCCACTCGCAATTTGCCTTTATCCAATTGCTCAATCACCTCCCGAATTGCATTTTGGGTACTCTGATCCTTAAGGAGTTCCCTGTTTTCCCAGGCTTTTTCAATAATTTCACGCATGGTTCGTATTTTACACAGCAAAGAAAAAAACAAGACTCAAACTATCAACCTTAAACTTCAATTATATTTGCATCGGATGTCCAGGATTTTGGCGATTGATTACGGTACTAAAAGAGTGGGATTGGCTGTCACCGATCCAAATCAGATTATTGCAACTGCACTGGATACTGTGTATGTTCAGAACCTGATGAACTATTTGAAAGCATATACAAGCAAAGAAACAGTGGAGAGTTTCGTTGTTGGCGAACCAAGGCAAATGGATAATTCAGCATCCGAAATTACACCACAGATTGAACAGTTTATCCGTCTTCTTAAAAAAGAATTCCCGGATATTCCTGTATTTCGTATGGACGAACGTTTTACTTCCAAAATGGCAAGTCAGGCTTTGCTCATGAGTGGCTTAAAGAAAAAGGACAGACAAGACAAAGCCCTTGTTGATCGGACCAGCGCCGTAATCATTCTTCAATCATTCATGGAATCAAGAAATCACTAAACTAAAATTCGAATTTAAGGATCATGGTTTTTCCTATCATCGCCTATGGCGATCCGGTCTTGAAAGCAAGAGCTCGGGAAATTGATAAAGATTACCCCGGGTTGAAAGAGCTCATTGCAAACATGTACGAAACCATGTACCATAGCAAAGGAGTAGGTCTGGCAGCACCACAAATCGGACTTTCGATTCGGCTGTTTATAACAGACGGCGAACCCTTCGACGATGAAGAAGTTGTCGACTTTAAGGAAGTATTCATCAATCCTGTTATTAAGGAGGAAGAGGGGACTTTGTGGAAATTCAATGAAGGGTGTTTGAGTATTCCCCATATCCGAGAGGATGTTCAACGGAAAAAGGTGGTTCATCTGGAATATTACGATGCCAATTGGAAACTCAAAAAGAAGACTTTTTCAGGTTTAGCAGCCCGCATCATCCAACATGAACACGACCATCTGGAGGGAATTTTGTTTACTGACCGCATTTCTCCTCTCCGCAGACGACTCCTTAAAAATAAACTCCTGGATATTTCCAAAGGGGCTGTGGATGTCGATTACAAAATGAAATTTCCGGTAAAAAAATAAATTTGCAATGGATTGCAAATTATTCCTATATTCATGCCTGTCAGAAATGACTTGTTCTCAGTAACCATCGGGGGGGGCTTAAAGAGGATAAGTATGAAATACAATTACCAGAAAATCATTACTGCTGCATGCAGCATTTTAATGGTATTTTATTCCTGCAAATCAGAAAAGCAGGAGTTAGTCGATAACATCAAAGCGGGAGAGGAGAAGTTGTTCTCCGACTCTACTCTTCAATTGAACGATTCTGTGGCTATCGATGTGCTCCACAATTACCTTTCGTATACTGACAAGTTTAAAGAGGATACTCTCGCGGGCGATATGCTTTTTAAAGCTGCAGATCTGAGTAACGGACTGCAAAACCCCAAGCAGGCGATTGAGTTATACAGCACTTTTATTCAGCGTTATCCCAAACATCAAAAAGTTGCTGCGGCTTTGTTTATGCAGGCATTTTTATATGAAACTGCTTTGGATGAAAAGGAAAAGGCAAAGTCCAAATACAAAGAATTCATTCAGAATTATCCTGAGCATCCCTTGACGCCTTCTGCTCAATCTTCGTACGATCAACTGGATGCAGGGTTGTCGGATGAAGAACTGATTCGGAGTTTTGAACAAAAACAACAAAGTCAGAAGTAAAAAAAATTATTGTCCGAATTCTTCCCTTAATACTTTTTCGAGTTCATCCAGATTGACATTGATCTGAATCTGTCCTTCATGGGCAATGGAAATCTCCCCTGTTTCTTCCGAAACTGTAATTGCAAGCGCATCACTTTGTTCGGTGATGCCGATTGCAGCACGGTGACGCATTCCTAAATGCGCCGGTAATTCCACGTTTTCTGTCACAGGTAAAACACAACGAGCTGCTTTAATTTTATTATTGACAATAATAATTGCTCCGTCATGCATTGGTGAATTTTTAAAAAAGATACTTTCAATAAGTCGCTGAGAGATTTCTGCATCCATTATATCTCCGGTGTTCGAATAATATTTCAATTCCGAAGATTTTGCCAAAACCATAATAGCGCCTGTTTTATCTTTTGACATTTGCCTGCACGCCTTGAGAATGGCAGCGATATCCAACGGTGGATTCTTGGTCATTTGCCAGTTCCAGGGTAATATTTGCCGCGTGAAATTGTTTTTGGATAAAATATTATTGGTTCCAAGGACAATCAAAAATCGCCTTACTTCTTGTTGGAAAACAATAATCAATGCAATAAATCCAAGGCTGATGAATTGCCCCAGAATTGTTCCCAGCAAATCCATGTTTAGGATTTTAACACAGATCCAATACAATGCATATACTGTTAACAATCCAATAAAAATGTTGATTGCAACACCACCGCGAAGCAGGTTGTATAATTTATACAAAAGAAATGTCACGATTGCAATATCAATCAGGTCGATAAGCCGGACCGATAAAAAACCAATGTGAAACAGATCCATTAATGAGGTGTTTGTTTACAACGAAGTACGCCAAAAAAAATGAAAATAAAGTTCATCGTATCAGGACTTTTGCACACGAAGATATTGATTAAGTAGTGTTCGCGTTTCAACAGCTTCTTTAACATCGTGTACTCTTAATAGATCGACTCCCTGCAACAAGGCCAGTGTATTTAAAACGGTAGTACCGTTCAATGCATCATTATTCCTGATATCAAGGACTTTTGTTATCATTGATTTTCTTGAAATTCCGGCTAACAATGGATAGCCAATCATTCGAAATACCGAAAGGTTGGCAAGCAATACATAATTGTGTTCTACAGTTTTTCCGAAACCGAAACCCGGATCCAAAATAATGTCGTGAATTCCGAAGGATTTGAGTTGTGCAATTTTTTCTGTAAAATAGTCGAATACCTCTGTGACAACATTAGAATATTCCGGATTGCTTTGCATATTTTGAGGAGAACCTTTCATGTGCATAAGGATGTACGGAATTTTTTTTCGACCAATCACAGAAAGCATTTTCTCATCCATATTGCCTCCTGAAATATCATTCACAATAGCCACTCCATTTTCGACTGCCCGTTCTGCAACCTCGGAATGGAAAGTGTCAACGGATAAAATTGCATCCGGAAAGGCACCAAGGATTCTGGTAATGGCCGGATCAATCCTTTTCCATTCAGCTTCGCTATCAACAAATCCAGCTCCCGGGCGGGTGGATTGTCCACCTATATCAACTATGTCTGCTCCATCTTCAAGCATTTGTCCGACTCTTGAGACATATTCTTTTTCAGTGAGATAGCGCCCTCCATCGTGAAAAGAATCAGGTGTCAGATTCAAAACACCCATAATTTTCGGTGTTGATAATTGCAGAAGCCTTCCCCGGCAACAAAGACTGTGATTAACATGAAAGTATGTATCTTCGGCGGCGTAATTCATTCGTTTTTTCATTCGTCTAAATCATTGATACAAAGGACTTGAAAGCGGAACAACATTATTTCAAAAAAAATCATGAATCCCGATTTCCAACTGCCTGTTTCTGAAATTCCCATGGCTCCTAACACATCATTTCAATATGACCGGATCATTGGTCGCTGCAAAGATATCTTTCTAAAAAAAATGAAAGACTATGGCACGGCATGGCGAATTCTCAGAGTTAGTTCCATCACCGATCAAATCTATATCAAGGCTCAGCGCATCCGGAGTATTGAAGAGAAAGGTACACAAAAAGTAGAAGAAGGTGTGGATTCTGAATTTGTAGGGATCATTAATTATTGTGCAATCGCTTTAATTCAGATCGAAATGGGGAACGAAAGTAACCTGGAAATGGCAGAGGCAGATGTGATTGCCCATTTTGATAAACATGTAATCGAGTCCAAACATTTGATGGAAAATAAAAACCACGATTATGGTGAGGCATGGAGAGGGATGAGAACAAGTTCAATGACTGATTTGATTCTTATGAAACTCTTACGCATCAAACAAATTGAAGATAATAGTGGTGAAACGTTGATCAGCGAAGGTGTCGCTGCTAATTATTACGATATTATTAATTATGCTGTATTTGCTTTGATAAAGAGTGAAGAGTAAAAAGTGAATGGTGAAGAGTGAATGGTGAAGAGTGAATGGTGAAGAGTGAATTAAGCCAAATCACTTCTGCAAAAGCAACTTTCACATTCTCCTCATCGAACCAAATTAACTTGCGAAAGATTTCAATTGTGATATTTACTATGATTTAATTGATAGGAATATGAAGATATTAGCACAAATTTCCAGATTTCTTGTTGGTGTACTTTTTATTATTTCCGGTTTCATCAAAGCGAATGACCCCTTGGGTTTTTCATATAAACTGGATGAGTATTTCCAGGTATTTCATATGCCATGGCTGAGTACAGTTTCCTTGTGGCTTGCGATCGCGATATGTGCCTTTGAGATCGGACTTGGTATCGCTTTATTGCTGGGATCGAAAATGATCTTTACCGCCTGGTCACTCTTGCTCATGATTGTTTTCTTTACATTCCTCACTTTTTATTCCTGGTATTTCGATGTTGTAAAAGACTGTGGCTGTTTTGGTGATGCTCTTCATCTCACACCTTTTCAATCGTTCATGAAGGATATTGTATTGTTCATTTTAATCTTTTTCATCTTTGTCAAACGAAAAGAAATCAAACCAATAGTTGGGGAAAGTCCTTCGACATTCCTTGCTTATACCGGTTTTATCGCGTCTTTTTTATTCTCCTTGTATTGCTATTGGCATCTACCCGTGAAGGATTTTAGACCTTATGCAATCGGAAAAAGTATTCCTGCGGGAATGCAATTGCCTCCAAATGCGATTACGGATAGTGTAGTGATGCTTTTTCTGTACGAAAAGGATGGCAAACAACTCGAGTTAACAATGGATCAACTCAAGGAAATTGACAGCACCTACAAATTTATTGACAGGAAGGACAAAGTCATCCGCGAAGGCGACAAGCCTCCAATTCATGATTTTACGATTACATCCACGGATGGAACAGATGTTACTGCGGATGTTTTGCAAATGGAAAATGTGTTCCTGCTTGTCGCCTATGATATCAACAAGTCAGATAAGTCAGTTCAGGGACAGGTAAATGATTTTGTTTCCTTGTGCCAAAAAGAAGGGGTGGAATTTATTGGACTTACCTCTTCGGCACCGAAAGAAGTCGAATCTTTCCGTCATGAACACAACTCCGGTTTTGAATACTATTTTACTGACGGCACCACGTTGAAAACCATGATTCGTTCCAACCCCGGACTGATGCTCCTGAAAAAAGGAAAAGTGGAAGGGATGTGGCACTACAATGATTTTCCAACCTTTGATGAAGTAAAATCACACTATTTAAAGTAGAAGTGCCCTGATTGAATTTCGAAAAAATTGGATTCAGCTCCCTTTAAAGTTTCAACTTTCTGAAGGCAGGTTTTTATCAAAAAAGTTCCAGATCACTTCGTCAGGAACAGGAGCAGTAAGTTTTATTTCTTCTCCTTTCACCGGATGCATGAATTGAATACTCCGGGCATGCAAATGAATGGAACCGTCTTCGTTGGTACGGTCAAATCCATATTTAACATCACCTTTTATCGGACAACCCATACTTGCCAGCTGCACCCGGATCTGGTGGTGACGGCCGGTGTGCGGATTTACTTCGAGGAGATAATAGTTGTCTGACTTGCCAAGGAGTTTGTAATCCAACCAGGACCGTTGAGAGTTTTTTACTTCATGGTCGTAGGCTTTACTTTTATTTTTCGCTTCATCTTTTTTTAGAAAATGAATGAGTGAGCCCGTGTCTTCCGGTGGTTTGTTCTTGACGACAGCCCAGTAAGTTTTATCAACTTTTTTTTCACGAAACAATTCGTTCATGCGCGCAAGTGCTTTGCTTGTGCGAGCAAAGATCACGATGCCACTTACAGGCCGGTCAATTCGATGTACAACTCCGAGAAAAACTTCGCCTGGTTTATTGTATTTGATTTTGATATATTCCTTGATCAGATCCCCGAGCGGGGCATCACCTGTTTTGTCACCCTGGACCAATTGTCCGGGTAGCTTATTAACTACAATCAAATGGTTATCTTCAAAAAGTACTTTCAAATTTTGCATTCCTGGTTTGGATCAATTCAAATGTGTATAAAAGGAGAGGTGACTTTATAAATAAATTGTAATAAAGAAAACTGTTCAATACGTCTGAGTTTACTCTTTAGTATTGTTCTCTTTCATTCGGGAAATCCCTGCTTTTTACATCCGAAATATAATTTTCAGTAGCCGCTTTTATTTCTTCATACAAACTTGCATACCGGCGGAGGAAACGTGGATGAAATTCATGATTGATACCCAACATATCGTGAAGTACCAATACTTGTCCGTCTACACCGGCACCGGCACCGATTCCAATGATAGGAATCTTCACTTCCTGAGCAACACGAGTGGCTAATTGTGCCGGAATTTTTTCGAGAACGATCGCAAAGCAACCGGTTTCAGCAAGGAGATTCGCGTCTTCAATCAATCGTTGCGCTTCTCCTTCTTCTTTTGCACGCACAACATAGGTTCCGAATTTGTAAATAGATTGTGGGGTCAATCCCAAATGTCCCATGACAGGTACTCCTGCGGAAAGAATCCTTTCAATAGGGTCCTTTACTTCTCTACCGCCTTCAAGTTTAACAGCATGTGCACCCGACTCTTTCATGATTCGAATGGAAGAGTTCAGGGCTTCTTTTGAATTTCCCTGGTAACTTCCAAAAGGCAAATCAACAACAACCAGTGCTCTTTTAACTGCACGCACAACAGAGGATGCATGATAAATCATCTGATCCAGTGTAATCGGCAATGTAGTCTCATGCCCGGCCATCACATTGGAGGCAGAATCACCAACCAATAAAACATCGATTCCGGCATCATCGAGAATTCTTGCCAGGGAAAAATCATAAGCCGTAAGCATACTGATCTTTTCGCCTCTCTTCTTCATTTCAAGAAGTGTATGCGTAGTTACTTTTTTGTCTTCTCCTTTTGCTGTTGACATGAGGCTTGCCTGTTTTTGAATAAAATAATTAAAGTGCAATTTAAATTAATCAAGCTTACTTATTCAAGATGTTTGGTTTTATTCGGCTGACTTTTCGATTTCATTTGCTCGATTTTCTTGTTAAGTATTTGCACTGAATCCTGAAGTACCTGATTGTCTTTTCTGAGGATTCCTAACTCGGCTTTTAATTTTGCATTTACTTCTTCACAAGGTCCTTGTTCATTTTGATGCTTGTCAGAATCCGTTGAGAGGCCGAACACTGAAAAACTATCCACATGGATATTGGAGGAAGGCCCTGCATTGATCCCTAATTTGCCGGATTTATAGGCAAGTTCGGTAAATGAGAAAAGATATTTCTGGTTGATATAAATGTCGTAGTTCCGATTGTTGCTTCTTACCTGAATGAGGTTGAAAGCATCATTCGCTGAGAGCACTTCTGAATTCACCCAGCCATTATTTTTTCCTTCTCCGGTTAGCAAGCGGTAATTCACGCCCACCAATTGTTTTAATCGATATTGCTGCTGACAATTGAATTCGAATACAAATGCACCTGTGCCATCTTCCTGTGCCATGAATATAATTCCGGCAGAAGATTCTTTGTTAGTTGATTTTTCCAAATTTATTCGAACAGCAATTTCAAATGCCTGCACCTGCAATTTCCAGGTTGTGAAAACAGAATATCCGGTGCTTGTATTTCTGCGCTTTAATAAATATTCTCCATCCTGGATTAAAAAGAGATTGTCAGCATTGGATTGGATTTTCCAATTTCCTGCATCCGTTTCGAAATTATCAGAATACAATGGATCAGTAAAAGTTTCTTTAACAAATTGTGCCTTTGCAGGCATTGTCATTAATAAGAGGCCAAGTCCAAATGAAGCTAGAAGTCGTCGGGTCATTATTGTGTAAAAACACATTAATTTGTGTTGGATCAAAGCTACAAATTCCTTCAAAGTTGTGAGAAAAAATTTAGCTTTGTGGCTCATGAAAAAGCGGATAATTTTCATTCTTGGGTTTTATGGGATATTTTCATCCTGTTCCACTGACTTCGAAATAAATGCTCCCTATAAGGAAACCATTGTTGTGTATGGTCTCCTCAATACACTGGATACAGCTCAGTTTATCAGAATAAGCAAGGCCTACCTTGGTGAAGGAAATGCACTTGTAATGGCTCAGGAACCTGATTCGATTAATTATGCGGATATTCTCGATGTGAAAATGGAGCGCTGGCAATCCGAGAATGGCCCTGTACTTGAAACGTTTTCATTGCAACGAACCGATACGATTCCAAAAGATGAAGGAATTTTCGCTGCTCCCTATCAGGTATATTACAGAACCAATCATCCGATTTCCGATGATGGTAGCCTCTACAAACTGGTTGTTACCAACAGATCCACTGGGAATATTGCAAGCTCGATCACGCGAATTGTTGGCGATGTATTTCAGGGAACACCCATAGCGAACAACGTAGACTTCGCAACCCGATTCTTCATTACAGTACGATTTACACCCGGCGATAACTCAAATGTTGCCGATATGATCATCCGTTTTCATTACACCGAAACGGATACTCTCGGAAATGTCACTCAACACTTTGTAGATTGGAACTTCCCGGAACAGGCTTATTCAAATGCCGGTTCAGGTGAAGTTGAGTTCAAGTATTTTCGCCCTGATTTTTTTGAAATTCTGGGGAATACTATCCCTCACACTCCCGGTGTAATCCGTAGGCTTGATAACCTTGCTCCTGGTTATAAACCCATTGAATTCCGCTTTATCGTTGGCTCCGAAGATCTTTATACCTATGAACAACTCACCCGTCCCGGATCCGGTGGTTGTTCAGGACAGACCACTGTTTACGACCATGCAAAACGGTGTAGGGCTCTTTACTAGCAGGCTCATTCATTCTGAATTCAGGAATCTTACTGTCAATACCGTAAGTGCCCTTGACACGAGTGTTTTTACAAGAGATTTGAACTTCCAATAAGAGGAAATGCCTCTTTGTCATTGGTTTTTATGAGTTTTTTAGACTTTTTCTCAAAACTGACATTTTTTCCCTTATCCTGTCAGTGGCATAATGATTGACTAAGGCGGTCAGCCATACGCACAAACAAAAACAAAAAATAAATAATCATGAGAAAAGTTATAGGCATTGACCTGGGAACTACCAATTCCTGTGTTGCAGTGATGGAAGGTAATGAACCAGTCGTTATTCCAAATAGTGAAGGAAGAAGGACTACACCTTCAATTGTAGCATTCCTGGATAACGGTGAAAGAAAGGTTGGAGACCCTGCAAAACGTCAGGCAATTACAAATCCTAAAAATACAGTCTCTTCCATTAAACGATTTATGGGAGAAACTTTTGATCGAGTAACAAAGGAAAAAGACAGAGTTCCATATGAAGTAGTGAAGGGAGATAATAACACTCCTAGAGTTAAAATCACTGACCGCTTATACACTCCGCAAGAAATCTCGGCAATCATTTTGCAAAAGATGAAAAAAACTGCTGAAGATTACCTCGGATATGAAGTTACTGAGGCTGTGATTACAGTTCCTGCTTATTTTAATGACAGTCAGCGACAAGCTACCAAAGAAGCAGGTGAAGTTGCCGGTTTGAAAGTGCTTCGAATCATCAACGAACCAACAGCAGCTTCCCTGGCATACGGACTTGACAAAAAAAGTAAGGACGAAAAAATTGCTGTGTTCGATTTAGGCGGTGGTACATTTGATATCTCTGTGCTCGAACTCGGTGATGGTGTATTCGAAGTTAAATCTACGAATGGTGACACACATCTTGGTGGTGATGATTTCGATCAAAAAATTATCGATTGGCTTGCTGACGAATTCAAGAAGGATGAAGGAATTGACCTTCGACGTGACCCAATGGCTTTGCAACGATTGAAAGAAGCTGCAGAAAAAGCCAAGATTGAATTGTCAAGCTCTACACAAACTGAAATCAATCTGCCGTATATCATGCCGGTTGATGGAATCCCGAAGCACCTTGTAAAATCACTTTCGCGTTCCAAGTTTGAACAACTTTGTGACGACTTGATCCAGCGCACACTTGAGCCTTGTAAAAAAGCACTTAAGGACTCTGGAATAAATCCATCCGAAATTGATGAAGTAATTCTTGTCGGCGGATCAACACGAATTCCTGCGATCCAGGAACTCGTTGAAAAGTTCTTTGGAAAAGCTCCTCACAAAGGTGTGAATCCGGATGAGGTTGTTGCTATCGGTGCTGCAATTCAAGGAGCGGTGCTCACAGGTGAAGTAAAAGATGTTCTGCTGTTGGATGTAACACCGCTTTCTCTGGGAATCGAAACCATGGGTGGAGTAATGACTCGTCTCATCGAGTCCAATACTACAATCCCAACCAAAAAGAGTGAAGTGTTTTCAACCGCTTCCGATAACCAGCCTTCTGTAGAAATTCACATTTTGCAGGGAGAGCGCCCAATGGCAAAGGACAACCGTACCATTGGTCGTTTCCACCTCGACGGTATTCCACCCGCACCTCGAGGAGTTCCTCAGGTTGAAGTAATCTTCGACATTGACGCGAATGGAATCTTGCATGTAACAGCAAAAGATAAAGCTACGGGCAAATCACAAAATATCCGTATTGAAGCTTCTTCTGGTTTGAGTGATGAAGAAATTAAGAAGATGAAAGCTGAAGCTGAAGCAAATGCTGAACTTGACAGAAAAGCAAAAGAAGAAGTTGAGAAAATCAACCAGGCTGATTCATTGATCTTCCAGACAGAAAAACAACTGAAAGATTATGGCGATAAACTTTCTGCAGATAAAAAAGAGGTTATCGAAAAAGCCTTGACTGAATTGAAAGATGCTCACAAAGAGCGTGACTTGCAGAAAATCGAAACAGCCTTAGCTTCCCTGAACACTGCCTGGCAGGCTGCTTCTGAAGAGATGTATAAGGCTACTCAAAATGCAGGAGGCCCAGCTGATCAGGGTGCCGGTAACCCGGATACAAATGGTCAAGCGAAGTCGGATAGCGAAGTAACTGATGTCGACTTTGAAGAAGTAAAAGAAGATAAAAAATAAGTAAAATTTCTTTAGACAAAAGCGGAACATCCCAAAGGTGTTCCGCTTTTTTTATTCCTTTTTATTCTCGTTTCTGAAATGGATTTGGAAATCATTAATTGATTTGTGCAGAAATTGCAATTTAGTGCACGCAATTATTGGCTTTAATTCATTGATAGTCAAAGACAAGCCATCAATTGTATAAGTGGAGAATGAAGGTCATGGTTGCACGAAGGTTTTTTTTATATTTTCACCCTCCTTCATTTTAATCTTAAAATATCTATGAGCAAATTTCAAAAAGAAATTGATGCCTTCATGCAGAAGGTGAAAGCAAAAAATCCAGGTGAAAGTGAATATCATCAGGCAGTTCATGAGGTTGCTGAATCCGTAATTCCATTCATGGAAGATCACCCGCAATACAAATCTGCGAAAATACTCGAACGAATCTCTGAACCGGAACGTGTTGTTATGTTTCGTGTTCCATGGATTGATGACAAAGGTGACTTTCAAATCAACCGCGGCTTCCGGATTCAAATGAATAGTGCAATTGGTCCATACAAAGGAGGACTCCGCTTTCATCCCTCGGTTTACCTCGGAATCTTGAAGTTTCTTGCCTTTGAACAAGTATTTAAAAATTCACTCACATCGCTCCCAATGGGTGGTGGAAAAGGAGGAAGCGATTTTGATCCCAAAGGAAAATCAGACAATGAAGTAATGCGTTTTTGCCAAAGCTTTATGACTGAATTATACCGACATATTGGTGCAGATGTTGATGTACCTGCAGGTGATATTGGAGTAGGTGGAAGGGAAGTTGGTTTCCTGTTTGGACAATACAAGCGTCTCAGTTCAGAATTCACCGGCGTACTCACAGGCAAAGGAATTCAGTTTGGAGGAAGTCTTATCCGTCCGGAAGCAACAGGATATGGTTGTGTATACTTCGTTCAGGAAATGCTTGCTACCAAAAAGTCGAATATGAAGGGCAAGAAAGTCGTGATCAGCGGATCAGGAAATGTTGCGCAGTATGCAGCTGAAAAAGTTATTCAGTTGGGTGGAAAAGTACTCACCTTGAGCGACTCTGACGGTTATATCATCGACAAAGACGGGATCGATCTGAAAAAACTGGAGTGGGTCATGGAACTAAAAAATGTTAAGCGTGGCAGAATCAAGGATTATGTCAAGAAATTCAAAAGCGGTTCGTACGTCGATGGAAAAACTCCATGGAATGTAAAATGCGATATTGCTCTTCCTTGTGCTACACAAAATGAGTTGGGTGGAGCGGATGCGCAACTTCTAGCGGCAAACGGATGTATTGCTGTTGCAGAAGGCGCAAATATGCCTTGCACTCCGGAAGCAGTTGAAATGATGCACAAAAAAGGGATCATGTTTGCTCCAGGAAAAGCATCGAATGCCGGTGGTGTTGCAGTATCCGGTTTGGAAATGAGTCAAAACTCACTTCGACTTTCCTGGACTCGTGAAGAGGTGGATCAACGTTTGCATGGAATCATGAAAAGTATTCACGAAACTTGTGCGAAGTATGGAAAAGAAAAAGGCGGAATTAATTACGTTAAAGGCGCAAACATCGGTGGCTTCGTGAAAGTTGCCGATGCAATGATTGCCCAGGGACATGTTTAGATTTTAGATATTAGATTTTAGATTTTAGATTGTTGAATTTAAATCAACAATCTAAAATCTACAATCTAATATCTACTATTCCAATGCCTGTAAAAATAATTTTTCATCCAATTGTGAAGTTTCTCCAAGATAGATCCATTGAATGCTTGTGGAGTATTTTCGGAAAGTTGTGTTAAGATCCTCCACAGATAAATTTTTAACTTTTTCCAATACAGTCATCACTTCCTTCCAACTACTTAAATTCTCATTAGTACCCAACATTCCGTTTAAAGCACTGTTGGTCTGAAGATTCATGTAAAATCCTGTTAGATATTCTTCTTTCTTGTTTTTCAATTCCTGCTCAGTAAAACCGTCTTTGCGAATCTTTTTCACTTCATCCGTCATCACCTGCACTGAAGCTGCAGGATCCGTTGTTGATACATACATTCCCATGTAGGAATTCTTATTGGACGCAAGAAAAGCATAAGGTGCATAGGACAGGTTTCTCTTTGTGCGTATTTCTACAAATAACCGGTCGCTCAAAATACGGGTTGCAATTTTCATAGCTGTCCAATCGGCAGAACCCGGTGCAGGTGCATTGAGAATACCCTGAATGTAATTGGTTGCCAGTTTACGGTCTTCCTTGTACAAAGTGGATTTGCTGAAATCAGGTTTTGTTTCTGCGGCAATTACAGGAGGAGGGCCGCTTTGGATTCCTTTCAATTGCCCAACCTTGGCCCGGATATCGTCCTCAGAAACATTACCAACAACAACAACATACAATTTGTTTTTAGCCACTAAACTTCCATAGTAATTTTTAACGTCTTCAATTTTCATTTTTTGGATTGACTCTTCGCTCCCCTGAACAATTGTGTTGTAGCGTGTTCCTTTGAAAACTTCTTTGTACACAAGATCACCAAGATGTCCATCCGGATCACTTTCCGTTTGTTTAATCAGACTGAGTGATTCTTCTTTTTTTATTGTTGAACGTGTTTTGATCAAAAGTGGGATGCAATATCATATCGGCAAAAATATCCCAGCTTTCGTTCCATCTGTTTTTTAGACAATTCAAAGTGACTGATCCCTGGTCTTCATTTGTACTTGCAGCGATGGAACTGCCGTATGAATCAAGCAACGAATTGAATTTATCTTTGGGATACTTTTGGCTCCCGGATTCAGCAAGTACGTTGAGGGTAAGTTGTTCTATTCCTTCCTGGGCCTTTGTGTAATTTGCAGTTCCTCCTCTTACATACAAGGCGACACTGATGATATCTTTTGTGGAAGGCTTGCTGATCACTTTTATTCCATCCACCATATATTCTTTTACACCAAAATCCTGTTTTTTGATGGGACGTTTTTTGATTTCATTTTGTTGAGCCGAAGCTGCAGTTGTAAAAATGCTTATGAGCATCAGTAGGAGTGAGGACCTGAATATTTTCTTCATGGTTTTTGTATCTGGAGGGGTGATCATTTTTGTACAAATATAGATTCATCTAGTTGCATGGATTCTTTTGATTTCGGATCGACAAGCACACCCCACGCGGATGGCTGATTCTGTATATATTTCCGAACATACGATTTGATTTCTTCACGAGTAACTTTGTGGACGTTTTCATTGTAGTTCGTGTAGTAGCCAATACTGGCAGATGCCCACCAATAGGTAACGGTGTGTACAAAATTCGATGTTTGTTCTTTGCCGAAAGCGTCTGAAATTTCGAGTTGCGATTTGGCTGTGCTGAGTTGTTCATCAGTGAAATAATCATCACGATCCCATTTTTTAATTTCATCCTGAAGAACTTTTATGGCTTCTTTGATACGTGCAGGATTGGGGACCATAAAAATTTGTATCGGGCCGGTGAACTTGCACGTCTGGTAATTCACATTGACATTAAAAGCCAATCCGCTTTCAACAAGTGCTTTTTGCAAAGCGGAGGTTCTCAAATTTAAAATTGTTGAAAACACATCTGCTGCATAGGTAGCCGGGAGATCATTTCGTGTGTCAGGTCCGTGGTATCCTCCAATAATCATAGGGGATTTGGCATTTTCGTTTATGACAACGAAATTATTCTGATCCACCATTGGGTAAAAATCAGGTATTGGCCATCGTTTAAAAGGGTCAATCGTTGAAGCAGGCCATGCACTGTAAATATCTTTTACCATTGCAAAAACCTCGTCATGGTTAACATCTCCGGCTACACACAGAATTGAGTTGTTCGGATGATAAAACTTTTCCTGAATGACTTTCATTTTTTCAGGTGTCGCTGTACGAATGATGTTGTGATCTCCGATTGGATTTTTTCTGCAATAATGGTCTCCCCACATTTTGTAATTCAGATCATTGATAAGAAAGAAGACAGGATTGGATTCGTTGCGCTGGAATTCTCCATCCACAACAACATTTTCCCGCTTCATTTCTTCCTTGTCAAAGAGAGGATAGCGTATAGCTGAATTTATAAACTCTAGTCCCGGGCGCAGATTGTAATTTCCAAGAGTGATAAAGTAATTCACGCGCTCGTTGGAAGTCGTTCCATTGAAAACGATTCCCAGCTCTTTAACACGTTCAAGAAATTTTTCCTGTGAAGGATAATCACGGTTGGCTTTAAAGAACATGTGCTCATATAGGTGTGATAGCCCATTGTATTCAGGAGGTTCTGTATAGCTTCCGTTTCGTGTGGAAATTTCAATAGTTGCCAAAGGAACTGTGCGGTCTTCAATCACCAGTATTTCCAGTCCGTTTTCCAGTTTGGACATGAAAAAATTTGAAGGTAATTTTTCGCTTTGTGCACTTGCAGTTTGAAACATTGCGATGCATGCTAAAAAACCAATCCAGAGTTTTGTTTGATTCATGAGTTAAGATTTATTGGGGGAAATTAAGGCATTTATACCCAGGAAATGAAACCTTAAGAAAATTTAAGAAATCATCGAAATCTTTGTGTAAAGAATTTCAGCATTTCTGCTTTCCACAAATACACCTCAATGTGCGAAATTTAAATTTCGTCAAAACAATCAATTCGGGAATGTTGCTTCAAAAAGCTTCAAAAATGATAATAGCTTAAAATACTGCAATCAGGACAGAAATCGGAAGCCAAAACAGGGGTTTCAGGAGAAATGAAAATCAATGGATAGCATTCACGAATTCTTTTTCAATTTCAGTAATACGCTCTTTAAGTTTTTTCAAAAGTTCAGATTTTTCATTTGCACTTTTAATAGCCAGTTCATCTTTGCCTTGAATGTGATTGTAATAGCACTCTCCAATTTCAAGAAGTATTTTTTCCTTAAGATTGTAATTGCGGTTTAGTTCTTTGGCAAGATCTGATTTGGATTTCATACTATGTATTTTTTGAAAGGACAATCAAAATTAATACTTACGAGTCTATATTCAGCTGACCAGCATCATTGTGAGCAGATGATTTTTTCCCACGTATTAAACACCTTGCTGGCTCTCCAAGAAATAAATTTCTATTCCACAATCATGAAAATAGACTTGGCACTATAATATACATTGGATTGATGAATTTTCATGGTTAATTCCCTTATCTGAAGATTCTAATTTCAAGCTGGGGAATAGAAAGTTATTACGTTAACAAGATAAAAATTGTTAAAATAGCTCTTGTTTATTAAGTTCTCCTTAGTCCGAATGACAGGAAAAGTATTAATACACAAAATGCTTAATTCCTGGGTCTTGCTACAATTCTATCAATTTAACTAAATTATAAAGATTTACAGCTTTTTCGACTCAAAAATGATATTCATTTTTGTAGAAGCTTCCGTTTTTTTTCATCTTGGAACTTCAATGTCAGTGTTATGTAATTATAGTTTTGAAGGTTCCAAATACCAGAAAATCTTCTAATTTTGCACCATTATTCTCAACTTATTTAAACTAACTATTAGCATGAAAAGACAATTACTTATTGCTGCCTTATTTCTGGTGAGCCTTGGTGCTTCCGCCCAGTATGTTTGGCTTAGCCAATCCACTGGTATGATACCGGTCTCCTCTGGTGTTCGCTATGTGAGCGTTGTAGATTCCAACATTGCCTGGATTTGTTCTTACGACGGATCTGGTGGTGCTGCAAATCGTACCGATTTTTCCAGAACAACAGATGGTTCTTCGTGGACAGCAGGGAATGTACCGCTGTCAACAGATTATGACTGGTCAATGATTTTCGGACTGAATGCAGATACTGCATGGTCTATGTTTTTGATGCAACTGCCGGAGCAGGTGGTGGAATCTGGAAAACTACTGATGGTGGCCAGAACTGGACACAACAGGGTGGTGGTGCAATTTTCGATGCGAACTCATTTCCTGACATTGTACATTTCTACGATGGAGATAATGGTTTTGCGATCGGTGATCCGAATCCTACAGACTTTGAAATTTACACTACTACTGACGGTGGTGCAACATGGATTCCTGTCCCGGGTGCAAACATTGCTCCTGCACAAAATGGAGAATATGCAATTGTTGGTCATTATGATGTAATGGGTGACACGATCTGGTTTGATACTAATCAAGGACGTATTTTCCGTTCTGTCGACAGAGGTGCTAACTGGACTGTTCACGCTACAGGACTTACAATCCCTGCACAAAATGCAATGGATCTTTGTTTCTATACACACCTTGATGGTCTTGCTCGTGTTTACAACGGTACAACCGGTGTGAATACAATGAAAGTTACTCATGATGGCGGTGATACCTGGACTTCCGCTACTCCTGTAGGTAATTTCTTTGGTTCCGACGTTCAGTGGGTTCCCGGAACTCAATCAACATTGGTTTCTACAGGCGCTGCAACCGGCTTCATTGGTTCTTCTTATAGCGCTGATGGCGGTCTTACATGGACAGACATTGAAGTTGCTGATCAACGTACTGCTCTTGGAATTGCCGATTCAATCCACATGTGGACTGGCGGTTTTACTGCTGACGAGTTTACTGATGGTATTTACAAATGGGTGAACATTCCTACGATTGCTTGTAGCGATCCATCCATCTCTGCAGGAACAAATGTTGGTTCTGACACATCAGTTTGTGGTGGAGAAACAGGAACATTTACATCCAGTGGTGTTGTTGCTCCAACGATTGGTGATTTTTCAGGTATTGGTTGGGTGATTACTTCTGCTGACATTTCAGGTTCCAGCGATCCTTTAAATGAACCAAGCTTGATTGCTTCCTACCGTTTTACTTTCCCGGCTCCTTCAACATCAGTACGCACATATACGAATGATGGTGTATTGATTGGCGGACAAGCAGCATACGGTTTGTATTTCTGGACTCCGGTATCTTTTGGAAATGCTGTTCAGGCGAGTGCAGGTACTCCTCAGTTCCTTGGTGATCTTTTGCTCGATCCAAATTGTACCTATGTAGGAACATCAGTTCCTATGCATGTTTACGATCCACTTTCTCCAATTTGCACAGGACTTACTGTTTCTTGTTCTGATCCTTCAATCACTCCAGGAACAACTGCTGCTTCAGACACAGCAATCTGTGATGGTGACTCTACAGTTGTTACAGCTTCCGGTATGGTAGCTCCGACAGACGGTGATTATGCCGGTGAAAGTTGGGTAATTTCTACAGGTGATATCTCCGGAACAACGGATCCATTGAACGAACCAACGTTTGTTGCATCATACACATTTGCTTATGCTACTTCAAGTTCATCACGTACGTTCATCAATGATGGTCAGTTTATCGGATCTACATTGCCTTATGGTTTGTACTACTGGACTCCTATTGTATTTGGTAATGCAGTTGCAAATACTATTCCTCCTACATTCCTCCAGGAACTTGACCTTGATCCAAATTGTACTTATGGTGGTGCATCCGTAGCTGTAATGGTTTACGATCCTGCTGATCCTGCTTGTACTGGTGTAGGCATCACTGAAATTGATGCAGCTCAATTAACTGTATTCAGTCACATGAAAGATGAATCTACAATTGACATCCAAATCAATGCAGCAAACTACGGTAAAACGAAGATTGAAATCATTGACTTGATGGGTCGTCAGGTATATTCTAATTCCACCTATGTAAATAGCGGTGTGAATCATGAATCAGTAAATGCTCAAAAACTTAGCGCTGGTACTTACCTGATTCACGTAGAATCAAATGGTATCAAAGCCGTAAATAAACTGGTGAAGTTCTAATTCATCAATCCTAAAAAAAAAGAGGCTGTCTTTTCCCAAAGGCAGCCTCTTTTTTTTTTTAACTCTAAACTCTAAACTCTAAACTCTAAACTCTAAACAAAACCTTAAACCTTAAACTTTGAACCGTTTTCATCCCCACTCAAAACCCTCAGCCTTCGGAACTGCATCGATCATTTCTTTCCCAAGTTCAGGAGGGACGGTTAGTTTGCGCGTCCGTGTATCCATCCATGCCCCATCTACATTAATTATAGCGCAATGCGTTCCATCTTCCTTTGCAATTTCATGCCGGAAAGAAAAACGGGAATAATCTTTCTTAAGTCTGAAAAGTTGAAGATTGATCGTCGTGTGTTCTCCAAAACGAACTTCTCTCCTGAAAATTCCTTCTTCCCGAAAGAGTACAGGTCCCAAATGTAATTCCTGCATTTGTCGGATAGTTAATCCATGTTCCTCCAGGAACGCCGTTCTGATTTGCGCTGCAAAATCATAATAGACAGAATGTCTTAAATGATAGTTTGGATCCAGATCCGACCAGCGGAGATCCATCGGTTTTTTATATTCGCTCATGATAGTGTCAGGTTTTAGATTTCCGAATTTTAACAGCCTTCCTGAATTTGTAAACTGTATGCAAGACTACTGTGATCATAATAATCAGTGCTCCGTAATAAAACCCCTCATTGAGGATTTTACCTTCACCTGCGAAAAGTACCGCCAGAATAATACCGTAAACAGGTTCGAGATTTAAAGCGAGCCCCATTGTAAATGCGGAAACCTTTCGCAAAGCGTCAAGGGAAAGTATCCAGGTGAGAACAGTACAAACCAGGGATAAAATGAGCAAGTAAATGGAATCTGAGAAGTCGGGGAGATAATGTGTAGCAGGCTGAATTGCCAGGTAAAAAGGCATTAATACTGTCAACAGCAAGAGGCCGCTGGAAAGCTCTACAAGACTGATCGTAAGTGCTTCGTAATTTCCTGCTATACGTTTGTTCAGGGTGGAAAATATTGCACTCAGCAATGCACTGGTAACCCCTACAATGATTCCTGCAGAAGCACTCAGGTCGGAATGATAAATAGTAGCAATTCCGGCAAGTGCAAACAGGCTAAAGACAATATCCACATAATCAAACCTGGTTTTATTTACAAGTGGTTCAATAATAGAGGCAAATAATGCAATTGAAGAAAGACAAATCATCGCAACACTTATGCTGGACAATTTGATAGATCCATAGAAAGTAACCCAATGAAGCATCACAATAAATCCAATTCCGCCAATTCTCAGGACTTCTTTCCATTTTAGCGATGGAATTTTTTTAGATACCAATAACATGATTGCAATTGCTAAACTGCTTATGAATAATCGATACCACACAAGCAGTCCTTCATTCAAACTGATGAGTTTACCCAAAAGACCTGTGAAGCCCCAAAGGAAAATAGCACTATGCATTTTTAAATAAGCAGTTCGCATCGGTGAGGGCTAAGGCAGATTGTTCATTCGTCAGTTTATACGTTCAAGTATTTTGACAATTTTAATCAATCATGAATTTATTAAGCTCTTTCCAAACTCTTACAATTGGAAGCCCCATAACATTAAAATAACTTCCTGTAATTCTGTCAATAATAGGAATCGCGAGGGAGTGATCCAATGCAAGGGATCGTTCGAATAAATCAGGTTGACCGATGTCGACAAGAAATTTCTTTTCTTCTTCTGAGCAGGGATTCATTCCCACAGGCAAACAATCCTGTGCTCCATAAGCACCGGCTTTGTCAAAGGGCTTGTAATGATCCACATAATTCACAATTTCCATCTTCGACAGAGGTTTGAACCACACTGTACTTTCATCGTAAAATCCGATACTCTTAGTGCTGGAACTTAGGCACACTCCTGTATATACCTGGTGATCCCGTCCTTGTAATTTGAGCAACATCTGGATTGCATTGTCACGATCTGCAGGCTTTCCAAGCAGTTCCTGATCGCACCAAACTATCGTATCGGCAGTCAATAATAATTCGTTACTTTTTAATTCACCGAGATATGCATTCGCTTTGTGCTTTGACAGATAGTCGACAATTTCTTCTTTTTTTAATTCTATAGGGTAATCCTCAGGGATTTCTTTCAAACGCACTTCCGGACGATATCCGATTCCTTCAAGCAATTGCTTTCTTCGAGGGGAACCGGACCCGAGAATGAAATGGAAATTTGAATCCATATAATTGTTTTGTCTTTGATTTAATGGTGAGTCATTTGGTCGGTAATCGGACCCTTGTGGAACACCATAAAGAACGGAAAGAATTTCTTAATGGAAGAACACTTATTTCATTCAGAATTTAAGTCCGGAAGTATGGATCAATATCAGGTTAGAAAATAATAATAAAAAGGAATCATTGTCAAAATACCTACCAGCATTATAATTTTAGTGAATAAACTGGCATAATAATAATCCTTTTTCTCATTCGCTGAATAAATCAAATAGGTCAGTGCAAGGAACGGAATAAGAAACATGCTGAGAAGATACCAGAAACTGATGACTTTGTTGATAAAAAAGAATTGGTAAAAAACAAGAACGATGAGTCCGCCAGTTAACAGGAGATTAAAATAAATAATTCCCTTGGTTTTCTGTAAACCAAATCTGACCGGAAGAGTTTTGTATTGAGCTTTTTCATCACCTTCCACATCTTCCATGTCCTTGATGATTTCCCGGGTCAGAGAAACAAAGAAAGCAAAGCCGGAATAGGCCATCAGGAATACGAAGTTCCTGTAAAACTCAGGTTCGAAGAGACCAACCACAATCAGTACCAAAGCACTGAGTAATGCGATGATGAAATTACCCGATAGAATTCTTCGTTTGTAATAAGACGAATACATCCACAGAGAAGCAACAATGAAAACCTGAACCAATGCCATGGTAGGGTGTTCAATTTTTATTGCCAAATATAAACTGATGCTGATTCCCACTGCATTGAGGAGCAGGTAAACTAAGCGCGCTTTTTTTTCGGTGATCTTCTTTCCGATAACAACTGATTCAGGCTTGTTTATTTCATCTGCAGTTATATCAAAAATGTCGTTGATGATGTATCCTGCTGCTGCAATCAGAATAGTAGAGAGAACAAGCAATGAAAAATCAAATTTTGACAAGTGATCCGGAAATTCACCGGTGATATTGTACTCTGTTTGAAAAGCAGGGATGATGATACAATATCTCACTAAAAACTGCGTCAACACCATCATGAGTAGGTTGGGCAGGCGGATGAGTTTTAAGAAGTACATATCAAATGCGAATCAATTGAATCATTGAACAATTTGCAAACCCTGAATTTGTTAGAAATGGAAGTAAATTTGTTTTGGCAAAAACAATAGCCTTAATTTTTCGCACCCGAATCCTGTACGGTATTTTGAAATGGCCATTTCCCATGAAGGCGCATCACTTGCTCAATCACATCACGAACACAACCATCCCCTCCTTTAAAAGAGGAGATATAAATACTAAGTTCTCTTATTTCTGGTGCTGCATCATGCGGACATGTTGGCACACCGATAAGTTTCATGATTTCATAATCCGGAAGATCATCACCCATGTAAAGGATTTCATCAAACTGAAGGTCGTAGTCCTCCATTATTTCATCCAACTTTTCCCTCTTGTTGTCGATGCCAAGATGAATGTCTGTCACTCCAAGGTTATTCAGGCGCGTACGTACCGACTCTGATTTGCCTCCGGAAATAATGCACACTTTGTATCTTGCTTTCACTGCTTCATGCAATGCATAACCGTCACGAATGTTCATCACACGGATGAGTTCTGAGGGCATGACGAAGAGGGAACCATTAGTCAGGACTCCGTCGACATCAAAAATGAAGCATTTTATTTTTGCCAGTCGTTGTTTGAAATTTTCGTTCATCTGAGCAAGTATAAGAAAAAATTAAAGAACGGGCCCATTGTGATCTTCAATACTATCAGTGATCAAACGATACATTTTCGCATATTCGGGTTTATTTACAAGCAATTGTAGGTGTTTTTCGATTGTACCGGTATCACCTCTGCGTGCGGGTCCTGTTTGCATATCAGAAGGGGAGTGGTTCCGGATTTTATTGGACGTTTCGAGAATCAAGGGCCGGAGCAAATTGAAATCAAGGTCATTTTTCTTTAAAAGTTCTTCTGCAATCACAAACATATGATTGGAAAAATTATTTGCAAAAACAGCGGCCAAATGCAAAGCTTTCCTTTTGTCTGAATTGATCCAATGAATCTCTGCACCCATTGATTTCAATACTTTTGAAAGTTTGTTCTTCGTCCTTGGGTATTTGACTTCAAGACAAAAAGGAACTTTTTTGATGTCTGTTTTTTTTGAAAGGGAAAAGGTTTGAAGGGGATATACTACGCCCGGATTTTCAAAAGTATCCTGGAAAATATCAATTGCGACACTCCCGGATGTATGAACTACGAGTGCCTTCTTATTCGGAATAAAGGGGAGTACTTCTGCAATCACTTCATCGCGTAAAGCGATCAGGTACAGATCTGCCTTAGGATTCAGTTCATCCGTGCTAAGAGTAAAGGATGCATGTAATTTTTTAGCAAGTGCAGATACATTTGCTTCAGTCCGGCCAAACACCTGAAGAAAGGTATGCCCTGCATTTTTCAGAGCAATTCCTAAATGCGTGGCTACATTTCCCGAACCAATCAGGACTATTTTCATGACACAGTTTTTTCTGCGGACCGGGCTGCACGGTTTTGTCGAATCCTCTTTCGAAGAGTCATCAGTGAACCAAGAATCATCATAAAACAACCCAACCAGAGGATATTTATCCCCGGGAAAATAATTGCTTTCATAATGACGAAATCTCTTTTGTTGGTTTTCTTCTCACTGATACTCAGGTCAATTTTCCCTGTTGAAGGATCTATTTTATTGAATGCGAATTTTAAACCCAACTCCTCGAGATAAGAATCCTGGGTGTACACAGCCAATTCCCGAATGAGAAAGATGGGTTCACTATGGTATATCTTCCGGTTAACATCTTCTATTCTTAGCTGTGCAGCGACTGCAAGATCTGTTTCGTGGAGATGTAGTTTCTCGCGATCCAGATCTTTATTGAGACCTTCAAGAATGACAAAGCTGTTGCTCGTTACAAAAGTGTCACCGATGGCCAGTTGCTGATTTTTTGGTGCCTGGAATTCATCGTCAGCCTGCGGTTCTTTTTTGGAATTGTCAAGTTCCGCATAGGTAATATGTGTATAGATATCCTTCGAAAGAAAATGTCTTGTCGCCGGCTCTGCAACATTGCCCATTCTGTCATTCAATTGAATGAAAGGCTTTAATTCAAAAGCTTTTTCTTTGATTCCTGTAACCGGATTGAGTTTAAAATATTCTATCGTGTAATAAACGTGAACACCCTGCTTGTCTTTTTCTTTGTACGTGACAAAATATTCACCCATCGGAAGTGTATCCGTTTTTTGTTCAATCATAATATTTTCCTTGTTGGGCATGTCTTTTCCAAGGTCAATATTTTTTACATTTTGAGAAATGATTTCCTTTTTGGTATTCGAAATCAATGCCCCACAAAGAATTATACCGATGCCGATGTGTGCTATCGACGCACCCGCATGACTCCATTTTCCTTTTATGCCCCGAATGATGTAATCTGCATTTGCAACCACCGCGAAAATGGAAGCAAACAGCAATCCATAATAATGAATGCGGTAAGTCGTTCCAAGAAAGAGGGCACAAATTCCGGTGATCACCGATGCAAGCACCACACTGAGAGTGATTTTCCGGATCAAATCTTTACGATCTGTTTTTTTGTATTTAAGAAATTGCCCGATGCCGATGAGGAGGCAAATTAGAATTGCCACCGGGATCTGCCAGCGATTGTAGTGATCCAGTGGATCTGCCGGCGGTGCAAGTTTGGTTCCGAAAAGCTTATTGATGACAGGAGTCGAAGTTGTGAATGTAATTTGAATACTTCCAATTACGACAACCAGCATCCCGATAAACATCCAAAATTCTCTGGATGAAATATGTTCTTCGCTTTCCTGTTCGAGGATATGCTTCCAACTCCGTATGATGAGCACAGCAGAAAGAACAAGGAAAAATAACATGTAAAGAACCAAATGGCCTGACATGCCAAGATCTGTAAATGCATGCACCGATGAATCACCAAGAATTCCACTCCGGGTGAGAAAAGTGGAGTAGAGGACAAAGAAGAAAGTAATGGATGCCAAAATGTAAGTCGATAACAAAGATCGGCTTCTATGCTTGTAAATTAACATCACATGCCCTAAACCAACGAATGTCATCCAGGGAACAAGGGACGCGTTCTCCACTGGATCCCAGGCCCAAAATCCACCGAAACTAAGGGCTTCGTAAGCCCAGGCTGCTCCCATGAGAATTCCTGTTCCAAGAATCATGATACCAAAAAAGGTCCAGGGTAATGCAGGTGTGATCCATTCTTTGTATTTCCTGCGCATCAGACCGGCTAAAGCAAATGCAAAGGGGACGACTGTTGATGCAAAACCCAAAAATAATGTCGGTGGATGAATGGTCATCCAATAGTTCTGTAACAATGGATTCAATCCTCTTCCATCTTTGATCTTGCTCAGGTAATCCGGCATTTTGATGAACGGGAGATTAGCAAAATCCGGATGCTCACGAAGCAGGACAAATGGATTGGTACCAATTTTATATCCGAATACGACAACTCCCAATACCATGGATGCGAGAAAAACCTGCACCATCATGATAATAAACATCACCCCATTCTCCCATTCTCTTGCTGTGAAAATCAAGACCCAGGAAAGTACAATGTGCCAGAACATCCACAAGAGAAAACTTCCTTCCTGACCTTCCCAAAAGCAAGAAAGAATATACCGGAGAGGCATCGCAGTATTGCTATGCTCCCAGACATAATAGTATTCAAAACGGTGATTAAAAATCAGGTAAAACAATAAGGAGAAAATTCCAATTACTGAAAAGGAATGCAATGCGAATGATTTTCTGGCAATGCTCTTCCAGGATACATCCCCTGTACGCAAGGCGAAAAAATAACTGACAGTGGATAATAAGGAGGCGGTAAACGAAAGAATAATTAGCAAGTGTCCAATCTTTTCCCAGATCACTTGCTCACCAACGTAGTTTATATCCATAATTGATAAGTAGAAAAAAGCTTAGCGAAGTGAGGTGGTTGACTTCATGTCTTCCTTTGGATTGTTGTACTTCGAAGGACATTTCATCAATACATCGGAGGCCTGGAAAGAACCTGCATTCATTTTACCAACAACAACGATTTGTTCTGATTTATCAAAATCCTGTGGTTTGGCTTTCTGAAGAACAACTTTTTGTTCTTCCCCTTCATTGTCGACCAGGTAAAAAGAAAAAAGATTTGCATCCGCATGAGGATTGTAGTCTTGCGGTTTTTCCTTGTTTAATTTCCCAACAACATGATACGTTTTGGAGGGATGCTCACCGGCAATTCTGAAAGAAGCATATGTGCTTGAATCTGCAACGGTGCTCAGAATGGCAGCAACTGCAACAGCTATAATTACAATGGCAATAATGTGTGATTTTTTCATTCGAAAACGTTTGTCCAGCTGCAAATTTAGTATTAAAAACTGGAGTAATTCCGAACTTTCAAATGAAATGAAACCATTTCCCCTTATTTTCCAGATCGTTTTTCCAGCTTTCTCAGCCTTCTGTCGACTAAAATCAGGTTGATAATAAAACCACCCAAAATCACTGCCAAAACAGCGATTACAACATAGATCTTCCCGTTTTGATGCATCAGGTCGGCCATTTCAACATCACTGCTTTGTCCGAAAGAAAAAACAGAACAAATGAGGAAGCAAAATGTTAAAATAATTTTTGTTGGATTGGAATTTGTGAACATGCTGTTTTGTTTTTTTTCTGTTAATCAATACAAATGACCTTTTTCTTCCACGTTTGATGTGATTGAACGCAAGTTATGGTAACTATATAAATTCCGGGTTCAAGTAATGGAGTTTCAAGTTTTAAGGCAGAACCGGTTCCTGATTCAATTTGCCCTCCCTGGATCACTTTACCGGAACTTGCCTGGAGAATCCAGTCAAACTGAGTGCATCGAATCCCGGAAAAGGGCAAGTGAATATACATTTCATCTTTGAAAGGATTTGGATGAATCTTGACATCATCATCATCCGGAACTATGTACTGATTGATGTCTGCAACCAGGAAACACGCGGTATCATATTGTAGAGCCGGATTGGTAAGCAACAATGTGTCATTGTAAGAATTTAGTAAGACAGAACTAATTGATGGACTTGCCGAAAATTGCAATGGATTTACAATCAGATCATTTTTGTTCAAACTCGTTTCGTGGCATAAACTGTATCCCATGGAATCGGTTTTAATCAACAGCCCTTCCTGATGATTTGTAATGGAATTTCGTCTGCTTCCATGCATCAGGTAACCGTTGTCAGGAGTTTGAATAATTCCGGAAAAGCTATTTGTATATTGAAATCCATAACTGCTGAACCATTCAGTCACCAGGTTCTGACTTAGTTTGATTAAAAATAAAAAGCTGGCCTGATTCGTCGAGAGACAAGTAGTTCCTGCTATCACCAAGCCACCATCAGCAGTGCTTAGCACTCTGTATCCATCATCCAGTAATGAGTTCGATGAGAAACTCAGGTCATACGTTCGCGCAAATTCCAAAGAACCGTTGATGTCCGTTTTAATCATTAATATATCTTGACCATTGCTTCCCCCGGTTCCTACCATCAAATATCCGCCATCATTTGTTTGTAAGAGAGATCTGCATGTATCGTTCAACCCAAGTGTATATGTCATGAACCAATAATAATTCCCACTGGTATCCAGCTTCGTTAAAAAGAAATTATTTCCATTGCTAAAACTATTGCTTGTACCGGCATTGCAAGTTGATCATCAGAAGTTCGATGATCAGTGAAGGATCTTCTTCCCGTGTTCCACCGATAAGTTGGGACCACTGGACTTGACCCGTTGAGGAAATCCTGGAAAGCAGGATGTCTTTCTGGGAAATGGAAGATGAAAGTTGAGATGTGCCACAAACATAAAATGATCCATCCGAAAGTGTAAGGATACTTTTTGGTTCATCATCATTTGTTCGGCTATATCTCCGGTTCCATAACAATGCACCGGATGAATCCATTTGCAACAAGTGGATGGATGTTTGGTTTTGACCCATTACTTTCGATGCAATCAAAATTGACCCGTCATCCGTTTCTTTCATCGTCACCGGATAAACTGCTGAATCCGGAGTCATGAAAGAACGGGTCCATTCCGTGCCGAATGTTGTGTTCAATTTTTGAAGGTCGATCGATGAACTCTGATTGCTAAACGAAGCATCAAGTAGAATATATCCGCCGTTCAGTGAGTAATCAATGGATATGCCATTTGTTTCAGCGAGATTGGAATAGTGGATTTGAAACTGTTGCTGACAATTTCCAGAGTCAACAATTGCAAATGAAAAGATTATCAAAAGTAGTTGTATGCGACCCATCAGTTTTCATTTTGAATGCTGAGTCGCTTCATCCGAACCCGGATTTCTGTAATCCAGGCTGCTAATAGTGTCCAGCCAATCACGGCAGGGTAGAAGACTGTTCGCATCCGATTATCCAAATCATAGGAACTGAATGCCGGGTTGCCTCCATTTCCGGGATGAAGTGAATCCGTGAGCCGTGGTAGGATCATGATGAACACCAGCATAAGGGTAAAAGCAAAAATGCTGTACACAGCGGAAAGTCTTGCACGTTTGTGTTCATCATCCAGCGAACCACGAAGAATCATATACGCAAGATAAACAAGCATTGTAGCTGCTGCTCCATTCAATTTAGCATCGTTGACCCACCATGCACCCCAGGTATTTTTAGCCCAGATACTTCCGGTGATCAAGCCAAGAATTCCTAAAAAAATTCCGGCATAGGCGCATTGTTCGGACTTGATATCTAAATCCAGTTTGTTGCTTCCAAGGTATCGGATCGCATAAACCAAAGAGGCGATCATCATGATGATCATACTGAACCACATTGTCACATGAAAAAAAAGATTGCGAATGGTTTCATGCAGTATTGGCAGGCGCGGAACCGGGATAAGCAAACCCTGAATGAGTGAATAAAATAACATCAGGATACATGTCCATTTCCACCAGGAGATGCCCGCAATTTCAAATTTGTTGCTCATATATTCTGTTTTAATTCCAAACGGTTAATCGTGTTTCTTTCCTGCCCTTGAGTCTGATCTTAGTCACGCCAAAGATAAGGAAAGAGGAGGTATGCCAGTGCAAAAACGAGCGCATTTAATGCTGTCAGGATGATAATGTATTGCCAGCTTACCGACCAGGCCAGTCCGTCCATCGCATTTTTTGAAAAGCGAATAGTAGTCATCAGCAACGGAATCAGAATCGGGAAACTGAGAATCGACATGAGAGTTGAATTGTTGCCGGCTTTGGAAGCAATCGCACTGACCATCGACAAGACAGAAGCAAATCCTGAACTACCCAGGAAAACAGCGAGAAAAAACATTGGAAAATCCTGAACCGGATTGCCAATAAATAAAGAATAAAAGAACAGATTGCATGCCGACAGAACCAACATTAACAGCAAACTGTAAATTGTTTTAGCTAAAATCAATGACCGTGAATTTGCCAGTGTATAGTAATACAACATTCTTCCCCGGCTCTCCTGCATAAAACTTTTTGCAACCGCATTCACACCGGCGAATAATTGAATGATCCAGAACAGTGCATTCCAGGTCGGCAAATCAATGATTTGTTTGAATGAAAGATAGCATACGAAGACTGTAGAAACGACATACAGTAAGAGTTCCTGGAAAGCATACTTTTGTTTCCATTCAAGACGAATTTCCTTTAAGATTAAAAACTGAACCTGTCGAATCATTCTCCGTTGATTAAATTTCCCATGAACTTCCTTTTTCAGGAATCTCTATCTGTTCAAGTCCGCTGCTCAGAAGCTTTTCTCTCCAGTCTTTTTGTACTTCATAATCTCCATGAACAAGGAATGTTTTACTCACTTTCTTAGGATCTAAGCAGGACAAATAATTTAGCATTTCATTGTAGTCAGCATGTGCACTGTACGAATTCATCAGTTCCACACGAGCATTCACCTTGTATTCTTTTCCAAAAATGAAAACTTCTTTCCTGCCGCTACCCAGTCTTCCGCCGAGACTTTCCGGTGTGCAATATCCAACCAGGAGGATGGTTGCATCCGGGTTTTGAATATTGTTTTTGATATGATGTTTGACGCGACCGGCTTCTGCCATGCCGGATGCGCTGATAATAATCATGGGCCGTTTGTCAGCGTTTAATTTAATGGAATCCTCTGCTTTCTGGATGTATACGAGACTGTCAAATCCGAACGGATCAGGATCATTGTGCAATGCCTTTAGCATTTCGCCATTGAAACATTCCGGATGCGCACGCATGATGGCTGTTGCATTGACTGACAAAGGACTGTCGACATAAACAGGGATGGAAGGAAGCTTGTGTGCATTTCTTAGATTATTCAACGCATAAACAACCTCTTGTGTTCTTCCCAGACTAAATGCAGGAATAATCAGTTTGGACTTTTTCTCCACACATGTCTCATGGACAATTTCCAATAATTTTTGTTCTGTTTTTTCGGGATTATCATGAAGCCTGTTACCATAAGTGGATTCACAAATCAATACATCACATTGCGGAAATGGTTCAGGGGATTTCAGAATTTTATCGGTAGGTCGACCAATGTCGCCAGTGAAACAAATCCGGCTTACTTTTCCTTTTTCTGTAATGGTTAGATTCACTGCGGCTGCTCCGAGAATGTGGCCGGAATCGGTAAACATCAATTCAACTCCTTCCTCAATTTTATAATTCTTGCGATAGGGGACGGTGTAGAAATTCTCCATTGCATTTTCAACATCCTGTAAATTGTAAATAGGAGTGAATGGAGCAAGATCTTTTTTAGCTCTTTTTTTATTTACGTACTTAATGTCATTTTCCTGGATATGGGCAGTATCAGCAAGCATAATCGCTGCAAGATCATGGGTTGCGGCTGTACAGAATATCTTACCGGAGAATCCTTGCTTTACAAGGTTCGGAATATTTCCGGAGTGGTCAATGTGCGCATGGGATAAAATTAAGATATCGACAGTGGCAGGATCAAAACCAAAATGCCTGTTCATCGGATCTGTATCCGCGCCATGACCCTGAAAAAAACCACAATCCAGAAGAATTTTCAATCCACTATCCAGTGTAATTAAATGTTTACTTCCTGTTACTGTTCTGGCTGCACCGTGAAATGTAATTTTCATAAAATCAATTCTGGAATGAATAAAGGAAGATAAAACATCGAAATTAGAAAAAGATGACCAAAGCTCCTCCATATTGTGCGATTTTATAATTTTACGAAGCTCAAATTCATTTTATAAACAAATAGCTTCTTTTTTATGAAATTAGATGTACTTGCTTTTAGTGCTCATCCGGATGATGTCGAATTATCTTGCTCCGGAACGCTTTTGCTGCTCCTTAATGAAGGAAAAAAGGTCGGAATGGTAGATCTTACCAAAGGTGAATTGGGTACCCGGGGGACACCTGAAATACGCGAACAGGAGGCTCTGGACGCTTCAAAAATACTTGGTGCTTCAGTGCGCGAGAATCTGGGTATGGCTGATGGATTTTTTCAGAATGATAGCGCGCATCAAATGCAGGTCATCCAAGCCATCCGTAAATATCAACCGGAGATCATTTTGTGTAATGCCATCTCTGACCGTCATCCGGATCATGGGCGTGCAGCTTCCCTGGTATCTCAATGTATCTTTCTTGCAGGATTGGCGAAAATTGAAACTTTGGAAAATGGCAAAGAACAAGTGCCATGGAAAACACGGGTGATTTACCATTACATTCAAGACAGGTATCTCAAACCGGATTTTGTAATTGATGTGACGAGTGTTTGGGAAAAAAGAATGGAAACTGTGATGGCATTTCGTTCTCAATTCTACAATCCTGATTCAAAGGAACCTGAAACTGCAATCTCAACTAAAGAATTCCTGGATTTCCTGGCTTCACGCGCACGGGAATTTGGCCGACAAATAGGAGTGCAGTATGCTGAAGGATTTACAGTGGAACGAATTCCAGGTGTAAAATCCCTCAGTCAGCTTCTTTAGTTTTTTCCGGGATAAAAATTTCGGACAAAAAAAAACCTCCCGGATACCGGGAGGTTTTTTTGCATAACAAAGATTGAATTAATTTACAATCATTTGTTTTGTTACTTTCTGAGCACCTGCAGTCACTGAGTAGAAATATACTCCGGATTGCCAGTTGTTCGTATTCAATGTGATTGTTTGCGATCCTGCAACACCTGCAGCGATAGTTTCAGTGTAGATAACTTTACCCACAACATCTGTAACTTCAACAAGGATTGAAGAAGCTTTCTTCAGGCTTACGTTGAAAGTTGTTGTACCATTTACAGGATTCGGGAAGTTTTGTCCGACAAAAACATCGTTGTTGTTGATCTTCGAAACACCCATCAAAGTTACCGCATCTACTTTTGCAAATACGATGTCACTTGGATTGAGGTTATTGTTGATCTGATCACAAGTTCCAGCAGTTGCAAGAGAAGTTCCGGGAGCCGCATCACGTTGATAAACGACATAAGCGAAATCATCAACTTTGCGTGCCATGCTTGGGAAAGCACCTTCCTGAAATTCTCCGTCACCGCCAACAGCTTGGGAAGGAATAATGTCAAGAGGATACATCCAGCTATTGCTTCCGGCTGCTTTGCAAGTCATGAAAATATGACGGTGTGTTTGTTTCCAGATGGTGGTATCAGCTGCTGGATATTCAGCCAATGCCATGAAAGAACAATAAATAGCATCATTGGAAGTAATTCCAAGGGATGGCATTTCTGTTACACCACCACGGTAATTTCCCCATGGAAGTGAACATGTAGTATCTTCTGTGATCGCAAGATTTCCATCATTATTCATATCGATTGTTTCCATGAAATGAACACCACCGTTACCGGCTGGCATTGATTCATTCCAATAGCTCAATCCATCAGTTCCCCAAAGTGGGCTGTAGAATCCTGCTGCTGTTGTAGAATCACGGAAACGACGTGAGCCATACCCTGGCTATCGATGATCACTGCAGCATCACCCGGTGTTGAAGTCATGGTATCAACAACCGCATCACCATCAAGATAGGTGAACATTGTGTCGAAGCTGAAGAATGGAATTGGGAATGTCAGAATGATTGTTTTTGTCCATGATTGTCCGCCATCAGTTGATTTCAACAATCCAAGATCAGTAGATGTACCACCGAATACAATGGCAACATTTTGTCCGCTCACGTCTATTGCATAATCGTCACCACCGAAACCTGCATAGAAAGCAGAATCGATTAATGGAAAACGCTGACGAAGAGTTGGCCATGTTTGACCACCATCGCTGGAATGAGAATACAACATTGGGCCATCTTGTCCATAAAGTGGTGTTCCTGTTGTTCCTGTTCCTTGCCAGATAGCATGAACATCTTCACCGGAAACTGCCATTTTTGACCATGTGTCATCGTTGTTTCCTGTTCCTAATGCAGTCGACATCGCTGTCCATGCACCAGTGCCTTTTGTTGCACGCCAGTTCAGGAACATGTGTCCGATACCGGAAGGAGCAGCAGGTGAGTGACCCACCGTCATTTCTTTTCCGCTGGCAGTAACTCCAATGTTTACGAAACCAGTACGACCTGTTTCTGTACGTACCTGTGGGTAATCACCAAATCCACCATCGGGAGTGAAATACCATTTGGATACTGTAGTCGCATTCGGGTCATAATAGTTATAACCTGTTCCACGATCAGGGAAACCGGCGTTTGCATTTGGAGAAAATGTCCAGGCTGCAGAAAATGAACCGTCTGAATTTGCTTCCAAACGACGTGATGCTGATGCGTTGGTTTGCAAATCATAATACGTGAATCCGATAACCTCTTCGGAAACAGTTGTTGTTGACAAACGATGTGCCGGACGTGGCGTCACCAATTGACGGCTTTGATTGTTATTCAACGGAAGGCCATTATCCATGAGTTCACTTTTCTTCTGAATCGGATGACTCAGTTTTTTCAGTGAAGCTGGCATAGGTGCAGAATGGAAACCCTGGGGTAAATTCCGTTGTACTTGCTGCTGCGCAATAGCACCCAGACCGATGGCCAGAGACAAGCAGACGAGTAAACCTTTTTTCATTTGATTCTTGGTTTTAGTTAGACAATAAATTGGTTTGTTGTTTTCTCCGACAAATTTAGGTGAAAGTTTGGCTATTCCAAACAAAAGAAACCATGTTTTTACTGTCATATTCAGCCTTTTCTGTCATTGGAATGTCAGTTTAGACCGTTCTTTAACAGTCCGTCCGATTATCCTTCATTCAGCCTCTAGATTGTCTTTTCCGGTGATTTTATTTTTCAATCGCTGCTGCGTAAACATTCTTGAAAAGAAAAGAAGCTTTTTCCTCACTAAAGTGATCTATTGCATACGCCTTGATGAACTCCGATTGAAACTGGATGGATTGATTCAACATGTTTCGCATGGCTTCTATTAATTTAATCTCGTCATTTACCGGTATTAGAATTCCGGTTTGTTCGGTGATGAATTCTTCCGGACCTCCGCATTTTGTTGCAATCACCGGCTTTCCACAACTCATTGCTTCTGCACAAATCAATGAAAATGTTTCAAAGCGACTGTTGACGATAAGGAAATCACATTCTCTTAAAAAACTGTAAACTTCTGAATTTGATTTTAAGCCTTCGAACAAAACGACCCTCCTGCCGGCGAATAATTTCCCTGCAAGTTCTTTCAACATCGCTTCATCACGACCACCACCAACGATGCGAAGTTCAGTGTTTGGAAATTCTCCATGAATTTTCTGGAAGGCAAGCAAGACACCACTGATGTTTTTAATGTCATCAACAAGATCCGCAACCACCAAAATTTTTTTCATGAGTGATGGAAGATTTTTTGCTGGTGCGATTCCTGCGGCGTGTGAATCGATTATGTTCGGGATCACTGTCAGGGGTTCGTTAAAACCTGACTTCAGCATATTTCTTTTTAAAAATTGAGAAACAACTGTTCGTCCATTGGCGCGGTTTGCAAGAAGAGTACTTAATTTCCGGACGATCCATGATTTTTTCTGAAACCTGCCATTCGTATAGCCTGACCATTGTTCACTTACTACATACGGAATATTTTCACGAATGGAAATCCACCATGCCAGCAATACGGGACGGAGCAAAATGTAGGCATGTATCAGTTCCGGTTTATTCTTCTCCTGAATCAAAAGATTCCAGATCTTCTTCCATGATTTCCAGTAACGAAATGCATGTACCAATGGTGAAAAAAACATTGTGTTCTTCGGGTAATAAACAATGTACTCAGTGAATCCAGGAGTTCGGTTGACAACAATTTCGTAAGTGGAGTGAGAGTTTTCCTGAGCGGCTTGTGCATAAAACACAGTGATGTCAGAGTGCTGCGAAATAGCCTTTGCCTGCTTTTGGATAAATACTCCCAGTTGAGGGTCGTATTTATTGGGATACCATTTTGTGAGTAAAAGTACTTTGTTTCTTTTTTCTTGAAGCATAGTAGCGGGTAGATCCAAAGGTAGGCCTTATTCCATTTCAAATCCCTGTCCGGGGAATTCAACTAAACTTTTCCATCAATCTTTTTAGATCTCAGTCGTATTGAATTCCCAATCACCACAACATCCGAAAATGCCATCGACAAAGCACCAATCATTGGGCTGAGGAATCCGGCTGCAGCAATCGGTATAGCCACAACATTGTAAAAGAAAGCCCAGAATAAATTCTGTCGAATTGTTTTGGATGTTGCTTTTCCAATTGCAATTGCTTTCAATAAAATACGCAAATCTTCCTGGTGCAATAAAATAACCTGAGCGGATTGAATAGCTACATCTGTGGCATTGCTCATCGAAATTCCAAGGCTGGCTTTGGCGAGCGCCGGCGCATCATTGATTCCGTCTCCAACCATGGCTGTGGGAGATTCTTTTGAAAGGGATTCAATCCGTTCCAGTTTTTGACGGGGAAGTTGTTCACTGTAGATCTCTTCAATACCAACTTCTTTGCAAACTTTTTCACAGGCAGATTTTTTATCCCCACTGATAAGCAACACGCGCATTCCGGAAACTTTTAATGCCTGTATCGTTTCCCTGGCACCGGCTTTTATTTCATCCACCAGATCAATTGTCGCTATCAAATTATTGTTCTTCAATAAATATAGAGCATGTGATAAATCTACACCAAGATGTTTTACCATTTGGAAAGAACCAATGCTAAATAAATTACCATCGAAATCAGTGGCATTAATTCCAATGCCTTTGTCTTCTTCAATTTTTTTCCATTTGATCAATTTACCGTTCGCTGCAGATTCTTTTAATTCCAGAACAAGTGAATGTGCAATCGGGTGGGAGGAATGGCTTTCCAAAGAATACACAAGTGACCGGATGTCAGATTCACTCCCATTCAATACAGTGAAGTTTGAAATCCGAAAACGACCCGTTGTGAGAGTCCCGGTTTTATCGAACACAATGGTTTTTATTTTGAGAACGTTTCGAGAGTCTGTCCACCTTTAATCAGAATGCCTTCTTTTGCGGCTCTGCCAAGCCCTACCATCACCGCTGTAGGCGTTGCAAGTCCCATCGCACAAGGACAGGAAATTACCAAAACAGCAATTGCATTCATCATCGCTTTCTGAACAGGGAGATCAATAAAGAAAAAACACACCACAAAAGTTATAATACTAATTCCGATAACAGCGGGAACGAAAACAGCGCTGATCTTGTCACCTAATTTCTGAATTGGAGGTTTGCTGTACTGTGCCCTTTTAACCATTTCAATGATCTGAGCCAGTGTTGTTTCTTTTCCAACATGCTCAGCAATCATCCTGAAACTACCCTTTTCAATATAAGTACTTCCGGTTACAGTATCGCCTGTTTGCTTTGTTACCGGAAGACCTTCTCCCGTAATCATTGATTCATTGATTAAGGCTTCTCCATGGATTATTTTTCCATCCACCGGAATTTTGTCTCCATCATTCACCTGAAGCAGATCTCCTTTCACGATGGAATGAACATTCACTTCCAGAAGTGACTCAACTCCGTTTTCAATTTGCACTTTTGTGGCTTTTGCTGCCTGGAGCTTGTTCAAATCACGAATGGCAGAGGTTGTTCTCAGAACTGATTTTTGTTCGATCAGATTTCCTAATAAAACGAGTGTGATGATGGTAGCAGCGGTTTCAAAAAAAAGGTAGTTGTGGATTTCTACAGAATCGTTGTACAGAAAAATTCCAGTGCAACTGTAGACGAATGCGGCGATCGATCCCACAGCTATCAGAACATCCATATTCGGAACGCCTGCCCGGATGGATTTCCATGCACTTTTGCCAAAATGAAATAACCCGATCAGAAAAACAGGTAAACAGAGAACCAATTGCACATACGCATTCCCTAAAATGGAATGTGGAAAAATCATGTGTAAAAGGAGTGGTACGGTAAATATCAGGGAGATCAGAAATTTCCATCGTACATCCTTTGGATCGGACTGCTGAATATCTGCTTTTGATTCATCGGTAATAAGATCCGATCTCTTGGTGACTTTATAACCAAGTCCGTTGATATCCTTTACTGCCTGGTCAATTTTCTCTGCAGTAACCAATTCGAAATTTACTTCTCCCGAAAGAAAATCAACCCGCACCTCTTTCAACCCACTTTTTTGCAAAGTGCGTGTAATGGTTTGAGCGCAGTTCGCACAATCCATACCATCCACTTTCAGTTCAATAGCTTTCTCCATCATTAACGACAAAGGTAATATCCGGTGCCCATTCCTGCTCCCTTTTTTAAGCAATAGCCATGGATGTTTGAATTGAATTCAATTCTTTCTTGTACGAAAAGAATAAATGAATATTTTTGCAGCCCTGTTCGGGGTTTCCGAACAATATATGGTGATTGTAGCTCAGCCGGTTAGAGCGCTAGATTGTGGATCTAGAGGTCGTGGGTTCGAGCCCCATCTTTCACCCAAAACGCCGATAGGTTTCTATCGGCGTTTTTGTTTAAACAAATGATCTTGAGCAAGATGCTTTAATTCAAAGCTCTATTTGAAATTTTCCTGCAGATAATCTTCCCACTTTTTTGTCTTGTAAATGTCTTCAGCAAAATACTTCATCACAGGTAACAATTGCTTTTCTGTCATATACCCGGCAACCGGCCCTATCGGATCAGATTTCTCATCGAGATAAACAGAAGTTGGGTAGCTCATTTGGCCGTTCATGAAAATTGCTGCGATCTCATTGGCTTTGTATTCAGGTTTAAATAAATACGTTTTGTCCTTGTAAAAAATTGTGTCCTTGGTTTCTGCATCGAGCTTTACAGGATAGAAATTTTTGTTCATGTACGCGATGACTGCAGGATCTTCGAACGTTGTAGCATCCATGCGTTTACACCATCCGCACCATCCTGTGTACACATCAATAAAAATCTTTTTGGATCCTGACTGGATTTCTTCAAAGCAGATTCCAGACTTAACCATTCGATTCCACCTGACTTTTTATGGTCTTGGGATTGGACAGTAATTGAAGTCGTGGCAATGAATATTAGAATGCTAAGAAATTTGAGTGAAAGAGTCATGATTTTTTTTTAAAACAAGCTATGAACGCATCGTTTGTTCCATTATTGTTCACGAATTTAAGTGTTTACAATATGAAGTACAAACATCTCAAGATGTTGAAATAATTCATCGTTTTTGTTCAAAAAATTGAAATTCCATCTGATCGATGCTGAATTGTGCTCAGGATGGGGTATTAGCTCTGTTATAATGACTTTGCATGAAACAGGCTCTCCGGCATAAACAGGCTTTAAAAATCTCCAATTGTCAACAGCAAGTCCACACAAAACAGTTTTTCCAAAACGGGGGATCCAAACATTTTTGTAAAAATGATGGAATGGATGTGGTCCGCTGGCTACTATATCCCTGAAAAAATGTTCACGCGCGACTTGTTTACTCAAATGAAAATCGAGCGGGTCATAAGCCTTAGCAAATTCTACAATGTCGTTCTCCGTAAAAATAACAGTGCCGAAGTCGAACTCGTCTCCGGCACTGAATTTAATTTTTTCCTGCATTCAAATTTAATTTACACCATGCATCATCTTGATAAGTCTCTTGTACAAGGCGAGAAGAATAAGCGATGCTGCTCCGCTGAGAACAATAAAGACACAGAAGAAGATAAACAAATTCGAAATCTCGATACCGAGGAAACTCGGAATTTTCGCAGCTTCTGCAGGTGCTTCTCCGGCACCCGGTGGAATTAAGGCGCTCAATGTTCCTGCAAATTTATTCGCAGCCGCATTGGCCAAAAACCAGGTGCCCATCATCAGAGAAGACAAACGCAAAGGCGCAAGCTTACTGACCATACTGAGTCCGATTGGTGACAAACACAATTCACCCATAGTGTGAACAATGTACAATGCAAACAACCAGAACATAGCAATCTTGGTGGATGGGTCAACACCATGTACTGCATAAGCGATAATCACATAGCCCAATGCAACAAGACCTAATCCCATCGCCATCTTGAGCGGAGAAGAAGGTTCCATATTCACTTTCGCCAGCTTTCCCCACAACATTGTAAATACCGGAGCAAGAATAATAATTGCTAGTGGATTGATCGATTGAAACCAGGATGCCGGGAATTCTTCCTTGTGATAATCGCTGATGTATCCCATAAATGTTAGAGCAAACAAAGCCACTGAAACGATTACCTGAATAACAAGGATATTCTTTTTGGACCATTCAAAAAACCAACCAAAAGCTTTTGCGAGGTAATAAGCAAGGATGATAGAAAATCCCAGAATTATGTATTTGCTGATATTGATACTAATTGCTCTATCCACTTGCTGATCTGCAAATAGGGTAAGGGATGCTCCGGCTTGTTCAAAACATGCCCAGAAAAACACTACAAAGAAGGCGAGAATGAATACAACAATAATTCGTTCCCGTTCATCTTTCGTAAGACTTTTATCGGAGAGTATAATCACCGGCATCAGGATGATGGAAGCATAAATCAGATAGGCAACCAAATCCATGTGTGCAAGAGTGTATGCAAATGTGCTGGAATCCGCAATCGCTGCGGCTCCGAAAACTCCAATCATAATCGACTGAAAATTCAAGAGAAAATAAATCAATCCGATTGATCCCAAAATCACACCGTACGTCTTCATGTCCATCTTTTGCTTTGGCATTCCAAGAGGAGCGCCGGATGGATCTTTCAGGTGTTTGTTTTTAAGCAATTCAAAAGAGATAGTACTCACCAACATTCCAATGGCAGCTGCGAGGAAGCCGTATTTGAAATCGGAAATGTTTCCGGTGTCACCAAGAGTTCCACAAACCAAAGGAGAGAAAAATGCTCCCATATTGATTCCCATGTAAAAAATGGTGAAGGCTCCATCAATGCGTGAATCATTCTTCGGATACAATTGACCAACCATCGTCGAAATGTTTGGTTTGAAGAAACCATTCCCAACAATCAGGAAGGTCAGGCCTATCCACATAAAAGAAATTGCACCGTCACTTTGAACACCATCTGTTACAAGATTACCACTCATGTACATCATGAACTGACCGAAGGCCATCAGTAAGCCCCCCACGAGAATACTCCGGCGATTCCCCCAGAATTTGTCTGAAATATATCCGCCCAGAAGTGGAGTGAGATATACAAGACCAGTAAAACTTCCATAAATATTTGATGCCAATGCTTTGTCGATGAACAAAGCTTTTGTCATAAACAAAATAAAAATCGCACGCATCCCGTAGTAACTGAATCGTTCCCACATTTCGGTGAAGAACAATAGGTATAGACCACGTGGATGACCAGAATTAGAACCGGGTGTATTCATAAGGTTTTTTGATTTTGCAGGACGCAATGTAATTAAATTTTCCATCTGGCAACAGAGCCTCCAATTCTCCTTAAACAATAGAAAAACGTATTTTTCGTTTGATTGCTCGTTCACCTTTGTGTTAAGAAAATATATCTTTGTCTTCATGAGATATTTCATGATTTACCAGCTATTCTGTTGCTTGCTTTTCGTTTCGACGAAAACACAGGGACAAACCTTCCAGGTTTTTAAAGGGGATACAATCAACAGAATAGATGCAAAAGGTCAGAAACAAGGCTTGTGGAGAAAATATTATTCAACGGATTCATTGTTTTCAGAAGGTAAATACAAAGACAATATTCCTGTGGGAACTTTCATGTCCTATCATAAAAATGGTAAAGTGCAGGCGAAAATGGTTTACCGTGGAATGACTGAAATTTGTAAAGCGGAAATTTTTGCTGAAGACGGGAAGCTGAAAGCAAAAGGAAAATACATCAATAAAACGAAGGATAGTTTGTGGACTTATTATAGCCTCGATGGATGGATCTCCTCAACTGAATTTTATTTGAAAGGGAAAAAAGAAGGTTCATGGAAAGTCTATTTTCCAAATGGAAAAGTTTCGCATCTCACGACTTACAAGGCAGGTAAGAAGACAGGTCCTTACAAGGAATTTTTCGAAAATGGTGCTCCAAAAGTAGAGGGAATGATGAAACATGATGAATTCGATGGGACACTCACCATGTATTTTGAAAATGGAAAGGTTTGGCAAAAAGGGAAATACTTGAATGGACTGAGAGAAGGAGTATGGACTATTTTTAAAGAGAATGGTGAAAAAGAACGGGAAGACATTTATAAAACCGGTAAATTACTGAATCCTCCACCGGAGGAACAGTAGTTTTTTTTAAGCCCGGAATACGGTATCTTTGCGGATGCTAAGGCCTGAAAAACAGGCTTTTCGTGATTATTTCATTGAGTTTATGAGCAGGAGAATATAATGAGTAAAAAAGGAAGAGTGTTAATGGCTATGAGTGGTGGAATTGACAGCTCTGTTTCTGCAATGCTATTGCATGAACAAGGCTACGAAGTTGTTGGCATGACCATGAAAACATGGGATTATAATTCCTCCGGTGGAGGAAAGAAAGAAACCGGCTGTTGTTCTCTTGATTCCATTAATGATGCCCGCGGGATCGCTGTTCAAAAGGGTTTCCCGCATTATATCATCGATATTCGGGAGGAATTCGGAAATCATGTGATTGATAATTTTGTGGATGAATACCTCGCAGGAAGAACTCCAAATCCTTGTGTCAAATGCAATACCCATATCAAATGGGATGCATTATTGAAACGTGCAGATATGCTCGATTGTGAGTTTATTGCTACAGGTCATTATGCCAATGTCCGGGAAGTGAATGGACGCTATGTAGTGAGTAAAGGCAAGGATGAATGGAAGGACCAAAGCTATGTGTTGTGGGGTGTTTCTCAGGCTTGCTTATCCCGTACCCTATTTCCTGTGGGTAATTACCACAAGCCTGAAATCAGAAGAATGGCTGAAGAAATGGGCTTTCACGAACTCGCTAAAAAACCGGAATCCTATGAGATCTGTTTTATCCCGGATAATGATTACAGATCATTTCTGAAAAGACGGGTGGATGGAATTGAAGAAAAACTGGCAAACGGACTCTTCGTAAACAGAAAAGGTGAAAAACTCGGTCATCACAGAGGTTATCCATTTTATACTATTGGTCAAAGAAAGGGCCTGGAAATCGCCTTAGGTGATCCTGTATATGTTATTGATATTGAGCCTAAAACGAATACTGTTGTCTTGGCTTCGTTCGAGGAGCTTCAAACGCAAGATATGTGGGTAAAAAACCTGAACTTTATCAAAGTGTCATCGTTAGACCAACCTACAGAAGCGCTCACGCGTATCCGTTACAAAGACAAAGGTGCCTTGAGTACCCTGGTTCAGACCGGTGACAAATTGAAAGTAACTTTTCATTCGCCGGTATCAGCGGTAACTCCCGGACAAAGTGCAGTCTTTTACGACGGAGACGATGTAATCGGCGGTGGCTTCATCGAGAAGCAAGTTCCCAATGAACTCAACTAAGAATTGTATTGTTTTAATAGCATTCTTCCTGCTCACAGCCGGTTCCTTTTACTCGTGTAAAAAAGAATCTATTCTGCCAAGCTCACCGTCCTTTAATTATTTTCCAATCGAAGCCGGCAAGTGGGTAGAGTATGATGTGGATTCAATTTTCCATGCAGAAAATGACAACAACAACGACGATTCTGTTTATTCGTACCACTTTCAGGTGAGAGAAGAAATTGATACATCTTATGCGGATGGTCAAGGCCGCCCAACACAGGTTGTATTGCGTTACAAAAGAAACACTGACCTGGACCCCTGGACTTTAACATCAGTGTGGACACAAACACTTTCATTATCCAGTGCGTACCGCACCGAAGAAAATGTTCCTTATCACAAGCTTGCTTTCCCAATCAACAATTCTACAACATGGGACGGTAATGATGCCAATACGGAAGAAGAAGAGATGTATGAATACGATGACTTTCATATTCCCAGAACAATTGGTGGTTTATCTTTTGATTCAACACTCACGGTGCTGCAGAGAGATGAGGACAATTATGTAGAACGGATATTCGGAAAAGAAATCTATGCAACAGGCGTCGGTATGATCACCAAAGTCCGGGATGACCTTGGAAAGAGAAATGGAATTGTGGTGAAAGGTTTGGAATATAAAATGGTGATGCGAGACTATGGCCCCCGTTAAAATAAATAACCCGAATAAAAAAGCTGCTGCTTCATTTCTGAAACAGCAGCTTTTTTATTTACACAATCCTTTTAATAATATCTGAGTCGAATTACATCAGCAAGGTATTTAGCATAACGAATAACCTGTCTGCTATATCCATATTCATTATCATACCAAACATAAAGAACCATACTCTTATTGTCTTTGGAAACAATCGTAGCCGGACTATCAACGATCGAAGCACAAGGATTACCAACAAGATCAGTCGATACAAGTTCATTCGAAATTGAATATTGAATTTGTTCCACGAGTTCGCCACTCAATGCAGCATCTCTGAGAATTTCATTCACACCGTCTTTTGAGGTCTCTTTTTTCACCGTAAGATTTAAGATGGCGAGAGATACATCCGGAGTTGGGACACGCACGGCATTTCCGGTGAGTTTCCCTGCCAATGGAGGCAGGACCTTCGCTACGGCTTTGTCGGCACCTGTTTCAGTGATTACCATGTTCAATGCAGCGGAACGACCACGGCGGTATTTTGGATGAAAGTTATCCAAAAGGTTTTGGTCATTCGTATACGAGTGAATCGTTTCAATGTGTCCACGTTCAATTCCGAGGGTTTTTTCGATAACTGCAAGGACTGGAACAATGGCATTGGTTGTGCAGGAAGCCGCTGAAAAAACTGTCTCTTTGTGATGATCAAAGTTTCCCTCATTTACACCATAAACAATATTCGGAACATCCCCTTTACCGGGTGCTGTTAGCAGGACTTTACTTACGCCTTTGGATTTTAAATGTTTACTCAAACCTTCACGGTCTCGCACCACTCCGGTATTGTCAATAATCAATGCATCGTGAATTCCGTATGCAGAATAATCAATAGCCGAAGGATCACTGGCAGCAATCATATGTACAGTGTGTCCATTAACTATCAATGCCTTGTTCTCAAAGTCTTCAATCACCGTGCCCGGGAAAGATCCATGAACGGAATCATTGCGAAGTAAATCGCCACGTTTTGTAATATCTTCATCGCTGTTGTTTCGAGTCACGACGGCACGCAAGCGAAGTTGTTCTCCTTTGCCGGCTTGTGTAATCAATTCACGCATGAGCAATCGGCCAATTCGTCCAAACCCGTACAAGACCACATCCCGTGGAATCATAACACGTTTTTCCTTGCCAATAAATTTGTTAAGCTTATCACTTATAAAATCGGTTGCCGTCTTGTAATTTTTTCTTTCAGCAAGCCATTCTGCCGTCAGACGACCGATATCAATCCGGGAAGGAGCAAGCTCCAGTTTGTTCATTTCTTTTGCAAGGTGCAAAGTGTCCAATACATTGATCGGTTTTTTTACCACCTCTTTTGAATACTGATGCAAGTTGAGTATTTCACTTGCACTTCGGTCTACCAATTGGTTCCGGAAAAGAACCAACTCAACCGACTTGTCGAACCAAAGAGCGCCAGCTACATGTATCAGTGCAATGGCTGCTTTTTCGAGTTGGATCCAATCAGCAAGTTCTGCTTCGTATTTGTCTTTGTGATTCACTTTTGGGTCATCTTTAATACTGTCGAGTGCCATGAATAATTTGTTTTTGGTTGAATTTGCTGAGAGGCTTATAAATGAAATCAGCTTTCACCGAAGATGAAAGCTGATCGTAAATGCCGGAACAAACCGGCGAGGGGATAAGGATACTGGTTTATCCCAGATAGGCTTTCAAGAGACGACTGCGTGATTTGTGACGCAGGCGGCGAATAGCTTTTTCTTTGATCTGACGAACACGTTCGCGGGTAAGATCGAATTTAGCACCGATTTCTTCAAGAGTTAATCCGTGTTGCATTCCAATACCAAAGAATAGTTTTATAACTTCTCTTTCACGTTCAGTAAGTGTACTTAATGAACGCTCGATTTCTTTTTGAAGGGACTCGTTCATCAACAGATTGTCAGCACGCGGAGAATCATGATTCTCCAAAACGTCAATCAAACTGTTGTCTTCACCCTGAACAAAAGGCGCATCCATTGAAACGTGTTTTCCACTTACACGCATTGTGTCTGCAATCTTCTCAGTAGGAATATCAAGAATTTTTGCGAGCTCTTCCGGAGAGGGTTCACGTTCAAATTCCTGTTCCAGTTTGGAATAAGCTTTTGAAATTTTATTGAGCGACCCTACCTGATTTAAAGGAAGACGAACAATACGCGATTGTTCAGCCAATGCCTGGAGAATACTTTGACGAATCCACCATACAGCGTAGGAGATGAATTTAAATCCACGCGTCTCATCAAACCGTTTTGCTGCTTTAATCAATCCCAAGTTGCCTTCATTGATAAGATCGGGAAGGCTGAGTCCCTGGTTTTGATATTGCTTGGCTACCGATACTACAAAGCGGAGGTTGGCTTTGGTGAGTCGGTCAAGTGCATTCTGATCACCTTCTTTGATTTTACGGGCAAGACGAACTTCTTCTTCCGCAGTAATCAATTCCTCGCGCCCGATTTCCTGAAGATATTTTTCCAGTGATTGGCTTTCCCGGTTGGTGATCGATTTGGTTATTTTTAGCTGACGCATATCTCGGTTTCTCTGTTAATTCCTTGAAAAAATAATAAATAATGAAGAAAAATATGGTTTTTCTATTACTGCAAATGTACCATTTTAAGAAAGGCGAAGCAAGTTTTTGTCAACATCCGGTTAATAAGTCCTGTTAATTGTTGATAAAAAGGGAGGTCCTGATCGGACCTCCCTGGTTTGCAATTTCTTTCGTTTTTATCAAATTCCGAAGCCATAATAGGCCTTCATTCCATTTGGATAGATGCCTTCGATCAATACTCCTCCTTGTTTGGTTTTAAGAGCATTTTCAAGGTCTTCGGTTGAACGAATTGGCTTTTGTCGATGGAAGTAATGATGAAACCTTCGCGAATTCCGGCACTCCTTAATTTACCTGCCATGAGCTGTGAAATGCGAACACCACCTTGTAAACCCAATTTTGAACCATCTTCTTTTTGTAGATTCTCAAAGGTGCCACCCAGTAAATTGAGAACCTGATCATTTTTTATCACTTTGGTATCGCCATCTTTGTTTCTCAAGACAACGGCAAAAGTTTTTTCTGCTCCGTTTCTCTGGACTGTGACATTGACTTTATCTCCCGGACGAAACCGCCCGATCTGTTCCTGCAATTGTGGTGTAGAATTTATTCCGATCTCGCCAACTTTCGTGATTATATCTCCCTCCTTTAATCCTGCTTCAGAAGCTGCACCACCCTCACTCAATCCGGCTACATAAACACCCTGGGTTTCTTTCAGCCCTTTTTCATCAGCAAGCTTGCTGTCAACATCCCGGATACTTACTCCGATAAATCCTCTCTGAACACTACCGAATTCAACGAGGTCATCCATGACTTTCTTAACAAGATTTACTGGTATTGCAAAAGAATATCCTGTGAAAGAGCCGGTATTGGATGCAATGGCTGAATTGATTCCAACCAACTCCCCATGTGTATTTACCAATGCTCCTCCGCTATTTCCGGGATTCACTGCTGCATCCGTTTGGATGAATGATTCAATTTTAAACTGATCAGGGAGAATACCAATATTCCTTGCTTTGGCACTTACTATGCCTGCTGTAACTGTGGACGTAAGGTTGAATGGATTTCCGACCGCCATCACCCATTCGCCCACTTTGAGATTGTCAGAATTACCATATACAACATAGGGCAAAGCCTTTTCATCAATTTTTAAAAGAGCAAGATCTGTTGAAGGATCTGTACCGACAACCTTGGCAGCAAATGTTCTGTTATCATTCAGTGTGACTTCTACTTTTTCTGCATTGTCAACAACGTGATTATTGGTTACAATATATCCATCATCCGTGATGATTACACCTGAACCGGAAGCTTCCTGTTGTTGATTTTCCCGTGGCCTTCCCCAGAAATCAAACGGGTTGTATCCAAATGGATTGTTCCCCAGTGAACGATTGCCATAAAAGGTTTTCACATGAACCACTGCGTGCACTGTGAGGTCAGCAGCTTTCGTAAAGTCCGGCAGACTTACATCAGCAGTGGATGGCATATTGACATACTGAACATCCGGTTTACCGGCTCCATTTTTTTGTGATAAACTTGAAGATCCGGAATTAGAAGACTGTGAATAAAGGTAAGCACCCATGGCGCCTCCCATACCTGCGATAAGCAGAATAAGGCTTGCTTTTTTTAGTTGACTGATCATATTGCTTTCTGATTTTAATGAATTCTTTTTCTCAAAATTTATGCCATCAAATTTCCCATTCTTTCAATGAAGGTGAAATGAATGAGTAGGTTAAGTAAGGTTAATCTATCCGTTAAGAAGGGTTAATAGAACTGACAATTTTCCATTCCTGGTGATCAAACTGACAGTTTTTTCTTACAAAATGTCATTGTTGATTTCCCGTGCAGAACCTGTCCGTGCAAGGTTTCCCTGTCGTTGAAAATAACCTACCTTTGCTGTAAATAAAGAGAATGGCCAGGTATTCGAACGAAGAAATCGTTTCAGCTTTAATTAACGGACAGGAAGACATATTGTTTTACCTGAACCGGAAATACTTTGAAACAGCTCGAAGGTGGCTCCGCAGAAAAGGAACACCGGATGCCCAAACTCCTGAAATATTTACTACTGTTTTGGTAAATGTCTACCGCGAAATTCAACACAGTCGTATTTCTCCGAACATTCCTTTTGAGCCATACTTATTCAATGCCCTCCAGGAATTTCTCCGCGAAGAAAAAATGCTCCGGAAAGAAAATAAATTTTCCTTGTCTCCGGTTTTTTCTGATCAGCAACGTGATATTGTTGCAGGATGTGTAAACCTGATGGAGGTTGATAACCGCAGACTACTGGCAGCCAGGTATGCGGAAAATTTGAGTTACGAACAAATAGCCGTCCGATTTGAATATAGTAATCCTGTGATCGCACAGTTTGAAGTCAATAAGGCCATGAATCAATTGGAAGGCATTGCCCGGGCCAGACTGAATATTTCCTCTAATTAGTATGCAAGCAAATCCTGAAGAACGAATTTTAATTGATCGCTATTTAACAGGCTCCCTGAGCGGACTTGAATTGCAACAATTCATGGAACGTCTGGAAGCGGATGGTGCTTTCCGTCAGTATGTAAGTATTCAAAATCTTTTACTCGAAGGGATTGTTCTTGCTGACAATACCCGCATCCGGAATGAATTAATAGAATCTACCGGATATAAAAAATCAAAAATTCCATTCGGACTTAAATTGATTTTTACATTTCTGATTTTTACCCTGATTGGAATTATTGTATGGGATTATGTAGGCACAAATTCGAATCCAAACCCGCATAATTATTTTTCCTTTTCTTTTTTGAAAAAGAAACCTGAACCTGTTGAGGAAATAAAATTGGAAAAACAAAGTCTGAAAAGAAAAGGAGACGTGAACGTTCTTTCAAGAACAGATTCTGTTCAGCACGAAAACGAAAATTCCATTCTTCCTAAGACTCTTGAAAATGAAACAAAAATTCTGACTGAGGTTGCACAAACACCAACAACAGATTCGATTGAAATCACCGGAACGAAGCAGGATTTTGTGATTAAGAAAGATCAACTTCTGATCAGTTATGAATTATCGGTGCTCGAAATAAAATCTGACGGAGAAAAAACCGGTGAAAAGGATAATCCTACACAAAGCATGGCTCAGAATGTTGTCGACAAATTGAATCCGGCTGCAGGATTAGTAGAAAATGTAGTGGCAGGCGACGGTTTTGATGTGGAATTCTGGATTTCTCCGATTAATTATCGGGGTTATAAACTCATTCAAAATAAATTAATTCTTTTTGGAATCGAAGAGCCGGATGCTATAAAATTGATTCGATTTGACGGAAATTTATTCATGAAATACGGCAATGAATATTACAGACTCTGGCCAGGTTCAGAATTCATGGCTTACCAGAAGATTAAAGAAGTGGATCTGCCCTTATCCCTAAAACAGTGATGAAAATACTCTTTGAAAAATACCATGGAACAGGGAACGATTTCATTCTTGTTGATGACAGAGAGAATCGTATTGAATTGTCTGCTTCCAGGATTGCAGAAATTTGTCATCGTCGATTTGGGATCGGTGCCGATGGACTGATCCTGCTTCGCAACGCTGCCGGATTTGATTTTGAAATGAACTATTTCAATTCAGACGGATTGCCCGGTTCCATGTGTGGCAACGGAGGGCGATGCATCACTGCTTTTGCAAAATCACTCGGTATCATCACAAATCGGGCAATGTTTATCGCGAGTGATGGAGTGCATACTGCTGAAATACTTTCAACAGATCCAATCATTGTAAAATTGAAAATGGCAGATGTGAAGTCTGTGGAAAGCAATCCTGATTTTTTCTTTTTGAATACTGGATCTCCTCATGTAGTTCGGTTCATTCAGGATGTTGAACACACGGATGTGGTATCCATTGGCAGACAAATAAGAAACCAGGAACGCTACAAACCAGGCGGTGCCAATGTGAATTTTGTGGAAATCAGGGGCACTGAACTATACGTAAGAACATATGAGCGTGGTGTGGAAGATGAAACGTTGTCCTGTGGGACAGGTGTCACCGCTGCCGCCTTGGCTTCTGTTAAGAAGGGGCTTGCTTTCCCTGTCAATGGTATTCGTCACCTTCATACACCTGGAGGACTTTTGAAAGTTCACTACACGGAACTGAATGGCGGATTCGTGGATGTTTTTCTGGAAGGCCCTGCTCTAAAAGTCTTTTCCGGACAACTGGAACTTTAAACAGATTCCCTATCCATTACCTTTAATAGAAGTTTTTTTCATTTTAAAATGTTCATAATCTCCGGGTCATACCGCTATGTTCATTCCAATTCCTATTCGTAAATTCGGACATTCAAAATAAACCAAATCAGAATGCAACTTATTGGTCAGTTAATTCATTTGCGCGCCCTGGAACCTACCGATGTGAATCTGCTTTACCGATGGGAGAACGATTCGAGTGTTTGGAGTGTTAGTGGTACTCTGGTTCCATTTTCGAGATTCATACTTGATGAATTTGTTACCCAGGCGCATCAGGATATTTATACCAATAAACAACTCCGGCTGATGATCGATATCCGCTATGAAGATGCAGATGGTGAACCTTCTTTTGAAACCAATTGTATTGGTTGTGTGGATTTGTTTGACTTCGATCCCAAAAATAAACGGGCAGGCATAGGAATTTTGATCGCTGATAAAGCCGATCGAGGCAAAGGTTATGCGACCGAAGCGCTGCGACTAATTGTGGATTACGGATTTGATATGCTCGATTTGCATCAGATCTATTCAACAGTACGCGTAGATAACGAAAGCAGTGTTGCGCTCTTTAAGAAACTTGGTTTTGAAGTGAGCGGACTCAAATTGGATTGGATATTTGACCATGGTAAATATCATGATGAATATACAATGCAATTAATCCGGAAGTAAAATTTCCAGGAATGAATTTCAGATCCAATTTATATTTTTGACAAATTGAGAAAATATTGTTTTACCGGACTGATATTTATTTTCATCGGAATTCTTTTCTATTCCTCGGTTTTTCTTTCGTGTAACTCTACATCTCAACCCCTCACGTATGCAAGTTTGAGTGACACTGTACATTATGTTGGGATGAGTACTTGCCGGCAATGCCATGTCACCATTTATGATTCGTACATTCAAACGGGGATGGGACAGTCCTTTGATCACGCCACCCACAATAAATCTTCAGCACGATTTTATTCTCATGCAATTCTAATCGATAGTATCAGGAATTTGTATTATCATCCTTACTGGAAGAATGATTCAATGATGATTGATGAATTTCGTTTGCAGGGAAAGGACACAATTTATAAAAGAACAGAAAAAATTGAATACATCGTAGGATCCGGTCAACACACCAATTCCCACATGATGAATGTGAATGGATACATTTATCAGGTACCTGCAACTTTCTTTACTCAAAAAGGAACCTGGGATTTACCACCCGGATTTGAGAACGGCTTCAACTCACGATTTTCCAGAAAGATTGAATTGGAATGCATGTCTTGTCACAATGCTTATCCGGAAATTGTACCTGGATCCGAAAATAAATACTCGGCCATCCCGAACGGAATCGACTGCGAACGATGCCATGGGCCGGGTAGTACTCATGTTGCTCAAAAACAAAGGCGGGAACTGGTAGACACATCGAAATACATCGATTATAGCATTGTGAATCCGTCAAAACTTCCGATTGCTTTGCAATTGGATATTTGTCAGCGATGCCATATTCAGGGGAATGCTGTATTAAATGATGGAAAATCCTTTCTTGATTTCCGGCCGGGGATGAAATTGTCGGATGTAATGAATGTGTTCATGCCCGTTTATAAGGGCGACGAGAATGCGCATATTATGGCTTCCCATGTCGAGCGATTAAAAATGAGTAAGTGCTTTCAAGTTTCGTTAACACAAGCAGAAAGCAAGAGCGATGAGTCGCATTTGTTGCGACCTTATAAAAATGCTCTCACGTGTGTTACTTGTCACAATCCGCATGTTAGTGTAAAATCCACAAGTTCGGATCACTTCAATGCAATTTGTAAAAATTGTCATTCTTCTTCTTCGAATTCCGGTGTAGGGTTTTCCGCTACATCAACTTGCACAGAGAAGCCGGAAACAAGAAATTTAGCAGCTGATAATTGTGTTTCATGTCACATGCCGAAGAATGGGACAACGGATATTCCTCATGTGACCAATACCGATCATTACATTCGAAAAAAGATCTCTTTGGCTGAGGCTTCAAAGATCCGTGAATTTGTCGGCCTGGCTTGTATAAATAATCAGGATGTCGATAGAATTACAAAAGGGAAAGCCTACTTGAATTATTTTGAAAAATTTGTTTCCAATCCGGCTTTTCTGGATTCAGCAAAACAATTTCTGGATGATTCCAGCCCGGATTCTATACAACTCAATTTTCATCATCTGATACGTTGGGCATATTTGAAAAGTGACTTTAACCGGGTAATTTCTTATGCCGGTAGTTCAGGCGATGCATTGGAACGATTGAAAAGTACATCCTTGTCAAATCAGGATGCATGGACTGCCTATAGAATTGGAGAAGCTTATTTCAGTTCCGGCCAGCTTGCAAAAGCAGAAGTCTTTTTTCAGCGTTCGGTTGAATTGGAGCCATATAATCTGGAGTTCAGAAATAAATTAGCAAGTGCACAACAAACCGCTGGTGGATTTGAAAAAGCCATTCAAAATTATCAGTTTATCCTAAACGAGAACCCAAAGTTTGTTTCTGCATGGATCAACTATGGCTACCTGATTCTTACTGTCAACAAGGATGTAGAAAAAGCGGATGAAATGTATGCCAAGGCACTGGCATTGGACCCGGATAATGAACAGGCACTTGTAAACAAAAGTGGCACTAAAATGTTGCTGGGCAAAAAGGAGGAAGCGAAGAAACTGCTTGACAGAGTGCTAATGGTCAATCCTGACAATGCAAAAGCCAGGGCAATGAGAAGCCAAATTACAGGAAATTAAAGATTGTCGGTGTAAATTGGCTCAACAAAGGAACAATTAAAAGCAACAATCGCTTGGCGAAATGACAGAGCAGCTAATCTTTTCTTTACTTTAACTTAACATTGGGATGATCAATTAGGGCTATTTTTACCAAAATTATACCATGGCAATTTCGAAGAATAAAATATTGTTGGTAGACGATGAACCGGATATTCTGGAATTCATGGAGTACAATCTGAAAAAGGAAAATTATCAGGTATTTACTGCAATGAATGGAAAGGAAGCACTCGTGCTTGCAAAAAAGGAAAAGCCTGACCTTATCATACTTGATATCATGATGCCGGAAATGGATGGCATCGAAACCTGCAGGACACTTCGCGAAATACCTGAATTCAAACATACCCTGATTGCATTTCTAACCGCAAGGAATGAAGACTATTCGCAGGTAGCTGGCTTTGACGTTGGCGCGGATGATTACATCACCAAGCCTATCAAACCCCGTGTACTGATCAGCAGGATAAATGCTTTGTTCCGTAGATATCGTTCCGCAGAGCAGGATTACCATGGCAATAAAAATGTACTCAGTGTCGGCGATTTGTTAATCGACAGGGAACAATATCATGTTCAGAAGGGCGAAGAGAAAATTGAACTGCCACGAAAGGAATTTGAATTGCTCGCATTGCTCGCATCAAAACCCGGTAAAGTCTTCACACGCGATGAAATACTCGAACGGGTTTGGGGAAATGAAGTTATCGTAGGAGACCGTACAATTGATGTTCATGTGCGCAAATTGCGTGAAAAACTTGGCGAGGACCTGATCAAAACAGTAAAAGGAATCGGATATAAATTTGATTTTTAATTGCAGGTATCTGCGATTTATTTTTCTTTGTAGATTATCCAGAATGCCCGCCCATTGAAAAACCCAACACCCAGAATATTATCTCTTTTTGCAGCTTTAATCGCAGCAGCGATTGTTGTATTGGCGGAATACGTGACCAGTGTTTCATTGTTCTTTGAGAAAAACTGGATTTCAATGCTCGTGGTTTTCTTCATCACCTTCACAGCTACCTTTATCATCTTTAATTATCTGTTGGAGCATTTCATCTACAGGAAAATTAAATTGATTTATAAAACCATAAATACTTACAAGGATTCAAAATCAAAAGCACTTGAAAAGGTAGATTTAAGTGCTGATATCATTGGGAACGTAAGCAAAGAAGTTACGGAATGGCAGAAAAACAGGACCGATGAAATTACAGAGCTTAAGAAAATGGAAACATTCCGTAAAGAATTTCTAGGAAATGTTTCTCATGAACTAAAGACTCCGATTTTCAGCATTCAAGGGTATTTGCACACCTTACTGGAAGGCGGAATTGATGATCCCGAAGTGAATGTGAATTATCTGAATAGAGCAGCGGCGGCTGTAGAACGATTGTGCCTGATTGTTGATGATCTTGAAGCCATCTCGAAACTGGAAAGCGGTGAGATGGTGCTCGATCAACGCACTTTTGATGTTCACGATCTTGTTCACGAAGTCTTCGATTCCCTTGAATTGAGAGCAAATGAACGAAAGATAAAGCTTGAAATTAAAGAGGGAAGTGATCGTGCGTTTTTTGTGTATGCCGACAAAGAAAGAATTCGCCAGGTACTGGTAAATCTTGTTGTGAATTCGATCAAGTATGGAAAAGACAATGGCCGGACATTTATCGGATTCTATGACATGGATGCACACATTCTTGTAGAAGTCACTGACAATGGAATTGGAATTGATCCCATTCATTTGTCAAGGTTGTTCGAACGGTTTTATAGAGTTGATAAAAGCAGATCCAGGGAACAGGGTGGAACCGGACTTGGTTTATCCATAGTAAAACACATATTGGAAGCTCATAAACAGAGCATCAATGTGCGAAGTACCTATGGCATTGGAACAACATTTACTTTCACACTTAAAAAGGCAAATTAAATAGTTCCTCCAAAAAGATTTTTAGTCATTTTTAAATGCGGGATTACACCAAATAACATGTAGGATTCTGCAATGACTTTATAGCCATGTTTTTCATAAAAATGAACAGCAGGTTCCCGTGCATCTAAAATAATCTTAGTTAAATTTTTCTCTTTTGCTTTGTTTTCAATATACCGGAGAACTTTGCTCCCAAGTCCTAATCCACGGAAGTTTTCGTGGACTGCCATCGATCGAACCTGGCCTTCGGAATCAGAGTTGATCTGAAGACGACCTGTGGCGATTGCCATTCCATTTTCATCTTTCATCAGAATGTGGATCGAGCGTTCTTCTCCTTCATCACGTGTGCTGGATTGAGGTTGGTTCCAGGGTTTTCGCAGGACTTCAAAACGAAGTTGATAGTATGCATCAAGTTCTTCTGATGAATCCGGTTCAATGATGGAAAAAGAAGTCATGACTGAAAGTGTTTATTGATTTAGAATTAGTACTGATGATAATTTACGAATTGATTTTAATACTCAAAGGATTCAGAATCGATCACAGTCATTCGACGCATATTACAAATGTATATTACTTCCTTTGAAGTTCAAGTGAAATTTTTTCGTCACCATTTTTGTAGGGCATCCAGGTGATTATTAATTGAAACATTTCATCAGTCGTTCGCATACTTCCATCTCTTTCTGATACTACCTGAGGCGGGTTAAATGGATTGAGTGGATTGTTTCGTGTATTATCATAAGTTCCTACCGCGTAAATTGTACTTCCGGATGGAATCTTCAGAATGTTCCGATATGTATAGAAATATTGCCATCGAAAATCCCATCGGGGAATATTAATGATGCGGATAGTGTCTCCGATCGGCGTGAGGGCATATGCTAAAAAACTTTTTCCCAATAAATGCATGTGTGGATTCACCGTAACTATCGAAATGTCTTCAGGAACAACATAGGATGTTCTAAACGTTTCGATGGTTCCCGGTTGAATGACGAGTGGCGGATCTATTTTGGAAATACCGGAAGTGCCGAGAATAAATTCGCTCACCGGTCGTTGTGGTGGTTCCGGACTGAAGAAAATATTGAAAGAAGTTTGATCACTGGTGTCAATGGGTGTTGGTCCATAATGAATATTATCAAGCAGCAGGATTCCGTCTTTTTTCACTCGGTAACCGCCGATGCCATGAGGATAGATCGCAGTTTCAACTCCCGGCAAATAATTGGTAACGGAAGGGGTAAGCATAGGGTAGGTGCCGTCGTCATTCTGAAGATCCAACTTTGCAAAGGCCTCTTTTTTATTCATTAATTCTGTATTCACTTCAAAAGCTCCATTCATCATGGTTTTCTTTGATCCTGCAGTGTATTGAACCAGGTGAGCATTGATATGGTGCACTAATTTTTTATTTCCGGGAACAATTTCGATGGCGCGAATAAAAGTATCCTGTGTCAGTTGATATGGGATTTTTATCATCATGAATTTATCAAGGTTATCACCCGGTAAAAAAAATGGCTTTTCAATTCGTAAAACTTTGTCAGGTGTTCCAAGTAAGCTGTTGTCAGGAAAGAATGGCGATGAAGGAAGGAATGAAGGATCACCTTCCGGGCAATCTTCTTCGATCCATTTTTTAAAAAGCTGAATTTCATTCGAACTGAGTACTTTTTCATCACGAAAATGAACATATTCCGGATCAGCGGGCCAGGGCGGCATCACTCTGGAGGAAACAGTGAGTTCTATTGTTCGTGCATGTCGTTTGGCATCCTTATACGTGAGGAGGTCAAAAGGAGCGGCAGATCCGGGTCGATGACAAGGACTGCAATTTTTAAAAATGAGAGGTGCGATGTGTTCGGAGAAATTCGGATGATCAATCGACGCTGAATTTTTGTTTCCCGATTGACAAGAAAAAAACAGGATCAAAATGCTAATGATCATTAAGGATTTAATCAAAGTGTTTGATAGCATAGAAACGTGCAAGGAAGTTTTCCCGAATCGCTGAGCCATAATTATTCGATTATGCAACCAATTGGAGTAGTAGAGGGTCTGCTGATTGCTTTGCCACTGGTCCATTGAGTGAGTGCATTTTTCAAGTCTTGTGACTCAATGCGGATTCTTTTTTTTCCTACGGCATACATCCAGTCATCAATCCGGCCACGATAAATACTTTTTCCAGTCGAAGTGAATACAAAAACTTCCGGAGCAACTTTTGCATGGAGTACTGCGACGAGGTTTTTGTTAGGGTCTCGCAACAGAGGAAATCGAATTTTATAGATGTCCCTGAACTCAATATCTTCTGCAACACTTCCATAGTTACCGGGAAAGACTCCGTAAAATTTCACTCCCCGGTCAGCAAATTCCGATGAAAGCTTGTTGAGGGTGAGTGAATAACTCTGACAAGCAGGGCAATCTGCCAGAAGAATGACGACAACAGTTAACTTGTTTTTCTCCCATTCAGAGCTTGAAAAAAACTTCTCATCAAGAGTCAGAAGTTGCGTTGAAAATAAATTCTGCGCGCTGCTTTCAAAAGTTCCGGTAGCGATTAATAAACAAGTAATCGAAAAACGAATAATTGAATTCAATGGATGTGTAATCGGGATTTAATAGGTGATAATCATGTTTTTTGGAATCCGATCAATATGGTATTTCAGGATCCTGTGAATATCCCTGTTGTCTTGCTTATACCGGATCAAATCCCTTAGTTGTTCTGGATGTGGTTGAACATACTCAGGTTCGAAATAACCGAAGCCCTGATATTTTCCATTCTCAATCATTATGATTGATTTTTCAGAAGTGCTTCTTCCGGGCCCGAGGATCATGAAATTTGTATCGGAGAACTTCAGATTTTCAAGTGCCTGTTCAACACGTTCATTGTATTTTTCCGGATCTTCCTTTCCGACACAAGCTCCGTTGCACTGTTTAATGCTATAGTGAAAACATGCGTGCGCAATATCGTATAATCCGCATAATTTCTGGCAGAGTTTGTATTTCTGAACCCATTTTTCGAGCATTTCTTTCGCTTCTTCATGCGAATGCATGGTGAAGACCGGATGATCGTTCGGTTTTACTTTTCCGGCTTTCAAAGCGAGATATCCATTTGCATCCTGAGCACAATAAATACCGTAATTGAAAAAAGTATGACGCTGCATCCTGTTAAATACCGGCTGCATTTTTTTTATTTCATCAGATTCAAGTAATAATGCGATGAGTTCGCTTCCTGTTGATTCAAAGCTGATGTCGCGGATTGCGTTCCTCAATTCAATTGCTTTCCGTGTTTGCTTATTGCTGAAGTGGCTTAAAATTCGTTTTCGGATATTGTTGCTCTTACCAATATAGATGATGCTGCCATCGATGTTGTGGAGATAATATACTCCCGGATGTTCCGGAAGTTTGTCCAGCAGTGTTCGATCAAATTCAGGAGGAAAACGAAGATTGAGATAATCGTTTTTCACCTGATGTTCCATTACTTTCCTTCCGGCATCTTTTTGCAGCAGCAGTTCAAACAATTTCACAGTCGCTGCTGCATCACCATGGGCACGGTGTCTGTTTTCCAGTCGAATCCCCAACTGTTCACACAAGTTACCCAGACTGTAGGACCGATAACCGGGAATGAGCTTGCGACTCAGTTTCACAGTGCACAAGTAATCCCGTGAATATGCGTAACCGAGTGATTTGTATTCCTGTCGAATAAACGAATAATCAAATTGAGCATTGTGAGCAACAATGGTAGCACCTTCGGTAAATTCGAGGATGTCTTTGGCGACTTCATAAAATTTAGGTGCGCTTTCAACCATTTCATCATAAATACCTGTTAGGCGAGAAATGAATGGAGGAATGGAGCATTCCGGATTAATCAGAGAGGTGAATTGGTCGATTACCTCCTTGCCATCATGCAGGTAGATCGCTATTTCAGTGATTTTATCCTGAAATGCATTGCCGCCGGTTGTTTCCACATCGACAATCGCATACCGGGTAGATTCACTATTCATGATTACGAAGATACAAATCAAAGGCAATTTTTCCTCTTGGGAATAGAAATTGGGCAAAAAAAAAGCGCAACGGTGAGGCTGCGCTTTTTGTCTGTGAATAAACTTTTAGTTTACGATAAATTTATCACTGAGAATTCCCATTCCATTTTCATCTGAAACAACATAATAATACAAGCCGGTAGCGAGTCCATCACGTTTGATTTCGAATTCGGTTTGATCATTCACAAATGATACAGAAGAATTGAAATTTGAAATTAATCTTCCCTGGTTGTCGAAGATGCTCAAGGAAGGATTTTTAAGTGGGGTTTTAGATGTAATTCTCAAGGTTGACTTATCCAACATCGGGCTTGGGAAAAATGAATAATCTGTAATATTCTCAGAAACTTCATCGATGCCCACCAAAGTAGAACGGATTGCAATATTTGTACATGCAACTCCATTGATAGTGGTGAATGTTCCACCAGCTACAAGTCGGCCATCAAAAGTTCCTAAAGCAAAAACTGTTGCGGATGCAGAGAAAGCTGCTGACATAGTATCCCATGGAGTTGTGTATGCCTTTTGAGAAATGTTAGAGGATACGCGTGTTTGTCCTGCACCCCAGGTAGCACTCACCGTGAATTGACCACCCGTGAAGAGCTTTGAGAAAGTAGGATAGATAGCATATACTTTTGATGATTGTAAATATGGATTGAGAGGAGTGCCATAATTAGACCCTGTATATGTACAGATTCCGAAAGAAGGAGATACTGTAAAATCCCCACCAATGTAAAGATACTTTGTTGTGTTGCTTTGATATTGAAAAGAACCAAGAGCGAAAACCTGACCATTAAGTGTCCCGATGCTGGTCCATGTAGCGCCATTCAATTTCATAACATTTGAGAGCATACCTATATAGAGTGAACCAAGATGTTCCGTAATTGCTTTTACTTCTGAAGTGATCAGAGTACTATTCACTTCTGACCAAACACCTGCCTGGAGTTTGGCAATTTTATTCACAGGCAATCCATTGGAAGAAGAAAAAGATCCACCGGCATACAAGGCATCAAGAAATACATACATGCAATTTACATTCGAGTTGAAACCGTGGCCGACTTCAACCCAATTGCCACCACTTAACTTAGCAACATGATTGATAGCAGTTGCACCTGAATGAGTGAATACTCCACCGGCGTACAATTCGTTATTAAAGATAACGAGCGATTTTACTTCTTCATCGAAACCACTTCCAACTGCTGACCAGGAAGTTCCGTTCCATTTAGCGATATGATTTAGTGTTGTGGATCCGGTCCCGTTGGCAGTGAATTTACCTCCAACGTAGAGTTCGTTTTGGAATTGAACCATGGTGCTGACTTGTCCATTCAAACCATTTCCGAGTGGAGACCATTGAGCAAGAGCAATTCCTGAATATGAGATGTTAAAAAGTAGAACGAGTAGTAGTAAATTTAATTTTTTTCATAGGCTTTATGTTATTTTGAGGGGCTGAAATTATGAATTTATTCTGTATTACTACCCTTAAAACGCACCATTGGCACTACTTTTTGTACATAAAATTTAAAGCGCTGCAGGTTTTTAAATCGGAAGACAGTTTTATAAAACGGTTTCTTTTACCATCGGAAAATAGAATTGCAGCTGTATTTGGTGGGCTTTTTCCCAGGTTATTGGCGAAAAGTACCAAAAAGTTATTGGTATTCGGCTTGAAATTGAGGGTAATTGCTTTTTTAACTTTTGTAACACCATAATGGTCTAAAAGCCACTCACCATTAAAAAATAGTGACATTGTATCACCATCAATAGAAGAATTGTCAAAAACATAAATTGTTAAAGTGGATTGGCTCACTTCAATTGTTTCAGATTGTATCACTTTACGGCCATTGATGATTTTCGGAATGTTGGCTTCAGTCATTTCAACTTCCGGCGCATGAACCTCTTGAGTGTTGACATGCGACTGTTCATCCAGCACTATGACCGGTGGGGAGGGTTTAAGATTTGAAATTACTTTGGTGAAATCAGACAAAAGAGGCTGCTCTGTCTTTTTCCAGATCAATATACTTCCATCCAAACTCCCAGTGAACAGGGTTTTTTCGTCTACTCCAAATTCTGAAGCTGTCACTGTACTCTGGTGTCCGAATAACTCCTGTTCAATTTTACGTTCAAATGGATTCCAGATGCGCGCCCAATTGCCTATGTTTCCACTTACCATAAATTTTCCATCCTGTGAAAAGTTCATAGCAGATGGATTTCCTGCCTTGAACCAAAAAGATGGAGTAGGCATCAGTTGGCCGAATTTATAAGTCCAAAATGAAATCGTTCCATCTTTGCTCCAGCTCACCAACAAAGAATCGCGGAGCAAACACAGTTTTTCAAGTGGTGATGTACCGGCATTAAATTCCTGTCGGATCACATCAGTCCTTGTATTCATCACCTTTAACACATTCCCTGTGGAATAAATCAGGGAGCTTCGGTCATTCGTGATCACAGCATCATAAATGGTGTCATTCTCATTAATAATTTTCTCAACCTTTTGTGTCAAATCGGAACGTGTCTTGTACAAGCGATTATTTCCGTTGAAATAAATGAAGCCATCTGCAATTGAAAAAAGTACAAACCGCATTCCGGAATAATCCGGCGAGTAAATACTTTGAATGATTTGATTTTTTGCGAAGTCAAATATTTTTATCTCTCCATCAGATGTCGAAGAAATGAGAAGTTTGCCTGTTGAATTAAATGCTAGGGTGTTTACCCTTGCATTGTGAGCAGGGATCTTATTTTTCAGTTCTCCATTTGAAAGATCTCTTAAATACAAATTCCCTTTTACATCACCGCTTATGAGCAGAGTGCGGTTGGCATCAACAGTCATACTTGAAATTCCGGATTCCTGATCAGCGAGTCGGCCGACCTGACGGAACACCTGTCCCATGACAGATTGAACCTGAACAGACTGAAAAGTGGTAATAAGCAGAAATAAGAAAAGGACTTTCCTTGGAATCATCAGGTGGTATAGATACAGAGTAAAATTAGGCATTCAGCATCCATGAACAGTGATTGCTGCTGTATTTTATTCAACGTCCCTGTTAATACAAAAAAGGAGGCCACCCAAGGAATGGCCTCCTGAACTCATTATTTCGTGGTTGTCGGAGCTGTGGCTTTCACATCTTTGTGCACCTGTTTGGCATGCCCTGCTTTCGATGCGGGTTTTGTCTTTGCATTTTCCTGTGCTTTGACATCGTGTTTCATTTCTGTCGCATCCTGTTTTACTTCCATTTTGGGATTGCTTTTAGGGCTGGTTCCAGGAGCAGGTGTTTGGGCAGAAACCGCCATCATGAAGCAGGCTGCGAATGCAGCAAGAGTTACTTTTTTCATAAGATAGATTTTTGGGGTTTGGAAATTTGAATTAACGATACAATGTTAATTCACCAGGAATGATGAAAAGATGAATGACGAAAGCATGAAGGAGTTTGTTTTGTTTCGGTGCACACTTGCACTAATCCTCCCTGACTAAATAAAGTAAATTGTCATTCACATTATAAAACATAGGTGCGACAAGAATCTTCGGGTATCGTAAACGCATTCTTTGCTTCACTCGCGACAAAATCAACTTCATTACCGATTTCATGCATCGGTTCAAAATGATAAAAGTGATCCTCCGCTTCTTCTTTTGGCCATCCTGCATTTTCCACAAGACCTTTTATAAATTGTGTTCTTCTTGCCATCAGATTTACCATGCCGCAATTGTTATGACCTATCAATGCAATTGCTTTTACACCTCCAACAGCGATAGCATAAGACACCCGGAATTCACTATACCTCAGATTTGCACCACCGGAACGAATGATGTAAGCAAAGTTCTCAGGGATGTGTAAATGTTTTCGATTGTCCATACACATCCCAATGAGTAACTCAGCAGAATTGTAGGTTTCGTAGGGTCTGTCCAAATTATGATATTCGAGCAATCTGCTGATAGGAGAATTCAGGTAGGCCGGGAGAATATCTTCGGCAGAATTTATTTTCAATATTCTTTCCATAATTGAATTACGAGATTGTATGAAACAAATAAAATAGATTCGTGAAACTTATTTCAATAGTGAAGATAGATTTTTCATCAACAAGAACCCTCCGGCTGCACAAAGGATTCCGCCAATATTACTAATGAGAATATTCAGAATTGCCAATCCCGCCAATGAATTTTTGAACAAGTTTATTGTTTCCAGCGAATAGGCTGAAAAGGTGGTAAAGCCCCCAAGTAAGCCAACGAATAAAAACAAACGCAGATTCGGTTGAAAAGGAGATGCTTCATTCCAGCCAGCAAGTAGCCCAATTATCAGCGAACCTGTGAGATTGATAATTACTGTTCCCCAGGGGAACACAGGATTCCTGAAATAATCATACACACTTGCACTGATGAAATACCGAAGGATAGTGCCAATTGCTCCACCCAAAGCAAGAACTGCAACATTTAGCATGCGTGTATTCATTTAGAAGGTGTAAAAATAGAAAAACCCGTGTTCAGCACACGGGTTTTTGGAAAATACTATTTCTGGTATTAGAATTTATATCCAACTCCAACACCGATTACTTCTTTAAATTGAGTTCTGGCAATGGTGTTTGCATCGTAAATCAATTGAGTCAGAACAGACGCTGTCATGAATTTGTTGACTTTCATGAGTAAACCAACCTCCCAGTTGACATCAATGTTTTTTACATTATCCTTATCCTTATCAGTATAGTTATTAAATAATTCCAGTTTTGATGCCAATGTTACATTCGTAAAAATATCTTTCTTGAATTTGAAGTTTACATAAGCTCCAAACTCGGTGCGTGATTTTTTACCATTTGTAATCACATTTCCACTCGTGTCAAATAAAGCTGGATCTACACCATACGCTCCGATATTGGCAAGATCCTGGTCGTTCACAAATGTGATTTTACCTGTAGCAGGAGAGAAGAACATTTCAAAATACTCAACAGGCTTGTAATTCACACCCAAGGCGAGTGTGACATAACCCGGAGCCATGAAATGAGAGATGACAATGGAATCATTTGGATACGCATATCCATCAGCAAACTGACTTTTGAAATTGAGCAATGCACTGTAAAACCATTTACTGTCACCGATTCGATAACCGAACTTTGAGGTAAGATCGATCTGGTCATCACTTTTACGAAGCGGAGCACTCCCGGTTTGCAACATTGCATAGGCCAGAGTAAGACTATTGTCCCATTGTGTTTTACCTTTTGCATAATTCGCAAAAAAGATTGCATTGGCACCCACTGCAATGGAATTCTCACCGCCCTGAGCCCAATTGTTCAGGCTCACCTGCGAGAAATTAATCCCAAGAAAACCACCGGACTTCCAGGACGTATCTGTCTTCGCACCGGTTAATGTATCGCTGGAAATTCCCGCGATTTTGTCAACATTGGCCGCTTGACCAAAGGAATAACCTGAAATAAAAATTAAGATTGCAAGTACTGGTAATTTTTTCATATGTTTTTTTTTCTTATTGATTACTAAATGAGTTGTCCGAAAAAAATCGTTTTATTTTTTCAATAAATCTCTGATTTCAGTGAGCAGAATTTCTTCTTTGGAAGGGGCAGGGGGTGCGGCAGGTGCAGCTTCCTGTTTTTCACGCATACGATTTACAGCTTTTACAACCATGAAAATTGCAAATGCAACAATCATAAACTCGAGAAGGATCTGGAGAAAACTTCCCATGTTCAAGGTAACAGCAGGGATTTGTTTGCCTGCAGCATCCATGGAAGCTTCTTTAATTTTGATTTTTATATCCGTAAAGTTGACTCCGCTAATCAGCATTCCAATCGGAGGCATGATAATGTCATTCACAAGGGAATTGACTATTTTTCCAAATGCCCCGCCAATTACAACACCAACGGCGAGGTCAACTACATTTCCTTTATTGATAAAATCCTTGAATTCAGAAGCTAGTCCCATATTTTAATGTTTATTTTTTTCGCAAAGGAAGTTAAAATCCGGAATAAAAAAATGTCGTGAATCATTGACTGTCTTCCAAAATGAATTTAATATAGACGATTTAGAATGCCTTATTATCTTCTATCAGAAAATCAGTGAATTATGCTATTCATGACAAGGTTTATGAGGCAAAGCGGTAAAAAATTCCGACTTTCGCGCCGTGTTATCATTAAACAATATAAGTTTTGAATTCGGTGGCAGATATTTGTACCGCGACGCTACCTGGCAGATCAATCCGGGTGAGAAAATTGGACTTGTCGGATTAAACGGAACAGGAAAGTCAACTTTGCTTCGTATTATCAATGGTGAATTTCAACTTGAAAAAGGGGAAGTTTCTAAATTGAGAAATATGACATTGGGGTTCCTCAATCAGGATCTCCTGAGTTATTCCAGCAGTGATACAATCCTTGAGGTTGCAATGCAGGCATTTGCTGAACCGCTTCGCCTTGAAAAAGAAATTCATGCCTTGCTTGAAAAAATGGAGCATGATCATTCTGAAGCAATCTTACATGAGCTTCATGATAAGCAAGTTGCATACGAAGCTGCGGATGGATACAATATTCAGCACAAAGCTGAAGCACTTCTTGAAGGTCTTGGTTTTTCTACTCCTGATCTCAATCGATCCTTGGATCAGTTTTCAGGTGGTTGGAGAATGCGTGTGATGCTTGCCAAGATGATGTTGCAGCAACCTGATCTTTTATTATTGGATGAACCTACCAACCACCTGGATCTTCCTTCTATTCAATGGGTGGAGAGATATCTTCAGGATTACAGAGGAGCAGTTGTAGTGGTTTCCCATGACAGGTATTTCCTAGACAAGGTTGCTACCAAAACAGCGGAAATAGCCAATCAAAAAATCACATTATACAACGGGAACTATTCTTTTTACCTGGAAGAAAAAGTTGGTAGAGAAGAATTGCAACGTTCCCAGTTCAAGAATCAACAACAGTACATTAAGGAACAGGAAAAGCTGATTGACAGGTTTCGTGCGAAAGCATCCAAAGCCAAAATGGCTCAGTCGAGAATGAAAATGCTCGATAAAATGGATAAGATTGAAGATGTTGAAAGCGGAACCCCTGATATCAATATACGTTTTGTCGTTGACCGTCAGCCTGGAAAAGTAATCTCCCATTTGCATATTCATAAAAAAGCATATGGTGACCTGAAGATTCTTGAAAATACGGAAACAAAAATCAGCAGGGGGGATAAGATTGCATTGATCGGAGCAAATGGACGGGGGAAATCGACACTCCTGAGAATGATTAACGGGAGTGAACCCTTTGAAGGGAAAACAGAAAATGTACACCAGGTCATCCCTGCTTTTTATGCCCAGCATCAGTTGGAAGCTTTGAATCTTGGAAATGACCTCATCACTGAACTTGCTCATTTTGCTCCTGATAAAAAGGATGTGGAACTGAGAACAGTGTTGGGAGCCTTTCTTTTTACAGGTGATGATGTATTTAAAAAAATCAAGGTGCTTTCCGGTGGAGAAAAATCCAGGGTAGCATTGGCAAAAACAATGCTGAGTAAGGCTAATTTTCTAATCCTTGATGAGCCTACCAATCACCTGGATATGCAATCGGTGGCGATCCTTATAAGTGTGCTGCAGGAATATGAAGGCAGCTTCATCATTGTTTCTCACGATCGGTATTTTCTCTCTGCAGTCGCCAATAAAATATGGTGGATCGAAGATTATCAGGTAAAAGAATATCCCGGAGATTATGAGGAATATGAATATTCCAGGAGTCAGCAGAAAGCTGCCGATCAGGCGGTACAGAAAGCTGCCGTAGCGAAGGCAAAAGCCAAAAAAGCAGAGGTTGTAGAACAGAAAAAAAAAGACCCTTCTGAGGAAGAAAAGAAGAAAAAAAAGAAATTAGGTAATAAGGTACAGCAACTTGAAGAACAGCTAAGTAAACTTAAGCAAGAAAGGGAAGCCTTGGAGAAACATTTGTCGAAACCCGAAGTATACGGGGATCCAAAGACATTCCAGGAAAACCTCCAAAAGTTCAATGAATTGGAGGAAAAAATGAAGCTTGTCAATTCTGATTGGGAGAAGTCCTTTGAGGAGTTGTCAGGAATGGAATAAACCCTTATATTGCTACATCTTATGGTTCTCGCTAACCGTCCCTTAACTACTTATTTAACCGGTAAACCGGCAAATCGTCGTATTCTGCGCAATACACGATGGGCTGCTTTTATTGAACTTGTCATCTTCTTCACTGTGCTACTTTTCGTTTTTACCCGTTTTCTTTCACATAAGCAATTCTCACCTTTTTCCTGATTTTTTGTTTAAAAAATGCACCTCTGGGTATTTTTGCAAGCTCGATTTATTGCTTAACCCCTGAAATCAGACGTTCACCAGTATCTTGATTTCTTTCATCAAAATATTTTTTGATTTAGATCTTGCTTTAATACATTTGATATATCAAAGCAATTTTAATTCACATGATCACGCAAGTAACCTCAGGAGTGAAGATAAGTGTAGAAACCTTCTACCGCCCCGATCAGAGTAATCCGGTGATGGGACAGCATGTATTTGCCTACCGTATCACAATTACAAATAACAGCGATTATTCTGTTCAACTGAAAAGGCGTCATTGGTTTATCATCGACTCTTCTGCAACCAACCGTGAAGTAGAAGGTGAGGGCGTAATCGGTGAATCTCCGATTATCAGAACAGGAGAAAGTTACCAATATGTGTCCGGGTGCAACCTGGATTCGGAAGTAGGTAAGATGTACGGTACTTACCTCATGGAGCGACTAATTGATAAGAAGCAATTCTATGTTCGGATTCCCGAATTTCAATTGGTCGTTCCATACAAGCTCAACTAACATCAACAGTTCATACATGAGAGCCCCTGTCTGCCATAGTACAGGGGCTTTCTTTTTTTACGAACTTTAGAGTCTCATCGGTCGCGGTTAATTTGTACCGGTACTTCTCTATGTTTTCAAAAAATTTAGAACGAATGATTCAGTTGGCAGAAGAAACATTCTCTGTCCGTACGGATCCGAATCAACTGGATGTGACAGAGGCAGTCATTGAGAAATTACGTGAGATTCATCCTGCAACCTTATCCGAACACACCGTTGATGACGGTCCGGTGGTTTGGATTCTTTTAATTCCAAGCAGCACAGAAACGATGCATCGTTTTTTAAATGAAGAAATTTCTGAACGAGAGTTGCTGAATGAGGTCATCCCTGGACAAGTGTACGATTCGATTTACCTTTGTTCTGCTCTTGTCTTGCCTGAGTTTCGGAAAAAAGGTCTGGCCATGCAACTTACTCTTGAAGCGATAGAGAAAATTCAATTGCAACATCCAATTGGAGCACTGTATGTCTGGCCTTTTAGTAGGGAAGGTTTTGCCCTTGCTGCACGTATAGCGAATGAAGTAAAAGTGCCATTATTCGCAAGGTCTTCTGAAATGAATTTCAAAGAGGAATTTTAAACTTTTTTTCAGCTTTTAGCAGGATTCGACTCTTAGGAGCCTAGAATCCGGTTTAGTAAGATTTTGATCCACCTTGTTCATAATTAATCAGGTGGAAATGGACATGTTCATTCGGATTCCAATTTTCTTTTAGCATTTTAGCAGAGGATCAAAAAACGATATGCATCGGTTTTCAACACAATTAAACCCTTTGTGTATTTCAAAGTCAGAAGATCTTTACCTAAAGCCCTGCCATGGATCGTCGTCAATTTCTTTCCTTAGAAAAGCCACCTGTAAAGTTAAAGCAGGATTTCAGCCATGTTGCCCGCACACAATCGGGAATTAATCCTTACTCAGGATCATGGACAATTAATGAAACCAGGCATTTATTGAAGCGAACAATGTTCGGCGCCAGCCGGGATGATGTCAATTACTTCCTGGCACGGGGAATGCATAATTCTGTTTCTGAATTATTGGAGCTCATCAATCACCCGAGCTATACGCCTCCTTCTCCGCCTGTCAATAATTACAGCAATCTCATCACGGATCCAAATTGCGCAGCAGGTTTGCCCTGGCCGGGAACAGCGGATACCAATAATGGTACTGTGTATACCTATAGTTCACGCAAACGAAGCATGAAATCCTGGTGGACCGCTCAGATGTTAAATCAACCGAGAAGTCTGAGAGAGAAAATGGTTTTGTTCTGGAGCAATCATTTTGTTATCGAATTTGACACAGTCTCTGTTTCTACATACATCTATAAATACAATGAGCTTCTCCGTTTGTATGCATTGGGGAATTTCAAAGAATTTGTCAAGCAAATCACTTTAAACAGTGCGATGCTAAAATATTTGAACGGAGAGAAAAATACCGCCACTGCACCGAACGAAAATTATGGCAGGGAATTACAGGAGTTGTTTACCATAGGAAAAGACGCTACCGGTAATCCACCCTATACGGAAGATGATGTAAAAGCAGCAGCACGTGTGCTCACCGGCTGGAGAAATGATCTTGTTGCCGGTACGACTTCTGCGAATGGGTTCAATTCCTATTTTGATCCTGCCAAACACGACACAGCGGATAAACAATTTTCAGCATTTTATAATTATACTCAGATCAACGGACTAAGTGGGACAGGGGCAGTTTCTGAACTGGATGATTTGTTGAATATGATTTTCGCGAAAGACGAAGTGTCTCTTTTCATTTGCAGAAAATTGTACCGGTATTTTGTTTACTACGAAATTGATGCAGCGACCGAACAAAATGTGATTGTCCCATTGGCAGCAGTTTTCAGATCCAATAATTATGAAATTGTTCCGGTATTGGATGTTTTGTTTCGAAGTGAACATTTTTTCGATGTGCTGAATCAGGGATGCCTTATTAAAAATCCAATTGATTTTTCTGTCGGTTTCTGCAGGGAATTTAATGTTGTGTTCCCGGATTCTTCGAATTTGTCCGGACAATATGGTTGTTGGGATAAAGTTCGATCAGCGGCATCCGGAATGCAGCAGGACGTAGGAGATCCACCCAATGTAGCCGGATGGATACCGTACTATCAGGAACCGTCGTATCATGAGATCTGGATCAATTCGGACACTTTGCCGAAAAGAAATCAATATACCGACAGGATGGCTTCTTATGGTTACACAAACTATGGTGGAACAATTCTGTTTGATGTCGTAGCCTACACAGAAACACTTACCAATGCTTCGGATCCGCTCACTTTAATTGAGGAAGTTCTTGCCCTCCATTATTGTATCGATGTTTCTCAAAATCTCCGGAATTATCTTTTGTCAATTTTACTCTCCGGGCAAACTTCCAATTCGTATTGGTCAGATGCCTGGGATGATTATATCTCTGACCCAACGAATACTTCGTATTACAATATTGTCAAAACAAGATTGAGACAATTCTATTCGTATCTCATGGATCTTTCGGAATACCAACTCAGCTAAGCCATCAACAATGAAAAGAAGAAACTTCTTACGAACAGCAATACCTGCGACGATACTTCCGAGTTTGTTGAATGGATTTTCATTCAAAGCATACGCCGGATCACCTCTTATGCAGGCCCTCACTGCATCCACTGTTACGGATCATGTATTGGTTTTAATTCAGTTGAACGGTGGGAATGATGGGATAAATACTGTGATTCCTCTGGATCAATATGCCAATCTCGCATTGGCCCGACAAAATATTTTGATTCCGGATACTCAGGTGCTACCACTATCAGGAGTCACAGGAACTGGATTGCATCCATCAATGAATGGAATGCGTGATTTATTTGACAATGGAAAATTATCTATCATTCAGGGAGTGGGATACCCATCTCCCAACTTCTCCCATTTCCGTGCTACCGATATCTGGCTGAGTGGATCCGATGCAAATCAGGTGCTATCATCAGGCTGGGCCGGAAGATATCTGAATTACGAATATCCCAATTTCCCGACAGGCTATCCGAATGCAACGATGCCGGATCCATTGGCTCTTCAAATAGGTTCCACAGTATCATTGGCTTTGCAAGGTCCGGGAGGTAGTTTGGGAATGGCAATTTCTGATCCAACATCATTTTACAATCTCATCAATGGAATTCAGGATCCGGCACCGAACACTCCAGCCGGTCATGAGCTCACATATATCCGTAGTGTTTCCCAGCAATCCCAGCAATATGCCACTGTGATTATGGCGGCAGCAAACAGCATTACTCAGCAATCTTCTTCATACCCGGCAGATGGTGTTAATTCTCTTGCTGATCAGTTAAAAATTGTTGCACGGCTAATTGCAGGCGGACTGAAAACAAAAGTTTACATGGTGAATCTTTCAGGTTTTGATACACATTCAGCACAGGTGGATTCTTCAAATGTATTGACAGGAACTCATGCTGATTTACTGGATAAAGTTTCTGTCGCGATCAAAGCCTTCATGGACGATCTCACATTCCTGAATGTAGATGACAGAGTTACAGGAATGACATTTTCGGAGTTTGGAAGACGAATTAAATCAAATTCAAGCGAAGGAACCGATCATGGAGCTGCTGCTCCGATGTTTGTATTTGGGAAGAAAGTTCAGGGTGGAATTATTGGAACGAATCCTTCTATTCCTTCTGTAATTAGTTCGAGTGATAATATCCCGATGCAATACGATTTTCGGTCAGTGTATGCATCGCTTTTACAAGATTGGTTCTGCGTTCCTCCAGGGGATCTTAACTCAATTCTGCTCAACAACTATCAAACCTTGCCTATTGTACAGCAATCCGCCTGTTCAGGCATAGGGATTCATGAGCTCAATCAGGCAGCCGGTGAGAATTTGATTTCAAATTATCCCAATCCTTTTGTTGACAGCACTTACATTAATTTTAAAACGAATGGTGGTCATACACTCATTCAGATTTTTGATGGTGAAGGTCACCTCATTGGAACTCCGATGGACGGGGAATACACAGCAGGGACCTATAAGACATGGTTTGAGAATCAGAATTATGCACCTGGAATTTATTATGCTCGTTTGCAAAATGGTGCGCTGCAACAGGTAAGGAATATGTTGATTGCTCAATAGAAATTGAAGCAAAATCAATCGTTCAGATTTGTTTTCTATTCTCCGAATAGTTTGGACTTATTCCTGATCTGTAAGGATTGCATTTGAATTCCTGAAATTCACTTTGATTTTGTTGTAATTTCATTGCTTATCCGGAAAGCAAATGAAAAGAACATACCTGTTTTTTGCCTGCATTTTCCTGATGAATTGGAGCTTCGCGCAGTTCCCGGCATCTTTTCAATCCAAAGGCCCGGGTGGAGGAGGTGCCTTGTTTTCTCCATCAATTGATCCACACCAACCTGACAATTGCTATATCTCCTGTGACATGGGAGAGCTTTTTCATTCTACAGATTTTTGTTCGAATTATTCTGAAGTAGATTTTCGACAAGTTCGTGGCGGTCATAATTCCAGAGTAGCATTCACATCCAATTCTCAGATCCGGTATTGCATCAGCTATGCCGACAACGGAGTAGTTCCTGTTAAAACTACAGACGGTGGAATATCCTGGAATTTACTCCCCGGAAATCCGGATCCATCGGAGGAAGCTTTTGGTTTGTGGGCTGATTTACAAAGTACCAACAGAATAGTGCTTTCGTATTATGGTTCTATTTGGTTTTCTCAAGATGGTGGGAATTCTTTTGCAAATGTATACACGACATTGAATATGTCAGCAGGAGTATTGGTCGGTGGAGTATTTTTTGATGGTGCAGATATATTTATCGGAACAAATGAAGGTCTGTTGGTTTCACATAATTCAGGTACAAGTTTTACGAGAGACCCTTCTCCGGGAATACCGGCAGGTCAGTCGATTTATTCTTTTGCCGGTGCGAAGACTGGTTCGACAATACGATTCTTCGCATTGACAGGAGATTCTACGAGCATTTATGTTGGACTAGCAGGAAGTGATTACTGGAGTTTCATGCGTGGTGTTTATCGTATGGATTATTCTGCAAGTGGAACTACATGGCAAAGCAGTATGTCAGGAATTGTACCTGCTCAGGATTGGTTGATGTTTGCAGCAACAGCAAATAATTCTATTGATACAGCCTACCTCGCCGGGAGCACAGATCTTTCTGTGCCGAATGTTATGCGTACTACCAATGGAGGACAAACCTGGCAACATATTTTTCTCACAACATCCAACCAAAATATTGCAACAGGTTGGTGTGGTGCAGGCGGAGATCGCGGATGGGGATATGCTGAATGTCCATTTGGATTTGCAGTTGCACCGAATGATGCCAAGCGAGTAGTAATGACCGATTATGGTTTTGTTCACAAGACCAGTGATGCAGGAAATCATTGGAATCAGGCTTATGTTTCAAGTTCGGATCAACATACAGAAGGTGTCAATACGCCAGCTAATCAATCGTATCACAGTTGTGGAATCGAAAATACATCCTGTTGGGATGTTCGCTGGACAAGTGCCAATCATTTGTTTGCCGGATATTCAGATATCCGTGGAGTAAGGAGTATAGATGGAGGTGATTCCTGGTCATTTAATTACATCGGTCATTCTCAGAATTCAATGTATAAGATTGTAAAAAATATTGCAAGCACGACATTGTATGCAGCAACTTCAACAGTACATGATATCTATCAGAGTACACATTTGCAGGATAATTCTTTGGATGCAGGAAGTGCCGGCGGAAAAGTTATTTACACCACCGATGAAGGTGCTTCCTGGCAAACACTACATGATTTTGCACATCCTGTTTTCACAGTCGCAATTGATCCCAACAACGCAAATCGTTTGTATGCTGCAGTAGTGAATCATACGCAGAATGCAGGAGGACTGTGGGTGAGTCAGAATATCAATGCCGGTGCCGGCTCAACATGGACCCAACTTACAGCACCGGGAAGAACGGAAGGGCATCCACACAGCATCGTGATTCTTAATGATGGTACATTGGTTTGCACTTATACCGGAAGAAGAAATTCATCGGGAGTTTTCACTGCAAGTTCAGGAGTGTTCATTTACAACCCGGGATTGCAGGTATGGAGTGATAAATCGGATGTTGGAATGTTTTACTGGACAAGGCATCTGACGATTGACCCAACTGATGTCAATCAAAATACCTGGTTCGTAAGTGTATTCAGTGGTTGGGGAGGAGCACCGAATGGGAAAGGTGGATTGTACAAAACAACCGATCGTGGAAACACCTGGACAAAGATCAATAATCTGGATCGTGTAGCATCCTGTACTTTTAACCCTTCAAATCCGGATCAGGTATTTATTACTACTGAAGGGGATGGATTGTGGACTTCAACAGATATTCATAGCGCTAACCCAAGCTTTCAACAAGTTACTTCATATCCATTTTATTTTCCCTGGAAAGTTTTCTTCAATCCATACAATACGAGTGAAATGTGGGTGAGCAGTTTTGGAAATGGGTTGAAAAAAGGAACTTTGTTGCCGACGGGAATTGATTTTAAAAGTACTACGGAATCTCAATTTGTGGTGTACCCGAACCCTGCCCGTGTGGAAGATCATGTTATGGGAATTTCTGAAGAGAAAATAATCCGAATGGAATTGTACACATTGGAAGGTCGAAAATTATTGTCTGTGATTGGGAATACGTTCACAGATATTTCAAAAGTATCTTCCGGTCATTACATCCTTAAAGCATTTACCGGGCATTCATCTTTCAGCCGGCAATTAACAGTCGAATAAAATTTCAATTATTTTTATAGGTTAGAGGAGCCCCTATGTAAAGAGCGATTTAATTTCTTTTGTTTTCTATCGTGCCAAAGAGTTCATTCAATACTTTACTTCGGTGCGTAAAAATGTTTTTTACTTGCTGGTAGATATATAGTGTATTTATCAAATCGCCTATTGGACCCAATGGGATTTCATAACTCACGATGTCTGTCATTTTTGTTCCTCCTTCTATTTTCTCAAAATGGTGTTGATGATGCCAGAATTTATACGGCCCTTTTCGTTGCTCATCAACAAAATAAAATGGTTCACGAACATGTGTGATTTCTGTTACCCAGGTCATTGGGATTGAAAAAACAGGAGATACTTTGTATTCAATGATCTGGCCTGCATAGGTGGACGGACGATCAATTTTACTCCTTATTTTAAAACTCATTTTTGGAGGAGTAATCTTCTGAAGATTTGCAGGGTTCGAAAAAAAATTCCAGGCTGCTTCAATGGAAACAGGCAAGTTCTGGACAGTTAGGAATTGGTGCAGGCTCATTTTTAGGTATATGTATGAGAACAAGCAAGGCGATAAATTGTTATTGTCAGCAAGTATTAATTTTACTGAGGTTTGTTGAATAAGGTCTTGATAAAAAGTTTGTTGATTTTCAGTAAGATTGATTTATTTCTGCAAATTTGATTACTAAACCCAAACTATGACAGCGAGAGCCGAAGCCTTTGAACGATTAGCAACGATAATGGATGAATTGCGTCTAAAGTGTCCCTGGGACAAGAAGCAGACGATGGAATCGCTTCGCCATCTTACCATCGAAGAAACCTATGAACTTGCTGATGCAATCATCGACAATGACATGGAATCCGTTAAGAAAGAACTCGGAGATATTCTGCTTCACATCGTCTTTTATGCAAAGATTGCAGAAGAACAAAAGTTGTTTGACATCACTGAGGCTATTCATGCACAGTGTGAGAAGCTTATCAGCAGGCATCCACATGTTTACGGTGATGTAAAAGTTCAAAATGAAGAAGAAGTAAAGCAAAACTGGGAAATGCTTAAATTGAAGGAAGGCAATAAATCCGTCCTCAGTGGTGTTCCAAAAGGATTGCCGGCCATGATCAAAGCCATGCGCATGCAGGAGAAAGCAAGAGGTGTAGGTTTCGATTGGGATAAACCGGAACAAGTCTGGGAGAAAGTAGAAGAAGAAATGAAAGAGTTCCTGCACGAAGCTGAAGCCGGCAATCTGAAAAAAGCTGAAGCTGAATTCGGTGATCTTTTATTTGCACTCGTGAATTATGCCCGTTTCAAAGACATCAATCCTGAAGAAGCATTGGAACGAACTAATAAAAAGTTTTTCAAACGTTTTCAATTTATCGAAGAAGGAGCGAGGCAGAGTGGGAGAGAGCTGACGAGTATGACATTGGAGGAGATGGATGTGTATTGGAATTTGGCTAAAGCAAGTGAAGGGTGATTAGTGGTTGGTGGTTAGTGGTTAGTGGTTGTTTTACGGGTGAGGAGATTGAAATTTTTTGCCTATGAATTCAATATGATTTCATTCATCACATTTCACTTTTTTCATATACCAAAGGGTGAATAATAAAGAGCAAAACCACTCTTCACCATTCACCCTTCACTATTCACTACTTAATTTTTAGACAAAAACGTTGCAACCCCTTCATGTGTTGCTTTCAATCCTTCGTTTCCTTTAGACCAGTTTGCGGGACAAACTTCTCCGTTTTGTTCATTGAACTGAAGTGCATCTACCATACGAATGGCTTCATCAACATTTCTTCCAAGAGGAAGGTCATTGATAAGTTCGTGACGGACATTTCCTTTTTTGTCGATCAGGAATAAACCACGGTAAGCAACCATTGGTCCGGTGGCGATCATTTCACCTTGTTCGTTCGTATCGTATTCTCCTGCAAGTACACCGAAGTTCATTGCAATGGTTTTGCTGGTATCGGCAACGATAGGATAGGTGATACCTTTGATTCCACCGAATTTTTTTTCCATTTGCAACCATCCCCAATGGCTTTGCTCGGTGTCAGTTGAACAAGCTACAATCGCTACATTCCGTTTTTCGAATTCAGAGATTTTTTCCTGGAATGCATGCAATTCAGTCGGGCATACAAAGGTGAAATCCTTTGGATAAAAGAAGAAAATGACTTCCTTCTTTCCCACATACTGGTCGAGACTATAATTCTCAACAATTTGTTCTCCCATTACAACAGCGTTTGCTTTGAATGATGGGGCTTTCTTTCCTACTAATGACATAATGTTTGTTTTTTAATTGATTTTGCACTGGTATTCTGAGTGCAAAAGTACAAAATCTAGTGCCATGAAATGCGAATGTTTTATTGTTCCTTTGATGATCTAAATCATGAAAAAATTATGTTAGAAATTGGTCAAAAAGCCCCTGATTTTAAACTGATTAATACTGACAGGAAAGAAGTCACGTTGGAAAATTTCAAAGGAAAAAATCTCGTGCTTTTCTTTTTTCCGATGGCCTGGACCAGCACGTGTACCAAACAGATGTGTACCGTTCAGGAAGATTATTCGGTTTATTCAGAATTGAATACAGAAGTTGTTGGGGTTTCTGTCGATACGATTTTTGCATTGAAACGATATGGGGAAGATTATAAGATCAGTTTTCCATTGCTTTCTGATTTCAATAAACAGATGATTCGTGATTACGATATCGTACACGAAGATTTTATTCTCGGATATAAGGATGTTGCGAAGCGTGCAACTTTTGTGATTGATAAAAATGGAATTTTACAATACATAGAAGTGTTGCCGAAGCTGGGTGATTTTCCGGATATGGAGAAATTAAAAGCAGCGTTGAAAAGAATTAATTAGCGTCTTGCAAAGCGCATTTTTAGGAATGCTTTCACGGATTTTGATTTTAAATATTAGGGCATTATTTTGTTGTGCGAATTGTGTCAATCCTCTAAATATTTCCTATGCATTGAGAGTTAAAGGTTGACCGGCTGCTCCGAATTTTCGCTTGCGTTCTTCTTTTTGATTGCTGCTTCTTTTTCGGGATGGGGTCAAACTTTAGCTGAAACGAATGACCAAACTTTAGAGGATACACAGCGTAATTAAATTGTCGATGTGTGTTGCAAAAATATTTCAGGAAATCATCGCCAGTCCGGCTCCTAGAAGGATAATGAAAAATTTGAGGTAATTGAAGCGGTGTTGTTCGGAAGATTCGAAAAGAATTGTTGTAGAAATATGGAGGAAGATTCCGATCACAATCGCCATCATCGCATTGAAATAAATGGAAAGATCATTTCCTGATTGTCCGAATAAATTACTTATAAATGCTCCCAAGGGAGCCATAAGGGCAAAAAGCGTCAGGTAAAATATCGCAGAAGATTTTTTAATTCCGGAATCAAGTAACATACTCATTAAAGCAATCGCCACGGGAATGTGATGAAGGATAATACCGGTTAAAAGAGAAGTCTGAGTTCCGCTTTCTGAAAACCGTTGAACGAGAGGCATACCTTCAAGAAAGCTATGTAAACATAGTCCAAGCATCATTCCATAGGGAAAGGCCGCATTTTGTTTTTTGTGAATGTGGATATGTCCGTGCTCAATACCTTCGGAAAAAACTTCCAGTAAAATCTGTATAAAGAATCCAAGAAGAATGAAAGCTCCGGCGGTTCCTTTGCCCGCTGTATATACTTCAGGGATAAGATGAAGAACAGTAAGCGCAAAAAGATAAGCTCCGCTAAACGAGAGCATCAATTTTAATGCCCGGGGTTGGATTTTTTTAAATGCAAAAATGGAAACTCCACTGAGAAGAATAGTAATGAAAAGTAGAAAGTAATAAATTATTGGCATTCTGCAGACGAGCTTTTACTTATTTCTGTTTTTATATTTTAAAAGCATTCAAAGATAAATATTGTTCGATCAGGCTTTTGTTCCGAAAAGAATCAATCTCTCGGAAGTGTTTTCGTTATAGGGTTCAAGGGAATAACTGCCAAAGATTTCATTCACAATCAATCCGGATTTCTTGAAGTAATCCTGAAAAGTTTCCGAACTGAATAACCAAACATGTTCTTCAAAATGAAAATCTTTTCCTTTGTCTTTGAAACGTATCTCCTTGAGAATCTGAGAATCTTTGATCGTTTTTTTAATTTGAAATGAAATCCCGTTTACTTCAATGTGATGATCCTGGTTTCCATTCTTTCTGACTTTTGCAGCATTGAAGTAATCCATCACAAAGTGTCCGTTCTTTTTCAGAGCGGCAGCATTTGCCTGCATGCAACGGATATTATCATGCTCTGAATCAAAGTATCCAAAACTGCTGAACAAATTGAGGACATAATCGAAATAATTCACTCTGAAAATTTGCCGCATGTCGTGACGATAAAATTCAAGAGTAGCATTTTCGAATTGCTTGTCGTATGCAATACTTTCCGCCGATAAATCAAAACCGGTTACATCAAGACCCTTTTTATTCAGATAAATACTATGTCTTCCTTTTCCACAAGCCACATCAAGAACCCTGGAATGCAGTGGGATGTCGAATTTTTCGTTTAAGCTGTCAAGGAAATGTTCAGCTTCCTTGTCGTCACGATGCTGATAAAGAATATGGTAGTACGGTGAATCAAACCACGTTTCAAACCATTCCTTTTCACTGTGTGAAGGAGATGAGCAATTTTCCTGTCTGGGGTCCATAATCTGCTTCAAATGTAAGTTCTTTTCTGCTTTTTCGGACTATTCCTGATGTATGAATCCCCTGTTTGTGAATTTGTATAGTAAACAATTTCCATGTTTGTCTAAATATCCGGGAATTGTCTTTATTTTTAACACGAAATCAAGGAATCCGGATGTAAAGCCGGATTCCCGGAAAGAAATATGAGTAAATCAAGCGTAAGGAATCCTCAACGGGCAAGACGTTATAAGCATTCACCTCCCGGAACTGCACCGGGTGCCATCAATGTACCGGATGATGCTTTGAAACCGCACATATGTTCATTCATCTACAATCTTGATGATTTTACGGAGACAGAACTGTTTTCGATTTCAGAGATAAGAGCTCAGCTTGCTTCATTCCCGGATAAAGTCCATTGGATTGATATCAAAGGATTCGGTGACAAGCATTTTCTCGAACAGTTGGCGGATTGCTTTGGAATCCACCGTTTGCAAATGGAGGATGTAGTGAATGTATACCAGCGTCCGAAAGTTGAAGATTACAAGGACCACATTTTTTTAATCTCCCGTGTGATGCGGGAAAAGGACAGTCAATTAATCAATGACCAATTGAGTTTGTTTATTGGTAAAAATTTTGTCATCAGTTTACAAGATAAGTATGAAGATCTTTTGGATCCAGTCAGGGACAGAATTCGTCATGGAAAAGGTTTTGTGAGAAAGTATGGCTCGGATTATCTTGGATATGCATTGATGGATGTCGTACTGGATAATTATTATCCAATCCTGGAACAATTGGGAGAACGACTTGATGAACTTCAGGACGACCTGATCGTGAATCCTTCGCGTGACGCTTTGAATCGTGTACTCCAGATCAAGCGGGAATTAATTGTGCTGAGGAGATCCATCTGGAGTGAACGGGATAAAATCAATGACATTTTGCGTAGTGCATTTCCACATGTCACAGAAACAACAAAAGTTTTCTTACGGGATTCTTACGATCACTGTATCCAGATTCTTGACCTTGTTGAAAGTTACAAAGAGGTGACAGCATCCTTGATGGATGTATATCACTCTTCTGTGAGCAATCGATTGAACCAGGTGATGAAAGTGCTGACGATTATCTCGACGATATTCATTCCACTCACTTTTATTGTTGGATTGTACGGGATGAATTTCGCTCATCTGAATCCGAAAACAGGAGATCCATTGCCATTAAACATGCCTGAGTTGTATTCTCCTTATGGCTATCTCAGTGTTTGTATCGCCATGGTCATTATCGTGATCGGCCAGATTTATTTTTTCTACAAAAAAGGCTGGCTTACCAAGGGTTGAAGAATTAATTATTATGGAAAATAGTTTTAAACTATCATACAGTGTCAAAAAATAAGGGAACAGATTTTGAAATGATTGCCAAAACTTCTTTTGGGTTTGAAGATATTTTATCTGCGGAACTGGAAGAGCTTGGAGCAAAAAAGATTCGTAAGGTAACGCGGGCGGTTATTTTTGAAGGAGATGAACGAATGATGTACCTCGCCAATTTATGGTGCAGGACCGCTTTGCGAATTCTGAAGCCTATTGGTTCCTTTCCTTGTGCAAGCGAACAAGAGCTCTACGATGGCATCCGCACCATCGAATGGAATAAATATCTTGAAGCAGACGAGACTCTGGCCGTTGATTCTGTAGTAACGAAATCGAATCTCACCCATTCACTGTATGTTTCTCAGAAGGCAAAGGATGGTATTGTGGATCAGTTCCGCAACCGTGCCGGACAGCGACCGAACGTGGAATTGTCAAGACCGAAATTGCGCATTCATATTCACCTGAATCAGGATGTAGCATCAGTTTCCCTGGATAGTTCCGGTGAGTCGCTGCACAAGCGTGGATACAGACAACAGCAAGGCGATGCTCCGTTGAACGAAGCACTCGCAGCGGGTATGATTTTACTGAGCGGCTGGGATAAAAAGTCTCCATTTCTCGACCTGATGTGTGGAAGCGGAACAATACCCATTGAAGCTGCATTGATGGCAAGAAATATAGCTCCCGGAATTTTCAGGCGCGAATTCGGGTTCGAACGATGGAATGATTTTGATCAGGATTTATGGGATGAAATTATTGCTGAGGCAAAATCGAATCAATTGCCTTCGCTCGATTTTCGAATTTCAGGTGTTGATCGATCCTTCGAGGTAATAGATTTTGCAAAAGAAAATATACGGTATGCCGGACTGGATAAGGACATAGACTTGTATTCAATGGCATTCGAAGATTATAATCCGGAAATCGTGCCTTCCATGATTGTGACAAATCCACCTTACGGAGGGCGAATTACCGATGATGATTTATTTTTGCTTTACAAGAATCTTGGCGATGCATTTAAAAAGAAATATCCGGGATGTACGGCCTGGGTTCTCACTGCAAACAAAAGAAGCATCTCATAAAATAGGTTTGCATCCAACACGCAAGATTCCACTCTTCAACGGAGCGATGGAATGTAGATTTTTACGATACATCATGTATTCAGGAAGTAAAAAAACCGGGGTAACAACAGAACAGGTGAAAGAAAATTGAATTCAATGACAAAGCCAAAGAAGAAATTAAAAATTGGTGTATTGACAACCGGTGGTGATTGTCCCGGTTTGAATGCCGCCATCCGGGCTGTTGTACGAACGTGTATTTTTTATGGTCATGATGTTGTTGGTTTTTTACGTGGCTATGAGGGCTTGATTGAAAATCAGTTTATATTGATGAATTCACATTCAGTGAGTAATATTTTGCAGCGTGGTGGAACGATTCTCAAGACAGCGAGAAGTGAACGATTCAAAACAGTAGAAGGTAGACAGAAAGCTGCTGAAAATCTTCAGAGCCTCTCGATTGATGCTTTGATTGTCATCGGAGGTGACGGATCTTTCCGGGGAATAGAAACGTTTACCCGCGAGCATCCAATTCCGGTGATTGGAATTCCGAAGACAATCGATAATGATATTTATGGAACGGATACGGCAATTGGGTATGATACAGCACTGAATACTGTTGTGCAGGCAATTGACAAGATTCGTGATACTGCAGATTCACATGATCGTTTGTTTTTTGTTGAAGTGATGGGAAGGGATGCGGGAATGATTGCCGTATTGAGTGGAATCGGTTCGGGCGCAGAAGCTATTTTAATCCCGGAAACAAAAACGAGGATGGAACAAATTGTTCAGATTTTGAAGCGCGGCTGGAACCGAAAAAAAACATCGATGATTGTAATTGTTGCTGAAGGTGATGATGCCGGAGGTGCATACAGAATTGCTGATGAAGTCAAGAAAAAATTCGAACATTTTGATACCCGTGTGAGTGTACTGGGTCATATGCAAAGAGGGGGAAGTCCAAGTTGCGCGGATCGTGTGCTGGCAAGCCGCCTGGGTGTTGCTGCAGTGGAAGCATTGATCGAAGGCAGGAGTAATGAAATGGTAGGCATTGTAGGTAACCGGATTGTCCATACACCTTTTCCGGAAGTTGTGAATACCAAAAAAGAATTTCCGATGGATTTGATGCGAATTGCGGAGATCCTTTCTTTGTAGATCTGTTTCAACGTTACTCAATTTAAAGGGAAACAATTTTGTTACACTAAGCACACAATGGATTCACAAAGGGCACTATGAAGGTTATAAATTTGATCGTTTATTATTTTTTTTTGAAACCATTTCACATCTTATTTCAAAAATTTTAAAGATCCTTCATTTGCCAGCAAATCCAGGCAACTGAGATCAGGGAGGAAGCCGTGCTTGTCCTGAAAAACCTGGTGATAGGTTGGAAGTGAAATTGCATTTGATTTTTTTGGATGAAAGGAATTTCTGAGATCAATTTCATTTTCAATTTTTTCAGAATAGATCTCTGTGAACCGTATAGTCAAATTCATTTTTGAAATTTGGAAAATGGATTCAAGAAGTAGAGTGTTAAAATCAAGTAAGAATTCTGTATTCGTATGAAAAGTTTTTGATAATTCGTCTTCAATAAATTCAAAGAATGGAGCATTTTTATAGGCCGAGCAAATGGATCTCCAGTGATTTTTTTTCCATTCGGCTCCAAATGAAATTTTTACATCGCGGATTGGCTTATCGCCAAGATGATCATGTTCTACCGGAATGATTAAAGGAAGGAGTCCGTTGGAATTGTAAATATGGCAACGGTTCCTATAGGTTTGCTTGACGAAATGTTCGTGTTGCTCAATAGTAATTTCACCTGCATCAAGGCATTTTTTGATGTACGAAACAGGAGGAAAGTAGGCAGTTGAAAAATTCACCTGGAAAGAATTGACAATGCTGAAGGACTATCTTCTTTCATAAGCACCCAAATCAGGACGCAGCGGGAGCACCACACTTTGAGGTCTTACATTCCCGTTCAAATCAAAATTAAGTACAGGATCAATACTGAGAAAACTTGGATCCCCTGCATCCACAGCAACAGATGTAGAATCGATTTCATAAATATTGTTATCTATATCTTTGAATCGAGGATCTATCGAGGCACCGGAAATAATTGCATTGTAATTTGCAGGATTGCTATGCGGAAAACTGTTGTCCAGTTTCATTAGTGCATGATCAAACCTGAAATTAAATCTCCCGGGAGCTGCATTTGGAAATGAATCGAGACCAAGTTCCGTGTCCAAGTTTCCATAAATAATGGAATTGTAGAAAGAAGCATCGAGCTGTCTCACATTTACACCGAAATAATTATTGAGTAAAACTGCGGGGTCTTGCCGGTTTCCTTCAACCCAGAAATTGGCGAATGTACATTGGTAAAAATCATATCTTCCGCCGTAGAGAAGTGCTGCAGTCTGGTATCCGCAATTTGCAAAAACACAATTGAATGCTTTGATCACCGCTCCACGAAAATAAAGTCCGTTCCCGGCCATGTTTTTCACAATTGTATTTTCAATGCGAAGTGTTGTTTCTCCCGTGGAAGCAAAAACCGTATCGACATGCAAACCAATGTTTCCGTTTTTTATGATTGCATATTTAATTTCAGAATTTCTGCTACCCGGACCAATCTCAGTCGTTCCATTGATCAGATTGGAACGTGTAATATTCGAGAGCCAGATTCGGTCCCATTGACCGGCAACATCTTTGTAATCCTGTCCGAGGCGATCGCCCTGGATAGTTACGGGTTCGGTAAGTGTTCCATTTACTTTGAGTGTTCCTGATGACAAAACAATAATTCCGGAACCGGGATGAAAATGAACATTGGTTCCGGCATTTATTGTGAGAGTACATCCGGAATCCACAAGTGCATACCCGTAAATTACATGGGGTTTGTCATTGTTCCAGACATCATTGCAATCGAGAAAAAATAGAGGGGAACCACCGGTATGTGAAGGATGAAAATAAGCATCCTGTCCCCAGGCTACCAGGTCGATATCCTGGAGATTGCCATTTGTTTCAAAGAGGATAGAATCGCTTACGATGAGTGGAGTATTTGTATTGTTTGGATCAACCGTAACTTCAACGAAAATAAACAAGCTATCTTCCGCAGCGATTTCTACATCTTCAAATGACTTTCCAGGAACGCCGTCTACATTCAATCGATAGTTAGAGGTCATTCCGCTTGCCAGTCGTATTGATGAAATTTTGATTGCCTGATTTTTCCTGTTATAAACGGTGAAGACTTCTGTTGAACTTCCAACCTGAGTGAAAACTGTATCAAAAATGATTGTGTCCTGAGAAAATTCCAATTTTGCATTTCCATCGGTGCTGAATTCTTCCTTTTTGCAGGAATCCATAGTAATTATGAAAAAAAGTGCGACTGGAAAAACCGCAAATTGAAGGAATGGGCGCAAATAAATTCTCATGGGCAGGCAAAGATAGATTTTCGTTTGAAACGAGGAATTTCGATACTTATTTAATTCGATGCAATTAAGGTAAGAAAATATATGGTATAAATGGCTAAATTAAGCAAAAAAAACGCAATTATATGAGAATTATCGGTACTTTGATACGTAAGAAAAATGAGAATTGATATTGGCAGCTGATGTACTTGCTAATACTTTTGAATTCAAATAACCAATAACCCATTATTATGAAAACAATTCAACCTCCTTCAAAAAGTAAAAAGTTGCAGCAACTCTATTTTGCTGTTCTGTTTTTGCTCTTATCATTTGCCGGGAATATCCAACGTGCAGACGCACAATGCAGAACTGCAATTTATGCATTCCCTGATTCGAGTGGCTATTCAATTCAGTTTTATGATTCCAGCACAGGCGGAACTCCATTGACCTGGGCATGGGATTTTGGTGATGGTGGTACTTCAACCCAGCAATCGCCATTGCACACGTATGCTAATACAGGTTATTATCAGGTTTGTCTCACTGTCGATTTTGTCGGCGGGTGTACAGTTACATACTGTGATTCAGTATACGCTGGACCCGGTTCATCTCAGTGTGCGGCAAATTATACCTTCATGAGCAGTGGGGGAACAGTATTCTTTACCGACATGAGTTCCGGTGGCAGCGCTGCAATTAACAGCTGGGACTGGGATTTTGGTGATGGTGGAACTTCGACTGCAGCGAATCCGACACATACCTATACCAGTTCAGGAACATATACAGTATGTTTGACAATTACTACAGCCGGTGGACTCTGTTCGAACATGTTTTGTTCTTTTGTCACTGTCCAAATTTCAAGTGGATGTGGTGCAGGTTATGGTTTCAGTAATCAGGCAGGACAATTGAATGTGAGTTTTTTTGATTCATCGTATACAGGAACAGGATTAATCACATCCTGGTTTTGGGATTTTGGTGACAGTACTTCTTCGACATTACAGAATCCAACACATACTTATTCAACGTATGGGATCTATCAGGTTTGTTTGACTATTACAAGTTCAACCGGATGTTCGGATACCTATTGTTACGGAGTTGATGTACGTGGACCTTTCTGCTATGCTGGTTTTTATCCGAACACAGGAAGTGCATTGCAAGTAACATTTAGTGATCAGTCGAATTCATCCAGTACAATTACAGGATGGTCCTGGGATTTTGGTGACGGAGGAAATTCAACACTTCAAAATCCAATCCACTCCTATACTGCCGGGGGTTATTACAATGTGTGTCTGACCATTTCTACTAACACAGGATGTACTGATACGCGATGTGATTCAATTTATGTATCGTCTACCACTTCTTGTCAATCCGCATTTACTTACCAGGTAAACGGATCTACAGTTGATTTCCAGGACAACAGTGTTCCATTTTACCATACTGGAATTTGGGACTTTGGTGATGGAAATACGACTACAAGCTATCCGGGTCAGTCGGTATCTCATCAATATTTCAACACAGGTACTTATCTGGTTTGTCTCACGATCACAGATTCACTTTGTACAAGCACTACTTGCGACACTGTAGTGGTTTCACAAGCAGGTTGTTCAGCACAATTCTCGACGATCAATGATTCTTTGAATTATCTGCTGGTTTATTTCTTTGATCTCTCTCCGGGACAAATTACAAGCTGGGCCTGGGACTTTGGAGATGGTGGAACTTCCAGTCAACAGCATCCGACGCATTTGTATTCAGGAATAGGAACATACCGTGTTTGTCTGACAGTTTTCGATTCCATCAATCAATGCACAAGTACCTTCTGTGACAACGTGAACGCACTTTCTCCATGTGCACCTAATTTTGGCGCCTACCCGGATTCATTGCAACAAACCACAGTGAATATGAATTTCTGGATGTTTTCCAATTGCGGTACTCCTTCGGCAATTTTCTGGGATTTCGGTGATGGTACCTTTGATTCAACTGGTGTACTCAATCCGATGCATGCGTATGCAGATACAGGAACTTACAATGTATGTGCTTGTGTAGTGATTGGAGTAGATACATTCTGCAATTGCCAGCCTGTATACGCTTATCGACTGATCTCAGGTGTTCAGGAATTGACATCCCTTGTTCACAATCTGAAGGCCTACCCAAATCCTTTCCATGAGAAAACGGAAGTCCGGTTCGATCTATCACAGCCGGCTGACATTGAACTATCTGTAGTGGATATTCTTGGCAATACCATTGAGTCGGTGTACAAAGGAAAAGCAGAAAGCGGAGATCATTCATATGGCATCAATGGTCAGCAGCTTTCCCCAGGAATTTATTTCATTCGTTTGGATGTGAACGGAAATGTGAAAACACAAAAAATCTTTTTCCTCCCATAGTAGTGTTTGTTTTCCAAAAAAAAAATACCCCGGGAAAGTATCCCCGGGGTATTTTTTTCAACCCGTAAGTATTCATCTGCATTGCAATAACCTGTTATTGCTTTGCTTCAGAAAATAATTTTAATTTCTGTTTGAGCATTTCAATTTCCTCTTTGGCACGACTGAGATTCTGTTCAACTTCCTGAAGTAAAGTTCCCATATTTTTTGAGTTGCGGAAAAATCCCAGGTTGTTCTCATATTGACTAATCGTCGCCTGGAGCTTATTGATTTTCTCCTTGATCATAGTCTTTTCCTTGCGGAGAAGATTTCCGGCTTCATCGGATTGGGAGAGAAGTTCAACATTGCTGCGGAATCGTTCCATGTGCAAATGAGAAGATTCCAGTTTCATGGCATCGTATTTTGCATCCAATGCTTTTTTGTAGCGTTCCCAAGTTCTTTGTTTTTCACGAATGGGAACATGCTCAATATTTTTCCATTCTGTAGAAAAATCCCGAAGTTGTTTCAGATCCTCATCGTTTTTACCTGAAGGAGTGAAGGCTTCGATCCGTTTGATGAGGTCTTCTTTCTTTGCCAGATTTTCGGTTTGTTCATTATCTCTGGAACTGAAATGTTCCCGTTTGCTTGTAAAAAATTTATCACAAGCCTCACGGAATTTTTTCCACAATCTATTTTCTTCCCATTGTTCGATATGTCCGGCTTCTTTCCAGTCTTTTTGTAATTGCAATACTTCCTTCGTCACTTCATCCCATGATTCGTGAGTTGCAAGTGCGATCGCTTCCGCTCTTTCGATGATTGAAACTTTTTTATCTTTATTTCCTTTGTGAGTCTTTTTAAGGTCTCCAAAAAATTCACGTTTCTTTCCGTAGAATTTATTTAACGCAGTACGGAATTCATTCCAGACTTGTTCGTTTTCTTTTTTTGGACCATAGCCCAGCTTTTTCCATTCATCGAAAATACCATTGAAGGTATCTGTCATGGTTTGCCATTGCTTCACAGTTTCAAAATTCTCTTCCGCTATTCCCTGGGCGCGAACAAGCAGAGCTTTCTTGGCTTCAAGATTTGTGAGTTCTTCTTTTTGTCTTTCCTGATAATAGTCACGGATCTTTTGGTAAACCTGGCCAATGAGTTCTCTGTATTTGTTACGGAGCGGTTCGGTGCTCTCCGGTGAAGTGGGTCCAAGTTCCGACCATTCCATTCGGTAGAGATTGATCATCCGTTCGATCCCTTTTATGGAATCCATCGGGAGCAGGGATTCAATTTTGGTGAGCAATTGTGCACGGTGCTCAGTATTTCTTTTGAAATCCAATTCACGCAGGTCTTTACTCAACTTCATATTGTAATAGAAGTTGTGTACATGCCGGTGATAAATACTTTGAAGATTTTTATAGTCCCGTGTCGGCACATTGCCGATATCATTCCAGCGTGTCTGTAATTCCTTGAATGTTTGGAAAGCCTTACCGATATTGGTTTCTTCGGCAATTAATTTTTCAAGTTCAACGATAACTGTTTCTTTCTCTTTGTATTTTGTATCCACTTCATCCGCTTTCATTTTTCTGAATTTGGACTGGCGGTCACTGAGAATATGCATCAGTTCACTGAAGCGATTATCGAGAGGATCTTTTGGGGGTTCGAAATCATCGGCAAGGCCGCCTTCAGCAATAAATTGCTGTTGGAGTTCCTGATGCAAACGATCGCATTCGCGCAAATACTCATTTTTGATTTCATCGGCCTTTGAAAAAGTTTCTTCCGTCACATTTTCTTTGGTGAGATCTTCCAGCTTGATAATCAATTCTTCCTTCATGGATACAGAATGCATTGTAGGATTCAATTCAAATAAGAATCCCAAATTTAGGAAATGTTTTTAACGAGGGAGAATGAATGCAGCCCTTGAATGACGTTTCCGACGAGGCGACAAGATAGTTCCAGAATTCTATGTTGTCAAGCAGGAAAGGCAGGGAATGATGAGGGAATGGTAATTAACAGGAAGAGCATGGTGAACTCTTTCCGATGCAATTCAAATTGAGGGGCTTCGATCGTCAAATCGTCGGAGACTCACAGAAAACAACCAGATTTTTGGCTTTTTTTGCAAGATTTTAATCAATTTTTTTCAGTTTTTTCTTGATTATTTATGAAAAAAGACTACATTTGCAGCCTCAATTTTGAAGATAATGAAGAAAGACATTCATCCCCAGAACTATAGAATGGTCGTATTTAAGGATATCTCCTGCGATTATTCGTTCATGACCCGTTCTACCATCGAAACGAAAGATACAGTTAAATGGACTGATGGTAAAGAATACCCACTTGTGAAGCTCGAAATCAGCCATATGTCTCATCCTTTCTATACTGGAAAGATGAAACTTCTGGATACTGCCGGTCGTGTGGACAAGTTCCGTACCCGTTACGCAAAGAAAAAAGAGGTTACCAAATAAGGTTTACCCAACAAACATTGAAAAGTCCTCCAAAACCCGGAGGACTTTTTCTTTTTTTACCCCTGCTTATTTTTATTTTTGATCGCTCAATTAAGCCAGCACGGAATGAACATCATTTTTTTTGACGACGATACCCGAATAAATTTATTGCCATTGACCTACACAAGACCTGTATGTGATCTCAGGCTTGGAATAATGACTATCCGGGAAAAATGGGAGAAGCAACTTTCAGTAAAAAGTTCAACGTTGACGGAGTCCTACCTACGGGAAAAATTCCCCCTTGTCATAACGGATGATAACCTGTTTGTGAATGCTTGTGTTTTGCCTGATGAAGGACTTTTGCAGGCAATAAAAAATCTGAAAGCAGGGAGCCGACTGGTGTACGAAGATTTTGTTCTGGCAATTCGTTCAGGCAAGGATACACCGAAAGACTTGCAACAATTTTCGGAAATACCGGGAACAGATATCATTTCTTATTCAGGGAAAATTTCCAGACTTAAATACTGTTGGGATTTGTTTGCCATGAATGAGCAGGCAATAGCGGATGATTTCAAAGTACTCACTGCCGGGCGAAAATCTCAATCAATATCCACAAGCAATAAGTGTATCCAGGCGGAAAATATTTTCCTTGAGGAAGGCGTTAGAGTAGAATGTGCAATATTGAATGCCAGTGCCGGACCAATTTATCTGGCGAAAGATTCTGAAGTGATGGAAGGAGCCATGATCCGTGGACCGTTTTCTTTGGGCGAACATGCTCAGGTAAAAATGGGAGCGAAGATCTATGGTGCTACAACCATAGGGCCGGAGTGTCGGGTAGGAGGAGAAGTCAGTAACTCAGTAATGCTTGGTTATTCCAACAAAGGTCATGATGGTTTCCTCGGTAATTCAGTTCTTGGCGAATGGTGTAATCTTGGTGCGGATAGCAATAATTCTAACCTGAAAAATAATTATTCAAAGATTAAGGTGTGGAGTTACAAGGATGATGACTACATCAATACCGGATTGCAATTTTGCGGTTTGATCATGGGCGATCATTCCAAATGCAGCATCAATACCATGTTCAATACAGGAACAGTTGTTGGTGTGAGTGCCAATATTTATGGAAATGGTTTTCCACCGAAATTTGTTCCTTCATTTGCATGGGGCGGATCAGAAGGATTTAAAACATATCGCATTGAAGAAGCTCAGGAGGTCGCGCAACGCGTCTATGAGAGGAGAAAACTGGAGTTTAATGTTATCGAACAAAAGATTTTAAAGTATCTTTTTGAGTACACAACTAAGTATCGTTCCTGGTAAATTAATAATCAATCAATGAATCAATCAAAGGATTACTCAGATTTACTTCTCTATTTCGTACCGGCATTCCTGGTACTTGTCGCTATGTTCATGGTGATCAAACGCTCTCTGGATACCTACCTGATCACGATGCGTAAGTTTCTTGACCGGGATATTCAGCTTAAATCGATGGATGACAGAGCGACACGTCAGAAGGAAGGGATACCTTTGAAACTTCAGGCGTATGAACGTTTGGTATTGTTCCTTGAGAGAATCAATCCAAACAGTATTCTTGTACGTGTGCATCGGGGAGGGATGACAGCAGGACAATTGCAATCGGATCTGGTAGCAACGATTCGGGCGGAATTTGAACACAATCTTTCTCAACAGATCTATGTATCTGAACAAGCTTGGGATGAAGTGAAGAATGCGAAAGAAGATATGATTCGCATCGTAAACAATGCATTCAACCAGGTTGGAATGAATGGAACAGGGATACAAATGAGTACCCAAATCTTTGAGCAGGTATTAAAAACAGAAATGTTGCCTGCACAAAGGGCTATTGATTTTCTCAAATCAGATGCGAGAAAATTGTTGGGGAATTGACGAGTGTGTATGATCAGTTTAATAGACAAGCCATGAGTACTGAAGAAATTGCCGGTAAAAAATTCGTGACAGAAAGTGGAATTGAGATTAAGCAATTGTATTCTGATCATGCGACAAAGTCTGAAAAGCCCGGTGAATTCCCCTTTACTCGTGGAGTACAAGCGGATATGTACCGCAGTAAGCTGTGGACCATGCGGCAATATGCCGGATTTTCTACGGCAGAGGAAAGTAACAAACGCTATCATTATTTGCTTGGACAAGGGACTACCGGACTCTCTGTAGCCTTCGATCTTCCCACTCAAATTGGTTATGATTCCGATCACCCTTTGTCGGAGGGTGAAGTCGGTAAAGCCGGTGTTGCAATTGATTCCATCCGGGATCTTGAAATACTTTTTAATAAAATTCGTCTTGAAGACATAACTACTTCGATGACGATCAATTCGACAGCATCGATTTTACTTGCCTTTTACATTGCCCTTGCAAGAAAGCAAGGAGCAGATTTAAAGAAGATATCCGGTACCATTCAAAATGATTTGCTAAAAGAGTATGCAGCCAGGGGGACATATATTTATCCTCCGAAACCTTCCATGCGGATCATCACTGATATTTTTGAATATTGTAGCAAGGAAGTTCCCAAATGGAACACCATTTCAATTTCCGGATATCATATCCGTGAAGCAGGTTCCACGGCAGTTCAGGAATTGGCTTTTACTTTGTCGAATGGCAAAGCCTATGTGAAAGCAGCTTTGGAAAAAGGATTGGACATCGATGTATTCGGAAAAAGACTTTCATTTTTCTTCAATGCACATAATAATGTTTTCCAGGAAGTGGCTAAATTTCGTGCTGCAAGAAGGATGTGGGCAAGCATCATGAAAGAGATGGGAGCTAAGGATCCACGTGCGATGATGCTGCGTTTTCACACACAAACGGGCGGTTCTACACTCACGGCTCAACAGCCGATGAACAATATTATCCGTGTCACATTGCAGGCTTTATCTGCCGTGCTTGGTGGGACACAATCCCTGCACACGAATGGTTACGATGAAGCATTGAGTCTGCCTACAGAAGAAGCTGCACGCATTGCATTAAGAACCCAACAGATTATCGCTTATGAAAGCGGATCGACAGAAACGGTTGATCCACTGGCAGGATCCTATTTTGTTGAAACCATGACTGATGAAGTGGAACGATTGGCCTGGGAATACATCCACAAGATCGATGGCATGGGTGGAGCCGTGAATGCTATTGAAGCCGGGTATATTCAGAATGAAATTGCAAATGCTTCCTATGAATACCAGCAATCGATTGAAAGGAATGAAAGAATAATTGTAGGGGTGAACCAGTTTGAAATGCAGGAAGCTCCTTTTGATAAACACTTTTCAATCGATGATTCGATCCGTGAAGTACAAATCAAGAAAATTCAACAATTAAAATCGGAAAGAGATTCGGAAAAGTCACTCAATGTATCAATGCAATCGAGAAAGCCGCAAAAGACGGTACGAATTTAATGCCTTTGATTATTGATGCAGTCGAAAATTTTGCAACACTCGGAGAAGTTGCAGATGCCATGCGCAGAGTTTTCGGGGAATATTGAAAATGGTTTGATTTTTAATGTTCTGAGATTAAGTTAATAAGTTATTAAGTTATTAAGTTATTTGCTCTAAGATTGCATTTTGTTCGATTTTATCTCAGAGTTTTTAGAAGCCACTCAGGATGTTTAAAACTCATAACTCATAACTCATAACTCATAAACTCATAACTCATAACTCATAACTCATAGCTCATAGCTCCCAATCACTTCTTCTTCCTCTTATCAACAATCACAAAAACATCTTCATTATCTCTTTTCATAAAATACTTTTCACGTCCATACTTTTCAAGGTTTTCCCTGTTGGTTTGGAGGTCGTTGAGGTAGGCTTTGTTTTTTAGGATTTCAACTTCGTAGTATTCTTTTTCATTTTTTAATTCAGTCAGTTTTTTACGATAAGAAGTTGTTGTAATAAAATCATTCCGATCAAAAAAACTGAGCCAGATTAAAAAGCCAATAAAGGTGAGGACGAATTTATTTTTAAGGTAGGGAAGGAGGTTCTCACTGAACCAGCTTGGTTTCTTTTTCATGAACTAAATGTATGCTGATTCTAACGAAGCCTGCGGGGGAATTGTTGTCAGATTATAACAATCTTGTGTTAATTGATTGACGATCGCCTGCAAATGAAAAAAGCCCCATTTAACGGAGCTTTTAAGAGTTTTTAATAAAATCGACCTCAGTTGACTTTTAGTTTTCCTTTGGCGTCTTCTTTTAGAGCGCTCCCATTTTGATTTTCTTCATTCAGAAATGGATAGCGATAGTCCGTTGCAGGCACGAAGGTTTCTTTTATTGTTCGTGGGGAAACCCAACGAAGAAGATTTAGCATACTTCCGGCTTTATCATTTGTTCCGGAAGCCCTCCCGCCACCGAAAGGTTGTTGTCCGACCACAGCTCCGGTACATTTATCGTTGATGTAGAAATTACCGGCTGCATTAACCAGCTTTTTGGTTGCTTTGTTTACAGCATAACGGTCTTGTGCAAAGATGGAACCTGTAAGTGCGTACACACCGGTTGTATCTACAAGGTCTAGGGTTTCTTCGAACTTGTCATCTTCATAAACATAAATGGTAAGAACGGGACCAAAAAGTTCCTCACACATTGTAGTGTACTTCGGATCTTTTGCGAGAAGCACAGTCGGAGATATGAAGTATCCTTTGGATTTATCATAGCTTCCACCAGCAACAATCTCTACAGAAGGATCGTTTTTCGCGTCGTCAATATATTTAGCTAGTTTATCAAATGATTTTTCATCGATCACGGCATTAATAAAATTACTCATGTCTTCTGTTGGTCCCATTTTGAATGACTTCAAATCTCTGATGAGTCCGTCCTTTACCTGCGGCCAAAGACTTTTCGGAACATAAGCTCTTGAAGCAGCAGAACATTTTTGTCCCTGGTATTCGAATGCACCTCTGCTTAATGCTGTTATTAAAGCGACAGGATCTGCAGAAGAGTGAGCCATGATGAAATCTTTCCCACCTGTTTCTCCTACAATACGCGGATAGGATTTGTATTTGTGAATATTGTTACCAATGGTTTTCCAGATTCCCTGAAATACTCCTGTGGATCCTGTGAAATGAATTCCTGCAAAATCAGGGTGATTGAAAATAACTTCACCGGCATCCGGTCCCGAAACATACACGAGATTAATTACACCCGGAGGAACACCAGCTTCTATGAATATATTCATCAGGATACTGGCAGAATAGATTTGTGTATTGGCAGGTTTCCACACGACTACATTTCCCATCAAGGCTGCAGATGTAGGCAGGTTCCCTGCAATGGCAGTAAAGTTGAAAGGAGTAAGCGCGAAAACAAAACCTTCGAGCGGACGTTGTTCGACACGGTTGTACACACCTTTTGAGGAGATGGGTTGCTGTGTGTAGATCTCGCGCATGTATTGAACATTGAATCGAAGAAAATCAATGAGTTCGCAAGCAGCATCAATCTCAGCCTGATAAACACTTTTGCTTTGTCCGATCATTGTTGCAGCATTGATTGTTGCGCGGTATGGACCGGCAAGCAGATCGGCAGCTTTCAAAAAGATTGAAGCACGTTGTTCCCAATCCAGGGATGCCCAGGCTTCGCGAGCCTGAAGAGCTGCATCAATTGCCAGCGTGATATGTGTTTTATCTCCCTGATGAAAATTACCAACTACGGTTTTGTTATCATGGGGAGGAGTGATGGCGACTTTTTTCTCACTACGAACTTCCTTGCCATTGATGTACATCGGAACATCACGGACTTCGGCACGCATTTTAGCCAGAGTAGCTTTTAATGTTTCACGTTCCGGACTTCCGGGTGCGTAATTGAGTACCGGCTCATTGATAGCAGCGGGAACATTATAAATTGAATTAGACATAGCGAAAGAATTTGAATGCAAAGGTACGAAATTCCATTGCGGATTATTGGTGACATTTGTCTCAAAACATAAGAATCAGTGGTTTTTTTTATGAAATTTTAAAGATTTTGCTTTCCAATTTTCTTCCCAATCGAATCATAGGCAATTCGATACCATGATAGAGAAAAATCGAAAGCAGAAAAACAAGTGTATAAATCATGATAAAGAGAGCCGGAGTCGATAAAAATTGAACAGATGCAAGCGGAAAACAAAGGAACAAAACGAGGAGATGAACAAGATAAATGCTGTAGGAAGTTTTTCCCTGCAAGACCAGCAAACGGATGCTTAACATTTTTTTAATTTTTTCTGAAGCCAAAATCACCAGAAGGAATAGTGCACAACCAATCGCCTTGGTATGAATAAAGATCATTTCAAGAATTTGAAAAAAAGAAAACGGTAGATAATGATCGGCACCGCAGAGTGCAATTCCAAGAATTAGAATGAGTCCTTTTGCCGGAAAGGAAGACTTGCTTATCCACCAGTTTCTGAACGATGGGTAAAGGCTAACGAGTACGATTCCAATGACAAAATCAAAGACGAAACGATCCAAGCCCAGCAATTGAACCGTGATATAAATAAAACCCAGCAACCAATATGAAAACCTGGATTGAAAAACATAGAAGGCTGGTAATAATAATGAGACAGCCATTTCAATAGAAAGGCTCCAATCCTGAGGAATCAGACGCATTACAGGATCATTCGGAAGCCGGAGTACGAGCAGCGATTGTCGGATTACATCAGCGAATCCGGATTCTCCTTGCCAATAATAATTTAAAGGAAAAGAAAGTGGACCCAATGGATTGTTCCTGAAATAATCAAGTCTTACCAAAGCGAACATTGCTAACAGTACGAACAGAAAGAGAGGGTAGATTCTGAATATTCTTCTCCATACAAATGCTGAATAAGAACTTTTTGTTAATTCGAATTTTCGTTGATGAAGCCGATAGGTTAAGATAAAACCACTATGAATAAAGAAGTAGATCACAGCATTGGACCCATCCCATAACAAATGCAGTGGTGTGGATGCAATCCAGGTTTGATTTAATCCGGGATAAAAGACAAGAATAAAATGTGAAAGAAAGACAACAAATGCAGCGAGTCCACGCGAACTATCGAGGAAATGAAGGCGGTCTTGCATCGCTGAATTTGTCTGTTCCGGAATGAATTTTTCGTAAGAAGCTGAGTTCAAATTAACGAAAAAGGCTGCGGCTCAAGTGTTTTAATGAAAATGATTCCTCTTTTTTACTTTGAACAATCTAACCCTATTAAAATGAGCCATTTGAATCCCGGTTAAGGAATCATACACAGCACACCAACATTCAAATTTTAACATAATTATTAGAAAAAGTTTATCTTAGCGAAGTATGATAAAAACCCTGATTGTTGAGGACGACCCGATCAGTGAAGAAATTTTGAAGGATCTCGTAGCAGAGTGTGGTTCTTCTGTAAGAATTTCTGATAGCTGTGGCTCGGTGAAACAGGCATTGAAGAAAATTTCCAAATTGGATCCTGATCTTGTTTTTCTGGACGTGGAATTACCTGACGGGAGTGGTTTTGATTTGTTAAAGAAAATAGGGACGATCAATTTTGAAGTAATTTTTATTACGTCTCATGATAAGTATGCACTTGAAGCAATCCGCCACAGTGCACTGGACTACCTTGTGAAACCGATCAAGCTTTCGGATTTAAAAGCTTCATTGAAGAAGGTTGAGAAACGTCTGGAAAAGAAAAGTCAAAAAAATGAAGACAAGAGGGAAGCCAGACTACAGAATAAACTTGCCGTTCCGACTTCCGATGGTTTATCATTTTTACCGATAGAAGAAATCATCAGGATTCAAAGTGACCGAAATTATACTGATTTTCATTTGACCACCAAAAGAAAGGTTTTAGTTACAAAATCGCTAAAGGAATACGAAGCGCTTTTAGGTCCCTATGGTTTCATACGGATTCACCACAGCCACATGATTAACATCAATCACATTGTGAAATATGTGAAAGGCGAAGGTGGGTATGTTGTGATGATGGATGGGAGTACAGTGGATGTATCGCGACGAAAGAAGGACGATTTTCTTGAGCAACTTGCGAAAGCCTGATTGAAAATTCAACCATTTTATTATTGTTTTGGACCGCTTGTCCGTATAAACCGCCACCTGCAAGTTTAGGGTATTAAATTGCGCTATGTCGATGTTTCTTTGGGTCACCAATCTAAACAATCGTCATCATCTAACACTTTTCATCATGGACACTACAGACGGAATGTCATAGTTTAACTGCCGGGTCGCAGCGACAGTTAAACGCAAAAAGGGACACCTCGATCGCCCTTCGACGGATTGGATTAAACCGGCAAGTTCTCTGCTTACTTGCCGGTTTAATTTTTGAAAATAGAGAGTAGAGATTAGGGAGTAGAAAATAGAAAATAGAAATTAGAGAGTAGAGAGTAGAAAGTTGTGGGTAGAGGGAAGGATTTGGAGATTTGAAATTTTGGATAAAATTTTGAATATAATCTCCAACCTCAATTCATAGATTGAATTCAAGCAAGGCTGATAATTGGAAAGTAGACAATTCTTCCTTTAAAGAAATTTTTTATCTGGAAAATCTCATGATTATCATTCCAATAATGAGAGCGATAACCAGGATTCCTAAAAAGCGATTGAAAAACTTTTGTGTGCCCAGATTTTTCTTCAGGTGGGCATGACCAAGAATATTGTTGGTTAATATTTCCAGGCGGTGAAAAGCGCTTTCATTTTTTACGACATAATCGTAGGCACCGTATTTCATTGTATTGGCAGCAATTTCTGCTTTTTCCTGTCCGGAAAGAAAAATAACAGGCACATCCGGAAACTGATCTTTAATTTTCTTCAAAACCTGTAAGCCATTCATCGCGGTGGGATCTGATGAATCCAGGTGGTAGTCAAGAACAATCAGATCAGGAGATTCGAACATTCCTTGCAATGCAAGTTCACCGGTAGGGTAAGAGGAAATAATGGAAGAAGGAAACCGGCCGGAAAAGAAATCTTTCAGCATCTCACTCATCTGTGCGTCATCATCGACCAAAGTGAGTTTAAGTTTATTCGAATTGAGCATTTTCCGCTTGGATAAGGTTTCAAACTTACAAGTTTACAAGGGATTCTGCAAATTGGAAGCTTCTCATATTTTGGGATTAGGCTCGAAAGCAGGCTTAACCGAATACTAGAATTTTCCTTTCAATCGGATTGAAAATTATCATAGAACCTCCACGACTTCTTTGTCAGCGATGTAAACCAGATATTTTTTAATCCCGGGAAAGCCCATTTGGCTAAGGACTTCAGCATATTGGTTCACTTGATCCTCGTGGGATTTTTGCTTTTTTCCTGTTTTGAAATCAATTATTTTAGTTTCCTCCTTGTTGTAAATGACTCTGTCAGGTCTCAGGAGATGCCCATCCGGAAGAATAATTTCGCGTTCACTTTTAGACTCCCAGGAGTTGTCAAAAAAATCAGCGATTTGTTTCACCGCAAGCACATCTTCAATTTCTTTTATCAGGAACGCTTTTTCATTGGATGAGATTAATCCTTCATAAATCACAGACTGCACCGCTTTGCTGACTTCATCCGGCTGACTAATCATACTCAGGATGTTGTGAACGATGATACCGTAATTGATTTTCTTCAATTGCTTGTCTTCGGTAATATCACTCAGATCTTTTGCCCGTGAGGAAACAGATATTTTTTCCTGCCAGCGGTTGGAGGGATATGATTTTAATTTTTCTGAAATAATTTTTCCTGAGGAAGATTCTTTTTTTCGTTCTCTTGTCAGTTCTTTCGCGGCATCCTTTGTTTGGTATAGAAGTCCATCAGCTTCCAGGTCAAGCGAGGGGAGTAATGCATTGATCAATTTGGAAATGGAATTGAGTTCACCAGTACCTGCAACCGGAGTGTACACAAGCAATTGTTCCTCTGCTCTTGTGAACGCGACATACAATAAATTGAGGTTGTCGATCACAGTATTGTTTACTTCGATTTCGTAGGATGTTTTGAAGACTGTATCTTTGAGGCGATTGGAAGTTAGTAAAGCTACATGACCCATTTCCCGGTATGGCTCAACATCTGATTCCGCCCAGAGTAATGAATTGCTTTTCGGGGTTAATTTCCAATCACAAAAAGGCATGATGACCACCGGAAATTGAAGGCCTTTGGATCTGTGAATGGTCATGATCCGAATTGCATTTTCGTTTTCGGGAATAATTACAGAGCAGCTTGCAACACCGGGGCTTTCATTCCACCATTGCAAAAAACCGTGTAAACTAGAAATAAATTTGCCTGTGTATTCCAGTATCAGATCCTGGAATCTTTGGATGTACGCATCCGGATTTATATTCAATCCAAAAATACGGATCAATTGTTCCGATAATTCATACACGGGAAGTTTACTCAGGTAGAGAACATGATCAATGAACTCAGGAGGAAGAGTTCTGTTGAAGAGATTATCAGCAAGCGAAAGTGTATCGAACAAAGCAGTTGGTACTTGCTTTCTACGTTTTCCGGAATGAAAATGATCAGCAAAAACTGTATGCAGATGAACTGAATTATCCTTGTTCTTATGTCGGAGATAGTAGAAAAGAATTTCACTTCTGGAAACCGCATCAGCCGGATCTGCAAGGAAGCGCATGAGGCTGATCAGGAAACGAATTTGTGGAGCTTTTTGAATCAACAAGGAATCCGGTGAAATGACTTCGGTAATGTCGTGATCAAAAAGGTAGTTTGCCATTTCGTTCCCTTCCTGATTACTCCGAACCAGGATTGCGATATCCCGGAAACGAAATTTATTTTGCAATAATTCTTTGATCCTTTTTGTTGCACGTTCACAAGCAATTTCTTTCCATTTTTTTACACCTTCATCTTCGGATTCATTTTCCTGTTC
>JADKKE010000008.1 GCA_016720655.1 Bacteroidota bacterium
GCATCTGGGAGAAAAAGAAAATCATGAAAAACTTCCTGTTCTAACCATCATCTTGCTCTATCCTGTTCGGTAAAACCGGCATTTTTGCAGAAGCAATCAAAACAACAGACGTCAAAGTTTCAAAACGCTACCGTTTATCTCAGTGGAGCACAACCATGTGCTACCGATTTTACTGCAGTACCGGCAACAACCACTTTGTTTTTGAAGGTGTCTCCCCAACCTGGAGGTAAAATTCAATTCAAGCATCCGCAAAGGAAATTTTGTAATTATGGATGTCAAATTTGAAACAAAATTTAATGATCAACCGAAAAATCATCCTCGAAATTGGTCGACAGGGCATTAAAAGCAGCCAATGACTTCTCTTGTCATGCTCAATTTGAAATGGAGGAATTGAATGAGCAATTGAGCGGACTTGTTACAGAAAAAAATATATTGCTGAATAACCGTCTCCTCAAAGGTGAATCATTGCGTGATACACTCGATAAGTAAAGAAGGTATCGCGTTTCTGCGTCAACGTTTAATTATTATCAGTACAGAAACAACGGGTTTAAAAAAAGAAAATCTTTACAAACAGGAATTAAAACAAACCCTTGATCTAAGAATTGCTACTCTCAATAAAGTAAACGCAGAAGCGAAGCTTCCCGTGCAGAAGCAGTGCAAAACTATCGTGGTTATGGTTTACGCGAGGCTGCACACAGCAGAAGTTTCCGTTTCCTTCTTTGTTCAGCAGGCGGCTTGGTTACCTTTCTTATGATTGCGTGCAAATACAAATGGTACAATGGATTTGTCATATAAAGCAGAAATCCGGCAACAAAGCGGAATGGATTTGAAAAATGTCGCGCTTACATTGAGCACCGGCAACCTTCTCAAAGACAATCAAAACCAGAACTCAGTCCGTTTTACCTGAGCTTTGTCCAGAATTCCCTCAGGGCGAAATACAAAACGAAATACGGGAAACGGTTGCAGCTGGCTCTTTATCTAAATAACTGACGATGAAAAATGCCAAAAGACATAGCTTATGGCGGATGCCCCTACACTTCGCAGAATTTATTTCGAGAAATGAAAATGATTCAGACCGAATACGACATCAAATTGAAATATTCAACTCCCCAATGATCCGAATATTCACGTCGTTGCAATACAAAACAAAACCCTGAAATCCAATTTACAAATATTCTTGCGGTACCTAAATTGGATTTGAATGCTCACTTGCCTGCCGACAAATAACTGGAGTGAAATGAATCTGCTTCCCGGAAATTCGCGAATTTATTTTGACGGAAATTACCTGCACCTCTGTTCTCAATCCGAAGTTTTGTTGATACGCTTTCCTCAGTCTGGGCAGAGATCGCGCGCCCTGGTGAGCAGAAAAAATTAAAAGACAAAACAAAGGAACGGATCATTATCGACGAGAAAACCATTTCCATCACCTATGAAATTACCGTTCGGAATACAAAATCTTTCCCGGTGAAAAATGGACGTGACCGATCAAATTCCGCTAAGCGAGGACCCGGATATTAAAATCGCTCTTATCAATGGAGATGGTTCCTCCCTCGATGCAGAAACCGGAATCCTTGTGTGGGATCTTTCACTGAAAGCAAACGAAAGCAAAAAACTGAAATTCACTTACGAAGTGAGGGTTCCGAAAAACAAAAATCTGGCCGGACTCTAAAATCGTAAATCCGGCCTGCTTAGAGCAGGCCGGATTTTTTATTTCACATCCTTAGGAAATTGAATTTCCCTGCATTCATCAGGATTTCTATCTTGCATGCAAATTCCTGTGAAAGCAAAATCATCAACATATCGCTGGCTCTCCTCATCCTTTTAAACTCGTGCTTTCATTTATTCAGCAAGCCCGAATTAGTCTGGATGGTGATATGGCAAGTATTATTGTTCCTTCGAAGAGTTATGAAAAGGTAATGCAGGATCCCTTTGCGCTCAGTGTTTTACTGAAACACGAATCCTACGCTGCGCCCAACCGGTCTTTTGCACATTGGATGATGGCAGGCTATTTTCGGACGGTTCCTTTTTTCATGCAGAATTTCACGAACAAAATTGATAGTATATATGCATCTGTCGCACTTGCGAAAGTATTAATGCAGGCATTCCTCCTCTTTCTGCTCGCATCGCTTGCAGGCGGAACACGCAAGATCAGGAGCAGGGAATTTCTTTTCCCGGCAGTGCTGATTTCATTTCTATTTCAAACAGCCGAATTCAATCAATACATCGGAGTGATAGATCGATCCATTACCTATGCTTTTTTTTATGCACTCCCGATGAGTTTTCTCGTTTTGTTTTTTCAAATGCTCTTTTTTATTGAGAAAAATGGAGGATGGAAAAATGCAGGCATCATCCGGAAAATAACATTGATAGCACTCCCTGTCCTCATTTCCCTGAGCGGGCCTTTGAATCCCGGTGTTGCACTCATTGTATGTGTACTCATCTTTTGCAATGAATTTTGGAAGACAAAAAACAGCAATGAAAATGTAATTTCAAATGTTTTCGGGAGGCTCAAACAAATTCCACAATCCATCCGCATCACATTTCCCATTCTCATTTTATTGAGTATGTATTCCTGGTATATCGGACAATTCAATTCGGAAAATTTTAATTTTTCTTTGCCCATAAAAGAACGTTACCTCCGCATGTTTGATGTGATGCCGGATTTTTTCTTTGGCAACAGTGCTTTGCCGGTTCTCATTCTGTTCATCCTTCTGAACTACATCTTCCTCCGCTTTACTCCGAATACAAAAGAACGGTCTGATCTTTTTCAATCAGGGAAATTAATTCTCATCTTTTCTCTTGTCTATCTCTTGCTACTTCCACTGGGAGGTTACCGCGGATACAGACCCACCATTTTACGATGGGACACTTTTGTTCCCGTTTATATTTGTCTCTATTTTCTTGCCGGATATACTTCTGTTGTGTTGTTCAAACAAATTCTGCCGCAAACACGAAAAATTGAATTTGTATGGCCCTCTCTTTTGTGTGTACTTCTTCATTCCGATGCATCCTTTGTATAAGGACAACAAATACGAAAGACTTCGATTAAAAGACCTCGCCAATTCACAGGAAGAAATGGTAGAACTGAAAAACGACTGCACAGTTATGGCTTGGGTGCTTCTGAGGGATTTAGGGAATCAGAATTGAATTGCAACTCTTAAAATATTGGGGAGTAATTGAAAAACTGAGGTTTTATTTTCAGAAGTAGTTAGACTATTCGAAAAAGAGATTCTGAAGTGTCCTTAGCGGGTTATTGGGGATCTGACAACTTTATTATTCCTTTGCAGCAATCAATATTTTACGATTTTATATACAGTGCCATTTTCTGTTTTCAAAAAATAAATTCCGGAAGAAAAATTAGAAATGTTAATTGACTCATTCATTGCTTTCAAATCAAACTGTTTCAAATAATTTCCTGTAATAGAATACACATTTACAGATTCAGGGAATTTATTAGTTGTGATACGAAGAATATCTTTGGTCGGATTGGGTGAAATTTGAATTTCATTTTTGGAAGGAGTTTCTGAAATTGAATTGGTGCCTACAAAGGAAATTTTTGCTGTCCAGATGTCTCTGCAATCAAATCCAGTACAATCCCCAATCTCAGCGTGATGACCTGTAACTTGTCCGTCAAATGATACAGTTTCGCCAGTAGTCAGATAAGATTCATTATTAATCACACAGATAGAATGGGGTAAATCTTCATCACTTCCTCCAAAGCAATTACCACCTAGGAAATTTCCAAGTGAATCTGTATGAAACACCCAGAAATCAGTATAACCGTGAGCACCTGAAACATTACCGTCAAAGGAGCCGGTATTGCTCAAATAAACCAATTCATGATTTGGTGTTTCACTGACAGAAACCGCCCAATCGTAAGTTGAGCCCCATAACATTTTTGCCAGATTAGATTACCAGCATAATCGAGCTTGATTGACCAAACATCATTTGCTCCATGATTTCGGATACTTGAATATTATTGGAATTTGTTTCTCCCGTAATCAATAGAGTACTATCAGATAAATTTGTTAAAGCAGATGGTGTTTCATCTGATGAACCTCCATAACATCTTGCCCATGTTATTGATCCGGTTGAATCCAGTTTGACAACCCAAAAATCAGAACCTCCAATTAAGCCTGCAACATCACCCCCAGGAACAGAAGCATTAGAACAAACTACAAAACTATGATCATAGGTTTCAGTAATTTGACCACAATCTTCATAAAACCCACTACCAAGGCATCTTTGCCATTGTATATCCCCAAGTTTATCCAATTTGAGTACCCAAACATCAGGGTCACAACCTGCACATGAATGTTGGCCAATCACATCTCCATCTATGGAGTAAGTATCACCTGCAAGAATATATCCGGAATCTGTTGTTTGATGAATATCTTTTATGTCTTCAACGTCAGTCCCTCCATAACATTTCTGCCATTGAATAACTCCATTCGAATCCAATTTGACGATCCAATAATCTGATATACCATGATTGCCAGAAACATCATGATCATTGGACAACGTAAAACCACCGGCAATAAATCCACCATCAAATGTTGTGTCAATTGATTGAAAAAATCAGATGAAGAACTCCATAAGAATAGCTCCATCTAATATTTCCAAGTGTATCTAATTTCATCACCCATGCATCAGCAGGCCCGAGAGGATTTGTAATGTCGCCATTAGATGAAAAGACACATCCGGCAACAATGTATCCGCTTCTTCCAATTTTGCATGAATAAGAATAATCATTTAAGTCTCCACCATAACAATGGCCCCAATCTAGCTGAGGAATCTGTGAAGAGCTGTTCATTGCGAACAATAACAAATTAAAAATTAGGGAAAGTATTGACAAATACCTTTTCATCATGATTACATTTTTATTATTTTCATTGGATGATTTTCTCCCGCTTGAACAAAATAAACTCCAGATTTCAATCTTTCAAGATTAATCATAAGTTCCGTGCTTTCAATTTTATTTATTAATAATAAATCACCTTCCACTGAAAATACCTTTAACAAATCTCCTGAATGAAGGTTAGAAATTAGTACTTGTGATAAAACTGGGTTTGGTTGCAAAATTAAATCATTTCCATTTGTCTGAGGGTTGGAAGTCTGTGACATCCTTAAACAAGGTGTTGGGGGATAACAAGCTGCGGGGCAAAACAAAGGAGAATGTGTAATACATCCACTGCAGTTGAAAATATCAGTAACCTTATTTGGGATTGTAGGATCCAAATATTTCGCTTCACAAGGATAATCAATCATGTCTGAAAAATTAGGAATAATAGTTAGAGGCACCATCGTTGTGATTGAATAAGTTAAAGCACTAGGGATGGTATGTAATGAAGAGTTATTTATCTGTGTTCCATAAATACTTCCTAAATCATGTGTGGTTGTTATTCCGTGATTTTTAAAAAGTACATGATTCATTATGGTATTATTCCATGTAACTGTGCCGCCAGCTAAAAAAATTAATCTCATTTGCTTATTTGTTTCAATTGTACAAAAATTAAAACGTGCTCTTGCTGCATCGCTAAAATTGATTAAATATTCATGAGATTGAGAGATCGGAGATCCGCACTCATCATGTAAATCTGAGTTGTGACTTTCAATCCCATTAAAGTCTTCCCTGAAAATACATCCATAGGTAGGCGCAGAAGGAATACCATGAAATTTAGCATGATCGTCAGAGATGCATGTCTGACATAGGTGTACAGGAAAACAATGTTGTATTGTTCCATAAAATGTACATTGTTGAAAGTCGAAATCTTTTCCTCCTGGTAAGGCAGCATAACTAGCACCTGGATGTTGTGACAGAGGGGATTCAGCGTTAATAAATAAGCATTTTTGAAAAGTCATATCTACTGCATAATCTGCATTTAGCAGTCCGCCAGTTATATCTACTTCAATTCCTGCTTTTAAATTATATAAGAATTTGCAGTTTTGAAATAAGCCGTGTTCCATTGGGTTTCCACCCAAGTATTCCCAATCTACACCATCGTAAACTTCAGATCCTAATCGGCCTAGTGCGTTATAATTAAATTCAGAATTAAAAACATTAACAACCCGTCCACCACCCCAATCAAACCCACATCTACCATTCCAATTAAATTTAGAATTACGAATAGTAACGTCCACATTATCTGTTAAATTAGCAGGTCTCATATTATCTAAAATAAGGATTCCATCCAATCCAAAGTGATGAACATTAACACTATTTATTTGCACAGTAACACATGAATTTAAATCGATTCCATCTGCACCAAGTTGGATTCCGTTGGGTGAAAAATGACCACCAATATTTAAATTAGGTAAATTTCCATCTATATCTAAATTCTCTATGGTCAGGTTTGTGCAATTTAATGCTCTTAAAAATGTCCCTGGCGTTGCACAATACTGGTAGTCAGAAACTGAAGTAGTGCCAACAATTAATCTGTCATTTGCATTCCAATCGAATAATCCATACTCTAAACAATCATCAAATATAATTTTTGATGCTAATCCACTTACTATCTTTCCCATGATTTTAAGATTATTACAATTGGAAAAGCACAAAATATCATTTCCTGTTTTCCCTAAAGAATGGAAACCAGTTGTACTTGAATTGGAAAAATTTTGGCTCCCAACTCGGTATGTGCCTGGAGGTATATAAAGTGTACCATTCCCATTTCGGTTATTAAAGTAATCTGCCGCCGCAAGAAAAGCGCAGGTCGAGTTTGTGCTTCCGCTTGGATCTGCTCCGAAATCCGTTACGATATTTACATAAGCTGTAGTTGGCGATGTATTTGGAGTGCACGGAATTGAAATAGGTGATCTCCAACAATCACCACCTACACCTCTTATATTAACGGGAAATGCGTTCCTACAGCCTTTTGAATCTGTGATTGTCAATGTATCCCATCCCACACCGATAAATGTTAAATCTAAGGATGATTCGTTGCCGTTTGACCAAAGAAATGAATAAGGTGGTGAACCTCCTCTAACAATAGAATTAGTGCTACCATCTATTGTAGAATCAGCACTTGGTGGATTGAAATAAATTGTTGCTTCTATTGGCGGTGGATCTTGTATGTTTACTTCAACATTTACTCTACATCCAGCATCGTCTTGCACTACCACTTTATATATTCCAGCAGTCAAAACAGAATGAAACGAAGTGGTTGAACTATCAAATTCCCAATAAAATGAATATGGTGAAGTGCCGCCTGAAACATTTATGGTTGCAGCACCATCGTTTCCATCATAGCAAGAAAGATTTGAATAACGTAGATGAAGCCGAAAGATTATTTGATTCAACTATCTCAAATCGGGTTGAGGAAATACAACCAGAATTATCAGTAATGAAAAGCGTATCATACCCAACACTTAACCCTTCGGCGATAGTATCTGTTCCTCCGCTAGACCATTGATAAATATAAGGACTGGTTCCTCCAGATACAGAAGCATATGCAGCTCCATTGTTCATTCCGCAAATTGAAGAGTCAATGGTCAATTCAATACTTATTTCGTTTGTAGAAGATAAATTAAATGAAGCATAACTTTTGCATCCAGTTGAATCGATTAGGTAAACATTATTCAAACCTGCCCTTAAATTAATTGCAACTGAATCGGTATCGTTTGATTCAATCCACAAATATTTAAATGGGGTAAAACCTGAAGTAATATTAAGGGAAGCCTGACCATCGTTCCAGCCAAAACAAGTTGGAATCTTTAGTTCATTTACTGTAAAGACTGGCCCGGTACTATCCGATACATTGAAAAAGGAAGTAAATACGCAATCATTAGTATCTTTAATAATTACTGAATATGTACCTGATGGTATTGAAGCAAGAACCGAATCGTCTTCTGAAGAAACACTCCATTTGTAAGAATACGGCTTTTCACCTCCAGTTGCTGAGGCAATTGCAGCACCCGATGAATCTGCACAGTTTGACAAAATCGTGCTGATTGTTGCTGTGAAAGCTATCGGTTCTGAAAGCAAAATAGTATCATTTATATTACATCCATTAGAATCTTTTATTGTTACCAAATACAAATTGGCTCCCAAATTTTCTCTATTCGGTGTACTCAAAAAATTATCCGCCCATTGAAATTCATAGGGATCATTTCCACCTGAAACTGTTAGATGGATTGAACCAGTAAATTCCCCATTGCAAACCACATTTTTTATTGACTTTAAAACTGTAATTGTTGGGCAATCCTTAATACCAGCAACAAACTCCCGACAACCAGAATCAATTGAAGCAGTGAACCCTGGTAAAAGATCAACGTCAATTGTAGAATGAATATTTACACTCGCGCTATCAGTCATACTCACATGTCCTGTTGAATACGGAACAACAATCTCCCCGTTGTAGAAGAAATCATGATCAACAGTAAGTACAGTGTCAATTACCGGCACAGATATTGTCTGTGCAGATACAAAATTTACAGTAAAGCAAATCAAAACCATAGCCAGGGGACTATGAATAAACCGAATCGTTTTCATGGCAGATGAGTTAAGAAGTTTGATTTATTTTTTCACCTGTTCGGATAGATCCGATACTTTTTTTATCAGTTCATTATTATGCTTTTGAAGCATTTTCAACATTTCATTTTGTTCAAGAACGTATAAGGTCAATTCTTCAATTTTCTGAAGCAATTTACTTTGCATGTCTCCCACGCTATTTCCATCTTGTTCAACCTGGGCTCTTGTTGGAATATCTGGTAAATGGTTATTAATTGAAATGAATTTTTTCAATTCATCCAAGGACATTAATTTATATTCTGGTCTGAAAACATAATCTGGCCATGCTGTGTGCAATTTTACTTTCACTTCTTCACAAATGATTTTTCCGTTTACAGCTAACTTGTACCCGGAAGGGATTTGAGAAGTACCTATCCCAACATTCCCTTGTTGTCGGAAGATTGTAAATATCATTTGTATGATTACAGTAATCAGTCACCCATCTGCTTGTTGGTGTGACACAAGGTTGCTGACTTGTTCCATGTGATCCAATTCTTAAAACACCTTGACTATCCACGAATACAGAACGAAGTCTATCAGTACAAATAGTATCAACTTTCAATGCACTTTTTAGCTCGACCATTCCTGTGCTGTATATTCTCAAGCGTTCAGTTCCGTTAGTCCGGATTCTGAAATCTTTGTTGTCATTTGTTCCGATATAGTTTGAGTCTGCATTTGTTCCGGCATTTTTACAGTCCAATCTTCCCGATCCGGTTGGGTAAGTGTAATTTCTTTGGTTTTAGTACAACCATTTACATCTGTGACGACAAGAGAATAATTTCGTGCAATCACAGCAGAAAGGTTGGCAGTTGTTTGGCCAGTATTCCAGGCGTATGAATATGGACTCACGCCACCATTTGCACTACTAGTGACATAGCCATCTGAACAATTAAAGCAGCTCGTATTCTTTCCATTCCCGTAAGTTGTAGCCGCGAGGTCGTAATTTATTGCAGCAGGTTCTGTTAATACGATTGAACGAGTTAAATGGGCATCGTTGGCATCATAAATTTGGACAGTAAAAGTGCCAATCTTTAAGGAATCGATAGCATTTGTTGTATCTCCAACATTCCATAAATATCTATACGGTGGAACTCCACCATCTACAGTTAGACTGATACTCCCATTCGATCCTGTGTAACACGAAATATTATACCCATGATGCAGTGGGCTTGATAAGCTAACCACATGAAGTGGGGTTGGTTCGGTTAAAGTAAAGGAAGCGGTATATGTACATTGATTATCATCTGTGATGGTAACAGTATAGGTTCCGGCGGTTGCGCCACCTAGATTTTCTTTCTGTATTCCATTGCTCCAAAGAAAAGAGTACGGCGGAGTACCTCCGGAAGGGCTTAAATGGATAAGTCCATCATCTGCACCTTGATAAGAAATATTATATCCACCTTCGAAAACTGATAATTCAGGCGTAGTGGTGATAGCAGTTACATCATAAATTTTGGCACTTTTGAATGCCGTGTCATTATTACCATCAATCACCGTGAAAACATAGTCACCCGGGCCAAGGTTTGTGATCTTTTTAGTATACGCAGTGAAAGCTCCGTTTGTCCATTGAAAAGAATATGGAGGAACTCCGCCAACAATGACAGCCTCCATCGTTCCGTCTTGCACTCCATGGCAAGAAACATCAGTTCCGCTTGGATATTTGTAATGGTGATGACTACATCCAGATCTGTTGCAATGAAATTTTGAAAGGAGGAGAAATGACAACACAATGAAAATTGAAACGTGATTGGTAGTTTGCTTTTTCATGAAAAATTGTTTTAAGAAAAAATGAAATGAATAGGGAGAATAAGTCCTATCAAATGTATACATAAATTTTCCGAAATTGACAACAGAAATGTATTGATTAGCCAATTAATCCGAAATTAAAAACAATTTAATAAAAAGGTGCAAAGCGTTATTTTCTCTTGGAATGAACAATTCTTGGCAAAATCCTTTAGTGAAAGTCCCAGGCTAGGGAGATTTAAACTTAATAAAAGTGTATTTCTAAATTTCTTCCTGCTGGGACAAGTCTTTAAGGAAAGCCCGTGCGCCACCGGAATGGCCCGTTATAAAGTCTAAGACCTTAGAGATATAGCATTTTTATCCTCCGCAGGAACAAGTCTTTAATGAATGTATACACGTTAGTGACTTGGTCCCTCATCCTGTTTGTGAATTCAACACGCATGTCCCATTCCACAAATATTTTATTTTTCACTGAAAAATTAAAGCCAAAAAAAGCTTGTTCGTATAGTATGTACTTTTGATTCGGAACTGAAAGATTCTTATGCTACCGAAAATTTAAACCACTTTTGGAATTCACCTTAAGGTTGTATGAAGTATTCCGATTCTTTGAATAAAAGGTTTTATTTCTAAGGCCCTAGACTTTATAACGGGCCATTCCGGTGGCGCACACGCTTTCCTTAAAGACTTGTCCCAGCGGGGTAAAATATTAAATTATTGAACAATTATTTTTATTTTATTTTCAAATTCATCTGCAATAAAATATATACCTGTACATTTGCTATTGAAAGCTGCACTTCAGAAAAGGCATTGATAAAAATTGTGTTCAACAACACACCTAGAAAATTATAAATTCTGATTTTATTTGAATAAGTATTGTTTTTTAGTGTCATTCTACCAAAATTTGGGTTAGGATAGATTTCAATAGATTGTGAATGATTAATATTTGAAATACCTCCGATTAAATCATTCTGAAGCACTAACAACCAACCATCAACACAATTAAAGGAGGAACAATTTAGTCCGCCATGATTATAAGTTAAATCACCATCAAATGATTCACTATAACCTGTCAAAATATATTTATCATCACCGAAATTTTCTATATTTTCAGGAAAATCTGTTAATGTCCCCCCATAAGTTGATTGGAAAGAAATATTTCCTGAACTATCTAATCGACAAAACCAATAATCTCTCATTCCATGATTAGATGATATTTGACCATCGTTGGAATAAGTTTCAGACAAAAAAACTAAGTTATTTTTTTTTGAAAAACAACCACTTTTACCTTGATCATCAGCAGTGCCTCCGTATGAATTTTGCCAGATGATATTAAAATTATGATCAATTTTAAAATCCAAACATCAGACCTCCATGATTTATCGTCACATCTCCATCTGGAATTGTTGAAGACCCAATTAAATAAATTTCATCTTCATTATTATATTTTACTGTAATTGCTGACTCATCATGGGAGCCGCCAAAACACTTTTGATTGACAATGTTACCTGTTGAATCAAGTTTCAATATCCAAAAGTCAAACCCACCATGAGATCCGCTAACATCCCCTCCGTCAATAACTGCAGCGCCCAGAATTAGTAATTCATTTTGATTAGTAATAGCTAATCCTCCAGGGCTTGCAAATTCCATAAACCCGCTACCAAGACATTTTTGCCAAATAATATTGCCATTCCAGTTTAATCTTAAAACCCAAATATCTGTATAGCACCCAGCACAAGAATGTTGCCCTACTACATCGCCGTCATTTGAATCCGTATTTCCAACAATGATAAAGCTCGAATCCCTAAATTGTTTTATTGCAACAAGTTCTTCTATTTGTGATCCTCCAAAACATTTTTGCCATTGAATGTTGCCCATTGAATCTAGTTTGGTTATCCAATAATCTGTCATACCATGGTTTCCAGAAACACCAAGATCATTTGATGCAGATGTAGCACCAATAATTAATCCACTATCAATTGTTGTATCAAAACTTATTGCTGCATCACCAAGGGAGCCTCCTATTTCTTGAGAAGCAATAATATTTCCAAACGTATCAGTATAAAGCAGCCAAGCATCCCCGCCACCAATTTGATTGGCTATATCTCCATCACTTGAATTTGTTACACCTACAGACAATATCTTATTTGGGCCTACTAATTTCGAATAAGTCAATTTGTCTATACCGGTTCCTCCAAACGATTTTTGATAGGCTGGGAAAATATTTTGAGCAGTACATTCTTTAGTTAAATTAAAGAAAGTATTTAATCCTATGTGTTAAGATTGTGATTATTCTCATATAGTTAATGATTTAATACAATTAATTTACTGGAGTTAATTTGACCATTTTTTATTAAATATATTCCAGCTATCAAATTTCTGATATCTAAATCAATTTTGGAATCATTTAATTTAAAAGTTAATACACATTCACCTAATAAGTTGTAAATTTCTATCTCGTATTGTTCAGCTAATCCTTCAATATGTATAATAAAATTACTCGGATTAGGCTAACTAATAAATTTCCAAATGATTGAATTTGAGCTAATTGTAAACTTTCACGTAAATTACATGGTGGGTTAGGAGGGCCACATTGCGTTGGACAAAATTTAGGTCTAATACTTGAACATCCATCGCAATTGTATGCATCTATAACAGCATTTGGGTAATTATAGTTTCTGTATTTAGGAACGCAATTTGCATTTTGAACTGTTACCAGAGTTGGTATATCACCAGTATTACCAGTAAAATAAAATTGAGAATCTGTTGCATTCAAATTTGTTTGAAATGCTGAATAATAACGTAAATACCCTAAGTAATAGCTTGAATTTAACCCAAGATTTTCAAGATAGCAATTTTTTAGATAAATCCAATTGGCTGGCCCTTGCCCCCCAGACAATGAGAATAAATTCATTTGTTTATTTGTTGAAAATAAACATCGATCAAAAATGCTCGTGCTGCGCCTAAAGTGAAGTCTATTAAATAGAAGTGCCCAATATTAAAAACTCCAGAGTTACATTCATCTATTAAATCAGAATTCATACTTTTATTATTCAATTCTTCAGAAAAAGTACAATTTATTAAACCCAAAGATTGTATAAGAGGTCGAAATTTTATGTAATCATTGTTGTAACAAGTTAAGCAATCTCTATCATGAAAAGCACCTGTAATAGAACCATAAAAACTACATCCCTGAAAATCGAAATTTTTTCCTCCTGGAATGGCAGCCCATGAGGAGGTATTGCTTTCACTACTTGCAAAAATGCATCTCTTAAACAGGATATCTCTAACATAATTACTGTTTGTTAATCTTTGGCATTCTATGCCAGAATATAAATTATGTTTAAATTCACAGTTTTCAAAAATGCCATTTTCTAATGGGTTTCCTCCGAAATATTCAAAATCTATTCCATCTGCTGCTTTTGATCCAAAGCGTGCTAGTGCATTATAATTAAATTGACAATTTATGGCCTCAATATTTCTACCTCCACCCCAATAAAAACCGCACCTGCCATTCCAATTAAAATTTGAATTTTGGATTTCAATTACTAAATCAGAATGGTTTTGGGGTGTACTGTTATCATAAACAACTAAACCATCTTGGCCAAAATGATGAACATTAAGAGAATTAATATGAAGATTTGTAGTACTATTGCTTATTATACCAGTAGCTGGAACTTGAATACCATCACAATAATGACCTCCGTAACTTAAATTGTCAGAGTTGCCATCAATATCAAGATTATTAATTGTAATATTATTACAATCTTTTAAATAAATAAAAACTCCAACAGAGGCAATCTTATGATAAAGATTAACTCCGCAACCAAGGGTACCGAAAGGCAAATCGCTAATTAACCTATCGCTGGTTACAGGATCAAATAGTCCATAATCAAGGCAATCGTCAAATTTTATTTTAGAGGCAAGTCCGCTCACAATTTTTCCTTGTATAATTAAATTATTACAACTTTCAAAGCATAGTACGTCATTTCCAGTTTTCCAAAAGGGATTATGGGTTGAATGAACTGGATCTATATTTTGTTCCCCGACAATGTATAATCCAGGAGGTATATTTAGGATTCCATTGCCTTGTCTATTATTAAAAAAATCTGAAGCTGCTTCAAATGCACACTGTGAATTCCAATTTCCTGTTGGATCAGCATTAAAATCATCAACTATATCTTTGTAACAAGTTGAAGTACTACACACTGCAACAGGAATTGGGGTACAAGGTGTACTACTATTTGAATAGGCGCAAACTAATGGGTGGCTTCTAACATTTACAGAAGTTGACTCATGACAGCCTAAATTATCTGTTACTTCGACTGCAAGGTAACCTGGACTAACATTTGAAATAATTTGTGTGATTTCCCCAGTTTGCTGCCAGTAATAGCTATACGGTGATTGACCTCCAGTAACTAAAACATTTGCTGTACCATCATTTGTTGAATCAGAGCTTGGATTAAAATAATATATTATTGGTTGAACTCTTGGTGGGTCTGAAAGCTGAACAGAACTAGCATTTTTACAACCATTTGAATCAACAACTAAAACTTTATATAAACCGGCTGCTAGATTAGTTCTCAATGCAGAATTTGAATTTGAATCATCCCATGAATATATATATGGTGGTGCACCTGAATTAACGACAGCTATGATTTCTCCATCGGTAGAATCAAAACAGGAAATCGGGGTTATAATTTGGATAGATACTTCAGGACCATCTGAGTTCATTAGCTCTACGGCTGTAGAAATTTCACAACCCAAACGATCAGTTAAAACTAAAGTATCGAATATGATTCCAAGTCCAAACCTTGCACTATCCGTTGAGCCATTACTCCAAATGTATGAGTATGCTCCGTTACCTCCTCGCCCGGAAGTAATAATCGCTCCGTTTTGTTGGCCGCGATTTGGTTGCAATGCTTGCAAATCAATTTGTAATGAATCAGGTTCATTTATTAGGATACTAGAAAAATTGACACAATGATTTTGATTTGTAATTTTAACAACATTCATTCCAACTGATAATCGTGTACATATTGAATCCTTGCAAGCTCTGTTAATCCATTCATAAGTATATGAACCTTGACTTAATTGAGGAACAATATATGCTATCCCGTCCATATAATTTTTACATGTGACGTCCTGTATTTTTATTAAATTAAAATTAGTACCATCTGAATCAGAAATTGCAAAAGAGGCACTAATCGAACAATTATTTTGATCTTGTGCAACAATAGAATAAAATCCAGCTTTTAAATTTTGAACGGAAAAAGAAGACGTGTCTCCCGTTGACCAAAAATATGAATATGGAGCAATGCCACCAGTTAGTATAGCTTGGGCTCCACCATTACTCAAATTACAAGCTGAGGATGTACATGTAACTGTAATTTCAATTGAGTCTGGTTCAGATATAAAAATCGTATCTTCTACAAAACATCCACTAGAATCAATCGCTTTTAATGTAAAATTGCCGCTTGGTAATTTTGTGATTTTGTTTGAAGCATAGAATGTATCATTCCAAAAATAGTTAACTTTCCCAATTGAATCAATCAAATTCACTTCTATGGAACCATTATTGTTGCCAAAGCATTTAATGTTGGTTACTATTTCAGAGTCAATCCTAAATTGACAGGTTTTAATTCCTGCTTCAAACTCGGAACACCCAGAATCCGTTGATGCTGTAAATCCCGGCAATAAATTTACTTCTGTTGTAGAAAGAATATTCACAGAGGAATTATTTGTCACACTAACATGTCCGGTTGAATATGGAACAATAATTTCTCCATTGTAAAAATAAGTCTTTGAAGTTGTTAGCGGAGTATCAATAATTGGTGCGCTTGGTGCCTGCGCAAATACTTTATTGTTTTGCAAGCAAAAACCAAGCAAGATAAAAGCGACAAGAAAACGAATAATCTTTTGCATGACAAAATGAGTTTAAGAATTGTTCAACATTACTTTTTTACTTGTACCGAAAGAGCGTCAAGCTTTGTGTTCAGATTCGCGTTTTCCGATTGAAGCTTTTCAATCTTATCGTTTTGCTGAACCAAGTAAAGTGTCAATTCCTCAATCTTTTGAAGCAGTTTTGTTTGCATTTCACCCAAGCTGTTACCAGATTGTTCAACTTCTGAAGCAGAAGGAATCTCAGGTAGATGCATATTCTGGTTTATGAATTGTTTCAATTCATGCAGCGGCATCAGTTTATATTCCGGTTTAAAAACAAAATCTGGCCATGCTGTGTGCAATTTTACTTTCACTTCTTCACAAATGATTTTCCGTTTACAGCTAACTTGTACCCGGAAGGGATTTGAGAAGTACCTATCCCAACATTCCCTGTTGTCGGAAGATTGTAAATATCATTTGTATGATTACAGTAATCAGTCACCCATCTGCTTGTTGTGGTGACACAAGGTTGCTGACTTGTTCCATGTGATCCAATTCTTAAAACACCTTGACTATCCACGAATACAGAACGAAGACTATCAGTAGAAATAGTATCAACTTTCAATGCACTTTTTAGCTCGACCATTCCTGTGCTGTATATTCTCAAGCGTTCAGTTCCGTTAGTCCGGATTCTGAAATCTTTGTTGTCATTTGTTCCGATATAGTTTGAGTCTGCATTTGTTCCGGCATTTCCTTTTACAGTCCAATCTTCCCGATCCGGTTGGGTAAGTGTAATTTCTTTGGTTTTGGAACATCCATTTACATCCGTGACGACAAGAGAATAATTTCGTGCAATCACAGCAGAAAGGTTGGCAGTTGTTTGGCCAGTATTCCAGGCGTATGAATATGGACTCACGCCACCATTTGCATTACTAGTGACATAGCCATCTGAACAATTAAAGCAGCTCGTATTCTTTCCATTCCCGTAAGTTGTAGCCGCGAGGTCGTAATTTATTGCAGCAGGTTCTGTTAATACGATTGAACGAGTTAAATGGGCATCGTTGGCATCATAAATTTGGACAGTAAAGTGCCAATCTTTAAGGAATCGATAGCATTTGTTGTATCTCCAACATTCCATAAATATCTATACGGTGGAACTCCACCATCTACAGTTAGACTGATACTCCCATTCGATCCTGTGTAACACGAAATATTATACCCATGATGCAGTGGGCTTGATAAGCTAACCACATGAAGTGGGGTTGGTTCGGTTAAAGTAAAGGAAGCGGTATATGTACATTGATTATCATCTGTGATGGTAACAGTATAGGTTCCGGCGGTTGCGCCACCTAGATTTTCTTCCTGTATTCCATTGCTCCAAAGAAAAGAGTACGGCGGAGTACCTCCGGAAGGGCTTAAATGGATAAGTCCATCATCCGCACCTTGATAAGAAATATTATATCCACCTTCGAAAACTGATAATTCAGGCGTAGTGGTGATAGCAGTTACATCATAAATTTTGGCACTTTTGAATGCCGTGTCATTATTACCATCAATCACCGTGAAAACATAGTCACCCGGGCCAAGGTTTGTGATCTTTTTATATACGGTGAAAGCTCCGTTTGTCCATTGAAAAGAATATGGAGGAACTCCGCCAACAATGACAGCCTCCATCGTTCCGTCTTGCACTCCATGGCAAGAAACATCAGTTCCGCTTGGATATTTGGTAATGGTGATGACTACATCCAGATCTGTTGCAAATGAAATTTTTGAAAGGAGGAGAAATGACAACACAATGAAAATTGAAACGTGATTGGTAGTTTGCTTTTTCATGAAAAATTGTTTTAAGAAAAAATGAAATGAATAGGGAGAATAAGTCCTATCAAATGTATACATAAATTTTCCGAAATTGACAACAGAAATGTATTGATTAGCCAATTAATCCGAAATTAAAAACAATTTAATAAAAAGGTGCAAAGCGTTATTTTCTCTTGGAATGAACAATTCTTGGCAAAATCCTTTAGTGAAAGTCCTGGTTGCGCTAGGGAGATTTAAACTTAATAAAAGTGTATTTCTAAATTTCTCCTCTCAAACATATTTTGTTCCCTTATCTTTGTCGCCGTTTAGAAATCTATGAAGGCAGCAGTAGCGGTATTAAAAGAATATTTCGGGTTTTCAGAATTCAGGTTGAATCAGGAAGCGATCATTCGTGCAGTAATGCAGAAAAAGGATGTCCTCGCACTGATGCCGACAGGCGGCGGAAAATCCGTTTGTTTTCAGGTACCTGCCCTGCTCCTGGATGGATTGACTGTTGTGATCTCTCCATTGATTGCACTCATGAAGGATCAGGTCGATAGTTTACGGTTAAACGGCATTGAAGCTGCATTTTTGAATTCTTCTCAAACACCGGGTGAACAGGAAGAAATCATCGAAAACTGAATACCGGAAAAACTCAAATTGCTTTACCTCGCTCCGGAACGTATCACGAACTTTCTTCCTTTTCTTCAAAATCTGAACATTGCTCTTTTTGCCATCGACGAAGCGCATTGCATTTCTCACTGGGGTCATGATTTCCGTCCCGATTATCTCAGTCTTTCCAGGTTAAAAGAAAAATTTCCTCAGGTGCCTGTCATCGCACTCACTGCCACCGCCGACATCCTTACACGCAAGGACATTCTCAGCAAATTGAATTTAAAAAATCCGGAAGTTTTTATATCGAGTTTTAACAGGGCGAATATCCGCTATGTGGTTGAGAAGAAAAGAAATCATTTCGCACGCATCGTTGAATATTTAAACGACCACCGCGAAGATTCCGGAATTATTTATTGTCTGTCACGAAAAAATACAGAAGAACTTGCCGCTCAATTGCAGGAAGAAGGTTTTGTCGCTGCAGCCTACCATGCCGGATTGGATAACGAGATCCGAAAAAAACGCCAGGAACAATTCAAACGCGATGAATTAAAAATCATCGTCGCGACCATACTGCTTTTGGTATGGGGATCGACAAATCGAATGTGCGTTTTATTCTCCATGTAAACCTTCCAAAAAGAATATTGAAAGCTATTACCAGGAAACCGGTCGTGCAGGAAGAGATGGTTTGCCAAGTGAAGCAATTTTGTTTTTCAGTGCAGGGGACGTGATTACATTGAAAAGCTTCGCGACCATCGAAGGGAACGAAGAACAAAGTAAAATCATGCTCAGCAAACTGGAACAAATGGCCGATTATGCCGGGTCCGGAAAATGCAGAAGAGAAACTATCCTGAATTATTTTGACGAGCCTTTCAAAGGACCTTGTGGGAACTGTGATGTATGTATGCAAAGTCATCCAGTTCCTGTTTTCGATGGAACAATTATCGCGCAGAAAGTATTATCCGCCGTATCGCGATTGAAAGAACGATTTGGAATCGGATATGTAATCGATTTTAAAGGGGATCGGCATCCGAAAAATATGGGAAGAAACATCGTTGCCTCCACTTTCGGAAAAAGGAATGAATACACCAGAGATCAATGGCGGGCGTCATCAAAGATCTTCTCGCACAAGGATATCTCAAACAAAGTACAGGGGAATTCGCAGTATTGCAATTGACCTCTGCGGCACAGGAAGTTTTATATGAAGGCAAAAAAGTATTGCTTGGTGTTTTTCAAACGGCGAAAGAAGAAAAGGAACAACGCAAAGAAAGCAAAGTGGTTTCTGATTATCCTTCATCCATGGAAAAGATACTGCTTGATGAACTGAAACAACTACGCTTAAAAATCGCCAATCAGGAAAACGTTCCGCCGTATATTGTATTTAATGATTCGACATTGGTGGAACTTGCTACTTTTCTCCCGCTTCAAAATGATCATCTGCTGGCGATCACAGGTTTTGGACAGGTGAAGATTATGAAATACGGAAAAGCATTTCTCGACAAAGTGAAAGACTATTGCTTCCGCAATAATCTTGAAACACGGGTTCAGGAGAAATCTGCGAAATGGAAACCGGCGAAAGAAAAAGAAAAGCTATCCAAAACAAGCGACACCAAATTAGCAAGTCTCGAACTGTACCGGCAAGGATTAAACATCGATGAGATTGCAAGTAAACGAAGTCTTTCGAACGGTACCATTGTAGGTCATCTCACACACTTTATTCTTACAGGAGAAATTAATGTCCTGAAATTTGTTTCCAAAGAAAAAATCGCACCCATCTTAAAAGCCATTGACGAACACGGAGACAGTCAGCTCACTATTTTGAAAAATGCCCTGGGTGAAGAGTATACGTTTACGGAGATTAAGGCGGTTATTAATTATCGGAGGAGGAAGTAAGACGGTGGCTCGGAAGAGAACGGTATAAGGTATTAGGTATAAAGTATAAGGTTGCTCCCAAATTTCTGGGAACTTACTTTGAAATACGGAAGGCTACCTGATACTTTATAAGTATAAAATGTTAGGTATAAAGTATAAGGTTGCTCCCAATTTCTGGGAGCTTCTTTCAAATACGGAGGGCTACCTAATACTTTATACCTAATACCTTATACTTACTTTTCAAACACTCTTCAAGACTTCCGCCAAAAAGATACTGCCCCTTTTCCGTCTTCTCCTTGTCAATTGCATTTCCATTTTCATCGTAATTTTTCTGAACAAGAGGGACAGGGAATGTAGCGGGGACAACACTGGCATGAACTTTCAGAAAAACGGTTTGCAACATAATCATACAATGTGTGCCTCCAAAATTTCCATCGGAAACAGTTGCAATGCCAACCGGCTTACGGTACCATTCATCGTATAGAAGATCAATGGCGTTTTTTTACACTGACCGGGTATCCGCTGTTGTATTCAGGGCTGACAACAATTACGGCATCCGCTTTTTAATGCTTTCTGAAAAATGAATAATCTTTTCGGAAGGGTTTGGAAGGTGCTTCAGACGCTCTTCTGACAAAGGAAAATTCAGTTCTTTCAGATCGAGCATGACAACTTCAGCCAAACCTTTTCCTGGTAAATCTTTTTCAAAAAACTGCAACACGATGACTAAGCCTGCCGGTATGAATACTTCCGGAGATAATGGCGATTGTTTTCATAAGGAAACCGATTGATGATTAAAAACTATAAGACACAAATTAATTGGCTTATTGGATTTCTTTCAAAAAGATATTCCTTCTTCGGATCCAGCAAAGGATGCGAGCCCCGCAAACCATTTCGGATCTGTTTTCAAAACAAAATCGCGGAAGAATACGCCAGCAAAGTAGGATTAAAGGTAAAGGTAAATTGATTGTCTGTACTTCCTTTGAGATTAAACCGGAATACTTTTTCCTGACTAAACTCCATCATCATCATCAGGTGTCGTATGCCGCTGCGGGAAAGCGGAGAATCCCATCTTTGTTTGCCTGTTGTCTTCTTCATGTGTTTTCCCGAAATAAATCCGTGAACGTACTTTTTGAAAATGGATTTGGATCATCAATGATCACGGTGAATGTATTCTCTTTCGTTTGTGTACTTGATTTTTAAAATAAAGGATCTCCCCATCCTTCTTGCCATTCTAACACCGGTTTGAATCTTTACATCCATACACCTGAGCCTCCACGATCAAGCGATCCATAGCAAATAGAAATCAAAAGTAGAACTCGGATTTCGAGGTCGAAAACCGAGGCGGTTTCCATTACGCCAACAAGAGAATTTCTGCAACTAAAGAATTTGATTGTGCATCCATTTTAAACTTGCTGATAAAACGATAAAGAAAACAAGCAAGAGTCTGTACATTCCGGAAGAATTAATATTTCACGATGTTCTTAAAGTGAAACATGCCTGTCTGAAAACTATTCTCAAATCTCAAAAAATAATTTCCTATGCAATCATTAAGATGTAGCGTATGTGTGCTTGTAGAAATTCCATTCTCCGAATATAAACCTTGACCGATGCAATCAAAATTGGGATTGAACCAGACTGCTTCTTTGCCTAAACTGATCTGGAATCATGGAACCGAATTCGGGTACACATCGATGCATTGTATTCAGCTAAACAATTGTAATACCGAATCGTTTGCAAAAATTGGCACGCAATCCTGTACGATTGCTTGCATTACTGGTGTACAAAAGATGGCACGAAGCGGTGAATTGGTGTTTAATGGCTGGCATGCAATATCAATACCATGCGCTTCGCCGGGAGCAAGCGCAGTGGTTAACTTCACCGGATTGAAAGCTTAATTCGGCAGGATGATCCAAACTGAAATTGTCCAGACTTACACCGCTTTCATTGTTCACGATAATATGGTGAAACACCAGTAGGCTTGCCGACAGGAATAGAACCATAAGGATAGTGTCTTCCGGAAGATTATATGTTCTTAAAATGAGCAACAGAATTAGCGATATGGAAGATAGGCGTTCCAGAAATTGGGGATAATCAACGATTGGTGATTCCGGTTGCACTGGAATGCCTGGACATCATCATTCTTGTTGTTCGATTTGGCCTTCGGAGTAAAAAGTGGTATGCCATTTCTCAGGATAGATTCCTGGCTGGTAAAACTACTGCAGTTCTGGTAGCGCAATACAAATAATCATCGCGCGTGCTGTTGCTCTTTTTGGACATCACGAGGTTCGAAAGTAACGTTGTTGCTTTTGATCCGCCTAATGACCATTGGTTTGGATTATTACAACACCAAAAGGATTGTTTCCGCGTCTGCCATTGGAATTATCATCGTCGGGAACAAATGAGGCTAATCAAAATCTTTGGTTCATTCTACTGAACAGCATTGATGAGCTGGATCTGTATTAATTAAACTGCGACTGGCAATCCGTGTGATCCCATATCCTACAGCGAGCTGATTGGTGTCGATCATCAATGTTTTTTTGAAGCACCTTGCCTGTTCTACCGCTGGTTATCGATGATCTTGAACATTTATCCCGGGAGTATTGAGCCCAAACAAGTAAATGCCTTAAAGTTCCGTAACAGTACTGCAAAGCCGACTTCAGATTTTCTTCTTCCATATTTTCAACCGAATAATATGATTTGGAGTGGCCTTGTCCGATTAAATGGCAACACATCTCCGCGTAATCCATCATTCTCAATCACCATTCGGTCCGAATTGTGAAACATTGGGGCGGGAGCGAACCGAACCCACATTACAGTTGAAGATCCGGGCAGTTGAAAATGCATTGGAAGAAGATGAAAAATGCAGGTAATCCGTATGTCGTGTAGAACCGCAATCTCTGCTAAAGTAATTGTTCTGTTAAGAAGATTTGTATGGTTAAAGGAAACTATCCGGGGAATTTTTAAATGTTATTCCAAAATCAAGCTGACTTGCATTTCTACGGAAAGCGCTTGAGCTTATCTTTGGAGGAGAGCAAGGAAAAGGTAAATGAGGAATGAGATGTAAATTTTCTATTGAATATGAATCGAGAGCTGGGCAATCTGTTGATTGCGAAGTTTGCACGATACTAAATAAGACAGAGTAGGCTCAGTTAAAGCTTCAGTTTCCTGAATATCGATTTTCTCGATGACATCTCCGGCACGAATCTGATCGATCGCATCAGAGACCTTCCCGCTTTTCCAAAACAGATGAAATTCCGATCAAGGGTGAGCAGTATTCGCACGACTGTTACAACAAAAAACTGGGAGCCACCGGTATCACGACCTGCATGCGCCATAAAACTGACACCGAACACCGCGGTCGGCATTGACGATTACCACCATCCAGTTCGATTGATTTTGTATCC
>JADKKE010000009.1 GCA_016720655.1 Bacteroidota bacterium
AATTGGTTTGGGTAAAAAATTAAGAATTGAAATTAAAGACATTTCGTAATAAGAGAATTCAAGTTTCAAAAGAATTACGGAATGACATGTCGTCCCTACGGGACTTATGCGCCGATGTGCTTCTTACTATCGATATATCGTCCCTACGGGACTTATAACTTCCTCTGTGTTTTGCTATAGATATGTCGCCCCTACGGGGCTATGGTCTGTCTTGTGCGTTTTGATATAGACATGTCGTCCCTACGGGACTTATTCCTTCGTGTGTATTCTTGCTACCGACATTTCATCCCTATCGAGACTAAGTCATCTTGTACTTTTTGATACAGACCTCTGCCCTCTTGTCTGTTTCAATCCAATATGCGGCTCCTCTGAGGCGGTGTAATACTTTGTGTGTCTTGACACAGTCGTATCTTCCGTATGTGGTATAATTAAATAACCTGCATTTATTGGATGTACCGGTCATTTGATTTTCGGATCTTCGAAAAATGAGCAAACAATTAGATAGTACCATCCAAAGTAAAATTCATGAGCTGCGTGGTGAAAAAATCATTCTAGACTTTGACATAGCGGAATTATATGATGTACCTGCAAAGTATTGAAACAATCGATTCGCAGAAATAAAGACCGTTTCCCCGAGAGATTTTATGTTTGAATTGACAGAAAACGAATGGCTAAACTTGAGGTCACAAATTGTGACCTCAGGTTGGGGAGGAAAGCGCTATCGTCCGGTTGCATTTACAGAATATGGCGTTGCCATGCTTTCCGGGTTATTGCGCAGTGAAATAGCTGTCAGAATGAATATAGAAATTGTGCGAACATTTATCTTCTTACGAAAATTAGCCAGAGAACATGGCGATCTTCGTGATAAGATTTTGGAAATGGAGCAACGTTATGATCGGAAATTTAACGGTATTGAACAGGCGCTCGATTTCCTGATACAGGAAAAATCAAAGAATGAAGATCTAAAAACAAGAAAGAGAATTGGTTTTAAAAATGCTAAATGCTGATACGTTTGGATGGAGGATTACAATCTCCGCTGAGCCCTCGATAGGCCAAGTCTTTAACGTAAGCCTGTGCGCTAGCGAACTTGGCCCACATCGCGAAGGAAGCTGCCACAGAGAAGGATATCTCAAAAACCTTTGCCTGCTGCGTAGGATATAACCAAAGTTAAAAGTTCAACCTGTGCAGGATGATATCACTGCGAAGAATTTCGAATAGCATGCAATAATGGTTCAAAGAAATTCTCGTTCTGTGTCAATATAATTTTTCTATTCCTTAAGCTCTCTTTGACATTTATTTTCAATATCTTCTCAATCAATCATGCGAATACTTATTTTCGTTTATTCAATTCAATCCTCATGAAATACAGTCTCACCCTCGCTTTTCTCATATTGATGGAGATGTTGGCAAGTGCTCAGGTTCACATCGGCGCCAGCAATTACTCTACTCTTAAAGCAGCCTTCGATGCAATCAATATCGGTTTGCATACAGATTCGATTGTCATCACCATCGATGGGAACACAACGGAAACAGTCACTGCTGCACTAAATGCCAGTGGTAGCGGAGCAGCAAATTATACTTCCGTAATTATTTACCCGGTGAACGGGAATCACACCATCAGCGGAACGATTCAGGGTGCCGCTATCATCGATCTGAATGGCACGGATAATGTCAGGATTGACGGAAGAGAAAATGCATCCGGATCTACGGCTTCATTGAGCATCATCAATACGCTTAGCGGATCGGCTCCCGGTACAAGCACGATCCGTTTTATAAACGACGCAACTGAGAATCAAATTCGCTATTGTACGATAAAAGGTAGCAGCATGGATGTAAATGCGGGGGTGATCTATTTTTCAACAGGAACACTGATTGGGAATGATCGAAACACGATTGAATTTTGTAACCTCAGCAGTCAGGGTATCAGCAGACCTTCTTCTCTTGTGTTCTCCCTGGGATCTGCCGGTGCATCGAACGACAGTATCCGGATTGAACACAATAATTTTTATAATTTTTTTACGACAAACGGATCAACCTATGGGATCCTTGCGAAAGAGTATACTTCTTCGTGGATGATCGCGGAGAATAGTTTTTATGAAACATCGCCCTACACATTAAGTACAGGGAATTATACAAACTATTCTCCAATCCATCTGGATCCAAAAGAAAACGGCGGGGGATTTTTAGTCGATCACAATTTCATCGGAGGTTCCCAACCGGAATGTGGTGGAAATCCTTTCAGCACCAACCTGGGAGAAGTGCAATTCAGAGGAATTTATCTTGATGCAGATACCATTAACCTTACTTCCATTCAGAACAACCGGATTGCGAATATTCATATTACAAGGAACAGCCTCACGACCATGTTTTATGGTATCTATTGCATAGACGGCCGGTTCACGATAGGAACAGGCGGAGGAAATCAAATTGGTTCTATTACGAATTCAGATTCAATCTATCTGCAGACAGCGCACAACAATGGCAGCAGTACGGTCATTTATACCAACGCATTCTGCGATCAAAGAATCGAGAACAATATCATTCGCGGAATAAGCACGGATGTCGAATACTATTCTTCTTACCATTATGCTCATCTGCTCCAACTTATTGTAGCCGACGGCTATCGTGGAATTTGTACAATACAAAATAACCTCTTGGGTAGTCTGGACAATCCAAACAGTATTCAATGTCTGGCCAGTGCGGAAGATGGTCCTCAGAACCTGGGAGGAATCAAAGTAAACGCGAATGAAGCGCTCATTGCAGGAAATATTTTAGCAGGCTGGGCTAACATGGGTAACTATACGACTTCTCAGGGAAATACCACGCATGGCATCGGCACTCTCGGTGCGGGGAATAACCGGATCTTAAACAATGTCATCAAGAATATCGCTACGAGAAGCTGGAATTCCAATGCTGACGAAAACGGAGATTTGCTGGGCATCTACAATGTTGCTACCGGTCTACAATACCAGGTGATCAGTGGTAATAAAATAGACAGTCTGTACAACCAAAATGGATTGATTGGAGCAAGCGTGACGGGGATCTATGCACGGTACGATACAACAGGGATTAAAATCATTTCCGGAAATTTTATTCAAAGGATTGCTTCTCCCATCGCCGGGAATGCATACCTGACAGGAATCAGCATCCGGAACTCCAACCAGGATACTCTCGAATGTTTCAATAATGTGATCAATATCGGTGCGGATGTGCCTTCCAATAGTAATATCCGGGGTGTATATGAAATTGGTTCATTCGCTGCAGTCAATCATTACTTTTTCAACAGCATCAATATTGCAGGGTCAGTTACCGGAACTTCCACTAGAATTACAGCGGCATTCTATTGCACTAGTGGTACAAGCATCCGAACACTGTGGAATAATATATTTGAGAATACCCGAACCCAAAGCTCTGCCGGTCAGAATCACTACGCGGTTTATTTTACCAGCGCAACGAACATGATTATCGACTACAACAATTACAGAGTTACAGGTACCGGTGGAAACATTGGTTTTCTGACCGTCAATGCGCCTACGTTTACCGACTGGCAAAATACATCCGGACAGGATTTAAACAGCCTGAACCTGAATCCTGCATTCGGAAATCCATCCGGAACGCAAGATTATGAATACATCGCAACTACTACTATTCACGGTACATCAGCGACCGGAATCACCACTGATTATTTCGGAGTTGCACGTGGAACGCCACCGCAAATTGGTGCATTTGAAACAACATGCTTCCCTGTTTTCTCTACCTTGAATGCCGGGATCTGTCAAGGGGAAAATTATTCTTTCGGAGGAAGCCTGCTCACGCAATCCGGTGTGTATTCGGATTCACTGATTTCATCACTTGGCTGCGATAGTATTATTATCCTGACACTCACTGTTCATCCTCTGCCTCTGCCGATTGTTATTGCAGTTGGGGAAACACTGAGTACACAAGTTTTCACTACTTACCAATGGATGATGGATGGTGATACAATTCCGGGCGCCATGCAATCATCCTGGATTGCACTTACCGACGGTTTTTATTCCGTACTGGTAACAGATGCAAATGGATGTTCCGCATCGTCAGATACAGTGCAAATGGTCGGAGTAAAGCTGCACGAGCTGAGACCTGAACAGACTCAATTTTGGCCGAATCCTGTGAGAGATTTCTTATACATGAATAAACTCGCAGGGGAAGAGTCAGCTGTGGTGGTGTATAATTCTATGGGGCAGATTCAGAAAAATATCAGGATCAGCAAAAGCATCGTTGATGTAAGCGGACTCACACCCGGGATATATTTCCTTTTGATGACACATGAGAGAAATTACACTTTTATTAAAGAATAAAAATTCCAGATATACACATCCCGACAGTGAATCAACGAAAAGCTTTTTCTCCGGTTGCTAAAGGCAGAAAAGTACAGAAGGAAATGTACAACACACTGTGGAGCGGCCATAAGATTCGTCTATCCAATTAATTTCTGCTAAACTCTTTTCTTCCTCTCTAACTTTTCACCACTCGCATCACCCGATTTCCAATACGTAGAAAATAAATTCCTTTTGCCAGTGATGGCAATGTGATTTCTCCATTCATCACAAATTGCTCAGTCACCACTGATCCAAATACGTTTAGTATTTCGATTTTTGCTTTTTCATCGACTCCGGACAAAATTAAGCGATCGGTAAATGGATTTGGATAGGCATTAAATTCTGTTTGATCCAACGCAGCAATGTTTGTTGTACTATTGCTGTCGTCGAAACGAATGAGCAAAGCAGACTGAACACCGGCAACTCCACTTGTTAAAGAATCAAAAATGGCTTCACCTATAACTGTAGCTGCAACATAACCCTGGCCGACACCGCTCATCCGCAGATCTTGCGGATAATTCGCACTCACAGCGCCTCCCAATTTCAGTGACAAGACTTGTCCGTTTCCATCAAATTTCAGGATCCCTAAATTATACGTTGCCGGCAAACCACTGTTCACCACCAATGTGGGTGAAAAATGAATCGTCCCTTGTATTGTCCCTGTTACATAAATATTTTCGCTGGCATCAACATCGAAAAAATGTCCGCTTCCAATATTGTAATAGCCAGTGTCATTCAATGGCAGACCATATCCCCAGAGAAAATTAGCATTGCTATCTACTCTCGTCAGGAAAAAATTTGTTCCAAAATAATTATCCGGAAAATTTATAGCTCCCCAGGTTGTCGAGTCAAAATTATTTCCACCGAGAATAGCATCACCGTTCGGCAAAGCCACCACTTGCGGTGTTTGAAATGTGATGTCGATGGCATAGCGTATCCAGGATGTTTGCCCTGAATTGTTGATGCGCGAAACGAACATCATGTAGTTTTCCGGAACTATTTCAGTGAGACCATTGATATTGATGCTTCCACTCTCCGCGGCACCGGCCAGGTAAAGATTGTTATCCGCATCAAAGCTAATGCTATTGCACAGACGCGTTTGGGATGTGGAATAGCTTACCCCCTCATTTCCGTTGCTATCCAATTGCGCAATTCGATGTCCGAAAATCGACAAACGCTGAGAAACGTACCACACCGATCCATTGGCATCACTTTCCATCGTAGTGACGGCATATATATCAGTGTTGGTCAGCGATAAATTTTTGCTCCATCTCAACAAGCCTTGTGGAGTAAAACTCATTAGAAAATAATTTTTATCGAAACCTGAGCCGGTATTCAACAAAGTATCTGAACCATCGATAATCATGGTTTCCATGTATGCACCGCCCAAATAAATATTCTCCGCGCCGTCAAGAGCCAAAGAAGTCACTACTACTTTACCTGATAAATCAACTCTCCACAACAGCGAACCGGTACTATCAAAATTATCGATAGCATAATCGCCCAAGATTTCAAGGCCGTACAACTGATGCGATACACTGAGCTTGGCAATGACCACACCCTGGCTTGTAACAGCCAGTTTGTGCAGCGGATATTGAGGATTTGAATTGTAGCCAATCGTATCACCCTGTAACCAGGCAATATCCTGGGCTCGCAAACAATGATTAAAAGAAAACAATATCAGGAGTAGTAGAAGCTTTTTCATTGGTGGAAATTTTAAAATTGTTAAGTAAAGAAAGCAATTTCTTGTGGAATTAACAATTTCGTTTTCAGAGCTCAATTTTGAATAAACACCCTACCGTATTTAGGGTTAAAAATTGTCAAATCTGTATAGATCTCATTTTCTTTTTTTAATTTTAGTCAATGAAGCGTATCCTCTCTCTTTTCCTACTGGCACTGCCACTTTTTTGTCATGGACAAAATATCTATGAAATAAATTTATCCAGAACATTGGATGAAAGTCGAATGGGAACATGGACAAAAGGAGATTATATTGTAAATATTGAACTTGATTTATTAGAGCCGCTGATTCGGAATATCGCCAAACAATATATTGATGGGACTACAAACTTAAATAGTGAAGATTCAATTGCGACAGTCTTTAATCTTAGCGGCAGAAGGTATCACGATGCTGCTGATCGGGTAAAGAATTCTAAAAACGGACTGGATCTGAACAAACTTGTCGTCTACTTTGGCAAGGAGAATGAAAAGGACAATATGGGTAATTCATCAACCATAGAAAATTTTGTCATCCAATTGGTAGAGAACGGAAGGGCAACTGTCGATTACAAAGGAGAACGTGTATTCAGGCTAAACAAACGCCATGATTCCAAAGGCTCAGGCTTGGATTATGGAGATGATATTCTGATTTATTTTGACGACCCTGAAAATTACATTTTCAAATATTACCGACATTTGGGTTGGTAGAATTCCGTTTTTTTACCATACAGGGTTTTTCATAATTCTTCATAGTGAGGTCACTACCAGAAGCCTTTTCGCGAGCGGACCTGGACCCTTCTTGAATCAAGACACACAATTCTTTATGAATAAAAAAATAAACCGGGATGAATAAGGAGCACTTCCTAAAGGATGAACGCAATCTTACACATCAAAACAATTTCTCTCCCCCCTACTCATTTTTCGCCGATAAATAAAATCCAAGCTTGAGTAGCAATTGCGATTCATTCACTTTCGTGGAAATCAGCTCATCGCTTGGGTTGGGGAGGTTTGGATTTGCATTCGTTGGCATAAACCTGACGTCGGCATCTCTTCCTTCCATCATTTCCCAGTACAAGCCCACATACATTCCAAAACGCCCACCGATAAAAATCGTAGGGTTGATAAAAGGATTGTATTTGACCTGGATTGCAGTGGATTTGTCGGGATCGGTTTTGCTTTTATTCAGACCTCTGTTTCCGCCACCGATGATAAAGAATGCGGCCTTGCTCCCGAGGTTTGTACGATAGCCGACATTCAAACCGTATAGAATTTTCCAAGTAGCCGACATCGTAGAATTGGCATATTGTCCGCTTGGAATTTCTGTTTTATAAACTGTATACCGGGGAGCGAATCCAAGTGTGCGCATGGAAAGATTTATTCCCGCAAACACTGGACTTTCCTTGATCACCCAGGAGCCGTTGAAATCAAAAATATGGTTGTTGCTCAACCTTGCCACTTCATTGATCTGATCACCGGAAATAAATTTCAGGTTATTGCATTCTCCCGCCGACAGCGGATCGAGATAGGTATCGAAATCATAATAATTTCCATCCTGTTTTGCCAGATACAAGAGGCGACCAAATATATAAGCAAAGCCTTCCAGGTTTGCCATTACGACAGCTTTTTCACTCGATACAAAATATTTTATTTCCGCGTTGGTCGTTATCCGGTAATCTTCCAGGTTTACTTTCATTTCATTTGTATTCGGATCCTGTAAAGAATACAAACCGGTTACATTCGTTTTGTCGTACATCACACCGATCTGAATTTTTTTAAAATGATTTACATCCAGTTGCGCATTCAAAGTCAGGCGAATACACACAAAGGCGAGCAATACTAATAATGATCTCATAATGGGAATTTTACAGACGCATCCATGGTTTTCCTGTGAATTGGACGGAAAAGGATGCTTTTTCTATCAAACGCAAATGTTAAAATAAATGTTGCGAAGGATTTTCCAAAATCTTTCACCTCGACACTGATGGAATAACTTGTTCCGAAAGATCGTTTGCTTCTTCACTATTCGGCCTATTCACATGTACGATTTCTTCTTTTCTTTTTAAACATTCTTAGTGTTGAACAATCGTGAAGGATTGTGTTTTTCATCCTTGGCAGATTTCAAAAAAATTCACATTTTCGTTGAATAAAGAAAGCAATTATGAAATTTACATTACTCTCATTGATTACCTTATCACTATTCATTAGTTCTTGTAAAAAAGAAGAAACAAAAGAAGAAACACCTCAACCACAAGTAAACTTACCGGATTCAATTGTTGTGCTGAACACATCTACTTTGGTTTCTGCCTTAAACGGATATTCCTTTGAAGCAGCCTTTATCAATACCGAACCTGTTTCTTATCCTTATTTGTGGTTAGAGTATGTAGATGATTATTTGGATAGTACCCGAATTGTGATGAATAACCAAAACTCTTTTCAGACGATCACCTATTATCTCTGCTCAAATCATAAAAATGGAATTTTAACCCGGGCTTTTGATCACATTACTTATCCGAATAATGTTCGAAACAATATTCGGTTTTCATTTAATCATCCTCAGTTCCTGTTGCAATGGTATGTGCCTTCGACCGGAGAACTCACTACCGTAGGTAATGTTTTCGGAATGAATACACATATATCGCAAACTTTTACCGGGATGTCAGCTCAATATCAGTATGAATTCCTCGATCGCTATCTGATTCGCTATATCAGCGGCATCAGTCTCTGGCCCTTCCAACATCAAAACTGGAGCGACCAGCCTCAGTTTGTTGCCACACAGGAATTGAGTGAACCTGTTGCCTGGGATCATTGGTATGATGAATCCTGGAGTACATTTCCCTATGATGTCCAATCAAATATGTATACTGCTTTCATCAACAGCAGTAATGATACAACCTATGTAGGAATCGCGAAAGGCCAATTAAATCTTGACACCTTGTATTTTCGTCAGGCTACATATGCACAAACAAGCGCAAATTCATGTCAGGTGTTTTTGGATAAATCAGGAGACACACTTTTTTTCGGACTGTCAGTCATCATTCCGGGCACAACGAATCAACATGAAATTAGTTTGTACAAATACGAATTATCATCAGCACAATTAACACCTGTGTATGAAAAACAAATTCTCGCAAATCCCTTTCAGATTGCCGGGTTTAATAAAGGTCGGTTTTATGGAAATATTACATCAAGCGGAATTCAAATGATAAATCGCGATAACAGTATCTCAACTCAGTCTGTTCCGACTACTTCCCTGGGTGGACAATTCAAATTCGGCAGGAATAAATTGTATTACATCGTGAGTGAACTGAATATTCCCCGTGTTGAGGTATATTCAATTCCCTTGTAATGCATCGCCGTGGAGAAGTCATGATTTCGAAAAAGATTTGATTTTCCTTAAGCGAAATTTCTTGGAATTAAAATTGGCAAAGAGATTTTCAAGATCCTTTTCCCTGGAATAGTATGAACTTTGATTTGATTCGTTTTTTGATTGCATTAAAGGAGGAATCTTTGTGATCGGCATTCGAAATAATCTCACAGAAATTTTCTTTTGCGGTCTTTCCAAAATACTACCTGAATAACAAATTGGAAAAAGGGAGTTTTGCTAAAATAATTTTTGCTCGAAAATTGGATTTATATTTTTGTTAATCTCCTCCTTGCAATTTTAAAAATTCCTCTTAAATTGCAGCTGTAGGCCCGAATGAACGAATGAGCCTGTTTAAGTTTTTGGACTACCTGAATTCAATTCAATCCGTCCATATTATAGATATCCTCAATTCCAATACCTTATAAACAATTTCAACCTCTTATTTAATAATAATAAAAACTGATGTATCTAAAACACTTACTCGCTACTTTATTAATATGCCTGTTTAATCTTACAGGGATCGTAAACGCCCAGGACCTACAATTAAGTAAAACTTTCACTGACAGAGAAGTAATTGCGAGTCCGGACCTCAAATCACGCTTGACAACGCAACGAAAATTAATTTCTGATCAGAAGCTTGGCTTCCTTGTTGGAGCTACTGAAGTTTCTTCAGTGAATATGGAATTGCTTACCGGAGAACTGGAAGTGCCTGCTTCAGAGGTGAAACGGTTACAGTCGATTTATTCCAAAAAGGTTATTTCCGCTGCAACCACAAAGACAATCAACAGGATCATGAAAGTTGTTTGTATGTCTTCAGCACCGAAATATGATTTACGAGAGAATCAATCGTTTCCACCTGTTCGTTATCAACAGTGTGGAAATTGCTGGGCCTACTGTGCTGTGGGAGCAATTGAATTTGCAGCTTACCGGACACGTCTTATGCCACCGAATCAGAACCTCAGTGAAGGATTCCTTGTCAATTGTTCAGGCGGCGGCACTTGTACCGGGGGATACACATACAGAGCTTACGAGTTCCTGAATAACACCCGGAAGAAAATGCGTTTGGAAACACAAATTGCAGACAATGGAGAGAATGCGCCTTGCAACACTACACTCGGCCCTTTATCGCATACAGAACTAATGGACTGGGGAATTGTGGAACCCTCCGGCGACATCTCCCTGATACCTACAGTAGCGCAAATTAAGACCGCTCTTTGCCGGTACGGAGCGATTTCCTGCAGTATACTGGCAACACGTTTGTTCGGAGATTACGCAGGTGGTATTTTCAAGCAAACTCCAAGTAATTATACAAACCCCACAACCAACCATGCTGTTGTCATAATAGGTTGGGATGACTCTAAAAACGCATGGCTCGTGCGAAATTCATGGGGGACTTATTGGGGTGATGGAGGATATGCATGGGTAGATTACAAAACAAACAACATTGGCCGTAGGGCGACCTGGGTAGTTGTAAAGGATGAAGCACAGTGTAATCGAAAGTATAATGTGAAACTCAAGTTGGTGAAGTTGATTGCTCCGAAAGTAATCGATACGGATGCTGATGAGGATTTGTACGGATCATTGGGCTTAGATATTTACGAATCGGAATACTCTACAATAAATTTAGGACATACTTTTTGGACAAAACTAGGCCGCACATATGATCCGGAAGATGTAACCAAAGCCCGGCAAGATGGTTATACCCTGATAGGAACTGAAGAAGTTATTGCATCGGACATCGGCAACGTTGTGCTTGGTGGTTCCATACTGACTGTGGATGGAACTCTGAAAGACAAAGAAATTATTGCAAATATAAATTACACCTGCAGGGATTGTACCGACGGGAAACGTGATATCGTCATCGGTCGATATATGGATCAGATCGACAACCTGGAACCCGGAGAGAAAACGCTACTCCGGATTGGAAACGATGATTTTTTCGAAATGAACTTTTACGAAAACAATGATCCGAACAGTTCGCATGTAAAGGTGATGTGGAGTATTGAGGTGAAGGCACTTTAAATTTCATCAGATTTGTGCACCGGAATTATCTGAACTATTTTATTCAAAATGTAAAAAAATGACTTTGACTTGCAAATGATAATAAACTAAATAGTCAATCACTGATGGCTTCTCACCTGCGAATAGATGAATTTAGTATTCGATAAATTCGACCATATAATAAATACGACAAATCAATTTTCAATTATATCACACTTTCAATGTATGAATATGAATAAGCTAGGCAGATTGATATTGGTATTCTTAATGTTAGTGAATAATACCAATTCATATGCCCAGGAACCACCTATCGAAATCCCAAAATCTACAGAATTATCTATTCCTGCTTCTCCTGCCTTCCAGATGCTGGATGCAAGCTCATCACTCGTTTCTACTCCTGGAGCGATCCGTGATTTTAAAGTGGACTGGTCATTCAAATCATACCGACTTTCGCCGAACCTGGCAATCGAAGCACAACCGGTTTGGGCTGTTTTCTACAATCGCCCGACTCCTGAGAAATATCAAAACGCGGGAAAATTTCTGCAATCCTTATCAACATTGAATATTTCAGCAGGCTCGCTGGATTTTAATGATTCTATCCGTCTGTTCTCTTATGCCGGAAAAATCACACTGTATAGGCGGTATGATCCATTAGTAACCAATAAATTTTCTTTCCAGGATTTGCAAGACGACTTCAAAGCACAACAGGCTTTGCTTGACAGCGATTTTATTCAGTTGAAACAACAATTCCTTCTTGCTTCGACAAGGGATGAAAAGGATTCTCTAGAAAGGCTGGTGTATGCAAAAGCTGACGAACGTGATGCGCTGAAAGCAAATCAAAAGCAACGCATGCAACAAAGACTGGAAGAATTGAAAGGACGGTATTGGAATGCGACGAGTATTGACTTTGCCGCGGGAAGATCCTTTTCCTTCAACAGGTTTACATCTGAAAGAATCGACAGCATTAAATTCGAGCAAAGGAGTAATGTGTGCTGGTTAAATGCAGGTATTGGCATAGGGCGAAAATGGCTTCTGACCGCTCAAATCAGGTGCGAATTCTTAAAAGTCACCTTGCCCGACAGCAATAACATTGTCCTCACCGATAGTATTTTTGACTTTGATGGAACATTCCTCGAAACTTCGCAAAGAGACTCTCTCGCTATCATATTCGATCCGGGAGAAGAATGGATTTTTTCATACGGTCTGAATTTACGTTATGGTTCTCCACGTTACAACTTCTTCGTAGAAGGATTCTATACAAAAAACCGTATTCCAACGTTTGAAGAAGTAAAATGGACCTTTGAAAACGGAGCCCGGAAGAAAAAAACATCGATTATAAAAGAGGAATTTATTTTCGCATTCGGCGGAGAATGGAAAATCAGCAATAGTGTAGTGTTGAGTTATGGTATTCGTTGTGTCTTAAATGAAAAAGATAAGAACATACAACTAAGACAGGTCATTCCGATAGCAAGTATCAGTTGTCTCATGAGGTAAAAATTACAATTTACCTGCTTCAGTGGATCTGTGTTAGCGGTAACAACTGCAATAAAATCAAATTCATTCTTCTACTTTAATAATTTTAGGGCAACTATAATTCTCTCCTTCAAGTGAAGTTAATATTCAAAAGATATTTCAACACATGATTTTCAATGCTTGATTATATTTTCCAACAATTCGCTTTTCGTCTTCCGATAATTCGGTTCAATATCCTTCTTCCTCTCGTCTTTCAAAATAAATCTCTTTCCTAATCACCGCCAAAACAGACATTTAGGTTTCCATTATTATTACGCGATTGATATGATTTGTTTTGAATTTCCAAGAACACTTTAAAACGGAAACCATCCTTCCATTCAAAAAAAAGAAACTCTGCTCAATGATGATTTTTAATAAAATTGTCAACGGGTTCCAGGCTCGCCTACCTTTTCGTTGGTCATAGAAAGAAGATTGGAAAACTTCTATGTCCCTGTTGCCGTTACGCCAATCTGCCAGACAATTCAAATCATCATTAAACAGAATTTCTTATTACTTTGAAGATAAGGAAGTGTATAATCCAAACAAACAACCCCATTTCAATACGCTACTATTGTATAATCACTTTTTTTCTTAGAATTGAAGATCCATTGTCGATGGAAAACAGATAAATTCCCTTTTCTAAATCACCAATCGAAATTTGTTGTTCCGTGCTACCCTCCAATTGAATTGACCTTACCCATTTTCCATTCAAATCATAAATCCTGAGGATGGAAGATTGGTATTCTTCCGGAACAACAAGTGAAATGTAATCATGAGCCGGCTGAGGGTAAACTGTAAAATCAGGAATGCCTGACAGTGGAACAGCAATTTGTTCACTACTTTCCTCATCAGAAATTCTCAACGATGTCGAAACAATACTGAGTATCGGTTTATTTGATCCGGCTTCCTTGGAGTTGATTTGTATACGACTACTTCCTGAAGAAGTCACTGTATTGCGTACCAGCAAGGAGATAGAAGTTATCCCGGCATTTCTGAGCGCATTCACCTGTTGTGTGATATCCCAATCGTAATACCTGGACGTTGTTCCGGTGATGGATACAGTTGCAAGAGCAGTGCCTGATGCGATAGGCTTGTTTGTATAATTGATCGTGCTCTCCTGCCATGTATTGCTGGAAACATTTAATACTTCAACAGGAATAGATGCCACTCCTGTACTGCTGATTTTGCTGTACAATCTTAGTTTAGCTGACGAAACATTTCCGGGTATTGCAGAAATATCAAACCGCAGATACGATTCATAGGAATTTGAATTCGTGCCTTTCTTTGTATATAGTCTGCTGCTGGAACCGTAATTTGTGTTTGCATTATTTCCGCCGCGTACATAAGCATCCGCAACAGGATTGCGAGTAAGTGTTTGAGGAGCGACGAACAAGGCAGAGGCAGGAATTATTTGCTTCGCCAAAGTGGGACCCAGGTAACTCACCGAAAGCACCTCTGCTCCTGCCTGTTCAAAAAAATCAACCGTGATTGCATGTTTGCCTGCAAGCAAACCGATTTGTCCTGACGCTTCCAGGTTAGCATGCAAACCATCATTGTTCACAACCAATGTAGTTCCGATATACACCTTACTTCCATCATCTGAAGATGAATAAAAAGTATAGACCCCGCTTGCCGGAACATTTATATATCCGGTAAATCGGAAACCGAAATTGTCATTCTGGCTGCGCGGGCTGATATCAAAAGTAGAAACGACTCCACTTGAAACAGGCGTAAGCGCAGCAAAATTTGGCAATGCAGACCATGTCCCTTGAAAATACGAATAATTTAACCCTTGAATTGTAGTCGTTGGGTTTTCAGGACTACGCAGTGCTGCAGTATAATTTGCTGTGTAGCTTACATTGTTTACAGGTGTCGCAATGGTCTGTGTTTGTGTTCCTCCCTGTGACCAGGAGCTGTAATTGTAAGTAAGAGCTGTGTTGATGGTTTGTGGTGAAGTCGCAGAAATTGCTCTGAGCATTCCTTCCACACTGCTCACTGTTATTGGAGCTGTGAATGGCTGTCCATCCAAAGTAATCTGCAATCCTTGAGGATTAGTATTGAGTGTAATCGTCGATGTATTCGGATTGATATCCGTGTAAACAGTATCCTTCGCGCCTTGTGAATCAGTGACGACAAGGAACAAACGGTAATATACATTCGCCGCTGTTTCGCCTGTATTTGGAATACTGAATGAACCACTTTTCACTCCATCCGGAGCGGATGGTCCGGGATGAATATGTATCGTGATGAAAATCGACATACCATTCGAAAGCAGTAGCGGGTAAAACACCATCTTCATTATCATTTCCTGTCCCACTAAAACTTAGTGTTGTACCGGCTGAATAAAATGCACCAACTGCCGGTGTGATAATACCCGCAACAGGCACTTGATTTGGCGAAGTAACAGTCAGTACCGCACCATTACTTGTTGCTGTTCCTGCCGAATTACTTGCAGTTACTGTATAGGTTCCTGCATCTCCGGGAATCACAGTTGGAATTGTGTAAACCGAACTTGTTGCTCCGCCGATTATTGTTGTACCTTTTTTCCACTGATACGTTATTGGCGCAGTTCCCGTAACCGTTACTGTGAAAGTTGCAGGATTTCCCTGAGCGACAGTAATGCTTTGTGGTTGTGATGTAATTTGTGGTGCTGTGGATGTTGTGTAGACTATTTTACACAAGCTGCTGTTTGTACGGGATAGAAAATATAAATTTCCATCCGGACCGGAAATCAATCCAACAGGAAAGCCTGCAATTGAAGATGCAAAATTTGAGCGCGTGACTGTACTGCCTGAAATTGCAATGCGGTCAATCCAGTTGCCACAATAATCGATGAAAAAATAATTTCCGGTATAGGTCGATGGATAATTTGTTGTGGTTGGATTAAAAAAAGTTCCTCCGGTGATCGCACATCCTAAACCAATACCTGATCCGTGTCCATATGTATATACGGGATTTGTATACAGTGTATTGGTACTCATACCCTCTGCAGCCGGCCATCCATAATTAAGTCCACCAATTGTGCAGTCGTTAATTTCCTCCCATGCATTCTGTCCGACATCATTTACAAACAATTTTCCTGTGCCAGGTTGAAATGTAATGGTATAAGGATTTCGCATACCATACTCCCAAACACTTCTCCGCTGAACTGACCCAGTAGGAAATGGATTTCCTGCAGCAGGTGTTCCATCGGCATTAATCCGTAGAATTTTCCCCAGGTATGTATCCAGATTTTGAGCATTGGCACTATTCGCATTCTCTCCAACTCCTACATATAACTTTCCATCGGTCCAAATTGCATGGTTCCACCGTTGTGATTGGTTGCTGTACTCAATGGATCAAGATTTAAGACAAGAACTTCACTGCCGGGAATTACAGTATCACCACTGGCAGTAAAACGACTAATACGATTGTTTGCTCCACTTGACAAAGTATAATACAGGTAAATAAATTTATTACTTGCAAATGCCGGATCAAAAGCAATGCCCAACAGCCCTCGCTCACCGGAAAAATTTACCGGTACAGTAATAAACGGTTTAGTAAGCATGCTCCCGTTTTTAAAAACCCGGAGAATTCCGTTTTGTTGGGCAATGAATAATCGTCCATCGGGTGCGAATTGCATTATTGTAGGATTGGTTAATCCAAGAGCTACCTGAACCTGGCTAAAGCCCGATGGATAGATTTGGGCTCCTGCCTTTAGAAATGAAAACTCCAGGATAATTAATAAACAAAGCACGATACCACTTCTGGTATGGAAATGCTTGAACAATGGATTCAATGATCTGGTTCTTTTGAACTGATTTACTTTGTAAAGTAAATTTTGATTCTTCATTTGAATAATTTTTTATACTATAATTTCACAAAGCAACCGGCTAGGCTACACAAAATCACGACAATTTTCTCCGGAATGGACAAATTAAAACTCAATTCTCATCGGGCAAAAGGAAGCCGTTTCTCGATTGAAGATTTCTGTGAATTTCTTTAATAAATAAAAAGAAATGTTACAGGATTCTGGAAAAATGTTACATCATTCACATATAAAGCAAAATTGTACTTCCCGAAGAATTAGTAGTGACGGGACTCGTTTAAATTTGGGAAGGTCGCAAACGGCTTTGAATCAGGTTCAAAATTTTAAACATTGCATCCGTGCAATCTCGTGTTGCTAAATATTCTATGTTCATATGGTATGCAATCCACTTTACAATTCCATGATTCGGAAGAGTCTAAGTCAGCCAGAGTTAATGGATTACTTTTTATACTTTCTATTCATCGCCCAAATGCCAACGATGATAACAAGCACAGCCAGTGTGCCCCATCCATACATGGGCAAACCCCAGAATTGATAATCTCCGTTTCCATTCATTCTAATGCGTGTTAGTAAAGATTTATTAATGTGAGAGTTGTAAGCAATCCGAACCAAATTCGGGACAACAAAATTGCCTTCAAAATTCCAAGAATGCATTACATAATTCATAATCATTGTTACATGATTCACACATTCGTTGAATTTACAATTTGAAACAAAAGCCCCCAATCCGAAAACACCTTTCTAACGTCGTATCAATTTGCTTTCAAGAAAACCCTTGATAATCCGAAAACACCCAAAACAAAGTCTGATTTTACCTCTTGCAGAACTTGCAATTCCTCAAGGATTCTCAATAAAATTTAAATTGAAAAGAAAAATTAAGACTTGACTTAGATGCAATCTGTGGCGAGGTGGTTTTCAAAATTATTTAGCATATCCTATTAACTTTCTTAGAACATCGCCCTTTTCCCATCTTATTTCAAAACAAAAAGCATATGAAATGAGTTCTTAAATTTTCTCGTTTTTCAACATTCTTTCTCAATTTCAAAATAATTCATTAAACAATTTCAAATGATGCAACCGGCATGTGGATTGCACCGCATGTGAATTATATAACTAAAATCAAAAATTGTGTAACACGCGATCTTTGAAAGCTCAGGATCTTTGTTGAACGATAATCACTCACAATTTAAATCCAAATCAGATGTCAGAAAATCAAACCAACACCAAAAATCAGCAAACGGACAATAAGACAAACCAACCGTCACAGGATGGTAACAAAAAAGAAACCAATCCAAACAATCCGACTGCGAATCAAACTCCTAAGCCAGGAAGTCAACCGCGTACAGATTCCAATTCAACGTCTGGGAAAGTAAGTACAAGCTCTCCTGAAACCGAAGAAAACGACGAAGAGACAGCGGACACTACTCATGGCGCACAAAAAACAGGAACTCCTGATACCCGTAAAAATCAGGATAAAACAACAGGCGACAATAGCTCTAAAGGCGGCATGTGAAAATGCTTTCTTTAATCAGGAAACGAGGATAATCTCTCCTCGTTTCTTTTTACACTAAATAATAAAAACTTGCTCCACAACTGGATCGACCAATGAAGAATTTGGAAGACAAGTTTGGGAACAATTTTACGTATTCAATAAATGTTACAGGGAACTGAGACTGAAAATTGAATTTCGATTTGACTTTTAGCTGACGAAAGATCGAACTTTAAATAAATTATTAATCCGCTTCAACAACAGTCGAATAGATGTTGCAGGAGCCCAAACCAAATAAATTATGAGCACAGGAAAAGTAGTATTGGGAACATTGGCAGGATTAGCCATCGGAGCCATCGCAGGTATTTTATTTGCACCGGATAAAGGTTCAAAAACCCGTAAACAAATTATGGATAAAGGGGATGATTATTTGGATGAATTAAAATCTAAAGTTGATCAAATCAGCGATTTCCTTGCCGAAAAATTTGAAAGTACAAAAAAAGATGCCGAAGAAATGGTAGACAAAGGAAAAGCAAAATATGATGATGCAAAAAAAGAAGTTAAAAATGCAGCATCAGATTTTAAGCAGAATTCCGGAGCAGATCATAAACACGCCGTCTCTTAAAATATCGTTTAACCGTTTCTAAATTTAATACTGTATGCCCGACGATGCAACTCCTATAGAATCACTATTTGAAAGAGCAGAAGATTACAGCAGAACAACAGTTGAATTGCTTAAACTTCAAGCTATCGATAAAACAGCTGATGTTGTTTCATCCTTAATTTCACGAATGGCAGTTTTTATAACTGTTGCATTGTCGGTTCTTATTGTTAATATTGGTCTTGCCCTTTGGATTGGTGAGTTACTTGGAAATGCATTTTATGGCTTTTTTATTATCGGTGGGTTTTATGGACTTGTTGCCCTGGTCATGCATTTTGCACGCCATTTCTGGTTAAAAAATCCGATAAGTAATTCAATCATCGAACAAATGCTAAAACAAAAAAATGCATGACAAATAAAGATCAAACACAAGTCTTGAACGAGACTATTCTTTACATGCAAAACAAACAAGCAACAGAATTGTACTTGTTAAAAGAGCAGTTTCATATTACACTTGAAAGCTTGAAACCAATCAACTTGCTCAAAAGCACTGTTAAAAAGTCGACAGAATCTCCTGAAATAAAAACGAACATTGTCAACAATGTCATTGGATTGACGACCGGCTACTTGTCGAAACTAGTTTTATTCGGGGCATCACGCAACCCAATAGCCAGAATGTTGGGTACGGTTTTCCAGTTTGCCATTACAAATTTTGCATCAAAAAACGGGACTTCAATTCAAACTGCAGGAGAAAAACTCTTACATCGGATTTTACAAACAAAAAAAAGAAGGTCACAAAATCATCAATCAACACTTTCTTCCAACGATGAATAACATTTTCAAAGGGCTCATTGCAGGTTACGGGGCCAATAAATTAGGTGGTGGTTGTTTGGGTACAATTGTAGTGTTCGTACTGATATGGATGCTACTCGGGTATTGTAAATAAAGGGCACCTCTAATAACCTCTTCCGGGTGCTGTTAATTTTTTCACAATTTCTATCAATAGCTTGCGTTGCTTGATCTTTATTTTGCAATGATCATTGTTCATCTTCTGATACTTAGTTGAAGGTTCATCCTTCCTCACGCCTTTCCTTTCAAAAATATCTCAAAGCACATCAGCCGGAAAAGGTAATTAGATTGCCCTATAATAAAACCGTCCAGGGATATAAGTCTGCAAATTTTTCAATCTCAGGAATGAAGGAAACCTTTCCAAGCTGACAGTGAAAGTTCAAAACAATCTCCTCATCCTAAATTCCGGAAGTCAGAATTCAAGGGTTCAAATAAAATACTTCATTAGATCTGGAGACGTATTCCTGCTGACCAGTAGAATCCATTGTGAAGATCCTCTTCATAGGTATCCTGATCAGAAATTATCAAAGATGGATTAACCGGAAATGTCCAGGTATAAAGCATGAAGTAACGGATATTTTTTACCTGATAACTTACGTTTAGTCCGGCCTCATAATCAAGAATTCCAAATTGATTCGACTCTTCAATCTTAAGAACCGGTAATGCAACCGGATTCTGTGAGTGGCCATTTACACCTGTTCCCATCACTGTGCCGGTTTGACGACTGCGGTTGGTATAATATTCACTAAATACTTCCCGCGAACCAGCATTGGCATAGAACGAAGGTGTAATTCGCATTTTCCTGTGCAGTGCCCTGAAGGTCTTGTTAATTTCGAGCCCAAGGAATACATCAGTATTTTCACTGAAACCCAGACTTGCATCAGCAAACAGGGTGAAAATTTTAAAATCGTATCCTGCGAAGGCATTCAGCGAAGTATTCAATTCAGAAGTCACTACATAGCTACTTTTGTTAAAAATAAACTCTTTGATAGATATACCTGTTGCGAACTTTTTAGAAAAATACTCATATCCGCCTGCAACTGTATACAAATCAACCCGGCTTTCTTCATTTGAAATCAGATAATAGACAGAACTGTTCAAAAAGAAACCGGACTTATGATAATAGCCTGCAGAAAAGGAAAGATAAGGAGCCTTTGCAGAATCAGCTCTTCCCATCGAATAATAATCACTTGTATACCGCAAACTAAGTATGCCTTCAGATTTGACTACGGTACTATCTGTAAACCGATTTTGATTGTCCTGCGAATACATTTTTTCAGGATACAATTGGGACAGACCAATCATGATATAAAGAAAAACCCGAACGAAGAGAATTGATGGCTTATGTTTCATTGTTCCTCCCACCTGTTCATTCATAAGTAAATAAATAAACCAAGAAGTAAATCAGACTCCCGATATTCGCAGAGTCTGATTTACCATTCATTCAAATTGAATTATTTCTGTTTTGGATTGCGGTTTTCTTGTGTGTTATTTTCACGGATTTTATCTCTTTCCATCCGGTCCATATTTCGCTTCTCCATCCTATCTCTGAAACGATCCTGTGAATCATATCGATTCCCTTGCATATCCATGCATTCGCCGTCTCTCAATTGAAGCCTCTTGCCATCCCTGATTTGCAAATTTCCATCAGGATAAAGAATTGAACCATTTTGTAAAACATACTTGTCCTTCAATTGAGTTTTCTCCTTATTCTTCATTTGATACATTTGTCCGTTCTGCACTACGAAGTGATCCTCATTCATCGCTTGCTGCCTGCTTTGCATACGCGCATTAAATTCATTCTGAGATTTATAACGGTTTCCGTCTAAATCCAGGCACTCACCGTCACGCAATCTTTGCTGCTTTTGATTTTGAACCTGAAAACTGCCATCCGGATTCACCATTGTTCCATTTTGCAGTCTCATTTGCTCCTTCAACTGCTTTTGATCCTGATCTTTGATCAGATACATACTACCATCCCTTAGCATCAAATGTTCTTGAATCCGGGTCTGGTCACGATCCTGTACTTTGTCCTGAGCATTGGAATATCCAACAGCTAAAAAAAGGCCAATTAAAAATAAAATGTTCTTTTTCATAATTCTGTTTTTTAATGTGAATTCGAGTACAAAACTATACGTCAATGCGAAAACTCTGCGTGATAATCATCACCATTCATAGTAGATATTTACCTTATATCATATTTATCATATAAGGACCCCTCTAATAACTTCGTTGTTCCTCTGGCTTATACTTAAATACTGCATCACCCGTACTCACGCCTTGTCTTACAAAATTCCTCAAACCATATCAGCCCTAAAAGGAAATTAGAAGTGCACACTATAGTACACTGGAGAATGAAAATATTTTTCAGAAATAAATTGTGATGATACAAAGAGTATCTACCGAAAGAGAAGGATTCGGAGTTGAACGAACTTTGATTTGTCAATTAGAAATCTTCAGGGCAATCTAATAACCTATTCTGGGTGATGTGCTTTGATATTTTTTTGCAAGACGAGGCGTGAGGATGGACGATACTGAATCTAAGTATCAGAAGACGAACGACGAAGTATTGCAAAAAAAGATCAAGCCTCGAAAGCTATTGATAGAAATTGTGAACTAAATAAATACCACCCGGAAGAGGTTATTAGTGGTGCCCTTAATTACAATGGAAAGTAAGGGTGAAGTTATTACTCAGAAATAAATTGTCGCTATTCAGGATGATTAACCAGAAGCAAAGGAAGCGGAGCAGGAGGATGATTGATTTATCAAACAGACATGTTCTTTCAATTTAATTCAAATGAAAAATAAATCCTATGCCATTTGCCATTCAAAATATTTTATAAAAATTCAGTGACAATAATCTTCGAAATCGGTCCGGATAATTTACTTGTATCATCAATAAAAAAGCCGCTCCCTGAACAGGAAGCGGCTTTCGTAATCAAAGTGAACTCTTATTTGTTTTTCAATTTAGGATCATCCATTGGGTTGCGGACAAGCTTTACCGGCGCACCTTTCTCCAGGTAAGAAGGTTTGTGAGCTGCCTGATCCATCGTCTTTCCATACAATTCAGGAACAAGATAAGTACCTTTCTCACTTTCGGGTTTATCAACTACATCTTTGATCCTGTATTTATTGGCCAGCGGATCCTGGCGAACACCGGTAACCATCCAGCTTACTTCTACATTTGGTTTGTCGGTACGAATTGTAAACTGGTTGTTTCGGATTTTTTCTCCAACAATGGCCTGAGCAAATTCATTGATACATGTTAACTGGTATCGGAAATCTTTGTTCAAAGACTGAAAATATTCCGGCAGCAGTACAATTGCATTCCCTTGAGCATCTGTAGTCACATTACCGCTGTAAACATTCATCATTTCATTACTTTCAACTGAAGAATGGAACAAATATTTGTTTTCCGGATCGAGGGGATAATCAATCTTGAAGGCTTTGATTCCTGAACTGGCAGTTGTAGCATATAAGTTTCCAAGAAAGTAGCCCGCATAATCGCTAGCTGTACTAGCCATCGTATATCCAAAAACACCTATCTGGTCAGTCCCGGAAAGTACATCGCCCTCCAAACCATGACCATTGCTTCCTCCCACCGGATCGGCAATTCCAAGAACTGCTGCGGCTGAATTCGGATCATCAGAGACACCCAGTACTCCCCAGTTGCGGGCATTCGTACCTGTTGCACCACGGGCATAACCGAAAATTCCGGTATTGTATTTACTGCCACCGCTGGTAGCCTGCCCAACAACTCCATAACTGATACCGTTGGTTGTGCTGTTCACCTGGCCAAAGCCAAGAACACCTACATTTTCCAGAAATGAACTTCCATAATAGGAAGTGATTCCTGTACCGCTACCAGTACCAGAGCCAATCACACCAACCTGATCACTATATCCAAACACACCATAATTGCTTCCTGTACCTCCAAAAGCGCTTCCGTAAACTCCATGATAATACTGAGAACCGGTTGGGGCAACGACACCTGAAACACCATGGTATCCTCCGCGGAATTCACCGCCGGTACCATAAAGTCATCCACCGTATTTTATCCATAGATTGCATATGCATCATTATAACTTCCGGAAGCTTGTGTAGCTTTGGATTGAATAATTCCGGTATTGGATGTTGGTGATGAATGATCTACTTCCAGCCTGTGAGTCGGTGTTGACGTACCAATCCCAACATTTCCACCAGTATTCGAATTCCAAATATCGATTGAATTGGTTGACCAGCGGTTATCAAGTGACATCGCTGAAGTCAATGAATAAAAACTATAAGGAACACTCAGAAGTTGGGATGTTCCCATATCGATCCATGAAGTTCCACCATTGGGATCGAATTCAACCTGGAGATAATGGTCAGCCGATGTCCATGTAATTGCACCCCAGCTACCGGAAGTTACAGCACCCGCTCCGATAGCGGTAGAGAAAAGTCCGAAAGCATTTGTTGTCAAGGATTGCGTTTCCTGGTATTCGATAGTTCCGGACGCCCCAGTAGCACGGATGGAAAACCGAACACTGATGGGCTGTGAAAGAAGCAAGGTCCCTCCTGCATCGCGGGCAACTGCCTGGTAATTCATTTTTTCAGGAGTCATAAATCCTCCTCTCATTTGAGCAAATAAACCGGAGCTGAAAAGAATGAATACAACACAATTTATCAAGCTAAAAATGAATATTGATTTTTTATTGAATTTCATGATCTTGATTTATTAAAGGTGTGTTAGAATTAAGTTTATTTCAATGAACAAGCTGGAGTCGTTCAGTCTTGCGAATTACTTCTTTTCCCGATTCATCAAAAACACTTAGCTGGGCCATGTATACTCCATTGCTCAAGGCTGATAAATCGAGAAGATGGCGCCCGGCAACGCCGACAGAAAGAATTGGGTTCGTCCAAACCGGTTGTCCGATAATATCCATAACACGAACGGATACCTTTGTTGTATGCGAAGCTTTTATTTCCAAATAAAAATGTCCGTTTCCGGGATTCGGAAAAACTTCTATTGAATATCCGCTATTCATTATTTCCGGAACCCGCACAAATCCATCCTCAGCTTGCTGGAATCCCTGCGTTAATATTGCAGAACCTGAAGTAAATGTTTCAACCATGCTTGATTCACCGGTTGTCTGCGAAAGAGAATACCCACCATTACTACTAAAACTACCTCCCGGTGAAACAACCGAAGGAGAAAGTGACTGTGCACAAGTTGCATGCGTAATCGCAAGTAACACAGGCCAAAGAAAGATGTTTTTCATGGTTGACTGAATAAGAATAATCGCAAATTAAATTCTACTAAATGTATGAAATAAAATTGAATTCAAACTAAAGAAAAAATCATTCTACAAGGAACAGCTTCTTAATATCCGGCATCGAAAAATTCAGTCTTGCTATACTTTACCCTGGTTAAGAGTGAAATCTGCTCAAGAAACAGGACCTGGTTTTTCAAATTTTTTACTCCTTTACAAATTTTCCGATCCTATCATTTAGCTTTAGAAAATAAATTCCACTTGCCAATCCGGAAATATCTATTCTCGATTTCTCGCCTGTTATTCTCTTTATTAAGAGACCTGTAGAAGTATAAAGCAGTAAGTCTACCCTGGCAGATTGTTCCGGAATTTTTAATTGAAGAATTTTTGAAGCAGGATTCGGATAAACAACAATCTTGTTATCGTACTGGTCGTGTTCAGGAATTCCTACACTCAAATTACTCGTATCTCCGTACAATAGGATTGATCCCCATTCGCCGCAGATGTAAACACGATTTGTGTCTGTCATCCACAATCCATTGATACTGTATCCGAAAGGCAAATCAGTATTCTCCCAGGTATTGCCGCCGTCTCTTGTGCGGAATAATTTACAATTGTAGTTTACCGTTCCGCCACCGGCAAAGCCATTCCATTCATCATAAAAATGAAATGCACTTGCAGGTGAAAAACAGAACGCATTCTGTATCGTCCAGGTTTGTCCTGCATCGGTTGTTTTCATGATGTCACCATAGTCGGAAGTAGCCCAACCTGTATCCGGATTCAGAAACTGAAGTTTGACGATACTGTTCACTGAAGGAAGATTTGGAATGGTATTCCATGTGCTTCCGCCATCAGTTGTCTTATAGATTCTGTTTGCCCAGCTTCCGATGTACCCTGTAAATGCATCCGTGAAAACAATATCATATGCTCTGCTTGTGAAAGACGGTAGTGTTTCCGGAACCCATGTAGTTCCGCCATTAAGTGTTTTGAAAACTGTGCTGTTGGTACCACAGACCCAGCCTGTGTCTGAATTTAGAAAATAAACTGATAACAAGTCATTGTTGCCTCCGGCATTTACATTTGTAAAAGAAAGTCCACCATCAGTTGTTTTGATCACCGATCCTGTTTCACCAACAATATATCCCAGATTTGTATTCAAAAAAAACAAATCGTTAAGGTCATATGTTGTAGAAGTTGGAAGGTAAGACCAGGTTTGCCCACCATCTGTGGTCTTTTGCATTTTTCCATGCTCGCCAACACAATATCCTGTACTTGCATTTGTAAACTGAATATTTTTAAAATGGTAAAAATTATTTTCTGCAGCGATATCTGTCCAGCTATTCCCACCGTCAATAGTTTTTTGAATATTTCCATGAGTCCCGGAAATAAACCCATGCTGTGCATCTGAAAATGCAATCGTGGTATTGTAATGATAAGTCTGATTTTCAGTTTGCCAGCTTTGTCCGCCATTCGATGTATGATAATAAAATGCAGTCGACAAAGCATGGCCATTCAAAGAATCAACAAAACAAACAGAATTCACCGGAGAAGTTCCTCCTCCATTCAATTGCCTTGTCCATGTATCACCACTATTGTCAGTACGGAAGATTTGTTCAAAATCAGTAGTACACCAGCCAGTACGGCCATTGAGAAAAAACAGAGAATTGATAGCATTGCTGGTTATTGGCGGCTTCGAAGTCCAGCTATTTCCACCATCGAAAGTACGATAGGAAACCACTTTCACCGCAAACATATCCGGTATCAGAATCCATCATGACAATCGAAAGTGCATGTTCCGTTGCAGTAAATGAGACATTGTCCCTTGACAATCCACCTGTATACGTACGAAAAACATTTCCACTATCTCCGACAACCCAACCGGTATCCGCGCTGATAAAATCTACGTCAGAAAAATTAGCATCAAAAGGAACACTCAACGTATCCCATGTATTTCCGCCATCATTAGTCTTTAATAAAACTCCCTTTTCATAGTAATACATATTTCCATTACCGCAAGCATATCCAGTATTGTAATCCGTAAAATCAACTCCGGTTAAATGCAAAAGCGTATTCGTCCATACGAATTTCCAAGTACTCCCACCATCGTTAGTACGAATAAAACTACCTGTCAGTCCAACAGCTACAACACTATTACTATCGAGCATTTGCATGTCGTCATAGTCGTAACTTGTGGGAAGCTGACTTTGCCATTGCATGGGAATTTGAGCTACGACAGAAGTACCGAAGATTAAAATAAAGAAAAGAGGAAGCTTATTCATGGTTTAAATTTGAAATGAAGATATGGAAATAAGGGCAATTTTCTAAAAACCATTTGTATGATTCTAAGATTGCACTGAAAACAAATGGAGCCAGCCTTTGTACAAAAAAGTCAATTAAACTGATTGAAATACAAAGCAGAATCGAAGTATTTGCGATTTTGGATTTATATGATACATTTATACAAATTTACCTTGCGCACAATTTGATTTTGATTGGCTTAATCTTACAAAATTTTATTCAATTGTTTGCCTCTTAAAACTTTCGATTCAAAAAAATATTTATCAATCCTTAAAATAACATTTATGAAAACTATTTTTCGCATTTCATCCAAGACAATGATCATATTCGCTCTTCTTCTACTGAATCAATTACATCTTCAAGCCGATGGTTCCTTTCAGAAAATCTATACATCAAACAAGATTCTCGATATCGCTCAAACAATTCCTTGCACTGGAAGTGGATATCTTTTGTGTGGAACCGCTATCGACTCATTGAATCCGTCCAATACCGACATCGTGCTCATCAAAACAGACAACCTGGGAACCGTTCTTTGGGCGAATACATACGGCACAAGCAATCGTGATGATGCTAAGTCTATCTGTTTAACTTCCGATGGAGGAATGGTTATCGCCGGAAGTACTGATAATAATGCCAACAGCCGCCTTGACGATTTATTAATTCTTAAAACGGATTCTGCAGGACTGTTGGTATGGTCAAAAGGAATTGGAAGTTTTGGAAATGAAAGAAGTATATCGGTTGTTGAAACCGCAGATAGTGGTTTTGCCATCGGCGGAAATTATGATAATGCCAGTCCGGGTTCAAGCGATTTTTTTTCTTGTAAAACTCAATCGAAACGGCAACAAAGAATGGTCCACATCGATTGCAAATCAGCGTGAGGAAATACTCGTATCCATGAGATCCTCAAGCGATGGTGGACTTGTTCTATTAGGACACATTGATCAACCGGATGAATTATATCTCGTAAAAACAAATAATCAGGGAATTCCTGTATGGAGCAAGAATTATATCGGACTAGCTCCAAACCTTGCTTTGGATCTTCAACAGACACCGGATTTGGGTTATATTATTCTTTGTACTACAAGTAGTGCTTCCGAGCCAACCGTCATTAAAACTAATAATTTGGGTACACCTGAATGGGTAAAAATCTATAATACATCCATGGGTCGTTTTTACGGAACGCATGTTGAAATTGGTAATGACCGGAATTATATTCTTGCAGGTTTGGTTTCTCCTCCCATTGCTGGTCTGGAAATAGGTTTGCTTAAAATAGATTCACTTGGAAATACATTGTGGGGAACCAGCTATGGTAGTCCCTCAAATAATGTTGCGAATTCTGTCCAACAAGTTCAAGACAGCACATTTATTATTTCAAGCAACCTCCAGGGACTTGGATCAGGTGGGAACTATTTTATGAAAACAGAACTTGACGGTTTTAGCACATGCAATTATACACCGCTCATTTTAAGTGATTCGTCTATAACTATGGCCGTTGACTCCTACGTGGTATGGATGACCCCTGGCGATGTTGAGTGGGTGCCAGCACTTCCCGTTCAAACAATCCAGGTCACAGAAAATATATTGTGCATCAACACTGGAATTAAGCAGACTGAAAATGCAGCTCCTGACTTTGAAATTTATCCGAATCCATTTTCAAACGAATTCTCAGTCCGTTTTGCAAATAATGATGGAATGAAAAGAAATCTACGAATCCTGAATGTCTTGGGACAGGAACTGTATCAAAGTTCGACAACAGAGTCATCGATTCTAATTTCATCAGTGAATTGGGCGCAAGGAATGTATCAATGCATCATCAGTGAAGAAAATTCAACAGTGCGCTCAAAGATGATTGTATTATCTTGTCAAAATTGTGACTGACAGATTTTACATTCGCTGACATATATTTATGGTCGGTATGAAAACATTACTGGGTACCCTATTCTGTCTTCTGACTAGTATCGTTGGCGCTCAAACAGTGCTGATCACTGATTCGTTCAGCTCGAATGAACCTGCAATTTGTATTGATCGGACAAATCCTGCAAATGTGTATGCTGCCTGCAATCGTTCCAATGGAGGTCGGTGGGTGGGTGTTCATCAATCTCATGATTTTGGAGCGACATGGGATACCAGTATACTGAACAGCGTAGATCCCCCATATGGTGATCCCTGCATAGTCACAGATGACAGTGGCTATGTCTATTTTATTCATGACGCAAAAGGTACCGGGCTTACAATTAGTCTGGACAGGATTACCTGCAACAGATCAACCGATCATGGACAAACCTACACCAATGAATCGTATATTGATATTGATCCGACGTATGGCCTATTACATCAACAATCGTTTTCAACTCGCATTTTGCAAATCTACCGACAGAGGTCAGACCTGGAGTCCGAAACAATTTCTACTTGATTCCGGGTATGTGAGTACCTATCCCTACAGTGCATTGACCACCGGACCCAATGGTGAAGTATATGTCATCTGCAATTCCGATTCAGGAATCTTGTTCAACAAATCAATCGACGGCGGAGACACCTGGTCGACTGCGCCATTGATTATTGATTCATCGAACAATCGCATTCAACGAATTCCAGATTCCTTTTATACAAATGCCGTCGGTTCGCTGATCCAGATCGCTTGTGATAAAAGCAATGGTCCCGGTCATGGCAATATCTATGTTACTTATGGGCGCAACAAGACAAATCTATATTTCGAATCAGACATCTGGTTTATAAAATCAAGTGATGGAGGAAGTACATGGACGAGTCCGCAAAAAATCAATGACGATGATCCCGGGTATTTGCAGTTTCTCCCGGCAATTGCTGTCGATGACAGTAGCGGAGTAATCTTTATTTCCTACTACGATACCCGTGATTATACAAAACTGAGAAATGTGTACATGGCATATTCTGCCGATGAAGGAACAACATTTAACAATGTAAAAATTACAGATAGCCGTGCTCTGTATTTCAACGCATCCGGAACATTCTTTGGTCATTACATGATGCTCGATGCTTTCAATCAGAATATTCGGCCTTGCTGGAGTGAATCGATGAAAGTTGGAAGTCAGATTCGAACTTCCATTCACACCAGTCTGATTACTTATCCATTAAATATTGTCACTCACGATACCATTAATTACTGTGAGAACAATGATTTTTTTACGCAACTAAAAGCATCCGGAACTTTCAATTATACATGGACACCTGCCGGCGGACTGAGTGCAACCACTGGAAATACTGTTTTTGCTTTTCCAGGAGCTACCACTACCTACACGGCACATGGAACAGATGCCATTGGGAATCAGAATACTCAATACTTCCACTTAATTTATCATCCGTATAACAACCTGCGAATTCCCGCAGTAGTATATCAGAGTGCAACAAATACAATGGGGTGCTATGGAGGCTCTGCGCCCTACAGCTATCTCTGGCATCTCGATGGGGAATCCACTCCCTATTTTACACAAGGGATCGATGCAAATGGTGTCGGTGGCGATTACGACGCTTGTGTGATCAACACCTCCGGATGCATGGCCTGCTAGCAATACGATTACCGTCACCGGAATTGAAGAATTCTCGAAGGCAAATATTTCAATCTTTCCCAATCCGGTGCTGGAAAACTAACAATACGTTCTGCGGATGAGCTGGAAGCTCGTATTCGAATTTATAATCTCAACGGAATGGAAATTATGAATGAAATAATTTCCGGGAAAGAAAAGATAGTACAAACTGATGGGCTTAAATAAGGGTATTATATATTAACATTGGAGAGTGAACGTGAAATAATCTTTCAGAAAAATTGTGGTGATCCAAAGAGATGAAGGAAGCTGTGAAATCTGAGTAGACTGGGGTTTAATTTTTCGTTTGTACTGCCAAGATCAACAAATCAAAATATCCTCTAACAAAGCAGATGCAATTCAGGAAGTTTTTTTTACTCCTGCCGCCCAAATTTCAAGCCTTTTACTTGTACAATTGCAGCCCTAAGCCTGAGGCCCATGCAATTTACTCATAATAGATTTTCCTTCCAGCAAACACATTTATGAAGAAAAAAAATAGCTACATTCGAATTGATTTCTCCAATATCCAGTACAATAAGTAAGCAAAGCTAAAACTATAGCACGGCAGATTTATTTGATAAAACAACAAACACTATAAAAGGCAGTCAGCATTTCAGATGCAAAAGCATCGAATGTTTTCCTGAAAACACAAACCAGCAGAACCAATATATACAACACCTATGAAAAACATTCACACGTTTCTGATTTTTTACAATACTCCAATTTTTTATTTTGATATTTTGTGTTTGTTCCACATACGCTCAGGTGGAATTCCGATACCCCTGGTTTTGGCACAGCATTGTACGACATCAACGATTCCGGACAAGCGATTCAACGCGGCGGCGTTTACTCTTTTGCTACAAATTCCGTTACAATTATAGATACACCAGCCACTTCACTGGTTGGAATTAATAACAATGGAGATCTGATTGGCAATATGCCAATCGTAATCAGTGGTACCACCTTGGATCAACCCGCTTATAAAAAGAATGGAACCTGGTATCCGATGGGATATTTTGCCGGAGCAACTGATCAGGCAAGTGCATACCAGGGACAAATTTCAGAAAACGGAAACTATATTACGGGACAAATGTCTATTGACTGTTGCAATAGTCAGGCCTTCCTCTACAACGTTTCGACAAGTTCTCTTGAGGAAATTTCTGATCCTGCAAATGAATACAGTGCAGGCTATACTGTAAATGATGATGGAATTCTTGGTGGTTGGTTTGATCCACTTCCTGCAGGCACTTTAAGAGTTCCTGCTTACATGACTACAGGATCAGTGATTACTTCTGTCCCTGCAGCACTCCCCACCCTTTCAAGTGTAAATGCTGTGAATGCGATCAACAATTCAAATTTAATGGCCGGTGATCGCGATGGCGTTCCTTTTATTTTTGATTTAACCACGAATACATTTACAGCTTATCAGGTACCGGCAGGATATGAGTCTGCTACTTTTACCAGCATTTCTGAAAATGGAATCGCAGTTGGCTATTGTCAAATAACTTTTCCAAATATCATCCGTGACGCCATCATTTATCATCCTTCTTTAGGGAGTCAGCCGGTTCTGATCAGCAGGGTACTTGCAAACCATGGTATCACTGTGACATCAACTATTGACAGCTTATTAGGAACTGCTATCGCAATTTCCCCTGATGGAAATTTTGTATGCGGATGGGAAAATTCTTTTGTAGCATTTGCATCCGGATGGATTATTAATTTCAGTGATTCCTTAACAAGTGATTGCTACATTACTTGTCCGCAAGACATATACGACATTAGTCTTACGGGTTCGAAAATTATTAATTATTCGATTCCAATAACGTGTAATGCTCATCCAGGCGCAAGTCTTGTGTTGGTATCAGGTTTGGCTTCAGGTTCTGCATTTCCAATCGGAAGGCATACAGTGGTCGTCCATAATTTGGTTGACACGAATGGCACCCTATTGAACACTTGTAGTTTTACTGTGGAACTCACGGACACGTATTGCCATCCATCCAATCTAAACAACACTGGTGAACCGATCACATTGGTAAATCTTGCCGACATTAACAATGTATCTTCAGAAAGCGCCACCATGGATTACGAGGACTTTACTTCCATTGTAGGCAATGTCGAGATTGACTCAGCTTATACTGCAACGTTCAAAGGATATACAGGTGGAACCTATACAAATTTTTTCAGGGTATTTATCGATTGGAATCAAGATGGTGTTTTTGATGATCAGTCTGAAAGTTATGACATGGGCAGTGTAAGCAATTCGAGTGGCATTGATACAATTGAAACGTCAGGAACAGTTTTGGTTCCAACAGCCGCCCTCACGGGTTTAACAACGATGCGAGTCATAAAAAACTATGATGCATACACAGCAAATGCATGCGTTATCAGTTCCGGATTTGGCCAAACTGAAGATTATACATTGAACGTGAGCAGCAACCCGACCGGAATTGAAAATATTAAAACTTCGGGTATAAAACTTTATCCGAATCCTGTGAATGATCAATTGAATTTTATCAGTTCAGAAAATATTAATTCGATTTCCATTTTAAATCTGACGGGTCAGGAAGTACTTCAAAGCAAAATAAACACTACATCGGGACAAGTCAATGTCTCCGCTTTACCAAAGGGAATCTATATTCTGAAAATATTTTCCACTGGTGTTGTGAAGACATTTAAAATTAATAAACTGTAGGCAAAAGAGGCCGACATAAGTGAAATCGAAAGGTATCATGCAAGGCCTCCTGCAGCCAACGAAAAAAAAAACGGGTCCAATTTCCTAGTCCAGGATTTCACAATTATAACCAAGAATATTTATTGCTTCAATGATGAGATGAATAGAGAAATCTCTCCCTTCTATTCTCAATATCCTGTCACAATCTTCAAGGTCAAAATTTATTTTTGCATGAGGAAACAAGTCTAAGAGCCTCATCCGGGCCAGCTCAGCTGTGTACTGAGTTTCAATATCTGTTTTAAAAATTTCAACCAAAGTTGCAGACATACTATTGATCTGAATAATACTTAAGAGCTTGAATTAGAAAAAAGCATTCAAGCCCCTAAGCATTTGTTTTGAATTTAAATCCTAAATTTTACGCATTCACCAATTTCTCAATATCAAACTTTGTCATTTTCATAAAAGCCTGAACAACTCGTGTAGCTTTTGAAGGATCCGACATTAGTTTACCAAGTATACTCGGTACAATTTGCCAGGAAATTCCAAATTTGTCATCCAGCCAGCCACATTGGTTGTACACTCCGCCTTCGCCCAATTTCTCCCAGTAAAAATCAATTTCATCCTGTGTTTCACATTCAATCACGAAGGATGTTGCCGGTGAAAATTTGTATTGGGGTCCGCCATTTAACCCCATGAACTTTTTCCCGTTCAATTCAAAAATAACAACCATTGGATTTTCGGAAGTAATTTTTGAGTTCTTAAAAATCGAGCAGTAATAATCCGCTGCTGCTTTGGCTTGTCCGTCAAACCACAGGCAAGGGTAAATTTTGTTTGTCATAATTTGAATTTTTATTGATTACGTTCATTTAACTTTAGAAATACTCATAGCTAGTAACAGGTCCAATTTCCTGAACCCTTCATTCATTCCACCTTCCATTCCAGATTGTAACATTCCATCACGGTCTTCAACCGACTTAAATACAGATTGAATATGCAATTTGCACCTGTTATTGGGTAGAGCGATCAGGGTTAAAAATTCCAGTGAAACATGTCCGCGTTCAGGGGAGACCTCAAATTCAAAGGTCCTGATGATTCGTTCCGGTTCCTTCACTTCATGGATTACTCCATTAAATCCAAATTCAGGTCCGCCATTGCAGTGCGAATGAAGAAAACGGTATGATCCGCCGGACTTGTTATCCAGTTTCTCAACTTTCATTTTCATGTCGTCAGGACCTAACCATTGCAAGAGCAAATCTGCTTCATTGAATGCACTGAAAACAAGTTCTCGTGGAGCATCGAATTCTCTCTCGATAAAAAACTCCTGCTTGCCCTTTTCGGCTGTGATTCGGGTTGTGTTTTTACTTTCCATTTTTCCCTTTTTTTAAATTGATGAGCACTTTGTCAAGTCTGCTTAATCTATCCTCCCACATAGCACGAAATGGCTGTAACCACTGGTCAATCTCCTTCATCTTTTCGGATTGAAATGATAATAAATCTCTCTCCCTGACTGCTCGGGTTTGATTAGCTCACATTCCTGCAAACTTTTATATGTTTTGATACCGCCTGCCGACTGGTCTCAAAATGCTCAGCCATGGCATTTGGTGTCGTCGCCTGCAAGGCAATCAGTCCCAAAATAGCCCGGCGAGTAGGATCTGCTATTGCCTGAAATATATCCTTTTTCATAGTTTGAATCTAAATACGCAACTAATAGGTTGCAAATATATATGCAACTTTTGGGTTGCGCAAATTTATTTGCATTTATTTTTGACCCAAAAATATTAACTGTTGGGCACCTCCGAATACCTCGTTCGAGTGCTGTTAATTAAAGTCAATATTTCAATCCACTGTTATCGGCGCTTCAATTTTTTTTGCAATACTTCGTTGTTTGTCTTCTGATACTTAGTTTTTTTCCGAAAAAAGGAAGTAATTTCTCCCAATCCTTATCAAACATTTCACTCATTACCTAAAGAACTCCGGTGTTCAATCATTCCCTGATGAAGCGGGTGAAATAATAATCAGTCCCTTGTGTGACTCGTATGAAATAAATTCCTGCCGGAATTGACGAAATGAAAACTTTGCGTACATTCCTTGCAGCCAATACAATTTCTCCAAGGGAATTTATTATTTGTACATCCATCTCCTGTTCAGTACCGGTGATTATATTTAATTCTGACGTTGCAGGATTTGGAAAAACAGAGATTGATTTCCAACGGTTAATTTCTGAAATCACTTCCGATGTCTGCAAAACAATTTCAATTGTATGCAAACCTGTCGCCAGGCTTACAGACGAACGAAGCACATTGTCAGGATCTGTTGCAACTGTGGCAGTTGTCACCCCATCAATTTTGACGGAGTATATCCCGGCAGTCAAATCGGCTGCAAACAATCCGATTGTTCTTGATCCGCTCACATTGTAAAAGACATGATAAACCAGGCCTGTATCACCTTTGCGGAGAAATAAAAAAGTGTATCATCCCAGTCGGCACCAAGTGAATAATCATTTTGATGAGCAAATCCTCCGGCATTTATTCCTGAGGTCGAATCTCCAATAGCAATCGTGTGTAAAAAAACAAGGCTATCTGTCACAGCAACCGGCCTCACCTCTACTCTCCACTTTCCCGGAGTTCCATGAATGGAATCAGGCGGATACAAAGGCAGGTAATTGGAATCATTCACCCAGTATTCAAATCCATTTCCGCCTATCAAAGTGGCAGTGCTTGTATCCGGAAGCAATGTTCTGATGGCAGCACTTCCGTTTCCATTCACCGTGATGTAATCGCTTCCATCAAACGTTTCAATGTGTCCCGCCACTTCAGTATTGATCACATTCCCATTTATATCGGGCCGTTGAACAAAATGAGCGATCCATTTTGCATCACGCTGTTTGTTCGCAGTGTTTTTCAGGTGGACATGATCCAGTACAATTACTTTTGATGGTTTAAGAAATAGAAACCTTCTTCTGAAAAAATCCAGCTTGGTTGTGTCATACGACAATTGTGCATCAGAAATAATGTATTGATAGTCGGCCCCTGCAGCATACTTAATCCATGCGCCTCGCTGATTTTGAGGAAGAAAAATATCATTATAATTTTGTAAGGCATAGGATTCAATTTGTCCTCCATCATTCGAAGCAGGCTGACCAAAGTTGGTATAGACTTCAGTGGAATCAAATACACAAATACTATTGTGCGCTATAGTGCGCTGATAGTAATTTAAATAGTGGCTACCGGCATAGGTATCGTATGTGCCGGCATCAATCAACAGGGGTTTGTTTTTAAAGAGTGTAAATGAATTATTATCGCGATGTTCGTGAGCAGCCCGTTTTGATGGTGAGTTGAAAAATGTCGTCATCACAGCTGATGAATCCCAGGATGTCCTGCTCACCGCCAAACCTGTTTTATCTGACCACCAGTCGAGCGGGGGATTCGGATGAAGGGTGTCCGGAATGGTAAAATCCTTATAGAGCAATTTTTGAAATACATACGGAGTTGAATAATAATATTGAGGCGTACTGTATTTCTGAGCCAGCCAACGACTGCGTGGATCATTGAATAGAGTGGCATGCCGGTATATGACCCTGTCGCCGGCAACAAATGTATTGCCATCACCAGAGTGAATACACCATTCGTCCGGTTGAATAAAATACCAATATTGATTGATGCTATTCTGCACCCAGGGTAAGTCATAGTAGAAGTTTTTCCCGGTCCCGGTAAGCATATTGTCAAAGAGCTGAAACTGATCAACCAGTGACCACATGGAATACGCTGCACCCCAGTTCCATCCACCATCATCATCACGGTAATATCCATAACAAGGCAAAAAACCATTGATCCATTTGTCGTAGACAGCCTCATACCACTGCTGTACAGTATCATTCTGCAAAGAATCCAATCCTGCTGCACCATAAAGGGCAAGTGCATTTTGATTGGTGTACACGCAATTCCAGGCGTTATGACTGGAAACATAACTATTTCCTGCTGATGAAAGAATAAAGAAATTCATAAACTCATGATTCATGCTGTACTGAGCGCGTACGAGTTCGTGAAGCATCGTATCCGGCAATTGATCATAACACCAATCGATCAGCAAACTTCCTACATCACTAAATAATCTCACAAATGCTTCCTTATCATAAAAAGCAAGTGATGCATAGTCGACAGAGCTAAGGGTATCAATCGTCTGTTGTGCAAGAAAACGGCAACGCTTGAGCGATAAAGAATCCTGCTTAAGCTTAAACATTAGAATGGTAAAAACAGCTTCATCTTTTGCATACTGCGAACTCCAATCCCATGTCCACAAACTTGAATCAGAGCCTGTCAGGAAAAGTTGCGGGTCATTAATCCACCAGTTATTGTATCTGTAATCAAATTCATTGGTCGTGGTCTGGCAATCTCCCGGAACGATACTATTATTCTTGAGCCATGTGAGTCGTAAGGAATCGGCATAAATTCTGGGTCTGTTGGTATGTATTACCGGATATGGTTGGGCGGCAGACTGAACAATTGAAATGAAAAATAATATACAACAGAAGTGGATTCGGATAATGGAGAACATATGTTGGGTAAAATAATAATTATCACTTAGCAGAGTCGAATTCTACGAAATATATGGTATCTTCAAATCCATCTGCCACTGGAATTCAGGTTAAGGTAACTATTTTTTTAAACTTTGTCAATTTACGAAAGCATCTATTCCATATCCGATGCGATTCAATGAGCATTCTGATGTGAAGATATAAAATAGAGTTCATCATGTGCTTTTGTATTGTCCAAATGAATTTGCTCAAGTTTAAAAACGAAAGGAAAACAATGATTCAACCGCAAAATTTCTTTAGTTTTGATTGATATGCTATACCGAAAAATAAATTGTGAATACATCGTTGATATCTATACAATCACATGGTGCATTATCTCGATGGATTTTTGGATTTTCGTACCTTAACCAGACTGTAAATTTACCTAAGCCGAAACTATGACCAGCAAGACTTTAAAAGTCAAACAACCGGGTAAAAGTAAGACAGAAACCGCTTTTGAAAAAAAAACACCGACTGAACGATGGGGGCTCGTACTTATTATCTTGCTCACTTTTATCACCTACTCCGGTTCTTTGAAAAATGGTTTTTGCTGGGATGATTCTCAAAATATTGTTAACAATCCCGAGCTTAATGGGCATAGCGGCCCGTCCTTTATCAAACTGATTTCAACAGCATACGTGAATGCATACACACCCATCACCCAGATTAGTTATTGGCTGAATTATCAAATATCCCAGTTGAAACCGGCCAGCTATCATTTCATTGACTTGATCTTACATCTGATTGCAATTACTTTGGTGTACCGTTTTGTCCGCTTGTTGTTGAAAGACGGACTTGCGGCACTTTTTGCAGCAGCACTTTTCGCTCTCCATCCTCTGCAGGTTGAAACTGTTTCCTGGGTATCGGCACGGAGTACAACAATCTGTGTAATTTTTCTATTAATGGCCCTAACAGAATATGTCAACTATCTTCGTGGAGCCGGCAGAAAATCAATTTGGTTTGTGTTCTTCTATTTTATTTTAGCCTGTTTCGCCAAACAAAGTGCAATTGTTCTCCCTGTACTTCTCTTTGCTGTGGATTATTTTGAAAAGCGGAAAATTAGTTTTCCCGGTATTTTCGAAAAGCTACCATTCATTTTTGTTGCTCTTTTGTTTGTCTTCCTCACTCTTCATTTCCGGCACGATGATGCATCGATTGCACGGCTGCAAGATTCGTATAGTATTGGGCAAAAAGTATTGATCCCTTTATTCAGTGCAGGTTACTATGTGTTTCATTTCATCTTTCCGTTTCAGTTAACAACCGCATTTGGCATTCCAAATCTAGAGCGGGATTCATTTCCCTGGGAAATTTATCCGGCACTCATTGTGTTGATTCTCTTTGTTGTTTTTGCAATCAAACCGGGTCCTTATCAACGTCACTTTGTGTTTGCCAATTTATTTTATTTCATATCCCTGGCCCCGGTACTACAAATAATTCCCTTTGGGAGAGATCTAGTTGCTGACCGGTATGCTTACCTGCCTCTGGTTGGATTATGTTTGCTCACAGGAGTGCTTCTTAAAAACCTAATCAGCAACTATCCGAGGAAGTCATATTCATTCCTTGGAATTGTAGTGCTTTTCCTTGCATACATCAGCCATTCAATGACTGAAGTGTGGAAAAACGACATCACTTTATTTGAAAATGCGATTTCAAAACGTCCTGAAAATTTCTTTCCCTATTATTATTTAGGCAGTCATTATACCAATCTTGGAGATACCAAGAAAGCCATGGAATATTTTGATGTTTCGCTATCTTTAAAACCGGATTATGCTGACACCTATATCAACCGCGCTAAAGCAATAAGCCAAACCGGCAATGCTGATCTTGCCCTGTTGGACTTGGAAAAAGCGATGAAATTATCTCCAGGTAATGCATTGGTCTATTACAGTCGGGGAACATTGCGGGGAATGAAGGGCGATTTTCTTGGCGCACACCATGATCTAGATTCGGCAATCCTTCTGAAACCCGAATATGCAGATGCTTTTTATAATCGAGGAATGTCGAACATGAGTCTAAAAGATACACTATCTGCTTGTGCTGACTGGAAGAAAGCCTTTGAATTGGGTAGCAAACCCGCAGAACAAATGGTCCGGGAATATTGTCGTTAAAAAACGAGAATTCATTTCTCAGCGCAAAGAAATTGCCATGAGATTTTTTTCCAAAACCAGATTGAATTGTTATTCAGTACTACACGTCGATATGTGCAATTACAAATCAATGATTTTACGCTATTCGGGTATCAGGAATTCAATTTCCAAAGAAGACTGATTCTGTGAATGGTGTTCAAAGATTTTTCCATTAAAATATTCAACTCTAAATAAAATTTCACTGTACTCTTTGGAGTTTTTCTGAAAGTGGAGTTCATTCGCCGAGACGACACTAATTTTTGCAAGTTGTTTTTTATACTGAACAACAATTTGAAATGTGCCGGGTTCACTTTCGCGAACAATAAGTTTTATCAAATCAAAAAGAATCCTGCAAAAAGACAGCTGATCTGTTAAACCAATCGACTCTATTTCGTTACTGTTGCATTCAAAATGGATATGGTGTGGACACGTATTTCTGGTTGTTTCCAATTTCATGCGAATGGTTTCCAATAAACCAAAATATTCAATCTCCTTAGGAACAAGATCAGAACATAATTTATTAATGTCGGAAATAATGTCGGAAATGTGCACCACAACTTCCTTGTGAATTCCAATATCTAAATCCTTGTTCGCTTCCATCATCATTTTACAAGCTACCAATTTCTGATTAATATTTTCCCGGAGAAGTTCAACCAGGTTTCTCCTTTCACTTTCCGTAGTTTGAATAATCGTCCGGAGGATATCCTGTTTTGAATTTACCACCAGTTTTTCCAAATTTTTAACATAAGTAATATCAGCTACGTGGACAAAAAAACCAACCACCTCTGAATTCTTGAAATCAGGAATATAAGTAGCCAGAGAATGTCTAACCCCTGCTACACCCGGAATAGGAATTTCTCTTTCGAATAATTGTTTTTCGCCGGAAAGCACTCCTTGAATATAGGGAAGGTTTTTTTCATAAAGTGGACCCAACAATTCGGGAAGATGAATCCTATCGATCATTTCATCACTCGATTTCCCAAACCAATCCAGATATGCGCCATTTGCAAATCTACACAAGAGGTTCTTATCCCAGTAAGCTAACATGGCAGTTGTCTGATTGGACACCAACAAACCCAATTCCCCTGAGTCACGAAAAGAAGTTTTTTCCATTTGCATGGATGTAAATTTAGTGGGATTTATCCTGTCCTAACTACTATGATAAAATAAAATTACCCAATTCTCAATTCCAATTGTTTGGTAACTCTTCAAAATTTCGGCAGATAATTCTAAAGAATTCAGTTTTTCTACAGAATTTAAAAGTCTGATGAAAAATCTGTAAACTCAATTATTTAATCAACCAAATTGTTATATCTTGTTTGTAATCTCAAATCTTCATTTCTTTTGAATCCTATGAGAAAATTTGCAAATTACTTCCAAGGCTTTTTCATTTTATCAGCGCTCATTACATTAATGAGTCTGGCAATTCCAGTATTGCCTCCTATCCCCTATGATTATGTAAATCTGAATCTTCCTCCGCACTTTACGAACACCAGCTTTGATGTTACTTTCTGGGACAACACACCCGGAAACAATCCACTTACAAACGATGGCGCCACATTGGGCAGGGTTTTATTTTACGATAAAATTTTAAGTCTGAATGATTCCAAATCCTGCGGCTCCTGCCACAAACAACAATTTTCATTTGCAGATTCTTCAACCCATAGCATGGGATTTAACGGTGGATTGACTCGCAGAAACACAATGACGATCACAAATGCACGCTGGCACTTCGGTGGAAAAATGTTCTCAGACACGAGAGGACTTTCGATGGAGGACGCTGTCCTAATGCCCATTCAGGATTCGGTAGAAATGGGACTTTCACTTTCACAAATGGTACAAAAAGTAGAACAACAGCCATACTACGCATCACTCTTCATCAATGCATTTGGAGATTCTACTGTGACGGAGACACGAATCTCCTATGCGCTGTCACAATTCATTCGAAGCATTGTGAGTCATACAAGCAAATACGATATCGGCCGTGCACAAGTGAGTGCGCCGGAAGATGCATTCCCAAACTTTACGAATTCAGAAAATCAGGGCAAAACAATTTTCTTTAGTACTGCTCAGTTGGGTGGCGGAGATTGCGCTATTTGTCATAGGACAGAAGCCTTCGTAAATACTGCTTCAGCTATAACCTGTAACGGATTGGATTTGGTATCCACTACTGATTTGGGAGTTTATGAAGCGACCGGAGTTCAGAGCGATATTGGCCGATTCAAAGTGCCGAGTCTACGGAACATTGAACTCACTGCGCCATACATGCACGACGGCCGTTTCCTTAGTCTGGAAGAGGTTGTAGAGTTTTACAGTACAGGGATACAGCTACACATGAACCTTCCACCCGGATTAATTGACACCATAGGCGGCTTTCCTGTGGCCCGGCAATTTAATTTCTCACAATCTCAAAAAACGGATCTGGTTCACTTCCTGAAAACCCTCACTGATACAACATTGCTTTCAGAAATCAAATGGAGCGATCCCTTTACTATCTCAACTTTTGCAGAAAATCTGAAACCCGACAAATCACACATCAGCATTTATCCAAATCCGGCATCCAATTACATTTCGATTTATCCTGACAAAATTCTCCAGGACAAGATTGTCGATTTGGAGATATTCAATTCAACCGGAAGGAAGGTTCACTCCCAAAAAGTTTTCTTGTCGGGCAGGCAGCTTATTGATATTAGCAATTATGCTTCCGGTGTTTATTTTGTGAATGTGAAGCTTGATGGAATGACGCTGACGGAGAGGCTGGTGAAAAGCTTTTAAGAATTGTTGATTTTAGATTGTAGATTTTAGATTGATTGGAATCAGCCAAGGTTCAATTTTAATCATTCAAACTGGTTTTGGTTTGAATCTTTTCATTAGAATGTAAATTAAACAGATGACAAGTATAAAAACAGCTATTGAAATCAATTCCTGCTGGCTTAGATTTGAAAGTACATAAAGGATCGCTGTAATTGCAATAATGGGAACAAGCAGTCCACCGGGAACTTTGAAGGACTTTTCTGCATTCACTTCTTTTTTCGTTCTTAATTTTATCAAGGCTAAAACTACTCCGAGATAAATCAGAAGCAATGCACCGCTGGCAAGAATTGCCAATTGTTTGAAACCACCGGAAACTGCAAAAACAAATATTCCAATTGCAAAAGTAATCACAGCCAAATAGGGAGTAGCGAATTTAGGATGTACTCTACCCAGGAATTTCGGGAACAAGCCGTCTTTCGCTCCTGCAAACAATACACGAGGCGAGGCAAGTACATCTCCGTTTACCGAACCCAAACCGGAGATGGCTGCTGCAAAAAGCAAAATACTTACTCCTGTTGTTCCGGCGATCCGATTTGCGATTCCGGCCAATGGCGCATCTTTGTAAATACTCATTTCTGTTCCCAAAACACCCTGCGTTACAATTTGGACAAGCACATAAATGCTAAAGACCAGGATCCCCCCGAGCAGAATTGCACGGGGAATTGTACGCTTCGGATCCTTTATTTCTCCGCTCACACTCAGTGAAGATTCAAATCCCGCCAAAGCAAAAAATAAAATAAGAGCTGTATCATTAAATGCTTTCATGGACGGAAAATGATCCATTCGCAAATTGTTCACCTGAATGTGCGTCAATCCAAAGAGAATAATCGCAAAGAGTGGCAACAACTTGATAATGGTTACAAATTCGACAAAGCGAACACTATTTTTCGCATCACGAACATTCACAAAAATCATAAGTCCAATCAAGACAGCAAAGAGCAGGGCACGTACCCATGCATTTGTGAAAACAGGAAATAGTACAGAAAGTGAATCCGCGACAATATTCATCAAAGCAGCATCGGATAAAATACACCAGCCAAAAAAGAACAACCAGTTCACGATAAATCCTGCGAATGGTCCGAATGCCTTTTCCACATACGCGTAAGACCCACCACTTGTTTTAACAAGGCTTCCGATCTCAACATAACAAAGCATGATGGCCGCAAACATCAACCCACACAAGACGTAACCCAAAATAGAAGCAGCACCAAGTTGTAGGCCAATGAGGGCGGGCAGTGCATAGATTGCTCCACCAATTGAGAAATTCACTATCGTAGCTGCCAAACCGGGCACACCGATAACACGCTTTAATCCTTCATCACTGCTTTCGTGAGACATACATTACAATTAGAGAATAGAATTTTCAAACAAAAACAAATCAGAGCAGATTCATTTCAGAAATTCCCCGAGGATACGGTGAAAATGATGGGTGCCCAATTCTTTGGTGGGAGAATACCTTCCCTGCTTGTAAAATCTGGATCGCACTCCCTTTTGAACATTTTCAACTATTTCTTCATCTTCCATTTCTACTCTGTCGAGGGCTGAACCTGCTCCGGAATTCAGTTTGGAAGCATCCCAAACATAACTTAGAAAAGTTACTTTACAATCATTCACACCCAATGGATTCACAAGATTTACTGACAATCCCCAGGGATAAAAATTAAACATCATGTTTGGAAAGACCCAAAAATAATACGCCGCGACATGTTTACCGTATTCCGGAGAAGAAGGAGGCAAATCGAAACACCCCTCCCCTTTCCTGGCCAAACCAATCTGCAAACTCGAATACGGAAAAAATAATTCCGTTGTATAGCCTTCGTAATCTATCAGCGCATTCAATTCAGGGTGAACAAAAGGAATATGAAAGCCTTCGAGGTAATTTTCACAATACAAAGCCCAGTTCGCATTGACGTGAAATTCCCGTGTGAGATTAGGTTGAAAATTAAAATCTTCGAGGGGCATCCAACTTACTCTTTTCATCATATCGCTGAAAAATATTTCCGCTGGAAATTTTTGTTCAAGTGTAGTGAAGAGCAATTTATTCCATTGGAACAATGGAAGTTTCGCCAGATCATCCTCTTTTGTCGGGAATTTTTTTACCTCAGAAAATTCAGGCATGGATTGAAATTTTCCATCCAAAGAAAATGTCCGCCCGTGATACCTGCATCGAAGCTTTGGAATTGTACATGGCTTCTCAGTCACAATATTTCCACGATGAGTACACACATTCGAAATCAGGTGGAGATTATTCTCTCTATCCCGTGTCAGGGCAAGAGGTTCATCCAGGTAATCCGGCAACAAAATAAAGGGATGAACATCCTGTGCTTGTTTTACAAGGTCAGTACTCCCGACAAATTGCCAGGAAGGTGCAAATATTCTTTCCCTGCACAGCGCAAAGACTTCAGGACTATTATAAAAATCGGTAGGTATGGTTCTGGCTTTGGTGATATCTGGATCCACACTGAAATCTTGCATAGAAAATCTTGCTTATTGTGGCAATTTAAGAAAGATTCTCTTTCTCCAGCCATTCAATACAGTCTTTTCCTTCACCGCATACCAATGGAAATTTTTCTTAAAAATTTTCCAAAAAAAATCATTACAGATTAATCAAATTTATATTCTGCCCATAAGAATTTGGTTTTACCATCCTCATTCCATATTCACCGTATATCTAAAAAAAAATCACTGACCCAATTCATTTCAATCTTTTAAATTCGCCCTTATTTTATTACAGATATAAACAATGAATTCCCTGCAGTTAAAGTGATACTCGCAGCAGTAGTATTTCTGTAGGCAACCTGTACTGTATTACTCGCAGAAACTCTGGCATAAGCAATGACAAGTCCCGCGTTTATTGCAATTCCTGGAGAAACAATTACAGAAGAACCGGTGACAACATTTGCGATTGTATAATTTTGTGTAAGTGTTGTATTCGCAGCGATCGCAAGAGTTGCAGTTGTTGCTGTTCCGGTGATGATATTGGTGATTACACTTCCGACCGTTCCAAGCTTTACTGTTCCCTGAACATCCAATTTTGCAACAGGAGCATCCGCACCAACACCAATATTACCAGTACCATCCATTGTTAGCCGCACATTCGCATTTCCGTTGCCGGGAGAAATACTACGCAATCGAAATTCATTTGCATCGTTAAAGTTGATGTAATTTGGTCCCGTTGTTCTTTGTAAATTGAGATTGCCATTGTCTGATGTCACTCTTAGTTCGCCCGCTACCTCTAGTAATGAAAGAGGGCTTGGATTTATAGTACCAATTCCGATGATTTGACTTGGAAGAATTCGCATTGCTTCGACACCTTGAGGACTAAAAATCAAGGGTATTCCTGAATTTGTCTCTATGTTAGCTGTACTGGATGTATTCACCAATCTCATTTTATAAACATTATTGGTCATAAAATCCAAAACGCCGCCATTTGTATTATTATTAATTGAGAGTGTTGTATAATTCGAAAGTGATGTTGGCGAACTCGTACCGATGCCAATGTTTCCCTGAATGATGGCTCCATTTGAAGGGGCCGGATTCATACCGGCATATGCTGTTCCCACAGACAAAGCACCCGACACATCCAGTTTGGACAATGGACTGCTAGTGCCAATACCTACCTTACCTTGAATGATAGCACCATCTGTTGGAGCAGCAATTGATCCTGAATACTCGCTGCCAATTGCAACGTTTCCAGTAATGTCAAGTTTACTGTCAGGAGAAGATGTTCCTATTCCAACTTTCCCATTGCTATTTGTATTGTACACGGTACCATCGGCGTATGTCCAAACGCCATCATTCACTGTTGAGTTTACATCCAATATGGATTGTGTAGAATAATTCGTTGTGGTGTTGACATCGAGATATTCCCAAAAATCTAACATTCCACCACTGGCCAGGCCTCCACCGATATACCCTTTATTACCAATTGAAAAAGCACCAGCATATGCTCTGGCAAGACTGGGAACATTTGCTTTTTGCGACCAGGTATCAGTCAATGAGTTGTATTCCCAGAAATCATTTGCAAAAGTAATATTTGAAAATTCACCAGTCCCAATATACCCTTTGGTACCAATCGAAAAGCCAACTGCGTTACTTCTTGCTGTCCCGCCAAAACTTGCTTTTTGTGTCCATGAATTTGTACCGGATTATATTCATAAAAATCTCTAAAAATATCGGCGGGTTCACCACCGGTTCCCAGATATCCTTTTGTTCCGATAGAAAAACCTACCATTGCAATTGTAGCATCTTGTCCCGTAGTTGGAATTAAAGCTTTCTGGGTCCAGACATCTGTCAAAGGATTGTATTCGTAAAAATCACGAAAAAAGGCTGGAAGATGGCATCCACCACCTAGGTATCCCAGATTACCGATTGAAAATCCAGTAGCATTATCCCTTAATGGCCCGGGAACATTCGCTTTCTGCAACCATGTATTTGAGGAAGGATCATATTGCCAGAAATCATTCGCAGAAGCTGAAGTTAAACTGTTGAATCCAGTACCAACATACCCTTTATCAGCTATTGAAAACCCTACCGCCTGCCTACATGAAACTCCAGGATAATTCGCTTTTTGCGACCAGCTATTGTTTGACGGATTATATTCCCAGAATTCCGACCCGGAACCCAAGTAACCCTTGGCACCAATTGAAAAACCAACACCTTTAAAAAAACCAGTGAGACCAATATCTGCTTTTTGAGTCCAGCTATTTGATGTAGGATGGCCCGGATCAACCGTAGTACTTGTGAGCTTCAGCCCACACGACTTAATCCAGTTTGTTCCATCAAAAATATCAATACACTGGTCATCCAGATTAAAAATTTGCAAACCTGTTACAGGTGAAACTATAGCGTTCCTTTGTGCCGTTGTCATTCTCGGTATTAACAAGCCCTTGGAAGTCGAATAGATATCAAGGATCGAAGATGTATTTGGATTTGTATTTTCGATGCCAATATTCGTCCCTTTGTTTGTAAGGGTACTATCAATAATCCAGGCACTTCCGTTCCATCGAAGTGTATTCCCAGTGGAGATACCGGAAGGAAGATCAGCACTCTTTCCAGCATATAATGCAAATGGAACACTCAGCATTTGCGTTGTTCCCATGTTAATATAAGTTACTCCTCCAGTAGCATCTAGCTCTACTTGCAAAAACTTTGAATTGCTTGCCCAATTAATCGAAGCAAATGTTCCGACTTGAGGAGTGCCTTGTCCAACATTGACGTTAAATAAACCAAGAGAATTTGTTGTTGTACTATGAACCTCTCTGTAAACAACAGTTCCCGCAACTGACGCATCGTGAATACTGAAACGAAGTGAAACATTCTGATTGACAATCAGATTTCCCACATTGTCCCTTGCAACAGCCTGATAGGGTATTGCTAATGGGGGCTGTCCGGAAATTTGAATCACTGTTGCGAGCAATAAAATACTTAAAGTGATGATTATTTTCATGATGTCTGAATAGAAGTGATGAAAATTATTTATCAAATTCTTTGAAATCAAAATAAAATATGAAAATTCTTAAAACAAATTCTATGGTTTTTGAAATCAACACATTGCAATCATAGAAACACTCTAAAAGGAAAAATGAAAATTAAATGGTCAACAAGACTCATGAATTTCGAACCGAATTAAATTGTCTCGATCGAATTCTTCAACACCAGAATACAAGATAATAAAAATATAAGTCCTGTCAAAGCCCTGCTGGGGGCTCTATTTAGAACATTTCGGGCAAGTTAAATAACCAAAAAAATGGAAGCAATTATTCTACTATCAATTTAACCAATTTCTGCTTCCCTGAACCGGAAACAATTTTGCAGAAAACAACTCCTTTCTGATTTCCACCTAAATCTATAGTGAGAACTTCACCTGGATGAAGATGATCATTTTTATAAATGCTCTCACCAAGAACATTCAGCAGCTCGATCGTTGAATTCAGACTGGAACCGGAACGCACCTGAAATATTCCCGACGAAGGATTTGGAGAAACGGAAACTTCAAATGATTCGCTTGGATCAAATACGGATACAAATTCGTCCCCCTCTGCTATGAATAAATCGTTTTCCATCCAGGAATTCGTTTGAGAAGCAGTAAAAACAAGGAAAGTCCCATTATCCGAAACAGTTGGTTGTGTTTTCCAATTCGTGGAGGAAGGAATTCCCTGCACGGGATTGAAATTATTTACAGTGAATGAATCAGTAAGCGATGCTCTGGTGAACTCATACAAACTTGAAGAAGCGACACCTGTTCGTGCCGGAACGAAATATGAAAGTCCGTCTTTTGATAGCTGACCAGGACTTGGAGTTGTGTTCGGAGGGAAAGGAAGAAAACGCACCAAATCAAACGAGGTAGCACCGGTACGGGTCATTTGTGCAATCACATTTGTAGTTCCAACAAGATACAAATACAATTCATTTTGTGTTTGATCGAGGGAAGGTCCGGAGAAAAAGGAAGTTGAAAAACCATTTAAGGTAATTGTAGAAAAACTTGTGAAAGCTGAAGCGCTTGAATTGCGATGTCCATAGAAGAGATCGTTCCCATCGGATCCATAGAAATCCAATTCGTCATTCGACAGCCATATCGACAAAATCGATACCGGCAATGTTACCGGGACCGGACCGGAAAAATAATTAGATGTTGTAATTCTTTCAGACTGCATGATCTGATTGCTGGAGCCACCACCATACGTAAAATACAATCGCAGCGCATCAGGCGACAACCAAGGATAAGCGTCTGCAGCAAGATTGTCATTCAATTCATCAAGAGGTCGGAGTGTGTCATACACAACAGAATTCCAGCTAATGGTGTTCAACATGTTCGCATTGCGCAGCGTTTCAAACGCTGATGGTTCAACATTGTCATTCGATCCATGTTGGCCATTCCCGTCAAGTGACTGTGCACAAATTGACATTGAAAAAGATAAACACGACAGAAGTAATAGTTTTTTCATAATCCTGATAAAGATTCCTACTCTTCTGGCTTTTCGGTGAGGCCCCGTTTTTATAGTAGTTTCTGGACTCTACTTTATTTTTTCTTAACAAATTTTAAAAATCAGCAATTCAAAATATCGAACAAGACCGTATTGTTAATTTCAGAAACCTAAATCTACGAAAATATTTTAATTTAACAATTAGGAAGTGTACTACTCGATTATCGTAAGAAATTTTACATTCTACATCCTTCATTGGCAACAAATAAATAAAAAATAATCCCTACTTTCGGATGGTTCTGAAAATGCCTGATGACAGACATGATAAGTATTCAAAACCAATTCCATCAAGCCTTTTAAAGGATTCCGAACACGAGCAAAAACGTCTGTATAAATTTTAAAATCCTCTTTACTTTTATAAAATCTGATAATTACCCACCCCCCAAATAAAATTTCGATGCGTAAACTTCTCTTTATTATCACACTGAATTTTTCTTTTTTGTATTCTTTTTCCCAGGGTACATTTATCCAATCAGGTGATTTTCCCGGTACGGAACGAAAACTTTGCAAAGCAGAAACTGTTGGTCACAAAGGCTACCTCATGCTTGGCTTTGTTGCCGGAGGAATCCGATTGAACGAAGTATGGGAATTCGATGAGGTGACTAGTCAGTGGACACAAAAAAATGATTTTCCGGGTACATCAAGATATGATGCTTTTACATGGTCCATCAACGGAAATATTTATTTAGGATGTGGAGATGTTGGTTCGACATGTTACACCGATGTTTGGAAATACACTCCGGGAACGGATTCCTGGGTTCAGGTTGCCGACTTCCCCGGAACAAACGCAAATCAATATGCATGTTTCACTTACAATAACAAAGGGTACATCGCTTTCGGCCGCATTTCCTGTTCAAATAATACAGGCACCGATGAGTTTTGGGAATACGATCCCATTGCTGACGCTTGGAATCAACTTAGTTCTGCTCCGTATCCAAGTTCATGGAGCCGGGCCGCTGTTGTGAATGACAAAGCGTATTTCCTTGACGAGAACAGCACTGGAGTTTTTGTTTATGATTTCACAACAGGTAGCTGGGATATTTCCTGGCCTAACGCTGCCGGTCCCGCATCATCGGTGCCATTGTTTGCTACAAATCTGCAGGGTGTTGTTCATATATTCAACCAAAATTATCCGAAGTTCCTTCATGTACCCAGTCGAAGCTGGTTGCGAGGAGACACTATGTACAATTCTAACTGGCATGCCGACATGGCCTTTATGGCTTTTTCTGATTCCGTAAAAATTATTGGCGGAAGTGATGGTAGTTCAGCATTTACCAACGACGTATGGACTTTTTACCCCGGTTGTACTTCAACAATTGATGCTGAATTTTCTGTTGTGGATACAAGTTTCTTCGGCGCTGAAACAGATTTGATCAACACAAGTGTCATTGCGCCTGCTGGACATACTTATGCATGGCATTGGCAAGTTGATACTGTTATTTCCGGATGGTTTGGAGGTGACACTGTTCTCACTCCAAACCATTATGGAACTTACCAGATCACGCTGATCGGTACAAACGGGTATTGCACTGATTCCATTTCTGATTCTGTTCAGGTGATGCGTGGAATGTGGAGTGGCAAAACAACATTGCCACTGGAAGCAAAAGAACGAACAAGTGCTATTGCCGCTGCTTTGGGAAACGATGCTTATCTCGGTATGGGAGTTGATGCAAATGGAAATGTGTTGCGTGATTTCTGGAAGTACAATGTAATTACCCACCGCCTGACACGACTGGCGGATTTTCCCTTTCCTGCCTTGAAATATCCTGAATTTGTGAGAGCCAATTCCAAATTCTACCTCCTGGGTGGTGATCCTGGAATGACTCCATACAAATCAAATAAATTCTACGAATACAATCCGGTGAATGACACCTGGACTGCATTGCCAGATTTTCCCGGGCCTGCACGTGTAAATGCTCAGGCAGTGGCTATTTATGATGATATCTATTTGTCATTTGGTGGTACAAGTGAATTGTATAAATACAACACAGTGAGTTCAACATGGACGCCATTGGCATCTCACCCGTCTTTTGGAACTGCTGATGAACTCCTGGATTTCAACAGCGATCTTCTTTCTGTCAATCTTGGAAGCTCTTCACAGATCTGGCAGTATGATGTTTCAGCAGATTCCTGGGGCATACTGGCAACAAATTTTGCAAAAGACGCTCGCTTTGGATCGAACATTTATTTATACAATAATAAATTATGGATTGTTAATGGAAAGTTTAGCGGAACCAGTTCAACCAGCTACCTGAACTCAAGTTACTTCTACAATCTTGGTTCAGGAATAATTTCACCCGGACCATCAAGCTATGTTTTCTCAAATGTTTTTATAGGCTCTGCTTTTGCAACAGGCTTTTTTGCCGGATCAAGATACCATCGTTGTTTTGGCGAATCTTTTGGTGCATACAAAGACAGGACAATCGGTTGTTATGAGCCCTTCGCCTGCGAAAATATTCCATATTACTATCCCTATGAGATTGATGAAGCAGGAATTGGTGTTCAACACAATTTTCAGAATACAAGCAGATTTTATTTACCAAACGATACCATTGGCACAACCCTTTTTGTGGATGGTGTATCCACACAAACAAATATTGTCAATGGTTCTGTTGGTCAGGTATTCGAACATTGCGGAGAACACAAATTGCAATGGGTTATCAGCCGGGCCGGTTGTTCCGATACCACAACATACTGGCAAACTTCTCATCCCATATACCGTCTTGAGCCACGCGCCGAAATGCCATTGGGAAATCTGAAAATTCGTCACACCTTAAATGCTACAAACATTGCCGGAACAGGGTATATGGGAATGGGAAGCAAATATGTGGAGATCCTGATGGAAGCATACAAAGATTGGTATGCGTATGATCCTGTTAGCGACTCCTGGACAGTAAAAGCTTCTCTTCCTGCTTCTGCAGAAAATCATACCGGATCTGCTACTTTCTCCGATGGTATCAATGCATATATTTCCGGCGGCACAAAAGGTTGTTTCGGAAATGCGAATTGTTTCCTGACCGACACATGGCAATATGATCCTGTCATTGACTCATGGACACAAGGTGCCAATCTTCCCGGTATAGGACGGTATACTCCGGCAAGTACTGTAATCGGTGATACGGCTTATGTTGGCTTGGGTTATTATTCTTTCTCCGGTGGAGGGCAGATAGATAAATATCATTTTGCCACAGATACATGGACAAGCAGTGGCTGGCCTTATGGTGCCAGCATGTCTTCCACTGCAACTGCATTTTCATATGGCAACAAAGTATATGCCGGATATGATGCTGTATTCGGAGGTGGTGGGAGTCCGGGATTGTACGAATACAATCAGGCAACAGGAACATGGTCTGGTCCGGTTTTAAAACTCGGAACCATAAATGGCGAACGCTTTGCAAAAGCAATCGGAACAGAAGCATTTCTAATCAGTGGATATGTTTCTAAAATTGATATGGATAGAATGAAGGTAATTCCACTGCAATTACTCGAGGTGCCTGGTGACACATCAATTGAATTCAGCGCGGCATTTGCAATCAACAATCAAATCTATATTAGTTTGCTCAATCTGGATTTTGGGAGTCCTCGATTAGGCAACCATTTTTACCGCTATGATCTCAATCAGCCAGTTTGTGATTTGGACTCCCTTGTATTGGGAACAGGGCCAGAGTTAATAAATATCACTGAACTCATCGTCAGTCCAAATCCGGCAATAGGAAAAGTGCGGGTTGCTTTGCCGGGAAATCTCTTCTTCCATGGTCGGATGGAATTGCTCGACATGCAGGGACGTATTGTAATGAATGTTGCATGTACAGGAAAAGAAATATTTCTGGACCTGACAAAACATGAACCCGGACTCTACTCAGTGTTGTACACTGACAACCGAAACGGATATGTGTATTCGAAAAAGATTGTTCACAATTAAAAATGGTTTCATTTATTGTCTCGCGCTTCATCGATCATAGACATCAATGATTTGCTAACTGCACCACTGCTCATTCAGTGCTTAAAAAACTATTTCAGAATTGAAATGGTCAAACTTGCATTTCCCCGTTTGGGAAAAATAATTCTTAGCAGAAATCATTCAAATGCCAATGCCATAGATTTTTTACTTAAATAAACTGTAAGATTTTTTACGAACAGATGAAATACCTTCATTTCCGGTAATTTTTAATACTATTTATTACAAAGAATTTTTTTTCTTTTGGTAATAGATTTCCCCTTTTCTCCTGGAAATCAATTTGCTTTTTCGATACCCCAACAATTCCTGCAAGTGCATTACAGTCGTGGAACCAATGGTTAAATCCGGGGTTTAATTAACCTTAACAATTAAAATTTTATGACCAGAAAATGTTACTTAGTATTGGTGCTCCTGACGATGTCTTTCGCTTCCAGAGCACAACAGAACAATCCGCAAGGTCCCGGAACCGGAGTAAATGCAGGTACATCCCTCAGAAACGGAACAGGAAACTCCATTGATACTGTTGGAGATCCTTCTATTTTCGGTTTGAACGAATGGAAAGTATATGCATGGAACTCGACAAACTCCGACAGCTGGGTATTGAATTATGCAGGGTATTATACCGACACAGCTTTGTCGATGAATACTCTTAACTATTGGAATGATGGTGCGAGTCCTTCTTATGCTCCCAATTACCTGGGCGATTTTGTAAGTGAAGACGATCATTCATTCTCCGGAAAACGCCAGGGATTTCCATTTGGATTCTATTCTATCAACATTCCCGGTCACGATGATTATGCATACCTGCTGATCAACGGAGTTGAAGTCTGGAATCATGAAGGTTGTTGCGATGATCACTATGATGTATGGCAAGGAGTACTTACGGATACAACAACAATAGAATATCGTGTGATGGAATTTGGTGGTGGATCCTACGGTCTTATCGATCTGGTAGAATTATCATTGGTTGCAAGTGCAACATCTACATTTATCCCTTGTTATAATGGTACTTCAACTGTCACGATTTCTGCAAGCGGCGGTTTTCCTCCGTATTCAGGAACAGGTACATTCACAGTCAGTGCAGGCATTTACGACTATATCGTTGTAGATGATATGGGCGACTCAACTATTGTCACGGTAGACATTCCCAATGCCAACGCACCGGACTCTGTGATTGCGACAAATGCATCACCATCGTTTTGTGAAGGTGACACAATAACGCTAACAGGACCGGCATATGGTTCAGCATTGTCATTTTATGGCGACTGGACACGCGCTGTGATTCCTATCAATTCGCCTGAAACAGATTATACTTACGAATTGGATTTTAAAACCACTGAACCCAACGGTGGATTATCAAGTGTTCGTGACGGAGACCTGGGTGGATCCTTTGACCGTGATTTGTATTTGTCAAACGGGCAGATTTACCATCGACTCTGGTCAGAAGAAATCATCAATTCCTATGGACAAAATTATGCGGATGGTCAATGGCATCATGTTGCAGTTGTTGTTGAATCCGGAGTTGGACAAAGAATGTACGTAGATGGTATTCTTGTTGCATCCGGGCTTATGGATCACTCCGATTTTAACTGGGACAATACAATTAATTTAGGTTACGGACAGGGCTGGTTTGAAGGAAGTATTGACAACGTTCGTCTGTGGAATGTGGTTCGTACCCCTGCGGAAATTATTCAGGACCAAACACTGCAAGTGAATGGCTCAGTGCCCGACCTTGCAGGGAATTGGAATTTTGATGTCATCAATGGAACAAGCATTATAAATACTGTAGACAACTCTGTAGCAAATGTGTACGATGGAGCTAACTTAACAGAAAATAATTCGAACACTTATTTATGGAGCAATGGTGAAACCACCAGAAGTATTACTGCTGCTGCATCCGGAACTTTTAATGTTTCGGTTTCAACTGTGAATGGTTGTCCGGTGAATACAGTACCTGTCGAACTGATTATGAATACGAATCCTGCAGTACCGATTATCTCAACATCATCAGTATTGGCTTTTTGTTCCGGAGAAAATGCAGTGCTCAATAGCAGTGTGGCACAAGGATATCAGTGGAATAAAAACGGAGTGCCAATTGCGCAGGAAACATCTGCCTCGATCACAGCAACAGAATCCGGGAACTACTCAGTCACTGTCACGAATTCAAGCGGTTGTTCACGAACTTCAGCAATTGAAACAATAGAAGTTTTCGACACTCCATCAATTCCGGTTATCAGTGCACTATCATCCACAACATTTTGTGATGGCAATAGTGTTGACCTGACAATCCAACCGGGAATTTCAGATCACCGTTTTGCCTCAACCGTGATTGCATTCAGTACAGAATATGATGTTTATGATTGGGGTGTAATACAAACTCTGGGTGCTCCGGATGTTTATCCAAATTACGGTGACATTGAATATGCATGGGCACCGGCGGAGATGGATGAACCCGGAGAGTTTCTTGAATTGGGATTTGACAATCCGATTCCTATCAATTTTATTGATATCTATGAAACCTATGGCCCCGGTTCTATTGACAGTGTTTTTGTAAAAAATCCGGGTACAGGAATATTTGAGCCTGTGTATACTGCTGTGCCTGCTTATGCAGGAGATACAGCACGCATGTTACACATTACATTCCCTATGACTTCGTTTTCTGTATCTGAAATCCGGATCACAATGGATATGTCAGCAGTTACAGATTGGAATGAAATAGATGCAGTAGCGATAGGAAATGATTCACCCTCCCATTATCTCTGGTCAACCGGAGAAACTTCACCCATCGTGAATGTGTCCACAACATCAACGATCACATTGACAATCACAAATGCTTTGGGTTGTACATCGAGTTCAAATCCGGTAGAAATAACGAGGAACTCAAATCCACTTGTAAGTGCAGGACCGGATATGTTTTCAAGCGAATGCAATTCAGCTTATGTGTTGTCTGCCGGAAATCCAACCGGTGGTGTGTACAGCGGAACGGGTGTAAACGGTGGAATCTTTACTCCTTCAATAGGCACAGGCACATATCCAATCGAATATTTCTATATGGATGCGAATGGTTGTATCGGCACTTCTACAGCGCAGATGACAGTTGTACCCGCACCGGTAGTCAAATTGCTTCCGCTTGCAAATGTCTGCGATGACGCACTTCCCTTCGCCCTCAGCGGAGGTTCACCTGCAGGAGGAACATATTCCGGAACCGGAACAAACAACAATACTTTTGACCCCTCTGTAGGTGCCGGAACCTATGCAATTCATTATCTCTATACAGATTCTCTGGGTTGCAGCCAGGAAGCAATACAAAACCTGACGGTAGATATATGCACCGGGATTGCTTCACCTGAAACAAATTCTATTGTTTCTGTTTATCCAAATCCTGCTCATACGAAGGTGAAGGTGGAATTCAATTCAGGAACTGAGCTGTATTCATTAGAACTTTACAATGCTACAGGTTCAGTTGTATACGCAAAAGAATTAAAAGATATTAAGTCGATTACAACTCATGAAATCGATTTAAGTCAATTCCCTGCAGGCGCCTATGTGCTCCGCGCAAATACGAAGAATGGGATTACAAATAAAAAATTAATGATCGAATAATAAGGCTGGCTAAAACAATGAGTGGGCGCCTGTGATCGTGAAAGATTACAGGCGCTTTTTTTATTCACACATTTATCAGTTCGAGTTACCAAATGTGATTCATCTTTTTAGAATGCAACATTCACTATTGCTTAATGAAATAAAACTTTCCTCCATTGACGGAACTAGGTTGGTACCCCCAGGTACCAGTGATTTTCATGTGAACAGTATCCAAAGTAGCATCGAGTTTAAAAATACTCACTGAGGGAGGATAAAAACGGGACATCGAATGAAATTGCGTCCCAGACAGACCCCACGTGCCATACCCGATAGAATCATTGAGTGAATTCCATTCTGTGAGAGTACTGTCGGCATGAAGTACAAAGCAATAGTATACATTCGGATTCTCTCCATCAAATCCATACTTCCCTACCCATTTACCAATCATACTTTTGTCAGGGTTTACATTAACGGATCCTCCTATTGGCGCAGGATTAATTGAATCATCCTTTTTACATGCGATAAATGCGGACGCAATCATCAAAAATAGAATTGAAATTTTTAAGTTTTTCATGTTGTTGTAGTGTTAAAGATTTTTATACCTTATTGAGAAGGCAAAGAAAACTCAACACTAAAAAGGTTTCAACTCTATTTTACTGAAGTGCTCAAAAGAGAATCGAAAATGCGGAAATAATAAAGTGAAGTGTTTTAGTATGATTCCTACACCGGACTTCTTCATTTTACTGAGTTCTTGTTGACAAAAGACCTGGTTCTCCATATAAAATCAGTCATCCTTCATTATAAATTCAAAGTATGCTAATTTTACTTAGATTAGTCATCTCCATCAATTCAAATTAATTTTAGAATAGCAAGTGCTCATTGAAATTTTCGTATGCCTGCTCAAATAAAAGATAAGCTTATTCTATGTATCGATTTACTTTCTTCGTGTTTCTATTTTCAATCGTTTTCCTTCAGGCAATAGCCCAAACAGAATTGCGGTATGAACACTATACGATTGCAAATGGCTTATCGAGCAATTTTACAAAAGCTATCGAGCAGGACCACTCCGGATTATTGTGGGTTGGTACCATTGATGGATTGAGTTGCTTTAATGGTTATGAATTTGTAAATTATCACAAACACGATAATGACTCAAGCTCTTTAAGTGATAATTCCATTAATGATTTGTTGATTGACAAAAAAGGTACGCTGTGGATTGCTACAAATAATGGATTAAATAAATACAACCGGGCCACAAACAAATTTCAACGCTTTTTATACAGCAAGGAGCAAAATGGTTCGGAAGCATTAATGATTAATTCTATAGCAATAAGCCCAGATAGCAATTTATGGCTGGGTACTGATAAAGGAATCCGAATTCTAAATCCTACGACGAATTCTATACGATCACCGAAAGTAGAAGATGATTCGATAAAAATATTTATTGACGAAGGAATCGCTGGAATATATTTTGATTCACACGGAATAGTTTGGTTGGGCTCCTCAATTCGTGGTGGATTTCGCAGAGTAGACTTAAAAACAATGCGTTCTCTCGCCTTTCCTGATCCCAACGAAAAAAACAGTCCCACTGGTTTCCCTGTTACGGAATTCTTTGAAACAAAAAATGGAACCGTCTGGTTAATGACAGGAAATGGATTGTATTCATGCAACAAGGAATTGAAATCAATGGTTCGCTATACCCGAAAAGATGTGAATGATACACTCGGTCATATTGTTACATCGTTCCTGGAAGATCAAAACGGAGTTCTATGGGTAAGCCTTGCAGGAGGCCCACCCTACTATACCAGCATCGCCAAAGTAAATCAAGACGAAGGCACAATTAAAGTATATCCTTATGTCGACAATGACGATCGTGGACTGGCCTGGAGTTGGGCAACATTTATTTTTCAGGACAAAAGTGGAATTTATTGGGTTGGAACCAGCAGAGGTCTGGATAAACTGGATCCCTTATGTCAGCAATTTAAATTGTATCAACAGTACACAAATTTAAAATACAGCCAATACAATAACATTTATGCACTCGTAAAAGATTCATCAGCTATTTGGCTTGGAACAGATGGAAAGGGCCTGATAGAATATAATTTGCAAACAAAAAAGTTCGAGATTATCAAACCCCTGGGGTTTCCTGAAGATCTAAGCATCTACTGTATTCTACAAATTGAAGAAAATAATTTATTACTGGGCACTCCTATTGGTTTGTATCACTACAACAAGACAAAAAACGAATGTCATCTGATACTCGATTTACCACTCCCGAAAGGGAACGGTGGTTCTGAAATCAGCTGCATCATACAAGCCTCTACAGATGAAATTTGGGTCAGCTTTCACGGCGGCGGGTTCATGCTATACAACTTGAAAACAAAAAAACAAATCCATTATCGGAATGATGAATCCAATCCGGCAAGTTTATGCAGCGATCAGGTGAATGTGATGTTCATCGACAGCAAAGGAACACTCTGGGTAGGGACTGCAGATGGTGTAAATGTTTTTGGTGGAGTATCCGGCAAAGGTCTTGACAGATTCAATCCTGAAACATCAACATTTACACATTTCGTACATAGTGATGAAGATCCAACTTCTCTGAGCAATGATAATGTTATCTGTATCAATGAAGACAAGAATGGATTTTTATGGGTGGGAACCCGCACCGGAGGGCTAAATAAATTCGATACGAAAACGGGAAAATTCAAAGTTTATACCACGAATGAAGGAATGCAATCCAATTTCATTACTGCCATTGAAGTTGATGATTCCAATAAAATCTGGGCAAGTTCATTCACCAACGGAATTGCATGCCTAAATCAGGAAACAGGAGAACTAAAACTATTCGATCTTAGTAACGGATTACAGAATTTACGTTTTAACAGACATGGATCCTTTCAGTCTGCGGATGGTGAAATATTTTTTAGTGGAGTGTCCGGCTTCAATTCATTTTATCCATTAAAATTAAAATTCAATCAACAGGCTCCAACCTTGCTCATCACAGGAATCAAAATAAATAATGCCCCATATTTTGCTGACACTTCTATCGCTGATGTGCGGCAACTGGAATTAAAATACAACCAGTCCGAATTACAATTTAATTTCGCTGCGCTTAACTTTTCTCAAACAGGTAAAAACCAATATGCCTACCAACTTGAAGGCTATGATAAAAATTGGAGCACACCCGGACTAAGCAGAACAGCCAAATACACTAACCTGGATCCGGGCGACTATCTTTTCAAAGTCAAAGCATGCAACAATGATGGAGTGTGGAATAAAACAGGTGTAAGTATCCGGATTACCATTTTACCTCCCTGGTGGAAAACATGGTGGGCGTATATTATTTACTTCTGTCTCATCTCCGGAAGTATTTGGTATTATATCAAATGGCGCGAGCGTGTTTTAAAAGCCAGGCAAAAAGTTCTTGAAAAAACAGTTCAGGAGAGAACAGCCGATCTGGTTGCAGAAAAGAAAAAATCCGATGATTTACTTCTCAACATTTTACCGGAAGAAGTGGCAGAGGAATTAAAAGCCAAAGGAAGTGCCGATGCCAAACAGTATCAGGATGTGACTGTAATGTTCACCGACTTCAAAGGCTTTACTCAAATTTCCGAAAAACTTTCTCCAGCAGAACTGGTTGCGGAAATTGATTTTTGCTTTAAAGCGTTCGACAACATCATCAGCAAACACACTATCGAAAAAATAAAAACTATTGGCGATAGCTACATGTGTGCAGGCGGACTTCCAGTGATCAATGCAACAAATGCGACAGATGTGGTAAATGCAGCACTCGAGATCCAGGAATTTATGCGTTTGCATTTAAAGAATAGATTGGATGCAGGAAAAGAACCTTTTGAAATCCGGATTGGTATCCACACCGGGCCAGTTGTTGCCGGAATTGTCGGCCTCAAAAAATTTGCATACGATATTTGGGGAGACACTGTCAACATTGCCTCTCGTATGGAATCAAGTGGCGAAGCAGGAAAAGTGAACATCAGTGGAAATACTTATTTGCTGGTGAAAGACCGGTTTAATTGTATTCACCGTGGTAAAATTCAAGCAAAGAACAAGGGAGAGATTGATATGTATTTTGTTGAAAATGACTAGTAGTGTTCACTATAGTTAGAAAAACAAAACCCGCTGGGACAAGTCTTTAACGAAAGCATGTGCGTTGGCGGACTTGGACCGATATAAAGCCAAAGACCTTAGAAATATAACCATTTTTTTCAATACAGCAGCATACCGCTTTTTGATACTTCTTTATGTTTCTTCATTAAATTAATTTCAATTTCTTACTCGTGGTCATTTCCTCGTTCAATTCTCCTACCTTCACCTTCAATTCAATTACGTCCGCCAAAAATACTACAATGAATTTCACAATCCTGCAAATATTTAAAATGGATTGTGTTAATTTGATTCATGAGAGCTATTAAACTTTCCATTTTTCTCCTTTTCATTTTGGCATTGCAAACTTTTGCACAATCCCCTCCCTGGATTTCTTTGATTAACAATCCCGCTTCGAATTACCATGAGGTCATTCAGTCTTATCAGCAATGGAAGGACAGCATGATCCGGGAAGGAAAAGGCACTTTGGTTTCGCGCATATTCGCAAAAGAAAAACTTGAAAAAATAGCGGAACTAAAGGAGGAAGCGGAGGAACATTTCAATCACTGGCTTTACTCAAGCCGCGATGATTACGATGATTTGGGGAATCCAATTCCGCTTCATCTCCCTAATCAAAATTCCATCACCCGTCACTCGACTTCCGATGGAAACACAATTTCACAAATTCAGGGATCATGGAAAGCACGCGGACCCTTCGATAGCAGAGCGTCTTTTTCAGGAATTACCGGTGCGGGCAAAGGTATCGGCAGAGTTTTTCCATTTGCACTAAGTCCTGTTGATACGAATATAATTTTCACCGGCGGTTCCGGTGTCGGTGTCTGGAGATCTTTCGATGACGGATTGCATTGGCAATCCTTGAGTCCGCCGATCACCGGAGCATCATTACGCGATATCAAAGCACATCCTGCGAATGCAGCCATCTGGTATATGTTGTGCAAAGGTAATTTATACAAAACCACAGATACAGGAAGTACATGGAGCACTATTTATACATCTGCATCCACAACAGGATCCATTTTAGTTGATGCTTCACAGCCTTCCACTGTATACTTAGGATTAAACGGACTCGGTTTTTATAAATCACTTGATGAAGGTGCATCCTGGCAATTTATGAATTCCAGAATACCTATAGGCATCAAACCAGGCAACGCTTCTGTCTTGTATGCATTTAATGGAAATACTTTTTTACGCTCAACAGACAGTGGTCTCAACTTTGATTCTGTTACAACAATCACGCATCTTGGAAGTCTGTATTATCTCGCTGTCACACCTGCAGATACGAATTGCATTTACATTTCTTGTCAGTCATCCAGCAATGGTGGTGTCGTCGTTTCTCTCGACGGTGGAAACACCTTTGTTCAACAACCAATTTCTACGAATACGAATACCTATTTTGTTAAACCCATGATTGCAGTAAGTCCATTAAACAAAGATGTACTCATGATGGGCGGTGAAATGTTATCGCGCTCTACTGATGGCGGACTCACCTGGGAATTTGCATGCACCTATTCTTACGATTCAACTTCTGTACTTCCCTTTGTACATCCCGATCATCGCTGTGTTCAGTTTAGTTCCAGCGGATCTTTCTGGGATGGAAACGATGGCGGTATTTACAAAAGCGAAGATGCAGGTGTTACATATATTGACAGAACAAGAGGACTTGATGTTTCCCAATTCGTTTCATTGGATTGTTCTCCTCAGGATACTTCTGTTTTCCTCTCTGGCGCACTCGATAATTCTATCCTTATACATACAGATACCAGTTGGAAAAACACTTTTGCCGGTGATGGATTTGATGTGGCGATCAACCCTGACAACCCTGACAATTTCTATGGTAAAAACCAATATGGTTATTATCGTACACATGATAGTGGCCAAAGCTATGACCTGAACGATTATTTTATTGGCTTGAATGAAAACACATACAGTATGTCCACCGGGTTTCCGATTCGCTTCAATCCACAAAATTCAAACACTCTATATGTTGGAGTAAAAAATGTATGGAAAAGTACCAATAACGGTGATTCAGTGCATACAATCTCCGGTTTTCCGGGAACAAATGGTGGTGTTGGCGGATTTTTATTCGTCGGGCAAACGGACACAATGACATTGTTTACCCGAATTTACCGCACACACGATGAAGGCGCAACCTGGATCCCGGTTAGTAAACCGGTGTATGCTGTGGATCCTGACGAGATTAATAAAGTGTGGTCTGTTCAGAATATTTCAAACAGATATACCATCTATAACAGTACGGATACAGGAAACACATGGCAGGTGATGCAATCGCCGGATGTAACATTTAATTCCTCCACGATAAATATAGAATGTGTCAATAATGCATCCGATGGTATTTTTCTTACAATAGGTGGAATGATTTATTATATCGACAATACCCTCAGCAACTGGCAGCCTTTTAACAATGGATTTCCCGGAGCACCGGTGTATGCGATAAAGTCGATGAAGGATTTCAATATAGTAAGAGTAGCAAGTTATGGACGAGGCGTCTGGGAAAGTGACTTATTTCAATATGGACAATCACTTGTTTCAGATTTCATACAGGACAAAGACACTATCTGTCCGGGTGACAGTATTCAATTCTTCGACAACAGCCTAAATGCCGGTCCGGGTTATTCTACGCTTTATCAATGGTCCTTCCCGGGCGGAAGTCCCTCCCAATCGTCTCTGCCTTTTCCCAAAGTTCTGTATTCAAGTCCCGGAACCTATGATGTTAGCCTGCATATGACCGGATCCAACGGTACAGATAGCATCACAAAATTCGCTACAGTAGTTGTAAATCTTCCACCACAGGTACAAGCTCCTCTTCTCGAAGATTTTGAAGGCAGCATTTTCCCTCCATCCGGCTGGAACTGGAATCACTACAGCTCCTCTGCATCTTTTGCCCGAACCAGTTTATATGGAGGTGGCTACGGGACCAGTACAAATTCAGTGATGTATGGTACATGGGTAGGATCTCCCCGTCAAAATGACAACCTGATAACTCCTGAAATTGATTTATCATTTGTTCCTGATCCGGTACTTACCTTCGACGTGTTATATGCCTACGATTACATCCCTGCCGAAGCAGACACATTTAAAATATTTTACTCTTACGATTGCGGAATCACCCGACACTATTTCTTTGAACGTGGCGGGCTCGACTTGAAAACGGATAGTGTATATTCCAATTACAGTGTAATTTTTGATTCCACTTCCTGGTCAAGCGATACAATTTCTCTCTATTCAATTGCTTCACATGCGCCTTTTCAGATCGGATTTGAAATGACCAGCATTGGACGATGTGAATTTTTTCTCGACAACATTCAAATCCTGTCATTGCCCGGATCAGAACTTCCAGAAAATTCCCCTTCTGAAATCAATTTAAATGTATACCCAAATCCATTTACCAGGGAATTTACTGTTCTATGGAATTCATCGCAAATTGAAACAGCACAGTGTTCTTTGTATTCAATGACGGGGCAACTTTTAATGAAGAGAACAATCCAGTCGAATAAACCAACTGTTGTTTCTACCACAGACTTTTCAGAAGGTATTTATTTTTTACAAGTGCAAACGAAACAGGGCAACTTTAATCGAAAAGTTGTGAAATAATTTAAATTTTTTCAGCTTAAGACTTTTTATATCATTGGTGTTCTTTGCTAAGTAGGCAAGAATGATATTCAGAATATTTTCTCATGAAAGATGAAAATCAGAATACTGAATTCAACACTTTTTTTTGATATTGAATTCTCGTGAACTATTTCATGCTAGCACCTTTACTCACAGCTTTTAAAAATACAAGCAAGTTTCAGTTAAGACACATTGATCGACAATCGACCCGACCTTTCATTTAACCAAATCTATCCTTTCCGGAATCCATTTTTTTAGAATGGCATAGTTTATGAAAGCAGATAAATAGGTCCTCAACCAACACCTTTGATTACAAAATTCGGTACTTACCAGGAGAGGATGCACAGAATATTCACATTTTTAACTTATCAAATAAATTTCTATATTGGGTATTGAATTGAGGATGTTTTCACACTTTTATAATGCATCCATGCACGCATACAAGGACCCCTGACTACAGGACTAAATCTTTCGGTATTTCTGAATGATGTGCGTGACAGATGGCCACATGGTGCGGAAGACCTCTATCCGGAGAAAATCACTGACACATATAACAAAAAAAACAATTGAGTATTTGTGGTGTCTTACAGAATACGAAACGTCAAAAAAAACAAGGACAATCGATGTGTTTTCGCAGTTAAACTTTCAGACTATGATTAAAAACAAATAATAAATCTGAGTCACTAATCAACTTAAACCTCCATTAACTTAATTTTAATTTTTTCATTCAACAATTCAAACTAATCAAGCCATGAACTCTTTAAAGTCGGATTTACAGATTTCTCTGTCGATATTCCTTTTATCGTTTCTTTTTAGTACTTGCTCAACATGTTTCGGCCAATTGACAGGGATGACAGCCAGTCCAACAACTGTATTTCTCACCACAGCAGTTCAGGACAGCAATTTCTGTTATGTGACTATTACCGGCATTGATGCAAACGATATTATTGCTGCCCGCGTATCCTCCTCTGGAATTCCTACAACCGGAATTTCAGCCGAGATTACAAAACGAAGCTTGCCTCAAAAAGCAACTCTAAAGCCAACGCCAGAAAGTATCGTAATTAAAATTAAACCGACTACAAAATTAAAGTCCGGCACGTATGCATTGGAAATAAATTTAAAAAAAGTATGGCAGAAAGCCGGGGTCGAAATTCGCTTAAATGAAAAATATACGATAGCGACCACAACTGCCATTAAACCTGGAATGACAACCTATACGCAGGTTGTGAATGCCTATCAGAGCTCAAATTATATGCTGGCAGAAAAAATTCCGGCTGCTAATGAAAGAATCATTTTTGACGAACAACCTGTTTTCAGTTCCACGCACTCAAATTATCCCTCACCCTTTATAAAAGACTACTTCCCAAAAAAAATTGGAGCGAAAGGAGGGACACTCATTCTTGTTGGAGTAAATCTTGACAGTATTGTTCAAATTAGTATCGGTACCACAGTATTATCCTTGCTCAAGAAACAGACTATCATGCTTGATACAATGCGGTTTATTTACAACTTACCGAAGCAAGCTTTGAGCGGAGATTTAAAAATTCTGTATCGTACCAAACCCGGACCAACCCTTTTAACTATTAACGACAAGCTCGAATCCAATTACCGAATCGCTGATGAGTGGACTGAAATGATCCCAAAAGTTACCCTCCTTCGGTATTCATATTTCAACAATTACCCTGCGATGTACAACTGCCAGGAGTTTGTGTATACGTTTCGGTTTGAAAATATTCCCGGTAATTTTGTTGATAAGAATGATGATATACTTTCAAGACATTACCAGGATTTTGTTGAAAAATTTACCCAGATTAATGCTCATGAAACTCAAGGTGAGAAGAAATTGTTTTATGGAAACACTTTTGATTTTATTGTAGATGGCAAATCACTCAATGCTCGATTCGATGGATTTGACTTCTTCATTCATCCAAAAAAAGACGGAACAGCATCTCGTCCAACAGTTAAACTCACATATCCCTTTCAACTCACCGATCCGGTAGACTACAAACTCGAAAATACCTTTGCTTTGAAAAGCAAATTTGGATTTGTCAGAACTTCCGCCTGGGGACAAACAGATGGAACTTCTGATATGTCAGCCATAGGTGGTAAAAAAGTTGCAGTTGGATTGGTCGAAGATGCTAACGATCTGGCTTTTGTGATCGCTTCAGGACCCATCGGAACAGAAGGTGTATGGAAAAGCAATGCAATCACCTTAAAGGATGGATGGGTAATCACAAAACTTGAATTTAGCATTAGAAAAAGTGAACCGCAAGGTGACTCAAAAGTTTTTGCATTGGCTCCGTTGAGTGGAAACTTAGATCCTGAAAATCTGGGGCGCGGCTTTGATCCCTTTTTATATCCACAAAGTACTATTCCCTATAATGAATTTAATTCAAATGAACATTTTACCATGATGTACATCGATCCAAAAGTCGAAGGTTGTGATGGCGATATTTATCTTGATGTATCAAAAAAATCTACTACATGGATGCTTCGCCCGATTGTTGTAAACCTATATGCAGAAGCAACCGTATTGAATGATCATGTAATTGTGTTCACTCTTGAATCCATCTCATTAAAAGGCCCGGCAAACCGTGATCCTATGGAGGCATTCGAATTCGGGACAAGTGTTGTAAATGGAACATTAAATTGGGACATTATTCAAAACTGCAATGGGTACGACCTCATTCCGGTTCATGTATTACAGCCTTACTGATTGAGGAAAATCTAACATTTTGTCGTATCGTAAAATCCATGAATACTCTATAATCAAAATATTTATTCCCAATTGACACTAACGCTATTAAAAACAATACCAACATGACCAATTTCAAAATACAATTATCTGTTATCCTCTGTCTTCTCTCTCTGTCAGCAATGGCTCAGCTAAAACCAACACCAATTGTTAAGCCAAAACAACTTGACATTCGCTATCTGAAAGTCCTTCCAACATTCACCGCTCAAAGCCATGATACTGTTAGCACTTTTAGCACTACTGCCAGCGGTAGCAGACGCTATGCTACGGGTCATGCGTTTGCAGAAATAGAAGGAAAAGGATCGTCGCACGTCACACAATTGGATTACAAGGACACGCTGATTGGAAATGAAATAAAACACTATACGACCATCGTCGCAAGAATTTCAGCGGTCAGGTTTCTCGATGAACTTTTTAAAAAACTTGGAGATAGGTTTCATCCGGCAGAGAGTTATAGCATGGTCGCTTCACTTACGACATTCAATTATGAAACAATTGAAGAGAGGAGATATGAAGAAACAGAGACAAGCGAAATTTCTTTGCCTTCATTCAATACTAGTGAAAAAACACCCGTCGAATTCAAAATAAAAGTTGAATCCAAGGATGTAAGAACGGACGATGGAGGTGGTTCGAGGAGAGGAACGATTGGCCCGAGAGCGAAAGTAGCACTTCGCAGCAATTTTAAATTGAGAGTTGGCAACTTGCCATCTACTCGGATTTTTGCAATCAGTGCCATTACTATCCAAAAGGTATATGGAGGGTTAAGGGCGGGAGACTCTACTGCAATAAGTGATTTTACAATTGACCTGGCTCAAGTTGATGCAGCTGGCTGGAACGAATGGTTTCAATCTCCACAAAGGAATACGGATTTAAAACCAACCGAACTGATCCTTCTCGGCCCTGATCGTCGGCAAGAGCTTCTTACGATCAACCTTGGTGAGGTAGAAATTATTTCGTATTCATCCATTCCCGTTTCCGAAAATCCAAGTGGAGCCAAACGCATAGGCTTACGGGCCAGATCAGTTTCAATGCAGTTAAATATTGAATAACAAAATACACGAAAAGGGTGTACTCTATGATTTAAGCAATAAATAAATTCACTCCTTATTATTACTTGATTTGAAAGCAATATGACTCGACGTTTAGTTCACCATATCATTACTCGCAAATTTCGAATAAATCAGAACTGCTCCTGTTACAGCTTCTTTTTAACTATTCTGTTTCTAAATGTATTACTGTGTGAAGCCCAGGATTCACCCTTCGAAATTCCAAAATCAACCGAAATTGCAATCCCTGCCTCTCCTGCCTTTCAAATGCTCGATGCAGGATCCTCTTTGGTCTCAAGTCCTGGAGCGATCCGTGATTTCAAAGTTGACTGGTCATTCAAGACGTACAGACTCGCGCCAAACCTTTCCATTGAAGCACAACCGGTATGGTCAATCTTTTACAATCGTCCTACTCCTGAAAAGTATCAAAATGCCGGAAAATTTTTGCAAACACTTTCAACACTCAATATTTCTGCGGGATCACTGGACTTCAATGATTCCATTCGTTTGTTTTCATACGCTGGAAAAATTACACTTTACCGAAAGTATGATCCCTTGGTTTCGAATAAAACTTCATTCCAGGATCTTCAGGAGGATTTCAAAGCCCAACAAGCATTAATGGATAGTGATTTCATCTCTCTGAAAAGACAGTTTTTATTGGCAAGTTCCCGTGATGAAAAGGATTCTCTGGAAAGACTTGTTTATGCAAAAGCAGATGAGCGGGATGAGTTGAGATCAAATCAAAAACAACGCATGCAACAACGATTGGATGAATTAAAAGGCTTGTATTGGAATGCTACCAGTATAGACATTGCTGCAGGACGATCCTTTTCATTCAATCGATTCAATTCTGAACGAATAGACAGCATAAAAGCGGAACATCGGAGCAATGTGTGTTGGTTGAATGCAGGTCTTGGACTCGGAAGGAAATGGCTCTTAACTGCACAAGTTCGATGTGAATTTTTAAAGGTTACCCTGGCCGACAGCAGCAATACTATTCTCACAGATAGTATTTTTGATTTTGATGGGTCATTCCTTGAAACTATCCAAAGAGATTCACTCTCCATCAATTTTATAAATGGTGAAGAATGGATTTTTTCATACGGGTTAAACATTCGATACGGCTCGCCCCGATATAATTTTTTCATCGAAGGATTTTACACAAAAAACCGTGTCCCAACATTTGAAGAAGTGAATTGGTCTTTTGAAAATGGAGTTCGCAAAAAAAAGACATCCATCATCAAAGAAGAATACATTTTCGCATTCGGGGGTGAATGGAAAATCAGTAGCAGTGTATTGTTGAGTTATGGAATTCGCTGCACCTTAAACGAAAAAGAAAAAAACCTTAAACTGAGACAAGTCATTCCAATTGCTAGCATCAGTTGTTTAATGAGATAATCATGAATATCTTTCACATCTCTAAAACACAATAAAGTGAAAAAAGTATACTACTCCATTTTTGTCTTATTTCTGTTGACCAACATTTGCTCAAGTCAAAGCAGTATCCTCGATAGTTGTTTCACTTCTTCAGCTCCACAAACATCTTTCAATTCGAGCAGCGATCTCTCAAATTACGATGCCGACTTGATGGAATGGACGGGATCCATGTGGATTGGCGCATGGCCGGGAGCGAACATTACCATTCCTCCACCAATTCCTGAAGCAAATTGCCGGGCTATTTTTCTTGGCAATGGTACTACCTGGACTTCAGGTGGAGAATATGTTGGAGTCCGGCTTGGGCAGCCATTGATAACAGGTCAATCCTACTCATTCGGATTTACTTACGTGAGCCATGGTTTCGGAAGTGATGGAATTTTTAGTCCAAAAGTTTATACAAATGCATCCATTCAGATTGGTGGAGCTGAATTTATTGACAGTCTCAGTCCTGCAGGTTATACATGGACGAATACAAATTTAAATTTCACTGCAACAGCGAACCAAAACGGACACAACTGGCTATTTGTACGAACAGATACGAGTTCAAGCTCCGGTATAATCAGTTCGTTCTGCCGGACCTGTTCACTTTTCATGGGAATCGAAGAATCTAATAACTTCAATTCTTCAGCAGAAATTTTCCCGAACCCTTTCAACAGAAAAATAGAAATATCTGTTCCCGACAATATCCGTTCAGAAATCAACATTTATAATTTTGCCTATCAAAATGTTTTACACCAAAATTTCACTGGTCCAACTGCAGTGAATACTGATTTCCTTACAAAAGGAATCTACTTTTTTGAATTGTCAAATGAAAATGGTGTATTAAAAACCGGAAAACTAATCAAGGATTAGATTTCAATTAATAATAAATTTCAAAAATCCTGAAGAAAGCAAATTCCAGATTTTACTAACTGAGCAAAGCTTGTTAGAATTAAAAACTGAAATAAAGTTGATTCTATTCCAATCTTAAAATCTTTGTCGCATACTTCTCATTTTCCTGAAAGAGATTCAGGAAAAACAATCCGTGACCTAGATCTTGGACTCTCAACTCACAGGATGTCGAATATTCCGACAGAATAATATTCAGTGTTTTTACCAACTTTCCTTGTACATCAGAAATCTGTACAATTGCCTCACCGGCTTTCAATCCTTGATAGTGAAGTACAAGATTGCTCTCCTGGCCTGATGGATTCGGGTAAATACGAATGGTAGCTTCGCAGGAGTCGAGTATTTTGACATTGACAGGAACAATTTCTGAAGGACAAACACTTCCTGCCCTCGCATAAAATGTAGTGCTTGCCTGGAGCGCCGGTGTAAGAAAGGATTGACCAATTGCCAGAGGTAATTCTTCGGCATTTGTATACCAAAATACTGTATCCGGAGAAACCGCTTCTAATAAAACAGATCCGGGTTCACAACGTTCTGCATTCTTTACCGAAGGTATATCGGAAGTGTGATGACCCGTCAAAATAAATTCTTCCGAAATTTTTGTGCAACCCAGATTGTTGATGTGAACAGCATATGTACCCGGCACCGTAGCCTGGAATGAACTGTTTCCCGCGCCTGCAATATCTTCATCATCCAAAACCCATTGATAGTTATAATCCGGAATGCCCGGAGCAAGTAACTGTGTTGCACTTCCGCTGCAGATAGTATTCGAACCGGAAACACTGAGGTCAATTGCAAGTAAAGAAGAAAACGGAGAACCGGGAGAGCCACCATAACATCCCGGATGCCAGTTGGAACCATCACTAAGATCTGATGCAACATTCTGTAATTCGCATGTGTAACCAAAACCATCAGCTTCTTGTGGCCAGGGCAAATTATTCTGGTAATAAAACGAGGCAATTATGGAATCAGAATAATTGAACAAACGAATTTGCCCTTCCGAATTTTTCAAACCAAAACCAAAAGGTCCCAATCTATTTGCACAGGATGGATAGACTGCATCAAAAGCGGAAGTGTCTTCTGACAAAACCAAATACCCATCGGCAGGAACAACACTACCAGTCGGAAATACAAAGGCATGGTTGTCTAGCTCATCTTTGAGTTTCCATCCGGAAAGATCAAGAGCAATAGTTCCATAATTGTGCAACTCTAACCAATCCTGAGAATTAAAAAGAGTATCCGGGTGATAATCCAATTCACTGATGGTAAGCTTCGGATTTTCTGCTGTTCCGGTAAAATATGCTGTTACGAATTGATCGGAAGTAAAGTTAACACTTGCCATTTGCGACGCTCCTGCAAGCTGACCTGCTCCCCAATGATCAAATCTATATCCAGGATCAGGGATCGCAGTTAGAGTAACGGGGTTGCCATTAAAATAAATCCCTGTCCATGGATATGCAGTAGGTGTCACTGTACTTATTTCAATTCTTCCCGATCCGGCGGGAAACACATTCAGTGATAAACTGACTTTTCCATTAAGATTAAACTGATCGATAATCATTGATCGACTAATCGCCGGGCGTTGATTCACAAAAGCCATCATCTCGTCAATATTCGAATGCCAGCTTGTTGAATCACTCCCCCATTTTGCAAAATGATATTCCATGTCAATGGCCATGGAATCACGAAACTGCTGCATAACCTGTTCTACGTGGACCGGCATATAAATAGTATTCATGAGATCTGCGTAACGGTTGATAAAGTCCCTTTTAAATTGAGCATTCTCAAGCAAGTGATCAAACATTTCAGATGAATAGCTAAATGCAATTGGGTTGCGGGCCATTTCCAGGCGATCATCCTGAACGTCTCCATGCAATCCGAATCCAAAATCAAGATCATGCAAAAGATATTTCCATCGCGACCCCGGAGCTTTCGGCTTCCAGAGTTTTATATTATTGGTCCATTCACCAATCCAATCTCCATTGTTGACATAGGTTTCAGCAATGAAATAATCTGTATAATTCTTCAGATCCAGCATGGAGTTAACCGTAGTGTAATACGTCGATTCATCAGGAGAATTGGAAGTAATGAAATTATACATAGTCCAGAAATCATGATCACTTCCTGATGCTGCATCAATCTCTTCACCTATTTCTGTGAGGTAGTCGTATTCGCCTTCTTTCAAATCAGTATTTGATTCAATCCATTTCTGATTGTGCTTCTCATGCACAGTATAGACACCCCAATCTTGCCCATTTAAAAACAATCGCACCGGTTCTGCTGCCAGATATCCGGTACTGGTATTTTTCATCAGGCGTTCCATAAGTGCATCACGGAAATGAACAACATTCCAATCTGTACCTGAATTTCGCAGTACGATGTTTTCAAATTTTGTCAGGAAAGGTTTGTCCGGGAGCAGTGGATAATTCAATTCAGATGTTCCAAATTTATCACTCAGTTTAATTTCAAAACTTTTTTGTTCTTCCGAACGGGAGTAATTCCCATAGATTTCTATTTCAGCATTGAAACTAATAATATGCTGTTTGGATTTATCATAGTATTCAACAGCGGCAGGCTTATCCCAATCCTGCCAATAATTGGCTCCAAAATACGGCCATACAGGATCTGCATTCGGACCAAGCGTGTAGATTCCTGAATTTTCATCCCAGAGATCCAGAGAATCCATGCTAATCGAAAATACTGGCAGCTTACTCTCTTCCTCAATAAAATATGTATGACTAATGGTTCTTCCCGGAAGTTTACCATTCATGAATACCCGTGCACGAACTGTTGTCGTAGAATTAAAAACGAAGGATTGTGAATACACCTGATCACTTGAATCCGGGTCATCTCCATTTGTAGAGAAGCGAATGATTGCTCCCGGCTGTGAACATGACAAACTCATTGCCAAACCCGGTGAATAAAATCCGCCGGCTAGTGAAAAAATTGGTACAGGAGCATACCCGGAATAACAATTGTTTGATTGATTGGATGCGAGAGGAGAACACATATTACTATAACACCAGTTAATAGAGCCATCAGTAGTACGTGCATAACAATGATCCGATTCAAGTTGGGGATAGCTTTGTTGGTCGACAATTAGTCCCTCCGGGTCAAACAAATAAATGGTTTCACCCGAACGGCTGAGTTTAAAATCCGCATTGAAGACCGAAAGAGTTGGTGCATGAAACCAATTCGGAGTTGCCGGATAAATTTCAATGGAGTCTTTCACTCCAAATATTAAAAACGGGATCGAAGAAAGATCGGAAGAGTTTTCTGTGACATTGTGTGTTTCGACCGACAAAACATTTGTTCCTGCAATTAATGCTGATTTGAGAAGATCCGTATTAATAGCAAAAGAATCCGGTAAATAACCTTGATAATATTCAGCCTCATGCGCATCAGAAGCCAAATCATCCCAGTCGGGCAACCCTGGCCACATATTAAAACGCGCGATTTCAACACCATTCAGATAAGCAACAAATCCATCATCGAAATCCATCATGAGAATGGCCTGCACAACCCGGCCCGGATCATCGACAACAAACCATTTTCGCATCATCACCGAACGGCAGGGCAAAATTGTTGTGCCATCATCATCATCACCAAATCCAATTCCACCTTCACCTCTTTGCCATTGACTATCGTCAAAGCTGATGTTTCTCCAGTTGGAATCCAAAACTGCCGATCCCGTCTCAAAACGCCATTCCCTGTTCCACTAACAGGCAATTCGTAATGATGAATACGAGGTAAAGCATGCGATCCGGAAGCAAATACCAGCGCTTTTTCGCCGGGAACTAAGGAAAAGGACGGGAATAGATATCGTTTAGAAGGATCGGTGTTATCAGATATCCCATAACCGGCAAGGTCAATTTCCCTGACACCCGAATTATAGAGCTCTACATAATCATCATACCGACCATCCGCATTCTGGATGACGGAAATGTTCGCCGGACAAATTTCATTGAATTCCAACTGTGCAAATGCAGAACAATAAAAAATCAAGGCGAAACATGCATTTAATGCAAATTTCTTCATTTAATTTAGGGGGTAATTAATCGATTAAAAATGCATCGAAATGCTATTTTACGTTAATATTCACCAATAATATAGTTAAACTTCACTTCTTTGGTCAGTCAATAAAATAGCTTGGTAAACGAAAAAAAATCCACGTCGAAAAACACGGATCTGCTGAAATGCTTAGCCGGACTTGGGTTTCCGGAAGAATACAAAGCTCAACAATAAGAAGCTACAAACCGATGAATAGACTGAAATTCCATTTGACAATAACACAAATCAATAAATATTATTTAAAAATTATCACAAACAATTTTTTTATAATAATTTTTTTTTCAAATGCTCTCACCACAGGCCAAAACAAATCTTTTCATTTCTCAATTTTTTTTTTAAAATTTTAACACATCCCCTATTTAGAAGAGATGTTAAAATCCAAAGGCACTTTAAAATACCTGGATCAACCCATACCCATTTTCTGAATTTCTCTCCATTTCGAATACTATTTTTTCCCATTCAGCAACCATTCCTTCTTGAGGCAAAAATTGCTTCATAGCCTTGTAGAGGTTTACTCAGCCTTTTAAAAATAGCCATGACGAATAGCATCGAAAACATCTCTATTTATAAAATAAAATGAGTGAAATTAGAAGAGTTAATTTTCTCCTTTTTTCAATCAACGAAACCTTTAATAACATCAGCATTATATCACAAGCATTAAAAAAAAAGCATGAAGACATCACTCCCTAAGTTATCCATCTGCTTCAGAATAATTCTATCTGGAATAACACTGTTACTTTTGATCTGTCAGGAACAAATCAAGGCTGCATCCAGTCCTGTCACTTTCCTGCAAAATGGAGGTCAATGGGATTCCACAATACTTTTTAGCGGACAATCCACAGCAACGCGAGTTGCTTTTCTACGTGAGGGATTGAGTTTTTCGCAATCCGGGGAGGAAGTTGAACTTCCCGATGGCACAGAAGATTATCCCTTTATCGTTTGGAATATGAAATTTGTTGAGCCTTCAACTTCACTAAACATAAGCGGTATCGAAGGAAAAGAAAGTGTCTTTTCGTATTTGTCAGGCAATGACCCGAAAAAATGGGTTATTCACCCTGAAGAATTTTCGCAACTAAAATACAGTTCTGTATTTCAGGGAGTAGATCTGGATATTTATGGACATGGCACCGAAATAAAATACGATTATATCGTTCATCCGGGAGCGGACATTAATTCTATCAAAGCCTATTACGAAGGGATCACGAGCCTTTCTTTGACACCCAAAGGTGAACTCGCAATAGGCACACCGTACAATGTTCAACTACAGAAAAAACCGGTAGCCTGGCAGATCGTTGAAGGGAAAAAGCAATTCGTCGAAATGAATTATCTTCTGATCAATGATTCCACATTTGGATTTGAATCTACGCAAGGGTACAATGATAATTATGATTTGATTATTGATCCCTTGTTTCAAATGGTTTGGAGTTCGTATACAAAGGCAACAGGTGCAGGCAATAATATCAATTACTGTTTCAGCAATGCTTTGGATAATGACGGAAATGTGTATTTAACCGGAATGGTGGACGCTTCATTTCCAACTACCGCCGGTGCATATTCGGGTCCGGGAAATATCTATCCGGAAATCTTCGTTGCAAAATTCGCAAGTGATGGGACAACGATGTTGTATGGAACTTATCTTCCCGGCAGTTCATCTGAATTTGGAACAGGCATAGCAGTGGATAATCTTGGAAGAGCATATGTAACCGGTGTAGTAGATCTGAATATTACAGGACTCACCAATTTTCCTTCCACCCCGAATGCCTATCAACCCATTCACGATGCCGGTTCGGATGCATTTTTGACTGTGTTAAATTCTACCGGTACTGGATTAATTTATTCTTCCTTTTTAGGAGGTACAGGAAGTGAAACCGGCTACGGAATTGCATTGGGCGGAACTGGAATAGCCTATATCACAGGGAATACTTCTGTCGGAAATTTCCCAAGAAAAAATTCATCACCATTTCCTTCCGGTGACAGAGATGCATTTGTAGCAAAGTTTGACATTAATCAAAGTGGGGCTAACAGTCTGGTTTATTCTGTTCGCCTGGGTGGCGGACCCTTTTCATATTCAGAAGGCAGGAGCATCGCCGTGAATAATGCCGGAAACGCATTCATCACGGGGAAAATTTTTAGCTCTTCCGGAACTCCAACCTATCCCATCTCCGCAGGTGCGTACAATTCTGTATTTAACACAGGCATGGATGGTGTTATGACGTATGTAACAAAACTCAGTGCAACGACTCCTGTAACTCTGGATTACTCAACATTCCTTGCTCCCGGAACAGGTAGCGCAATTGCCTTGCATGCAGCTTCAGGTGATGCATATGTGGTTGGCTCCACAAATACGTTTACATTTCCGGTTACTCCCGGAGCTTTGCAAACAACACATGCAGGAAATAATGGAACTGACGCTTTTGTTCTGAGGTTGAATGCATCCGGAACAGCACTGGTGTATTCTACATTTCTGGGAGGATACCGGTCTGATGACGGTACAGGACTTGCTGTGAATTCAATTGGCGAAGCCTATGCAGTAGGAATCAGCCAGGATTCATTTCCGACATCAACGGGAGCATATCAACCGCGGAATGCAGGGACCTATGATTTCTTTGCGGTGAACCTGAATGCGAGTGGGACAGGATACGGATGTGGAGGATCCACATACATCGGCGGAAGTGATGCAGATTATTCCGGAAGTTTCTATGATTACCCTTCTCCACATCTATCACTCAGAGACCATGGAGGAAACAATGATACTGTTTGCATCAGCTCTACAACACACTCTCAGGATTTCCCTACAACTCCCGGAGTGTATGGACCGGTTAAAGTAAATGGCATAGCTGACCAACCGGTCTTCTTTAAACTAACCTGCTTCACGTCGGGTGTTGTCCCTGCAGTAAGCATGATGAGCAGCGATACGTCATGGTGTTCCAAGAAGGCTATTAATTTCTTTGATGCATCCACCAATAATCCTACATCGTGGAGATGGTATTTCCCTGGCGCCGTTCCGGATACCTCAACAGCACAAAATCCAACGAATATCTATTATCCGAATAGCGGAACTTTCGATGTAATTCTTGTCGCCTGCAATTCCTTCGGTTGTGATTCGGTTTCCTATCCGGCTTTCATCACTGAATTCGCTAACCCTGCGCAGCCGTTGGTCACTATCAACAGTGATACATTGTGTGCAGGAGTCTATTCTGCTTACGAATGGTTTGCATTAAACAACCCAACTGTTATTCTCTCCACTGATCAGTGTTTTATCGTTCCTGCCCCCGGTAATTACTCCGTGCGTGTAACAGATGTCAACGGATGCCAGGCAGTCTCCGAATCTGCCATCACAGAAATTCCTTTACTCAACTCTTCGATTTCCAATCTCAAGGTTATCCCGAATCCTTCATCAGGAATTTTCACATTTGAATTTGATCTTCTACTAGCAAATTCCGTGGAAATAAAAATTCTCGACAGGATCGGAAAAGAAGTAATCATTTCATCCCGCACAATTTTAGAAAACGGAAATCATCAGGTTTCACTGGACTTATCAGAACTGAGCAGTGGCATTTATTTTGGCGTAGTGTCTTCAGATACGAAGGTTCAGATGGTGAACATGGTTAAGAATTGAGAACGATGAATTATGAGTTATGAATTATGAGTTTTGAATTATGAGTTTTGAATTATGAGTTATGAGTTATGAATTATGAGTTGTGGAAACGATTTCATAAGCCATCCCTTGAGCCCAATAACCCTAATAACCTAATAACTTAATAACTTAATTTCAATTATGAGTTGCGTAAACTATCTCATAAGCCATCCCTTGAGCCCAATAACCTAATAACTTAATAACCTAATTTCAGTTATGAGTTGCGTAAACCATTTCATAAGCCATCCCTTGAGCCCAATAACCCAATAACTTAATAACTTAATAACCTAATTTCAGTTATGAGTTGCGTAAACCATTTCATAAGCCATCCCTTGAGCCCAATAACTCAATAACTTAATAACTCAATTTCAGTTATGAATTATGGTTCAGGACAAGAGTGGTCATTCAATTGACAAATAATCAACATTTTTCGCCGAAAGAAGGAGTTTTTCTCTTTTAAATATTATTCCTACTTTCGGAATACTATTCTTGATCTCTTTACTCTTTCATTTTAGTATTCAGAATCCACATTTATCTCATTGAAGAATGTTTCTTTCCTTGCAATGATTGCAATGGAAAACATTTGTAATCTTATCTGTCAAACTCTTAACCAAAATTTTAATCGCATGAACATTAAAAAAAACAGTTTATTAATTCTTTGTACTGCACTTCTTCTCACTTTCAACGCTTGTAAAAAAGATGAAGATCAGAATCAGAATCCAACACCAACACCGGCTGAATGCAATGACGACGCGCATATTGGTTTCACCTCTTTGGCAACAGATGCCTGCGGCGAAGGTGCCAACTCTGCCTTACTTGACGGCACCCGGCTTGAATTCAAATACGACGCAATTAATGATTCAATCTGGTTTCTGCTCACTGTGAATTCTGTCTCCTCTTCACAAGCCATCGGAGTGAATGTAATGGTGAACATCCCAAATGGAGGCCCTGTATTTAATTTCTGGGGAACTGAGAACACAGATGCCTATCATAAACTCCTTACTTTTTGGGTAACCGGGAACGCTCCATCTTCCTACAGCGGCACTATCGGAATCGCAGACTCCTCAGGTGTGGAAGGAAATGATTTCACAAACCTCTTCCAAAACAACATCACTTGCAATGTTAATACTAGCGACAAAACCATTCTCCTTGGAATCAACAGAGCAGATTTAATACCCAACACCAATTTCATTGGTAATACCATTACTGTCAAAATTGCCGCAGCGGTTGGTTCAGACCAGGCATGGAATGATGACATTTATAATGCCGCATCTACCATGACAATTACAAAAAACAGTGTGAATATTACATTGGCTACAGTGACTACTGATTCAGCAAGTGCAGTGACTTCCAACTCTGCAACTTCGGGAGGAAATGTTACCAACGATGGTGGAGCAACCGTGACTGAAAGAGGAATTGCAATCGCAACCCATCCCAATCCGGGCATCGCCGATTTAATTATTACCGGTGGATCCGGTACAGGAAGCTTTGTTTCAAACATGACAGGACTTAGCGCAAATACAGTTTGTTATGTACGGGCCTATGCAACAAATAGTATCGGAACTGCTTATGGAAATGAAGTTGTTTTTACAACTCTGGTAAACATCCCAACTGTTACCACAGAACCGGCAACTGCTGTTACAGCTACTTCCGCTACATCCGGTGGCACTGTCACTGACGACGGCGGTGCACCCGTAACAGAGAGAGGGATCGCGATTGCAACTCACGCGATTCCTACCACAGCTGATTTCACAATTTCCAGTGGCAATGGGGTCGGTAGTTTTGTTTCGAATATGACAGGACTTTCTGCCAGTACCATTTGTTATGTACGAGCTTACGCCATTAATAGTGCCGGGACTGCTTATGGCAATCAGGTTGTTTTTACTACTGACGACTTGGTTCAACTGATGCAAATGGACAGCATCCGTCTGCTTGATCCGGGAGCAGGAAATACGCTGGCACTTCCTGACGGGAAGAAAATCAATGTTGTTGTAACCTCCAACTATGCAACAGGAATGTTTGCCAGCGGTCGGAATATGTATGCACAAGATGCAAGTGCAGGAATCATGATTCGCTTTTTAGCCAACCATACATTTGCTGAGGGTAATCAATTGGAAATAGATATCTCCGGAATGGAACTCTCTACTTTTAACGGAGTATTGCAAATAAATAATGTTCCTCTCGCCAATGCTACAGTTCTGGGAACAGCCAGTGTCACGCCAATCACTGTGGCTAGCATTGCAGACATTACTCCATCTTACGACAGCTGGGAAGGCCGTCTGGTCAAACTTACCGGTGTCACCATTACCGGCTCGGGAGTTTACGGAGGCACTAATTTAATCAGCGATTTCTCCGGGTCTATCGATTTGTTCACCGCCAGCACTGCCACTTTTGCTGCAACAGCTTATCCAACAGGAACAGTTTCAATAACCGGCATTCTAACAGAATTCAACGGTGTTAAAGAAATTATTATTCGGGATGTTACAGATGTTCAGTAATAAATAATATTAATTTTTTTGTTAATTGAATAACAAACGAGAGTTGTTCCACAATTAATTTGTGATTCAACTCTCGTTCGTATACAAATACCTGCCTTAAGTTACTCCATCTCTGCAAAATTTCTATCGCAAGCGAATTAAACAAAGGCACAGAATTTACTCTTGAATTTGAAGATAATTCTTAATTTTATACTGCATTCTGTCTAAGTTTAGTGAAACCGGATCCTGCATCCCGCCATTCCATAACCTTTCATTTCTTACCCGATGAAATTACAAGTATTCCTCCTCCTGCTACTCCTCAGCAGTACACGGATTCAGGCTCAGCAGTTAGAATCACCTGTGAACGACCTGAGCAAACCGCTTGTTCTCGGACATAGTATAGAAATTCAATCGCAGGAATTGGGAGAAAAACGTAAGCTGAATATTTATCTACCTGAAGGATATAATCAAGCGGATACTATAAAATATCCCGTAATTTATTTACTTGATGGAGGTATGGATGAAGATTTCATCCATGTGGTAGGGCTCATACAGTTTAATAATTTTTCATGGATAAACCGGGTCCCAAAATCCATTGTTGTTGGAATTGAAAATGTGGATAGAAAAAGAGATCTGACTTTTGTTAGCTCTGTCGAATCTGAAAAGAAAAGATACCCCGAGGCCGGACACTCCGGCAATTTTATCAATTTCATCGAAAAAGAACTCCAGCCGTTTATTGATAAAAAATACAATACAAGCAATTCCAAAATGCTCATTGGGCAATCTATCGGCGGGCTGTTTGCAGTTGAAGTCCTTTTGAAAAAACCTTTTCTGTTTAATAAATATATCATTGTAAGTCCAAGTATCTGGTGGGACAATGGATCTATTCTGAATAGATCCTCAGAACTATTGCTGGAGAAATTTAACAGACCAACAGAAGTTTGTATTTCTGTTGGCAAGGAAGGCCTCACTCCCTCTGAGATTCCACGTGTAATGGAAGTAGATGCAAATTTACTGGTGGAGAAACTAAAAAGCTCAAAAAGCAAAAGTTTGAAAGTGTATTTCGACTACCTGCCTCAGGAAGACCATGCAACAATTTCACATCAGGCTATCTTCAATGCTTTGCGTCTACTCTATCCGGTAAATACCAAATAAATTACGAAACTTGCAAAGAACTTTTCACAATTTATAATTCCAGAACGAATTAAAGCATGCAGAATTCATCCAAATTAATTCTCATCAAATCCCTTCATACTTTGATTTGGATCTTTTTTAATATTGTAATTTTTTACATGTTGTATGCAGTAATTGTCAATAAGATTGATCAGTGGCTTTGGATAGGTTATGGGCTTTTTGTTCTGGAAGGAATCACATTATTAATTTTTAAAATGTTTTGTCCTTTAACTGTCCTTGCCCGAAATTATTCAGATTCAACAAAAGATAATTTCGATATTTATCTTCCAAATTGGCTTGCAAAATATACTAAACGAATTTACACATCGATATTGGGAATAATAATCCTCATCACCATTTATCGTGTATTGAATTGAATTTGTGGTTCAAATTGAGTGCTATTTTACACGAAATTCACATCCTCTTATACCCTCCGGATTGAGTAACTATATTTTCTCGATTCCGTTTCAGAACGAAAGAATCGTTGTCACTTTTACACTCGTATTTCATGAAAATCCAATTCGCAAAAATCATTTTAGTTTTACTTTTACTGACTTCCTTTACAGCTTTCAGTCAAAGTTCACCAGAAGTAATTTCAGGTGATGTGCTGAGTGAGGACTCTGAAATAAATAATACCAGTCATCCTTGTATTTCAATTGAACAATACCGGATTCTGGAATCCAGAATAAATACCAATGCAGGCTCAATTCATTCTTCCGGTTCCAAGGAACGAATTTCTACTGTTGCGCTTGAATGGCCGCTTCGGGCTGCTGGTGGATTTACAGATTGCGGATACTATGCAATCAGCGCTCATGTAGACCAAAACACTACAGCCGGAGTTTATTCGGATTACAATTGTGGTTCGATCACGTATGATGGACACAAAGGAACGGATATAAAAATCTGGCCATTCGCATTTCATAAAATGGATAGCGATCAGGTGGAAGTGATTGCTGCCGCTGCCGGCACGCTCATTGACAAAGACGATGGAAATTTTGATCGCAACTGCACGTCTAATTCTTTACCGGCAAACTATGCCATCATTCAGCATACTGATGGTTCCGTCGCATTGTACTGGCACATGAAATCCGGTTCTGTTACTACCAAGGCCATAGGACAATCCATTTCAGTTGGGGAATATCTCGGAGTTGTAGGAAGCTCCGGAAGCTCCTCCGGACCGCATTTGCATTTCGAAGTATGGAGTGGGAATACAAATACCACCTACAAAGATCCATTTGCTGGAACCTGCAATTCCTTGAATGCAAATTCCTGGTGGGCACTTCAAAAGCCATACACAGAACCATCCGTTCTTAAAGCTTCGGTACATATTACAGATGCTGTCATGCCGGGTTGTCCGACAACAGAAACACTGAACGAAAGTACATCTTACACAATTCCCTTTCAAGGACCCGGCCTGGCACCGGGATATGCGAAATTTTATATGTTTCTGAGGAATGCAACAGCCGGCATGACTGCTGATGTACGAATTCTAAATCCGGGTGGAAGTACTTTTAATAGCTGGACCTATACAAGTCCGGGCAATGCAGTTTCCAATTATGTCGCCTGGTCAAAACTACTTCCAACTATAGCCGGTACTTATACGTTTGAGGCTACTTACAATGGAATAACATGTTCACAGGAATTTGAGATTCTTACCTCAGCAGCAATTCTTGAAAATGCAGATCCAGGACTATTTACTCTATCGCCAAATCCAGCCACTGATTTTATTTCCGTACAAGGACCCGGAATAGGAATTGGTAAAAATAAATTCAGTTTAATAAATACAATTGGGCAATTAGTTTTCGCAGAAGAAATTATTTCCACCAATACAAATCAAATAACAATTTCCGTATCGTCATTGCCTCGCGGACTTTACTTTCTTAGAATCGATACTGAGAGCAGTGTGATTATAAAGAAATTTGTGAAGGAATAGACAGCTATCTCCGAGTGTCTTTTTTTAGTGATTAGTTGTTAGTGATTAGTGGTTAGTCCGGATAAGTTCAATGCTAAGTACTCAGCAATTCACACGCTTGGCACTAACAACTAACAACTAATATCTAAATCTGAACTAACAATCAACAGCACTTCAACGCCGGATCACAGCACGGTTCCTTTTTCTTTTCCGCATACACAGTAATACTAAATATCCCAACACCGGAATTTTTATATTCTGCAAGTTCTGCTTCGTTCAGGTATTGGTTTAAAATATCATCCGGCACATGAATGGATTTTTCTTTTTGGATGGTGATGTTTTCAAAGCCTGCATTTTTTACCATACCGAGATAATCCTCTTTCTGAATCGCGCCGGAAATACATCCCGCATACATTTCTGCAGTACGAAGTAAGGATGGAGGCAATATTCCTTTCAATACGATATCAGAAATGCTGAAATGTCCGCCGGGCTTCAAAACACGGTGTATTTCAGAAATCGCTTTCTGCTTTTCCGGAACAAGATTCAATACACAATTGCTTACCACAACATCAGCAATTGCAGAAGTCACAGGCATCTTTTCTATGTCGCCCAAACGAAATTCAACATTGTGGAAATTTAATTTCTCTGCATTCTTCCGCGCAAGTTCGATCATCGCTTCTGTCATGTCGATGCCAATGACTTTGCCACTCTCCCCTGCCTCTGCCCTTGCAACAAAACAATCGTTTCCTGCACCTGAACCGAGATCAATGACAACATCTCCTTTTTTGATTTTTGCAAATTCCGTCGGCAAGCCACATCCCAGACCAAGATCTGCACCGGGCTCATAGCCTTCCAGTTTCGAATAATCATCCGCCATCAAATGGTACACCTCGTCCGAACAACAGGTAGAACCACAACAAGAACTCGCATTCATATCTTTGTCCTGAGTAGCAATCTCTGTATACTTCTCGCGAACCATTTTTTTTATTTCGTCGCTGTTTTTCATTGAAATATTTATTAAATTGTTAATTGAGTTGTTCAGTTGGTTGGTTATTGAGATCTTAACTTGTTGAGTTATTAGGTTATTAAGTTATTAGGTTATTGAGTTATTAAGTTATTAATCCGCCAGGAGGACAGTCGCTAAAACATACGCTACTCATGTCTGTTATTAGGTTATTAGGTTATTAGGTTATTAAGCTCAGGGGAGGGCATTAGCTAATGCATGCACAACTCATAATTCATAACTCATAATTCATAATTCTTTCATCGTAATATTACGTTAAATAATAACAAAAAAAATCAACAACACTTCTTCCCCAACTTCACACTCTTAAACAATGTTTCCATCACCTGGCTGGCGAGTTCCCATTCTTTTTCATTGATACAGTAACAGGTTTTTACACCTTCTATTTCTCCGGTAATTAGTCCGGCACTTTTGAGTTCTTTCAGATGCTGGGATATTGTAGACTGAGACAAGGGCAATTCGTCCACGAGATCTCCGCAAATACACGATTGACGCTGAACCAGAATCTGCAGAATCGCAACACGGGCAGGATGTGCCAGTGCTTTCGCATAACGCGCAATCCTGTTGTCTTTTATTGTAAATTCTTCTGTCTTCGCGGTTCCCATACTCAGATATTCATCGCAATATTACGATTAATAAATACTCTTGTCAATGATTTATAAAAATTTAACAGTTCAAGCTTCAAATTACCGGAATTAACCCATTCTCTCCCTTTTAATGAGATAAGGCAATAAAACATTCCGGTAGCCTTCATTAATATCTGCTTCTACAAAATCTATCCTGTACTGACCACAACGTAATTTCAGATCTTTCTTATAGTTGGCCATCGCCTGAACATAGGTGTCGCGGATTTCATTCGAATGTACTTTTACCTGTTCGCCGGATTCTACATCCACAAACAAATAAGGCCGGTTATCGAAATTAAAATCTTCCTCTTTCTTTTTATCCGTCACATGAAATAAAACAACTTCATGCTTGTTGTGCTTCAAATGTTGCAAAGCTGAAAACAATTCATCGACGCTCTCACCGGTGTCCATCATGTCACTAAAAACAATGACAAGAGAACGCTTGTGAATAGTCTCCGCTATTTCATGCAAAGCATCCGCAGCTGCTGTTTTTTTTCCTGTTTGTATTTTCGGATCCACAATGAGTTTCTCCATTTCACTAAACATCATTTTGTGATGAATGGAACTGGAACGTGCCGGTGTGTTCAATTCAATTTTATCTGAAAAAATACTCAGTCCTACAGCATCGCGTTGCATCCGCAACATATACGCAATTGCAGCTGCACAATGAACTGAGAAATTAATTTTATTGAGTACCACTCCTCCTTTTCCTTCTTCCGGAAAATGCATCGAAGAAGAATTATCCAAAATTACCTGGCAACGAAGATTTGTTTCTTCCTCATACCGTTTTACAAAAAGTTTATCTGAACGTCCGTATAATTTCCAGTCAATGTGTTTTGTCGACTCCGCTGTATTGTACAAACGATGCTCCGCAAACTCCACCGAGAAACCATGAAAAGGACTCTTGTGCAAACCTGTAATAAATCCCTCTACTACCTGTCGTGCAAGTAGCTCGAGATGACCGAGGAGTTGAACTTCATGTTGGTTTATTGGCATTTTTTGTCAGTTCAAAGTTTAAGGTTTAATGTTCAAAGTTTTGTTTCGGGTTTAGAGTTCTGAGTTCAGGGTTCCGAGTTTAGGGTTTAGAGTTTCTTGTTCTGTGTGTAGAATGGTTCATCACATTAAAAAGTTATGACTCTAAATCCATACAACGATAGATGTCCCATAAAATTTCCCGCCCGCACCATTCACCATTCACCATTCACTTTTCACTCTTACCAAATGAGAAACCAGTAGATAAAAGTAAAAAAAATCGTTAAACGCTCCAGCTTTCACTTTCCCGATTAACGATTAACCTAATAACTTAATAACCTAATAACTCAATAACTAATTAACTTAATTGAGCATTCAGCTTACCGGCAAGGATGGATTTAGGTACCGCTCCAACTTGCTTGTCTACAACCTGTCCGTTTTTAAATATCAACAGGGTGGGAATATTTCGGATACCAAAGTTCATGGAGATATTTGGATTGTGATCCACGTTTACTTTGCCAATTACTGCTTTTCCATCGTATTCCTTTGCGAGCTCTTCAACGATTGGTCCTACCATACGGCAAGGTCCACACCATTCTGCCCAAAAGTCAACTAATACCGGTTTGTCTGATTTCATTACCAGTTCTTCAAAATTCGCATCATTAATTTCAAGTGCCATGATGATTTTTTCTTCTTTTTTATAAATGTTTAACTGAATGCAAAGGTACTTACAATTAATGAGCCTGATATGAGCTTACTGCCAAAACAGCAGTCTCAATTGAGCTTGTATTCCAGATCTTTCAGCTTATCCAATGAACTGAGGAGATCTCTATTTACCTTGATTTTCATTCGTTTAGAAGGTAATTCCAGGCTGATTTGCTCCTCCTGATCCAGAATATTGAATTTAACAACACAATTCCCCGGGGAATTGTTCAGAACCGAATTCAATTCATTTAGAAATCCCTCAGAAACAGCATGCAAAGGCACCTTGAATGTGATCGATTTTGCCAGTTTATCAGAAATGTCAGACAAATACTGAATACTTGTCGGCTTTGCTTCAAATTGATCCGGAGAATTGTAACGCGACTGTACTTTAGCCCGGATAAATACAAAAGATTCCTGCACAAGGAATTCTTTCATTTTCCCATAGTCTTCTCCAAACAAAGCCATCTGAACGGAACCGGAATAGTCTTCAATGGTAAATGTGCCGAAAGGTTTTCCCATTTTACTCATGCGGTGATTTACATCCGACAAAATTCCCGCAATACTGATGTCTTTGTTTTTCAGTTTTTCCAGATCATTCAGCTGATCAATTTTATGCGAACAGAAACTAGCGATCTCAAATCGGTATTCATCCAGTGGATGCCCGGAAATATAAAACCCGATGACTTCTTTTTCCCTCTTTAATTTTTCAAGCGAATTCCAGGGTTCACAATTAGCAAGTGTCGGAGTGGCAACATTGTCATGATGATCATCACCAAACAATGTATCCTGCATCGTAGATTGCTGCGCCGACATCGCATTTCCAAATCGAGAAGCCCTTTCAATTCCCGGCAAGGGATCTTTTGCATCTGAGGCAAAGTACTGCGCTCTGTGAATTCCCTCGAAGCAATCAAATGCGCCCGATTGCGCAAGACTCTCCAGACATTTTTTATTCGCAGCTTTGCTTGTCACACGACGCGTGAGATCAAAAATATCTTTGTAAGGACCGGCGGCAGTCCGATCTTCGATAATGGCAATCACTGCATTCTCTCCTACACCTTTGATTGCACCTAAACCAAAACGGATTTCTCCCTTTTGATTCACAGCAAAGTCATACAAACTTTCATTCACATCCGGACCGAGAACCGGAATTCCCATTCGCCGACATTCTTCCATAAAGAAAGTAATCTTGTCGATGTTGGTTAAGTTATGTGTAAGAACCGCCGACATGTATTCTGCCGGATAATGTGATTTCAAATAGGCTGTTTGGAAGGCAACAAATGCATAGCAGGTAGAGTGCGATTTATTGAACGCATAACTTGCAAAGGCTTCCCAATCCGTCCACACTTTCTCGCAAACTTTCGGATCGTGACCGTTGGACTTGCATCCTTCCACAAACTTCGATTTCATTTTATCGAGCACTTCCTTCTGCTTCTTTCCCATTGCTTTTCGCAATGTATCCGCATCGCCTTTGGTGAAATTCGCCAGCTTTTGCGAAAGCAACATCACCTGCTCCTGATACACTGTGATCCCGTACGACTCTTCCAGGAATTCCTTCATCGCTTCCAGATCGTACTTCACTGCTTCACGGCCATTTTTACGGGCAATGAAATTCGGAATGTATTCGAGTGGACCCGGGCGATACAAGGCGTTCATTGCAATCAGGTCTTCGAATTTATCAGGTCTTAATTCTTTCAAATATTTCTGCATTCCTGCAGACTCAAACTGAAATGTTCCGTTTGTTTCACCACGCTGATAGAGCTCAAGTGTTTTGATATCATCCAGTGGAATTGTATCAATGTCAATTTTCACTCCATGATTTTCTTCGATGAGGCGCAATGCATCACGAATAATCGTAAGTGTTTTCAGACCCAGAAAGTCCATCTTGATTACACCGGCATCTTCAATTACTTTTCCATCAAATTGCGTAATCAGCAAATTTGTTTCCTTCGAAGTGTAAACCGGAATCAGTTCGGTTAGATCCATCGGAGCAATGATAATTCCGGCGGCATGAATTCCGGTATTGCGCACAGATCCTTCCAGAATGACTGCTTCCTTCAACACACGCGCCTGCAGGTCGCTGCCTTTGTATATTTCACGAAGTTTTTTTACTTCAGTGAGTTCATCGCTGTTCAGGTTTTCTTTTTCCTTCAGACTTTTATCACCATCGATCGGGGCTTCAAGCAAACGGAACAGTTCAATACCCGGCCGTTCCGGAACATGTTTGGCAAGAAAATTTGATTCCGCAAGAGGTAAGTCCAATACACGAGCGACATCTTTGATGCTCATCTTGGCAGCCATCGTACCATAGGTCACAATTTGCGCGACCTGATTCTTGCCGTATTTTTCAACTACATAATCAATTACTTTCTGTCGGCCGACATCATCGAAGTCGGTATCGATATCGGGCATGCTCTTACGATCCGGATTCAGGAAACGCTCAAACAGCAGGTTGTATTTAATCGGATCAATGTTCGTGATACCAATACAATACGCTACTGCAGAACCCGCGGCAGATCCGCGACCCGGACCAACGAAGACACCGATATCTCTGCCGGCCTTGATGAAATCAGCGACAATCAGGAAATACCCGGCAAAACCCATTGTCTTCACAGTGAAGAGTTCGAAATTTATCCGCTCTTCTATTTCGGGTGTAAGTTCTTTGTAGCGTGTTTTTGCACCTTCGAATGTTATGTGTTTCAGATACTCATCCTGCGAATCAAAACCCGGAGGGATCTTGAAATGCGGCAGCATAATATCCTGCTTCAACTTCAAAGGCTCAATTTTCCCGACAATTTCATTTGTATTGTCAATCGCTTCCGGAACATCATTAAAGAGCACTGACATCTCTTGAGTGTTCTTGAAATAAAACTGGTCATTGTAAAAAGCAAAACGCTTTCCTTTCATCGAGACATCGTCATCGAAATCTTTCAGAATCGGTGTACTCTGCTTTTCACCGGTATTGATGCACAACAAAATGTCATGAGCATTGTAATCTTTCTGGTCCACATAATGTGAATCGTTCGATGCAATCACTTTCACATTGTATTTCACCGCCCACTTCAGAAGAATTTCATTCACCTGATTTTGTTCCGGAATATCATGGCGCTGCAATTCGATATAATAATCTTCACCGAACAAATCGAGCCACCATTTGAATTCAGCTTCTCCTTCTTTTTCTCCTTTGCGTAAAATCGTACGGGGAACAGAGGCACCCAGACAACACGTTGTCGCGATGAGACCTTTGTGGTATTTCTGAACAAGTTCTTTATCGATGCGGGGATATTTTCCGTACAAACCTTCGATGTATCCGAGAGAACACAGCTTGACAAGATTTTTATATCCCTCCGGATTCTTTGCAAGAAACAACTGATGGAAACGCTGGTCTTTATCCTCCTTTGTAAACTGACGTTTGTGTCGGTTCTCTACAAGGTAAAATTCACAGCCGACAATTGGTTTTATTGTATTTGGATTTTCTTTTGTATTGTGCTTTGTTGCTTCTGCAACAAATTTGAAAACGCCAAACATGTTACCATGATCCGTGATTGCAATAGCAGGCATATTGTCTTTGACTGCCTTTTTGTACATATCTGAAATACCTGCTGCACCGTCCAGGAGAGAAAACTGCGTATGGACATGCAGATGGGAAAATTGAGCCATGAATAGGGATTATTGGGAGGGGAAAGAAATTCTAAGGAAGTGTAAAGTTAACAAACCCACCTGTTCCTGCAATGACAATTGCCCGATTCTGGTTCAATATTTTCAACATCAGTATACTGGATCGTGGAGAATTTATGAACAAGTTATTATGTTATTAGGTTATTAAGTTATTGGGTTATTGGGTTATTGGGTTACTGAGTTATTGGGTTATTAAGATTCAGCCCCATCGAAAAGCGAAAAATCAACGATCTAAAATCTAAAATCATCAATCACCTCACTCTTCGTCCTTTCCAATGATACTTTCCAAATGGAGCACGAATTCCAATCAAGGTGATGTACACCCAGTAAAATGCTTGTGCGGGAACAAACAACCAGAGCAGCGCCTTTCTTTGAAAGAATGTGGAAAGTGAATTTAACAAAAGAAATTCAGAAATCAGTTTTAACAATAGTGCACTGAAAAAATAAAATAGTATTCCTGGAAACCAAATGCATAAAACAGCATTCAAAACTAATAATGCATGCGTGAACCATGAAATCACAGCGACAGAAATTGTGAATGGAGTGAGCGCAACAGGAATCTTCGAGGCCCAGCGTTTGCGTTGTTGCCAGAGTTGCGAAAGTGAATGCACGGGAGTACCCAATACAATTGAATCTTCCTGCTTTAAAAAAACGACTTTCGATTTATCCTGTTTCGCAATTTTCAAAAGCAATTGTGTATCATCACCGGAAGCATGTTGCTTCAACGATTCAAACCCTTTTACTCTGACAAAGGCTGCTTTTGTATATGAAATATTTGCACCGTTGCACATCAATGGATTTCCCATCCGAATTCCTGCCGCAGCAATCCCTACCAATCCCAACATTTCCAATGCCTGAAAAGACCCGAGCAATCCGGCTCCGCTGTGAAATGCGACCGGACCGGCCACAAATTCTACATCCGATTCCTGATATGCATGCACGAAGGTTCGAATCCATGATACAGGTACGATGCAATCACCATCGGTTGTAAGAATAATTTCAAACCTGGCTTCAGAAACAGCTTTCGTGATAGCTGATTTTTTGGATCCAAATTCATTTGTTGCCATTTCAATGAGCCGAATTCCATTTCCAGGATTGGTTCGAATAAATTCATTTACAACAACCGTTGTTTTATCATCTGAATGATCATCGACAACCAGAATTTCGATTTTGTGTTTTGGGTAATCTTGCTGAACCAAAGCCTGCAATGAAACAGCAATAGTTCTTTCCTCATTCCGAACCGGAACAATTACAGTTACACCCGGAAATTCCTTATTGGAACTGTAAGGGACTACATCAATAAGTTTCCAGCCGATGAAGCACCAAAAAATAAAAGAAGCATACACAGCGGAAAAAATCAGTAGCAGGATACCGAATGCGATCATCCTTCCCTCCTTTTTCCAAGCTTAAAACTAAACACAAAAAACATCCGATCAATGCCGGGATAACGATATTGATCAGCCACAAAGTAATACTTGCATTCACCACACTTATCGGATCGATTGTAACCGGTGAAAAAAAATAAGTTGCGATTGTTCCTCTTACTCCGATCTCCATCCATGCAATGGTGGGTACAACTGCCATCACATAATACGTCATTGCAATTAAAAGAAAGCAAAGTGGGATGGAAAGATCAATTCCAAAAATTTGCAACAACAAATAAAATTGTGTGCTGAAAATCAGGTAACGCAAACAGGCCAATCCAAGTACACTGAGTAGTTCTTTTGTTGAATAAAATGAAAACACCCGCAGGTAATGATCCCAGGACACCGGTAGCCGGAGTTTTCTGAAAACAGTTTCAAGGATTGAAACATTCAAAAATAAGAGCAGGCAGGCCAGTGAAAACAAGACCAAAAGTATACTCACACCTGTCCATAGATAAGCCGGAATGTTCACGAAAAGTTTCAGGTAAACAATTGTTCCCAATGAACCCGTTACCAAAGTAACAAGTAACTGACTGTAATTCTCGATTACAGTAATCAGAGTCGCTTCGATTCTGTCGGCCTTGCTCAGATGAAAAACTCTTCCTGCGTATTCTCCTACTCTGTTCGGAGTAAAAAAACTTACAGTCAGACCGGAAAAAACGGCTTCCAGCGAACGACCAAAAGACAGCGCTTCAATTTTACGCATCATCTTTCTCCACTTCAATGCTTCCACGCTCCAATTGATAATCATGAAAAGAAGTACAACCAGAAAAACGACCGGATGATTCCCGCTGCTGACAGAAACAAGGATAATATCCCACCAACCGGCCATGGATTCTTTATCCAGTACAGCCTTGTAGATGAACCAGAGTGCGGCAGCAGCAATGATGAATTTAATGAGCAGCCAGCTCTTTTTGGAAATATTTCTCTTACTTTGTTCCATACAGGTTCGCAACAAGTATACATAAAATTGACTGGAGCTGTATCGTCAAAAAAAATGTCCACACTTCCTGAACGCATAATACTCGGCATCGATCCAGGCACGAACATCATGGGCTATGGACTCATTCGAATCCAGGGCTCAACGATGACGGTTGTTACTTTGGGCGTTCTTCATTTGCAAAAACTGGATGGGCATGCTTTAAAATTAAAGCGAATCTTTGAAAAAACACTCGCTCTGATCGACGAATACCATCCTGATGATCTGGCGATTGAAGCACCCTTCTTTGGCAAAAATGTGCAATCGATGTTAAAACTCGGGCGGGCTCAGGGAGTAGCTATGGCAGCCGGATTGTACCGAACCATCCCTATTTTTGAGTATTCCCCAAAAAAAATCAAGCAAAGCATCACCGGGAATGGTAATGCATCCAAGGAACAGGTTTCCGCCATGGTACAGACACTTTTGAACTTTAAGGAAGCACCTGAGTACCTGGACGCAACGGATGCTCTGGCGGCCGCTATTTGCCATTATTTTCAAAACAGGAAAGAAACGGGTAAAGGACCCTCACACACAGGCTGGAAATCTTTCCTGGCATCAAATCCGGATAGGATTGTGTAAAATTCAGACGAACTGGCTGCGGATTTTTTGTGCTGTTTCCTCCATTTCCGAAGCCGGAAAAGACAACTTCGGACTGGCGAAATTCATATCGCTGACTTTATTCATCGGGATAAGATGAATGTGAGCATGCGGAACCTCAAGACCAATTACTGCAATTCCAATACGCTTGCATGGAACCGCTTTCTTTAATGCTTGAGCAACTTTTTTTGCAAAATTCCAAAGGTCCTTGTGATGCTCGTCTTCAATGTCGAAAATATAATCCACCTCTGCTTTAGGAACAACAAGGGTATGTCCTTTTGCAAGCGGACTGATATCTAAAAATGCAAAAAAACGATCGTCCTCCGCTATTTTGTAACACGGGATTTCTCCGCTAATGATCCGTGTAAATATCGAAGCCATTGTTTAACGGGAGATTTCAATAATTTCAAATTCGATTTTACCGTTCGGTACCGCGATCTCAGCGGTATCTCCAACCTTTTTTCCAAGCAATCCTTTTCCGATTGGAGAAGTCACAGAAATTTTACCAAGTTTCAGATCCGCTTCGTTTTCTGCAACGAGTAAATAGGTCATTACCTGACCATTTGTTTTATTCTTGATTTTTACTTTCGACAATACAAGTGCTTTGGTATTGTCCAGTTTGCTTTCATCCACCAATCGTGCGCTGGCAACAACCTCTTCGAGTTTGGAGATTTTTAACTCGAGCAATCCCTGCGCATCTTTGGCAGCATCGTATTCCGCATTCTCTGACAGATCGCCTTTATCACGTGCTTCTGCAATTTGCTGGGAAATTTTCGGACGTTCGATACTCCGTAACTGGTAAAGTTCTTCCTGCAACTTTTTTAATCCTTCGGCTGTGAAATATTGTACTGACATGTTTTTTATCAATTTGGGAAATGATTAAAGCAAAAGCAAGACCCTGTTTCCGGGGTCTTGCTTAATAAGACAAATATAAGTTAAAAATCTTTTGTTTACAAGGTGAATTTTGCACCAAAAGAATGTACGCCATCATATGGATTCGTAGCGCGGAAGGAATAATCTATTCCAAATTTCTTTCCGGATTTACCCATTGGCACTTCAATTGACATTCCTGCAGAGGGGCCGGAATAAATCGTAGTACGCAGATTATCATCGAACAGATCTTCTTCATATGTAAATCCTCCACGGAGCATGAAAATGTTTTTGAAACCATATTCAAGACCTCCGGTGTACTGATCATTGGTGAACGAATTCGAAGTGAACGTAGCTGCGATTGTGAGTCGGTGTTCTTTCGCAAGACTGATATCGTAAGCACCACCAATATTCACGAGGGATGGTATTTCAAATCCGCGTGAACGTTGTTCGATAGTCAGCTGATAAACACCGGAACTTACAGGAGCACGGCTAGACAAACCATCACCTCCAAATTTCAAGGGAGTGCCTACATTTTTAAGTGCTATACCAAACTTGATATTGTCCTTGTCTTCATTCGTGCCTGTCATGTATTGAATCCCTGCATCAATCGCTACTCCTCTGGCAGCAAGATTGGAAATATTTTCATTGACAATTTTCACGGAAATTCCGCCGTAAATTGAATTGGAAAATATTTTCGCATACGACAAACCGAGGTTGATATACTGCGGAGAAAATTCTCCCAGTCCGCCTTCCGGTGAATCAAACGTTGTTACCTGAATGTCTCCGAAATCCATTGACATCACAGACAGTCCAAGTACACCTGCTTCGCCAACTTTTTGGCTGATTCCAAATGCATTAATATTGATTCCACTTCCTTTTAAAAAGTTAGTGTGACTGAAAATAACTTCTGTTTTTTTCGTGAAAGCAATTCCGGCAACATTCAGAAAAGAAGCTTCAAGACCGTGGACCGATCCACTGTTTGCTCCGCCCCACCCGCTGGATCTCGCCCAGGGATTGATGAGCAATTCGGATGCTCCTGCCTGTCCTGCCCGATCAGGATTACCTGCATTTGAAATAAGCGGCAACAAAATCGTGAGCAATCCTGCCAATAACTTCTTGCCTCCAATTATATTTTTCATATCAATGTTTTTTCGTGCGTGTTAAAATTGAGGAATGGAGATCAGAATGTGTCAAGATCGATTGGACGCATCACACCAAAAAACTTGATGGTCCGCTCACCGATACTGCCGGCATCTACATGGATAATATACATGCCACTCGATACCGGAACACCTACAGAATTCTTCAAATCCCAATCGATCGAAGTGCTTGAATTCAACTCCGGATAAATGGAACCGGATGAATTGTCAAGTGGAGAATCACGTTTGAAAGTTCGTACCAAGGCTCCACCCGGAGTATAGATTCGAACAGTACATTTTGCAGGAAGATTAACAATCTTCACACGGTTATCCAATTGGTTCTGCTCGTATCCTGAATACGCATAGTATGGATTTGGAACGACATTGATCAGATCCATTGCCGACTTCGCTACTTCCGCTTGTTTCACCAAACCAACTTTTGAATCTCTGCTGAATTGGTACAGTGGTTTATACGCATTCAGTGTAACCGAAGAATCATTCGTAAATGACCTGTAAGGATGCGTCATTCTAATTCTGACTTTAGCATCATTAGACAACCATGTCTGTGAAGCAACTGCCATTGGACAGCTTACCCACATACAATCCTTCCAAACTTCTGTAACTGTTTTCTTTTCTGCTGAATTGAGTGTAGTCACATTTGGACGAGGGATTGGCCATAGTTTGGAATAGATATGCTGACAACCATCGTATGCCGGTCCCCAGAAAGAAGTATCACTTGCAGGTGGATTTGTAACATTATGCGCACTCTTTCTTCCGAATACATAGAGGAAATGTTTTCCACCGGCAATGATGCGTGGATCCGAGGCTGTGTCTGTAGGATAATAATACGTCGACGTTGGATTGAATTTCATATCGCCACCGGTTTCTCCGAAAAATCCATTTGCATCTGTCAGATATGAATCTTCACCAAATGCGATATTCAATCGTTCGCCAGTTTCAACATCTATCGCGTAACCCGGGAACCAGCTGAATCCTGAATCCGTTGCACTGTATGTTCCATCCAGGTTTAAAGATGGATGACGACGGATCAGATTCTTCAAAGCTTTGCCTTCTGAATCCTGAAAACGATAATTGGTTTCAAAAACAACGCAGCGACTCCATTTGCTCTTGTCGTTCGTCATAATGATATCTACTCCGGTAAGGAAGCGAAGTGAATCCAGGTCCTGAGCATACTTACCTGTTGTTGTTGCAAGTATATTTGGAGCAGGTGCTAATTTATCACCGCTACCGTCTCTGTTCACCACTTTGAAAGGTGCCCATGATCCGCCAAGGATTTTCTCATACACTTCAGGATCATCAATGCCGTCGAAATCCGGACAAGGAGAAGCATCGCATGATCCAGAACGGATCCAGTTCAACTTTTCTTCACCATCGATATCCGGAACCCCGGAAAACCAGCGACTGTTTGCATCAGCATAGGTTACCGAAGCTTCAATAAAGCCATTACCACCGGCAGGATATTCACCCGGCGATTTCACCTGGTTGATGCTCACATAAAATCCATAATTCTCGAACAACTGATCGTAAGGGAATTCCAATGTCTTTACTGAATTATCAATTTGTCCGGTATTGACATTTTTCAATCTCCATTCCCCTGTTGTTGTTGCTGTGTCAGTAAGCCACAGTTCAAAATTTCCGGGTACAACTTTAATCGGATCATAAATCCGGATATCCACCGGACCCCGTGATGCCTGATATGTTGGGAAATCAATTTTGCTTTTATTCTGGTTGAAAATAATATCGTTGATCTGATCTTGTTTGATATCCAGCGTTGCTCTGTCAGAACCGATATTATACCCGTTACCCAAACCGGTTAAGCGGGTGATTTCAGGGCCATCACCATAAAATGTATTCAAGACCAATCCTTCTGCTTCAGGAGTTGTGATGTGCGGAATCGCTGTGTAAACATCGATCGCTGTACCTGTAGAGCCACGTCTTCCTGCGAGGAAAGGTGCTCCCAATCCTTCAGCAATCGGATCGAATGTTGCTTCATCAGGATTGTAAGCGTAAGCAATAGCCATAAAATAATACGTTTTATGGTTCACCAGAACCGGATCGCCGGATGCAAATGCATCTGTTGTTACACGGAATGTATGTCTCAAGCCATTGTCTTCACCATTTACTTCTTCGACAGGAGCGAATGCATTGAGCTCAGGCTGGAAATATTGATTTACAATTTGAGAAATTCCGTTTTTGATATCGCACTGAAAAATAAGTCTAGCCTTGTCAGCATCCTTGAGATCATTCGAACTAACATCGGGTGATGCCAATTGATACACTTTATATCCTTCGAATTTAAAATAGGAAATGGATGTTGTAACGGCAGGATCTTTTTCCTGATAGAGTTCCTTGTAATTATTAGATGTAGACAAATTGGTTAGAGAAATGATAAGTTCCCTGTTCATTTCACGGATTGTCATTTTCGGAGCATCCGGACCGTCCACAATTTTGAAACAGTTGTCAAACAAAATCTGCGCTTTGTCATCTGCCAATCTCAGCAGTTTCACAGAGGCAATAGGTCCACCCGAAGAAGTCCTTGCCCATACAGCACCGGTTGTAATAAAGTTCACTGCACCGGGTTGAAGGGTAAAGCTACCTGCTGATTGAAGAAAACGTCTATCATCCGGCTCATTTGGTGGATCTCCTGGCTTTGGAAGATTTTCAGACCATGCAAACAAACCTGTTTGTCCATTGGTTCCCCATCCTGTAGGGTCAGTGTCCCCGGGGAACATAAAATCACATGTATCACCGCCGCTTTGATAACCGGTTCCTCCGTATAAAAGTTTAGAACCGTCTTTCCAGATCCCACGCAGATAATTATAATAATGAAGATCTGTAGAAGGGTTTCCTGTATTCGAGAAGTCGTTATTGTAATAAACAAATTTCGACATGATGATTTGCTCACCCGGCTCATCAACGATTAAATCACGGTCATTATCCACTGCATCACTGTCATCAGCCAATGGTCCTTCAAAGAAATCCATTCCGATTGCAGGCGGGTTTATTCCATATCCTGTTGCTCCATCATCGTCAGCATCTCCATTGTAGCAATATCCAAAACCTCTTTGCACATCGCAGCCCACGTAGTCATCGAATGCATTTCCAAGATCAGCATCCACCCATGAACCGAAATACGTACTGAATAAAGTGGTCGAAGAACGGTTGATGATTTTGTACTTGTAGAATGTCATGTTATTGATTTCATCATTGGTATTGAAACCAAAAGCCTGTGCTTGAATTTCAACTCCAATATTGAAACGGGAACCTGTTTCCGTATGAATATTTCCTGCATCATTGAATACCCACCAAATCGTTTGATCTCCTAATAAATATTCTCCGCACTGCTGGCCTGTAGAAGAAAGGTTAAATCGCGGGTAATCCCCTGTTTGATAATCGTAGACTCCATTGGAATCAACATCTTCAAAAGGCGCAAGAAACTGCCCTTGATTCAATGTCGCATCACCATTGCCCGGCCATGTTTTGATCGCATCCGGAACCGTATATCCATCAAGATCCCCACTGTGTGAATTGTAATAATTCACAAAATCAGCAACATCTGCTTTATTTATCTTCCAATGTTTGTCGTATTTCTGACACACATCATTCGTGATTGTTGCATTGGTAACATCCAATGGTCCCGGCCAGAAATCGTTTCCTGACTGACGATAGGTTTGTGCAGCCATTTTCAGGTTCCCCTGATTATCCAGACCACCCACCCAAATAGCGCCGGAGAACAAGGAATGTTTTCCGGATCCGTACGGAACCTCATACTCAGCATTTCCAACAAGATCCCACCACATATCACCACTGATATAAATCGGTGTGCGAACATTGTTGATGTCCAGATCTGCCCGACCTGAAGAAGCAGTACAACCGGCATAGATCTTATGATTACCCGGATCTGCAAGTCGGTGCTGACCGATGTTTTCTTTTGCCACTGAGAGCGAAGTCAGCCCCAGGAAAAAGAACATTGCTTTGGCGAATTTATTCATGTTATATCGAGTCATTATTATCACGATTTGAAGAAAGAAAATGAAGATTAGAAATTCAACTGAACGCCCAAACGAATACGGCGTGGTAAGCTGTAATTTCCAGGATTATTTTCAGCGATTGTGTACAAATCAATATATGCTTGCGGACTCACCTGTTGGTTGATGCTTGGCTGTGCACCTGCAGAAGCGAGGTAACCATCATCATCCGGACTACCTGTAGCGCGGTATACACTAATAACATTCTGTGCATCCAGAAGATTCAACACCTGCAAATAAACATTGCAGAAAACCGGGCGACGACCTTCTCCGTCTTTCTTCTTGCCAAGTTTGATTTCAAAATCTTTGTCAACTTTCGCATCGATCTTAAACTGCCATGGATACCGTGAGCCGTTCAAACTACCGTTGATTGTACTTCTGCCATTCGCAGCTGTTGTAAAATCAGCTTCCGGTGTAATGTTTCCTTTTCTTGTATACGGAGTTCCTGAACCGGCACGTACCACAAAGTTTACACCTGCATTGGCAAATACTTGTTTGCCAAACCAAACAGGACCATCGTAATTTTTTCCGGAAGCGTAGTGATAATCGAAGGATGTAACCAACATGTGACGTTGATCGAAACTGAGTGGTAATGTTTCTCTAAGATTCGTTTGTCCCTGTTGAGCGAGGATACCGGCACTTGCATTGGCATCAGAGCCTGTACCATCAGCAAACTGCAAAGTATAACTCACGTTCATCCGGATGTTTCCGGTACGACGGAGATCGTAAGAAAATGTTAATCCCTTTACAGTTCCGAAATCCAGGTTACCATAGGTTGAATAAGTAATCGGATATGCATACTGAACCGTAGTATATTGAATCATATCACGCAACTCTTTGTAAAATGCAGCAATCGAGAATGCTGAACTTCTGATGATCTTTTGCTGGAACACGATTTCGTAATCAGTCGTGCGTTCCGGTTTTAAATCAGGATTACTGATTGTAGAATTGATACTCTGAGCAAGATTCTGGTAGGAAACCGGATTGAAACGAATCAGGTTCAAATCTTGCGGACGTTGAGTAAGGATGTCGTAGTGAGCAGCAAAATAAGCTTCATCAGAAATCGGGAAAGAGAATGCAATACGAGGCATCACATTCACCTGCGGTGAATAATCTTTGAAGATTTCCGGACGTACACGTTTGTTAATCTTATCATCGTAGTTTACCAGGTATGGCTGGATTCCACCCAGAGATCCACTGTTCTCAACAAGACCGGTCAAATCGGTAATTTGATTCCCAATGGCATCGTACCATTTGTCATCCTTACGGAAACCTGTGATCTGAGTCGGGTTCTGTGAATTGTTGACATAGACATAATAATCGCTGCCAATATTATCCGGAATATTTCCGAGGTTTTTTACTTCCTGATCACCTGCAGTATGCGTTTGATAAATCAGGTATTTGTCTTTCAATACACTTTGATTGGCATCAAAACGATCAACACGAACACCGATATTAAATATCAGGTCATTGAATGTAAACCGATCCTGAATGTAACCGGCGATGTAGTTCGGACGGAAGGCATCAATCGGACGAATGTAATTGTTCTCACTATTTTTATCGCGGTAGAAGGATTCAATAGACGAACTGTTCTTCTGCATATTTCCGAGATAGTCATATCCATAATATCCGATCAGTCCATTGCTTAACAATTCATCCGGTGTAAACATCGAAAGCGAAAAACGAGAAGGATCAATCGCATCAACCTGGATCGTATCATTCATCGCAAAACCCAATTGTTCGCGAACCTTTTCATAAAATCCGGGAGCATCATCTCCATCGATGTTGGAGGATGGATCATAAAGCGCTTCAGAATAATTTACCAGAGTGATTGGTGTGTTTCCCAGGGAACCATAAGAGATCTGAGCTGAATTCGGATCAACACCTGTGATTCTGCTATTCGCAAGTTGTCTCATCAATCCCCACAAATTGTTTGGATTCACTGACCAGGCTCTGTCAGTTCTTTGTTCGTATTCAATACCGACAACGATGTTGTGGTTTTTTAAATCGGCAGATCCGGATGCGCTGATACGGAACTGACTCTGATCATCAATACCATAAAAACTTCTTGTCCGACCCGGAGTCGCCCACAATCCGTATGTATTCAACTGTAAACGGTTGTCATTGTTGATCAATGCACCGTTGTTAATAATGTTAAACAAATTATCCTGATAACCGAAGGCACCCAATCCGCTTGTGAGATCGTAATATTGAGTAGTGTAATTGGAAGTATTTGGATTTTGTGAGCCCGGTTCAAAAGTCACCAGTGTATCAAAAGCTCCTACCTGATTGAAAACAAGACTATCATTATCATTTACATCTTTCAATGTGACAACCTGATAACCGGGACTGCCGTAGGCTGTAAATTTCCCTACATACCCATAATCAAATATTTTGTCTTTGTGGAGTGCATTCTGATCTACCGAATGACCATGAGAATAATCCACCTGGATAGAATAGAATGCATTCTTAATTCCTGTGGATGCTTTCTCCTGAGCTTCAGAAGTAAATCGCTGTGTTAATTTTGCAAAAGCTCTCCAGTTAGTCCCAATCGTCTGAGGATTGTTATCATAATTCATCAGGGAATAGATGTCGATGTAATCGCGGCTTTCTGTCCTCTCAATAGATCCACCCATCGTGAGTGTGACATTTTTTGCAGGACGGATATCAATCTTTCCATTCAATCGAGCAGCATTCGCAGCAACATTTGGACGAGCCTTTACTTTTTCAAGACTATCCATTGTATAATAAGATGAGCGATGGATATAGCCGAATCCTGTTGGTGAAAGAATCAAAGGATTTTTTCTTGCACTTTCGAGGACATCCTCCTTCACAACATAAAAAGGTGCTGCAGAAGGTGAAGGATCTTTGTCGTATTGATATTCTGCCGAAAGGAAAAATCCGGCTACGGGTTGTCCGGACTTTTGTCCTGTAGAATCTTTCTTTGTAAAAATTGGTCCTGATAAATCGAGGGAAGCAAGATTGTATCCGTACTCATCAAACAATTCAGAAGTAACAAACTCAACTCCGCCTGAAAATTGTTTGGAAGGTCCGCGTGTTGTAACAGAGATGATACCACCGGTTGCATCGCCGTACTGTGCCGGAACTCCACCGGTGATTACTGTAATTTGTTCTGTTCCTTTTTGTGGAAGGCCAAGACCTCCGCGCACTTTCATACCGTCTACATAATAGGAAGTAGCATCTGAACGTGAACCACGAATGTTAAGATTAGAACTTCCGTCATCTTTTTGAAACACACCTGCACTTTGTGATGCGATCGATGCCACATCACGTGTTGGTGCTGCCTGAATTTCTTCGTAGGAAACGGTCTTTTGTGTAGCCGGACTTCCTTTGTCGATGAGTGGGATTTCATAATCGACAATTTCAACAGGTCCGAGATCAACACCTTTCCCTAATTCTAAATTCGCAAAGGAAATTTTATCGATGGTAACAAGGACACCCTGAATCGCCTGCGCATTGTAACCTACACAGGTTGCTTTCACATCGTACTTACCGGGATTCAAAGGTTTGATGGAAAAGTTACCATCAAAGTCTGTGACCGCTGCCTGAATCTGCGTTCCGTTGAGAAGGGCTGCTACACTGGCAAAGGGTACTCCTTCTTTGCCACCTTTTTCTGTAACCTTACCGCGGATTTCACCCGATTGTGCAAAGGCTCCAATCCCGATGAATAGCATTGCGATAAGTGGTAAGTAAAACTTTCGTCCCATATCAAGTATGTATTAATGTTAAGATTTAGTTAATGCGGGTGGTAAAAGTATAAATTGAAAAATTAAAAGCAAAACAAATTTTCATCCCCGTTTAATGATGATTTTTCCGTTTTTATCTTATCAATTCTGAAACAGGAATTGAAAAACGAAAATTCATTTCTTTGGAAAGTATTATATTTTACTTTTAACTATCAGCTGTTATTATTCATTTAGATTTTCCGGACGAAAGGTGGGAATAGCAATTTAATTGAATGTCAGAGCATGGTCAATTCACGTTGTTTGCATGAATTTACAGGACTTTTAAACAGGTATTGAGTTATTAACAAAATAGGGCTTCTTGGGAGAAAAAGCTATTTTTGCGGCTATTCCCTGAAACACACACATTTTATATGCGGTTAACTACCTTAGAGATCAAAGGATTCAAAAGTTTTGGCGAAAAAGTGACTATCCACTTCGACAAAGGAGTAACTTCCATTGTAGGCCCCAACGGAAGTGGTAAGTCAAATGTCGTGGATGCCATGCGCTGGGTTCTTGGAGAACAAAAAACCAGAATGCTTCGCTCCGAAAAGATGGAAAATATCATCTTTAACGGAACCAAAACACGTAAACCGGCCAACCTTGCCGAAGTTTCATTGTCATTTGAGAATACTAAAAATATTCTCCCAACAGAATATTCTACTGTCACAATCACCCGCAGGTTGTACCGTACCGGGGAAAGCGATTACCTGTTGAACAATGTTCCCTGCAGACTGAAAGATATTACCGAGCTGTTTATGGACACCGGTATTGGTTCGGATTCCTATGCCATCATTGAGTTAAAAATGGTGGATGAAATCCTGAATGATAAAAACAATGCCATTAAAAATCTGCTCGACGAAGCAGCCGGAATTTCAAAATACAAGACCCGGAAAAAACAGACGCTTTCTAAGCTTGAAGATACTGATAAAGATCTCAGCCGTGTGAATGATTTGCTCTTTGAAATAGAGCGAAACATGAAAACGCTGGAATCTCAATCGCGCAAAACGGAACGGTATTACAAACTCAAGGAACAATACAAAGAACTGAGTTCCGAACTCGCTCTGTTCACTCTTGCCGGCAGTAAAAAAACCTTTGAAGAATTACAACAACAGGAAGAAAAACAGCAGGAGGAAAAAATAACTCTCGATACCGCTCTCGATTCTGCAGAAGCAGAATTGCAAATTGTCAAATTGCATTCTCTTGATAAAGAAAAGGAACTTTCGGAAGCGCAAAAATTGCTCAACGAGAAAGTTGCATTTATCCGGCAACAGGAAAATGACAAAAAGATCAGCCATGAAAAGCTGAAACATCTGCAGGACAAAGAAGCTTCTGTGTCCCAGCAACTTTCTTCCGATAAAACAACTTTGTTATCTACACAGGAACAAATTTCAAAATCGGAAGAGGATAAATTCAACGAAGAAATAATTCTGGAGCAATTGCAGCAGCAGTTGCAGGAATTAAAAGTTGCACTGGATGAAACCCGTGGGAATCACGATCAAATGAAAAGCGATATCAATCGCCTTTCGTCAGAAGCGCGTTCCATTCAGTCCTCAATGCACGAATCTGAAAAAAGCCTCGCTGTAACACAAGCCCGCAAAGATTCTATTCAAAAAGAAATCGAACGACTTTCCGATGATTCGATGACCAAACAACTCGAACACGATGATCTGCATGCAAAAGCAGAACAAAGCCGGCAGTTGAAGGAAGAAAAAGAACATCTCCACTCCTCTTTGCTGAGCAACGAAGAACATCTCGCCACTGAAATAATCCGGGGCGATGAAGAACTGAAAAAGCTTACCGAAGAAGTGATTGGCGAAGGCCGCAAACTGGATGCCCGTCAAAATGAATTTAACCTTACAAAAAGTTTGGTTGAAAACCTGGAAGGCTATCCTGAATCCTTGCGCTACCTTCGTAAGAATTCCCCTTCAACAAGTGCTGCTCCTCTTTTTTCTGAAATTCTGAACTGTCCGGCTGAATACAAATCTGCCATCGAGAATTACCTCGATCCGTTCATGAATTATTTTGTCATTGATCAGATAGAAGAAGCCAGCCGTGCCGTTAATGTACTGAGTGAAGCAGCGAAAGGCCGTGCGAATTTCTTCATCCTGAAAAATTTCGAAGACGCTCCGATCCCTTCCTTTGAACAGGTTTCGGATTGCATGCCTGCTATCAGCATCATTGATATCGCCGAGAAATACCGTCCGCTTTGCAATCATTTGTTGCGCAACGTTTATGTGGTAACAGAGAACCAGGAAAACACTCCCTTCCTGCAACAAGACAATAAATCACTTGTTTTCATTTCCAAAAACGGAAAATATTGCCGTACACGGCATTCTCTTTCCGGTGGTTCCATCGGACTGTTTGATGGTAAGCGAATCGGTCGTGCTAAACACCTGGAAAACCTCAGTAAAGAAATCGAAACTCTCGCTCTGGGCCTTGATCGTTTGAAAACACAACGCGATCTCGTACAGCAACAGCTTCAGGAAAACAAACGGAACAAAGAAAAACTTACTGCCGATAAAAACCGTTTGCAACAGGAAGCCAACAAAGCTGTTCATGAACATTCGTCATTAAAAAACAAAGCGGAGCACCTCAACTCCAGCATCGAAAACAACCAGCGAATCCTGCACGGTCTGCACGAACAGCTTACCGCCATCGATGAAACGCTCAGTCAGAATAACCTGAGCTTCCACGAACATCTCGAGCAACTCCGTACACAATACGAAACGATTAGCGGACAACTCAACACACTCCAGCAGGAATTCAATTCCCTCACGGAAGTGATGAATAATCAAAGTCAGGGATACAACCAGCACAACATTCAGTGTATTCAGCAACAAAATAAAATCGCAACGATCATTCGTGATCATGCTTACAAAGTAAACTTGCTGGACACATTGACGAAAAACATCAGCACGAATGGAACTGAGATGGAAAATATCCAGAATCAAATTCGTGAGCTGCTTGAATCGTCCACTGATTTTGACAGTCAATTGCTGACTTTGTATTCCGAGAAAGACGTGATGGAGCAATCTGTTGCAGCCGTTGAAACAGACTATTTTAAAGCACGTGGATCAATCGACGAACTCGAAACAAAAATTCGTCAGGTGCGTCACCAGCGTGAACAATCTGAACAAATCGGATTGGCCATTAAGGATAAAACCATGGAGCTGAAAATGCAGCTCAATTCATTGAAAGAACGATTGTCGGTCGAATTCAATCTCGACATCAACGACATGCTGGAGAAAGAACCATCTCCGGACTGGACAGAAGAAGAACTCCGGGAGAAAGTTTCGAAGCAAAAGAATCAACTCGACAATTACGGACCTATTAATCCTATGGCCGTAGAAGCGTATACTGAAATCAGTGAACGCCATACTTTCATCAATACACAGAAAGATGACCTTGCAAAAGCAAAAGAATCTCTTCTGAAAACAATCGAAGAAATTGAAGTGACGGCCCGTGAAAACTTCATGAAAGCATTCACTGACATCCGTCAGAATTTCATCCATGTGTTCCGTTCACTCTTTACGGAAGATGACGATTGCGACCTTGTATTGCTGAATCCGGAAAATCCAACTGAGAGTGAAGTGCAGATCATCGCCAAACCAAAAGGCAAACGTCCGCTTTCCATCTCCCAGCTTTCCGGTGGAGAAAAAACGCTTACTGCCACTGCCCTGCTGTTCAGTATTTACCTCTTGAAACCGGCTCCGTTCTGCATCTTTGATGAAGTTGACGCGCCTCTTGATGATATGAACATCGACAAGTTCAACAACATCATTCGCAAATTCTCAAAAGATTCACAATTCATCATCATTACCCACAACAAGCGTACGATGGCTGCTACAGACATTATGTACGGTATCACGATGGTGGAACAAGGTGTCACGCAGGTGGTGCCTGTAGATCTTGCTGAAATGGCTGAGTAATAAAGTCCGAAAATTGCTTAAAATGCCTTCTGACCGGAGGCATTTTTTTTGTCCAAATGACGGATGTCCTGTTCTATCAGCAGCCTGGAAAATACTTTTAGAGAAAATAAAGCTGCGAATGAAAAAAGCAATAATTCTCTTCGTGTTCCTATGCCCATTTTTGGGGAAATCACAAAGTTTAACGAATACTGAATGGTTTGGAACCAATCCCCCCAGTATTAACCTATACTTCTATTTTGGAACGGATACTCTGTCCTATTCTACCAGCAGTTCCGGATTTACCCCTTTGAGTCTGTTTACAGCCACGAATGGTCAGTTTGCCATTTCAGATCTGTCAGGAAGTGCATTGTGCGTGGATACAGGTTTTTATTCGTACGCAATACAGGGCAACACGCTTAGCTTTACTTTGATTGCTGACAATTGTGCTTCACGGCGCAATACATTAACCAATTATTCCTGGACCCGGGTAAGTACTACCGGACAACCTACGATCGAATCAAGGCATCTGAATATTCGTCTGATTCAATCAGGCAGCGATGGAGTATTTATTATTTCGGGTGAACAAATTCTGAATGGAAAAATGGAATTCACCGTTTACAGTACATCCGGTAAAATTCAGATTCACGATTTTTCAGATAACTCCGAAAGAAAGATTGATTTAAGCCAATTACCGGAAGGAATTTATTTTGTGGCCATCCGGACGAATGACGGAGTCTATTCACAAAAAATTCTTCGCTAAACAATACTTCTTCTGCTTTTAAGGATGTGAAGAAATAAGGAAGAGCTGACTGTTATTTTCAATTACACCGTAGTCTGATGACTCTACGAGTCCATCTCCTGTAATATCTGTTGTTTCATATCCGAACAGGAAAGCCTGGGAACTGTTTTCAATCAAACTGTAATCACTCGACTCGATAAATCCATCCTGCAAGCCGGGACTGATTCCATCGGAAACATCTCCTGACCACAATGCCCAGGTTCCTGTTTCAACTTCCACTTCATTGGAACCATAAACTGTAGACGCATCAATGGTTAAATCGTATGGAGTGAACGAAAGCATTTTTACTACTGCAGCAGTCCAGGATTCCAGTGTATTCCGGTGGCGGATGCGTATGAAATAATCCAAATTCAATGTAGTTGCGGAAAACTCAACTGTAGCCATGCCATTTGTAGAGAGCAAGGCATCTGCACATTCCACTTCTGCATATGTATTCATGTCCATGAGACAAATCTCAATCGAATCACAATCCAATGGATCACTACTCATTCCTGCATTGTATAGGGCAGGATTCATAGACCCGCCGGACTGAAAATATCCTTGCAAAAACAATTTTAATTCAAGGGTTACAGTACTCACACAGGATGATTTTTTTGTAAACACCGGGCTTACACCGATACATCCTGTAGTATTATCCAAAAGTGTTAATGCTCCGGAAGTAGCACCTGCAGGCATTGTGACAAGGATGGTGAAATCATCAACGATAGTAAATAATGGGGCTGTTGTGCCATTGAATTGGATGACAGTTACCGCGGATAAACCGGAGCCATTCAAAGTAATCACATCACCGGGACATGCAGAATCTGCAGGAAGGAAGGAATACACTTCCGGAACAGGATTCACAGTAAACACGAGGTGATTCGACTCCGAAGTGCATCCAAGGGAATCGCGTGTAACAAAGAAATCATAAACTCCCGGAGGAGAAAGCGGATAGGTAATCGAAGCAGAATTGTCGAACGTTGGCGACCATAGAATATTATCTGCTAAATCAGAACTCATGGTTACAATTTCATTATTGCAAACAATGAGTCCGGAAGAGGCAGTGATGACCGGGGAAACCGGGGTATTTCCCGGATAAATGGTCATTGAATTGTGTGTCAGACATCCGTTTAAATCCGTTGCTTCCACAGAATATGTTCCTGCAATTGAAATATTGATGGTCTGACTCGTTTCAGTGGTATTCCAAATCCAGCTTGTAAATTGTGGTAGACCATCGGCCATAAGATCCCGTGTCCCTGTACACAAAGCAGCACCACCACCGAGAACAGTTATCAAGGGCTGAATGGTATCGTAGCGCACAACCGGCATGGTTGACAACTCAGATGCACACAGTCCGGAAGTTGTATACAAAGTAATATTTTGCGTAGTGCTCACCGTAATCGCAACTGTTGTTTCACCCGTGCTCCATTGATTCGAATTCGGAGATGAAGAAGTGAGCACAACACTACCTCCCGGGCAAAAGTTTAGAGGACCACTCGCGGAAATTATCGGTGCAGTTGGTTTAGGAAGAACATTAAGAGCAATGCTCGCGGTTGCAGTACAACCGGAAGATGCAGTGACAGTTACTGTGTACACAGTGCTCGTTGTTAAAGCGGTCACATTCGCATTTGCAGTTGAGGCATTGCTAAGATTGGTCAAGGGTGACCAGGAGTAGCTCATTCCGGCGCCACCGGAGCACGTAAATCCGGGACTGAAAACATAGGTAATCGCGGTACTTGCCAGCCAGTCGGTATTGTTTTTTCCGGGCGCTGCTATACCATTTGTACCATCAGAATTTTCAACACCAAGGGTTTTCAATCTCCCTGTAATCGCACCCATGTTCATCACATCGATGCGCAATTCAATTTTATTTGTGCTTTCATGCAAAATAATTTTCCCTCCGAAAGAACCGGTTTGAGAACCACCATTGTAGAATGCTACAGCGCCTGAGTTGAAGCGAATGACAAATTTTCTGCTTCCCGGACTTCCTATTGTGAAAGTATCCACACCGGTATTTGTTGTTTCATGTAAGAGATCATTCCAATACAATGCGATGACATTGTTGGGAGTCGTTGCATTGGGCAATTGTTGAGCAGTAAGAGTAGTAGAACTTGCACCGAAAGTGAGAAACCCATTTGTAGAAACAAATCCTGAAGTATACGACGTTCCGAAATAATTGAAACTGAAAGGAAGATTAAACCCGGAGAATCCATCATCTGTACTCGACATGGTTAAGAATCCGGTGGCACCTGATGGTGAATAATTGGTTGATGACGAATCAACATTAAAAGTCGGAGAAGTGTTCAGGCATGCATTCGCATGCAGAATTGTCGTCAATGGATCACAACCCTGGCTCGTGTCGGCTGTAGCACTAACATTTCCGATAGCCTGAAACACATTGATAGTCACTGTGGCACTGGAAGAACATCCCGAACTTGTGCCTGTAACAGTATAGGTTGTAGTTGATGCCGGACTTGCCTGAACGATCGCTGCGCTTGTATTGTTAAGTCCTGCTGCGGGAGACCATGTATAACTTGTTGCGCCGTTCGCTGTGATGGAAACAGTACCTGTGCCGCATATACTTGTGATGGGTGCGTTCACAGTCACAACCGGTAATGGCGTGATACTTATTAATTGACCGGGAGATGCAGCTGACAACAAGCTATTGTTACAGAGAATATTCATTCTGTAATACACGGAGTTGCTGAGCGAAGGAGTTGTAAAAACAGCAGTAGTTGATCCGCTTCCGTTCATGACACTTGTCCAGGGATCGATGATGCCATTGTCATCCGACTCTTCCCATTGGTATTGAATTCCACTCAATCCAACAGTCGCTCCTGTCGCCGTAAGGACAGTACCTGATCCGGCACAGATTGTAGTTGTTCCGGTTACTGTACCCGGGGAAGGTGTGCCTGTACAAGCAGGAACAGAGATACAACTGATTGTAGCATCCCAGCCTGCATTATTGATCGATACATCCGATGTAAAATGAAATGTCAGACTTCCATCGTTTGCGGATGATACATAAGTACCGGGCAAGGTTGTTCCGGATCCGGAAAACAACTGAGGTGCAAGTATTGAATTTCCATTAAATATAGAAAGGAAGTCATACCCACTTTCCAAATCAAATGCACTGAATGTAACCTGAATTTTATTTCCCGGATTTGGATAAAAGGTATAAGTATAATCTTCAAAAACAACATACGTTCCTGTTGGACCGCCACTGTCGTAGAACTTTGCAGAACAGGTTGTAATGCTTCCATTTTGCATATTCACACAATTGCTTGTTTGCACTAACAATGTTGATGAAAATGCAGACTGACCCGAATTTGAACACGAGACCTGGCATCTGTAATAAAGCGGTCCTGTTGGAGTTGTTGTATACGTTGTCAAATTGGCTCCTGCGATAGATGTCCACGTACTCCCATCCGGAGAACTTTGCCATTGATTACTTATTCCTGTTTGAGCTGAGGGACTTTGTAAAGAAAGTGTGAAGGCAGAACCCAGGCAAGCCGGATTGCTTGAAGAAAGTGTATTGCCGGGCGCCGGAGTACCGGAGCATGCGCTCGATGTTACGGTAAGCCGGATATTGGGACGGTTTGTTGTCAGTGTTCCATTTCCGGTTGGCGCAATCAAATCTGCTTCCCATCCCTGGCATAAATTTCCGGATGTTGGGGATTGTCTGAACTGTTTTGACGTCGATCCTTCCCCACCCAATAAGCCATAATTCTCCTCCACTATTACGGTCAGATTATTTCCTGAATACGCAAAGGGCGTCGAGAGTGTAACCGTTACCCAGGACCCTGCACTGAGTGATGCACTGGAAATATTTCCGGAAAACACGGTTGTTGTCCCGGAACTGGCAGTTGAGTATGTGGATGTGGAAACAGTAGTATTTGTTGTTGTTTTCAATTTGATCACAACAGGAGTATTCGTTGCCGGTGAAGAAACAGAATTGACGAAGAACCCAATGGCGGTAATAGTTCCTGTAGTGCCAATTTCAGATCCAAGATACAATGCCTGCGTCCGGGCATAGCCAAAATAACATCCATAAGGTTTACGATCGCTGGATCCATTGGTATTGGCAGACGGTACGACCACCAGGGTTTGTGCCGAAAGTTGTTGACAGAAACAAATTAATAAGACAAACCAAAGTGTCAATGTCTTTTTCGCGGAGATGATTTTCATCCAATTGCATAGAGTGGTTTTCATGGCATGTGAGATCAAGGTAAGCAAATGGAATTTCAAAAAAAGCTCCTCTCTGGAAAGTCGCTTCAGACAAGGCTTTCCAGACAATCAAGGCACCAATAAATATCGTCATTATTATGACCAAAGTCAACTTATTAATCACATTGATTCAGTTCTTACCCAATCAAATCAATCCATTCACGGAATTAAAATATTTCTCAGAATTTTGACTACCCTTTTTGAGAAAGAACATTCGCCATGTAAATTCAGTAATGAGAGTTTGCGCTCCCTGATTCTATTCCGATTTAAGAGGGAGAATCCGTAAATAAGAACGCTACCGAAAAATTTGATTCAGAGTTGCTGATTTATCAAAAAAAAAAGAGGCTGCCTCTTTCGGGGCAGCCTCTTTTTATAAACTCTGGAATCGATTACTCAACTACAATGCGGAGGGTTTGTACGTTACCACCTTCGTTTTCGAGGGTGAGGAGGTACATTCCTTTAGCAGCTTTGCTGAGATCAAGATCCTTCATGTTAACGCCTTCAACAGCACTAACCACATCGTTCATCACTACATTTCCGAGAAGGTCAACCACTTTTACAGTGTATTTCGCTTTCACATCAGCAGTGAAGTTTACGGTGATCATACCGCTTGTAGGGTTAGGATATGCACTGAGAGCTGGTTCAGCTGACAATACATCCTGAGCCGTACGGCATCCAAGGTTAACAGCAACAATCTTCTGAGCTGGTTGACCAGCACCACATGCGTTGTTCGCGTTTACTTTTACAGTAGCGGAAGTAGACAATGCAGTGTTGAAGTTAACTGTAGCAGAAGTACCTCCAGGGATGATAGAAGCACCACCCGTTACAGACCATGTGTAGCTAAGAGCGCCGGATACCGGAGAAATGCTATAGATCTGAGTTGAAGTTTTACAAACAGGAGATGGTCCAGTAATTACACCACCAGCAGCCGGACGGGCTGTAACAGCGTAACAACGAGCTGTACCAGATCCGCAAGTATTTGATGCTGTAACACAAATGTTACCAGTGTTTGTAAATCCTGCAGTGAAATTCACTGTGATAGATAATCCAGTCAACGGAGTTGTTGGAGTAACACCAGCAGGAACCGTCCATGTATAACCAGTTGCACCGGCTACTGCAGCAATTGAATAAGTAACACCGGACTGACCGCAAAGATTGCTTGCAGGACCAGCGATACTACCCGGCTGAGCAGGAGTAGATCTGATTGTGTATGTTCTTGTGAACGAACCGCAAGAGTTAGTTGTCGTTACAGACAGCACTCCAGTTGTCCAACCAGCAAGGAAATCAACTGTGCAAGAAGGACCGCTTGAAGAAGCGATGCTTGCATTACCAGTGATAGACCAAACATAGGAAGAAGCTCCATTAACCGGACCCATTGAATACGCTACACCAAGAGTACCTGCACAAACAAATCCTGGACCAACCAGAGCATTTGAGTGTGTTGGAACACCAGTGAGGTAAGTTGAACGTGCAGAACCATTACCTACACAGTTTTGACCGTATACGGAGATAGTTCCCTGGCCCATTCCAGCTGGAACGAACACCTGTACAGAGTTTGTACCCTGACCACTTGTAATGCTAACACCAGCACCACCTACAGTCCAAACATAATTGGTTGCATTGGCAATTGGAGAAACAGAATATGTAGGTAGCAGGTCCGCAAGAAGGGAAGGTTCCTGAAATTAAACTAGGAAGACCTGGCTTCACTGCGATAACCGGTACGTTGATACAAGCAGCAAGACCAGCACCACAAGCATTTGTTGGAGTTACGCAGATAAATCCACCTACATAAGCAGCTCCACCGAAAGCAACAGTGATACTGTTTGTAGTAGAAGAACCGGATACACCAGCAGGCAATGACCATACATAAGAACTAGCACCGGCAACAGGAGCTATCGAGTAAACGATACCTGTTGTGTTACGGCAAGCACCTGCAGGACCAGAAACCGGACCGGCATTAGCAGGACCAGAACCTACACCACCAACAATTTCAGTAGCAGAACCTGTGCAACCATTTGCGTCAGTGATAGTCACTGTATAAGTACCACCAGCAAGGTTAGTTGCAGTAGCAGTTGTTTGTCCACCCGGATTCCATTCATATGTATAACCAGGAGTACCACCTGAAGCAACTACAGTAGCTGAACCGTCATTGAATCCGCAGTTTGCAGCAACAGATGAAGTTGTTCCTTCAACTTTTGTAGGCTCAGAAAGAGTAACGCTTGTTGTAGTTGTACAACCGTTTGCATCACTTACAGTGTAAACAACTGTACCGGCAGACTGACTAAATGTACCTGTTCCAGAGTATGGAGCAGTACCACCAGTAGCGCTGATCGTTACGGAAGCTGTACCACCGAAGCAAAGAATTGTTCCGGCAGAACTAGAAGCTGAAAGTGCAGCTGCAGGCTCAGTGATAGTTACTGAACAAGAAGCTGTGCAACCATTCGCATCAGTTATATTGTAAGTATATGTTCCAGCAGCAAGACCTGTGAAGGATCCTGTTCCGGTATAAGGAGCAGTACCACCTGAAGCACTTACTGAAGCTGAACCGTCAGAACCACCGAAGCAAGCAACGTTCGATTGAACTGAACAAGTAGCAACCAAAACAGCAGGCTCAGTGATCGTTACTGAACAAGAAGCTGAACAACTGTTCGCATCTGTTACAACATACGTGTATGTACCGGCAGCAAGACCAGTGAATGTACCAGTTCCTGTATAAGGAGCAGTACCACCGGAAGCACTTACAAGCAGAACCGTCTGATCCACCGTTACAAGAAACGTTCGATACAACTGAACATGAAGCAACCACGCTGCAAGCAGTAGAACCAACAGTAGCACAAGCCTGAGCTGTACATCCGTTAGCATCTGTTACCGTGATGCAATATGGTCCAGGAAGAAGACCAGTAAGGTTAGTGTAGTTGTATGGAGCTGTTCCACCAGATACACCAGCCACTGATACTGTACCATCAGCACATGTAGGACATGAAGATGGAGTTGAAGTAGCAGAAGCAACAAGAACAGCAGGCTCAGTGATAGTCACTGAACAAGAAGCTGTGCAACCGCTAGCATCAGATACGTTGTAAGTATAAGTACCGGCAGCAAGACCAGTGAATGAACCTGTTCCTGTATAAGGAGCAACACCACCGGAAGCGCTTACTGAAGCAGATCCGTCAGTACCACCGTTACAAGAAACGTTCGATACAACTGAACAAGTAGCAACCAATGCAGCTGGCTCAGTGATTGTCACTGAACAAGAAGCTGTGCAACCGTTTGCATCAGTTACTGTGTATGTATAAGAACCTGCAGCAAGACCTGTGAATGAACCTGTTCCACCGTATGGAGCAGTACCACCCGAAGCACTTACTGAAGCTGAACCGTCAGTACCACCGTTACAAGTAACGTTAGACTGAACTGAACAAGAAGCAACAAGAACAGCAGGCTCAGTGATTGTTACTGAACAAGAAGCTGTGCAACCGTTAGCGTCAGATACATTGTATGTATAAGAACCTGCAGCAAGACCTGTGAAGGAACCTGTTCCTGTATAAGGAGCAGTACCACCCGAAGCACTTACTGAAGCTGAACCGTCAGAACCACCGTTACAAGAAACGTTGGATACAACTGAACAAGTAGCAACAAGAACAGCAGGCTCAGTGATTGTTACTGAACAAGAAGCTGTACAACCGTTAGCATCAGATACATTGTAAGTATAAGTACCGGCAGCAAGACCTGTGAAGGAACCTGTTCCTGTATAAGGAGCAGTACCACCTGATGCGCTTACTGAAGCAGCACCGTCTGAACCACCATTACAAGAAACGTTAGCAGTTACTGAACAAGTAGCAACAAGAACAGCAGGCTCAGTGATAGTCACTGAACAAGAAGCTGTGCAACCGCTAGCATCAGATACATTGTAAGTATAAGTACCGGCAGCAAGACCAGTGAATGAACCGGTTCCTGTATAAGGAGCAACACCACCGGAAGCGCTTACTGAAGCAGATCCGTCAGTACCACCGTTACAAGAAACGTTCGATACAACTGAACAAGTAGCAACCAATGCAGCAGGCTCAGTGATTGTCACTGAACAAGAAGCTGTGCAACCGTTAGCATCCGATACATTGTAAGTATAAGACCCGGCAGCAAGACCAGTGAATGATCCTGTTCCACCGTATGGAGCAGTACCACCCCAAGCAGTTACATAAGCTGAACCGTCTGTACCACCGTTACAAGTAACATGAGATACAACAGAACAAGAAGCAACAAGAGCAGCAGGCTCAGTGATTGTTACTGAACAAGAAGCTGTGCAACCGTTAGCATCCGATACATTGTAAGTATATGTTCCGGCAGCAAGACCAGTGAAGGATCCTGTTCCAGTGTAAGGAGCAGTACCACCTGAAGCACTTACATCTGCAGCTCCATCTGTTCCACCGTTACAAGAAACATGAGATACAACAGAACAAGTAGCAACCAGAGCAGCAGGCTCAGTAATTGTTACTGAACAAGAAGCTGTGCAACCGTTTGCATCCGATACATTGTAAGTATAAGTTCCGGCAGCAAGACCAGTGAAGGATCCTGTTCCGGTATAAGGAGCAGTACCACCACTTGCAGTTACATCTGCAGCACCGTCAGTACCACCGTTACAAGAAACGTTAGCAGTTACTGAACAAGTAGCAACAAGAGCAGCAGGCTCAGTGATTGTCACTGAACAAGAAGCTGTGCAACCGTTAGCATCCGATACATTGTAAGTATAAGTTCCGGCAGCAAGACCAGTGAAGGATCCTGTTCCAGTGTATGGAGCAGTACCACCACTTGCAGTTACATCAGCAGCACCGTCTGTTCCACCGTTACAGGAAACATGAGATACAACCGAACAAGTAGCAACCAGAGCAGCAGGTTCAGTGATTGTTACTGAACAAGAAGCTGTACAACCGTTTGCATCCGATACATTGTAAGTATAAGTTCCGGCAGCAAGACCAGTGAAGGATCCTGTTCCAGTGTATGGAGCAGTACCACCTGAGCACTTACAGAGCTGACCGTCTGATCCACCGTTACAAGAAACATGAGATACAACCGAACAAGTAGCAACAAGAGCAGCAGGCTCAGTGATTGTTACTGAACAAGAAGCTGTGCAACCGTTAGCGTCAGATACATTGTAAGTATAAGTTCCGGCAGCAAGACCAGTGAAGGATCCTGTTCCAGTGTATGGAGCAGTACCACCACTTGCACTTACTGAAGCAGCGCCGTCAGTTCCACCGTTACAAGAAACGTTTGAAACAACTGAACAAGAAGCTGAAAGAACAGCTGGTTCAGCAATAGTTACTGAACAACCTGCTACACAACTTGTAGACAAATCAGTTACAGTTACAGAGTGTGAACCACCGCTCAAAGCAACTGCTGTAGCTGTAGTTTCACCGTTATCCCAAAGGTAAGAGTATGGACCAACACCACCCGTTGTTGTTACAGAAGCAGAACCATTGTTGGCACCGTTACAAGTAACATCACTGATGAATGAACAATTCGCAACCAAAGCACAACCTGCAACACCTACAGTAGCACAAGCAGTTGTAGTACAACCGTTGTTATCTGTTACGTTGAAGCAATATGTTCCTGGAAGTAAACCTGTCATTGGAGAAGCAGGACTAACGTTGTATGGAGCAGTACCACCGGAGATTGTTCCGATTGTTACTGTACCTGTAGCACACGTTGTACAAGCAGCATCAGTAGCAGTTGCAGTAGCAGCAAGAGCAGCAGGTTCAGTAATTGTCACTGAACAAGAAGCTGTGCAACCGTTAGCGTCAGATACATTGTAGGTATAAGAACCTGCAGCAAGACCTGTGAAGGAACCTGTTCCTGTATAAGGAGCAGTACCACCTGAAGCACTTACTGAAGCTGATCCGTCAGAACCACCGTTACAAGAAACGTTGGATACAACTGAACAAGAAGCAACCAATACGGCAGGCTCAGTAATAGTAGCCTGACAAGTAGTAGTACATCCGTTGAAATCTGTAACAGTATAAGTGTATGTACCTGCAGCAAGTCCGGTGAATGAACCTGTACCGGAATAAGGAGGTGTACCACCCGATGCGCTTACAGAAGCAGCACCATCAGTTCCACCATTACAGGAAACGTTAGCAGTTACTGAACAAGAAGCAAGCAAATTAGAAGCTGGCTGACCTACCGTAGCATTGTAAGTCCCAGTACAAGAGTTGCGTCAGTATAAGTAATTGAGTGTGGACCTACACTAACACCAGGGAAAGTGATTGAAGTTCCACTCAATACAGCCGGAGCACAATCCAATGAATAACTAACAGGAGCCGTAGCACCCGTAAGTGTAATTGTCACTGAACCCAAACCACCGAAACAAGCAGCATCAGTAGCTGTCATTACTGAAGTAACTGAACAACCTCCGCTAACTGTTGTTGTCTGAGAAGAAGTACGTGTACATCCAACTACGTTAGAATAAGGAACTGTTGTATAAACAATTGTATGCGTACCTGCACCCGCCGTTGAAGGTTCGAATGAGCTACCCACTACTCCAGGACCACTGAAAGTACCACCTGCAGGGCTACCCAAAAGGTTTACAGTTCCATCAGATGTTGAGTAGGAAGGAGCGAGTCCGCTGAATGAAGGATTGAACGCAGCAGCAGTTTGATCCTGCACACTGTAAGTACCACAACCAGATGTTGTGATATTTTGAGCTACTACAGAACAAGAACCAACAACCCATTGCGTAATCGCAGTTGGGAATTGACCACCGGTCGTAGCAAAGTTGAAAGACAAGTTAGTAGGTTGACATGCCAAAGGCTGTGAACTCACTGCTTGAATTTCCATGATTTTTACAGGTGTTGTACCGATCGGGTATTGATACACCGGCTCGTTACAGGATACACCTGTATTTACTGCAATTCGGATAATCTTATTCACGTTATCCCAGGTAAATGCCCCACCGCCACCGAAAATCCGGCTTACGTAAGACATTGAAAGTGTACCTGTGTTAAAGGCACCGTTCACTTTAAGTCCGCCCTGGAATGTGCGGAGAGGAATTTCCGCTCCGGTCGCCTGCATATACACAGAGAATCGGAACGTGTTAGGTCCGGTTACCGCTACATCTGACATGTAACAGTTGAAAGGAAGCCCTCCCACGGGACACGTCCCCTGAGAATAACCTAACCGGGCTGTCAGAGCCAACACCAGGGTCAGCACCAACACACGAAGGTTTGTAAGGTTTGTTTTCATGTTTGTTAATTTATAAGTGATTGTTGTTTGGATTTCTATTTAGATTGGATTTGCAAGTTTAGAAGAAAAGATCACGGGGAAAATTAAGTCCCCGTGACCTTTAGATTAAGAATTAAGGATGTGAAGAGATGATAAACAACTGACTGTTGTTTTCTACCAGACCATAATCCGCAGATTCAACGAGTCCGCTTCCGGTGATGTCAGTCACATTGTAACCGAAGAGGAAGTTTTGAGAATCGTTTTCAATTGCAGAGTAGTCAGAAGACTCAACAAATCCATCTTGTCCAGGTGAACCGAAGTTCGAACAATCACCACTCCACATCGCCCATCTTCCTGTTGCAACCAGAACCATTTGGCTTCCATAAGCCATTGTATCCAGTGAACTGAAGTTGTAACTACCGCTTGCTCCCATCAACACAGGATTTGAACTCCATGTTTCAAGTGCATTACGGTGAGTAAGGCGGATGTAGTAGCTGTTGCCACTCGCTGAACTGCTGTATGATGCAGTTGCTGTTCCATTAGTTTTAAGGATTACTGTGTCGCGTTCAACTTCAGTGAACAGAACAGCGTCCATCAAAGAAACAATCATCGTATCACAATCTGTTGGATCCACAGTAACTCCCTCATTGAACATTGGGGAATTCATCGGATTCACTGTACCATTTGTTCCTTCATCATAATAACCCTGAATGAAGGCTGTGATATCCACAGAAGCAGTACAGATAACCTTGATCGTGAATACCGGACTTACACCGATACAACCTGTAGAACCATCAGTAAGCGAAAGCGCTCCTGTTGTGGCTCCTGTTGGAACTGTCACAGTAATTGTGAAGTCATCAACAATTGCAAAGCTGGTTGCAGGTGTTCCGTTAAAACTGATAGCGCTTACATTGGTAAATCCTGATCCATTCAATGTAATTACATCTCCGATACAAGCAGAATCTGCAGGTAAGAAGGAAGCAACATCAGGAGTAGGATTAACAGTCACGATCAGGTGATTGGATTCAGAAGTACAACCCAATGAGTCATAAGTCACGAAGAAGTCATACACTCCAGGAGGAGAGAAGGTATTCGTGATCACGGAAGTCGTCTGGAATGTAGGTGACCATGACAATGAACCAGTGGATGGATTAATATCCGAAGTCATTGTGATGTCAGTTCCATTACATACAGTAAGTCCGGTTGAAGCCGTAATTACCGGTGCAGGAGGTGCAGTTCCTGCATTAATTGTCTGCTCATTATGAGTCAAACAACCGTTCAGGTCAGTCGCAACAACTGAATACGTACCAGGAGAAGAAATAACGATTCCCTGAGTTGTCTCAGTTGTATTCCACAACCATGAAACGAACTGAGGAGCACCGTCAGCATCAAGTCCACGTGTACCGGTACAGAGAGTCGCACCACCACCGGAAACTGTAATCAGCGGCTGGATTGTGTCGTAACGAACCACATTTACAGATACCGGAGCAGAAGGACAGAATGCATCACTTGCGATAAGTGTTACCAACTGAGTTGTGCTTACAGTAATTGTTTGAGTAGTTTCAGAAGTACTCCAGTTGTTCGGGAAGGTATTGTTTGAAGAAGTCAAATCAACACTTCCACCCGGACAGAATGACAATGGGCCACTTGGAGTGATCGTAGGTGTCGGAGCCTGAGCATGAATAATCATAGCGATTGTATCCTGAGCAGCACATCCGCTTGCGTTTGTTGCAATAACAGTATAAATAGTCGATGCAGTCAAACCGGACAATACAGGATCTGTACTTGTATTATCATCCAGGTTAGCATTCGGAAGCCATGTAAACGTAAGGCCTCCGTTGTTACAACCTGTAGTAGAATACGTGAAGCTGAATGCTACCGGAGAAGCAACGGTCCATGTTGCAGAACTGTAACCTGCAGGAATAGCAGTAACTGTTCCGGTTGAATTCTTCAGACCAAGCGTTTTAGTACGCGTAGCAGAAGAAGCCGAAGTTACATGGATTTCAACATGTCCGTTCTCGAAGATCTGAATCTGACCAGAATGCGTACCACCACCTGAAAACTCGGGGACACCATTGAAGTCGATAACAAAGATCTGGTTCGGAGTTGTTCCTACTGTACCATAAGAAACCTGTCCTGTTGCAGGAAGCATATCCGCTGCACAGAAGCTGATTCCGTTGTTTACGCCGCCCGACAGAATAGATCCGCCGTTCGGAGCACCGAAATACACATATCCATTGGAACCAATGTTAATGGTTGTCTGCGCAACTCCATAGAAGTTGAATGCAAACGGCAGCGGAACAGATGTAGCAAGGTCTGCGTCATCAGCTCCTGTGAGGGAAGTGAATCCGGCAGTCGACTGCAGGTTATACGCTGGTGAACCAATTACATAGTTATTCGGGCTTGGATTTGCACAAGCGTGCAGGTTGGTTCCAAACGGTGAACATCCTTCAATGGTATCAGCAGTTGCTGTAACATTGATTGGAGTTCCAACATTCACAAGAGCCGTAGCAGTTGACGTACAACCGTTGGCACCGATAGCGGTTACTGTATAGGTTGTAGCAGCCGACGGAGTTGCATTTACGTTTGCACCAGTTGTTACGTTGAGGCCGGCAGCAGGTGACCATGCAAATGTTGCAAGCATATCACCGGAAGTAGCACTCAGGGCAACAGGTGTCGGAGCACAATACAGAGCAGTTGACGGAGTAACTGAAGCACCCGGAGCCGGGTTCACGGTAATGGTGACCGGAGTAGCGCTCAGCACTGTAGAACAATTGTCTGTAACTGTAAATGTATAGGTAGTCGTAGTCATCGGGCTGACAGCAAGAACTGCTGTCGTTCCAACGCTTGACATTCCATCTGACCAGTCGTAAGTATATGGCTCACCACCACCGGTTGCAACACCGGTAAGGGTTGTAGATATACCTGCACAAACAGTTGTTGAACTTGCAGAAGCCGAAACGACCAGTGGGTTTACATTTACACTTACTGTAGCAGTAGAAGTACATCCGTAGATGTCAGATGCTGTTACCGTGTAAATAGTTGTTGCACCGACTGTTGCTTGTGGATTCTGGATAGTAGAATTATTCAATCCACCTGCAGGTGACCATGCATACGTGAAGGTTCCGGAAATCGGAACACCGATCGTAACAACATAATCTTCTGTAGAACCTGAACCCATATTAACGAGGCAAGCAGTTGTTGCATCATTTTGGTTACCATTCAGACGTGAACGAACACGCATTCCGGTTTGACCAATGGATGCACCGCTCGGAACGTTGATCATAACAGATCCGGTAGAAGCAGATGTATACGGCTGTACCCATTCGCTTGCGTCATAAACGCCATCACGGTTGAAGTCGATGAATACAGATACAATTGCTGTTCCTGAACAAGTTACCGTTACCGGGTAGCTGGAACCAGGTGTCAGCGTCGTTGTTTCTGCTCCGACCGGCGCATTGAAATGATAATAAGGAGATACACAAGCTGGCGGGTTGCTGTTCAGGGTATTGATCATCACGTTGGTTACGCATGAACTTCCCTGGTTAGTAACTGCACAATACGTCGGAGCTGTTGGCGGTGGGTAAGTAGCCACTGCATTCAACTGGCTCGTTCCATTCACACAGATATTGGCAGGAGTTGCCGTTGCTGTGGTTGTGGAAGGTGGAGCAAGTACAACAGTTACCGTTGCAGTTCCTGTACAACCGGAACCATTCGTTCCTGTAACAGTGTATGTTGTTGTAGTTGTAGGAGTAACAACAAGGGGATTTCCGCTTGCAGGTACCTGGTAGTTGATCACAAGAGTGGCTACGCCTGTTCCGGTTGGGAACGTGGTTTCATCAGATCCTGTGTTGTCATCCGCTACGTCCCAATAGAGCAGGTTCACTGTTCCACCGGCCAAGGTTACACCACCTGTATAGGTTTGTGTGTAATTAAACAAACCTGCTCCTGCAGGAGCTCCGATTCCACCGGTTGCAGCTGCTGTGATAGCGCCACTGAAACCAAGTTGAACATCAGAACCATAAGAAGCGCCAAGGGCGTTCAGGTTGTTATAAGTAAGTGTATAATCCTGTACAATCGCACCGGCAGGCAAAGCTGCCATGGTAGCACTGGCTACTACGTTACCCGGAGCAAAATTCACTTCAACAGGCTGTGAAGCCACGTCGAAGGAAATTGTCTGCGTATAAATTGTCGGATCCAGGATACCTGTCCAGCTGTAACTTGTTCCGCCTGATGCAGTCAGTGTAACCGGACCAGAAGAGCAGAGACCTGCTGCACTGGAAGTAAGACTGATCGTAGCACCCGGGAGTACAGTTACCGTAACTGTTGCGGTTGTAGAATTGCTGCAAGCATCTGTAACGGTTACTGTGTACGTTGCAGTAGCAGATGGATTTACATCCAAAGGATTCGTTGCTCCGATAGAACCGGAACCATCGTTCCAGTCATATGTGTACGGCTCACCACCACCCAGCACATTCGCTGTGAGCGTGGAAAGATTACCGCCACAAACCGTCGTAGCAGAAGCAGATGCTGTTGCAGAAAGCGGAGCAACATTCACCGTAACGGTAGTCGATGTGGTACAACCCGTAGAGTTGGTCATCGTTACAGTATAGGTAGTTGTTCCAAGGATATTCGTAGCAATCGGGTTAGCAATCGCCGGGTTATCCAGGTCACCGCCTGGTGTCCAGCTATAACTTGCAATTGATGCTGAGAAGCACTGCGTGAAGGCAGCAGCAATCGGAGTAGAAACGATCCATGAGGCATTGTTTCCTCCAACGATTGAAGTTGCATCCGTACCTGTGGAGTTTTCAACACCAAAGGTCTTGAGGTTGGTTGCAGTCACAGAAGTTATGTGAATCTCAATACGGTTCGAACCTTCGAACAATTGGATCTGTCCGGAAACAGTACCGGAACCATTCAGTGCAGAAACTGCATTGAAATCGACCACAAAGATCTGGTTCGGTGTAGTTCCGATTGTTCCATAGGTGATTTGTCCTGCAGCTGCTGTAAGGTCGCACATGAATGGAGAGATTACATTGTTTGGAGCAGTTACATCCGGAATCGTCTGAGCAGTGTATGCGGTTGAAGTAGCGCCTCCCAGGACAACATAACCATTGGTTACAATGTCAATCTGGTTGGTTGATACTCCATAGAAATTGAAAGAGAACGGCATGGTCACCAACACCTGGCCATCATCACCGGTAGGTCCGGCAAGGAAGCCTGTAGTCGGCTGAAGTCCGTAAGTTGTTGTATTTACGCTATAATAATTGGAACACGCAGGCAAGGTACCGGTTGCATTCAACTGAGTAACACCAGGAGCGCAAACATTCGAAGGAGTAGCAGTAGCTGTTGCTCCGGTAAAGTTCACACCAACGGTTACCGTTGTTGTTGCAGTAGAAGTACAACCTGTAGTTGTATTTGTTCCTGTTACTGTATAGACCGTAGTCGCTGACGGAGTAGCTGTTACCGAGGCAGTGGTCGTAGCGTTCAATCCTGCAGCCGGTGACCATACATAGGTATCAGCGCCACTTGCAGTAAGTGTGCTGGAAGTAATCGGAGCACAAAGGCTTGGATCACTATTCGTCACAGATACGGTTGGAGGAGCGACAGTAGTAACAGAAACTGTTGCTGTTGTCGTATTCATACAATTGTCGGTTACAGTAACTGTATACACGGTAGTTCCCAATCCCGGTACAATCACCAGCGGATCAGTTGAACCGATTGAACCTGAACCATCATTCCAGTCATATGAATATGGAGCACCACCACCGGAAGCATTTGCGTTCAATGTGGTAGAAGAACCTACACAACCTGTAGCCGGACTTGCAGTCGGAGTTGTTACGAGAGCATCACCTGCTGAAAGAGTTACTGTTGCAGTTGCAGTACATCCGGTTGCAGAAGAAGCAGTAACAGTATAGGTAGTAGTAGCCGTTACACCAAGTGCATTCGGACTTTGAGTAGCCGGGTTATCAAGGAATGAACCGGGAGTCCAGGCAAAGGTAAGTGGTGAAGCTCCGCCTGTGATAGTTACATCATAGTCTTCCGCTTCACCAAATGATACGCTTCCGCAAGGACCGGCACCTGTAGAAGGATCAGCACTATAAGTACAACGAACACGCATCCGGGTCACACCATTGTATGCTGTTAACGGAATGAGTGCAGAAGAAGTATAGGTAGCCGGGTTCGTACCAAGATATCCGTTGAGCAACAATTCACCCGCATCAAATGTACCACTATGGTCGAAATCGATCCATACTGCGGCACCTTCCACGTCACCGCCGGTACTTATCGAAAGCGGATAGGAAGTTCCGGCAACCAATGAAGTTGTGGGAGTACTTGCGAAGTACGAATATCCGGTACTCGTGATTGCGTCACAGGTAGAAGTACGGTTGATGCTGCCCAAAGAAACGTTGGTGATGATATCCGGGAAAGTACAACCAGTGGAATACCCCGGTGTACAATACGAAGTCGGAGCAGGCAAACCGCCACTTGCAGTAAGTACCGCGTCACCGCCAAAACAAACTGCTGTCGGAGCAGCAGAAGCTGTTAGGCCCACAACCGAAATACCCGGGGTTACCGTAGTGGTTGCTGAACTGGTACAACCGTTGGCAGTTGATGTTCCGATTACTGTATACGTAGTAGCACCTGTCGGAGAAGCATTCACAGGAGTACCTGTGGTTGCGTTCAATCCAGCTGCAGGAGACCATGCATAAGTATCCGCTCCTGAAACTCCTAATACACTGGCTGTAACCGGTGCACAAAGACTTGGTGCAGAATTGGTCACAACAAGCACCGGAGAAGGATTCACAGTTACAGTAACCGTGGACGAAGTAGAATTCGCACAGTTGTCTGTAACGGTAACAGTATAAGTTCCGGTCGCGGAAGGAGAAATAGCAACTGTATTGGTTGTTGCGATTTCGCTCATTCCATCGGTCCAGCTATAGGTATAAGGAGTAGCACCACCTGTTACTGTTGCGGACAAATTTGAAGATTGACCAGAACAAATGGTAAGCGGGCTGGCACCGGCTGTAACATTCACAGCAGAACCAATACTAAATACAGCCACTGTCCGTGGACTTCCGCAATTTGCACCGGTACACTCTGCGTACAGGTTGAAATCACCCGAAGTCAGGGTATTCCGGAACAACCGTTGTTCCTACCGGATCAAACGGAGAGCCGGTTCCTACCATGGTACCACCGCTGGCAGCATCCCACCAGGTAATAGTGGATGGAGGAACGGTATAGGTTACTGTGATCGTACCGGTTGCAGGGAATGTTGCATCCTGTGCAAGCGTATTATCGTTATAGCTTTCATTGTAATTCAACGTAACCGCACCACCTGCAGGATTCAATTTGGAAGCAAGTCCTGCAGAATCGGCAGCAAGGGTTATATAGTTAGCCGGGTTCGGACTAGACGTTGTTGTAATACCCTGGTAGCAGGCAACAGCTCCTGTTGAACCTGCACCGGTCAACCCGAGTCGGATTTCAGAACCGTAAGTACCACCATTGAGGACAATTCCATTCGCCGTGATATTCGCTCCGATGTAAGCTCCACCTGTCGGCAATGCCGGAAGTGTGAAGGTACCGAGAGCAACACCCGGACAAACCGTTGTTTCGTCATTGGCCTGGTTGGTGAAGGTGATTGTATAGGTTGCACTCAATACACCGCTGGTGCAATTGGCTGTGGACCTTCACCCATTGGAACGCTGTTGCCGTTACAAACACCGTAGGGTGCAGTGGTCGGAGCGGTTGGGATAAATCCTACAGTCACTGTAACCGGGAAAGTAACCGTACAGGTTCCATTGGTTGCAGTAGCAGTATAGATTGTTGTAGCTGAAGGCGTAGCAACAACGACGTTACCGGTAGTGGCATTCAGGCCTGCTCCCGGTGACCAGGATACGGGATCCGTATTTCCTGATACCGTTGCCGTCAAAGTCACCGGTGTTCCGCAATAAGATGCAGAAGAAGGTGCAACTGACAAACTTGGTACCGGATTTACATTCACCGTAACCGTGGAAGTAATTGTCGTATTGCAGGCATCCGTTATCGATACGGTGAACGTTGTTGTGCCTGAAGGTGTAACAACAAGCGGAGAAGTAGATCCGATCGATGTCATGCCATCACTCCAGTCATAAGTATAAGGTGCACCGCCACCGGAAGCACCTGCATCCAGCGATGTTGTTTCACCGTTACAGATCGTCGATGGAGTTGCTGTCGCTGCAGAAACCAAAGCTGCCCCGGCAGTTACTGAGGCTGTAGCCGTCAGTGAACATCCGTTCGTTGCTGTTGCAGTAACTGTATACGTATTTGAAGATGTCACTGCTGAAGCCAACGGATTCGCAAGTGAAGGATCGTTCAGGAAAGTTGCAGGGCTCCAGGAATAACTGGAAACAGCAATCACATCCGGAGAGAAACGATAAGCATCCGGCGCGCCAACGGAATACGTTGTTGCGTTGCGGCCGCTGACCGTATATGCAACAGTTCCTGCTGCATTCTGGATTCCTTCAACACCGCCAGTCGTATTTGTACTGCGGTTAACAACGGTCGTATGAATTTCGACGTTATTTGAACCTTCGTACAAAATTGCCTGTGCGGTCATCTGGGATCCGACAAGACCTGAGTAAAACTGATCGTCGGTAAATTGAACGACGAGTTTCCGGTTTGGAGCACTTCCGTCTATCCAATATTTGATGGCACTTGTCGGTCCTGCAGTACGCATATCCATGTCACAGAAATTGACTGCAATACCCGGATGCGCAGCACTGGTATAGGGCCATGCAGTTCCATAACTCGCAAATGAATTGGCAGTACCAAGGTAAATTACACCGTTGGCCCCAACACCGAACTGGAGTATATTGAAGCACCAAAGAAGTTAAAGCTGAAAGGAATGGTTAAGCCGTTCCAGCCGCCATCATCCAGTGTTCCTGTTGAAAGTGCAACCACAGCGACATTGTTTGCCGCAAGCGTGGTGACACCGGAACCTGGTTCTGCAATCGGTGCATATGTAATGCTGGAAACAGTATAGGTCCCTAAAGGAGGAGTTGTAGCTGTTGCCTGCAATTGCGAGTTAGCACCATTACAAATTGTACTTGGTGTGGCAGTTGCTGTTAAAGATGTCAGATTTAAAGAGTATGAAATTGAACTGGTGGCAGTAGCTGTACATGAATTAGCATCAGTTCCGGTTACAGTATAGACTGTGCTTGCAGATGGATTTGCATTCACAGCTCCACCGGTAGTAGCATTCAGTCCTGCAGCAGGTGACCAAGCATAAGAAACTCCACCGCCTGCAGTAAGTGCAAGCGCAGGAGCCCCGGCGCAATAAGTAGCGCTTGTTGGAGAAACTGTAATGACTGCTGCAGGATAAACGATCAGGTGAACTTCATTTGACAATACCGAATCACCGGTAAATGAACATTTAAATGAAGCAACGAAATAACGATCGCTTGTATAAGAAGGAGTGGTTACACTTAAGCTGTTTCCGCCCGGTACCTGGGTGCCAAGAGGAGCCCATGTTCCGGAAGTAGTGGATTCATACCATTGAATAGTTACACCCAATGACAGATTCGGATCGTTTACAGTAAGTAAAGTTGTTCCGGAACCGCAACGGAATACAGGACTCAGACTTGCTGTACCTGCTGTTGGAGCACCACTGCAATTCGCAGGGCGTGTACCTTCAAATTCATCTGCACCGATATCAGGAGCTGTTCCTGTTCCGATATAACCGCCATTACCCTGACGTGTATTTACATCATGGTCATCTGTGATTGTAATAGGAGTAGTGATGTTCACCGCGCCTGATTCGAGGAGTGTAGCCACAGCAGTATCAATGTGAAGGAAATTCGCATTGGATCCGGTAGTGCTCAGGTAAGCCGGCGTCCAGCTAACCGAGACATTATCGCGTGTGCTAACCAATGTCTGGTAAGCCGGCCATGCATATGCCGTAGTTCCATCATAATGAATGGTGGATGCAACAAAATCATTGTTATTTGATGCAGCCTGATAAGAAGTCAACGTCGAAGAAGAACGACGATAAGCAACAGCAAGACCACTTCCATTTGCTGATGAGGCGTTGTGGAACAGGTTATTGCGAAGTGTGAGGCTGGGCGTTGTGCTTGCATAAATCGCACTGGAACCAAAAACGGCCCCGGAACTGGAAGCATTCAGGTAAACGGTATTATAAAAAGCGTTTACTGTAGTACCGCCGGTCAGATTTAAACCAATAACAGCGTTTGTGAAGAACCACCAGGTAATTATACAATCCATAAATCGTGAAGTTCCACCGGTGATATTGCAGAAGGTATTGTTCTGGAACGTTTTATTCGCTGTACCACCATCCAAACTATCATCTCCACATCAATGTTGTAGCACCGGTAAGGTTGACATTCGAGAAATTGTTATTTCTGTGCAAAATGGTAGCTCAAGAACTGAAGAAGAACCTGAATAAAAACCATAAACCAGTTACCCGCGCCACTTTTATGAAATCCGGTCACAATGGAATTCTCCTGGATTGTTTGTGAACCGTTGGCTGGAATAGTCATGCTATTATAAATAACGTAACACATCCCGTTGTCGTAAGATTCAGATTCGTGAATGTATTGTTATTGATCGTGTTATTCAGGTCCGCCATTCCACTATTAATTGCATAGAAGGTGCCTGATGGAGAAGCTACGTTCCAACCACAATTTGTAAAATTGTTGGTATTAATGGTCAGGTTGGTCGTTGCATTTCCTGTGGTTGATGCAACTTGAATACCATAAACACTACCGGAAGCAACTCCGGTTGTCACAGAAATCGTGTTATTGCTAATTGTCTGTACATTAGAACCTGTTGGTGCATTAGAAAATCCAACAACATAAATACCTGACAAGTTCCCAAAGTCGTCAGGGCGCCTGTTGTATTGGAACTTGTAATGTTATTATAAGAAACATTGAAGTTTCTGACATTTCGCACTAACATACCATAAACAGTTCCAGAAACGTTTACATAAGCTGAAAATGTTCCGGTATTTCCGTAATTCGTAATAGTATTTGCAGTCGTACCGCTGGAACCACCGATATCTAACCAGTCAGACTGGTCAGCAGCGGCTGTAGGCCCAATGTACACCATACCAATATTTACATTGCTGATATTGTTTCCATAAATCCGAAGACTATCATTTGCTCCTGCCACACCTGTAGCGGTTGCACTGGTAGAAATAGAAGTAGAAGAATGCGTGGAGTTGGAATAGATCCCGAATGTATTCTGATACGTTCTGATCAGAGAGATTGTATTATTCTGGATCGTATTGCTGCTCGCACCGTTAGTGGTCGTAGCATACATCAATGCAACACCGAACTCTGTCATGGTGTTGGTTGCAGCAGCAGTAACTGTGTTCGCTGCATTCTCCTGCATGATGAAGTTCTGAAGGGTGACAAAATCCGCACCCACCAATTTGATGATTGCATCATTTAATGAACCCACTGTGAGCCGCAGTAAGCAGTAAGGGTGAAACCGGCACCATCGATGATGATAGTGTTGGCAGCAGACCCCTGAGCAGTGATCACATAACCACCTGCAGGTGCAGTTTCACTTGCGGTGAGCGTGATCGTTACCGGCGATGAAATCGTCGCAGCGTTCAACGCAGTAACTGCGGCGGCCAGACTAGGATAAGTCGCGGCCAGACCAGAGCCACTGTTGGTATTGACTTGGGCGGTTGAGACATTGAGCATACCTGCGACGAGCAGACATGTCAACCCCAGCCAACGCAGCCAACGCACCAGTGTTCGTGTGTTGTAGAAATTGTTTTCCATGTTGGTTTTGATTTAAGTTAATGATTATTGTTGATTGTTGATTTTATAGCGGTAGCAGAGAAAAAAAAATGCATCGCCCGTCGCAATGCGGCAATGCATCTCATGCTGAGAATTCGTAGTACAATTATTACGCGATGTAAAGTTCACGCAAGTGTAATGTTTAAGTTTCGTAGTAAAAGCAGTTTGCCCCGTTGATGAAAGGCTTGTAAAGATTGTTAATACTTTTGATAAGTCCAAGAACTATTTTTCAACATCCTGTTCAAAGCCTCAATAGTTCCGCGCTTATCCATATTTAATCCATTCCCGAATATTAGTCCATTTCTTGAAATTATGCAAGAAAAATAGGCCGATACTTTTTAACATTTTGGTGAATGGCATCAGATCCTCGGTGAATCGCTTTGGATTTTAAATATCAAATCTCCCAAAAATCCGATCTGCTTCATTTTTAGGGAAATAGATCATGCTTCAAAATTGCTTTATTTTTTAGGTTTTGGTAAAATCCGAGTTAACCAGATCCCGGTTCAATTCCAGGGAATTCTCATTGTATAGGTACATGAAATATTTTTTCTCTTCCTCAGAATCCAATATTCGCACCAATATTTATAGTTGTTTGTTTGCCCCTGTATTCAGGCATTGTATACATATCTACCAGTATTCCTTTGTGCTCTGATGAATTGAACCCAAGAAAAATCCAGGCATCATTCAGGAGTTGGTAGCGTGCACGAAAACCAATATCACTCATTTGCCAATATGCACGACTCAGAAAAGGCAATCCCAAACCATTCCCTACCGGATCGGATGAAACTCCTGTATAGGCATATTCATAACCTTTGCTCGCTGCTGTATACGAAACTTCAAGCAGTAACCTGGAAATGGGCTTGTAACCAAAACTGAAATAAACTTCTTCTGCATTGTCGCCGAGATAATGTCCCATATTGTATGTGCTGGAAGCATACGTGGCGGTGGTAATATAATGTCGATACGCCAGTGGATTGGTACGAGTATATTCAGCAGTAACAAATAAATTTTTTACCGCAAGATTACTCAATCGCATCCCGGCCTTGACAGAAAAGAAATTGGTGTGTTTGTCTTTATCTGTGGCTCTTCCCAAAGCAATCTCATCCACAAACATACTCGCATACAAATGAACATTGCGGATGTTCCGTGAACTGACATTAAAAAATAATTGCGAATTCTGGCCAAGGAAATTACTCCCCGTTGAGGTCTGCGCATGATCCACCGTCTTGTAAAAGAAAAATGGAATCAGGTAGGCAGGTTGTACATTCTGATCACTGTAGATTATGGAATTTCCAATGGAAAATTGAAACTTCTTAATCGGAGTGAACGTGAACAAATTGGCGGCAAGATATTTCGGACGATAGGATTTTCGCAAGGACTGTCCATTCATATACAGACGCGAGCTGTCTATGACATCCGAAACCAACCACCCGTGAACATAATTGAAATCAAACCACTTCACAGGCTGCAGGTGCAATTTCAACATGGTAAAGCTGGGTTGATGTCCGGAAAGAATATTTGAACCGTGGTAATTGTCGCCCCATACCAGATGGTCTTTCACCAATCCCAAACTTCCCCAGGACCAGGAATACGTCAATCCTCCCCGCATTTCATCGAAGTCTCCTCCTCCCTTCTTTATCCACTTTATAATTAGAAGCATCATTCTGATTCAGGTAAGCAGGATCGCTCATTATTTTACTTTCATGATTGTCCCGCAAGCTTGCATAAAAACCGAAGTGATCTCCGACATAAGCAAAAGCCTCTGCCCCATTCCATCGATGGTAAAACGTTCCGGAGTCATTATTGAAAACACTCATGCCCAGAATCGGGTTGAATGAAAATGTAAAGAGCGTGTCTTTATAATAAAGGAGATCCAGTCTCTTCTTAAACTTTTTATCCGGCATGAGCTCTTTGTTATAATCCTTCAGATAAAAATCGAGATCCTTGATTTGTCGTGCATTCAGATCTTCACGCTTTTTGGATGCTTCGTCAAGCTTACGAGCGATGAAAATTCTGGAGTAAGGCTTCACTGCGGAATTCAGGTTGATCGCTCCTGCATTCGCAAGTTCATCCATGAAGTCATAAATATCTGTATTGCTCACATGCACATAAATTTCCTGGGCTTTCATCTCGGAAGCAGAAAAAATCAGCAAAAGTAGAATGCAAAGGAAACCGGGAATTTTAAGGTGTTTGCGCATATGCTTTTTAGGCTTGCACAAGTATATAAAAAAAAAGGGAAGGTTCCAGTTCTACTCCGTAAGGAAGAGCTTCTTCTTGGTGAAGGAATAGAATTTCATTGCAGACAAACGAAAAAAAAATCGCATGATCCATCCAAAAAAAAATGCCCTTGCAACAGTATGAGAAAATTCATTACTGCCATTCAGGGCGATTCGAGTCCGGAAGATAAATTGTTTATTTACTTCTTGCTTTCTTGATCAGGATATTATAAAACGCGGCAAAGAAATACCTGCAGTCGGTAATCACCGGGTGTTTCTCATAGGACGACAGGTACCTCATTTCAGATGCCTGAATATCTTCGATTGTCTTTGGCAGGTCTACATAAAAAGGCGGGATCAATCCCGGCTTGTGGCCTGCACGTTTGTGTTTTAATTCATCGGAATACAAGCTCAGGTAATGGGCACTGAGCGGACGAACACCTACTAATTTTAGATCACCACGAAGGAGATTCCAGATCATTGGCAATTCATCAATCCAATATTTCCTGAACATTTTTCCGAGTGTAGAAACACGGAAATCGTCTTTCATTTTTCCACCTTCATCCAGTTTGTTCTTCTCGTAAACATAGGCTTGGATGTATTCCGAATACGCATGCATCGTGCGCATCTTATATACATAAATGACTTTCCCGTTTTTCCCATGACGACGCATTTTAAAGATCGGACCGTAATGGCGTTCGTGATTGAACAGCGGCTTCTTTACTTTTGTAGCAACGAAATAGAGATTGCTGCCGATGAATTTCTTTTCAATGATTTCAAATCCGGCAGCATACAATCGTCCAAGTGTTTCTGTGCGTGACAATACTTTGTTCCTTCCGCCCGTCAGCCAGAAATAAATGTTTCGAGTAACCGGAAGCTTCGGGAAAACACGTTTCAGAATGAAGTCCAATACATAATAAAACGTGTTTAAGACCGGAGGAAATTTTTTCATAATCCTCTGACGGCGTAAATATTTTGTCTCTACACAACCGACAAATTTACCTCCGATCGGTAAATGAAGATTTACAGAGTAAAAGAAGTGATTGATTTCACGGATATCATTTACCCGTTTGAGGTTAATGATGGTTTCGTAGGTCTTCGGTAACTGAAGAATACTTTCGGAGATAGAAGTCCGTAGAATAGTACTGGAAACCGAAGAAAGATCGCAGTGCAGACTGATAAATGCACGTACATCTTTGTGCATCCCGCCAATCTTTTCCAGATGGGGTTTGGGTACAAATTTCCGTCTTACGGGTTTTGGAGAAGCAAAATTAGCCGCAATGGCTCCGGATCCAGCGAAGCTTGCAGCTCCTTTGAAGCGGTACATCCATTTTGAGCCGTAATTGCTATTCTTCTTCATTTTCACAGTTTAAGCACCTCCAAGGCAAATGTACCCTGCGGCAATCCGAAAGGAAACTTAATTCGGTGAAAACTTTACAGAAACATGCGAAGACTCCCTATTCGATGGTGAATGCACACCATCGCTTGAAAGAAGCGGACAATTATTGGCTGACCCTTTTACCTGTTTCGCAGAAAACAGCTCAGACCTGTTGATGAAGGCTAGAAACGAAAGGGCTAGATTAAGATAAATCCGATATTCGTAATGTGTTCCCTAAGTTAAGTTGAAATTTAAGTTCCCTTGAATTGATGTAGTAAAGCTAAAAAAAAATTCGCGGTTTTCCCAAAGAAATTTCAAGGAATTCCATGTTGCATTGAATTTCTCCAAAAAACACCACTTTTGATGAACTAAATGAAGATTCTGTATTTAATCTAAAAACATGAACGATTTTGCTCGTTCCATTGGATGAAAACAGCTGTGGATGGGCTTTGCAGGGTAATATGTATAGGGCACCTCTAATAACCTCTTCCGGGTGCTGTTAATTTAGGTCACAATTTCTATCAATAGCTTGATGTTGATCTTTTCGTTGTTCAGTCTTACTTAGCTTCAGTACATCCTTCCACGCCTCGTCTTGCAAAAATATCAAAGCACATCACCCAGAATAGGTTTTAGAAGTGCCCTATAATGAATGAACAAAGTTTGCAGCTCCCTCGTTACAATTCTCTGTCAGGAATTTAGAAGAAAACCAAAACAATTATTGAAATCGTTTCGTGTTTGCAATTTGAAGGATACTTTCTTTATCCTTAGGATCACATTCGAGAATCCATGAAATACATTTTGAAAAGTCTGCTTTTTCAGACAACATTTTTTCTCTTCGCTTTTGCCATTCGATTTTTAAATCCTTTACAGATAGTAACTCTTCCAGTTTCGAAAAGAGTTTTTCTTCCGCACCGGTCGGGATTCCATATGTAAGAGAATACCGGTGTTCCAGATTCTCGAGATAGCCCAATTTCCCAACCCAATCGTTGTAACGAATTGCCGGCGTACCTAAGACGGCAGCTTCTGCAGTCATGGTTTGACTGTCGCCAAGGAATAGGTCAGTGTACGCCATCGCATGATGAATATCGCTGGCAGGAATTGAAATGCGGTAGGGTTCAAATTGAGGTGGCAATGGACGTTCGGAAGTAATAAATACTTTCCCTTCTTTTTCCAAACGCTGAATGATTCTCAGCGCAATTGCATCCGTCATACCTGCAATACCTTCATCATGATATGCACCGAGGTCAGAAAATCTCAAAATAAATTTTAGCGTACCCGGAGTTGAAAATTCCGGCACCCGTTTCGGGTCAGCCTGAAAATGATTCGGGTGCAAATAGGCAAGCTCATGGTAACTGCTGTACGCAATCCTTTTCTTTTCCCATTTCCAGGCACTGCAACAATCCGGACAAATTAAATAAGTTGCAGCCGGTCCGGCAATGCGTGCATACGAAGGCACAAATTGCAGGTCGTCTTCAAAAAAAATAAAGGAAGGAATTCCAAATAATTTCCCAAGCACAGAAAGTTCAGCAGTACTACCCATCAATCGTTTCGGTTTGAATTTCTGAACCAGTCCGGAGAGTGTGAGGGTACGGGAAGCTACGGCAAGCGCAAGAGAAACCATGCCTTTCATTTTTTTTCCCTTGTCATCAATGTTGATATATGGAATCCCTGCTTCCTTCAACAGGACCTCGAGTACATCTTTGGATTTAATACACACCACTACCTGCTCCGGTTTCAAGGAGCGGATGGCGAACTTGAACAGGTGAAAGTGTGCCGGATGTCCGAGGTAAATAGTGCTTCGACTGCCATGTGTTGTGTGAAAACTCAGCGGTGGGTTCCGGAGATCAATACTCCTCCTCTTGCGTTCTCGTTTTACCTGAATATATATTCATTTAATTGCAATTGTGTTTTTCTTTTTTCCATTGATCCGGGTTATTAAATGAATAATTATTCATCTATTAATCCAATCGTGCGAAACGAACTCCATAGCGTGAGAAAAAAGCAATGACTTCTTCTCCCGTGGAACCGGTTCCTCTCCGAAGATTGTCGCCGAGTGAAACAACTGTTGAATATCCCTGTGCTGAATATTTTTTTACTTCTTCCGCATTTGCTCTGAATAAAACAAGAGCCGAATCCCCTGCAGGCGGTGACTCTGTGAACGCTCCATGCCGGTATACAAGAGTTCCGTTTTTCTCTCCCTTGAGTTGTGCTGTAAATCCGGCTGCATTTTGCACAACACTGCAGGTGTATTCGAAATAACCAAGATAGTCCAGAAACTCTTTGAGAATCTGATCCACTATATCCCGTTGCGATTGAACATCCGGCTTGCTCGGAAAATTTGTCTTTAGAATTTTTGCAGGAGTTCCGGCAGCCAGACTGTTGGACGGAATATCCGATGCGACGAGGGAATTGGCTCCAATCACTGATCCATCACCGATGTTTACTCCGGGAAGAACAAATACACGCCAGGGCAGCCATACTTTATTGCCCAGCTTAATTGGCGCGAAAGTAACCGGATAACCTTCCAGCTTCGAGCTCCAGCTTCCGTGTGTAAACAAGAGACAATGGCCCCCCACACCGGTATCGTCACCAATTTCCACAGGTAGTGTGGGATTGATATAGGTTAATTGCATAATGATCGCACGCTTGCCTACAATCAATGCGGATTAAGGCGTCTTCATTCCACCGACATACACTTGTTCGTTGATTCTCGCGTCCTCTCCAATTTCTATTCGTTCTGTATCGATCACCGACATGGATCCGATTCTTGCAAAGCGATCGATCCGGATAGAACGTCCTCTGATAATCGAGAAGAATCCAATTTTGCAATGATCACCGAGCACCACATCTTTACCAATCACTACACATCCCAGACTAAGGCCAACATTTTTCCCAATGGAATAGCCCTTCATCCGGTATACCAATTTTTTCAGAAACCCCGGGAGGAATCCGACCAGGAGCAGGTGAAGAATCGGGATGCGTGTTTTTTTAATCAGCATAATTTATTTGCATTGTAGCAGGAACGAATGTACACTCCCTTTTGGGTTTTTTTTCAATAATTTTCATCGGGTTTTCCACGGGATTGTGAAAGAAAATATTTGATCACATTTTTCATATTCTGAAAAACCAATTCCCGTGACCAGAGCAAATAATTATTGTTCCATCTGTGTGGATGAATGTTTTGCATGATAAGCGAAGGCAATTGATCTTTTTCAAAATGACGGATAATATCGTTTGTCGAAGAAAACCTTTTGTTAAATGGTGACTCCACATGATCGCGAACACTTACTGCTTGGTGATTCCATCCCCGCCCGGTATCGGTGATATAAAGAAATTTCGAAAAATCGGTATCAAAATAAGGTTCCGCAATAATTCCATGGTCACGATAATTGAATTTCTTCCAGATGATTCTGTTGTCCCATTGTGTCATCGGACTCCCATGCATACAAATTGTACTCACCGGATAAAACTCCCGGAACATTGCCAGATGCCGGATGAAAAGCCGGTAGGCTTCGTCGAGGTTTCCTTTTGCAATGGTGACATCTTCGTAATGATAACCCAGTTCATGACCCAGAGCTACAATCGCTTTCATCACGGCAGGTTCATAGCTTTCGAGAACCCGGAAATAATATGTTCCCCGAACACCGAGGTTGGTTTCAATCTGTGCCATTCTCAATGCATTCCCCGGCATCCGGTCTGCATCGTGGCGCAGAATAAAAACCTTCGGATGCCCTGCTGTTTTACCGGTCACAAAATCTTCGTACGCTGCAAGGTGGTAACCTGCACTGATGGCAGCTTCCAGCATTTTTCGGTATTTGATGTAAGTAAAATCGCGCATAAACTTATCGCTTACCCCTTAGTCGGTTCCATCTGTAGTGGAACGCATCCTTGAAAGTTGGAACTGAATTGTAGCTGGCAGAAGCGTCATCATTTTTCAACAAAACAGGACTTCCTGCTTCCAGCAATGATAATGCTTTCAACATCGCCTTCGGAGCTATTTTATAATTCTTTTTAACCAATGAATTAAATGTATCTGCCGGCTGCACTGAATATTTTTCCTGAACGATAATATCCCCGGAATCAATTCCTTCTTCAACAAAATGGATGGATACCCCGGTCTCCTTCTCCCTCCTGTACAGTACCCAAAAGGGAGTCAGCCGACCCCGGTTTTTCGGAAGCAAAGCATTGTGCCTGTTAATCACCCCCAGTCGTGGAATGTTCAACAAATCTTTTTTGATGATGCTCTGACTTTGATTAATAATCACATCCGGTTTCAGTGCTTTTAATTTTTCCTGAAATGATTTACTATTTGGTGTGACAATATCAAAAACCTCAATGCCATTTTTTTTCGCATAGTCCAAAACAGAAGGCGACGAAACAAAGGGAAATACTTTTGCCAATTTTTTTTGAATTTTAAAAACAATAGTGACCGTTGCATAGCGAATAAATGCCGGAATCCCCATGATCAGCAGCAAGGAAAACAGGTATACAATTTGTGACCGGTTTTTACCAATGGTCATGCGGTCTCCATGGGCAACAGCGAGACCCACAATATCCTGTTTTCGCTGATCAATGATTTCGCGAATAAACGGAAGTGTGTACACCGGATCCTCCATGGTGATGATAAAAATTCGCATAGGTCAGGACATGTTTTCCGGCAGCCAGCCATTTTCAATACAATACTGTTTCACCGTCGTAAAATGATAGCCTCGCTTCTGATAATACGCAATCTCATTTTCATACAATGGAATCGCCGCTTTTCCGAGGTTTTTTACTTTCAATTTACCCCGGAGCACATCGGCGAGCAAATAGGTAATTGGATTTTTAGTCCGTCGTTCAATTTTTCTTTCTCCATTTTCCTCGTTCAGAAATTCATTGGGATGAATATCAAAAACCACAGGCTTGTGATTCATGTTATTTTCTGCATGAAGAATACTTCTTTGTAGCTTCGTAAGCCAGGGAAAAACCCGCATCGTTGTACCTACATAGGGAAATAAAAGTGCTGTGAGCGGAACTTCAACTATTGGTCCTTTGCCTTTTCGAAATAAATTTCCCGGATCTGTGAAGTAAGGCAATCGTGGAGCCGTAAGCCACTTCAATTTCTTCAATCCTCCGAAGGAAAGAAACATATCAAAGCGTTGAGAGGCGATAGAACTGTCAATTTTATAACCGGTTTCAGCGAGCGCTCTCGGTGTGTCTGCATTGACACGAAGTGCCGGAGCGCGAAATGAGATCACTTGTTGGCCAGAAATATCTTCCAATAATTGCTTGGATTTTCTCAAATGCTCCACTTGCAAAGCATAGGGTAGCACATCAAAAGCCTGGTCCACCTCATGGGAATATCCATGCGATGCAACTTCGTGTCCATCTGCCACAATCATTCTCACCACTTCAGGAAAATGTTCTGCCATGTAGCCTGTAAAATAGAAAGTACTCTTGATTCCAAAACGTTTGTAAATGTCCAGAAGAATCGGCATTCCTTCTCTCAACACCAATTCACCGGTTTCATACCGCAATGCATTGAACCAAATCGAATGGTCTTCCACATCATTTGTCCACAATGCATATTTCACTTTCGTCCTATCCATGATGAACCTCCTTCATTTTTTTCTGTGCAGCTTCCAGTTCGGTGAGACCGACAAACATCCAGGCATTGCTCCAGCGCATGTACGATGTACGAATTGTGTAGGCAGGAAATTTACGGAAGTAAAATGAACTGTTCTCCGCCTGCATATTTGCAATCATCCATGCACCGACATTCTGTGCCAATTTTAAATCACCAAAACGTGTAAGAGTAAGCAATGATTGTGCTGCTGCTGTACAATCTATCGGATAGGTTTTTGAATTGTAAAACTTCGGAATACTCTCCTGTTCAAAGAAATTGTCCCGATAAAAAGAATATCCCTTTTTCCGATGAGTCACATAGGTTTGATCGTGTGTATGATTGATTACCTCATCCAGACAATCCAGAATATAACCTGTATGATAATTATCGACCCAGGTACCTGCTTTGCTCATCGAATAAATCCATGCACCATTTTCCTGCTGGTATCTCATGACGAAAGCAACTGCTTTTAGTGCCAGTTCTTTCAGTGTATCGTTGTGAGTAACAGAGTACACTTGCGCAAGGGTACGAGCACCTTTCATGCTTGCGTTAAACACTATTTCTTTATCAAAAGGCGAATACGAAAAACAAAAATTCCGATCTCTGTCATAAGTACGGTTGATGTCATCGAGAATAAATGTAGTTGAACTGATACAATGTTTGAGATACCGTTCATTGCCCGTGACTTTCCATGCCTGGAACAATGCATTGGTAATAAATCCGGTTGCTACAATCGTAGGCTGATAAGCAGGAATTCGTGCATACCTTGCTTCCCAATCGAAATCATATCCCCAGCATGAACCTGAAAATCCTTTCGGAATTAATTTTTCCAGTTCGTCCATTAAAAAACTTATCTTCTCAATACTCTTTTGTTTCTGCTCCGGGTGTGCGATAATTTGATTGGTATATGCCTGAATGCACAAACCCAGAGTTACAGGATTGTAGCCCTTGGGAACCCGCAAGATCGGTCGAAGGTTTATGGGTATTCTTTTGAGGAGTTGTTGCATTCCGAAGCGAATCATTTTATTCGTCCTGAGCACAGGCCATTTAAACACAGGAGATTTGAGCGCATCGTATGGATCGGCACCACGGTATTTCTCCGATTCAATGTACTGCTGCAAGCGAGTGATAGCCTGTTCTGTTGGATTCGCGTCCATTGGTTTTTCAGAGATGAATATCGATTGCTTTCCCATTCTGCGCAGCCGACTCAAGTACTTTGAATGTTGCCAGGGTACTCAGGAAAATATCATCAGCAGGTATCGGACAGGCTTGTCCTTTTTGTACCGCATTCAGAAAAGCAGCAACTTCTGCCTGGTGACCTTTGTCCTGGTTCCCTGTACTTTTCGATGAGGATTTACCAAACATCGTGAGTGTTTTAAAATCATCGAGAATGGCAACCATCCCGGAACCAAATATTTCCAGATACTCTTTTGACACCAGTTTATTTCCGTTGGAAAAATAACTCACATTGGCAGTGCTGCCATTTGCAAAAGCCAAACTGATCGTAACTGTATCGTGCAAGCCTGCTGCATCGTCCATCCACCGGGCGGAAAGTTGAGTAATGGGGCTTCGTGCAATAAACATACACAGGTCAATAAAATGACATACTTCACCAATGATTCTTCCACCGCCGATCGCAGGATCATGAATCCAATGGTCAGCAGGAACAATACCGGCATTTATTCTGTAATTGATTGCAAGAGGTACACCGGAGCGAAACTGATCACGAATTTTCGTCACAAAGGGAGCGAATCTTCTGTTGAATCCAACCATCAATAAACTACCGGATTCATTGTATGCCGTTCGTATAGTCTCCAATTCTGATTCGTGCAAGCACAATGGTTTTTCAACAAAGACATTTTTTTTGTTTTGCAATGCTTTCAAAACGTATTCAGCATGGGAATCGTGACGGGTGGCAATAAAAATCGTGTTAATATCAGCACGATTGACTACATCATCGGCATTGCCGGTACAGGAAGCAAATCCATATTTGTCGGCAATGTTTCTGGCATTGTGTGGTCTTGCAGTTGCAACACTTACGAATTGCCCCTTCCCTTTCATCGCCGGAAGAAGAAAATTTTGACCGAAACCTCCTGCGCCAATCAAGCCTATTGAAGGTGAAGAAGGATTGGGGACATGACCTTCAGCTCTATTGATTTTTTCAGCTCTTTTTGCAAGTCGTATTTCAGGACGATCCCAATGAATGGCTCCTGCTTTTCGAGAATGAGTTGATACGCTTTCGTTGCTTCACGAAATTCAAAACGATGTGTAAGCAAAGGTTTCAAATTGAGTTTTCCTGTTCTGAGCAAATCAACAAAAGCCTGCATATTTCTATTCTCTGTCCATCGCACATAAGCATACGGATAGTCCAAACCTTGCTCTTCATATTCCGGATCGTATCGCCCGGGACCATAGGAACAAGACATACGCAAATCCAGTTCTTTCTTAAAGTAATTCGGTCGTTTAAATCCCGTTGGAACAGCACCTACCACTATCACTTTCCCCTTTTTTCTGCAAAGTGTTCCGGCAAGATCGACAGGATCTGTGGAGTCAGTTCCCGCGACGATGATCACGGCATCTGTACCTTGTCCTGCTGTAAACTGAAGGATCTGTTGTTCAAGATCCGCTCTTCCTCTCTCAATGGCCAGGTCACAACCATTTGCTGCAGCGAGGGAAACCATTCGTGAATCAATATCGATTCCCATTGTCCGGATACCACCGGCCTGAAGCATTTGAATAGTCAACTGACCAAGCAGACCGAGTCCGATGACAACACAATTTTCCCCGAGCCGTAAATCAGCCTGTCGAATTCCCTGCAATGCGATCGCGCCAAGTGTTGTAAAGGCCGCATGTTCCAATGGTACTGATGGATCCAGCTTCACACAAAGATTCACGGGTACTGCTACAACTTCAGCATGTATGGCACCATTCCCTCCACACGCTACGCGATCACCAATTTTAAATTCGGAAACATCGGATGCCACCGCGATCACTTCTCCGGCGCAGCTGTATCCGAGTGATGATGGTGCATCGAGTTTATTCATCACCATCCTGTATGTATTAAGGATCCCAAGTGTCTTCGCTGTATCAATTACTTTTTTCACTTCATCCCTGCGTGCCCGTGCTTTTCCAATATAACCCAACCGGGCATCTTTACAGTTTTGCCTTCTGTACCTGCGCTGATGAGTGAAAAATGATTGCGGACAAGAATGCATCCTCCGGAAAGTGCAGGAAATGGCACCTCCAGAATCTTCATCTCTCCGTCTTTAAATTTTGCGTCAGTTGTTCCATCCTCTGATATCAATTAATACTAAGCCATCACTTTTTCAAAAGTCTCCGACAATCTCTCGACCATTTTTTCTTCAGTGAAATTTTCCTCATACAATCTCCTGCTTTCTTTGCCCATTCGATCTCTTAAGAAAGCATCCTGAATCAGCATTTTCAATTTCGAAGATAATGCATGTGGATTTTGTACCGGTACAATGAAACCATTTTGTCCATCCAATACTGACTCTGCAATTGCACCTCTATCGGTGGAAATCACAGGAAGTCCGGCAGCCATCGCTTCCACAATAACCCAGGGGTGGCCTTCCGGAGCTCTTGGCGGAAATACGAAAATATCTGCTTCTCTCAGGAATTTCATTTTCCCTTCTCCCGCATTTGCCGGATGAAATGTTATTGGCAAATTATTCTCTTTTACACTTGTTTCACAAGCGATTTTAGTTTCTGTTTTTCTCCATTCCCCGACAACATCCACTTTGAAATTTCGCAATCCTTCCGAACACAAAATGCGTACTGCGTCTACGAGGTCCTCAATTCCTTTCGATGCCTGTAAATTTGCAAGATACAATACCTTCAAAGGCTGATTGTGCTTTAATGAATAAGCAAGATTGTAATTCGCACCATTGGGAACAACATAAATTTTTTCGGCCGGAAAATAATCTTCAAAAAGATGTCTCAGTGATTGCCCCAGCACAATGACACCCTGAGTACGATGCAAAACAAATGCTACGTACTTCCTGACCCAGCCCTTTGCATTCAGGAGCCAGGATTTAAAATCACTCCCCCGAAGTTGCACGATTACTTTTCTGCCTGTGATCCATGCTATAAGAATGAAAATAGAATCTTTGATAAAACCGGTAGTTGCCTGACTGATTGGAACCAGCACCAGGTCGGGTGTCCGGGTGATGCAGGTTTTCAGCATTCGAAAATAAATGCTGTAGTTTCTCAAAACTTTTTTCAGACTCCATTTCCCTAGTTCCGATAAGGAATCGTACGCTTTGGTATCAATATGAATAAGTCGGTAACGCAATTTGAGTTCTGACTGCAAAATTATTTTCGTAGCCAGTGCAGGTCCCATAAAAGGTGGAGGCAATTTTCCGAGAATAAGAATTTTCTTTGTTGCCATCATATTGCCGGGAAAGGTGAAAGTGAAGGAGCAACAGGAGTTCCCGGATATACCCTTGACCTTGGCAAAAATGCGAAAGCATAAATGGGCAAGAGGTAATTTAACATTGGAAGATAAAGTGTGGGCAGTGTACTTATCGAATAAAGGATAAAAACACCTACTGACGAAACGATCAGGAATCGCTCGGGCACACGGAATCGTGAATTTCGGTTGAAAGTTACAATGAAGAACAAGAGAAACACCGACAAACCGAGGAATCCCCCGAGGAATAGATTGCGCACAAAATCGCTATGCATACCACCGCTTAGCATGATTGGACTTTTTTCTTCTCCTGTAAAAGAGATTCCAACAAAATGTGAATACAGAGGAAGATTACCCCAGATTATAAAATAGTTTTCCCATCGGTCGACACGTCCGTTGAATGCCCGGTTCACTTCTGCATCTCCTTTAACGACATTTATTTCTTTATTGATGAGTGGTTCAATCTGTGATTTGTATAACAGCGGTCCGAAAATCGGCAGCAATAAAACCAAAAGAAAAAATGTCGCGATCAAACTTTTGGATTTTTTGGAATTGAACACGACCATCACTCCGCAAAGAAAAATAAATACGCTCCATGAAGACACATGTTTGATCGAAATTAATCCGAGTAAACACACCAGAAACACCACCGTCATTTTTGTGGATGTGATTTTTCTTACCAATCCACCATCGTGAATACATTCCATCGATGTACATATACATGTAAATCAGCAGTGCTCCGGTGATGTAAACGGCATAACTCATGATATCACCATACTGACCACGAATTCTGGATCCACCGCCTCTTCCTTCCGAAAGATAAGTCGGGCGTATCGGACCAAATATAAGTTCATAACCGAATATTGCAAGTGGGATAGAACATGAAAGCAGAAACGTGTAGAGAATAAAAATCAAATCTTCTTTGCTCTGGATAAATCTTCGTGCATAGAGGAATAATAATGTTGGAGTAATAAACTTGATGGATTCGCCAAAAAATTCAACTGAAAAATGATAGATGAGAACCACGAAGCAGTTGATAAGAACTACTGCACCATAGGAACTCATCAGACTATCCACACTATTTCGGATTTTCCCCGGCATCCGTGGATTATTGAAACTGACAAGACACAAAAGTGGTGTTAGTACTCCTACAATTGTCAAGGGAGAAAGCAAGGGAGAGATTTCTTTCAACCAGAAAAAATTATCCACCAATGGTCGGATAAGCACAAAAATGGGAAACCATTTCCGCGTCCAGTGTAGTTGACGATACCAATTTTTCCAGAGTTGATACATACGATTCTAATCCCGCCTCCACCCGAAAAATTCCGGACGGTAGCAGAAACATTAATTCTATACGAAAAACGGCAGGCTTTGTTCTATAAAACAAGCTAAATAAGCCAAAAAAACACATATTTTCTGACAAAACCGGAGCTCAAAAACAACAGAAAAAAGGGAATAAATAGCTGGAAATGAATTTAGCACGGATTAGTTGATTACAGAACATGCTGCATCCAACAGCCCTCTGGCTGATACATGAATGGAGGCTTTTTCTGCAATCGTTTTTCTGGCGTTCAATCCGAACTCCTTTGCTTTTTCACTATTGTCGAGGATCCAGTCCATTTTTTCAGCAACAAGCTTGGGATCTGAAAAATCAACCGCAAAACCATTTTTTCCATCTTCAATCAGATCCACTGTCACTCCTGAATTCACAGATGAAATGCACGGCAATGCGGCAGCCATTGCTTCGTTCACGACGAGGCCCCAGATATCATAATTGGAAGGAAAAACAAAACAAGAGCTTTTGGCCAGCCAAGTTGGAAGGTTACTCTTTTGTACGAAGCCTGCAAAATGTACAACTTTTTCAAGTTGATTCGCTTTCACATAGTCTTCAAAATAAACTTTGTCCTGTCCATCACCAATCAAATCCAGTACAAAATCAGTACGTTGAAGAGAAAGAATTTTCACAGCTTTAAGCAATTGTTGCAAATTCTTTTTGCGAATGATGAAGCCGACATAGGTAAAATGCATTCGAAGTACATCCGGACTAAGTTTTAATCGTTCACGGTCTGTTTGTTCGGAAAAAAAACGAGTGTCAACGGTATTTCGCGCGATAAATATTTTCTCGGAAGCTGCGCCTAATTCCTGAAGGTATTCTTTGGCACGTTGTCCATAGGCGACAAAAGCGGAAGCTCTGCGTCGCAACATTTTGCGCTGTAAAACACGCAGGAAAGAAAACTTCCCTCCTCTGCTTTTGACCGTTCCTGACCAAATGATGTATGTGGTTTTTGTAAACCATGATCTCCACCACAAACGCAGCGTGCCAACAGAAAAACCATTAATAATAATACAATCCGGCTTTTCCTTTGCCAATGCTTTGAGTAAACCCTTATACGTGAAAACGATTTTTTCGAGATTGCCAAAATTAATTTTTTGGGAATCGAGAATCTCATAGGGAAAAAGGCAGTCATTCATGTCGAGTACAAATTTTCTCCGTGCATAATTTTGTGCACCAAAAATAACTTTGAACTCTATTTTCCGGTCGTTACACAATCTCCACATTTCATTGAACAATGGGATCCTGTATGGATTCGGAATATTGGTGACCACGATGACTTTTTTCATATCAGGGCAACCATTTTTTAAACCAGTTCATCAGAAAATACAGTGTCCACACCTGATTGGTGACATTCTGATCACCTCTTTCGAGACGCTGCAATTGTGCATTGAGTCCTTCGAATGAAAACTGTGGGTGATCATTGCAAAAGGTCTTCAAATTTTGCCTGATATAATCGATCATCAGATCTCCAGCCCACTCACGAAGTGGAACATTGAACCCTCTTTTTTTTCTGTAGATCAGATCCTGTCCGAGTTCATTCTCCATTGCTTTTTTAAAGATGTATTTTGGTTCAGCGTTTTTTATCTTCAAAGCACCGGGAACAGACAATGCAAGATTAACAAAATCGGAATCAAGGAATGGAGTTCTGATTTCAATCGAATGAGCCATCCCCAGTTTATCCATTCGGTAAAGATAAAAATTGGGAATATTGAACTTATATCCAAGGTAGCACATCCAGTCTACAAACTTCAAATTCGGGTGGCGCTTCTGAAGGCTACGGAAATGTTCTTTGAATTCACTGATTACAGAATAGGAATTGAGGGCTGCTGTTTGCCGATTGAATTCATCACTTAAAAATTTTCGCTTTGTACTTTCTTTAAAACTTCTCGCACCACCCCAGAAGAACTCCTGCTTGCTTGCAGCACGATGAAGAATTTCTGTGAGTGGCGATGTTGGATTGAGCATTTCATACCCGGAAGCAACAATTTTCTTGACAGCCACAGGCAATGAAGAATACAAATCAAAAGCCGGTTGTCTTCGAATAAATTTCTGCCAATTCCTATACCCGGCGAATAATTCATCGCTGCCATCACCGGTCAAAACTACTACCGTTCCATTTTCGCGGGCTTTTTGTGAAATAAAATATATCGGGATACAGGTAGAATCCGCCATGGGCTCATCGAAAATGTCGATAATCTTTGGAAGAAAATCCCGGATGTCCTGAGGTGTAATTATTTTTTCATAGTGGTCTGTATTGTATTTTTTAGCAACCTGTGATGCAAATTTCAATTCATCGTATTCCGGCTGGCCTTCGAAACCGACTGAATAAGTCTTGACCGGAATGGAAGAACTCTTTGACATGACAGCTACCACGGCACTCGAGTCGACGCCACCACTCAGGAAAGCACCAACCGGAACATCGCTCACCATTCTGTAATTCACAGCAGATGCAAATGCCTGGCGAACCTGATCAGTGATATCCTCTTCAGAAGCGGCGGTTAGGTCGGAATAATTTACTTCCCAATACTTTTTATACTCTTGAATTCCGTCTTTGCTGACGCGCATTTTATGTGCCGGATGGAACTTATTAATTCCGCGGAACATCGTCATCGGGGGCGGAAGAAGATTGTATGTTAAAAAATGATACAATGCTTCCGGATCCAACTCCGCTTTAACTCCGGGAAGTTCCAACAATGCTTTGATCTCGGATGAAAATGCAAAAACCCCGTTTTGAACAGTGTAATAAATGGGTTTCTTTCCCGCCCTGTCACGGGCAAGAAACAGTTCTTCTTTCGCCGGATCCCAAATTGCAAAAGCGAACATGCCATTGAGATGATCCAAACATTTTTCGCCAAGTTTTTCATACAGCAACAAGAGGATCTCGGTGTCGCTGCTGGAATTCAATTCTTCGTTTTTAAAAAACTGATCACGAATTTCTTTGTAATTATAAATCTCTCCATTGAATACGATCACCGTTCCCTTCCGCGAAATCATTGGCTGATGTCCGGAAGGTGAAAGATCAATAATCGACAATCGCAAATGGCCAAATACAAGTCTTCCGGAATCATCTTTCCAAACCCCGCGATCATCCGGTCCCCGGTGTTGAATGCGCTCGTTCATTGCAGAAATTTTTTCTACAGCACGATCGATTCCAACACCTGAGAAACTAAAAAGTCCGTTAATACCGCACATTGTCTATTTTCTTTCCATTAGTTCTTCCATCGCCGTTAACCAGGACTGACGGAAATAGTGCATATCAAATTTGCTGACAAATTTTTTCCCTGAAGCAGAATACGTTGTTCTATTTTGGATCAACTCCTTTACTGCAGCAGGTAGTTCAGAGTCACTGGTCGCTATTAATTGTCCCGCGCCTTCCAACAACTCACGCATTCCTCCTACTCCACTTCCTACCACAGGAGTGCCGCACAACAATGCTTCGTGTGCAATACGGTTCCAGCCTTCGATCATTTTTGAATTCGTGATGACTGCTGCCGAAGCTGTGAGTAAAGCGAGATATTCCCGGTGATCTATTTTTAAATATTTCACAGGCAAATCAGGCGCATGATTTTGCGGACCGGACATGACAAGAAAATAAGGTTCGTCTTTCAATTTTTCATATACTTCATAAACACCTTTTTGTCTTGAGGCATTACCAATATAAACCATTGGTCGATCGGTTGGAATTCCGTGCTTGCTTTTAAAATTTGATACGATTTCCGGCTCAACACGATACAAGTCAGTGTCAAAACTGTTGTAGATGACTCTGACGGATTTGCATCCGATATTTTCAAGATATGATTTCCAGAAGGAAGATACGGTGATTACCATATCCAATTTTGAAAGTCGTCGTTTCAAACGGCCAAAATACCAGGAATGCTTAACAGATGATTTCCCGAGCACATCATCAATGTGATGAATCATTCCTGCATACTTAATGCCGGCAATTCGTCTTCCAAATACGATGGGATATGGCTCGCAAATGATGGCGTCAGCAAGTGGAACATCTCTCCGCATTCTTCTCCAATAGGAAAGCGTAGATTCTCCAGCCTGCAGTAACGCTGCATCACTCATTTCAATATCGTATTTCCCGCAGAGTGATTCTGCAGAATAAAAATCATACGCATTCCCACCATTTGCGACAGAAGAAAGCTGATGATTCCTGAAGGAGTCACTAACAAGATGTGTTTTTGTTTGCCAGATTATTTTTTTCATATGTGCAAACTACTGCTCAGTGTATAGAAGTGGGGAATAAAAGATTGATTATAATTTCTGCAAGTATCAATAAAGGTAAAATATTCTTCAATGTCCGGCGGCAGATCTTTCAGCGAATAGGGACAATTGATTTGAAACCGATTAAATTTATTGAGCACTTTGTGGATTTTCTCACCGAAAATATATGCGCCAAGAGGCAATGAAATTCCGATCCGTTTATAGTCTAAAGTAAGGGATTGTTTCAGTTGAATATTCTTTGCAAGCCGTAGTGAACTCGAAGGCGAAACAAACAAAGTGTGTTGCTTCAATTGCTCTTGTAAAAACGAATGAAGCAGAGGCATGAAGTTCTCAAACCATTTGATCAGATCAGCAGCAGAACTTGCCTTGTCAAACCATTTTTTACGAATGTCCATACAATCCTGAATACTCTCTACCAATCGCCCTGACTTCACCCCAAGAAATTCCAGGTCAAAGAGTAAACCTTTTACATGCAGCAAGAGACTTCTCACCTTGAGAGTTTTGTATGCAGACTGAAGAATCAGATTCACATACATTTTCAATAAAAACTCCAGGGCTACCTGAATCTTGAGTGTGTCACTCAAATTCGAAACGATTGCTTGTTCTGAGAAGCGTTCCCCGGCAAGCAGTTTGAACGTACCGAAAAAAGAAAACCTTTGTGATTTTTCGAATTGTTTCCGACTGCATCCATACAAATTATGGATAAACAGATATTTTCCGGATCTGCTCAATGAATTCAGCGGCTGAATAGCCAATTTTTGTTCATCCTGAAAAACGACAACCAGATCCAAATCAGAAATACCAGGAGCGCCAACACTTCCGACCTGGTATACGCTGCTCACTTGTGGAAACTGAAGCAGCCATTCTGCCATATGGCTGAGCTCATCATCGTATTCTCTCAAAGGAACACTATGCGGGTAATCAATGAGTTTATAATTCGGCATACTTAATTTCAGGAAGAATAAGACAGCAATCGAATTCTGATCATACCGGCCGGTCCTGTATCCAGAACATCAAAATCATATCGGTTTTTGTTCTGTTGCAAATGAATAAGTACCTCCACTCCTTTTCCCCGATTTAAAATATCGTGACAAAAGATAATTCCCTTTGGAGACAAGTGTTTTTCGATCAATTTGAATTCGGCCAGTGCACTTCCTTTTCTGGAATCAATAAATGCGATATCCACTTTTTTTCCTTGAAATTCCTCCTCCAAAAGTTTTCTGAGTGTATTCACAGGGCCTTTGTAATTCAACAATTCATCGTGAGCGGGACTTGTGGTTTCATCCCGTGTAACGCTCAGTCCGAGTAAAGCGTGAAAATTCTTAGCTGTTTTATATTTCTCCCGAATTGCATCGTAATGTTGCGGAAAAATTTCAAGCGTATAGAAATGGCATTGTGGAAAATGTTCCTGTAAGTAATTGAAAACATGTGTCGCTGACACTCCTTTTCCGGTTCCAATTTCAATATAACTTGTCGGTTTTACTTCATCGATCCCTTCCTTCAAGACCGTGTAATCGAGTTCTGTCACCGCGCCGGCATTGTCGAAATGATCACCACGCAAAGCGCGGTAATACTTTTTCAATCGTTTCTTGACACCTTTTTTTAAAAATGAGTAGAATGATCCGGCCATGGCATATTGAATTAATTATCCAAACTGAAAACATACACTTCTGACAGATTGGCCAGAGAAGCAACGCGTTCATAAAACTTTTGATCCAGCCTTTCCTTAAATTGCGCAGGTATTCCGGGTCCCAAATTTTTCCTGTACTGTGTCCAAAAGTAGCCGATTTTTTGAAACTTTTTACGATGAAATGCAGACATCTCTTTTGGCCATTGTGATCGAATCATTGACACTTCTTCAATGATACTCCAGTCTTCCTCCTTGAAATCCTTGGCAGCTTCGGTGAAACTATATTTTTTGAAGATTCCTTTTCGATCACGCGCCTGAACATAGAGTGCAGGCAACATCATAAATTCACTCAGGAAGCTTTTCAATTGATACAAAGTAGCCGGTTGGCCGCTGTACTGTGTTTTCTTACGAAGATGACGACACAGCTCCTTAAGGGGGAGATAATAATCGGTATTTTGTTCAGGGTATAAATTTATTGTTTCCTCCTTGTCGGAAAGGAGAGACCTGGATTCTTTCAAAACATCGGAAGGCAAATACGTTTCAGGATAGTGCGAGAGATCAGATTCATTGAGCACAAACCATCCATGGTGTTGCAAGGGGTCAATGCGTAACATAATTGCACGTGTTTGATTGATCTTTCTGGCCACTTGAGAAAGTCTTTTGGCATTCGAAAAAACTTCTGCTTTTAATACAATCAACCCATCAAAATCACTGTAAGCAATTTCTTCTCCGATTGCAAGGCTGCCATGCACGAAGGCGTAGGCAAGATCCTTTTTCAGGTCCTGCAATGCCATTTTCATATCGAGTACACCCTGATTCGTACCTGTATACGGTGGAATGCTGATTTTGATTGGGATACCTTCAGGCTCCAAGACAGATTCCTTTGCATATTCTGCGAGGACTCTTGGTGCATTTTTATCAAAGGGATAGCCGGGCAAAACAGCAGACATCATTCCGTCTTTCACTGTGAAGCATGCTCCGTTAAAGTAACGGGAAATGGTAGATCGAAAAGCAGGTGAAGACAATGTAAAATAAATTAGTATCCATGTAAGGACGCTATTCCCTCTGATTCTTATATCAAATCACAACATAAAAGTTACAATTTTTATGACTATGAAATTAAACAAACAAATATATTTTTAAAAGGCTGAAACATCCGGTTCAGAAGGCAAGTTGAATCGATAGATAAATCCCTTGTAATGCCAAAAAAGGACCTAAATATTGCACCAAGTATCGTTTCCAAGTCACAAGCTCAGAATCGCAATGAAATCATTGATTTATTTCGGAAAAACCCATTGCCGGAAGATGAGATGATGCGCAATCTGGGGCTCTTTCTGAACCCGGCGGACTTAAAGAAATTCCTTTTCATCAATGACCTTTATGTCCGAAACAAAGGCATCCATGGAGTCATAATGGAATTCGGTGTACGCTGGGGTCAGAACCTCAATTTGTTCCAGTCCCTTCGTTCTATCTATGAACCCTTCAATTACAGTCGGAGAATAATCGGCTTTGATACTTGGGAAGGTTTTCCTTCAGTTCATGAAAAAGACGGAAAAGAGAGATATGCATTAAAGGGCGCTTATACTGTCTCCAAAAATTACGAAACATATTTACATCAGGTATTGCGGACACTTGAAAAGGAAAGTCCGCTTGATCACATGCAAAAATTTGAGCTGGTCAAAGGCGATGCAAGTGAACAGCTAAAAAAATATCTAAAGCAACATCCTGAAACCATCATTTCTCTGGCTTACTTCGATTTTGACATTTACGAACCAACAAAGAAATGTCTCGATCTCATCAAGCCGCATTTGACAAAAGGAAGTGTTATCGGTTTTGATGAGTTGAACCAGCCCAAATTCCCGGGAGAAACGGTTGCCTTGAGGGAATCCTTCGGACTTGATAAATTCAGTATTCAAAGGAGTCCGTACAGTCACTACCAGTCGTTTGTGGTGGTGGAATGATTAGTTCTTAGTGGTTAGTGGTTAGTGGTTGGTGGTTGGTGCGGGACGGGGAATTAAAGGATGCTTCTACTCTTCACCATTTACTCTTTACCATTCACTCTTCTCTCTTCACTTCAACAGTGTCACGAATGTCAGCAATTCACGTGTACGGCTTTCGAAGGAGAGGTTTTGCACATCTTCCCATGCCTGATTGGCAATCTGTTTAGCCGTTACTTTGTCTTCGACCGCCTTGCGGATTCCTTCAGCAAGAGATTTGGGATCATCTGGAGCAACAAAAAAGACATTGTGCTCATTCAATACATCTCGCGTAGCCGGAAAGTCCGGGGTTACGACCGGATTTCGTGTGGATAAATATTCATTTACTTTTTGAGGGTAATTAAATTCGATCATGTGGTCTTTTGACGTATAGTAGGAGACCAAAACATCTGCTGCGAGCTGAAAATTCCGAACCGCAGTTGAGTCATCGAAAAAGCCGGTGAACATAACATTGGCGATACCTTTTTCATTGCAATACGTTTTCACATCGCTTACTACTTGTGGGCGGCCGCCGGTAAAAAGAAACTGATAGTTCGGAAGAATTCGTGCTGCTTCAAAAATATAAATGACCTCAAGTACATCCAGGCCCAGTTTACCTGTGTACACAATCAATGGTCGCTCAGAATCGTATTGGATTATCTTCCTGGCTTCGGTTTTCGATGGATCATTCGTATACACGGGAACAGGAGCCAGAGAAAGTATGAATTTTTCTTCAGGAACATCTGCAATTTTACGAATAGCATCACGTGTAGTTGAAACACCTGCAAATACACCATCCGTTTCCCTTACTACTTTTTTGTAGAGCCGGTTGTCCTTCACTTCGGCTGCCATAAAAATCACTTTCACACGGAATAATCGTCCTAAATATTTTTTCAACCACAAAGCAGGCACGAGTAATTTCGGGTCCCTGGAGAATAAGATCGTCTGACGTGAAGAAAACAAAGATGAGAAAAACAAATGTATGGTACTGAAACCAAACCCAATCATCATCCAAAAAAGGAAAGTATATTTCGACGATGTTTCGCGAAGTGGGGTCAACAACATTCTTGTACCAACCGGATGTTGCAGTCCATAACTTTTGGGAATTTTTCCGGCGGAAATATTGCCTTTCATGTATGCGTAGGGATAAACAATAGTCACCGGAACGTTGTGACCGGCAAAACTGTCGCATAAACGCATATCAAAAATCCGGTTCGTGGTTGGACGAAGCAGGCAATAAGGTGAAAAGACTACAATTCGTAGAGGTCTTTGATTTGTCATCGGAGAAATGAATTCACGAGGGTTTTCGCCTCACAATTTACCTCTGTCAAGAATTTGAAATTCATAGGACAAGATGGACATTATCAATACGTCCTTGAATTCACCTTGTTTGTAAACATCTTCACGCAAAACGCCTTCTTCCGTGAAACCGCATGCAGTATACACTTTGATTGCAGCAGTATTATCTTTCCTTACTTTCAAAAAAATGCGATGGAGACCAAGGTTTGAAAATGCAAACTGGAGGGTTTGCATGCACGCTTCCTTCCCGTATCCTTTTCCGCTCTGTGCTTTATCAACCAGGATTGCAAATTCAGCCTGGCGGTGCAGTTGATTAATGTTCTTCAGGAATGTCATCCCAGCCAATTGAGAGCTGGAAACAATCTCAATACCGAAAGCTGTTGTCGGAATATTAGATCCAAGAATTTTCAGATACCATTTCTTTTCCTGTTCGTAGTTAACCGGAAAAGGATGTCCGGAAAAATCATTCCTGATTTCGTCCTGGTTTCTCCACTGCCAGGTGACGAATGCATCCTCCAGGGTAAGAGCCCTTAATCGAATATGACGAGCGTTTGTTGACATTGGAAGAATTATAGGAGATCTTGTTTTTCCCAACGGTAGCGTTGAAGAATTGATTTGTATTTCGGTGCTTCTTCGGGAAATCGTTGATCCCAATCCTGAATGAGCAGATCGTATGTGCCTTGATCAAAGATACGTTTCCCGATATAAAATTTCTCTGTTTTGGATGAAAAATTTTTTTTGAACACCAGCAAGGGATCAGACTCTTCCGGTGTTATTCCACCACCAAGGTGCATAATTTTCATCCCCCTTTTCCTGCCTTCCAAAATTCCGGCGTGCAGCATCAGGTTACTCACGGCTAACTTTTTACCTTCATCGATGGCTGATGAAAGGAAATAATGCACAATATTTCCTTCACCAAGGAAAACAGAGGAACCAAGTACTACATTGTCTTTAATCGCCAATATTAAAAAACCCTTTTCCTTTACAAGTTTTTTCAGTTGGGTATAGAATGGAGAAGAGAAAAAATACATCCTTGCGGCATTCAGGGTTTTCATGTTATCTGTATAGATACGCACGAAGTCGTCAAAATAACTCAGCTCCTGATCCACAATGATTGCAACACCATTCTTTTCCGCTTTCCTGATCTTGTTGCGGTTTTGACTTGTATAGGAATCGAAGATTTCATTCTCCGTTTGTTCAAGATTTACAAACACGTAATCCCTTAAAGGAATAACACTAATGTCTTTTTCTTTCTTCGCTTCAATTGCATTGTGGAGCAATGGATGAAAACGAATAAACTCACACACCACTTTGTGTTCCTTGCACCATGTATGAAATGCTTCTGATGCACGCTCCCGAAACCCGCTATCTTGTGAACTCCAAAGCGGGCCAGTGTATCCGTAAACATTCTCGATATCCAAATATCCATCTCCTATTACACTATTGCTAATCGCTCGAATAAGAAAGGGATAATAGAATATGGAATCCTGTTCTTTGTAAATAAACAGTCGTATCGAACCATCTCCATTTAATTCATAGAGCATTTGATAGTCGAATGAAAAATTAATATCCTGAAGTGCGGCAGGAAGAGCATGAAACCAATTCTCCCAGGATTCTCTATTGGAGGAATCAAAAACAGCAACAGTATCAGCAACGGAATGCATGATTCTTCAGGAATGAGTACGCATGAAATCCTTGATCTTTCTGGTAACAGTAAGGATCTGGCTTCTCGTCAGCTCAGGAAAACTGGGAAGAATCAGGCATTGATGATTCAATCGCTCAGCGATCTCAATTCCGTTGGAATACTGGCTCAGGTGTGCATGCTGATTCATTGGATAAAACATGGGTCTTGTTTCGATATTATTTTCAAACAAGAATAATTCCAGATCCCTTTTTTTCTGTTGATTAAATTGATCAAACCGCAGTCCAAACATCCACTGAGCATGTTCAGTATTGGCTTCTGTCTCCTGAAAACGAATACCTTCAACATCTTTCAACTCCTGCGTGTACAAATCAAATACCGAACGTTTTTTCTCACGAATTTCAGGTTGAATCTCCAGCTGTCCGTACAATAAAGCAGCCTGAATATTTGTCATCCTGTAATTGTAACCAAGTTTATCGTGAATGTATCGGACACTGGATTGTCCTTGTCCGCGAACAGAATTCAGGTATTCAAAAATCATTTCATCCTGAGTAAAAACAGCTCCACCTTCTCCGCTGGTAATTGTTTTGTTACCAAAAAATGAAACCGAAGAAATGAGAGATTGAGTTCCAGAATAGGCGCCTTCATGCCTGCCGAACAATCCTTCACAATTATCTTCAACGATGAGCGTTTTCGGAAATCTTTTTTGAAGAGCCGGTACATTCACAATATTTCCCAGATTATGTACAACGAGAATTGCAGTCTCTTCGTCCGGAGCTGGGATTTTTTTGTGATCAATATTCCAGGTATTCAGATCTGCATCGACCGGTATAAATTCGAAGCCTCCAGAAAATAAAAAACTGTTCCATGCAGCTACATAAACATTATTTGGAACAATGATTTTTCGAATATGCGGGTATTTGAATTTTAGTCCGAGTGCAAGCATGTGTGTGGCGCACGTACCATTGTTCACCATGATCACATATTTGCTACCAACAATTTCTTTTAATTTCTCCTTCGCTTTATCGATGTATACACCTTGAGAGGAAATCCATGTAGAATCCAGGGCATCGTGTGCATACCGAAGACATTCTTTGGGTAAATAGGGTTGATATATGGGCAGCATAAGGCGGTTCCTATTCCGTTTCTTTACCTTTTCAGGCATTTTCCGGCTGTATACCTGATACTCAACTGGCGTATAAAAGTTACTAAAAAATAACGGGAGAAATGGCGCTTTGACCAGTGATTAATTCAAAGAAAAACACCCATTAATCAGGTTGAAACAGAGTCGGAGTGATGCATTTCTTCCTCCTTTTTCATCTTTTTCACAGCCTGGTAAGTGAAGACAACCAGGTTCATGACATTCGTGATAAGGAGTGCAAGCGACATCCCTGCTGCCTGCATTTGGGGTACTAGCAACCAGGCTGAAACGGAACCAAGCAAGATTGTAAACACATACACTTTGACCCTCATTTTAACAAGACCCAGACTTTGAACCAGTGGTAATACCCAAAATGTACTGGCACCCAAAACCGAACCAATTAAAAAGAAATAAAATGGCTGCGCTGCAGGTTTGTATTCTATACCGTACACGGTGACAATAATCCATTCATTTAAAAAAAATGTAACTATTAAAAAAATCAATGAAGGAATCATTGCAAGAGAAGTAATCTTTAACAACATTTTCCGTATTTCAGGAAAGCGTTTTTCGGCCAGCAACTTACTTAGCTGCGGGTAGATCGATTGAACCAAAGGATCCGACAAAGTAAACACAGAGAATGCGACTTTCTTAGCTACAGCATAAAATCCCACTTGTTCCGGATTCGATAATGCTCCTAACAAAAGAACATCTCCTTGCGATATAACTGTCTTCAGAGAATTGCCTACAGAATTTCCAATCACAAAACGTGAAAATTTGCGTTGGTCTTCTTTTACAATTGAACTATCCACCGCTCTGTGAGGCATCAGTTCATTTCTTAATTCCCAAAATGCAAGTGCATTGCAAATGAGACCGTTCAGGAAACGTGTGAGAATAACAGCCACAAAGAATACATTCAGGTCCCGTGGATAAAAAAACACAGCGACAGCAATCATCCCTGTTTCCAGTACATCCATGATCATCTGGATAACCGAACTTAGTCTGAATTTATAGTAGAGCCTTAACAATCCTCGTGAAATAGAATTCACATAGGTAATACTTGCAGCAATTGCATATGCAATAATGAACCATTCAAGCCCTGGCTTCTCAATGAATGTTGAATAGGAAATAAAACTAAGGGCAGCAACCACAATCACAGAAATTCCTGCCATGAAAAAACTTGCACGGAGGCTTCTTTTGACCATGGCCATCAGTTTATCCGTTCGTTGTTCATCGTGATAAACAGCGCCAAATTTAATCAGCGCAGTACCAATATTCGGGTTCAGGAATTCCTGGATAAGTGCTACAAATGCGACTACAATTGCATATGTACCATAAATCTCAGCTCCCAATCCGCGGGCAATAACCACGGAGCGCAGAAAAGCGAGTGCAGTACTAAAGAAGTTTGAAAAAAAAACCCAGGAACTATTTTTGAAAAGCGTTTTGCTCTCCTTGTCCAGTCGTTTTTTAAAAAACTTCATAGGTAAATAAATGGGAAAATGAGCGAAGACTCAGACACAGATCAGCTAATGCCTATTCAGATTTAGCAGGCTTGTCTTTATTTTTTTTCCGACGAGAAAACATCTTTTTCTTTTTGCCGGTTTCTTCATCCTCGTAATATCCATAGCCACTTCCGTAGCCATATCCATAACCATAACCATATCCATAACCGTAGCCATAGCCATACGGAAGACTTCCGGCTTTTACAGCATTCAAAATGATACTCAGGTTTCGAATACGCCCTTCTTTGTACATTTTATTGACAATATCCAGGTGATGCTTACGGGTAACATTTTGCCTCACAACATAGACTGTGGAAGTCGCATATTTGCTTAACATCATTGCATCTGTAATCAATCCGATTGGCGGTGAGTCAATGATGATGTATTCGTATCTTTCCCTTAAGTAATTCATCAGATCGTCCATCTTATCACTGAGCAATAATTCCGATGGATTGGGTGGCTTCGGACCGGAAAGAACAAAGTCAAGATTTTTCACTCCGGAAACCTGTACTATTTGATCCAGCGTTGCCGCTCCGATTAAATAATTACTTACTCCGGTTTCACTTTTCAGGTCGAATCGTTCAGGAGATTTCGGTTTGCGCAAATCCAACCCAACCATCACGGTTCGTTTCCCGGAAAGTGCTATTATTCCTGCGAGATTGAGGGCACAATAACTTTTTCCTTCAGCACTCACGGAAGAGGTAACGAGAACAGTGGTCGTCTGTTTTGGATCCGGTTGGAAGTATTGAAGGTTGGTCCGGATAGAACGAAACGCTTCCGCAACATATCCTTTAGGATTATCATGTACCACGAGTTCAGCATCCACGTTACTAAGTCCAACGATTCCTAACAATGGAATGCTGGTGGACCTTTCAAGTGTCATTCGGTCACGGATTTTATCATTGAGGGCATCACGGAAATAAGTGAAACCTGCAGGAAGCAGCAAACCGATAAGAATTGCAATTGCAAAGACTTCGCTTTTTACCGGTTTGATAGGTCTTGAACTTGCATGACCACGGTCCACTAATTTATTATCTGATATGGTTGACGCAAGAATAATAGCGGTCTCCGCTCTTTTCTGCATCAGGTAAGTATACAAGGTGGCCTTTACTGTTCTTTGTCGGTCAATGTTCACCATCACACGCTGTGAGCCCGGCAGCAATTTAATTTTCGCTTCCACCCTGCTCAGCTGCGCTGTCGCTTCCGTTTGAGATGCTTTTAATCCTGCACGGATACTTTTGATATTCTCGAGCAGATCACTTTTCGTATTCTGTATCGCCAACACGATTTCCACCATGCGTGGATTATCAGGAGTAGCCGAACCGGACAACATATCTCTTTGTCCTTGTAAATCGTTCAGTTGTGTGACGAGTTTTAACAAGAGAGCGTCATCAATCCCGATACTGGCGGGTGACATACCTCTAAGATTTTTTTCTTCCCTCACATAATTCTCGAGGTAGGACATGAAACTCAATTTCAGATCAAGCTCTGAAATTTTCGAATCGTAATCCTTGGCAGCAGACAAAAAGGACGCGGCCTCTGCTGTAACATCGGTAATCCCTTTCTCTGATCGGAATCGTTCGTACTCCCCTTCAACCTCATCCAGATCTTTTGAAATGACAGCAAGTTGCTCATCTATGAAGGTCAAGGAATTTCTTGCCAACTCATTTTTTTCTTCGATGTTACTTCTCAGCCATACTTCAACAAGTTTATTGATAAAGTCAACTGCCTTTTCCGGTACAGGATCTTCCAGTGTAAGTTTGAGAATAGAAGATTGCTTGTTCGCAATAGAAACATCAATCGCTCTTTGATACCGGTCAATCAGCCCGTCTTCCGTATTGAAACGAATGACAAAATTCCGTTTATCATATTCCGGGTTTTTGAAGGCCGCATTATTAAAAAAATCTTTTTTCTCCAGAGAATATGTCCCCAACTGATTCGTAACCTTTTCACCGAAGAGACGGACTTCTTTTACTTCTTTATCCTCACGCGGATTAAAAAAAGCGAGCTCGTATTTGGTATCGCTCAGTACGTGTATTTTAATAGGAATTGTATAGGTAAAAAACCGAAGTGTGTCGTATTTAAAACGGAATGGACAATTAGTATAAAGTTCACTTGTTTTAAGGTTCCCTTTTAAGAAATAGGTAACATCGAAATTCAGATCCGTAACTGTTTTTGAAATCATGGACCTCGATCTCAGAACCTCGATTTCATTCTGAATATTTCGATCTGTTGTGAAATCATTGAGCTGTTTCAAGATATCTGCTGCATCCGTAGAACTTTTCGGTTGTTTAACCATCACCAGTCCTGTGGCGCTATAGACCGGAGTCATGTACCAATTGTAGTAGTATGCAAAAAGCAATGCCATGATCATGCTGATCAGGTACAGGTACCAATACCGCACAACATAATTAAAAAAGAAATGCATCAGGTTGAGGCCCTGATCATCCTGTTCAAGCTGTTCCTGTGGTATGTTTGCGGGTTGATTCATGATTGCTGAAAGTCCTTAATTGATGGGCTTATTTCGTCAGACCATAGACGGCAATAAGGGCTACGACACCTCCGAAAATGATTGGAAGTACGCGGTAGTAATTTTGAGCAAGAAATTTTTTCTGCTTCATTGGCTCTACATAAACAATATCATTGCAATGCAGATTGTAAAAAGGCGAATTGAACAAATCCCGGTTGGTGAGGTCGACAATTCCAAATTCCTTTTTTCCATTCAACTCACGGATAACCATAATATTTTCACGGGTACTAAAAACTGTGAGATCACCGGCAAGGGCCAATGCTTCGGGCAGAGTTATTTTCTCATTGGGCACAGTGAAAACTCCGGGATGAAGTACTTCTCCCATTACGGTCACCCTAAAATTCCGGATATTTAATTTTACTGAAGGATTTATAAGGTATTTAATCATTTTACTTACAATCGTGTCCCTTGCCA
>JADKKE010000010.1 GCA_016720655.1 Bacteroidota bacterium
TGCGAATAGGCTTCCTGAAAAGAAATTGTAGAAAATACAAAACACAGCAGAATTGAGCATTTGCTCAGGCCTGAAAATGGTATAAAAATTTTATCCCGGTTCATAAGATTGGTAAAATATTTAAAATTATTACTCACAGTTCTATTCTACAAACATGATCCATACAAAGCAATTTCCGTGATAAAAGCATTGTAGTGGTGAATATATTGCTTTTCAAGGGAGAATGACAATTATCCTGATACTATGTATTTAAATTTACAATTGGTTTACACTGCAAGTATCGAAATGCCTAATCCAGGCATCCTTAGGCTTTATCATGCAAAAACACAAAGACCACATAAACCAATTTTAAAATTTAAACGTCAATCATTGAAAAATTCGGTTTAGAAAAAGATGAAGAATTTCAATGAAAATAAGGATGATAACAATCCACTCCAATCGTTTGCTTTCCTCAGCATTTTGCAAGTTCAACGAATACTGCCAGATTACTCTCCACCCGTTTCAACATCGTATTCCAGTTCTTTGAACCGAATAGAGATATCGAAGGTAAAAAGTAAGTCCATCATTCACCTTGCCAAGAAATTCATCTTCCCAAACTACAGAAGGCGTATCATAAATATAAAGTTATCTATGATCCTGTTTTTGTATTCAATGTTTTACCAATAAATTTTAACAAATTTCTTTTTGAAATCTTAAGTTTCCCATAGGTTTCGAGTTGATTGGTCAGATTTACTGTGTCATCAAACAAATGTTGAGCAACTTCCTGGTAAAAATCAAGTGCAAGCGATTGAGCCACTTGTAACATTGCTATGCGTATGACGTCATCGTTAATTTCTTTAACCGATAAATAATTGTATGAAAATTCAGGCTGGGGGATATCCTTTTTCGCAATGATAAAATCTTCCTGCAAACGTTGATCCAGATTATTTGTACAATAGTTCAGGAGCAATGAAATAAACGAACTTCGTTGCACATCATCCACATTTGCAAATACAACTACGCCATAATTTAATACAAAAATATAACCCTGTTCATACCGGTAAAACAATTCAAATGATGTAGAATTGATTAATGCACCGGCATATTCAATTTTAAACTTTTTAAGGTTGGTATTTTCAGCAATCTGATATGCAATTATCTTGATCATTATTCTACAATTTATCACAAAGATACTCCAATCGTGATTAAAACTGAAATGGGATAGAGAATATTGAAAAAACAAATTCAGATTTGGTGAAATTATCAATCCGGTTAGAAGTGCGCTCAAAAGAAGGAAGAGAATTTATCAATTTCTAAAATCCGGTTGATACTGCTTTGTATTAGATAAAACCAAAAGTGGTAAATGCGCCCGAATCAATTGCTTGAAATTCATTCATCCTATTAGATTCATTTTCTTTAGTATCTGATCCGATTTGGAGGACGCAAATTGTGTCCTCCAATTTTCGAATTCATCTTCATTCATTTCAAACATGAAGTCTTCCGGGAAACGGTCGAGATTTCTTCGTACGGCTTCTTTCAAGCGTTTTGTTTCTACGCCATACAATTCCGCAATGTCACAATCCACCATCACTTTTTGTCCACGGATAAAATAAATTATTCTAACAAACTCAAAACATTTCTTCCGCATGTTCGAAACAATAGAAAATATGATTAAATTAGTACCTTATTGCTCTAAGGGTATAAAATGAACATTTCGTGATTGAAAATATTTCACATTTTTTTAGGGCATTAATGATCTTAATCTAATCAAAATAAATTCAACATGAAGCACCTTTTCTCTCTATTGTTCTCTCTGATTACTTTCTGCGAACTCAGTTTTGCACTTGCTCCGGATTCGCTGGTCTATGTGTATTGCAATGTACTGGACAATCGGCTTCCTTCACCCAACTGGAATGGGACTACACGCCACATTGAACGCTACGATTCACTGCGACTAATGCAATATTATACCGATGCATCCGAGGATTATCCTGCTGCAAATTTTATAGCAGATGACAGTGTTATTAATATATACAATAACCTGGGGCAAGTTATAAATAGGTTTACCTATAGCAGTGAAACTGGATCCATGGCTCCACAATGTAAATTTACCTATGCATACGATTCCATAGGAAATCAAACTTTTAACCAGCTTGAAAAATGGAATATCATTACTGCTGTCTGGGATTCAAATGTTTATAGCATGTCTCATTACTCAATGCAAGGTGTGGTAGATTCCATTTATACAAGATCCGGACAGAACACTTCTTCACAAAGTATACAAATGGATTCAATCGCACATCAAGAAGTTAGAATAACCTGGTTAATGAATGGAAGCAATTGGGATCTTGCAGGAAGAAATACAAAGAGATGGGATTCGAATTGGTATTACATAGGTGAGAGCGACGAAAACTGGGCAGGTGCATGGGTTGATCATAGTCGGCACGTTGTGATACGCGATACTTTGGAAAGAGTGATTGATGCGTATTATGAGGTTTGGGATAATTCATTAGGAAGCTGGGTAGGGACCGACACAAGATGGGTAACCACTTGTGATGTCGCCTTTCAAAGTGACAGCGTTAAAAGTTATTGGTGGCAAATGGGCAGCGGTTGGTATTTGTGGAATTTAGCTTTAGTTGTTCGCGATTCTTCAAACAGAATCCTCAGTCGCAATTCTCTTAATCTTCAGGACTCTTCAACCACGGCTGAATATTACACTTATAATGCTTATGGAGATTATATTATCAATAGTTATTCTGGCAATGGTTATTCAAGTTATACTTACAATGAATATGATAATCTTGGACATATTATATTTTCCAGATCCCACCACACATCATCGGGATCCGCAGGGTATATGAATGAATGTTATTACTATCGTTTCCTTTCAGATTCCACTGTTATCGATATTTCAGATACAATTTATTCCTGTGCAGGTGCTCCTGTTCAACCGAGAGCCCTCGTGGTTTATGCAAAAGAACCATTAAGTTATTCATGGTCACCAAATGTTGGATTGTCTTCCGATACAGTTTTGGCTCCGGAATTTTCGGTGAGCACAAATAGAAACTACGTACTCACGATTACAGATTCAATAGGAAATATTTTTACCGGGAATGTTTCGGTCATCGTCAGACCACTGCCTGTTCCGCTGCCAATCGATACAACAGAATTGACCGGACACTGTTATCCTGATACCATACTTATTTCAACAACGGCGCAACAGGGATATACCTATATATGGTTCCTTAGTTCCGGATCTCAATATATGGTTAACACAGATACTCTATACTTTTCGATGAACGGAGCGACACGAAGTTTCTTATATAGCATGACCGATTCATTCGGTTGTTATGCCTATTCAGATACTGTGACAGTTTCAATGACCGGGAGGCCTTACGCAGGAATACAACCATCTGTTTTAGAATACTGCCTGGGGGACACTTTACAATTGTACGGAAACCATTTTCAAGGACATTATGCCTATCAATGGAAGATAAATGGAATCGATTCTGCCGGTGCGAACACTGACCATATATTTATTTCTCAAAACGGTTTGTATTCTTTCTACCTGATGGATTCTTTGACAGGTTGTGATGCGATGGCTGATTACACTGCGCAATTTTCTCCGCAACCTCCGGCTGTGAGTCTGATAACAAGTCCGCTTCAGGTCTTGTGTCCCGGTGATACTTTGTATCTGATTTCTGCCAATACAAATCCCGGCTGGCAATATATATGGTTATACAATTCGAACATCATTCAGGGAGCTGTTTCAGATTCCCTTGCAGTCACTTTCCCTGCAACCTATACTCTTGAAATTGTTGATGGAAATTGTCCTGCTGTACCAGGCTCAAAAATTATTTCAAGAGATAATTTTAATATTATCGTCACACCGAACGGTTCTATTTCTGTTTGCGATCAGGATACTTTGATGCTGAATGCCGGTATCGCAAGTTCCTATCAATGGTCAAATGGCGATACAACATCATCGACAATGATCACTTCAGCCGGTTCGGTTGCTGTTTTTGCAATTGATTCTCTCGGCTGCAGCAGTGTTTCGGATACGATTGATATCAGTTATTTTGCTCCTACTACCCCTCCATTCCTCTCCTATCTATCGCCTATATTAATTTCTTCCTATAGCGGTACACAGGAATGGTTTCTTGATGGCGTTTAATTCCTGGAGCAACAGGAGATACAATTACTCCGCTTAGTTCAGGAGATTACACAGTGTCCTATTCTGATTCCAATGGATGTTTGGTTGTTTCTCCGCCTTACACGCTTGTCATTATTGGTTTAAATGAAATTGTGGAAAATTCTAATCTTAGTATTTTCCCGAATCCGATAACAGATCGTTCAGTCATCGTGTGCAAACCAAATGAGAAGATTTTGAATTTTGTATTATATGATGATCAGCTCAGACAATTAAAGAGTTCACCGAAGCACAATCAAGCTTGGAAATTAACCGGGAAGGATTGGCTACTGGAATTTATTTTGCAAAAGTTCAAGTGCTCACTTCATCCGGTATTTCTGTTGAATGGTTGAAGGTGGTGGTGGAGTGAGTTCAAGGTTTAGTTCAAGTTCAAGGTTCAAGGTTGGTTGCGAGTTATGAATTGGGAGTCATGAGTTATGAGTTGGGTGGGTATAGTATTAATATTTTTAAGTGTTGAAATTAATTCGAATGACAGTTTTCAAATCAGTGTAATCGAAAATTCAGGCAAATCGGAGTTCAGATTATTTAGGAAAATTGATTGCTATGGGATAAATGTCACACAATGTTTCTATGGTAACAGCTACTTTTGTTATCAACAAATTCCCGAAACAATGAATTACTATACCTCAAAAACAATCGCAAAAGCAGATTTTGAAGATATTAAAATGAAAGTAATCGATGCTCTGAAGACTGAAGGGTTTGGTGTGCTTACTGAAATTGATCTAAAGACTACCATGAAAAGAAGCTTGACAAAGATTACCTGCCTCACACTATTCTCGGAGCATGCAACCCGGTATATGCGGATAAAGTGTTGCAAATTGAACCCAATATCAGCACCATGTTGCCTTGCAATGTGACCATTAAGGAATTAAAAAATGGAACGATTGAAGTGGCGACAATAAATCCTGCTGCAGCAATGGGATCTGTAAATAATGCAGAGATAATTGAACTCGCAAAAGAGGTCCAGGCGAAGTTGTTGAAAGTTCTTGAAGGATTTGGGTGAGAGTTGAATTTTGAATGAACGGGCAGTGGATTCAGGTTTGTGGTCGGAATTGGTTCTTGGTTTTGGGAATGAATTTCTAAACAGAATTATACAATCTTCAGAAAAATATTGAGATAGTATAATCCTGTAATTAAAAACGTAACACCAGCAACCATACGCATAACTTTCTCAACTTTTTGAATCGCTTTAAAATAACGGCCCAGTTTTTCCATGCTGAATGCAATGATGAAAGCAAAGAAAACAACAGGAAGGCCGGTTCCGAGTGAAAAGATGACAGGCAATGCAAGTCCGGCAGAAGCTGACAAGGTCATCGGGATAAGCATAGCAAAAAACAAAGCCCCGCTATACGGACAAAAAGCCATGGCGAAAATTACCCCCAATAAGAATGAGCCCAGCAAACCTTTATCCTTAAATCTCTCGGACAACCTTGACGTTAAATTGCCTTGTGCGATGAAAGTTAATTTGATAACATCAAGCATAATTAGTCCGATCAGAATCATTATCGGGCCGATAAACTTTTCTCCATTTCCCTGGAATAACTTTGCTACCTGGAACTTGCTTGTCCCGAAATAAATCACTGCACCCAACAAGGTGTAGGAAAACATCCTTCCTAAAGTATATAATATACCACTGAGAAGAACTTTATGTTTATCAGTAATCGTTTTAGCAATGTATGCAGTTGCCGTAATATTCGTTGCAAGCGGGCATGGGCTTATAGCAGTCAACAATCCCAAACCAAATGCTGCCAACATCGGTGTACTCCTGTTTTGTGCAAGGTCTGTTAACCAGTCTGTCATTTCGTACTAATAAAATCTTCAATATACTTTTTCAGTTCAACTTTAAATACACCCTCTTCCCCTGCTTTCATAAAAGCAAATTCGGTAAGGTCTTTTTTCCTGCCTGATTTTGCATCGTACAGAAATAAAGCGGTTCCGGTAGCTTCAAATTTTTCGGCTAATTTTGCGTTTTGTTTATCGTCCACATTTACAAGTTTAAACGGAACTGTTGCAAAATCAGAGGAAAGTGTTGCCTTTGTCAGTGTTTCAATTTTGAGACATGTTTGACACCGGTGCTCAGAATGAAACTGAATCACTTCAACTGATGAAGTAACAGAAGTACTCAGTGTTTTGTCCTGAGCTTTGCTGTTACAAGCAGTGAGTAAAAGAATTGCTAAGGCAAAAAATGTACTTTTTACTTTTTTCATATTTAGAGTTTATAGGATGATATTAAATAAATAGCCGGATAGAATCATAAAGAAGGCAATGGTTGAGAAATAAATAACGATCAATTTTACTGTCATCACTTTCTTTAATAACATGGCTTCAGGTAAAGACAAACCAATCACCCCCATCATGAACGCGATCGCCGTACCCAAGGGTACTCCTTTGGACACGAGCACTTGTACCACCGGAATAACACCTGCTGCATTGCTGTACATCGGAATGCCCATAATGACTGCAAGTGGTACGGCATACCACTGCCCTTTATTGATATACTGCTCAAAGAAACCTGTTGGCAAAAAGCCATGCATAGCACCGCCAATAGCGATCCCGATAACAATGTAAATGGAAACCCCTTTCACAATGTTGATTGCTTCCTTTAAAATAGTTGGGAACCTTTGTCTGAGTGTCAGCTTTTCCTCCTGCAGTTGTTCTTCTGTTTGGGCATTTGCAATAATTCCCTTTACCCAGGGGGAAAGGTGTTTTTCCAATCCAATCTTTCCCAATGTAAAACCACCAACGATACCGAGCAGAATTCCTGTAAGTACGTACAAGGCGGTAACTTTAAAACCAAAAGTTCCGAAAAAAATTGCGATCGCAACTTCATTCACGAGAGGTGCAGTAATCAATAAGTAAAAGTGATTCCCAATGGAATCCCTCCTTTAACAAACCCAATAAATAAGGGAACCGATGAGCAGGAACAAAACGGAGTAATGACACCAAAAGACGAAGCAAACAAATATTCCAATCCATACATTTTTTTCTGCTCAAGAAATTGCGAACTTTTTCGACAGGGAAATAGGAATTTACAATTCCCATAAGCACTGTTATCATGAACAACAATAAAAATATTTTTAGTGAATCGAAAACGAAAAAGTTAAGGGCTTCACCCAGATGACTTTTTGGCGACAATCCAAAAACTGAATAAATTAACCAGTCAGAAAAATATTGCAGCCAATTGAACATTCTTTAATTTTCGAATTTTAAGCATACATGAATACATGCAATGCAATACATAAATTAAACTGAATCTCCGGTTTGATATTTCAAACTATAATGAGAAATTCAATTTTAAGCGAGCAACAATGATTTAATTTCATTGATATCTGCAACCCTACCCCTGACCTTCACCTGGTCATCAATCATCAACACCGGAGTGATCAAAATATTGTACTTCATCATTTCTTCAATGTCTTCGATCTTCACAACATCAGCTTCAACACCTGATTGCTTAATTGCTTCCAGCACATTTGTATAGGTTGTTTTACATTTCGGACATCCGGGACCAAGGACTTTTATATGTTTCATCGTTTATGATTATTTCAAATTTTCTATTATTCGTAAAATTACGAATATCTTAATTAAAAAAAATGACCTAAGTCAATAAAGCACCCAGTAACTTCTTAGCCAGCTTCCAGTTTTCCTTGTGAATACAGTATTTTACAGATGGAGGAGTAATTGTTCCCTGAATCAGTCCGGCATCCTTTAATTCATTCAGATGCTGTGACAAGGTTGACTTTGCGATTGGTAATTCCTCAGCCATGTCACCATGATAACAGCAAGATTGTGTGTTCAGCAATTGAAGAATTGCAATCCGGACGGGGTGTCCAAGTGCTTTTGCAAACCGGGCCATTTGCTCCTGTTCGGCAGAATAGTACTCCGACTTATTGTGAGATGCCATGATGACCATTAATTATTCGCAAAATTACGAATAATAACATATATCAGCAACTTTGAAAGCAGAAAATATGCCGGTAAAATTGTATGGAATGTGATTTAGATAATTTCCTGATAGCGGTGAAAGGACATGGTTGTGATTTTGGTTTACGTTGAAAATCAGGATCAGGATCATAAAAACACATGCCTTCCCTACGGGAGTCGTGCGCTCTTGTTTGTCGGGATATAGACATTTCGCCCCTTACGGGGCTGGTAACCATAAGACAGAGTAAAGTGATTTTTATTTCACCAAAGCGTCTTCGAGTAGGACCTCGAAGTAATATCCTGAACCGAAATCTTGTTTTAGTTTTACAAGGCCTTCAAAAGTGATAACATCGCCTTCTTTTACGGTCGCATCAGAGGTAATAACCAATTCCTTTTTTCCGGAAAAATTAGTTCCATCCTGAATATGGATCCAATTCCTGCTCATAATATCCTTGCTGAACTTTGTAACTTCTCCCCTCACCTGCACAACTTTCCCTTCCCAAATCGTGGCATTTTGCAAAAGCGTTTCAATGGTAAGTCCGCCATGAACAGGATCAATATGTATTTCCTTTTTGCTTTCTGACTTTTTATCATCACTCGTTTTCTTCTTAACTTTTACCGGATCATTCGCAGGTTCTGCTGAAGCCTTATCTTTCACTTCAGTAAGTTTTGACAGAAAATAAATTTTCGGGAAGGTTCTCTTCAATTCCTTACTGGTAAAATCCATCATCGGAGCTGCATCATCATAGGTGTAGGTCTGCCCTACTTTAGCCGGAATTTTCACAACGGCCAACCAGTCTTCCTTTGCCATTCTCCATCACCCGTAAGTAAGTATAGCCATTGGTCTGCAATACTTCTTTTACAAGCACTGTATGCAGGATAAGCGCGGTAGTGTCCGCATCAGTTGTATCCTTTGCAGCGGGCTTTAAAGTAGCTACAATGGTCTTGTCTGACATTTCCAGACTCGTACTCAAACCACCGAGAAATAGAATCTCTGAAAAAGTACGGTTCAGTTCCCTGCTGCGAAATTCTCCCATTTGCAAACCACTTTCGTAATAATAAGTCTCACCTTGTTTGGGTTCAAAAACGGGCAAAGCCATCCACAAAGCGGAGTCCTTCCCTGCGATTTTCTCCAGACCTCTGATGTAGGTATAATTCTTCGTTTGCAACACTGAATCCACGACAAAAGAATGACTGTACTTTTTTACTGGGACTTGCGCTTGTGAAATCAATAGCTGCAAAGAAAAGAGCGTAATCAGGGGAGGCAAAAGCAAGATATTTTTTCATGTGTTCAGAGTATTAATGACTGTTTTATTTCGCGGAACTCCTGGTCAGTTCGTTGTATTTCTGCATTGCTTTGTCCGCATTTTTTTCATCCCCGCTCTTCTTCAAAATGACTGCCAGATTGTGATGCGATTTAGCATGCAAAGGGTCCATTTTAATATTTTCTTCCAGCAATGAAATGGCTCTTTTGTATTTATTCACATTCGAATAACAGGTAGCGAGATCACATTTGATATTTAAATTGCCCGGATCGATTGCCAAAGCTTTTTCATAAAATTCAATCGCCTTTTCATCCTGCTGACTGTCATAATATATATTTCCAAGATTTCCAATCGCGACAAGATTCAAGCTGTCTTGCTTGTACACTTCCAGAAAATGAACAGCAGCTTTGCTCAATTGTGCTGCTGAATAATAACGAACAGCCAGCATCGTCCTGAGCTCAATATTCAATGAGTCCTGCAGCAATTTCGCTTCCATAACTGAAAACTCATCACCTGCAGACGTATTCACGGCCGGTCCATCCGGATTTTTTTCTGGCAGTGAATTGCAGGAGCATGTTATAAGTCCTGCTATAGACACAACCATCAGAGCAATTCGTTTTAGCATCGGAACAAATATTAAATTTTCACTTACTAATTTTCGCATCTTCCACTATGACATCATAGAAATACCCAAAACCAAAATCTTTGTCCAGATGAACGTTTCCTTCCACGGATATCTTATCTCCTACCTTTACTTCCTGGTCCGTTGTGATCGTCAAATCAAATTTTCCATCGAATTCTGTTCCATCCTGGATATGAATCCAATTCTTTTTCATAATCCCTGTATTGAATTTCGTAACCTCTCCTTTTATCTTTATTGATTTCTCTGCATACTGTGATTTATTTTTCAGAAGCGTCGCAATGGTAAGATCCGTTTTGGCATGACTCAGGCTGACTTCCTTTTTCTCCAGCGGAACTGACGATCCTGTTGAAACGGCTTGATTGTTTTGTGTCACCACATTCGAATTGGCTTCCAAAGCCTGAGGGTTGGTCGCAATATTGTCTACAAACAATATCGAATCAAAAGTTCTCTTCAACTCCTTACTCGCAAAACCAGTCATTGGAAGTCCGCCTTTAAAATAATACGTCGTACCCGCCTTCGCATCCATTCGTGTTACAGCGATCCACAGTTCTTTTCCATCTTCCTTGCCTCTCAGATATGTGTATTGATTTGTTTGAAGAATCTCTTCCGCAAGCAATTTGTGCAAAGCATTCGCGTTGACATTTGGAGTTTGTTCAACCGCGTGGTTCTCCATGCCTGCATCCTGTGTTGCTGTTTGTGAACCTCCGGCTTCAGCAGCTCCTGTATTTTCCGGTAAGGCAGGACTTGAACTGATATAATCCAGGAACATTATTTCCTTAAAACTCCGGTTGAGTTCCTTGCTTACAAATTCAGTCATAGCGAGACCATTCTTGTAATAATAGGTTTCTCCCGCTGCAGCCTGCATTTTAGGCGTGGCTAACCAGGATTCAAGATCGCCTTCCTTAACACGCAGATAAGTGTATTGATTTGTCTGCAACACTTCCTGTACGATTACAGTATGAATTCCGGCTGTTGAAGTAGTCTGCTCTGAAACTTTATCGGATTTGCAGGCTACGATCAGGAACACTAAGGAAAGGAAGAGAGTGTATTTTTTCATTTTGATTGGTTTAATTTCACAAGCACAATTTTTTTTTTCAATTCAATTCTTCCGCGTAAATTTTCTTTCGGATATAATTATCCTTTATTTTCGCAACGATCATCAATGCAACAATCGAAAAGATTGCAATCCATGCCCACATCGGGAAGATCGCATGATCGCCAGCGCCATAACTATGCATTCCTTTTGACAAAAAATAGTTGACACCAAAAAATGTCATCAACACACTACCAAAGGCGATTACCGATGCAACGTTGAAGAGATATTTGCTGCTCAATTTCGGGATGAAGCGCAAATGGAGAAGCAGTGTATAGGTGATCACAATGATTAAGGCCCAGGTTTCCTTCGCATCCCATCCCCAGTATCGTCCCCAGGATTCATTTGCCCATACTCCTCCTAAAAATGTTCCAATTGTTGCCAGCACGATTCCGACAGTGAGGTTCATTTCATTGATATGAGTAAGTTCCAGGATCAACAAATCCAAACGCCTGAAATTCTTTTTCGTCTTGAATAAGTAAATGAAGAAATTCATTATCCCAAGGAAAAAACCAAGTCCGAGGAAACCATAACTAATCGTGAGTACTGCGACATGAATGATGAGCCAATAGGATTTTAAAACCGGAGTAAGGTTTGTAAGCTGTGGATCATAACTGCTGTGACTTGCAGTCATTAAAATAAAGAAGGCCAATAAGGCTGTTGCTGCCAGAGTGATTTTCGAATAACGGATAAAACTGAATCCAGCGAGCAGAGTGCCCCAGGCGACTAGCAACAAGGCTTCGTAACCATTGCTCCAGGGTGCGTAGCCAAGCAGATAGGAACGCAATACCATTCCAAATGTATGGTACAGGAAGCCCAGTCCAAGGAGAGCAATACTCACATTCAGCATCCCGGTAATTATTTTGCTCTTCTTCGTTCTCACATTGTCAATGAATGCAAGTAAAAGTAAAACCAAACTTAAAATCGAATAGAAATTTCGAAGTACAATAAAAATCTGTGCTTTGTTGTAATAAATTTCCGCATTGATCTTTGTTTCAGAGGGCAGCAAGTCTGCACCTTTTCCCTGTCTTTGCAATCCGGAAATATACCCGAGGATTCGTTCCGATTTGGAATAATCGCCTGACTTCATACTTGCTATGACTTCCCTGAAATAGGCCTGCATGAGATGGCTATAGGTAAGTTCTCGCAATTGCAAATCCTGATTAATAATATTGATCACACCTTTCAATGGAGTCGATGCTGCTTTGTCATCCCAGCTGATCCAATGGTTGTTTGGTGAATCCTGTTCGGGGAACATCTTCAGGATACTTACCTGGAACACCATCATGAACACATTCATGCGTTCATCAACCTTGATTATTTCCTTATCAAAATTATTTCTTTCTACCGGCTTTTTGCGGAATGCATCTTCAGCATACTTCTGCAATTTATACTTACCGGAAGCATCAAAGCAATCATTAAAAGATGCCTGTTTTGTTTTCACTCCCAAAAGATCCCGTACCGATTGCTCTTTGATATAGATCATTTCCTGCTTCTTCCAGAATTCCGGATGAACAATCATATCCATGAATGCCTGCATGGCATTGAATTCGCCTCTTCCCTCGAAAACAAATTTGTCTTTCCTTGAAATTTTATGGAGTGCATCATACGCAAGCGAATTGATGGGTTCAAAGCGTCCATCAATTGTTTGCGTGATCAGGTGTCCGAAATGTTCGGCATGTTGTTCACTGACGATGCCCAAAGAGTCGTTCTGTGCATTTGCAGAAAAAGTAAATCCAATAATCAGTCCTACAATTGTGGTGATACTTTTCCTGCTTTTCCGGATGATTGCGATGTTGTGTCGAAGTGTGAGGAAACGGGATTTCTTATTCAGCAAAGTGATAATAAATCCAAGAGTAAGCAGACCGTATCCGATATAGGAAATTAAAGTTCCCCAAAAGTCATGATTCACGGAGAGTATCGTACCCTTTTCATCCTGATCATAGGACGATTGAAAAAATCTGAAACTATCATAATCCAGAACATTATTCATAAAGATGCGATGATTCAAACGTGTATCGCTTCGTTTATCGAGCACGGTCACTTCACTGGCATACGAAGAAGGACTTTCGGATCCGGCATATCGTTCCAGGATAAAATCATTTAAAAAAAGAGAAAAGGGCAATTCAATGGGTACTTTTCCATAGGCAATTTGAACCGGCACTTTGTCGAGCAACACTTCATGGTATTCCGCTACCTGTTCCGGAGAAAATATAAGCGGCACTTCGTAATCCTTTTGATTGTATGTAATATTAAATACCAAAGCATCCAGACCGGTTTCTTCTCCATCGGAATGAACGACTTTTTTTACAGCACTTTTATAATACCCGGAGAAGAAAAATGTTGCATCAGCAATTTGGTATAAATTTTTACTCTTGAATTCGACCAGTGAATCTTTCGGAAAAACAGAACTGGTATTTGAGCTCATGTTGGTTTGCTTGATTTCTTGCATCGATATGATCGTCAATGCTCCGTCAGTTTCTTTTACCATCGCATCCAGACCTTCCTGCTCTATGTTGAAACCAATTCTAAGCTTTCCTATATATTTAGCTTCCCCTTTTTCGATGAACATCTTTTCCCTTCCATTTTCAGTCGCCACAACAAATTCCAGCAGGTCTTTTCCACCGGGAGAATTTTCCTGAACTTTTTCTTCGGCATTTGAAATATACTGTGTTGTCTGAAGGCGCAAAGAATTATTTCCATTCAAGTCCAGTTGTTGTGAAAAATGTGGTTTGAGGTAGGGACTGAAATTGACCGGGAAATCTTTCTCCAATTCTTTGCCAGCATCCATCAGTGCAACCCGTACATAGGATTCATCGCTGTATAAGATATTCGAAGAATCGTTCTCGCGGATATGCATATTTCCTTCGAAACCGAAATAACGTGTAAGTCCGGCTCCGATAATCATGATGACAAAAGCTAAATGGAAAATAAGACCTCCGATTCGTTCTTTCCGGAGCATGTTAAAGGACTTGATGTGGCCGATAAAATTCAAAGCCAGCAATACAAACAAGCCTTCAAACCATTTGGAATTATAGACCAGTTCTCTGGCCGTGATCGTATCGTATTTGTCTTCCAGGAAAGTTCCGGCAGCCATTGCCACAGCCAGTACCACGAGAAGAACAACCATGGTTTTTGATGAAAAAAGAAAATTCAGAATGCCTTTCATAGTATTGCTTAGAATCCTTAAAATCACCTTCAAAAGTGAAGATTTTGAGCACTTTCTAACATGATAGGAATCATATAATGGTTGTGAAAATAGATGACCTTAATCGACAGAAAAACAAATTCCATAACCTTTATCGTTCATACTTTTTCTCTGTATGACAGCCCGGGGCACAGCTTCCTCCTTTGGGAAGCTTAACGAATTTTATCGGCATTTTCCACTCTCCAAAGGTCACTTTATCCGCAATGAGGTATAAATTATTGGATGCGTGTACAGAGTGGCAGTTTGAGCAGTTTCTGCCTTTTGGCTGGTTCACATGAAGGAAATGCATATTTGTTTCTCCATTCCTGAATCCGGTTGATTCTGATGTTTGAGCATCTTCGTACAGGGTACTTTCGTGACACTCCAGGCACAAGGCGTAATTTTGCTTCTGAGCTGCAGTATAATTCCCGGCAGGATAAGATTTAGATAACAAGTTTTTAGTATTTGAAGCATGCGGATTGTGGCAAACCGAACATCCATTGTTTTCGATGGCTCCATGCACGTATTTGCTCTTTACAATCATCGATTTCATGTCAGGAATAGTACGCTGACCTACAGCAATCGTTTTATCATGGCAGCTATAACACAAATCCGGTTCCGCTGCCTGCAAAATTTTCTTCTCCGCGGAAGAGTGAGGTGAATGGCAATTGACACATGCTTTTTTGATTTTAATGGCGGAATGAACGACAGAAGAGGAATCCACTTTATTTTGCAAATCTGTGTGACAGGAATAACACAAACCCGGTGCCGCAGTTGACAAGAGATGCTCACCTTTTGAACTGTGTACATCATGACATGAAAAACAATCCCCTTCCTTCACCGGAGCATGTACTTCTTCCTTAAGAATATTTTTTTCTTCGTGGCAGCTATAACACAATGCAGGAACATCTTTCACCAATGCAAATCCTTCGACATCTTCCAAAGGGTGCTCTTTTCCATTGCTTTGGTGACAGGAAAGACATTCCTCTGCAACCGGCTTATGGATCATCTTCTTTTCTATCAATTTACCATGACATTCCAGGCATTTATTGCTCACTGTTGCATTCTGTGCATGCGACTGAATGCCGACTATCAAGAGACAACAGAAAAACATCAGGACTACCTTATTCATAACATCGTGTATTAAAAATTCCGCGTTAATTGTACATAAACACCTCTGTAATTAATTCTTGAGTTTACACTTTTGTTCCAATAAATATCCGCACCCAATGTAAAGTACAAGCTGTGCAGAATGGTTGTGATTTCAGCTTTTGAAGTATGTACCTTCATGTCAATTCCCCTTCCGGTCATTGCTCTGTACATATAGTCCAGATTTATCCGGATATTCTCATTTACAGAATAAGCCACTTTGCAAGAAGCATCCATATCCCTTCGCGGTGTTACTTCATAATTCATTTTGTAATCAGACAAATTCCCGTTCAGTGTGAGGTATATCTTTTTGAACATTTTCTGATAGGTCACAAAATATTTCATCCCTTCATACGGCAATACATTGCTCCGACAATATTCGTATTCAACACCCAGTTTGAGAAAATAAAAATCCAATCTCACTCCGGAAACATGTCTGGTGATGGTATTCAAAACCTGATTTTCGACACTGCTTTGATTGGTGTAACCTTGTGTATAAAGTCTGTAATACACATTTAAAACATTGTTGTACATCCAAAGGTCTGTGATCCATGCATTGCTATTCATCTCAAAATGACCAACCGGGTTTTGCATCCGGTAATCGATATAAACGGTAGCGTTATTGGGTATTAATCCGCCGGGGACACGAATTATTTCGATATATGGGCTTCTGTCGATCAAAATATAATCCAGCAAAGGCTGATAAATAGTATTGCCAAGTACATCCCTGACAACAATTGATTGAATATCGATATTTTGGTTTCTAAGAAGAATGATTTCATTATCCTGCAGAATATATTCTTCTCTTCGTACCTCTGTGGATTTACCCGGTGTTTGAATTGTCTGGTATTCCTTAGAATAATTATAAGACATTAATATTTTACCGTTCGGTATTTTTTTGTTGTACTTCAGATCGAGACCAGCTTTGTCTCTTGTTTCAATGTAATTGCTTTGATCTGACTTACTATGCTCGTAACGCACACCGGTGTTTAAGCTTTCAAACAATTGATGACTCAATCCACTCTCTATTCGCTGGTACTTGATATCAACCAAATCCTGCTTTGCAATCCTGTAGTTGTAACCATTGGATAAAACAAAACGGTAGGGCAACCTCAGAGTGAGATTCTCCTGTGCGGAAAAGCTTTTGAAATTAATCGTCCCATACTCATTGGTATTTGCCAGTGCAGAAGTAAACGTATACCGTTTGTTACGATCAAAAGAAATTTCATCACTCAGCTCAAGAAAATCCACTGTGGTAATGGTTTGCATGGGTGCATTAAAAACAACATCATCCTGTACTGTTTTGGTTTTTGTTTTGAGCACCGTAAATGAATGGTAATCCCTCAAGCCAAAAGCTTTGTGCGCATTTCCCTGATAAATCTCCTGGTTCATGCTGAAGCTCCTCACAATATCCAGCATTTTCTGATCTGATTTCTGATGTGTATACGCAAAAGAAACTGGCAATACTTTATTCTGATAAGAGATGATGGCACCTTTGTATTTATTCGTTGCACGGATCCTCGTCAGGTTTTCGATATTCTGAATACTCTGATAATTGCTTGCATTCAGGCTGACATTGAAATTTTTCTTTCTTAAAAAAGTCGTCGAAAGATCCCAACCTTCGTTGTTGCTTTTCTCGGAATAATCCGGGATTCCAATGTAAGTACTGCGTCGGGTTTCGGGATTGTAGATGCCGTTTAAACTAACCAGCATAAAATTCGGATGAACGAAATAACTCTGGCTTCTTAACTGAAGGATTCCATTGATGTAGGATTCAGAATGCATGTTCTCGAAACTTCCGTTTGCGATCCTCGATTCACGATAATTCCCACGAATATTTGCCTGCCCTGAAAGTGCAGTAAGTCTCCAAATTTTAAATGGACTTTGATCGGATTGAGCAAAAGCGTTCAATCCAAACAGAACCAAGATGAGGAGTATGTACTTTTGATGTTTCAAGAACTTGTTTTTTTGTTTACTACAATTTCAATTTATTTTTTTCATCAATCTTAATTGGCAGGGTATCCAGAGGCTGGTCATTTTCCGGCTTATTAAGATCCATCGTATCCGCGGGTAGAACATTTTCTGTTTTCTTCAATGGTGTAACTTTTTGTGAAGGCAATAAGGTTTGAACCAGCAGGTTTTTATCTGCACCACCATGAGGATTGTGACAAACTGTGCAATTGCTTTTCTTTGATTTCTTATGTGTCGCTGTGCTGAACACCTGTTCTGCATTGTGACAGAATAAACAGAGTGACTGTCCGTCCCGCATAAGATAATTGGTAGATTTTGAAGCATGGGAATCATGACAAGCCGAACATTCTCCTGAAGCCACAGGACCATGTGTTACAGGGTACATATTTGTAAAATCTTCATGGCATTGAGTGCAAGCAGAAGAATTCAAAAAACCTCTATTGCCACCGCCGTGTGGATTGTGACAAACTGTACAATTGGATTCACCAATCTTCTCATGCATTTTATTCGCGAAAACATCTTTCTGATCGTGACAATAAAAACAAATTTCTCTGTCGGGTCGAATAAGCAAGCTCTCGAATTTGGACATGTGTTGATCATGACACAAGAGGCAGGCTCCGGCGGCAACCGGGCCATGAGTAATTTCATACTTTGCATTCAGATCTTCATGACATGAATAGCAAAGTTCAGGCATGGCTTTAATCAATGCATTGCTGAAGCCTTCTTCGTGGCAGCTTTTGCATTTCTCTTCTTCGTAGGGTTTGTGAGTAAAATATTCAGGCTTTACTTCCCTGCCTACAACTGCATTGCTGTCAGCAAGTGTTGAATCAGATGCCTGAATTGTATTTCGGTTTGGATCAGGAACACCATCAAAAAAAAAGGAAAGGACGCGATATTGTCGTTCAGGCGCACAACTACTGATTGCAAAAATAGCAAGCAGAAGAATAAACCAAATCTTAAAAGATTCTGTTGTCCCTCTCCTTCTCATGGTCTTCCGAAATGGTTAAGCGCTTATCCGTCAACATACAGCCGCAATTATGCCAACCAAAACTACGACACAGGCGCATTTTTCAATATGATATTCAACAGGTTTTAAGTTGCGGGAACAGAGGATTTATCACCTGTTTTAGCTCTCAAAAATTCAATTAAAATTTGGACACGAAAAGATCTGAATTCAGATCCACGCAAAGAGCCTTAAAAGAGATGTTCAAAAATATTATTTTGTCCTGGTTTCAACCCGACCGTATACATTGATTAAATCCGGACCGTACTGACTGGTGACAAAGACCAGATATTTTAAATCGAAAGCCGGATCAACATATTTTTGAAAATAGCTAAGATTATCATAATCCACAATCACTTTAGCAGGAATCATCAGATCTCCCGCTCCTTTGTAATGGCCACCAAGAACAATCAGAAGCTTTTTATCCTTGTTAAACACCTGAACATTTTCGAAAGCTGCATCCACTGTAAAAATATTTTCCTCTTCATCGACAGCAATTCCTTTTAATTTGGTGAATTGTCCCGGACGATCACCCATAGAACCCATAGTATCCAGAAATGTTCCGTCTGTGGAATACATTTTAACCATGGAGTACCCAAAATCAGCGGCGTAGACTTTGTTTTTTGGCGATTGTTATATTGGTTGGCAGGCCGAGTGCTTCGTATCGTTCTCCCTCTGCTTTTGGAAACGAATACAGAAATGTGTTTAGCGAGTCGTTGCTGTATACGGCAATTTTCCCTGTAGAAATATTGGCAACAAATATTTTGTTTTCGAGAACAAAAACATCGCTGGGTTTAAATTTTTCCTTTTCCCCAAAACTTCTGACAAAATTCCCTTCCGGATCAAAGATTACAATTTCATAGCGGCCCATGTCGGCTACATAGAGATAACCTTGCTCATCCACAAAGCAATTGATAGGTACTTTCAGTTTTCCCCTGCCACCCGGTTGAAAGAAGATGAATTTCTTTTTCTCAAGGTCTATAATTTCCATGCCTCCCCCGTAGTTGTCACACACATAGATTTTACCCTTATGAATAGCTATTCCATAGGGTTTAACGATAGCGCGTGCTTTTTCTTCCCCAAGAATAAGTTTTGAAAAACCACTCTGAGAGGAACCAATGTCAAGTGACGTTGTGATTTTTGTTAAAAACTGAAATCGGGCCACTTCCGGTGGGGCCGGATAAACGACTGCTGCTTTTGCTGCTTGCTTTTTCTTTGTGAAGAGGTTATTACAGGAACTCAATAGAATGATGCCAATTAGTATACTCAGAAATAAAATAATATTTGAAACCCAATCCTGATTGGCATTACTCCGTTGATAACCGGTTTTATTTTTTTTCCAGAGATCAAATAGTAAGAATTTCATAACATCAATATTGAATGAAGAAATATTAGGCAACTTAGCAATTATTGAGTGCCTTCCTGTATGACATAAATCAGGGAAAGAGATGGCACATATCATCCCGGAAGAAAACGTCGGATCCAGTGTGCATTCCTCTGCTTTTTGAATCCACAACACCAAAAAAAAAGGGGCGAAAATTTCGCCCCTTTTTCTGTTCATGTATTCTGTTATTTTCTATGGCAAGCAAGACAAAGAGCAGATCCTCTGTTACTCATCTTCAATTGGTAGCCTCTGGAATTGGCGTGCACCATGACAAGAAGTACACTGTACTTTTCCTGTAGCATCCAACATAGCAGAAACAGCTTTTGTTCCTGGAGTGTAAGTGAGAGCAGTAGTATCAAATGTAGAGTAGAGATAAGTAGTAGGTTGCAATCCACCGTAACCACCTGCCAAAGATGCAGCATAATCAATTGATACCGGGTGATCATTACTTAAATCAGTTCCCATCTGCACCACCTGTAAGGAAATTTGTTCCAACTTGTCCTCCGAAAGAACCAAGAGCAACAGTACCATCATGACAAGCAAGACATAATTTGGAAGTTCCGTCAATTGCAGAAACACCCATTGTTGTACCGTCTTTTATACTTGTGTAAAAAGTATACGCAGCAGTAGAAAACTGGTGATTCCAAAGTGGAGCTTCTTCAGCTGCAATCGCATTGTGGGGTGTGTGACATGGTTGGCAAATTTGCTGTCCCAATGTTGTAGTGTAATTGTACGCGTTCCAGGAGTCCGAAGAAAAATTGTGTGGCATATTTGGAACTGTAAGAGAAGTACCCATGACTCCGGGACCTAATGTGCTTTGTCCAAAACTCATTAGCGGAACCATTAAACCTAGTGCTGCGGAAATGATTAGCTTTTTCATAATTTCATTTTTATTGGTTATTAATCTGCGTTGTTAAGATTATTGCAATTCTATGACACAAATATCTCCTCACACGAGGCTAAAATCAATGAGTGACAACAGAATTAAACCTGTGCTTGTGCTGAATCAAATCTGCGTTTGTGCAGACATGCAATCGACCATTCAAAATCAGCTCTGTATTTTATTGCAAACCAATAAATTAGAGAAGCAATGAATTAACGTGAAAATAATTTAAGAATGCTTTTTGAGCCTGTTCAAATGTTGAATTTGATAAAGATCATCTCCTATGAGACAATTAGGAAACATTTGTCATCCTTATTGATTTCAAAATAAAATCTGTGATACAAAAGAAAAACTCATTTCCAGAATTTATCGGGTTAGGGAATGTTATTCTTTGCATTCAATTTTTTAAAACACTGTATACAAAGTATAATGTTTTAGAAATTATGATCGAAATCATCGAATCTGCCTTTCCGCAGACATTCAGCAGGTTTATATCAGGTCGATCTATGATTCCCATCATACAAATTTCTTCGCTAAGCCGCCATATTTGTTTGGTCAAATTACTCCTTATTCCTAGTCAGGCAATAACCACAAAAGATCACAGTATGGAAAATACATTTGTAATCGGAATCTCTTTTAAAAATGCCGATGTAACAACACGAAGTGCATTTTCAATTCCTTTAGAAAAACAAAAAGAATGCTTCGATCTTGCCAAAACGTATGAATTTAAAAACTTCGTTGTACTGAACACATGCAACAGAACAGAAATATATGGTGTTGGTTCAGTAGAACATGCTGAGCAAATTATCACAACAGTTTGCAATCAAAGCAGAACCACATTAAATGCATTCAAATACGTTAAAACATCGGATGCAGCGATCACTCACATCTTTCATGTTGCATCCGGTCTGGACTCTCAAATTCTTGGTGATTACCAGATTCTTGGTCAGTTTAAAGATGCTTGCAAAGTTTCCAAAGAAAACGGTTTGCTAGGACCGGTTTTCGAGCGGATGTCCAACATTTGTATACAAGCATCCAAGGAAGTAAAAACGAAAACAGAATTGAGTAAAGGAACCGTATCCGCTTCGTATGCAACCATCGAAATTCTGAAAAACAAAATCGGTCACAAGCCAACAAAATGTCTTTTGGTGGGAACAGGAAAATTCGGCCATAAAATTTCCAGCAATATCAAACATTACCTCCCTGATTATGACCTGACAATTTCCAACAGGACCTACTCCACTGCATTGGAATTTGCGACAACGAATGGATTCGGCTTATTGCCTTACGAACATCTTTCCTCAAGTCTAAGTGAATATGAAGTAATCATTCTCAGTGCAAGTGCAAATCAGTACATCGTTACTCCGGATCATTTGATCAACAGCAATACCCGATTGATTCTCGATTTGTCGATTCCACAAACAGTTCATCCGGAATGCAAGAGTATGAACCGCGCGGAAGTTCTGGATATTGATTCAATTTCAAAAATTCTCGATAATTCTCTGGAAAACAGAAAGACTTATCTCCCCATTGCAACGGAGATTATTCATGAGCACATCTCAACATTCGTGGATTGGAATAGATTTTATTCAAAACGAGATCAAATTTTGTCTTTAAAAAATCAATTGCTGGAAATGAGTACATACTGTCCACATCTTGCGAAAATGGACGAAAGTGCAAGGGAAGACTTGGTCAATAAAACAATTCAATCCTTTGTTCTGAAAATGAAACAAAATCAGAATGTAGATTTTGAACCAGCACAAGTTGTTCAGGATTTCATGAACTATGCCAAGGTTAATTGAATATGATCCTGGAACCAATCTCAGGAACCTGAAATGGACTATATTCTGTCTTCGGCAAATGGAAAAGAGCAAAGACATTATCTTAATAGTTCCATTGCATTAAATTAAGGATTCCGGGTAGAATGGAGAAAACACTAAATACGAGTTTACCTTTTTTTCGCTTAAGCCTCACCTTGCTTCTGTTCCAGGTTCCGGCTCAAGCGCAGGAAACTGTACAAGAACAAGTGAATTCCAGTCCTGTATTCCAAGTTGAATTTGTAAGCCAATACCCAACTGTCGAGCAAGCATCAGAATAAAAAGTTGGCCGACAAATTAAATCAAATTCCTTTCGGTAAAATAAAAAAAGACCTGGGCAGACCGGTATCAATGATTGTTTCCAAAACAAATCAGTATTGGATTCTTGATCAGAAGAATAAAAGTATTTTTCATGTGAATACAAAGAAAAGTGAAATTCCACATTACATTGAAAAAAATAAATTCAATCTGAATTCACTTGTCTCCATATGCAATTTTAAAAATGAACAGATTTTATTTTCCGATTCCTATCTCAACACAATTTTTCTGATTGATCCGGAAAACAAAAAATGTTCCGTACTGAATGATTCTTTAAAGCTTGAAAAACCTACCGGAATAATTTTCTCTGCTGCCAACAATGAAATCTGGGTTACCGAAACAGGCAAACACAGAATCGTGATACTGAATGATAAAGGAGATATAAAACGCACAATTGGCAAAAGAGGAATTGGAAAAGGAGAATTCAATTTTCCCACACACATCTGGATGGATGCAAAAGGACTGGTATATGTGGTGGATGCAATGAATTTCCGGGTACAAATTTTTGATTCGCAGGGAATTGTCCAATCCGTATTCGGTACAAATGGAGATGCCACGGGAAATTTCGCCAGTCCCAAAGGAATAGCAACGGATTCCTATGGAAATATTTATGTAGCTGATGCTCTGTTTAACGCGGTTCAGATTTTCGACTTCAATGGAAATTTCCTGTACACCTTTGGATCACAAGGACAGGATGCAGGACAATTCTGGATGCCATCCGGAATTTACATTGATGATAAAGATTTCGTCTATGTTTCCGATACATACAATTCAAGGATACAAATTTTCCATGTAACAACAGATGCCAGAAAATGAAAATATCCTGGACCATACTGCTCTTCTGCCTCCTTCCGATTTTCCCGGATGCACAGTCCATCGTTACTACGAAACATAATTTGTCAGTAACCGGTCCCGGGAACAGTAAAAGCAGTAACAGAAACAGAAATATGCATGTTCTGCCACACTGCGCACAATAGCAAACCATCCTCTCCACTCTGGAACAGAAATGACGCGGGTTCAATTTATACACCGTATAGTAGTTCAACACTCAAAGCCCTCCCCGGTCAGCCGAGCGGTTCTTCAATCTTATGTCTTTCCTGTCATGATGGAACTGTTGCTCTGGGAAGCGTTCTCAGTTCATCTTCGATCATCAGTTTTGCCAATACGGTGAACATGCCGGCCGGTCCAAGCAATTTGTCCACAGACCTTCGCAATGATCACCCGGTTTCATTTGTATACGATGCAGCATTGACTACAGCAAACGGACAATTGATAAATCCCGCCGGCTTGCCCTCAGAGATTAAACTTGAAAATGATCAGCTGCAGTGTACTTCCTGTCATGATCCGCATAAAAACCTGTACACTGATTTTCTCGTAGCCTCTTCGCAATATTCAAATCTTTGCAATGCCTGTCATCAGCAAACATCATGGGCAACGAGTAGTCACAACACATCCACCCGGACATGGAATAATATTTCTCCCAATCCCTGGACTACTACACCCTGGACTACAGTTGCAGAAAATGCATGTGAAAATTGCCATAGCCCACACAATGCAGGGGAACCGAAACGATTGTTAAAATACCAAACCGAAGAAGACAATTGCCTGGTATGTCACAATGGAAATGTAGCCACTAAAAATATACAGGCAGAACTTACCAAAACGTACAAGCACAATGTTTTTGGATATACCGGAACACACGATCCAACAGAAGCTACTGCGGTGAGTACCCGACATGTTGAATGTGTCGATTGCCATAATCCGCATGCCGCCAAAGCACTTTCCGCTGTTGCACCTGCTGTAAGAGGTCCGAATGTCGGGGTTGCAGGAATTAATCAAAGTGGAATTGTTGTGAAGCCTGTGGCATATGAATACGAAATCTGCTATCGTTGTCACTCCGACAATCCTGTCAACTCTTCCACAACTCCGAGAATTCTGATTCAGAATAATGTCCGAATGGAGTTTGCGACCAGCAATCCTTCCTACCATCCTGTTGCCGGCATTGGTGTAAATACTTCTGTGCCCAGTCTGATCTCTCCACTCACTGTGAATAGTGTCATCTATTGCACAGATTGTCATGCAAGCAACGGAGCTGGTGCTCCGGCAGGGCCACATGGTTCAATTTACCCACAAATATTAAAAGCTCAATATCTGCTCACTGACAATACAGTTTACAGTGTTTCCAATTTTCAACTTTGTTATAGTTGTCATAGCAGTGCTTCTATCATGGCAAATGCCTCTTTCAAGGAACACAACAAACATATCAACGATAAGCGAACGTCCTGCAACACTTGCCATGATTCACATGGAATCAGCAGCTTGCAGGAAATGCGACAAACAATAGCAATCTGATTAACTTCAACACTACCTATGTAACACCTTCGAGTAGCGGTATACTGCGATTTGATGACCAGGGAAATAAAAAGGGCGTTGTTATTTAAGATGTCATGGTGTGAATCATAATCCCTATTCTTATTGACCATTGAAAAATTAAATTTGAGACGCATTCAACAATTTGCAAATGATAATAGCCGGCCAAACCCATGAGACTTAAAATTGATTGTATCAATTGTACCAGCAAAAACTGTTTTGTCAATAAATATTGTTCCGGAGACAGCTTACAGAATATCTCAAATTCTAAAAATATGAATCACTATGAAAAAGGAGATTCGATTTTTAGAGAAGGAAATACAATGCTTGGAATTCACTTTATTCAAAAAGGCGGAGTGAAAGTGGTAACTCCCAACATCAACGGAAGGGAACAAGTTGTGAGGCTGGCTTCTGACGGCGATATTCTTGGACATCGTGTCTTGGGTGAAGACAAATACTATTTCAATGCAATCGCTTTGATGGACACCTATGTTTGCTTCGTAGAAACAAGTGTTTTCAAGGAAACATGCATGAAAAATCCTGAATTTGCTTACAACCTTATCCTTTTCTATGCACTGGAACTTCGCCGGACAGAATTGCGTGTGAAGTATTATGCTCAAATGAATATTCGTGAAAAGGTAGCGGTTGCGTTTGATTATCTACATGAAATATTTGGTACTGATCCCAAATCAAAAATGTTGAATATTGAATTGAGCAGAAGAGAAATCGCGGATATCGCCGGAACCACACCGGAACAAGTGACACGACAACTGAGCGATTTTGAAGCAGAGAAGTTAATTCTGCGCCACAAAAGAGAAATTCAGATTTTGAATCATAAGGGTTTGGAAAATATTGTACGCAATTACAAAATTGAATAATCTCCCACGATCGTTCAAAGAGCGTAATCAACTAAACATTTTTCTGTAGCTGATGAACCCATCTCTTCTCCGCTCCTTTTCTGTCAAGTACCAGCTCCTCCTACTCCTCGTAGTTTTAATCGGCCTGAATTCGAACACCCTTTCCAATGAGTATGCTCTTGACGATACAGTGGTGCTTACAGAAAATCGTATTGTACAACAAGGGATCAATGGAATTCCAGAAATAATAAGTACAGATTATATCCGGGGATTCACAAAAGAAGAAAACATTTTAAGTGCAGGACGCTTCAGGCCGCTGACACTTATTTCATTTGCTCTCGAATATCAGTTTTTCGGTGCCAGTCCACTGATTAGTCATCTCATTAATTTGGTTTTGTTTGCACTCCTGATCTTTCTCCTTTTTCGAATACTCCAAATAATCTTTCACAGAGAAAATAGTGTTCTGCCTTTTCTTGCTTGTTTATTCTTCATTCTCCATCCAATTCATACTGAAGTGATAGCCAATGTAAAAAGCAGGGATGAATTACTGACATTTTTGTTTACCCTGCTTTCATTGCTGTCAACATTTGCATATCTAAAAAGTGGAAATAAAAGGCTCCAAATCGCATCATTCCTCTGTTTCTTCTGTGCATTATTGGCAAAAGAAACTGCGATCACTTATCTGGCAATTCTCCCCTTGATTTTGTTTTATTTTTCGTCGCTTTCATTTTCAAAAATACTGCGAATTACTACGCCCTTCCTCCTGCTTGCATTCATCTACGCAGGAATTCGCTACAATGCGATCGGATTTCATTCCTACACTGTTACAGACGTCACAAATTCACCCTATATCTATGCCAATTACTCGGATGCGTTTGCAACAAAAACTTTTGTGGTTCTGAAATACATCCTCTTGCTGTTTTTTCCTGTCCACCTGACAACTGAATACGGATTTCAACAGATTCCTATGATTCAAATTCGTTCATTTTTATTTATAATTTCTGCGGTTTGCATACTTGCTCTCCTGAGCTTTGCAGTGCTGACATTCAAGAAGAAATCAATTGCATCGTTTTGCATTTTATACTTTTTTATCACTTTATCACCGGGAACGAATTTTATTATAGATTTAGGGGCACCGATGGCAGAAAGAATGTTATTTCAACCTTCACTTGCTTTTTGTATTCTTCTCTCAATTCTGATTTTAAAATTTGCGGCAAAATATAAGTACGCTTCAATAGGCTTAACTCTGATTATTTCCGTTCTCTTTTCTATCAAAACAATAGCACGAAATTCAGAATGGAAAAACAATGAAACATTATTCCTTGCAGACATTCTCAACTCTCCAAACAGTGCCAGAATGAACCTCTATGTCTGCGAACAGTATATACTAAAAGCAAACAAAGAAGTAAATCTAAAAACTAAAAATGACTACCTGGATACAGCCATAAATTATTGCGAACGATCTATGCAAATTCATTCTAAATTTGCCTATACTTATCTTCGCTTGGGTTTGGCACATCTTTACAGATCCAACTACGAAACAGCGGCAAAAATATGGATTCGTGCTGCTGAACTAGAACCGAAAAATCCGGAAGTAATTTACTGGACATCTTACCTGAGTAATGTCTTGAATACGGAGGGAAATATGTGGTACGAAAAGGATTCTGTCCAAAGGGCTATACAGTATTATGAACTGTCATTAAAATTAAACGCAAACAATATTGAAACACTCTATAACCTTGGAGGAATGTATTTCGCCAATGGGGATTCAGTATTAGCAAATGAAAAATGGGAGAAAGTAAGAACCCTCGATCCCGGACATCGTTTTAATAAAAGTGAATTCATCAAAGAAAACAATTGATTAAAAATACAATGCAATTAAGCAAGGACATTTCAACCGGATTGACGACATCTCAACAGCTTATTGTATTGCTGCTCCTGGCATTTGGATTAAATTTCAATACTCTTTTCCATGAATATGCCCTGGATGATGCTGTTGTTCTCACAGGAAATACACTTGTTCAAAAAGGAGTCGCTGGAATCCCGGAAATTCTCTCCCATGAATTATTCTATGGATTGGAAAAGCAGGAAAGCGATCTTTCAGGCGGACGATACAGGCCCTTTGCACTGATTGTTTTTGCTCTGGAAGTCCAGTTTTTTGGAATCAACCCTTTTGTGAGTCATTTAATCAATGTACTTCTCTTTGTATTCCTGATTGCTTTACTTTTTCGACTACTTCAAAAGTACATTTTCAGGGAGCTAAATCCCAATCTCGCATTTCTTACCTGTATGCTGTTTGTGGTTCATCCAATCCACACCGAAGTTATTGCGAATGTCAAAAGTCGGGATGAATTAATTGCATTCATTCTGCTTTTGCTTTCCGCATTTTCTATTCTCCGTTATCTGAAGAACAGAAAATTAATAAGTTTGCTCCCTGCAGCCCTCTGCTTCTTCATTTCCCTATTGACGCGAGAAAGTGCTATTCCTTTTATTGGAATTATCCCCCTCACAGCTTACTTTTTTTATAATCAATCGATAAAAAAAGCTCTCCTCCTTTCCATTCCGCTGTTTTCAATTTTCATTCTATACATGATTATCCGGATTTCAGTTGTCGGGCTCAGTCATTCAACCGACAGGGATGTATTGAACAGTCCATTCATTCTGGCTACTGCATCCGAAGCATTTGCTACAAAAATATTTTTATTTGCAAAATATATTGGATTGCTCTTCCTTCCCTATCCCCTAACATTTGACTATGGATACAATCAAATCCCCTATATAAATCTTCATTCCTTCTCCTTTATTTTCTCCGCGATACTATTATTTGCCTTTGTAGTAATTTCACTTCTAACTTTTAAAACAAGGTCGCTTTTATCATTCTGTATTTTGTTCTTCTTTCTTACTCTGTTTCCATTCACAAACTTCATTATGGATATTGGAGCGCCGCTTGCTGAGCGTTTGCTGTTTCAACCTTCTCTCGCATTTTGCATACTTTTCTCCGCATACTTTCTTAACACTATTCCTTCCAAAAAAATTCTATCATTCACGATATTCGGGTCAGTGCTCCTGCTCTTTTCGACATATACCGTAGTGCGCAACATGGATTGGAAAAATAACGACACATTATTCTTTGCTGATGTAGAGACTGTACCCAATAGTGTCCGGGCCAATTTGTATGCTGCAAAGCAATACATTCTGAAGTCGAAGAAAGAAACGAACAAAGCACTTAAAGATGAGTATTTCAAAAAAGCAATATTCTACGATGAACGAATTCTGCAGATTTACCCGCATTGCAAATTCATTTATGAAGATCTTGGCTTTGCATATTTTGGTTTGCTTAATTATTTAAAAGCCGCTGAGCTATGGAAAAAAGCTGCAATCCTGGAACCTTCCAGTACTTCTGCAAAAAAAAGGACTCAAATGATCAGTGATGTATTGTACAATGAAGGAAATAAATATTTCCGATCGGCGAATTACGCTGCTGCCATAACCTATTACACAAAATCTGTAGAGCTGAATGAAAATAATGCGGACGCCTGGTACAATCTTGGAGGAGCTTTTTTCAAAACAAAAGATATAAAAAACGGACTTGAAGCCTGGCAAATGGTGACTCTCCTGGATCCGGGTCGTGAACTGAAGATGGAACAATTTCAGGGAAAAGAATGAAAATAAATGGCGACTATTTCAATCGATTCCATTTGAGCAATCCGGCATGGTGAAGGAAGTAACGCAGGGAAACATTGAGTACTCCAAATCCATAGACCATACTTCTTTTTAAATTAATACTGGAAGCTTCTTCAAAATATTTCGTCGGACAAGTAATTTCTGCAATCTCAAAGCCTTTGTGAAAGATCTGAGCGATCACTTCGTTGTCGAAGATGAAATCGTCGGAATTGGAATTGTAATCGATCGCTTTCAAGACCGAACTATGGTATGCCCGAAATCCGGTGTGGTATTCACTGAGTTTCTGTCGCAACAGGAGATTTTGAACAAATGTGAGCATGCGGTTGGCAGCATATTTATATCGCGGCATTCCTCCTTTCAAGGCTCCCCGTCCAAGAATGCGTGAACCGATTACGGTGAGATACACACCATCCGCGATCACCGAAGCCATTGCAGTAATCAGTCTTGGAGTATACTGATAATCGGGATGCAGCATAATTACGATATCTGCATTGAGCTTCAATGCTGCATTGTAACAGGTTTTTTGGTTCCCGCCATAACCCAAATTCTTTTCATGGCGGATAACATGTTCAATCCCGAGTTGGGTTGCCAATTCCGAAGTATGATCATGAGAATGGTCATCAACGAGAATCACTTCATCCACAATATCCCTGGGAATTTCCCGGTATGTTTTTTCTAATGTGCGCTCCGCATTGTAGGCTGGAAGGACAACTACAATTTTATGTCTATGGTATATCCCCGGAAAGATAGAATATTTCTTCGTTTCGAAGATAAAAAATCCGGCACTGGAAGCACATGAGCAATGTTAGTTTCAGGGAATTCAATTTCTTTTGGAGGAAGCAAATAAATAGATTTTCGAAAACAAAGCCATTCATTACATTTGAGGATTGTCTGTAAACAAATCACTCCCGGAGAGGTGTCAGAGTGGTCGAATGTGCCTGATTCGAAATCAGGTGTGCGGTCAAACGCACCGGGGGTTCGAATCCCTCCTCTCCGCAAACCATTTTGCTTTCATTTTGTATCGTTTCCGAATACTGATTCGGATCAATACCCAAAATCGCTTGCCACCTGCCGGCTAAAAATCGCCGCACCTGCTCCATTTAAATGTTCCGAATCTTCCCAGAAGTGTGGGTCACGAATTCGAGCATCGGATGTGTTCGTTCGACCGTAATCAATATATTTTATTTGATTGGCAGAAAATAGTGAATCGAGGTATTCGCAGGCAGGTTTATAAAAATCAATATTGCGTTTGTAATATACCGGAGATGTAAAACATTCCACTTGAATATTGTTTTCTTTTGCAATTCGAATAAATTGCAGTAAATATCGGGTAGCACTTGTATTAAAATACATCGGACCATCAGGATAATTGCGGGCAGTGAATTCAGTATGCAGACTGTCCAGCTTCGTCACAGGTCTTGGGATAAATCCATTTCCGGTAGCTTCCGGATTTACTTTTGTACTAAAATAATTCAAAGCCGTATTGATCACCCGACCATTGAACCGATAACTTTTAAACTGATATTTCAGCGATTCAAAAGGACCCAGTTCATCCAGAAATTCAGTCACAACCGGATCTGTCCCGTAGTAAAATTTTAACTGCTGGATTCCTTTGGAAATAATTTTATCCTGAGAAGAAGTCATAAAAAAATCAGGCTCGATGTGCAGCAAGACATGCGCAGGCATTTTCTTCTGGTGGATCAGGATACTCATCAGTCCATTTTGAAAGCACTGATCCATTCCTGCATGACTGATATTAAACCCTGATTTGCCTTTAAAACTGTCGGGGTTCAACATGTAATAAGCACGTGAATCACCCATGATCAGGACATCCGGTTGCTTCGCTTTCTTCAGGTAATAATTGATCTTTCCTCCTGTCTGACCAACAAGGCATTGCTCATAGAAACTTTCCAGCACCAAATTCAAAACCCTGTCAAGAATTAGTGTTCCAAGAAGGAAGGCAGCAATAACGAGCAGTATTTTTTTTACAGTTGCCATCACCATTAAAATTGAAAATAAATAAACTGATCCCCTTCCGAAACGCCAAACAAGAGAATGATGATGAGCAAGAGGAGATGAAATGAAGAAAACTGCAGCCGGCTACTTGTCCTGTAAAATGTTTCAGCATTCTTTTTCCTGAAAATAAAGTAATCGAACACGAGCAATAAGGCAAGCATCGAAATCATATTGAAGAAAATGCTGGTATCCTGAATCCGGAGGTTCAACCAATCAACCGGATTAAAAATTGAACTAAGAATTCCAACAGCTCCTTCAAAAGTATGAGCGCGGAAAAATACCCAAGTCAGACAGATGAGATTAAATGTCAGAAAAGCATAGCCTGCTTTTTTCCAAAAAGGCAAAATAGGTTTTTTCACTTTTACATTGAACATCTTTTCACCAGCAAGGTAGACACCGTTTAGTCCGCCCCAGATTACAAAATTCCAGGAAGCCCCGTGCCACAAGCCACCGAGGAGCATGGTGAGCATGTTGTTCAGGTAGGTTCTCCATTTTCCTTTCCTGTTTCCGCCGAGTGAAAAATAGAGATAGTCGCGCAGCCAGGTAGACAATGAAATATGCCATCTCCGCCAAAATTCAGTGACCGATTTACTGAAATAGGGAATGGAAAAATTCGTCATCATGCGATACCCCATTACCCTACCGGCACCAATGGCTATATCCGAATAGCCGGAGAAGTCGCAATAGATTTGGAAGGCAAACATCCAGGTTGCAAACAAAGCAGTGAAACCTGTATTGAAATTTCCATAGCTGTAAATGCTGTTGACATACATCGCAAGGGAATCCGCAACGACAACTTTTTTAAACAAACCATAGAGCATCTGCGACAAGCCAATCATCACATTGTCGTATTCAAGCTTGTTGTCATTTTTTTTAAGTTGTGGCAATAAAGTTGTTCCACGTTCTATAGGACCGGCTACCAATTGAGGGTAAAACATCACAAATAAAGCATAGATACCAAGATGTCTTTCCGGTTTAATATTTCCACGATACACCTCTATGGTATAGCTCATCGATTGAAAGGTGTGAAATGAAAGTCCGATTGGCAAAAGAATTGTCAATGCAGGGATTGGATTGCTCCAACCCAGCGATATGCACAATTCTTCTACATTTTCATTGAGAAAATTATAGTATTTGAAAAAAGCAAGGATTCCAATATTTGCAATGAGGCTAATGGTGAGCCAAATCTTTTTCTTCTTTTCAGTTCCTGCATTATCGATGACAATGGCAGCAAAATAATCCACCAAAATGAGGAAGAGCAATATCAACAAATACGGCGGATAGAAATACATGTAAAAGTATGAACTCGCTACGAGGAGCAGAATCCATCGAAACCTCGGTGCCAGGGCATAATAGCCTATAGTGACCGTGATGAAAAATATTAAAAAGACGATCGAATTGAAGAGCACACGGGAAGAATTGGGTGGTCAAATATAATTATTTGTGGATTTTAACAAAGAGCATTTTACGCAAACACAATACAAGTTTTTGATAACAGGTTTGTCGATAAAGTAGGCCGGGGAATCAAAGATTCCTTTTTGTCGGCGTCCAGATATTGCTTTGAATCCCATTGATGAAGCGCCAGAATCCCTGGAGCAATGCCAGATTCATCAATGAAAAATAAGAAACAAAACGCAGCAACTTCAAATGAATTCCTGCCTTGCCCAGAATTGAATCGATGAGCGGTGAAATGAGTAAAAGGAATTCGCCAAGAAAGAGTAAGGAATAAACAGGATGCGCACCAAGAACTGTAAGTACTGCAAGACTTCCCAACGAAAACAAGATAAAAAATGGTGTGATCCATCACAGCACTTTATGGCTGATGAAGCAAAATCCTGTTGCTGAGAATGGTTTGAGAAGCAGGGATGAAAACTCCTTCAGGTTTTGGAAATTACCTGCCGAAACACGGGCTTTTCTCCGGTACTCCTGCTTCGCTTCGTTGGATACATCTTCATAACAAATTGCATCCAGATCATTCAGGCAATGAAATCCCTTTTCCAGAATTTTCATTGAAATAAAAAAATCGTCGACCAGAAAATTTTGAGGCACATTTGTATAGAGTTTCTTTCGAATCGCATAACAACCTCCAAAAGGACCCATCATGGTTCCCCAGATTAATCCTTCCTGGTATTTGATCAGATTCTCTCGTTCGATATATGACTTTTCCTGAATTGAGATACCATCACTTTTCATTCCGATGTTCAAAATATTGGCACCAACAAGACCAATTTCTTCTGCTTTAAAATGTCGGCAAAGAAAAGTAAGCGTATCGGGCTCGAACATTACATTCGCATCTGTAAGTATGAGAATTGGATTGTTTGCATGAGCAACCAGTTCATTGATCACCGAAGGTTTACCTCTCCGTTCCTGAAAATCGAAAAAACGAATGCGTTGATCGGATTCAGCAAGTCTTTTTACAATTGCTGAAGTTTGATCGATAGAAGCATCAGAACCGATGACAATTTCAAGTTGGTGTGAAGGGTAATTGGATTTCAATATTCCTTTTATTTTTTCTTCGATTACCTTGTCTTCATTAAAGGCAGCCATGACAACAGAAATAGCCGGCAAATCATCATTGGATTGGTGCTTGGAATGTTTAAAGGCTTTGCCGGAGGCCAATATCCCCAATATCAACGGAAATAAAATGTAACTGTAAAAAACAAAAAAGACCGACAAACAGAAAATGAGCAGGAAAAGGTTTACCATTTTTTGAGTTACTGTGCCAAAAATAGTCATTGCTTTTTCATCTGACAAGAGAGAATATCGTTCAAAACAGCAAATTCTTCTCTTCTTTCTTCGGGAAAACAAGCACTGTCACCGTCTTGTTAAAATCAGTACCACAGGTTCATGCAAAACTTTTAGGATATAATAAATTTGTAACTTTATGCTAAATTAAAGGCCATGAAAAAGCTCTGTACATTCGTTATTTTCCTCCTGCTCCACTCCTGGTCTTTTGCTGCCCTCAATGCCTATTTTTCGTATGCAACTTTCGACCAGCCGGGGAATTCTACCTATGTTGAATCCTATCTCAACATCATGGGCAGGAGTGTCAAAATCCAGCCCGACTCGAAAGGCAAATTCCTAGCGACTCTCGAAATCCAATGGGTTTACAAGAAAGGAGATAAAATTGTCCATTTCGATAAATACAATTTACACAGTCCTCAGCTGGATAGTATCACCCAATCTATCCCGGATTTTATTGACCAGCAAAGAGTCGTACTCGACACCGGTGATTATACTGTAGAACTGAAAATCGCCGATAAAAACTCCGGAGAAGCTCCCTTGTCAATTCATCAGAATATCCGGGTGTTTTTCCCTACGGATAAAGTCAGCGTTTCAGATATTGAACTTTTGGAATCATACACTCCAACAAAAAAGGCGAGCACATTCACCAAAAGTGGTTATGATCTTGTTCCCTTTATCATGGCTTATTATCCACCGGAGATCACGACAATAAAATTTTATGCAGAAATCTACCGAACAAAAGCTCTGCTGAATGAAGATTATCTCGTTCGCTATTTTATTGCAAACAATGAAAACAGAGTGCTCCAAAACGATCTGGTGATTAATAAAAAACAAAGTCCGGCTGAAGTAAATGTCATTCTTGCTGAGATCCCGATTGATGGACTCATCTCCGGGAATTATAATCTCATCCTCGAAGTGCGAAGCAAGGAGAATAAACTGATTACCTATCAGCATGTACTTTTCCAAAGAAGCAATGTCAAAATTGTTAGTACTCCAAAAGATCAGCTCACTACTCTGGATGTGAATGGATCGTTTATTTCGGAAGTCGATAATCCGGATACATTGAAAGAATATATCGCATGCCTTGCTCCTATTTCTTCGAACAGTGACCTGCAGATCGGACAAAACCAGATAGCTCTGGGTGATGTGCAAAGCATGAAGCAGTTCATTCTGCATTTCTGGACATCAAAAGATCCTGAAAAACCTTTTGAAGCCTGGAAAGCTTACCAGGCACAGGTGATGAAAGTAAATGCAATGTACAGTACCTGGAACAAGCCGGGATACGAGTCGGACCGCGGCAGAGTTTACCTGCAATACGGGATGCCGAATGCCATTGCATCTGAAAGCATGGACCCGAATGCTATCCCCTACGAAATATGGCAATACTATAAAGTTCTCAATCAAAGCAACCGGAAATTTGTGTTCTACAATCCGGACGGTGTTTCCAATGATTACAGACTCCTGCATTCGGATGCCAAAGGAGAGCTGAGGGATGATGCCTGGGAATTGAAATTGCATAGCAGGTCCCAGCAATTCAACAATCCGGATCAGCAGAATTCACAGGATATTTATGGAACCAAAACAAAAGAAAATTTCAAAAATCCGAAGTGAGAAATTAAAAAAAAACCGGGTTTTTTCCATCAATGATTTAAGATTACCTTGCAGTCCGGCAGGGTAATTTTTTTTATGACAGGTACAAAGAAACGTATTGCAGTAGTAATCTTAAACTGGAACGGTCAGTTTTTTCTGGAGTCTTTTCTCCCGGATGTGGTTCGGTATAGTGAAGGTCTGGCTGACGTAATTGTGGCTGACAATGCTTCCGCAGATGAATCAGTAAACTGGCTGCGTAAAAATCTTCCTGCTGTCAGAATTATTCAGCTCGAAAAAATCTTGGCTTCACCGGTGGATACAATGAAGCATTAAAATTTGTTGACTATGAGTATTATGTGCTGCTGAATTCAGATGTAAGAGTCACTCCGGATTGGCTACAACCCGTTCTTGATTTAATGGATAAGAACCCTGAATGTGCTGCCTGCCAACCCAAAATTTGTTCGCTTGCACACCCGGATGAATTCGAATATGCAGGAGCAGGCGGTGGATATATTGACGTTTACGGTTATCCATTTTGCCGTGGCCGGATTTTTCATTCGCTGGAAAAGGATTCCGCACAATTCAATGACAGCCGGCAAGTGTTCTGGGCATCCGGTGCATGTATGTTTATCCGGTCTTCTGTTTTTCATCAATTGGGTGGCTTTGATACCGAATTCTTTGCCCACATGGAAGAAATAGATTTGTGCTGGAGAATTCATCGCGAAGGAATGCAGGTTTGGTATTGCGGCACGTCAACTGTTTATCACGTGGGTGGCGGCACACTTCCCAAGAATAATCCCAGAAAAACCTATCTGAATTTTCGTAATAATCTGCTCATGTTGTACAAAAATCTGCCTGCAGATCTATTCCTTAAAGTCATAATTGCCAGAACAATACTTGATTCATTAGCAGCCATCATCTTTTTATTCCGCAATGGAAAGGCCGACTTTACTGCTGTTTTTGAAGCACATAGAGATTTCCATAAAATGAAAAAACAATATAAAACCACACGATTGAATACGCATACTGCTCATAATCAATATTTTAATCTCATTTTTCAAAACTCCATTGTCCTTGCTTTTTACCTTTTCAGATCAAAGAAATTTTCCGACCTTAATAAGTTCCCGCAGGCTAAAAAAAGCGGTGAAAAGGTGTAAGGGAATACGAGGAATTACAGAAACAAAAACCTGTTCCCGGCTTATACTACATCGGAACAAAATGGGTGCTCGAAACAGTACTCTTGAAGCTTAAATTATGGGAATTGAAAGTGTAGATATTCTTATTCAACGTGCACAGGTTTTACGTGGACGAAACATCGGCCAGTCGATTGCTTTGCTGGAAGATGCTTTATCCATTGCGCAGCAGATAGATTACAAAAAAGGTATTGCTCTGGTGATTCGTGACAAAGCTGCTTGTGCATTTGTACAAAAGCATTACAAACGGGCATTGACAGGCTACAGCGAAGCGCTGCAATTTTTTAAGGACCTCGATGATAAAGACGGCCAGTTGAGTTGTCTCACTGAATTGGGTTCCATCTATTTCAAATTGGGAGAAGTTCCATCGGCACTCACCTATATTCTTGAAACATTAAAAATAAATACTGAACGCGGCGACTCGGAAGGAATTGCTTTAGGATATAATGAAATTGGAAAACTTCATATTTATCTGCAGGAGTATCCGCAGGCAATTGACTATTTCAAGAAAGCGCTCAAAATCTTTGAAGGTATCAAGAACAAAAAGGAAATGGTTAATTCCTTTTTTCTTTTGGGCAACGCCTACAATTGGATGGATGATTTAGACAAGGCATTGTATTACCTTTTGCGTGCTGTGAATTCTCTCGAGCACCTCGAAGATGCGGATGCAAGAGTTAAAACGCTGGGAAGTCTGGCTATTCTCCATACCAAACTGAAAGAATACGACAAAGCGCTGAGTTATTTCAACAAAGCCCTGGAAATTGCTCACGAAGGAGCATCCAATACCGTAAAAGCTCAGTTGCAAAAAAGTCTGGGGAACCTTTACATCGAACTCACTCAGTATGATAAAGCAATTGAAATTCTAAAGAAGGCATTAAAAATTGCACACTCCTCTCCGATGGAAGCGCAGCTGGTAAAGATTCATCAGTTTCTTTCCATTGCTTATGAAAAGATAGGAGATTCGGAGAATGCCTTGATGCATTTCAAAAAATATTATGATCTGGACAAAGAATTCACCAATGAGGAGGTGACTCTTAAAACAAAAGCCTTGCATATCCGATATGATTTGGAAGAGCTAAAAAAGCAAAAAGAAATTGCTGAGCTGTCTGATAAATTAAAGGAACAATTCCTTGCCAATGTGAGTCATGAAATACGCACACCGATGAATGGTGTCCTTGGAATGGCTCACCTCCTTGGGAAAACGAGTCCGACGCGTGAACAGCAGGAATACATTGATGCAATCAAAACATCTGCGAATAACCTGATGGTTATTATCAATGATATTCTTGATTTCTCGAAAATCAATGCCGGTAAAATTGAATTCTCCGAAACAGAATTCAATATCCGTGATCTCATCAAAGGTATCGTACAGATCCTGCAGGTAAAAGCGGATGAAAAGAAAATCCAGATTGGTTGCACGCTAGACTACCATATTAAAGATTTCCTTCTCGGGGATCCAATCCGACTCAACCAGATTCTGATGAACCTGATGGGCAATGCTGTCAAATTTACTGAGAAAGGAAAAGTGACTTTGGACATCAAGGTGATGGAAATTAAAGATAATGTCTGTAAAATACGATTCAAAGTTACAGATTCAGGTATCGGAATTCCAGACAATAAATTACAAACGATTTTTGAAAGTTTTGAGCAGGCGGAAAACAACAAACGCAGGTACGAAGGCACAGGACTTGGGCTTACGATTGTAAAGCAACTCGTAGAACTGCAAGGAGGAAGTATCCATGTAAAGTCAAAAGTGAATGAAGGTTCAGAATTCTCTATTGATATGTTCTTTAAGCTTGGTAATAATCAAGCGAAAGTAGCACCTGTTCAAATTCCTGACGCATCCGAATCGGTTGATGTTTCTCACGTACGTGTTCTCGTTGTGGAAGACAACAAGGTGAATCAACTGCTTGTCAAAAATATGCTGAAGAAATTCGGCTTTGAACATTTTGATGCAGCGGAAAATGGAAAAGTCGCACTCGGTAAATTGCGTGAAAACGAATACGACATTATTCTTATGGATATTCAGATGCCTGAAATGGATGGCTATGAAATTACCCATGAAATCCGTACGCGGATGAGAATTGAAGTTCGCAATGTCCCGATCATTGCCCTCACCGCGGATGCATCCGAAAAAGAAAAGGTGAAAGCCAGAGAAGCCGGCATGAATGATTATGTCGTGAAACCGTATACTCCGGAAGAACTCTTTAGCACCTTGCTGAAATTTCTCCCTGAGAATAATACAATCAAAAAAAGCACCGGCTCAAAAGAGAGTTTACCCCTTGTGAAAAAAATCCAGGTGGGTATGGACCTGGACTTCCTCGACAAATTCACCGGCGGAGATCAGGAACTGACAATTCAGCTGATTGAAATTTTCCTCAAACAAGTGCCGGAAGCTATTGAGAAGTTGAATGTACACATCCCTCGCAGAGATTGGAAGGAGACGCATGCCGTCGCGCATAAATTAAAATCCAGCATTGCTATTTTCGAATTGCATGAATTGAAAAAACTCATCACCAACATCGAAGAATATGCACGCGATGGTGAACGTCTCGAAGATCTCCCTCACCTCTATGCTGAATTCAAAGAAGGATCGAAAATTGCTGTTCGAAATTTAGAAGCGGAATTGTCAAAGTTACGGCAATTGGTCAGCAGCCGATAGGTGATATTCTACCAAGCCTTTCCCCGGGCTTTGTGTAATCTCACCGATTTGAATCCCCATTTCCTTCCCGATTTTTCTGATTTCTTCTGAAAAATAATATGCAATGGATCCGGTAAGATGAATTGAATGTGCTTTGTATTGAGGGTACTTTAAAATTCCTTTTTCAAAATAATTTCTAAAAGCGTCCAGTACCATTTTTTCAATGTTCATCAGACTTTTGTTTTGCGCTGCGAATGGTGCAAAGGAAGCGATGAAACGATTGGCCAGCGGACGACGGTAAATAGATTCCATGATCTCATCTTTGCTCAGCTTGTATTCCTGAACAAAACGTTCCTGCATCCCGGGATCCATCTCGTTACTTAGAAAAGCCTGGAGTATTCTTTTTCCTATATCCACTCCACTTCCATCGTCACCGAGAATATATCCCAATGATGGAACCTGAAGTGCGATGGTATTTCCATTGTAAAAACCGACATTGGATCCTGTACCCAGAATTCCAACCCAGGCTGATTTATTCTTGCACAAGGATCGCGCTGCTCCAAGGAGATCAGAAAATACATGAATCTTTCCGTGTCCAAAATGCTGCGCTAATCCTGCACGGAGAATTTCACATTTCTCAGGTGTTCCACAACCTGCACCATAAAAATAAATGTGTTCCACTTTTTCCGGTTCCGGAATTCCCGGGATCAGTTCTTTGCTGATAATGTCAGCGATCTGCGCTGCGTCCAGAAAATACGGGTTGAGTCCGCAGGATTTAAGAGTGATGACTTCCCCGGAATCCATTACCAGGTTCCATTCCGTCTTTGTAGATCCGCTGTCGGCTATAAGGTTCATCCTTTTTTAATCAATCGAAAAACGATCACCTTCTATAGCCAAAGTAGTTTCCGGAAAAACCGATTTCGCTTCTTCCAGTAATGGATATAGATTTTTGTAGCGTGCTGAAAAATGGCCAATAATCAATCGTCGTACTCCTGCTTCTTTGGCTATTGTTGCCGCCTGTGCCGCTGTAGAATGAAAAGTTTCTTTTGCACGATCTGCTTTGTCGGATAGGAAAGTAGCTTCATGATATAATAAATCAACACCTTTCACAATACTGATCAGGCGTTCATCAAAAATGGTATCCGAACAAAATGCATATCTCCTCGGCTTTCTCGGGTCAATCGTCAATGCTGAGTTCGGCACTGTTTTTCCTTCTTCGTCAATATAATCCTTCCCTGCTTTTAATTCATTGTAAAAAGTCACTGGAATATTGAATTGTGCAAGCTTGTCTTTCTTCAACTTTCTTTGTCTTGGCTTTTCCGTAAAAAGAAATCCTGTACAGGGAATTCTGTGACTCAGAATAATGCTGCTGATAGTGACATCCTCATCATCGTATAAAACGGTTGGGTTCTTCGGATCGATGGAATGAAATTCAACCGGATAACGAAGTGTAGTTTCGGAATATTTCAACTGGATATCGATGATCTCTTTCAGATCATTCGGACCGTGAATGTGCAATGTTGAAACCCTGCCCTGGAGGTGCATTGTAGAAATGAGTCCGAGCAATCCCAGATAATGATCGCCATGAAGATGGCTGATGAAAATATGATTGATCCGATGAAATTTTATTTTGTACCGGTTCATTTGAATCAGCGTTCCCTCGCCGCAATCAATTAAAAAAAACCGCTCATGAAAATTAATCACCTGAGCGGTTGGATGTCGTTGATATATGGGTGTCGCAGAACTACTGCCGAGTATGCCTACTTCAAATATCATTAGTTGCCGGAAACAATCATTCGGCGTGTCACGGAGGACTTGCCATTCGTGATGGAGTACAGATAGATGCCTGGGCTCAATTCATCCGACGAAAGCAGGATGCTGTTGTTGCCTCTTGGCATGTTTAGGGTTTGAGTCTGCAATACATTTCCAATCAAATCACAAACTTTAATACGTATTGTTTCCTGAACCGGACTGGAGACAATCACTTCTGTTTTACCATGGAAAGGATTCGGTTTATTTTGAGAAACCTGGAACGAAGAAGAAGTGATGGAAGCCAAACCAGTATTGTCATCAATTACGATAACGTAATTCGAATTTGTTGTATCGACTTGCTGAGGGATAATTCCGAGTAGCCGTCCACTTACTTTCAGATTGACATCAAGCGGGTAAGCACCAATCATTCCTGCCGTAGGAGCATTGCCTGTTATCTGAACACAACTTGTTTGTCCGCCAAGGAAGATACAATTCGATGGTGTGCAAGAGTAGGTGAATCCGGAAGGCAATCCGACAACAGAAACAACTCTCACGGAATCGATTACAACATTCTGACCGGCATAAGTAGTATTTGCAGGGACAGAAATTTGCAAATCGCTGACATATGCTGTTCCAACGATGGCGTGTGGAAGACCTGCCGTACTATCAGGATAGATTCCGGGAATATTGTGAGTAATCGACGTATCAGGAACACACTGACTGAATCCGGAATAAGAAGCAATCACTGAAAGCAATCAGAATCGTAAAGATCTTTTTCATCATGGGTTACTTATTCAGCACTATTCTTTGTGTAATTGTTTTTCAACTTCTTCCATGAAAATCAGATCAATGGCCTCATTTACAGTTGGCAATTGAGTGAGCATGGTATCCAGCTGAGAAATGGAAATCAGTTTCCGTACATGATCCTGAACTCCTGTGAGGACGAAAGTTCCATTCTGATCGCGACACATTCTGAATCCAACCAGAATCGCACTCAAGCCAGATGAATCGTAATATTGTATATCGCTGAGATCAAAGATCATGTTTTTGAAATTTTCATGATGAAGCATCACGACTTCCGCCTTTAACTCGGGAGCTACATTAGAAGTAAGTTTCGGCTCCAGGATTTTGATCAGCGCGTACTTTTCCTGTCTGTCAATAGTTAGGTTCATAGGATTAGCATTTTCCCAAATTTACGAGGATTTTTCGGGATCACGCCAGATAAGCGATTAATTTTCAACAAGGGACTTGTGGTAAATGTTAATATTCTGAAGGCGGTTTAGGGTTTAAGGTTTAAGGTTCAAAGTTGTTCCGGTTTAGAGTTCAGAGTTTAAGGTTCAAGGTTGTTCCGGGTTCCGGGTTCAGGGTTCCGTGTTCTGGGTTTAGAGCAGCCTTGGGTAAAATTAGCCCATGAAACAAGAAAAGAGTACGGCTATAAGCGATGACTATCCCCTACTAACAACTAACAACTAACAACTAACAACTAACAACTAACAACTAACAACTAACAACCAATCATTTCCCCACCTGACCTGCGAGCAAATACAACACGGCCATCCGGATCGCAACGCCGTTTTCGACCTGATTCAGGATAATTGACTGAGCGGAATCAGCTACTTCGCTGGTGATTTCAACACCGCGGTTGATCGGTCCGGGGTGCATAATGGTAATCCGTTTTGAGAGCGAATCGAGAATCTCCTTGTTCAGTCCAAAAAGTTGAATGTATTCCCTCAGTGATGGAAAATAACGGATATCCTGACGTTCCAGCTGGATCCGCAGCATATTGGCAACATCGCACCATTCAAGCGCTTTGCGCAGATTGGTTTCAACCTGCACTCCGAGTGAAGCAATGTATTTGGGCAAGAGTGTTGTTGGTCCGCACACCATTACCTCCGCACCTAATTTTTGCAGACAAAAAATATTCGACAGTGCGACTCGTGAATGGAGGATATCGCCGATGATTGCAATTTTCTTTCCTTTGACTTCACCCAATTTTTCACGGATGGAAAATGCATCGAGTAAAGCCTGAGTCGGGTGTTCGTGTGCACCATCCCCGGCATTGACGATACTCGCACTCACATGTTTTGAAAGGAACTGTGCCGCGCCTGCATGCGGATGACGCATCACGACAATATCCACTTTCATCGCAAGGATGTTATTCACTGTATCAATCAGCGTCTCCCCTTTACTGACCGATGAGGAAGATGCTGCAAAATTGATAACGTCTGCGGAGAGCCTTCGTTCTGCCAGTTCAAAAGACAATCGTGTGCGTGTTGAATTCTCAAAAAACAAATTCGCAATCGTCACATCCCGGAGAGAAGGAACCTTCTTGATGGGGCGATTTAATACATCTTTAAAATTATCCGCTGTAGAAAAAACAAGTTCAATATCCTCCACACTGAGGTCCTTGATTCCAAGCAGATGTTTTACAGAAAGAGAGGGCATTGGATTGTAGATTGTTGATTGATGAATGGATTGTTGATTTTAGAGGACGGCTTCACATATAACTATTTTATAAACTAAATACTCATTAAGTAAGCGAGCCCGCAACTCTGAACTCTGAACTCTAAACCCTGAACTCTAAACCCGGAACAACCTTGAACTTTGAACCTTGAACCTTAAACTCATACTAGCCAGACGCCATCTTCTCCATCCACTTCCTTCCATTTGACAGTCACTTTTTCAGAGGTAATTGTATCAACGGAGATTCCGATATAATCGGGTTCTATGGGTAAGTGCCGACTGTATCTCCGGTCGACAAGCGTGAGTAATTCTACTTTTCGGGGGCGGCCAAAATCAAGCAGGGCGTCCATTCCGGCCCGGATGGTGCGGCCTGTAAATAAGACATCATCCACAAGGATGACATTTTTATCTTCAATAATAAAATCTACTCTTGTCTCGCTTGGCGCAATGATTTCCCTGCGTCTGAAGTCGTCCCTGTAAAAGGTAACATCCAGATCACCATGCATGATTTTCGGAAGATTCAGGATTTCACAGAGTGAGCTAACGATTCTGCGGGCGACAAAAACACCCCGGGGCTGCAAGCCAATAATGGCGGTATTCGAAAAATCATCGTGAACTTCGATGAGCTGATAACACAAGCGCTTGATTGTGATATCAAATTGCGTACTGTTTAACAGGAGTCGCTTTTGCATTCCGGGAGACAAACGTACTAAAAAAGGTTCAAAGTTCAAGGTTCAAAGTTCAAGGTTGTTGCGAGTTCCGAGTTCCGGGTTCAAAGTTCAAGGTTGTTCCGGGTTCAGAGTTTAGGGTTCCGTGTTCTGGGGGTAGACAGGATATTTGCTTTTAATTAAATTGAAAGTATAATGACTGTCTAAGGTCAAATGGAAAATGGAAAATAGAGAGTAGAAATTAGAAAATGGAAATTAGAAAATGGAAATTAGAAAAATATTGATTGCTGAATCGAAATTGAGAAAATTGTAAACGCGATTCTACACACAGAACACGGAACTTTGAACCAGGAACCCGAAACAACCTTGAACTTTGAACTTTGAACCGCTATGAGTTGAACTGCTTCAAATGATGCACAGCATGTTTGTGAAGAAGTTGAACCCATTCTTCGAAATTCAGTTCGCCAAAAAAAGGATTTGTTGTTGTTGATCCGGGGTGTTGTTCGAAGTAGCTGACGAAATCATTTATTTCTCCTTCCAGTTCTTTGATCGCTTCCATTTTATTTGCACGCCGGATGTTGGGAGGAGTTTCGGACATGAGTATATTTTTCGTGTTCGGCTTAAATTCCTTTTCGCTCAAAAGAAAATTTTTCATGGGCTCCAATCGCTCTGCAGGAGTTACAATTACATGTGGGTCTTTTCCATTTGCAATTCGGAAAGAATCACTCATGTGCTCAATCATTTGTGTTCAAGGTTGTTCCGAGTTCAGGGTTCAGGGTTCCGTGTTCTGGGTGTAGATCCCGGGTTTGCTTTGCAAAATTGTTGGTTCCAAGTTTCCGATACCTAATACTTTATACCTAATACCTAATACCCACTATCTGATAAAAAGAAAACCACCCCGTTTCCAGAGTGGTTTTCTTTATATTGATACAGAAGAATCAATCTTCTTTTTTCTCATCGGTAGCTTTAACAGCATCACCATCTACTTTTTTCTTTTCAGCAGCTTCCATCTCTGTTTTCAGGTTGCTGAGAGCAGTAAGATCACCAAGAGTAGTTTTCTCAACACTTTCTTTCACCTTCTTCACAGCTTTCGCTCCTTCTTCACGTTCAACGCCTTTTTGGACGCTTTCAGCAACACGACTGGTTGCAGTTTTTTCTTCGTGAATACGGCTATGGGAAACAACAATTTTGCGTTGGTCTTTGCTGAATTCGATGACTTTGAAATCTGCTTTCTCTTCAGCTTTCAGAGTTTTTCCATCTTCTTTCACCATGTGTTTGTTCGGACAGAAAGCCTCAACACCGTATGACAAAGCAATTGTAGCTCCTTTTTCACCAATCTTGAGAACTGTTCCTTCGTGTACTGAATCCATTGTGAAAATGGTTTCGAATACATCCCAAGGATTTTCTTCAAGTTGTTTGTGACCAAGACTGAGACGACGGTTCTCCGGATCAACTTCCAGAACAACAACATTCATCTTATCACCCACTTTGCAGAACTCTGAAGGATGTTTCACCTTCTTGCTCCAGCTAAGATCGGAGATGTGTACAAGTCCGTCGATACCTTCTTCCAACTCAACGAATACTCCGAAGTTCTGGAAGTTTTTAACGGTAGCAGTATGTTTGGAACCAACCGGATATTTAGTAGCAACAGTAACCCAAGGATCTGCTTTCAATTGTTTCAGACCAAGAGACATTTTGCGCTCTTCGCGATCAAGAGTAAGGATAACAGCTTCGATTTCATCGCCCACTTTAAGGAATTCATGCGGACTACGAAGATGCTGTGACCAAGACATTTCGGAAACGTGAACGAGACCTTCAACACCGGCTGCGATCTCAACGAAAGCACCGTAATCAGCGATGACAACAACTTTACCTTTTACCTTATCACCAACATTGAGATTTCCATCAAGTTGAGTCCAAGGGTGCGGAGTAAGCTGTTTCAATCCAAGAGCGATACGTTTTTTCTCATCATCGAAATCAAGAATAACAACATTGATCTTCTGATCAAGTTTGAGAACTTCTTCAGGATGAGAGATACGTCCCCAGGAAATATCCGTGATGTGCAACAATCCGTCAACACCACCAAGATCCATGAATACACCATACGAAGTGATGTTCTTCACAGTACCCTCGAGAACTTGTCCTTTCTCGAGTTTCTTCATGATCTCTGCTTTTTGAGCTTCGAGTTCTTCTTCGATCAGGACTTTATGGGAAACAACTACGTTTTTAAATTCATTGTTAATTTTCACAACTTTAAACTCCATCGTTTTACCAACGAATTGGTCGTAGTCGCGAATTGGTTTCACGTCAATTTGTGAACCCGGCAAGAAAGCTTCGATACCAAATACATCGACAATCAATCCACCTTTTGTACGGCATTTTACATAGCCGGTAATAATTTCGTCTCCTTCAAGAGCAGCATTCACACGATCCCAAGATTTAAGAGCGCAGGCTTTCTTGTGCGAAAGAATCAGCTGGCCGTTTTTGTCTTCCTGTGTTTCCACGTAGACTTCCACCCGGTCGCCGACTTTCAGGTCAGGCATGTGGCGGAATTCAGCCAGTGGTACCAAACCGTCGGATTTGTAGCCAATGTTAATCAGCACATCCTTCGAAGTAATTGAAACAACCAGTCCGTCTACGATGTCGTGCTCAACCACTGAATTCAGGGTCTTGTCGTACATCTGTTCCATTTGTGTGCGCTCTTCAGCGGAATAGTCGGACCCGACTTTTCCTGTGGAATCCCAGTTAAAGACTTCTGGTTTGTACTCCGATGTTTGGTTAGTGATTTCTTCGGTAATCATTTAGTTTTTAGAATTATTATGAAAGTTTCGGTTTTTCGCTTAAAAGGGACGCAAATGTATCGAAATAAATCTTACGAAAAAAGGTCTGTGCCGCAGAATTTTTAACGTATTGTGGTCAAAATGAGGAAAAAAAGAAAAATTCGATCGACCTTCAGAATTTGACTTTTATCGATATCGTAAATATATGAATTTCAATAATTTAAATCAAAATAAAATTTAACGAAAATGTATTAATTCAAGAATATTTCAGCAGAAAGGCTCAAACTTTAGCATTTTGAGATTCTGAAATGAAGGCGGACACCTTTTCCATCAGCCACATGGGCGTCGAAGTTGCTCCACAAATGCCAACAGATTCTGCATTTTCGAGCCATTCCGGATGGAGTTCTTCAGTATCGGAAATGAAATAACTTCTTGGATTCACTGAATGACAAACTTCAAAAAGTGCCTTGCCATTTGAGCTTTTTTTACCGCTGACAAAAATAATCACGTCGTGCAAAGCTGAAAATTTCTTCAACTGAGGTTCACGGTTACTGACTTGTCGACAAATAGTATCATTAGAGCTTAAAAACTCTTCCTGAATTTCCTTTTGCTGAGCCGCCTTCGAACGCTGTTCCAGCAATGACCGCATTTTCTCAAATCCAGTCGAACTCTTTGTTGTCTGTGAGAAAAAATAAACCGGACGGGAATAATCAACCTTATCCAGATCCTCTTCGTTTTTAACAATTAATGCCGTTCCACCGGTTTGTCCGACCAAACCATTCACTTCTGCATGACCGATTTCGCCATATATCACAATTTGTCCGCCTGTTTCAAGGACTTCGTCGAAACTTGTTCGAACACGGTGCTGGAGCTTTAACACAACAGGACAAGAAGCATCAATAAGTTCGATATTGTTTTTTAATGCTGTCTGATAGGTTTCAGGTGGTTCGCCATGAGCGCGAATCAGAACCTTGCAATCACGAAGCGTTTTGAGGCGTTCATGGTCAATAATCTCAAGTCCCTGAGATGTCAAGCGCTCAACCTCCTTATTGTTGTGAACAATATCTCCCAAACAGTACAATTTACCGGATTGAGCAAGCTCCTCCTCTGCTTTTTGGATTGCATACACAACTCCAAAACAAAAACCGGAATGGGGGTCGATAACGACTTTCATTGGTGCAAAGATACTAAATTAGTGCTTAGTGGTTAGTTGTTAGTTGTTAGTAGTTGTTACGTGCTTAATGCTTGGTGCTTAGCTTCAACTCCAAAGGTTAGTAAGTGCTCATCGTAAAATGTTTAAATTGGAAATTCAGTCTAAGGAAAAAAATTGAACATTTCTGCTTGCAGCATTTTCTCTTTTCAATTGTATGAAAAGAAAAATAGGAATTTGTTAAATTTTGAATCTGAATGCTGGTCTATACCGGGATTGGTACATTTAACTCTTTAATCAGATTGAGAGCAAATTGAAATTGCTCCTGCTCCGTAAGATTTGAATTGTCGAGGATAATCGCATCCTCTGCCTGACGAAGCGGGCTTTCTGAACGGTGTGTATCTGTATAATCGCGGTCCTGGATATTCTTCATCACTTCATCCAAGGTAACCATGAATCCTTTTGAATTCAATTCGTCAAATCTTCGTTTTGCACGGATTTCCTTTTTTGCTGTCATGAAAATTTTCAGCTCTGCTTTCGGAAAAACTTCTGTTCCGATATCCCGTCCGTCCATCACAATCCCTTTGTGACTTCCATAGCCCTTTTGCAATTCCACCATCCTGTGTCTGATTTCATGAATTGCACTTACCGGACTTACCCAATCCGAAACTTTCAGATCACGAATTCTTTTTTCCACATTTAGTCCGTTCAGGAAAACTTCCGACAAACCAGAGTCCGGATTCACATGAAAACTAATCTGAATATTGTCCATCAGCCCTTCCATTTGCTTTTGAGTCATCTCCTCTAATTGAGACAATGAAATATCATGTTGCTGGATAAAAAGTGTAACAGCGCGGTACATCGCTCCTGAATCTATGTAGCTGTAAGCTAGTTTTTTGGCTAATGCTTTTGCCAAGGTACTCTTCCCACAGGATGAATAGCCGTCGATTGCAATGATAATTTTCTGGCTTTTCACAGACGGTTTTTCTTGCATAACAAAGGATCCTGTAGGCGGGATATTGAAGGGGCTCATGGTGGGAAGACAAAGAAACGAAGAAATTGGACAAGGGGCAAGGGAAGGGAGTTATGAGTGATGAGTTATGTGAGTTATGAGTTATGAATTAAGAGTTATGAATTAAGAATTATGAATTTGTCTTGGCTTGGGAATGGGGATCGGGCCTTCGTACCCAGTCCCTCGTCTCCCGTCCCTTTTCGTTTGCGTCCCGTTTATGTCCCTTGTCCCCCGTCCCTTTTTCATTACCCATCCCGTTTATGTCCCTCGTCCCCCGTCCCTCGCCCCCTTTTTCAAAATGAAGCCACTAAATCCTATATTCGCCACCTATTCCTTTATACATGAAACCCGGAAAATTGGGCAGTGGCTTATTCATTGCCTTTTTACTTTTTCTTTCTTACTCCTCCTTTTCGCAGGATATTCTTGTGCGTACGAATAATGATTCGATTCGAGTGAAGATTGTGGAAATGACGGGCGAAAAAATTCGCTTTCGCTATCCGGGAATGAAAACCGGTCCGGTGATGGAGATTCCAAAAAATCAGATCAAATCTATTGTCTATGAAAATGGCTCCACTTTAACAATCATTTACAATCCCTATGAAGTATCCAGGGACCTTTCCGTTCCTGATAAAAAACAAGCAATAAAAGGTGACATCGTAGCTCCATTCATGAATCATATCACGATTGGTTATGAGCGAAGATTAAAAATGGGAATGAACCTTGAAATTAAAGGAGGTATTATCGGTTTTCGATTTAATGAAAGTTTGAAATATTCAGAAGGTTTCCTCGTCAAAGCCGGACTGAAATTCGTAAAATGTACCGATGCAATTTACAAAGGCCTTAAATACAAAGATCCCTTGAAAGGCAGTTATTTCAGACCCGAGCTAATCTTTAGTTCCTTTAAAACGATTGAAAAAAACAGCACCATAAATTATGCGCATTACACGGTAAACATTGCTTTTGGAAGACAAACCGTCATCAAAAGAAGATTTCTTTTTGATTGGTACGGGAGTATCGGCACAGGATTTAAAACAACCACATACAATTTGAAATCAGATTACGATAGTAAAGAAGTTGATTTCAATTATGCATACTCTCATCTCTTCTTTGGGAAAAAACTTCCGCTGGTGTTGAGTGGGGGGATTTCGGTAGGAATGGTTTTTTAAGGGGGTTCAAGGTTCAACGTTGTTCAGAGTTCAAGGTTCAATTTGTTCAGGGTTCAGGGTTCCGGGTTTCGTGTTCTGGAGGTAGACAGTGCATCGCTTTGTTCCAAGCACCAAACACCAACCACCAAGCACCAACCACCAAGCACCAAGCACCAACACCCTACTTCTTCTTCCCAAACTCAGCAATATTCGTGCTGATGGAAAAATGATTGGCTGCGCCGGCGAGGTGGTAATTGCCGCGGCCATAGCTCAAAATAAATTTACTGATTTTGATGCCGAAGCCAAAAGAAAATCCTACAGTGCCCGGTCGGGATTCAATAGTGAGCTCCCGGCGCCTTTGAAAATTGTAGGCAGCCCGCAGATGAAAATTTTTCGAAAGCAAAATTTCTGTACCAAGAATAAAATGCCTGGATAATTTATTGAAGAAGCCAATAGTTTTAACCTGCGCCTCACCGGTCAATGGATCCACATCACCTAAATCATAAGGATCCGAATAAGACATGTCGAACTTTTCGAGATGTCGATATGTTAAATTGAAGCGAAGTGGTGTGTGTGCAAGTCGTTTTGAAACTGCGATCAATCCTTCCACAGGCAGAGGTTCATTATTCTTCTTTACATAATTTTTAAGTTGAGTTCCGATGTTTCTTGCTTCAGCAGTTATTGTCCATTGATTCAGCGAATCATAATACGTTGCGGAAATATCTGCCGCTATTCCAAATGCATTGTAGATGTAATAATCACTGTAAATACCTTTGATGGCCGCACCTAAAGAAATGCGTTCATTGTATTGGTAACCAAATCCTATGTTCAAAGCATAATCCGCGGCTTTAAAACTACCCTGGATGTCTCCATTTACATCTGTCTCCTTAAAATCACCATAATTTGCATAATGCATACTGGCAATAAACGTTCCTAACTTTTCAAATGTTTTTGCATAAGAAGCATCACCGAATTTTACTCCGTCCACATAGGTTACACCGCTGAGTGCAATCGACTTATTCATTCCCGGATTCAAAAGAGAAGGTGCTTGCAATGCACTATTAATATCATTGTCACGAACAGAAATAAAGGTTCCGCCAAGCGCAGCAATTCTGGCTGAAGCCGGAACATTTAGAAAGGAATAAACGGAAGTACCTCCGATTTGTGAAAACGACGAGAGTGAAAGCAGCGTAAAAAGAATGCTGAAGTAGTGTTTCTTCATGGATATGCAAAGAAAATAAAAATTCGACGTTCCTGAACAACGAAATCTCTTTCGATTTATTGTTCTGCTTTAAAACTTTCATTCCAGAGAAATTGATTGGTTGCTCTACAATCATTACTAAGGATGGAATTCAAAATTAACACCTTACCACATTAAAGGGGAAAATGTGAAATCCAATGGAAATTAAATTTAGAATTAAATTTCGATGCTCAATGGAACATTGAATGAATAAATGAAAACAATTCATCTAAATCAGCGGTCATTCTTTTACTTACCTTTGCAAGTCCTCCAATTTTGACCAGATTCTATGGCTGTTGAGCAAGATTTCCTTGAAATATATGGTGCGCGGGTTCATAATTTAAAAAATATTGACCTCACTTTTCCACGCAATAAATTGGTGGTGATCACCGGCCTGAGCGGAAGTGGAAAATCTTCTTTGGCTTTTGATACTATCTATGCAGAAGGACAGCGAAGATATCTCGAAAGCTTTTCAGCCTATGCCAGACAATTTCTCGGCAATATGGAACGTCCGGATGTCGATAAAATCAGCGGACTCAGCCCGGTTATTTCCATCGAACAAAAAACCACCAACCTCAACCCGAGATCGACTGTAGGAACAATCACAGAGATCTATGACTTTTTGAGATTGCTGTTTGCCCGTGCTTCCGAAGCATATTCCTATGTTACCGGAGAAAAAATGATCAAACTGAGCGATGATCAAATCATCGACCTGATCATTCAAAAGTTCAAAGGGAAAAAAGTGATGATGCTGGCTCCACTTGTGAAAGCGCGGAAAGGTCATTACCGTGAACTGTTTGAACAACTGATGCAGCAGGGTTATTTACGTGTCCGTACTGATGGCAGAATTGTAGAGCTGAAAAAAGGATTACAACTTGACCGGTACAAAACTCATGACATCGAATTGCTGGTTGACAGACTCGAAGTCTCGGAAACATCCAAACAAAGGCTAACAGAATCTCTTACGCTTTCAATGAAGCTGGGCAAAGGTTCTATTTTATTGGTGGATGCCGATAAGGAAAAAGAACATTATTACAGCAGGCATCTGATGTGCCCTACTTCAGGGATTTCTTACGACGAACCACAACCCAATACATTTTCATTTAATTCTCCCTATGGTGCATGTAAAAAATGCAATGGACTTGGTACCATTTCAGAAATTGATATCAAGAGTATTATTCCGGATCCAAAAGTAAATATCAAAGCGGGTGGCATTGCTCCTCTGGGTGCTCAAAAAGACACCTGGATTTTTAAACAACTGATTGCTCTCGGAAGAAAATACAATTTCAATCTGACGATGCCTATTGCAGATATTCCGGAGGAGTCCATGAATATTATCCTCTATGGTTCAGAAGATGTATTAAATGTTTCCATGGATTATTCCGGAGGCAATTCGTATCACCATGCGATTACCTATGAAGGAATCGTCAATTTCATTGTGAACCAGGAACAGGAACAAGCTTCAAATTCAATGCGCAAGTGGGTTCAAAGTTTTATGCTGCAAGTGGAATGTCCGGAATGTCATGGTACGCGACTGAAAAAGGAATCCTTGTATTTCAAAATCAATGAGAAAAATATCGCTGATCTTGCGAACATGGATATTCTTGCAATGAAGGTGTGGTTCGACACACTGGATTCCAAACTCAATGCAAGACAGAAAAAAATTGGACAAGAAGTAATTAAAGAAATTCGAAAACGCATACAATTTCTACTGGATGTAGGACTCGACTACCTCACACTCAACCGCAGCAGTAAATCACTGAGTGGTGGCGAATCACAACGGATCCGTCTTGCTACGCAGATTGGTTCTCAACTTGTAGGCGTATTGTATATCCTCGATGAACCCAGCATTGGATTGCATCAGCGGGATAATGTGCGGCTCATCAAATCACTCCAGGATCTTCGGGACACCGGAAATACAGTGATCGTTGTGGAGCATGACAAAGAAACTATCCTGGCAGCAGATTATGTTATTGACCTGGGTCCGGGTGCAGGAGCACATGGAGGAAAAGTTGTTGCACAAGGAACTCCCGCAGAGATTTTGCATCAAAAAAGTCTTACAACCGATTACCTGAACGGCACTTTACAAATTCATATTCCATCGAAACTTAGAAAAGGAACAGGAAAATTCCTTGAACTCAAAGGAGCGACAGGCCACAATCTGAAAAATGTGAATGTGAAAATTCCATTGGGAAAATTCGTGTGTGTCACCGGTGTTTCCGGCAGTGGAAAATCTTCTCTGATTAATGAAACACTCTACCCGATATTAAACCAGCATTTTTTCGATTCACATCAGAAACCACTCCCCTACACTTCTGTGAACGGACTCAATCACATCGACAAGGTGATCGAGATTGATCAGTCTCCAATTGGACGAACTCCCCGTTCCAATCCTGCAACGTATACAGGTGTTTTCACAGATATCCGGAATCTTTTTGCGCAGTTACCGGAAGCAGCGATTCGTGGTTACCAGCCGGGACGATTTTCATTTAATGTTAAAGGTGGACGTTGTGAAACATGCCAGGGTGGAGGAATGCGCGTGATTGAAATGAATTTTCTTCCCGATGTCTATGTGGACTGTGAAACCTGCAGAGGCAAACGCTACAATAGAGAAACACTGGAAATCCGTTACCGGGGTAAATCAATAAGCGATGTGCTTGAAATGAGCATTGAACAAGCTGTTGAATTCTTCAGCAACATGCCTCACATATTGCACAAAATTAAAACACTGGAAGAGGTTGGACTGGGATATATCACTCTCGGACAACAAAGCACGACGCTCAGTGGCGGTGAAGCACAACGTGTGAAACTGGCAACAGAACTATCCAAGAAAGACACAGGCAATACATTTTATATCCTGGATGAACCAACGACCGGTCTTCATTTTGAGGATGTACGCATTCTCCTGGAAGTATTGAATCGCCTGGTCGACAAAGGAAATACAGTTCTTGTAATTGAACACAATATGGATGTCATCAAAATTGCTGATCACATCATCGATCTGGGTCCGGAAGGTGGTCAGCGCGGAGGAACCATTCTTTGCGAAGGAACTCCGAATGAAATCATTAAGAACAAAAAAAGTATAACTGCTGAATTCCTGAAAAAAGAAATCTCAGAATACGAAGCATTCGGAAACCTTAAACAAGCCTGAGCGTAAAACTTATCGCTTTGGAAACAAACAAAGATTCATGAAATCCTGAGAACCGGATTTTGTCCTTTGGTTTCCTGATATTCAACCCAAATTACTTGAATAATGAATTTTGATGATTTAAAAATCCGCAGAGCCTTTTCAGATAAAGACTGGCAGGAAATTAAAGCACATGATACCTGGCAGATTTTTAAAATCATGTCGGAGTTTGTTGATGGATTCGAAAAATTAAGTAAGATCGGACCTTGTGTTTCAATCTTCGGATCTGCACGGACGAAACCAGAACACGAATACTACAAGCTCGCTGAAGAAATCGCTTACAAGCTGACCAAAGAAGGTTACGGCATCATCACCGGTGGTGGTCCCGGAATTATGGAAGCAGCTAACAAAGGCGCAAAAACAGCTGGAGGAAAATCAGTTGGACTGAACATTGAACTTCCTTTCGAACAATCTTCCAATCCCTACATTGATAGCGATAAACTGATCACTTTTGATTATTTCTTTGTGCGCAAATTGATGTTCATCAAATATGCACAAGGTTTTGTTGTCTTGCCGGGAGGATTCGGAACCATGGACGAACTTTTTGAAGCCCTCACACTCATCCAGACAAAGAAAATCGGTAAGTTCCCGATTGTGATGGCAGGAAAAGAATATTGGGGAGGCATGTTCGATTGGATAAAATCTACTCTTATCCGTGAAAAAATGATTGAACCCAGTGATTTGAATCTTCTGATGCTGGCGGAAGATGCGGACCATGCTGTAAAGCACATCAACGAGTTTTATTCAAGATATCTCCTCAAGCCTAACTTTTGAAGTGTAAAATTTATCACAAAAAGACCGGTTAACAGCTGGTCTTTTTTTTTGCAATGAGATATAGAACTCGCTCTCAAATGCAATGAACAAGAAGGCACAAAGCATTTGAAACAAGGATGGAAAAATCAAATCTTCTGACCTTTTTTTGTTCCGGAATTTTTCTGAATCGACCCTGTAAGGCAGCACAGTGAAGCAATCCGGAGAATTTCATCGGTCCGGATTGATCACTTTTTCATGGCAATGTTTTCAACATCCGGAACTGGATAAAGTCCAAAAAAGCAAGCAATTACCTCGAAAGGCTTGGTGTATCTTGAGCGTTCAATCCAAAACAAGATGATCAAACTATTGTCGGCCTTCCTCTCTGCTTCCATGCTGTTCATCCTATCCTACTTTTTTGGTCCTGATCCATCCATCAAGGTGGAAGTTCAGGCTCCCGCCAAAGTAAGACCGGGAGATGATTTTATTTATCAGTTAAAAGTCAGCAAAGGAAACCTCAATGGATTTTCACGAATCCAGGTGTTTATTCCACAAGGTCTAACTGTAACACCTGTGGATGTAAAAAATGCTGAATTTTTATTTGAAGAAGATTATGTGAAATTCATTTGGATCAACCTTCCTGAAGATCCGGAATTTACAGTGAGTATGAAGGTGCATGTAGATGCTAATTCAGAAGGAGAAAAATACCTGAATGGTGAGCTTTCCTACATTGAAAATGATAAAACAGAAAAATTCCCATTGCAGCAAACGACAGTTGTGCTGGATGCCTCGCTCCCACAGGCAGACAATACATCCAGACCTGATGTCGAACGCAAATTAATTGCCCTCAATGCGGACCAGGGTGAATACCAGATAGAACTCACCATTCATCCAAACAAAGAGCAAAGTGCTGCCCGGTTTATCGATGATATTCCGGAAGGTTTCACTGCATCTGTTGTGGATGCGCATGGTTCTGATTTTTCATTCACAGAACAATCTGCAATTTTTATCTGGAAAGAATTACCAAAAGAAAATTCATTCACAATAGTTTATAAAGTAAACGGTGGTGCCAATAAACCATCTCCAAATATCAACGGCATGCTGGTGTATGGAGACCAGGTGCTTTCGTCCAATTCAGGAACTGCAACCCCTGTAGAAAGTACAACAAGTACAACAGAAACTGCTACAAATCCTGTTGCAGATGCTATTGTCGCTCAACTCGTAGAAACAGAGAAAAACCGCTCTCAGATCCCTTCTGAATCAGGAACAGCAATTGCACAGGATATCCAATTGCCGGCACCACAAAGTGGAATTTATTATAAAGTACAAATTTCTGCGACGATGAAGAGTCCTGTAAGAAACAATGCCTGGTTCAGTACAAAATACAAGTGGCAGGACAATGTAGATCTTGCAATGCAGGATGGCTGGAAAAAATACATGATTGGTACTTTCAACAATTACGAACAAGCCAAAGCCTTTCGCAATCAAACTTCAGAAAAAATTTCCGATGCTTTTGTTGTTGCTTATGATCACGGACAACGCATCTCTGTTCAGGAAGCATTGAAATCAAACAAATCAAATCAATAAGAGTTCCGGTCTACCGGAATTGTTGAAAGGAAATTTTATCCGATGAAGTTGAATCGACTATTCGCAATGCATTTTCATAAAATGAATTTAACAGGTGTATGCTTCACAGCGTGTACCTGTTTGCTTTTCTCCTTCACTTCATTTTCTCAGGCACAAGCTCAGGAAGATTCCACAATTGAAAAAGTCACTCACCTTCCTGTGATCAGCGTTGGCCAGGGAGTAATGAATTTCATTGGAGATATCGGATATACTCATCTCAATCAGCCGTTCACAGCACGTTCCGGATTTCAATTGGAGGTTCAGCATCATACCTCCTCAAGATTTTCTATCGCGGCCTTCATCCTTTCGGGAAGAATATTTGGAGAAGAAAAATCACTGTTGCGAACTTTGAATTTTCGTTCCTCAATCGTTGCTGAAGGCCTGATGTTTCGATTTGATTTCAGTTCCAAAAATAATCCAAGACAAGTTCTCATCCCTTACATCACTGCCGGAGTTGAATATCTGTTTTACCATGCCAAAGCGGATCTGAAAGATGAGAATGGAAATACCTATCATTATTGGAATGATGGTTCCATACGGAACATTGCCGAAGATGATACCGGAGCAGTCAATGCAGTAAAAATCCACCGTGACTACAATTACGAAACCGATATCCGTGATGCGAATATCGATGGCTTGGGAAAATACCGTCAGGGCGCCTGGGCTTTTCCAATTGGTGCAGGAGCCCGTTTCCGAATTTCAAGTCGTTGCTCCATGCATTTCAGTTCGGTAGTTCACCTCATTAATTCAGATCTTGTTGAAGGAGTTTCCTCGAAAAGTGTCGGAGATCGCAAAGGAGATTCTAAGAATGATAAAATAGTATACTCTTCCGTTTCCTTTCGCTATGATCTCTCTGCTCCGCGGGATGTAGAAAGTAGAAAGAAATCGAAAGTCCGAAAGGAAGATGTAGAACACATCGATTTCAATGCGCTTGCATCTGAGGATGCCGATCACGATGGAATTCCGGATGTGCGGGATGACTCTTCTGCAACACCACAAAACAACAAAGTTCGCGACAACGGTAAACCGGTGGATGCTGATGATGATGGAATCCCTGACTACAGAGACAAAGAACCCAATTCTCCGAAAGACGCAGTCGTGAATACCGACGGTATGACCATTACAGAAGAAATGATAGAACAAAAATTCCGTCAGGATTCTCTCGCTGCATTGCCTGCTTTGATTGAGTATGTACAAAGCTATGATCGTCTCACACAACGCAATCCGAACATTGCAATTCGTGATGCGGTGCGTCCGAATGGATTACCTGCCGACATTTCAATCATTCCTTCCTTATACAGAAGACTCGACAGGGACCTGAATGGCATCATTTCTCCAAAAGAAATCTCACTGGCAATTGATGAATATCTGGCCGGAAATTCACCTTATTCTGTGCCTGAATTTTACAATTTGATTGATTTCTTTTTTACCCAGCGATAGTTATTAAGTTATTCGTTATTAAGTTATTGAGCAGGCTTTAAATAACTTATTACTCAATAACCTATTAACTCCTTTTTAAATGTAAGATTCCCAGCGTTTTCCCATCAACTTTTCAGGCTTTATTGAGTATTAGATACTCTAAATAGGGAGTAAAATCTCTGTTTTATCTATTTTTCAATACAAGCAATTATGTCTGAACAATTACTACAAATCCTGGTCGTGGAAGACGATGAATTGGATAGAATGATCATGAAACGTGCTTTGAACGGATCAGGGATGAAGCATGAACTCACTTTCGCGGAAGATCATGAAAGCGGAAAGACTGCTGCTGCAGAAAAAGAATACGATTGTATTTTCCTCGATTACAACTTGCCGGGAGGAACAGGTCTTGAATTGTTGAAAGAAATCCGCGCTGTAAAAAATACTGCTCCTATAATTCTTGTCACGAGCCAGGGAGATGAGAAAATCGCAGTGGAAGCCATGAAGAATGGCGCGAATGATTATATCCCGAAAAGTTTGTTGTCTGCAGATGGTATTGCACAGAGTGTTCGATTTATGGTGACACTCAAATCGCAGGAAAAACAAAGGTTGATTCTTGAGCAACAACTGAAAGAAACAGAAAGAAGATTAAAAACTGTAGTTGCGAATTCACCGATTATCCTTTTCGCATTGGACGAACAAGCTCAATTCACTCTTTTTGAAGGAAAAGGACTTGAATCCATGGGAATCAACAAAGAAGAATTCATTGGAAAAGCAATTCAGGATATTCATCAATTGCCAATACAACTGGAGGATTACCAGAAATCGATGAATGGTGAAGAAGCTACATCAGTTGTTGAAGTCGATTCGAAATTTTTTGAAATATTCTATACTCCTATTCATGCGGACAACAACAACATCACAGGAGTGATCGGTGTAGCGTCGGACATTACAGGACACAAACGGGCAGAAGATGAGCTCAAATCAGCAATGACTTTAGCTGAAGAAACCGCGCGTCTGAAGGAACAATTCCTTGCCAATATGAGTCATGAAATTCGCACTCCGATGAATGGTATCATCGGTCTTACCAGGATCCTTCTGAAATCAGAATTATCAGAAGATCAAATGCGTTTTCTTCAATCCATAAAAGTTTGTTCTGATAATCTCCTTGTGATCATCAACGACATCTTGGATCTCTCAAAAATTGAAGCAGGAAAGATGAGTTTTGAAAGTGTTCCATTCCGTATCACTGACCTTGCGAGACATGCTGTCGAATTGTTCCCGGCAAAAGCAGATGAAAAATCGATTCAGCTTGTAATGAAAATCGACACTTCCATTCCGCAGGCACTTTCCGGTGATCCGACACGACTGAGTCAGATCCTGAATAACCTGATGAGTAATGCGATCAAATTTACCGGCGAAGGCGAAGTAAGTCTGTTCATTAATCTAAGAAGTACCCGTGAGAAACAGGTCACATTGGATTTTGAAGTGAAAGACAGTGGAATCGGGATTCCGGAAGAAAGTTTGAATAGTATTTTCGAAGTTTCACACAGGCAAGCACAGATACGACGCGAAAATTTAGCGGAACCGGTTTGGGTTTGACCATTGTAAAGAAATTAATCGAGTTGCAGGGCGGAAATATAGGAGTTCGGAGTAAACTTGGTTCAGGGACTACCTTTTTCTTCCATTTGAGTTTCGAAATCGCCAGCGAAGAACAACTGAATGTGAATGTCGTTGAAGAAAAAGACGACCATTCAACATCCCATCTTAGAATTCTTGTAGCAGAAGATAACCCTATCAATCAGTTGATAGTAAGAAAAGTCTTTGCCGATTGGGAAACACCGATAGAATTTGCTGACAATGGCAAAATCGCACTCGATATGTTACAGAATGCAAGCTTTGATCTTGTCTTGATGGATATCCAAATGCCTGAAATGGATGGATATACCGCCGTTGACAAGATCCGTCACGAGCTTCCTGAAGCGCTTCGGAACATTCCGATTATGGCTATGACTGCCCATGCAACACAGAATGAAAGGCAAAAATGTTTGGAAGCAGGGATGAATGAGTACATCAGCAAACCTTTTGAACCATCGGAACTAAAAAAGAAGATCCTGGAGCTAACCAATTCGGTGAATGCTTCGTTAAATGGCTCTATGCCAGTGTCAGAAAAAGAACAAAAAACAGATAAAATGGAACCAACAAGTGAGGCGTCAGATCCTCAGGAGGAATTTCGGAATTCACTTCAAACTCCAAACCTGGTGATTGAAAATCCTTCGATTCGTAAAGAGCCTGTGCTTCCGGAACACCAAATAAATCTGACATATTTGAAGCAGATTGCAGAAGGCAATGATTCTTTCATCATTGAAATGATTGAAATGTTCCTTAACAAAACGCCCCAGGCTTTGGAAAAATTGAATTCCTCTTATCATGAAAAAAACTGGGACGAAATGAAGCAAATTGCACATCGGATCAAACCATCTTTTGGATATATAGGGCTTCCGGATACACAAAAAATGCTCGCGGAAATTGAAAAACTAAGTGAAGAACATACCAATCCGGAACGAATGGCAGAGCTCGTTGAGGAAGTACAAGTGGTGAGCAAATCAGTTTTTGTACAACTCCAAAGTGCTCCCACAGGTATGAAATAAACCTTCTCTTTCCGGTCCTTTCCAGACAAGGTTTTCCAGGAAAAATGATTCCTGACAAAACAAGATAAAACCCAGACTCCGGCTTCTAAGTCGGAGTCTTTTGCATTGATTTTCAGTATTGATTTTCAACATTGAAATTGTATTCAGAAGAGAATCTCTTCCATTTGCCTCAGAATAAAATAGTATCTTAGCACTTTCTTTTCCTACAGAATAAATGATGAAAGTTCTAGTTTGCGAAGACGATGAAATGGTTTTGAAAATGGTTGAGTTCAGGCTTCAGAAAGAAGGCTATGAAGTCCACCTGGCCAAAGACGGTAAAGAAGCTTTGGATAAGATCGCTGCACTTCGTCCGGATATTATCATTACCGATATCATGATGCCCTACCTCACCGGACTCGAAATTGTCCATCAGGTGAGAAAGGAATTGGGAATGGACACCCCTATCATCATTGTTTCCTCTATCGGACTTGAAAAAACGGTTTTAGAAGCCTTTCAACTCGGAGCTGACGACTTCATTACCAAGCCCTTCAGTCCCAATGAGCTGTCTGTAAGGGTAAAAAATTATTAATGAAATCAGCCTGATTTTCAAACTTAAATACCCCAGTTCCGTACACTTCATTTACAATTCTGGCCTGTTTACCATTCATTCTAATTGCCCGGGTAGTCAAATGCAACGGAAGAAATTCCCTATGATAGGATTGAAACGTCAACACTTTTATTTTCTGCTGATGTCACTTCTTTTGTTGTGTCCGATCATCACATTTTCTCAAACCAAAAATTCAGACACATTGGTGGTTGTCACTGACACAACTAACATTGATGCCTTGTTTAAAAAAGCCCGCGATTTCAGTTTTGATGGAAACAATGCCCAGGCCAGACGAATTTGTCAAAAGATCCTTGAAAAGAAACCCGGGTATTACGATGTCCGAACTTTCATGGGAAGAACCTATGCCTGGGACAAGCGATACGAAGAAGCACGTGTTGAGTTTAGCCGCGTGTTAATTGAAAAGGAAGACGACATCGAAGCGCTTGGAGCATTGATTGACGTGGAGATGTGGACAGAAAATTTTAAGGTTGCTTCTGATTATCTTAAGATCGGACTTGGTTACTACCCAACTTCTGAAGACCTGATGTTGCGCAAAGCAAAATTGCAGATGCGTTTGGAACAGGAAGAGAGTGCTTCCCTTACACTCCGTCGTATTCTGGATTTAAATCCCGGCAATAAAGATGCATTGAAATTACTCAACAGCATGACAGATGCACGACTGAGTAATAAATTTCAGTTGTCATTTAACACTGATTTTTTCGACAAGAAAAATTCACCTCAAAAACTTGCTTCCGGGGAAATCGGCAGGAGTTTCTCCTTTGGTTCGATTGCATACCGGGCAACCTATGCGGAGCGTTTTAGCACAAAAGGACTTCAATCTGAAGTTGACGGCTACATGCGCTTTGTGAAATCAAATTATTTCTACTTGAATCTAGGTTTCAGCGATTCAAAAATATTTCCTGAGCTGAGAGCCGGAGCAGAAATTTTTCAAAAAATTCCCGCCGGCTTTGAACTCTCCGGTGGTTTTCGGTATCTTCAGTTTTCGAATCCCGGAACAAAAATTTACACCGCAAGTCTCGGTAATTATTTCCGGAATTATTGGTTTGCAGTGCGAATCTACCTTACACCCAAATCAACAATTGAAACAAATGATTTCCTGAAAAAATCTTCCCAAACAATTATCCTGAACATCCGGAATTATTTTGGAGATGCGGATAATTATTTTGGAATCCGATTGGGGCAAGGCCAGTCGCCGGATGAAAGAAGAATCACGGATGCAGGAATTCAACGCCTTAAATCCATTCAGGGAGGAATCGAATACCAACGACTTGCTTTCGGCCGCTGGGTCATCAAAGGAGACATGGGATATTCCAAAGAAGAAGTGCGAGCAGAAACATTTCAACAAAGAATTTCAGTGGGAATCATTCTCAAAACAATTTTTTAAATCAACATCATGAACAAATTCCTGTTCCGAAGTGCCTCCCTGGTCTTTGCCTGGATGTGTTTCAACACGTTTAATGCAGCGGCACAAAAAACGACAAACCCGTCGACAACAAATGCTGCTGATAAAAAGGTGAAGGATTACGGAAAAGATTTCTTTTCAAAAGATTCCATACATGTAGTGAAATTGTATTTTTCTCAATGCAATTACTGGGACTCCCTGGCCATCTATAAAAAATTAAATGATTCGCTGGAAAGTTCTCAATTCATGCAGGCGACAGTTATCATTGATGGAAAAAAATTCTATGCCTGTGGATTGCGATTCAAAGGTGAGTCTTCCTATGACTTTTACCCCGGAAAGAAAAAACCATTCCGGATAAAGTTTGATAAATTTATTAAGGGGCAAAATTTTAATGGTCTGGAAGATTTGAATCTGACGAATAATTTTAAAGATCCAACCATGGTTCGGGAAAAAATTTACCTGGATCTGATGAATAAACACGGTCTCCCCGCCCCTCGTGCAACGTATGCAAAGGTTTACATCAACGATAAATACTGGGGGCTGTACCTTGCCAATGAAAATATAGACAATGTGTTTCTCGAAACCCGTTTTGGGAATTCAAAAGGTAATTTATTCCAGGGGGAACCCATGGCGACTTTTGTTTATCTCGGGAATGATCAGGATAAATACTGGCCAAACTATATTTTAAAGACAAACAAAACCCGGAACGACTGGAGTGATCTTGTAAAATTCATCAAAGTAATCAACGATACAAATCTTCTTCCGGATAATTACTTGAAAAGGCTTGAAGCAACATTTGAATTAAACACATGTTTGAAAGCCTGGGCTATCAATAACCTGATCGGAAACATTGATGCGTACAATGTATTTTATCCTCATAATTATTTCATTTATCACGACACAATAACAACAAAATGGAATTGGATTTCCCTTGATGGCAACTACTCCTTTGCTGCGTGGAATCCAATCATGAACTTCCCACAGTTAACCCGGATGAGCATTATGGTTCCGGATTCAACACCGTACAAAGGGGCCAGACCATTGCTGGACCGAACACTGGGTAAAAACATCGAAGTTCAGAAAAGATATCTTGCAATTGTTGAAGATCTGCTCAATACAGATTTCAAACCGGAGCGGATGAATCATGTGATTGACAGTCTCTCCCTTCGCATCCGTGTTTCGGTATATGCCGATGTAAATAAGATGTATTCCAATACTGATTACGATACAAATATTTCTTCCAACATAGGCGACCCACTGGATCCGGGCAATTTTATACCCGGACTAAAAGCCTACCTTTCCGAAAGGCGTGTAAATATTCTCAATGAGATCGACGCACTGAAAAAGAAACTGGATTAAGTATTCCGTGATTCAATCATAAATCAACAATCAGCAATCATAAATCTTGAATCCACAATTCCCAAACCCGTGAACCACCTTTTACAAATAGACTGGACAAATCTGCAATACACTGCCGACGAAGTAACTCGGGATGTATACAGTTTTCCGGTGCATATTCGTATCCTCATTGGTGTCACATTTTTATTTTTATTAATTATCATCATATTGCTCATGGTGATTTTGGGCAGCAGAATTTACAAGACTCAGCGGGAAAACAAAAGAAATTTTCTTAGAAAAAAATACCAGCAAGTCTTCACACACCTTCTTTTTGAAGACGATATTTTAATCAATGACGAAGAAGTCTTGCGCCATTTTGAACTTGCTGATTTAAAAATTCAATTTCACCGTGAAATTCTGAATGATGAAATTATTCATTTGCATTCAAATTTCACAGGAGAAACAGCAATACGGCTCGAAAAGATTTTTGTGCATTTGCATTTTCACGATGATGCAATTAAAAAACTTCAAAGCAATAAATGGCATCTTGTTGCCAAATCCATGCGTGAACTGGCTTTGATGAATGTTCGCGAAGCACACCCGATGCTTACGAGGTTCCTCACTTCCAAAAACGAAATCCTGCGTATGGAAGCACGGATTGCGATGATGAAATTGAGTGAGTCAGAACCCCTCTCCTTTCTTTCGAAAGAAACCGAACCACTCACTGATTGGGACAAAGCCAATATTCATGCAATGTTGACACGCATGTCGGAGCCTGTGATTCCTGATTTTACCATCTGGCTAAACTCTCCGAATAAAACCGTGATTCACTTTTGTATCATGATGATCGGATATTACCGTCAACAGGAATCTGCTGACGTTCTCATTCGCATGCTGGACCACACTGATGAATCGATAAGACTTTCAGTGATTCGTGCCTTACGCGATTTAAATGCACGGAGCGCAGAAGAATCGCTGATTACCCTCTACCCTTTGGAGACCATCGAGAACCAACATGAAATCCTGAAAACTCTGGAGGTTATTGGTAAAGATAAATCTACATTCCTTCTCGAAAAAATCTTGAAACAACCGATTACAGAATACAAACTTGCTATCCAGGCTGTACGGGCGCTCTTGGTTACATCCGTCAATGGACAACAAAAAGTGCAGGAATTGTTGCGCTCAGGTGAGCCGGTGGTTCAACAGATCGTCCATCATGCGCTGGATAAACGACTTTAAAACATGGGATTAGTTTTTTATTATTTTACAAAATTTGCGGATCACTTTATCCTGATCTATAGCGCACTCTTATTTGCGACATATTTTCTATTGTCCGCATTTTCCGCTATGGACATTCAAAAATACATGCGCAGAAATAGTTTTATCGACTATCGTGATATTCTTACCGCTCCCTCTGCTCCTTCTATTTCAATAATCGCTCCCGCGTATAATGAATCAAAAAATATTGTTGAGAATGTACGCTCACTTCTCAATATCCATTATGTTAATTTTGAAGTAATCATTGTAAATGACGGCAGCAAGGATGATACTTTGCAATTGATGATTGATGCCTACGAACTGGAAGCCGCTCCTGTAGCCATCGAACAAAAGCTTGCTTCCAAACCAATTGTTGCTGTTTATAAATCGAAAATTCCTTCACTTGGCCGTTTAACTGTTATCGACAAAGTAAATGGCGGTAAGGCTGATGCACTCAATGCAGGAATCAACATTTCCCGGTATGGAATATTTGCCGCGATTGATGTGGATTGCATCCTGGAATACGAATCACTTCTGAAAATGGTAAAACCATTTATGGAACAAACAGAATCCGATAAAGTCATAGCAGTCGGAGGAGTTGTGCGAATAGCCAATTCTTGTGAAGTGAATGAAGGCAAAATCATTCGTGTGAATCTGCCGGATCAGATCTTGCCGAGGATCCAGGTGCTGGAGTACATTCGGGCTTTCCTTCTTGGCAGAATGGCCTGGAGCCGACTGAATGGATTGATTTTGATATCCGGAGCCTTTGGTATGTTTGATAAAAAAATCGCTATCGACTGTGGCGGATACAATCATCGTACGGTTGGAGAAGACATGGAACTTGTGATTCGGATGCGCCGCTACATGGAAGAACGCAAAAAGAAATATAAGGTCGTTTATCTTCCCGATCCACTGTGCTGGACAGAAGCTCCTTCTTCTTTGAAAATTCTCAGCAAACAAAGAAATCGCTGGACTCGGGGAACTGCTGAAACATTGTGGATCCACAAAAAATTAATTTTTAACCCACGTTACCACTTCTTGGCATGATCAGTATGCCTTTCTGGTTCCTGTTCGAATGGCTCGCTCCTATTGTAGAAATGACAGCATTTCATTACCTCATTATGATGGCATTTTTGGGGATCCTGAATCTTGAATTATTCATCACCCTTTTCTGTCTCATTTATGTTTTTGCAATCATGTATTCGACTGCAGCAATTTTGTTTGAGGAATTATCTTTTCACCAGTACAAGCGCAAACGGGATATTTTCCGCTTGCTTGGAACTGCCTTCATTGAACCATTGATCATCCACCCACTCACTGTTTATTATGCCATTCGTGGAAACCTGGATCTGATGACAGGAGTGAAAAACTGGGGAGAGATGACCCGGGCAGGATTCGCGAGGAAAAAGATCAGGAATTTCTAATTGCTTTGTTGTTTGTTAGTTGATTGTTGTTGTGATTCCATTAACCTACAATAACAACTAAAATCTAAAACCTAAATCTACAATTCTCAATGGCTTCCGAAATTAGATACGCTTCACGAAAAATTCCTTGCATCAATGGCAGATAAAATTCCCAGAAGAACCGGTTTCTGTCGGTGATGTCCACTGCATTGTACATGAGAAATTTCAATCCGGTAATCCCGGATAATTTTGCAAATCTGAATTTTGTAGGGTTGTCCGCAAAGTCGCCGCAAAAATAAAAGAAGCGACAGTCTTTTGTTCTGCGAATAATGGACGGAAATATTTTCGGAATATTATTCTGATTTAACAAAGCAGATCCTTCCGCAGTAGTGTTCAGGATGTATTTTGAAATCACTTCATTCGTGTCATTCTTGTTAACCATGATATCCATCCAATACGGATAGATCATCACAGCAGGTACATTGTATTGATTCTGGTACCTCGTTTCTGTATAAATCTTTGGAACAGCTTCTGTCAATTCCCTCCCTTCCTCCATCACCAGAACTTTCCCTGTTTCGTGAATCAGAAGCATCCCTGATTTTTTATAATTCCAAACTCCATTGTGTGCCTGCTTGTAGGTTTTTACAATCCATTTTGGTAAATCAGGATTGTTGACAGTATCCAATGATGCGATGTAACGCGCCATCCAACCGGTCCATTCAATACCGAACAACCGTTCAAAATTTTGTCTCACATCGACAGGTGTTGGAAATGCTATCGAATTAAATTCAGCCAGAATCATTTTCTGCTTTGCTTTCATTTTCCGGAGAAACAACAAGTCCTTTTCTGACATTCCACCATAAATACTTTCCGAATTTTCATTGACATCTCTGTGTCTGTACCATTCATTTCCCAGAACTCCGTAGGTATCTGTGAAATAGGCAAGATCATATGTATTGACTACACTGTCCAGCTCGCTGTCATTTAATTTTTCAAAATCCTGAATGGAATACTTCTCATCTTCTCCCGGAAAAAAACCAAAATAATCTTTATTGATATCGTAAAAATTGCTGTCCGGCTTGATGTATTTTTCATAGTCCAGAATCCAATTGACAGACCGGTGCTTAAAACTGTTTTGGTTCAAAACGGTTTTGTCGACAATCATGACATTGAGCGACTTTTTAGGACTGAATTCCCATGCGATTCGCATCCAAAGCGGAGTGGCCAGAATGAGGACAATGACCAAAAGAATGATTCTGCTTTTCATTCGTAAAACTGTAAGGTTTAGTGCATAAATGTAGTTCAATTAATAGCCGAACATGCAACAAAAGAGCTTGGTTTTCACTAAAAAGATAAACAAAATAGTGTTTAAAAACCATGGCAACAACGAAGATCTTTGTGGTGGAGGATGACCAGTTCCTCGGTAACCTGATCAAAAAATCACTGGAAAAACTTGACTTCGCAGAAGTCACACATTTTCTAAGTCCGGAAGAATGTATGAATCATCTTCATGAGAACCCTGACATTGTTACCATTGATTACCTCCTTCCCGGAATGAACGGGATAGAGCTGATGGAAAAGATTAAAAATTACAACCAGGATATTCAGTGCATTGTAGTTTCCGGTCAGGAGAAACTTGATGTTGTGATTGAAACTTACCAAAAAGGAGCAGTCGACTACATCATCAAAAACGATAATGCTCTGGTGAACCTCGAAAATTCCGTAAAGAATCTCTGTAAAACTGTAAAGTTAAAGCAGGAAAATGAAACGTTGAAGGATCAGGTCATTGACAGAAACAAGTATACGTCCATTCTTGGAAACAGCGGACCTGTCTTCCGCGTACTTCGCCTCATTCAAAAGGTAGAAAAGAGCAATATTATGGTGCTTGTAACCGGACAAAGTGGAACGGGAAAAGAGCTTGTAGCTAAATCCATTCATTATAATTCACCACGCGCAAGAAAACCCTTTGTGACAGTCAATATGGGAGCGATTCCTGCTGACTTGATCGAAAGCGAACTTTTCGGTCATGAAAAAGGAGCTTTTACTGATGCCCGCGATAAACGTATCGGAAAATTTGAAGAAGCCAACGAAGGAACAATCTTCCTCGATGAAATCGGAGAAATGGATCTCTCTTTGCAAACAAAGCTGCTTCGTGTTCTTCAGGAAAAAGAAGTAACACGAATTGGATCGAACAAATCCATCAAACTGGATGTTCGTGTAATTGCCGCAACCAATCGTAACCTGGCCCATGAAGTAAAGGAAGGGAATTTCAGAGAAGACTTATTTTATCGTCTCCAGGGTTTCCTGATTCAACTACCTCCTCTCTATGAGCGAGGTGATGATGTCATCCTGCTTTCAAAAACTTTCTTAAGTGATTTTTGCAAGGAAAACAAAATGCCACAAGTATCGCTTTCCAAAGAGGCTGCCAAATTTTTAATGGATTACAAATGGCCAGGAAACATACGCGAACTGAAAGCGGTTATTGAAAGAGCTGCAATTATGTCTGAAAATAATGTAATTACTCCTGAAGATTTGGTATTCGCGAATTCCTAAAATCATAAAAATGTTGTTGTAAAAACCTCTATGTTTTCATAGAGGTTTTTTTATTTTGGTTAACATTCATGCAATCCTTGAATACAATTGGGTGATATTTTCAAATTTGATGGACCTCAAATCCAAAAATCTTGTAAGTTCTTACGATATGGTTCATTTCTTACAAATGTAATGTGTGAGCGACTTCATCAAGAGCAAAAAACACCATGTTGCGTAGAAGAATAGTGTAGAAATTCCCTTGTAATGAAAAAAATCAAAATCAGACTTCGTTCACGTCAGCGCCAGAGAGTATCCCGGCGAACAATCCTGATCCTGTCAACTTCCTGTTTTCTCCTGGTGAGCATCGGGATTACTTTGTATTTGAATTTTTCGCGAGTAGATGAAATGAGTGCAAAAGACGATACCCATTTTCAGGTTTTAATTGCCCCGGAATTTCAACCGGTGAATGAAAAATCACTCTCCGCCCCTCTCGTTGACAACCGTCTGAGTACAAATCCCAATGCGATTTACATACGAAAGGCAAAACCTTTACAAGCAACTACACAAGCTTCACTTCAATAAGCTTTAACTATCGGGATTCAAATGTCAGGTATCATCGCTCATCTTTTTCGCAAAAATTGCCTCTTGCTCGCAGGAGCAATTCTTTTTGCTTTGAGCAATGTAGAAGCTGCAACAAAAACATCTGCACAATCAGGAAACTGGACAAGTGCATCAACGTGGTCGCCTTCCGGAGTTCCGGCGAATAGCGACAATGTCATTATCGCAAATGGTCATACTGTAACAATTGACAACAACAAGACAATACAAAATATTACTGTCAATTCCGGCGGGATACTCCTGTGGAATGCGGGTAAACGAATTACAATCAACGGAAATTTTACAGTCAACGGAACAGCGACAATGAACAAAGGAGAAATCACACTCTCTTCTCCCGGACTTGCTTTTACACTGGGTCCGTCTTCATTTTTTACCTGGGATCCGGGAACAAATAATTCGACGAATGCAACGCTTTTCACCCGTGGTGCTGAAAGTTTTGCCTCAACAAGTACATTGATAATTAAAAACTGGTACAACTACACGCTGTCTCTTGGTTCTGTGATCACCGGAAATTTTGGAAACCTGATCATGAACAGTCCGGGCGGAAGTAGTTCTATCGTTGAATGGAACCAAAACAACCAATTCGAAACACATCAGATTCTTGGAACTCTGACTATTGACCAGGGTTGGATTACACTGGATAAATCCGGAAGTATTTCTTCGACTTCAATCGGCAACATTGTTCTCACTTCAGTGAATTCTGCATTTTATGGCCATAGCGGAACTCACCTTGGATCGTTTTCAATTACTACCGGTTCCGTTACGAACAATGGAGGAATATTTTACGGTCTGAATAACGGAAATGGAAATGTCACTATCAATGTAAATGGAAATTTTACAAACATTGGAAATGTGAAAATCATTAATAACGGCGGTGTACTTGCAGTTGGAAATGGTAACGCGACTTTTAATGTGAGTGGCACTTACCTTCAAAGCACGGGAGATACACGAATAATTTACAATGTTACAACTCTATTGTCAGGAACATTTACGTCAACAATCAATGCACTCAGTCTGACCGGCGGAATTTTCATGGGTCAAACCGGTTGTCATATTCTGGGCAGTACTTCCTCCCTGACTATTACAAATAATTGTACAATTAATTTTAGTTCAGCGGCAGATAAATTCCGATGCACTTCACTTTCAAGTATTGGAGTGGTTTTGAATAATGCAAAAGTAAATTTTACAGTTGGCGGCAACCTTGTTTTCTCCGGTCCGGGAGCTGCTGAATTTACAAGTTCCGCATCAGCCGGAATTGAAACCATCCAAATTGGAGGAAACCTCCAAATCAATAGCGGTGTTTTCTCTATGAACTATGGAACATCCGCTGCCTCACACGATTTGACACTCACCATCAACGGAGATCTTATTGTGAACGGTGGCACATCTTACTTGTCGAGAAACAGTGGCACAAGTGTCATTACAATTGGTGGAAATATTTCCATTTCATCAGGAATACTTGCAGTGAAAGGTTCTTCCGGAAGCTGCACGTTCAATCTAACAGGAAACTTTCTTCAAAACGGTGGTACATTCTACCTCCATAGCAATGGAACAACATTTACACCGAATCCAATCACGTTAAATATAAGTGGAACCTTTGCTCAGAGTGCCGGAACATTCTCGTTTGACGACAACACATCGAATTCGAGTGCTGTGCACATTTTGAATATTCTTGGATCACAATACAGCATCAGCGGTACAGGGATTATTACCCATGCCGGCTCGGGAAGCAGCACAGTATTTGGTCTCCTGCGATTTTCCGGTTCCGGCACACAAGTATACAGCCGAACAGGAAACACACATGCTTTAACACAAGTCAAAATTGAAATTGGGAGCAATGTTCAGATTGGAACCGGCAACCTGCTCATTGCCTCCGGAAATTCAGCGGGAACTGACTATTTGAAAATAGTAACAGGAGGTAAACTTGATCTCGGTTTAAATCAAATCATTTCAGAAGCAAGTTTTAGCAACTGTGGAATACAAGTTGATTCCGGAGGAACACTTTCAACGGAATCATCCTATGGACTTTACGATGGAACATCATCCGCATCTCTTGCTTCAACGGGAAATATGGATTATTTCCTTCATGCATCCGGTGTTATTGAATATACGGGAAACGGAAATCAGATACTCACCGGAACAGGAAATGGAATTGCGACAAGCATCAACCATCAATATGGAATTTTAAAAATAAATAAAAGTAATACGGCTTACGCCGAACCGGTCCTTTCCAATGTCATTGTTCGAACGCAACTTCAGATGGAATCCGGTGAATTAAGGCTGAATGGAAATACTCTGACCATCTCCAACGGCAACAATTCCGGAATCACCCGAAATAACGGATATATTTTTAGTGAAAGCGATGCCAGTTCATTAGTATGGAAGGACATGTCAGGCGGAATGCACGTTATTCCATTGGGATTGAATAGCACAACCTATCTACCTGTGTCAATCACCCCTACTTCCGGTTTTCCATCCGATGTACAAATTTCCACTCGTGGGACAGCAGCGGATAATAAGCCTTACCCTGCTGTCGCAGCAGCTGCTACCTCTATCAATTTATTAATGAATGGCCGAGACGGATCTACTGATGCTGTTGTTGACCGGTGGTGGAATTTCTCAGCTCCGGGACTAACTGCAAATGTCATACTCAGTTATCCGGGTACAGAAAACACACTTTCTCCAGAGCTATCGGCAGGAATGCTGAGCATGATGAGTTGGAACGGAAGCAGCTGGTCCTCGCCAAGAGGATCCGGTTTGGGAGTGAATTCAGGTGTTGGCACCCTTACTATAAACAATGCAACGCAGTTTTCACATTGGATCATTGCTTCTAATTCTGCGGCATTGCCAATAGAGCTCGCTTACTTCACCGCAAATGTCACCGGTAAAGAAGTATTGCTTAGTTGGGCCACTGCAACAGAAACCAACAATTCATTTTTCAATATCGAAAGAGGAACAGATGGGATTTCTTATGAATCCATTCAACAAATTAATGGTGCAGGGAACAGTACATCCTTTTTGACATATGGAGTTACTGATAAAAATCCGATTGAAGGCACATCCTATTACCGGTTGAAACAAACAGATTTTGATGGCAAATATTCTTATTCGAATGTCGAAGTCATCAATTACACTTCATCACTTGCAAATAAAATTCTGATTAACTCAATAGGTCCGAATCCATTCAAAGACAATTTTACCATACACTTTGCTACTGAAGCAGAGCAGGATGTGGAATTCCAGCTTTTGAGTTCATCCGGACAAATGTTGGAGAATAAAAAAATTCGTACGCACGACGGTATGAATCAATATGAATACACAAATGGACAGAATCTTGAGAATGGCGTGTACTTTATTCAATTGATTTGTCAGGATCAGAAATTGAGCAGGAAGATGGTTAAGAATTAAGAATTAAGAGTTATGAGTTATGAGTTATGAGTTATGAGTTATGAGTTATGAGTTATGAGTTAATTTATTATTCAGCAATTTAAGAACAGGGATACAAATCAACAATCATCAATCAATATTCGTCTCATGAAAAATAAACTACGCAACAGGAATCGGCAAAAAGCGAGAATGTCTACACGGCTAATGATTGTCCTGGCGACATTCTCGGGTGTGTTCCTTTTGACATTGGGCTGGTTAGTCTACCTGAATTTCGACAACCTGAGTAAAACCAGAGCTTCCGGCAATGGCGGCGAAGGCGGTGGAACCGCACTCAATACGACAGGTGAAATTCTGACGGAATTCACATGGGAAAAAAATCCTGTATCACTTGCCACCTTGGGTCCTGATGCAATAAAATGCAGCAAAGATGCACATAGCATGAATGGCGGACGGTCCTCTACGAATGGTTTGTCTCCAGGACCAAATGGCAAAGATATCGACCTTGAATTTGAGGCCACAGAATTATTTAATCAGGAAGGAATAGACATCAGCATAGATTACAGGAGAAGTGAGCCCGGTGGTTCGTTCTTTAGCAGAGGAAACAATTTTAATTTCGGGATAGAAAATAATATTTTGACCATCGCTTACCGTATTGAAAATGCAAAGGGAGGAAGTGAAATTGTGAAAGAGCGAACGAATTACGAAATACCTGATGACCCACTCTACCGTACGTATCGTTTCATTTATTCACCAAATTCAGGAAAAGCAGAAATATTCGTGAACAGTGTTGTTGTTTGGAGTCATCAGGGCCCCGGAAATGCGCCGCTGTCATGGAAAAATGCAGGCAATATTGTGATCGGAAAAAACTTGAATGGAAATGGTGTAGACAAAGCCATACTGGATAATCTTGTTGTTCGCTCAACCGGATCGGTTTCTCCACTTGCAGAGTCTCTTTTGAATTTCATGCTTGAACCGAAAGAAGGAGTTGTCAAAGTTCATTGGTCAAGTTCTGCGAATGACAAAGTTGATTACTACACAATTGAGCGATCCATTAATGGTGTTGATTTCGTTAATGTGAGTAATGTTAAATCCAATCCTCAGAAACCGGAAGGAGAAGAATACGAATACATCGACAAAACATCTGCATCTACAAGTATTGTATACTATCGCTTAAGGCAAACATTCCTAAACGGAAAATTTGTAACACATCCACTTTCAGCAATCAAATTCAAAACAGAAAAAGATTTTGCGATAGAACGTGTGAATCCACAAATGTTTGACCACAGTTTCGATGTATCGTATTTTCTTCCGAAGTCAGGGAGAGTCTGGATGCAACTGAGTGATTCCAAAGGGAAAGTCATCAGTACTGAAACTTTCGAAGCACCACAGGGAAAAAATGTTCATGTATTCAAAGATCAATTGAACCTCGAACATGGAGAATATACGCTTCACCTGATTTTCGATAATAAAAAAATAAGCACGAAGGTGACGAAGGCATAAATCCTTCCATTCTAAAAGTATTTAAGCTTCGTAATAATCCGGTGACGATTTGATTTTATCGGGAACAGGATTTAATCGAATTCATAAAAAACAAAAGGGAAACAAATTTCTTTGCTTCCCTTTTGTCTTTTGTGTTGTTGGGGATCGGATTATTTCTGTGTCATCTTGGTGACCTTAAATTCTGTTCTCCGGTTGGCCTGGTGCTGCTCTTCGCTACACTCCACACCATTGCTGCAGCCATTCACCAGCTGCGTTTCTCCGTAGCCTTTGGCAACCAGTCGATCAGCAAGGATGCCGTGCTTCACAAGGTAGTCGACGACCGATTCAGCCCGCTTCTGGGAGAGTGTCATGTTGTATTTGTCGTCGGCCCGCGAATCGGTATGTGAGCCCAGTTCTATCGAGATATCCGATTGTCACGCATGATTCCTACCAGTTTGTCAAGGCCTTCCGCTGCATCTGTACGGATATTGTATTTATCCAAATCGTAGTAAATGTTCTCCAATACTATCGGTTTGTTCACGATGATCTGTTCCATCTCCAGCTTGAGCTTGACAAACATATTCTCGCTCTGCTTCTTTCCCACCGTACTGACCGGTTCCGTATTGGTAAAGTAACTGTCCTTGCTCCCCATCACTACATAGTCCGTCTCCGGGTTCAGCTTGAAGAAAAATTTTCCATCCGGACCCGTGGTGAAGAGTTCTTCTTGCCCGTCTTCTTGTTGGTCAGTTCAACCACCACGCCCGCGAGCGGTTCCTGTGTCGATTTCTCAACAGCTATCCCTTCCAGGGTAAAGCGTAAATCATTCACCGTAAAGGCATAGATATTATCCTGGGTCGTATTCTTTGTGTCGCGGTTGCTCGATACCAATCCCGCCGTCCCGCTGTCGTTCAAGGCGATTCCAAAATCATCGTAACTCGTATTGAGCGGATAGCCCATGTTCTGCGGACGGCTCCAACTCCCTTCACTTTGCGTGCTGCTGAATACATCCAGTCCGCCCATTCCGTAATGGCCCTCTGAACTAAAATACAAGATCGAATCCTGGAAGCTCATCGGGAAGAGTTCGTTGTTCGGACTGTTTACCGTTGGACCCAGGTTTTCAGGTTTGCTCCACGCTCCGTTTTCTTTTTTGCAACGGTACACATCCGTGCTGTCTTGTCCGTTTGGCATGTCATTCACAAAATAGAGTGTGTTCCCGTCTTTGCTCAAACTCGGATGGCCCAAACTATAGTCTGCATTGTCGTAGGGAAAATCTGTGATGAAACGAAAGGTGCTGTCTTTCTTTATGCCCTGGCAGATCTTTAAGATCACTACATCGTCGTCAGACTTCTTCACTTTCCGGGCCACATACGTATTCCGTGTGAAGTAAACAGTATCTCCTTTGCTGCTGAAGCTGGCCGGACCTTCGTGGTAGATTCCGTTCAGTTCTCCTTTGAGTAATTCCGGTGCGCCGTAATTCCCCTTCCCATTGTCTTTGGAATAATACAAATCCAAAAACGGACGGCCCGTCCACTGGTAGGTTTTCGTCGAACCTTTTGCCCGGGGTACGGTCGCTCACAAAAACGATTCCATCCTTGTACCACACCGGGGAGAAGTTACTCTGACCGCTGTTGATGCTGCTGCTCTGAAGTGTATACTTTGCACTATCGGCCTGCCACCGTGTAATGCTGTCGCAGGAACTCCGCATTTTGCGCGCGCTTTCATCGCCCGGCTGAGAGCCCAGGTATTGGTCAAAATAATTTTTTGCCTGTTCGTATTTTCCGCTCCGCATCAGAAGCTGTGCATACCGAAGGCGGTGGATCGGCTGGACTTCTTTGAGTTGCATCACCTTTCCATAGGCTTCCTCCGCCTTGCCCAAATTATTGGTCATCCGGTAACTCTCTGCCAGTTTGATCTGTCCTTCCGGAAAGTTTTTCTTCCCCAGCGCTTTCTGGTATTCTTCGATCGCACTGCTGTAGGCCAGATCCCGGTACATCCGGTTACCCTGACGCATGTGATAACTTGCACAGCTACTCAACAGTACTACTACTGCTGCACTCGCTGCAATTTTGGAAAAGTTCTTGATCATATTTTATTTGTTCAAGGTTCAAAGTTCAAGGTTCAAGGTTGTTTTGAGTTGATGAGTTTGAGAGTTAGGAGTTAGCAACCGTCCCTCGTCCCTCGTCCCCCGTCCCTTCCCTTAAAAATAACGTGGCGTCTTGATCTTCATAATATCATATCCAAAATCATAGCCTATCATGATCTCGTGAGAGCCGGAGCTGTAATCCTTGATATCGGTAAATGTAAAATCATAGCTGTAGCCCAAACGCAACTTCTTGCTCAGTTGCAATTCCAAAAGCGCGACAAAGCTGTCGCCTGTCCGGTAACTTCCGCCGATCCAAAGCGTGTTGGCAAGCAAGACATTCAGATTGAAGTCTGCTTCCACCGGTGCATTCTGTACATACTTCACCAGCACGCTCGGACGAAGAACTACATCCGGATGCACCGGCAATGCCACACCCACTGTCCCAAAGTAATGGCGCACCTGATGCGGGATCACCTCGCCGCTATTCACATCGATACTCAGACTCTTGCTTGGATCATAGCTGATGATCGTAGGTACCGATAAGCCAGCATAAAATTTTTCAGTATACAAATAGGCGCCTGCTCCAACGTTCGGCAGGAATTTCGATACCTGATCACCCGCAAAAGCCGGATCACCCGTATCCCAGTATTTTAAATCGCTGTTCTTATAACTGTAATACCCGCCTCCGGCACGAAGTCCAACCGAGAGTTTCATCTTCGCTCCTACCTTCAGATGATACGCCGCATTCAGGTACGCATCCGTTCTGTCCGTCACCGCGATTTTATCATGGCTCAGCAATACGCCCCAGCCAAAATTCGTCAGACCCAAAGGACCGTGCAAAGAAGCAACCTGTGTCTCCGGCGCGCCTTTAAAATCAACCCACTGCTTCCGGTACAACAGTGTCGCCATCATGTACTCTTTGCTCCCCGCATACGCAGGGTTCAACAGCAAATGATTAAACATATACTGGCTCACAAGGATGTCCTGCTGCGCATAACCACTAAGGCCACTCAGGAACAGGACGATCGTTAGGATTCTTTTCATGGGTTTTTATTCGCTCTGCAATTGTTTTGAAGGAGATGAAGCATGGATGTGATTTATCTCCGTAAATCCACATATGAATTAAGCCGGATATCAGAATTTTTAATGGTGAGTACAACAAAGTAAGTTCCCTCCGGCAACGCTTCTCCATCCTTATTTTGCCCGTTCCAATCGGTGTTCATGTAGTTTTCCTTTTTGTAAACTTCATTCCCCCAGCGATTGAATACTGTGAACATATTTTCCGGGTACCTGTTGATGCCATGGATTTCATAGAACTCACCGAAAGGATCACCGTTGGGAGAAAATCCTGTTGGAAGATCGAGATCACATTCCGCTACAGGAGGAACAATGATTTGCACTGTATCATATCCATAGCAGGTTCCATCCGTGATTGTCCACAATAAAATATTGGTACCATCTGTCAGGTTCGTCACTGTTGAATTTGGTGATGAAATACTGCTGAAAGTAGCACTTCCGCTAAGGTAACTCCAGGTACCGGTTACTGCACCGTTCAGTTGAGCGTCCAAAGAGAAAATCGGATCACAACCGGTCTGGTCAGTACCCGCATTCGCGGCGATCTGATTCGGCTGAACAATGATCACCGAAGAAGTACTCGTACAGTTGTTTCCATCTGTAACGGTAACCGTATATGTATTCGGAGCCAGTCCGCTTGCGGAAGAGGTCGTTCCACCTGACGGTGACCAGGAATAGGTATATGGAATAATACCGCCATTCACATTTGCATTTGCACTACCATCACTTGTTCCATAGCAGGTAACGTTGACGCTTGTAGCTGTAATTGCTATCGCTTGTGGTTGGGTAATGGTAGCATTTAAATTAAGTGTACACCCATTTGCATCGGTAATCACAACGGAAATGGTACCCGCGGTTAAGCTATCTGCAATCAATCCTGTATCACTATTCGACCATGCATACGTATAAGGTGCGGTTCCACCTGTCGCAGCAGTAACACTTGCATTGCCATTGTCACCGGTATTGCAACTCACCGGTGATGTCGAAGCAATACTCGAAGCAACAGAACCCGGCTGAAGAATATTTACTGAATCCAAAACCACACAATTATTGTTATCTGTGATAGTCACTACTATATATCCCGCTCCCAAACTATCCGCACCGGTTCCAATGTCACCATTTGACCAGGAATAATTATAGGGTGAAGCTCCTCCCCGTGACACTCACATTGGCAGTACCATCATTTACTCCACTACACCGGGCGTCTACTCCCGAAACTGTTGGAATCAGTTGAGGACTTTCCGTGATGGTGGCTGAAACAGTACCTGTACAATTGTTTGCATCCGTAATTGTAACTGTCACTGCGCCGGCAGGCAAACTGTCGGCAGTAATACCTGTGTCTCCATTCGTCCATGAATAAGTAAAAGGAGATGTGCCACCACTGAAGGTGACACTCGCTGAACCAAGCGCTGAACCGAAACACAAATTATCTATCTGAGAAGAAATGCTTGCAGTAATTGTTGGCAGCGCACTTACCACAACGCTATCCAGGTGTGTACAATTCACGCTGTCAGTTATGGTGATATAATAAGTACCCGGACTTAATCCGCTTGCAGTGGCAGTGCTTTGTCCTCCCGGATTCCAGGAATACGTATACGGGGTGAGACCACTGGTTACGACGACACTGGCTGATCCATTTGATTGTCCACAGGTCGTTGCTGTTGACGAAATGGTGTTTGTGATTGCAGGAGGCTCCGTTAGTGTGAAGCTTGCTGAATCAACACAGCCATTTGCATCTGTAATATTCACAGTGTAGGAATTGGCAGCAAGTCCTGTGATGTTCTGAGTTGTTTCTGTAGTTGACCAGAGATATGAAATCGGTGCTACACCTCCATTTACATTCAGGTTAATAAATCCATCTCCGGAATTGTTGCATGTCAGATTGAATCCATTGAATCCGAAATTGTCGCAACCGGATCCAATGGCAAAGGTTCCGTAAGAATAAAGGAGGTGTCCAACATACAACCATTTGCATCAAAGACTCTGACATTGATTGTATCTGCAGGTAAATTGCAAGCCTGGTTTCCAAGAATATTATCATCGATATCCCACTCATAAGTATAAGGAGTGCTTCCACCTCCTACTGCTACAGTAATACAAGCAAGTGAATCTCCGTTGCAGGGAACATTGTATCCATTGAACAAAGAAAATGTAGCACTAAGATTGACAGGAATCGGCTGTGTGAATGAAATTGAATCTGTATGCTGACAACCATTGCTGTCAGTGACTGTGAGGTAATATGTTCCGGCACTCAGACCCACTGCCGAATCAGCCACATCTCCGTTAGACCATAAGTATTGATAAGGCGGTACTCCTCCCGATGCAGTAGCATATGCTGTTCCATCATTGTATCCGAAACAACTCACGTTGACACCACCACTATACACGAAGGGCTCAGAAATTGTTACACTGGTATCTTTTCTACATCCATTGCCATCAATAATAGTTACATCGTATGTCCCCGAAGTCAATCCGCCAATGCTATCGGTCGTCTGAGAATTGGACCACAGATATGTATAATTCCCATCTCCGCCGGTAACTGTGAGGGAAATGAAACCATTGCTTCCACCATTGCACTGAACTCCATAACCCTGGAAATCGGCAGTAACTGCGGGAGTCGTCAATGAATCCGGATTTGGCAAAACGAAACCAACACTATCCGTACAATTATTCACATCCGTTACTATCGCATAAACAGTCCCTGAAGTCAGATGACCGCAGGAATCAGTGGTTGCACCGTTTGACCATAAATATGTATAGGGAGCAACACTTCCGGAAGTATTTAGAATTACATATCCGGATGAATCTCCAAAACATTTGGGTTGTTGAATAACAGGTGCGTAAGCAAAAGGATTCGGTTGAACAAGTGTTGTTGATCCAAGGATCGAACAACCATTGATATCGGATACGGAAACCTCTACTGCTCCTGCTGGTAAATTGAAGATTGTGTCATTTCCTGATCCGGTGGACCAAAGGAAATTGTAAGGTGGAGTTCCACCGGTTACTTGAGCAGAAACTGTTCCTGATGAATCTCCGAAACAACGCACATTCACATCTCCAAAAAATTGTATGGAAGTAATGAGCGAAACAAGAGTATCCGGTTCCGTCACTGTAATAGTATCCAGTAAAGCACATCCATTAATATCAGTAATTGTCACATCATAAAATCCTGCCGGCAAACCTCCGATGCTGTCGGTAGTTTGTGAAAGCGGACTCCACATATAAGAATAAGGTATGGAACCGCCATACGCAACTGTTTTGATCCAACCCGAAGATTCACCTCTGCAAATAACATGATGAACAATCAGAGAATCCTGTAAAGTTGCAGGTTCTGTAAGAGTGGTTGATATCAGGGTAGTGCAACCATGGTTGTCTGTAACAGTAACTGAATAGGATCCGGCAGGAACTTGTGCAATGGAATCAAGAACAGATCCATTCGACCACGCATAAGTATACGGTGCTGTTCCACCGATTACACTTGCCTTCACTGTGCCTGTAGAATCTCCATTGCATCCGATATTCGTACCACCCGGAGTGATTGAAAAGTTGATGAATGTAGAACTGAGAACAAGAGGTTCGGTGATTAGTACTGTTGTATCGAAGGTACACAGATTTGCATCCACGATAGTCACTGTATATGTTCCGGCAAATAAACTGTCGGCACTATTCCCTATATCGCCATTTGACCAACTTACATTATAAGGAGGTGTTCCTCCGGATGGAACAACATTGGCTGTTCCCGTAAAACCACCATTGCAAAGTACATCTGTGGAAACGAGAGATGAAGCAGGGATTCCAACAGCAGCTCCAGGTTGTGTGATCGTTTGTGTAATAATTTGCTGACATCCTTTGGAATCACGAACAGTGTCAGCATATGTGCCGGGTGCAAGTCCGCTTACGTTTGCTGTGGTATCACCATTGGACCAGGAATGGGTGTACGGACTGGTTCCACCACTTACCGTGGTTGATATTGTTCCGTTTGCATTCCCGTTACAAGTCACATTATTAAATCCAGAGATCGCTGCATTCAAAATTGTTGGTTCGGTGATCAGCACTGTGTCCTCACTTGTACATCCATTTCGATCTGTAACTGTAACGATATATGAATTTGCGGCAAGACCGGTTGCAGTAATTGTTGTTTGACCTCCCGGAGCCCAGGAATAAGTGTACGGTAGAATTCCCCCGGAAGCAGATGCAGTGGCGGTTCCGTCAGTACCTCCGTTACAACTTACATCCGTTGAACTTGCAACGGATGTAGCAATAATTGTAGGTGGCGCTGTTAGAGTTGTAGAATTTGTTTTGGTACAGCCACTGGCGTCCGTTACAGTCACTGTAAATGTTCCTACTCCCAGCCCGGTTGCAGTTTGTGTTGTCTGGCCGGAAGGATTCCAGGCATACGTATACGGTAAAGTACCACCTACTGCGACTGCGGTAATTGCTCCATCACTTCCTCCGTTGCAATGCAAATTATATCCGTTGTATCCGGGAGAAGTTACACTCACGTCAATAACCGGAACAGTGATGGAATATGAAAATGTTTGTGAACCGTTTGTCGGACAAGCATTGTCCCTCACAATTACAATGAATGAATACGGTTGTGATCTCGCATCGGCTAAGGTTGGGGTCCAGGTGAAAGTACCTACAGGGTTCAATATTCCGGACGTTGTAAATGTCGCTCCCGGAATCACGTCATTCCAATACATCAGGACTGTATCGGTTGGGTTTGGGTCGGTAGAGTTAACAGTAAAAGATATTGTACTTCCCGGACAGCCAACAGTAGCAAAAATATTCGTGCCATTAATTCCGGAAGCTATCGGCAACAAGTTTGGGTTACATACCTTGGTTAAAAATTGCATATCCCGGATCACACTACCGATAAGGACACCATTTCTGTATTCACGAACAAGAATAGCTGTTACTCCAATTTCTCCATTCACCGTTGCATTCATATTGATGTCGCCGTTGTTGGAGTTTAAACTCACAGCGGGACTTGATGATAAGGGAGATGCAGCGGAATAACCGGGATTAAAAGTAACCGTGCCAATTGTACTTGTTGCTGCGTCGAATTTCTTGGGAGTAACAAATGAATAAACCAATGAATCTCCATTCGGATCAAATACTCCATGATTGTATGTGAAACTTTGATTTACACAAACAAAAGCTACAGGAATATTTGTGAATTGTGGCGAACTATTACTTTGAAAAGCCAGGTTGTTAAAGGTAGCTTCAACGTACATGTTATCGCTACATGGAGCATTCAGTGTTGTAATTGCGCAATTTCTGCAACACACATAAAAACTAAATACCCAATCTGCACATTGCTGAGGAAGTGTGACATTGTTTTTGTATTCATATTTCTGATAACCTGCATAAGGTGATGCTGCATTTGTACATTTGGTTTGCACTGTGCGACAAGGAAAAGTGATTTCCTGCCCTGTGCCGGGCACCAGGTTTAATGTAAAATTCTGATTTCTGCTGCAGGAGGTTGACTTCGCATTCAAGGTCACAGTTCCGGGAGCAGCAACTCCTGCACAATCTCTGTAGAAGGATACAGTGACAGTGTATGTGTTCCCACTCACCCAGGTATAGGTAAGATCGGCTCCTGACGAGTGTGTTGCGAACGTTTGTTGTGATGGAAAGGCTGCAAAAAAAAGTACGAGGAGAAACGTTAAAACCGGTACTAAAAAACTTCCGGAATCTCTTTTTGCAATATTCAGGTATCGTAGTTTCATCATTGATTGGGGTTGTGAAATGGCAAACGGATCACCTCGAATCTTGTTCGAGCGCAAAACGCACCAATGGTGCAAGTTCGTATTTCACAGTACATTAATTGACTCTTATACCCCTATCCTTATGAACACTTTTATTAACAAAAACGAAGGATTTTACTCTTGAAATTAACAAATCGTCACAATCAATGCATCCGATTCCATTCAAAAAAAAATTGCGTACACGAATTTCAATGCGGCTGTCATGTGCTTATTTTCAACCAAACAAAATCTTTAATTTTTGGTATCCATGCGGATATCGTTAAAAAGAATTGAAAAATTTTTACACAGGAGCAATAAGCAAACACAAATTTGTGATGCACAACAAAAATGGAGACACACAAAATTCAATGATAATTACCCTTTCAATCGATCACTCGAAAGGATTGAAAATTATACAGGCCAATCGTTAATAGTCATAACTGTGCCCGGTGAATCGCCATAGGTCGTAATCGTCATTTTAAGGGCTGAAATTACGATCCTTTCAGTCATGGGATTTGTATCGTGATCATTGTATGATTCAAAGTAATTCACAACGTATGCGTCTTCAAACTCTATCGATTTTTCACGCATTCCGGTTCTCCGTGAACGGAAATGAAGTTCACCTCTTTTTGTTAAATGATGTTCCACCATCCATTGAATAAAGGTAATATCTCCCGATGTTTCTACTTCAAGGTTGATCAGCCCTCCGAACACACGACCATTGGGTCTTCCTGTTTCTGTGATGGGTTGATTGAATGCATAATCACAATGCATCACTCTGTACGTTTTTCCTTCGATTACCAATTCGGCATTGTACACAATAGGCATAATAGTTGTTTTTAATGAATAAGAAATTTTTAAGATCTGAATCCTTTGACCGATTCAATTGAATCACAAGTTATAAATTTTCAATAACATAGCAAACTTCCAATGGAAGCCCGCCCTTTCGGAAATACTAAGACCGTCACAATCAACAGCATTTTGTAATAGATTATAAAAAGACAAAAGGGAAACAAATTTCTTTGCTTCCCTTTTGTCTTTTGTGTTGTTTGGGATCGGATTATTGCTGTGTCATCTTGGTGACCTTAAATTCTGTTCTCCGGTTGGCCTGGTGCTGCTCTTCGCTACACTCCACACCATTGCTGCAGCCATTCACCAGCTGCGTTTCTCCATAGCCTTTGGCAACCAGACGATCAGCAAGGATGCCGTGCTTCACAAGGTAGTCGACGACCGATTCAGCCCGCTTCTGGGAGAGTGTCATGTTGTATTTATCGTCGGCCCGCGAATCGGTATGTGAGCCCAGTTCTATCGAGATATCCGGATTGTCACGCATGATTCCTACCAGTTTGTCAAGGCCTTCCGCTGCATCAGTACGGATATTGTATTTATCCAAATCGTAGTAAATGTTCTCCAGAACTATCGGTTTGTTCACGATGATCTGTTCCATCTCCAGCTTGAGCTTGACAAACATATTCTCGCTCTGCTTCTTTCCCACCGTACTCACCGGTTCCGTATTGGTAAAATAACTGTCCTTGCTCCCCATCACTACATAGTCCGTCTCCGGGTTCAGCTTGAAGAAAAATTTTCCATCCGGGCCCGTGGTGAAGAGTTCTTTCTTGCCCGTCTTCTTGTTGGTCAGTTCAACCACCACGCCCGCCAGCGGTTCCTGTGTCGATTTCTCAACAGCTATCCCTTCCAGGGTAAAGCGTAGATCATTCACCGTAAAGGCGTAGATATTATCCTGGGTCGTATTCTTTGTGTCGCGGTTACTCGATACCAATCCGGCCGTCCCGCTGTCGTTCAAGGCAATCCCAAAATCATCGTAACTCGTATTGAGCGGATAGCCCATGTTCTGCGGACGGCTCCAACTCCCTTCACTTTGCGCGCTGCTGAATACATCCAGTCCGCCCATTCCGTAATGGCCCTCTGAACTAAAATACAAGATCGAATCTGGAAGCTCATCGGGAAGAGTTCGTTGTTCGGACTGTTTACCGTTGACCGAGATTTTCAGGTTTGCTCCACGCTCCGTTTTCTTTTTGCAACGGTACACGTCCGTGCCGCCTTGTCCGCCCGGCATGTCACTCACAAAATAGAGTGTGTTCCCGTCTTTGCTCAAGCTCGGATGGCCCAAACTATAGTCTGCATTGTCGTAGGGAAAATCTGTGATGAAACGAAAGGTGCTGTCTTTCTTTATGCCCTGGCAGATCTTTAAGATCACCACATCGTCGTCTGACTTCTTCACTTTCCGGGCCACATACGTATTCCGTGTGAAGTAAACCGTATCTCCTTTGCTGCTGAAGCTGGCCGGACCTTCGTGGTAGATTCCGTTCAGTTCTCCTTTGAGTAATTCCGGTGCGCCGTAATTCCCCTTCCCATTGTCTTTGGAATAATACAAATCCAAAAACGGACGGCCCGTCCACTGGTAGGTTTTCGTCGAACCTTTGCCCGGGGTACGGTCGCTCACAAAAACGATTCCATCCTTGTACCACACCGGGGAGAAGTTACTCTGACCGCTGTTGATGCTGCTGCTCTGAAGTGTATACTTTGCACTATCGGCCTGCCACCGTGTGATACTGTCGCAGGAGCTCCGCATTTTGCGCGCGCTTTCATCGCCCGGCTGAGAGCCCAGGTATTGGTCAAAATAATTTTTTTATCCGGTTACCCTGACGCATGTGATAACTTGCACAGCTACTCAACAGTACTACTACTGCTGCACTCGCTGCAATTTTGGAAAAGTTCTTGATCATATTTTATTTGTTCAAGGTTCAAAGTTCAAGGTTCAAGGTTGTTAGTGGTTTGTGAGTTCGTGGGTTAACGTCCCTCGTCCCCCGTCCCCCGTCCCTTCCCTTAAAAATAACGTGGCGTCTTGATCTTCATAATATCATATCCAAAATCATAGCCTATCATGATCTCGTGAGAGCCGGAGCTGTAATCCTTGATATCGGTAAATGTAAAATCATAGCTGTAGCCCAATCGTAATTTTTTGCTCAGTTGCAATTCTAAAAGCGCTACAAAGCTGTCGCCTGTCCGGTAGCTTCCACCGATCCAAAGCGTGTTGGCAAGCAAGACATTCAGATTGAAGTCTGCTTCCACCGGTGCATTCTGTACATACTTCACCAGCACGCTCGGACGAAGAACTACATCCGGATGCACCGGCAATGCCACACCCACTGTCCCAAAGTAATGGCGCACCTGATGCGGGATCACCTCGCCGCTGTTCACATCGATACTCAGACTCTTGCTCGGATCATAACTGATGATCGTGGGTACCGATAAGCCCGCATAAAATTTTTCAGTATACAAATAGGCACCTGCTCCAACGTTCGGCAGGAATTTCGATACCTGATCACCCGCAAAAGCCGGATCACCCGTATCCCAGTATTTCAAATCGCTGTTCTTATAACTGTAATACCCGCCTCCGGCACGAAGTCCAACCGAGAGTTTCATCTTCGCTCCTACCTTCAGATGATACGCAGCATTCAAATACGCATCTGTTCTGTCAGTCACCGCGATCTTATCGTGGCTCAGTAAAACTCCCCAGCCAAAATTCGTCAGACCCAAAGGACCGTGCAAAGAAGCAACCTGTGTCTCCGGCGCGCCTTTAAAATCAACCCACTGCTTCCGGTACAACAGTGTCGCCATCATGTACTCTTTGCTCCCCGCATACGCCGGGTTCAACAGCAAATGATTAAACATATACTGGCTCACAAGGATGTCCTGCTGCGCATAACCACTAAGGCCACTCAGGAACAGGACGATCGTTAGGATTCTTTTCATGGGTTTTTATTTTTCTTGCACTTGATTTATTCATTGATTGGAATAAATCAAAAATATCTTAGTTGAAAATTAGTTTTGAAATTAAATTGCTTTACTTCGAAACATAGCGTCTTAAATCAACATATGTATTTTTCTTGATTTCAGAATTTTTAATGGTGAGCACAACAAAGTAAGTTCCTTCAGGGAGTTCTTCACCATTGTTGTTTTGACCTTTCCAATCCGTGTTCACATAATTTTCTTTTGCATACACTTCATTGCCCCAACGATTGAAGACACGGAATGAATTGTTCGGATAACCTTCAATACCTTTTATTTCATATCCATCATTGTAAGTATCATCGTTCGGAGAAAATCCTGTTGGCAAATCAATATCACACTGATTGTCATAGTCGACCGAAACAGTATCAGCAGATTGACAGGTTCCATTTGTTACCTGCCAGACAAATACTGTTTGTCCGGGTTGCAAAGCACTCACATCTGTTGTGTCATTGTTCGGATTAACAATACTACCTTGTCCGGGAGCCTGTATAGTCCAGCTGCCTTGTCCATAAGTAAGACCGATTGCAAGCAATTGTCCGTGATCAATACACAGTTCCTGATAAGCACCGGCATCCGAAGAAACAGGTTGGTCGGCAGTGACAATTCTACTGTCAGCTCCGGTACACGCACCATTTGAAATGATCCAGGTGAGAGTGTCTGTTCCGTAATCCAATAAATCAGCGGTTGCATTTGGAAGTGTAGGATCATTGAAAGCTGAATTTCCCGTTGATGACCAAATTCCATTGAAGCCGGTGTATGCTGTTGCGTTCAATTGTATTTGAGCAAGACCACAAAATGCAGTATCTACACCGGCATCCGCAACAAATGTTGTATAATTAAAAACTGTAACATCATCAGAAGCAGTACACCCATTTGCATCTGTAACTGTCCAGGTAACCTGATTGAAACCCGGCGATAAATTACCTGCTGTTGTGTTTGGATCTGTGGTTCCCGCAAAAGTTATTCCTGTTGTGGAACTCCAAACACCGGATTGTCCGGTAAGCAGACTTGCTGCCAGTTGAATACTCGTTCCGGAACACATGGCGGTATCCGGACCGGCAATTGCAAGTACCGGAGATGGCTGATTTAAATTTACAGTTTGTTGAGTAGAACAATTGTTCTGATCAGTAACAGTTACGACATATATTCCCGCATCAACATTGGAAATATCCTGAGATGTAGCCCCTCCCGGATTCCACGCATAATTGTATGAGCCCAATCCACCCGAAACGCTGATATCAATCGAGCCATTGCTTCCGGCATAACATGTCGGTTGGATTGTGGATGTAACAGTGACAGCGATTTGTGGTGGTGAATCTATCTGGACATTCACAAACGTTGAACATGCTGCCGCATCAATTACGAACAGGTCATAGGAACCGGCAACGAGATTTGTAGCTATCGAAGAACTTCCACCATATGGAGTCCAGGAATATGTATACGGTGCGGTGCCACCGCTCACCAATTGTGCACTGGCAATTCCGGTACTGTCACCAAAGCAGGATGCATCCGATGACAAAACCGTAACAACAATCGGTGCCGGTTCACGAACCTGAACCGTATCGAATGACAAACAACCGTTCGCATCCTGAACACCTGCTATGTAAATACCGGCAGTCAAACTCACAGCTGTATCCGTAAACTGCGGCGGCACAGTGTTCCATGTGTATGTAAAAGGTGCTGTTAAAGAAGAATCCGGAACAACGAGCGCTGTACCATCAGCATATCCATTGCAGGAAACATCATCAATTACATATGCAAAGGGAACAGGAATATTATCTGAAACCGGTACATCAACAGAACTGATACATCCATTTGCATCAGTAACTTCAACATTATAAATTCCAGAAGGTATACCGGAAATACTCGAAGTAGTTGCACTCAGGGTATCCCAGGCATATTGATAATTGGGAGTTCCGCCACTTACAGTTACAGTGGCTGAACCATTTGCAACACCACAGGAAGAATTTGTTGAAGATCCGGTAAGGATCAATTGTGGTGCTGAATTTATACTTATCGTATCTGTTCCAACACATCCTACAGTATCCGTGATGGTAACAACATATGATCCCGCGGCAAGATTAATTGCCGTAGGTCCGGTCTGAACCGGATTTGTATTCCATATATAAGTATAGCCCGGTGTTCCACCACTCACACTCACAGTTGCAAATCCGGTTGTGTCACCAAAACAATTTAATACTCCGGAGACCGAATCCACCGAAACCACCAATGCTGTTGAAGAAGGTGAAACAGTTACAGAATCAGTCGTTACACAACCTCTGCTGTCTGTGATTGTAATGTGATAAACCCCTGCAGCAAGACCTGTTGCTGTATCTTCAGTAGTAATCGGATTGGTATCCCAGGAATACGAATATCCGGGAGTACCTCCGGAAGCAACGACAATCGCGACACCTGTATTGGTACCGCTGCAAGGAGATGAGCTTACACTGGTTGAAGCAGTCAACTGCGGTGGATCCGTAATCGTAACCGTTTGTGTCGCTACACAACCTGTTGTTGCTTCCGAAACAGTAACAGTATAAATTCCGGAAGTCAGATTTGAAATTGTAGCTGTACTAAAATTTCCCGGAGTCCATAGATAGGTATAAGTACCTGTTGAAGAACTGGGAACTGCTGTGGCTGTTCCATCCGTGAGTCCGTGACAGGAGATATCTGTACTGTTCAGAGCAGATATAGGTGAATTTACAAATACATTAAAAGAATAGGTTTGGAAACCGCTGTTCGGACATGCATCATCCAGAACCGTAACTGTAAATGTGTATGGATTTGTGCTGATACTTCCTGCAGGCGGTGTCCAGCAAAAATTTCCTGTTGGGTGTGGAAATCCGGAAGTGGTAAAAGTTGCTCCGGTAATTCCCTGGTTCCAGGTCATCGTCACGATTTGCCCGGCATCAATATCATCTGAATTAATATCAAAACACAATTGTTGTCCGGGACAAACTGTTGTGTCACGAACAGAGGTACCATTGATTCCTGTCGCGGTGGGAAGATTGTTGGTACAATTGCGCACGTAAAATTCCATGTCCCGAACCACACTGCCAATCAAAACACCATTTCTGTATTCCTGCACCAGGACAGCGAGAACACCAATCTCAATTTGAGTTGGGGTCATTACGATATCACCGGTTTGAGGGTCAATTGTTATTGCCGGAGATGAAGAAATTGGATTGATGCCGGTATATCCCGGTAAAAACGGAACTGACATAATTGATCCCAATGAATCCTGCAAAGGATCAACGAGTGAATACACGAGCGAATCTCCATCCGGATCAGTAACGCCATGGTTATATGTAAAATTTTGTCCGACACACAGAAATGCAACCGGTACATTGCTAAACTGAGGGGAAGAATTGCATGTGAAATTCAGATTGTCGAGAGTTGTTTCAATATACATCCCAGGATTCGAGCCCACCACACAGGGTGAGGGCAGATTCAATGTTGTGATATCACAATTTCTGCAACAATACGACCAGCTGATTACCCAATCCGCACATTGCATTGGCAAGGTGATGATCCCTGAATATCTGTATTGCTGGATTCCGGGAATTGTTGACAGCGGATCTTCACAGGAAGTGATGACAGTCGGACAAGGGTAGGTAATTTCACCACCTGTTCCTGCTACCTGTAATAAGGTGTCTGTAAAAAACTGATTGCAACTTGCTGATCTGAAAACAATACCCACCCCGTTAGGCGGAAGTGAACCTTTACAATCTCTGTAAAAAGTTAATTCCACCCTGTAGGTATTCCCACCCAAACAGGCATAGGAAATGTCAGAACCGACAAGGTGTGTGGCAGATGCTTTCTGAGGTAGAATTGCAGCTGTGGAGGCCAGCGATATTAACAAAATCAACCTGCGAAGTATTTGTTTCATGTTCGTATTTTTTAATTCAAAAATTGGTTGCAAATAAAAAAATCAAACCGTCCGGAAACCCGTCGATTCGAATTGTAAGAAATTCTCATGTTTTACTTCAAATTAGAAATAAAAGTTCCATTATTTAAGTAAAATCTTGATGATCAATTTTATGACTGAGATTTAACAAAAATTTAATTTGTAATAAAAATCCCCGGCTCGATTAGAACCGGGGATTTTTATCAAAAAAGTCCATTAATAAAACTGAACCTTAACAAGTTAGCCTTGAAACTTTTAACAATTGCTCTGATTTAACATTCAGGCAGTGACAGGATTCGGAATATCTTCTTTGTGAATTTTGAAGTGATCCTCCTCTTCCTTGTATTTCATGATCTGGCCAAGTGCGTCAGGAACAACATCACTACAAATTGTGATGAATGAGCCTTTTTTCGCATTTCGCAATGCATACTCAATCGCTTCCGACTCTTTCGGCATTACTGTTACCTTTTTCTTCGGGTCATCAACTTGTATACCCTTCATCATCAAATCAATGATCTCTTGTTCCGAACGTCCACGCAAGTTTTTGTCCTGACGAATAATGATTTCGTCAAACATTTGCGAAGCAAGAGTTCCCAAAGCCACAATATCTTCATCTCTTCTGTCTCCAACACCTGCAATAATTCCAACTTTCGGTTTGGATTCGATTCGGTCGAGGAATCTTGCCAGTGCCTGGAAGCCTGCAGGGTTGTGGGCATAATCTACGATCACTTCAAAATTCTTGAAATGGAACATATTCATCCGTCCCGGAGTTTGTGAAGGTGATGGGATAAATGTTTCCAATGCCAAACGCATGTCGTCCACTTTGAAACCACTTACAAATCCGGCGAGCACTGCAGGCATGATATTTTGAATCATAAATATTGCCTTGCCTGAAAATGTCAGCGGTATGTTCACCACTTTGTGAACACGGATTTTCCAGGTGCCTTTACAAATAGTAACAAATCCATTTTCAACAATCGCAGCGATTCCACCTTTTTCACAATGTTTAATGATTCGCGGATTGTGTTCATCCAAACTGAACAGCGCGACATTACTACTCACTGTTTTTCGCATTTCATAAACGAGATCGTCATCAGCATTGAGAATAGCGTAGCCTCCGGGTAAAACACTTTCAGCGACAACACCCTTCACTCTCGCCATTTCCTCGATCGTATTGATGTCTTTTAAACCAAGATGATCCGCTGCTACATTGGTCACAATACCAATATCGCAATTGTGAAAGCCGAGTCCTGCTTTGAGAATTCCGCCACGCGCACATTCCAAAACAGCAAAATCAACAGTCGGATCTTTCAAAACAAATTCAGCACTAATGGGACCGGTACAATCGCCGGCTTCCACCATTTGATTCTGGATATAGATTCCATCCGTCGTTGTAAAACCAACTTTATAACCCATGGTTTTGACCATGTGCGCCATTAATCTCGTCGTTGTTGTTTTTCCATTTGTTCCGGTAACAGCAATAATCGGAATTCGTGCTGTTGCTCCCGGTGGGTACAGCATGTCGATTACCGGCTCCGCAACATTGCGTGGCAATCCGTCTGCCGGTGCAATGTGCATCCGGAAACCCGGACCAGCATTGACTTCCAGCACTGCTCCTCCGTTTTCATGCATCGGAATACTGATGTCTGGAGACATGATATCGATACCACAAATATCCAAGCCGATAATCCGCGCGATCCGCTCTGCCATAAACACATTGTACGGATGAACGATTTCCGTAACATCTGTGGACGTTCCTCCGGTACTCAAATTCGCTGTGCGTTTGAGATGAAGTTCCTCACCTTTCTTGAGTACGGAATCAAGTGTGAGATTTTTCTCCTGAAGAATGGCCAAAGTAGTATCATCAATTTTTATTGAAGTGAGCACTTTTTCATGACCATATCCTCTGCGGGGATCTTTGTTCACCGCATCCACAAGTTCTTTGATCGAATGTTTTCCATCACCTGTCACCATGGCTGGTGTTCGTTTTGCTCCTGCGATAAATTTATAATCAACAACAAGCAAACGGTAATCGTATCCGGTGATAAATTTTTCTACGATTACTCCGCGCGATATTCTTTTCGCTGCTGCAAGTGCTATCACCGCATCCTCCCAATTCGTAACATTAATCGTTGCTCCTCTCCCATGATTTCCACCCACCGGTTTCAATACTACAGGATACCCGATTCTGCGAAGAGCGGATTCCAAATCTTCTTCATCATACACGACTTTTCCTCTGGGAACAGGTACAGATGCTGCTTCAAGTAAATTTTTTGTTTCTTCTTTATCACAAGCCACTTCGACAGCAATACTGCTTGTAGTGCTCGCAACAGTAGCCTGAATTCTACGCTGATTTTTTCCATAACCCAATTGAACCAAAGATTGTTTGTTCAGGCGAATCCATGGAATTTTACGTTTGATCGCTTCTTCCACAATGGATCCTGTAGACGGACCCAGTCTTTCTTCTTCGCGCAATTCACGCATGCGTTGAATATCTTCTTCGATTTCCAATGCATCGCCATGGACCATCTCTCCACAAATTCTTACTGCAGCACGTGCAGCAAAAATTCCAACCTTTTCTTCCATGTAACTAAACACAACATTGTATACTCCATGTTGTCCGGTGCTGCGCGTACGCCCAAAACCTGTGTCCATTCCTGCAAGAGTCTGCAGTTCCAGGGCAAGGTGTTCAATCACGTGACCCATCCATGTTCCTTCACGGACACGCTTAAAAAATCCCCCGGGATGCCCTTCCGAGCATTCGTGTTCAAACAAGGTCGGAAAAGTCTTTTCGAGACGTTCGGCAAAGCCTTGAATTTTATTGGTAGGCATTTCTTCCAATTCTTCAATATCCAGCTTCATCACGATCAGTTTATGACGGCGAATTGACCAGTAATTCGGGCCTTTCATGGCGCGTATTTCAACAATTTTCATACAGAGAGGGTATCAGATTACACAAGAATAGACGTTCAAAGTAGCGAGATTTTGCGAAAAGACAAAGAAATGATGAAATATTGTAAAATTCTGAATCTTTCAGCTGTATAAACCGTTGAAAACACTTGTCAGAAAGGGCCTGCAATCGATCTGGAATTTTATCTTTGCGCCCGATTATTCTAAGTTTAAATATGGAGATCCCTAAAGGAAAACTCATTTCTATCGGAGGTAATGAGGACAAAGGCACTGAGCCGGAACCGAAATTCGCTCAGAAAAACAACCTCAATTTTTTCGAACTTCAGATTCTTGGAAGAATCATGCATGAAGCAGGCGGACACGATGCTTGCATCGAAGTCATCACCAGCGCCAGTTCTATTCCCGAGGAAGTCGGACAAAATTATCTCGACGCATTTGGAAAACTCGGCTGCAAGAAAATCAGGATCATGAATATCCGAAATCGTGAGGATGCTCAGAAGCCGGAAATGATCGAAAGACTTCGCAACTGCGACAGTGTCTTATTCAGCGGAGGAAATCAATTGCGATTGTCATCCATTTTTGGCGGCACTGAATTTCTTGAAATTCTTTCCTACAGATATATTCATGAAGAAACTTTTGTCATCGCAGGTACAAGTGCCGGCGCGATGGCGATGTCGAACACGATGATTTATCAGGGTTCCAGTTCGGAGGCTTTGCTTAAAGGTGAAGTTAAAATTACAACAGGCCTTGCATTCATCAAAGATGTGATTATCGATTCGCATTTTGTTACACGCGGACGATTCGGTCGTTTGACACAGGCTGTAACCGCGAATCCATCCTGTATCGGAATTGGATTGGGAGAAGATACCGGCGTGCTCATCACTGAAGGTCGTTACATGGAAGCGGTTGGATCAGGCCTGATCATCATTATCGATGGACACAATATTCGACATACCAACATTGCAGATCTGAAAGAAGGCTCCCCTATCTCCATCGAAAACTTAATCGTGCATGTGATGGCAAAAGGAAATCACTTCGATTTGAAGAGCAGAAAATTCTACGCTGAAGCATTGGTGAATAAATAAATTTTATTCCAATTGATATTTACAAAGCGACTCCGGTCGCTTTTTTTATTTCATTCAAGAAATGGCGCCAAATCCATATTTCTAAAATACAATTAATTTTATACCGAGGGGTTTCAAAATGGATTGTACAGCATTTTTCTTTGCGTCCTTTGTGAAACCCTTGTGTTCCTTGTGAGCCACAATTGTTTCTTTGACCAGATTTCAGAAGTGTACTCTAACAAAATTGCCCCTTGAATTATCAAGGGGCAATTTTTACTTCCACAAAACTAAATCTGGAAATATCAGTTCACAATAACTCTTTGGAAATATTTTTCTCCGGAAATATTAAGTTTCAAAATATACAAACCTTTGGCAAGACTGAGATCACTTAAGTTTATTCCAATCGTATTGGCACCATCAACAAATGTTTCTGATTTGTTGTATACTTCTTGTCCTGTCATGGAGTACAGCGACACTGCAAAAGCTCCGGTATTTTCTGCTTTAAATTCTATATTCAGGACATCACTGGCAGGATTAGGATAAACCTGTAATTGATATTTAACAGCAACCGGATCCAAAGATTGAGCATCTCCCAAACGGGAAGTTGCAGACCAACAATAATTAATGGAAGTACTTGTTGCTGCAGCTCCTGCATGTGTTGTCAATCCCATCGCTTCTTCGATTGTACGCAACACATTGTAGTGATTGATGGTTTGCGCATAGGTTCCAACAAGGATGTGCGCTCCGTAAAACACAGTGAAGATTTTATTCGTAGTTGTGAAATCATCTTCATCGTAGGTAACAATCAGCAAAGAATTATTCGCAGGATTTGCACAATACTGTTTGTATCCATCAAGATTATTCTGAACCCACCTGTCGAATTGTGTTGTGCGATTACTGATTGGTGCACATACATCGTGTCCGTCATTGCATAAATCCGGAATCACAAAGCTCACACTTGGAAGGGAATTGTAATTCGTCGGGAAACTTGTGTACGGTTGGTTCAGGGTGGTTGCAACCTGGTTACTACCGGTACCCATCCAGTTTGCTACCGCATTGTGTTTGCGTACATACAAACCGGAGGAGCTTCCATCATATCCTACAGAAGGCATGCCTTCAGAATAATTAATGAATGATTTCCCAACATTCACGAGCTCGCGGGCCAGGTTGGGAGTCGTAAAATGAGAGGATGGAGTATTGTCGTTGGTAACACCCTGATTCGAGCCTGAAAACAATTGCAAATAATTCGGCTGACTCGGATGTGTGATCGCATAGGAATTGGAAAACTTTGCACCGGCATTTGCAAGACTGTTTATATACGGAGCAGCCGAACTTCCATTGACGGAACTCGCATTTGTATTCTCGCCAATAACAACCACAATATGGTTAAACAATGGAACGGCTGTTCCCGCTGTTCCATTCGTAGTAAATGACGCGGAAGCAGAAAACACACTTGATCCCGAAGCACAGACTGTTTGTACCTGGAACTCATACGATGTGCTAGCAGTGAGCCCGGTGATGGCTTTTGAATTACTAGTTGCTGTTGTTGCTGTCCAGGCACTAACTCCGGATTGACGGTACTGAATTTTATAACTGCTTGCACCGGATACTGCATTCCAATTCAATGTAGCCGTGCTTGTACCCATGCTGCTTGTTGACAATCCTGCAGGAATATCGCATGAAGTACCGCCGGCAAGCGTTGTAAACCATCCACTCGGCGAATACGCACCTGCACCTGAAGCACACACTGCCTGAACGATAAACTCATAATTTGTTGATGCTTGCAATCCGCTGAGGACAACAGAAGTTGAACTTGTATTCACAGGAGCCGAGTAAGCAGCGCCTGTATTTCTGATTCTGTATTCCACATTATAGCTGCTCGCTCCGCTAACACCTACCCAATAAGGTTGTGCTGAAGTAGCGGTTTTATTCATGGTTCCAAACTGATTTACATCCGGGATACCACAGGATCCGGTGCTTGATCCGTTACCGAGAAGCTGCAATTCAAAAGTAAGATCACTCGAACTTGTAGAGCGATTGTGAACTTCTGCCGCAATCACATTGTTCCCGTTCACAAAAACTGAACTCGCTAATGTTGCAGAGAAAACTGTACTGCCATCATCCGAACATGTACGTGATGCTTTTGTTGTGTAGCTCACTGTGCCGGATGGCATATTGTTTCGGTAGACTTCGATACCATTTACATAAACAATAATTCCATCGTCCCTGCGTATTTTCAATGTCAGATTCGAATATTGGGAAGGATTGGAAATGCTCAGTGTTTTACGGAAATAATATGTTGTCTTCCCGGAAGTCAATTTTGTTGCCGGGCTGTCACCAAATCCCAATTCAGCTGCACCTTGAGGCCAGCTTGCATCATTGAATGAAGGCAAACGCCAGTTCGTTCCCTGATTGCTCCCGTTTGCCAGATATTTAAATACAGTGTTGGCAGGAATCAAAGTAATTGCTGATTGCGCAAATGCAATTTGTGTGCAGAATGTAAGCAGACTTACGAGAAGTAGAAACCAGAGTGTAATTATTTTTTTCATTGCTTTTTTGTTTAGACACGTTTATACATAAGACACCACCCTGACTTTGGATGAGGCAGACAAATTGACCAGATAATAATTTCGAAGAATTATGCCTTTAACATTTAAGGCTTAACCATTTCTATGTGTAGGAATACATCCCCGCAGTGAGATGTGTTCGTGTTTGCAATGTTCCACACAGATTATGACTGCAAGTTACCCAACAATATTGGAGGTAAATTGGAGGATATTTTTTTTTCGATGAATGATCCCCTGCATTTGCATTATAAAGAAGGAATTTCAATCGAATTCAGGAGTATCCTTTTCACTGATAAAAATCATGTTTGTGTACATAAATAGTATACACTAAAATCAATGATGAAAAAAAAATAAATTGCTCAAACATATTCTCACTAAATCTGTAAGGATTAACAATTTTTCAGATAAATTTTATTCTGGAAATCAATTATTCATTGCCCAAAGCTTGTCAATCTTTGCACGAATAATCAGGAACGTTCAGAAATTCAGTCCACTAAAATCAAGCACATGTTAATATTGGTAAAAGAAAAAATATTCACAATAAAATTGTTTCATTTGCTTTATGAATCCTCCTCCATACTCAGAGCATGTCAAACATTGGCAACTCAATTCCAATCTGTTTTTTTAAATCACGGCTCTTTTGGCGCAACTCCGAAGATTGTGTTGCAAAAGCAATCGGAATACAGAAATCAAATGGAATTGGATCCTGTCCGGTTCATGATAGATGATCTTGAAAATTTGCTCTGGAATTCTAAGGAACAGCTTGCCCTTCTGGTGGGAGCAAAAGCTAAAGATTTGGTTTTTGTAAACAATGCGACCACAGGTGTCAACACAGTATTGTTCAACCTGAAGATTAAACAGGGTGATGAATTTCTAACACACAATCACGCTTATGGCGCATGCAAAAATGCGCTTGTTCATTATGCCGAAAAACATGGGATCAATGTGCAAGTAGCAGAAGTCCCTTTTCCCCTGAATTCAGAAGATGAAATTATTGAAGCATTTGTAAAAAAATAAATAGCAAAACGCGCTTTGCATTAATCGACCATATCACTTCGGCAACAGGGTTAATTTTCCCGGTAAAAAAATTAACCGGAATTCTCCAGGAAAAAGGCATTGAAGTGTTGATCGATGGCGCCCATGCTCCGGGGATGATCGATCTCAACCTCGAAGATATCGGAGCTGAATATTATACCGGGAATTGTCACAAATGGATTTGTTCTCCGAAAGGTTCAGCAATGCTCCACGTCCGTGCTGATAAGCAGGCAAACTTCCATCCTGTTTTCACCAGTCATACCTATGATAAACCGGTGGGAGAAAAACGCTGGTCCTCCCAATTCATCTGGGCCGGGACAAGTGATTTCACTCCATACATAAGTATCGGAGATGCCATCCAATTTGGTGGCTCTCTCATGAACGACTGGCAAACACTTCGTGCCCACAACCACGATCTTACCATTAAAGGAAGAAATATCCTTTTAAAAGTATTGGACGTCCCGGCACCTGTTCCTGATCACATGCTCGGCTCCTTATCTACTATTCCTTTGCCATTTGCTTATGAACAACCTTCTCACTTTTTCCATAACACGCATCCCTTTGGCAAAACGCTCTACGATCAATTCAAAATCCAAATCCCCATCCACGCCTGGCCAGAGAACAATACCCGGATGTGGATCCGCATTTCAGCTCAAACCTACAATTCAATTGAGCAATACGAATACCTTGGAGAAGCATTAAAAACCTTGCTGAAGCTCTGATTTCATCAGTTCACCCAAAAAAAAATTCGTGCATTCGTGGCAAAAAAATAAATGGTGCTATTCATCAGGTCACCAAAAAAATATTCGTGCATTCGTGGCAAAAAAAATTCGTGCTTGACTACTGCTTCCCTATCCAATAATTCAACAGCGCCACCCGCCACACCAAATTTGCATGCACATTCTCCCCCGCTTTAAAATCAGCAATGAGCTTGGTGGTTTTTTGATGATGCAAATGGTCGAGTTTTCGGAAATCGTCTTCGAGTAAAAACTTTAGTGGCCCACGCAGCCATTTTACTTCGCCGGGAGTTACAAACCCTTTTTTGTCTTTGCGGTTAACAATCGCATCCGGCATAATACCCTTCATGGCTTTCCGTAAAATACTTTTCGTCTCCCCTTTGTGGATCAGATCATCATCATTCAGGGAAAAAGCAAACTCCACCAAACGATGATCTAAAAATGGAACACGTGATTCAATGCTAAAAGCCATACTGTTGCGGTCTTCGAATTGCAAAAGAGTGGGCAAAGATGTTGTAAAAAGTAAATGATATAAAAACTGCTTCAGCGGACTTTCATTCCGCTTCTTCAGGTGAAAAGGAATATCCTGATCCGGACCGAGGAAGGGAAAATAACTTTTGTACTCGAGTCCGTACGCTTTTTGTTCAGGCATCATGGCAGTCACCATACTCTTCATTAGAACATCCCTTTTCTTTGTTGCACTCATTCCCTGCATGCGTGCGTGTGCATTCAAAACAGAGAAACCTTTCAAAGGATGCATAGAACTGAAGTGTCCGCCGATGAGACGATAGAACGAATGCATATAACCTCCCAGGAATTCATCACTGCCCTGTCCGTCGAGTACGACTTTGATTTTGTTTTGTGCTGCCAGTTCCATCACAAAATATTGCGACAAAGGAGAAGATCCGGCTATGGGTACATCCGCATGATAAATTGCACGTTCGAAGGAATCTGTAATTTGTACATTTGAAGGCTTCATGAAATGAGGCTTCAGAACGGGGTATTTCTTAATCACTTCATTTGCAAACGGACGTTCATCCACTTCATTCTCCCCATCATAATACACCGTAAACGTTTGAAAAGAAGAATCCGGGAATTCCATCGCAACTGCCGAGGCAATTGCTGAGCTATCTAAGCCACCACTCAGGCAAGCTCCTACTTCTACATCGCTCCGCATGTGCAAACGAATACTATCCAAAAACAATTCCCGGAAGCGTTCCGCTTTCTCCTCAATCGAACCCTTGAATGAATTGCCTTCCGGAATATCCCAGTATTTTTTCACTTCCAATTTCCCATTCCTGAAAATCAGATTGCATGCCGCCGGCAAAGCGTGAATGGAATTAAAATATGTTTCATCAGCATAGGTGTTCCAACCGAGTTGCAATCCTCTGCTCACCTGTGCCCAGTTCACTTCATTGGAAAATAATCGGGATGGTTTCAGTGCTTTGTATTCCGAGCCAAAATAAAAACGTTCTCCTTCGTGTAAATAAAAAAATGGTTTGATCCCGAAACGATCGCGGGAACAAAACAAATATTTTTCTCTCAAATCCCAGATCGCAAAGGACCACATGCCAACAAAATGATCTACACAATGCTCGCCGTATTCCCGAAAGGCTGCAAGAATTACTTCTGTGTCGGAATGTGTACAAAAACGATAACCCTTTGCAGCCAGATTGTCCCGAATTTCTTTGTAATTGTAAATCTCTCCGTTAAATACAATGCTTGCATCAAAATAATGCATGGGTTGGTTCCCATCTTCACTGAGGTCGATAATACTCAGACGATTGTGTCCAAGTGCCATGGCTTCATGAAAATACGTCCCTCTCGCATCCGGACCGCGATGGGAAATGGCTTGCAGCATCTTTTCCAGAAGTGCAGGCGCATCCTCGGAGGAGATTTTTGGGTCAATGAAGCCGGCTATTCCGCACACTGTTGTTAGGTTATTGAGTTATTGGGTTATTAAGTTATTAAGTTATTGAGTTATTAAGTTATTGGGCTAAGGTCGGATAAATATCGTAGGGCTTGCGTATGCATGACATTTGGTTTGTCACTTAGATCAGGGGATATTGTTTAATACTCCTGCCAGTTTTCTTGTTAGTTCCTTTCGCGAATATTTTTCAACTTCCGCGTTTCCATCACGGAAGGAAAAATTTTGTTGCCAGCGATTTACTGCATCCATCAACCACATCTCGATTTCCTTCTCTTGTTGGCGATCAAACATTTTTCCGGCATTGCACTCTGCAAGGATTTGAGCTGCATCGCCATTGGACGGACCGATACCCAGAACCGGTCTTCTGGCTCCGATGTACTCAAACAATTTCCCGGTGAGAATACCTTTGTCATTCTTCACATCCGGAATAACGAGTAACAAAATACTTGATTCCTGCATGTATAGAATAGCCTGCTCATGGGAAACATGACCAATAATTTCAACTTTTTCTTTCAAATTATTTTCATCAATACATTGAGTCACCTGCCCGGAAATACTGCCGACAAAACGAATTTTCATTGGCACATTCGGATTTTTATCCAAAACTTTTTTGAAAGTAGAAAAGAATATTTCCGGATTGTAAGAATCTGCAATCGTTCCAACATAGGTAATCAGAAATTTATCTTTACAAGGCTCAACTCCTGTCTTGAAATCAACAGAATCATAGCCGTTGGGAATCACATGGATTTTATTTTGATCTAATGATTTCGATTTCTGCAGAAACAATCTTTTGAGGTCATTGCTAACCACAATTGCAGCAGAGCATTGTTCCAAAACTGTTTTTTCCAGATTCTGATCTTTCTTCTTCGCCAATGCCGTATGAAGCATATCCTTGTAATAATAAATATCCGTCCAGGGATCGCGCATGTCAGCGATCCAGTGCAGGTTTGGATATTGCTTTTTCAAGGCTAGTCCGATCAGTTGAGAACTGTGGGGCGGACTGGAAATTACAATAGTATCGATTTTATTTTCGCTGAGTATCCGGCTTGCTGTTTTCACTGCATATTTTACCCAGCCTTTTCGTGCATCCGGAATAAAAAAGTTACCCCGAATGAATCGCAAAATCTTTTGAGACAATTTCTCTTTGCCCGGGTTTGCAAAACCACCGTAAGGAATACTTTTCTTGCTGCCGACTTTGGATAAAATTTGCAAAGGTTCAAAAGAATCCGTCCTGTGAATTTCAATTCCGGATGGAATTTCCGCAAGCAAAGTATCATCCAAAAGCGGATACGATGCTTGCTTCTCGTCAACAGTAAGGACGGTTGCCTGAACCTGAAATTCTGAAAGGTACTTCACAAACTTAAGCGATCTCTGTACACCCGCTCCCCCGCTGGGAGGCCAGTAATAGGTGATGTACAGGATTTTTTTCATTCGCTTGGATCAAATTGATGAAACAGAATTGTCGGAAAATAATTACGCAGCCTTCGCTTGCTTATTATTTTTCCATTCCATCCAGCCCATTCCGCCAACAAGCAGCAACAACAAAGCAGAACTTGCCAAAGCAATCTTCTCTCCTGTCTGCACCACTTGCGGTTCGAATTTCCATTCAACCGTATGAGTACCTGCAGGAACCCGCATGCCACGCAAAACATAGTTTACCCGTGCATACGGCATGAGTTTACCGTCTACATACGCATTCCATCCTTTGTCATAATATATTTCGGAAAATACAGCAAACTGCTCGACATTCGATTTCATTGCATAGACCAAATGATTGGGTTCATATTTAGTAAGCACAATGGAAGCAGCAGAATCAGCACCCGGCTGGAGTCCGCTCAACTGATCTTTGAAACGTTCATCAACAACTGCAGTGTGCGCAGGATCAAATGAACGCAAAGCAGCAATTTCAGAATCCGCATTTGCAACCACTTTGAATTCATTTACAAACCATGCATTTCCGAAGGCTCCCGGATTTAACAAGGGTGCTGCGTCCGGATTGTAGATCATGTACTTTGTATTCAGCATATTTAAAGCAGGCTGACTACTCAATACACGAAGAAAAGATGAATCCCCTTTTTGCATTCCCATTTTGAGTGCGCTCAATTCAGGTGTGAGACTGTAGTCGATCAGTTCTTTGTAACGCTTTAATTTAGCTCCATGGTATCCGCCTATCGACTGATGATAATAAGATGTAGATGCATCATTAAACACATTGGCTGCAAGATTTAATACTCTGTAACTTTGAGTCGTATCCTGCTTAATAATCTGATCAGCCTGTGTCATTGGAAAAGGAATTACATTGGCAGATTTTTTTACATAATCCTCTGTCAACAAATAACGTTTTCCAACTGTTGCCAGGTCCATGACAACGAGAAACATTAATCCGTACACAAATATTTCTTTCGAATACCTGTACCGTAAAAATGTCCAGATGAGTGCGCAAGCCAGCAGGATAAACATAAAACTACGGATAGCATCACTGGTGACAATGTGTTTGCGTGCTTCTGAAAGATTGCTGAAGAAACCATCAATCACATCCTGTCCGATATTTTTTCCCTGAACAGAGGCAGTAACCTGATCGTATTCTGTCGGCGTGTAAAAAGAAGTGAACATGCCCGGCGCAATACACATCACACCCACAATTGCAAGAACACCGATCAATGTGTAATTGATTTGCTTTTTATACTTCGCAAAGAAATCCGTTTCCTTTACCATTCTGTCGACTGCCAGAATCGCCAGCAATGGAAATGTAAATTCAAGAATGATCAGTGTGGTAGTAACGGCCCTGAATTTATCGTAGCCGGGAACATTGTCGAGAAAGAAATTGGTGAAGGACATGAAATTTTTTCCCCAGGCCAGAAATAGAAACAGCACTGTTGAGGCCAGCAACCACCATTTCATCGGACCTTTCACGACAAACAAACCGATTACAAATAATAAACAAACAATAGCCCCAAGATACAAAGGTCCGCCAACGAAAGGCTGATCACCAAAATAGGCACTGAACTGCGCAATGTTTTGCTTGTAATTATCATCAAGTCCTTTTAAAGCGTCTTTATTATTCTTTGCAATTCCTTCACTCGCTCCTCCTTTAAAATCCGGAACCAGAAACGTCCAGCTTTCTCCTACACCATAACTCCAGTCTGTGATATAATCTCTGTCAAGACCTGTCGTCTGATTTTCTTTATCTGCTTTGAGTTCAGATGGACCACGTGTGGAATATTTCCCGTATTCCTGCGTCGCCCATAAATTTGTAATGTTGGTGGCCACAGCAAGCAATGCCATCACACCAAGAACAACCGTAGCTTTTCCAAATTGCGCCAATCTCTTTTCTTTGAATGCTGTATACATCTCTGCAATCCCAAGCATTACAACCATGAGCATGAGGTAATAGGTGATCTGCAGGTGATTCGCGTTCAGTTCCAATGCAAGGAAGAGACCTGTGAGCGCGGCTCCCAACCACATTCGTCCCCGATACGTCATGATGATACCGGCGATTACCGGAGCCATGTATCCTATCGCATGAACTTTGGAATTATGTCCGGTGACAAGGAAAATAATGAGATAGGAACTAAAAGCAAATGCAAAAGATCCGATCATCGCAACACGTGAATCTACTTTCAATGTAATTAAGAGAAAATAAAACCCGATCAGAAACAAGAAAAATAAATTCGCCGGAGCCGGAAGAAACAAGATAGCCTTGTCAATGTATTGAATGAGGTTCGCACCATAAATTGCAGAGATTTGGTATCCCGGCATACCTCCAAACATAGAATTCGTCCAGTAAATATGCTCCCCCGTTTTCTCCTGGAAACTGATAATCTCCTGAGACATTCCTTTCCAGTTGTTGATATCACTTTGCTTTAATTCTTTGCCTTCCAGTAGTGGGAAAAAGTAAATAAATGTGATGACCAGAAAAGCGACAATGGCAATAATGTGAGGCAGGAGTTTTTTCATATGGCGGTTTTGGTTGGCTAATTTTCAGCGAATGCTGTATAAAGTATAAAGTATAAAGTATAAGGTTCTGTGTTTTAGAACGCTCGTTGATTGCTTACATGATTTCAATTTATTCATAAATACTGTTAGTGTAATGCATAAAATAAATTCCCTCCGACATCCTACCTTATACTTTATACCTTATACCTAATACCTTCATCATCAAACGCTCTTCAATCACGGGAGCTCCTCAAAATCGACATACTCCCCCTCATCCTTCAACTTCTTCTTATCCTTGGGAATATTTTCAACATAAACTTTGCCTTCTTCTTTTCGTTTTTTCTCTTCCATCTCCTGACGGTTCATGAAATTATCTGCAGCTTTATTGAAAGCATTATAGGAACTAAAGAACACAAATCTCCTTATAGCACTGAAGAAGACAATGAGAAGAATGGCGACAATGAGGAATTCTTGCATGGTAATTAATTTTCCTTTGCGTTCTCTGTCCTATCGGGAAGAACTATTTCTCGTCACAATGGGACAGAGGACGCAAAAGATTTTTATCGTGAGAGATACAGATTACGCTCTAAATAAACTTTCTGAAAGAAATCATCTTCAAGATCATCAATGAAGTAAATCGCTTCGCCGGTAGATTTCATTTCAGGGCCTAATTCTTTGTTGACATCAAGAAATTTATCGAAAGAAAAGACAGGGACTTTAATTGCATATCCCTTTTTCTTTGGAGAAAATTTGAAGTCTTTGATTTTGTTTACACCCAACATCACTTTTGTTGCGTAATTCACATAGGGTTCATCGTATGCTTTGGCAATGAATGGAACCGTTCGTGAAGCACGCGGATTTGCTTCAATCACATAGACGATCTCATTCTTGATGGCAAACTGAATATTGATCAATCCTTTCACCTGCATCGCCAATGCTATCTTTCGTGTGATGGCATCCATCTGCTGGAGAACATTGTCGCTCAAATCAAATGGAGGAAGAACGGCATTGCTGTCGCCACTGTGAATTCCTGCCGGTTCGATGTGTTCCATCATTCCGATGATATACACATCTTCCCCGTCACAAATTGCATCTGCTTCCGCTTCTATGGCTTTCTCCAGAAAATGATCCAGAAGAATTTTGTTATCTGGTATGTCTTGCAGAATTTTAATCACATGCGTTTCCAACTCTTCCACATTGATCACAATCTTCATGCTTTGTCCGCCCAAGACATAACTCGGACGAACCAATAATGGAAAACCAAGATCTTTCGACAGTCCAACCAACTGATCTGAATTTTCTACCACTCCAAATTTCGGATAAGGAATATTCAGGTCTCTGAGTAATGTTGAGAATTGTCCGCGGTCTTCGGCAAGATCCAGGGATTCGAATGTGGTACCTATAATTTTGATGCCGTATTTATTTAATTTCTCTGCAAGCTTCAATGCTGTTTGTCCGCCGAGCTGAACAATGACACCTTCCGGTTTTTCATGTTCGATGATCTCGTAAATATGTTCCCAGAAAACCGGTTCGAAATAAAGTTTGTCTGCAATATCAAAATCCGTCGACACAGTTTCCGGATTGCAATTGATCATGATGGTTTCATAGCCCGCTTCTTTCGCAGCAAGAACACCATGCACACAACTGTAATCGAATTCTATCCCCTGCCCGATTCTATTCGGTCCTGAACCAAGAATCACAATTTTCTTTTTGTTGGTAGAGACGCTTTCATTCTCTTCATCGAATGTTGAATAAAAATACGGCGTCATCGCTTCGAATTCCGCTGCGCAGGTGTCTACCATTTTCCAAACGCGACGAATGCCGAGATCCTTGCGTTTCTTAAAAATCTGACTCTCCAGACAACGTAACAAATGCGCAACCTGACGATCAGCGTACCCTTTTTTCTTTGCTTCCATGAGCAAAGCATTGGGTATCGTCTCAACAGTATATTTCTCGATTTCTTTTTCGAGCTCGATCAGTTCTTCGATTTGTCGAAGGAACCAGGGATCGATCTTGGTAAGTTTCTGAATTGTGTTGAACGAAATACCAAGTTTGAAAGCATCATAGATATGGAACAAACGATTCCATCTCGGTCTTTCCAGACTGTCAAGAATTTCTTCCTGGTCACGGATCTCACGACCATCGGCGCCGAGTCCGTTACGTTTGATCTCGAGCGACTGACAAGCTTTTTGCAAAGCTTCCTGGAAACAACGTCCGATTCCCATGGCTTCACCAACAGATTTCATTTGCAATCCCAGGTGACGGTCGCTGCCTTTGAACTTATCAAAATTCCACCGCGGAACTTTTACAATCACATAATCCAGTGTTGGTTCAAAAAACGCGGAAGTACTTTTTGTAATCTGATTTTTTATTTCATCGAGATGATAACCGATAGCAAGCTTCGCAGCGATTTTTGCAATCGGATAGCCGGTAGCTTTTGATGCAAGTGCCGAAGAACGTGAAACACGCGGATTAATTTCGATAACAATTATTTCTTCTTCGTTATCCGGATTTACCGAAAACTGAATGTTACAACCACCCGCAAAATTTCCAATCCCATTCATGCAAAGGATCGCGAGATCACGCATTTTTTGGTAGGTCACATCCGAGAGCGTCATCGCGGGAGCCACAGTGATAGAGTCACCCGTATGAATTCCCATCGGATCAAAATTTTCGATGGAACAAATGATGATCACATTCCCGGCCGCATCGCGCAACAATTCCAATTCAAATTCCTTCCAGCCCGAAATCGATTGTTCGATCAAAACTTCGTGAACAGGAGAAGCATGCAAACCACGATTCAAAAAACTATCGAATTCTTCTTTTGTATGCACAAACCCGCCGCCCGTTCCACCGAGTGTAAAAGACGGACGAATCACCAATGGAAACCCAATTTCCTGTGCGATCTCTTTGCCTTCGAGAAATGATGTTGCCGTTCTGCCTTTGCACACACCCGCACCAAGTTCCAACATACGCAAGCGGAATTTCTCCCGGTCTTCCGTCATGTTGATCGCGTCAATATCGACACCAATAATTTTCACACCATAACGATCCCAGATCCCCGACTTCTGACATTCAATCGCGAGGTTCAAAGCAGTTTGTCCGCCCATCGTTGGAAGCACCGCATCAATCTTATGCTTCTCCAGAATTTCGATGATGGATTTTTTTGTCAGCGGCTTGAGGTAAATATTATCAGCCGTCACCTTATCCGTCATGATCGTTGCCGGATTTGAATTGATCAGGGTCACCTCGATGCCCTCTTCCTTGAGCGATCGTGAAGCCTGGGAACCTGAATAATCAAATTCACAAGCCTGTCCGATAATAATCGGACCGGAACCAATAATAAGTACAGATTTTATAGAGAGATCACGGGGCATCGTAGAGGATAAGATTAATTGCCTAAAGGCCTGCTTTTTCGCCTGCAAAGGTAATTTTTTCCGCTGCTTAAGGAAGAAAAACTTATTGACAAAAAGTTATAATATGTTAATCTTAAGTCATTTGCAAAATCCCCTCTGTGCTCTCTGCGTCTTTGCGAGAAATTTTATCGCGCAAAGTCGCAAAAGAGCGCAAAGATTTGGAACGAACCGCCGGCATTTCACTCCCGCCCTACCCGTGCTCCGCTCATTCTTCGCTCGCCCGGGGTTAGAATAATGAGTGTAACGCTCCTTAAAAGGTTCTAGTTTACAGCAGTTCCTTTATATTCTTAAAGATTAAAACCACTAAAATTTATACCCAGAGATAAATTAAAAATTTAAATAAATTCCAATTATTTGAAGTGTAGGAAATAATGTATCTTGGTCAGAGGAATTGAAAAAAATACCATCTGTAAGTTTCGTAATCAAATTTTTGAATTGTTCTTTCGAAGAAATCGATCAAAACAATAAATTAAATGAACATTAAAATACTTTATCTTTGCAAACTTAGAAGAAAATAAATGAACGTGTGGTTTCATTCTCATTCTTTCGATTTATATGCAAACAATTGCATAAACCCAACCAAAAACAGAGTATACGCAACGAGTTGCGTAAACATAACCGTTATGCGCAACTTTAACTCTTTCATAGTATTTTAGTAAAATAAATAAAAACTTAAAATATGGCATTGCAAACAGTTATTCCGTTAAGGCAGGTTCTTTTTCAAGCTTACTTTGAAGCAATTCAAAATGCACAAGCTCCAGAAAGATTGTACAGTGAAGTTCCTTGAAGGGTTAGAATTTGCTAGCACAAATGATAGAACATTCATCGGTATATTAAAAGAATTAGGCTTTTTGGATACCAATAATGTTCCGACAAAAAGATATTATGAATTTTTGGATAAAGATGTCGCTCCTGGGGTTTTAGCAGAGGGGATTAGAGAAATGTTTTCTGATTTGTTTGCAATTAAAAAGGATGCTCAGAAAAATGAATCAAACGGAGGTGTATAATAAATTGCGCACTCTTTATGCTGGCAAAAAGAAAACAGATAATCTTATAAAATTAATTGCATCAAATTTTGTAGCCTTATGCAATCTTGCTGATTTTGATAGGAGCACGTCAGAAACATCTAAAGGAGATGGTAAAGAAAAACCTGAACAACCCACGGATAAACCCAAAGAGTTTCAAGAGGATTTGGCACCAAATCGGAAGCACAAGAAACTGGATATTGATGGATTACAATATCATATAAATATTGTCCTTCCTGATACAAAAGATCAGGCTGTTTACGATGCAATTTTAAAAGTCTTCGAGACCATTTAGGATAAAAATATGGAGGAACTATACAATTTTGTTTACCGCGGTCTGCTCACAGATGAGAGTTTAGATAAGGCTAGGTAGAAAGAACCTTTCAAAGTTTGGAAAGAAGAAGAACACTCTCTTATGAAGGCTCTATCATTTGAGATGCTCGATGACGACAACATTCAAAAAGCAAGACAAATGTCTATTGTTTATATAGCATTACATTCTTTTGAAAATTCAGTCCGGAATTAGTTAAGTCTGCAATGGCAGAGAAGTTTCTTGAGACTTGGTGGGAAAAAAAGTTCCTGAGAGAATTAAATCGAAGGTAAAACAAGACAGGAAGAAGATTCAAAATTCAGGTGGCATGGGAGCAGAGGAACTGAAGAAATAATGTACTGCGATTTCGGAGATTTATCCTCTATCATAGTTGTAAATTGGGATCTATTTAAAGATATTTTGGCAGACATGGAGTGGACAAAGGCTGTTCTTTCAACTTTAGAAAGATCTCGTAATATAATTATGCATGGCGGAATTGTAACCCGAGAGGACATGGAAAGAATAGGAATAAATATTAGAGCTTGGGTAAGACAAACGGGATAAAAGCAAGCGAATAACAGCACATTTGCAATAGTCTGGCATTCATGCACTGCTGACTATTTGTGGTTTTAAAAAGGTCAGTGCTCCGCATGAACATTTGTGATAAAAAGCCTGCCCATCGCAAATCTGCAACCCGTTGGCTCAGTACGAACTAACTACAATACTTAAATTATCCTTATGAATAGCAAACGAAAAGCAGAAATCAGAGATGCTATACTTCAGAAATTCATCGGAAATCAAACATTTGAGTGGAAAGACATTAAAGAAGGAGAATGGTACTCAAACATCGACGAGAGTTATTACGTTATTGAAAATCAAATTAAACATTTAATCGGTCAAGAGCATCTAAAAATGAGGAGCACCCAATTGGTGAACACCATTATTTTAGAGGAATAAATTTAACAGAAAAGGGTTGGAGCATTTTGTCTGACATAAAAGAGTGAAGGGTATGTTGCACAACTTCGCAAAAGAAGGCGGAAAGTAATATGGTCTGTCGTGGTTGGTATTATTACCATACTTACATTTTTGTTGATGATCCGGAGAGATTTCTTTGATAGTACATCAACATTAAAATCTGATCCAAAGCCAATTTCAACTCCTACGATCAAAACGGATAGTGTTAAGCCCGTCACATTAATTAATGGTAAAGAACAAACCAGCTTTACTCACCAAGATAGTATTGAATACCTTGCAATCGATGACTTATACTTTGGTAAAATGCAAACGGAGAATAGTAGCTTTCTAGTATTGCTGGAATTACCTTGGCCAAATAGTAACTCACGGGAATTATAAGTATTCTTTATCACATTGTTATGATATCGGCGATACTATTCAAATGAATCTTAGCTATCAAGCTCCTCCTCTTGAACGCCTTATTAGTGTAATTTGTTCCGAATACGGAAAAACTTTGTCTATAAACAAAGCGACATATAAATGGGCTACGCCTTACAAGAAAATTAAGGTTGAGTTTCTTTCAAAGGACAAATGTATTACATTGGATATAATTAATAATAAATTAGAAAATGAGAATAGACTAAAACAAGAAAAAGAAAATGCCCAAATGCTTAAAGACGATATTAAAAAACTTTAGCAGGACCTGGTTGTATTTGATGCCGGAATGCGCATAACATAAAGATTAAACGCAATATTTTTGGAGTGGGCGGGCTCGCGTAAGCTAGCGCAGGCGTCCGTGATGCTTCGCACTAGTTTACGTCCGCCCTATCCACACTTTGTAAACTATTCGGTACATTTGAGTGTGTAGTGACTGATCTCCCAAAAATACTCCGTTAATCTATTCTACGTTTGCGCAACTTCTTCGCGACTTAAGAAATTTCAACATTATTGATAGAACCAAATGAGTCTAGTCGTTTGCAAAGTTATTAACGATAAAATATACATTGAATCAGATTCAAGAATCACGGATATTGATGAGGGTAGGAAAAAGGAATCAATTTATGGGGTCCTTAAAGCTATCATTGTCCATCCACGAATATGTATTTCATTTGCTGGATCGATTTACTTGGCAGAAAAAGCTGTAAGAGAAATTTATAATCAAAAAAGTGTATCGTCACAATATTTGATAGACACCTTACTAAAATACAACTCTGATGGAAATAGAGTTGTATTTACTTTGTGTACATTAAGAAATAATAAACCGAAATTACAAAAATCGCAAATAATAATGTTGAAACCGGTTTGACTTCTGCTTGGATTGGTGACATCGATGGATTTAGTGAATTCCAAAAACAATTTCATGAACTTATAAGAAAGAAACAACCAGAAAAAGAATCTTTGACGCAGGCCTTTTCAAGAGTAATTGAAAATCCCAATATTCCTACCATTGCAGATTTTCAAGTGAGCACGATTACAGAAACAGGTCCATATGGCGACCGCTTCTTTCGTTACTTTGAGAAATTTACTTTAACCCTTGGCAGATCACAGACGATAACACTAAAACCTCATGAGAATTCTTCATCGAACGAGAATCATTCCATTGCTAATTCCCATATAATCAACTGGGGATCTGCGGCAGATGGCTCATACGGAGTCTGCTATTTCGTTTCAGTTACGCCAGTCATTAATGCTATTGCGTATTACTTTGCACATGGAAATTTTGGAGTTTTATTCTGCCCTAAATTGAGTTTTGAAGGAATAGTGATCAGGAACATGGACAACATCAAGTTTTTAGAATTTATAAAATCGAAATATAACATTCCTCTAAGAGGATTCATGTTACGAGATAATTCCGCAGTTCAACTTATAGATATGCGGTTTCCCGCCAAAACTTAGTCCATAAAACACTGTCGAATTTGCCTTGTTTGCCGCAGTGGAAGGAGGATATATCTTATGCTAGCTCGGAGCTGCTATTATTTCCCAAATTTATCTATACCCGCCACGCCGGATATGTCCCCAGTTAAAAGTTAACAGCTGTGAAGGATAAGACCCCAGTTAAAAGTTCGCACCCGCTGCGCAGGATATGACTCCAGTTAAAAGTTCAAAGCTGAGAAGGATGCTAACGCTGCGAAGGATCTCCAAGCCAAAACTTTTACCTCCACTCGTTTGTCATAATTCGAAAATGTTATGCAGCCAAAGACTGAGATCAACCTTATTTAGTACCAGTTTTACTCAACTGTAATAGCTGATATCTTAAAGCTGTTGATGGTGGATCCTCGGTGGACATTCATCTTGACCTTTTGTTGTACAGACTATTTAGGAAACCCATTAACAATCAATGGAATCAAAATAAAAAATGGGAAAAATGAGTATAAGAAGTTCGTTAGCACCTATCTGACTAAAGTCAACAATAACTACAGGGACTTCATAACCAACTATATGCTATCCGGTGCTCGTTAGTGCATACATATGGTGAGTCTGATGCATCACGGCAAAACAGATTACACCACAACTTATATTTGGGGATCCTATAAGTTATCATTTAAGTTTTGATATAAGAGATATCAATCTGGACATTAGCCTTTCGGACTTTATCAGTGAATTAATAGCAGCTATTCATTTGTTTTTTATGAGATTTTCTGCTATAAATTCAGACTGGTCGCTAAAATTATATTATCCTCAAAACCTAAAAGTATAATTGGAAAGACAATCAATTAAACTAGGAAATCCTATAATTTACAAATCAATTCATCCATCTCTGGAAATTCTTGACAAAGATAATGACATAAGTCTTATTTGTAAGTTCATTAAAAATGAAATTGAAGAAGAAATCTATAGACATTAAAAATATAAAAGATATCTTGTTACGCAAATTTCGCAACAACAGTGAACGATTGACTCTTGTCATCGTAGAAATAATGAAATCTCAAATCAACCCTGTGATTTATCAAAACATGAAATCAAAGTTGTAGAAAGTATTAAAAACTAAATTATCAAGTATCAAATGGACATAATTAACCCATACGAGAAAATTTATTTCGCAAAGTCCATCCTAAAAGGGATAATGTTTTATTATGAACAACTAGATAAAATTAATAAGTCAATTACATTGAAAAGAATTTTCCAATCAAAAGAAAAGATGTCCAGTAGCAATTAATTTTCTTAATGCAATTCCTGAAGATGACATGCTCAACAATTTTTCTCAAAGTCATCCGCAATTGCAATCAGCAATGGAACGGATTGATTTTTATTCAAACCTAAGTGTTGCTGAATTATCATATAATGAAATGCATATCATAATATATCTTGACCATTTACTTTTCAGTGCAATAAACATTATGTTTTTTAAAGTAAAAATAGAAATTCCAAAAGCCATAAAAGATTTGTCAATAGATGAGAAGATAAAATATTTGATTGAAAATAAATACTACTACCTCCAAAATGAAAGCCCTTTCGCACGATGTTCATTTCCGCAAGCAGTAGCCTATTGTGATTCAGAAATTGAAAAGTTCAAAGAACTTCGTGCATCAGATTGAAATAAATCCGATTACGGCAGAGATAAATAAAATGGTAGAACAATATCTATTTTTGGTTCAAGATAACATACAGGGCAATCAACTTATTTCACCACTTATTGAACAAAAGTTTCCAGAGTTTATTGCAAAACTCAAACGAATGCTCTTGGATTCCTAGTTTCTTTGATATTACAGAAGCAGATAAAGAAAGAACATTTCATGTTTTTGTTCTTGGTGTTTTGCAGGGGAGAATTGAAGGTTACAATATTTCTTCAAATAAGGAATCAGGAGTTGGGCGATACGACATTGCCCTCACTCCAATTGAATTGAAGAATCCGAGTATTAATTGAAATAAAGAAAAGAGAAAAAGACAAAGCAAATATTGAAAACGAATTGGATGAAGCACTCAATCAGATTGAAAAAAAACTATATTTTACTGAAATGAGAAATATAGGCGTGCAAACGATTTTAAATGTTGCAATAGTGTTTGAGGGTCTAGAGCCGCATATCAAGTATAATAAATTTATTCATCACTAAGTAAAAAAGAAATTTCTCCAGCTGCGCAGAATATGTCTCGCTCTGCAGGATATGTCCATCTAAAAGCTCACCACTGCGAAGGATGCAAACCGCTGCGAAGGATATGACCTATTCTGAACAGAATGATGTGTGAAAGCCGGTGTGTGAGATCATCCCGAACAAAATAATTATGAAAGAAATAAGTGACTATAAACTGATAAGAGATGTTATAGTCATGCAACTTCAGAATTGGATGAAGGAACAAGGAGTTCATTCAAAAACTGAAATTGTTAAACTAATAAGACACAGATTTGAAAACAGGTATTTAAAACATATAAAATCTGTTGACAGCGGCTTTTTAATCATGGCTGTCTCCTGTTTCGTCATAGAGACATTGCAATCATTTAGGGAAGGTGTACCTGACACTAATGGAATGGGACCGAGAATGTTTAAGAACTTTTTCAATAATGAACAAGACAATTTCCCTGACTTTAATGAAGGAATATCGGTTGAATTTTATAAACACATAAGATGCGGAATTCTGCATCAATCAGAAACGACAAATGGCTGGAGAGTGCTTAGAAAAGGCAAACTACTTGACGAAACAGAATTTTCACTTAACGCAGAACTGTTTCTTGAATCGCTTAACAAAAGCGTGAATAAATATTTAAACGAGTTAGCTAATTCAGACTTCAATTCTAACCTATGGAAAAATGCATTTATCAAGTTGAAAGATATTTGCGAAAATTGTCACAGAAAAACTGTATGATACGAAATGACGATAGCAAGGAGCTGTTATACTTACAGCTGCAGGAAGGATCTCATGATCCCCACCATCGCTGCGAAGGATCTCCAAGATCCTTTGCTCTTAAATTGTGTGATATTCATCCACTGATCAATGCTTTTCAGATCTGCTAATGCGTACCGGTTTTTAAAAGGGTGAATTACCACGGTGTGCTGTATGTTGTGTGAAAACCCGTGCACAAGGTTATTCCGCCTCTGGAGGCCGGTAGCTCCCTTTCATGACATCACCTTCAGGTATACTTGGTTCAAAGTGGCTTCGCAAATGGTGGCAATCCATCTCCTCAAGACATCAGATTATCGGTATTAATATTTTCCGGGGGAGTTTCATATTTACTTGTTAGCGGCAATTTAGAAAGACACACACAATTTAACGAGATACAAAATGAGCGAACAAAACAAAGAACCAAGCGAAAACAAAGTAAGTGAAACAATCAATGCTGTTACAGGGCTTGTGAAAACAGTTCCGGTCTATACTGATACAATTCAACCTGCAGCCAAAGAAATTGGAAAGACTCTTGAGACAGTAGCAAAAACAGTTAATGTAGCACTCTTTCCTTTAAAAGCATTAGTTTGGAGTTTTGAAAAACTTCAAATTTTTATTGACACGAAAGTATCTGAAAAATTAAAGAACACTCCTGAAAGTGAAATTAAAACTCCAAATCAAAATATGGTAGTTCCATTTGTGATTATCATGTCTGGTGATGAACCTGAACTGCAAGAACTCTTCGCGAATTTAATTGCATCTTCAATGGACAATCACACTTCTAATTTTGTTCATCCTAGTTTTGTGGAAACCATAAAACAATTAACACCAGATGAAGCAAAAATATTAAGATACATTTCTAAAGAGGCAAATCTTCCTACCACCATTGCAATTCGGAGTGAATCAAGTAATCTGCAAGAAGGTGGTTGGGATATGTATAGACACGTTTCTCTTTTCGGTGAAAAAGCATTTTGTGTAAACCCTCATTTAACTTCTGTGGCACTTGACAACTTTATAAGACTTGGTATTATTGAAATACGTAAAGATTATTCTTATACAGAAAAGAAAATATACTCGGAACTAATGGACGACAAAGAAGTGAAGGAGGTCATAGAAAATATTAACAAAACCGAAGGCAGAAAAGTTAGAATCGTTGAAGAAATGGTTATCATTACTGACTTCGGCGCCAATTCATAAACATTTGCGTAACAGACCACATTGAATACAGAAAATAACTGCAGCTAACATCCCCGCTGCGAAGGATAACCTGCCCGTTAAAGTATGCAACCCGCTGCGCAGGATATTACCTCTGTTAAAAGTTTCCAGCTGCAAGATATGTAATAGCTCGGGGGAAAGTTCTTGAATTGCCTGTGCGCAAGCTGATCCAACAGCGGAGGTAGGTGGCGATATTAGTATGCAAGCAAAGGTAATGGCGGAATAAGCAAATACACAATACCGCCCACAACATTTCCAAGCAATGGTTACTGCTTTGTGGCAGATAAGCAATTCGATAGTTTTTAATTGTTTTACTAATAATCGACAACAAAAAAGAACAGGAGAAATTATTGTTTAATGCGTATTCAGAACATACCAAAAGTCCTTCTATGGCTTAAAAGGTTATGTTTACAGAGTACCTCCACTACTTTTGAATAATGATGGATTAAGAAATTACTTTGTTAGTTGTAATCAAGCTCATGATATCCTAAAGTACTTTGCTTTTTCGATTGCTTTTCAAGTATTAATCACACTGATTAACAAAATGTTAACTGGATTAATTACAGTGCAGCTTACAAGAATGCTGAAGAAAGAAAGATTTGGGAAAAGGATGCCGACACCATATCAACTTGGTCTTTAATCGATTTTGTAGTTGAGCATCCTGGCACTTTACTATTTGGTATATCGACATGTATTGTTCGATGTTTACTTTCCGAAGGCACTGCCACTGTTTTAATACAATTTAAGAAAGTTGAACCCCTGCTACGCAGGATATGACCCCGCTAAAAGTTCAGGCTGCAAAGGATCTCATGATCCTTTTCCATTCGGTGGTGTGATTTACAATCTACAGTTCTGGGCTTATAAAAGCACTTTTGGTGTCCAATAGTTCAGAAAATCAGGTGTGTTTACGGTCCTTATCGGAGGAATAAGGCAATCTACTTCGAACAGGGCTTCTTTATCATAGTAATTCCCGGGCGGAGCTGAGTGAACAGCGGCGGAGATGGGAAATGTGCTTCACTAGAACGGATAAAAGCATGATGCTATGAATATTAGATTTCATGTTTTTCGGTAGGGTGGAAGGTTTTATTGATTAGCTGGAATGGAATCAAAATAGTGTCTCCTTACGTTATATTTGATTCAAAGAGAAGCGTTGGCAGGAATATTCTGGCTAATGCAGGCATATACTATCGAAGATCTTATATTATTGCAATCTGCATTTGTACTCAAAAGAAAATTCTAAGGCGTTCACACTTGCGATATTTTTTTCAGTTTGATTCTACACCACAAATGAAACATCTGGCCTATTAGGATTGCTTCTTTGTTTCGCTCTTCAGACAAGCGCGCAAATTTTCAGTAAAGAATTTGGCGATATTAATGATACGGTTCAGATATCGGACATCCTTATTACAAAAGATTCAAACATTGCCGTCTTTGCACGTTGCGCCCGAAATCCACTTGATGAACTTCTGTTCATCAAATTGGACACTCTGGGGGATACCTTAATGACAAAACGATATTCAAATGCTAACAACTTGTTATTGTTTCTGTGGAGCAATCGAAATTTAGACAGTTCATTTTATGTAGTGATGACCAAAACAGATTCTGCGTTCCCATCGAATCTTGATAAAACGGTCAAATTATATGCCGAAGAGTGTTTATTTTCTGACTGACACAGTAATGGAATTTATGGAAACTCAAATTGGTGATCGAGATTCACTTTTGTTCTTTGCAGGAGTGCATATAAAAGTTATTTGTTGAAGATGGACATTCAGGGAAACATTGTCAAGGAGATATTCTTTGGCAGTGATGCGTTACACAGTTCCTATAACAGTCCTGAAATAGTGAATTTTATTGTTGATAGAAATCACAATATCATTTGTACGGGAATGGAGGGGGAAGTACATATCCCGGAACATTGTTGCAAAGCACCTTCTCGTTAAATTAAATTCAAATGGCGATATTTCGTGGACTTTCTGCAATGCTCTCGCATACGAAGTTTATAACAGAAGTGGAAGAAAGTTCAGCTGGAGAATATTGGATAATTTCTAAATATTGGTGGATGGGGTCGGAAAGTGCTTCTATAAATATTGTAGATACGAATGGTACATATCTCTGCAGCATATACGGCCCTGGTGATGTCGCGACTACCCACTCCGCTTATTCATTGGCCGACAGCAATCTTGTTTTTACCGGTCGTGTCAATGGTAACCGGGCTTTCAGAATGGAAGTGAATTCTTCCCGGACGATCATCAATTATAAAATAGGGAATGCGCAGATCGCAACAGAAGCCGTCTTAAACGGAGATCGAGCAATTTTTGGATCATCGCATACACTCGCTATGGTTGATACACATTAAGAGCAATTGCTTCCTGAAGATTCAATAGTCTTAAACCCGACTGTCAACCCCGGATCTGGGCCGATAATTCGTATTTGGAAATTGTACGGGGACAAATCCAGTTTTTATCAACAAGCACGCCATGGAATTGTTCATCCGGAATCACTATGGACAATGGCTGTATTTCTTTAGAACAGAGCAGTTGGAGATGAAGGAGTATTTACTTTTTCCAAATCCCGCAACTGGCAGTTAAATTTCAACAGGAAAACCTCGCCTTCGGAGCTGTTTTACCTTGTACGACGCACATTCAAATTTGATGGTCAAAGTTTCGAATCCAACCACAAAAAACAATAATATTATTCAACGCCGATTATTTTTCATCCGGAATGTATTTTGCCAATTTTGTCACGAGTGTGGAAGCTTGTATTCCGGAAAAGTCATCTTATACATTGAATTAAAGGAAATTTGAGGCAATACCCGCTCCGCAGATGTGTCTATCTTTTTTTAACCACAGAGGGTCCATGAGATTGTAGATTGTAGAATGCTGATTGTAGATTGTAGATTGTAGATTGCTGATTGGTGATTTTAAATTGCTGATTGTAGATTTAAGAACTTCTCTGTGCTGCTCGGTGTTTAAAAATGCATCCATTTAAAATTAAGCACTTTTAAAAAAAAATCAAGTCATTCAACATCACTAGGGATGCAGATTCATCAATGGTGTTGATTGAGTTAAGGAAATTTCTACAATCGAAATTAAATAAATGCTTCAGCCCACTATTCAATCAAGTTTTCTACTCCCATTACCTTCGTTTCCAGAATTGATTTCAAAATGTAAAGTCCTGCTTCCAAATCTCCTTTTTCGATTCTGGTCCAATGTATTCTCAACTCTTAACATTTTTCTCCTCACCCTTCCTGTCGTGTCATAAAGTGTCAATGAACATTTTAGATTGTTTGGATTTGGGAATAATATCAGTTACCTTCACCATCTGTTTTAACAAGATAAATATCTTTGACTCCAATAGTTGATGCACCTAAAAAATCAGTATAACCACCAACCAAATATCCTCCGTCACTATTTTGAATTACCTGTTGTGCGGCTTCACCACGTGGACTATCCAAAGCTCCAATAATTCTTGACCACAAAACATTTCCCTGTTCATCTGTTTTAAGAAGGTACATACTCATCGAATCAATAAAATCTTCCTGGGCACCACCTGTAATAATGAATCCACTATCCAAACATTGTTTTATGTATATATCAAACGGCATATACCCACCCGTAGAATCAGAAATTACTTTGTTCCAAAGGACATCCATATTATTATTCAACTTAGTCAAAATAATTTTATATCGTGATGTCCTGCTATAACTAACACCGGCAACAATTAACCCAGAATCAACTGTATTTGAAACGGATTGAGCAAACATCCTTTCGGAACCACTTAACTGAATAGTTTTATTTTGAAGTAAATTTCCATATGAGTCCATCTGTAAACATAAAGTCCGCGTAGAATCCAATGTTCCCCATTCTTCTCACTGTAAAAAGTTCCCCATTTGTTGTTTGAAGAGTTTGGGATGTTACAACTTTATTGGTCTGATATTTTCTTTGACCATACAATATTTCCGGCGGTATCCATTTCAATAAAAAAGAAGCCATTGGATGTTTGTAAATCACCGCTCAGAATAAATGATCCATTGTTCTTTTGAAAAATGGTCCGCGAAGTTAAGCCAATTGGGTCTTGTATTGTCCTTGGTCCAAAGTGTATCACCCATATTGTTTGTTCTAATCAACAAAATTTCATTCAATACGCCACAAGTATCACCTGCAATCAGGTAACCTCCATCATTTGTTTGAATCAGTGATTTTCCAAAGGAATAAGAGTTCATCAAATATGTTTTATTCCAAATAATATTTCCATTTAGATCCATTTTGCATAATAACACACGTGTTGAATCTAATTCATCCATAAACCCGGTAAAGGCATAATTACTGTCATTTGTCAAAATTAAATCTAACACAGATTCATAAGATGGACTACCTACAACTCTTTGCCAGAGTTAGTTGAGCGTGGGCAGTAGTTAAACATTAAACAGCTCCAAAACAATGCAATTTTTAGAATATTCTTCATGGGTCATTGGTTTGTAAATTCAATTAATTGAAAATTGATAGATATAAAAACCAGATTCATCTGGAAAATATTTAAAATACTATGACAGCAACTTGATATATTGCTAAATTACAAAATTCTGGTTGTCCTGTTCTTATTTTTGGTTCCAGCTATTTTTTTTGTAATAATACATCAAAAACTATTTTTATTGCGTCATCTATGTGTAAAGAAATCCCGTTGCGCAAGATATGACCCGCTGCGCAGGATACAATCGTCCTTTATTTTATTGTCGAAAAGGAAAGGGTAGATTGAAGTGTGTCGCGGCGAATTAATTTCAATTCATTACTACCAATCGATATATATATTTGGTGGAAGCAAGATTAAAGGAAATTAGATACGTTCCTGCCTGCAGTGAAGTTGGGAGTTCAATAAAAGGAGTAGCTTCCGAATGAATCACCATTGTAGGAATAATTAGTTTTCCTTGCAAATCATGAAGAGTTACAGATGTAATTTTCTCAGCAGGAATTGAAAAATTGAATCTGCTTCCTGAGCAGACCGGATTCGGATAAATTTTACTCTTTACAAACGCATCTTCACTGATACCGGCTAAAAGCAGATCTGAAATTCGAATCAGATAGCCTTCAGATCCCGAACCGACCCAAGCTTTTCCTGCTATATACAATTTATCATTCAGAATTAATGTTTCAGTTGCCTCTAAGGCTGATATACCCAAAGAATAATCTGCCAAGAGGCTGCCCAAAAGTATCACTCCATATAACTGTGCCTAAACGACCTATCGCGAGATAATTCCTGCATAATTAAGTTGATTTTGACCATTCGAGAACGACGATTGAGGTTCTGCCCAAATTAAGGAACCGGTTGTATCCACCTTTATCAAAGTTGAGATATTATTAAGTCCCAACAAATAACCATATGGTAATTTACAAATTTCATCCACTTCCGAATACCACGAACCAATATTATATGTTTGTTGCCATAAAATTAATCCTGTTGTATCAATACAAGTAGTTGGGGTTTTCGATTAGCAAAACAGTATCCGATGACATTCCTCCAATAAGAATATTGCCATGGCGATGTTATGATTCCTCCATGATATTGAGTCGGAAATAAATCCGGAAGCCAGTTAATTTGCAATACATTTCCATCAGTCAGTCTTGATAATAATACAAAGTCATATCCATTTGCAGAACAATAAACATGACCAATAAGGTAGAGGTTGGAATGAATTTCAACGAGTCCGGAAGGACTAAAAACTGTATCTACCTGTGGTACATATGGAAATTTTGAAATAAAAAATTACCGGTTGAAGTATAAAACATCAGTGAAGGACAATAACTGGAGCCATACGAAGTTCGAAAAATTAACCATTAAATAATTTCCATTGGACAGCTCCTTGATTATTTGCCCTTCACCAACACTACCTGTTGTATCATCACGTATAATCGTTACAATATTCCCGTCCAGGTCTGCTTTAATAGCGAAATATTCGTCAGGACCATTAAGGTACCATGCAGTGCCTGTTAAGAGCAACAAGCTGTCACTGGTAAGCTCCATATCATTGATGGTTGCATAATGCCGATTCAGAGCGGAAGAATATCCATAGGCAAAATCAACCTGCTGTGAAAATGAAATTTGAAGATCAAGCAGCATCAGCAAAAGAACGAGAGAAAATAATTTTTCATGAGTAAACCGGTTGTATTTCTAAAGGGAACAATGAACCCAACCGTTACTGTTGAATGATGGCCTGTATGTGAGCTCATTCAGAATTGGCAGGGAATCGCTATAAATATAATAAAAAAAACCTTCTGAGCGGAATGTTGTGTGCTGGCACGTGCGCACGGTTATTCCGCCTCCGGAGGTCGATAGCTCCCCTATCATGACATCACTTCAGGTAGATTTGGATCAAAAGTGGCTTCGTAAATGGCGGCACTTCACCTCCTCGAAACAGCTGTTTTTGGTTTTAAGGATTTTCAGGGAGTTTTGTATATTTACTAGTACTGTGCCACTTTAACGCACCGCTTGAACTAACTGCTATCATATGTCCAGGTACATTCTCTCTATCCTTTTCTATTTTATCCTAAATTTTTTAGTTTGCTCAAACTCCCGATTCAATTTATTATTTAAGTGCAAAGAATAATATAAATGCGGTCATTTCACCACTTCAATTTAAAACTTTTCATAAAGAAACTAAAAAGCATTTAAGACTTTTCCATTATATGATAATTCCAACTGGGATTCTCTCAATAAAGCTCAGGCCCCTTTTCGACTAAAAGTCAGAACAAATGGACTCAATTTTTTAAATACTCTACGATTTGAATACCCTGCTTCATTTGCCGATTCGGATTCCTGTTTAATCTTGATGGACTTAAATAAAACCAAACTTTGTCTTTATCTTGAAGAAAATCAAGGTATGCAAGCATACCATCTGGCTGACTATCTGAAACCATATATGCTATTTCAACGCTCTGGTTGGGAATGGCAAGAATTTATTTTATATAATCCATCCAATAGATACCTTGTTTCGTTTCCGGATTCACCTGTCTTTTTAAATGATTCCTTAATTTATGCTCTAGGCAATTATTATGGTGAAGGCGGATTTCAATTTATAAATGTGAACAACAATTCCTTCTTCAGAGTTGATTTTTCAAATTATGAAATACTTGAATGTTACCAAAGGGAATTTTTCTTTTACTTTACATTATATAATCGAGATTTAAACTCTAATAAATTTATTACAAATTAACATTCTTCTCCCAAAATTAAACTCCCTTTGAAAATACTCCTTACGCTTTTATAGCAACCCGCTGGAGGGTATGACCCCAGTTAAAAGCTAAAAGCTGCGAAGGATTCCAAAGATCCGGCCCGCTGCGAAGGATATGACCCTAGTTAAAAGCTCACAGCTGCGAAGGATGCTATCGCTGCGAAGGATCTCCAAGATCCTTTGCCCTTAAACTGTGTGATATTCAATTGTCTGAACTGTGATTTCGATGATTTATATGATTTCACTGATGTGCATCCATACTATTAGCTGGGATTGAAATAATTGATTCATGTTCATCATTCCTAAAGAAATTTATTCAACACTGATTTCTCAAAATCAAAATAATCAAAATAATCATCAAAATCATAGTTCAGACAAGGTGCAGTTCAGACAAAAGTGTTTCATTAAAATCCCCAGCATTTGTTGGTTGTATCCCAAAAATCAATGGTCGAGATTTGGTCCATGATTAAGGAGAAATATAAACATTCAGATTTAACGGCAAAGATTATCGGATGCGCTTTGGAAGTTCACAAGACTTTGGGAAATGGATTTCAGGAGGTCATCTATCAACGTGCATTGCAAATTGAAATGGCACAACATGGCCTCGCTTTTCAACGTGAATTCGAAATGCCTGTTTTGTACAAAGGAGAACAAATCGGAACACGAAGGGTTGATTTTCTTGTGGAAGAAATTATTTCGGTTGAACTCAAAGCACTCACACAATTAGAGCCGGTGCATTTGGCACAAGCTATTAATTACCTCGAAGCATATAATTTGGAAATCGGGTTGTTGTTGAATTTTGGTGCAACAAGTATGGAAATTAAAAGATTAACAAATGGGAAATTGCCGGCAATGTGAAATCTGTCTTAAACGTTTTAATCTCGTGATTAATTTTAATCTCAGTTGAATCAAACAGCGGCATTCAGTGTAATCACAAAAATCAACATAATCACAGTTCAGACAAAGGAGAATTACGGTAACACATGTCGTCCCTACGGGACTTCACCCCTTGTGTGCGCTTTGCTACCGACATTTCGTCCCAAACGGGACTTACTTGTTGTTCAATAAAACCAAGAGATACAACCGTATACAATAGAATAAAATCCCGCTGCGCAGGATATAACCCCACTTAAAAATTAATTGCTGCGTAAGATGACGGAAGTTCGGCATCTCCATGCGAAGGATTTACCACACCGCACAAAAACACTTCGCTTGAAGTGTATTGGTAAGAAAAACATTCCTCAAACTATCTTCCCCTTAATCGCCTTCGCCACCGCTTCCGATTTTGAATGAACCTGCAACTTCTTGTAAATGTTTTTGATGTGACCGTTTACAGTTTCAGGGCTGATGAAACAGGATTCTGCAATTAATTTATAGCTCATTCCCTGAACAAGATATTTCACAACTTCTTTCTCCCTGTCTGAAAGGTCAAAATCATTCACTGCTTCTGCTGAGGGTTTATGTTGTACCATCTTCAACACTTTTCTGGCTATGCTTGGTGTCATCGGAGAACCGCCTTCATAAACTTCTTTAATCGCGGCAAGCATTTGAACGGGAGGAGTGCTTTTAGAATATAGCCTTCCGCCCCGTTGCAAATGGATTGAAATATTCTATCGTTGTCATCAAAAATGGTCTCCATCAGGATTTTCACATCCGGAAAATTTTCTTTCGCGATTTTCACCGCTTCAATGCCGGATATACCGGGCATTTCAATATCCATAAGAATAACATCAGGGTTTGTTTGCCTGATGTCATTTACAATGTCAGTGCAGTTGGCAAACGCTCCGGCACATTCAAATCCCGAACTGCCATTAATAAGCTGGAACAATCCTTCACGTAAACTACGATTATCTTCAAAAATAATTACTCTCAAAGTTTTCATCTGGCTCTTTAATTTTTTGTTAAAATGGCTGGAAGGAATTATTCACCTGTTTTACTTTTTGTTAATTGTGTTCAAGAACTCCGTTTCGCCATATTCATTTTTTGGTAAACTTTTGTATAGCGCTATTTCATGCTTTAAAAATTAGTTCAAGGTTTGTGCCGCTTCCTTTTTCTGATTCAATTTTCAATTGCGCTTTCATTTCTTCCGCGCGGTTTTTCATATTGAGCAAGCCGTTACCCTTTGATGTCTGAGCAACATCAAATCCGACTCCATTATCCCGGATTGCCAGTTTTATTAATCCGTTTTCATTTGTCAGGGTGATGGATGCGCGTGTGGCTTGCGAATACTTTACAAGATTGTTGAGCGCTTCTTTAAAAATCAGGTAAAAATTTCTTCTCGATTCCAGAGAAAGTTTTAACTCATTTAAATTTTCATCTGCCTGAAATGTGTGTTCAATATTTTTTGCCTTTAGCAAGTTGTACGCAAGCGTACCCATGCGTGAAATGATATTTTCAAATGTGTCATTCTTCGGATTAATCGTCCAGACAATATCACTCATCACTTCAATTATTTTTCTTGAAGCATCTCCAATCTGTTCCAGTTCATCAACCACAGCCGGAGATTTTTGTTTGGCCACTTCGCTGTAAACCGAAATACTGTTTAAGGTTGAGCCGACATCATCGTGAAGGTCGCTTGCAATTCTGTTCCGGATGTTTTGCAGCTTCAATTTATTCGCTATCCTGAAATTGTTATAAACAAAAAATGAAAGGATCAACAACAAAGCGAGACCACCAATGAAATAATTCTTTATCAGTTTTTGTTTTTTGATTTCTACATCTGCCACAGCCAGTTGTTTTTCGTTCTCGGCTTTTGTTGCGACTTCTTTTTTATCAAACTCGTAATTCATTTCCAATTGAGTTTGCTTTTTTACCTTCTCTTCGTTGTTGATGCTGTCCCTGGCAGCTATGTATTGTATATGATATTCATAAGCTTTTTTCCAGTCGCCCTTTTTAGAATAGAGTTCACTAAAATAATTATTATCATCTTTAATTAAATCCAACGCTTTAATTTCTGTTGCAAGTTTTAATGCACTGTCCAGATATTTATCTGCTTCTGATAATTTATTTTGTTTAATATAAAGCGAGCCAATGTTGCCCAGAGTTGTTGCTATGCAGTATTTATCTTCTTGTTCTTGAGCTATTTTCAATGTCCTGAAAGCATAGTCAAGAGCTTTTGGATAGTCGGCTTGCTCACCATAGACAATCCCGATGTTGCCGAGGATCATGGTAATATAATTTTTTGCTCCAAATTCTTCATCCATCTTCAGAGCCCTGAAATAATAGTCGAGTGCTTTGGGATAGTCGGCTTGTTTCATATAGATAACCCCGATGTTGCAAAGTGTGGAAGCAATTAAATTATTTAATCCCAATTCTTCTTTCATTTTCAGTGCCTTGAAATAATAGTCAAGGGATTTGGCATAGTCCCCTTGCACATCATATACAACCCCAATGTTGCCGAGAATTCCTGCGATTTTATTTTTATCCCCAATTTCTTCTGCAATTTTCAATGCCGTCAAATAATAGCTCACCGCTTTCGAAAAATCAGCTTGCATTTGATAAACGCTTCCGATGCGCCCAAGTGTTGTTGCTTTTCCTCTCTTGTCATTTAATTGGTCCCACAAGGCAATAGCTTTGTTGTAATGTTCAAGAGCAAAACTGAATTCTCCTTTCAGAAAATTGAACCAACCCAATTGATTATATGAATTTGCAATGCCTTTTTTCCATTGATTTTTTTCTGCAAGCTGCAATGCTTGTGTGCTAAGCAAGATAGAAGTGTCGGGGTTGATGTTCATCAATTCCCAGCCGATCGCGTTGAGGTGATTTACTTTGTTCGTATCCTCCTTTGCCGTTTTCAAAACATTCAGCAGCGAATCAATCTTCTGTTGATTCTGCGCCTGAACAGAATTAAATAAAACTCCACACAGGAATAAAAGGGAAATCAGACGGAGAAAATATTTCATTTCTTATGCTTCAATTGATTGAGGACTTAAATTTTTGTAATAATAACACTGCAAATGTAAACTGTTCATAATTCCTCTGAAACCCCTTGAACATGGTGTTTTGTACTACTTGCATCAGCAAAACACCTTGTTTATGGTATTGCTCGGCTTTATTGATCGCTTCACCTTTGTCCACGTTCAAATAAACAATAATTTATTCTAACATCCAAAGCACTCGGGACTAAAAACCAAAACAAAATGAAAAAACTACTACTAAAAATGTTTTACGCCTGCCTGTCGGTAGGCAAGGCTTTCCTCATCATGATGATGTTTTCTTTTACTGTTGCAAATGCACAGATTATTTACACAGATGTAAATCCGGATTCAACCTTTGTGTTTTATACCCGACACCCTGGCAATGTCTATAAAAACTACAATCTTGATTTAAATAATGATGGGAATAATGATTACACTTTAACAGCTTCTGCCTCGTCAACTAATACTAATCCATCGTATAATGGTAGGAGGATAATAGCCAGTCCATTAAATGGCAATGCTGTAAAAGATACTTTGGTTAATTCTGACACTGTTTCAATTCCTTTACAATTTAATGCCCTTATTGACATTAACCTGTCATTAAACCAATCCTGGCAAACATCGGGATGGAATATTTTGAAAGATACGACTTGGTATTCGTGGCCCGGATCGGGTGTATCGAGTTCTGGGTTATGGAATAATTTATCAGATTATTATTTAGGATTAAGACTATTACAATCAGGACAAACTTACTATGGTTGGGTAAGATTACGTGTTGATGTATCAGGTGGTCCTGATTCACTTATTATACAGGATTATGCTTACAATTCCATACCCAACCAACCCATCCTTGCCGGACAAACAACTACCACAGGAATAAATGAAAATTCTTTTGCTTCATCAATAAATCTTTTTCCAAATCCTGCCAACAACCATGTCACCATCACCTTGGGTAGCAGCAACAAAAAAGTTGAAGTAACCATCGCTGACATTACCGGAAAAGTAATTTACTCAACAACGGAAAGTGAAACGCAAAAAATAGAAGTAAACACGAAAGATTTTGCAGAGGGAATTTATGTTGTACAAATTCAGTCAGCATATTTTATTGGAACGAAAAAACTTGTCGTGGAAAAATAAATTCAAGTCAAAATTTAAAATTTAACAAAATGAAAAAACAACTACTAAAGAAGTCTTTTGCCTGCCTGCCTGTTGGCATGGCTTTCATCGTTACAGTATTGATGTTTTCCGCAAGTGCAAATGCACAAATTGTTTACACAGATGTAATTCCGGATTCAACAATGTATTGTGTAGCCCCAATTGCACTTACTAAAAACTATAATCTTGATTTAAATAATGACGCGAGTAATGATTTCATTTTAACATCCCAAGCTTTGAATTTTATGACCGGATTGCCATTTCGGAATAGTGTATATGTAAGTCCATTAAATGGCAATGCTGTAATAGATACTTTGGTTAGTTCCGATACTGTTTCAATTCCTTTACAATTAAATGCCGTAATTGACAGTAACCTGTTATTACAACAATCCTGGCAAGCATCGGGATTAAATAGTTTGAAAGATACGGCTTATGGTGGATCGGGTCATGGGTTATGGAATAATTTATCAGATTATTATTTAGGATTAAGATTATTACAATCAGGACAAACTTACTATGGTTGGGTAAGATTACGTGTCGATGTAACAAGTAATCATGCCTCTGTTATTATACAGGATTATGCTTACAATTCCATACCCAACCAAGCCATCCTTGCCGGACAAACAACTACCACAGGAATAATTGAAAATTCTTTTACTTCATCAATAAATCTTTTTCCCAATCCTGCCAACAACCATGTCACCATCACTTTGGGTAGCAGCAACAAAAGTTGAAGTAACCATCGCTGACATTACAGGAAAATAATTTACTCAACAACGGAAGGAAACACAAAAGGTTGAAGTAAGCACGAAAGATTTTACAGAGGGAATTTATGTTGTACAAATTCATTCAGCAGGTTTTATTGGAACGAAAAAACTTGTCGTGGAAAAATAAATTCAAGTCAAACTATTAATAAAAAATCAAAATAAAATGAAAACAAAACTACATATCCAAGGAAGCTTCATCGAAGTTCGACTCTTCGCATTTCTTTTTTCTCTCTGCATTCTGCTGCCAGCTGTATCCTCCGCTCAGGTTATTTCTGCTGGAAGTTATCATTCTCTCGCTGTTTGCTCAGATAGCACAGTACGGAGTTGGGGATGGAATAATAATGGGCAACTTGGCGTTGGCACCACTACATCCAGTTCAACTCCAGTGCAAGTGAACTCGCTCACAGGCATTATCGCCATGGATGGAGGAGGTGTTCCTCCTTTTATGGGCAATTCATCTTCTCATTCTGTTTTCCTGAAGAATGACGGAACGGTCTGGGCTTGCGGAAAAAATAATTATGGGCAACTTGGCGATGGCACCACTACACCCAGTTCGACTCCAGTGCAGGTAAACTCGCTCTCAGGCATTATCGCTGTGGCATGCGGATTTTTTCATTCCCTATTTATAAAGAATGACAGTACGGTTTGGGCTTGCGGACGGAATTTCATTGGACAACTTGGCGATGGCACTACAACCAACAGAAGCACTCCTGTGCAGGTGAGCGGTCTCACAGGCATTACTTCGGTAGCAAGCGGAGGAAACCATTCCCTTTTTCTGAAGAATGACGGAACGGTTTGGGCTTGCGGACAAAATTTATATGGGGCACTTGGCGTTGGTGACACCATTGACAGACTTACTCCTGTGCAGGTAAACTCGCTCACAAGCATTATCGCAGTGGCAGGTGGAGGCAGTCATTCCCTTTTTCTAAAGAATGACGGAACGGTTTGGGCATGTGGATCGAATTACTTGGGTCAACTTGGCGATAGTACCACCACCGACAGAAGCACTCCAGTGCAGGTGAACTCGCTCACAGGCATTATCGCAGTGGCAAGTGGAGGCAGTCATTCCCTTTTTCTGAAGAATGACGGAACGGTTTGGGCTTGCGGATTGAATACTTCCGGACAACTTGGCGATGGCACCACTACATCCAGTTCGACTCCAGTGCAGGTGAACTCGCTGATGGGCATTACTGCTATGGCAGCAGGATATTTGTTTTCCCTTTTTCTGAAGAATGACGAAACAGTTTGGGCTTGCGGAAGAAATGTGGAAGGGCAATTGGGTAATGGTACTTCTGATAACAATCCTCACCCGACTCCCGTGCAGGTTACAGGTCTTTGTCCAATGATTACTGCAATTACAGAAACGAAGCAAGAAGATGGGTTTCAGATTTATCCTAACCCAACCACAGGTCAATTCACAATCAACTTAGGAAGTAACAACAGAAATGTTGTGGTCACCATCACAGACCTTACAGGAAAAATAATTTACTCAACAACAGCAAGTGATCCCGATAGCTATCGGGAACAAAAGATAGAAGTAAACATCCAAGATTTTGCAACCGGAATTTATGTTGTGCAAATTCAAACAGCAGATTTTATGGGAACGAAAAAACTTGTCGTGGAAAAATAATATTTTCGTGTAAAAGATTAACACAATAGATTTTTTTAAAACATCAGGAACTAAAGGTGTTGGAAGACATCCATTAAAACTCGGAATACCAATTTACTTTGACGGCAAATTCTTTGTTCAAAACGACAGAATAAATAAATAAATTGTGTTGAGAGCAGCACGAACGCATAAAACCGCCTTGCTACGTGGAATAGTAAATGTTAATTTCGGATCAAGAGAATGGTGTGCCCGGCAACAAAACTAAACGTTTTGCGAAATAAATTGCGTGACCTAAATCATCTAAGTTTATGACAAGTATTATTTTCTATCTGACGGCTTCTTAGCACTTTTGTAAGAAGTAAAATGGAATTGAAAACCCTCACTAAATTTCAAAAACTGATGCTCATTAATGCGCATCCTTCAAAATTGGTGCTGAACACTATTGGATGCGCAATTGCTCTTTTTACTTATGGAAGCATCAGATTTTATTTGCAATTCTTTTGGAGGTTTGTTCATCGTTGCAGGAACAATAATTACAACCCAATTCTACAAATTTAGTCTTGATAAAATTGCAGATACGTTTTTTGGAAAAATATTCCTACGATACTCTACACCCTTCGGTTTTATATGCTACCTCGCAAGTCATATAGTGATTCCACTTTCCTTTTGGCTGCATAATCTGCTTGTGTCACTACTTGGTTTAATTATCCTTGTTTGTGGTTTGATAAAAATTAAATAAAATTATGGAAAACTGACTAAATGTGAAATGCGTTTTAAGCTTTTTTATTTCGTGACAAAATTTAATTTCAATTGAATCAAACGGCGGCATGCAGTTTAATCACAAAATTCAACAAAATCAAAGTTCAGACAAAAGAGAATGGCGGAATTACATGTCGTCCCTACTGGACTTATCCCTATGTGTGCATTTTGCTACCGACATTTCGTCCCTAAAGGGACTCACCAGTCTTTCCATGAAACACCAGAGTCAAACCGCATAAAATTGAATAAAATCAATACATCCATTTCACCACTTACACGCATGGAACCCGGGCGAATTTGACTGTAATCCCGACAAAAAAATCTATTGCAACAATCAAAGAATAGCAGAATAGATTTTTTTTGAACTGCAGGGGCTAATTGTGTTGGAAGAAACCCATGACAACAGCGAACAACAATCATTTGCTGAAATGACTCAAACAGATTATCTTTCCATAGTGAAATACGGAAAACCGGCAATCAGCGCAATCCCATTCGCGTTCATTGTTAGACGACAGACGTGGACCTAAATTGTTGTGAATGGAACAGAATACAAACGAACAAAAATCAATCGGACAAGGCTCGACACCTTTTTCTCAGACATATTTTCACGGGACAAAGGCAGACCTCGAACTTGGCGACTTAATTGAAGTTGGTAAAAACTCCAACTTTGGACAACGAAAAAATGCGAAATACATTTTCCTTACAGCGACACTTGATGCTGCAATTTGGGGAGCAGAACTTGCCATTGGAGAAGGACGAGAACGAATTTATTTAGTTGAACCAACAGGGCAAATTGAAGACGACCCCGACCTGACGGATAAAAAATTTCCGGGTAATCCAACAAAATCGTATCGTTCGACACAGCCATTTAAAGTTGTCGGAGAAGTTTCAATTTGGCAAGGACACCCAGCCGAGTTAGTTCAGACAATGAAAGACACATTAGCAAGACTTAAAGATCAAGGCATTAATTCATTAAATGACAGTGAGTAACAAAAAACGAAACTCTAACTAAGAAAGTAAACAATTTTTAAAATAATAATTATGGCACTTATCAATCCCCACATCAACTTCAACGGAAATGCCGAAGAAGCATTCAATTTTTACAAGTCAGTATTTGGCGGAGAGTTCTCAAAAATAATGCGTTTCAAAGATTTAGCAAGTGCTGAATTTCCAGTAGCAGAACATGAAGCAAATAAAATAATGCACATTGCTTTACCAATTGGCAAAAGTATTTTAATGGCTAATGATGTACCTGAAATTCTGGGACGAACAAACGAAAATGAGAACAGAAGCAAAATTGTAATTCGTGTTGAAAGCAAAGAAGAAGCTGACAAATTATTCAATGGACTTTCGGCAGGCGGACAAATTGAAATGCCTATTTCTGACAGCCCTTGGGGTTCATATTTTGGTATGTTTAGAGACAAATATGGAATTGAATGGATGATAGATTTTGACTCGAATTATATAGGGCAAATTTAACCTGCTGCGAAGGATACTATCGCTTCAAAGGATCTCCAAAATCCTTTGCCCATATACTGTGTGATGTTCATTTGTCTAGACTGTGATTTTGATGATTTATATGATTTCACTGAGGTGCATCTATACTATTAGGTGGGATTGAATTAATGAAGGCATGTTCTGCATTTCTAAAGAAATTTCATCAATGATGATTTCTCCAAAATCAACGAAATTAAAATAATCAGTTTAATCAAAATCAGACAAAAACACATGTCGTCCCTACGGGACTTACACCTTTGTGTGCGTTTTGCTACCGATATTTCGTCCCTAACGGGACTAAACTGTCGTACTATAAAATCCAAATTAATAACAGTATCAATTCGAATAAAATCTAAGTTCCATCATACAAATACAAGCAAAAACCAAGGGCGAATCTAGTTACACTCCTGCCAAAATAATCAAAGTGTCAATCGAAGATTCTGCAATAGATTTTTTTATAAAATGCATGTGCAAAATGAGATGGATTAAGCCTGTAAATAAGCGAACAACAACCGTTTGCTTCAATGCCTCAAACCGGCTATCTTTCCATAGTGAAATATGGAAGGACGGCACATCAGCAAAACCCATTTCAAGCTATGTTAAACGATAGCTAGTATGACAGAAAGTAACAACTCGAAAGATTAATCTCAACAAATCTTTAACACTATGAAAAAGTTACAATTCAAAGTTAACATCAATGCACATGTGACCAAAGTTTATGATTTTATGCTTGGCATCAACAGTAAATCAACGTATGAGCAATGGACTGCTTTGTTTAACCCGACATCCACCTATGAAGGAACCTGGGACAAGGGAAATAAAATTCTATTTATTGGGGTCGATGAGAAAGGAGAAAAGGGAGGTATGGTTTCCAGGATAGTTGAAAACATTCCCAAGAGATTTGTTTCTATTCAACATTATGGTCTTTATCAGGCAGACAAAGAAATTACAGAAGGACCAGAAGTTGAAAAATGGGCAAACGGATTTGAAAATTATAGCTTCGAAGAAAACACTGGGAGTACAACCCTTACTGTTGACTTAGATACCACTGAAGATTTTTTAGATTATATGAATGAGACCTACCCAAAAGCACTCGATAAGTTGAAAGAAATTTGTGAAAAATAACAATTTCTATAATTTCTTTAAACTGGAAAGAAATTACATGCACTTTGAGATCAGAAATAGTTATAAGAATATAGGGAGAGGAGGATTTCCCTCAATCTCAAAATATTCACCTGGAACAAGGAAAAACTGTTCATGATAAAGACTTTATCTGGAATATAGGCGATTCTTCATTTCCTGATTTTACTCCAAATATTGGCACATTGATTATTCAGAATGGGGCTAAGTTGACAGACTTTATTAGTTCCGCAACAATTTCATCGGGATTTATTGTCAGTTCTAAAGTAAAGTTGATTCTTGAAAAGTTTAACCTGGCTCCTACCCGATTTTATTCTTGCAGCCTTTCACATAAAGGAACAATAATAAATGAATATTACTTTCTTCACACTTTAAACAATCTTGAAATGGACATTGATTTTACCCGAAGTGTTTTTCAAGTTAAAAGGTTTGAAGAAGTAATAGACAGAATAGTTTTTAGAGACTTTAATGAACTTCAAAATAAAACTAAGGAATTAAATGAAGCTATTGAATATTATACATTGCAATATGAGAGTATATTTATTAAACAATCCAAAAATGAAAAACTGGATTTGTTTAAATTAGGTGATGCTGGATATGGAACTTACATTTCAAATAAACTTAGAGAAGCTTTTGAAGATGCTAAACTTTCAGGAATTAATTATCGTGAAGCAAAAATTTACTACAGCTAACAGCACCTACCCAAGAGCCCGGGGTTCGTGTTTCAAAGACTATTTTGTTGTTAATCAAGCATTTTTTTTAAGTTTTGTTGTAAAAGTCCCGTGCTTTGGGGATAAAAACCAGAGCCACAACCGCCTATAATAGAATAAAAATACCCCATCCGTTTATCCTTTTACTCGCATGAAAGCAGAGCAAATCTATCTGTACTCCTGACAAATAAATCTTCAGTTTAAATCGAAAATTAATGCAATAGATTTTTAATAAAACTGCGGGAGATAAAGGCGTTGGAAGAATCCCATTAAAACTGTGAACTAAATCCATTTGTTGCAATGACTCAAATGGGTTATCTTTCCATATCAAAATTTGGAAGTTCGGCAGTTCAGCAAAACTCCATTATGCACAACCCGTGGGCGTCATCGGAACCTCAAACTGGCTGCAAGAAATAAACAGGATATGAAAAAAATAATTTCTCTGGTTTCAATATTGTTCTCTTTACAGAACTATTCATTTTCGCAAGACCAACACATTATTGACTCCTTAGAAACCCAACTCAAAAACCATTTCACAAAAAAAAAGGAGTCAAAAATAAAATCACCATCGCTGTACGATTCGACTGCGGCATACATTTTAATTGAACTCTCCTCCGCATATTGGTACAGTAACCCAGACAAGGCACAGGACTATGTCGAACAATGCCTGACTGTTTCGGAGCAAATAGGTTTTAAAAAAGGAATAGGCAGGGCTTATTACGGTATGGGAATTATTCTTAATGTTAATGGAGATAATTTAGCTTCTTTAGTATATTATGAAAAGGCACTTAAGATTGGAGAAGAAGTCGGGGATACAAATAATATTGCAAATTCTTATCACAACATCGGAATGGTTTATGCAAACCAGGGAAATTACCCCGAAGCGCTGAAAAATTTTTTTACCTCTTTAAAAATATATGAAGAAACCGGGAATAAAAGAGGCTTGGCAAGTGCTTATAATAATATCGGAAATGTTTATTATTACCAGAGGAATTACCCAGAAGCATTGAAAAATAATTTTGCCTCTTTAAAGATAAGAGAAGAAATTGGGGATAAAAGAGGTAGTGCAGTTTCTTATAGCAGCATCGGAATGGTTTATTATGATCAGTGCAATTACCCCGAAGCATTGAAAAATTATTATGCATCTCTAAAAATATACGAAGAAACCGGGAATAGAATGAACATAGCAATTGCTAATGAAAACATTGGATTGGTTTATGCTGATCAGGGCAATTATCCCGAAGCGCTTAAAAATCATTTTACCTCTCTAAAAATAATGGAAGAAATTGGGAGTAAAAATCATATTGCGGGTTCCTGTAAAAATATTGGACTCGCAAAAATAAAATCACATGCAGCAAAGGAAGGTAAGGAGTGGCTGCTCAAAGGATTGCTGATTGCCAAAGAGATTGAAGCGATAGGGACTATGAGAGATAGCTATGAAGGTTTGGCTGAAGCCGACAGCGCTCTTGGCAATTTCAAAGGTGCTTATGAGAATCATAAATTATTTATGTTGTACCAAGACAGCATTGAGAATACTGAAAACACTGAGAAAATAGTTGCACTGCAAATGAATTACGATTTCAGCAAGAAGCAAGATTCACTCAATGCTGTACAGGCAAAGAAAGATATTGTTGCTCAAAAAGAATTAATTAAACAAAAACTCCTTCGCAATAGATTTATAGGCGGCACTGTTATATTTCTGTTGCTTGCAGGAGCTGTAATCATATTCTTCATTGAAAGGATGCAACGAAATAAAAAGAAGCAGATGGAAGCGGTTAGAGCACGCATCAGCCGTGATTTACATGATGATATGGGCAGCACACTACAGAGCATTTCAGTAATGAGCGAGATTGCACGCATGAAATCAACTTCAGGCAGCAATCAAGAATCGCTTCCGTTTCTCGAAAAAATCGGAAGTGCTTCGCGTGACATGATAGATAAAATGACTGATATCGTGTGGGCAGTGAGTCCGCAGAACGATAATTTCGAAAACATCCTACTCCACATGCGTGCATTTGGCGGCGAGCTGCTTGCCGGAAAAGATATTGCGCTGCATTTCAAATCGGATAGTGAATTAAACAGCATCATACTTTCTATGGAAAAACGGAAATCATTTTTCCTGGTTTATAAAGAAGCCCTGAACAATGCCTATAAATATTCCAGTGCAAAAAATGTGAAGGTTGAAATCTCCAAAACCAATCATACATTAAAATTAGTTGTTGAAGATGATGGTGTCGGTTTCAATAAGAATGAAGACCGTTTAAAAACAGGTGGCAATGGATTGAAAAACATGAATACAAGAGCCGCTGAACTGAATGGCAGTTTTTCAATTACTTCAGAACCGGGGCACGGAACAACAGTTATTCTTAAAGTGAACCTGAATTAAAAATTAAAGGCCATCTAAACTACCCAAAATAGGTAGTAGCTTCACCATAAAGTAGTTTACCTTTACACTGTCCTTATATACTATGAATATTAAAGTCGCAATTTTTGAAGATAATCCACTTTTGCGTGACAGCCTGTTCCAGCTTATAAACGGCAGTGAGGGTTTTGTGTGCACCGGTGCATTTCCTGATTGCACAGACCTGATGCGAAAAGTTGAATCGGCTAATCCCGATGTAATTCTCATGGATATTGACCTTCCCGGTGGAATGAACGGCATTGAAGCAGTAGGAAAAATCAACCAAACGCATCCCGAAATTATGATCATCATGCAAACGGTTTTCAATGACAATGAAAGAATATTTCAGTCCATAACTGCCGGTGCATCCGGTTATCTTTTAAAAAATACTTCGCCTGTGCGTATCCTTGAATCCATACGCGAAGCAGCCACGGGCGGAGCGCCCATGACTCCGAGCATTGCGCATAAAATCCTCGAAGTATTCCGGAGCAAAAAGCCTGCTCTACCTGCTAACGACCAATCGCAGCTCAACGACAGACAGAATGAAATTCTCGAGTGTATTTTCAACGGGATGAGCTATAAGCTCATAGCCGAGAAGCTTTTCATATCGGTTGAAACCGTCCGCTACCATGTCAAAAACATTTATGAAATCCTGCACGTCCATTCGCGTGATGAACTCATTTCAAAAGTTAAAGGGAAATCTTTTTTAAGCTTTTAAGTGCCTGTTTAAATTTCTCAATACTGGCATTCTTAAGGGTTCGACCATGCTTGGCAATGTCATTTAGTCAATGGGATTGATGTATTGGCTGTCAATTTATGGAATTATTAGGCCCGCTAGGGCCATACTCTTGGTAAATTAGGACTACATGAGAGCGCTAAGCCCCTTTAGGGGCGCACTCTTTAAACACACAGCTTTTTTCGACAACGAAGGCACACTGTATTCACCTCCCAAATAACGTGTCATCAAAAATTGAAATCGGTTGTTTAAAAATATATCGTTCGTCAAATTCAACCTCAAAACGTTGAAGGAACTTATGGTACTCTTCAACAAAAGAGATTTTTCTATGATGTTCTTTTTGGTTTTGAATATAATTAATCACATTCATCAAATCGGATTTGCTATAAGAAAAGGCTCCATACCCCCCCTGCCAATGAAATTTATATTTTATAAATCCACGCTTATTTATCCACTTACTAGAGTCAGCTTTTATCTCTTCCATCAAATCAGGTAGGGGATCAGATGGACGGTAACCTATCAGAATATGCAGATGATCTTCAACCCCATTAATACACAACAATTTATGACGTCGATTCATGATAATTTCGGAAATGTACTTATGTAACTCCATTTCCCAATTGGGATTAATTAAAGCCTCTCGATATTTTACACCAAAGATGAGTTGAAGATGTATTTGAGTGTATGTATTTGCCATTTGATTTTTACACAATTATATATGAGGGGTAAGTCGAATGCAACCGATATATGCAGGAACTTTTACGTTGTTTAATAAATGGACAGATGAGTTGTGTTTAAAGAGTGCGCCCCTAAAGGGGCTTGAGGTGCTCATGTTTCTTGTGTTACCATAAGTACGGCCCTAAAGGGCCTGTCAATCTAAGTGCATTTGCTCATTTTGAAATTTTCTGTTTAACTTAATGACATTGCCCACCACACCCTTAAGTGTATACTGAAGGCATCCCTGCGAGATAATCACCTATCCCTCTTTTTTCGGTAAGGTTCAATCGCCCACCATCAAAACTACCCATTTCAGGTAGTGCGATCAACTTCGTTAGTTCTTACTTTTGACGTATAAAATTGAACGATTTGCAAATTATCTGAAGAATTTGATTGAAGAAATATTTTTAAAACTATTCTAAAAACAAATAAAATGAAAAAACATCTACTAAAAATGCGTGCTGCCTGCCTGCCAGTAAGCATATCTTTCATCGTTACAACAATGATGCTTTCTGTAAGTGCAAAAGCACAAATTATTTATACCGATGTGATCCCGGATACAACCTTCAACGTCAGCGGCGACACCTGCCAACTCGATCTGGATAACAATGGCCAGGCGGACTACAAGCTCTGCCAATTCACGTTCCCTTACTACTGTGATGTCTGCTACATAGGAACGCAACAACGTGTTGCGATTTTTCCGATGGCCACAAATGTTATCGCCGATTGGACGTGGTTGTCCCAACAATGGCCGCAATGCCTTGAATTTGGACAGGTGATAGACGCTGGTCTGAGTATGAGCGAGACCAATCACACGATAATTTATAGCCAACCTGGCGGTGGCTGCGCGCCGTTGATCAATTGCGTTCCTCCTCCCGCAGTAACATGGGCGCTCGCTTGGGTACTCAACCCGGGTCCGCTCTATCTCGGCTTGCGCTTCGATATTGCAGGAGCGACCCACTATGGTTGGGCCCGGCTCAGCGTCCCGAATGCAGGTGAATTCACCCTAATGGACTACGCCTACAACTCCATTCCAAACCAGCCCATCCTTGCCGGTCAAACTAGTACTACAGGAATTAATGAAAATTCATTAGCTTCATCGATAAATCTTTTTCCAAATCCTGCGCTAAACCATCTCACCATCATTTTGGGTAGCAGCAATAAAAAAGTTGAAGTAACTATCGCTGACATTACCGGAAATATAATTTATACAAAAACTGAATATGAAACAAATAAGATACAGGTGAATACCAATGAATTTTCAGAGGGAGTTTATATTGTTCAAATTCAAGCAGCAGATTTTATTGGAACAAAAAAACTTGTCATAGAAAAATAATTTTAAAGTCAAACATTTAAATTTCTATCAAATGAAAAAACATCTACAAAATATACTTTCTGTTCTCATCATTGCAGCAATGATGTTTTCTGTAAGTGCAAATGCACAAATTATTTATACGGATTTAAATCCCGATACCGTAATTTCGGCTGTCAGTATCCCCAGTACGACAAGTTATAACATTGATTTGAACAATGATGGTATCAGTGATTTTAAAATTTCGTGCCGTCGTACTTTTGGTATATGTCCTTTGGATCCAAGTAGTCGCCTTTATACAAATTTTATTTCGGATTCTGCTCTCAACTCAAATGCTGTAGTTGCGGCTAATAGTACACTTGCGAGTGCTATGAATGTCAATGACAGCATTTATTCAGGACTTAGTTTTTCCCCCTCAGGATATTTACGTCGTAATAGTGCTGGGGGTCCTTGCACTGGTACATCTGGAGTGTGGCCAAACTCAATTGACTGTTACTTGGGGTTAAAATTAATTGTTGGATCAAATACCTATTACGGATGGGCACGAATGCAAGTAAGTGTAGGAAGTGGAATCCCATCTTGCACGATTAAAGATTACGCTTACAATTCCATTCCCAACCAACCCATTCTGGCCGGACAAACCATGACCACAGGAATAGTTGAAAATTCTTTTGCTTCAGCCATAAATCTTTTTCCCAATCCTGCCGACAATCATCTCACGATCTCTTTTGGTAAGAACAACAAAAAAGCGAAAGTAACCATCACCGACATTACTGGAAATATAGTTCACACAACAACTGCAGATGAAACAAATAAGATAGAGGTGAATACCAATGAATTTGCAGAGGGAATTTATATTGTTCAAATTCAAGCAGCTGGTTTTGTTAGCACGAAAAAACTGGTCGTGGAAAAATAATTTACTATGTAGTTGAGCGGGACATCTTCGTACTAAATCGGGTGTTCGAATAACAAAAAACTTATCCCGCTGCGAAGAATTTATAAAATTTCTTTGTCCTTAAATTGCGCTATTCATTTGTCTGAACTGTGAATATGTTGATTGATGTAATTTCATGATTGCCGCCAAAATAATATTGGTATTGAAATACTTGATTTATTTTAAGAGTTGAAAGAAATAGGAATCAAGAATGATTTCTCCAAAATTAACGAAATCACAAAAATCAGATAAATCACTGTTCAGACAAAATTGCCAACAACGCAAGATATAGTGTGCTGCAAATGATTTTCAAAAACATCATCCAATCGAAATTTTAAAAAGGCATCACTCAGCAATCCAACCCCGGGCGCAGCGATCCCGCTCCAGCGGGAGAGCGGACCACGGGCTGGGCGGGATTGAAAGAAATATCGTATCGTTCCAAAATAATATTACGCTTTTTATTTGAACACTACCCACCTCCTATTTTTTCTAATAAATTTTTCTAAATACTATTGATACTATTTTTGACACAGAGGCGAAGTGAGTAACACACAGTAGCGCGGAGAAGTAATCGCGAATGAAAAGATTGTCGAATTCCACTCTCATATCTTAACCATTTCAAACAAATATTCCTGCAATAACGGTTGCAAATTTTTAAACTACAATTAGAAGTACGCAAATACATTAAGCAATTTAAAGTTTATTTAAATCAAACAGCCGGTATACAACAGATGAATAATCGTCGAAGCGGATAATGTAGTTGTCCTTGTAAAATGCGTGTTTCAGTGATGGAAGTGAGGCCTTTAAATTTGCTATAAAATGGATCAGCGGGATTAGATAAATATTGCATTTTAAGCATTCACTAGGCCTTTAAAGTGAAATAAAAAAATGTTATCTTGACCACTCTTACTACACATTTGTAATTCTTAACCATTTTTAAAAAAATTAAATATGAAGAAAACAATTACAATTTTAGCATTAGCGTTTACTACTTTAAATGCTTTTTCACAAATTCCTTCCTGGATTCCTAATCCGGGAGTAGTTGGAACATTACAGGCTTATTATGGCTTTGATGGCAACACTAACGATATGACAACTAACGCGTTACATCTTCTCAATTCCGGAGCCGTACTTACCACAGACCGCTTTGGTGATGCAAACAGCGCCTACAATTTTAATGGATCGACTGATTACATGACCCGTTTCAACTTTCCTGCGAGCACTGTGGGATTGTTTGCTATTTCAGTATGGATAAAAAGAGATGCAACTTTCCCTAACACTGGTATAGCTGTGCAAAAAGGACAATATACTTCTGTTAACAACATTTCGACCGGCGCCCTGTTAATAGGAAACGCTAATATGGAAAGCAGAATGTACATCGGAGGTTCGCCGGTTCAGGCAACATCATCGAATGTCGGTTTTAATTCCAACTGGAATCATGTCGTATTAGACTATGATGGCGTGAATCTTTATTGCTTTATTAACGGAGTAGCCAATGGTGTAATAGCCTCACTCAGCCCAAACAATACTATTTCCGATTTATCGATTGGTACCTGGAAATTAGATGGAGTGAATTCCTATTTCTTTGATGGAAAAATTGACGATGTAGCCATTTACAGTGGACCTCTCACCACTTGCGAAGTAAGAGATATGTACAATTCCTGTACACTTACTCAGCCAGCTTCTCATAGTGCTGTGGATGGAACTACCACTCAATTTGTGGTTACCAATGATTGTTTTGATTCTTCCAGCCTTACTTACCAATGGCAGTTACATACCGGAACTGCTTATGCAAATCTTATAAATACCGGTCAATTCAGTGGGGTAACAACCAATACGCTGACGATATCTAATGTTTCTCCGGCTAATAATAACACGCTTTACAGATGCATCATCGACAATGGAGCCGGATGCACAAAAGCTACTACCGGGGCAACATTAACCGTTTCCAATGTAGGAATTGAAGAGGCAGAAGAATCAAATGCATTCGGCTTTAGTCCAAACCCTGCACAAAACAGTGTTGCAATTACAGTTTTACCTGATTTACTCAATGAGCAATACTCAATTTTTAATGTTGTTGGTGCTAATGTAATGGATGGTAAGTTCACGGATTTAACTTCCACTATTGATTTATCAGAACTTCCAAATGGTGTATACACCGTTCAAGTTGCAGAGAAATACAACAAACGACTCGTGGTGAATAAGTAAAAAAAAAGAGTTTCATATAAAGTGCGCAGCCTGTTTGAATCACTCAGACAGGCTGTTTTTTTTGCTCCCTCATAAGCCTTTATTGGTATTTCAATTCGTCATTGTTAAAAATGTTATTACGACGTTTGTGAATTATAAAATAATTTTTGAAGTATACTGAAACGTTGAGTGATTCAAGGTGGATTAAAATCACACGGCTAAAGGACAAGGTATGGATATCCGTCGAAGCGGGTTGGAATTGGCGTTCTATTTTGCCTGACAATATTTTTAACACAAAGGGACACGGAGTTCCACACAGAGTATCACGGAGAGGTAATCGCGATTGAAAAGATCGTTGAATGCTATTCCCCTTCTGTGTTCCTCTGTGTGGAACTCCATGCTCCTATGTGTTTAAAAAAGCAAGCTCCCACAAATCTCGCTACTCAGCACTCGTATTTTAAAATTTCATTAACATAAAATGTGTTAAACTTAGCATGAATGCGATCATGATTATCATTCCGTATGCAAGTGCGTATATATTTGTAATGAAGGAAGAAAATTATTCGCGCGTGTTGATCGACTAATGCATTGCAATTACAATATCCTTGTTCGCAGAAAAAATAATATTTAATAAAATGTTTCAGCGAATTCTGAACACAAGGGAATAAAAATAAATCACACACTTCATTCGGAATATTTATGCAGTATAAAAAAGAAATCACATGCACTTAAACCGCCGCGAGTTCCTACATGCTTCTCTCTTCCTTGGCTTTGCCATAGCGACAAAAAAAGGTTGGTCAAACAAAGTTCCACTTTCCGCCACAGAACGCCGTGACCTCTTTCCACAAGGTGTAGCATCCGGTGACCCGACATTCAACAGTGTAATCTTGTGGACAAGACGTCCGCCTGTAAAGGACAGCGTAGCTAAAAACCTGACCGTTGAAATTTCAAGGACTCCTGACTTCAAAAAAATTCTTGCAGGCGGTACTGCAAATATTAGTGCTGATTCAGATTGGACATGTCGTTTTTTGACTACAGATCTGAAACCCAATCGTGAGTATTGGTATCGTTTCATTGATGAGCATGGTTTCGCAAGCCGGATCGGTCGTACGATGACTGCACCCGAAGAAAATTCGGATGCTCCCGTTCGTTTTACTTTTGTGTCTTGTCAATGTCCAAACGAAGGTGCAATGAATGCTTATCGAAAGATGATCTTTGAAGATGAGGCACGTTCCAGGGATCAACAATTAAATTTTGTATTACACCTTGGCGATTTTATTTACGAGGTCACGTGGTATGCGGAAGACAATCCAAACGGAAACCGTGGCCGTCGGATCCGGAATCTGTATAAGTTCCCGCAAGGACGAAAGGTTAGCAATTTTCATCTGCCAGTAACACTGGAGGATTATCGTACACTCTATCGCGCTTATCTTGAGGATCCGGATTTGCAGGATGCGCGGGCCCGTTGGCCATTTGTCTGTGTTTGGGATAATCACGAATTCGCCTGGGCAGGTTATCAAAGTCAGTATGTCGCAGGAGGCGGTTACAACGCCCCTGCACAAAACCAGAAGATCTATGCGAACCAGGCATGGTGGGAGTTCATCCCTGCGATGGTGCAACAACCCGGCAATCCCAAACTCGAACAGTTCGTTTCTCCTAAAGTGGTGGATACACCTATGGAGGAGTTTAACGACGACGGACTTTCAGAAGAGCCCAATAACCTGCTCGCGATAAACAGTCTGAAGATTCAGCGGGTACTGCGTTGGGGAAAGAATGTGGATCTGTTGTTGACCGATAACTGGTCATTCCGTTCTCCCGATATGTCGACGGATGATTTTGAAGTTCCGGAGTATCCGAGGGTCTCACCACAGATCCCACTTGAAATCATGAATTATGGTAAGCATTACAACAACGACAATCCGCCGGATACAATTCGTTTCAACGGCAAGGACATTCCGAATCCGACAAAAGAAGTTTTTGCGCAGACTTTCCTTGGTACCGAGCAAAGACGCTGGTTCATCGAACAGCTCGGAGCTTCTACTGCGCGCTGGAAAATATGGGGACACACATTTGGCACTATGGAACTGCGGAGCGATTATCAGAATTTGCCCGGCGAATTGGGAAGCAAGTGGCCGAAAGATGCGGGCTATGCGGTAATGGACAATCGATTTCTTCGGGATAAAGACATCATATTTGATTTCATACGAGATCAGAAAATTACAGGTTTTTGTGTTGTTGGCGGCGACCGCCATGCATTTCATGCAGGTTTAGCTTCTAAGGCGCTGCCGCCGAAGAAATTCGAACCACTGGGTGTGGAATTCATCACAGGTTCCATATCACAGCAGACACTTCGCGAAGTACTGGAAGTAACCATGAAAAAAGAAAACCCGAAACGTGTGCTCCACCTGATTGATCAAGCCGATGGCAAGATGATTCCTTCTATGAATGTTACTCCTTTGCATGGAGTGCAATCGACATTAAAGTTAAAAGAGACCGGAGATATGGAGCAAGCACGTGCGGTGCGCAATCCGGATGTGGCGCCACATTTGTCATTTGTCGATTTTGGTGGCCACGGCTATGGTCTGGTAACTGCCACCACTGATCAACTATCGACTGAATTTGTATGCATACCGATACCCTTTGAACGCAGTGAGCTTCCGGATGGTGGTCCGTTGAACTATCGTGTTGTACATCGCACACGCTTATGGAAAGCAGGAGAAGCTCCTAAACTCGAGCAGGAAATTCTTGAAGGGGATGCGAGGTATTGTATTTGAGAATTGATTGCTGATTGTAGATTGCTGATTGGAGATTGGGGTGAACTGAATTTTCATCGTCGTTCATTTGTCTGAACTGTGATTAGGATGATTTATATGATTTCATGATTGCATCCATAATATTATGTGGAAGGATGAAATCCGATTTAAATATTTAAGATTTCGCGATAAAATTTAATCTCAATTGAACTATTGCAACTCCTTCAAAAAAAACTTTGGGCCTGTTGTTTTGATTCTAACGAAATAAATTTTTCTTCAGAGCTATTTTAACACAGCGGAGCACAGGAGTACTCACAGGTTTCATAGAGGTACTTTTGGAATTTAAGAGATATTGAAAGCTATTCTCCTACTTCATATGTGTTCCTCTCTGACCTTCTGTAATAAATAAAATTTAAGTTTTTTGGCTAATCATTGTTTACTAAGGGTGAGTTCTGCAGAAATGATTGCGAAAAAAAACAGCAGTTTGACTGACAATAGGTACATTCGTTAGTCAGATTCTCAAGTTTCAACTATGAATTATTTTTTACGAAAAATACTTTGCGCGATTTCGCTTTTACTCCTGCAATTTTCATCTGCATCATCTGCTCAACAAACTACCTTGTCCCAACTGTCTCTGGAAAATGTGAATACTTATTCATATGGATTTAACGATACTCTTTTTTATAAAATGGATTCAACTGGGAGCACAATTTGGTCTTGGAATTTCTCGGAGCCTTTTGTTGTTAATCCTGATTATCACCGCATCTATGGCTATACACTATCCGCAGACAGAATAATTGTGTTGGGATTACAAGGGAATCCGTATGGAACGCCTGGCGATTATTTTTTAGCAACATTTGTGTTAGACACTCTCGGAAACCTGCTTGATTCACATGTGCTATGGTTGTACAACACCGGTGTACGACAAGTTACACTTTTTGCCAATGCGGAAAAGGGAGCCTGGATCATCTGTTCTTTTGGCAACACCTATGATACGACCCATTGTTGTTTGTTAAAGACAGATAGCCTTGGCCTGATAGATCCGGCATTCTTAAGTCCTTCTTTTGTTTTGCCCGGTTATGGCAATTTTAATTATTGCTCCAGTATGCCCGATTCAGGATATATCCTGATATTTTCTTCTGTAAATATGAATATGAATGAAAGTTCCACATTGCTTTCACGTATATCAAAAGACGGTTCCTTGCTTTGGACAAAAACTATACTTGATATTGATACGACGGTTGATCAGATTATTTATAAAACTGTGTCCGCATGCGATTCCATGGGCAATATTTATTTACTCACCTCCTGTGATTCTGTGACACCAACAGGATATCAACATAGGTTTTTTGCTTCCATACTTGACACATCTGGAAATTTGATCACCGAACACAAATGGATCTCATTCCCGCCTGACATCGCATATTTTACCCAAATGTATTTTCTCGGAAATCAGTTGCAAACTAAGCTATGGCTTAGTCCGGGCTATGTATATTACACTATGGATTTCGATTCTTCTTTCAACAACACTTGCATGGGGCCAACTGTTCCCGGTGATTTTATATTTCAAGATACGCAGTTGGGTACGTTTTCGATGAACCGGATCCCGGTGAACCTGAGTCAGAATCCCGTTCCATATACTGGGCCTTTGCAATTTACGGTTCAACAACCGAATGGAGATTATTGTGCATTGTTAAACAACATTTGATGAACCATTACCGGAAGAGACTTTAGAAGTCTGGCCGAATCCTGCCAGCGAAATAATATTTGTGAAAGGAAATAAACTGAACGAGGAATTAAAACTGTGCAACTCTTTGCGATGGATGGGAAATCTGTAAGCGTTCCCTGCGGGAATTTTGGAGATGTATGGAAACTGGATGTGTCTCATCTTAGCAAGGGGCTTTATTTGCTGAAAGCAAAATCAAGGAAGGAAGTTTTTATAATCGCTTAATGATTGTTCATCATTGAAAAAGTATCCACACCGAATGTGTATCTTCGGAATTGTGGATGTATTTTGTCAGTAAAATTGCAGGATGAAAAAATTTGAATATTAAAATATAGTTTTCTAAAAATGCTCAGACATGTTTAAGCTTATTCCAGTTGTACATCTCCCGATGAAGAAACTACTATTTTTATATTGTTTGTTTGCATGTACTTTACCTTCCTTCGGACAAGGGTATCAGTTGATGTATTCTAACAGAATTGCATTGTACACCGATGGACAAGGAAACCTCAGTGTCTACAAACCTGATTTTGTTCTGGCGCTTGGCAGCGATACTGTCTTGAAGAATTATTCGCATCTGGATGATTCAACCCTGAATCCGCCTGTAATGAACGGGTACTACTGTGCCACACGTATTGATTGCTTCGGATCCCAGATCTATGTGAAAAACGGACCCGTTAGTTATATTCTCACTGGCAGGAGCGATTCACTGGCCTTGCAAACAATTTCTCAGACGGGCGATCAATGGATCCTGGCGACCTTCTCGAATGGAAATCATATCCGGGCGGAAGTTGTGGCGAATACCCCGGATACTGTTTTTGGATTTGCCGATACTTTGAAATATATATCTCTCCAAATGGAAGACAGTTTGAATAATCAGCTATCACATCCTGTTAATTCTCTTTACTTTGAAATCAGCGAACAATTTGGGTTGTATAGTTTTCCAAACCTTCGAAATTTTCCAGACATCAACCGGATGTACGATCTCGTCGGTATAGACAGCTCTGCAGGCTGGCCGCAGTCGACCTAGGCCTGAAACTATTTACAACTATGATGTAGGTGATATTTTTCACTTCAGGCACAACTGGTTTACGCTAAATTATGGCCATTGGGATTACACAAAGCGAACCGTCTTGTCGAAGGTTGTTCTGCCATCAGGTGTTGAATACACCTTTTTTGATTCCAGTCTGTTTATCACCGATGGATGGATGGCCTATTCCGAAATATTTGATACGGCAACTGTCAGCACGACCATTGGTTTTAATACATGGGATTGTTCGCAAGTCTTTAATTCACTACCCTATCTTATAGGTGGTAATACATATCAAAACTGGTTCACCTATTCGTGTGGAAATCGCACAGCAGTTAGTTTTCAGAATTGCGCGCAATGGAGTGGTGGGAATTGTGTAAACCTAAGCATAGGTAGTTGTGGCGGCTGCATTCATTTCAATGCAACCTTTGCTGAAGGACTGGGTGAAATCAGTCATTATAATTTTGACTCACAGTTTACACATCCTGATTATTTCGATTTGATGTATTACAAAAAGCATAACGATTCCTGTGGAACGCCTTTCGACTATGCTATTTTGTTTGATGCCCTACCGGAATATTCTTCCGTTGCGATCAGACCTTTTCCCAACCCCTTTTCTTCCCATCTTCGTTTGTCCTTGCCCGAAGCTACATATGGAAATTTGTCACTTCTTGACTGTTTCGGGAAAGAGGTGATGAAGCTACACTTTCAGGGAGCAGAGATTGATTTGCCAACGCAGCAAATCCCGGGCGGTTTGTATTTGCTTCGTATCGAATGCCAGGGCAGGATGAGATATTGGAAGGTTGTGAAGGAATAAGGCAAGAGACCAGAGGTACACTGATCTCGCATTTCCCAGGCTGTATTGGATACATGTATTAAATGAATTTAGAAGTATGCTAAAACGTTGAGTGATTCAAGGTGGATTAAAATCACACGGTTTAAGGACAATGGATTCCTGCTTGCCGGTAGGCAAGAATATCTGTTGTCGCACGAACCTGAATACATTGGCCAGGGTTTTTATTCCTATATTCAACGAAAGGGGCGTCTGCTTTTAATACTACCTTTGTCTAGGATAAACGGCGGGCCCCTTTTTTTGGTTCATTTCTTTTCTTCCCTTTCTTTTCACGATTGACGTCTTCAGTGGTATCTGCACATGGTCCGGTGATGAATGCTACGGATTTCCCGTCATTTCAAAAGAGATCCAGCATTTTGATTCCGCAGGAAGCCTGAGTTTGCTTGAAGGATATCTCATGAATGGTTGTACTAATCCGAATGACACAGGATTTGCTAACACGTTCAATAAAAATTATGAATACGACTCTCTTGGCCGGCTTTTGTCCGAGTTGAATACACAGTTTCGATTCGATTCCGTGAGTGTGATTTTGAATTATTCATATCGCTGATCAGGCAATCGCATCGTTTACAAAAAGTGGAACAGTTTTATCTTGCCTGTAATTCTGTTTACAGACTCATTTGCTTTTAATTATTATGGGAACAAAATCTATGAACTGAATGAATTCAGGAATAGCCAGACAGGCTTACAAGATACTTCCTTAATACAAAGATGGACATACGATTCCCTGGATCATCTTTTTCGACACACGATAACTACTCAGGCAATACAGTTCAAAATAGATCATTCTAATAATATTTATGATTCACGGGTTTGGAATTCCATTTCTGCAAGGTCGGTTCCACCCCACAACGGGTCTGGATTCCTAGCCGGGGCGGTGGGCTGGGATCCGCCTTGGGTGGCTTCTGATAGGACAGTGTTTTTGGTTCCCACCCCTGTCTTTCGCTGTTTGCAGGCCGACCGTGTGACAGCAATGACTCCCGATTCGCGGGCCGTGGAAGCACTCTAGTTTCTTGATGAATTTGGTGTGGATGGGCATCACGTTACGAGGGATGGGAAGTGTGATTCAAACCGGGTATGGATATCCGACAAAAAATGGTTGCGGGTATTCTCAAATGATGTATTTCACATTTAATTCTAATCAACAACTTACACATTCGGTAACTGAAACATTGGGCTGTTCTTTCTCAAGCGCCACCTGTGATTATTTCAACCTCAATGAAGATTCACTTTTGGCTTCGATTTCCTATCCGGCAACACAACTATCTTCTCATTGACGGCTGGTTCTGTGGGCCACTTCTCGCCCCTAAACGTCACGAAAAATATTCCGGCGTTTTCCTGTCTTCGGGGTTCTCCCGGCCGGGTGTTCTTTTTTGGCTTTTAATTCAATCGGATTTAATCCGCCCTGGTCTCTCGAATGGATGCTCAACGGGTCAACTTTTTTCTCAAACAATGATACAATTACTACAAGCGGAAGCGGAGTTTATTCTGCTGTTGCGATTGATGTAAATGGTTGTCGGGTCCGCGTCCCTTCTGTGCGTTGTTTGTTGGGGTACTGTGTCGGTGGTCGGTTCGGGTTTCTTCCATTTGTGGTGGAGAGTGTCCTCTTGAGCTAACAGTCCTGTCGCTTTCATGGAACCAGGTGATTCTCATTTTTGTAGTTAACACGGCCGGGGCTATTTCGCGGTTTCGCGGTTCTTTGGTGTGTGGACACTTCCAATGTTTCTATTTCAGGGTGCTTTGCCCGTGTGGATCTTGGCAATGATACTGTTTGTGTGACGATCTTGTGATGCGGGTGGGGTTGTGGGCATACTTGTGGCAGGACGGCAATAGTCTGGAAAATTATTCAGTATTCTCCGCCGGTGTTGATACACTAAATTTCTTCGTACAGGTGACGGAAGAACCGGGGGGGGGCGCAGGTGTCGGTTGGTGTTTGCCAGGAATTATTCAGAGGCGACAACATCTTCCACTGTGTGCCTCTCGGTCCTGCCTCCCCTGCTGGGTCCGCTTTTTCCGTGGAGGGGGGGTCGTTGAGCTGTCCTAAACACTTCAATATTCTATGGTCTGTTGTGGAAGGGAATGTGATGAAGAATGTATTCCTGAAGGGTAAATCAATCTTCGCAATGTAGTATTTACCCACTGCTGCATATTTGCTTCCATTCACTGATTTACTTATCACACATTCGGCATGCTTCAATTGATTTATAAAAACATCGCTTTTGATTTTAAAATAGAACCAGCAATACCCGCTCGAGCGGGACGAGCGGAGCACGGGCAAGGCGAGATTGAAAGAAACACAACGTCGTTCCAAAAAAATAAATTTCACTCTTTGCCCCGATGGGGAGAAAATGTTTCACGCAAAGGACGCAAAGGTTTAATCGCAAAGAGCGCAAAGAGTGTGTACAAATCTCTGCGTCCTTCGCGAAAAAATCTTTGTGCTCTCTGCGTTTTAAAAAACGCCATAGCAATTTAAACACAATTATAGTTCTCGCTGAAAAGCGCAAAGAAGGATGAGCTTTATCCGATGCTAACAGCATTTTTTATATCTTGAGCCTTCAATTAATCCCGAGTAAATTCAAGTATGAACAACACCGGCATCATCTCCTGGAAAGGTTTCCACTGGGAATACTTTGTTTACGGAAACGGTCCGGAGTTCTTGTTTACTTTTCATGGTTTCGATAATGATGCTGTTGATTTTGCATCCTTCGAAAATGCTCTCGGAAAACGGTACACAATTGTTTCGGTGAATTTATTTTTTCATGGAAAAAGTTTTTCGGAAAAAGGAGTTTTCAAACCGGGATTTTCTGAAAAAGATCTGAATGGGTTATTCGAGCGGTTTCTTCTGGAATTCAAAGCCACTCGATTTTCATTGATGGGCTATAGTTTGGGTGGAAGAGTGGTATTGCAACTCGCGATAAATTACGCGGAACGGATCAACAGAGTATTTCTGCTTGCACCGGACGGACTAAAGATCAGTCGTTGGTACAGGTTTGTAACGCACTGGAGAATCGGCAGAAGAATTTTCAAACGAATTGTCCGGAATCCCAAACGATTTTTTAGTGTAGCAGGATTCTTTCACAAACTTCGCCTGGTTGGAACGAAACAATACAAATTTGCCTTGAGCAATTTCGATACTCAGGAAAAGAGAGATAAAGTTTACAATGTATGGATGATGTTCCGGAATATTCTACCCGATCCATACATCGTGAAAGTTGCTTTGGATGAAAACCAGATAAGTCTGCATTTGCTTTTCGGAAAATACGACACCATTATTCCGGCTTCGCTCGGTAAAAAATTTATGAAAGGTCTGGATGCTCCTGTTACCCTGGATGTCCTGGAAATGGGACATAACTTATTGAAAGAAGCAGTCGCTGAGAAAATTTTTCTGCTCGCGACAGGGCATAAAAAAGATGCTGACGAAAGCCAGCATCCGTAAAATATCATTTACCAATCGATTATCTCTCGTCAGAAACGGTAAGTTTCCTGCGACCACGTGTACGACGTGCTGCAAGAACACGACGGCCATTGGCAGTACTCATGCGCTCACGGAAACCGTGTTTATTCTTTCTGCGACGTTTCGATGGTTGGTATGTCCTTTTCATGGTATTAAGCGAATTTGGGCCTCAAAAATCAGGATGGCAAAGGTATACTATTTTTTTTTCTGTACAAATAATGCGAAAAAGAAGGGACTTAAACTTATCTGCTCATTATTAGATACTTACATACACAACCTTCTTGGTTTCAAAGAATTCTTCCTTAAAATAGGTGTTTAAATTGAAAATCAGGGCTTGTTTTCCGAGCTCTTTTATTTCCTGGCTCAGGTCACCGCCTTTTAAGTACAAAATCCCATTCCGGAGAACATTTTTTCCTCCCGGCTTGATTTTCCGGTTTACCCATCCATGGAATTCGCTGAGCGATGTCACAGCACGACTAACCACAAAATCGAAGCTTTCATCAAGTTCTTCCGCCCTGGCTTTGCTTGCAGCCACATTTTGCAATCCGAGCGCCGCTGAGATCTCCTGAACAACGGTGATTTTCTTTTCCGATGGAATCCACCAAATGAAACCTGACTTCCGGAAAAAGAATCGCCAGAGGAATCCCGGGAAATCCACCACCGGTGCCGACATCCAGAATGCTGGTCCCCGGAACAAAACTGATCACTTTGGCAATACCAAGAGAATGCAGCACATGGTTGATGTAGAGGTTCTCGATGTCCTTACGGGAGATTACATTGATCTTTTCGTTCCACTCTTTATAAAGCGATCCAAGCATGTTGAATTGCTCCTGTTGCTTTGCAGAGAGCGATGGGAAATAATGAAGGATAATATCTGAGTGTGTAAACTCCATTCTGAATTTTATTTCGCGCAAAGGCGCAAAGAGCGCGAAGAAAAACCTTTGCGTTCTTTGCGCCTTTGCGCGATTTATTTTCACTTATATCTGCTCTTCCTGATTCTTCAAAATCTGATACAGAAATTCCGAGCTCTGAACAATTGTGCTTTTACGGTTCCCAATGGAAGTTTCAGTTCGTCCGCAATTTCTTCGTAGGAGCGTTCCTGGAAATAACGCAATTCAACAAGACGTTTGTAACGTGGTTTTAATTTCTCGACCACATCACGCATCAGAATTGCTTTTTGTTTTTTAATCATCTTCTCCTCCGGATCAAGCATCGGAGATTTGATTTCAAACTGCATTTCCTGTCCGCTATCGTTCTCCATATTTTTATCAATGGAGAAAGTATATTTCCGTTTACGACGAATAAAATCGATACAGTTATTGGTCGCAATTTTGAACAGCCAGGTGCTGAACGCAAAATCAGGAGTATACTGATGGAGATTTTTAAATGCTTTTCCGAAGGCTTCGATGGTCAGATCATCCGCATCATCGCGGTTATTGACCATCTTCAACAACATGAAGTAAATGGAATCCTTGTAGCGCGACATCAGCTCTGCATAAGCCTTTTGATCGCCTTTGACGGCGAGTTGCACGAGCTTAAAGTCGACTTGTGCCTTTTCGGAGAGATTGGGATTTACTTCCATGCTTTTTGCTTTGTGAACATGTTTGAGATAAAAAACACCGGTTGTAAAAATGTATGCACCGGCTCAAGAATTGGGAACAAGAAGAATAAATCTTTCTCACGGAGACGAACTGCACTTTTCCATAGCACCGGTAATTTGAGAAGCAATAATGCTCCATACAAAGATACCAGGATTCTCCATTCGAAACGCAATGAGAATAAAGCAATTAACAACATATAAAACAACATTCCACTGACGGAGATCAGGAACAACTGAAGTTTGTGAATTCCTTTGTAATGCCTGCTCGTACTCATGTGTCGGCGTTTCTGCTTAAACCATGCATTGAAGCTTGTTTTTGGTTCAGACAAAGTAAACGCAGCTTCCTCCACTTCTATTTTAGTGTTGTGAGGGGTTGAGTTTTCGTTAACAAATAAGTCGTCGTCTCCCGAAAAGAGGTGATTGTGCTTGGCAAAACCTTTATTTCTGAAAAACATTGATTTGCGATATGCCAAATTACGTCCGACTCCCATGTAAGCATTTCCACCCAGGGCAAAACCAAAATATTGCATGGCAATGAGAAAGGTATCGAAACGAATTAATTTGTTAAGGAATCCCGGTTTTTTCTGATAAGCACCATAACCGAGCACAATCTCAGTATCGTTTGTAAACTGTGCCTGAACCAAGGCGAGCCAGTTTTTGGAGGCTGGAATACAGTCAGCGTCAATCATCAACAAAATTTCGTGCCTGGCTGCTTTCACGCCCAATGTGAGTGCGAATTTTTTTCCGTGTCTGTATTTCTCCTGTTCTTTTATGGTCACCACTTTCAGGTGCGGGTATTTTGCTGACATTTCTAACAAATGTTCCTCAGTCTCATCCCAGGAACAATCATTGACCACAATCACTTCGAATTCAGGATAAGCTTGCTCAAGTACAGCCTGAAGATTCTTGCTCAAATTAACAGCCTCATTCTTCGCACAAATGATCACAGAAACCGGTTGTGTTTCCGGAATTCCTTTTGTTCCATGATAAAATGCAATCCGACGATAAGTCACCCAATAAACCCAGAACTGGATGAAGGTCACAATACTTAGCAATAAAAATAAGAGGTCCGTGATCGGCCCTTTTATCAACATCATCGGCACAAATAATATTTAGTCATTCTATTTCACTTTCTACAAATGTATCCGAACCCATCCTAGTTAAGTGTATATATTTGCGGAGATATTAACGTAGGAGTGTTGATGAGTGGTTGGTGGTTGGTGGTTAGTGGTTAGTACAGTGTCCCTTTTAGAATGCGAACAACCAATTAATTTGGTTCATCCTACCTTATACCTGGTACCTTATACTTAATACCAATTTCCAGTTTTAAAAATGAAATTCACTATCAACAAACTAGATACTCAATCGAAGGCACGTGCAGGGGAAATCACAACTGATCATGGTAAAATTCTGACGCCGATTTTTATGCCGGTGGGAACAGGGGGAACAGTGAAAGCAGTTCAGCAACCGCAGTTGAAGGATGATATTAAAGCTCAAATTATTCTGGGGAATACCTATCATTTGTTTCTTCGTCCGGGTACTGATTTGCTGGAGAAAGCCGGTGGTTTACACAAGTTCATGAATTGGGAAGGACCCATCCTTACCGATAGTGGCGGTTACCAGGTCTATTCACTTGCCGACAGAAGAAAAATCAAAGAAGAAGGTGTTGCCTTTTCATCGCATATCGATGGATCCAAACATGTATTTACTCCGGAAAGAGCCATTGACATCCAAAGAAGTATCGGTGCCGACATCATTATGGCACTCGACGAATGTACTCCCTATCCTTGTGACCATAAATATGCAAAAACGAGTATGGGTATGACACATCGATGGCTACAGCGTTGTTGTACTCAGTTTGATGCAACAGAGGGAAAGTATGGCTATTCTCAAACTTTGTTTCCCATTGTGCAGGGAAGTGTATACAAAGATTTACGGATTGAGTCGGCAGAATTCATCGCCGCTCAAAACCGTGAAGGAAATGCAATTGGTGGATTGTCGGTTGGAGAGCCTGCGGAAATGATGTATGAAATGACGGAAGTCGTCTGCTCTATCCTCCCTCATGATAAACCTCGTTACCTGATGGGTGTAGGAACGCCAATCAATATCCTGGAAGGAATTGCATCCGGCGTGGATATGTTTGATTGTGTAATGCCTACTCGAAACGCAAGAAATGGTATGCTGTTTACTAAAAATGGCATAATAAATATTCGAAACGAAAAATGGAAAGACGATTTGAGTCCAATCGATCCGGAGGGCACTTCCTATGTGGATCAGTTTTATTCAAAAGCTTATCTTCGCCACCTCGTTATTAGTAAAGAAATTCTCGGTGCCCAAATTGCAACTCTACACAATCTCGCATTCTACCTATGGCTCGTCACGGAAGCAAGAAATAAAATAATCGACGGAACGTTTCGGCAATGGAAGGATGCGATGGTTGCGAAACTCGGGAAAAGAATGTGATACTTAGTTCAAGGTTCAAGGTTCAATGTTCAAAGTTTGTTCCGTGTTCTGAGTTCAAGGTTCCGTGTTCTGTGTGTAGAAAGGGCAACACTAATCACTAAGCACTAACCACCAATCACCAACCACTAAGCACTAACCACCAATCACCAACCACTAAGCACCAACCACCAACCACCAACCACCATTTTGCTAAAAATCCTCGACCGCTATATCATTCGAAAATTCCTGGGGACTTTCTTTTTTTCCCTGGCTTTGATCATTCTGATCGCGGTGGTATTTGATATTTCCGAGAAGTTGGACGATTTTATTGAGCGTAAAGCTCCTTTGAGTAAAATTATTTTTGATTACTACTTCAATTTCATTCCCTACTTCGCCAATCTCTTTGCATATCTCTTTGTTTTTATTGCTGTGATTTATTTTACGGCACGAATGGCGGCCAATACTGAAATCGTCGCCATCCTGAACAGCGGAATAAGTTTCAGGAGATTGCTCTACCCCTATTTCGTTGCTTGTTCAGCACTTGCTTTGCTTTCATTTTATTTCAACGGTTGGGTGATTCCCCACTCCAACAAAATAAAACTGGATTTTGAAAACGTCTACATAAAAAACCCGGTTGAGTTTAAAGACAGAAATTTGCACCGACAAATTAGTCCGGGCTACTATATGTACATGGAGAGTTATAACAACATTGACAATATTGGATATCGTTTCTCTCTCGAAAAATAGAAAACGGAAAACGTACCTGGTTCCTGAATTCAGACAGGATAGTCTGGGATTCTACATCGTCAAAATGGAGAATTGAAAATTATTATATCCGTTCCATTAATGGCTTTCATGAAAAAATAAGTTCCGGACAAAAAATGGACACAACATTGTCGATCAAGCCCGGAGATTTTAAAAGACGATTGAACAGTATTGATGCAATGGATACACCGGCATTGAACCGCTTCATTGAAGAAGAACAAGCTCAGGGTTCGGAAAATATTAATGTCTATTTGATTGAGAAATACAGGAGACTTGCCGTACCTTTTTCAACATTCATACTAATGCTCATTGGAGTTTCTCTGTCGAGCAGGAAAGTTCGCGGAGGCATTGGTGCACAACTCGGATTGGGGATAACTTTAAGCTTTTCGTATATCCTGTTCATGCAGGTAGCAAACACATTTGCGATTAACGGAGCTATTCCTCCTCTGCTCGCAATCTGGATACCGAATATCATCTTTGCTGGAATCGCTGCGCTTCTGTTACGCTATGCGCCAAAGTGATAAATCCACAAGTTTTAGCGTTCAACAACCAGCTTCACACCTTTCACAGTGTCACCGACTCTTACTCTGCACAAATAGGTGCCCGGTTTAATTGAACCCAGCTGAAATTGAAAATGCTGATCACCACTCAATTTTTTTTCCTGCAATAAAGTGCGGAGCAAGCGACCTTCAACGTTGAAAAGTTGTACTGCGCAGGTTTCTGTTCCATAAGGGACTGTGAAATCCACATTCAAAACATCTTTGAGTGGATTGGGATAAACAGAAAGATTGTTGACAGCATTTTTAATCTGCAGTTCATGAGTGCTGCTGACAGTCTTATCAATGAACACTTCGATCACTTGCGCGTTTGGCCTGCTCATTCCAACAGGATCCAACTGACCGACATTCGGATAATCGCTTTGGATTCCACCGACAATATAACCGATTCGTGTAACACCTGACAGTTGATTCAGGTTTACAATTCTGTTGTTCTTTAATGGCATCAATGGGTCGAGAATAAACACTGCATTCGAACCGATGAAAGCCGGCATATTCACAGGTAATTTAAATTCACTTAAACCACCGGTTCCATCTCTGGAAATTTTACTCACTGTTGTCACAAAGGGTACCAAGGTATCCTGAATCAGTGTTTGTGTAATGGTATCCAGCGTATACAAACTCATTCCACCAAAGAAAATCGTGTGCATGAAATTATTTGTGGAATCATAAACAGGTACAACTGCAGATGTATACTGACTTAAATTCTGATTGAATGTACTTTGGTGCTGAATGGTGTTTGCAGTAATATCGATTGGTGTCAAATACGGAAGGTCTGCATTTTTCTGGAAGACACCACCAAAAGCAGTGAAACCATAATCGCCGGAAGGATAAATCTGAGGTACAAGATTTAAATCGCGGCGATGATAAACAGTTGTATCCTGCAAAGCACTATAATTGGAAATGGAAAGATTCACTCCATCATCCTGAATTGAGAAACGACGAATTTCATTTGTGTATTGCTGTGTGAACATTCCTCCCATAGCTACCGCTGCATACAATCCGTCAAAGCGGTGACCGAAAGTGAGGTAATAGGTGGAATCAATTTTTTCAAGCATCCCTCCTGCTACAGCCATATTCGTATCGATTATCTGACGAAAGCAAGCACCCGGACTGGTTCCGGAAGCAGCCGCAAGTTCAAGGCAATCCAAATCCACAGAAACGATCGAAGGAAAAGTGATCCAGCTATTTTGTGCAGACATTTTCCCGTATCCGCCAATCATATAAAGGTATTTTCCATCCTGGTAAAATTCCATATTGGAAGAAGTAACAGCCTGGTAGATATCCGGCTGTAGTAATGTTGCATCCAGTGAAGTATGAGTATTGCTTACCGGATCTACAATATAGATGGAATCATTTCTACCATATGTTGGAAAAGCCTGCATGGCCTGCATGATGTGAAGCCCGTCAATTCTCCCTCCGATGAAAATCCATTTTCCGTTCCAGTCTGCAAAAGCACCGGAATGGGTTGCCGGAACATTTATTGAAGACGGTTGGAGGTAAACTGCGAATGGTTGTTGAGCTGTCGTACCTGTGACAACTGATACGAACAACACAAAGAAAACCCATTGAATACTTCTATTCATTTTGAATCTGCTATTAAGAAACCAATTTTACTGCTGCACAACAAGTGTGCGTGTGACACTGGCAGCACCATCACTCAATTGAATTGAATAAATACCATTCGCCAATTCTGCATTCACAGAAACATTCGCCATTCCTTTGTTGATAGCGATTGACTTCGAGTAAACTACCTGGCCAAGCATATTTTTTACTGAACACAAGAGAGATTTATCTTTATCAGAAACTATTTCAAGGTTGAATTTACCTGAATTCGGATTTGGATAAAGAGTAATTGTATTGAGCCAGCTATTGTCGCTGATTCCCAAACATGCATCCACTCTCACAGTTTGAGTTGCAACATAGTTACATCCCTGATTGGAATGATAGATGTAAGAGATTTCATGTGTGCCAATGCCGGCAATTGCAGGATCGAAAGTAATGCAATGCATTCCCGGACCGCTGAAAGCACCACCCAAAGGAGAAGGCAAGAGGTTTATCGGAGAATTGTATACACAGTATAAAGTATCTAATCCTGCAAAACCAACAGTTTCGGGAACACTATGCACAAACTGAGCAGAAGCAGTATTTGTACAACCGGGACCGGCAGATACTTCCACCGAATACAAACCTTCTGTACTTGCAAGAATACTTGCGGAATCAGCACCGGCAAGAGGAGTTCCATCAAGACTCCATATATAAGTAAAACCAGGTCCTTGCGGTACACTTAATAAAGCAGAACCGGATGCACAATCGATGACTGTATCCACACCTCCGTTGATATAGGTTGCAGGAGTACAATCCGCAGAAGAGAACTTGTATATATTTCCTGAACTCACTCCTCCACAATACAATTCTCCAAAGCGGTCTTCACCGAAACAAGAAACATTTGTGGGTCCGATGTTTCCGAGATTGGTAACAGTATAAACACCCAGAGAATCAACTTCCAAATAGCGAATACTGGAAACACAATAGTCTGTGAAAAAATATTTCTTCCACATGTCATTGTGGGAACCGCCTCTGTATCGGTAACCACCACTGACAGAACAATTACTACTTACATGTGCGTAGGTATACACCGGACCGGTATAACTCGAAAGCGGGAGACAGCCTGCACCTGACGAATATTGACTGGTTCCTTCCCAGCATTTCCATCCGTAATTTCTACCACCTTGTGCCCATGCCGGTTGAAAATCTATTTCCTCAACTGCACCCTGACCAACATCTCCAATCCACAAGTCACCGGTAATACGGTCGAAACTCCAGCGCCATGGATTTCTCACTCCGATTGACCAAATCTCTTCTCTTCCACTAAGTCCGGAACAAGGGTAAGGATTTCCCGGAGGAATTTCATAAGTAGCGATCGAAGGATCAACTTTTATCCTAAGCATTTTTCCGAGTAAAGAATCTCTGTTTTGTGCACGGTTCTCCGGATCTCCTCCGGAACCACCATCACCCATACCAATGTACAAATACCCATCCGGACCGAATGCAAGATGACCACCATTGTGGTTGGAATAAGGCTGCCAGATGGTGAGAAGAATTTCTTCTGTAGCCGGATCCACAGAATCCGGATTTGTTGCGCTTACACGGAATCTTGAAATGCGTGTATCACCATGAGTTCGGGCTGTGTAGTTCACATAAAAATATCCGCTCGTTGCAAAGTCCGGAGCAAAGGCAAGTCCGAGCAAACCTTGCTCACTGCTTAACTGTACTCTGGAAACGATATTCAGAAATGGATATGTATTTTTTACACCATCTGTATCAACAATTTGAATTCTGCCGGCTTGTTCAAGAATAAACAAACGATCATCGCCACAGTTTTTAATGTCTACCGGACTACTAAATCCGCTTGAAAATAAAGTAGCTGTAATTTGTGAATAAGCATTAAAAGAGGCAATAAATGCGATAATAAGGGAGAGTACTGTTTTTTTCATATCAGGGAGAGAGGTATTTGGTAGTTCTACAAAAATAGAAAACCAAATGATTCTCAGCACATGAAAAGAAAAATAAGCCTGATAAAAACAGCTTGCCGACAAGGAATTAAAAAAACATGGGATTCTTCCATGAAAAAGCCCGGCGGATGGCCGGGCTTAGAAATCTTTTGTGTGTTGGTTGAATCAAAAATTACTGTAAAGGTAAAGAACACAATCGCGGAAACAAGGATTGCGTCAACAATCAAAATCATGTACAGACTGATGGGGATCTCCGCTTTAGCGTCTTGAAAATTGTCAGCTTGTTGACCCTGTTCATCTTCTTCCATATGATTGTAAGTAACTACGGGTTCGCTTTTCATCATATTGTATTTTTATTTAAGAATACAACCGAAAGCCATTTTGTATGAGCTTTTTTTAGTGAGAATCATACCTTGTAAGTTTTCACAAGTTAAATTTCAAAAAACCGGATCAATCACTGTAATCAATGAATCTGACCAAGTACCCCAACAAAAACGATTGTAAGAAATTCTTTCGATTTTGAATAATTAATAATAACCCAATCCCTTTCGTAAAAATCCGGAAAACCTGTCAAAACAATTCCTGGCAGTGAGCATCAAAAAAAATAAAAACTCAGGTATTCAGAATGAATTCACATTGAATTCAAAATCTATTTTTCCATTCAAAACAACCATTGGATCATTTAGAAAAGCAAGATTAAAATTCATTTTTTTTCTATTTTTAAAGGCTTCTAATCAAATTTTAAAAACAGACGAAATGAAAACAAAATCTACATTCAGAAACTCTTCATTTTTTTTATCATTCTTCGTGCTGGTATTTACCGGTTTTGCAACACTTGCCGGTCCCGGTGATCCGAAACATCCGGAACTTTTAAGCAATCCTGTTATCAGCCCTTCGTCTTTAAATTCCGGAGATGATGTCATTATCAGCAATACTCCGGAAGATCAGACGAATTCAGAAATCGTGGTATCCGGTTATGGCTGGATTTATCACCTCATGGGAATTCAAAGTGGTTCTGTTGGTGGTATGAGATTGTCAGTTTCCAAGGATAATGGAATTACATTTTCTGATTTGTATACTTTTACATCCGCAGGATTGAGCTGGTACGGACTGGATCTTGCCGTTGCAGGCTATGACAGCGCGAGTTCAAAAGTTTTCATTTCAGGAATCCGATACGAAGACGCGACTTCCGGGCACAATCCATTTTTGTATGTTGTAAGCGGATTGGATGGTTCTTATATCGGACAACCTTTTATATTTGAAAATGGTACAGATTCAGTGTACACAACTTCATTGGTGACTGATTTTGGATTTCCTTCTCTGGCTTCTTCTCCCTATGGTGTTGCAATGGCCTATTCTAAATTTGGCAGTCCGACAGATTCTCTATTGATCGTAACTTCAGTTGATGGCGGCGGGATCTGTTCACTTCCTGTTTTTGTTGCATCATCAACACGTTTTTTTGGACAAATATCTCTAGCATACGGGCATTCACAGAGCTGGAGTAATGGTCGTTTATTCCTTGCTGCACATGAACATGATTTTGGTGTTGAAAACGGAAACGTACGGATGTTCCGAACGGATGCAGGCTTCAATGACAATGTGATTGTGAATCTGGGTTACATTGACAGTCTGGATACTTATACCAATGGTCATGTGCGAAATCCGACCTTATCCATGCAGAATAACGGTACTAACAATGATAGCAGTGGACTGTCTGCAGCTTTAATCTTTGATTGCGACATTCATGGAGATGGATCGGATCTTGATCTCAATGGATTCACAAGTTACGACCCTGTCTTGGGAAATTTCTGGTCCAAAACTTTTGCGGATGTATCCTTTGGTATCACGCTTCAGCCAAACTTGAATTTCGATCCTGTGAATTCCAATTTTCTCCTTACGTATTTTGATTCAAGTGCATCCTCTCTCTTTTTCAAATACACAAATTTCAATTTTGGTAGCGGTGCTGTTTGGAATCTGATTTATTCACAGTACAATGACATTCCTGCTCCGAATGCCGGAACCCTGCTTAACCCGTGGCCAAAAGTTGCAATTGATCCGGTCTTCAACCAGGTTGTATTCAGCTGGAGAAATGAAACCATAAACGGAGGTGCCTGTTTATTTGATGCAGAATTTAGTACCAATAAAATCGACGATGTGTCAAACTCCGATTTGACTAAATTGAGCCTCGCACCGAATCCGGCGGATCGGGAATTGACACTGAATTTTACAATAGAAAAATCAGAAAACATTCTTCTTCAAATGAGAAATGTAGCAGGACAGGAAATAGTTTTGAACCAAAACCTTCAGGCGATCGCCGGAGAAAACTCCCTTCAGCTGGATGTTTCTTCCTTTGCTTCCGGGATTTATTCGCTCAGTATAATCACTTCAAAAGGAAGTTTCAATCAAAAAATCGTACTTACTCATTAATCTTAACAATCTCATCATGTCAAAGGCTTCTCCCTGGAGGAGCCTTTGTTTTTTAATCAGGTTTGGCATTCGGAAATTTTGACAATTCAGCCTTGATTCTATCCTAAAATGCCGAATCCATACCGGAAAAACGCAAATCAAAATTTAATTTTTAATTCCTTGCCTTTTCATTAAATTTGAAAAATGCTCCTGTTTCCATGTTAAAAAAATACACCCTTATTTTACTATTGTCATTTCCGTTCTTACTACAGGGACAAACTGTCATCTGGGCCGAAGATTTTAACAATGGATGTACGGACAACTGTGGAGCAGACGGTTACACCAGCACGAATGGAACCTGGACTGTTGTAGATATGGCTGCTCCCGGCGATGTCGCAAATGAATGGTTCGTCAGCTGTGCAGAAAATGGTGAACCTATTGGAAGTTGTGGAGCAGGTTGCGGAAACAATGCAACTTTACATGTGGGAAGTGTCCCCTGCTCAATTTGCATCACCTGCCCAAGCGGGGACTGTGGTGCTGCTTACAATGCCGGACCCAGTTCCATCACCGGCGAAGATCCGACAACAAACAAGCGTGTCATTTCTCCACTTATTAATACAGTAGGAAAAACAAATATTTCTCTCCATTTTAAATACATCGAACTCGGCAACAATGCCCTGGATGATGCAATGGTAGAATTCAGTGTCGACGGAGGGGCAAGTTGGCTGGGCTATACCAATACTCCAAAAACTCCTTTTACATGTCCAGGACAAGGTTTCTGGACTTCCTTTTCCTCCATCCTGCCTTCCATTTGTGAGAACATTCCTAATTTACGGCTTGCCTTTCGATGGATAAACAATGATGATGGCGTAGGCAATGATCCTTCTTTTGCAGTTGATGATATAGAACTTTCGGTTCCAAGTGCTGCTCTTCCAACAGCTGCATTCACTATTTCAACTCCTACACCGGATTGCGATACCACTTGTGTCGGACTTACTAATTCATCAACAGGAAATCCTACCTCCTGGACATGGACTTGTCCTGCTGCTATAAATTCTCCGCAATCCTCTTCTGCTCCACAACCATTTTGTTTTACAACTTCCGGAACATTTCCGATAACTCTTACTGTTAGTAATACAAATGGATCAAATTCTCTTACACAAAATGTTAGTGTTACGGTTTCTCCTTCTCCTCAACCCGCTTTCTCAACATCAGATGCTCTGTTGTGCAGAGGAGAATGTACAGGTTTCAGTAATTTAACTTCGGGCACAATAAATTCAGTCAGCTGGAATTTTACAGGCGGCACTCCTTCAAGTTCAACTTCTTCCAATCCTTCTTCTGTTTGTTATGCTGCTGCCGGAAGCTATGCCGTTACGCTGACTGTCAACAATGGTACATGTTCAGCAAGCGTGACGCAAAACAGTTTTATCACAGTAAATGCTGCAACTGTTCCTACAGTAACTGTGAATGGAGCAATCCTCACTTCTACTTCCGCTCAATCCTATCAATGGTATAGTGTTCAGAATGGTCTCATACCCGGAGCAACACAAATAACATACACTGCTTCACAGGCAGGTAATTATTATGTGATTATTACAGATGTGAACGGATGCACTGCTCAATCTGCTACCGTAAATCTTATCGCACCGGTAGCATCATTTTCTGTTACATCAACAAGCCCGGGCTGCACTACCACATGCGTTGAATTCACTGATAATTCTACCGGAAATCCGACACAATGGTCCTGGTCATGTCCCGGAGCAATAAATCCTTTGCAAACAGGAATTTCTCCTGTCCAATTTTGTTTCGCAAGTTCCGGATCATACACGACAACCTTAACTGTAAGCAATGCTCTCGGTTCATCAACATTTTCCCAAACTTTAAATGTCAATTTACTTCCGACACCGGTAATAAATTTTAGTGCGAATGATGCACAGCTGTGTGCCGGAGAATGTACCGGTTTTACAAACCTGACACCCGGAACCATTGCTACAAGCAATTGGTCTTTTCAGGGAGGAAACCCTTCTACTTCCTCTTCAACAAATCCCGCTTCAGTTTGCTTTGCTAATTCCGGGACCTATTCTGTAACGCTGACTGTGAGCAATGGCTCCTGCACCTCTACGCAAACGAATTCGAATTTTATTACTGTGAATTCCGCTTCAGTTCCGGTGATTACAATCAACGGTTCACTCCTTACTTCATCACCGGCTCAAAGCTATCAGTGGTACAGTGTACAAAATGGAATTATCGCAGGAGCCACCTTGAGTACTTATACAGCAAGTCCGGGTCAGGATTACTATGTGGTCATCACAGATCTCAATGGATGTACAGCACAATCATCAACAGTAAATATTGCAGGTCCAAGTGCAGGATTTTCGACAGCAGGAAACAATCCGGGTTGTGATACATCTTGTGTTTCATTGACCGACAATTCTTCCGGAAATCCTACAAGCTGGTCATGGTCTTGTCCGGGTGCTGTGAATCCAAATCAAACCGGCCCTACTCCCGCTGCATTTTGCTTCACCACTTCAGGAACGTATACTGTCACGCTTACGGTGAGTAATGCCATCGGTTCAAATACTTTTTCACAGGCACTCACAGTGACCATGCTTCCCGTTCCGGTTGTTGCATTTTCAGCAAATGATGTGATGCTCTGTACCGGTGAATGCATCGGATTCACGAATCAGACTTCGGGTACAATTAACTCCAGTACTTGGTCGTTTCAGGGAGCAATCCCATCTACATCGAATGTATTAAATCCTGGATCTATTTGTTACGCTAATTCCGGAACTTATGAAGTGTCGCTGACAGTAAGTAACGGTTCATGCAGTTCAACACAAACCATTTCAAATTACATAACTGTAAATTCAGTAAGTGTTCCTGTGATCACTATCAATGGAAACTTACTTACTTCCTCTCCGGCACAAAGTTATCAATGGTACAGCGTTCAAAATGGATTAATTACCGGAGCAACACAAAGTACCTATACAGCGAGTCCGGGTGAAGATTATTATGTTGTGATCACTGATCTCAATGGATGTACGGCACAATCTGCAACAGTGAATCTTGCAGGACCAAGTGCAGCCTTCTCAACAGCGAGTATAAACCCCGGTTGTGATACTTCCTGTGTTGCCTTGTCCGACAATTCAAGTGGCAATCCGGTTCAATGGACATGGACTTGTCAGGGCGCTGTGAATCCTGTACAAAGTGGTTCAATTCCTCTTCCTTTTTGCTTTACACAATCGGGATCATATCCTGTCACATTGATTGTGAGTAATGGTGGCGGAACAGATTCAATCACACAAACCATTGTTGTGAACATGCTCCCTTCCCCGGAAGTATTTTTCACATCATCAGATTCTATTCTTTGCCCGGGAGAATGTACCTCCTTTAGCAATATCACTGCCGGAACTGTAGCAAGTTCAAACTGGTTTTTTTCAGGAGGAACACCTTCTGCTTCAACCGATGTTAATCCAACGAATATTTGCTATTCAAATGCAGGAGTATTTCCGGTGACATTGACGGTCAGCAATGGAACCTGTATGAAGACGCGTTCCATAGTAAACTATATAACCGTTCAGTCACCGCCGGTTCCAACGATTAGTGCGAATGGAAATGTCCTCACAAGCTCAACAGCTTTAAGCTATCAATGGTACAGTGTTCAGAGCGGCTTGATTGCCGGCGCCAATTTGATATCCTACACAGTCATTACAACAGGTGAATATTACGTTGTAATTACCGACCAAAATGGTTGCACATCAGAATCTGCACAGATCCATGTGGATGTTGACGGAATCGAAGATATCGGACAAACAATATTCACTTTGTTCCCAAATCCGGTTCGGTCTGAGCTTAAAATCATTTCCAAAAAAGCAATCCCGGGAACTGTAAAATTAGAACTGTTCTCGATTTCAGGAAAAAGAGTTCTTGCTTTGAAATACAGAAACAAGCAGGAATTTTCAATCGATCTGAGCGAACTCCCTGCCGGTTTGTATACTTTAAAAATACAAAGCAGTGAATCTGAAAGTGCTTATAAAGTGGTAAAACTAGATGATTGATCCAGAGTATAGGAGGTCCAGATTCAGATGAAATACCTTGCCAGAAAAGTGCTCATGGTGGAACCCAGAGATTTTCACTCCAATCCGGAAACGCTAAGAGATAATTCCTTTCAACAAGACAGTTCCGATAGCTCCAATCTTAACACGAAAGCAAGTCAGGAATTTTATGCTCTGAAAAAACTTTTGGAGACGAATGGAATCTCGGTTCAAAGTTATAGTCAAACCGATGAACACTCCACTCCTGATGCCATTTTTCCAAACAATTGGTTTTCCACACATCCTGACGGGACCTTTGTTCTTTATCCGATGAAAGCCTTCAATCGACGTTTGGAAAGGAGAGTAGAATTAATAAAGGAGCTACAAAAAAATTATCCGGCACAAAAAGATTTCAGTGAATACGAAAGCCATGAACATTTCCTGGAAGGAACAGGAAGTTTGGTTTTGGATCATGAAAATCATATTGCGTACGCCGCCTTATCACAACGAACGCATCCGGAAGTGCTGAAGGAATGGTCAAAGCAAATGAATTATCAGTTGATTACTTATCACGCACTTGATAATGCGGGACAAATCGTATACCATACCAATGTTGTGATGACAGTTGGGGAAGGTTTTGCAATTGTTTGCACCGATTCTATCCGTGAAACCGAAGAACGATCGACAGTACGACAATCACTTGAAAAAAGCAGACATGAAATAATAGAAATTTCACCTGTTCAGATGCATAACTTTTGTGGAAATTGCCTCGAACTTGAAAATCATTCCGGCAAAAAAATTTTGGTGATGTCAACCCGGGCATTTGAAGCCTTCGACAATGATCAAAAAGCGAGGATAGAAAAATATGCAACAATCGTACATTGCGATCTCAGTACCATTGAAACTCATGGTGGCGGAGGAGCACGATGCATGATTGCCGAATTGTTCTAGCGATGGAATTCACATTGCAAGCTATCGTGCACAAATCAAGATTATTATGGATTTTAAGTTCACGACTCTGCCCGATAAAATATTATTACTTAATTTAGACACTCAACACAAATCACATGATAAAAAAATTACTCCTGATTCTTTTCCTGCCACTATTTACATCTGCTCAGACATGGTCGGGAGAAGTTGCAAGTATCATCTACGATAAATGTTCCCGTTGTCACAATTCAAATGGAATAGCACCCTTTGAATTGATGAGTTTTCAGGACGCAGTGGACAATGCTTCCGATATCGAAAGTGCAGTCACTGACCGGGTCATGCCACCCTGGCCACCGGACCCGGCGTATTCCGGATTTGCACACCAAAGAGTTCTTTCGGCTCAGGAAATAACCGACATCACTGCCTGGGTCGCGAACGGAACTCCACGTGGTGATAGTCTTCAGGAACCCGGTGCACCAGTATTTACAGGTATCGCTCAAATCAGCACTCCGGACCTGATTGTACAGATCCCTGCTTTTACGATCAACACACCATCAGACGACCTCTACCGTTGCTTTGTTTTGCCAACAGGTATTTCGCTGCATAAATATATCACTGCGATGGAAGCTGTTCCGGGAAACAGGGCGGTTGTTCATCATGTATTAATTTATGCTGATACATCTTCTGTTCCGGATCAATTGGATGCAGCTGATCCAGGACCCGGTTATACCAGCTTTGGTGGTACAGGATCACCCAATTCTAAATTGCTTGGTGTATGGGTGCCCGGACAAGAAGCTGAATTTCTTCCTTCGGGAATGGGAATCGGTCTCGAGGCGAATTCAAAAATCATTTTGCAAATACATTACCCAAGAGGTATCAGCAACCAGGTCGACAGCACACAGATCCGCTTTCAGCTCACTTCAAATTTCCAGAGGGAAGTATACATCACTACTCCATTGCACCATGGTGATCTCGACAACGGACCTTTGTACATCCCGGCGAATACTACCCGAACATTTACCGCTCACTATCAGGTAACTTTTGATATTACAGCTCTTGCCGTTGGTCCGCACATGCACTTAATCGGCAGAAGTATCCAAAGTTATGGCGTGACACCAGGCAATGATACAATTCCGTTCATTGATATTCCGGAGTGGGACTTTCATTGGCAGGGCATGTATCATTTTCCGCGTTTGCTGAAAATTCCAAATGGTACTACACTTTACTCCAGTGCGTATTATGACAATACAGTTAATAATCCCAATAACCCGAACAACCCGCCACAACCTGTATTTCTTGGAGAAGCGACTACAGATGAAATGATGCTTGTCTTCTTTTCGTATACATTTTATTTTCCGGGGGATGAGAATGTAATTATTGACACATCAGTTGTCGCATCCGTGCCGGGAATAAATTATTCGCAAATTGTATCGACAGCACAATTGTATGCACCTTACCCGAATCCAACTACTGGAGATTTTCAGGTGGATTATTTCCTTCCCAAAAATTCGACCGTAAAATTCAGAATCCTGGATCTGCAGGGAAAAGAAGTTTGGAATTCCGGTACTAAAAATGTTCCTGCAGGTTACCAAAAACAATGGATTGGAAATTTTCATTCCGGCAAAGGCGAATTCTTACTGCAATTGCAGAGTGAAACAGGTACACGAATTCAGAAAATTCTGATTCGTTGATGCGACTCCGGCAACACTCTAAATTTACGTTCAAGAAATAAATAAAAGATCTTTGAATAAAATGAAGCAATTAAAATTTGTACTCCTACTCGCTTTTTTGCCTTTGTTTTCATCAGGTACATCGTGTGATAACATGCTGAACTTTCCGGGCTTCAATTCTTACGTGGATTGCGGACCTGCGATTGCATTGAATCCGGAAAGCGGAATCACTGTGCAAGCATGGATCTATACGCTTGATGCTTCTTTCAATCAAAAGATTGCAGGGAACATTGATCCATTCACAAATTCCGGATATGAATTGGCAATTGACAGCAACATGCTCTATTGTGAAATAAAAGACACAAGTGGAGTATTGACCTTCTTTCGGGCTGGACAAATCAATGCCAATGAATGGACTCATGTGGCATTCAGTTACAAGGTGAACGGAACCATGAAAGGCTATATTAACGGGAACGAAATTATATCCATTCCGGTGAGCAGTACACCGATCGGAAATACGGGTACAACTAATTTCATTATTGGTTCCGCCCCCTGGGATCAGAACTATTTCAATTTCAACGGAAACATTGACGAAGTGAAAATCTTCAGTTCACAAATATCCATCGATCAGATCCGGGAAGAAATGAGAATGATTTATTCCGGAACTTTACCAGGATTAATTGGTTATTGGAAATTTGCTGAAGGAAGTGGTACAACAACAGCAGATCTAAGCGGACAAAATAACAATGGTACTTTATCCGGATTGAATACTCCAACATGGACTGCCTCGGATGGTCCCTATGGATCGGGTTTTAGTGAACTTCAAATTATCTCCTGTTGCAACTTTTACAATTTTGATCCGGCCAATCTTCGCCTGGACATCGACATCACCAATCTCACAGGAACGGATACTCTTGTTGTCAGTTATATCCAATGTGATCCAGGTGGAAGTGTTCCATCCGGAAGTACAGATTATGTTTTTGGATACTGGGTGCTTGACAAATATGGAAGTCCGGGTGTGTTCAACGGAAGATTCGATTTTACTCTTGGCTCAGGAATGATTAGTCCGCAAGATGAAACTACACCCGGCAATCTCAAGTTGTATACACGGAATCCAAATGCTACAGGAACCTGGACAATTTGGAATTCCGCAAGCACTGCTTCCAGCTCAAGTGGATTGATTCAGTTTGCAGGTGCTTCTTTGAATCAACAAATTGTCATCGGAACAACGGGGAATTCTCCACTGGAAATTAATAGCATCCCTCCTGCTCTTGATTTTTCACTTTCGCCAAATCCGGTAAACCAATTTTTGAACCTGCAATTGGATTGGAATGGATCCGAACCACTCGAAGTTCAGATCTATAATTCGTATGGACAACAGGTTCATCACGGTCATTTTCTTAGTGCTTCCGCTTCTCCGGTGAAATTAAATTGCACCGAATTTTCAAGTGGAATCTACACGATTCTAATCATTTCAAAAAATGGCAAAGGAATCAGAAAATTTATTGTCGAGTAAAATGAAGGCATTAAAACGGCAATCTTAAAGTGATGCCATACAAATAGTTTTTATTCTTATCCCTGATCAAATCGAAAGAATAGTTTAAAACACTAAACCCTTCGCTGATCACACCTACTTTGTAAGCCCCTTCCAGGCTTCCTCCATATTTAGATTTGAGCAATCCTCCTTGTAAACCGAACCATTTCGCCTTTGCAGATTTACTTTTACTTAAATTAACCATGAAATTAATTTCGAAGTCCATAACAGAATAAAAATTTGAAAATCTTTTGTTTGAGTAATCTGCAAACAAATGCCCGGATAAGGAAGCCCCTGTTTTGTATTCAGGAAAACCATATTTATCATTAAAAGTCAGAGACAGATGCGCGCCCATAACAGGGCTCCAGGCTCCACCAATTATTCCAAACCCAAAGCTTGGAGTCATTTCCAGAAAATCGAGATGCTGCCCGATTTCTTGTTTGTGCTGCCATTCCGTCCCATTTTTTTCCAGGTCTATCCGATAAAATTTTCGCATTGATTTTTTATCAGTATTCAAAGAACGAATTGCATCTGTAAAACTGACAGCTTCGAGCTGGAGTAAGAGCGTAGGGTCATTCAAATAGATTTCACAGGTAATATCTTTCTCAAGGTCATAAATGAAATATGCAAAAGGCAAAAGCTCCAGTGAAAGAGACCGCTTCTCAGCTTCCGGATCAATTTCCTTTTCCAGATAATCGGCAGTTTCTGCTTTCAGTCGTCTCTTTCCATTTGGATGTACAAAATAATGTGTGAGCCTGGAACCTTCCGGATACAGGTGTTGTTCGCGGGCTTTCGACAAATCATCCAGGAACAAGGATTTGATCGAATCCATTTTTGAATACATGGACAATGCACTCAAATCATTTCCAATCAAAAATACCTGACAATCCGGGAAGGGTGAGAAGAATAAAGTGTCTTTGCATTGCGTAATGGAAACAGGATCATCGGCGCGAAGTTTAGAATGAATGAGGGCAAAGCATAGCCCGATTGCGATAAGCAATTTCGTTTTCATATTTGATACTATTTTAAAGTTTAGAACCGTCGAACTAATCGAATCGATGGCGATGAATATTTCACCGTGTTCAAGGAAGGTGGTGTTTCAGAAGGAAGAATGCGCAATCGAAACCCAGGATCTGAACCTGCAGATGCTGAAATTGATTTTTGTAAAGCTTCTTCTGAACCAAAATCAATCTGTACATAGCGTTTCCGTTTTGCTGTAATTGGAGTGTTTGAAGAAATGGAAACGAATTCAGCAGCATGTTCAATGGGTATTTGAGGTTTTACTTTCGGCTCGTCCTGCTTTGAATCATGCGAAGAAGCATAAGAATTCGGTTTGGTTAAAAGGTGTAAATTCGAATTCAACTGATGCTGACGCTTTCTTAGAAATACTTTTTTTGAATTTTTCACGGATGCTGATGATGGAACAGGTATTGATTTAAATTTAACATCATCATTTATCGATGGTTGATCAGCAACGATATTGCCGGAAGGTTTGGTGCCTGAAGAATTTGTGTAGTAGTTAATCCAGATCCCAAGGCCAATCAATAATGAAACAGTTGCTGCTATTCCAAAGCGTACGAAGTTTGGAAATATTTTGCTGCTTTTTTACCCTCCATTGCCGTCTCAAGAAAATTCCATTTCGATTGAAGATCCGGTTGGTACCCTGCAGGTAATTGATCAATTTCTTCCACTTTATTTTTCAGAAAAACATCTTCAGCGTGATACATTTTGGACCTCCTTTTCTTCTTCTAACATTTTTTTTAATTTGATTCTTGCTTTTGACAACTGAGTTCTGCTGGTATTTTCACTGATACCCAGCAATTCAGCTATTTCCTGATGCAGATATCCTTCAATTACATAAAGATTAAATACAGTTCGGTACCCTGTGGGCAGACTGGATATTTTCCGTATCAGATCTTCCGCCTCTATTTGCTGTATGATTTCATTCGGGATAGCTATATCTTCAACTTCTGAATCGATAGAAATTAAAAAGTTGTGCTTTTTCCGAAGGAACATCAACGCTTCATTAACCATTATTCTTCGGACCCAAACGAACAAACTATGTTCTCCTTCAAAGCGAAAGGTTGACAGATTCTGAAACATCTTCAGAAAGCCCCGCATCAGGCAATCTTCTGCATCCGCATTCTGATTAACGTACCGCAAACAAACGCGAAACATGGGTGCATAGAGTGTCTCAAATAATTTCTTTTGAGCCTGCTTTCCGCCTCTTTCACATTCCTGTATAAATTCAAAAGAATAATGTTTCATGCTTGTACTCCAATAATGCTAGGCATTGTTTGTTCGTTGCCTGGAAAGCCAACACATTCTGTAAAAACTTCTAAGTTATTCATTTCAAATCAATTAATTTGATGTATTTGGAAAGATAAATTAAAAACTGTTGTTCGTCACTGCGATAATAAAGACAAATTCAATATATTGCCACGAATGCACGAATATTATTCGTGCATTCGTGGCAATAAAAATTACTAAAAAAAAATTGAAACATTGACTAACCAAATGCACAAATACAATTCGTGCATTCGTGGCAATAAAAATTATTAAAATAAAATTGAAACATTGACTAACCAAATGCACAAATACTATTCGTGCATTCGTGGCAATAAAAATTATTAAAAAAAAATTGAAACATTGACTAACCAAATGCACAAATACTATTCGTGCATTCGTGGCAATAAAATTATCCCAAAATTCAAACATTACCGAACGAAATGCACAAATATTATTCGTGCATTCGTGGCAACAAAAATTATCCCAAAATTCGAACATTGACGAACGAAGAAATCGCATTGAAATGGTTTGACTCTTTCAATACCAAAAATCTTGAAGCACTTCTGAGCTTGTATGCCGACGATGCCCGGCATTTTAGTCCTAAATTAAAAATTCGGCAACCCGAAACGGAAGGATGGATAAAAGGAAAAACCGAGCTAAGAAATTGGTGGGCTGATGCCTTTAAAAGATTGCCTTCTTTGCACTACCAGGTGAATACACTCACAGCAAATTCCGATCGGATTTTTATGGAATACCTCCGTGAAGTTGAAGGCGAACCTTCCATGATGGTGGCGGAAGTTTTGGAAATCAGCAATTCTAAAATTCAGAGCTCAAGAGTCTATCACGCCTAAAAAAGAAGGGCAAACAGTATATACTGTTTGCCCTTTCAGGGATTCTTTGACTGAATCCAAAATTTAAAAATTACTCTGCAATAATTTTTGCAACATTCTCAATCAACTTATCGATACTCGAAAAGTTGTCGCTGAATTGTTTGTGCATTCCGAGATCAAACTTGCCGGTACGTTTGTACACGTCACGTTGAACATCAAGAATTTTACTTTGAAGGTCGATGAATTTACCAAGATCATTCGCCGAAATTTTCGAACGCTTGATAGACTCTGCCTTTGGTGGACGACCTGGTCCACGTTTTTTCGCCGGACGACCCGGACCACGGCTGAGTGGCGGACGACCTGGACCGCGCTTCTTTGGAGGGCGTCCCGGACCCTTCGCCTTCGCAGGGCGACCTGGTCCTTTGTGCTTGGGTGGACGTCCGGGGCCCTTTTTCTTGGCCGGACGGCCTGGTTTTCTTTTTGCCATAATAAAAATTTAGGTGTAAAAATAAGAGAGCTCAAATATAAGAGATTAAAATTAAATTAAAAACGGTCAATAAATAGTGAAAGATTATATTGGAAAAAAGATACTTTAGAATTTCAATTCCGGAAATAAATATCATTTTTCGCTTTGTGAAAATAATCGTTACTCATCTGATTAATTTCAATTCCTTAAAAGAAGCCTCCAATTAAAAAATCGTGTACAATGGATATCATCAAATTATTAATTCAGATTAAAAACACTTACAAAAAACAGGCAAATCCTGAAATTGCAGAGGGTATGAGCGCATACATGAAGGATAAGTTTGATTTCTTTGGAATAAAAAAACCATTGCGAAATGATTTGTTGAAAGCATATCTTCCGCAATTGAAAAACATTCCTGCATCCGATCAAATTAAGGCAGCGAAATGGTTGTGGGGTCAGTCAGAAAGAGAATTGCATTATTTAGCTTTTGAAATACTTTATCGAAACAGAAAATTATGGACTGAGGAATTCATCGATTTATTTGAAGAGTTAATCGTAAACAAATCGTGGTGGGATACTGTCGATTATATTGCAAGCACACTTGTAGGTTATTACTTTGAAAAATGGCCAAAACATAAAAATAAAAAAGCGAAGCAATGGGCCAGAGATAAAAACTTGTGGTTGAACCGGACTGCCATTATTTTCCAATTGAAATACAAAGAAAATACAGACCTCGATCTATTGTTTGAAACGATTCTTTTGCATGTGCACTCGAAAGAATTCTTCCTTCAAAAAGCGATCGGCTGGGCCTTACGACAATACGCCTACACGGATATGTTACAAGTCAAAAAATTTGTCGCTACCCAGGACTTAAAACCACTTAGTATTCGGGAAGCTTTAAAGCATGGTTAATTCATGTTCTTTCTACAACAAGACGTATCGTTTTCGTTGAGTGCATCGCGAGAACATTCACAAAATAAATTCCCTTCCCCCACTCTGCAACCTCAAACCCTATCAAAATAACAATTGCAACAAATCTTTTTTAATTTCAGAATCAACGATTTTAGAAATCAGACTTTTGGAAACAGTACATTCAGATTGCAAGTCAAATAATTGGCTAAAATTTTTTTTTGAAGAACACTTAGCTGAAAACTAATTTTAAAATCCAAATTCCTGTCCAAAGACCGGGGTACTTTTGTATACTTTTGGAAAATTAAAACTACCCAATGGATCCAGGTTTGCTCATCACACAAATTGAACTGTATCGTTCGCGAATAAAACTAAAAGAACCTTTTGTCATTTCTTTGGGTCCCCTCGATCATGCAGAAAATGTAATTGTTTTGATCCGTACGAATGAAGGAATCTCCGGCATTGGCGAGTGCAGCCCTTTTCGTACCATTCATGGTGAAACAATGGAAACATGCATGATCGTTGGAGCAGAACTTGCCAGGATGTTAGTGGGAAAGAATCCAATCGATATTGAAAACTGCCATTCCATCATGGGCAAGTGTATCTTTGGAAACAACAGCATTAAGAGCGCCATCGACATAGCTTTGTATGATATTGCAGGGAAAGTAAAAAACACTCCGCTGTATCGTTTACTCGGTGGTATGCAAACCCGCGAACTTTTTACTGATTATACTGTGAGCCTTGGCCCATGCGAAAAAATGGTAGAAGATGCATTGAAAATAAAGTCCGAAGGATTTCATTTCATAAAAATCAAACTCGGCGATACCGTTGAAAAAGATATCGAACGGATTCAGCGAATGCGGGAAGCTGTCGGGCCGACAATTCCATTTCGCGTCGATGCGAATCAGGGTTGGACTGCTGATGGTGCATTGACAATCCTCCAGTCCATTTCCAAATCAAACATTCAGCATTGTGAAGAACCAATCCCCCGCTGGGACTTTATGAAGCTTCCTGAATTGCGAAAGAAAAGCCCGGTTCCAATTATGGCAGATGAAAGCTGTTGCGATGAACACGATGCATCTCGGTTGATTTCCCTCAATGCATGTGATTCGATCAATGTAAAACTGGGTAAGTCCGCAGGAATTTATAAAGCGAAAAAGATCCTTGCTCTTGCAGAGAAATCCGGCTTGCCGGTACAAGTTGGTGGTTTCCTGGAATCGAGAATTGGATTTACTGCAGCAGCTCATCTCGCTCTTTCGAGTTCAGCAGTTCAGTTTGTCGACTTTGACACACCCCTGATGTTTGCCGAAGATCCTGTTACCGGAGGTATTCAATACGGGCCGAATGGCGCAGTTAGGATACCTGAAAATCCAGGTCTGGGTGTATGGATCGATGAATCCTACCTTTCACGTCAGGACAAGCATATAATTCACTAATTTACACCTGAATAGGAATTCAAAAAATTGGTGAAATTTCCCCTTTTTCGATCATTTTATTCCTTTCCTACCTCAGAATCTTCCTTTTGAACGTTCCGATCCTATGAAAAAAACACTATTTCTACTCCAATTGATCATTGCTTCATTGGCATATTCACAAAGTCCGCACCCGGCTTTGGTTGGTTATTGGCACAATTGGAACGATGCAAATGCGCCGTATATTCAGTTAAATCAAATCGATTCACGATACAATATCATTGAAGTTTCCTTCGCAACTCCGGCCTTTGGAACGCACGCAAATATGCAATTCACACCCATCGGAACTTCAGTAAACGATTTCGTGAACGACATTCACCAACTTCAAAGCAATGGAAGAAAAGTGTTGATCAGTATTGGTGGTGCATCTGATCCGGTCACACTGAGCGACACTAATGACAGAAATATTTTTGTGTCAACGATGATGGATATTTTGAATACCTATGATTTTGACGGTATCGATATCGACCTTGAAGGAAGCTCTTTGTCAGTTAACGGAGGCAGTATTGCAAATCCTACCGATGCACCGATTATCAATCTGATTGATGGTGTTCGTGAGATCATGCGACAATATTCTCTTCAGCATGGCAAAAGACTCTTGCTGACCATGGCTCCGGAAACAGCCTTTGTCCAGGGTGGAATGTCTGCCTATGGCGGAATCTGGGGTGCTTACCTTCCCGTGATCACCGCTTTGAAAGATTCAATCGAAATTTTGCAGGTGCAACTTTACAATAGCGGTTCGATGTTTGGCCTTGATAATGCTGTTTATACTCAGGGAACTGCCGACTTCATTGTAGCGATGACAGAAGCAACAATACAGGGATTCAATACTCCTGTAGGGTCTTTTTATGGCATTCCAGCAGAACATGTTGCTGTTGCATTGCCGGCATGTCCTTCCGCTGCGGGCGGTGGTTATACCAGTCCGGCAGTGGTTGAATCAGCAATGAATTATCTTCTTGGAAATGGACCTCGACCCGGTAATTACACTCTCGTGCAATCCGGTGGATATCCCGATTTGAGAGGGATGATGACCTGGTCTGTGAATTGGGATATCGTGAGTACCTGCGGTTCCGCCAATGAATTTGCAAATACTTTTGAAAATATCTTTGGAACAAGTGCCGGAACTTCAGAATTAACAGAAAATAATTTTGAATTCTATCCGAATCCTGCAACTACAACTCTGCAAATTCGTTCCACCAATATCGGATCAGGAATGAATTATTTTGAACTCTACAATCTGATTGGGACTAAAGTTCAATCTGGTTTATTTTCAAACAAATCATTTGTCGTAGATGTAACCGGACTCTCCAAAGGAATTTATTTTGCAAAAGTCAATGATCAAGTTCAAAAAGTAATACTCCAGTAATTCATCATTCATCCATTCACATCACAATTTCAACCCCGAATTCCCTTACCCATTATGTTTGCAAATGCCTATGAAATCGCCAGCCAATATACTCACCCTGTATTGCTTTCCTTTCGATACTTCGACAAGACTGTAGAAAGCGGACTCGGCAGCTTTGTGATTCTTAATGAAGAAGGCTGGATCATGACAGCCGCACATATTCTGGATCCAATGTTCACGTTTCAGCAACATGCCTTGGAAATTGAAAAATACAAGGCCGGGATGAAGAATATTTCATCAACTGATAAAAGCGTTAGTTATTTTTCTCCGAATCCAAAATGGCTGGTTAACTACTCACACTGGTGGGGTGCTGATCATCACCGCATCAATACTTTCATGATTTTGAAAGAAAATGATTTTGCAATAGGGAAAATTGAAAATTATAATCCTGCTTTTGTTTCACATTACCCAATCCTGAAAAATCCCGATAGCCTCCGCAATGGAACGAGCTTGTGCAAACTAGGCTATCCATTCTACGATGTAAAAGCCTCGTTCAATGAAACCAACAATAGTTTCGTGTTTGATCCTTCCATTTTCCCAATACCTCGTTTTCCGATCGAAGGAATTTTTACCAGAAATATCCATGCCGGTAAATCTGCCGACGGAAAATACGATGTGCAATATGTTGAAACTTCCTCTCCGGGTTTACGCGGACAAAGCGGGGGACCAATCTTCGATGTGAATGGAAATATCTGGGCAATTCAAAGTCAGACCCGTCATCTGCCTCTTGGATTTACTCCACGGATCCGAAAAGGCAACCAGGAAATTGAAGAAAACCAGTTTCTCAATGTTGGTTGGGGTGTTCATGTGAAAACTATACTGAAGTTTTTGGATGATCATGGGGTGAAGTATGCGAAAAGTTAGAAAATAGAAATTAGAAATTAGAAATTAGAAATTAGAAAAAATTAATACCAAATAAAAATAATGACAACTACAAAAGAATTATCATTCGAACAATTACATTTGATTGAACCAATATTAAGAGCATTAAAGACTGAAGGATATACAACTCCGACACCCATTCAGGAACAGGCAATTCCGGTGGTGTTGAAGCATCACGATTTGCTTGGATGTGCGCAAACGGGGACAGGAAAAACTGCAGCATTTGCAATTCCAATTTTACAATTACTGGCTGAAGAAAAACATGCTCCGGGACACAGAACGATCAAAGCTCTGGTCCTCACTCCTACCCGAGAACTTGCACTGCAGATTTCAGAAAGTTTCGGTGCTTATGGCCGTTTTACCGGACTCAAACATGCCGTTATTTTCGGCGGTGTTTCGCAACATTCACAAACCACAGCCTTGCGTTCGGGCATTGATATCCTCGTGGCTACACCGGGAAGATTGCTGGATCTCATGTCTCAGAGACATGTTCATTTGCAACATCTGAAATTCTTTGTCCTCGACGAGGCCGACAGGATGCTGGACATGGGATTTATCAATGACGTCAAAAAAATAATCGCTGCGATTCCGGTGAAAAGACAAACATTGTTCTTCTCTGCAACAATGCCCGATGAAATTGCACGTCTTGCGGATACCATCCTGAAAAAGCCGATTCGCGTTGAAGTGACTCCTGTCTCTTCCACTGCACAAACTATTCAGCAATCTTTGTATTATGTTGATAAAGGCAACAAGAAAAGGCTTCTTGCTGATTTATTACAAGATAAAAGCATTGTTTCCGCCCTTGTATTCACACGCACAAAACGTGGAGCAGATGTTGTTGCAAGAGATCTTGCAAAAGCAGGTGTAAATGCTGAAGCTATTCATGGGAACAAATCCCAAAACAACCGTCAGCGTGCACTCAGCAATTTCAAATCAGGGAAAACAAGAGTACTTGTTGCTACCGACATCGCAGCTCGCGGAATTGATGTCGACAATCTTTCGCATGTAATCAATTATGAAATTCCGAATATTTCCGAAACCTATGTCCACCGTATCGGTCGAACCGGACGTGCAGGAGCAAGTGGAATCGCAATTTCATTTTGTGACAATGATGAAAAACCGTACATCAAAGATATACAGAAGTTGATTTCCAGATCCATTCCTGTCATTGACAACCACCCCTATCCCATCCTTGGCAATCCAAGCCCGGATAGTGCACCAAAAAAGCAAAACAGAGGCCAGCAACGCGGAAGAAATAAATCATCCGGTGGAAGTCGTTCGGGCAGCTCATCAACCCAGCAAAAACCTGCACAATCATCCGCTCCAAAGAAAAAATGGAAGCGCTAAAACCTTAGCTCAAATTGCAATTGATACTGCAATTGCGCTTTGATAAATTACCCTAAAAATAAACCGCCCCGGACATTACATCCTGGGCGGTGCCGTTTTACGGAACGGGTTATATTGATTTTTAAATCGCTTAGTTTCTGATGAAATGCAAAATATCTGTTCTTGCCGGATTGTCATCATTCAGCTTGATCATGGAGCTTGAATTTTCTACGACTACCCAGTCATCACTGATTTTTTCATGCGGCGCACTTGAGAAAATTGTCAGACGTAATTTATTACTACTGTCATCCCTGCTCCATGTGCCATTTGTTGTCACTCCCGATTTAGTAGCAGTGAGCTGACCACCGGTAGCAAAGACAAACACATACCCGGAAAAATCGGCAGTATAATCATCCCCACTTTCGCTGAAGTAACTTACGCGCCAGCTTCCGGATGTAATATTTGCACTTACATTCGAAGAATTGCCGGATGAGGATGAATTGTCGTCTTTTTTACAGGCCCCAAAGAACAATGCAATACTGAGGAAGATAACTTTCAGTTGACGTGATCTTGTTTTCATGATTCTTGTTTTTTTGTCAAATGATTTATTCATAATGACACTGTAAACATAAGCTGAGGTGGCAGGATAATAAATTTATTCTCACTGAATGGGAAGAAATGGCAACCCAACAGGCAGAAACACAATTTCATCGAAAAGCGATTCCTCCACTTTCATGGTGAATGCACTGGTTTTTTTATCGAAATAAATATTTTCTGACCCTTTTCGTTCAATTTATGTACCTTTAGAATCATCCTATATTGACTATGGAAGAGCCAAGGCGGGCATTGATTATCGATGATGAGCAGGACATCTGTTACCTGCTTGGAAAGATGCTGTCTACAAGAAACATCCTCGCTGAATCTGCATTCTCGCTCGAAGAAGGTACCACTAAACTCCATTCAATACTTCCGGCACTTCTCTTTCTTGACATTCACTTACCTGATGGTTCCGGACTGGATCATCTTCAATCCTTCCGTGCAGCCTTCCCGAAAACTTTCATTGTCGTTATGAGTGCTTACGATAGTTTTGCAGAAAGAAATGCCGCCATTGATAAAGGCGCAGATTTCTTTTTGCCCAAACCCTTCCAGAGAGAAATGATCGATGAGCTCATCAATACTTCCTTTCTAAAAACCTGAATAAAAAACGAATTTGGAAAAATTAAAAAATATTCTGCTGGTAGACGACGATGTCGACACTTGCACCTTGCTGACCCGCCTGCTCGAAAAGCATTCGTATTCAGTCAGAGCCGCGCACAGTGGCCGTTCTGCTTTGACGATGGTAAAGGAACAATCCTTCGATGCCGTACTTTGTGATTTCCGCTTGGGCGACATGGATGGAATTGAATTGCTGAGTGGTTTTAAAGCTCTTGCACCGGATTTACCGGTAATCATCATCACCGGCTATTCCGATATCCGTACCGCAGTAAACGTAATTCAAAGTGGTGCTTTCGATTATATCGCCAAGCCGCTTATTCCTGAAGAAATTTTACATCAGTTGAAAAAAGCGATTGATTCTACAGGTCAGAAACAATCCTCAGGCTCCAAGAAAACAGCTCATGAAGCAAAATCAAAACCTTCAGAATTTGTAGAAGGGACAAGTCCTCAGTCTGTAGAAATTTCCAAACAAATCGAACTCGTTGCACCAACAAATTTCAGCGTAATCATCTTTGGTGAAACAGGTTCCGGAAAAGAAGCAATTGCACGTTCCATTCACGAAAAAAGCAAAAGAGCAGCGCAACCGTTTATTGCATTGGATTGCGGTGCCTTGCCGAAAGACCTTGCCGGAAGCGAATTATTTGGTCATGAGAAAGGAGCTTTCACCGGGGCCCTGACAACAAAAAGCGGACAGTTCGAACTAGCAGAAGGCGGTACTTTGTTCCTGGATGAAGTTGCCAATCTTCCATTCGATGTACAAACTTTATTGCTGCGTGTGGTGCAGGAAAGAAAAATGAAACGAATCGGCGGCACTTCGGAAATTTCTCTGGACGTACGGATTCTTGTTGCCTCGAACGAAAATCTTTTTGATGCTTACAAAAAAGGAAAATTCAGAGAAGACTTGTACCACCGCTTTAATGAATTCAGTATTCACATTAGCCCACTCCGTGAACGAAAGGAAGATATTCTTCCTCTTGCAATGCATTTTCTGCAGAATGTAAACGAAGAACTGCAAAAGAATGTCCTTGGATTTGACAAAGAAGTCTGTGATTGTTTCCTTCAGTATTCATGGCCGGGAAACATCCGCGAATTAAAAAATGTTGTGAAGCGGGCTACCCTGCTTGCGCAAAGCAAACAGGTGCAAATGCACAACCTCCCTCTTGAAATTTCCAATCCTTCCCGCTTCATGGGAAATGAAACCCAGGTCATCGACAACCAACATACAAAAGCTCCATTGGATTTAAAAAGTGCGTCGATGCAGGCAGAATACGAAACCATTTTGGAAGCTTTGAAAAAAGTAAATTTCAATCGCTCCAAAGCTGCAGATTTGTTAAAGATCGACAGGAAAACATTATACAATAAAATGAAAGCGTATAAACTGATCACTGATCTGAATGAAGGCGAAGAATGAAAGTAAATCCGGAGCTGAGGAATTTACATCGTCCACTGAAGGATTTGGTGCAAATGTTTTAGTGCCACGGCTGAAAATCCGGGTTCCGGATAAAATGGTATGGCTGATCGGCATCATCTGTGCCTTGCCTGTACTCCTGAATGTTATCGGAATTGATTTCGGATTTATCGGAAGTAAAATCGACCCTTACCGCATCACTCAACTTTACCAGTTCGAACAGGAAACAGCCTTGCAGGAAATCCTGCGCGGCAGGTATGTCCACACCATATTTGTTTCCATTTCAATTACGATTTCCTTTCTCACTATTCTGCTTGCCTTTATCGATTACAGAATTAAAGGGGAACTGAACACACCAATTGTCGGCGTCGCACTCTTTTGCTCAGGACTCTTCGACACATTCCATGTACTGTCTGCAACGCAAATTATCCATACACAAACACAACAATTTTATCTTGCCTCCTTTACCTGGTTCTTTTGTCGATTGTTTCATGCTTCAATTTTAATTCTGGGTACAGGAATTTTTCTTGCTCGACCATCTGCTTTTAGGGAAGAAAGCAGTATTAACAGAAAGAGGACTTTTATCTGGCTATCTGTCCTGTTTGTAACACTTACTTTCTTTACCATCGGAATGTTGTACCTGGGCAGCGACATTCCCCAAATGCTTTATCCCTACAGAAACCTGGCACGCTCTTATGATTTGCTGCCTTTGATTTTGTATGCAATCCTGGGACTGTACATACTTCCACGATTCCAGGATCGCTTTCCCTCATTGTTTGCGCAAACCTTGTCATTGAGCATGATTCCTGCAGTGGCAACACAGCTCTACATGGTATTTGGATCCAATGAATTGTTCGATAACAATTTCAACATTTCCCATTTCATGGCGGCGATTACTTATGTTATTCCGTTCATTGGAATCAGTCTGAATTATCTTGAAACACATCGCAGTGAACAAAGTGTTATTAAAAAACTGAATGAAGAAGTGCTCGTCCGACAAGAAACCGAAGAGAAACTGAGTGGAATTCTCAACAGCTCTCCTTCTGCAATCATGGCTTTTACAACAATTAAAAAGAAAGACGGAACACTTGACGATTTAATCTGGACTATTGCCAACCCTGCATTGACTGAACTTTTCGGACTGAATCAAACTATTCTTCCCGGAAAAAAACTCAGCGAAATGTTACCGGACACACGCAAAGAAGGATGGTTTGAACTCCTCAATCAGGTTATTACTTCCGGAGATCCGATCAGCCATGAATATTATTCACAGGCTTATAAAAAATGGTTTTACCTCGTTGCTGTCCCTTTGAAAAATGGATTGGCCTTAACTGTCAGCGATATTTCCAGAAGAAAAAATGCACAGGAAGAATTACTTTCGGCAGAACGCCTGGCAATTACCGGGAAGCTGGCTCGCATCATTGCTCATGAAGTAAGGAATCCACTCACGAATATTCACCTGGCAGCAACACAGATGAAATCAGAACTGCCTCCATCTGCTGAGGCATCCGTATATCCTGAAATTATCGAACGCAATACATCGCGAATAGATCAACTGATTTCCGAATTGCTCAATTCATCCAGACCGGAACAAATTCTAACCCACAGCTGTGATTTAAATGTCTTGGTAAACGATGCGAGAGAGTTAATCAAAGACAGAATGCATTTGAAAAACATCACGCTTGAACTAAAACTGAGTTCAATTCCACTTGAAATAGAAGCGGATCCCGTAAGGATACGTACAGCATTGCTGAATATCATGCTCAATGGTATAGAAGCGATGGAAGAAGGGAAAGGAAAACTCATCATTCAGACAAGCAAAGAAAACAACGATTGTTTGCTTAGCATTACCGATAATGGAACCGGTATAAAAGAAGAAGATCTCCCACATCTGTTCGATCCATTCTTTTCAAAAAAAGCCAAAGGCATGGGTCTTGGACTCACCACTACACAAAACATCATACAATCCCACAAAGGAACGATACAAGCTACCAGTCAGCTTGGGAAGGGAACTACATTCACCCTTCGATTTCCTCAATTAAGATAGCAGCATTTCTTCATCGGGTATAAAACATGAAGCCCTCCGTTTTATCGGAGGGCTTCAAAAAGCGGTTGTCATTTTTCCCCTGGGCGAAAAGCGGGGCGAAACATATTAGACGGGGATTATTTGTCTGTAACAACAACCAGGTATTTCGATGCAGCCCAGAACTTTTCAGGATTGGTGATGAGAATGTCATTTACCATATTCCCTTTGTGTTCTATCGTGTAACTGTCGGATGGATGTGTAGTAAGAAGCTTGGCATCTTTCGCATCAACAGGAATCGTTTGAACTTTTGTAATGTCAATTGCTGTAAATGACTCCTTGTTAAAATCTGAATTTACTTTCTTAGTTGCACCAATACCCAGGATACCACCGGTTTTCTTCATCACTTGTTTTGTCTGAAGTTCCTTAAATGTGCCGGTTGTGTAATATGCCTGATTCAGTTTGCTTGTTTGTTCTTCGATGAATACTTGTTTTGTAGTATTATCTGCCGTGAGAGTGCTTACATCAGTATTCAACTTTTCAACCTTCGTATTCATCTCAGCAAGTTGTGTATTCAAATCAGCAACCTGTTTGTCTTTTTCTTCGATCTGAAGGTTCAGTTTGGCTATAATTGCTTCGAAGCCATGGACTTTCACATTGGATTTCTTCAGACTGGCAGTAAGAGATGCAATCTTTTGTTTGTTCTCTTTAATCAACTCATTGATAGAAAGGATATTTTCGTTGATCCGCTCCATCTGAGTACCTTTAAGCTCACCATTCTCTGCTGATTTTGCAAGAGTTGCCCGCTTGATTTCAATAGCAGCGAGGTTGTTTTCAATTTCATTGAAAGATGATAAGAAAGCAGTAATCGTTGAATCCTTGTAACTAACGGAAGCATTGAGTGCTGTTTTCTCCTGCTGAAGTTTATCAGCGTCTGCTTTGTAGTCGTGGCAACCTGATGCCATTATAACTACTACTGCGGCTAACAAGATCTTTTTCATATTTTTTTGGTTTTTGGGTTTCGTTGTTTGTACTTTCATTCTTCAAGGGGTGGTATCAGAACCATGCCATGAGGCAAAATGGCGATTCTGTTAAAATTTTACACTTTTTTATTCAAATTGCTAGTAATTTTACTTTCCCCTTTCCTCATTCTGGGGAAATCCCGCCCCTCAGCTTGAACTGAAAACACTTTCTTTTAAAGAATTTCCAGTCCTCATCATCCGGAAACAGTTTTTTTTCATCAGGCACAGAGTTTGAAAACCAAATTTCAAATCCTACACCAATGAAAAATTCTCTTTATAAAGGAAAGCGAACCATTCATGAAATGGTATCCTTTTTATCGCACAGATACCCTGTTTTGTTTCACAGTTTGGGAGAAAAGAATGTGAATGCAATACTTCAAAGGCTCATGCTTAAGAAGTAGAATTAACATTCGTTTGTCGCATGGTCAAACTGGCATTTTATACAAATTGGTTTTTCTCAAATGGAATAGCTTGAGTTCGCCGAATCGAATTCGCCACAGAGTGCTTTCATATTACCGCTTCTAATCCAACTTTTCATCCGTTTTACCCCTTTTGATTATTCAGGGAGATTTCTATCTTTCGGGAATCTAACCCTGCGACAAAATGAAAAAACTCTTACTCCTCCTTGTATGTAGTCTTTACTTCACCCTGCAAAGTTCAGCCAGCTGTTCTCCCGGGTATACTGAAATTATTGTTCAGATCGTACCGGACAATTATCCGAACGAAATCTCCTGGACAATTGTTGATTCAAATGGTTCGATTGTCGCAAACGCCGGTGCTGTTGGTGACACCATATGCGCACCAACCGGATCCTGTAACACTTTTACTATTTACGATTCTTTCGGAGATGGATTTATTAATCCGGGTGGTTATTGGGTCTATGCCGATGGAACGTTGATTGCCAATGGTGGGAATTTTGGATTTCAGGCGGATTATGCGATCAACTGTCCGGCAGGAATTCATTGCAGCAGCCCGATTACCCTTTCTACAGGAAGTCATACAGCAAACTTTGATGATACCTGGTTTGTCTATGCACCAACTATTTCCGGTACATATAATATCAGCACTTGTGGCAATAACACTTGTGATACTAAAATTTGGGTTTACAGTGCTTGTCCTGTTGCTCCTTATGTAGAAGGTCCTCCCGGCACTTATGCTTACAACGACGATAACAATTGTGGCACTCAAGCTAACCTTGACGTGATTTTTGTAGCCAATACTACTTATTACATACGGATCGGCGACAATTCCAACCAATGTTCCGTTCCTATTAATTTTGATCTTGCTTATGTTGGTCCGATTGCAGGATGCATGGATCCTACTGCCTGTAATTACAATCCCCTTGCTACCATCGATGATGGATCTTGTATTTACCCCGGAAATCCTAATTGTACAGGACCGGATCTTCAACTCGATTCAATGGCTTTCCTCAACAGTCTCGGAATTCAATCCCATGCTGCCGGAGGTTGTGATATTGATGAAGGCTGCGTTACCGGTTATGGTACACGTTATGTAATTTCTTTTACTTCCAAAATCAACAATATCGGACCGCTTGATTTTTATATCGGAGATCCAGCCGCTAATCCTACTATGTTCAATACCAACAATTGTCATGGTCACGCACACTACGAAGGATATGGAGATTACCGTTTATTCGATAGCAATGGAAATCTGGTTCCTGCCGGACATAAAAATGGATTCTGTGTGATGGATCTCTGTGGCTTTGGCCAATACAACTGCAGCATGATGGGAATTTCCAGTGGTTGTTACGATGCTTATGGTGCCGGAACTCAATGCCAGTGGATAGACATCACGGATGTTCCTGAAGGCGACTACCGTGTTGTGGCAATTATCAACTCCACCACTTACCGGATGCATTGGGTCATTACGAAACAAATTACCTTAACAATGCATTACAAGTATGTATGCACATCAGTCGTTCCGGTGGTGTTCCTTCCTATACTTTGCTACCAAATTGTTTACCCTACGTTGATTGTGCAGGTGTCCCCGGCGGTACAGGTGAACTGGATTGCAGTGGTGTGTGTAACGGTCCAGGCGTTTATGGTGATGCCTATTCAGATGGCACACTTGATGTAGGTGATATCGATACTTACATGGATATCATTCAATCCAATATGCCATCAACTTTATGTTATGACCTGAATGCAGATGGTGATATTTCTACTATTGATGCTGCATTGGTGAACTGGTGTATGCATGGAAACAATGCACATCCGGGAGGCAGCTATCACAATCATTGCAATTTCCCTAGAAACATTGTCAATCCTAACGATCTCGTCGGTTTGTCAATTTCAAATGTAAACTATACTGATAATTACGTGGATGTTGACATCCAGAATGTCACTGCGAAAATTAAAGCATATCAATTCACGATGAGCGGGATTACAATCAGCAGTGTAGTAAGTCTTGCAGATCCTGTGAATTTCCCTGTGGATGTCCGCTTCATTCCTTCGACGAATGAAATCATCGGAATTTCAGTTCAGGACTCTGCTTTGGAGCGTTCCAATTCTTCACAGGCACTTGTTCGGATTTATTACAGTGCAGTAACGGATACTTCCATTTGCATCAGTTCGATTCAGGATCTTGTAAACCAGGATGCTGAACAAACAACATTCAATCTGAACAACAATTGCAGACCTGCACTGAACACCGGCATCTCTTCTATTTTCAAACCTGCGGATCTTGCTATCATTCCAAATCCGGCGAATGACAAAGCATTCCTGCATCTTTCGACTGCTGATAAAAACATCAAAGAAGTGATTGTTTCTGATGCTTCCGGAAGAACAATCGCAATTCCGGTGCAATCTCTGAGAGAAAACTGGTATGAAATGAACTTGTCGGAACTTTCCGGTGGCGTTTATATTCTTACAGTGCGTTCCGAAGGAATTTATGGAGTGACACGGTTTGTGAAATTGTAAAGATTAATTTTTATACACAAAAAAGCACAAAGAATTTTCTTTGTGCTTTTTTTGTTTAGAGCAATCCAATAAATTTTAATGTTGTAAATATTCTTTATCTATTTTTCTTACCGCTTCGGGTTTTAATTTTAGCCCGCTTGCATTTTCCGCATTCAGCATATTTTCCATTCCTTTTAGCAAGGCATCCGGATTGAAAGAGATTGAATCAATTCCCTGTTGTATCAAGAAATTTGCAAACTCAGGAAAGTCACTGGGTGCTTGTCCGCACAAACCAATTTTCAGTCCTGCTTTGTGTGCTTCCTGAATTACTTTGGTAATCAGGTTTTTTACAGCCGGATTATTTTCATCGAACAAATCCTGAACAACAGAAGAATCTCTGTCCAAACCCAATGTCAGTTGCGTGAGATCATTTGAACCAATTGAAAATCCATCAAATACTTTTGCAAATTCGGGAGCCAGAATCACATTGCTCGGGATTTCAGCCATCACATATATTTCCAACCGATGCTCTCCGCGCTTGAGTCCGTATTCTTCCATCAATGCGACTACTTTCTTACCTTCATCCACAGTCCGACAGAAAGGAATCATCAGTTTCACATTGTTAAAACCCATTTCTTCACGAACTTTCTTCATAGCAAGACATTCCAGTCTGAATCCTTCTCTGTATTTCTCATGATAATATCTGGAAGCACCACGGAATCCCAGCATTGGATTTTCTTCTTCAGGTTCAAATTGTTTTCCTCCGATCAGATTAGCGTATTCATTGGTTTTAAAATCACTCATCCGCACTATCACTTCCTTCGGATAAAAGCAGCAATTGTTGCAACAGCTTGTGACAGTTTATCAATGAAAATAATTTCTTATCAGGATACTGATACGTTAGTTCCGCGATTTCATTTTTTGCTTTTTTATCTGTCAACTCATCGTACTTCACCAATGCCATAGGATGAATGCGAATTGCATTGTTGATGATAAATTCTAAACGCATCAATCCAATTCCTTTGTTCGGATAGAAAGACAAACGAAAAGCCTGATCCGGATCACCGAGTATCATCATCGGTGCTGTTGCAGGCATTTTTATTTTGCGCAAATTCACTGTCTTCTCTTCCCATTGCAATTGTCCGTCATAAATGGTTCCTGTCTTGCCTTCGGAGCAGGAAACAGTAATCATCTGCCCGTTCTTTATTTTCGTCGTTGCATCATTTGTCCCGACAACTGCAACTGCGCCAACTTCTCTCGCAACTATGGCTGCATGACTCGTACGTCCGCCTTTATTTGTAATGATAGCGGAAGCTTTTTTCAAAATCGGATCCCAATCCGGATTCGTGATATCTGTAACCAACACATCTCCTTGTTTCAGCTGATCCGATTCTGATGGAGAACTAAGAATTCGTGCCGGCCCTGCTGCAACTCCGGAACCGACTGCACTTCCCTGTGTAATGACTACGCCCTTATTTTTCAAACGGTATTCTTTCCTGAGGAATGGATCCTTGATAGAATGAACCGTTTCCGGACGAGCCTGGAGGATAAATATCTTTCCGGTATTCCCGTCTTTTGCCCACTCAATATCCATCGGATCACCATAATGTTGTTCGATCAACACCGACCATTTTGCAATCTGTGTAATTTCTGCATCACTCAGAACCCAGGATTTCTGACGTTCAAGTGGCGTATCAATATTTTGCAATTGAACAGATGCATCACTTGCATCCGAATAAATCATCGTTTTTGTTTTTGATCCCAACTTCTTCGACAGGATTGCATTTTTCCCCGCCATTAATGTTGGCTTGAAAACTACAAACTCATCCGGGTTAATTGTTCCCTGAACAATATTTTCACCCAAACCCCAGCAACCGGAAATAGCCACGATATCACGAAAACCACTTTCCGGATCGAGGGTAAATGAAATTCCTGATGAAGCCAGATCGGAGCGGACCATGATCTGTACGCCAGCCGATAAAGCAACTTTCATGTGATCGAATCCATGATCTTCTCTGTACTTAATCGCACGATCGTTAAAAAGTGAAACATAACATTTATGAACCGCTTCCAACACAGATGCTTCACCCTTTCGATTTAGAAAAGAGTCGTGCTGTCCTGCGAAACTTGCTGTTGGTAAATCTTCTGCTGTAGCACTACTGCGCACTGCCACATCCAACTCTCTCCCATTTTCATCACACAATTCATTGTATGCTTCCTTGATTTTCCCTTCCAAATCAATCGGAAAATGCCCTTTTCCAAGGAGCTCCCTTGCTTTTGAACCGATTGTGCTCAGATTGGAAAATTGCTCAATATCAAGTTGAGACATCAACTCTCGCAATGGTAATTCCAGATTGTTATAACGCAGGAAATAATGGTAAGCGTCAGATGTTGTTGCAAATCCATCCGGAATATTAATCCCGTAACCGGATAAATAATTAATTAATTCACCAAGAGATGAATTCTTTCCACCAACTTTTGCCAGATCTGATTTGTGAAGATTAATATAGGGAATAATATATGCTGTTTCCATGGTCGGATGCTTTCCACAGAGATACTACAATTGAGAGCAAAAAGCGATGATCCTGATTAGGAAAAAAGGCTGATTTATGTCATGAATAAATCAACCAGTTCACTATGCAAATGTTGAATACAAGAAAGGATCACATATTTCTCCGGTACTGTCCGCCTACTTCAAAAAGTGAATGCGTGATTTCGCCGAGAGAACAATACTTTGCAGCTTCCATCAATTGTTCAAAGATGTTTTTGTTTTGCACTGCCGCATCCTGAACTTTTTCCATCAGCTCAACCGATTTCTTCGAATTTCCTTTGTTCAATTCTTTCAACATCTGAATCTGGTATTCTTTTTCTTCAGATGTAGCACGAATCACTTCACGTGGCAAAACAGTAGGCGAACCTTTCGAACTTAAAAAAGTATTTACACCGATAATCGGAAATCTTCCGTCATGCTTAAGCGTTTCATAATACAATGATTCTTCCTGGATTTTTCCTCGCTGGTACATTGTTTCCATTGCACCGAGCACTCCACCCCTTTCTGTGAGTCTGTCAAACTCAGCATAGACAGCTTCTTCTACCAAATCAGTAAGTTCTTCGTTGATAAATGAACCCTGCATAGGATTTTCATTTTTCGCCAAACCAAATTCTTTGTTGATGATTAATTGTATCGCCATTGCCCTGCGTACACTTTCTTCCGTTGGAGTAGTGATAGCTTCATCGTATGCATTTGTATGCAGTGAATTGCAATTATCATAAATCGCATACAATGCCTGTAAAGTTGTACGGATATCATTGAAATCAATTTCCTGTGCATGCAAGGATCTTCCGGAAGTCTGAATGTGATACTTGAGCATCTGCGAACGTTCGTTCCCTCCATATTTCAATTTCATTGCTTTCGCCCAGATTCTTCTTGCTACTCTGCCGATCACCGCATATTCAGGATCGATTCCATTGCTAAAGAAGAAGGAAAGATTCGGTGCGAAATCATCAATGTGCATTCCTCGGCTCAAATAATACTCAACATAAGTGAATCCATTTGCCAGAGTAAATGCAAGCTGGGAAATCGGATTTGCACCGGCTTCAGCGATGTGATAACCGCTGATGGAGACACTGTAGAAATTCCGGACTTTATGATCGATAAAATATTTCTGAATATCACCCATCATGCGCAGTGCAAATTCAGTACTGAAAATGCAAGTGTTTTGTGCCTGATCCTCTTTCAGAATATCCGCCTGAACTGTTCCTCTGAACTTTCTGAGTGTATCCGTTTTTATTTTTGCATACACATCTGCGGCAATACCTCATCTCCCGTAACACCAAGTAAAATCAGACCGAGCCATTGTTTCCTTCCGGCAATTGCCCTGGTAAGCAGGGCGCTTCACTCCCTTTTTTTTATAGATCGCCTGATTCTCTTTTTCACTTCTTTTTCCAGTCCTGCGATTTGATGTAAATTTCACACTGCTGATCAATGGCGGCATTCATAAAAAACCCAAGCAACATCGGAGCCGGACCGTTAATGGTCATCGAAACAGAAGTAGTTGGAGCGGAAAGATCAAAACCTGAATACAATTTTTTGCATCATCCAGACAACAAATGCTTACACCTGAATTTCCAATTTTCCATAAATATCCGGACGCACATCAGGATCATTTCCATAGAGAGTCACCGAATCAAAAGCTGTAGACAAACGTGCTGCCGGCATTCCTTTACTCACATAATGAAAGCGACGGTTCGTGCGTTCCGGTCCGCCTTCACCTGCAAACATACGTGTAGGATCTTCGCCTTCTCGTTTGAATGGATAAATACCGGCAGCATAAGGAAATTCACCGGGAACATTTTCCATCAATGACCATTTCAAAATCGCTCCCCAGTTTTTATAAGATGGGTTACGACTTTTGGAATCTGAGAATGAGAAAGGATTCCGTATGTGTTTTAATTTTGACAGCTTTCTCGCGAACTTTGAAAGTATATACTTCGTCTTTGTATTGTTTACGTTTTGCTTCCCATCCTTCGATCAGCTTCCAGTTCTTCGGATCAAGTTCAAGTTTCGTTGTTTCAAAAACTTTCCTGTAAGGATTTTACCAAACGATCTTTGTCATCAAGTTTACTTTCTTTGATTGTTTGTATTGACAAATGGAAGTCCACAAAGCTTTCAGCAATATCACTTTGCTCTCTGCCCACTTTGCATAATTTCGATTATTCTTCCGTAATTTCACTCAGGTAACGCGTACGATTAGGTGGAATAACATAAATCTTTTCCGACATCTCCTTTGAAATCTTATAGCTGGATTTCAATGGAGCACCGGTTTTTTCAGCAACGCGATCCATTACTGACTTATAGAGATTATTCATTCCCGGATCGTTGAACTGACTGGCAATAGTCCCATACACCGGCATCGAATCATCTTCCTTATCCCAGATTTGGTGATTTCTCTTGTATTGTTTTTTCACATCACGCAATGCATCCAATGCACCGCGTTTGTCGAATTTATTCAAGGCAATAAGGTCGGCAAAGTCAAGCATGTCGATCTTTTCCAACTGTGATGCAGCTCCATATTCCGGAGTCATCACATATAGAGATACATTGCTATGCTCCAGAATTTCAGTATCACTCTGCCCGATCCCGGAGTTTCAAAATGATGAGATCATATTTTGCAGCTTTCAAAATATCAACTGCTTCACATACATGTTTTGACAGTGCGAGGTTACTTTGACTCGTCGCAAGAGAACGCATGTATACTCTCGGATTCTGAATCGCATTCATGCGAATTCTGTCGCCAAGCAATGCACCACCGGTTTTACGTTTGGATGGATCCACTGATACCACACCAATATATTTTTCAGGAAAATCAATCAGGAAACGACGAACCAATTCATCAACGAGAGACGATTTACCGGAGCCACCTGTACCTGTAATTCCCGAGAACAGGAGTTTTGCTTTGCTTCGAAAGTTCATGCACGCGTTTCATTTCTTCTTTCGCTCCATCTGGATG
>JADKKE010000011.1 GCA_016720655.1 Bacteroidota bacterium
CGCTCAATGGAGAACTCAGGTCTCGTTTGCGATACAGACGCGTCATCAGTCTGCGGTATTCATCATTTATTTTTCCGAATTTCTCCATCGAGAAAAGTTCGGAAGTGAATGCTTTGATGATACGCATTCCACTCAGTGTTTCTTCGATCGTAGAAAGCAACACCCCCATTTTCGCCTGCGATTTTGCGGATGTGCGTCGTAGACTTTTTCCAATTTGTCCGATCAATAATCCGGCAATAGGCAAAAGTACAAACACAAAAATCGAAAGCTGCGGAGAAATCGTGATCATTGTTCCCAGGAACAAAAGGATCGTCAGCGGTTCGCGGAAAACAACTTCGAGCGATTGCATGATGCTCCATTCAATTTCCTGCACATCGCTGGTCATGCGGGAGATGAGATCACCTTTGCGTTCGTCTGAAAAATAGCTCAGTGGCAGGTACAATACTTTTTCATACATCCCATTCCGCAAATCGCGCACAACACCATTACGGATCGGTGCAATAAAATACATGGCGAGATAGCGGAAGAAATTCTTGAGAAAAAACAACACGATTACAAGGATACAAATCAGAATGGAGCGCTTCCATTTTACCATTCGCAGAGATATACTGACTCAGGTAATAATTGAAATTTGCAAAGAGCGCCTTGGGCGATAGCGACCAAGGCTCCTGGTGAAATTCCGTAGCCTGACTAAAAAGTACATTCAGAAAAGGAATCACCATTGTGAGTGAAACCAGTGAAAATATCACCGAAAGCATATTGAAAAGGATGTTCAGCAGCGCATATCCCTTATAGGATTTCACATAGCGGAGCAGGCGGAAATAGTTTTTCACAGCGCAAATATACCTTTTTCGGCAAGGAAACGAATAGCGGGGGAAACCCGTCTGCATAACCCCGGCTCTTTACTCCCAAACCCAGACCTTCCCCTGCTTTTATGCCAGAACCCATCATTCAATTTGTGATAAAAAATTTGGAGCGAGAACATTTGCTTCGCATCCGGCGGGCTACCCGTGCTTCGGTCGCAGAGCTCCCTGTGCCCGGGGCTGGATTAATTAAGGCTTGAATCGAGATGACGGTTCAATATGGAACATTCAAACCATACTTCCTCATACAGGCAACAAGGCTTATACTCTTCCGGAGTAAAAGGTGATTGCTTAAGCTACGACTGTTGGGTAGGGTTTCCAGGTATTTGCTTCACTCCTGTGGCATGCTTTATCGGAAGTCCTTGAAATTCGGTACACACGGCAATTATAATTCAACCGAGGATTACAAGGTTGGCTGTTGAACGGAATTTTTATTTTACATTTCGTTTTTGATCGAACTGAAATATAATTCAGTGGAACAAAAGCCATTATTATTTATCAAAAAATCAAATCCTCCAATGTCAGAACCGACAGATGAAGAAACTCCGGACATCTCTTCAAGACCAGAATCCGAAAATCCTTCCGACGAAGTTACTCTTGTTACCAAATCACCAACGAATACCTCTAATCCGGAAAATAAAACTATGGAAGTACATCATCATGCACATCACGAGGGAAAGAAAAGCTGGAAATCGTATTTCTGGGAATTTTTAATGTTGTTCCTGGCTGTTTTCTGCGGCTTTTTGGCTGAGTATCAATTGGAGCACAAGATCGAAAGAGAACGGGCAATTGAACTGGCAAAAAGTTTTTATCAGGAACTCAAAAATGATTCGATAACAGCAGGAATAAAAGTGCAAAACAGGTTAAAACAAGAAGCCTCGTTAAAATATCTGATCAAATATTTTAAAGATAGCACCCTCACGAATGTTCCAAAAGAATTTGCGCTCAGTTTTGAATATGGAATAAGTTTTCGTACGCCTTCTCAATACGAACCGCGTACAATCATGCTGGATCAGCTGAGGAACTCTGGTTCATTACGCTATTTAAAAAATGAAGAAATCCAGAAACTTACCGGCGATTTAACGGTAGCAATAAAAAATATTGAAAACAGACAGGAACTCGAAAGCGAAAACAGATTGAACTACATCAACCCATTCATCATTGAGCATTACGATTATGATTTTGATGCTGAAATGAAAAAAGACAACAAAAATATTTTTGATGGCGTTCTCAATTATGAAAAAAGTTCAGAACTAATTCCGTTTCACCTCAATGGACTGGAAAGTGTAGATCGAAAAAAAATTGTAAACATTTTGAACTTTTATCTTGGCAATGTTGTGAGCTCCACACGCCAGATTCATATCCAAAAATACATTGAAATCAATGCAGAGTTATTGAATGTATTGCGCAATGATTATCATTTAAACTAAGTTTGTGAAGCGCATAACTTAGTTCGAAATTTATCAATTTAATACGTTTTTTGTTAATCCTCTAATTTCACTATGAAAAATATCCTGACGATTCTAGGTTATCTGGCCGCGATGTTTTTGGTATCAACCATTGCATTCAAAGTGAATCGATATCCGGGTGAAGAAATAATAATGACAATGGCCGGGGTATTGTTGAGCATCTATTTCCCAGTTTACATTTTAGAAAGGAGTAAGAAAACAAATGATGGGAAACCAAGGGCGGTAAACTATGCATTGGCTACAAGTGTATTTTTTACTGTGCTCGGTGCAACTTTGAAATTATCCCATTTTGAAATGGGATCGCTTGCCATTTTAGCGGGCATCATAAGCTTTTGCTTAATTTATGCTCCTCTATTATTACTAAATAAACTAAAGGAGGCGGGTGTCAATAAACTAATGTATGTCGCCGGAATCCTTGGCATGACAGCGTTCCCCTTGGGTATTTTTTTAAGAGTTTATTTAGGCTCACCTTTCGGAATGCAACTATTTACTGTCGGTCTGGTTTTAATATTTTTTCTGTTTTTACCACTTTATATTACAGACAAATCCATAACAGAAGATGCCCGAAAACAAAGAACTGAAACGACGATTTATACAATTATCATTGGCGCACTTCTGTTTTTTTGTTTATTCAGAAGTATATATCCACCAAAAACAGAAACCGGGAACGTACCTGTTGTTCAGCAGAACAAAAATGAGTAGTAATACTGGAGGATTAAAACAATGGATTACATAGATCCAATTGAACCGCTTTTTACAAGGACTTTATTCAAAAAACCGCTTATTTTAATCACCCGACTTGTTTTGTGTTTTATTTTTTTAAAATCACATTCATGCAAATCAACGTATCAGAAAACACTAGTCCAAATGTATCTGGTAATATGAAAAGCAAACTTTTAAACTTCTTGTTGATCGTCACCTCTCTATTGGGTTATTTAGAATGGGGCGGAGACAACCACATCTTTCTTTTCAAAGCAGAAGCAGAAATCCTTTCAAAATTATTTACAGACCCACTTTCTGTCTTACACCCTTTTACATTACTGCCACTCGCAGGACAAATAATTTTATTAATAACATTATTTCAAAAAAAACCTGGTATATACTTTACATACTTAAGTATAGCAGGATTAGGATTGTTATTTGTTTTTATGTTTGCAATTGGTTTAATCACTACGAACTTCAAAATCTTGCTTTCAACATTTCCATTTATTTTTGTTGCCGTACTAATGATCAGACATCAAAGAAAATTAAAACAAGGAGAAACAAATAAGATGTAAGGTTAAGTCGGAACGACATTTTAGTGTTCAACTGTCCAAACTGTTCCATTGCGATCTCGAACCATTGATCTTAATCTGTTCAATCTTCTTTCTGATGTGGTACAGTGAAACAATTGAATAGTAAGTTTTATTTGATATTTAATTTTGCAAAAAGAGGAAGCTGGCTGCAACCAATAGCAAAACATGCTTTTCATAATTTATAAACCAGCTTCTAGTATAGTATTTTATTGTTTTGTCCCTTTGCTTTGTATTATTTTATTAATGTCCAGGTATTTTTCAATTTCTTTGCGCCAGTTATCATTTTGAAAATACAACTTTTTTCTGCGGCTGAAAGCCATTCTAAAGTATGGCTTTTGTCGCACGAGTGTACAAATATAAATACACCCACATTACTTTTCGAAACGAAATTACAAATAACACCTAAATCTAAAAATACTGCATGATTAAAGCGATTCGGAAGCTGAGGCTGTGCACAAAATAGTTTCTAAAGATTAAATAATAATGAAAAAGAAAATACAATTTCCTGGATTTACTCATCCGATTTAGTGCGGGAAATCAAGAAATGAAAATTCATTTTAATAGCATGACTGATAAATTCAGAAATAAATATCGAATAGCCTCCGCACGTCTGAAAAATTGGGATTACGGAAGGAACGCTTCCTATTTCATCACAATCTGTACAAAAAACAGGGCACATTTTTTTGGCGAAGTAAATCCGATCACGCATGAAATGCAATTAACCGAAATTGGAAAATTGGCAGAACAATTTTGGATGGAAATACCGATTCATTTTCCGTTTGTTCAATTAGGTGAATTTGTGGTGATGCCGAATCATACGCATGGGATATTGATTATCAAAAAAATCGAATGGAATGGTATTGGGAACGACGGCGGGATCGGTGACGGCGGGATCGGTGACGGCGGGATCGGTGATGGCGGGATCGGTGACGGCGGTCGATTCGTAGAGACGCGATTAATCGCGTCTCTACGAATCGACCAACAACCAAATTCCGAATTGACAAAAAATACCGGTGGTTTCACCGGGAACAAAAATCCAATGATCCACGATAATATATCGCGAATTGTCAGGTGGTATAAAGGGCGATGTACGTTTGAAATAAGAAAAATCAATTCCAATTTCGCCTGGCAACCGCGCTTTCACGATCATATTATCCGTGATGGATTTGCATTCGAACGGATACAAAATTACATTGCCAACAATCCTTCCAATTGGAAAGAGGACACATTTCATGTAGGAAAATATTTGAATGGTAATCGCAACGACAACACGGTTCGTTGAGGATCCCTCAACCACACTATTACCATAAATAATTTAACTCAAAATCGGACTGCATTACATATACATCATGTGCACTTATTCTTTGATGGAATATTTGAAATCGTATCATTGATTTAGCGAAATGGTTCTTTTTATTGAAATATCCAACAATTTGCGCTTGTTTAGGGACGCTAACCAGACATTTCATGAGGGAATTTCCACAGAAAAACATACCTTCGCGCACCATGGATTCGACGAGACAACAGAAGTATGCGAGGCTGATACAGAAGGAGATCGGTGAGATCTTTCAGCGGGATGGCTATAATTTTTATGGTAAATCATTTGTGACCGTAATGGGCGCTAAAGTGAGCCCGGATCTGAGCGTGGCCAGCATTTATCTCAGCATTTTCGGAGCAAAAGATAATCAAGCTGTGATCGACCAGATCGAGACGCACAATAAAGAAATCCGCAAGATTCTTGGACAAAGTATTCGTCACCAGGCGAGAATTATTCCACAGTTACGATTTTTCCTGGATAGCTCTCTGGATGAAGTGGATAAAATTGAGAAGTTGTTGAGGGAAAGTCGCGGAGAAAAAGCAGAAGGAGAAAGTACGGAGGGTGAAGCGAAGTAAAAACCAATAAATATTTCCAGAGCTTGCCTGATGGCAGGCAGAGGATCAGAGATTTTAAATAGTTCACTCCGATTGAGTGTTCATTGGAGAGTCTTTTTAAAAAACATCAAAATAATCTTGATTTAATATTTCACTCCTGCACTGTGGAGGCATGCAGGCAAACTGAAATTATCCGGGATGCAATTCATACAAAGCAAATAGAGTTTATGCAGTACGATCCGATTAAACGTTCTCTTGGGAACATATTTAATAAGACCCCTTTTTTAAGAAAAGTATTTTACGGTTTACTCGATCTGTTGCTGCTTCGTGCATGGCATGTTCACAAAGAACTTCGTGGATGGATCAAAAATTCTAAGTCAGATGCAAGTATCCTCGATGCGGGTGCCGGCTTTGGACAATACACGTATTGGCTAAGTCGGAAAAATCCGAACTGGAGTATTCTCGCAATGGATGTGAAAGATGAACAGGTCGCTGATTGCAATCGATTCTTTCAGCAGATCGGTGCGAAAAATGTAAAATTCGAAGTGGGTGATCTGACGAACTTCACACATCCAAATAAATACGATCTGGTTGTGTGCGTCGACGTGATGGAACACATCCTCGAAGATGTGCAGGTATTTAAAAATTATGTTGCGTCAATGAAACCCGGAGCGATGCTGTTGATTTCTACTCCTTCTGATCAGGGCGGAAGTGATGTGCATGGTGATGATGAAAGTTCTTTCATCGAAGAACACGTGCGCGATGGTTACAACATCCAGGAAATCCAGGACAAATTAAAAGGTGCAGGTTTCTCAAAAGTTGAAGCACGTTATCAATACGGTTCACCGGGGAAAATAGCCTGGAGATTGTCGATGAAATATCCGATTGTGATGTTGGGCAAGACCAAATTATTTTTTATCCTGCTTCCATTTTATTACCTCATCGCATATCCGATTTCTTACATTTTGAATTGGATGGATGTGGGGGGGAGTCACAAAACCGGCACTGGGTTGATTGTGAAGGCGTGGAAGTGAGAGGGGAATTTAGAATGGAGAATTATGAATGGGCGATGCTAGCTATGAGGTATGTTTATGTTAATGAGTTAAAAATTTGGAATGAAGTAGTATAGAGTTTATGTAATACAAATTGCAATAAATAGGGTATAGTCAGGAAAAATGTTTTATCTTTTGTGAAAGTGCTTTTTGTATATTCGCATTCACTCCTCGACAAAAATGAATCTCCCTTTTTTTATTGCCCGCCGGTATTTCTTGTCGAAAAAATCTCAACGTGCGATCAATATCATTTCGATGATCTCTGTAACAGGAGTGATGATTGGAACAGCTGCCCTCATCATTGTGTTGTCGGTTTTCAATGGTTTTGAAACTCTAATACTTCGTTTGTACAATTCCTTTGATCCGGATCTTAAAATTTCAGTTGTTCAAGGCAAATCATTTTCTCTGGAACAATTTCCAATGCATGAGCTTGAAAAAATCAATGGAGTCGAATTTATAACTAAAGTCGTTGAAGAAAATGCTCTCGTCAAATACCGTGACAAGCAATACATCATCACAATTAAAGGCGTAGGCGATGAGTTCAAAAGGATGACCGGGATCGACAGTATGCTCGTGGATGGCGAATTTCTTTTGCATCGCGGCGATACAGATTTTGCGGTGGTCGGAGGAGGAATTGCCTATAATCTTCAATTGAATATTAATGATATTTTCTCGCAGCTCGAAATTTATGCTCCACGAAAATCGGCTGCAACGTTGATCAATCCGGAAGAAGCATTTAACCGACGCTACCTCAGTGCAAGCGGTGTATTTTCCGTTCAGCAGGAATTCGACACTAAGTATATTATCGTTCCTCTTCGCTTTGCAAATGAAATCCTGGAATATGATTCACGCGTAACAGCCTTAGAAATCGGGACCCGAAAAGATGCAGATGTGGAGAAATTACAAAAACAGATTTCGGCACTTGCCGGCTCAAAATTTCTCGTGAAGAATCGTTACCAGCAACACGAACTCATTTACAAAATTATGAAATCGGAGAAATGGGCGGTATTTCTGATTCTTACCTTCATCCTGATCATTGCAACTTTCAATGTGATTAGTTCGCTCACAATGTTGGTGATCGAGAAAAAGAAAGACATATCCATCCTGCATAGCATTGGAGCAGACAGCGGATTGTTGCGAAGAATTTTTCTCACTGAAGGTTTGCTGATAACCGGTCTGGGTACTTTGATCGGACTTGCTCTCGGGTTTATCATTTGCTTTTTACAGGAGCGATTTGGAATTATCCGACTCGGTAACGGAGGATCTTTTGTCATTGATGCGTATCCGGTTCACATGCAGGCATTGGATTTTGTCTATGTGATTGCAACTGTTTTTTTCATCGGACTTATTGCAGCCTGGTATCCAAGCAGACGTCTCATCGGAAGATCAGATGCGCTTGGTGGGATTAAGGAGGAATAATTTCTGAAATTAAAGTGCGAGTGCATTGAGTTTTTAATGCCTTGAGATTTATCCTCTTCTCAACATACTCACATTTAAAAAATTCTGGTTTGCGTTATGTTGGTGAGTTAATAATGAATCGATAAAAATTATACATTCATTTGTTTGTGTTAAATTCATCTTAATTCGATTCAATTGTATAATTTTTCATCCTGATAATCGTTTCAAACAATCATGAAATTTGAAGAATTTTCTGCGAATGACCTGGTTTATCTACCTGAAATAGAACCGCCAACCTGGGGAAATTTAGCTCCCCGATTTCAAAAGTTCATCCAGGCAGAACATTGTTTTCCGGTAAAACTGACAGAAGGAAATCGGATCATTGGAATCGGGACTACGATCTGCCATGAAGACAGCGCCTGGTTGGCTTGCATCATTGTGCATCCGGAATTTAGAAATAAAGGTCTTGGAAAATTGATCACGGATTACCTCGTTGATTCACTGGATAAAAATCAATTCCGTACAATTTATCTGATTGCAACAGATCTGGGTTTTCCTGTGTATACAAAATTAGGTTTTGAAGTGGAAGCAGAATATTTTCATCTCAAAATCGAAGAGTTGACAGCTGAATCTTCACTTTCAACAGAAATTATTTCCTATCGGGAAGAATTTAAAGATCAAATGCTGAATCTTGACAGAGCCATCACCGGTGAATTCCGCTTCAATTCTTTGAGAGAGCATATCAAAACTTCATTGCTTTATTTAGAAGATGGATCAGTTGAGGGATATTATTTACCTTCTTTGGGGGAAGGTCACATCCTTGCAAGAACATCCGCTGCCGGAACCGCCCTTTTGAAAGCACGGCTGCAAAATTCCAAATTGGCAATTTTCCCGCGGACGAATCAAATTGCCCTTGATTTGGTAAATTCTCTTGGTTTTTTTCACTATGCAACTTCACGGCGAATGGTATTGGGTCAAAGAAGAGAATTGCCTTTTGAAAATAATTACAATCGCATTGGTGGACATTTGGGTTAAACCCAATTTGATCGCTACTAATTCCATTTGGAAAAGAAGTAAAACACGATTATCTTTTCAAAGAATATTTTAGAGAATTAAATGAATGTATGTTCTATGAAAATGAAAATCGGCCTTCTGTTTTTATTTGTATTGTTCTCCGGATTCAGCCCAACTTTCCCAAAAGTATTGCTCATTGGTGATTCCATTTCTATTGGATATTTCAGCTACGTAGAAAATGAATTGAACAAAAAAGCAACACTTTGTCATAAGCCCGGAAATGCACAACATACCGGAACTGGGTTAAAAAATATCAAAAGCTGGATTGAAACAGAACAATGCGATATTATTCAGTTTAACCGGGGATTGTGGGATCTTAGCCGTATTCACAAAGACTTACTCAAATCCGGCCATCAACCGAAAGAATTTGCACAGGCGATTTATTCACCTGAAGAATATGGAAAAAATCCTGATTCTCTGGTCTACATTCTTGAAAGTACAATTGCAAAACTGATTTTTGTAAAACTACCCATGTTCCGAAAAATGAACCTTACCGCATTTCCACTGATGTAAAAATATATAACCGAATTGCCAAACAGATTATGAAAAAGCATCATGTTCAGGTTAACGATATTTATTCCGCTTCCCGAAAAATCCACAATCAATGGGGAACTTCACCGGACGATGTAAATTTCAAAAACCCGCGGTATAAAGAGCTATCCAAAAGCATTTCCTCCTTTCTTCTCCACACCATGGAAGAATTAAATCATACTCCAAAAAACTCCGATTAACATCGTCATCCATTTCTTCAAATTCATTTCATCATGGGAAAGTTTTATCCTACTCTCGAGGAAACACACAAAGAATTTATTTTAAAACAACATTTATTTTTTATTGCAACAGCTCCCTTAAGCGAACAAGGCAGGATCAATCTTTCTCCGAAAGGACTGGATTGTTTTCGAATTCTTCCGGATGGGAGAGTTGGCTACATGGATCTGATTAGCAGTGGGAATGAAACATCGGCACACACACTCGAAAATGGCAGAATTACTTTTATGTTTTGCTCATTCGAGGGTACTCCCAATATCCTCCGCTTGTATGGAAAAGGATTTGCAGCGATCCGGGGAACACCGGAATGGAATCAGTATGAAAAACATTTTACGATTTTCCCAAGCACGCGCCAGCTAATTTTAGCAGACATTGATCTGGTCCAAACTTCCTGTGGATTTGGAGTTCCTTTGTTCTCTTTCGAAGGAAACAGAGACATTCATTTTGAATGGGCAGAGAAAAAAGGTGAATCCGGATTGCAAAACTATATGATTGAGAAAAACTCAACAAGCCTGGATGGTCTGCCAACAAATATTGGACTAAATCAGGGATCACCGGAATAAATGAATGTCTTATCTTTCCTTCGGAATAGGACGAAAGCATACAACCGGAAAGTACAATTCAAATGACGATCAGGAAAATTCTACCTTACTTGCTTGGATTGCTTTTCCTCGCTTTCCTTATCAGGCAGGCGATGGGAAATGGCGACTTCGCTGTTTTTCTCGAGGCATCAAAACTTGTAAGATCCGGAATCAATCCTTATGATAAATGGATTCCAATCTCTGAAGGACATGCGTGTTTGTATTTCTACAGTCCCTTATGGGCTTTGCTACTCATTCCATTCTCGTCATTGCCAAATTTTATTCCAAATTTTCTCTGGTTGCTTTTGAATGCCTGGTGTACTTTCAGAATCTTAAAACTTTTGGCAGCCTATTTTGACTATTCATTGCTTTCCATCAAACAGCAGAACTTAATCATCGGGCTCACTTTGGCCTTGAGTCTCCGTTTTATTCTTTATAATTTTTCGCTCATACAAGTCACACTCTTTCTTCTTTGGGGTTCATTGGAAAGTTTGCGTTTGTTTCGTGATAAAAAATACCTGCCAGGAGCCATGCTGCTTGCTTTCGTCATTAATATAAAAATACTACCTCTCATACTACTGCCCTATCTTCTCTATCGAAAAGAATTCAAAGGATTTGTGTTGACAGTCGTTTGCTTCGTCGCTTACATTTTTATTCCGGCGATCGTACTTGGCTGGAAATTCAATACTGAGTTATTGTTTGCCTGGTGGGAAACAATCAATCCATCAAATGCTGAACACCTTCTTGAAACGGGACTTGGTCCGCACAGTCTGACTGCACTCATTCCTGTGATGCTTACTCCTACCGCTGGAGAAATAAGCAGTTCTAGAAATCTCATGAATCTCAGTCCGGACTCAGCAATTCTGATAATGAATTGTGTTCGACTGGGCTTAATACTGTTGACTTTCTGCTTTATTAAATGGCCCCCATTTACAACTTCCAAATCGAAATTCCAGGAATTGCACGAACTGGCATATTTGTTTCTGGTTGTTCCTCTGATCTTCCCCCACCAGCAGAAATATGCTTTTGTATTTATGATCCCCGCTGTTTTCTATATCAGTACATATCTTGTTTTGTTATACAAACGAAAAAATGCTAAAGATCAACATCTTTTCCGCTTTCTTATATTTCTATCGCTTTTGTTTTTTATTCTTACTACCTTAACCACTGATGGATTGATTGGGAAACAAGCAAATCAATGGACTCAACATTTCAAACTTATCACCTATGGAATGTTGGTGCTTGTGATTGTACTGATCAAATGCAACCCGGAAAAAATATTACCTCAATCCGAAACAAGCCAGAATTAATTACTCAATATTAAACCTACAGATTGCGCAATGGTTACATTGGATTATGTGAGACAATTCGCACTTTCATTCGAAGAAACGGATGAGCAGCCACATTTTGATGTTACTTCCTTTCGTGTAAAAAAGAAAATATTTGCAACAATGAACAGCAAACACAATCGTGCATGTTTGCGGTTCAATGAAATTGATCAAAATGTCTTTTCTTCGATAAATCCAGAAATAATTTATCCTGTACCGAACAAATGGGGAAAATACGGATGGACACTTGTTGAATTAAAAAAAATAAAAAAAAGTCTCTTTAAAGATGCACTTACGAGAGCCTATTGTACAGTTGCTCCTCCGAAACTTGCAGAGAAGTACAAAACCGAATTCTAACATGGACTTACAATTCACTCCATTTCCTGAACTCACAACTGATCGGTTGCTTTTGCGAAGAATTGGTCCTGACGATTCTAAAGAATTATTTATTTGGCGTTCCGACGAAAGGATCATGCGTTACCTGGATCGTCCGAGAGCCAAAAGCATTGAAGACGCGTATGCACATCTGCGCTTAATTGACGATGATATAAATGCAAACATTGGTATCACCTGGGGTATCATGATCAAAGGAGGATCTCATCTGATCGGCAACATTGGTTTCTGGAAAATCACAAAAGAACATTACCGGGCCGAGCTGGGATACCTTTTGCATCCGGATTATCAAAAGCAAGGCATCATGGCAGAAGCACTTTTGAAAGTACTTGACTATGGCTTCAAGACGATGAAACTACATTCTGTTGAAGCGAATGTAAACCCGGAGAATGCAGGCTCAATCAATTTACTGGAGAAAAGTGGATTTGTTAAAGAAGCGTATTTTCGGGAAAATTATTATTACGACGGGACATTTTTGGACTCGGCAATTTACTCATTGCTGACAAACCGTTGAACTACTTCCCGTGAGGCCAATCCTGTTCAGGTTTTTAAACGCCAATTGTTTTAATGAATTTAATCGTGACTGCTTGTTGGGAAATTGTTGATTTGTGCGGATTGTAAATGTTTCGATTTGTGTTGAGCCCCTGATTGAACACAATGAACAGATCGGTTCCCTCTTTCGGATTGTATCGAAGTCTGAGATTGCTGCTAACTTCATTACTCAGGTCTTCGTATTGCGTAAATAATTTTACTGAAAATTTTGAAGAAAAATAATAGGAAAGATTCAGTCGAACCAGATTGGTTTCAAACAATCCATCACCAACAATTGAGTAATGGTTGGGAAACAGTATGTGGTTAAATTCATAATCAACTGCGGCGGAGAGATGACTTGTGAAATTCAATGTGAGTGACGGCGATACGGACGTTCGGTCTCCTCCGTAAAATTTTCCATAGGTAGCATTGAGCAGTCCATACAAGCGTTTATTTTTAGGTCCTGCGAATGTGACATTTGCTGTAAGCATGGAATACAATTCCGGGGCAATAACAATCGAATTTCCAAGTTGAAAAGCATCGAAAATTCTGTCTTCCTGCCAGGAGATCGGTGTAATACTGAGGTAGGCACCGCTTTTCCATGTAATTTCCGAAGTCAGATCCACATATCTTGTTTCAGTTGTACCGGAAGATATTTTCGCTTTGAAATTGGTGTTTGTGCTTAGTGAATAATATTGAATAGGGCTTGCATCGGAGGCTTTGAACTGGTGACCAAAACCAACATTGGCATTCCACAAATCATTCTCTGCAATGAATCCCATCTCCGGATTGAAATCTTTTCCAATGCAATCTCCTTGCAAAGTATAAAACCAACCTTCGCGCGCACTGCGGAATAAAGCAAGTTCATAATACATCGGATTGGAAAAAAACCTGGATCCGGTTGGTGTGAAATTCAGATTGCGAAAGGTTCCAACCATTCCGCCAACGAGAACAACCTGACGATTCAGAAATTGCACGATATCCCATCCAATGGTTTGACCGGATGTCTGGCAAGAATTTGTGTTGTAACGATTGGTAAGTATTGCTACCACAAAGCTTCCATACTTATCGACGTCTTTTCGCGTCCGGAAAACGAAAAAATTATGCGGCTCAATTCCTGCATCGGAGATTCCTTTGGTTTGCATTTCCAAAAATCCCATTTGCCATCCTTTTGTTTTCCCGGTCACTCGTGCTCCTGTCACAATTGGAACAACCTGATTGTTTTCCCTACCGATGCTTCGGGAAATAAACATTTGTGTTCCTGTTGCAAAACTGTAACCAAGGTAATTTCGTGACTCCAGAAAGAACCCACGTTTCTCCGGCAAATTAACTTCATACTTACTCAGATTAATGATGCGGTTGTCGACCTCAGCCTGGGCAAAATCAGTATTTACAGTAAAGTCCAGGGTAAAATTTTTACTCAATCCGTATTTAACATCTGCGCCAATATTGCTGATTATTTTATCGACTGTCTCATCGGAAGAAAAATTTTTACGCGGCATCCATTCATTAACTGTTTCGTAATTTGTTCCTGCAGCATTCAATTGACTATTTTGTTGAAATCCTGCAATGGCATAAGGAATAATATAAAACGGTTTGTGCGTTTTCAATCCGGTAAAAATCATTTCTCTGCCGAGTGATACTTTAAAATAGGGATTGTCAATTTTAATATCACATTTGGGATAAACCAAAAATTCGCTCTTCCGTTTTATTAAGCGCACAAAACGAAATCCCATGGTAACGGTATCTGTACTCTGAAAACGAAGTGATGAAAAAGGAATTTTAAATTCCACAGTATACCCGGCCGAATCAACATTACTTGCGGCGTCCCAAAAAGTATTGTAATTCTCATTTTCATTGCCCCCGTCACTGGTGAACTCTTCATCCCACCTTGCGTTGAGTGTGTTGGTACAAAAAACCAGGCCTGAGCTTTTGTCATTGTAAGTGTCTACGACAAATGCAACATCATCATCTTTGCTGATGTCAAAATCCCGTTCCAAACCGATCCGAAATAAGCGGGAAGGGTCTCGGTCAAATGCCTGTACTCCCACATACAAGAATTCATCTGTAAAAAGAATATAACAATTCGTTTCTTCCGTCGGAAAAGCACCCGCATAAGGATCCACCTGCATGAAATCACGAATCACTTCCGCCTGTTTCCATTCCGGTTCATTCAATTTACCATCCAGTGTAATATCCTGATTAATCCTCACCGGACGATAAGGAGACTCCTGTGCATTGCTTTGCCCATTTACAAATGCCGCTATTAGAAGTATCGTTATGGTTATAATGCGTTGCAATGAGAGGTATAAGGTATAAGGTATTAGGTATTAGGTATTAGGTATTAGGTATTAAGTATTAAGTATTAAGTACAAGGTGTGCTCAATAAATCAATTGGAAACTTCTTGGATAAAGGAGAGAGTACTAACTAACAACTAACAACTAATTCTACGCTTCTGCCTTAAACTGTTCAAGAAACCGAACATCGTTCTCGGAGAAGAGCCGAAGATCTTTCACATTGTACAAAAGCATAGCTATGCGTTCGATACCCATTCCGAAAGCATAACCGGTATACTTATCAGGATCAATTTTACAATTTTTCAAAACATTCGGATCTACCATTCCGCAACCCATGATCTCCAGCCAACCGGTGTACTTGCACACATTGCACCCTTTCCCTTTACAAATACTGCAGGTTACATCCATTTCTGCGGAAGGTTCTGTAAACGGAAAATAGGAAGGACGCAAACGAATTTTAGTATCGCTTCCAAACATTTCCTGTGAGAAATAGAGAAGCGTTTGTTTCATATCCGCGAAAGAAACTCCTTCATCTATATACAGACCTTCTACCTGATGGAAAAAGCAATGAGCACGGGCGGAGATTGCTTCGTTCCGGTATACCCTGCCCGGCGCGAGAATCCGAATAGGTGGCTTGGTCGTTTCCATGATGCGCACCTGTACAGAGGACGTATGTGTTCGCAAAGCAATAGAATCACTTCCATCGCGGTGCTCAATAAAAAAAGTATCCTGCATGTCTCTTGCCGGATGATTCTCCGGAAAATTCAATGCTGTGAAATTGTGCCAGTCATCTTCAATCTCCGGACCATCGGCAACAGTGAAACCGATGCGTTTGAAAATATCCAGGATTCTGTTGCGTGTAAGCGAAATCGGGTGGCGTGAACCCAGAGGATTGGGTTCCGAAGGCAAGGTCAGGTCCAATCCTGCATCCGGAGCGGATTCCGAAGCATCTTCCAAAGCAGATTGAAACTTACTTAATTTTTCCTCAGCCTTTATTTTCAATTCATTCACCATTTGTCCAAAGGATTTTCTCTGGTCTGGCTGTATGTTTTTCATCTCCGCAAAAAGATCCGTAAGTATTCCTTTTTTCGAAAGGTATTTCAGACGGAATTCCTCCAGCTGCTCCTTTGTCGATGCAGTGAATATTTCGACTTCTGCAATGAGAGATTTGATTTTGTCTTGCATTGATGGGAATGTAGAATTATGAATTCAGAATTATGAATGGAGGTTTACTAATTTTCTGCTTCACATTCATAAATCTAAATTTAATATTTCAAATTGTTTGATAGGCAGAACTAAATAAGCATCAAAAATCTGGAAATATGAACAGGGATTGTAGTTTTTCAGCCCCGCATTCATAATTCCTAATTCTTAATTCTTACCTGTTCAAAATAATCTATTTGTTATCACTGAACAACTTTCATATACATCCTCACATCCTGCACCGGACGATCACCGGGGGCTGTTTGAACGGCAGCGATTTTATCGATGACATCAAGTCCTTCGATGACTTCGCCGAAAACAGTATACAAATGATCGAGCATGGGTGTTCCTCCCAATGTCATGTATATATTTTTTTGAGCATCATTCAACGTCAAATGCCTTTGCATTTCCATCATTGTCAGTTGTTCAGGAGTGTATTTTTGGCCTTGTACAATATAGAACTGACAACCACTGGAAGCTTTTTCAGGATTTTCTGTTCTTGCGGCACAGAGTGTACCTTTCTTATGGAAAATTGAATCGACAAACTCTGCCGGTATCGTATAACCAATATCTCCGTTCCCGAGCATTTGACCTGAAGGTGCATTTTTTGATAAGGGATCTCCACCTTGAATCATGAAGCCCTGAATGACGCGATGAAATAAAAGGCTATCATAAAATCCCGCCTGAACGATTTTTATAAAATTGTCACGGTGCTGGGGTGTAGCATTGTATAGTTTAACCTTCATCACTCCAAAATCCGTGGTAATCTGAACGATCCGGTCGATGGTAGTTGTGTCTTTTTGCGTAATGACAGAATCCTGTTGTGCAAAATTGGATTTTACGAGGAGCAAAAAGAGGGCAAGAAAGAGTGTGGATTTCTTCATTTTTTCTGCTATTTTTGTATTATTGTTTGCCTTAGCCCACAATATTAACCAAAATCAGATGAATAATAAAAGAAACGGTCTGATCACCGGATGGGTCATAGTGTGCCTGTTTGCCTTTATGACTTTTTTATCCTGTAAGAAAGATGGCCCAACCCGAGCTGTGATGTCCGTTATTGATTCACTTTCCCGACCAGTACAAGGTGCAAGTGTGACCTTATGGCAAGATACTGCAGTGAATTCCACCAATGGAGTACAGGCAAATATCCGGGTTACCAAACTTAGTGACGCTGCCGGAAAAGCAGAATTTGAATTCGAACAGGAAGCTTTTTTGAATTATGTGGTCGTGAAAAATGCTGATACTGCTCGTGGATTTATTCGTTTGAAAGAACATGAGACTGTAAACGGAACAGCAAGTTTGTAGAAGTGAAGAGTGAAGGGTGAATTGTAAAGAGTGGGCCTTCCCGATTGATTAAAAGTGGTCAAGTAAAATTGTATCTCCCGGCTTCGTCCCCCGTCCCCTGTCCCCCGTCCCTTTTCCAAAAACCTATTAATCATTAATAAAGGCACACATCCGGTAAATTCAGGCTTCCTCAACCCAACCCAACCTCTTTTTCAAAGTAATCAATGATCGCCTGTTTGATCAACAGATCCTGTTCACGTAAAGTCAATGGAGGAAGTTTTTGGCTTAGTTCCCAGTCGGGCCAGCCTTGTTCATCGACGCCTTTGAGTTCATAATAACCGAATTGGCTCAGTAATCGACACGTTGCAATGTGCATGAGATCCTGCTTTTCATCTTTGCTGTATTTCTGAGGTCCCTGCCCTAATTCCTGAACCCCGATTAAAAAAAGCAAAGCTTGTAAATCTGGTTCTTCTCCGAACCGATCAGCAAGAATATGAAGTAATTGTTCCCATTTCCCCTTTAAAAGCTGCAAATCAATAGCATCCATATCGGCACAAATGTATCCAGAATTTTCGGCGTTTGCTACCTTTGCAGCCCCGTTGACGGTTTATCAGGTATCGCGTGCATCAAAAACAATTTTTCAGGATTTTCTTATCCCTCCTATTTTTTACCATTCTCAGTTCTTCCCCTGTCAAAGCACAGAAAGCAACAGGGCAAACGGTAGATGTTGTTTTTTGCCTTGACCTGAGCAGCAGTGCAAATGGATTGATCGATCACTTGCGTAACCATATCTGGGATTATTGGTATTTTTTCTCCCGTTGTCAGCCTGCACCGAATTACCGAATTGGTGTTGTTGCATATTCCCGGTTCAGTTATGGAAAGTCTACCGGCTATTCGAAATTGATCAAAGACCTTGGAACTGATTTCGAACCTTTGAGCAATATTTTATACAAAATTCCGTCTCGTATTGAAAAGGGCGATCAATATGTAGGTGCTGCATTGAGCACTTGTTTGAAAAAAATTTCCTGGTCGAAGGATCCGAATGCCATTAAAATCATTTTCCTCGTTGGAAACGGTGATGTTACTCTGGGAGCAGAAAATATTGACAGAAATATTGAAAAGCTGAATTCACAAGGTGTTGTTATCTATCCTATTTATTGTACTGTGCCGGGGGAACGGAAAACAATCCGGCAGTGGCAGCGGATAGCAGAAAACAGCGGAGGGAAGCTGAGTACGATTTCTATTCGGAATAAATATTTTGATCAATTGAATGGATTTGACATCAAAAAATTCCGTGCCTTGAACCGTAAATTTAACAACACATATTTGTATTACGGACAAGGTGGTTACAAACGCTGGAAAATGATGCTTGATGAAGACAATCATATGTACATTGCCAATACAGAAGGTTACCGGTACAGGGCACTTTACAAGATCTCCGACGATTACCAGAAAAAAAATTCTTCCTGGGATCTGGTCGACCTCTATTATAAAAATCCTGTCGCATTTATGGATGTGGAAAGAAAAACCCTGAATGATACTTGTAAACGAATGAATAGTGAGCAGTTGAAAGCCTATATTATTTATAAAAAATACGAGAGAAAGAAATTGAGTGCGATGATGGCAGATATGCTTGCCGAGAAAGAAATGAAGGACAAAGCAACGGGAAAAATCATGGAAAAAACGATGGGGACTTTGGACATTATTACCATTCGCCGGATTCGAGAAATATTAATGGGTAAACAAATAAACTGTCCGAAATACTAATATGTCAACCTGGAATAAATGGATTTTTGGTGGCCTTGGCTGGGCCCTTGGCGGACCAATCGGAGGAATTATAGGTTTCGCCCTGGGTGCAGTTTCAGAAGAAGGTCAAAAAGCACTCAGCTCCGGGGCTTCAAACGTATTGCCGAATGATTTCAGTGCATCCTTGCTCGTCTTGTGTGCAGCAGTGATGAAAGCAGATCAAAAGGTGATGCGTTCAGAGCTCGAATTTGTAAAGTCTTTTTTCTCCCGGCAGTTCGGAGAGGACCACACACGTGAGCGGATGATTTTATTTCGTGAAATATTAAATCAGGAAATTGAAATCGGTCCGGTTTGCGCCCAGGTTAGACAATTTGTCGACCCTTCAGCACGCCTCCAATTGTTACATCTATTGTTTGGCCTCGCGAATTCTGATGGTGGTGTAAGTGAACCTGAACTGAATGTTATCGGACAAATTTCTGTGTTGATCGGTATCGGACAAAAAGATTTCGAAAGCATTAAAGCAATGTTCATCAAAAATACTGACTCTGCTTACACAATTCTTGAGATTGAAAAGTCGGCAAGCGATGATGAATTGAAAAAGCTTATCGGAAAATGGCTATGAAATACCATCCGGACAAAGTCCATCATCTTGGACCGGAATATGCAAAAGATGCACAGGAGAAATTCAAGAAGATTAATGAAGCGTATGAGTCAGTGAAAAGAGAACGCGGCATCGTATAAATTTTCATTGCAACGACCCCGGAAGCTAAAAGTCTGAGCAAATAAAATATTTTTTCCGCGAAGGATTTTACAACAGTTGATCCTGAATTTTTTCTTGAACAGTTTTCATCACCGGCAAAACCGAAGGTGCGATCTTCAGGAGTGGATAATACAAATGCGAATCCGCTTTTTTATCCGGGGATAACCAGGAATATGTTGTATCCAGGCGATTAAAAAAATAAAGAGCGACACTGATGACGAGTGCGTATTTTACTCCGCCAAAAACTGCTCCCAGGATTTTATTGAAAATTCCGAGTGTGGCGATTTTAATTAAGCCTTCAAATAATTTTGCAAGAAAATAAATTCCCACCGATACGACGAGAAACATTATAAAAGAAGAAATGTAATGTACAGTACGTGGATTGGCATCGAACATTTTCAATACATAGGGTTCAGCAAATGCAGAAAATTTAAAAGCGGCATACAATCCCAGGAACATGGCTCCGAGAACTGCTACTTCAAAAATAAAACCCTTGATAAAACCACGAATCATTCCTGTGATTAAAAGCAGGGCGAGTACAATATCCAAATAGTTCATTCGTATTTCCTAGAAACAAAAGCGTCAGTAAAAAAATTATCTCGCACCGATGCCTTTCATGCTACATCTTTAGATGTAATGGCGGCAACACCTGGCAATACTTTTCCTTCGATGTATTCAAGCAATGCTCCTCCGCCGGTACTAACGTAAGACACTTTTTCACCGAGGTGAAATTTATTGATCGCTGCAGCAGAATCTCCTCCGCCAATGAGCGAAAATGCGCCTTTTTCTGTAGCACGAACGATTGATTCTGCCACTGCTTTTGTTCCGGAAGAGAACTTGTCGAATTCAAATACTCCGGCAGGACCATTCCAGAGAATGGTTTTTGAATTCTCGATCACATCGGAAAATAATTTTGCAGATTTCACACCGATATCCAGGCCCATCCATCCTTCCGGAATGTTGTTGATCTCACTGTGACCAACTTGAGCATTGGCATCAAATTTATCTCCAAGAACTGCATCGCTGGGGAGAACGATGTTCACACCTTTTGCTTTTGCTTTTTCAAGAATTTGAAGAGCTAAATCCAGTTTGTCTTCTTCACACAAAGACGAACCAATCTTCCCTCCCATCGCTTTAACAAACGTAAATGCCATTCCGCCGCCAATCAAAAGATTGTCGACCTTATTCAACAATTGCTCGATAATTAATATTTTATCCGAAACTTTTGCTCCTCCCATAATTGCTGTGAATGGTTTTGCTGGATGATTCATGACCTTATCCGCATTCTCAAGTTCGCCTGCCATCACATAACCAAAACATTTTTTCTGTGGAAAGAATTTAGCAATAACTGCTGTGGAGGCGTGCGCACGGTGGGCTGTTCCGAATGCATCATTCACATAAAATGTCCCCAACGCCGAAAGTTTTTGTGCAAATTCTTCATTCCCCTTTTCTTCTTCTTTATAGAATCGCAGATTTTCCAACAATAAAATTTCTCCCGGCTGAAGTGACGCAGCCATCGACTTAGCGGATTCACCGATGCAATCGTCTGCAAATTTCACTTCGGTTTTCAAAACTTCAGTCAGATGAGGAACCAAATGTTTGAGAGAGTATTTTTCAGCAGGATAGAGGAACATTGAAATCAACGCGGATCAATGCCTTTTGTCCGGAAAAATTGTGCTGATCAATCGTATTCATAGTTTGAGAATTGTGCTGCAAAGATATTTGAATCAGGAATACAGAGAAGAAATTACGAGGAATTTGCATTCCTCTGTTTGTTGATTTTTTCACGGTAAGATCGACAGTGTATGTGCCCTACAAGGCTCAATTTTATAAAAGCAATTCCTATCTTTACATCATGCTATTTGCAGATGTCATCGGTCAACAGCTTGTGAAACAACGCCTTCTTCAATCCGTGAAAGATGAACGCGTGAGCCATGCCCTGATGTTTCTTGGTCCGGAAGGTTCAGGGAATCTGGCCCTTGCTTTGGCTTTTGCAACTTATCTCGTTTGTGAAAACAGAAGCGATTCGGATAGTTGCGGACATTGTTCTGCCTGTATCAAGATGAATAAACTTGTGCATCCGGATGTTACTTTTAGTTTTCCGGTAGCATCAAGAAAAGATGAAAAAATTTCCAAACCGAAGAGCCTTGATTATATAAAAGAATGGAGGAATCTGTTCTTGGAAATCCTTATCTGGTATATACCAAGTGGGTTGAAGATCTGGACATCGAAAACAAACAAGGACTCATTTCAGTAGATGAAGCAGGCGATATTGTAAGTCGGCTCAGCCAGAAAAGGGTGGAGTTGGTCTATAAGATTGTCGTCATTTGGGTTCCGGAACGGATGAATACAGCAGCGGCGAACAAGCTTTTAAAAATTATTGAAGAACCACCGGAGAATACTCTATTTTTTCTTGTCGCCGAGCAATTTGAGCAAATGCTGCCAACAATTACTTCCCGAATCCAACTCGTGAAAGTCAACCGGCTTCAGGATGAAGAAATGATTTCGGCATTGATGAAAATTCATGACCAGGGAGCAGAAGTAGCCCGGCGTATTGCACAACGTTCGAATGGAAATTATAATGAAGCACTGAAAATTCTTTCCAATGATACTGCTGAGGCAGATTTAAATCAATGGTTCATCCTCTGGATGCGTGCTTGTTTCAAAGCAGATGTCATACGCATCACCGAGCTGTGTGATGAATTTGCAGGTCAATCACGTGAGACGCAGAAAATGTATCTCGAACATGCACAGTCGGTCGCCCGCGAATGTCTCATGATTAATTATGCTGAACGCTCACTCATTCGTATGGAAGGAAAAGAACTGGAAGACTTGAAAAGATTTGCACCTTTCATTCACATTGATAACGCAGAGAGCTTTGTAGAAGAACTAAATTCCGCATCGTATCATCTGGAGCGCAATGCAAATTCAAGAATATTATTTACAGATCTTTCTTTCAAAATTCATCGCTTAATTTATTCGGCTTCTTAAATTGCCGGAATGGCTTTTGAATTTTAATCTTTCATTATTTTAGTTTTAATAAATTGTTTAACAAAAATTTCCCCTCATTTCTCTTTTAGTAAGTAATAAAGCAGGCTTTTCTTAATACAAAATCCAGAATGAAAAGGCAGATTTACCGTTCATATTTTATTTATTAATCGCTTTGATTTTTTAAGATGCGTTTCATCGCCAAATTTAATTCAGGAATTTCAGGAGAAGATCCGATTTGGTTAGTTGTAGAACCGGATCAGGGCTCGGAAGGATACCTGTTATCAGGATATTCAGAATTAAAAGGGCCTCCGCATTGGGGAATCGCCTATGAAAACCTTGATCATGCCCTGGAAGTAGCTCGCGGAATGGGAATTCAACATCACGATTGGATCAGGCAATCCTAAAATTAATTGTGGGATAGAATTTTATTTCACAGAACAAACAATTCAATGATTGTTCCGTGGCATTTTAAAGCATTCAACTTGTTTTTCGAGGTAAATCAGGATTTCATTTAAACCAAAATATTCCTGTTCCAACACAATCACCTGATTATCAGCTATTCTTTGATTGCTCGATTTGTGTATTTTTGCAGATTAATGATGAAAATCATTTCCTAAAAAAAATAACAAAATGGCTTGTAATTCCTGCAGCACAACAAAAGACGGGACAACCGGAGGATGCCGAAATAATGGCACCTGCGGAACGGGAGGATGCAACAAGCTGAATGTATATAATTGGTTAACAGACATGGTGTTGCCTCATGGGCAACAGCCGTTTGAGATTGTAGAAATACGCTTCAAGGGAAGTCGTAAAGAATACTTCCGAAACAAAGAAGCAATCGATCTCCGGGCCGGAGATGTGGTTGCAGTGGAAGCTTCTCCGGGTCACGATGTAGGTGTGGTTTCTATGGTTGGCGAGTTGGTACGTTTTCAGCTGAAGAAGAAAAACATCTCCGAAGACTCCGATGTAATCAAAGCTTTTTACCGGAAGGCGAAACCAAATGAAGTTGAGAAATGGCTTGAAGTAAAAGACAAGGAGCCTTCTATGCTTTCCCGCACCCGGGAAATTATTCAGTCACTTAAGCTGAGTATGAAACTCGGAGATGTTGAGTATCAGGGTGACGGAAAAAAAGCAACTTTTTTCTATACTGCTGATGATCGTGTTGATTTTCGGGAACTCATAAAACGACTTGCCGATGAATTCCGAATCCGTGTGGAAATGCGTCAGATTGGGATGCGTCAGGAAGCAAGCCGACTCGGCGGAATTGGTGTGTGCGGAAGGGAATTGTGTTGTTCTACGTGGCTAACAGATTTCAAAACCGTTTCAACAAGTACTGCACGTTACCAGAATCTTGCATTGAATCCGGCAAAACTGGCGGGTCAATGTGGCAAACTTAAATGTTGTCTCAATTACGAGCTCGATTCCTACATGGATGCATTGAAAGAATTTCCATCCACGAATGTGATTCTCGAAACAGAAGGAGGAAGAGCATACCATCGCAAGACGGATATTTTCAAACGAATGCTGTGGTATGCATACAGTGGAGATGATAAACGGGAGCAAACCGAAGGTGGTGATGGCAACACTGGTGGCGGTGATGGCGGCAACTGGATTGCACTTCCTGTTAGTCGTGTCAATGAAATTATTGAACTGAACAAACAAAAAATTCGTCCGACAGAATTGCGTGATGCAGCGACAGAGGAAGATATTATTGAAAAGGAACCTGACTACGCGAACGTAGTGGGCCAGGACAGTATCGACCGGATGGATAAAAAGAAAAAGAAGAAAAAGAAAAAGAAAAAATCCGGTGCCGGTCCTGAAGGCGCACGTCCGCCTCAACAAACTTCAGCCGGAGAAAACAAAACAGCCCCACGTCAACCGCTTCCACCACGTCCTCAGGGACAACAGGAAGCAAGGCCTCCTCGTCCGCCACAGCAGACAGGAAATAATCCACAGCAAAAAAATCAACGACCACAACAACAAGGTCAACAAGCCCGTCCACCCAGACCACCTCAGCAGCAACAAAACCGTCCGCAACAAACTCCACGACCACCACAAAATCCTCCTCCAACCCAAGGAGATAATAGTCAGACCGGAGGGGCGCCACAACAAGGTTCATCCCGCGGACCACGTCAGCGCCCCGGGCAAAATCAAGGAGGACAAGAAACGCCGCCAAAATCACAGGAATAAAATGAGCACAACACTATCCGCTGCATTGACCAGGTTTTTCAATTCTCCTTCAAAATCTTTTGTTGCTCGAGAATTGTTTTATTCTCTGTAATGGCCGGATTCGTTCTTCTCTTAAGTTCCTGTGATAAAAATGTAGTCTTCGAAAAAAATATTTCATTACCGGAAAACAGATGGGATGCAACGAACATCGTCCATCTTGAAACAAACATTGAGGATACATCAAAAGCACACAATTTGTATATCAATATCCGGAATGCCGGCGGTTATCAATTCAGAAATTTGTTTGTCTTTTTTACAACTACTACGCCGAAAGGAGAAATAGAAAGAGATACCGTTGAATTAATTCTCGCTGATGAAAGAGGGAAATGGCTCGGTGATGGCCTTGGCGATATCTGGGACAATCGTATTCTTTTCAAACAAAACTTCCGTTTTCCGCAAGCAGGAATTTACAAATTTGATCTGCAACAAGCCATGCGAATACCCATTCTACCCCAGGTAATGGACGCCGGTGTGCGTATTGAGAGAGTTGAATAACGGTTCAAAGTTCAAGAATTAGTTATTGGTTATTAGTGAATAGTTATTGGTTCAAGGTTCAAAGTATGACCACGCTTCGAACCCCCGATGAAATGCATCATTCTTAGTAATTCCTTCCCCACACTTTTCCCTTTTCACCGTCCCTCGTCCCTCGTCCCCCGTCCCTTCAAAAACATTCTCACTATCAGACCTCCACAAATCAGCATCAACAGAAAAATATAAAAGTCGCCATGCTTCGAGCCGGATTGAAGTTTTTTATTTTCTAATTTGAGTGCTTCTACTTGTTTGCTCAGTGTATCTGATAGTTGTTGTAGATTGTTTAATCGTTCCTCATTGGTGTTTGCGCTGTATGTGAGATTCAACTTCTCAAAATTTTTATAATCCAACATTCGGTTGAGTGCACTGATGATACGGTTATCTGTGTCTACAATCTCTTGAAGTTTTGATTGTGTTTCCCGGAGGTCTGTTTTTGTCCTTTGACCAAAAATCCCGCTGCGTTCTCTAAGAGATGCAGAGTAATGATCAAAAAGGATTTTCCTTTCCTGAAGCAGATTCATCAAATCTTTGCGGGCGACAACAGAAGGCGAAAGTGTTTGAGCAGATATGCTTCCGGCGAGGAGTAGAAAAAGGAAGAGAATACGCATGGCTAAAGATACCTTTAAGGAACGCCTGTTTTAAAAAAATATTCCCTCACGGAAATATTTAATCCGGCTGACAGAATTAAAAAATTAAGACTATTTAACAGACTGCTCTCATCTGACCTTTCCGGAAGTGCTCACAATGAATAGGATAGCAAGCCAAACAAGGATCCATACTTCTCCTGAATGAGGGGCTTTCTATGTAAATTCGTTGTTGAAAATCCTAACTTCGCGTACTCATAAAAAACACTATGAAAAAAATAATCTGCTTATTGATAACTGGTCTGATTTTGCAATTTGGTAGCGAAAGCACATTTGCACAGACACCAAAAAATGCCCCGCCTAAAACAAAAAAACCCTTGCCGGCAAATGCAAATCCCAACAAGGATTCGCAGGTAAAATCAGTTGTAACACCTCCTGCTTCATCTGCAGCAGTTAAGATGGATATGCCGGATAAGCCGGAAATGAAAAGCAAAATCCTTCCTTATCCAATCACTCAGAAAAAGCTTCCTAACGGCCTCAACGTTGTTACCGTTCCTTACGATAGCAAGGGTGTCGTTGCATTTTACATTGTGGTTCGCGTTGGTTCACGCAATGAAATTGAACCAGGCAAAACGGGATTCGCACATTTTTTCGAACACATGATGTTTCGCGGAACTAAAAAATATTCAAAAGAAAAATACAGTGCCGTTTTAAAATCTACCGGCGCTTCTGCTAACGCAAATACCAGTCTGGACAGAACGCTCTATCATATGACAGGATCTTCGAATAAACTGGAAACCATGTTTGAATTGGAGAGTGATCGTTTTATGAACCTGGACTATTCATTGCAGGATTTTAAAACTGAAGCTGGGGCCGTGAAAGGGGAATACACAAAAAATTCTTCCAATCCATACACGAAGCTGAACGAAATGATTCAGAACACAGCATTCAGTAGTCATACATACAAGCATACGACCATGGGTTTTTGGGATGACATTGTCGACATGCCTAATCAATATGATTATTCACGTACTTTTTTCAACCGCTATTACCGTCCGGAATATTGTACGATTATCGTTGTTGGTGATACTAAAGCGGAGGAAGTGAACCGACTTGCAGAAACTTATTTCGGCTCATGGAAAAAAGGCAATTATGTTTCCACTGTTCCTCCTGAACCGGTACAAACAGCAACACGATTCACCCACCTTCAAAAACCGGGCTTCCCTCCTTTCCTTAGTCTGAATTACAAAGGTCCTGCACATAACGATGCAATGATTGATTTACCTGCATTGGATATTTTGTTCTCCGTCTATTTTTCGGAAAATTCTGATTTGTATAACAACCTTGTCATCAAAGACCAAAAAGCCAGATCCATCGATGGCGGCGTAAGTAACACCCGTGATCCTTTTCTTATCTCAATTGATGCATCACTTGTTGACACCGGTGATTTCAAGCTTGTAAAAGAAACCATCATGGCGACATTGGTAAAAGCATCGACAACGCCTGTCGATCCTCAGCTTCTCAAAGAAGCAAAAATGAATCTAAAAAATAGTTTTAAAATGAGCATTGATAATCCATCTGCTATTTCACAATCTTTAAGCTCATTTACCTGGCTTACTGGAAATCCGGAATCACTAAACAATTATTACTGGATGTATGATCAGGTTACAACAGACGATCTGATGAAAGTTGCCAAGAAATATTTTCGTTCCGACCGGCTAACTATCGGCACTATTTCTCCCAACAAAAATGAAAAACTGAAATAATAAACATTGTCTCATCTGTACTTCCTTAATACTCACTCACCCATGCATATATCCAAGCTATTTCGTACCGGAATTTTAGTTGTCCTGTTATTCCAGGGAATTTACTCCAGTGCTCAGGAAATTGTTGAATTAAAACAACCAAAGTCTGGAAAAGTTGTCATCAAATTAATGTTCCGGAACGGGTCTATCTCTGACCCTGCAGGAAAAGAAGGATTAACTTATCTCACGTCCAATCTGATGGTGAACGGAGGTACAGAAGCTCATTCAGCTGCTGAGATTCAAAAATTAATTTATCCCTGGGCAGCACGTATGAGTGTATTTACAGACAAAGAAGTAAGCACCTTTAGCTTTGAGGTTCCTACAGAATATCTTGGGGAATTCTTTTCTTTGATTCAGGAAATTATTCTTCATCCCGGATTTAAAGAAACCGATTTTGATCGCTTAATTTCCAATCAGAAAAACTATGTCGACGAGGTTATTCGTCAGTCGTCTGATGAAGAGTATGGAAAAAAATACCTGGAATACGTTTTGTTCAAGGGAACGCCCTATGAACACCTAACCCAAGGCGATTCTAAATCGCTCGCTGGACTCACCAAAGATGATGTGTTTACTCATTATCGCCGTGCTTACACACGTTCCAATTTGGTAATTGGCATTGCCGGGGATTATCCGAATGAATTCGCCGAAAAAATGCAGGCCACCTTCAATCAACTTCCGGAAGGACCTGCACCTATTGCAGAACTTGTCTTGCCCGAACCAGTGAAAGGCATTTATGTCGATATTATTTCAAAAGAATCTGCTATTGGTACTGCTATTTCAGCAGGCTTTCCGATGAACCTAACCCGTCAATCCCCTGATTTTGCTGCCTTGATGGTCGCTAATTCCTGGTTTGGAGAGCACCGCAAATCTTATTCACGATTGTATCAGAAAATCCGTGAACAACGGTCAATGAACTATGGCGATTACTCCTACATTGAATGGTATGAAAATGGCGGTGGAAATATGTTACCGGTTTCCGGCACCCCTCGTCAAATGAATTACTTCAGCATCTGGTTACGCCCTGTTCAAACTGCTAAAAGTCTAAAATCACAATACCCGGGATTGGATTCTCTTAAAGAAGGTCATGCACGTTTTGCTCTGAAGATGGCTCTGAGAGAATATTCCCAGATCATCAACAATGGACTCACTCAGGAGCAATTCGAAGAAACACGAAATTTTCTTTTGAGTTATACCAAATTATACATTGAAACCACTTCCAAAAAACTCGGTTTCCTGATGGATTCCAAATTCTATGGGCGAACCAACTGGATTGCTGAACTGGAAAAAGAATTTCAACATCTGAAACTTGAAGATGTAAATACAGCTATGAAAAACTACTGGCTCAAAGATCAGATGAACATAGTAATTATCACTGACAAGAGCGAGGTCGAAGGGCTGAAAGCCGGCCTGGAATCAGGGTCGCCTGCTACAATGGTTTATTCCCCTGCGCTCCAATCAAGTCTTCCGGAAGAAATTTACGTTGATGATCGTGAAGTATCTATATTCCCAATGCCTGTTGTGGAAGTCCATGTTATCAATTCGAATGAAACCTTTGGAAAACGTAAATAATATCTCTGTAAAAACTGAATAGCATTCCCAGAAACAACGAACGAAAGGGATATGTATTGAAAGAATGAAATGGAAACGCGAATGAAATTTCTTTCATTCGCGTTTTTTTCGCTACCTCAGGATACCCGGTACAATATTCTGTGAAACAATTAAAACTAATCTTTTTCGTTCCTAAACCCAGCAATAATCCATTGTTGGAAAGTTGTTGTGCCATCCGGGGTATGAACCTAATGCACATTTCATTTTTTACTACTTTTATCCCTTCGGGAATCCATCACACGTATGCCTAAATCTTCAAAACCCAGTTTCAGGAATTTCATAATTCTTCTTTGGTTACTGGTTTTTTCACCCTTGATAATTCTCTCCGGGGTCATTTTTTTCGCATCCAAGGGCTGGATCGGCGAAGAGCTACCCACTTTCGAAGAACTTGAAAATCCAAAAAGCAATCTGGCTGCGGAAGTTCTTTCGTCGGATCAGGTAGTGCTTGGCAAATATTACAAAGAGAACCGTACCAATATTCACTATTATGAGCTGTCTCCGAATGTCATCAATGCTCTCAAAGCAACGGAAGACATCCGCTTTGAAGAACATAGCGGAGTTGACATCCGTGGATTGATGCGTGCAATTGCCGGTGCGGGGAAATCCGGGGGTGGCAGTACCATTACTCAACAGCTGGCCAAAAATCTGTTTCACGAAAAACCGGGATCCAAAATTGAACGGATCATTCAGAAAATTCAGGAATGGATTATTGCTGTACGACTGGAACAACAGTATACCAAGGAGGAGATCATGGCCATGTATCTCAATACGGTTGAATTCAGCAACAATGCTTTCGGAATCAAATCGGCTTCGCGCACCTATTTCAACCAAATGCCCGATTCACTAAACATTCAGGAAGCTGCTGTGCTTGTTGGCCTTCTTAAAGCTCCGACCAAATACAGCCCTGTTCAGAATCCTAAAAATTCTTTGCAACGCAGAAATGTTGTTTTGGGACAAATGATGAAATATAATTTTCTTTCTCAAGAACAATTTGATTCCATCAAAGCATTACCAATCAAGTTAAACTACCAGGTAGACGATCATAATTTTGGTCTTGCTACCTATTTTAGAGAATCTCTCCGCAACGATATGCTCAAGTGGTGCAAAGAGCATATTAATAATTCCACAGGCAAACCTTATAATTTGTATACCGACGGACTCCGAATTTATACTACGATTGATTCCCGTATGCAGAAATGTGCTGAAGCTGCAATGAAGGAACACATGACGGAACTTCAGAAAAAATTTACGGAGCACTGGAAAGGCAAAGATCCATGGGAAGAACACAAAGAAGTATTGAATGAAGGGATGAAACGCTCTGACCGCTACATCTGGATGAAACTTGCAAAAGCCAGCGACAAAGAAATTAAAAAAGTATTTTCTACAAAAACGAGAATGACTCTCTTCTCCTGGAAAGGGCCGATCGATACTACCCTCAGTCCAATGGATAGCATCAAGTATTATAAAAAGATTTTACAATGTGGTTTTATGTCTATGGAACCTCAAACCGGATTCATTCGTGCCTGGGTTGGTGGTAATGATTATCGTTTTTTAAAATACGATCACGTGAAAGAAGGGAAACGACAAGTTGGTTCCACGTTTAAACCTTTCTTGTACACTCTCGCAATGCAGGAAGGATATTCTCCCTGTTACAAAGTTCCCAATGTTCGGTATACGATCGATCTTCCCGGAGGACAGCCAGCATGGTCACCGGAAAATTCGGACGGAAAATACGGCGGCATCCTCACTTTAAAACAAGGATTGGCTGAATCCGTGAACAGTATTTCTGCTTACCTCATGAAGCAATTCGGTCCTCAGGCACTGATTGAGGTTGCACACAAAATGGGTATCACCAGCGATTTGCCGGCAGTGCCTTCTATTTGTCTCGGTACAGCCGATGTCTCTGTCTATGAAATGGTCGGAGCCTATTCAGCATTTGCAAATAAAGGTGTATGGACAGAGCCCAGTTACATCACACATATTGAAGATAAGAACGGAAACATTTTGCAGGAGTTTGTTCCAAGAAAAGTAGAAGCAATCAGCGAAGAAACAGCTTACCTCATGCTTAATCTTATGCAAGGTGTCGTGCAGTTTGGAACAGGCGCAAGGTTGCGAGGCCAATACAAATTCAACAATCCGATTGCCGGAAAAACCGGAACAACGCAAAATCAAAGCGACGGTTGGTTCATGGGAATTACTCCTGAATTGGTCTCCGGATGCTGGGTTGGTGCAGAAGATCGTTCGGTTCATTTCCGGACTTTGGAGCTCGGACAAGGAGCGCGAACTGCCATGCCGATTTGGGCTTTGTACATGCAAAAAATATATGCGGACAAGACTCTTGATATTTCCAAAGGAGATTTTGAGGCTCCGAAAGAACCGATGAGTGTTGAATTGAATTGTGACAAGTACAAGCAACCGGGAGAAGACAAATCATCTTCTTTCGATAAGGATAATTTTTAATTTTACTTGCCCCGCAGCCTATTCACCATTCACCATTCACCATTCACTAATCCCAAATCACTACCCATGAACAAAGTAGTATCAAATGCAGCGGAAGCAATCAAAGGAATTGAAAATGGAATGACACTCTTGGTTGGCGGTTTCGGACTGTGTGGAATTCCGGAGAATTCTATTGCCGCTCTTGTAAAAAGCGGAGTAAAAAATCTAACCTGTATTTCCAACAACGCAGGTGTTGACGATTTTGGTTTAGGATTATTGCTCAACAACCGTCAGGTAAAAAAAATGGTTTCGTCATATGTTGGAGAAAATGCCGAGTTTGAAAGGCAAATGCTGAGTGGTGAACTGGAAGTAGAACTCATTCCACAAGGAACTCTGGCAACACGTTGCTTGGCTGCCGGATATGGCATGCCTGTAATTTATACTCCAGCCGGTGTTGGCACGGAGGTAGCAATTGGCAAAGAGGTTCGGAATTTCAATGGCAAAGATTATCTGATGGAATATGCTTTCGATGCTCCTTTTGCTATTGTAAAAGCCTGGAAGGGAGATACGGATGGTAACCTTGTCTACCATGAAACTGCAAGAAATTTTAATCCATTGATGGCAATGGCAGGAAAAATCACAATTGCCGAAGTAGAAGAACTTGTGCCTGCAGGCAGTCTCGACCCGGATCACATTCACACTCCGGGAATTTACATTCACCGGATTTTTCAGGGAGAAAAATACGAGAAACGAATTGAGCAAAGAACCGTTCGTAAAAAAAACTGATTGTGTAGTGAGAAAAATAATAATGTTCCGTTTTTCCTATATTCCTCTATTGTAATTATTTCTTTTCTTACCTGATGATGCCATGAACCGGACGGCTCTATTTTCTTTTCTTGTTGTTCTGGTTTTACTCTTCGTTTTTTTTACTCCGGTGATGAAGAACCCAAACGGGATAATGCTCACCAGTGAAGGCGATGGCATCAAAACATATACAGTAATGTGCGGACATATCCGTAACGACACTTCATGGACAGAATACAAGAACATGAATTATCCTTATGGGCAAACACATGTTTTTACGGATGGTCAAACAGTAATTACAAACGCTGTTAAATTTCTCGCTCAGTCTTTTCCATTCTTTGAAAGGAATAGTGTTGGCATTTTTAATATGCTCTGGCTCCTATCCTTTCCTTGTTGTGCCTTTTTTCTTGCATTAATCCTGAATCGCCTTTCCTTACCCTCCTGGTTGGTAGTAATTGCAGCGAGCTCAATTACATTGCTCTGTCCTCAAGTGTACAGACTTGAAGGGCATCTCACTCTATCGTATGCTTGTTGTTTCCCTTTGTCCTGGTGGCTGCTGATTCGCTATGATGCCGGTGAAAAACGAAAACTGATCACGGCCATTCTGATTCTACTCAATACATTTTGGTTCTTCGTTCATCCTTACTATACCGCCATTCTGCTTTCCTTCACATTTTGTATTGCATTTCTGAGTTTAGCGATCGGCTTCTCCCGAAAGAAAATTAACAAATCACATTATCTCGGTTTTGCTTTGCAATTAATTGTTCCTCTCATACTCACACAATTAATTGTGTCATCAATGGACACACATCCACATCGTCCAACTTTACCAAGTGGGTTCTTCGAACACTTTGCTACATTCTCAACTGTGTTTCTTCCATTGAAAGCACCATTTTACAATTTTATTACCCGGCCACTGGGAATATCACAAGATCATTGGGAAGGTTGGGCCTACATCGGACTTAGCGGAGGACTTGTTCTCGTATTCATACTGTTCCGCTCAGTTAAATTTCTATTTCGGAAAAACTACAAACACATTCTCTTTCCTGTAAACAACAAGACGCTTAGCATTTCGGTTTTGTCTTCTTTGTTTTTGTTGGCCTATTCTATGGCAATTCCCTTTCGCTTGGGAGGAGAATTTTTACTCGATTTGATTCCGCCTTTGCGGCAATTTCGTTCGCTCGGCCGATTTGCCTGGGTATTTTATTTTGTGTGCAGTGTGTTTGGTTTTTACTTTCTCTGGTTATCTGCAAGATGGCTACGGCTAAAGAAAAGATATATTGCTTCCACATTACTTCTTACATTATTCATTCTCATTCAACTAACTGAAAGTGTTTTTCAATTCAAAGCGATTGCTCTTGCTTGTACGAAATCGCCCAATTATTTCAATGCTTCCACATTACCGCAAGAGTATTCTGAACTGATCAACCAAGTGAATCTTATCAAGCAGGAATATCAGTGCTTGGTTCCAATTCCATTTTATCTGATTGGGAGCGATAATTTCACAACTGCTGATGCACATGAAAGTTTAAAAGCATCAATGGTGATATCCTATTGGTGCAATGTTCCACTACTCGCATCTTCAGCAGCACGATCCCCGATTGCTGAAGCCAGAAATGTTTTGCAATTCTTTTCTCCAGAGTTTATTTCGAAATCAATTCAACAAGACCTGCCAGATAAAAAACCTTTCCTCCTGCTTAAAACCTTAGAAGATGCTGATGAGCAGGAAAATTACTGGTTATCCAGATCTGTTAAAATTTGGGGAAATTCTGTTTTTATATTGTATCGTCTGGAATACGATTCTGTATTTAAATCCCGGGCAGAATATTTTCTGAATGAATTTGAAAATAAAAATATAGAAACTCTCAAACAGAAAACTGAATGGATCACCAGCGAACCGGGCTATTTTTATTCAAATGGTTTTGATTCTGTGGAACAGTCAATGCACCGCTATGGACAAGGCGGAATAAGAGGCACTAAAAATTACGACACGAAACTTCTGGAAAACGAATTGCTTCCACTTATTCCGGGAACAGAATATGAACTTTCACTTTGGTTTTATACAGCTCAAGAAGCAAGTACTCAAATTGATCTTGTATTGACTTCTGAAGACACGAGCAACCATTCATTTCAAATACTCTTCACTTCTACTCCTGCAAAGGCAAAAATTATCGATGGAGACTGGTCCTTAATCCGTCAGCGCTTTACAATTCATGAAAAAGACTTGAAATACACCCTGCTTTTCAAACGGGATCCTCATTCTAAGCAACAGTTTTTTGCTGATGAATTACTGATCCGACCTTCACATATGGATGTATCTTTCATAGAGAATAGGAGTGTCGAAGGAAGTATACTGTCAATAATCAAAAATAATTTACGAATAAAACGTTCGGCGGATAAATAGTTCTATTTTCATGTCCTTGGCGCAAAGAATTGTCAAGTGGTGCGCAAAAATCAGTCAAATCTATTCAGCCGGAGTATGATATGTCTCACTAAAATTTATTTACATTTGGAAATCAGATTCATGAATACCAAAACGTAATAAAGGCAAATTTCTGATCCATCAGTTGCGAATTATGCAAAGCAAGGACTGTCGTAAAAGTAAATATTCCATATACATTATATTCGTATTTCTGATCACTTGTTTCTTCTACAATGGGGAGAATCGCAGAGATCAGATCATGAGCGATGTAATTTCGTATTACGGATATTTACCCGCAATGTTTATTTATCACGATGTTTCTCTTTCATTTATTGATGCCGATCGTGAAGCTTTCAAAGATCAGTACTGGCCCGAAACAACACCGGAAGGCAAACATGTACTAAAAACAACAATGGGTCTTGGTATATTGTATATGCCCTTTTTCTTTTTGGCACATGTGTATGCAAAATTTTCACATTATGCGGCAGATGGATTTTCAAGGCCTTATCACACAGCATTGGTCATAAGTTGTTTTTTTTATTTAATGATTGGGTTATGGTATTTGCGTAAATTATTGCTTCGGTACTTTACAGATAACATTACTGCGTTAACTCTGCTTGGTGTATATTTTGGTACAAACCTGGTTTGGTATTCTACACGTGAGGCTGCCATGTCGCATGCATTTCTATTTTCTATTATAAGTATTTATTTATACTTCACAGTGTTGTGGCATGAAAAACCAGACTGGAAAAACACTATTGTTGTTGGTGTATTGATCGGCTTGGCAATTCTGATTCGGCCGACAATGGCCATCCTTTCATTGCCCTTCCTCTTCTTTAATGTGAGTTCGTGGAAAACATTTACAGATAAAATAATACTTTTTCTGAAGAATTGGCCACTGATTTTACTGATGATTTTGTGCATTCTACTTTGTACTGTACCACAATTAATTTACTGGCATGCTGTCACGGGTCATTGGGTATATTATTCCTATACTGCTGAACGATTCTTTTTTAGTGATCCGCATGTACTTGACGGACTCTTCAGTTATAGAAAAGGCTGGTTGTTGTATACACCAATTATGTTTTTTTCAATTTTCGGAATTCTTCTTTTTCGCCCGATTGTTCGTCAATTCAACATCGGAATATTTCTGACTCTTGGGATTTGCATCTATGTATTTTTTAGCTGGTGGTCCTGGTGGTATGGCGGATCTTTTGGACAACGTCCGATGGTAGATTTATACGGATTGTTAGCCATCCCTTTTGCTTCCTGTCTGGATTGGATCAAGAATAAAAAAGTCATCAAATGGATTTCTGTTCCTGTACTATTATGCTTTGTTGCCTTGAACTTATTTCAAAACTGGCAATTCAGTAAAGGATTGATTTCTATGGATGGAATGACTAAGAAATTATATTTCATGGGATTTTTCAGCACAGAAGCCCAAGGTGAATGGTGGGCGAATATGGAACGGCCCGATTACGACAGAGCAAGAGCCGGTCTGCCTTATAATTTACCACCGACCCTACCGGGTAGAGCTTATTTCTACCTTCAGGATTTCGAAATGGAACCACATGACATTCCCGGGATCACTTCTGAAATGAAAAAAGACGGGATTTATTCCTACCAGCTTAGTAAGGACAATCCATTTACTTATCCATATACATTTTCAATGCAGGATCTAAATTCAAAATGGGCGGATAGTGTTTTTGTGACCGCTGACATTTTCTGCCAGGAACAACTCAATCCCGGTGATTTACTTTTTGCATTCTCTTCTGAAAACGATTCTGGAGTCACTGCTTATGTTTCTGAGGATGTAGTTAAAACTACTGCTGTTCCTGTGAACAGTTGGCAGAAAATTCATGGCGAAGTAAAATACTTTTACCGTCCGCATGAAGAAAAAGGAAAGATGTATTTTTGGTACAAAGGAATGAAAACACTTTATATCGATAATATACACATCGAGTTTAAGAGGGTCGTTGTTGTAAAGTGACGGGGGACGGGGGACGCAAAATTCCAATTGATCAGCAACAATTTCCCACCCGAATTTTTCTGCGAAACAAAAATTTCGTGTGCCTGCTTCTATTGATCAAACACCAAATTGAGCAAGATGATGATTGAGGTGTTTGTAGAACATATTGTTCCATTCCGTCTTGTTCAATTTCCCAAAGGAGTGCGATACTTTTCCATCGAATTCTGATTCACCCAATTGTTGTGTCTTGTTTATATAATCCACCAATCTCTTTTTTTCAATTTCAAAATTTCTCTCTTCCTTTATTAGAAACTGAGGTGCTGTTGGATTGTTTTTTTTGTACCCCTTTTCCCCAACAACTGAAGATTTCACCAATAGCTTTAATACCAATTTCATGAATGCATTCGGTTTTTGATGTTTATCTTCATAAATCAACTCATAGGTTACGTTGCAATGCGCCAGCATCTGGGACACATTCATTTTACCCCAAAGCGCTTTCGTTTCAGGATTCAATTTATTGATTCTATCAATTACTTCGACAGCATCCGATTGTTTAAACACGTTTTTCATTTCAAATTGATTTTATAAAGAACTATTTCTTACAATACGATTTCGATGCTTCTACCGGGAGTTTATTTTCAATGTCAACATCATTCAGGCTTTTACTTCCACCCCATGAAAATATTCTTTCAAATAGTGGTAATAGTCTGGATGACTTTATTCGCTCGTAAAAATATACTTCGTGTTCCTTTTCTTTAATCCCCATTTCATATAAAACTTTATCATGCTCTTTAATTTCAAGTTGATCAAAGTAGTGCATCATTCGAAAATACTCGCAAACATTACCACTTTCCAAACGGCCTGCAAAATAATAAGGCATAAACCAACCTATAACATAACAGCTATAGGAAATAATTTTACCGATTAAATGAAAACGTAACTCATAATATTTCGAAACAGGAATACCGTATTTGCTCATAATGGCCAATACTTCTTTTCGATGATTCCACTCATCCATTTCAATTTGATGAATCGCTTTCTTCTCAAGAATATTCTTTACGGAACCTGCATGTCCCTGATATGCAAACGCAGCGGCCTTTTCTGCAGAGTATGCTCTTTGGAGCAGATCAACTAATTTCGGGTGATTTAATTTCATTGAAATTGAATCGAGGTTTTAAGAATCAAAAGAGCCGGTGCTTTGAAAATATATTTCGAGGAAAAAGCGAAAGCACCTTTTTTACAATATGAATACAAAGGTATTAAAATTAAAAGAAACCTGATTTAGGCTTTCCCAACAAATTGAGATTTACCATGAATGATTACAACCTACTCATCCAATTTTCATTTGATTAATTCAGATTACGACATCTTGTCCGCTTCAAGATAATCCTTCAATGAAACATTAAGAATATGATTCCATCCCTCACGGAAATTTTCAATTGCAAAATCCGGGTTCGCTTTTGGAAATGTTTCAATTCCGGAATGAGTCAATCTCACCTCGGTTTTATTCCCCTGTTCATTCAATTCAAATGAAACATAGGAAATACCAGCATATCCTTCGTACTGCCAACTGTACATCAATTTCCTCTCATTAACAACTTCTGTCACTTCACATACATGAAGATATTGAATCCCCTCTTCGGGTCCGCCCACAAACTGAAACGCAAACCCAATTTCCGCTTTAAAATCAGCTAGATTAAGATACCACTGTTTCATTTCATTTTTGTCAGTGATTGCTTTCCAAACTTTTGAAACCGGCGCATCCAATGTTCTCTCTAGAATGATTGGTTCTGTTTTCATACTCTTATTAATTTATTACTTTTTAGTTGCATGAATTCTCATTTGATTTTCTGAGTTTGAATCCAATCAATGCAATTTAAGCGTCTTCCTCTTTACATTTTGTTGGATCAAAAAAGCAAGTTCAAGAACTAGTTGAAAGGGATTTCATTTTGTTTGGGTTTTCCTGGCTCGTGGACTCCCATCTGTTCATTCGCAAATAAAATTATAATATTTCGGGAAATGTACTACTTCCGAATTAGAAACTGTGCGAAAGTGTACTCACCTCCAATTTAATCTTTTAATATTCTTCCCAGATTGCTAAACGTTTCAAATGGTCCATTGGCGGCAAACATATTGGCAACCCATGCCGGAATACTTCCACCGGGATCTAATTCCAGCAAATACTCAATTGAGATGGTTTTCTCCGTTGGCATTCTTACCTTCCAATGTGCTGAATAATGTGCAATTGCTTCGGCTCCATCTGTGGGAACAAAATCCGTTTCAGTATGGCCGGTTATAGTTATAAACTCCGGAATACTATCAGTATTTATCTCAACATGAATTCGACCTTCACGATTCGACATCGGCCAGGGCAAGAGCGTCTCCGTAAAATAGACGTATTCGAGGTCTGAAATTCTATGAACCAGGCTGCAATTTTTGGCATGATAAATCCACGTGGTAAAACTCGAAACATCCGTTAGTATTTTGATCAGCTTATCGAAATTACCCGGAAGTATACATTCAACCCGAATAGCCTTATAGATTGAATTGGGCACCGGAGAAGAAAATACTTTTATATCATCCTGGTCCTTCTCCAATTTCCATGTGTATTGTGCTGAAGATAAGCATGGAAGAAAAAAAAAGGCGATATACAAACAAATTCTCATTATCCGGCCATCCATTTAATTTGGCAATGCAAACTTAAGATTGCCCTTCATATAAACAAATGATCCTGACATATTTCAAGCCGGAATTTAAGATGCATAGTTTTTTATATAATGTCGAAAATGGTCAAAGACAAATTATTTTATGGACATAAAACAAAATATTTTCGCTGATCCAGAGTAGTAATTTGAACACATTTAATCCACAAACCATGGCATCAATTCAAAATACAATTTAAAAAATAGCTATAAAAAAAGTGTGAATTGTGTAAACTATTAGTAAAATTATGTAACACAATTTTTTATTTAGTTCTGACCTTTGATCGAAGGTTGAATTAACACTATCCAAATCCCAAGACTATGCCCTGGACCAACAAGAAATTTCCGGAATCCATGAAGAAGTTGACTGCAGAAGTTAGAAACAAAGCTATTTCAATTGGAAATGCTTTACTAAAAGAAAACAAAAAAATGAAAGAAGGGATTGCAATCGCTACCGCAATCAAAAATGCAAAAGCATTTGTAGCAAAGAAAACTAAAAAGAAAAGCCCTCTGAAAAAACAGGTAAAAGCGACAGTAAAAAAGAAAATAAAAGTTGCTGTGAAAAAGAAATCCAAAGTTATTGCAGCGAAAAAATCCAAACCTGTAAATTCTAAAAAGATAAAAAAATCAGCGTCAAAAAATGCCACAGGCTCGTTGATGATCAAATCAAAAAAAAGTACGGCAAAGAAAGTTAAAAACAAAGTGAGTAGTGAAAGTAAAACAAAACGCAACAAGTCAAAAGACAAGGTTCAAAATTTAAAAAAATCAGCTCCGGCAATTGCACCAAAGAAAAAATCAAAAAAGATTGCTTCGCTGAAATTCGCTGAGCCAACAAAAGAGCAGTTTTTAAAAACTCCTCCAGCAAAAAAAATAAATCCGACAATTGAAAATATTGATTTAACGGTGTCGGAACCTACTGTTCCGGAAATAATTCTTCATGGCGAAGACCTGAATTTTATACCGGAAACGGGAGATGCTTCACCGCTTACACCGGTAGAAGAACACCAAATCGAAAATATTTTCCACCACAAGGAAGAATTTGCAATGCATCAGGAAAACCAGAAAGTTAAAGAGGCAATGTCGTCCCGTAAAAACACAGCCCGACTCTTCCGGAAAAGAGGTAGAAGATAACAGGAAATTAAAATGTGACGGAGCCTACTCCGGAACAAACTACTATTAAAAAGGCCCGGCAGGAAATTAGTTCCGACCGGGCCTTTTTTGCAATCAACAATTTAATTCTGAATCATCAGTCGTTGTGCAATTGATCCACATCGTACGATGTAAATACCTGTACTGAATGATTCGGTATTTAATGCCACGAATGATTTACCGGAACACGTATACACAAGCTGACCAACAGGATTGTATATTTCAAGTTCCTGTCCGGAACTATCATTCATGCGAATAAATACTTCAGCACTTGCAGGGTTTGGATATACGGTAATCGATGCTGTAGCTGTTTGAGTATCCGTAATTCCGGTATTCAAATTGTTGTTTGCAGCAAACGTTGGGGTCTGAATGACAAAACTTCCGGTTCCATTGGGGACACGGGCATACCCATAATCTGTTGTTTGCGCTCCAAAAACCACCTGATCTGCAATCGCTCTGGAAGCATCCAACAGGTATATGTCTTCTCCGCTTCCTGACAACTTGAAGTTTGTGTGGAAGGACCCCTGACTACTGTCTTCATCAGCCCAGATAATCAGATAATCATTCGCTGGAATGACAGTGTTCGCTGGGATTGTCCATTTGTCGACATTGTAATAATCATCTGTCAAATAATATCCACTGATGTCTACTGGTTGAGAGGAATTATTGTAAAGCTCGATCCAATCATCGTACTCACCTAAACTATCTGAAGCAGTTGTTGAATTCGATGCCATGACTTCATTTATCACAACAGCGGTATTTGCAGAAGCAAGTGGTGCGGCAAAATAGATAAAGACATTGTGTTCTGCTCCTGCAGGCAGATAGGTAAGGGTTTTTGCCGTATTCGCAGATGCAGCTTCAATATAATAGCGTACCCATTCACCGCTTTCTTGCCCGGGAATAGTTGCACCATAAATACCATCGCCGGCCAGGCTATCATTGTGATTGCCATCATCGAACATCAAGACTTTCGTAAAGTTACCTACAATACCTACAGAATAATAAAGATTGACATGGTCAATTCCATTCGTGCTCGAAACACTGGCCTGTACATTTACATCCTGCATTGACAGCGGTTGATTCCAGGCAATCCCATTTGTAAAATAAGGAGCATCTGATATCTGAGGACCACTAACATTCACTTCAGAATTATTCATCATATAATTCTTTCGTGTAAGAAGAAAATCTTTGACTTCTTCGACGCCGGTAGTAAATTGAGAGTAGGTATAGATTTTTTTACTGTCATTTTGCACCATCGTATCAATTGCACTTTCATATTCATTAATGATTTGGTATGCAGAAGCTGTATCCAAATCTTCTTCAATCAAAGTGCGCATGTGTGCCAGGTAACGCTGACGCCATTCCGGTCTGGCGAGAATTTTATTCAGCAATGGATAATTCACATTTGTCTCATGGTAAAAAGGACTCCAGGAGGTTGCGAGATTTAATTCCAACGCACTATTTCCGTCGTATTCCTGAGGAGTAATTCGTCCTGTTTCTTTTTCATAGTACAAATAGTAATCCATCTTGCCTTTGTACACATAACTATCGTCATCACAAAATAAAATCTCACTGGCAAGAAACCAAAGAGTACGATCGATGTCAAGCACATTTGGTAACAAGGAATCCAAAGCCGCCGGTGTACTGTTATTCAAAACATCGCAAGTGTTTACGAGATCATCCCATGGATTTGGCTTCTCAGCTGATTTCAACTGATAATAGGGCTGAAAATCTGATGTATCCGCTCCGAGATAATTGAGAGCAGCAGTACCATCACCCCAGCCTCCTCCCATTCCACCACCGGAACGGTCAGCTCTCCAATTGGTCCCATTATTCGTCATGAACCACTCCTTTAGAAAATCACTGTTCAATTGCTGCACCATTGGATACACTCCCCAGTTTCCACCATTGATGTATAATTTTACAAATGCAGATTTTGCAGTCGGAATATGTTTCTTGATTTGACGTTGATAAAATATTTCATGGATGAATGAAGGATCCTGAAAACAATTATTCAGATTGAGAATATTGTATCCCATTATATCCTGATTCGGGATGAATGAATCCATGGTAATGTTGAAGGATTTCTTTTGGGAATTTTGAACACCGGAATATGATGTTTGACCTTTAAATCGAACACCTACACTGTCGTATACAATTCCATCAACTGTCATGGTTGCAGGAAGATCTATTTTACTCTGATAATTCTGGGTAAGCTGGGTCCAGTAATTGCTCTGTGAAAAATCCAAATAGATGTTTCGCATTGTACTCTGTTCAAAAAGCCCGGTATTCAATCGATCTCCTGTGAGCAACATTCTACCGTCAGGACTCAGATGCATCTCGTCAGGCAGACTCTGTCCATACATTGTAGTTGAAAAAACGGTGCAAGTGGCCAAGGAAAGTTTCAGCGCTTGTTTTTGATAAAAATTCATAGTTTATGCTTTTGAGAGCCTAAACATATAGCTTTTGTTAATTAAATGTGAATTAATGAGGTAAAAAATAGTCGGACAGCGGTAAATAAACTAAAAAGAGGTCATACCCTTGATTCCTTTCTTTCCTGTCAGGATATCAAAATACACGGATAAATGTTGACCTGTGGCCCTTGTCCGAAGATTATGAATTTTATAAAAAGTGTTTTTTTAGGAATAATCTGAAAGAACTATATTTTGAAATTTGTTCCTCAGAATGAAAAATTAAATCGAATCCGGATCTGAATTATTTTAAAATAAGTTTTGCGCATTTTACTACGCTACCGGAAATCGCTCTAACAAAATAGATTCCCTTACCTGTAATTCCATTCGCAGTCGGAGAAAGTACAAAGGATCGTTCAGTCTCAGCGTTCAGCAATTCTGAAAAGTATTCCTTGCCATTCAAATCGTAAATTACAATGGAAATTGGTTGTTCCGTTTGTGAAGAAATTGCAAATGTAAGTTCTTCACCGGAGCTTGGATTGGGATATATATTTAAATTAAAATCTACGTTTCTTTTTAATGTTACCGAAACCGGTTCCGAGTAAGTAGTTCTTCCATCAAAATCTGTCTGCTTCAAACGATAATAAGAAAGTCCTTCGTAAGGTTGAATATCCTCTGTTGAATAATTGAGAAGAGTTGTACTGTTCCCACCATTTGCTTTTGATTCAACGTCGCAAAGCTTTTCATAAAATTCAGCATCACGTGATTTTTCAATCGTAAAGAAACTATTATTTCGCTCGGAGGCTGTGCCCCAGTTCAATGTCACAATTTCGCCCTGAAGAGTTGCATTAAAATAAGACAATTCGATAGGTAGAGGTACGCCATTCCCTTTGCCAATTACAAAATGTGAGAAGGATGTATAACCAGTGCGTTCTGCATATCCAGTTCCGGAACTATAAATCCTTCCCGGATTTCCCCCACCCGGAATACTTGTTGAAAGATCAAATGTCGAAAAACTGGCATACGAAATAACTGCCGTTCTTTTTAGTGGACAAAAATAATTGTCTTCAGCTGCGGATAAGGTTGTATTCTCCACAGCCAACTGCACACCGTAGGTCCCTCCACTTGGCTGGACATTTGGCGTCAATGACCAAATTACAGTTTCTCCAACCGCTTCTCCAACCGTAGCGATAATCGGAACTGTTCCCTGGTAAGTATTCAACAAAGCATCGCTATTGGGTGCCGACTGAGTGAAATCAGAAACGGATGCATTGATATACGTTACTCCGGTTAATGAATTGTTGAGTAGCGAAACAATATGTCTGTCTGTTGATGATGTCCCATTTCCTACCGGAAAATTATAGGTGCTTGTATTTGTTGCAATATTTCTTCGGAGATTCCCGTTCACGAAACCATTTGTATAAGTCAAATTTCCGGCGGTTGTGGATGAAACAATCAGGTAATTGGTTCCGGTACTTACAATGCCATTCAACAAAGACAAGGAATTTGTGATTGTTGCATTGAACGTACCGCTAAGGTTTATTCCATAGGAATTATCGATTACAAGATTATAAAACGAAATTCCGGTTGTTGATGTAATCGTTGTAGGATTGGAGCAACCATATAATTTTACAGTGCTGGTATTGGCAGTAAAAGTTCCGACTTTGTCAATATTTCCATAGACATCAAGTGTTCTACTGGCATTTATCGTCAGTGTTTTGCCGGCACCAATTGTAATATTATTCACAACAGCATTTGTGCTGATGACAGGATTTGTTCCGGCTGTAATGATTGCAGATTTGTATTTTGTTGGAACACCATTTGACCAATTGCTGACTGTGTTCCATGCGGATGTAGTACCAATCCAGGTCGTAGTAGTATTGGCGGGTTCGAGAACAGACACAGAATTTGAAGTAAAGGCACTGTTGCTGCAACCACCCAAATCGGGAGTAACGATGCAGGTGATCGCATCACCATCCACCAATCCACTATTAGTATAACTCGTGCTATTGCTTCCAACATTTGATCCATTCAATTGCCATTGATAGGTTGGAGCTACTCCAAGGTTTGTTCCATAAGCTGTAAACGTGCTGATATTCCCATTCGACACTTTTACATTGTTTGCTGTTGCTCCGGTTGCATTTGTAGATACATCCACATACAAGGGCAGAGTCGGACTCACCGTACTTGTATAAATTAAAGCACCGTTTTTATAATATTTGACAACACTGTTTTCTACCGCAATTTTCAGAATATCCGTGGCTGCATAAGTACCAAAGGTGCCACGATTGGTGCCGGATTCATAAATTCTCAAACTGCCTGTGTTCATCAGGTAGAACGAAAATTGAATGGACGTAAAATTACCATTCAGATCTGTCGCACTCAAACCAATCATTCGTGCTTTGTTCGTTTCTGCGACCGTTGTTTGCATGTACCCGTTATTCGAAACCGATTGGTACGAAAATCCATTTCCATCCCAAACTCCGTTGCTTGTTCGTTTTGTAAGTGTATTGTTTCGAATCGTATTTTTTACTCCCGATGATGCTATGACCCAAACTACATCCACAACGGATTCTTTACATGCATTCAATGAAGGAGTTCCGGTAATATAAAATTCGTTTTGTTGGGTTTGGTTAATGTCTTTTACGACAATGCTATTCGACGTAAATGCGCTGCTGCTGCATCCGCCAAGGTCTGGTGTAACCAGGCAAGTAATAACATCAAAACTATTCAATGCTGTATTGGTGTAAGTTGTGCTGTTCGTACCCACATTCGATCCATTGAGCTGCCATTGGTACACCGGTGCTGTACCGAGGTTGGTACCATATGCAGTGAATGTGCTGATGTTTCCATTTGAAACTTTCACATCAGAAAGCGTTGCTCCGGTCGAATTTGTAGATACATCCACGTACAATGGAAGTGTAGGAGCAACATTACTGATGTAAAGCGATGTGCTGTTTTTATAATATTTGATAATGTTATTCTCTACGGCAATCTTCAATGTATCATTTGTAGAATAGGTTCCAAAGGTTCCCCTCGAAGCACCGGACTCATAGATTTGTAATGCTCCGGTATTGGTCAGAAAAAAGGCATATTGGATTGATGTGTAATTACCATTTACATCTGTAGCACTAAGTCCGATCATACGGGTTTCATTCGTTTCTGCAACGATGGTTTGCATATAACCATTGTTCGAAACAGACTGGGCAGAAAAACCATTTCCATCCCAGGTTCCATTACTGATCATTTTGGTAAGTGTATTGCCGGAAATATAATTTTTTGAACCGGAAGCCGTTACCATCCACACAACATCCACAACTGCTTCTTTGCATGCACTGGATGCCGGCGATCCTGCGATATAGAATTCATTTTGCAGAGTCGGGTTGATGTCTCCCAGTGAAATTACATTGGATGTGTATGAACTACTTGCGCAGCCTCCCAAATCGGGTGTGATGATGCAATTAATTAAATCACTATTCGGTAATGCATTGTTTGTGTAAGAAGAACTGTTTGTACCAACCGGACTTCCGTTTATCGTCCATTGATACGTAGGTGCGGGGCCTAAATTCAAAGCAACAGCAGAGAAGGTTCCTGTGTTTCCGTTTGCTACCTGAACAGCAGTGGCCGTTGCTCCTACATTTCTTAAGGAGACGTCTACATACAAAGGTAAGGTTGGAGAAACAGAACTAATATAAATCATCGTTCCGTTCCTATAATATTTTACTACATTATTTTCCACTGCAATTTTTAATGCATCTCCTGTCAAATAGGTTCCAAAGGTCCCGCGATTTGTTCCGCTTTCGTAAATATTCAGAGCTCCTGTGGTTCGCAATCGAAATGCGAATTCAATGGACGTGTTGCTTACACTTGCATCTATCGAACTGAGGCCAATTGTTCTGTCTTTATCCGTCTCCGTTGCTGAGAAAATCATATACCCGTTATTGGAAACCGATTGAAAGGAGAATCCATTACCGTCCCAGTTTCCGTCGCTGGTTTCTTTGACGAGATTATTTCCTGTAATTGTATTCTTAGCTGCGGATGATGCAGGATTCCAAACAACATCCTCAATTGTTTCTTTACAGGTGCTGGCGGTTGGAACACCTGTGATGTAAAATCCATTCAGAAGGGTGGGGTCAATATTGCCAATGATGATGGAATTGGAATTGTATACCGTAAATGGCAGACAACCATCCGCAGCAGATGTTTGAATACACGTAATACTATCACCGCTGCTTAAAGAAGTGTTTGTGTAGGTGGCACTATTCGTTCCAACATTTATTCCGTTCAATTGCCATTGATAATTCGGACTTGTGCCGGCATTCGTGCCAGATGCATTGAATACACCAATGTTTCCATTGCTAATTTTAACTTCTGAAACTGTTGCTCCGCTGTGTCGGGTGGAAACATCCACAAACATGGGCAGTGTGGGGGCGGTATTGCTGATGTATAAAAGATTTCCATTCTGGTAATATTTTAAGATGGAATTCTCCACGGATATTTTCAGAATATCCGAAGCAACATAAGTTCCAAATGTCCCGCGTAATGTTCCGGACTCATAGATTTGCAAACTTCCGGTATTGACCAGGTAAAATGCATATTGGATGGACGTAAAATTTGAATTCACATCTGTGGAACTCAACCCAATCATTCTTGATTTGTTTGTTTCAATAACGGAAGTTTGCATGTATCCTCCATCCGCTACCGACTGATACGAAAAACCATTCCCATCCCAGTTATTATTACTGTTGAATTTGGTTAAAGTATTTCCTGCAATTGTATTGTGTACAGATGAGCTCGCATTGATCCAAACAACATCCTCTACAGCTTCTTTGCACGAGGCGGAAGCAGGAGAGCCATAGATGTAAAACTCATTGCATTGGGCGCTGAGTTCGCTTCCTGATAGCAGTACCATCATTGCAGCCAACAAAATAAAATATATCGATCCCTTCCTGCTCATCTTAGTTTCCTCACTTGTAAAATAAATTTGTTCCTATGCAGAAAATGATCCTCTTGGATATGTTTTTGTGATCCGGTAGTTAATCCAATTTAATGTTCACTCTTGTAACAATACCCATTACACCAAGTCTGAAAACAGATCGTGAACAAGCATGATTGATGAATTGAAACCATCCGGGCTTTCTTACGGCTGCGCCATTTGCGATCATTGTACCAAAAGAGAAAAACTTTATTTTTTGCTAATTTTCAAAGAATTCAAAAAATTGAAATTCCCCTTTTGGGAGAGTTTTTCCGAAAAAAAAATAAAATCTCAACGAAAATAGTCCACTGAAAACAAGAGGATTCGCAGTATGTGATTTGTCGTTCATACCCATCACCTTGTTTAGGAATGTTCTTTGAAAATTATCAATCAGGAAAAATAATGCTTCCGAAAAGCTTTGAGTCTGAATGGATATTCATGATTTTTGAATATGAAAATATTCAGTGGTTCGCAAAATTAGTATGTATTAAAGGTTTTTCAGAAACAAAAGCAAAGCATTCCGTTCAGTACTGCTCAAGGATATATATCTGCTAACAGCTTGTGATGCTTCGCCTCCATGCCAGAGAATAGCTTCCTGAAAATTTCTGGCTCGCCCGTCGTGTAAAAAATTGGTGTGTCCATTCACAATTTGTGTAAGCCCGATTCCCCACAAGGGTGCTGTTCTCCATTCTTGTCCATCTGCAATAAAATCAGGCCGCTGATCCGCAAGGGAAGGGCCCATATCATGCAACAACAAATCAGTGTATGGGAAAATTAATTGATTCGAAAGATATGTGAAGGAGACATCTGTCTTTGTACGCATCGAAACACGATGACAAGAGTTACATCCAATTTGAGTGAAAATAGCTTTGCCTTCCTGCACCTGGGCATTGTCCCGATTTCGGGGTGCCGGGACAGACAGCGTTTTCATATAGAATGCAACTGCATGCAAGAGACTATCCGTTACCTCCGGCTCATCACCATTGCCATCATGCTGCGATTGGCCTAGACTGTTTTCCTGAGGAAAAACAAAACTGGTGATGCCCATATCCTCGTTAAATGCTCCTGCAGTCTGTTGGAGCAAACTAGGATTGCCGGCTTTCCATCCGAATCTTCCAATCCGGGTTTCTTGTGCAATTGCATCCCAAACACGATTCGGTCTTCCGGAAATTCCATCACCATTCACATCGAATTCATCAGCGTAAGTAATAATTTCATGATCCGGAATTGCTTCCAACAATCCCAACCCAAAAACAGCAGGAGCGACACGAGCAGAGAGCAAAATGTTCGAGGGGAGAGTAGTGTATGAATTGTTGAGTTGAACAATCGGTTTACGCAATGTAACATTCTCGCCATCCGGAAAGGTGAATACACTGTCTGAATAGTGGACAACTACATTTGCTTCTGCAACTGTTCCAAATATCGATCGTTGTTGTAACTGGCCACCGAATCCCGGTGCAGGAAGTGGTCCTCCATGTGGATTTTCTCCCGGTATGCTTACCCGAATGAGCATGCCGATCAACGATTCACCTGCCATTGGGGCTTTTCCTCTACCATCAGCGACGTGACAGGATGAACAAGAAACATTATTGTACAGTGGTCCCAGTCCAGGTCGAATAGGTGCCGGACCAACAACAAATGTTCCTTCAAAAAGTGCATCACCTGTTTCATGGACCAATAAATCTGTTGAAGACATTCCATCAAATTCATGTGTGAACGCCCCTCCGCCTTCGTCAAAAACAGTGTTGACTCCACCCGCAAAGACATCATCATTTTCTCCGGGAACCCAGTCTTGCACTTTTCTGCAGGCAACGATGCTCAGCACAATACAAAAAAAGACTGTCAACCGTATTTTCATTTTATCTATGCTTAAAATTAATTGCAATACAAATTATTCACCATGTAGTTGTACCAATGGTAACAGTTCCTGCTCCAGCGTTTCTTTTAATGCATTAATATTCGCTTGCACCTGCTGAAGCTGCAATGGAATTTGGATTATTGCTTCACCGAATGGCATGGTGATGGCCTGCAATGAAACTATTGAAACAGTTAATTGCTGTTGAATCCTGTTGTCGAGAGAAGTATTGTACGCTCTCACCAATTCGTTCAAGCCGAAATGATCACCGGAATATTTTCCGAAATATATATTTTCAACTGACTTCAAATTATTTGTGAAATCGACGATTGAATTTCCGGAATAAGGAGATTCTTCAAGGGATGGGTCTTGATTCACCAGGGGTTCTTCAATCTTTCCATTTGCAACTTCGTCACAAATCCCGACAAGTGCGTTTACAATTTCGACAAACACGGCACGGCGCGAAGAATAAACGCTGTTGGATTGTCCGGGATGATTTATCTCAAAAAGATAATTTCCCGTAACATCAGGATTCCAGGTATGATATACTTTTTCACTTTGACTTTTCAAATACTGTGCAAGTGCTTGGCAATACTCAAACTGACGTGCGGTGAAATCCGTAACTGATTTATTTCCATCCAAACCGAAAAGCATGTATTCGAGGGGATGAAAGCCTTTTAAGGAAAACTCAAGGGATTCCATTCCTGCAGAATCAATCACAACAGAGCTTGCTAAGAGTGAATCCAGTGAAGAAAAATTGACCGGCCATGTATCGATAGAAGGATCTATGTCGAGATAGGAGACCGGGCCGTACAAAAACCCTTCCGACAATTCCCATTCTTGTCGCATATCCTTCCATGCTTGTCGGCATGAAACCAGTCCGCCGGTTGTAGGAGAAGCAACAAAATTCCCCACCATCGTTTCAAGTGAAACACCCTTTGCACGTAATTCATTATAGGTAGCGAGTACAACGTGATTCGAAATATCGGAGAGAATAGTTTCCTGCAAATCAGAATTGAGAACAGGATCCGGTTCTGAATCTTTTTTACATCCTACTATCAGGATACAAGCAATGCAAAGGAATAGTTTATAATTTATTTTCATTTTATAAACTTATGTCAATTTTACGATTAACCGTGTTCCACTTTCAATCGTGGTGAAACGCTGCAATGGCCTCATGGCCGGTGCTGTCGTAGGTTTTCCTTCCATATCAAAGGTGCTTCCGTGAGTAGGACAGAAAAATGAATCGCCGGTGTACCGAACAGGATTCATCTGATGAGTACATTGCATTTTCATTGCATAATATGTTCCGTCTTTCTTTTTTACTATCACAACTTCATCCTTCAAACGCTCATCGCTGATGAAAATAATTTTTTTCGAACCAAAAGATGACAGATGAAAAGAAATTTCATTTTCTTCAATGGTCAATCCCGTCAAAGCTGCAGTTTTACAGCTTTCGAATACAGAGCTGAAAACAGATAAGGCAAGACATGAGCCTAAGCTTGCCTGTGCACCTTGTTTAATAAATTCTCTACGGTTTGACATGGATCAAAAACTATAACCAATACCCAGTCGAAGGACTGATTGTTTTGTTTCGAAAGGAATGGCTTGTGGAAATGGATTAATTTGCAATTGTGGATTCGGAATACCGCTTTCTGAATAAGTAAGATCAGCTTTTACAACTACTCCCGGTAATGGCGTATAATTGAGTCCAACTGTAACACAGGAAAAATTATTGACGTCATTGACAATTCCATTCTCCGGCATCTGATCATTTCCTCGTACAGATTCATAGCGACCAAAAAGAGACAAGTCTTTTTTTGTTGAATCATTAAACAGACGAAGAATATTGTATCCGGCTTCTGCATACCATCCACTCATTTGCTCCGGACAATTATTTGCATACGCTCTGTTGATTGAACCTGCATCCGGAATTGAAACAAGCGCATACAACGCTTTTATCGTCCACCCATGTTTTCGGTATGAAATATTTCCCTCAAGAAGAGAGACAGGTGTGCCGAACATTCCGGATTCCAATTGCAGACTATCTGCAGAACGCGGTGCCAAACCAACGGAGCCACCGGTGTATGCACTGAGCTGAACTTTAAAAACATTCCAATAACCGAGAATCGAAGCCGTCACTGCAAGATTTCTTGCGCTTGCATCTCTTCCTTCAAAACGAGCTTCACGCAAACCATCATGTGCATTGATTGCTTCCGCATTCAGTCCATTCACTATTGCCAATGTATAATCCAATCTGTTCGAACCCGGAACTTTTCCATTCAAAGAAACACCCAGCTCTCTCCAGGTTGAAGGGATGATTTTTGTTTCAACAAAGGGACGATGGTTTCCAAAATATGTTGTTGGCAAATGATTCTCATTGATGATCCCAAGACGAGGAATGAATAATCCGGCTGTGAGAAAATGATTCCGATTAAGCTGAAATTTAAGAAAGCATTGTTCCAATGCCAATTCTCCTCCGGATGCATCAACTTTTGCATCTTCAATCTCCATCTCAGAAAAAAAACTGATTTTATCCGAGAAGCGATGGCCAATAAAAATAACAGCACGGGTGAGATTGATGTGCGCTTCTTCCAGAGTAAGGTTATTCGTATAAGCAGCTTCACCGTATCCACCAATCAAAGTTTTGTGTTCTTTTGATTCGAGTCCACTATTCAAAGAATCTTCCGGAGTGAGTACTTGTGCACTTACAAAATTTGTTGTCAATGAAATCATACAAGCACAAAGGCAGCACAAAACAGTTCGCATGATGGGTATTATTAGCTTAATTTTCAAGGGGATTGGATCAGGGGACGGCAATATCTTTGGCGAAGTAAATTCTTATTTATAATGATTCCAAATAAAAGATTAGTATTCTGTTTTTCATGTGGTTATTACCCTCAAATTTCCGGATTTCAGTCGATTTTTTGAGCTGCGAGAGAATGCATGGATCGACGGATCGATGAATAGATACTCGTTCTTTGCAATTGAAAGTTCAAAGAGGATTCCGGAAATAAGTAGAATAGAAATGATTTAGTTCGTATGACATTAAAAATTTCTGATCGGTATAGTGTCCGGATTAATTTTTCAAAATATGCTTGCTAAAGAAAAAATTCATGAAAATAATTCATGGATATTCTTTCATGCAATGTTGCAAAATGGATTTTTTATATTGAACGGATGGGCTTCTTGAGAATTCTCACTTCATCCTGAACAAGCCATACTTCAGAATCGTCTTTAAAATCCTAAACCCATCCATGTTGCGGAGTTTTTTTCCCTCTCCTTTGTTGCGGGGATAGTAATGAACCGGAACTTCTGCGATCCAGTTTTTCTGAAAGCGGGCGCACTTTAGAATTAATTCAGCTTCAAAGCCAAAACGATTTTCTTTGAGATTCAATTTATCGAAAAGAGATTTGTCGAGTAGCTTGTAACCGCAAGCAACATCCGTGAGATGAACATCGATAAGTACAGAAGCGATATTGGTAAATAATTTATTGAAAAAATAACGCTTGTAAGATGCTTGTGTTCGCCGAACTCCAGGCAAATAGCGGGAGCCATTAATGAAGGGAACCTTCAGCTCGTTTTTTGTTTCGAGCATATCCGGGATATCCCGAGGAGTGAGCTCGAGATCGGCGTCCTGAATCAAAAGAATGTCTCCACTGGCTTTCCCTGCTCCGGTTCGAACAGCCGCTCCTTTGCCCATGTTTTGCTCATGGCGAAACAAATGTACGCGTGGCTGCAGTTTTGCAAATTCTTCCACACGTGAGAAACTTGCGTCCTTTGAACAGTCGTCAACAACAATGATCTCATAATCCGAGAGAAAAGCCGGATAGTTCACCTTCAATAATTCGTTCAGAACCTGTGAGATAAGTTCCTGTTCGTTATAAAGAGGGATGATGATACTGAGTTTCATGGTCTGGGTTCCGGCGGTGAAGATATTAAGGCTGAATCGAATAACCTAAAAGAGAAAATGTGGTGGATTTTTTTGAAATTCTGTATTCCAAACAGCGATTGTTTTAATTTTGAAGCTCTTCAAAACACCTTACCATGCCACTCGATAAAAACGGAATCGCAAAACGGATCGCTAAAGAAGTGAAAGACGGATCCTATGTAAATTTGGGAATTGGAATACCAACACTTGTTGCAAACTTCCTCCCCGAAGGCGTGAATGTGGTCTTGCAATCTGAAAATGGATTGCTCGGAATGGGTCCCTTTCCCTTTGAAGGTGAGGAAGATCCTGATTTGATCAATGCCGGAAAGCAGACGATCACTACAGTCCCCGGCTCCGCGTTTTTTGATTCTGCCATGAGTTTTGGAATGATCCGCGCGGGAAAGGTAGACCTTACCATTCTCGGTGCAATGGAAGTAAGTGAAAACGGAGATATTGCAAACTGGAAGATTCCCGGGAAAATGGTGAAAGGCATGGGTGGAGCGATGGACCTTGTTGCTTCCGCAAAAAATATCATCGTTGCAATGCAGCATGTGAACAAAGCAGGGGAATCGAAATTACTTCCTACGTGTTCTCTTCCTCTCACCGGAAAAAATTGTGTTAAAAAAATTGTAACAGAACTTGCTGTTCTCGATGTGCTTCCTGAAGGAGGATTCCGGCTGCTGGAAAGAGCTCCGGGAGTTTCTGTTGAAGAAATTGTGAAGGCTACAGCAGGGAAACTCATTGTTGAAGGGGATATTCCGGAGATGAGTATTTAAAATTGCTGGTCTTGTGTTTTGCTTTTAAAACCGAAGAGACCACAGAGTTTTTACCGCAGAGGGCGTCATTGTATCCATTTGAAATTCTGCGAAGAGGTTTTACACTTTGAATAAACATGGTTTTTAGTAGCATCCTTTTTCTTCTGTATTTTCTCCCTGCGTTTTTGTTGTGCTACCATTTGGTAGGAGAACGACAGAAAAATTTTGTGATTTTGGTTTTTAGTTTGCTCTTCTATAGCTGGGGTGCGCCGAAATTTGTTTTTGTCCTTCTTATACTCACGGGCATTGATTTTTTTGTCGTGAAGAAAATGTTCCGTTCAGAAGAAAAACGAAAACGGCAATTCTGGCTTGTCATTTCCATTTGTATCAATATGGGATTGTTGTTCTATTTCAAGTACAGCAATTTTTTCGTCGACAATGTGAATGTTGTCCTTGCTCAAATGGGATTTCAAAACATAAGCTGGACCAAACTCGTCCTGCCAATTGGAATATCATTTTTTACATTTGAAACACTTACCTACTCTATTGACGCTTACAGGAAAGTTATCACTCCTCTGAAGAAGCTTCCGGATTATTACCTTTATATATTTCTCTTCCCAAAACTCATCGCCGGACCAATTGTTCGTTTCAGTCTGATCGAAGACCAGATGCATCGCCGTACAGTGAGCGGAGAAGATTTCGTTGCCGGATTTCTACGGTTTGCCATTGGTTTGGGTAAAAAAGTTTTAATCGCGAATACACTTGGGCTGCATGCCGACCAGATCATCGCGCTTCCACAGAACGAATTGAACAGCTCGCTCGCATGGATCGGCATACTCTGTTATACTTTCCAGATTTATTTTGATTTCAGCGGGTATTCGGATATGGCCCTTGGAATCGGACGAATGGTTGGTTTTCGATTCCCGGAAAATTTCAACAATCCCTACACAAGTGGAAGCATTACCGAATTCTGGCGCCGCTGGCACATGACACTTGGGATGTGGATGCGAGAATATCTCTATATTCCTCTCGGTGGAAACCATGTGAAAACAAAGTCGCGATTGTATTTCAATCTCTGGATAGTCTTCCTCTTAAGCGGCCTCTGGCATGGTGCTTCCTGGAATTTCGTAGCCTGGGGCGCTTTTCACGGTTTCTTTCTCATCCTGGACAGAATCTTTTTACTAAAAATTCTCGAATCCATCTGGAAACCCATTGCTGTTCTCTTCACTTTCTTCGTTGTAATGGTCGGCTGGGTTTTGTTTCGGATCGAAGATTTTCATTCGATCAAAATATTCATGCGTGCGCTGTGCAACTTTAACTTTGGAATGGCTGACCGTTTTTACCAGATTGAACTTTGGGTAACACTCTTTGCTGCCATTGTATTTTCATTCTTCACTCTTTCCGGTTGGGGTAAAAAAGTACAAGAGAAATTTTATTTCGCTCAATCCGGCATTCTTCGCAAAATCCCCGGAGTATTGCTCAGCATTGCTCTATTAAAATTGTGTATTGCGTACATCACCACATCGGGTTTCAATCCTTTTATCTATTTCAGATTCTAAGCCGATGAAAAAACCGCTCTACAAATATCCTTCGGTATGGCTGATCATCCTGTTCTTCGGGATCATGCATTATTTTACAATTTTCCCCTACAAAAAACTTGAGCCGCTAAAGGGCGCTATTGAATACGGTAAGGATACAACATTCAGTATCAAATCATGGCTTAGCGAAGACTACCAACATGTAAAAGAAAAATATATTAATGAAAATTTCGCCTTCCGTAGCACTTTCGTCAGACTCCATAATCAACTTCAGTTTTCTCTCTTCAAAGTTGCATTTGCCAATGGGGTGATCGTAGGGAAGGACAATTATTTATACGAACGAAATTATATCCGCGCAGCTACCGGATCGGATTTCATCGGAAAAGATTCCATTCATAAAAAAGTTGAATACATGAAACGGGCAAACCGGTACTTAACAGACGATGGAATTAAAATGCTTGTCGTGCTGGCTCCCGGAAAAGCAAGTTATTTTCCGGAGTACATTCCGGATCGATTCGGTAAAACAGGACTGACAACAAATTACGATGTATTCCGAAAAGAACTACTGAGTTCAGGAATTCCATTCATCGATTTTAATTCCTGGTTTCGCTCTAAAAAAGATACCAGTAAATATCCTCTTTTTCCAAAAACAGGTGTACACTGGAGTCAGTACGGTGTTGTGCTTGCAGTAGATTCATTGACAAAAGTGATAGAACAACTCACTCAAACTGATTTGCCGACTATGCAAATCACCGGAATTGAATACAGTGATGCAATTCACAATGATGATCAGGACATCGAAGACGGGATGAATATTTTATACAAAATACCGAAATTTCAAATGGCGTATCCGCAGCTTAAATTTCAAAACGAAGGAAAAACAAAAATTCCCTGTGTCACAATTGCAGATAGTTATTACTGGCAAATTTATGGCAGCGGTCTGGCCGGACAATTTTTCGAACCTGCACAATTCTGGTATTATTTTGAGCGATGTTACTCAACCGGAGTCAGTGGTGATTGGCCGATCTCCGGTGTAGATATCCGCACGGAATTAAAAAAACAAAAATTAGTTCTGTTGATTACAACAGATGCAAATCTTTCCCGATTTGATTATGGTTTTTCGGAAGCAGTGATTAAAGCGTATACCGATCTCTCGGATCCGGATAAAATGAATGCTCTCATTCGAAACCAGGTTGAAATTATCAAGAAAACACCTTCGTGGTTGAAGGCAGTCGAGACAAAAGCAAAACAGAAAAATATCCCCCTGGATTCAATGCTGTATCTTGATGCAAAATGGGTGATAGAGAATAATGCATTAAAATGAGGCTTTCTTCAGCTCGGATCGCGATCCAAAACAAACCGATCTGCCTCTCACGCTTCAGAAGAATCTCAATCAATAAAATACTTAATTTGACCCTTTAAGCACGGACTTTTTCCTATTTTCACCGTTCCTTAGGCGATATGAAAGATCTCTCCATTATTATTCCGATTTATAACGAGGCCGGAAATATTCAGATGTTGTTTGAACGGCTCAGCTCAGTGATCCGGGAAATGCATGTGGATGTGGAATATGTTTTCGTGAATGATGGAAGCCGTGACAACTCGATGGAACTCATCAAAGGACTTGTTGGTACGAATCCGGAAGTGCGCTATCTTGATTTTTCCAGGAACTTCGGACATCAGATTGCAGTTGCAGCCGGTCTGGATTACTGCACCGGAAATTGTGCTGTGATCATTGATGCTGATTTACAGGATCCGCCTGAACTGATCATGGAATTATACAATAAATGGAAACAGGGTTTTGAAGTTGTTTATGCCAAGAGAAGATCCCGTGAAGGTGAAAGTTTTTTAAAGAAATTCACTGCGAAACTTTTTTACCGAACACTCAAACGAATTACTTCCATTAAAATTCCCGTTGATACAGGTGATTTCAGGATCATCGACAGAAAAGTTATCAATGTGCTCAAGAAAATGCCGGAACAACAGAAATTTCTTCGTGGGCAAATTTCATGGATCGGTTTCCGTCAGACTTATATTGAATACGATCGCGACGAACGCCATTCCGGGACATCCGGATATACCTATAAAAAAATGTTGCGTTTTGCTTTGGATGGAATTACTTCTTTTTCCAATCTCCCTTTACGTTTTGCAACAATCACCGGATTCGTTGTTTCCGGTATAGCATTCTTCTTCATTCTTTATGCTTTGTACGAACGACTAATCACAAGGAACTATGTTCCGGGATGGGCATCGCTCATGCTTGCTGTATTGTTTATCGGCGGGGTTCAGCTTATCAGTATTGGAATTATTGGAGAATACATCAGCAGAATGAGCTCTAATATCCGAAACCGTCCATTGTATATTTTGCGAGAAACCAATCTCCAGGAGCCTGATCAGAAATCCGAGTAAAGGCAAAGTCCGATGAACGAAATAAAATCAAGGTCTGCTTCTTCCTCCTGGCGCTCGCTCTTCGCTGTTTTTATAGTCATTGCTGGTATCATTTATGGACACTATACTCTCCCGCGGCTGAAGCACAATTTTTATCAGGAAGAATTAAGCTACGATGTTACATCGTATTACTTGTATCTTCCAATGACCTTTATCTACAACGATCCGGGTATCCGCAACAAGGCCATCGTCGATTCACTATTTGTCAAATACAAACCATCTCCCACCTTTTATCAGGCTTTTGAACTTGAAAACGGAAATCGGGTTCTCAATTATACCTGTGGTTTTGCATATGCATATGCACCATTTTTCTTTGCCGCACATTACTGGGCAGGAAAACACAATTACCTTCAGGATGGATTTTCATTTCCCTACCAAATCTTTATCGGCATCGGCGTGCTTTTTTATGTGCTTGTCGGCTGGTTCTTTTTACGAAAAGTGCTCTTGCGTTATCTTGGAGATATTGTCACAGCGGTTGTTCTTCTGATCACTGCATTTGGAACAAATTATTACAGCGAAGCGATTAACAACTACCTCCAACCGCATGCAATGCTGTTCAGTGCGTACAGTTTGCTTCTCTACTGCCTGATGAAATGGCATGACAGTCCGAAGAAAAGGTATCTGATAACAGGTGGATTGGTAATGGGCTGGATGATTTTATCGCGGCCGAGTGAAATTGTATGCCTGATCCTTCCGTTGCTCTGGAATGTTTACGACAAACAATCTTTCCATGCTAAAATAAAACTGATCAGAAATCATATTTCACACGTTTGGTTATTGCTCATCTGTGGCATTGCTGTTTTTATACCTCAGTTTATTTATTGGTACAAATTAACAGGTACTCCTGTCTTTTTTAGTTACCAGCATACAGAAGGATTTGATTTTGCGAAACCACATATCCTGAATGTGCTTTTCAGTTTCAAGAAAAGTTTGCTGGTCTATACACCACTATGGATTTTTACAATCATCGGACTATTCCGATTACGCAAATACAACAAGGACTTACAACCTGCAATTGTACTCTATGCAGTAGTCAATTTTTACCTGCTCTCCAGTTGGGCTGCCTGGTGGAATGGAGGAAGTTTCGGAATGCGCTATTTCACAGAATCCTATGCGGTGATGGCTTTGCCATTGGGTTATCTGCTAAAAGATATTGGAACAAGAAACATCCTTTTGCGGGGAATAACATTGCTTTCAGTTTCGTTTTTTGTTTTCCTGAATTTGTTTCAAACCTGGCAGTTTACGCACTGGATTATTCCCGATGACCGGATGACATATGCGTATTACAAAAAAATATTCCTGAACACAAAAGTTTCAGACGAAGACCGAAAACTCATGGAGGTCCAGCGTTCTTTTGCAGCGGAGGACTTTTTCACCAATGACACAGCCTATACACGCTATACTCTGGCGTCTTTCAATTTTGACAATCCAATTCTTCCGACTCTGATTGAAAGCAGACTGGATACAGCCCATCATCATAGTGGAATCCGGTCTTTTGAATTGGATACCGCCCGTAAATTTTCTCCGAAATTCAAAATTCCATATTTTAAATTAATAAAAGCAGAAAAGGATCATGTATGGCTTCGCGTATCACTCTATTATTTTTCATCGGGTGACATTAAAATGGATCCGGCATCAATCATCATTTGCATGCCACATAAAAAATACAACCTTAAATACAGGGGATTTGATTTCGAAAAGCAGCCGTATGTGGCCGGACAATGGAACAGAGTCGTAGCGGACTACATGACACCCTTTCCATACAACGAAAAAGATAATTTCGACATCTATGTCTGGTACCGAGGAAACGGCGCTCCTGTTTATATTGATGATTTTAAAATCGATGTATACGATCCAAAATAATTTTGAGAGATTCTAGCTATGAATACATCCTCGTTTCAAACACTTTCGATTATTATTCCGGCTTATAACGAAGCGAAAACTATTCATCTCATCCTTGAGCGTGTTTGCGCTGTGCCGCTTTTGAATGGTCTCAAAAAAGAAATTGTGATCGTGAATGATTGTTCAACGGATTCTACAAAGGAAGCGATTGAATCATTTATCAGTTCTCACAGCCAGACCAATATCCGTCTCTTCAATCAACCGGTGAACAAAGGTAAAGGTGCAGCAATTCACAAAGGAATTGAATTGGCGAGTGGCGAATGTTTGATTATACAGGATGCTGACCTTGAATACGATCCGAATGAATACAATCTTTTACTGAAACCAATTGTCGAAGGAAATGCTGATGTCGTATACGGTTCTCGATTCATGGGAGGAAATCCCCACAGAATTTTATTCTATTGGCATTCACTCGGAAACAAATTTCTCACCGCACTGTCCAACATATTTACAAATCTGAATCTCACAGATATGGAAACATGCTACAAAATGTTTCGTTCTGAGATTATCAAGAACATTTCGCTAAAAGAAAATCGTTTTGGTTTTGAACCGGAAGTAACTGCGAAAATGTCCCGTGTGAAAGGAGTGCGTATTTACGAAGTTGGCATTTCGTATTACGGCCGAACTTATCTCGAAGGAAAGAAAATCGGATGGAAGGATGGTTTTAGAGCCATCTATTGCATCTTGAAATACAACTTGTTTTCAAGATAAATCTCAGCTTTTAGTTTCAGTTCAAACGAATTAAATCCTTTTCCTTTACTTGTCCTTCGGTAAGCACGAGTACATTCATCCCAAAGCGAATTTTTTTATCAAACTCCCGAAACGTCGCCAATGTTCTCAGTGGTTCTTTTTCCAGGGCGGCAGTTTCCTGATTCACCAGAGTCATCACACAGCGAATACAGGGTTTCACCACTTTGAATTTCACCTCGCCAATCGAAAATTCCTTCCATTCATCTTCCGCAAATGAAGGAGCTCCGGTAAAAACAAAATTCGGACGGAAGCGGTTCATCAATATGGGTGATGGAAGTCTGTTGTTTAATTCATCCAGTGAAGACTGTCCAAGAATCAACACCGGATATCCATCAGCAAGACTCACGCTCTCGTTGTTTACACTATACTCCAAAGGAACCGGACGTGGATTTTTCTCCGGAAAAGCAACCAGTTTACACGATGTTCCAAGGCGCTCCGAAATCCAGCTGCTGTGTGCAGGGCTCACTTCATGAGCAAGTACTGAATCATTCCAAACAATACATTCAATAGGATCTGAAGCGACGGCCGCTTCTGAATCCAACAACAAGGATTCATTTTTAAAAGTGATTGTAAACAAACTTCCATGCTGAGTGATTGTAAACAATGCCATATCCGGAAATTCACGTTGCGTAAAAAATCGGTTTTGTCCATCTACGAGCATCCATCTCCGGTCATACCGAAGGCCTTTACCCAATACTTCAGATTGATCCAATCGGATTCCTCCAAGAGATTTAATAGGGTAAATCCAAATTTCAGTTAGAATTAACATTGGTTTATTTTTCAACGTTGCGTTGATTTAATCTTCTGGAAATCGTTTCTTCAATATTCACAGCCGGAATAGAAGCAATGAGCCGTTTCGTGTATTCTGTTTTTGGAAAGGAATAGAGTTCGTCTGCGTCACCAATCTCTTCAATTTTCCCCTGATTCATCACAATAATTCTATCGCTTATAAATTTAACAACACCAAGATCATGGGAAATAAAAATAAATGTAAATCCAAAATCACGCTTAAGTTCATTGAGCAAATTTAAAATCTGGGCCTGAATGCTTACATCGAGAGCCGAAACACATTCATCACAAATAATTAATTCCGGCTCAAGGGCCAATGATCTGGCAATACAAATTCTTTGTCTTTGTCCGCCACTAAATTCATTCGGATATCGATTGAAATGTTCCGGCTTCAAATTCACCCGCGATAGCAATTCGAAAACTTTTTCTTTGCGCTCCTTTTTATCACGATGCAAACCATGAACTGTCATCGGTTCAAGAATAGCCTCGCCAACAATCATGTGCGGATTGAGTGATGAATAGGGATCCTGAAAAATAATTTGAATGTGTTTTCGCATTTCTCGTAATGATCTTCCCTCAAGCAAAGCTAAATCCTGGTTCTTGAAAATTACTTTACCCTCTCTTGGTTCAACAAGGCGAAGAATGCTTCTGCCAAGAGTCGTTTTACCACATCCTGACTCGCCGACCAGCCCTAATGTTTCGCCGGGGTAAACTTCAAAACTAACATCGTCTACAGCTTTTATAAAATCTGTGGCTTTTCTTAAAATTCCTTTCTGAACAGGGAACCACGTTTTCAGGTTTTGAACCTGTAGAATCGGGCTTTGCGCATACAATTCTAGATGTCGCTTTGCTGTTTCTTCCGCTGTGACCAGCTGAACATTCAAGGATTCATCAATACTTTTATTGATTTCCGTGAAGCTGCCATCGCTTTCAACATTCATGAAGTCATTGATCGTTGGTAATACATGAAGTCGTTTTGTTAGCGGAGGCCGACAGGCTAACAAACCTTTGGTATACGGATGCTGGGGCTTGAAAAAAATATCGCGAACAGAGCCTTCCTCCACGATCTTTCCTTTGTACATCACAACAACACGATCAGCAATCTCTGCAATCACACCAAGATCGTGGGAGATGAAAATCAATCCCATAGTATTTTCCTCTTGCAGATTGCGCATGAGGTCGAGGATAGTTGCCTGTACTGTTACATCGAGAGAAGTGGTAGGTTCATCAGCAATTAGCACACGAGGTTCGCAACTCATCGCCATTGCAATCATGACTCTTTGCTTTTGTCCGCCTGATAACTGGTGTGGATAAGCATCCACCATTCTTTTGGGATCCGGCAATTTTACTTTTTCAAAGAGAGCAATTGTTTGTTCTCTAGCTTCCTGTTTCGATAATTTCTTGTGAAGAATCAATCCTTCTGCAACCTGATCACCACAGGAAAAAACCGGGTTCAGCGATGTCATTGGCTCCTGAAAAATCATTGCTATTTCATTCCCACGAAACGCACGCATTTCAGCTTCAGAAATAGAAAGAAGATTCTCCTGCCCGCCTTTTCGGGTTTGATAAATTATCTCTCCCTGAGTAATTTGTCCGGGTGGAGAAATTAGGCGCATCAATGAAAGTGCAGTAACCGATTTCCCCGAACCTGATTCACCAACGATTCCAAGCGTTTCACCTTGCTGAAGTGAAAAACTGACATTGTCAACAGCTCTAATTTCCGATTCAGAAATTTGAAAACGGGTACTTAGATTTCGTATGTCGAGGAGTGGCTTCAAGAGGCGACGAAAATGTGAAGATAAAAAAAGAAACCTGCGCCCTTGAGTTCGAGAGAGACAGATTGTTCACACCGGGCATAGTTAAAATACATGCCCTTGTGGGAATTTGAAAAATTCGGGGAATTCGTTGTGGTTTAGTGTATACGAAAATCAAGCTATTATGGCCTATACAAAACCCTTATATCTTTTCATTATTTCTCCGATTGTTCTGACATCCTTTTCACAATATCGGGAAATACGTTCCAGATTTTGTTCCTTCCAATATACTTCACCAACCTGGCTACCATCAATATCATCCTTCGGTGTAGGTATCCCGAGAACTGCAGCGAGTAATACCAAACTGGTATACGATTTATAATCACCGAATTTCCAAAGCTCCATGGTATCGAGGTGATTGACTTCCCAGGGTTTTCTTCCTGCAGTGTTCAAAATAAGTGGCATTTTCAATCCATGTATAATCATCCTTCGGGCAATAAAAGGGAAATCGAATTCTTTTCCATTGTGTGCACACAATTGCTTCTCTACTCCGCTGCAAAATGAATTGACGGCTTTTGAAAATTCAACCAATATTTCCTTTTCGTCAGTTCCTGAAAATGAAAATGTCCGGAATTCATCCTGTGAAAAATAAAATCCACATGAAATGCAAACAATCTTCCCAAACTCAGCATAAATTCCGGCTCTTGGATAAAGCGTTGCCGGTGTTTCTCCTTCTATTCTTAAAGTCGTAGATTTCTTCTCCCACAGTTCCTTAAAAGGAGAAGGTACCAACGAAAATTCAGAATACTGTGGAACAGTCTCGATGTCGATGAAAAGAATGTTGGTGAGTTTGATAGATGAAAGCATCACTTCGTTTAGGGTTTAATGTTTAATGTTTAATGTTCAAAGTTGGTTTCGGGTTTAGAGTTTAGAGTTCAAAGTTCCGTGTTCAGGGTTCCGTGTTCTGTGTTTAGCCGAGACACTACCTTATACTTTATACCTAATACCATATTCCTAATACCTAAAATTTCTAACACAAATTAAAACCCTTCCACACTCTCCCACAACCGCATTAATTAGAATAAAAAAAGCCGGCTGCAAGGGCCGGCTAATGGGTATTATTTTTGGTAAATATTTTACTCCTGAATTTCCCAGTTGTCACCATTCGTTTTTTCGACGCGCATTAATCCAAGTTGTTTTCCGTAATATACTTTCGAAATTCCGGATGTTCCACCGTGAATTAAATCAACCATTACATTAAAATATGTATTTGTGTTGATAACAAGTGTAACATAAGGATGACTGATAATGTCAAATTTAAATTTTGCACCACTACTATGAGTCAGCGTAAGGTAGCGCGTCTCATCAGGGCCTGTGAAATGTTCGTAATAGGAAGAGAAAATTCCGAATTGCGAGGATGTCCATTTTTGGGTGACATATTGATTATCGGGATGATCGCAATCTTCCGGACCGCTCAATACTGAATACACAGGTGCAGAAACAATTACCACATCGGTATCACTGGCATTGCTTTTAAAAATAGCAGATTGGCTCCGGCTCACAATAAATTTGGATTCTTCTGCGTCCAAAAAAGTAGGTGTTGATGTATCACACTTTTTGGTGCATGAAAAAAATGAAAGTAGGCAAATGCATGCAATTGTATAAATGAGTTTCATAGAATGATAATATTCCGGAATTACCCGTTTTGTGACCCTAAATATATAAAAAATCCCTGAAAACCCTTGCCTATGGCTGTTTTTGGCCAAATTTCAATTTAAAATACAGGATAAATAAAAACGAATCAGCTAAAACAAATCTTTAAAACAATCTGGAAAATCATTCAATTCGGTAGTATTCCTGTTGAATTAACGAATCATCACCCCTTTTTTATTCAATACAGGAATCATAGTAAGATTGTCTTCCCTTACACTTTCCGGCAGAAAAATGTATTTTTTATCATACATGTCTTTCTCCTTGTAAAAACTGACCCAATATTCATTGTTCAGTCCGAGTAAGTTGTCCATCAAGGGTTCAATCTTCGCATAATCGTGAGGATCGATATTTCCAATGACATGGCGTAAAATCGTTGTCTTCACATCTCTCCCTTCGTACTGACCATAACCTTTGGAACTCACCATCACTCCTCTGATTTCGGAGTCATACATATTTACGAGATACACATTCCAGACCAGGAAATCATCTTCATTGGTCTCTCTCACAACAGCGACTATAATTTTGTCTACAACAAGTTGAGGAATGTCTTTCAGCATAAGAGCAATCTAATGGATTCGCGCTGCGAAGATAAGGATTTGATTAAAGGTTTAATGTGAACGCAAGAGAAGACGACATGAATTTTAATTTCCTCGCAGAGGCCGATGCAGGCTCAGTTACCGTATGCCTGCAAGGCGCCATTCACATAAGCTATCATGTCGGAATATTGATTATTGGGGATTTTTTCTCCACGCTTTTTTCCAAGGCGTACCAGGACCATTCGCTGATCCGGAATCACAACAATGTATTGTCCAAGGATCCCGCGTGCATAGAAAATCTGATGTCCCTTAAATTCTGTTAACCAACATTGATAACCATAATAATTTACCAGAGAGCCTTCTTCATCGACAAGGTTTTTAGGAGTCACCATTTCACGAATAAACGAAGCTGAAACTACATTCGCGCCTTTCCATTTTCCACTGTCCAGCATGAGTTGTCCGATGCGGGCAAAATCTCTTGCATCTGCATAAAAGCAGCAATATGCCTTCTCCATCCCGTCACTCTGATCCAAAGACCAATAAGCGGAATGCATCGCTTGCACTCGTTTCCATAATTTCTGAGAGGCGTATTCAGACAACTTCATTCCACTTGCTTTTTCTAGAATCATTCCCAACAACTCTGTATTACAACTCATGTAATTGAATGTTCTTCCGGGTTCCGTGATAACTTCCAGTCGATCCATTTGATTATCCAGTTTCCTCCCGTAATATGCTTCTGTCGTTTGAGAGAAAAGGCTGCTGTAACTTTCATTCCAATTCAAACCACTGCTCATCATCATCAGATGCCGGATCTTAAGACTTGCATTTTTCCTTCATTGAAATGCGGGAGATACTTGCCAACAGGATCCTCAAGACTCAATTTTCCTTCGTCAGCTGCAATGCCAATTAATAATCCGACAATACTTTTTGCAACCGAGAAGGAATTGCTGAGTGAGCTGGGTTCATAGTGATCCCAATACTGTTCGTAACGGATAGAATCATTTTTGATGATGAGAAAAGAAACACTCTCGGTTTTTTCCAATTCCGCATTTGTCTCAGCAGGAAGTTTTTTCTTGTTGTAATCCGCTCCAACAGGCCATTCCTGAGCCTGGTCACTGTCGACCATGCGTGATTCAAAAATCCCGAGATCATCGATATCCGGATAAGTATACAAAAGTGTTTTGTAGAGGTATGTGTATCCCGTTATCCAGATTGCAACATTGATCGATACAAAAACCAACAGGAAGCCAAATAAAAATTTGGTCAGGGGGCGCATGCTTTTTCTACTTTCCATCTTCAGCAAGATAGCGCCTGATTTCGTGCTTTCCTGACCGCATCGGGTAGAGTTATTAGTTCATGGTTGTTAGTTGTTGGTGCCTGGTGGTTAGTAGTTGGTGCTTGGTGGTTAGTGGTTGGTACTGATGAAAGAATTGCTGACAATTTTTCACTTCGCTAAAGATTTGTTCCTTCAGCTTCACCTTCCCCTAACTCATAATTCTTAACTCATAATTCATAATTCACAACTCCAAACTCCATCCCAAACAAAGCTCCCAAATGCTCTTTCACTTTCGTCTTCACTTCGCTAATGTTTTGTTTCGCGCCAAGTTCTTTCTCGAGTGAAGTCACTGCTTTATCTTCAATGCCACAGGGAATAATATTTCCAAAATAACTCAGGTTTGAATTTACATTAAATGCAAATCCATGCATCGTCACCCAGCGAGAGGTGCGTACACCGATTGCACAAATTTTGCGTGCTTTTTTTTCATCCTCCGGATCGAGCCACACTCCTGTGTATCCGGGAAATCGCCCTGCAGAAATATTATAATCCTTGAGCGTGAGAATAATCGCTTCTTCCAGAAAACGTAAATACTTGTGTATGTCGGTGAAAAATAAATCGAGATCGAGAATCGGGTATCCAACAATTTGTCCCGGACCGTGATAGGTGATATCTCCTCCCCTGTTGTTCTTGTAAAATACCGCGTCGATCGATTTCAATCCTTCTTCATCAAGCAACAAATTACTTTCCAGACCGCTTCTGCCCAGTGTGTACACGTGAGGATGCTCGCAAAATAAAAGATAATGATGTTGTTGTTCCTGTTCTTCAACTGGAAGGGCACGGTTTTTCAACTTCCTCTCAATCAACTCCTGAAAAAGTTTCTCCTGATACTCCCATGCTTCTTTGTAATCGATCAAGCCGAGATCACGGAAGAGTACGGGCTGCATGTTAGTTGTTAGTGATTAGTAGTTAGTGTTTAGTATGGGTGAACTAATTTAAAAGGGACAAACTATAAATTACGCAACCCCAACTCATAATTCATAATTCGTAATTCATTCTAAATCTTAGCCAGCGACCCCTTCAAATGATTAATCACATTCACTTCCACTGCATCAATTTTTTTCTTGTCGGCGAGATAGCAGGAGATCCAATCGGTGAGGTGAATCAAATAAATTGAACGTTCAATTTGCGAATCCCCTTTGGACCAGATTTCTTTGATACTGCTGGTATATTTTGCAAATACTTCTTTGCTGATTTCGATGCGTGTTTGAGTACGGGCATAGTCAGAAGAATTGCGAAGAATCACAACTGCACATTCCTGATGTTGTTCTGCCCATCCCACAAGTTCGTTGTGATTCATTTCCGGAAGAATATGATGCCAGCACAACATTTTTGAATTTTCATTGATCTGCTGACGAAAACGGGTAGCGACACCATTGTATCCATCGACTGCATAAATCACGGGCATTTTTTTATACAGAAAATCCGTGAAATCCATCGCTTCGCTCTTGATGGCAACTTCCTGCTTTACAATCAGGTCAATTGCGGTTTTCAATTGAGATTTCCATGCGTGGCCAATGAGTTTATATCCCTGAAGTACATAAAATAATTGAGTGAGGGAGTAACCCAGACACGATCTTGGCGGCATACCGCCGGGAATCATGATACAATCAAGTTCATTGGCAGCTGCCATGTCTGCAATCTTTCCTCCGGAAGTCACACAGATAACTTTTGCTTTCTTATGCAAGGCCGTCTCCATCGCCATGATCGTTTCTTCTGTATTCCCGGAATACGATGAAACAATTACGAGCGTATGTGCATTTACAAATGACGGAAGAAAATAATCCTTGTTTACAAGTATAGGAACAGAACATTCATCGCTCATGATCTCCGAAACAATCGTTCCTCCGATACCCGAGCCACCGAGGCCGGTCACAATCACATTGCGAATGTCAACCAGGGGTTGAGTAAACTTCGCCTGCTCCCCAATCTGCATGGCTTCTTTTAATTGCTGGGGAAAATTCTGAACAAGGTTTTTCATGGCGTTTTTATTGAGGGAACAAAATTAGCAATCTTTTTGAGAAAAGAGGGACGGGGGACGGTTGCAGAATTAAGAATTAAGAGTTATGAATTATGAGTTGGGGTAACGTGGTTTTAAGGATGCCACTTTTAAACTAGTTCACCCATACTAACCACCAACCACTAACCACCAACCACCAACCACTAACCACTAACCACTAACCACCAACCACTAATTTTCGTCATGTCTTTTATCTATATTTACCCTCTCTATTATCAAAGAAACATGGAATTTACAGAGCAAGAACAAATTCGTCGGCAGAAGCTGGAAGATATTCAAAAACAAGGAATTGAACCCTATCCGGCGGATCTTTGGGAAATGAATTTTACCAGCAGAGAAATGCTCGATGGTTTTGATTCTGATCCGGATAAATTTACAAACATCAGTTTCGCCGGACGCATCATGAGTGTCCGTGACATGGGAAAAGCGGCTTTTGCTGTGCTTCAGGATTCCGCCGGACGCATACAGATCTATGTTCGTCGTGATGATATTTGTCCGGGTGAAGACAAATCCGGATACGATAGTTTGTTCAAAAAATTGCTCGACATCGGTGACATCATCGGTGTGAAAGGATATGTTTTCAAAACAAAAACCGGCGAGACAAGCATTCATGTAAAAGAATTAAAATTACTTTCTAAAAGTCTGCGCCCGCTTCCGGTAGTTAAACAAGATGCGGATGGAAATACTTTTGATGCCTTCACCGATCCGGAGATGCGCTACCGTCAACGCTATGTTGATCTGATCGTGAATCCTCAGGTGAAGGAGGCGTTTTTGAAACGTACTGCTCTCACCAATTCCATGCGACACTTTTTAAATGCAAAAGGATACCTGGAAGTTGAAACTCCGATATTACAACCTTTATACGGTGGTGCTGCGGCTCGTCCTTTCAAGACGCATCACAATACACTTGACATGACTTTGTACCTGCGCATTGCGAATGAATTGTATCTGAAAAGACTCATCGTAGGTGGTTTTGATGGTGTGTATGAATTTGCAAAAGATTTCAGGAATGAAGGGATGTCACGTTTTCACAATCCTGAATTTACACAGGTAGAATTGTATGTAGCCTACAAAGATTACGAATGGATGATGGATCTGGTGGAAGAAATGGTAGAGAAAGTTGCCATGGATCTTCATGGAAAAACAGAAGTTCCGGTTGGCGAACACCTCATCAATTTCAAACGTCCCTGGAAACGATACACGATGTACGAAGCGATTGCACATTTCACGGGTGTGGATATTACAGAGATGGATGAATCTGCTTTGTCTGCTGCCGCAAATGGCATGGGAATTCATATCGACAAAACCATGGGCCGTGGAAAAATGATCGACGAAATTTTCGGGGAGAAAGTTGAACCACACTTAATTCAACCGACATTCATCACGGATTATCCTGTGGAGATGAGTCCGCTCGCCAAGAAGCACCGCAGCAAACCCGGACTGGTAGAGCGTTTCGAAGCAATCTGCAACGGAAAAGAAATCTGCAATGCCTTCTCTGAGTTGAATGATCCGATTGACCAACGCAAACGATTCGAAGAGCAACTCGAATTGGGAATTCGTGGCGATGAAGAAGCGATGCAACTCGATGAAGATTTTCTTCGGGCACTGGAATTCGGAATGCCACCAACAGCAGGACTCGGAATCGGAATCGATCGTTTGTCAATGATCATGACCAATTCCGCATCGATACAGGATGTACTTTTCTTCCCTCAGATGAGGCCGGAGAAAAAGGATGTTCCAGAAGCTGCAGGAAATTAACATCCTTTGCGCTCTTTGCGCCTTTGCGCGAAATATTTTTCACGAAAAGGCGCAAAGAGCGCAATGGTTTAATGAATCGGATATGTCCATTCGAAAATTTTTTCTCTTTCATCTTTTTTTCTTTTCAATTTTTTCTTTTTCCTCTACTGCTCAAACCTGGACACCACTTTCTTCCGGCACCAACAACATCGTCAACACACTCCTTTCATTTCAAGGAGATTTGTATGCGACAGGATATTTCGATTCTGCTGGAACTACACCTGCAAGCGGACTTGCAAAATGGGACGGTATACATTGGTCTAAAGTCGGAAATGGAATTCATCCACAAGGAGGGTATTGTCTGGCAGAATACGATAGCAATTTAATTGTTGCAGGAATCTTTGATTCCGCAGGAATGTTGCCGGTAAACAATATCGCGCGCTGGAATGGTTCGAACTGGAATCAATTGCGGAATGGATCTTCGACTACAGTTACTGCTCTACAGGTCTACAACAACGATTTAATTGCCAGCGGAAAATTCGATACAGCCGGAACCGGAAATTTTGTTTTCAATTTCGAAAAATGGAATGGTTTAACATGGTCTCCTTTTGGAAATACAAACAATGTTGTAGGTGCAATGGGTGTTTTCAACAATGAGTTGTATATCGGCGGGTCCTTTGATGAACTGGATGGTTCTGTATTGCTAGCAGAACACATCCTTCGTTGGGATGGAAACAACTGGGCTGATGTTGATTCAGGGTTTGATGGAATTCCTTATACAATGATTGAATACAACAGCGAACTTGTTGTCGCCGGAGATTTTGAACATGTCGGAACTTCACAGGCATTTAATCACATCGCAAAATGGAACGGTACGAATTGGTCGGCACTCGGCGATGGAACAAACAAATGGATTTCTTCCCTTGCTATTTTCAATGGAGAGCTTTATGCCGGCGGAGGGTTTGATTCTGCAGGAAATATACCTGCAAACAATATTGCCAAATGGAACGGTTCATCCTGGCAGGCTGTAGGTGCGGGTTTTGATGATTGGGTAACGTCGCTCGCAGTTCACAACAACGATCTGTATGCTGCAGGTTTTTTTCAGCAGAGTGGCTCAACACTTGTAAGTCATATTGCAAAATTAAACACAGGAACATTTATTTCAACGGATGTAAAATCACAGGAACTATTTTCTATCTATCCGAATCCTGCATCGACTTCAATAAAAATTCAAAACTCATTAACTCCGGATGAAAATTCATATTTTCTTCTTCTGAATCCACTTGGCCAAGTCATAAAAAAAATAAAAGGAACAAAGTCTGAAAATGAAATTTCTGTTACTGATTTGAATCCCGGTATTTATTACCTCCAATACATCAACACATTATTTTCTTCAACAAAAAAAATCGCAATTGAATAATGGAACCGAAGCACTCTCTTCACTATTCACTCTTCACTCTTCACCCCTCGCTCCTCCTGCTCATTTGGCCAGTACCACCCTTTATATTGTCAATGAACCCCAATCATAGGTGAATACTTTGGCAGACTCAGAAAACAATCCTAATTTTAACGTGAAAATACCCCTCTCATGTTCCGCCAAAGCCTTCTTGTCGCAGTACTGATTTTTTCTTCCCTCGTACTCAATGCACAAACAACAATTTCTCTTCGTTTAGATCCAAATGGAGCAGACGCAGCTGTTGATGATTGGTACCCGAATGGCAATTATCCAAATGAAACGGATTATTGCAGTGGCACCTGGACGATCAATGGTACTCAGGTAAGCTGGAGGTCGTTTCTTAAATTTGATCTGAGTATGATTCCTCCGGGCTCAATTGTCAATAGCGCTCATCTTTCATTGTACTATGCAAATCCCAATAGCTTTAATGACCAGCATCAATCTCTTACCAGTTCGAATGAAAGTGTATTGCAACGTGTATTGGATCCATGGCAGGAAAATCTAGTTGCCTGGAATAATCAACCGAATGTAACAAGCATTGACCAAGTAATTCTACCACAAAGTACCAGCGGAACCCAGGATTATACGAATATGGATGTAAGTGCTATGGTACAGGAAATGGTGAATTCCGGGAACTATGGTTTTGGTCTGCGACAAGTAAACGAAATGCCCTACGGACGAATGATTTTCGCTTCCGGTGATCATCCTGACACAAACCAAAGACCTTTGCTGATTGTCAACTTTACTCCGCAGCTCACATGTTTGAATTTGAAACTTGACAAAGAAGGAGAAGATGCAACTGTTGATGATTACAATCCTGCAAACAACAACCCGAACGAAATTGAATATTTCTGTGGAGGCTGGACAATCAACGGTTTTCCTGTTCGCTGGAGAAATTTTTTCAAATTCGATTTATCGCAAATCCCACAGGGAGCTGTTATACAATCTGCAGCTCTTTCCTTGTACTTCGCACCGAACAATAATTTCTTTGCGACTGACACATCCTTGACATCTTCAAATCAGAGTATCATCCGAAGAGTCATTACTCCCTGGACAGAGACCACGATCAACTGGAACAATCAACCCAATACTTCCAATCTCAATCAGGTCTTTCTTCCACAAACCACGAGTGGCACACAGAATTTTCCGAACATGGATGTGAGTGGAATGGTTCAGGACATGATTAACAATCCGGGAGTCAGCGATGGTTTCATGTTGAAGATGGCGAATGAAATTCCCTATGGTCGAATGATTTTTGCTTCCGGCGATAACCCGGACACAACTTTACTGCCTACTTTGGATATCTGCTATTACACCCTACCCACTTCAATCCCGACTTTAGAAACTTCTTCCTTCGAAGTATTTCCGAATCCCAGCACTTCTGATATCTACATCCGTTGGAACCCCATGGCATCCTACCGTGGACTGGAAATCCTCAATCCACTCGGAGAACTGATAGCTGACTTTGATGTTACAGGCTTGAGCAGCTTTTCAGTAAATGCCGGTAGCTGGGCAAAAGGGATCTACTTTATTCGTCTTGGAGATCAGCCGGTTCAACGAATCTGTATTCAATAAAATCCAGCCGGTTGGATATTGAATCTTTGCCTTTTTGCATAAAATTTTACCTCATTTCTGCGTATCTTGTCGCCTAATTTATCTGATATGCGACAGTTAATACGTACCGTTCTCTCTGGGGTTTTTTCTCTACCTTCTCTCCTGCTCCACTACTAAACTCGTTCCGCTTACTGACATTGAGCTAAAAGCAAAACTAAAAAGCCATATCACGACTCTGGCCTCCGATACGTATGAGGGCCGTGAAGCCGGTAGTAAAGGCGAGGGGAAAGCTTCGGATTACATTGTCAAACAATTCAAAAGTATCGGACTCAAGGCAAAAGGAACCGATGGTTTTCTACAGTCATTTCCGTTTGTTGATGGTGCAAAAATCGGTAGCAGCACACAACTGATTGTCAATACACATATTTTCAAAGTTGATGAGGATTTTTATCCACTACCGTATACATCCAACGGCATCATCACCGGATACATCGCAAGAGTTGGATATGGTATCAATGATCCTGCACTGAAACAGGAAGATTATTTCGGAAAGGCGAATATTGCCAAGAAAATATTTCTCATCGAAAGCGGAACACCGGATGGAAATACTCCGCATGGAAAATTTGGAGAGTGGACCGACTTGCGCAAGAAGCTTGACATTGCCATCGCCCGTGGAGCCACAGCAGTTATTTTTATTAATTCCGATACAGCACAAACGGATCCAAAGGCTGATTGGAAAATGAGAACAAGTCCGGTGAGCATCCCGGTGCTTTTTGCAAAAGGAAAAGCTGCGGAAATTCTGCGCGACAGTGTGATCACCAATTGTACTGCAGGTGCTGAAGTTGAAAAAATTGAAAAGATAGGTCACAATGTTCTCGGCTATCTCGATAACGGTGCTGCCAGCACAATTGTGATCGGAGCTCATTATGATCATCTGGGGTTTGGTTCCGAAGGATCATTGTATCGCGGAGAGCCTGCGATTCACAATGGAGCGGATGACAATGCAAGCGGAACAGCTGCTTTGATCGAACTCGCCCGTTTTCTCAAAGCTTCTGATTTGAAAAAAAATAATTACCTCTTCATGGCTTATTCCGGTGAAGAAAAAGGATTACTCGGATCAAACTATTATGTGAAGCATCCGACGATGGATTTGTCCACAATGAATTACATGATCAACATGGACATGGTGGGTCGCCTGAAGCCGGATGAAAAACTTTGCTGATCAATGGTACCGGCACATCACCACGCTGGAAAACGTTGATGGATTCAATTTCTGTTGATGGAGTAAAAATAAAATCTACAGAATCCGGTGTGGGTCCGAGCGATCATACTTCATTTTATTTGCAAAATATTCCAGTGCTCCATTTCTTCAGTGGCACTCACCAGGATTATCACAAACCGAGTGACGATGAAAACCTCATCAATTACGATGGTGAGTTATCCATCATTCACATGATCGAAAATGTCGTTCGTCTCACAAACAATTCCGGAAAATTAGCTTTCACAAAAACAAAAGATGATCAAAACGAAGATGCACCGAAATTCAAAGTGACTCTTGGAGTTGTTCCGGATTACGCTTTTGATGGTGAAGGAATGCGCATCGATGGTGTGACCGATGGAAGACCCGCCGCTGCTGCAGGACTGGAGCCGGGTGATGTCGTGATCCAGATTGGCGATCACAAAGTGCTTGATATGATGAGCTACATGAAAGCGCTCAGTAAATTCAGCAAAGGCGAAACGACCAAAGTCAAAGTCCTCCGCCACAACCAGGAAGTCGTAAAAGACATCACCTTTTAAACTACCGCTTTTTCGAAATAGCGATAATTAAACTGGCATTTTAATAACATGTCTATCAAACCAAACATATCCGTCATTGGCGGCGGCAGCTGGGCTACGGCGATTGTGAAGATTTTGTCGAACAATGTCAACACGATTCACTGGTGGGTACGTAGCGCCGAAACAGCCGACTTCATCAATAAATACCAGCATAATCCGCATTACCTGAGCGATGTTTCCATTGACCTGGAAAAGTAAAAGTTAGCAGTGCTCTCCATCATGTTATTGAATCTTCAGATATAATAATTCTCGCTGTGCCTTCTGCATTTTTAAAACCTTCGCTTGAAAAAATAAAGCCCGAAGATTTTAAAAACAAAATGGTTTTCTCCGCCATCAAAGGAATCATTCCTGATGATTTACTGATTGTCGGAGATTTTCTTCATCAGCAATACCAAATACCCATCGAAAACATCGGAGTAATTACGGGTCCCTGTCATGCGGAAGAAGTCGCAATGGAGCGACTCTCCTACCTCACGATCGCATCCCAAAACACATCCAACGCACAAAAACTTGCATCACTATTAACTTGCCGTTACATCAAAACAACAGTAAGTGATGATATTTACGGAACAGAATATTCGGCCGTATTAAAAAATGTAATTGCGATTGCCAGCGGGATATGTCATGGCGTTGGATACGGAGATAATTTTCAGGCAGTGCTGATCAGCAATGCCATCCAGGAAATCAAACGTTTTGTAGATACTGTTCATCCGGTAAGCCGCGATATTAATGGCTCCGCTTACCTGGGGGATTTGCTGGTGACAGCTTATTCATCTTTCAGTCGCAACCGGATGTTCGGTACCATGATCGGCAAGGGCTACTCGGTAAAATTCGCGCAACTCGAAATGAACATGATCGCGGAAGGATATTACGCGACACGGTGTATTTACGAAATCAATAAAAAATACAATGTACACATGCCCATCATGAGCGCGGTGTACCATGTCCTCTACGAGAAAATTTCTCCGAGAATTGAGATGAAACTACTTTCCGATCAGCTCAGCTAATTCTTTTTACGATCATTGCGTCTTCTGCGAAAAAACTCTTTGTACTTCGCGTTAAAAATCCCCTCATTAAAAAACAAAATTACCAAAACCCCTGATTCGGAATTTTAAAGGCTGTGTATTCTCAGACCTTGTGTTTCATTGCTTTTTCTACAAAGATTAGACTCCTTCGGAGTCGGCGTGTGGAACAAATTGGATTTCGGATCTTTAATAGAGAAAAGGCGAAAGCGGTTCCATTTAAATTGCATACTCCCGATCCCGGTGGGATCAAATGTTTACAACAGAAAATGTTTGCGAGAAATTTGGAGAATTGGCACAAAAGAAAAATGCTACCAAAAATAAAATAATTTGTTTCACATCGATTTAAAAATCTCAACCCCTCTCTGCGAACTCTGCGATTTCAACTCTGCGCACTCTGCGTTTAAAAAAACGCCTCAGCAATTTGGTGAAACTTAATTCGATTTTTTTTTGCAAAGTTCACGAAGACTGACGTTCAATTTTTATGATACCCCCTGTTTTAAAAAACGCCTCAGCACTCCGGTAATTTATTCTTCCTTCCCCCGGAAGTGCGTAATAACTTTCTCCGCTCTTGATTTCCCTATAACCGCTTCCAGTTCCTCCGCTGTCGCCTCCTTGATTCGCTTTACAGATTTGAAATGAATTAACAAGGCTTGCGCAGTTGTTTCCCCTATTCCCTTAATTTCAGAAAGCTCCGTCTTGATCGTTCCTTTCTCTCTTCTTTTTCGATGGTGGGTAATTCCAAAACGATGCACTTCATCACGCAACTGCTGGATGATACGCAAGGTTTCGCTCTTCTTGTCGATATACAATGGAGCAGTATCTCCGGGATAATAAATTTCTTCCAGGCGCTTTGCAATTCCAATCACGGCGATCTTGCCATGCAGGCCAAGTTTGTCAAGACTGATCATTGCAGAACTCAACTGTCCTTTTCCCCCGTCAATCACAATCAACTGTGGCAATTCCTGTGCTTCATCGAGCATCCTTCTGTATCGGCGGAAAATAACTTCCTCCATGGAAGCAAAATCATCCGGACCTTCGACGGTCTTTATATTGTAATGTCTGTATTCCTTCTTCGCCGGTTTGCCATTCAGAAAAACACTCATCGCTGCGACAGGATAAGATCCCTGGATATTCGAATTGTCGAAACACTCTATTCTCCTTGGCAATTCGGTTAATCGCAAATCTTTTTTCATTTGCTCCAACACACGCATCGTTCTGTTCTCCGGATTCTGCTTCTCAAGTTGCAACTGCTTCTCACGGATGTAATTCTTCACATTTGTTTCGGAGAGCGTAAGCAGGTGTTTTTTATCGCCGATTTTCGGAACAGTAAAAGTTACACCCTCCATTTCAAGATTCAGGGAAATGGGAACCAGGATTTCAGCGGCATCACTGAGAAAACGCGTTCGCAAATCTGCAATCGCAATTTCGAGTAATTCTTCTTCTGTCTCTTCCAGTTTTTTCTTTAACTCAATCGTGTGCCCTTGAATAATGGAACCGTTCATGATGCGTAAAAAATTCACATACGCTGCATCCTCATCCGTGATAATAGAAAATACATCCGTATTGTGAATGGTAGGATTCACTACCACGGATTTCACTTTGTATTTCTCCAGCAACTCGATCTTTTCTTTAATGGCATGCGCTTCCTCAAATTCAAATTTTTCTGAATAATTATTCATTAATACTTTCAAATGCTGGATAACAGTATTGATATTTCCCTTCAATATTTGCCGGATATCCTTAATACTCTGATCATACTCTTCCACACGCTGTAATCCTTCGCAAGGTCCTTTGCAATTGCCGATATGATATTCCAGACACACTTTGAATTTTTTCTTTGCAATATTTTCTTCGGAAAGAATCAGGTTACAATTCCGGAGCTTATACAATTGGGAAGTAAGTTCCAACAACGTGTGAATCATTTTCACCGGTGTGAAAGGCCCGAAATATTCCGATCCGTCTTTGATGACCCTGCGCGTAATGAAAATCCTTGGAAAGCGTTCGTTCTTGATGCAAATCCAGGGATAGGTTTTATCGTCCTTCAGACTCACATTGTATCGGGGCTGATGCTTTTTAATCAGGCTGTTTTCAAGGAGCAGCGCATCCAACTCCGTATCCACAACAATCGTTTTTATATCTGCGATTTTTCGCACGAGAACAGTTGTTTTCCCGTTTTCATGACGTTCCTTTTGAAAATAGGAACTCACTCGCTTTTTGAGCGATTTCGCCTTACCCACATAGAGCAAGAGCCCATCCTTGTCATAGAATTGGTACACACCCGGCCTGTCTTCCAGGGTTGATAATATATTTTGAATTTCTGTTGCCAAATCGAAAGGGTGATGCTTTAATCAATTCCGGAAATTACACCATGCTGCAAAGTTCGCAAAGAAATCATATTTTAGTTCACTCATTTCTACTCTATGAAAGAAAAAATCCTGATTCTGGCCCTGATCTTTTCCATTTCAGCTTTTGCCCAAAAGAAAATCCTCTTCCTGGGGAATAGCTATACTGCTGTGAACAACCTTCCGAATTTGCTGTATCAAATGGCCCTGGCAGATGGAGAAACAATCATTTTTGACTCCTACACACCCGGAGGATATACATTGCAACAACACAGCAACGATGTGACCGCCCTTGCTAAAATTAATTCTCAGGCATGGGACGTGGTGGTTTTACAGGAACAAAGTCAGCTCCCTTCCTTTCCTCCTTTTCAGGTTATTACCGATGTTTTGCCATTTGCAAAAAAACTAGACAGTCTCATCCATGTAAATAATCCTTGTACCCAAACAGTATTTTACATGACCTGGGGACGAAAATATGGTGATCAGGGCAATTGCGCGAATTATCCGCCCTTGTGTACTTATGCAGGAATGCAGGAACGACTTCGTGAAAGCTATCTGCTAATGGCAGATGAAAATCATGCTCGTGTTTCTCCGGTTGGGATTGCTTTTCAAAATTCCATCGCAGCGGATACTACCCTCGATCTATATGTGTCGGATTTTAGTCACCCGAGTGTTGCGGGTTCTTACCTTGCTGCATGCACTTTTTATGCGAGTATTTTCAAACGGAATCCTGTGGGGAATACTTTCCTTTCCGGACTGAGCGGAACGACTGCTGCTTTTTTACAGAACATTGCAGCTCATACAGTCCTCGATAGTCTGAGTACATGGAAAATCGGCGTGTACGAGCCGAATGCAGATTTCAGTTTCACTCAAAATGGTCTTACAGCATCCTTTACTTCAGAAAATGTTTACTCCAGTTCTCATTCCTGGAGTTTTGGTTCGACACTCTACAATCCGGATTTCACTTTTCCGACAGCAGGAGATTTCAGTATCACACATATTGCTTGTGATGCTTGTCGGTGTGATTCACTCACAAAGACTATTCACATAAATTCAATTGGCATCGAAGAAAATGTACTCGATCAGTTTCTGAAAATTTATCCGAATCCGTCGAACGAATATGTGATGATTGCATTGCTGACCAATACGATTTCGCATTCACTGAAACTGAATCTAATTTCAATGGATGGTAAACAGTTATATAATTCCGTGCTTCCTGAAAATTCCAATTTGAAAATTGATTTACGAAAATTCAAAAAAGGAAATTATCTCATGAATTTTGAGGATGTATCGGGCAGAATTTGCACAAAAAAAATAACCCTGGAATAGTGTACTCCGCATAAATAAAATTGATCACAGAATTTAAATGCGATAAACCTCTCTGCGAACTCTGCGGGCGTTTAAAAGAAACAACCCTCGGCGTTGCATCCTCTCACCGAAAAACAGAAATGTCAACCCTTACAGGGGCCGGCAATTTTAAAATTATGGTTTTGGAATGAGGGGATTTTAAACGCAGAGTGCGCAGAGTTGAAACCGCAGAGTTCGCAGAGAGTCGTTGAGATTTCAAAACAATGTGTACCAAATAAAATCAATTTATTGTGCAATCATTTTTCTTTTGTATCAATCCTCCCAATTTCTCGCATTGATTTTCTGCCATAAAAATTTGACCTCTCCGAAGCCGTTTGAGTTTGGATAGCGATCCCAAACTCTCCTAAAAAAATCCGACATCCAACCTTGCCCCGGGAGTCATCTTTGAGAAAACGAAATACAAGGTCGAGATCACAGCCTTGTTAAAATCGGGGTCTTGGCAATTTTAAAAATTTGTTGGTTTTGGAATGAAACGATTTTTTAAACGCAAAGTGCGCAAAGTTGAAACCGCAGAGTTCGCTGTGAGCAATCGAAAATTCTTTGTGAATAGTACGATTAAAAAAAATCTTATTTCAAAGCCCATGCACACTCAACAAATACGCCATCGCAGCCATCGCAGCAGCACCCAGATGAAGTTCTCGTTTGTTGACTTTATCAAAAGTATCTGAAGCCGCATGATGGTAATCAAAATATCGCTGGGAATCTACTTCAAGCCCGAAGAGCGGCACTTTCATTCTGTCTCTCAAAGGACCGATATCCGTCCCGCCGTGCGAATCCTCGAAATTCCAGACAAGATAAGGCCGGAACAAAGGAGCCCATGATTTAACCAGCATCCTCTTCTCATCCGGCATCTCCATTCCAAATCCATAGGGAGTAAACCCTCCGGCATCACTTTCAATTGCCGCGACATGCTTTTCTTTTTTATTGTCTGCAATTTCTGCATATTTCCTTCCACCACGATTGCCATTCTCTTCATTCATAAATGCGACAGCACGGATGGTACGTTTTGGTTTGATGCCAAGCGCTTTGAGTGTACGCAAAATCTCAATCGACTGCACCACTCCGGCTCCGTCATCGTGCGCACCTTTGCCAGTGTCCCAGGAATCCAAATGTCCGCCAACAACGATGATCTCTTCCGGATGCTCGCTTCCACGGATTTCTCCAATCACATTGTGTGAAAGCACACTGTCCAGTTTCTCGCAATTTAATTTCATGAAAAATTGTGTCCCGGCATCTGCACGCAACACTCTGCTCAGAAGATCTGCTCCATTCGTGCTGATCGCAGCGCAGGGAATTTTTGGCAATGAATCATTGTATCCCATCGATCCCGTATGGGGAAAATCATCCTGGGCATTTGTCATGGACCGACAAATCGTAGCAATAGCACCATAGCGTGCTGCTTCACTCGGACCAGACCAACGGTATTCCGCTGCCTCGCCATAGGCTTCAAAAGTTGTGATGAATGTTTCGTCGAAAGGATGATTGTAAAAAACAATTTTGCCCTGAATTTTTTCCTTGCCCAATTTCATGAGCTCATCAAAATTATGTACTTCAATAACAGTCGCTGTAATTCCTTCCGCCGGTGTCGCAACAGAACCACCCAACGCACATATCGGAACATCCTGAGCTTTTTTCTTTGCATCAATTATTTTTCCGCTTTCCTTGAGCCCTCTTACCCAATGCGGAACCCATACCTCCTGCAACCAAACAGAATCAGCACCGGAATTTCGCATCATGATTTCTGTGACCTGCACAGCTTTTTCTGCTTCCTGGGAACCGGACAAGCGACCACCCACATTCACCGAAAGTTGGCGCAGCCATTCGTATGCATTTCCATTGACAAGAATTTCCGAATAAATTTTTCGGATCACTGCGCTGTCGCTTGTCTGAGCAAACGAAACAAATACACAGAAGAAGAAAGTCGCGGAGAGGAGATATTTTTTCATAGGTCGATCCTCAAATATACATGTTTCTATTCATGCATAGAAATTCCAAAAGACCTTAACAAACCCGAGGATTTTCACTCCGGTAACAAATAACTAATGTCAGGATTCTTTCCGGGGAGAATCTCATTACCTCCGGCCTAAGCAAAGAATCAATTAAACACTTTCTCCATTTTGAGGAATACCTGCATTCTCCTCGGGTAAAGTTTCGTCTTTCTTTTTCTGTGCCGGTGAAAATTTATTCTGAAAAATAATGAACAGCATAACCCCGATGGATATCGATGAGTCCGCTATGTTGAACACCGGTCGGAAAAAAAGAAATGTTTCACCACCCCAGATTGGCAACCAGTCGGGAAACCTCCCTGAAAAAAGCGGGAAATAAAGCATGTCCACAACCCGGCCATGGAGGAAACTTGAATAGCCGCCTTCAGCGGGAAGAAATGTCGAAACTCCATTCATGCTATCCGAAAAAAGCACACCATAAACGGCACTGTCAATAATATTGCCCACTGCACCGGCGAAGATGAAGGAAAAACAGGTGATGACCAGCGGATGTGATTTTTGACGAATCAGATGCAAAAGGTACCAACCGATTCCGAGCGATGCAACGATCCGAAACAGACTGAGAAATATTTTTCCTGCCTGTCCACCGAATTCCATCCCGAATGCCATGCCGTTGTTCTCAGTGAAATGAATCACAAACCATTTCGTAATCTCGAACTCCTCACCCAAATACATATGTGTCTTGATCCAGATCTTCACCACCTGATCGATGAGAAGAACCAGGAAGACTATCATCGCGGAGCGACGGAAGAGCGAATTCGAGGTCAGGGACATTTTGAGGGGTAAGGGACGAGGGACGGGGGACGGGGGACGAGTGGGGGACGGACGGAGCAACGTAAATAAATAGAAAAGGGTCAAGAGTCAAGACATCCCTACCCTTCACCCTTCACTACTCACTCTTCACTCAATCCCGGTATTGCTTCAACTTCGCCTCGATCGACTGAGTAGTATGCGGAACGGCACGTAATCTTTCTTTCGGGATCAACTTACCGGTGACACGACAAATGCCGTAGGTTTTATTTTCAATTCGCACCAGAGCATTCTCCAGTTGTTCGATGAATTTCTTCTGACGGCTCGCAAGCTGACCGGCTTCTTCTTTCGCAAGTGAATCTGAACCATCTTCCAGCATTTTAAATGTGCTCGCTGTATCGTCAGTTCCATGTTCATTGGCTGCTGTAAGCTGAGCTTGCAATGTCACAAGTTCACGGCGTGCGTCTTCGAGCTTTTTCATAATGATCTCGCGGAATTCTTCGAGTTCCTTATCTGAATAACGGTTCTTTCCACTCTCTTCAGGTGCTTTCACAATCTGACGTGAAGGCTCAGGCTTTTTATTAAATGGCATATGTTTTGAAATCGCAGGTTTAGATTCTGTTGGGTTTGGTTTTGGCACACTCGTTTGTACCGGTTTTTTTTCTACTGGTTTAGGCGTTGCTTTCACCGGAGCCTTGGCTACAGGTTTCGCAGCCACTTTAGCAACTGGTTTTACAGGGGCTTTAGGACTTGCCTTCGCAACACTTTTCGGAGCAGCTTTCTTTATAACTTTCTTCACCGGAGCTTTCGCTTTGGGTTTTGATTTTACAGCAAGTTTCACCTTAGCAGGTGCAGGTTTTGCTTTTGCCTTAATAGATTTCTTCGCAGGAGCCGGTTTTGCTTTAGCCTTAGCTGCAGCCTTTGCTTTCGGTGCTGGTTTTCCTTTTTTAGTAGACTTCTTGCTCATGAGAAAACGAATTAATTTTGATTAAGGCGAAGACTCCAACGTGGGCTTAATTCACGAGAGACACTTCGTGTTTTTTAATGCTAATGCGTGTTAAGATATCGTCGTCAACCTCCACTTCCACAGTGTCTTCACCATCAAGACGATCCACTAAGTCCAGGGAGGCTGCCAAAATTTCCGCGCAAATATAATCTTTATTATTAATCAGGGAAGGCAGAATTGACGGGTGTTTCAGGACTTTCAGGTCGATCCTGTCGGTCACTTCAAAGCCCTTGTCTTTGCGCAAATTCTGTACACGATTAATAAATTCCCGTGCCATTCCCTCTTCCTTCAATTGCTCCGTGATCGTTACATCCAGCGCTACCGTTAGCCGGCCTTCACTGATGACCTGCCAGCCCGGAATATCCTCGGAACTGATCTCCACATCTTCCGGCACCAGGAAGACATCCTGTCCACCGACATTGATCTGAAACTGCTTTTCCTGCTCAAATTGGATAATATCCTCCTGACTGAAGGTCGGGATAACCGCCGCTACGTCCTTCATGAGCCCGCCGACTTTCTTACCCAATACCTTGAAATTCGCCTTGATTTTCTTGGTGAGAATTCCCTTCGTGTCGTGGATGTATTCAATTTCTTTCACATTCACCTCGGCGAGAATCAGGTCTTTTACGCGTTCTACCTTTTCACGGAAACCCTCCTCCAGAACAGGAAGCAGGATTTTGTTCAAAGGCTGACGAACCCGGATATCCACTTTTTTCCGCAAAGACAAAACCATCGAGGAAATCTGCTGTCCGAGCTCCATCCGCTCTTCCAATTCTTTGTTGATGTACTGCTCATTTGAAACAGGAAAATCTGCCAGATGCACAGAGCTGACCTTCCATTTTCCCGAAACAGCATTGAGGTCACCAAAGAGTTGATCACTGTAAAACGGAGCAACGGGCGACATCAGCACCGCTACTGTTTCCAGACAAGTATACAAAGTCTGATACGCAGCAACTTTATCCTTTGTGTATTCACCTTTCCAGAAACGACGGCGACTCAAACGAACGTACCAGTTACTCAGGTGTTCGCTTACGAAATCGGAAATCGCACGACAGGCTTTTGTTGGTTCGTAATCAGCGTAGGCTGCATCAACTACTTTGATCATCGAATTCAACTCGGAAAGAATCCAACGATCAAGCTCTGTTCGCTCTTCGTAGGAAACTTCCGGCTCCGAATAATTAAAGCCATCGATATTCGAATACAACGCGAAGAAAGAATAGGTATTGTATAATGTGCCGAAGAACTTTCGTTGTACTTCCGTAATTCCTTCAGCATTAAATTTCAGATTATCCCAGGGCGATGCATTGCTGATCATGTACCAGCGTGTTGCATCCGGACCGTATTTGCTCAGTGTTTCGAATGGATCCACAGCATTGCCCAAACGCTTGGACATTTTATTCCCATTCTTGTCAAGCACCAAACCATTGCTCACTACATTTTTGAATGCAATGGAATCAAAGGCAAGAACTGCAATCGCATGCAATGTAAAGAACCATCCTCGTGTTTGATCCACACCTTCTGCTATGAAATCTGCAGGATATGCAGATGCAAATTCATTTTTATTTTCAAACGGGTAGTGCCACTGCGCGTAAGGCATGGCGCCACTATCAAACCACACATCGATCAGATCCAATTCACGTTTCATTGCTTTTCCGGAAGGAGAAACAAGAACGATGTCATCAACATACGGACGATGAAGATCGAAATTTGATTGATGAATGTTGAATGTAGATTCTTCAATTTCCTTATAAGGATTCGACTTCATGAATCCGGCCTTGATCGCCTTCTCGATTTCATCGTGCAAATCCTGAACAGATCCAACACAAATTTCTTCCGTTCCATCTTCTGTTCTCCAGATCGGAAATGGAATTCCCCAATAGCGTGAACGCGAAAGATTCCAGTCAACAAGATTCTCCAGCCAGTTTCCAAAACGTCCGGTTCCGGTGCTCTCAGGTTTCCAGTTGATCGTTTTGTTTAGTTCTACGAGACGATCTTTTTTCGCAGTCGTGCGGATAAACCAGGAATCCAATGGGTAATATAGGATTGGCTTGTCTGTTCTCCAGCAATGCGGATATGTGTGCTCGTACTTCTCCGACTTAAAAGCCTTGCCTTCTTTGCGCATCTTGATCACAAGACGTTCATCGACCGACAAATATTTTTCGCCGCCTTGTTTTTTGCGTTCTGTTTCCTTTTCTTCTTCGGTGAGATATTGTTCCTTCACATATTCACCTGCAAACTCACCGACTTCCGAAGTAAATTTTCCTTGTTTATCAACGAGCGTCAGGGAACCGATTCCATTTTGTTTCGCCACACGGAAGTCATCCGCACCAAAACTCGGAGCGATGTGAACGATTCCGGTTCCGTCTTCTGTTGTCACAAAATCACCAAGCACGACACGAAATGCATCACCATCTACCGGTTGTGCATAAGGGAATAATTGTTCGTAGCGGATTCCTTCGAAATTTTTTCCTGTAAATTCTTTCAGGATCTGGAACGGAATTGCTTTATCTCCCGTTTTGTAATCTTCCATTTTCAATTCCGCATTCTTCTCCGGGAAATAACGACCCAGGAGATCTTTTGCAAGAATCACGGTGATCAACTGATGTGTATACGGATTATGTGTGCGAACAGCAACATAAGTAATCTTCGCTCCCACTGCCAGAGCAGTATTGGATGGAAGCGTCCAGGGTGTTGTCGTCCATGCTAAAAAATAAAGTGGACCTTCAATTCCCAATTCTGAATTCTGAATTTTAAATTGAGCAATCGCCGTGGTGTCTTTTACATTTTTGTACGTCCCCGGTTGATTCAATTCATGCGAACTCAAACCCGTTCCCGCTGCAGGAGAATACGGTTGAATCGTAAATCCTTTATAGAGTAAATCTTTTTTGTAAAGTTCTTTCAAAAGATACCAGCACGATTCGATATAATCATTCGTGAACGTGATATAGGGATGATCGAGATCGACCCAATATCCCATCTTACGTGTGAGATCATCCCAGACATCTTTGTATTTCATAACCTCCTTGCGGCAGGCTTTGTTATAATCTTCGATGGAAATTGTTTTACCGATATCATCTTTGCGGATGCCCAGCGTTTTTTCAACGCTCAGTTCGATCGGCAATCCGTGCGTATCCCATCCACCTTTACGTTTTACCTGGAAACCCTTGAGCGTTTTGTAACGACAAAAAATATCCTTGATCGCCCGCGCCATGACGTGGTGGATACCAGGCAAGCCGTTTGCCGACGGGGGCCCTTCATAGAATGTAAACGATTGACGGCCAGCCCGGCTCTCCACGCTTTGTTCAAAAGTCTTTTCCGCCTCCCATTTTTCCAAAATTTCTTTGGAAACCGAAGGCAAATCCAACTGCTTAAATTCCCTGTATTTCAATGACATACAGTGTTTATTCTTTAAATCTTGATATTAAAATCGACAAAACCACACACAGTCCAACCCCTCCGATTTTAAAGCCTGCAAAAATAAGGAAAATAAAGGCTATTGGAAAGTAACTTAGTGTCTCAAAATTGACTGTTTTTCAGCTTTTTATTGGCGAGGGGACGAGGGTCGGGGGACGTGGGACGACCGGCACAAGAATAGACTCAATTTGAATCTCCGAATTGAAGGGACGAGGGACGGGGAAACGGGGAGATAAGGGACAGAACGTCTGAAATTGGTTAAAGGGGGGGGGGGATCCTCAATCCAATTAAAGCTCAACAGAGAAATTTGGCAAGGGGGATCAGAACGACCAGCCCTCTGCCTGAATTTAACACCTGATCAAGCATTTAAAAGCAGACGGCGAGTTGCCGCACCTCCTGCTATTCAATTGGGGGGCCATTCACCATTCACTATTCACTCAAAAGCTGGCGATAACCTTCAGCTCGATAGCGATCGGCGTCGGCAAACAATTGATCTCCAACGTCGTCCTGCACGGCGGGTTCTCTTTAAAATACTCCGCCCACAGCCGATTATATATCGGAAAATCATCTTTCATATTCGTGAGATACACCGTCACATCCACAATCTTATCCCATCCCGATCCCGCATCCTCCAGGATATACAGCACATTCTGAAACACCGATCTGCACTGCTTCTCGATATCATACGACACAATATTCCCCTTCTCATCCAGCTCCACTCCCGGAATTTTCTTCGTCCCCCTCTCCCTCGGTCCCACACCACTCAAAAACAAAAGATTCCCCACCCGCCGGGCGTGCGGATACAGTCCTACTGGTTCAGGAGCTTTACTGGAATTAATTTGATCAGACATAGGATAGAAATTGATGGGGCGAATATCTGGAATTTTTGATCGCTTTATTATATTTTGGAACGCAAGTTAATCGTGATCGTTATCCACGTCCGACAAACCACCGGTCCGACAAATAATAGCGCATCAGTAATAGGTGATGTAGTTGCAAATATAATCTGACTTAAATTGCAATAAGTAATATTTATCCAACTACCAATGCTGAACTTTATAACATGGATGTATTGACAAAAGAGCAGCGCAGGCGAAATATGCAAGCAATTCGCAGCAGAGACACTAAAATGGAAGTTGCATTAGCTCGAGCCTTATTTTCTCTTGGATACAGGCACAGAAAAAATGATAAAACAGTTTTCGGTAAACCTGATTTAACTTTTAAGAAATTGAAAATTGCCGTTTTCGTGGATAGTGAGTACTTTCATGGAAAGGACTGGTCTGTCAACAAGCATCGCATTAAAACTAACAGAAAATTCTGGTGGAACAAGATAGAATCCAATATAAAGAGAGATGTTGTAGTAAATTGTCAATTAAAAAAAGAAGGGTGGAAAGTTTTAAGGTTTTGGAGCAGTGATGTAAACAAAAAATTGCGAACTTGCATACAGAAAATTGAACGAACCATAGACAAAAGAAGAAATGCCAAAGAAATATTCTGACATCAGAAAAAAATTGAAAATTGAAGTGGATAACAAGACAGACAACAGTCTTGCCCACTTAACGCATTACTTCCAAAATCACAAAAACGGAGTTTCAAAATACTTCCTGCCACCCGCAAAGAGGCATCTCGCTGAACTCCATGAGGAATTGAAAATTGTTCAAGAGCCTGATTTCCAACATTACTTACCAATCAAATGGGACATTCCTTTTCCACCGCAAACAAATCCTAAATTCAAATTTATAGACCTGTTCGCAGGTATTGGTGGTATCAGACTTGCTTTTCAAAATCTTGGTGGCAAATGTGTTTTTACAAGTGAATGGGACACTTACTCTAAGAAAACTTATGAGGCAAATTTTGGCGAAGTGCCATTTAGGACATAACGAAAATTGCAGAAAAAGAAAATTCCTGACCATGATATTTTACTTGGAGGTTTTCCATGTCAACCCTTTTCTATTGCGGGCGTTTCAAAAAAAAATGCATTAGGCAGAGTGCATGGATTTTTAGATGAAACCCAAGGAACATTATTTTTTGATGTTGCAAGAATTATAAAATACAAGAAACCTGCTGCTTTTCTGTTAGAGAATGTCAAAAATCTTGTTTCACACGACAAAGGAAAAACTTTCAAAGTCATAACTGAAACGCTAAAAGAACTGGGCTACTCTGTCCATTACAAGGTTCTAGACGGCAAATATTTTGTTCCCCAACACAGAGAAAGAATAATTATTGTTGGTTTTAGAAATCAAATTTTCAAAGGCAAAGAAACTTTTACCTTTCCTAAAATGAGCGAAACCAAATTTGCCATCAAAGACATTTTAGAAACCAATGTAGATAAAAAATATACTCTTTCTGCTCATTTGTGGAACTACCTGCAAGAGTATGCCAAGAAACATAAAGAGAAAGGAAATGGTTTTGGTTTTGGACTTACTGACCTTAATGGAATATCTCGGACTATGAGTGCACGGTATTACAAGGACGGGGCAGAAATTTTGATACCTCAAAACGGTAAAAGTCCGAGACGTCTCACTCCAAGAGAATGCGCAAGACTTCAAGGCTTCCCGGATAATTTTATTATTCCTGTTTCAGACACACAGGCGTATAAACAGTTTGGAAATTCAGTTGTAACACCATTGATACAGGCAGTTGGAAAAAACATCGTAAAAGAAATTTTAAAGTTAAATGGAAAGCATTCTAACCAAAGCCATATCCTCAGCACAACAATCTAAAATTGCTTTTAGCAAATACATAACTGCAAATGACACTGGTGCGACAGGTGGACATCAGGCAGGCTTTCATATTCATAAACACTCCTGGCAACTTTTCTTTGACAAACCCGGTGAAAAAGGTGAAAACAAAGACAAATTCATTTCCATAAAATGGCAGGATGACTTTGAAACAACAAGCCGTTTTATCTATTATGGAACCGGAACAAGAAATGAATATCGACTTACCCGGTTTGGGAAAGGATTTCCATTTTTAGAAGATGAAAATATCGGAGACCTTTTAGTTATCTGCAAAAATTCTGATAACTATTATGAAGCGTTCGTATTGCAAACTGATGAAGACATTGATGAGTTTTTTGCAGCATTAAACATTTCATCAACGGAAACAAATGGAATTATTCAAAACAATTTGAAGCAACTGCAGAAGATAAATTGATGCAGTGCTTCGTTGGATTTTTAAAATCACTTCAATTAGAATTTCCAACTACAAGTGACCTTGCCACCAATTCAAGAAATTGTTATAATGGAGCGTATGGCATTACATCCCAAATTATTAAAGCAAACCCTGACCAAGAAATTTTAAATTGGTTAAATGCAGAATTTCAACTTTTCAAGATTATCGAAAATGATAGGTATAGTAGCAGGATAAAAATGCCTTTCAAGACAGTTGAAGAACTTGTTGAAACAGCAAACACAATTTTAAACAGGCGAAAAAGCAGAGCAGGAAAATCACTTGAACATCATCTTTCTGAAATCTTTAAAACATTTCAACTTTCTTTTGCAACCCAAGCATTAACAGAAGATAACAAGAAACCCGATTTTCTGTTTCCCAATGTTGACGCATATAATAACGAGAAATTTAGTCCAAAAAAATTGGTTGTGCTTGCGTCCAAGACAACTTGTAAAGATCGTTGGAGACAAATATTAAACGAAGCAGACCGTATCAAAACAAAACATCTTTTTTACATTACAACAGGGTATTTCTAAAAACCAACTTGAAGAAATGTATAAATATAATGTATGCTTGGTTGTACCAAAACAATATTTGACAAGTTTCCCAAAAGACTTTAGAGAAAGAATTTTAACACTGGACAGTTTTGTAAATCATATTCAGGCGACACAAAAATAATTCTCCAAAATAGTGGCATGCTACAGTAGATTTCCGAGATCATTTGCCATTAAACTGATTGTTATTCATCCTCTATTCACGACTATACAACTAAAAGATTAGTAGGGCTGAATTTTATAATGAGGATAAATAATCTCCTTTAAAACGGATGCGTATTTTCAAAATATTTTACTATAAGTTAAGAAGCGGTTGATTTATCCAATACATATTTCATTTCTGTATATATCTTTGTTTGCCATATTGAGTAATCGCTTTTTGTAACTGTTGTATCTGACAAAAGCCCTCAACACTTCTTTATCATCAGCTAACTTTCTCCTTCGGTGAAAAGTATTTCAGAAAAGATTTCGAAACATAATCTTTCGGAGAAAGAAGTTTGGTATCAACCATATTTGAAATTAAATTTCCGAAACCACCAGACCTGCTTTCTTTTGAAAGGGTAGAAAGCTTTTGTAGCAATTCATATTTCTTTTCACTGTCAAATAATCTTTCGCCAATGATGAAATATCTACGAGGGAAAATATCACGGGTTCTTTTTCCAACGAGATGGTCGTAAGTTGCTTTTGCAGATTCAGCAACCAAACCTTTCTTCTTTTTTTCTTCTCCCCTTCTCCAAAGAACTTCTTTCAGAAAATAATTCATTGACAACCAACGCCACATATTGTAATCATCCAGTAACCATCTTCCCCAATTCAGTTTTTTAAGATTGGAGTGAAAGATAATTGCAAGGTCAAATTCTAATCTGTCCTTATCTACATTCTGATTTTCTTTTTTCAGTTTCTCAATTTGCTCTTTGATCTTTTCAATAACTGACATTTCCTTTTCTGTAACTGTTCCTATTTCATCCGCACCAAGTTTCTTAAGATAAGTGTTGAACTTGTCCTGCGTGTAAATATTGAAAGCATTTACATTTTCAGTGTGCTCACCAACATCAGGATGCAAAGTGTTCAGAAAAAATTCGTTGTTGTTTTTAAAGGATTTCATTTTGATTCTTCTTTTATCATTTGCTTAAGTTCCCTGGCATATTTCACTGGTGAATCCGCCTGTAATCCAAAAAGCAGTTTATGTGAAAGGGTTAAATACTGCTTGGTTTGATTCTCCGAATACTTTTTTTCTTCAATCAACTCAACAAGATGCGCTTTTGAAATGCCACAATATTTTGAGAAAGTTTCAACAAGACCTTTGTGATTTTTATCGTGTGCATCGTATTTACAAATAAAGATTAACCACTTCAAATAAGAATCAAGGAAGTAAAACATTGCCATCATAAAAGTGCTGTTTACAGTTTTCAAATCGTCTCTGACAAAATATTCTTTGAACTCCTTTGCACATTTAATTCGTGGCAAATCAAAATCATTTTCCAGTCCTTTAATATCAAAGACCATATCCTTGTGAGATAAATCTTCGTAATCAATCGGCAAGTGATTTCCGCCAATCTCCTTTCGTTCATCAATCTGAATGGCTACCGCTTCGCAATTTGAAAGTACAGAATAAATTGTATTTGCTTTTCGTGTTTCGTTTACTTTGTTTCCGGTTTCTCTTATCACAAATCCCACAATAGTAATTTCTTCTTTTACTTCCGACATCGGAATATCAAAATAAACTTCTTTACGACCTGTTGCGTCGCTGATGTTGGCTGAAAGTTGATTGCTACACCACCTGGTATTCTTACACCATACTTGCAATTTCAGTTTTAAAACTTTTTCAACTGATTCACCATTTAGTAAAAAATGTGAGAAGTCATTTGGCGAATGCCCTTTTGCGATGGTTGGTTTTAGAAAAATTCTAAGTATGTCGTGATTTCTTGGAACAACTATATCACCATTCGCAAGTGAAAAGTTATAAAGGATTAAATGTTTCTTATCGGGAATCTCGATTTTTTCTTCAATGCCGTCAATGGAAACATATCCTTTCAAATCAATCATGTTATCCGCTTTTGCGTAAGGCGAAATGGGAATAATTCTTTCACTCATTGGTTATGGCTTTAGCATAAGTTTTAATAAACGGCTCTACATTCTTGAAGAAAGGGTTCTTATCAATTTTGCAAGTCCTGATTTTGACAACCATTTCTTCTTGCGGTGCTAACTGACTTTTCGGATTACTTCCTTCACTGATAAGTACATCTTCAGTGCTTATGATTTCAATATTGCTGAACTCTTTTATTCCGAGATGTTCAAAGTCTTTATCTCTTTCACCTTCCAGTGAATCAATGTAACTCTTGAAATAAACATCAATGTTGTTTTCTTCTGATGCAGAAATAATTTTTTTGGTGAAAATGTATCTGCCTTCTGAATCAATTTCATCTTCCAAAGTCCGCATAAAGAATAATGCTTTGCCGGTTGTATCATCACCACGACTTTTTAGCTTCGCCAGTTTTTTAAAAATTGTGCAAATGTCTTTGTTTTCCTTTTGTTCAGTATCTTCTTCAAGAAGTTTTTTGAACACCCTGTAAATCTCATTGAACAAATGATTGATTGATGCTTCGGGTTTTGGTCTTCTACCTTCAAAGCGGTCTAAGAAACATCTGTCATAATCATTTGAACTTCTGCACCAGGTATTGTGTGCAGGGTTTTCTGCGTATGCAAGAAATAAATCAAAATGTTTTCGCTTGTCCAACACAGCCTCATACTTTGCCATTAATCCGCCAAGAAAAATACTTTCAGTTCGTATGGTTTTATTTTCAAACAAACTCTCATCGTTAATTATCATTCCCTTATTGCGACACAAAGCAACTTTGTTGACTGTTTCCCAAGTATCATCGAAATCCTCATCCTCATTAAGCACTCTGACAATTAAATCTGATTTTGCTTTCTGTCTTGCTTTTCCAAATTGAGTTCTGGCATTTATAAAATCATCTTTCAATCCCGGAACATCAATTTCAATTTGTTCTTTCATGAATCGTTTGTCATCCGGTGGACAATCGTTTTCATACCAGTCAAGTAATTGTAATTTGAATTTTAATTCAGGAACTGAATGCAAATACTTTTTATCTATTTGAATCGTTTCAGAATCTGTTGTGATTTTTACAGTTAGCATTCCATTGTAAATAGGAATGAACCAGTTTTGCATGACCTGTTCTGAAAATTCATGTTGCAGAATTTCTAAATCAACTTTCTCACTTCCGTTTTCCAATTGCGGCTTGAAGAATGGAATGTAAAATGTTGTTCCTGATGTGTCTCTTTTTGGCAAGCCAAGTTTCTCTGCAAATTCATCCGCTTGTGTATTGATGAAAGGATAAGCATCTATTTTTTCTGTTTCCAGTTTTTCAGTATCACAAAACCATCCATCTCCAAGAACACTTTCGTTTAATGGTTCATCAAAGAAAGGCGCAAGCATTGACCTTCCAATAAAACGCTTCCTATGTTCAACTTGATTCTTTTCATCAAACCAGGGGCTTGATAATTTTGAATAAGAGAACCAAGTCCAAAGCAGAGATGCGCAAGTGAAAATTGAACTTCCTTTTCCCCATGTTCCGCCAGTGTTTGTAGTTTCTTTTTTCGCTTCATTATTTTCAACCTTTCGCATCAACGCATCAAAATGTGATTTTTCAGTTTTAGTTTCACGAACTGGTCCTAATAATCCAATGCAATTAGTTTCTTCAACAACGATTAAAAATGTTGATGCTTTTTTCCCATTGATAATTTCAACGCAATCTTTCAGATAAGGAGCAACCGAAGGGTCAGGGTCAGTTGCAGATTTTTTTAACAACTCAATATGTTCTTTGCCGACAAACTCAAAGAAGTTTTCCAATTCTTTTTTCTTCCACTCATGAATTTTTATTTCGACAGTTACCGCTTTTCCTTCTTCTGCTGCATCAAGATTATTCTGAATTACTTCACGGACAAAAACTCTGATTGAATGTTCGCCCAAATCTTTCAAACGAGGTGGTTTGCGATTTAAACCAGCATCACCGGTTTGCTTTCTGTAATACCATTTTTTTGCCATGAGGTCAAAATTTGAATCTGTTTTTGTCTTCCTTACTTATTGCATTGCCGAAAGAAGCTTTCGTATTCTTCACTTTATTTTCAATCGCTGAAAACATTTTGCGAACATCTTCATCAGTGTATTCGTAATTGCTTTTATTAGAACAATTTCCAAGTATATCAATCATATCCAAAAGTTTTTGCGTCCTCTTTGCGGCAACTTTTTCAAAGCGTTCTCTTCGTGTTGACTTCTTGGTCATTTTAATTTTGATTCTGGAATTGGGTGCAAAGCAAAACAATAAATTTGGAATACGCAATTAGTTTAAATATTATTTTCGTTTATGTATTACATATTACATAATATAATGACATATAAATGCAATTTAATGGTGAAATCAAGTTCCACGCTAAGCAGTTTGCTCGCCCTCAGCTGACCAGAATGTTGTACGAAACCCTTAAACTGTGTGAAATTCATCCATTGTTCAAGACTTCCCGCTCGTCGGAATGTTGTGTGAAAGCCCGTGCGCAAGGACATTCCGCCCCGGAGGCCGGTAGCTTTGCTTTCTCGAAATTGCATTTCTAAAAGTAAGGATTGAACAAGCCATCACACATTCCACCACGCAACAATCCTCCCGGCAACCGTATCTTTTGGGATACAATTTAAATCGGCACTGTATCCTCTAATCATTTTCCTTTAATACTTTCAACCTCCGGTTTTTTCGGGCGAGTTGAGTTCTGAGATGCAGGCGATCAATTCATGCTCCGTAAATATTATACGGAAAGCTGGTGAGCAAGATCAATCCGTCTCCGGAGGCAGGTAGCTTTACTTTCACGCTATTGTTTTTAGAAAGACCAGGGTCGAATAAAGTTTCGTGCTTGACAGGCTTCGAGCATTCGTCGGGCTTCGGCAATTTCAAGATCCATTAAGATCCTGTTTCGTACATTTACTGATGGTGCTCATGCTAAAACGTGAGTTTAAACCCGGAGTGCTGAATTAAACAAACAGATAAATCAATTACAATGATGAAACGGGGAACCTTTATACTATCGGCACTTGCACTCTTTCCATTGAGTATTTTTTGCTAAAA